>CANLUC010000027.1 GCA_947494195.1 uncultured Nesterenkonia sp. | reverse complement strand
CCTCTACGGCGAAGGACTCAACCTTCTTCGTCTATACGCCCGCACCTCAACCCGGAGGACTGGTAGATCCTCCACGAGATGTCCCACAACCCCGATCACGCAACCCCTACCAGGTATCACACGCAATCGGTTTAGCCCCATCCGCTTTCGCTCGCCACTACTCACAGAATCACTACATTGTTTTCTCTTCCTGTCGGTACTGAG
>CANLUC010000026.1 GCA_947494195.1 uncultured Nesterenkonia sp. | reverse complement strand
GCGGGGACGCCCAGCTCGGGGCCGATCCAGTCCTGGCCACGGCGTTGCCGGACGCGCAGGGCGACGATGGCTTCCTCGGTCTTGATCGGGGTCTGTCGTGGACAGTGGCGCGGCCGAGAGGAGCGATCGTGTAGGCCGAGCCAGCCTTCTTTTCGGAAGCGGTTGATCCACCGGTGGGCGCACTGGCGGGAGACGCCTTGGGCTTTGGCTGCGTGG
>CANLUC010000025.1 GCA_947494195.1 uncultured Nesterenkonia sp. | reverse complement strand
ACTCGGCCACGAGGTTCGTGACACTCCGAACGGGTCATTGACGCAGAGGAGACCTCCGGGTGCGGTGGGCGATGTCTCCGGGCAGTACATCTAGGTCGTCTACCGTCCGGAGGTCTCCCGTGTCCCACCGTAACGCCCGACTCAATACCCGTGGTCGGCAACTGCTCGTTGAGCGAGTCTGTGAACAAGGCTGGGCCATCGCCCACGCAGCCAAAGCCCAAGGC
>CANLUC010000024.1 GCA_947494195.1 uncultured Nesterenkonia sp. | reverse complement strand
GCGCACAAAACCATAGATTGCTCTTCTGTAAGGTTTTGAATTACTGATCGCACTTTATCGTTTTGCATCTTAATGCGTTTTCTTAGCTTAAATCGCTTATATCTGGCGCTGGCAATAGCTGATAATCGATGCACATTAATTGCTAGCGAAAATGCAAGAGCAAAGACGAAAACATGCCACACATGAGGAATACCGATTCTCTCATTAACATATTCAGGCCAGTTATCTGGGCTTAAAAGCAGAAGTCCAA
>CANLUC010000023.1 GCA_947494195.1 uncultured Nesterenkonia sp. | reverse complement strand
TGGGCCTTAGCTTCCGGGTTCGGGATGGGACCGGGCGTTTCCCCCACGCTATGACCGCCGTAACTCTAGAACAACACTCATTCCCACACCACCACACACACCGAAAAACAACTCCCGGTGACCCGCATGGTGGGGTACACGATGCTGTAAACCTAAAAATCACAACAACACTCTTCATTTATCCCCACCCCACGACACTCACATGTCAGGGTGTGGGGTGCTACCTGGCCCACACCACCCACACGCTCAACTGGAGCGCACAGATGTGCTGCGGGGTTGTTGGCAGAGAACCGCCTAGTGGACGCGAACACGCAGTGTTCAAATTGAAACTTCACCGAGCACCACAAATGATGTGTGGTGTAAGTGATCGGCTTATTAGTACCAGTCAGCTTCACGCATTGCTGCGCTTCCACATCTGGCCTATC
>CANLUC010000022.1 GCA_947494195.1 uncultured Nesterenkonia sp. | reverse complement strand
GGCGTACCGGAGAAACCAGTGCCAAGCATCGTGATGACGATTCGTTGATATTCCACCCTTGAGCAAACCACCAGTCACACGAACGGCGACATGAAGTGGCGGACCCGACTCGGGTCCAGCTCCTTAGAAAGGAGGTGATCCAGCCGCACCTTCCGGTACGGCTACCTTGTTACGACTTAGTCCCAATCGCGAGTCCCACCTTCGACGGCTCCCCCCACAAGGGTTAGGCCACCGGCTTCGGGTGTTACCCACTTTCGTGACTTGACGGGCGGTGTGTACAAGGCCCGGGAACGTATTCACCGCAGCGTTGCTGATCTGCGATTACTAGCGACTCCAACTTCACGAAGTCGAGTTGCAGACTTCGATCCGAACTGAGACCGGCTTTTAGGGATTAGCTCCACCTCACAGTATCGCAACCCATTGTACCGGCCATTGTAGCATGCGTGAAGCCCAAGACATAAGGGGCATGATGATTTGACGTCGTCCCCACCTTCCTCCGAGTTGACCCCGGCAGTCTCCCATGAGTCCCCACCATCACGTGCTGGCAACATAGGATAGGGGTTGCGCTCGTTGCGGGACTTAACCCAACATCTCACGACACGAGCTGACGACA
>CANLUC010000021.1 GCA_947494195.1 uncultured Nesterenkonia sp. | reverse complement strand
TGGTGATGGTGGTGGGGGTTGTTGTTTGGGAACTGCATAGTGGACGCGAGCATCTTTGTTCTTTTGAACAAAATACTCGAATCATGCTGGTCACACCGTTGGTGTGGTCAGTGTTTTTTGTGTCAATTTTTAGTCGAGCGCTTATTTTTGAGTGTCATCGCAGCTACTGTGATGGCGGTCGTAAGTGTTTTAGGGCGCATGGTGAATGCCTTGGTAGTAGGAGCCGATGAAGGACGTGGGAATCTGCGATAAGCCTGGTGGAGTTGATAACCGAGCGTTGATACCAGGATTTCCGAATGGGGAAACCCCGCATGCTGTGATGGTGTGTGACCACCGGTTGAATGTATAGACCGGTTGGAGGGAACGTCGGGAAGTGAAACATCTCAGTACCGACAGGAAGAGAAAACAATGTAGTGATTCTGTGAGTAGTGGCGAGCGAAAGCGGATGGGGCTAAACCGGTTGCGTGTGATACCTGGTAGGGGTTGCGTGATCGGGGTTGTGGGACATTTCGTGGAGGATCTACCAGTCCTCCGGGTTGAGGTGCGGGCGTATAGACGAAGAAGGTTGAGTCCTTCGCCGTAGAGGGTGTGAGTCCCGTAGTCGTAATGCGTTCCGCCGGCCTGTGAGTGTATCCCGAGTAGCACGAGGCTCGAGGAATCTTGTGTGAATCAGCCAGGACCACCTGGTAAGCCTAAATACTACCT
>CANLUC010000020.1 GCA_947494195.1 uncultured Nesterenkonia sp. | reverse complement strand
TGTATCCCGAGTAGCACGAGGCTCGAGGAATCTTGTGTGAATCAGCCAGGACCACCTGGTAAGCCTAAATACTACCTACTAACCGATAGTGAATCAGTACCGTGAGGGAATGGTGAAAAGTACCCCGGGAGGGGAGTGAAATAGTACCTGAAACCATGTGCCTACAATCCGTCAAAGCATCCATTTGGGGTGTGATGGCGTGCCTTTTGAAGAATGAGCCTGCGAGTTAGTGCTCAGTGGCGAGGTTAACCCGTGTGGGGAAGCCGTAGCGAAAGCGAGTCTGAATAGGGCGTTTGAGTCGCTGGGTCTAGACCCGAAGCGGAGTGATCTACCCATGGCCAGGTTGAAGCGCGTGTAAGAGCGCGTGGAGGACCGAACCCACCTAGGTTGAAAACTGGGGGGATGAGCTGTGGGTAGGGGTGAAAGGCCAATCAAACTCCGTGATAGCTGGTTCTCCCCGAAATGCATTTAGGTGCAGCGTTGCGTGTTTCTTGCCGGAGGTAGAGCTACTGGATGGCCGATGGGCCCTACAAGGTTACTGACGTCAGCTAAACTCCGAATGCCGGTCAAGTCAGAGCGCAGCAGTGAGACTGTGGGGGATAAGCTTCATGGTCGAGAGGGAAACAGCCCAGACCACCAGTTAAGGTCCCTAAGCGTGTGCTAAGTGGGAAAGGATGTGGAGTTGCTTAGACAACCAGGAGGTTGGCTTAGAAGCAGCCA
>CANLUC010000019.1 GCA_947494195.1 uncultured Nesterenkonia sp. | reverse complement strand
AGGTCCCTAAGCGTGTGCTAAGTGGGAAAGGATGTGGAGTTGCTTAGACAACCAGGAGGTTGGCTTAGAAGCAGCCATCCTTGAAAGAGTGCGTAATAGCTCACTGGTCAAGTGATTCCGCGCCGACAATGTAGCGGGGCTCAAGCACACCACCGAAACTGTGGCATTTAGTCCCTTGAGGACTGGATGGGTAGGGGAGCGTCGAACACTGCGGTGAAGCAGCAGCGTAAGCTCGTCTGTGGAGTGTGTTCGAGTGAGAATGCAGGCATGAGTAGCGAAAGACACGTGAGAAACGTGTCCGCCGAATGACTAAGGGTTCCAGGGTCAAGCTAATCTGCCCTGGGTTAGTCGGGACCTAAGGCGAGGCCGACAGGCGTAGTCGATGGACAACGGGTTGATATTCCCGTACCGGTATAAGACCGCCCATGGTGATCTGGTGATACTAACTGCCCGAATCGTGCTAGAGCGGTTCCCTTCGGGGAACTGACGTGTACGAGGAGCGCAGGACCTGAACCGGGGAGCCAAGCGTATTAACAGGTGTGACGCAGGAAGGTAGCTGAGCCCAGCGATGGTTGTCTGGGTCTAAGAATGTAGCCCGAGTCCTAGGTAAATCCGGGACTTGTTATATGGGTGAGACTTGATGGGCCCCCACTTTGGTGGGGGATTCAGTGATCCTATGCTGCCAAGAAAAGCATCGACGCGAGGGCTTGTACCGCCCGTACCCATAACCGACACAGGTGGTCAGGTAGAGAATACTAAGGCGATCGAGAGAACC
>CANLUC010000018.1 GCA_947494195.1 uncultured Nesterenkonia sp. | reverse complement strand
CGCGAGGGCTTGTACCGCCCGTACCCATAACCGACACAGGTGGTCAGGTAGAGAATACTAAGGCGATCGAGAGAACCACGGTTAAGGAACTCGGCAAAATACCCCCGTAACTTCGGGAGAAGG
Organism: uncultured Nesterenkonia sp.; assembly: GCA_947494195.1. Taxonomy (GTDB): domain Bacteria; phylum Actinomycetota; class Actinomycetes; order Actinomycetales; family Micrococcaceae; genus Nesterenkonia. The sequence goes on along the minus strand of CANLUC010000018.1, from coordinate 1,093 downwards.
GGGACCACCCTGGTGATCCAGGCTTGCTTTGGTGAGCTGGTGGTGGTCGCAGAGACCAGGGGGAAGCGACTGTTTACTAAAAACACAGGTCCGTGCGAAGTCGTAAGACGATGTATACGGACTGACTCCTGCCCGGTGCTGGAAGGTTAAGAGGAAGGGTTAGCCACTTGTGGCGAAGCTCTGAATTTAAGCCCCAGTAAACGGCGGTGGTAACTATAACCATCCTAAGGTAGCGAAATTCCTTGTCGGGTAAGTTCCGACCTGCACGAATGGAGTAACGACTTCCCCGCTGTCTCAACCGTGGACTCGGCGAAATTGCACTACGAGTAAAGATGCTCGTTACGCGCAGCAGGACGGAAAGACCCCGAGACCTTTACTATAGCTTGGTATTGGTGTTTGACATCACTTGTGTAGGATAGGTGGGAGACTGTGAAGCGGCCACGCTAGTGGTTGTGGAGTCATCGTTGAAATACCACTCTGGTGTTGTTAGGCATCTAACTTCGGGCCCTGATCGGGTCCAGGGACAGTGCCTGGTGGGTAGTTTAACTGGGGCGGTTGCCTCCTAAAGAGTAACGGAGGCGCCCAAAGGTTCCCTCAGCCTGGTTGGCAATCAGGTGTCGAGTGTAAGTGCACAAGGGAGCTTGACTGTGAGAGCGGCAGCTCGAGCAGGAACGAAAGTTGGGACTAGTGATCCGGCGGCACCGTGTGGAAGGGCCGTCGCTCAACGGATAAAAGGTACCTCGGGGATAACAGGCTGATCCTGCCCAAGAGTCCATATCGACGGCATGGTTTGGCACCTCGATGTCGGCTCGTCGCATCCTGGGGCTGGAGTTGGTCCCAAGGGTTGGGCTGTTCGCCCATTAAAGCGGTACGCGAGCTGGGTTTAGAACGTCGTGAGACAGTTCGGTCCCTATCCGCTGCGCGCGCAGGAGATTTGAGAAGGTCTGTCCTTAGTACGAGAGGACCGGGACGGACGAACCTCTGGTGTGTCAGTTGTACTGCCAAGTGCACCGCTGATTAGCTACGTTCGGGATGGATAACCGCTGAAAGCATCTAAGTGGGAAGCCGGCTTCAAGATAAGATCTCCGTCACC
>CANLUC010000017.1 GCA_947494195.1 uncultured Nesterenkonia sp. | reverse complement strand
CTTGGGTTCTTGCGGTGATTGCAACACTGAGTAGATGGGTGTTGATATGACGGGCTACTCGATCTTCGTGCGACCGGACCTTCTCCAGGTGTTCTGGACCGGGATGCAGGGCGGTGAGTTCATCACTGACGCCGTGGTCCCGATCGAGACCAGCCGGCGCACCGGACGAAGGGTGCTGCTCGACGCCGGTGGTGTCAGGCCCCGACGGGGCCGTGATCTCAAAGGACGATGTCTGTCCTTCGCCCAGCGTGAGGAGATCGCCGTGCTGCGCGCTCAGGGCCACTCGCTGCGCCACATCGCAGCAGTGATCGGAGTGTCAGCCTCGACCGTGTCGCGGGAGCTACGACGCAACACGCTGCCCGGCGCCCAGTACCGCGCGACCTCAGCCCAGGTGCTCGCCTATCAGCGTGCGTCTCGACCCAAGCCTGCGAAGCTTCACACCAATCGGGTGCTGCGTGCCAGGGTGGAGGCTGACCTGAAGAAGAAGTACTCGCCCGAGCAGATCAGTGGGCGACTACGCCGTCAGTTCCCCGACCAATGGGAGATGCAGGTGTCGACGGAGACCATTTACCAGTCCCTCTACGTGCAATCGCGTGGTGCGCTGAAGCGGGATCTCACCGCGTGTCTGCGCACCGGTAGGGCTGTTCGGAGACCATGCAGGAAGGCCGGGCAACGTAAGAACCGAGTCCCGGACATGATCAACATCTCCGAACGCCCCCAAGAGGTCGAGGACCGTGCGGTGCCCGGGAACTGGGAGGGTGACCTCATCATGGGCAAGGGCAACCGCTCTGCGATCGGGACCTTGGTGGAGCGCAGCACCAACTACACGATGCTCATCCATCTACCCGCCGGTTATAGAGCCGAGCAGATGCGTGACGCGTTGACCACGAAGATCAAGACGTTGCCTGAGGCGTTGCGGCATTCACTGACCTGGGACCAGGGAACCGAGATGCGCGACTGGAAGACCGTGAAGATCGATGCCGGGATTGAGATCTACTTCTGCGACCCACACTCGCCTTGGCAGCGTGGGATCAACGAGAACACGAATGGCCTGTTAAGGCAGTACTTCCCGAAAGGCACCGACTTGAGTGTCCATAGCGAGGAAGACCTTGACTGGGTGGCTCAGGAACTCAATGATCGACCGCGGAAAAGACTAGGGTTTCAGAAGCCGATCGAATTGATCGAAGACCTCCTGTTGCAATGACCGCCAGAATCCACCG
>CANLUC010000016.1 GCA_947494195.1 uncultured Nesterenkonia sp. | reverse complement strand
GGGTCTGCCGCACCAGTAGGTGACATCTGATCTGGCTTGCCTGCGGGGGGCCTGGAAGGATGAACCTGTGCCGAAGCCCTATCCCGCCGAGTTTCGCGACGATGTCGTCCGCGTAGCCAGGAAACGTGAACCCGGAGTCACGATCGAACAGATCGCCAAAGACTTCGGCGTCCACCCCATGACACTGCAGAAATGGCTCAGCCGGGCCGAGATCGATGACGGCGCCAAGCCCTGTCAGGCCCGGGTTGAGGCAGCCGAGCTGCGCGAGGCGCGCAAACGGATCCGGCTCTTAGAACAAGAAGTCGAAGTCCTGCGCCGGGCCGCGGCGTATCTCTCGCAGGCGAACCTGCCGGGAAAAGGTTCTACCCGCTCGTGAGTGAGCTCGCCGTCGATGGGATCCCCATCGCGGTGGCGTGCCGGGTCCTGAAGCTCGCTCGTCAGCCCTACTACCGGTGGCTGGCCGACCCTGTCACCAACGCCGAACTGGTCCAGGCCCGCCGTGCGAACGCGCTCTTCGATGCTCACCGTGATGACCCGGAGTTCGGCTACCGGTTCCTCCTGGACGAGGCCCGTGATGCTGGCCAGGTGATGGCCGACCGCACAGCGTGGCGGATCTGCCGAGACAACGGCTGGTGGAGCGCGTTCGGGAAGAAGAAGGGCGGCAAGGGCCGCCGGCCCGGCCCACCGGTCCACGATGACCGGGTCATGCGCGACTTCGCCGCAGAGGCGCCCAATCAGCTCTGGCTCAGCGACATCACCGAACACAAGACCGCGGAAGGCAAGCTCTACCTCTGCGCGGTCAAGGACGTCTTCTCCAACCGGATCGTGGGCTACTCGATCAGTGACCGGATGAAGGCCCGGCTGGCCGTGGACGCGGTCAACAACGCCGCCGCACGGCGCGGTGATGTGGCCGGATGCGTGTTCCACACCGACCGCGGATCGCAGTTTCGAGCCAGGAAACTAGTGCGTACTCTGAACCGGCATGACCTGGTCGGATCGATGGGCCGAGTCGGTGCCGCCGGTGACAACGCAGCCATGGAGAGCTTCTTCTCGCTGCTTCAGAAGAACGTCCTGGATCGTCGTTCCTGGCAGACCCGGGATCAGCTGCGGATCGCGATAGTCACCTGGATCGAACGGACCTATCACCGACGGCGGAGGCAGAAACGACTGGCGGGATTGACCCCTGTGGAGTACGAAGTAATCATGAACACCGGCGTCGCTCTCGCGGCGTGACTGCAACTGTCACCTATCGGTGCGGCAGACCC
>CANLUC010000015.1 GCA_947494195.1 uncultured Nesterenkonia sp. | reverse complement strand
ATAACAGCGACATTACCACCCCCGTGGTGATGATCGCAAATTTAGCCAAGGATTCATTCCGGTGTCTGTGATCAATGGTGGTGGAATCGTGAGGGCCTTGTTTTTCTGGCAAGGTCTGGTTCTTCTCATGGTTGATTGTGGATGCTGATCTCTTATTAATTTTTTAATGGAGAGTTTGATCCTGGCTCAGGATGAACGCTGGCGGCGTGCTTAACACATGCAAGTCGAACGATGAAGACCGTGCTTGCACGGTTGGATTAGTGGCGAACGGGTGAGTATCACGTGAGTAACCTTCCCTTAACTCTGGGATAAGCCCGGGAAACTGGGTCTAATACCGGATACGACCAGTCCTCGCATGGGGTGCTGGTGGAAAGATTTATCGGTTTTGGATGGACTCGCGGCCTATCAGCTTGTTGGTGAGGTAAAGGCTCACCAAGGCGATGACGGGTAGCCGGCCTGAGAGGGTGACCGGCCACACTGGGACTGAGACACGGCCCAGACTCCTACGGGAGGCAGCAGTGGGGAATATTGCACAATGGGCGAAAGCCTGATGCAGCGACGCCGCGTGCGGGATGACGGCCTTCGGGTTGTAAACCGCTTTCAGCAGGGAAGAAGCGCAAGTGACGGTACCTGCAGAAGAAGCGCCGGCTAACTACGTGCCAGCAGCCGCGGTAATACGTAGGGCGCGAGCGTTATCCGGAATTATTGGGCGTAAAGAGCTCGTAGGCGGTTTGTCACGTCTGCTGTGAAAGCCCGGGGCTCAACCCCGGGTGTGCAGTGGGTACGGGCAGACTAGAGTGCAGTAGGGGAGACTGGAATTCCTGGTGTAGCGGTGAAATGCGCAGATATCAGGAGGAACACCGATGGCGAAGGCAGGTCTCTGGGCTGTTACTGACGCTGAGGAGCGAAAGCATGGGGAGCGAACAGGATTAGATACCCTGGTAGTCCATGCCGTAAACGTTGGGCACTAGGTGTGGGGGACATTCCACGTTTTCCGCGCCGTAGCTAACGCATTAAGTGCCCCGCCTGGGGAGTACGGCCGCAAGGCTAAAACTCAAAGGAATTGACGGGGGCCCGCACAAGCGGCGGAGCATGCGGATTAATTCGATGCAACGCGAAGAACCTTACCAAGGCTTGACATGGACCGGACCGCTGCAGAGATGCAGTTTCCCTTCGGGGTCGGTTCACAGGTGGTGCATGGTTGTCGTCAGCTCGTGTCGTGAGATGTTGGGTTAAGTCCCGCAACGAGCGCAACCCCTATCCTATGTTGCCAGCACGT
>CANLUC010000014.1 GCA_947494195.1 uncultured Nesterenkonia sp. | reverse complement strand
GGCTCTTCGCATTTGAGGGTGTAGCAATTGCGGGGAAGTAGTGGCGTGGCGGTGTGCAGATAGACGTCGAGGCCTTCCGAAGATGGAAGTTCTCACACTGCCCATCTAGAAAGACCTCGACGTGGCCAAGCCTACTTTCACCACCCCTGACATCGATAGTTTCTGCCTGGTCGACCAGCTCGGACTCACCATCACCGGCCAACGCCTCGAAGAACACCGAGCCGTGTTGGAATGCCGCGTCCGCGAAGACGACCCATGGTGCCGGCACTGCGGCGCCGAGGGCGTCTCCATCGGCACCGTCGTGCGCCAGTTGGCGCACGTGCCCTTGGGCTGGCGTCCCACCACACTCGTGGTTCGAGTGCGCCGATACCGGTGCGCTGACTGCGCCCGAGTCTGGCGCCAAGACACCAGCTGCACCGCGGCACCACGAGCGAAACTCAGCCGCCACGCGGTGCTCTGGGCGCTGAAATCATTGGTGATCGACCGCATGTCAGTCACCCGGATCGCGGCCGGCCTCGGCGCCGCCTGGCACACGGTCAATGACGCCGTGCTCACCGCCGGAACGAAACTGTTGATCAATGACCCAGCCCGATTCGACGGGGTCAGGGTCTTAGGCGTTGATGAGCACTGCTGGCGCCACACCGGCCGCGGCAGTCACTTCGTCACGGTCATCATCGATCTGACCCCGGTGCGCAACGGCACCGGGCCGGCCCGGCTGCTGGACATGGTCGACGGGCGTTCGAAGCAGGTGTTCAAGACCTGGCTCGACGCCCAGAACAAGCAGTTCCGGGACGGGATCGAGGTGGTGGCCATGGACGGGTTCACCGGGTTCAAGACCGCCGCCGCCGAGGAACTCCCGCAGGCGACCGCGGTGATGGACCCCTTCCACGTCGTCGCCCTGGCCGGGGATGCACTCGATCGGTGCCGGCAGCGGGTCCAACAAGACACCCTGGGACACCGGGGACGCTCTGGTGATCCTCTCTACGGAACCCGGAGGACGCTTCGGACCGGCGCTGACCTGCTCACCGGCAAGCAACACAGTCGACTGGCCGGAGTCTTCGCTGTGGATGAGCACGTCGAGGTCGAGGCGACCTGGAGGATCTATCAGAAGATCGTGGCCGCTTACCGCAACCCTTCGAAGAGCGAGGGCAAGAAACAGCTCGAGGCCGTGATCAGTTCACTGCGCCGGGCGGTGCCGGGCCGATTGCAGGAGTTGATCAGCCTGGGGAGGACCTTCAATCGCCGGGCTGCGGACATCCTGGCTTACTTCGAGAGGCCTGGCACTTCTAACGGGCCTACAGAAGCGATCAACGGCAGGCTCGAGCACCTGCGCGGCACTGCACTGGGGTTCAGAAATCTCGCCCACTACATCGCGAGATCGCTGCTAGACACTGGAGGCTTCAGACCGTTGCTACACCCTCATCTGCGATGAGCC
>CANLUC010000013.1 GCA_947494195.1 uncultured Nesterenkonia sp. | reverse complement strand
GCCCCCCGTTAGCTTCTAAGGACACCGTTTCTCCGGCAGGATAAGTGGTGTTGGCCGGTCCGGTCTCTGGGCATGATCGTTTGCCCCCAGTCACCCATGATCCGGGGGGTGTTGTCACCCAGAGGCTGGTCGCGGCGGAGCATGGATCGCTGATAGAGGCACGACGCCCCAACGCAGGAGGACAGCGTTGAGGGCTTGTTTTCTAACGTGGATGCCGAGCATGACCCGCCCACCGACTGCCCTGAACTGTTCTGGGTTCGGACTGGATGACTGACCGCCGCAGGCGCCATGCCCGCAGCGGTGACCAGCTTCGCAATGACGGGAGAAGCTCGTGGCCTGGGAACATCAGGACTTCGCGCTATTCATCGGCCTGGACGTGGGCAAGTCAGAACACCACGCCACCGCCCTGACCCAGGCCGGGGAGAAGGTCTACGACAAACCCCTGCCCAACGACGAGACCCGACTCAGGGAACTCTTCACCGGGCTGACCAGTGATCATGGTGCGGCGCTGGTGGTGGTGGATCAGCCAGCCACGATCGGGGCTCTGCCGGTGGCGGTCGCCCATGCCACCGACGGGATCGAGGTCGCCTATCTGCCGGGGCTCACGATGCGCCGGATGGCGGATCTGCACGCCGGATCAGCCAAGACCGATGCCCGGGACGCGTTCATCATCGCCGAGACCGCGCGCACGATGCCCGCCGCGCTGCGCTCGATCGCCGCCTCCGATGAACAGGTCGCTGAACTCGCCGTACTGGCGGGGTTCGATGATGACCTGCTGGCACAGATGACCTCGACCAGGAACCGGCTGCGCGGACTTCTCACCCAGATCCAGCCGGCTCTGGAACGGGCAGTGGGACCGCATCTGCACCAAATCGGGGTCCTCGACGCGCTGGGCACCTGGCCGACCCCGCAACGCTTGAAGACCGCCGGTCGGGGGCATGTGCGCAACCGGATCAAGAAGCACAACCCACGACTCGCCGAGCGGGTCACCGAGGAGATCTTCACTGCTCTGGAGGCCCAGACCGTGGTGGTCGCCGGCACTGAGGCCGCGGCGACGATCGTGCCGATCCTGGCGCAACAGCTCCAAGACCTCACCCGGCAGCGGGCCGGAGTCCTGGATCAGGTCGAGGCTCTTGTGGAGGCCCACCCTCTTTACCGGGTCCTGACTTCGATGCCCGGAATCGGAGTCAGGACCGCTGCCAGGATCCTCACCGAAGTGGTGGGCAAAGACTTCAAGACCGCGGGCCACCTGGCCTCTTACGCCGGCATCGCGCCCACGACCAGGCGTTCCGGGACTTCCATCCGCGGGGAGTTCGCCAACCGCGGCGGGAACAAGCGGCTGAAATCGAGTCTCTACAACTCAGCGTTCGCAGCTCTGCAGCACCCGCCCTCGAGGGCCTATTACGACCGGAAGATCGCCGAGGGAAAGCGGCACAAGCAGGCCATCATCGCCCTAGCCCGGCGCCGACTGGATACTCTCTACGCGATGCTGCGCGACGGGACCCTCTACCAAGACCCCGCCGCCCCGATCGCATCCGAGCACTCTCTGGCCGCTTGACGAAAACCATAGAGGCACCCCCTG
>CANLUC010000012.1 GCA_947494195.1 uncultured Nesterenkonia sp. | reverse complement strand
GCTTCGGCACAGGTTCATCCTTCCAGGCCCCCCGCAGGCAAGCCAGATCAGATGTCACCTACTGGTGCGGCAGACCCGACCTTGGAGATCGCCGCAGGCAATTCCCGCCGAGACAATCACGCTGCCAGCCAGAAGCTGACCCACGCCGCAGGCATCCTCGCCACCGGCAACGTCCTGGTAGCGGTCCTGGTGCCAGGATTCCTCTAGAATCTCCCAGGTCCGTTCCGCTCGGGACGATGCTCCACCGTGTCTGGCTCGATCAGACGGACATGTAGGGCGTTCTGAGGGCTGCGGGTGCGCAGATGGTGTCCTCGTCGTGAAGAGACGGCGATCCATCCATGTGGATCGTCACCGTTCAGCTGCGACGATGGCGAACGATCCGGAGACGATGCCGACGTCGATCCCCAGCGCAGAGAAGCTCAGGACTCGCACCGGTAAGACCTTGAGGTCCTGCTGTTCCGTGCGAACGGCGTCGAAGCCCCTCCACAAATGAGGAATGCCCGAGGGTAGGGCTGCCGATCGCGATAGAGCGGCGACAGCCTGGCAGGGGCTAGGTCAGATGATGCGTTGCGCGCGGGCTTGATCGATGGCCTGCGTGCGATTCTCCACGCCAAGCTTGTCGTAGATGTGGACCAGGTGGGTCTTCACCGTGGCCTCTGAAATGAACAGCACGCGGGCGAGGTCACGGTTGGTCGCTCCGCTGGCAAGCTCCTGCAGGATTTCGATTTCACGTGCCGTCAGAGTTGTCGCCGGTGAAGCGAGTCGCTTCATCATTTGTGCGGTGACTGATGGGGACAGTACGGGCTTCCTCGCCGCGGCGTCGAGCACTGCGTGCTGCACGGTCTCTGACGGGGCGTCCTTGAGCAGGTAGCCAGTCGCGCCGGCGCCCATGGCGGCCACGATGTCCGCTTGAGTGTCGAAGGTCGTCAGGATCAACACCGGAAGATCGTAGTCAACGGTGATCCTTCTTGTGGCTTCGACTCCGTTCATACCGGCGCCCATCTGGAGATCCATCACCACCACGTCCACGTCCTGGGCAGAGGTCGCGAGGATCTCCAACGCGGCTTCACCGGTGCCGGCTTCTGCGGTCAGGCGTAGCTTCCCCGAGCTTTCCAGCAGCGCCTTCACTCCTGATCGGACCACAGGGTGGTCATCGACGAGAAGGACGCGAACCTGTGGGGTTGATTCGGGTGTCATTGGTCCTCCAGGGGCAGTCGGATGTTGACCGCGGTGCCCTTTCCTGGAGCGGTCTCGATGGTCGAGGTGCCGTCCAGCTCGCGGGCGCGCGCGGCGAGTTTGGTCAGCCCGTAGCTTGGGGCGTCTGGCCGGTCGAGCTGGGCGTCGTCGTCGTCGTCGGTGAAACCAACGCCGTCGTCGACCACGTCCAGTGAGACCGCATCCGGCCAGACCTGCAGCGTGACCACAGCCGTGTGCGCACACGCATGGGCTACGACGTTGCCAAGCAACGACTGGGCTGCACGCAACAACACCGCCCGGTGGTCTAGCGGCAGGTCAGGCAGATCCCCCTCGCTTCGGAACCGGCACTGCAGGTCCTGTCCCTCGGCCTGTGCTCGCTCGGCAGTCCGGGCGCAGACCTCACGGAGGGCGGTGAGGAGGTCGGAGTCCAGGGCAGGGGAGCTGAGGTCCCGGACGAAACGTCGGGCTTCAGCCATGTTCTCTGCCGCGGTTTCTTCAATGACGTCGATGCGTTCGCGTGCTCTGCTCGGGTGCTGATGCTGGAGTTCTCGCCGTGCGGCGCGGGTCATCAGCACGATCGAGGACAGTCCCTGGGCGAGAGTGTCGTGGATCTCGCGGGCCAGTCTTTCCCGTTCGGCTGCGCGTCCCACCTCTTGTTCCTGCTCGGCGAGTTCCAGACGAGCTGCTTCGAGCTGGCGGATCGTTCGCTGGTGGCGTTGGTTGTCTCGGTACACCGCTCGGTAGGCGAAACCGATGACCACGGCGAAAGCGGCCCCCAAAGACGGTCCGATCACCATGGCCAGATGGAAATCGCCCGATGGCGCATGCAGGAACTGGGCCGCGATCACCACCGCGGTGAGGGCCACGATGCTGGCTATCGCGGGCCTGGACGGCAGCACGACCAGGTAGATGAAGAAGAGCGGGAACGCGACCCATGAGAAGTCGGGGCTGGCCAGCGTCATGAGCGTCCACACCCCGGTGACTGCGCCCAGCCACGGCAGTTCATAGCGTCGGGGGCTGCGGCTGGTCTGGCCCTGTGCGAACCGGCTCTCCCAGACGGTTCCGATGACGTAGATGCACGCCAGAAGAAGGCTGAGCGACACGACGAGCCATTCGCCCCCGTAGGCAGAACGGATGCCGGCGACCACCCGCAGCACTCCGATGAACAACAAGGCGGCGAAGCTGACATGGAGGCTGACTCTGAGACCCCGCAGGATCTCAGGCGTGGAGACCTCTGCCACCACGACCACCCCTCCCAGTCCGCTGCACGACAACAAACGAAGACCGTGGGCCGTGGCCGTCCACCTGATCATCGTACCGAGGTGGACTGCCCGCAGGATCAACCATTCGGTTGAGCTTGTCCTCCACCGAACGGACCTTCAGGCTCAACCGATCACACGATCCCAGATCGGGCAGATTCCAGGATTCTGGAAAGCAAGATCTTCACCCCACACTTGCTCTCTGGAGTCGCCATGTACTTATCCCTTCGGGACATCACCTTCGCCAAGGGCCGCTTCGCGCTGATCGGCGGAGTCGTCGCGCTGATCACCATGCTCCTGGTGCTGCTCACCGGCCTCACCAACGGTCTCAGTCAGCAGAACACCTCAGCCCTGGAACGACTCGACGCTTCGCACGTCATCTTCAGCGCCCCATCGGAGGCAGACGGTGACCCCTCCTTCACCGAATCAGGAATCACCGCCGTCGAGCTGGACCTCTGGGAAGAGGCTCTTGGTGGAGGCGCCGTGGAGCGCCTCGGAGTGACACAGACCCGAGCTGAAACCGGAACAGATGACGCGCAGCAGAGCTCGAGCCAGACAGCGACCTCCGTCGCGGTATTCAGCGTAGAGACAGACACCGACCTCGCACCGAGAATCAACGTGATCAAGGGTCATTCACACCCGGGTGCAGGCGAGGTGATCCTCAGCTCCGTGATCGCCGAGGATCTCAACCTCGCGCAGGGGGACACCTTGCGCTTGTCCTCTAGCGAGTTGACCGTAGCCGGGGTGGTTGAGGACGAGTTCTACAGTCACGTCCCGGTGGTCTGGACGTCCATCGAAGACTTCGCGGGGATCGCTCACCTGGGCGAAGACACTGTGGCAACCGCTCTCGCGGTGCCAGCTTCCGCGAGCGATCTGTCCACCGAGGCTCTCGCCACGGTCAACGATCAGGCGGGCACTGTCACCACCGATACCCGGGGAGCATTCAACGCGCTGCCGGCCTATCAGTCGGAGCGCAGCTCACTGCTGATGATGCAGGGGTTCCTCTACGGAATATCCGCCCTGGTGGTCGTGTCCTTTCTGACCGTGTGGACCATCCAGCGCACTCGCGATCTCGCGGTGCTCCGCGCGCTGGGATCCTCCCGGAGCTACTTGGTCCGCGATGCGCTGACCCAAGCGGCCATCGTGGTGTCCCTCGGTGCCATCACGGGTGGTGTGGCCGCCTGGGCAGGGGGGCTGCTCATCGGCAACGCGGTGCCGTTCGTATTGACGCCCTGGACTGTCGGGGCCCCCGTGCTTGGTGTCTTCGCACTGGGCGTTGCCGGAGCAACCCTGACGACTCGACGCGTCTCCCGCGTCGATCCACTTCTCGCCCTAGGAGGAAACTGATCATGACTTCGATCCATACGGGACCCAGCCCCTTGCCAACAGCTGAGACTCATGAAGAGTCCACGGCTCTTCTACTCGAGGACGTGACCCTGACCTACCCGGACGGGGTCGATGCAAACGGGAAGACACGCACACTTCGAGCACTCGACGCGGTCAGCTTCCACGCAGACGCGGGAACCGTCACAGCCCTGGTCGGTCCTTCAGGTTCCGGAAAATCATCGTTGCTGGCAGTCGCGGCTGCGCTCATCAGACCTTCCTCCGGTTCCGTGCACCTCGCCGGACGTGAACTCACCGGACTGCCTGAGCACGAGCTCACTACGATACGCAGAAACCAGGTCGGGACTATCTTCCAGCAGCCCAACCTCCTGCCGAGCCTGACCGCGCTGGAACAACTTGTGCTGACTGCGCATCTGCGCGGTGATCGAGGGAGGCAGCTGAAGGCTGCAGAGAAACACGGTGCGGAACTCTTGGACTTGGTTGGTCTGGCCTCTGTCGCGAGCCGGCGTCCGCACCAGCTCTCCGGTGGTCAACGCCAGCGAGTCAACATCGCCCGGGCGCTTATGGGCAGACCTTCGGTGATGCTGGTGGATGAGCCGACCTCCGCTTTGGATCACGAGCGGGCACGATCCATCCTTGAGCTGATCGTCAGCACCACGCGTCAGTTCAACACCGCAACGGTGATTGTGACCCACGATGATGAGATGGCGACGTTGACCGACCGCACTGTCACTATTCGAGATGGACGTCTCAGCCCCGCACGGTAGATCTAGATGTGTGCGATCTCCCGAAAGCATTTTGCGTGCCGCTCCAGTGTGGAGAGGGACATATCCCGACGCTTTACTAGGTGAGTGCCTGGACAGTCCGGAGGTGTCCGCAGGGTCGAAGGAGTGACTCTCGAAGGTGCCCGCTAGACCATCGGTGGATTCTGGCGGTCATTGCAACAGGAGGTCTTCGATCAATTCGATCGGCTTCTGAAACCCTAGTCTTTTCCG
>CANLUC010000011.1 GCA_947494195.1 uncultured Nesterenkonia sp. | reverse complement strand
TCGCCCACTACATCGCGAGATCGCTGCTAGACACTGGAGGCTTCAGACCGTTGCTACACCCTCATCTGCGATGAGCCGCTTTAGACACAGCCATGGCAAGAACTTCAGCACCTCCGACGACACTTGCAATTCTCGGTGCAGATCGAGTTCGGCGGCCCGGTACAAAGAAGTCGCTGGCCAAGTTGTCGCATGCCGTTTACGGGTCAGAGAACCTGGTTGATGAGCCACGACCGCAGGGGTACACCGAACTTAGAGACAAGCGCCTCCCACTCGATGGCACCGGCAGGACTACAGCGGCAGGGATTCCCAGGTGTCGATCATCGCAGGCACCACAGAGACCACCAGCAGTGCGGCCATCACCACATTGAAGATCAGCATGTGCTTTGGCTGGGAGATCACCTTCCCCGCGCCGACGCCGAGCAGCGTCCAGGCCACGGTGAAGGGAGCTCCAAAGCACAGGGCGACCAGTGCGATCACCGCAACCTCGGCCAGGAACGAGTCCCAGAATCCGGTGAAGGTGCTCAGCGCCGCCACCGAGAGCGTCCATGCTTTAGGGTTCACGAACTGGAACAGCGCCATCTGCACGAACCCGGGGGGTTTGGCCTCCTGCTTGAGCTGCAGGTCAGTCGGCCCGGTGGCGATCTTGAAGGCGAGCCAGAGCAGGTAGAGGATGCCGATCGGTCGCAGGACGTCCAGGATGACCGGCCACTGCTCAAGCGCCTGGCCCAACCCGATCCCGACCAGCAGCACCATGGAGGGGAACCCGACGTTCACTCCGAGGATCGCCGGCAGGGTGCGCTTGAACCCGTAGGCGGCGCCCGAGGCCATCACGATGGTGTTGTTAGGCCCCGGCGTGCCGGCGCCGGCCACCACGAAGAGCATCAGAGAGAGAATTGCCACTGAACGAGACTACTCTGCGGCGTCGGCGGGCCGCGCCGACGCACCACTGGCTGGCTGCGCCGCCGATTCACTGGCACGCTGCGTCGTGGAATCGCTGGCACGCTGTGCCAAGGCGATGATCTCCTCGGTGACCCGCTCCCGCATCGCAGGGCTCAGGCCCTCGGTGGAGAGTGCCTCGTAGAACCACAGCCCATCGGCGGCGAGCCGCGCGATGAAGCGCTGCACCGCGGCGGCTTCCGCGGCGTCGTCGTCGGGGGCCTCAGCGCCCTCGGGGGGCTGTGGGGCCCAGCGGGCGTAGACCTCGTCCCAGGCCGCGTTCGCGACCGGGTCCTCGGAGGCCTCGAGCATGAGCAGCAGCTCGGCGCGCTCGGGGTTCTGGGAGAGCCGGACGAAGGCCTGGAAGCGTTCATCCCGGGAGAGCTCCTGCGCGGTCCCGCCCGCCTGCGCCTCCAGGGAACGTTCCCACTGCTCGGCCACGTGCCGATGGAGTCCCAGCAGCAGCTCCTCCCGGGACGGGAAGTGGTAGAGCAGCCCGCCCTTGGTCATGCCCGCCTCGGCGGCCACGGACTCGTAGGTCAGGGTGGTCACGCCCTCGCGCTGGACCACTCGGGTGGCGGCATTGAGGATCTCGTGGCGTTTGGAGGGGCGCACAGTGCTGGATCTCCGCTCAGTGGTTTCCGGGGTAGGCCTGGGATTCGCTGCCCGGAGTGTACCGGCGCAGCATCCAGGCCGACGCGATGGTCGCGAGCAGCATGATCAGGGCGACCCCGATCAGCACCGCCAGATAGGCGGTGTCGAACGCCTCGGCGGCGGCCGCCATGGCGGGGGCGCTACCGGACTCAAGCACCGCAGCCGGAGCCTGCCCGGCGAACTCCTCGGTCCCTGCGGGCAGGACCAGCACCCGGGTGTAGACGAACGTGATGAGGCTGCCCAGCAGGGCCACCCCGACGAGTCCGCCGAACTCGTAGGAGACCTCTTCGATGGAGGCCGCCATCCCGGCGCGGCGGGGCGGAACGTTGCCCATGATCGCCGTGGAGGCCACCGACATGGAGGCACCCAGCCCGGCGCCGAGCACGACGAAGCTGATCACCAGCCAGAGCAGCGAGTCTGCGAGGGTGGCGAAGATGGCCCCGCCCGCGCCGACAGCGGCCAGCGCCATGCCGCCGCCGATCAGCGTGAGCAGACCAGAGCGGTGCAGGATCGCCCCGCCGAAGAGTGCGAAGGGCATGGAGCCCACGGCCAGTGCCGAGACGATCAGGCCGGCGTCGAGCGGGCTGAAGCCCTCCACCAGCTGGAAGCGCTGGGTGGTGCCCAGCTGAACCCCGACGATGGCAAAGATGCTGGCGCCCGCAGCGATGACGCCGCCGCTGAACCCGCGATTGCGGAAGATGCTGAAGTCCACCAGCGGCTCCGAGATGCGGTTCAGCCGCACCTGCCGGCGGCCGAAGACGGTGAGCATCACGACGGCGACCACGGTGGAGACCACGAAGAGCGGCCAGTTCACCGGGGTCGCGGCGATGGTCTTGATCGCCAGCACGGCGGCGGTGAGGCCGACCATGACCTGCGCGGAGGACAGCCAGTCCCAGCGTCGGCGTGGGTTCGAGATGTTGGCCGGGCCGACCACGAGCATCAGCACCAGTGCGGCGACGACGATCGGGACGTTGACCAGGAAGACCGAGCCCCACCAGAAGAACTCCAGCAGCACCCCGGAGACGATCGGGCCCAGGGCCATACCGACGGTGGCGACCGCGGCCCAGATGGCGATGGCGAGGTTGCGCTCGCGCTCCACGGCGAAGGTCAGCCGGATCAGCGCCAGGGTGGCCGGCATCATGGCGGCGGCGCCCACAGCCAGCAGGGCGCGTGAGGCGATGAGCATCTCGGAGGTGCCGGAGAAGGCGGCCAGGGTCGAGGCCACACCGAAGATGCCGAGTCCGACCTGGAAGATGCGCTTATGTCCGAACCGGTCCCCCAGCGCACCGGAGCCCGGCAGCAGCCCCGCGATGACCAGCGGATACGCGTTGATGATCCAGAGCTGAGCTGAGGAGGACGCGCCCAGCTCGGTGGTGAGCGTGGGCAGCGCCGTGTACAGGATCGTGTTGTCGAGGGCGATCAGCAGCAGGGCCGAAGAGACGATGGCGAGCATGGTCCAGCGCTGCCACGCGGTGAGCGTCTGGCCGAGCGAAGCATGCAGAGAAGGAAGGGTCATCACCGGAGTTACTATACTATACGTACGGTACAGTAACTACCTCGCGGAATCCTCCCAGGTCAGTGCAGGAGCTCGTCGAGTTCCTCCAGGGCAGGAGTGATGCGGGTGCGCCAGCGCCAGTCGGCCTTCGCGTCCGCTCGGGAGGGTCCGCCGTTGATCACACCGATGGCGCGGTGCGACTGGTGCATGGTGAGCGCGATCTTGAATCCGCTCATCACCGCCATCGAGCTGCCCACCACCAGAAGCGCCGAGGATGCGGCGACGAGCTCATCCACGGCGGCCTTGCGCTCAGCGGGCACCGATTCGCCGAAGTAGACGACGTCAGGCTTGAGCCGGTCCGAGCCGCAGACCAGGCAGGTGACCATGTGGAACTTCTCCACCCAGGACTGATCCAGGGTGACGTCGCCATCAGGATTGACGTTCTCAGCGGCGGCGAAAGCGGCCTCGGCGTAGCCGGGGTTCGCCTCCTGGAGCCTGGTGTCCATGGAGGACCGAGTCTCGCGGTTGCCACAGTTCAAGCAGATGACCGAGTCCATGTCCCCATGCAAGTGGATCACTGGGTCCGAGCCGGCGGCGCGGTGGAGCCCATCCACGTTCTGGGTGATGAGTCCGGTGAGCAGGCCCTCGGTCTGCCACTTGGCTAGCAGCCGGTGGGCCTGATTCGGCTCGGCGCGGTGCATCTGACGCCAGCCGACGAAGCCGCGGGCCCAATAACGACGGCGCGCGGCGAGGTCATGCTGGAACTCTTGGTAGGTCATCGGCCGATGCCGATGCAGGGAGCCCTGGGGACCGCGGTAGTCCGGGATTCCCGAGTCGGTGGAGACGCCAGCGCCGGTGACGGCCAGTACGCCGCCGCTCTTGAGCAGCGCGGCGATGCCCTCGCGGGCCTGATCGGCCGGCTGGGGTTCGGCGGTGTCCTCCACCACTCGCGCGATGGACCGCAGAGCCGCCTTATGGGCGTTCTCGACGGGTTTGGTGAAGGCCTCTGAGGTGGGCTCAGTCACGCGTCAGCGCCCGTACTTATCCTCGTACGGGTCGAAACTGCTGCTTCGTTCCTCGGAGTCCGGTCGCGATCTGCCGGAGACATCCCCATCACCGCGGGTCTTGGCAAGCTCTCTCTCGAGCGCAGTCAGGTCGGTGTCCGGAGTGTAGTACTTGATCTCCCGAGCCTGCTTCGTAGCTTTCGCCTTCTGACGGCCACGCCCCATAAGCGAGACCCCCTCTGTCTTCTCGTGTCCTCTACGATGCCGGGCAGGGCTCATCGCGGGATTAGCTGTTGAAAAGTAGTTCGTGCTCACTAGGTTAACATGACTGGCGCTGCGCCGTCGTCAGATTGCCGCTGTTGGTCAGCACGATCACATGCGACCTCGCCTGGTCAGGTCAGTCCCCTGGTTCAACGCCGCGGAGGCGCACTCTGTTCCGCGGTATTGCCCGTGGTGCTGCCCAAGGCGTGTCTGCGCGTCGCGGGCCGCTCGCCCCGGGCTCGCCAGGCTGGAAGCGGCACCATCAAGCCGCGGTCCAGGGCGGAGGTGGACCTGGTTCGGTGGGCGGTGGAGAATTCGGCATATGACTGATGTGTCCCTCCCGCCGGAGTCCGATCTGCCCGAGCTTCGCTGGTCCTCGGCCTCCCTGGACGGGCTGGGGGCCATCGTGGTGATCTACTCCCCCGAGGACGAGACCATCCGTGCGGCCTCGCTGGCTCAAGCGATCGACGAGGAGCCCGAGGTGGCCGCGATCGGCCGCGTGCTGGAGGGACTCATGGATCGCCTGGAGCTGCTGGCCCCGGCCACCGCCGCCCGGGAGATGAAGCCGCTTCCCGCCGGCACCGGCAGGGTGGCAGAGGCCGTGGCGGCCTATGCCACAGGGGATCACACCGCACTGGATGAGATCCCCGTGATCCAGCCGGGCTCGGAGTACCGGCAGGACGTGTGGGCTGCGATGCGCGAGGTGCCCGCCGGGGAGACGGTGTCTTACGCGGAGCTCGCGCAGATGGCGGGCCGCCCGCTGGCACACCGCGCCGCGGCGAGCGCCTGCGCGAACAACCTGGTGGCCTTCGCGGTGCCGTGCCACCGAGTGATCCGCTCCGACGGCGGAATCGGCGGCTACGGCTTCGGCGGCACGGAGACCAAACGCGCACTGCTGGCCCGCGAAGGCCTCACCCTGGCCTGACCCTTCCCGGGCGGTTCGCTGACCCCGAGGGTTCAGCTGTCGAGGAGAAGTGGACCGTTCGCGGGCTTCTTGGACACCGTGAGCCCGTGCATGGATTCACCCTCCAGGGTGAGCTCCTCGCGGTCCACCAGCACCGTGTCCCCGTCCTCCACCTCACCGGAGAGCAGCGCGCGGGCGAGCTGATCGCCGATCTCGCGCTGCACCAGGCGGCGCAGCGGCCGGGCACCATAGGCCGGGTCATAGCCGGTGAACGCCAGCCAGTCCCGTGCCGCCTCGGTGACCTCCAGGGTGAGCCGACGCGCGGTCATCCGCTCCTGCAGGAGCCCGATCTGCAGCTCCACAATGCCACTGAGCTGCTCCATGGAGAGCGGATCGAACATCACGACATCATCAAGCCGGTTCAAGAACTCCGGCTTGAAGGAGGCGCGGACCACGTCCATCACCCGCTGATGCTTCACCGAAGTCTCCAAAGTCTGATCCACCAGGAACTGCGACCCCATGTTCGAGGTCAGAATCAGCACCACATTCCGGAAGTCCACGGTGCGGCCCTGACCATCGGTGAGCCGGCCGTCGTCGAGCACCTGCAACAGGATGTCGAAGACCTCGGGATGCGCCTTCTCCACCTCGTCGAGCAGGATCACCGAATAGGGACGACGCCGGACAGCTTCCGTGAGCTGGCCGCCCTCGTCGTAGCCCACGTAACCTGGGGGCGCTCCGACCAGCCGGGACACCGAATGCTTCTCGGAGTACTCGGACATGTCGATCCGGACCATCGAGCGCTCGTCATCGAAGAGGAACTCCGCGAGCGCCTTGGCCAGCTCGGTCTTGCCCACGCCGGTGGGACCCAGGAACATGAACGAACCGGTGGGCCGGTCCGGGTCAGCCACCCCAGTGCGCGCGCGACGGACGGCATCGGAGACCGCGCCCACGGCCTTCTCCTGCCCGATCAGCCGCGAGCCGATCAGCTCCTCCATGTGGAGCAGCTTCTCGGTCTCGCCCTGCATCAGCCGACCAGCAGGGATCCCGGTCCAGGCGGCGATGACCTCGGCGATGCCGTCGGCGTCCACCTCATCGGCGACCATCTTCTTGCCCTCGGCCGGGGTGGAGGCGTCCTCCTCTTCCGCGGCCGCCAGGTCCTTCTCCACCTGCGGGATCTCGCCATAGAGCAGGCGGGAGGCCTCGGCGAGGTCGCCGTCGCGCTGGGCCCGTTCCGCTGTGGACTTGAGCTCGTCGAGCTTCACGCGCAGCTCACCGGCACGGTTGAGCTCGCCCTTCTCGGCCTCCCAGCGGGCGGTGAGCTCGGCCAGCTCCTCGCGCTTGTCCGCCAGGTCGGCTCGCAGCGTGTTGAGCCGCTCGGCGGAGCCCGGGTCGGTCTCATTCTTCAGGGCCAGCTCCTCCATGGTGAGCCGGTCCACCACGCGGCGCAGCTCGTCGATCTCCACCGGGGCGGAGTCGATCTCCATGCGCAGCCTCGAGGCGGCCTCGTCGATCAGGTCGATGGCCTTGTCCGGGAGCTGGCGACCGCTGATGTAGCGGTCCGAGAGCGTGGCGGCGGCGACCAGCGCGTTGTCCGCGATGCCCACCTTGTGGTGGGCCTCGTAGCGTTCCTTGATCCCGCGCAGGATCGCGATCGCGTCGGCCACGGAGGGCTCGCCCACGTAGACCTGCTGGAAGCGGCGCTCCAGCGCGGCGTCGGCCTCGATGTTCTCGCGGTACTCGTTCAGCGTGGTGGCACCGATCAGCCGCAGCTCCCCGCGGGCCAGCATCGGTTTGAGCATGTTGGAGGCATCCATGGAGCCCTGCGAGGCGCCGGCGCCGACCACGGTGTGGATCTCATCGATGAAGGTGACGATCCGACCCTCGGCGGCCTTGATCTCCTCAAGCACGGCCTTCAGCCGCTCTTCGAATTCGCCGCGGTACTTCGCCCCGGCGATCATCGCCCCGAGGTCCAGTGAGATCAGTGTCTTCTCCCGCAGGGACTCGGGGACGTCACCGGCGACCATTCGCTGGGCCAGGCCCTCGACGACGGCGGTCTTGCCGACCCCGGGCTCACCGATCAGCACCGGATTGTTCTTGGTGCGGCGGGAGAGCACCTGGACCACGCGGCGGATCTCGGAATCCCGTCCGATCACCGGGTCCAGCTTGCCGGAGCGCGCGATCTCGGTCATGTCGGTGCCGTACTTCTCCAGCGCCTGGAAGCTGTTCTCCGGGTCCGGGGAGGTGACCTTACGGTCCCCGCGCAGCCCGGGAAGCTCGGCCTTGAGTGCCTGGATGGTGGCACCGGCCTCCGCGAGCACCTTGCCGGTGGGGCCGCCGTCGGAGGCTGCGCCGATCAGCAGGTGCTCGGTGGAGACGAAGTCATCCCCGAAGTCCTCGGCCTCGGCCTGGGCGGTCTTGATGACGTTGAGCCCGGCGGGCGAGAACTGGGGCGCTGCCACGGAGTCCCCGCTGGTGGCCGGCAGGGACTTGATGATGGCCGAGGCACGGGTGCTCACGGCGTCGGGATCTGCGCCGGCTGCTTTGAGCAGGGCGACCGCCATGGATTCGCGCTGATCCATGAGCGCCTTGAGGATGTGCGCAGGCTCCACCTGCGGGTTGCTCGCGGTGTTGGCGTTCATTGCGGCGGCCGAGACCGCCTCCTGCGATTTGGTAGTGAGTTTGACGTCCATGTCTGCCCCTCCCAGTGCGTTGTGACGCCGGGTACACATCGGCGCCAAATAAACTTGAGTCAATCATACTCAACTTTGGAGTGGGCGGAACTATTCCTTCTCGTGACATAGTCACGCAACTGCGAAGTTGTAGGTTCCTGCCTAAGTTGGCCAATCCTCGATTAGTTGGCCACCGCGTGGCAGATTTCCCAGAGACTTGTCATACCGGCACTCTAGAAGTGTGGGCGGACACGATGTGACCCTCCGATATTGCACAGTCGCCGGTGACGACGTCTCGACGACTTGGGATCAGGCACGCGCCGACCTGATCGTTGATGGCCTCCCGTTTCGAATCCCACCTAGCTATGCGAGACAACGCAGCTACCCAGGCGTGTTCTGGGCAGCTACAAATCGCCGTTCGCTGGTATACGAAAGCCTTCTTGAGCTAGACCGTCTGTGGTTAGCCGACTTCGATCCCGAAGTCGCGCACTTCGCAACACAGCCTTTTCGGATCAGTGGCCCCGATGGCAGCTCTCTCCGGAAGCACGTACCTGACCTCCTCCTCGTCCACTCGGATCGCACGGCCACGCTGGTGGACGTCAAACCCGGAGCTTTTGTAGACAATCCCAAAGTTAAAGCCCAGCTCAGCTTGGTCTGTCCCGGGTTTGATGGCGTTGGGATTTCTTGGTTCTCATGCCGCGGTGATGATCCGGTTACGTTCATATTCTATGGGAGTGACCCACCCAAGCCGGCCGTGACGACGTTGCCGGTTGTGCCAGATCTCGAGGTATTCGAAGATCGCGTTGGCCAGTTCCACACGCGTGTTCCAGATACGGGTATCGAGGAGTTCGACCTGCATCCTGGACCAGAATGCTTCGATCATGGAGTTGTCGTAGCAGTCTCCTACCGAGCCCATCGAGGGAAGCAGTCCAGCGGCTTTGGCCCGGGAGGTGAAGGCCCAGGAGCCGAACTGCACGCCTTGGTCCGAGTGAATGATCGTGCCTGGCGTTGGATTCGATCCGAGCCGGCTCTCGATAGCCATTCCCAGAGCGTTTGTGGCCAGTGCCGCCGTGGGTGAGGAATCGATCGACCAGCCCACGACTCGACGGGAGAACGTGTCTAGAACGACGCAACAGAAGAGCTTTCCTTCACGCGTGCGATGCTCGGTGAGATCGGTGACCCACAACCGGTTCGGCTCATGGCGCGTGAACCCGCGTTGGAGCAGGTCTGTGGCGATCTGATCGGGCAGGATCCGTCGCCACTTGCGCCGCCCGGTCAGGCCTTTAAGGCCAGCCCGGCGCATCAGGAGCTCTATCTGCTGGTACCCGACGGTGATGCCCCGTCCCATGGTGAGCTCGGCGTGGACTCGTCGCACCCCGTAGCGGCCGTGAGACGCTGCGTGGACCTCGGAGATGACGCCGGTGAGCCATTCGTGGCGGATCGCTCTCTCGGACGGTGGTCGGCGGCGCTGGGCGTAGTAGCTAGATTCCGCCACTCCGAGGACTCGACAGGCAACCTGGACTGGCAGGTTTTGCGCGGCGATCAGCTCGACCGCCGCGTGGCGCCTTTTGGGCTGGCCTCGGCTTTGAGCACCTCCACCGCCTTCGTCGTGACGGCCAACTGCAGCTCCAGTTCAGCGATTCGCTTCTTCGCCGCGCGTAGTTCAGCGTTCTCCGCAGTGCTCAGTCCGGGGATCTCGCCACGGTCGATCCGGTCTTGTCGGCGCCAGGCGTAGATCGTCTGGTCGCTGATTTGCAGGTCGTGGGCGATGCTCGCGACGCTGCGTCCAGCGTGGAGCAGGTCCAGCACTCGTCGCCGGAATTCGGCGGGGTAGCCTCTTCGTCCCATCTGTTCCTCCTGTGCTCAGGACACACAGAATCCACGAAATTCCTACTCCTCGGAACCCAGGACAGACCAGAGTCTCCATCAATCCCAGTGCGGTTCATACGGCAGGGAGACCCCGGACGGAAGCCAGAGAATCCCAGTCGCCTTCATACCGCTGGAATCATCAGTCACGCTGAAGAGCCTCAACCAAAAGATCCTCAGCTTCTACGGCCACCCCGGGGTGTACAAGGCAACCACATCGGGCTTGGCTGCCCTGGCCGTCGACTGCGTTCGGACCTGCCAAACACGACTCATCGTGATTGATGACCTCCACTTCGTCGACTTCAAGCGCCAACGAGGCCAAGAAGTCAGCAACCACCTCAAAGGACTCGCCAACGAGATGCCCGCGACGTTCATCTACGTCGGGGTTCACCTCAAGTCCAAGCGGTTCTTCGATGAGGGGCTCCTGGGTGAAGATGCCGCGTACGCCCAGACGTCCCGGCGCGCCACCAGAGTTCCAGTATCCCCGTTCACCATCTCGACAACTGATGGAATGAAGGCTTGGTGTGATCTCCTCGCTGCCTTCGAGAACCACCTCCTCCGGGTCTGCCGCACCGATAGGTGACAGTTGCAGTCACGCCGCGAGAGCGACGCCGGTGTTCATGATTACTTCGTACTC
>CANLUC010000010.1 GCA_947494195.1 uncultured Nesterenkonia sp. | reverse complement strand
GCGGAAAAGACTAGGGTTTCAGAAGCCGATCGAATTGATCGAAGACCTCCTGTTGCAATGACCGCCAGAATCCACCGTTCCCCTTACGGGCATGCGATCTGGGCTGACGCCTGTGACCGAGTATTCAGTTCGCGCTGTATAGTTCAGTCCATGCTGACTATTGCTTCGCGTCTCGACGTGATGAACCGCCTGGGTCGTGCACTGGCCGACCCCACTCGATCCCGGATCATCTTGACCCTGCTCGACCATCCCGCTTACCCGGCGGAACTGGCCCGAGATCTGGACCTGACACGCCCGAACGTGTCCAACCACCTGGCATGCCTGCGCGATTGCGGGATCGTCGTCTCCGAGCCCGAGGGTCGTCGGACACGATATGAGATCGCCGATTCGCACCTGGCGCAGGCGCTGACGGCACTGGTCGATGCCACCCTGGCAGTGGACGAAGACGCCCCGTGCATCGATCCCGCCTGCTCGCTTCCCGGATGCGACGCAGCTGGGGTGGGCGCATGATCCTCACCTCGGTCTTGCAGGCGATGGGCCTGTTCGCAGCGACCAACATCGACGACATCATCGTGCTCTCCCTCTTCTTCGCGCGAGGGGCAGGCCAGCGCGGCACTACCGCCCGCATTCTGGCCGGCCAGTACCTCGGATTCGCCGGCATCCTCGGTGCCGCGGTCCTGGTGACCATCGGCGCCGGAACATTCCTGCCCTCGGCAGCCATCCCGTACTTCGGTCTCATCCCTCTGGGCCTCGGCCTCTGGGCCGCATGGCAGGCCTGGCGCGGAGACGATGACGACGATGACGACGAGGCCAAGGTTGCCGGCAAGAAGGTCGGCGTGTGGACAGTCGCAGGCGTCACCCTTGCCAACGGCGGCGACAACATCGGCGTCTACACCCCTGTCTTCCTCAGCGTGGAACCTCTCGCAGTAGTCGCCTACTGCATCGTCTTCCTCGCGCTCGTCGCGGTCCTGGTGGCCCTGGCAAAGTTCGTCGCCACCCGCCCCCCGATCGCCGAAGTGCTCGAACGCTGGGAGCACATCCTCTTCCCCATCGTTCTCATCGGCCTCGGCATCGTGATCCTCGTCAGCGGCGGAGCCTTCGGACTCTGACGTAGCGGCAGCGATCCAAACGGCCCCGACCGGGCGCACCCCTCTCGGTTCAGACCGCGACACCAACCTGCAGCCAGTCCTGCGTGATCGCGGCAACAAGACCGCCACGGAGCGCTGCAAAAACCCCGCCACCAAGCGAACGAAGCCACACCGCGCGGTCTAAAGCAACACAATCGTGCGAAGCTCTTAGACATGACGCAACAGATTCAGGGGCAGCAGGTGGCCTACCTGCGGGTCTCCACCACAGATCAGAATTTAGATCGCCAGCGCGCAGCCGTTGGTGAGGTTCACATGAGCTTCGAGGAACACGCGTCGGCATCCTCCCGGCGCGGTCGGCCTGAGCTTGGACGGCTGCTCAGCCATGTGCGGGCCGGCGATGAAGTGGTGGTGTCTTCCATGGACCGGCTAGCCCGGTCGGTGATCGACCTCAGCCAGATCACCGACGAGTTGATGGCCAAGGGGGTTACGCTGCGCTTCGTCGCGGAGGGGGTGACCTACTCCCCTGCCGGCTCCGACCCTTACGCGCGCTTCCAGCTCCACCTGCTCGGTTCGGTAGCCGAGCTGGAACGCTCGATCATCCGTGAACGACAAGCTGACGGAATCGCGGCCGCGAAAGCTCGTGGCGCGTACCGAGGCCGGCCGCTATCCCTATCTAAGCAAGACGCGGACGCGGCACGCCGCCTGGTGGCTGAGGGCGTCCCCAAGGCTGAGGTAGCGCGGCACTATGGGATCAACCGCTCTACGCTTTACAGGACTGTTCTCACGAGTCCGTAAATGCGGATATGCGGAGGTGCGTAAATACGGTGTTACGCATGGTCGGCCACTGGTGCTTGGTCACGCTTCTTCAAGAAGGGCCATTAGTTCCTCTAGCTCGGTCAACCTGTCGCGTGGCCCGATGGAACCCAAGCCAGTCCTGGCAGCTTCGTCTCTAAGCCTTGAATAGCGGTCGTGATTGAGCTGCAACGACTCCAACATCAGCTTCTGCTGGTCGTCGGCAATTTCGAGATTGATCCTGCCCATAGCTAGTTCCTCAGAGTCATAGTCGTTTTGCGTAGATGCGTAATTGCGCACTTACGGTTGTACGCGTTCACGGACTTTCGCCAGCAGGTCCGGGTCGGTGGGAAGGATCTCGACCAGGGCTCGGATCACGGCAACGTTGGTAACGCGGGTCTGTCCGGTGTCGTCTGCGAGGCCGTTGCAGATCTCTTTGAGCGACCGATAGGTGTTCGGGGATAGCTCGGCGGTGACTTTCACTGGCTTGGCGCGCGGCGGCGGCTTGGGCGCGGCGGGCTTCTCGGCTGCGGCCGGTGCTGCGGCCGTCTTGGCCCCTACGTTCTTCACTCGATCAGTGAGGTTGTTCTTAGCCATGAGGTTAGGCGTCCTTCCAGAGTGCGATTTCGTCTGCTGCGGCCCAGTAGGCCCCTACATCGGTGATTGGTGCCCCGAAGCTCTGCGCGAAGCTTTCGCGGCGTGGAATGGTGGCCGTAAGTACGTCGTGTCCCGCGTCCTCGATGGCGCTGCGGTAGACCTCAGTGCTGTTGGCGCGTGGAACGGTGCGATTCAGTAGGACCGTGTGACGCAAGGGGGAGTCGCGCAGCGACTCGACTTCATCAATGGCGTTCCAGACAATCGGCAGCCGTTCCCACTCGATCATCGTGGGTGCAGCGGTGATGATCGCTGCATCCGCTACGCGCAGGAGCGAGTAGACGATGCCGGCGTGCTCATCCAGCGGGGGAGAGTCGATGAGAACTAGGTCTATATCGGCCGGGGTGATGCCACTGAGGCGGGTGTGAAGGTTCTTCACGGGAAGGCTGATCGTGGGAATGCTCCACTCTGCGAGGGATGACCAGCGCAGCGTCGATCCCTGCGGGTCGGCATCCACGACCATGACGCGAGATCCCCGCTGCGCGAATGCGTGAGCTAGGTGGGCGGTCGAAGTTGTCTTCGCAGATCCGCCCTTGAGATTCGTGATCGCTATATATTGAGCCATGTTCCGAGCATATGCGCGGTTGCGTAAATGCGCAATAGAGCAACTGCGGAACTGAGTACATGCGTAACCGCGTAAGGACGCGGGTTCGCTGGGTGAGGGGACTGCGCCCCTCCCGACTAGAGCGCCTTGATCTTGTCGGGCCGGAAACCTGACCAGTGATCGGAGTCCGTGACGACTACCGGGGCCTGTGAGTAGCCGAGTTCCTTGACCCGGGCGAGAGCTGCGTCATCGGTGGTGAGATCAACGGCGGTGTAGTCGAGGTTGGCTTTATCGAGGGCTCGAAAAGTGGTGGTGCACTGAGGGCATCCGGGAGTTGTGTAGACGGTGATGGTGCTCATGATGTGGCCTCTCTCGTGTGTTGGTCCTGATGGCGCTTCGCGCTAGGCACGCGGGAAAGTGGCGGGCACACCGAAGGCCAGCCGGTGGGAGTTCTCGAAAGGAAATAAGCGCAGCGCCGTCGAGAAGTTCTGCTGGCGCAGAGTCGCCCCCGGCGACTTGTGCGCGGCGCGGCCGCGTGCAGTATCCGTAGGGCATCTGGTCAACTGCGAGAGTCCTGGCAATGAGCCACCTGGCGGCACATATCGGAACCACGGGAAAGGCCACCACTCGGCCGCGAGGGACCAACCGAACGTGACCGTTGATCGCACTCGACCTGCGCGGCGGGCCTGGTGCTGCTGCTCGGCTGCGGGGCCTCGGACGTGTCATAGGTGCGGCTTAGCGTGGGAGCACCGACGACGAGGGGAGCTGCGATGACTGCTGCGGAGAAGGACGAACCAACGGCGGGGGAGTACGCGGCGCTGCTGGCCATCCTGGAAAAGATCGGGCAAGGGGCTCCACCGATCCCGCTGTGGAATCTCAGCGGCGCGGGCCTCCCGGCTGCGCAGTTGAAGACTGCGCTGCACGCGCTGGCGCTGCGGGGCTGCATTCGAGCGACCTATAAGGCAGGGCTGCCCGATGAAGTGGTGAAGGTACGCGCAGAGGCGGGGCGGTTAGCCGCTGAGTGGACTGCTGGGCGGTCCTGAGTTCGGATCACCGGGAGAGTCTGGTCCTGGTGTGGGGATCTCGCAGGGGATTCCTGACCTATGTGACCGGTGGGAGAGTGCCCGTAGCCGGTAGGGCGCACGGTGGGAGGGTCTACGGACCACCTGATGCTCCACAGTTGCACGCGGGCACTGATGCCCCACGTAGCGGCGCAGCCAGCGGGAAACCGTGGATGGTGTGGCCGCGAGCTTCTGGCCGATAGCGGCCTGTGAGTGGCCCTGTGCGCGGAGCTTCTGGGCCTTGCGTGCTTTGGTGTCCGTGAGGGGTTTGCGGGCCGCTGCGGACGCGGCAGGGCCCAATGCGCGGGCCGCGCGCTGCGCGGCCGTGTTGGCTAATCCGCCGCGGCGTCCCATCTCTGCCATGAGTTCGCGCATCTGGGACGGCACGGCCACGGCTGCGCGGTGGCCACGGGGGCTAGCCATGTACCGGGCGATGCTGCGGATAATCCCGCGCACCTCAGCGGCTTTCATCGGCTCGGGGGCCGCGTCGTTGGTCTCCCAGGCCACAGCCTCGAAGTCCCCGCCGGCATAGGCGACGTGACGGGCCACATCGAACACGGTCTGATTCCGGTTTCCGGTGTCGATCGCGGCCGCGATCGCACGGTGAGCTTTCTGGGTAGCGCTGCGGCCGGTGAAGCGCATCCCCTCGGGCCATAAGTTCGCGCTTTTGAGCACCTGATGTAGCTCCCGGAGCCCGTACACCGGGGGAGTGGCCGACGCGCGCAGCTCGGCGCGCCTGTAGGTGGGATTGCGCACGCGCACGGGCGTCAGCGGGTCTACCGCTTCGTCGCCGGCCAGCGCGTCGCGCAGTGCCGCGCCGATAGCGCGGGCGTATGCGACGGGGCGTTCTCGGGCGGTGGGTCGCAGGTCAACGGTGTCGATCATCCAGCCGGCTTGTGCGCCCTTGCGAGTTTCCACGATCCAGGAGGGCCGGATCTCGGCCGGGATTGTGTCGAAGATGTCTAGAACGGCCTCAGGCCGGTCTATGTCGATGACCAGGACTGAGCCGGCAGAACGTGAGGGCGTGTAGAACTCGAACTCGGCCAGGTCCGAGGCGCGGATACGCACTGAGGGGGCGGTTTTGGTCGCTGATGCGCGAGCCCACGCAGTGGCGATGTGGCTCAGGAAGGCAGCACGAAACGCCGTGTTGTTGCGTGGTCTCTGGGGCGTTTGGGCGCGCGGTGCTACAGTGGGAAGCACAAAAGGTGCCTCCCTCGAGGGGGAGTCATCGGTTCGATCTCCTGAGGGGATTGGATTCAGAACCGTCTAGCGGCCAAACTTGAGCGGTTCTGAAAGGCTTTGGGGAAGCGCTCACCGTGAGGTGGGCGCTTCTTCTTTTATGCGGTGAGGGGTAGGCGCTCCTGTCCTCGTTCTGCGACTAGGTCGACAGAGTCGAGATGTGCGGTTACGAGGCGTGCGATGAGTTCAGAACGAGTTTCACCGGTCGCCTCAACGTAGCCAGCAAGTTTTGGTGCGTACGCTGCTGGGATCTTCGCCGTTACGGTGACGCGATCGCCTTTGCTGATCCTGGCCATGTCCTACTCCCTTCTCCTATGGGCACCAGTCAACAGCACTGAAACCGAAAAGCTAGGCAATCCGATTGCGCGTGTCGCTTCTAGTTTCCCCGCACGGCTTCCACTCAATTCTCGATGGGAGTGCAAGGGGGGTGCCTCAAGATTCAGACTCCGGGATTCCAGCAGCACTATCAGCTCCGAAATCGCCATGAGTTACTTGATAGGTCTTGTGCCCGTGAATGACTCCACAAAAAGATCCAGCCCGCTCCAGGCGAACCTGGGCGGGCTGAACTATTGCACCAAAATTAGCACTACTGGCCTCTGAAAGCTGGCGACAGAAGAAATTCGACCACGGACCTCGGCCCCTCTAGGAACGACACGCATCCCTGGAGTCCTCGGGAGATCGCCTCTACCCGAAAGAGGAAACTTCACCAGTACGGCATCACCTAAAGGGAGTCGATGAGGCCACGCATGAGCTGAGACGCAGTGGTGTGCTGCTCCTCTGCCGCTTTATTCAGCTTGGCCCGGCGATGCGCGTCTAGCCGCAGCGTGAAGGGACGAGCGTCAGCTCCGACACTGACCGGTCGCCCAGGAGTAGACGGACCGATGTGACCGCCGGTGTAGCCCTGCTCGGACTCCGCCTCAGCCGCCCAGGCCTCGATGTCCTCCTCAGTGAAGGTCTTACCGTTGACCGCGGTGTACTTGCCCATCTGGATCACCTTCCTAGACCAACTTCGTTGAGGACCTTCTGCGTTGCGATCATCGCGTGAAAGACCAGCCACCCATCGGGCTCATCTTCGACCGCGATGAACTCCAACAACCGGCCCTGACCATCCACACCGACCCCGACCCATTGGATGGGGTTGGTGTCTCGTCCGCGGGAGCGTAGCGCTCCTTCGAACGCGGTCTCCACGTCGTTGTCTGTGATCTCAGGACGCTTCGCAGAGACCCTGGGATGAACCCGAACCCGCACGCATCACTCCTCTAAACATTTTCGTACTTTATAGTGTAGTACGTAATTAACGGTCCGACGAGACCGGGCTGCTTTGCCGTTTCGTGAAACGCGCCGCGTGCACCGCTCGACTCATCGTCCTCACATCTCACAGGACGCGGCACCGGGACTGGTCACGGCCCCGGGCGCATCCTCGACGGCGACGAGTCCTTGTTCACGTCGGTTACCGTTCGTGCCCGGTGTCCTGGTTCCTCGTGGAACCCACCCCTGGATGCAGGCCCTGCGCCTGTTTCGGGGCCTGGTAATGCTTCGGGCCGCGGCGACCTTCAAGTCTGGCCAGCTCTGCCTGCTCTGAACCGCTGAGGTACGAGTGCGGTGCCGTCCGCAAATGTCGCTGTTTGAGCATCTCAGCTTGTTCATCGGCCCGCCGGCTGGTCTGGTTCGCCTCATCAACATGGGCTGCGGCCTGGTCTCGGTGTTCTGCTGCCTTATCTCGAGCAGCCTGGGCCTCACGGATTTCTGGGGTATCTAACCGCTGCGGGGCGTGCTTGTCCACGACCGCGTCAGTCCACCTTGACCACAGCCTATCCACTTCGCTGGTGCTCGATGTGAGGGGGTTCGTTGATCGTTGCTTCTGGGGTTTCGCTCGCTCACCCACCGGAACATCCCACCGAGAAGCGAGCTCCCGGCGAATCGTGTCGGACTCCTGCGTCGCCCGGCCGCGGCTCAACAGCCCAGCATCGAAGACCTTGAGATCGGCTTCTCGTCCGCGACGAGCATCCTGGACCACCTCACTGCCCAGCGTCTTCCGGACACCACTAATCAGTCCCTCATATCGATCCGCGGCCTGGACTGCGGTCTGCTTCGCGGCCTTCAGCTCACCGTGTGCCGTCGAGACCACGGCCTGGGACTCTAGGCTCTTGGCCTTCGCGTCTTGGACCTCGGCGTAGTCCTGGGTTTCCCGCTGCTTCATCAGTCCGCGCAGCTCTTTGACGCGCTGCTGCGGGGTCACCGTGTTCTCGGTACGAGGTGCCCGTTCTCGACACAACACCTCAGCCACATTCAGGCTGCCGTGGAGGTTCCGGGCGAGTTGTGCGCGTTCCCGGGTGAGGTTCGTTTCCGTCACGATCCTCGCGATCCGATTCGCCTGGGCAAGTAAGGACACCCAGTCCTTCACCGGACCACGACGTCCCGCCTGGGTGGCCATCAACCACTGCTGCCCCAACCGACCCACATCACCGCTTCGGCCCTGCCCTGCCTGGTGGGAAGCACGCTGTGCGCCTGTGTGGTGTCCGCCGCGCTGCTGATACAACACCTCTGCCGGCAGCTGGTGGCCGCGCATACTCCACGCCACCCGGGAGAAATCATCAGAAAGCCGCGCAGCGGCGCCATGCCGTGGTCCCTCGAATTGAATGGAGACGCGGGCATAGATGTTCGCCATCGTGTCAGGCCCGATCTTCCCTGAGATCAGCTTGTCGTAGGACTCCCGGCTCAGCGGATGAGACCGCGTCGGATCCTCTGGCTGGGCAACGGTCTTGTCCCGGATCTGATGCATCAGCGCCACTGCTTCGGCCCGTCCGGCGTTGCCGTAGCGTTCCTCAACCCTGGGCCAGGCTAAGGACCGGTCGAGCTTCGAGGGTGAGTACCAGATCTGTCGACCGTCCCCACCCTGTTCTTTCGGGGTCGGGGGGAACGCCAGCCGGTAACCGGCGATGATGTTCCGGTCGCCTGTGGCGAAGCGGGGTTGGACGTGGATACCCATGTCGTGAAGGTGGGTGATGTACTCGCCCTGGGACGAGGCGGTGGACAGGCAGGCACGCGCTCTGCGGCGCAGTTCTGCCCGTTCCGTGGAGCGATCTCCCTGCCGCGCCTCGCGAGCAAGCTCAGCTGGCTTATCCCCGGAAAGACCGTAGGCATGCTCACGAGAGGCCAGCACCGTCAGGCCATGCTTCTTCTCAATCTCATTGCTCACCCGCTGCGCGCGTTTGAAGTCGTGCCGCACATCAGCTTTCGTGCCATTTTCGCGGACCAGCTGCACAGCAATATGGATGTGGTCGTTGCCATTCTTCGACGCCCCGTGATGGATCGCCGCCCACCGAGACGTCTTGGCCCCTTCGGGGTCGATGAACCCCATACGCTCGACGAAGTCGTGAGCGACCTCAGCCCACTTCTCCGTGGTGAGTTCACCTTCGTCTGCCTTCAGCGATAGCGAGGCGTGCCACACGTGAGCATCCTTCTTCCCCGTGGTCACATACTCACCCCGGGCCTCATCGAACTCCCGCTCCGAGACTTGGACCCGCGTGCCGTGCTGCTTCCGGGAAAAGTCCAGAATGTTCGCGATATCCAACGCATCATCGGCGCTCAACGTCTGTCCTGGTTCGATGGCGAAGGTCACCAGATCATGACCCGCGATCAACTGCGGATTCGTGTGTTCATTCGCCCGGCCCGGGCCGGCCAAATACATCACCAGGCCCGCCATCCGACCACCGCGGGTGACATTGGGCATCATGAGGCATCAGCCTCTTCCGGAGACACCGCAAGACCCGGAAGCGTCTCATTGATCTGCTTCATGGTCGCGCGAAGCTTCGCCAAGGAGTGCGTGAGCTCTGCACTGATCTCGGCAGTCACCGCCTCTTCAGCGTTGGCACGGCGGGCCAGCTGATTGAGGTTGTTCCCCACTGCGGCCAAGGAACCGTTGAGCTGATTCAACTGGGTGCTCATCTCATGGCGCTCACTGACCGAGACACCACGCTCACGAGAGAGCGCTGATTCTTTCAAGAACCGCGCCGGGGTCATCCCCGCTCGCTGCGCTGCGAAGTACAAGACGTTGTCCTCAAACTCGGTGAGCTTGACCTCGCGGCGGATCGGTCGGCCACCTTCGGCGTTCGCCTGACGCATCCGACCTGCCACGACACTCACCGCCCGCCTTTGATCCTCTGGCCCAGTGCAACGACCACTAGAAAGCTCCTCCTTCTAGTGTGCCACCGGCCCAGCGCAGC
This sequence comes from uncultured Nesterenkonia sp., assembly GCA_947494195.1. Classification (GTDB taxonomy): domain Bacteria; phylum Actinomycetota; class Actinomycetes; order Actinomycetales; family Micrococcaceae; genus Nesterenkonia. Next base: position 47,410 of record CANLUC010000010.1, on the reverse strand, counting down.
GACAAGGCATCAAGCCAGTTAGCCGTGCTAACTGCATAGCTTGCTCCGTACGGGACACCTCATGTTGGTCTTTTGGGTCTTTGACGTGCGGGCCTTGAAAGACGAAGCGTTCTTTTCGCGGAGGAAGCTTACGGCCTGCGCAGAACCGGTCAAGGGCTTCGGGCGGCTTTCGCGGCATATCCTCACTCACTCGCAAGCTCCCTCGCTCCGGTATTCCACGGACCACCCTCCACCCTGGACCGAACCTGCTACACCCGATGTTCGGCAGTTGCCGAAAAGAACGGTGACCAACCAAACCAGGAGGAACCTATGTCACGGATCATCACTCCCAGCGAGGTAGCCGAACAGCTCAACATCACAGAAGAAGACCTCGCCACATGGCGCGCGGCGGGTCTCGGTCCGGTCTGGTTGAGGATCGAACCCGACACGATTCGCTATGTTGATTCAGCCGTGCATCGGTGGCTGATAGGACAGTGCAACCACCCGGCCCCCACGATCCGAGTCACACGCTCAGATGATGAGACTGCACCCCTTCAAACCGAACAGCTCCCCGACATAGGATGATGCTCATGAGCGAACTCACACCAGCACAGCAACACGTCATGGACGAAGCCGCCCGAGTCAACGAAGAACGCATGGCAGCGGTCGAAGAACTCGCCAAAACCGTCGCCCGTCGTGTGGATCTCGAACACGAGTTGAACGAGGCGAAGAAGGAAGAGAAGCGGCTGATGGTCGCTGCTGAGAAGCAGGGGTGGACCCGTGCGCAGGTCAATAGATTCGCTAAGCCACCGAAGACCAGCACACGGAAGAACGCGGCGACCGAGAACGACAGCACAAGCACCGAGGAACAGGCACGAGCTGAACTGAACAACTCTTAGCACAGCCGATAGAATGATGAGGGAAGGTGTCACCACGGGTTTGAGTGGACTCGTCGGTGGCACCTTCTCTTATGACGGGGACAGGGCGACCACGACCAGCGGGGAGCGCGAGGGGCGGCCAGCCCCTCGCTCGGTGTGCTCCGCTCAAAGCGGGGCACACCGATAGCCCGCTACACTCACAAGAGAAGGCCCGGACCTAGCTAGAGCAAGTAGCTAGGTCCGGGCCTTTCCTTATGTTCTGGGACTAGGCTGCGGCGGCTGCCTCGTCTTCTGTGGCGGTCAGGGCCTCGTAGATGATGTGTGAGGCTTTCAGCACGTTGGCGGCGGTGCTGCGAATGATCTCCGTATCCCCTTGCGCCCATCCTGCGATATAGCCGATGGTGTAGGCGCTGGTGTCGAGTCCGAACATTCCCGCGACCACGTAGGCCACACTCTCGGCCTCGGTCTCCTTCTGGCCCTGGTGGGCGATGTACTCCGCTGGATCTAGGTCCGCGTGCAGGACCACATGCGCGGCCTCATGGATCATCGTCTTAGCCCGCTGCGCCGGTGACAGCTTCTCCGAGATAATCACCTTGCGGTCCTTGTCGCTGGTCATGCCGTTGGTCTGCCCGCCGATAGCTTCCGTGGTGACCGTCCACCCTTCATCGGTCAGCCACTTTTCTACGGCGTCTGCGATGCCTTCGGCGTCTTCCCCTTCAAGCCGGTGGGCGATCTCTCCGGCACTGGCCTTGTCCTCATCTATTATCTCGGTCTGGGAGATATCGAAGACTGACAGGGGCGGGAAGTACTCGAACACGCGTTCTTCGGTGTCGCCCTGGTCGTTTTCTTCCTCGATCTTCTTCTTCGCGTACCCAAAGATCCGGATACCCTTCTGTCCCTTAGAAACACACCGCCCGACCGACTGCCATTTGCGGAAGCCTGCGACCCGTGAGGCTTCGGGCATCTGGGCCATGATCAACAAGCAGTTGTTCACGCTGTAGGAGTGGAACGCCCGGCAATAGCGCAGGTACTTTTCCCACTGCTCCGAGTCGGTCAGGGACTCCACACCGGCAGCGATCTTGGCTTGCAGTGCGGCGGCTTCTGCCTTGCGCTCTTCAACGGTCTTGGTGTTCTTGAATGTCTTCGCCACGGTAGGACTTCCTCTCGGTTAGCGGGGGCTCGGGCTGGATCGCCCTGGGTTGGTCTCCCCCATCGTTTTTCCTGCTGGCGAGCTTGCCGAGCGGCCCGCGACGGAGCGGGCACACCGAAGGCCAGCCGGTGGTGAATCTGTGAGGAAATAAGCGAGGCACGAGCGCCGATCAGAATCTCCGCCGGTGCAGACCCCGGCGAGGTACGAGTCGGGGTTGTGCCCGTGGAGCGCGGGCATAAACTCCGCCAGGACAGCAGGAAAAATATCGGGGCCGGTGTGCAGCGAGGAACGAGCGGAACACCGGACCAGTACAGTCCGGGTCGATGCGAGGAACGAGCAGCGGGCCGGGGCCTCTAGTGCTGTGAGGAACGAGCAGCACAGCGGAGCGCGAGGGCGGCCAGCCTCTCGCCCGGTGCGCGCCGCTCACGGCGGCGCGCACCGGCACCGCGCTAGACTCACAGAGGAAGGCCCGGACCCTGCTGGTGCAACAGATTCGGTCCGGGCCTTCCCTCTGGGCTGAGGCGGCTCATTCTGGAATCGGCTGGTGTCCCTCCGATGAGTTCTCGAGCTCAAAGTCTGAGTCAATGCGCAGCATCACCCCGGCAAGCTGATCGGCGTACACACCGTTGGCGCAGTAATGGGTGATCGTCTTTCCCTGGCGCTGGTACTCCACGCGGATATCGTAGGTATCCGCCACGCTCAGAGTGATCATCACCCGCATATCCCGAGGCGCTTCTGAGCGGTCGCCGTTCTTCTTGAACGGCAGCACACGGGCCATGAACACCAGCGCGTGGGTCTCGTTCTCGTGGGTATAGGTGCCAAGCTTGTGCGCTCCGAGACTCATCAGCACCAGGGGCGTGACCTGCTCCCGGATCATCTTGGCGACGTACTGGGCTTCACTGTGGGTTTCGGTGGTGATCGTCATGGCGGGTATCTCCTTCTAGTTGGGCTGGGGGCGGGCTGGGTGTGCCTTCTGCCTAGTTCCGGGTCTTAGATGCTGTAGGTGCCCTGGTGCGCTTCTAGTTCTGCGTCTGAGAGGTAGTAGGGGAAGCTGCAATGTCCGGGCTTCGCGGCCTCTTCTTTGGCGGCTTCTCGGGTCTGGTGGACGCTGAGGATCTGGGTCAGGTCTACGGTGAGCACGGCCCACCGGGCTTCTGGCTGTGTGACTGGCATCGTGGTCTCCCCCATCGTTTTTCCTGCTGGCGAGCTTGCCGAGCGGCCCGTGACGGAGGGGACACACCGAAGGCCAGCCAGCCGAGAATCTGTGAGGAAATAAGCGAGGAACGAGCGCCGATCAGAATTTCGGGTGGCGCAGACCCGGTGAGGAACGAACCGGGTTGTGACCCCGGAGCACGGGCGTAAACTCCTAGAGCAGCAGGAAAAGCGGGGACGGTGCGCAGCGAGGAACGAGCGCAGCACCGGACCATCACAGTCGGACGCGGCAGCGGCCGTCATCTAGTGCGACGTGTGGGTTTCTCGCGGCACAATCCTTGGACTTTCCAACACGACCGCACGCGACTACGACGGAGGTTGCGGGCGAAGCCACGGCGATAGGCTGGGCGAATGAATGAACCGCTGATGCTGATACTCGTTGGCAGTCTGATGTGCGTCGGGGGTGTTCTTGGACTGAGGCATTACAAGAAGGTCCACAAGATGTTCACCGGTAGCCCGTTCGAGGACGCTCCTGCTGAGCTGCTCTTCATGCCGTTAGGGGCAGCGGTCGGGATGGGAGCCCTGTTCGTGTTCCTCGGATTTGAGCGGATCTAGTGCTCCGTGAGGGGCACAGGTTTTATGCAGGGGACCAGTCCAGCCGGATTCCACGTAATACGGTTCCTGGGTGGTCTCACCTTTAGGGGTTCACCTCACCGGCGATGACCCGTAGGGTGGTCAGTGTGCGCAGGGTTGTTCCTTCTCCTGTGCACGGTGTCGCAACGTGTATGAGGCCCCGTCGATCGGACATGGATCGGCGGGGCTTTCCCGTGTGTGGACCACGATCAGACACCAAAGGTCTTCTCAGCGCCCTCTCGATGACCTACTCTGGGACCACGATCTGGGTGTGGCCTCTTCGCATCTGATCCATTCAGGGAATGAGCAAGGCCCCGTCGATTTAGCATCAGGTCGGCGGGGCCGACTCATACCTAAATGGGTCCACACTTCGGCCTGGGGTTACCGGGGGTATGGACGGGACGTATTGGCCACTCTGGGCGACCGGCTCGCGCTAGGGTAACTAGATGGATGACCCAAGCTGGCTGTTGCATATCGGCTTCACCCTCGCGTTCGTCGGAGGGATTCTAGGGTCGATCTACTACAAGAAAGTCCACAGAATGTTCGCCGGCACCCCGTTGGAAGACGCTCCGGCGGAGCTACTGTTTCTTCCTCTATGGGGGATCACCGCGTTAGGCGCGGGATACCTATTGGTAGAAGTCGTCTTAGCGTGAGAGCGATGGCTCTAGGGGTCTTCTCCGTGTCCGGGCTGGCAGGTATTATTGAGGGGACCAGCCCAGCCGAGGTTTCGACTGAACTGGCCCCCTTGAACGGTCTAGGACCTACGGCCCCGTCGATGCTCTGCTAAGCATCGGCGGGGTTTTTCGTTGCGCTGCTTACGCAGCTCAACGACCGCGTTCGCCAACTGCACGATGGCAGTGGCCAAGGTCAGACCGCCAAGGACGATAGCGGCAACCATTTCTGGCATGGCCTCGTCCTTCCGTGCGCCGGATCTCGGCGTCTTGCGCTCCTTGCTGTGGAGCATTCCCCTCACCAGTCGGTCCGGGTGGGCTGTCAAGGCCGAAGAGTCCCAGCATGTTCACCGGCCACGGCGAGGCGGTGAAAAGTTCTGGCGCGAAATAAGGGAGCTTGCGACCGCGTGCCAGAAGTTTTCGCCTCCGAGGGACCGAGGCACGAGGGCCTGAATCTGGTGGGACGTGCCTTGACAGGTCGGGCCCCGGACCCGACTAGGCTGAGGAGACTCAACAGCGACCCCAGGTGACCACACGGGGGTTTGTCGGGGTTCCGCGCAGCGGGGCACCGACACCAACACCGCCGGCCGATAGGCCGTCCTCTAGTTCACACACCGCGAATCGACTCGTCTACGGTCAAACAATGGAATCCTGGCTCATCGTTCTTCTTGGCACCGTCGTCTTCGTTGGTGGAATTGTCGGGTCCATCAATTACAAAGCAGTTCACCGGTGGGGGTACAAGAACACCATGTTCGAGAACAGCCCGCCGGGAACCCTGCTCATACCTTTGTGGATGACCACCGGCATCGGTGCCACTTTCATACTCATGGGGATCTTCCGCTAGACCCCGCCGTTGGCCAGTGGGTCGTCCGCTAGAAGTCGGGAGTCTCGTAGGTGTAGTCGCTGACCAGTAGTTCGCCGTCGTCGTCTTGCTCGAAGTTGAAGAAGAACAGCCGGCGCTCGGTCGGGTTGCTGATCACGTCGCCGTCCTCGGTGACCCATACCCACGTCACTTCGATGGAGACGACCTCATTCGAGGTTGCTCGGTTCGGTGTCGCGGTCGGTTGACTGGTCGCGCCGGCCTCAGCCGCGTTTAACCATTCCTCACCGGTGGTGGGGCGCTCGGGTGCGGTGATGGACTCGGCTAGTTCCTCGGTCATCAGATCCCCGGCGCGCATTTCTGCAGCCGTCTGGTTGAAGTCTTCGTTGGGGTCCCAGGTGGTCATGATCTCTGCGACCTCCATCCCCAGTTCCTCCATCGCCTCACGATCCGCAGCCAACGGGTCTTCGTTCTGGCCTTCGTCTAAGGTCTCTTCGGCCGGCTCGGGCTGAACCTGCGACGGCGACGGCTCTGCCGGCGTCATGCGTGCTGGTTGGGGCTTTTCGGCTGCCGGCTCATTGGACGAGACCGCGACGTAGGCGAACGCTCCCCCGGCCGCACCGAGCACCAAGACAGCGACGATGATGGCAATGATGGTGTTGCGCCTCATGAGCTGATGCCCTTTTCTCTCAACAGTGGTGCGGGATCGACCAGGTTCTCCCACCCTGGGATGGACTCATCCCCGTCTGGTGTCCCGATTTGGAAGTGTAGGTGCTCACCAGCCGATGATCCGGTGTTGCCCTGGGTGCATAGCGGGGTGCCGGGGGCCACGGTGTCACCGGGATTGACTTGGATGCTGTTGGCCGCGCAGTGGGCGAACTCGATGTGCAGTCCTGGGGCGTCGGGCTGCTTTCCCAGGACGACCCAGCCCAGTTGCTCCCAGTTGGGGATGACGCCGGTGGCGCGGATCTCTAGATCCATCGGCGCGACCACGGTGGAACCGGAGGGGCCGGCGAAGTCCAGGCCCCGGTGATCGGAGACCCCGCCGGCGCAGTTGAGCGCGTTGAGGATCGGACAGGACCGGGCACCGAAGCCGGAAGTGGTGGTGCCGCCCGGTAGAGGACTGGTCCACTCCCCCGATCCCAGTTCACCGATGACCTGTCCCGCGACGGGTGAGCAGTCGGCCGAGTAGTTCCCCTGCGCACTCCCCATGATGGTCTTCACATACTTCTCCGTCTCAGGGAAGGCGGGGATGCCGCCGGCGTTCTGCACTGCCCCTGGTCCGGCGTTGTACGCCGCGAGGGAGAGTTCCGCGAGCTCCCGCTCATTACCGGCCAGGTCGGAGACTTCCTCGGACACACCGGCCATATAGCGGCCCATCGCCGCTATCGCGTCGTCGCCGTTGTTGGGGTCTCCCCCGTTGCCGTAGGTCGCCCAGGTCTGGGGCATGAACTGAGCGAGCCCTTCGGCCCCTACGGGGCTCGTCGCCTCAGGGTCCCACCCTGATTCGGCGTCGATCTGCGCAGCCAGCAGATCCACGGAGAGGCCCGATTCAACGGCCGCGGAATCCAGGGCCTCCCGGTATTCCTCCGGGATCGCGGACTCATCCTCGACCGCTCCGGGACGGCACGAGGCTTGCGGCTGCTCTTCCTCTCCCCCGCTGATGGCGATGACGAGGATAAACAGCGGCAGCCCAATCAACACGGCAAGGAGTCCAATAATGAGACCGCATCCAGGCCCGTTGTTTTCCGACACACAATCCTCCGCTAACCCAAAACACTCACAGCGGTTTTAAAGTTTATATGAGTAAGATGACGTATAAACAGTCTCATCGACTCCAATGGATCCCGCAGGTCACCCTCTCACCTACTCGAGTTACCGCTCCGCGTTTCACTTTGCCACCGTGGGGATGTATATTTGCTGCACTACGACCGGTACCGCTTGCCCAGCAAGCCCAGGGCCGGTCTTTTTTTGCTCGGAGGTAGATGTGACCCACGCCATTAAAGAGTTCAAGAGCTACGCGCAACAGGTCGATCTACTGGAAACCCGCGGCATGGAGGTCGGAGACCGAGACGAAGCCGCGCTCACGCTCTCAAAGGTCAGCTATTACCGACTCAGCGGGTACTGGTACCCCTTGAGAAAGCAGAAAGTACACGAGCGGGGACGCAGCGATACCTTCCGCGACGGAACAACACTGAGCGATGTTCTAGCCCTCTACGACTTTGACGCAAGACTTCGCACGACGACGTTCGCTGCGATGACCCCGATTGAACTAGCGATTCGCGCCACTCTGGGGCACGCATTGGGCGAAGTTCATGAATCGGCGCATCTACGCCCAGAGCTCCTCGGCTCCGCAGCACGCCAGGGCAAAGACTACGAAAAGTGGATTGGGAAGTACCACCAAGAGCGACGGAACTCCCATGAAGACTTCGTTGACCACCACGACAGCAAGTACGGCGGCACCCTCCCAGTGTGGGCAGCAGTGGAACTCCTTGGCTGGGGCGCTCTAGCAAAACTTCTTGAATTCTCTCCGCGACCTGTGCAAGACACAGTCGCCGACACTTTCAACCTCACCGCACCGCAACTCAGGCGTTGGATGAAGAGCCTCAACATGGTGCGAAACACCTGCGCACATCATGGACGTCTCTTCAATCGCGTTCACGCCCTCCAACCCATGCTTCCACGACCAGGGACCTTCCCCGGCCTGGACGCTTTGGCGCCAGTTAAAACGAGAACCTTCACCCAGCTCACGCTGATCCAACATATGTTGCACACCCGAGAGATCGGGAGCCCACATTTGCTTCCGAGCGTGCTCCGAACGTATCCCAACGTCCCCCTCGTGGAGAGAGCTGTCCTGGGAGCATCAGACGGATGGAACACCAACCCGCTCTGGACGTGACCCCTTCGTCAATGCGCTGAGCCTCGACTCCGCCGTGGGTCGCGCTGGGCGGGTTTTCCTGGATAATGCCTGCATGAGTTCCCCCGCGTCCGACGCCCTGTTCTCCCTCCTAGATGCCCTCTATAACGGAGCACTAGACGAACGGGACAAGGGCGATAAGTTCGAACGCCTCATCAAGTCCTACCTCACCACCGACCCCGTCTACGCCTCTGAGTTCTCCCAGGTATGGCTTTGGAACGAGTACCCCCACCGGGACGGGCGCGTCGATATCGGGGTCGATCTGGTCGCGAAGAACGCCGCGACCGGTGAACTCACCGCGATCCAGACCAAGTTCGTCGACCCCCAGTCCACCGTCTCGAAACCGGCGATCGATTCCTTCCTCGCCGCGTCATCAAGGTCGGAGTTTGACTACCGAATGCTGGTCTCCACCAGCGCGAAAGGTCTCGGACCTAACGCCCAGGCGGCAATCCAGAACGTGGAACCCTCCGTCTCGGTGCTCAATATCCACGATCTGGCCCGCTCCGATATCGCCTGGCAGCAGTTCTCCATCCAAGCCCCCGAAAAAATGGTCCGCGCCGGGGGTAGGAAAGCACCACGTGCTCACCAGCGCGAAGCCATGGCCGCCGTGGAAGAAGGCTTCGCCGCCCACGATCGAGGCAAGATGATCATGGCCTGCGGTACAGGCAAGACCTACACGGCTCTTCAGATCGTAGAAACCCAGACACCGGTCACCGGAACCATTCTGTTTTTGGTTCCCTCTATCGCCTTGTTGTCCCAGACCCTGCGAGAATGGAAAACCGACGCCACCGAAGACTTCCGCGCCGTCGCCGTCTGCTCTGATGTCAAGGTCGGGAAAAACACCGAAGAAGACGTATCCACCACCGACCTCGTGGTCCCTGCCACAACAGATCCGTCGAGATTGGTCAATTCCCGCCGGCTCGCGAAGGACTACCCGGGCCGGACCATCGTGTTCTCCACGTATCAGTCCATCGAAGTCATCGCCCAAGCACAGGCTCACGGGTTCGGTGAGTTCGATCTAGTGATCTGCGATGAGGCCCACCGCACCACCGGCGCCACCCTCGCAGGACAAGACGAATCAGCGTTCGTGAAGATCCACGACAACTCCTTCATCAGCGCCGCTAAGCGGCTTTACATGACCGCTACCCCCAGGGTCTTCGATGAAGCCACCAAGGCCAAAGCGGAAGAGAAATCCGTGGCCGTGGCCTCGATGAACGACCCGGTTAAGTATGGTCCGGACTTCTATCAGCTAGGTTTCGGTGAAGCTGTTGAGAAACAGTTGTTGGCTGACTACAAGGTGCTGGTCTTGGCAGTCGATGAAGACGCGGTCAATGATCAGCTCCAATCCCTGCTCACCGATGAACACGGCGAACTGGGTATCGATGACGTTCCCCGGATCGTGGGGTGCTGGAATGGGCTCGCCACCCGTGGCGCAGATGACCCGGCAGCCAAGGCCGCCGGAGTAGTGGCCAGGCCCATGCGGCGGGCGGTGGCATTCGCGTCGAATATCAAAGAGTCCAAACGAGTTGCGTCCATGTTCCCGGCCATCACCAAGCAGCTCGCCCAGGACAGTTCCCGGGACCTGGTGTGTGAAGCCGACCATGTCGATGGCGGGATGAACGTCGCAATCCGCAACGAAAAGCTCCGCTGGCTCGAAGCAGAACCCGACACCGGCGAATGCAGGATCCTGACCAACGCCCGGTGTCTTTCTGAAGGGGTCGATGTCCCCACCCTGGACGCGGTGATGTTCCTCAACCCCAGGAACTCCCAAGTCGACGTCGTCCAATCCGTAGGCCGGGTCATGCGCACCGCCCCAGGAAAGGACTACGGGTACATCATCCTGCCCGTGGGGATCCCTACCGGGCAGAGCCCAGAGCAGGCGTTGAAGGACTCCAAGCGGTACAAAGTGATCTGGAGCGTGCTCAACGCGCTGCGGTCCCACGATGACCGGTTCGAAGCCAAGATCAACAAGATCGACCTCAACGAGGCACGCGACGAAACCCTTCAAGTCATCGGAGTCGGCACCGGAAACGAAGACGATCAGGACTCCAGTGTCTCTACCGGCAAACAGCTCGCCTTCGATCTCGAGTTCCCCGGGGCAGAGCAATGGCGCGACGCGATCTACGCCAAGATCGTGGAAAAAGTCGGAGACCGCGAGTACTGGGAGAACTGGTCCAAAGACATCGCTGATGTCGCCGGCCGGCATACCCGCCGGATCCACACCCTCATCCACCAGAACCCCACCCCAGAGATCGAAGAATCCTTCGGCACGTTCGTCAAAGCGCTGCAAGCCAACCTGAACCAAGGGATCGGGCCCGATGACGCGATCTCAATGCTCTCTCAGCACCTGATCACCAAACCGGTCTTCGACGCACTTTTCGAAGGCTATGACTTCGCAGCCCATAACCCGGTCTCCCAAGCGATGGACGCCATGGCATTGACCCTGGAGGGGAAGAACCTCACCGCGGAGACCGAGTCGCTGAACTCCTTCTACGCCTCCGTGGCTCGCCGCGCCTCCGGGATCAACAACCCCGAAGGTAAGCAGCAGATCATCACCGAGCTCTACGAGAAGTTCTTCAAGACCGCGTTCCCGAAACAAGCCAACGCCCTCGGGGTGGTTTACACCCCTGTCGAAATCGTCGACTTCATCATCAACGCCGTCGATGACCTCTCCAAAACCCACTACGGAGCAGGACTCACCGACGAAGGGGTCCACATCCTCGACCCATTCACCGGGACCGGCACCTTCATCGTCAGACTCCTGGAATCCGGGGTGATCACCGAGCACGACCTGGCCCGGAAGTACGCCAACGAACTCCACGCCAATGAGTTGATGCTGTTGGCCTACTACATCGCTGCGATCAACATTGAAGCGACGTATCACGGGATTGCCGGTGGAGACTATGCCCCGTTCGAAGGCATCGTGCTGACCGATACGTTCCAGATGAGCGAGGACGGCGACACCCTCGACACCACCGTGTTCACCACCAATAACCACCGTGCGACCCGCCAGCTGGCGTCAGATATCCGAGTCATCGTGGGGAACCCGCCCTACTCTTCGGGGCAGAACAGCGCCAACGATAACAACGCGAACCAGGCCTACCCCACTCTGGATGCCAGCATCCGAGAAACCTACGCGGAGCAGGGTTCCGGCCAACTCCAAAGGAGTCTCTACGACTCCTACATTCGGGCAATCCGGTGGGGCACCAACAGGATCGGAGACCGCGGCATCCTCGCCTACGTCACCAACGGTGGCTACATCGACTCAAACTCCGCCGACGGACTCCGCAAGAGCCTCACCGAAGACTTCGACCACCTTTACATCTACAACCTTCGCGGCAACCAGCGAACCGCAGGAGAGCAATCACGCAGAGAGGGGGGCAAGGTCTTCGGGGCTGGTAGCCGGGCGACGGTCGCGATCATGATCGGGGTCAAGGACCCCTCCCATAATGGTGACTGCGTGCTGCACTACCGGAACATCGGGGACTACCTCACCAGGGAGGACAAACTCGCCATCATCCGAGACTCCACTATCACGAGCACCCGGTGGGAGACCATCACCCCCAACGCGAAGGGCGAATGGATTAACCAGTCCTCAGACCTCTACGACACCCTCCACCCTCTGGGCGACAAACATGGATCCAACGCAGTGGATCCCGTAATGCTGACGTACGGAGGGGGTTTGGCAAGTGGGCGCGATGCCTGGATTTACAGCTTTTCTGGCAGAAACTTGCTCAAGAATGTTGAGGCTATGACCACTGCGTATGAACGTGCGCGACGTGAGTACCGCTTAGAGTCGCGTTCCAAGCGCGATGAGAAAGACGTATCCGCGTGGCTACGGGAGCGTCCAGAGCTAGCCCTCTCCACGGCACTGTCCTGGTCGCGCGGTCTCAGGAGTCTCACGGCGAGAGATCACGCTCTTCGCGTGGACGTTTCCGAAGTCCGCCTCGCCATGTACCGACCATTTTCGAAACAGTACGCATACTTTGGAACTGGATACTCCGAAGGCCGCAGCAAGCTGCCGTCGATGTTCCCGACCCCGAACCACCCCAACCACGGCTTCTACCTCACTGGAATTGGGGCCCAGAAGCCATTTGCTGTTCAAGCGACAGCAATCATTCCAGACCTTAACTTCTGGGGCTCGGAAGGGGGACAGTTCTTCCCTCGGTACACCTATCACCCGGTCAACGACGGGGATATGCTCGCTATCCCCTCTAAGGGTGAGCAGGACGTCGTCGTGGAGGGATATCTTCGCCAGGACAACGTCAGCGATGAGACGCTAACCCGATACCAGTCCGCTTTCGGAAAGACGGTAACCAAGGACGACATCTTCTCCAGCATTTACGCGTTGCTGCACTCCCCCGATTATCGGCAGGCGTACTCCTCAGAGTTAAAGCGTCAACTGCCCCGCATCCCCCTCCCCGACACAGCAGAAGACTTCGGAGCCTTCGCTAGTACCGGACGGGACCTCCTGGCTCTACATATTGGCTATGAGAGCGTGGAGCCCTACCCGCTAGTCGAAGAACACACCACAGGAGACGAAACGAGCGTTGAGTACTACCGAGTGGAAAAGCTCCGCTGGGCCGGCAAGCCCCGGACTCCAGACAGATCGCGGATCGTGTATAACCACAACGTGACCCTCACAGGGATCCCAGACGAAGCTCATGAGTACGTGCTGGGCTCCCGTTCGGCACTGGAGTGGCTCATCGACAGATACCAGGTCAAAACAGATAAGTCCTCCGGGATCGAGAACGATCCCAACGACTGGGCGCGAGAAAACGATGATCGTCGTTACCTGGTGAATCTGATCAAACGGGTCACCACGGTCAGCGTGGAAACCCAACGGATACTCGAGGAACTACCTCGTCTTACATTTGAAGCTCGCCCGTAAGCCGATCGGTTTACGGGCCTTTAGTCGGGCAGGGTATACGGGCACTGAGTCCCCCACACTTGCGCCACGTGTCCGCTGAGGGGCCAGGGCCTCCAAGCGAGGACCGGACCAGCACAACCGGAAACGCCAGCCCAGAAGGACTTCAAAAGGGTCTGCTGATAACCACTCGGCACCTGTTCGGCTGATCCAGAAGGCGCTTGGGCTTTCCGCTCCAGTCCCGACTGTATGAATTTGCTCCCGCACTGGTCGTTACCTTAACGTGACATTTGTTATCGATCTGTTATAACGTCGTAGTCGTGCCTGCGACCGATGTCCGAAGCCGCAGCGCCTCCGTCAGACCTCTTCCTGCCGCTGACCGGAGCTGTTCCAGTAACTACCGCAAGGCAGGGTGCGGGGCACCGCGGTCGATCAAGACCTGAAGAACGTGAGCTACCCGGCTCACACTTCACACCAGGCGGCCCCGCAACTACAGGGAGAGGTTTCCAAGAAGTGACAGACATGACTTTCGTCTCACGCCGTGACCGGCGCCGCCAGGCCAAGCCCTCACTTGCAAAGGCCGTGGCATCCAACGCCGGCACCGTCGGACGAGGTGCGGCAGCCGCCGTCGCCGCATCCGGCCTCGTGCTCTCCTCAGGAGTTGCCGCGAACGCCGGCACCGACATCAGCACCCCCGAGGTCACCACCTTGGACGTGACCGCATCCGGTCTCAGCGTGGAGCGCGCCAGCACCACCTCCGCAGTCGCCGTCACTGCTTCCCGCGACGTCGAGCTCTCCTTCGACCGTCCCATGGTGACCTCCACCCCCGCACCTGTGGTGGAACCAGAGCCAGAGCCCGCTCCGGCACCGGAGCCCGCACCTGAGCCGGAGCCGGAGCCAGCACCTGAGCCCACCCCAGTGGTGGAAGAGGTGGAAGAGGCCGTCACCGCCTCCATGCCGATGCCAACCGAGCCGGAAGCTCCCGCGCAGCAGACTGATCCCGCACCGCAGGAGCAGCAGTCCAGCACCGGAAACACCGGTTGGTCCAACACCGGCCAGCAGGGTGGAAACACCGGGCAGGCTCAGAGCAGCACCGGCCAGCAGACTTCGCAAGCCAACACCGGCCAGCAGTCGCAGGGCAACACCCAGGTCGCCTCAACCTCCCCCGCACAGGAAAAGGCCCCGGCCGCTTCCAGCGGCGGCAACGGCTCGATCGTGGGCGCCGCCTATGCAGGTCTCGGCAACCCCTACGTCCTCGGTGGCACTTCACCGTCTTCGGGTTGGGACTGCTCCGGCTTCATCAACTGGGCCTACAACCAGGCCGGCAAATCGCTGCCGCGCACCACTTACGGCATGATGGCCTCAATGCGCCAGGTCTCCTCGCCCTCCCCGGGCGACATCGTCATCCAGAACGGTGGCAGCCACGCCGCCATTTACGTGGGCAACGGCCAGCTCATCGGCGCCAATAACCCCCGCGTGGGCACCATCCAGTACCCGCTGAACTCCCCGTACTGGACCAACACCATGTACCTCAGCGCGAACTGACGCTTCCGCCGCCTTGGCGGTGCAGTAGAAACCTCGGCCGCAGGGCGCGATCCTCACAGGGATCGCGCCCTGCGGCTACCAGGTTCACGAACTCGGAGTGAGTGAATGAGACCAGCAAGGTCTTCGGCGCCACCGATGACCACCCAAGTTGACGCTTAGTCCGTGCTGGACAGAGCACCGCCAAGGAGCCACCCATTGCCGGCGCAGATACCAATCTACGATCAGTTCATGACGGATAGCTCCACCGGTACGGTCAAGGTTCTTGTGGTCGACGATGAGAAACCACTTCTGCGTCTCGTTGAGCAGTACCTTCACCGCGAAGGAATGAACGTGGCGACCACCAGTGATGGCGCTGCTGCCGTAGAGATGGTCCGGAATCAAGACCCCGCCGTGGTGATCCTGGATCTGGGCCTGCCGGGTATGGATGGTGTCGAGGTGTGCCGCCAGATCCGCAACTTCTCCGACTGCTACGTCGTGATGCTCACTGCACGTGCCGAAGAAATGGACCGACTCATCGGGCTTTCCGTCGGCGCCGATGACTATGTGACCAAACCCTTCAGCCCCCGCGAGTTAGTGCTGCGAGTGCGTGCCATGCTGCGCCGGCCACGGCAGGGCCCACCAGCTGACTCCCGGGGCGTCGAGATCGGAGCGCTCCGCGTCAACCTGGTTGGACGTGAGGTCCATCTTCGAGGCGCACCAGTTGAACTGACCCGTACCGAGTTCGACGTCTTGGCCGCACTAATCTCAGAACCGGGAGTCGCAATCTCTCGACGGGAACTGATCACTCGAGTGTGGGGCCAGGACTGGTTTGGAGATAGACACCTTGTCGATGTCCACGTGGGACATCTCCGCCGAAAGCTAGGAGATGACCCGACCGATCCTGAGTTCATTCACACCATTCGTGGTGTCGGGTACAAGGCAGGATCTACACGATGAATCAGCGACGACGAGGCGCCGGACTCGGAACGCGCATCCTGGCTGCCCTGATCGTGGTGCTCTGTGTCGCCGCGGCCACCGCATGGCTCGTCGCGCTCATCATCGGTCCGATGATCTTTCACGACCATATGCTGATGGTCGAGAGTGCCGACCCCGAGCCAGAAGTCATCACCCACGCGGAAGAAGCCTTCGACGCCGCGTGGACACTCACCCTCGCAGTCGCGCTGCTGGCAGCCTTGGCAACCTCAGTCATCGTCACACTCTTCCTGGTCCGTCGACTCATCAGCCCGATCAGCACAGTCCGTGGCGCGGTCTCCAAAGTCACGGACGGTGACTACACCGCCCGGGTGCCTGAGGTAAGCATGGGCGCTGAATTCACTGAACTGATGGACGCCTTCAACACGATGGCCAGCAAGCTGGACCAGACCGAAGGCACCCGCAAACGTCTGCTCTCTGATCTGGCTCATGAGATGCGCACCCCGGTTGCCACCGTCGATGGGTATCTCGAAGCCATGCAGGACGGTGTGGCCCACGCCGATGATGAGACCCTGGTGATGCTGCGGGAACAGACCGCGCGTCTGACTCGCCTGGCGGAGGACGTCTCCCTGGTCAGCGCCGCCGAAGAGCGGCACCTGAGTCTGCAACCAGCCCCTGCCCGGGTGGGCGAGCTGATCTCGGCGGCCGAAGCTCAGACGCGCGGACGCTACCGGGAGAAAGGAGTGAACCTTTTTGTCGACGCCACCGCTCAGTCACAGGACATCGTGGTCGGTGTCGATGGCGGGCGCATCGGACAGGTGCTGACCAATCTGTTGGACAATGCTCTGCACCACACTGATCCCGGTGATGAAGTGACCCTGCGAGCAGCACACTCGGCAAGGTCGGTGACCATAGAGGTTGCAGACACCGGTCACGGGATCGCTATGGAGCATCTGCCGCACGTCTTCGAACGCTTCTACCGTGTGGACGCCGCCCGAGACCGCCAGCATGGAGGATCAGGGATCGGGCTGGCCATCGTTCGCTCCATCGTGACCGCTCACGGGGGAACTGTTCGTGCCCACAGCGATGGACCAGGAGCTGGGGCTGTCTTCACCGTCGAGCTGCCCCGCCGGTCCGGGTGAGAACGTGAAGGTTCGATGAGGGACCACGTGTGGTCCACCGCGTCTCCGGAGCCGCTGGATACCATCAATGGCTGCGCCCGAAGCAATCCCCCGGCCCAGAGCAACGGAAACCCACGGAGGACGAGAGTGTCAACTGAGGGAACACTCCCTTCCGAAGGACCGTCCCGAGTGAGTCCACACCGCATGGTGGCCCTGGACGCAGCACGCGGCCTGGCCGTCATCGGCATGATCGCCATCAACACCGGGCCCCGCGGTGATGACGAACTCCTGGAGATGATCTACCGCATCCCCTACGGTCGAGCCTCTCTGCTCTTCGTCCTTCTCGGCGGCATCGGACTGTCTTTGATGACTCGACGCTCTCGGTTGCACCAGACCCCGCTGCCATGGTTGTCGCTTGCGTGGCGTTGCCTTCTGCTGCTTTTGGGTGGACTGGCGCTCCAGGAACTCGATCACGACGTGGCCGTGATTCTGCAGATCTACGCGCTGCTGATCCTGTTCTCACTGCCTCTGTTACGGGCCTCCGGGCGCTCACTGCTGCTGGTGGCGGCGACAAGCGCGCTGATTGGTCCGCTCATATGGATCATGGGGCAGCTCTACACCGACGGTGAATTTGATCGTGATCCTGTCGCCGTCTCTGATTCTCCGTGGGAGATCTTCACTGGCATCGTGACCACTGGGCCCTACCCGTTGATCGTCTGGGGTGCTCCGTTCGTCTTCGGCATCTGGTTGGGGCGTCAGAATCTCACCGACCCGAGGATCAGCACCCGGTTGATCATCTGGGGCGCCGTCGCTGCTGTGGCCGCTCACCTGGCGTCAATCGCCCTGGTGGAACTCTTCGGGGAACCCACCAGCCATCTCGCGTGGCAGAGACTCCTCAGCTCGGCGGCGCATTCCCAGATGCCGTTATGGGTGATCGGTGGCGCGGGTTCCGCGGTGTTCGTCCTCGGAGTGTGCCTGAAAATCCGTGTCTGGTCCCGCCCGCTGACGTCTCCACTGGTCTTCCTGGGCCAGTTGGCCCTGACTGCCTACGTCGGACACCTGCTGGTCCTCGCGTTCATCGTCCGGCCTGGGCCAGGCACCTTGGCCCAGGGCGTGCTCGCCACCACCGGCACAGTACTCGCGCTCATGGTTTTCGCCTCGCTCTGGCGCTGGCGATTCAACCGCGGACCATTCGAGGTGCTGTTGCGGGCGCCTAAGCTTCGACGCCCCTCCAGCTGAACAGACTTCCGGACCGAGCCCTGACTGGCCTGTCAAGAAGAGCTCTGTATTCGATGAAGGTTCTTTGAAGATCGCGATTCCCAGGCATGGGCGAGACGCCCCTGCGGTTGACTCTCCTACGTCCGCACAACGCCTGGTACTGGAGGATCTCATGACGACGAAGACTTTGACATCCGCTCTGGGAGCGTTTGCCCTCGCGGCAGCACTCACCGGCTGCGGAGCAGCCGATGAAGAGCCCAGCGAGGCTGCTCCTGATACGACGCAGAGCACAGAAGAGGTCTCGGACCAGCACAACGAGGCAGACGTCGAGTACATCTCCGGGATGGTCATGCATCACTCCCAGGCCGTGGAGATGTCCGAGATTGTGCTGGAGAAGGACGACATCGACACCGAAGTCTCGACTCTTGCCGAGGACATCCGTGAGGCCCAGGGCCCTGAGATCGAGCAGATGGAATCCTGGCTTGAAGCCTGGGGTGAAGAGGGCGCCAGTGGTGGCGATATGGAAGGCATGGACCACGGTGACGGCGACATGGAAGACATGGGCTCGATGGAGGGCATGTCTGACATGGAAGGCATGATGAGCGAGGATGACCTCAGTGAGCTGGAGAGCGCCACCGGCACTGAAGCATCCAGACTGTTCCTGGAGCAGATGATCGCCCACCATGAAGGTGCGGTGTCCTCCGCCGAAGGTCACCTGGAGAACGGGGAGAACCCCGAGGCCCTGGAGCTCTCGGAGACCATCATCTCTGACCAGCAGGCCGAGATCGACGAGATGGAGACCATGCTCGAAGATCTCTGAGCAACCGAGAGATAGAGGGCCCTGCCGGGATGCAGTTGCATCCCGGCAGGGCCCTCTTCTTTGGGTTATCCGCGGCTCGGGTTAGGCCAGTTGTTCGACCGTGTTCCCGCCGTCCACGGTGCGCAGCACAGTGGAGTCCACCACGAGCAGTGCTTCCACTGACCCGTCTTCGGTGAGGCCGGCGCCGAGGGCGACGACCTCGCCCACCGGCTCCTCACTGGCGGTCCAGCTCTGCCCGGCGTCGCGACTGGTCACCAGCCGACCATCGATTCCTGACCCGACGATCGTGGTCTCATCGGCCCACGCCACACGTGACATCAGCTGTGGGGTTTCTAAGGTCTCCCAGGTGGTCCCGTCACTGGAGAGCAGCACCCCTGCTTCGGTGGCGGCGATGATGGCCCCCGTGCCTGGGGCGGTGGCCAGAGCCACAGGGGGTGCGGGGATGGACAGCGTCTCCCAGTTTTCACCGTCTGTGCTGACGCGCAGCTCTCCGTCGAAGCCGACGATACGATCAGCGCCAGCGGTCAGGGCGTGGAAGTCTGATTCCCCGCCTCGAGAGAGTACATTCCAGCTCTCTCCCTGATCGGTGGATTCGATCAGCCCGACAGGTTCGGGCAGGTCTGATCCAGCTCCTGGGTGGCCTGAAGCCAGGTAGCGACCGCCTGGGGCGAGTGTGAATCCCATCAGATCAACAGTGGGACCCACTGAGACCAGCTCACCCTCTAGGACGCGGACCAGGCCGTAGTGGGTAGCTAGCACCACCACTCCGTCGGAGGGATCACGGACGATGCCGTGGACATGACCGACCGCATCGTCGTCCTGGGAATCTGCACCGTTCTGGGGTCCTGCGCCGGCGTCGGTTCCTTCCGAGGAATCAGGTCCGGCGCAGGCTGTGACAGCACCGGCCCCAAGCAGGCCGAGTCCTCCTGTGAGCAGGAGCCTTCGGGTCAAGGTCGTCATGCAGCTTTTCCTGTTCATACCGCGGGGTTGCCGAGGAGATCGACCATCAATTCTATCTGCGGTCCTGCCGGTGACAGGCGCGGTTTGTCTGAAGATTCAATGAAGCTGGGGACGAAAACTGACTCTTGCACTATACCCCCAGGGGGTATATATATGGGTTAAGACAACCCGTGCCGTACGATTCGATTCAAGGAGCCTTATATGACCACTGAATCCCGCCCGACCCTGCCGTTGGCCTCCACCGGCTGCAGCTGCTGCGCCCCGCCCACCACCGGCGACCGAGAAGTTTCCACCCCTCCCACTGCGGAGCTCTCGACCAGAACCGTCTCCTACGCAGTGGAAGGCATGACCTGCGGACACTGTGTCGGCACGGTCATCGAAGCCATCAAGGCGCTGGAGGGAGTCGAGGATGTGCAGGTCGATCTGCACGCCGGCGGTGCTTCTCCTGTGATCGTGACCGGTTCAACGACCTCCGCGGCCGTGCGCACTGCCATCGAGGAAGCCGGTTACTCTCTGGCTGAGTCCTGAGCACTCATCAGGCGATCTCGCGCTGACTCTCCCGCAACCCCTTGACCTCCGGAATCCCTCGGACTGCTGATTTCCCCGGGCTCAGTGGAAGGAACACTATGAGCACCTCGCACCACCACGGCGACCATGTTGCCGCCGAGACCCACGGACAGACCATGCCCGACGATCACGCCCATTCGGCCCTGGACGAGGACCATCAGAAACACAGTCACGGAGAACATGCCGGGCACTCCACGGCGATGTTCAAGAACAAGTTCTGGGTCTCCCTGGTGCTCTCGATCCCGGTGGTCATCTTCAGCCCCATGGTGGGACACCTGCTCGGCTATGACCTCCCCGAGTTCCCCGGCGCTACCTGGATTGCCCCAGTTCTGGGCACCGTGATCTTCTTCTACGGCGGGACCCCCTTCCTCAAGGGCGGGCTCACTGAGGTGAAATCCCGCCAACCTGGCATGATGCTGCTCATCGCCATGGCCATCACCGTGGCGTTCATCGCGTCCTGGGTCACCACCCTGGGGATCGGGGACTTCAACCTCGACTTCTGGTGGGAACTGGCCCTGCTGGTGGTCATCATGCTGCTGGGGCACTGGATGGAGATGCGCGCCCTGGGTGCCGCCTCCTCCGCCCTGGACGCTTTGGCTGAACTTCTGCCCGATGAGGCAGAGAAACTCATCGACGGTGAGCCCACCACCGTTTCCATCGCCGAATTGGCCGTCGATGACATCGTGTTGGTTCGCTCCGGAGCCAGGGTTCCAGCCGATGGGACGATCACTGAGGGTGCGGCCGCATTCGACGAGTCCATGATCACCGGAGAGTCCCAGGCGGTCTCCCGCGAGGTCGGCGACACCGTGGTCGCGGGCACGGTAGCCACCGACAGCGCTGTGCGGGTCCGAGTGGGGGCAACAGGTGAGGACACCACTCTGGCTGGTATCCAGCGGATGGTGGCCGATGCCCAGGAGTCCTCCTCCCGGGCCCAGGCTTTGGCCGACCGTGCCGCGGCTCTGTTGTTCTGGTTCGCACTGGCCGCAGGAATCCTCACTGCCATTGCCTGGACCATCCTCGGCAGCCCCGATGACGCGGTGGTGCGCACGGTCACCGTGTTGGTCATCGCCTGCCCCCACGCCCTGGGGCTCGCCATCCCGCTGGTCACCGCCATCTCCACCGAACGGGCAGCCCGCTCCGGAGTGTTGATCAAAGACCGGCTGGCGCTGGAGCGGATGCGCACCATCGACGTCGTGCTCTTCGACAAGACCGGGACACTCACCGAGGGCGCTCATGCCGTGACCGGCACCATTGCAGCTGCTGGGACCAGCGAGGGGCGCCTGTTGGCCTACGCCGCGGCGGCGGAGGCCGACAGTGAGCACCCGGTGGCTCGAGCGATTGTCACCGCCGCCGGGGATCATGCGGAGGCCAAAGGTCTCGGTCTGCGTGGGACCGGGTTTAGCTCCACCTCCGGCCGCGGTGTCACAGCCACCGTCGACGGCACGGAGATCACCGTCGGCGGGCCCAACATGCTCCGGGAGCAGAACGTGGCCATCCCCTCCGAGGTCGCTGAGCACACCCAGGCCTGGACTGAACGTGGTGCTGGTGTCCTTCATGTTCTCGCCGACGGCGAGGTCATCGGGGCACTGGCACTGGAGGACAAGGTCAGGCCCGAATCTCGGGCCGCTGTGGCGGCCCTTCAGGACCGTGGGGTGAAGGTCGCCATGATCACCGGGGACGCGAACCAGGTCGCCCAGACCGTAGGTGCAGAGCTGGGTATCGATGAAGTCTTCGCCGAGGTCTTGCCCCAGGACAAGGACACCAAGGTCGCCCAGCTGCAGGAACGCGGCAACACCGTGGCCATGGTCGGAGACGGCGTCAACGACGCCCCCGCCCTGGCCCGAGCTGAGGTTGGCATCGCCATCGGCGCCGGCACCGATGTAGCCATGGAATCCGCCGGAGTCGTCCTTGCCAGCAACGACCCTCGAGCGGTGCTCTCCATGATCGAGCTCTCCCGGGCCAGCTACACCAAGATGATCCAGAACCTCATATGGGCCGCAGGCTACAACATCGTCGCAGTTCCCCTGGCCGCTGGCGTGCTCGCACCCGTCGGGTTTGTGCTCTCCCCCGCCGTCGGCGCGATCCTGATGTCGGCGTCGACCATTGTGGTGGCGCTCAACGCCCAGCTCTTGCGACGCATCGACCTCAATCCTGCACACTTGGCCGCCATCGAGGCACGTGACGAAAGCGCCTCAGATCAACGCCCGCCCACAGCGGTCTCCGCCTCCGCTTCCTGAGGTCGACCATCACCCAGTCTCCTCAGCTGGAGATCCGGCACGGAGAGGCGGGGACATCTGCACCGCGACCGAGAGCACCTCTAGGTATGGATACTCAACGGCGCCGTCTGTCAGATAACGGGAGCGCGGGTGGGCGGCCGGTCCCGGGAAGATCTTGTGCCTCTGGCCCGGGCCGGTCTATCTCGATGCGCTACGGGTCTACCCCAGTGCACTGAGGAGCTCGTCGCAGGCTGCCTCGCAGCGCCGGCAAGCTTCTGCGCATAAGCGGCAGTGCTCGTGCATCTCGGCGTGTTCCTCACATTCCTGGGCACAGGCTCGGCACGCCTCTCGGCAGGCCTGCAACATCGTACGGACCACGTCTTTGTTCTGTCCGGTGAGACGAGTCAGGATCCGACCAGTTGTCAGGCAAATATCGGCACAGTCTTGGTCTGTGCTGATGCACGTCACCAAGTCAGCAGCCATCGGTTCACTGAGACAAGCATCAGCGCACGCCGTGCAGGTCTGGGAACATTCAAAACACGCTGCAATACACGCCGCGAGCTTCTCCTGATCGATTCCGAGATCTCCCTTGGGATGAGCCTGAAGCATGGACCTCACGTGAGACATGATGTTCCTCTCGTCGCTGTGGGGCGCTTGCCATGAACCTCGGCCGGCACGGCGCCAGTGGATATGAGGCTACTGCTGCTACCCGCGTTTTTGAACCCGCGCAGGTCCTGCAAATGACATGGCCAACGACTGAACCAGCTCTCCCCGAGTGTCCGCACGTCTGTTCCGAGGAAGATCCACTCCGGGGTCGAGGACAAGGCGCCGACCGCGCAACGGTAACGGCCTACGCAGATGCCGGGTTAAGGATGTCCGTGGGGCGGGGCTCACCGTCCGCACAAGTCTCTGCAGTTGGGCCGAATGTCGGGTGTTACGTCCTGCCCAGGTCTTCCTGTGGTGCGCCGTAGAACCGACCCAGCGCGCTTGATCGGCTCACCCTGGGCGCCCATCACGACGAGCGCCCAGACAGTTTCAACCGGCATGCCCACTATCGCTGGCGAAGTGTTCGAGAATCTCGCGGTTTGAATCCCCTTGGACAGATAATCGGGTGGCGAGGTGCTGTGCTACATCATCCAGCGCTGATTGAAACAGCTCTCCGTCGAGCCGGGTTTCTTCGACGGGCGAATTTCGTGCGGTTGCGCTATTCAACTCGAGGTAGCCTTTCGTCCGGTCCCTGGAGAAGGTCCCGGACACTCGCTTTCAGTCTGGGACATGGGAGAGCTGGGGACTCGTGGTAGTCGGGAACTGGACGGCTTCTGTCTCTTCGGCGGTGGGGACTGAGCCTGCTTCGATGTCCTCGATCAGCTAGCAGTCCGTCAACGCAGCTGTTCACTCTCCTGCTCGTCGTTGTCGGAGTCCTCCCTCCGACGTCGGACGATGACCCATTGGGCCAGGATGATGAGCGCCGCCACCACGGCTGTGACCACCAACGTGAACGGGTCCGAGGACCCCCTGAGGATCAGGAACGGCACGAGCACCGCGACGTCGAGCACGATGGCCACCCACGGGATCCAGACCTTCGCTTTCACCTCTTCCTTGAGATGGCGGAGGATGCCGTAGTGGATCGCAATGTCCATGCAGAGATAAAGGATGGCCCCCAGCGCGGCGATCTGGGAGAGGTCGAACAGCGCCGCCATCACGATCGCCAGCCCGGCGGTGATGAGCAACGACTGGTGTTCGCGCCTGCCGGGCAACCCCGGCACCTGGCCCATATCGCGGAGCATGTCGTAGAGCTTGGAGACTGCAAACAGGCTCGCGATCAGTCCCGATACGGTGGCCACCACTGCGACGACCACGGTGAGCCCCACGCCCCACGCCCCGAACAGTGGTTCTGCCGCTTCGGCCAGCGCGTAGTCGCGTGCCTCGATGATCTGCGGCACGCTGAGGCTGCCGGTGACGGCGACGGTGATGAGCAGGTAGAGCACTGTGCACAGTGAGATCGAGATGACGATCGACCGGCCGAGATTGCGCTTCGGGTCTTTCAGGTCACCGCCCTGATTGGTGATGGTGGTGAAGCCCTTGTAAGCCAGGATGCACAGGGTGACCCCGGCGAGGAAGCCCAACCACCCCTGATCCGGTGTTGCACTCTCTGGGGAGACCAGCCGTCCCAGGGAGGACACGCCTGCGGCGAACAGTCCCGCGATCGCCAGCACCGCAATGCCGATGATCTTGATTGCCGCGGTGACGGACGCGGAGCGTTCCACCCAGCGGTTGCCCACGACGTTTACCAGCGCCGCTCCCACTATGGCCAGGACTGCCAGGACTGGGACCCACAGCAAGGAGTCCTGCATCTCGAAGGGCCGCAACGCGTAGTTACCGAATGTACGGCCTAACAGGGACTGCGCCAGAACCATCGAGACATACATGAACAGTGAGAATGAACCAGCGATGACTCCAGGACCGTAGGCCGCCTTGAGTAGCATCGCGATCCCGCCCGAGGAGGGGTTCGCCATGGAATACCTGATGTAGGAGTAGGAGCTGAACCCCACGACGACGGCGCCGGCCAGGAAGGCCCAGGGGACCCAACCGCCGGCCAGCTCCGCCACCTGACCGATCAGCGCGAATATCCCCGCGCCGATCATCACCCCTGTTCCCAGGGCGACGGACCCCGTCAGGGACAGCTGCTGCCCGCCTTGCTGCTGCCTGTCCGTCTGGTGTTCGTGCGCCTCGTCGTGAGTCATGCTTCTCCTATGTGGTCCGGCGCGGTGTTCCGCGGTGTCAGCTGACCTCGATGGTGCCCATCATGCCGAGGTCCTCGTGGTCGAGGATGTGGCAGTGGTAGACGGTGCGGCCGCCGAAGTCCTCGAAGGCCACTCGGACCGTCACCTCCCCGAAGGCCGGGATGTTGACCACGTCCTGCCACCGCGGTCCGGAGACGTCGCGGGCATCTTCGCTCATGACCTGCATGGGCCACACGTGTAGGTGCATCGGGTGATCCATGGGACTGGAGTTGGTCAGGGTCCACTCCTCCACGGTGCCCACCTGGGCCCGCTGGTCAGTCCGCTCGGCGTCGAACTCGCGCCCGTCGATCGTGAAGGACATCATCCCCCCGGGACCGCCCATTCCTCCCATCCCACCCATCCCCATGTCCATGGCGAAGTCAATGGTGCGTCGGGCGCCGACCGGCTCATCGCGCAGGTCCCGCAGGGCCGTGCCCGCGGGCACGGGCCCGGGCTCCCCGGCCGGATCCCCGGTGACCTCGAGGATGAGCAGGTCGATCGGCTCGTCGTCGCCGGGGCCGTCTCCGGGTGTGTCCCCGCCCATCATGCCGCCCATGCTCCCGCGGTCCACCGGGGCGGTGCGAAGCGTGGAGGTCCCCTCGCGGGTGTCCACCAGCAGCTCCACGCGGTTGCCGGGGGCCAGCGTCACCTCGGTTATCTCCACCGGCTCGGGCATCCGACCGACATCTCGGCCCAGCACTCGTAGCCCCTGCCCGTCCAGGGTCAGGTGCAGATACCGGGAAGGGCAGGCGTTGACGACCCGCCACAGCTCCCGCTCCCCCGGTGCCGCGGCGGCCTCAGGACGGACCTGGCCGTTGACCAGCACGGTCTCACCCTCCCGGCCCATCATCCGCTGCGGCGGGGAGACCTCGGTGAGGTTGCCGGAGCCGTCCAAGGTGATGTCTGAGACGACCAGGACGCGCTCCCGGGCCACGGGGACAGGATCCGGATCCTCGACGACGATGGCCCCGTAGAGCCCTGCCGCGATCTGGTCGGCCACGTGCCCATGCCTGTGCGGGTGGTACCAGTAGGTGCCGGGAGCGTGGTCCTGTGGCAGGACGTACTCATAGTCGAAGGACTCACCAGGTTCGATGCTCACGAAGGGGTTGTCCCCGTTGCCCTCGGGGGACACGTGCAAACCGTGCACGTGCAGGTTCGTCGGGGCCTCCAGGCCGTTGGTCATCGCCACCCGGAGGGTGTCCCCGCCCCGGACCCGCAGGGTGGGTCCGGGCAGCGAGGAGTTGAAGGCCTGCACGCTCGCCTCACGCGCCCCGATCCGCACTCGGGTGGGGGCGGCCTCCAGGGCCAGGTCCAGGACCCCGTCCCGGCTGGTCAGCACCTCGGGCTGCAGCAGCGCCCTATCGCCGCCGAGGGTCTCACCGCCGCGGCTGCTGGTCCACCACAGCCCGCCCGCGCCCACGGCCGCGGCACCGGCCCCGACCGCACCCAGGGCCAGCAGCTGCCGTCGCGTCAGCGGGCTCACCGGTCACCATCCTTCAGGGTCCGCAATCGTTCGTTGTACTCCTCCGTGCTGATCTCCCCGCGCGCGTAGCGCTCCTCGAGGATCTGTCGGGACCGGCGCGGGAGCGCCCCCGTCGCCGGAGCGGAGCCACCCTGTCGGCTCCCGTCGGTGGAACCGCCGGTGAAGGCCTTCACAAGCACGACCACCAGCACCACCGTTCCCACGATCAGCAGGATCCAGAAGAGCCACATCCAGCCCATTCCCGCTCCCATTCCGGTGTCCCACATCATCACGGTCCTCCTTCGTCGATCGACTCATCGCCCTCTGCCGGACGCGGCACGCATGTGATGACACCGCGCGATGGGGGCGAGCAAATATCCTCTGACAGTTCTTGGAACATCCGCTCCATCTCGACCGAACTTTCTCGTGGCGACCTCCGGAGGCGGCCGCACTGTGAGCTCCCCTTTTTACTGCTTTGTGATGTCAGTCCTAATGGTGGCACCCTTTGCCGCTGACCCCTGGAGTCTTCATCAAATCTTGAGGATCCTGCGACCTGCGCTCTAAGTGCAGCAGACACTCTGGAACCAGTACCATCCCGGCACTCCGGGACCACAGCGACGACCATTGGGCGCAGGCTTCACGCTCCCTTACGGGACGGAAAGGAAGGGGCACAAGACATGAGTAGAACATCAGGAAGTGGAGCGGGGGCCACCGAGAATGCTTCTGTACGGTCTACGACCCGGTTGGTGGGCATCGACGCGGCACGCGGGCTGGCTCTGGTGGGGCTCATGGCCATCCATCTGTTGCCGGCGTGGGGCGACTCTGAACCTGCCGGCGCCTCATCGATGTTGGTGCGGGAGCGTCGCAGCATGGCCTGGACTCGGGCGACGAGTTCACGGGGACTGAACGGCTTGGTCACATAGTCATCAGCTCCCACTGAGAGCCCGACGATCTTGTCGATCTCATCATCCCGTGCAGTGAGCATCAGCACGTGGCAGTTGAATAGGGCCCGCACCTGCCGACACACCTCGATTCCGTCGATACCGGGCAGCCCTAGATCCAGCACCAGCACCTCCGGGTCGAAGCTGCGCACCGCGGACACAGCGTCGGTGCCGTCGTGGCGCACAGCGACTTCCAATCCGGCTTTGCGCAGATACCCCGATCAGCTGGGCCAAATCGACCTCATCGTCGACTACGAGGAACCACCCGGTCTGTGCTGTGTTCATCTGCGCTCCTTGATCGAGGTGGGGCCACGCGTTCGGTCTGGGACCTGACGCGGGCCGTACCCGGACAACTCCGCCGTGGCTCTCACTTCCCAGCGATGGTAATTAGCATGGTCGCCACCGGGGGGTCGTCTAATCGGCAATCCTTCCAAGCTTCGTCGGCACTGCCCACTGGCTTCCCATATACCGTTCACGACCCGACACTAGAACCCGCAGCATGTCTACACACCGTGAACCTGAACCGCTCTGGGTTAGCTTGTTCTCTTACACACGTCTGCGCCCGTAAGACGGTCGCTCACCGGGCACTCCCCCACCCCAAAACCACTCCATTGTGAGTCGCAGCAATAATTGGCGGCAGAATCGCAGCGGTAAATGTCACCCCGATGCACGCAAGCCGATCCCTAAGCGGGCAGCGCCCACTCTTAACTGTGCCTGAAGCATTTCTCCATGAGATTCGCGCCAAAAATTCGTTGGAGTACACCAAGTTTCGTCAGAACTGTGTAGTCGCCCTGAACTACGGATCAGGCCTGGGGCGGGGTATCCTCACCGGAGGCCTCTGCCGCGTCGGCCTCTTCCTTGGTCGCGTACTGGGCGTCCGGGGCGTGCTCCGGCGGCGAGTAGATCGTGTAGAGCACCAGAGGCTCATCACCGGTGTTACGGAAATTGTGCTGGGCCCCGGCGGGCACGGCGCACTGGTCACCCGCCTCGATCGGGTGGGTCTCGCCGTTGAGGTCGGCCTCCCCCCTGCCGGAGATGAAGGTCAGGATCTGATCTGTGTTCTCGTGGACCTCGTCGCCGATCTCCCCGCCCGCAGGGACGGTCATCAGGACGAGCTGTGAATGCTCGCCGGTCCAGATCGTCTTGCGGAAGTTCGGGTTCTCCTTGGCGATGTCTGCGATGGTGAAATGTTCGACGTTGCCCTTGATGGTGAAGTGCTTCTCAGTCATGGTGCCTTACCTTCCGATTCGTCTCGTGTTCTGCAATGGTCCTGCCGGGGAATTCGGTGTCGTCGCTGGGCGCGCTCTAGGCGTCCACCGCTGCGCGAGCCCTGGCGGGGGTGCGTAGCTCCTTAGCCATCGCCGTGGCATTCCGGTCGTTGCGCATGAGCCGCATGGCGTTGAGGATCACCACCAGCACGGAGGCCTCGTGGACGAGCATGCCGATCGACATGGTCACCCCGCCCGCGAAGACCCCGGCGAGCAGCAGCACCACCGTGGCCAGAGCGATGACGATGTTCTGCTTCATCACGGCCACAGTGCGCTTGGCCAGACTGATGGACTCAGGCAGCTTCATCAGATTGTCGCCCATCAGCGCGATGTCGGCGGTCTCCACGGCGACCGCTGAACCAGCGGCACCCATGGCCACACCGATGTCCGCCGTGGCCAGGGCCGGGGCGTCGTTGACCCCGTCGCCGACCATTGCCACAGTGTGGCCCTCACGCTGCAGCTGCGCCACCGCATCGAGCTTGTCCTCCGGCAGCAGCGAGGCGTGGATCTCGTCGACCCCAGTCCTGGCTCCCACCGCCTCGGCCACCAGGCGGGTGTCACCGGTGAGCATGACGACCTTCTCCACGCCGGCATCATGCAGCCGGGCGACCATGGCCGGGGCGTCTTCGCGAAGCTCGTCGGCCACGGCGATCACGCCGATGACCTTGGCGTCGACTGCCACGATCATCGGGGTCCTGCCCGCCGCGGCGAGCTTCTCTGCCGCGGGGCCGGCGCCGACGTCGTCGCGCACGCCGTACTGGTCCAGCAGCGGCAGGTTGCCGATCAGCACCCGTTGTCCGTCGAGATCCGAGGCGATGCCCTTGCCAGGCACGGGGGTGACCGCACCCGGGGTGCCCTTCGGTCCGACGCCGGCCTCGACGGAGGAGTCCAGGATGGGTTTCGCGAGCGGGTGCTCAGAGCCGGCCTCGGCGGCCGCGGCCCAGCGCAGGACCTCGGTGCGGTCCAGCCCAGGGTCAAGGACCACCACGTCGGTCAGCTGCGGCCTGCCCTGGGTGAGGGTTCCGGTCTTGTCCACGGCGACCACCGAGATCTTCGCGGAGGTCTCCAGGTACTCGCCTCCCTTGATGAGGATGCCGTTGCGGGCCGCCCGGCCGATGCCTGCCACGATCGCGACCGGGATGGAGATCACCAGGGCGCCGGGGCAGCCGATGACCAGCAGGGTCAGGGCCAGGACCACGTCCTGGGTGATCAGCCAGGTCAACAGGGCCAGCACGATGACCGCCGGGGTGTACCAGCCGGAGAAGCGGTCGATGAACGCCTGGGTCCTGGCCTTGGCGTCCTGGGCCTCCTCCACGCGGTGGATGATCCGGGCCAGCGTGGTGTCAGCGCCGATGCCGGTGGCCAGCACCTGGAGGAACCCGCCTCGAGAGACCGTCCCCGCGAAGACCTGGTCGGACTTGCCCTTCTCCACCGGGATGGACTCTCCGGTGATGGAGGCCTCGTCGACGGCGCCGGTGCCGGAGACGACGTGGCCGTCCACCGGGACCTTGGC
Source organism: uncultured Nesterenkonia sp. (assembly GCA_947494195.1). GTDB lineage: Bacteria > Actinomycetota > Actinomycetes > Actinomycetales > Micrococcaceae > Nesterenkonia. Next base: position 17,017 of record CANLUC010000010.1, on the reverse strand, counting down.
CCCATTCTTCACCAGCACGATCTCACCCATGCGCACAAGGTGGGCCGGGACTTCGACCTGTGCGCCCTCGCGCATCACGATCGCCGTGTCAGGTGCGACCGCGACCAGTTCGGCTAGCGCTGAACGCGTCTTGTTCATGGTGGCCGCCTCGAGGGCGTGTCCGATGGCGAACAGGAAGGTGACCGCCGCGGCCTCCCAGAAGTTGCCGATCAGGATCGCGCCGATGGCTGCGATGGCCACCAGCAGGTCGATGCCGATGACCTTGATCATCAGCGCCCGGACCGCCTTGATGACGATCCCGTAGCCCGCGACCACCGCGGCCGCGAGCATGAAGAGGTCGGCCAGCATGAAGACGTCGCCCGATCCGTGGGCGTGGGCACCGGCGTCGATCCACCACTGCGGCCCTATGACCGGGTTCCAGGCATCCTCGCCCAGGCGCCCCACCCCGAAGGAGAGGAGGATGAGCACCCCGGAGATGATCGGGACGGACCAGCTGCTGAGAACCCATTGCTGCAGCCTGTTCACGAAGGCGACCTTTCTGAAAAATCTGTGGCTGTGCGCGAGAGCCGGAACTGCGCCGCGGTCAGCCCGCGATCCGAAGATCAGGATCGCGGGCCGGGTCCGGTCAGAAGGCTGAGGGAGCGGCCTTATATCCGGCTTTGGCGATGGCGGCGACGATGTCGTCGGTTGAGGTGACCGACGCGTCATGGTCGACCTCGACGCGCGCCGTGGCGAAGTGGACCACCACGTTCTCGACGCCCTTGAGCTTCTTGACCTGCTTCTCGATCTTGGCCACGCAGGAGGGGCAGGAGAAGCCCTCGGCGCGGAACGTGGTGTGGGTGGTGGTCGCTGTCGACATGGCGTGCGCCCTTTCCGTGTCTGTGTTCGTGTCTCTCTTTTGTGAGTACACCTTCACAGTAGCCAGCAGGCGCAACCGGGGCCTTGACGGACGTCAAGTTCATTGCTGCGCGGTCGGGCCTTGGCGGCCGCTCGGCGGGGCCGCCTGCGCCGGGTTTGACGTCTCCGGAGGACCGGGGAGAATCATGGATCATGCGTACTCTGCCGCTTCGGGAACTCCATCCGGACGAGGTCAGCTGTGTGCGCCGGGTTCCGCTCTTCTCCGGGCTGACCCGGGACCAGCAGGACCTGGTCGGGTCCCTTGCCCGTCCCATGCTGCTCTCGGCCGGGGAGCTGGTGCACGGGGCCGGGGAGCGGACACGTCAGCTGGTCGTGGTGCACAGCGGGCAGATCAAGCTCAGCCGCTCCCTGCCCAGCGGGCACCGGCGTCTGGTGCGGGTGGCCGGCCCGGGGCAGTCCCTGGGCGAGCACGGCTTCCTCACCGGTGGCCGCACGCTCGAGGAGGCGGAAGCGGCGGCTGAAGCTCGCCTGTGCGTGTTCTCCCACGACGCCATCGCCGCTCTAATGGCCGAGCATCCCAGCATCGCAGAGCAGATGCTGCGCAACCTCGGGCAGCGGCTGGCTGAAGCTGAACGTCGTCTGGCGCTGAGCACGCTCGATGTCGAGGTCCGGGTCGCGGACTTCCTGCTCGAGCAGCCCTTGCTGCACCCGTCCTCCCAGGTCGGGGCCGCCGGGGCCCCTGACGACGCCGACTCGCGGGTCCGGCTGTCGCTGAGCAAGAAGGACATCGCCTCGATGCTCGGCACGACTCCGGAATCGCTGAGCCGCGCCCTGGCACGTCTGTCCGACCACAGCCTGATCACCGTTAACGCCGATGTCATCACCCTGATAGATCTACCAGGCCTCGAAGCGGTCGTGGCCGGGAGTTAAAGAGCCCACAGCCGCTTCCGCGCCGTCTAGCTATCGCTTTGTGATCCTGTCGCGCACTAGTGTGAAGCGATGGCTGACTCACTGGACACCGAGGTGAATGGTGTCTTCGGTGGCCATGAGCATCAGCTCCGCCAGACCGTCATGGCGCCGAGAGGAGGAGAGAAGCTCTCCGAACACGAGAACCTCGGAGAGGCGACGGTCCATGTACTCGAAGGGCGCATCAAGCTCGATGGCAGTGGCACTGTTAAACGACGCTGAACACTCATCGCCTGCTGGTCAGACAGCTGCTGTTGCGGGCCAACATTGGCTGTCCTGCCAGTTGCGGCAGCACCAGGTTGCTCGTCTCGACCTGCGGCGTTGCCCCATCTCCGCCCCAAATCAGTAAAAGCCCGTTCGCGTCACGGCGATAACTCCATAGGGCGGTCGCCTCCCAGTGGCCCAGCAACACCCCCGTGTCTATCCACTCTATTAGGAGACCACCACCATGCGCGCAGCACGATACTACGATCGCAAAGACATCCGTATCGAGGAGATCGACGAACCTGCGTTGAAGCAAGGGCATGTGGCCATCGATGTCGCCTGGTGCGGCATCTGCGGCACCGACCTCCACGAGTACCTCGAGGGCCCGATCTTCGTCCCTGCCCACGGGCACCCGCACCCCATCTCGGGTGAATCCGCGCCGGTTACGCTCGGACATGAATTCTCCGGAACCGTCACTGCCGTCGCCGATGACGTCAAGGACCTCACACCAGGACAGAAGGTCGTGGTCGAGCCCTACATCATCCGCGACGACGTGGACGCGAAGCCTGGGGTCGATTACCAGCTTTCCCAGGACATGAATTTCATCGGCCTCGGCGGTCGCGGCGGCGGGCTCAGTGAGAAGATCGTGGTCGAACGGCGTTGGGTCCACCCGATCGCGGACCACGTCGCGCTCGATCACGCTGCCTTGATCGAACCACTGGCCGTGGGTCATCACGCCTTCGTCCGGTCCGGCGCCAAGGCGGGTGACATCGCAATCGTCGGCGGCGCAGGTCCCATCGGTCTGCTCACCGCAGCAGTGCTGAAGGCCGAGGGCCTCACGGTCTTCATCTCCGAGCTCTCCGAGGCGCGGAAGGCCAAGGCGCGGGAGACCGGGGTCGCCGATGAGGTCTTCGACCCCCGCGACGTCGATGTGGCCGAAGAGGTGCGCCGACGCACCAACGGTCGGGGCGCCGACGTCGGCTTCGAATGCTCCTCGGTCCCTGTGGTCCTAGACATGCTTCTGGACGCGGTGCGCCCTGCCGGGATCATCGTCAACGTCTCGATCTGGGGGCACAAGCCTGAGGTGGACATGCCGAAGTTGGTGCTCAAGGAGATCGCTCTGCTGGGCACCATCGGCTACGCCAACGATCACCGGCGCGTGATCGAGCTCGTCGAGGCCGGCAAGATCGACCTCGGTCCGTTCATCACCGGTAGGATCGGCCTCGACGGACTAGTCACCGAGGGATTCGACCAGCTGATCAACAACAACGAACAGCACGTCAAAATCCTCGTCGACCCCCGAGCTTGACCAGTCGTCCGCTTCTGAGGGCATCGGATCTTCGATAGGCAGAGTGGCCGATGAACCACACCAGGCACTTGATCTCCCGAAACTGCCGAAGTGCGCATGCCGGAAGAGTCGGCGAGTAATCACAGTTAAATTCATCCCGCCCCGCGGGGCGCTGGGAAAGCATCCAAGAGTCCACCCAGTTCGTGGTGGCTAAGCGCTAGACAAAAGGTCCACAAATGAAACTCTCTTCAGAATCCACCATCGTCGTCGAGCAGACGGCCGGCGTGGTCGCCGAACATGCCGAAGAGATCAGCAAGCTTTTCTACGCGGACATGTTCGAGGCCCATCCAGAGCTGCTGAACATCTTCAACCAGGCGAACCAGGCAGTCGGGGAGCAACCAAAGGCACTGGCGGCATCGGTCGTGGCGTTCGCGGTGCATCTGATCGACCCCGATGCCCCAGACTTCACACCGGTCATGAGACGTATCGCCCACAAGCACGTCTCGCTCGGCATTCAGGCCGCCGAGTACCTGATCGTTGGACGCTACCTGCTTGCTGCGGTGAAGAAGGTGCTCGGGGAAGCGATCACCCCGGAGGTCGCCGCCGCATGGGATGAGGTCTACTGGCTCTTCGCCACGTCTCTGATCGCTGAGGAAGGCAAGCTCTACGCCGAGGGCGGCACGGATCCCGAGCACCCCTACGCCAAGTACCGGGTCGTGGAGCGGTTCGAGGAGTCCGATGAGGTGTTTTCGCTGCTGCTCGCCCCGGTGCAGGGCCAGGTGCCCTCACACCGGACCGGACAGTATGTAGCGATCGCTGTGGACCTTCCGAACGGACTGCGTCAGCCGCGCCAGTACACGATCTCTTCAGGACCGCGCGGCGATTCCCTGCGGGTCACGATCAAGCGGGTCCACGGCGTCGACGGCACCCCCGACGGTCAGGTCTCGGGCTGGTTGCACGCCAACGCCCAGCCGGGCACCCTCCTGGATGTGTCACAGCCGGCAGGCGACGTGTTGCTCGACGAGACCGATGTCCCTCTGGTGCTGGTCTCGGCGGGGATCGGGATCACCCCGGTGGCTGCCATCATGGAGGACCTCTCGCGGCGTCAGCCCGACCGCACGGTGCGGCTCTTCCACGCCGACAAGTCCCACGCCGACCATGCGCTCTACGACGGTCTCCGCCGGCAGGTTCTCGCGATGACCGATGCGCGAGCCCAGAATTGGTACAAGAAGGACGCCGAGATCGCCCCGACCCTGCATCCGGCGAAATCTGGATTCATGGATCTCTCCGACGTGGAGCTTCCCGAAGAGGCCCAGGTCTTCATGTGCGGATCACTACCCTTTATGCAGAGCGCTCGACGGTCGCTCATCGATCAGGGAGTGTCGAGCGAGAACATCCACTACGAGGTGTTCGGCCCGGACCTGTGGGCGCAGCAACCCGCGTAGACGCCATGTGGCGCCTGGGGGTCGTGGTCGCAGCGTGCTGCTTCGCTTGGTCGAGATCCTAGCCCAGTAAGTGCGCGAGCTGCCCGGGCCAGGTCCGACGTCAGAGGTGCTAAGTATCGTTTCCTTGCTCCAGTCTGCCAAATTTCACACCCTGCCGGAACAAACAGTAAGTAGGGTGCCCACCCGACCAGGCTGGGCAGGACAAGGAGTATCTGGCGGCGGCGGTCCGGGGTCCGAGCCAACACAGCCACCAGCCTCCTGCATCAACCCATACACAGAGATGATGGATGCAGGTTCCAGACATGGTGGTTCGTCTAGGGGAACCGACACGGACGGGGATGAGATCCTAGGGTTATGAGTCAGAGATCGGTCGATGCTCGCGCGGATAACGCCCGCGCTGATTCGCGTTGGCGTGTCCTTCAGGCAATCCGTGCTTCTGCCGCGGGGTGTGGTGTTCAGTCCATGGCCGAGCGCACCGGCTTACACCCCAACACAGTGCGTTTTCACCTGGATCGACTCGAAGCAGACGGTCTGGTCCGTCGGCAGGTAAGGCGTGGCGGTGAGCACGGACGCCCCCCACTGGTCTACACCGCCGCCGCGGTCCCGGATTCCGGGAATGAACACCACAACTTCGGTCAGCTCGCCAAGGTTCTGGCCCAGCTCATCACGGACACGAACCCCGATCCAGTCGGCTCAGCCATCGATTCTGGCCGGGCCTGGGGCCTGGAATTGGTCGCTGGTTCTCCTCATGCGCCGTCCCAGGAAGACGCGGTGACGACACTGGTCGAGATCCTAGCCCAGCTCGATTTCGCGCCCGAGGTCTCCGATGAAGGTGAAGACATGATGGTCCTGCAGCGCCACTGTCCGTTTCTGGAGGTTGCACAGACTCACCAGGGAATCGTCTGCTCGGTGCACCTGGGTTTGATGCAAGGACTCCTCGAAGGGCTGGAAGCCCCGGTGGTTGCCGAACGTCTGGTACCTTTCGCCGGTCCAAACGGCTGCCAAGCTTATCTGGCACGCCCGACGAGGCCGTTGAACGCACCGGCGTGAGGACCGAGTCGATCGAACACGCCTGATCGACACGGGATTAGGCAATTTTTTTGTCTCCGCAACGCCAGGCCTGCACGCCGCGACGAAAGCTTGATGAAACGGACAGCTGGGCTGAGCTCCATCGGATCGACTCCCCGGTGTGCCCACGGCGGATCTACCACCGCGAACCCCGAATAAAAGGACCGGGACTTGACCTCGGCTTAGAGCGCATCGAGGGCTATTCCCCCTATTTATCCTATTGCCACTCGTATAAAAGGTGCTATCGTGACACAAGATCAGAACATCGCGTCTGGTGCCTACGAGCGGGCCCTTGTACAAGCTCATATGAGACCTACGCCTCCATCCACCACACGCAAAGGAGAGCTGATGACGTACGTGATCGCCCTGCCCTGTGTTGACGTGAAAGACTTGGCGTGCGTCGATGAATGCCCGGTGGACTGCATTTATGAGGGTGAACGCTCCCTCTACATCCACCCGGATGAATGCATCGACTGTGGTGCTTGCGAGCCCGTGTGCCCTGTGGAGGCCATCTATTACGAAGATGATCTTCCCGAGAAATGGGCTGAGTACTACCGGGCGAATGTGGAGTTCTTCGACGACATCGGTTCCCCGGGCGGGGCCGCGAAGATCGGACTAATACCTAAAGACCACGAACTGGTAGCCCAACTGCCGTCTCAGAACTAGAACGCGAACTCAACGCCGAACGGTGAGGGACCAGGCCGTCATCCGAGGATGGCGGCCCCCCGGATCAACGAGCTCTCTGAACCGCCGGCACGCGGTTTGGACCCACGCCTATTGTCATGACCCGTTACGAGCCGATGGAGCGTAAGTACTGATGAGCACCCCCACCAAAGAAGTCGCAGAGCCCGCTTCCAAGATCGACCTGGCCGAGAGCACCGGCGGCGGTGAGATCCCGAGCTTCGAGATCACGCTGCAGGTCCGCCGCTATGACCCGGAGTTCTCCGACGATGCCCACTGGGACGAGTGGAAACTCACCATGTACGGCACCGACCGCGTGCTGGACGCCCTGCACAAGGTCAAGTGGGAGATCGACGGATCACTCACGTTCCGCCGCTCCTGCGCCCACGGCGTGTGCGGCTCCGATGCCATGCGCATCAATGGTCGCAACCGCCTGGCCTGCAAGGTGCTGCTGAAGGACCTGGACACCTCCAAGCCGATCCTGGTGGAGCCGATCAAGGGTCTGCCGGTGGAGAAGGACCTGATCGTGGATATGGAGCCGTTCTTCCAGTCCTACCGCGAGATCATGCCCTTCATGGTCAACAACTCCCCGGCACCGACTGCCGAGCGGATCCAGTCCCCGGAGGAGCGTGAGCGCTTCGATGACACCACCAAGTGCATCCTCTGCGCTGCCTGCACCTCGTCCTGCCCGGTCTTCTGGACCGATGGGCAGTACTTCGGCCCGGCCGCGATCGTCAATGCGCATCGCTTCATCTTCGATTCCCGCGACGACGCCGGTGACATGCGCCTGGAGGTCCTCAACGACAAAGAGGGCGTGTGGCGCTGCCGCACGACCTTCAACTGCACCGAGGCCTGCCCGCGCGGCATCGAGGTCACCAAGGCCATCTCCGAAGTTAAGAACGCAATCTTGACTCGCTCCTTCTGATCCCACCGCCGTGGAGCTTTAGATAAGGACTCAACACAGCATGCGAAAAACTGAACCTATCATCGTGGGCACCACTGGCGAGATCCTCGAGGGGGAGGCCATGCTGGTCCCCGCCGCCACTACTGGCACCGTGCCGATCACGGTCTTCCATACCGAGACCGGCAAGTTCTACGCCCTCGACGACCGTTGCACGCACGGCGCCGCCTCACTAGCAGAAGGCTTCATCGAGGACGACATCATCGAGTGCCCACAGCACGCCGCCCGGTTTTGCTTGCGCAACGGCAAGGTGCTCTCCCTGCCGGCCACGGTAGACGCCTCTACCCACCAGGTTAAGATCGATGGCGGGGACATCCTGGTCTACGTGGGCGTGCCAGTCGCCAAGGTGGCAGACGCCGAATAAGTGGGTGCCACATCATTGAGTGTGTCTCAAAGCTAGCCGCGCAGCTGCTCTTCATCGACCGGCACGTGTTAGCTGCGGGACTCGATAATCGGGTGACGCTCTGGGCTATGCCATACGCACCGCTCCCCCGCTGACACTGGTCCCAACCGATCCTTGAGGCAGTGAAGTGCCCCGCACTCTATCCCCGCAGAACTGCGCCTCTAGGTGTAGTTGCCCGTGAGTTACGAACACGGGCTGAGGAGTCAGTCCACCGATGCCGGTGTAGGGTCTGTGGCGATTGTAGGCATGGACCCAGTCCTGATAGGTCGCTGCTCGAGCTTCTTCTGAGTCATAGGCGACCGTATAGGCCCATTCAGCGGCCAGAGCGGGCTCGAGCACTGCCCGCAAGCCGGTCGCTCACCGGGCACTCCCCCACCCCAAAACGGCTCCATGCAGGTGCTGGCCTCAGGGTGCCCGTATGCCCCGCTCGATTAAAAGCCCGGCAAAGGGGCCCTATCTGCAACACTCAAGCGCGTGACAAGATATGCCGAGGTTCGCAATTCGGACAGTCCCTAATTAAGCTTCAAGCTCATCAGGCATTCTCCGTTTCTCAAAGACCGACTGTCGCAGAAGCCTCAGCACCTTGAGCTTCATACCACGCACACAGTTGGCGAACGCCCGGACGAGTGGCAGCCCTTTACTCCCTCAAGACAACGCCAAGAAGGATCCGACGTGGCACTTACAGCTCAGAAGGTTGAGAACCGCCTACTGGCGCACCACTTTTTCCCGCGCATCGCCAAGAGAGGGGATGAATTTCCCCCCTGTTTCGTTTCGACCGATCTCACAGAAGAGTTGTCCAACAAACTTCGAGCAGTCGGGGCTCCCCGAAGCGACGGTTACGGGACCATCGCAGTCCGTGCCACGAGGTACGATCTTGCGCCTCGAAATATGGAAGTCTTACACCCCCGAGCGTATGTCGACTTGGTCCGCGAACTTCGCGACTCATGGTCCAAGTGGCGTCACGTGGAGAACAATTATTTCAGTGCTCTAAGACTGACCGACCATAAAGACGGTCGCGTCTTCTCCATGAACGAAAGTGCTTCGGCCCAAGACCTTCTCTACCCCGGTGGACGATTCCACGCTAAAGCGGACATCAGTAACTTCTACGGTTCCATCTACACGCATGCCATTCCTTGGGCTGTTCACGGAGTCGTGCAAGCCAAGGCTATACAGGGAAACAAGACAGACTGGGCGAATCGTCTAGACTCCAGGGTGCGAAATTCTCGGAGAAAAGAGACAACTGGGATATCTATAGGACCAGGAACTTCTGCAATAATAGGCGAGATTATACTCGCGTCGATAGACTCTCGAATCAAAAAACGCGATCCCCTAGCCCAAAGCAATAAAAATGCCCTAAGATTTATTGACGACTACAGCTTTGTCGCTAGCAGTCGGGACGAGGCCGAAGCATTTATAAATGCAGTTCGCGATGAACTCGCCTGTCTAAAGCTATCAATTCACCCAACCAAGACGGAAATACTGGAACTTCCCAAGCCAATGCTACCCCGTTGGATGCGGGAACTTCGTCTAACAAGGCGTGGCCCAATAAGTCTAATGAAACTTCTTGATGTGCTCGACCAGGCGTTGGAAGCAGGTGGCATTGGCGAGGATGGAGAACTCCGGTATGCCCTCGTGGTCGTCGAGGAAGCACTGGACTCAACCGAGGCAAATGACCACATGAGGGAAGCAATCGCAGAACGTCTTCTCACTATTGGGTACCTCCGACCGGTCGCAGTCGGTCCCGCCTGTCGCGTCCTGGGCACCCTCGACCCGGGAGAAACCGCAAACAGGGCGGAAAGCTTAAATCGTATTCTTATTGAACATGTTGAAAATGGTCGGACAGATGCGGCAACCTGGGCGCTGTATACCCTACTGAAAGCGGATGTCGCTGTCTCGTCAGAGGCAGCGGATGCGATTGAGGCATCTGGCGATTGCCTAGCATTGGGGTTGCTCAGTCATTCCAACTGGGGTACGCACTACGTCGAGAGATTTTTGGACAATTTTGAGCTTCAATCGCCTCAAGATTACGAGCGCGACGAGTACTGGCTCTTGTACTACCTCTGCGCGCTGGAGGGTAAACATCCCAAATCAACCCCGTCTACTTACTACCAGGAATTACAACCTCTTATAGACACGGAAGCAGTCTTCATCGACCTTGACGCGACAAACCCGTATGAACCGTTCCAAGGCAGACGACCTAACGATCCTCACACTCCTATGACCGGGGGGCCAGGAGGACTAGGACCGTACGCAGACTGACGTGTCATCGCCAGCCTAATACTTGAGCGCGGTCTATTGGCCAGATCTAGGGGTCCATAGATTCTTCAACACTTGAGAGTGCCGGTTCGACATGCAGGAGCCTGTAGGCACTGCTCTGTCCCCCGTCAGATCTGATGCTATGAGTGATCTCCACCGTCATAGCGACACGATTATCGAGGTTCTGCTGTTTCGCCACACCCTCCGGAACATCGGTAGCGTCTAGCCGCATTTCTTTGCCATCGTCAAGGACGATTCTCCACTTGTCGTCGAGACTGATGGTCCGAAGATATCCGGTGACCGTCTCCTCTTCGCGGTACAGCTTGCGCTGGCTAATAAATTCACTAATCCAGCGCGCCTGCTCAGGTGTTACGCGAGAACGCACTGTCTCGTGTTCAGGCTCCTGCCATACCGAGTCGAGGGCAATACCGGACTTTGCTATAGAGCTGGCGAGATGGGAGAGACTGGCACCCACCCGGGCACCAAGTTCGCCAAGGGTGTGAGCTAGATGCTCGGTAGCGTCTAGATTGACCCGCGTCATGTCTGCCAATAGCAAGACGACCGTTTCCGAGGCGCGGTCGATCAGAGGTCGGTCCCTCCATTCGTCACTTAAGGGTCGGTCCCCGTCTGGTTCGATCTCTTCGAGTGCGTCGCCTCTAGGGACAATGTTGAAGACGACAGATCCAGGTACAGGAGTCGCTTCCAACATCAGAGCTGTGCGGGCTGTGATGATGCCTGGTACTTGGCCTCGCGCCGACCTGACCCCTTCCATTGCGGCACCTACTGCAGTAATTGAACGCTGCCAGGCGTCGGCGATAAGTCCGATGGAGCTAAGTGAGGCTCTATGTCCCTCGACGCCAGTTCCGTGGAACCTAAGGGCTCCACGCGAGTTCATAGCGCGTGCATCCCCGAGTTGCTTTGCCATTGCTTCAACACCGGCGCGGTTCCAGTCCTGCGGGGTGCGCTCGTGGAGACGAACAAGATCATCGTCAGAGAGAGTTTCGGAGTAGCGCTGGAGGCGGGCTTCTAGCTCCTCATTTGTAACCATCGATGATCACCTCCACATATCCTCGTCTCGGTCGAGGGTCGGGTGAGCGATTCGGACCCCTCATCCGGCTCCATAGGTCGTCCCAGTATCCCCTGTAATAGACGTAGTCACTAGCTTCGGGAGAGTCAACGACGGCGCCGGCGTAGGGGTCCCACAGAAGCGGAAAGGCATCTAGGTCGAGACCGTGCACTTCAGTCCCGGCGAAGGCAAATTTCCACTGCATCAACTGCTGTCTGCTCATACCGCGATACTTTTCCGCCGAGACGATGTAGACGCTGTCAATATCTCCCGGGTGATCCTTGGAAGTAAAGAAAGTTCCGGAGAGCCAACAGGCTGCAACTGTCCCGGTCGCTCTCCTCACAAGCTCCAGATGCTGCTTCCAACCGGTCCACAACTCGTGGCGGCGTGGGTCGTTCGGCACATCGAAGGCCCGGACGATGTCAGATTCGGCGCAACTCCAACGCCCGAGTGGCAAATGCTCGTACTCTTCTGTCGCCGGGCTGTGGATACCGACAAGCGGCGGCAGCGCTGTACCTGCCAGGATTCCACTCATATTTCCTCTGCGATTTTGTCGTAGGGGCTTGCGTTAACCTGAGCCAAAGATCGTGGATGTAGCTAAGCCCGCGGTCTCCGGTGGCGCATCCGGCCCTGGGCGCGGTCTCGGAATCCGAACCATGGGAGCAATTCCACCCGAGCCTACCGGTACTTCTGGTGCTTCCAGCGGAGCGTCTTCGAAGACGGTAGGCAGAAATCTCAACAAAAATGGTCCTTGCTAGTGTGATCGCCTTTCACCTATAAGAGCACCTCGAGCACAACGTCACGCCAGTAGAGAGCGCCTGGATCCAGTCAACGTTTCAGCGCGCCGCGCCCTGGTGTCGGTAAAAGGTCGCCCTACTCCACCCCACCAGTTTCGCGGCCTCCGTCACAGTCCGCCCTCGAGCTCGTGCTTCTTGGACTAAGCGAAGCTTCTCTGCGATCACCGTAGGATCCGTCGGTGGCCGGCCAAAGCGCGTTCCACTCTGCTTCGCAGCCGCGATGCCGGCGTTGACTCGTTCTGTGATGAGCTCTCGTTCGTACTCCGCCAAGGTGGCCAGCATGTTCAACATCAACCGACCCGTCGAGGTCGCAGGATCAATACCGTCACTGATGGACTTCACCGCCACTCCCCTGTCCCGGAGAAGATTCACAGTGTTAAGCACGTCGATCAATGACCGGCCCAGCCGGTCGACGCGCCACACCACCACAGTGTCTCCGGACTCAGCATATTCAAGCAGCTTCTTCATGCCTGGACGAGAGACTGCGGTCTTCGATCCCGAGGTGACATCGAAGAAGACATCCCGACGCTGCACCCCCTCCCCCAGCAAAGCATCAACCTGCAACTGTGAATCCTGACTCGCCGTGCTGACTCGCGTGTACCCCAAAAGCCTCATAAGACAAGAATGCCTCACAAACATGTGCGGACCTCACTTCTGAGACAATTCGTGTCGAGACAGGTTTATGAGACAACGCCGGCCCCGGATTCACGCAGAACTGGAGGTGCGCAGTGCGACTCCCGCTGAGTGTCTTATAAAACTACTCGTGGTTGATAACAGAATCTGATGACCCAAAAGCGACAGTCAATTAGCTCCGGCTTTCACCGATGGCCCCACGCGATCCGTTGTTGTACCGACGGACGATCTGTATTTTGGTGACTTAGATCACATGAACGAAAGGGTGAACATGTCGAACCGAGTGACGAAAAGCAGCAAGGACTCAGACGGAGACATCATCGGCCTCTGCGGCCCGACGTGGAAGGTCTCCAAAAGCGAAGCTATCCGGGACATCCATCGCGACCCCCACTACTACGACGTTTCTCCAGGGGTCTACGTTCGGGTTGTCACTCGTGGTGGCCAGCAGTACCTAACCACTGATCCCGACGGCAGCTCGTCGAATAACCTCGACAATCTCCCGGACTGCTAGGCCCCAGCCTCCTATTGGGCCAGACGACATGCCTCTTCATCCAGAAGCATATGAAAGGAGAACACGCAATGGCAGGCAGACCAGTACATACGGTTCCGCACGGCGACGGTTGGGCTAACCGACGCGAAGGCTCACAACGCGTTTCCAACACTTTTTCTACAAAGGCCGAAGCACAAGCAGCTGGTCGAGACATGGCAAGACGTGATGGTGTCGAGCATATTATCCACAACAAAGACGGCACCATTAGTGAGCGCAACTCCTACGGCAACGATCCTCATCCGCCGAAGGGGTAAATCGCGAATGCCTGGCGGCAACCGGGTTAAGCCTGAGTGGAACCGGTCCCATCCTGCAATCCAGCAGTGAACTCCGCGGCCGGCCGCGGTGGCATGTGGCGATACAGACTCGTCCTGGTGATCCCGGTCTTCGTGACGATCTCAGCAATCGTGTGCCCGGACTCGCGCAGATGCTCCGCGTAGGCCAGCTTGTCCGGGTCCACTACCGAAGGTCGGCCCACTCGTCGGCCCTTCGCAGTGGCCACTGCCCGAGCATGAGCCGCACGCTCGACGGAGTACGTCCGCTCCATCTGACCGAAGAGCGCCAGGAGCACGACAGCCAGTTGCGCCATCGGATCATTCGGGTTGGAGGAGTCGACCTTGATCGGGTCAGCCAAGTTTCGGACCCCCACTCCCCTCTCAGCCAGGTCGTGGATCAGGTTCAACGTGTCGCGGACCGTTCGGCCGAGCCGGTCCAGGGTGTGCACCACAATGACGTCCCCGTCGCGAGCGTAATCGAGCACCGCATTCAGTCCGGGGCGGTTCACAGTGGACCCTGATTTCTTGTCCACGTAGATCCGGTCTGCTGCGATACCGACCTCCCGCAACGCTTCTATCTGTCGATCCAAGTCCTGCTTCACGGTTGAAACCCGCGCGTATCCCAACTCCATGGCCTGAGAGTACCAGTACTCAGAAACGTACGCTCTTATTGGAACAATATAGTGGGGATAACTTTCGGGATACCGGCGCGCCGATAGCTGCGCAGTTGAACGGCTTGAGGTGCAGAGTGTCCCACAACCAAGGAAACGGGACGGCTATCTGAGCCTTTTCCGCTCGTTAGTGATGACCCGCTCAGGTGCAGCAGGAGTGACATTTAGCGCTACGACTCATATCTCCTGATTAGGAGGATTTGGAGGCCGTTACGATGTGGCACACCTCAGCGTCTCTACAGTCTGCCGGGTCCAGTTTCTGGCTTGCCAGAAGGGTCTGTTCGAGATCAGCGGCTAGCACCTGAAGTTCAATTTGGCGTGCCCGGACATCGGCGAGTTTCTCTTCGAGAAGACCTGAGACGTGTCCACAAGGGGTCTGGCCTGTCTCGCGGAGCTCAATCGTGTCCAGTACCTCGCTCAGGCTCAGGCCGGCAGCCTGGGCGGCACGGATAAACCGCAGCCGTGCGACGGCATGGTCGTCATAGCGACGGTAGCCGCCACCCGTTCGCGCTGGTTCCGGCAAGAGGCCCTGGCGTTCATAGAAGCGAATCGTCTGACGTCCGAGACCTGTGATGGCGCTGAGTTCTCCGATAAGCACCCTCCCATCCTATGACTTGACCTTGTACCTGACTGCAAGGTTTAAGGTCAGGTCATGGAAATCGTGCTGCAGTACTTTGAGGGATGCCCCAATTGGAAGATCGCCCATGAGCGGCTCCAGGCGCTGTGTGCTGAGCGCTCCGACATCAGTCTGAGTATGCAGCTGGTAGAGAGCGATGCTGAGGCTGAGCTGGTTGGCTTTCATGGTTCCCCAAGCGTTTTGATCGATGGTTTCGACAGATTCGCTGAGGCCTCTTGTGCGGTGGGCCTGTCGTGTCGCCGGTATGTGAGTCCTGAGGGGATGGCCGGGGCCCCGACCATGGAGCAGCTGCGCGCAGCGCTAGCAGACGCTGAGTTCACGCCGAGATAAATCCTGAGTCCCGAGGATCCCATTCACCCCGCTGCGTGACGGTCGAGGCGCTTCAAAGAAGGTGTAGATATGACGAGGAAGCACGAGGAGCCCGAGAAGTACGACCTGATGGTTATTGGTGCCGGGATGGCGGGAATCGCGGCAGCGACCAAGTGCGCGTCCCAGGGATGGCGTGTGGCCATCGTGGACTCGCTTCCCTATGGTGGCACCTGTGCCTTGCGGGGGTGTGACCCGAAGAAGATTCTGCGCCGAGGAGCTGAGATCCTCGAGGCGGCACATCTCATGGGGGATAAAGGCATCGATGAGGGGGGCCTATCGGTGAACTGGGCGCAGCTGATGAAGCATAAGCACGGCTTCACCGATGGGGTGCCCGCCAGCATGGAAGACGGGCTCAAGACGCACGGGGTGCAGACACTCCACGGCACCGCAGTGTTCACCGGCCCGACCGAAGTTGAGGTCTCCGGGGTGGAGTATCACGCAACAAAGATCCTGATCGCGACCGGTGCCACGCCTGTGTCGCTTGATTTTCCTGGCCACGAGCACCTGATCAACAGCACCGCGTTTTTGAATCTCGAGAGTCTTCCTCCGCGGGTCCTCTTTGTCGGAGGCGGGTTCGTGTCCTTCGAATTCGCTCATATCGCAGCACGCGCCGGGTCCCGACCGATCATCATCGACCGTGGATCGCGACCGTTGAAGGGCTTTGACCCTGATCTGGTGGATCTGCTGGTCCGACGTGGCGCCGAGTGTGGTGTCGACGTGCAATCGGGTACCAGCATGACCGGTGTGGAAGAGACACCCGCGGGGTATCAGGTGCACCTTCAACAGCAGGGCGTCGCGTCGATGATTGAGGTGGACCTTGTCGTTCATGGGGCAGGACGTGTCCCTGATCTGTCCAGGCTTGATCTTGAGGCTGGAGGTGTGGCGTATGGTCCAGGAGGCATCGACGTGTCGGCTGATCTGCAGTCGGTCACGAATTCCGCCGTGTATGCCGCCGGTGATGCTGCGGATACTGAAGGGATGCCACTGACCCCCGTGGCCGTATTGGAAGCCAAGGTTGCGGCATCAAACATTCTGAAGTCAGGAAATGCTGTGCCTGACTATGCGGGGACTCCCACGGCGGTCTTCACGATCCCGGAGCTCGTTAGGGTGGGTGTGCTCGAAGATGAAGCCCAGGCGCGCGGAATGGATATCGAGGTCAGGTATACCGATACCAGCCGGTGGTTCTCCCAGTATCGAGTCGGCGAGACGGCGGGGGCGGTCAAGATCCTCGTTGATCGATCGAGTGATCGCATCGTGGGGGCTCATCTGTTCGGACATGGTGTTGCCGAGTTGGTCAACACGATCAGCCTGGCCATGAAGTACGGGCTCACGGCGCGCGAATTGAGGTCCTCTCCGGCGGTTTACCCTTCGGTCGGGTCTGACCTGGGCTCGATGCTCTGACCTGAGATAAGAAGAACTCTGCGATACGGCCGGGCATGGTGTGGAGTTCATAGATAGAACACCGCGAGTTTCCGAAGGTTCCTTGAATAGGCTTTCAGGCTTATGAGAGGTTACTGGACCGTTGATCGGTCGAGATTCCACATTCGGTGCTCACCGACTGCGCGAGGTCGAAGGAATCCTCCGCAAATTGGAAAGTGTTGAGGAACGTCCTGGCAGGTTCACTGCAGTACGTAGCGACCTGCCCGGACAGTGCAGAGCCTGTCACTCCGCGTGCGCCTGCCAAGTGTCCAGTGCATCATCCCAGTGCTGTCGATCTAAGCGACAGATATCGGTGTCAGAAGACCGCCATTTATCGCTACGACTCACACATAAAAAGTCGTCGAGGAGGAAGCTCGCACGACGTACGGTGAAGGTTCCTTGGGTTCTTGCGGTGATTGCAACACTGAGTAGATGGGTGTTGATATGACGGGCTACTCGATCTTCGTGCGACC
>CANLUC010000009.1 GCA_947494195.1 uncultured Nesterenkonia sp. | reverse complement strand
GGGGCGGGTGGCAGACTTGGCGCATGAGCGATGTGAGTGAAGTGCCGATCAGAGATGAATCCATCCGCCTGGGCCAGCTGTTGAAGCTGGCGGGGACCGTGGAGAACGGAGCGATTGCCCGGGAGGTGATCGACGCCGCGGGAGTCCGCGTGGACGGTGAGGTGGAGACCCGCCGCGGCCGTCAGGTCCGCCGCGGACAGCTGGTGGAGTTTGACGGCGAGGCCTTCGGCCTTCCCCCGGCGAAGCTCATGCCCGTCGAGGACCGAGGGGACTGAACTGGACCACCGCCAATCCTTGTGTAAAGTGCGTCTATAGGCCCGATGCACGCGGTGTGCCGGGCCTCACACGACATTTCTCGCGAGGCTCGTGCCGGTGGTTCAACCAGCGTCAGGGGCCGGTGCCTCGCCCAGTGAACAAGGGGTGCGGTTGCGCATTTGCATCATTGCGTCGAGTCAGTTCCCGATCCGGGAACCCTTCGCCGGAGGACTCGAGGCTTTCACCTACACAGTGGCACGCAAGCTCATCAGCCGAGGACATTCGGTCACCCTCTTCGCCGCAGGCGGCAGCGACCCTGACCTCGGGGCGGAGATGCTCATCCCGGAGCGTCTGGAGCTCACCGCGGCGGCGCGCTCCGACGTCGGCGCCATGCCCGTCGACTGGATGCAGCAGCACCACGCCTACCTCGGCCTGATGTTGAAACTCGCACAGTCCGATGATTTCGACGTCATCCACAACAACTCGCTGCACCACCTTCCGCTGGCGCTGTCCTCGATGGTGCCCGCACCGGTGCTGACCACCCTGCACACCCCGCCCACACCCTGGCTGGAATCAGCGATGCGCTACACCTCACCCTCGGCAGTCTTCATGGCCGTCAGCTCGGCCACCGCGGAGGCCTGGGCGAGCACCGTCAGCGCTGGGGTGATCCCCAACGGCGTCGACACCGATGTCTGGAGTGCCGGCCCCGGTGGAAGCGACTGCGTCTGGACCGGACGCATCGTCCCCGAGAAGGCCCCTCATCTGGCCATCGACGCCGCACGCGCCGCCGGTCACCGCATCACCCTGGCGGGCCCGATCATGGACCGTAGCTACTTCGAGGAGCAGGTGCAGCCCCGGCTAGGCGACGACGCCGTCTACGCGGGCCATCTGCGCCACGCCGAGCTGGTGACGCTGGTCGGCTCCGCCGCGGTGGCGGTCGTGAGCTCCCAGTGGGATGAGCCCTACGGCCTGGTGGCCGCCGAGGCGATGTCCTGCGGAACGCCGGTGGCCGCGTTCCGCCGCGGCGGACTGGTCGAGATCGTCACCGAGACCTCAGGTGCGCTGGCCTCGGAGGATTCGGTCGCCGGACTCGCCGAGGCGATCGCGCGCGCCTCCCAACGCGACCGCGCCGCCGTGCGACAGCGGGCGGTGGACCATCTCTCGCTCGAGCGCATGGTGACCGAGTACGAGAATGTCTACGCCGAAATGGCGGAGGAGAATTCCCGGCGGCAGACTGCCCCGGCGCAATGATCGGCTGGTACATCCACCACCAGGGCCACGGGCACCTGCACCGCGCCACCGCGGTCGCGCGGGCGGCGGCGGCCCACGGCCTGCCCATCACCGGACTGTCCTCGCTGCCGCAGCCACCCGACTGGCCTGACGCCGCGTGGGTGCAGCTCGACCGCGACGACACCTCACTGCCCAGCGACCCCGCTGGGGAAGGGCCCGCTGGGGAAGCCGCCGAGCAGACACTCGACCCCACAGCCGCTGGAACCCTGCATTGGGTGCCCCGACACCATCCGGGCCTGCTCCGGCGCAGCGCACAGCTCTCCAGCTGGCTGGAATTCAGACGCCCGGAGCTGATCGTGGTGGACGTCTCGGTCGAGATCGCCCTGCTGGCCCGGTTGCACGGGATTCCGGTGGTCACCGTGGCGCTTCCCGGGGACCGCACCGATCCGGCGCATCAGCTCGGCTACGCGATCTCAGAGCGCGTCGTCGGCATGTGGCCCCAGGTGGCCGCAGACATCTTCCGCGGCGCCGAGGACGTCCAGGCACTCGGCGGGCTCTCCCGCTTCACCCCGGAGGACGGGGTCACCGGGTCCACAGAAGCCGACACCGGCTCAGCAACAGCCTCCACCGACTCCGCAGCCTCACCTCTTCGCGTCGTGGTGCTCAGCGGCGGTGGCGGTGGCGCCGTCGAGACCGACAGCGTGGCGCAGATTCGACGTCTGCTCCCGACAGCTCAGGTCACGGTGCTCGGCGGTGAGGGCGCCTGGGAGACGGATCCCTGGCCTCACCTTCAGCGGGCAGATCTGGTGCTCACCGCGGCGGGACAGAACTCCATCGCCGAGGTGGCGGCCAGTCGCACGCCCGCCCTGGTGACCGCACTGGACCGGCCACACCAGGAGCAGCGGCATATGCTCACAGCCCTTGAGCGCGGCCCCTGGCCGGTGGTGCGCATGCCCGCACCCCAGGACGACGCGGGCTGGGAACTGGCCGTGTCGCAGGCCCTGCAGCTCGACGGCCAGGAGTGGTCGAGCTGGTGCGACGGCGGCGCCGCAGACCGCTTCGCCGCGCTGCTGCACGAACTGACCGACGACGTCGCCGCGGATCGCAGCCGATGACGAGAGTGCAGGCGCGCGCCGTCGTGGTCACCGCCGTACATGGCCGGCACACTCATCTGCGCCGCTTGCGCTCCGGCCTCGCCGCGAGCCGGCAGCCGCCCCTGCGTCACCAGGTGGTGGCGATGGCGGACCCGGAGCTCTCCGCGCTGGTCAACGGTGACGCTCTGCTGCCCGATGGCGGCCTGCTGCCCACCGAGGTCAGTGAAGTCCCCGACGCTCAGGGCCGGCTGCCGCTGGCCCAGGCCAGAAACCACGGAGCACAGCGGGCGCTGGACTCGCTCTCCCACCCGGATGACCTGCTCATCTTCCTCGATGTGGACTGCATTCCCGCCCCGGAGCTGGTCGGCGCGTATCTGGAGGCTGCGGCGCAGCACCCGGAGAGGCTGCTGTGCGGGCCGGTCGCCTATCTCCCGGAGCTGCCGCCGGAAGAGCTCGACGCCGCTGATGCCACGCAGCTCGCCGCATGGGCGGACCCCCACCCCGCACGGCCGGCGCCGGACCCCGGACAGATCCTCCTCGGCGGAGAGCATGCCCTGTTCTGGTCACTCTCCTTCGCGGTCCGGCGAGTCGTCTGGGAGCGCATCGCCGGGTTCGACGAGGCCTACGCCGGCTACGGCGCAGAGGACACCGACTTCGCCTGGCGCGCCCGTGCCGCGGGGGTCGAGCTGGCCTGGGTCGGAGCCGCACGCGCCTACCACCAGCACCATCCGGTGTCCCGCCCGCCCGTGGAGCATCTGGACGACATCCTGCGCAACGGGCGCCTGTTCGCGAACACCTGGGGGCACTGGCCCATGGAGGGCTGGCTGCAGGAGTTCGAGCGCATGGGCCTGGTGCACCGAGTCGATGGGGACTGGGCCGCAGGCGAGACGCCCCGGACCCACGAGGAACCTCCGAAGGAAAGGTGACACCCTGATGGATCTGCGTGTGGCCTCCGTGCCCGCCTCCCACGTCTACATCCGGCATCTGAGCAGCCCCGCCGCGCTCCGGGACCCGGTCCAGCGCCTCCCGGATCCCCCACCGGCCCGCCGGGATGCCCCCACCGGGGCTCCGTGGTGGCCCCCGGCGATGCTCGATCCGGAATGGATCACCACGCATGACTTCGACCTGATGCACGTGCACTTCGGCTTCGACGCGCAGACCCCCGCACAGCTCAGCTCAGTGGTGGACGCGCTGGATGCGAAGGGGGTGCCTCTGGTGTACACGGTGCACGACCTGTGGAACCCCCATCACGAGGACTCAGCCCTGCACGAGTCTCAGCTGGAGGTGCTGGTCACTCGTGCGAAGGCGGTCATCACGCTCAGCCAGAAGGCGGCCGAGGAGATCGAGGCTCGTTGGGGAGTCAGGCCTCGAGTGATCCCGCACCCGCATGTGGTGGACCTCGAACGCATCGCGGCCCGCGCACGCGTGCCGCAGCGCGACACCGGGGAGTTCCGGCTGGGAGTCCACCTGAAGAGTCTGCGCGCCAATATGGCCGGCATCCCCCTGCTGCAGTCGGCGCTGGGTGCCGTCGCAGAGATCCCTGGGGGCGTGCTGCAGGTCAACGTGCACCGCGACGTCTTCGAGGAGAACGGCTCCCGGCACGACGCCGCACTGACGGCCTGGCTGCGAGACCAGGCAGCCAGCAGACTGGACCTGCGCGTCCACGACTACTTCAGCGACCCCGAACTCTTCGACTACCTCGCCAGCCTGCATGGCTCACTGCTTCCCTACCGATTCGGGACGCATTCCGGGTGGATGGAGGCCGCACATGACCTCGGCACTCCGGTGATCGCTCCCGACGTGGGGTGCTACCGCAGCCAGGGGGCAGACCACGTGTATCGCTGGAGCCAGGACGGCGTGGTCGACGAGCCCAGCCTGCGGCAGGCCATCCGCGACGCCGCAGAGCAGCCTCGACACATAGCGGCGGAGCCCTCAGGACAGAGAACCGTCGGAGAATCCATCGCCACCTGGCGGCGACGGCAACGAGCAGAGATCGCCGCGGCGCACGCCGAGGTCTACCGCCAGGCGCTCAGCGGGACGTGAGCACCGTGTGGGTGAGGAATTCGCCGACGTGCCCGATCTCCTGGGGGACGACCCCGTGCCCGGCCCCGGCGTAGAGCACCTTCGTGAGCTTCACCGTCTTCGTGGCCCAGCCGTGGGTGTACTCCACGTGCTCGGCGGGAATGATCGGGTCCTCCTGGTCGCGCCCCCAGAAGAACGGAATCTGCGCGGCGGCCAGGGTGTCGTCGTCGAAGTAGTCCTCGATCCCCTCGCCGCGGCTCGGGTCCACCGCGAAGCCGGAGAGTCCGACGACGGCGGCGAACTGATCCGGGCGGCTGCGCAGCAGCGAGGTCGCCATCGCCATGCCCATGGAGAACCCCAGCAGGGTGACCGAGCTGTGCTGGTCCTTGATCGAGGCGATCCACTCCCAGAGGTCTTCCACGGCGTCCCGAGCTGCGGAGGAGGAGTAGGCCAGCCGTTCCACGTCGAGATCGAACCAGGTGTAGCCGCCGAACTCCATCTTCACCGGGGCGCGCACGGAGGCATAGGTGAACTCGGCCGGCAGTCCTGGGACCAGACCCATGAGGTCCTGCTCGTGGGACCCGTAGCCGTGGAGCAGCACCACCAGCGGGGTGCCCGCACGGTCCTGCGGCTCGCGGGACCAGGCGACGTGGGGCTGTGCTGACATGGGACGACCTTTGCGTGTGGGCGGTGCGGCGGGAAGGGTGCGTGTCCCACTCTAATCAGCCCACAGGTGGATGCACGAGCCGGTCTCCTGCGCGAGAATGGAGTGGTGAGTGAAGACCAGAACACCCCCGAAGACATCCTCGAGACACCAGACCTCCCGGCAGATGCGGACCCTGCGGCCGTGAGCGGCAATGCTGATCCGCGACACCCCTGGACCCGCTATGTGGCCCTGGGAGACTCCTTCACCGAGGGCATCGGGGACCCCGACGAGACCCGGCCCGGCTATCACCGCGGCTGGGCCGATCGCGTGGCCGAGGAGCTCGCCCTGGGTGCAGCAGCCACAGCGGCGTCACCGAAGTTCTCCTATGCGAACCTCGCCGTGCGCGGAAAGCTGATCGCCCAGATCCGGGATGAGCAGATCGCCCCCGCCCTGGAGCTGCGCCCAGACCTGATCACCCTGTGCGCCGGCGGCAATGACGTGATCCGTCCCGGCGGCGACCCGGATGAGATCGCCCGGGTGCTCGACACCATGGTGCAGATCCTGAGCACCACCGGCGCCACCATCGTGCTGTTCAACGGCCCGGATGTGCGCGAGACCCCGGTGGTCGGCTCGATCCGCGGGAAGGTCGCGATCTTCAACGAGAACATCCGTACGATCGCGGCCCGGCATGACGCCCTGGTCGCCGACATGTGGTCACTGCGCGAGCTGACCCGGCCGGAGATGTGGGACGAGGACCGGCTGCACTTCTCCGCGCTCGGTCATCACACGATCGCGCGCATGGTCCTGGAGACCATGAACGTCAAGCATGATCTGCAGCCTCTGGAGCCACGTCCGGTGCCGCCGCGCACCTGGCGCGCGGCCCGCGTGGATGATGCGGTCTGGGCACGCCACCATCTCTTCCCCTGGGTGGTCCGCCGGCTGCGCGGACGGTCCTCCGGAGATGGGATCCACGCCAAGCGGCCGACCTTCGAGCCGCTCTTCGGCGGGTCGATGCCTCCGGGCGCCAGCAGCGTGGAGGGCTGAGGCTTTGTCGAGCGGTCTGCATGGTCCCGTCCGTGCGGCGCTGCCTCAGCCTGCCGCGATGAGGTGATGAAACCCCTTCGACCGGTAGACCAGCGGAGAGGACTCCGGGTCCACCTGAGCCCCGAGGACCTTCAGCAGCACCATCTGATGGTCTCCGGCCGGGGTTTCGCTCATCACTTCACACTCCATGCGCAGCGGTGACTCGGCGAGCAGCACCGCGCCGGCGTCGGTGACGCTGTAGTCGAGCTTCGCAAAGCGGTCTCTGCTCCTGGAAGCCAGCTGATAACAGGCATGCTGCTGGTCATGTCCCAGCACGGAGACACCGATGCTCGGAGCGCCGCGCAGCGCCTGCCAGGTGCGCGAGGAGTTCTGCGCGGAGAAGATTGCCATCGGAGGGTCGAAGGACACCCCGGCGGCGAAGGAAGTCACCACGAATCCCACCGGGCCGTCCGCAGTCTGAGCGCAGAGCGCCGCGATCGCGGAGGGGTAGGAGGCGAAGACGTCCTCGGCCTGCATCGCAGCGGCACCCAGCCCCGTGGTCTCCGCGGAGCTGCGGAGGCTCCCGAAGGCTGCCATCATGCACCCCTGCCGTGAAGGACGGCCAGCATCATGCGGGGCCACCCCCGGAGGCTTCCACCTGAGCGGGCCGATAAGCAGCGCCCGGGTGATCCTGAGCCAGTCGAGAGGTCTCTGAACCGGTGAGCATCTCCCGAAGACTCCCACTCCGCGGGGTCTGTGGAAGGATCCCTCGCTCGCGCATGAGCGGCATGACCTTCTCGATGAAGTCTCGATAGCTCTCCATGCCACCGAAGCTGTGCTCCACGAGGTAGCCATCGATGCCGGTCCGCGCCGCGATGTCCTCCAGTTCGGCCGCCACCTCCTCGGCGGTGCCGGTCACCTTGAACCCACCCATGGTCTCCCGCAGACCGTCGATCACCTCGCCCACCGTGCGGCCGTCCTGATACTGGGTCAGCAGGCTCTGTCCGATCTCAGTGCGGACATCTGCCAGCGTCGTCGAGGGGTCGAAGTCCATCAGGTTCACCCCGCTCCACCCCATGAAGAGTGAGGCCATGGCTTCTCGGCTGGGTGCATCCAGCAGCTCACGGCGGAGCTGGACAGCTTCCTCGTGCGTGTCCCCCACGATCGCCGACATTCCGTTGATGATCTTGATGGAATCTCCGGACCTCCCCTGCGCCTCGGCTCGGGCGCGGAGGTCATCCACCAGGGCAGCGGTCTTCTCGATGTCGCGCTCCTGAGTGAAGATGCACTCGGCGTACTTCGCGGCGAAGTCCTTCCCCCGCGGAGAGGCACCCGCTTGGAACAGGGTCGGGGTGTGCTGGGGCGACGGGGCGATCGGAAAGTACCCGTGGAGGCTGTAGAACTCGCCGTCGTGGTCGATCCAGTGGACCTTCTCAGGGTCGTTGAACACTCCCGAGGCCTTGTCCATGGGCTGCGCGTCCTCACCCCAGCCGCCCTCCCACTGCTCGAGGCAGAGCTGCACGAACTCATCCGCCTTCGCATAGCGCTTGTCATGCGGGGTGACGTTCTCGTGGCCGAGGAGCCGGACCAGGGCTGTCTGCATGTCGCTGGTGACGATGTTCCACCCGATGCGACCGCTTGTCAGATGATCGACCGTGGCGAAGTTCCGGGCGTTGAGATATGGCTGGCCTGCCGTGGTGGACGCCGTGACGACGAAACCGAGCCGCTCGGTGACGGCCGCCAACCCGCTGATCGCCAGCAGGGCATCATGGACGGGAAACTGGACTGCTTCCTTGATGACCACCTCTGGGACCTGGTCGCCCTTGTCCATCGGGTAGGCCAGGTGCTCGGCGAAGAAGAGGAAGTCGAAGCCCCCGGCGTCGAGCTGCTTGGCCAGATCCTGCCAGAACCCCAGGGTCGCGAACTGCTCCGGCCTGGCCAGCGGGTGCCGCCAGGAGTTGGCCAGGAAGGTGGGAGCCATCACTTCGAAGGCTCCCAGCACCAGCTGCTTCTTGCCGGCTGAGTCCTGAGTCGTCGATGTCTGCACGGGTCCCCTATCTGTTGAGCTGATGGTGAGTTGAGTCTGTGCCCCCGGATAGAGAGTCCGGGGCTGGAAGGGAGTCGTCTCGGATGAGGGCATTGATGCCCTCCTCCACTCGGCGGCGGAGGGACGTCTTGTCGCTCTCATCGAGCCAGCAGGCGTCCACGGCGTTGCGGGTGAACCTCGCCAGCTCCTCGAGCCCGTAGCCGAGGGCGAGACTCAGGGCGCGGAAATCGTGGCTCGGATCGGTGCCGAACATGGGTGGGTCATCGGAGTCGATGGCGACCTTCAGCCCCGCCTCCACCATCTGCGCGATCCGCCGATGGCTGCCGTCCCCGCTGCCGGAGTACCGTCCGATGTCCGAGCTGACCGGTGTGGCGATGAAGGGGATCTGCTCCTGCACACACCTCTCGGTGATGCGGGGATCATCGACCACGTGATACCCGTGATCCACCCGTGAACAGCCGAGCTCGTCCAGGAGCACCTCGATATGCCGCGGAGGTCCGGTCTCGCTGTGCGCAGTCCGCCGCAGACCCGCTTCGCCTGCCCGCATGAAGGCGGGGGCGAACTGGGCAGGCTCCCCCTTGACCTCGGCGTAGTCCAGACCGATCCCCACCACCTCATCGGTGCGGTGCTCGATCACGGTCTCCACCAGCTGCAGCGCCGCAGCGGGGCTGTCCTCCCGGCACAGCCCCACCACGATGCTGCTGGTGATGCCGGTGTCGATCAGCGCATCCCGCATCCCCGCGCTGATTCCCTCAAGGAGCCGGGGATACGGCACGGCTCCGTGTCCCGGTGGGCTGATCTGGATCTCCCGATGCAGGACCCGGTGCGCGGCGCCCCCGAGGGTGAGAGACTCGTATGTCACGCGGTACAGATCATCGACATCACGGACCACCGAGCCGACCACGTCGAGGACGCGGAGAAACTCCCCGAGGTCCTCGTAGCTTCCGTGGTCGTAGAGCGTCTCAGCGGTGTGTCCGCCCAGGTCTACGCTGTGCTTCTTCGCCAGGTCCACGACTGTGGCTGGTTGCACGCTGCCCAGGAGGTGGCAGTGCAGGCTGACCTTGGGCAGTTCCTGCACGATCCGCTCCAGCGCCTCCGGCTGCAGCGGGACCCCGCCTGCGCCTGCGATCTTGTCAGTCACCTCAGGAGTCCTTTGCCATGTCGTAGTGGGCCAGCACGAGGTTCTCCACCAGCTGAGCCAGCATGTAGAGCACCACGGAGACCAGTGTGATGACCACGACCAGCGCCCACACCTGGGTGTTCTGCGAACGGCTGACCGCGGAGACGACGGCGTATCCGATGCCCTCACCGGTGGCCAGCCATTCGGCGAGCAGCGCTCCGGTGAACGCACCCGGCACTGAGATGCGCACGGCCGAGAAGAAGGCGGGCAGAGCCGAGGGCACCGCGACCTTGCGCAGCACGTCCCAGCTGGAGCCGCCGTAGACATGCACCACGTCGCGGATCTGCGGGGTGACCGAGCGCAGCCCGAACACGATGGTCACCAGCGCCGGGAAGAGCACCACGACCCCACCCATGGCCGCGACGACGGCGGTGCCGCGGCCGAGCGCCAAAATGATCAGCGGGGCCAACGCGATCAGCGGCACCGAACGCACGATCATTGCCATCGGCATCACGGCCGACTCCACGATGCGGCTCATCACGATCCCCACCGCGATCACCGCCGCCGCGATCATCCCGGCGACGAAGCCGATGGCGGCATCACGCAGCGTCGCCAGCGTCAGCCCCCAGATCTCGGCGCGGGTGGCCGCCGACTCCTCCTCCGTGAAGAGATGCTCGTAGACATCCAGCGGGCCCTTCCCGACGAAGTCTGAGACATCGAAGGCGCTGAGCAGACCGAGCCAGAGCACAAGGATGACGGTGAGCATGATGGCAGTGTTGGCCAGCGTGGTCAGCGCCGTGCGGGCCAGGATTCCTGCCCGGCTCGGCCGAGAGGACCGCGACCGGGATTCCCGGGGGGCCTGTGACCCGGCTAACCGGGGGGCCTGTGTCTGCGTTGCTGCGGTCATGCCGGCACCCCCTTCGACCATGGTGCGGCCACTTTTCCGATCAGCCCGAAGAGCGCATACGCCCCACCTGCCGCTGCCGCGCAGAGCAGGCCGATGGCCCAGGCGCGTTCCACGTCGAGGTTCTGCTGGGCGATGATCAGCGCGAGGCCGACGCCCTGACGGACGCCTCCGACGTACTCACCGAGGATCGCGCCGAGCAGCGCCGCGGGCGCCGCGATCTGGAGTGCGTTCAGGATCGCCGGCAGTGCGGCGATCAGGCGGACCTTGCGCAGCTGGGTGAACCGGGACCCGCCGTAGACGGTCACGACGTCGAGGCTCGCCGGGTCTGCTGATTTCAGTCCCAGCAGGGTCCCCACCACAGTGGTGAAGAAGACTGCGAGCACCGCGAGCGCGACGGCGGTGCCGGAGGGTTCCCCGGTGGAGGGTGCCCCGATGACGATATAGAGCACCGGAGCCACTGCCACGATCGGGATGCAGTAGCTGATCACCGCGATCTGTGTGATCAGCCGTTCGGTCCACGGCAGGACCAGCACGAGCGAGGCCAGCAGGATCGCGATGAGGTTTCCCCAGAAGAAGCCGATCGCGGCCTCCTGGATGGTCACCGAGAAGTGCTGCCAGTAGAAGCCGAAGCCGTCATCGATGACGGCGCGCACCACCCCGACGGGGGTGGGGATGCGCGCCTCGGAGAGCACGGTCAGTGCCGCGATCCACCAGAGGATGATGACTCCACCCAGGCCGGCTGCGCTGTACAGCGCTGCCCGGCGCGTGTCGATCGCGGCATTCATCCGGTCTGGCTCCCGCTCTCCTCGAGGCCGAAGAGCAGCTCGGAGGCCCGGTCGTGCAGGGCGTGGAACTCCGGGCTGCGCATCATGTCTGGGGTGCGCGGACGGGGCAGGTCGACCTCGATCACCTCGGCGATCCGGCCCGGACGGGCGCTCATCACGGCCACCTGATCCGAGAGGTAGATCGCCTCCGAGATTCCATGCGTGACCATCAGGGTGGTCGCTGGCTTCTCGGTCCAGATGCGCAGCAGCTCATCGTTCAGCCGCTGCCGCGTCATGTCATCCAGCGCCCCGAAGGGCTCATCGAGGAGCAGCACCGAGGGCTGGACGACGAGCGCCCGAGCGATCGAGACGCGTTGGCGCATGCCTCCGGAGAGCTGCCCAGGCTTGGCCTTCTCGAATCCGTTGAGTCCCACCAGGTTGATCAGCTCAGCGACCAGATCGTCGTCGGGCTTCTGACCCGAGACCTCGAAGGGCAGCCGGATGTTCGAGGCCACGCTGCGCCAGGGCAGAAGCGCCGCGTCCTGGAAGGCGATCCCCAGCTCGCTGTCGCTGCGCAGCTGTGCCGGGGTCTTGCCGTCGACCAGGGCGGTCCCGGCGGTGGGCTCCTCCAGGCCCGCGAGCACCCTCAGCACCGTGGATTTGCCACAGCCGGAGGGACCCAGCAGCGAGAGGAAGCTGCCGCGGTCGGTGTGCAGCGAGACGTCCTCCAGTGCGGTGAGCGTCTCGGAACCACGGAGTGAGAATGATTTCGTCAGTCCTTCGATCCGGAGACCGGTGCCGGACGGGGTCTCCCCCGTGCCGGCACCGGAATGCTGCCCGTCAGGGGCGCCACCGGCGAGGGTTGTCTGCCGCTGCGATGCAGTCATCATGGGAGAGGGATCACGCTCCGTCGGGGATCTCGGCGAGCTCGGGATTTTCTTCCAGCAGCTCCTCAAGCAGGGAGAGATCGAAGAGCTCGTCCTCGGTGACTTCCACGCCGGCCCGCTCGAGGCTGTCCACGCTTTCGCTCTGCAGCTCCTCGGAGATGGTGAACAGACCGTTCTCGCGGACATCCTCGGTCAGCACCAGGTCCACCTGCACCTCGGCCTGGCGGGTCTCCTTCTCCATGTCCAGGTCCAGGTGCTCGCCGTACTGCTCCACAGCCAGCCGCGCTCCCTCTTCGGGATCGCTGACGGCGTCCTTCCAGCCCTGGATCTCCGCCTCCAGGAAGGACTTGATCATCTCGGGCTCCTCTTCGATCATCTCCTCAGTGGTGATGAACGCTTCGGCGACGAACGGCAGGCCGTTCTCACTGAGCATCAGGTCGGTGGTCTCGTGACCCATCAGCTCCACGGTGAGGGACTCATTGGTGACGAAGGCGAAGAAGCCGTCCACCTCTCCATCGATCAGAGGCGCGGGGTCATATTCCACCGGCACCATCTCGACCGACTCAGGGTCGATGTCATTGACCTCCAGCAGTGCTTCGAAGAGAGCCTCGTTGCCGCCGGCCTGGACGCCGATGGTCTTGCCCACGAGGTCCTCTGGGGAGGCGATGTTTCCCTCATCGGCCAGGGACAGGATGGTGAAGGGGTTGCGCTGATACTTGGCGCCGACGATCTTCAGCGGGGCATCCTCCTCGGCGATGATCTCACCGGTGGCCACGGCGTTCGAGGTTCCGAAGGTGGCCTCTCCGGAAGCCACCATGTTCTCGATCGGGCCGGGACCGGGGATCAGCTCGACTGCTCCGAAGCCAGCCTCGTCGAAGTATCCGTTCTCCTCGGCGAAGAACTCCCCGGCGAACTCGGCATTCTCGATCCAGGAGAGCGCGACGCTGATATCGCCGTAGCTCTCCTCCTCTCCTCCCTCAGCAGCTTCCGACTCGTCTCCTCCTGCACAGGAGGTCAGCGCGAGGATGCCGACGGCGGAGACGGCGGCAAGCCGACGACGACGGGAGTGGGTTCCGATGTTCATGTGGTGCTCCTTCATCAGTGGTGCAGTGGACGGTGCGAACAGTGATTGGTGGTGCGGTCTTGGGGCGGAGTCAGGCGAGTCCCTGCATCTGCGCGGCGGCTTGGGCATGTCGGGGAAGCACGTCATCGAGTGCACTCAGCTGGAGCTGGCCGGAGTCCACGAGGGACTTCCCGGCGACCATGACGCACCAGCCGCTGGCGGGCCCGGAGCGCAGCCAGCCCTCGACGGGATCGGTCAGCGCGCCGGCCTGGGAGAGGGGCGCGGATTGCCAGATCACCAGGTCAGCACAGGCTCCGGGACGCAGATGGCCGATCTCGTCGGCCCAACCGAGGTTCGCCGCGGATCCCCGGGTGGCCATGGACAGCGCGCCGCGAGCCGACATCGCTGAGGGTCCGTGGCGATAGCGGGCCAGCAGCATCGCCCCGCGGGTCTCCATCCAGAGGTTCGCGGAATCAGAGGAGGCTGAGCCGTCACAGCCGAGACCCACAGCCATGCCCATGGAGCGCAGCGCCTGAGCATCAGCGGTGTCTCCGGCGAGGATCATGTTGGAGCTGGGACACTGGGTCGCGCTGACGCCTGCCCCCGCGAGCCGGCGGTTCTCCTCCTCATTGCCGTAGACATAGTGGGCGACCCAGGAACGCGGTGTGGCCCAGCCGACGTCCTCGAAGTACTCCACCGGGCGACGCCCGTACACCTCGAGGGCGTAGGTGTCCTCGTCCTTGTCTTCGGCAAGATGCGTGTGCAGGCGGACGTCGTGCTTCTCAGCGAGCTCTGCGGTCCTGCGCATGATCGATTCGCTGACCGAAAACATGGAACACGGTGCGAGCGCCACGCGGGCCATCGCCCCGGGGGTCCCGTCATGGAAGGTGGAGATCAGCCGCTCCGAGTCAGCAAGGATGGTCTCCTCGTCCTGCACGACCTCCTTGGGCGGAAGTCCGCCGTCCTCCACGGAGCGGGTCATCGAGCCGCGGTTGGCCATGAAGCGGAAGCCGATCTCGGTGGTGGCCTTGATCTGGGCGTCGATGAGGTTCGGCTTCGGGTGGACGTACATGTGGTCTGAGGAGGTGGTGCACCCGCTCAACAGCAGCTCGGCACAGGCCACGTAGGTGGAGAGGTACGTGGACTCCTCATCCAGCGCTGCCCAGCGCGGGTAGAGCGTGGTCAGCCACTGGAACAAACTCCCGTTGATGGCTGGTGCGAAGGCCCTCGTGAGGTTCTGGTACATGTGGTGGTGCGTGTTGACCAGGCCCGGGGTGACCAGGCGACCGCCGGCGTCGATCACTCGCTCGGCCGCTGGAGGCTGCAACGATCCCGCCCCAGCACTATGCACCCGCCCGTCGTCGAGAGCGATCCACCCGCCGTCGATCTCGCGAGCTGATTCCAGCGCCTCCTGCTGGGCTTCGGGCCCCTCAGTCGCGACATCGAGCACGATATAGGCGTTGGTGATCAGCGTGTCGACGCGCAGTTCGGCGGGGGGCATCCGTCCTCCTGAAGTTGATTGCCCCCAACCTATGAAACAGATGTTTCTTCCTTCACTCGGCTCGGTTACGGATATGTAAATGCCGGAGCGCGTAACGGGGCTGTAACCCGCGCTTGCCTAAGCTGGAGCACGATTCCCGCTCATGGCCGCCGTGCCGCGCACTCCCGGAGGAGGCACCATGCTCGACCGCATCACCTCCTACAGCCCCTGCCTCGAAGACCCCGAACACTGGGCGATAGCAACAATCGTTTCGGTGCATGGATCCTCGCCCAGCCCGGTGGGCACCTCGATGGCGGTCTCCGCCGATCTGCAGATCATCGGCTCCCTCTCCGGGGGCTGCGTGGAGTCCTCAGTGGCCGCCTCCGCCCAGGACGCGATCGTCGCGGGGACCATCCGCCGGGAATCCTTCGGGCCCGATGGCACCCCGTTCGGTCAGGCCGGTCTCGGCATCGCACTGACCTGTGGCGGTGAGATCGAGGTGCTCATCCAGCCGCTGGTCACCGCCGAGCTGAAGACGCTGCGCGAGCTCGCGCGCAGAGACCCGCACCTGCCGGCCGAACTGACCCGAACGGTCACCGACCACGCAGGCGCCCGACTGCACGTCCACGAAGAGCGCGCCGGCGCACCCCGACTCATACTCAGCGGAGTCCATGACTTCTCCGTCCAGCTGGCTCAGCTTGCGCTGCAGATCGGCTGGACCGTCCATCTGGTGGAGATCCGACCCGCCTTCGGGACCGCCGCACGGGTCCCGGCCGGGGCCCAGCTGCACCTGGGACATCCCGGCACGATCATCACCGACCTGCTGGAGAACCAGACCGCCGCCTGGACCGGCGTGGTCGTGATGACCCATCACCCAGATCTCGACGTGCCGGTGCTGGACGCAGCGCTGAGCCGAGTCAACCAAAGCACAGAGGCCGACGACGCAGCCCGATGCTTCATCGGAGCGATGGGTTCGCGCACCTCCGCAGCACGCCGGGACGCCGCACTGCGCGCCATGGGACACAGTGAAGCCGCACGGAGGCGCGTCGTCTCTCCACTGGGTCTGGACCTGGGAGCCGAGACACCCTCTGAGGCCGCCGTCTCGATGCTCGCGGAGCTCCTCGCAGCGAAGAACGCCCAGGCCAGCGCGCAGCCGCTGAGTCTGCGGAACGGACCTATCAACGCGTCACGCCCGCGCAGCGTCAGCATCATCAGAGAAATGGCAGTGTGAAACGTGGACATCACCAGTGTTGAGACGACCCTGAGCACCGCAGACCCGGACGATTTCGGACCCGGAGATTCCTGGCTCGCCGGGGGCACGGTGCTCTACTCCTACGGCTATGACTTCACGAACCCCGCCCCGCGCAGGCTTCTGGACATCACTGCTGCCGGGTGGGCGCCGCTGACCTGGCACGAGCAGGGCTCCGGTCACGGGTGGACGGGATTGGAGATCGCCGCCACCACGACCATCGCGCAGTTCCACGCCGCCGCCACTTCACTGGCCGGGACCGGCGCTGCGGGCCTGCCCGGGATCGAGCTCATGGAGGCTGCTGCGGAGTGCTTCGTGGCCTCCTGGAAGGTGTGGAACAGCTCCACCGTGGGCGGCAACGTCGCCACCGCGCTGCCGGCGGGACCGATGACCTCCTGGCTCTCCGCCATGGAGGCCCGGGCAGTGATCCTGTCTCCCGGCGGGACCCGGCGCACCGCGCTGGTCTCGGATCTCGTGCTCGGCACGGGGTCCACAGCGCTGGAGGCCGGCGAACTGATCCGCGCCTTCTTCGTGTCCGCCAGTGCGCTGGCGCGTCCCACCCTGATGGTGCGGGAATCGCTGACCCGGTACGGCCGGTCTGCCGCCCTGCTGCTCGCCTCCCCTCTCCCCCATGGGACTGAGGGCACCGATCAGCTGCGTCTCACCATCACCGCCAGCACCGTGCACCCCGTGATCCTGCAGCTCCCCCGCGATGCCGGGATGGCGGCCGCGGTGCGCGCAGGGGTCCCTGAATCTGCGTGGAATGACGACGTCCATGGCGACCGCGAGTGGCGCATCGAAGTCACCATCCGCCTTGCGCACGAGCTCGCGGACGCGATCTTCAGCCAGGACCACAGCGCCGCCGTCACGCCGCAGGGTGGGGAGGCGTCCTCGGCGATGTTCCCCGAACCGACGCTGCTGAGCACGCCTGCTCCGGCCGCCCAGCCGGCCCAGCCAGCCGAGAGCGCCCAGCCAGCCCAGGTCACGGTGGACGGCAGGGACATGGTCCTGGACGCCGATCCCGGTCAGTGCCTGCGCACCTGGCTGCGGGACACCGGTGCGGCCGGGGTCAAGCGTGGCTGCGACGCCGGAGACTGTGGAGCCTGCACCGTGCACCTCGCCCAGCCCGGACAGAAGCCGACCGCCGTGCACAGCTGCATCGTTCCCGCGCAGCGCGCCGCCGGAACCGAAGTGACCACCGTGCAGGGGCTGAGCCCTGAAGCCACCGCCCAGGTTCTCTCCTCCCAGCAGGACGGGGCACCCCATGATCATGAAGCCCTCGCGGCCGCGCTGCATCCGACCCAGCGGGACTTCCTCGACTCCCACGGCTTCCAGTGCGGCTACTGCACCGCTGGCTTCCTGATGACCGCCACCGCCGAGGGCCCCTACTCGCCTGATCGGAGCAGTACAGACGCGCTCGAGCCTGGGGCCGAGGCGGACGCCGGGTCGTCTCTGGACGCCGAGGACCGCGAAGACGCCGATGACCCCGCCACGCTTCGTCGGTTCAAGGGCAACCTCTGCCGCTGCACCGGCTACTGCTCGATCAAGGATGCACTCACCCAGACCCCACGGGTCAGCGCCGAGTCAGGACCGGGGAAGAGCCCGTCCCCACCCGCCGGCGCCGCGGTGGTCACCGGCACCGCCGCGTTCACCTTCGACCAGGCCGGTGAGCGCCCGCCGGAGGATCCGCTGCACCTCGTGGTGATCCGGTCCCCGCATGCCCACGCCCGGATCCAGCACATCGACGCCCGCGCCGCCCTGGCCTCCCCCGGGGTGATCGCGGTGCTCACCCACGAGGATGCTCCCGCGGAGCTCTACTCCTCCGCACAGCACGAGCTGGTGGAGGATGATCCCGCGGACACCCGGGTGCTCGATGACGTGGTCCGCCACGTGGGACAGCGAGTCGCCGTCGTCGTCGGGGAATCTCGTCGTCAGGCCGAGCGCGCCGCGAAGCTGGTGGAGGTGGACTATGAGCAGCTCCCGCCGGTGCTGGATCCGCGCACCGCACAGCACGAAGGTGCCGCCGCGGTCCACGCGGGAAAGGATTCGGCCACGCACCGGATCCTGGCCCCGGAGAGGAACCTGGTCGCCGTCGCCTCAAGCTCCCACGGCCAGGCCGAACAACAACTGGCGTCGCTGCAGGCATCGGGAAGCGCGGCGCCCTCCCTGCGGGAGACGGGCACCTCCTACACCGGCAGCTTCGAGACCCACCGCACCTCGCATGTGGCCCTGGAGACCCACGGCTGCCTGGGCTGGATCGACGAGCTGGGTCGGTTCACGCTGCGCTCCTCCACGCAGGTGCCCTTCCTCGTGCGCCGGACCCTGTGCCGGATCTTCGGGCTCGCGCCGGAGGCGGTGCGCGTCTTCGCTCCGCGCGTGGGCGGCGGCTTCGGGTCCAAGCAGGAGGTGCTCACCGAGGATCTGGTGCTGCTGGTGCTGCGCACGCTACACGAGCGCGGAATCGACCGGCCGGTGCAGCTGGAGCTCACTCGCTCGGAGGCCTTCGCCGCGACCACGACGCGGCACCCGTATCTGCTCGACGTCTCGGTGGGGGCCGACGCCTCAGGCGCGCTGCAGGCCATGCAGCTTCAGGTGCTCTCCGACACTGGGGCCTACGGCAATCATGGTCCGGGTGTGATGTTCCACAGCGTGACCGAGTCCATGCAGCTCTACTCGGCCCCGCATAAGCAGGTCCACGCCGAGGTGGTCTACACGAACAATCCCCCGGCGGGCGCCTTCCGTGGCTACGGACTGAGCCAGACCCTCTTCGCCGTGGATTCCGCGATGGACGAGCTGGCCCGCCGGCTGGGGCAGGACCCGCTGAGCTTCAAGGCGGCGAACATCATCTCCCAGGGGGAGACCCTCTTCGGTGCAGAACACGATGATGTGCTGGTGGAGGTGGACGGGTTGCAGCAGTGCCTGAGGATCATCGGCGAGGAGCTGCACACCGGCGAGCTGACCGCCGCGGAGCTCGCACAGTGTGAGCGCCTCCTCACCGAGGAGCGTCACGGCGGGCTCAGTGGCGGGCGCGACGGGGGGCTCGGAGCCGAAACGGCGGCTGGTCTTCCGCTCGGAGACTGGGCGGTGGGCACCGGCACCGCGGTCGCGATGATCGACACCGTGCCGCCCAACGGCCACCATTCCCACGCCACCGTCACCGCGCTCGGCTCCGGGCGCTACCAGCTGAAGGTGGGCACCGCAGAGTTCGGCAACGGCACCTCTACCGTGCACCGCCAGGTGGTGGCCGAGGTGCTGGGCACCACCGCGGAGAAGATCCAGCTGGTGCAGGCGGATACGGACGCCGTGCGCTTCGACACCGGCGCCTTCGGCTCCACGGGCATCACGGTAGGGGTCAAGGCGGCTCATGCCGCAGCGGAGGATCTGCTCGAGAAGCTCTCGGCCAAACCTGAAGCGGACCCCGCCGGACTCACCGGCGAGGGCACCTGGGCGGGCACCCCCCGTTCGGTGTCGTTCAACGTGCACGGCTTCCGGATCGCGGTGGACCGGCGCAGCGGCACCCTGCGCATCCTGCAGTCGGTGCAGGCCGCCGACGCCGGGGTGGTGCTCAATGAGGCACAGTGCCGCGGACAGGTGGAAGGCGGTGTGGCCCAGGCGCTGGGGGCGGCGATGTTCGAGGAGCTGGAGATCGATCAGGACGGTGCCGTCACCACCGACATCCTGCGCAATTACCACATCCCGCAGATGGCAGATCTGCCGCGCACCGAGGTCCATTTCGCCCAGACCCGCGATCCCGTCGGGCCCCTGGGGGCGAAGTCCATGTCCGAGGCTCCCTTCAACCCCGTGGCACCCGCCCTGGGCAATGCGATTCGCGACGCCGTCGGGATCCGGATGACGCGCACACCCTTCCGCAAGGATCGGATCGCCACTGCCCTGCGTGAAGCGGAGCTCAGCGGGGCGAGGTCTCAGTCAGAGACCTCTGGAACCTGAGCGGCGCCCCACCGCGCCAGGTCCCCGGGCGTGTCGATGTCGGCGTCGTCGGCGGACTCGGTGAGGTCGATGGTGTCGAGGAGCTCCGGATGGGCTTGCAGGTACGCCCGAGCGCCCTCGTCGCCCTGGGCCATGGCCGCGGCAGCGAGGGCGGCCCGGATGTCGAGGACCACAGGGTGCGTGGGCCGGCCCCGGACAGCGCCGCGCGCGATGCGGCCGGAACGGTGGGCGTCGAGGACCGTGCGGAGGGCTTCGGCCCCGATGCCCGGCTGGTCCACCAGGACGACGGCGACCCGTTCGGCGCCGCGGTCATGGGCGCCCTGGATCCCGGCGCGGAATGAGGCCGAGAGCCCCTGCCGCCAGTTCGGGCAGACCACGATCGCCGCTCCCGCGAGCGCCGGCGCGTCGTCCGGCGCGGCCGTTTCGTCGAGCGCCGGCGCGTCGTCCAGCGCGGCCGTTTGATCCAGCACAGCCCGGACCTGCTCGGCCCGATGACCCAGCACCAGCAGCGGAACGGTTCCCGCGTCCGCAGCCGCCTGCACAGCGTGCTGCACCAGCGTTCTGCCGTCCATGCTCACCAGCGCCTTGCCCCGAGAACCGAGCCTGCTCCCCTCCCCTGCGGCGAGGATCACCGTCACTGTCACGGGTATCCTCGCTCAGGCGCGCTCGCTGGCGGCTTGGCCCAGAGCGATGAGCTTCTCGCCCAGGCCGTAGCTGCGGTCGGCGAGCTGGCGGACATAACCCTTGGCGATCATGGTGCGCAGCAACCGGTGGGCGGTCGGAGCCGGGAGATGGGTCTGCTCAGACAGTTCGCTGAGGCTCAGCTGGCCACCATGGGCACCGATGGCTTCGAGGATGTCGAGGGCCCGATCCACCGATTGCACTTTTCGCGGTCCTTCGGACACGGCCTGCTCCTTGTCATCGGTCATGCGGATCAGCGCTTCATCGCGCTGAGCACAGGGTGGCCGGCGCCGCGGAGGAACTGCCCCACGGGGGCCAGCGCGGTGGTCGTGTCGCGGGGAGTGAACAGCTCGATGCCCCGCAGCACCGCTCCGACCACGGTGCCGGTGATCTCGAAGTGCTCATAGGCAGAGATCGGATTCTTGTGCGCCAGTCCCATGGCGGAGACCACGTTGGTCTCCAGCGGGTCATAGATCACCAGGTCGGCGTCCTTGCCCGGGGCGATGGCCCCCTTGCGGGTCAGCCCGGCCAGGGTGGAGGTGTTCTGGGACATCCACCTGCTGACCTGCTCGAGTCCGATCCCCCGGAGTCGAGCTTCATGGGCCACGGCGGAGAATCCCACCTGCAGTCCGGAGATCCCGCCCCAGGCCTGCTGGAGGTCAGGGGCTCCGCGGTGCTTCTCCTCGATCGTGGAGGGTGAATGGTCGCTGACCACCGCGTCGATGAGGCCCTCGCGCAGGCCCTCCCAGAGCGCCTCGCGGTTGCCGGTGTCGCGGATCGGCGGGCAGCACTTGAACTCAGCAGCCCCGTCCGGGATCGAATCGGCGTCGAAGCAGAGATAGTGGGGGCAGGTCTCCACGGTGAGCGGCAGACCTTCGGCGCGGGCGGCGGCGATGATGTCCAGCGCCCGTGCGGAGGCCAGGTGCAGGATGTGGGTGCGACAGCCGGTCTCGCGGACGGCCTCGAGGAGATCGCTGATCGCCGCCACTTCGGCGTCATGCGGGCGGGTGAGCGCCCAGTCCGCGTAGTGGCTGAGCCGGCGTCGTCGTCCGCTGACCTCGGTGGCGCGTTCGATCGTCTCGGCGTCTTCCGCGTGGACGATCACCAGACCGTCGAAGCCGGCCACCTCGGCCATCGCCTCCCGCAGCTGCTCGCCGTTCACCGGTGGGAACTCGTCCACCCCGGAGGGCAGCAGGAAGCACTTGAATCCGAACGCGCCGGCTTCCCACAGGGGCTTGAGCTGGTCGGTGTTGCCGGGGATGATGCCTCCCCAGAAGCCGACGTCCACGTAGGTCTGACCTGCGGCAGCCTGCTGCTTGATCCGCAGCGACTCCACATCCACCGTGGGCGGGATGCTGTTCAACGGCATGTCCACCACGGTGGTAACCCCGCCCAGGGCAGCCGCCATGGTGCCGGTGGCGAAGCCCTCCCAGCTGGTGCGGCCAGGCTCGTTGATGTGGACGTGGGTGTCGACGTTGCCGGGGAGCACCTGGTGCGAGGGCCTGACCACGGTCATCCCCGCACCGGCACCGACGTCGCTGGCCTTGACGATCTCGGCGCGCCGCCGGCCCTCGCCTGGGCTCAGCCGATGGATCCGGGCGATCTCACCATCGAGGATCTCCAGGTGCGCGGGAAGGAACTCTCCCTCGAGCAGCACCTGCTCGGCGATGAGGTGTCGCAGCGTCATCGGCTGAGCTCCGCAGTCAGACCGGCCGGATCGATCGCCCTGGTGTGCTCGACACTCATGGATTCACCTTCTTCTCAGAACAGCGCTGCGGGGTCTTCCTACGCTAGGAGCGCGGTGTTATGGATGTATTTCCGAGCCATTGCCACCCGGAGAAAGCTCAGGCGAAGCCGCCGATCCATTCCCAGGCATGCGGGCGCTCGGGGGCTGCTCTGCGAGTGACGGAGGCATTCATCAGACCGTAGGGACGGTCCCCCGCCTGGAAGACCTCGTTGGGGTTCTCCAGACCGAAGGGGCTCAGGTCCACCACGTAGTGATGGTTGTTCGGCATCACGAACCGGATGTCCTCGATCTGCTTCACCGCCCCCAGCACGGCCTCGCCTGCGGCATAGAGCGTCTGTTGCAGGGACAGCGAGTGGACCAGCGCGAACTGCTCCATCACGATCTGTTTGACCTGCGCGTAGAGGGCGTCGAAATCGGTCTCCTGCGCATCGATGTCTGCGGCGAAGAGCCAGCGGGCGGTGATGTCCGTGGCCATCACCCGGTCCCGGGTCTCCGGCAGCGTGGTGTACCGGTCCTTCGGATAGCCGGAGAACTCGCTGCCGGTGGTCTTGAGCACGGTGAGGTCGCTGAAGCCGCCCATCAGATGCTCCTCGCCGTCCTGGATGGTCAGCGCCGCGGTGCGGATCTCCTGCTTAGACTTCACGAAGGAGTGCTCGTGCTGGGTGAGCGTGCCATCGGAGCCCGGGACCTGGATCCGTTCCCAGGGGTAGGACTCCGCGGTCCAGCGGCCGCCGTCGACCTCGGGGTACTCGGTGAAGTGGCGTCCAAGCAGCAGCAGGAACTGCTCCGGGGTGGTGATCCCGTGCTCCTTGGCGAAGGCGTAGACGGTGTTCTTCTGGGTGTCGGTGGCGATGACCCTGGTGTTGTCGCCTTCGGTGTAGCAGTCGGTGAAGTCTCCGCGCAGCATCGAGCTGACGTTGAGGTCCATCAGCGTGTGCACCGGGGTGTCCCGGTTGACCCGGACCACGCGCACCTCGGCCTTCCCGTACTGGTTGGCTCCAAGGACGACGTCGGGGCTGCTCATGGGTTCTCCTTCAAGGGTGGGTCGGTGGGCAAGATGCTGGAATACAGGGCGACGGGCGCTGGGTGCTTGGTACGGAGCGCTGGCGCTGCTCAGCTGCCCCGGTAGGTGCTGTAGGCGAAGGGGCTCAGCAGCAGGGGCACATGGTAGTGCGCGGCCGAGACCTCCACGGTGAAGGTCAGCGTGACCTCGGGAAAGAAGGGCTCGACCCCGCGGGAGGAGAAGTACTCTGCGGTGGCGAAGACGAGCCGGTAGGCACCAGAGGGCAGCGTCTCAGGTCCCAGCTCCGCGATGCGACCGTCGGCGTCGGTGGTGCCGGAGGCGATCTGCGCTCCCTCGGGCCCCAGCATCTGAACGGCGATTCCGCTGGCGGGAGTCCCGGTGGTGGTGTCCAGGACATGGGTCGTGATGAGACTCATCGTGGCTCCTCTGCTCTGTTTCGAGTGCTCAGTGTTCGAGCTCGTCGAGTTCGTCGTAGGCCTTGGCGATGGCGGAGATGCGCTTCCGCCCGGCCCCGAGCTGCCGGTTCAGCACCCCGTTGGCGAGCAGGCTGACCAATGTCATCGCCGCCGCATAGCTGTCGAAGGCACCGTCGGAGTCGATGGGACATTCGATCCAGCAGTCGGCCTCCATGGCGTAGTGCCGCGACGTGCTGTCGCCCAGGCACAGCAGCTGGGCCTCGGAGGAGGCCACCGCCCGGACGGCCTTGCCGAAGACCACGGGACGACGGCGGAAGCCCACCGCCACCACCAGGTCCCCGGCTCCGATGCCTGCGAGCTCCTCCCCCAAGGTCTGACCGGGCTGAGGGGCGATCCGCACCCTGGGCCGGGTCTGGATGAGCTGCTGGTGCAGGTGCAGCGCCACCGGGTAGCTGTTGCGCAGTCCCAGCAGGATCACCCGTTCGGCGTTCGCGAGCATCTCCACCGCCTGCTGCAGCCTGCCATCGGCCAGTCCAGCGGTCAGCCGCGCGAGGTTCTCGTGGTCGCGCGCCTCGTGACGCTGCATCCCGGTGGAGCCCTCGGTGTCGGCGGAGGTCACCGGCGCCGCGGTGGGGACTCCGCGGCTGCGCAGCGCGCGGGCGTGATCCTTGACCTCGCGGAAGTCCTCGAAGTCGAGCTTGCGGAAGAGCCGGGAGACCGTGGCCTTCGAGACGCCCGTCTCGCGGCTGATATCGGCTGCGGAGAAGATGGCCAGGTCCCCCAGATGCTCCAGCAGGAAGTCCGCCACCCTCCGCTCCTGCGGGGCCAGGGCCCCATAGTGGGCGTCGATCCGGGCGTCGATGCGTGTCTCGGGTTCGAGCGGTGTCTGGGTCGCGGCGTCCGGTGGCGGGGTCATCGTCTCGCTCGCTCTCCATGCTCGCGTGCCAGCACCCAGACCGCTTCTTGAAGCGCCTGCAGCGCCAGCGCCACGTCGGTGGACATGACGTTCTCCTCCGGGTGGTGGCTGATGCCGTCCTCGCAGCGGGTGAAGAGCATGCCGATCTCGGTCACGGCCGCCATCGCCATGGCATCGTGCCCGGCGCGGGAGTACAGGGTGATCGGTTCGGTGTCTCCGGTGACGGCCACACCGGCCGCGAGCGCCCGGGTCAGCCGGGGCGAGCAGCTCACGGTGGAGGCGGCGTGGATCTCTTCGACCACCAGCTCCAGGTTGCGCTGGGCACAGAACCCGGCGAGCGCAGCGTGGATCTCCTGCCAGGCGGCGTCACGGAGCGTGTCAGATTCGGCGCGCAGGTCCAGGGAGAAGTCGGCCTCTCCGGGCACGACGTTCACCGCGCCGGGACGGGTCTCCAGCTGACCGACGGTGGCGATCACCCCGCGCTCGCGGCCGATCCGCTCCACGTCCAGCACGGCCTGAGCCGCTCCGACCAGCGCATCCCGCCGACGTTCATAGGGGGTGCCCCCGGCGTGCCGAGCCTCGCCGAGGATGGCGAGCCGGAAGCGACGCGCCCCGGCGATGGAGCTGACCAGCCCCAGGGGCCGCTGGGCCGCTTCCAGATAGGGGCCCTGCTCGATGTGGGCTTCGAGGTAGCCGACCAGGTCCTCGGGTGGCCGGGCGGCGTCGTCGATGCGCTCCGGGTCCAGCCCGAAGTCCCAGAAGGCCTGCGCCATGCTGATGCCCTCGGCGTCCAGGGCCTCCCACCAGGCCGGGTCCCACGTGCCGGCCATCGCCCGTGAGCCCAGCAGGGTCGCGCCGAAACGGGCGCCCTCCTCATCGGCGAAGGCGATGATCTCCACGGCGAAGGGAAGGTCCTTCGCATAGGGGGCGAGCAGCCGTGCGGTCTCGATCCCCAGCAGCACGCCCATGATGCCGTCATAGCGCCCGGCGTCCGGGACGGTGTCGAGATGGGAGGCGATGATCAGCGCTGGCAGCCCGGGCTCGCGCCCCTCCAGCCGTGCACACTGGTTGCCCGCGGCGTCCTGCCAGGTCTCCATCCCCACCTCGGCCATCCACGCCGCGGCGAGCGCATTGTGCCGCTGGTGCTCCTCGGTCAGGTAGGCCCGCAGGATCCCGTCGGGGAGGGCGCTGATCGCAGCGAGCTCATCGCAGCGGGTCATGATGCGGGCGGCCGCGGCGTCGAGGGTCATGGGGAGACCTGTCATGGTGAGACCACCTGGGAGTGCGCGGGCTGGTCGTGCTCCTCGGGCTGCCCGCCATTCTGTGGAGACTGGTAGATCTCGGCTGCGGCGCCGGTGCCGCCACCTGGGCGGGCCTCTGCGCCGCCGGCGCGCAACACTTGTTCCAGTGCCGCGAGGGTGAGCATCACGGCGTCCTTGCGGGCGTTGTAGCCCATCGTGCCGATGCGCCAGACCTTGCCGTGCAGCGGTCCGAAGCTGGTGCCGATCTCGATACCGTAGTCCTGGAGCATCGCGGTCCGCGCGGCGTCGCCGTCGATTCCCGCAGGGATCTCCACGGCCACCACGTTGTTCATCTTGTGCGCGATGTCGCCGAAGACCTGTAGTCCGAGTCCCTGGACTCCTGCCAGCATGGCCCGGCCATGCAGGTCATGACGGGCGACGGCGGCCTCGACCCCCTCGTCCAGCAGCAGTCGGGCGCATTCCCGCGCCCCGTAGAGCATGGACGTGGCTTCGGTGTGGTGGTTCAGCCGCTGCGGCCCCCAATAGTCCATGATCATGGCCAGATCGAAGTAGTTGGAGGCGATTCTGGTGCCGCGGCCTGCGGTGCCGTCGGCGATGCCTTCCTCGACGTGTCGGCGCGAGCGGATGACCTCCACGGCGCGCTCGGAGAGGGTGATCGGCGCCGAGCCGGAGGGGCCGCCGAGACATTTCTGCAGTCCGGCCGTGACGGCGT
Source organism: uncultured Nesterenkonia sp. (assembly GCA_947494195.1). GTDB lineage: Bacteria > Actinomycetota > Actinomycetes > Actinomycetales > Micrococcaceae > Nesterenkonia. The sequence continues at coordinate 34,208 of CANLUC010000009.1, read as the reverse complement.
CGATCTTCCATGCATCGGCGGAGAACTCATTGCCTGCCAGGGAGGCGGTCACGTCGGTGTAGAACAGGACGTCGTGACGCTGGCAGATCTCACCGATGTCAGCGAGCGGCTGATTCATCGTGGTGGAGGTGTCGCCCTGGACGAGGGCGAGCAGTGTGGGCCGCTCCTCGAGGATGGCCTGTTCGATCTCTTCCGGCGTGAAGACCTGGCCCCAGGTCTTCTCCCGGACGGCGACATCGGCTCCGGCGCGCACCGCGATCTCCTTGAGCAGGTGGCCGAACCGCCCGAAGATCGGCACGAGCACCTTGGAGCCGGGTTCGATCAGCGAGATCAGGGCCGCTTCGATGCCCGCCCTGGAGGTGCCGTCCACCAGGAATGTGGCCTCATTGCTGGTCTTGAAGACTCCGCGATAGAGCTCCATGACCTCGTTCATATAGCCGGTCATCGCGGGATCGTACTGCCCCACGAGCTGGGCCGACATGGCGCGCAGCACGCGCGGATCGGCATTGATCGGGCCCGGGCCCATGAGCAGCCGGGGCGGCGGATTGATCTGGCGGGAACTCATGAGGACCATGCTACTGAAACTATTGTTTCATCCGTGAAACAGGTGCGTATCGTCATGAGACGACCTGTCCCAGCCGCAGCACCGCGATCTCGGCGAGCTGCTGCCGCCGGATGACGGCCTCTTCCTCCTCGGTGTTCTGCAGGCGAAGCTCGAGCTGGGTGCGCATCTCGCGGTCGGATCGGCCCGCGGCGCGGATCAGGAAGATCCGGTCGAAGCGCTGCTCGTAGGCCGCATTCGCGCTGATCCACTCCGCCTGGGCGGTCTCATCGGCGCCGAGGCTTCCCTGTTCACGTCGGGAGGCCTCGGCTTCCGGGGTAGAGCCCTGCACCTTCTCTCCGATCCGCGGGTGATGCTCCAGCGCGCCGTCGACCTCGAGGTCGGTCCAGTCCTGCGCCAGCTCCGCGGCGGTGGTGGTCAGCTCCTCGACGCTCCCGTAGGGCCTCCGGGCCAGGATCGCGGCCCGCCAGGACGGGATGGGCGCACAGGCGGCGAGCGTCTCGGTCAGCTCCTCCGGGGTGGCCTCGTTGAATTCACTGAGCTTCATCATGGATCTCCTGCGTCGACGGAAGCCGGGCGTGAAACTGCTGCGCCCAGCGGATGAGTTCACGGTCGCTCCCGGCCGCCCCGAGCAGGCAGACGCCGGTGGGAAGTCCCGCTGCCGTGCGCAGCGGGACATTGACCGCGGGCAGCCCCGCCAGACCCGCCAGGCAGGTGAGCATCATGGTGCCGCGGCGATGCTCCTCGATCACGTCTCCGCCGAGTGCAGCCTCGCTGCGCAGCGGCGCAGGACCGGCGGCCGAGGGAAGCGCCAGCACGGAGTCGCCGACCCATTCGCGGATGATCCGGCGGGCGCCGGCGGCCAGCGCCCGGGCCTGCTGTTCCTGATCGGCGCTGAACTGACTGGCCGTGCGGAACCGTGCGCCGACGTCGTCGGCCATCGCCTCCCAGTGGGTGCTGATCCACTCGCCGTGGTTGGCCCAGGCCTCGCGCATCTGGATGACGCGGAAGGCCTCGAGCCAGGCGGCGTGCATCTCCGGGGTGACGCCCTCGAGTCGCTTCAGGTGCAGGCGTGGGTGCAGGGTGTCCTGCGGGGCGGTCGTCACACCGTCCACGGCAGCGCGCACCGCGTCGGCGACCTCCGGCTGGACCTGGTCGAAGAGGCGGGGGATGACTGTGAGCTCCGTCGGGAGTGTGACATCCTGCGCGGCCTCGTCGCGGGCGGGCAGAAGCACCTCGGCCACGAGGCCCAGCGTCTCGGCGTCGCGGGTCATCCAGCCGACCGTGTCGAAGCTCTGCGCGAGAGGCAGCAGGCCCTCGCGGGAGATTGCATCATGGGTGCTGCGCATGCCCCAGAGTCCCTGGTAGGAAGCGGGCACGCGGATCGAGCCACCGGTGTCGGTGCCTAGCCCGATGCTCACCTGGCCCAGTGCGACGGCGGCGGCGGATCCGGAGCTGGACCCGCCGCTGATCCGGCCCGGGGCCGCCGGGGTCGGCGGTGTCCCGTAGTGCTGGTTGGTGCCGGCCAGGGAGAGCGCGAACTCATCGGTCTGCGCGATCCCGGTGATCGCGGCGCCTGCCTCAAGCAGTTGCTTCACGGCGGACGCGGTGCTGGTCTGCTCGGCGGCCTCGGCCAGCCAGGTGGGGTTGCCGGCGCCAATGCGGTGTCCCGCGAGCGCGTAGAGGTCCTTGACGGCGAGGCTCTGCCCGGCCAGCGGTCCGACTCCGGAGGAAGGGACAAGCGGGGCGGTGGGGTCGCCGCCCGCTCGCCAGATCGTGGGGTCTGCCGTGTTCATCCGAACCCCGCAAAGTCTCGGACGGCCACGCGGGCATGGACCCCTTTGACCAGGTCGACCACTTGGGAGATGTTGAAGTCCGTGGCGGCGGAGAGATAGGCGTAGGCGTGTTCGGCATCCAGTCCCCAGCGGGCCTGCAGCAGCACGATCGCGTTGCGCACACAGTTTTGCACGGCGATGTCCAGGTCCTCGTCCATGCCGGTGGGGATGAGGAACTCCGCGGTTTCGGCCAGCGGCCCGATCTGTTCGCCGAAGGCGGCCAGGGCCTGCTCGCGAGGGATGACCTCGAAGCGCAGCAGTCCCCGCAGCGAGGCCTCCATTGCGGTGAGCGCCACCTCGCCGTCGCCCTGGGCGAAGTGCGGATCTCCGACGAAGGCCAGCGCACCGGGCACCTGCACGGGCAGGTAGAGGGAGGTCCTCTCGGTGAGCATCTTGATGTCGATGTTGCCGCCGTGGGTTCCCGGCGGCACCGAATGGGGACGGGTCTCCCCCGCGACGGCCACTCCGATGGTCCCGAAGAAGGGCTCCAGCTCGAAGCTCAGCCGCTTCTCGGCACCGGCGCGCGGAGCCATCCGACCTCGAGCCACACCAGGGGCGGGCTGCTCGGCGTGCTCAGCTTCCTCGGGCTCCTCCACTGCCGCGAAGATCGAGACGTTGCGCTCGCCGCGGGGGTACTCCCCGTTGAGCGCCCCCTTGCCGTGGCGGTTGGAGATGATGCCGTAGGGGACGCGACGCTGCACCTGCTCGATGGTGATCTTGAGCAGGTCTCCCGGCATGGCGCCCTGAACATGGATCGGCCCGGTGTTCACATGCGGGCCGTCGACGGCGGGGTCTCGCGGGTGATCACTGGCCGCGAGCGCGATCGCGTCGGTGAGCACCTGGTCCTCGGGGACGCCGTGTCCGGCGAAGTAGGCCAGCGGGTCCCGGCCCTGGTCCTCCAGGATCCCCTCGTGAGAGAGGGTGTCGATGAGGACCTGCTCTCCGGACTCGATGTGCAGGACCGGCTCATCGGCGGCGCAGGGGAGCCGCCCCCAGAAGATGTTCTCCGGGCTGGCTGGGAGGTAGCGGACGCCTTCGGGCAGGTGTTCGCCGGGCTGCAGGATGGGCTGCGGGCTCATGGATCACTCTCCTCGTTCCGATCAGTCTGCCCGATCAGGTGTTACAGCAGAGTGACATCTCTGGAATATCTGTTTCAGTCCCCGCTGGAGCTAGGTCCGGCGATCCAGAGGCGCAGATTCGCTCCTCACAGTCGCAGCGTGGCCCGCATGGGCTCGCCGAGCTGTTCCGCGCTGGTCAGGAAGCCGTCATGGCCGATCGGCGAGTGGATCGTGTGCACCGGGTGGCCGCCCGGAATGGCATCGGCGATCTGCTGGGACTGCTCCGGGAAGTACAACCGGTCCGTCTCCACCGCGGCGAGGAACGGCACCGCGGTGACCGAGGAGAGCGCCTGTGCCACGCCTCCGCGGCCGCGGCCGACGTCGTGGCTCATCAGCGCCTCGGAGAGCACCACATAGGCGTTGGGGTCGAACCGCTTGAGCAGCTTCTCGGCCTGATGGTCCAGGTAGGACTCCACCTGATAGCGGCCGCGCCGCCGGTCGGGCCAGCCGAAGGGGTCCTCTGCACCTTGCGGAGCGCGTCCGAATCGAGCGCCGAGCTCGGCTTCCGCGCGGTAGGTGATGTGCGCGATCCGCCGCGCGAGTCCGAGCCCGGAATGCGGCGCGGGGCCGCCGTAGTAGTCCCCGCCGGCGAAGTGCGGATCATTCTCCACGGCCAGCACCTGGGCCTGGCCGAAGGCGATCTGCTCAGCGGTGGACGCCGCACCGCAGGCGAAGACGGCCACGCCGTCGACCATCTCCGGGTAGGTGGCGGCCCATTCCAGCGCGCGGGCGCCTCCCATGGATCCACCGATCACCGTGTGGAACGTCTTGATGCCCAGGGCCGCAGCCAGCCGGGCTTCGAGGTGGACGGAATCGCGAATCGTCACGAAGGGGAATCGGGAGCCATAGGGCTTCCCTTCGGGATCCAGGGAGGCGGGTCCGGTGGAGCCGTAGCAGCCACCCACCATCGCCGGGGCGATGACGAACCAGCGCTGAGTGTCGATCGGTCGACCGGGGCCCAGCAGACCCTCCCACCATCCGATGGAGGGGTCTGCCGGGGTCGCGGCGACGTGGGAGTCCCCGGTCAAGGCGTGCGCCACGAGGATCGCATTGCTGCCGTCCTCGTTGAGCGTGCCCCAGGTCTCGTAGGCGATGGTGACTTCGGGCAGCTGCCCACCTGTCTCGAATGTGTACGCCCCCACATCTGCCGTGTTCAGCGCACCCGCAGGCCTGTCCCCAAAGTCATTCAGCACCCGATCACCCTAACCTCAGACCGCGGACGCGGCTTCTCGCTTCGTCACATTGTCCGCACTCTGGTCATCGGCGGAAGAGTCCTGGTCAGAAGCCTGGCCGGCAGTCTCGGTGGTGCTTTGGATGGCGGCTGCCTTCTCGAGCCCCTGGGCCAGGTCGGCGATGATGTCGTCGATGTGCTCCAGACCCACGGAGAGCCGGACGAGACCTGGCTTGACCCCGGCGGCATGCTGCTCGGCGGGGCTGAGCTGCCGGTGGGTGGTCGAGGCGGGATGGATCGCCAGCGAGCGCACATCACCGACGTTGGCCACCAGGGAATGCAGCTCCAGCGCGTCCACCAGCGTCTGGCCCGCGCGGGCCTGCGTGGCGTCGTCGTCCTCGGCTCCACCGGCAAGCTCGAAGGCCAGCACTGCGCCGGTGCCGCGCGGCAGGTACTTCTGCGCCCGCTCGAAGCAGGGGCTCGACGGCAGCCCGGAGTAGTAGACGCGCTTCACGGCCTCGTGGCCCTCCAGGTACTCGGCCACCTTCTGGGCGTTGGCGACGTGGCGCTCGATCCGCAGCGAGAGGGTCTCCAGACCCAGATTGATCTCAAAGGCGTTGTGCGGAGACAGCGCCGGACCGAGGTCGCGCAGCAGCTGCACGCGGGCCTTGAGGATGAAGGAGAGGTTGACTCCGAAGATCCCCTCGGGGCCGAGATCCCGGCCGAAGACCAGCCCGTGATAGCTCTCATCAGGGGTGCTGAAGCCGGGGAAGCGCTCCGGGTGGGCGAAGTAGTCGAAGCGCCCGGAGTCCACGATCACCCCGGCGATCGCCGTGCCGTGCCCACCGAGGAACTTGGTGGCCGAATGCACCACGACGTCGGCGCCGAAGTCGATCGGCTTGATCAGGTACGGGGTGGTCAGCGTGGAGTCGATGATCAGCGGCGCGCCATGGTCATGGGCGACCGAGGCCACCCCCTCGATGTCCAGCACGTCCCCGCGCGGGTTGGCCACAGCCTCACCGAAGAAGGCGACGGTGTTCTCCCGGGTGGCGGCCCGCCAGGACTCCAGGTCATCGGGGTCCTCCACGAACGTGACCTCGATGCCGAACTTGGGCAGCGTGTGCTTGAAGAGGTTCTGCGTCCCGCCGTAAAGGGTGGGCGAGGCGACGATGTGGCTGCCGGACTCGGCGATGTTCAGCAGGGCCAGCGAGGTCGCGGCCTGACCGGAGCCGACTCCGAGCGCGCCGACGCCGCCTTCGAGGGCAGCGATCTTGTCCTCGATGGCCTGGACCGTGGGGTTGCCGATGCGGGAGTAGATCGGTGCGATCTCCTCAAGGCCGAAGCGCCGTGCTGCCGCGGCGGTGTCGGGGAAGACGAAGGAGGTCGTCTGGTGGATCGGCAGCGCCCGTGCTCCGGTAGCCGGATCAGGGGCGACTCCGGCGTGGATCTGCTGGGTCTCGAACTGCCAGGTGCTGTTGTCGTTGCTCAAGGGACTGCTCCGTTCAATGCGGTCCTTGGGGCTGAGCCGCGCATGAACGTCGCTGCCGGGGAGAGATCTTCCGGCGTTGAATCCTGTACGGCCCCGTCCTGAGGACTGGGTTTAAGGGCCCGCACTGGTGTGTGGCCCGCGCTTGCCGCGTCGATCACCGATGCTCGGTGATGGCCGCAGCCAGGTCGTCACCCGGGGCACCCCACCGCGAACTGGAGGGTTGCCGGCCAGCAAACCGGGGTTTTGCGCTGGCACTCTTGACCTAGGGTCAAGTCTGCATCGCGGAACGCCCCCGTGCAAGTGCACCCCCTCCCCTGAAAAAATCGTAAAGCTCTAGCAAGTCGTAGGGCTATAGCGCTACGACAACGCAAGAGCTCTACGATTTCTGGCACGGTGGGGCCATGGAACATGAGATTCACGCCGTGAGCACGGCCGGCACGCTGGCCGGAATCTTCGTCCTCGGCCTCCTCGGGTGTGGGGCAGAACCGAGCACCGCCGATGCGCCCGACGGCGTGGCCACCCGCGTGACCGAGGACGACGGCGGCGACTCCGCCGTGTTGCGCGGGCAGGTCGCTGAGCTCGATGGCTGCTTCTATATCGAAGATGGGAAGTCCGCGGGCGATCTTTGGGTGGCGGTTTTCCCGGCTGACATGGTGGACGCGTCTCCCACTGGAGATGGGTTCGAGCTCAACGGTGAGGACTACACCGACGGGGATGAGATCAGCGTCGGCGGCAGCGCCACCGTCGGCGTCACCTACCCGGTTCCGGCTGAATGTGATGAGGACATCCCGCAATGGCAGGTCCATCCGGAGGGCTGACCTGCATTCCTTCCGCCACGGTGCAATCTCTGCGAGCGTGGAGCGATGGGACATCAGATACGAGCCGCCGGCGCGACCACCGTCGTGGGAGCACTGCTGGGCGCAGCTCTGCTCGGGTGCACCACGAATCGCCAGGATCCGGATGCGCCAGCCGGTGTTCCGAATCGCATCGTCGAGCAACAGGGCGGCGCCGAGGTGGCACTCGAGGGTCAGGTCGCAGAGATCGACGGTTGTTTCTACATCGAAGGCCCTGAACCGGACAACGCGCTGACTCTCGCTATCTTTCCCGCCCATGAGGTTGCTGAAGCTTCCGACGGTGAGGGGTTCAGCTACCTGGGTGAGGACTACGCGGATGGAGACGACATCTTCGTAGGAGGAAACATGGCGGGGCCGACGATCTACGGCGTCCCCGAGGTATGCGATGAGGACATCCAGCAGTGGCGGGTGAACTCATCGACCGAAATCCCGTGAAGCCCTCCCTCGGACCCTAGAAATCGTAGAGCTATCGCGTTGTCGTAAGGCTATAGCCCTACGACTTGCTAGAGCTCTACGATTTTTTCGCGGGGAGGGTGTGACGCGCCTGACCTACACTCAGTTCCCATGAGCTCCTCCGACAATGATGTCCGCACCGCCCTGCGCAGCGCCTTCGCGCCTCACACCGTGACTACCGACCCGGCAGAGCTCGAGTCACACTCCGTGGACAAGGGGCCGCTGGAGCACTGGCAGGTGCACACCCCGCTCGCCGTCGTCTTCGCGGAATCGGTCGCGGACGTCCAGCACCTGGTCCAGCTCTCGGCCCATCACGGCTTCCCGCTGATCACCCGCGGTGCCGGGACCTCCGTCTCGGGCGGGGCCAACACCACAGCAGGCTCGGTAGTGTTGAACCTGACCCGGATGAACCAGATCCTGGCAATGCGTCCCGAGGACGAGGTCGCCGTCGTCGAACCCGGGGTGATCAACGCGGACCTGAACACTGCCGCGGCGCAGCACGGGCTGATGTACGCCCCGGACCCGGCCAGCTACCGCACCTCCACCATCGGCGGGAACGTCGCCACCAACGCTGGCGGACTGCGCTGCGCCAAGTACGGCGTCACCCGAGACTCGGTGCTGGCGCTCGACGTGGTGCTCGCCGACGGCACCCTGATCCACACCGGACAGGCCACCTTCAAAGGGGTCGCAGGCTACGACCTGACCAGCCTCTTCGTCGGGTCGGAGGGGACGCTGGGCATCGTCGTCGGCGTCACCGTGCGGCTGCGCCACCTCAGTCAGCACACTGAGACCATCGCCGCGTTCTTCGACGAGCTCACCACCGCAGCCCAGGGCGTGCTCGACATCGGCAAGGCCCGGGTCCAGCCGGCGATCACGGAGCTGCTGGACCACCGCACCATGCTCGCCCTGGATGAGGCGCAGGGCTCGGATCTCGCCACCCGAGGAAACACCCTGCTGCTCATCCAGACCGACGGGCACGGGGCGGGCATCGAGGCCGAGATCATCCGCGAGGCGCTGCGCGCGCTCGGTGCCACGGTCAGCGACCCCGGCTCCACCGAATCGGAGCGCCTGATCGAGCTGCGCCGGCACGCGCGCGGCGACGGGGTCGTGACCGAGGTCCGTGTGGGCGAGGACGTCGCCGTGCCGCGATCCCGGCTGGTGGACTACATCCGCGCCATCCAGGACCTCGCCGTAGAGCATGACGTCCAGCTCAAGGTCGTCGCCCACGCCGGGGACGGCAACCTGCACCCCACCTTCAGCGTGCCGAGTTCTGAGCTGGCGACCGAGCCAGATTCCACGAATGATCAGCACAGCACCGAGGAACACCACGACGACGACGGCGCACCCGCCTCGGCGATGTCCCGGCTGCATGCGGCCCTGGACGGTTCGGTGCGGATCGCACTGGAGATGGGCGGCACGATCACCGGCGAGCACGGCATCGGGACCTATAAGCTGCGCTGGCTCGACTGGGAACAGTCGACCGAGGTCATCGAGCTGCAGCGCAGCATCAAAAACGTCTTTGACCCTGACTATCGACTCAATCCGGGTCGAGCGATCCTGTAGCCGTCGACTCAGCGTCCAGCCCAGCGTCCGGCTCCGGCCCAGCGGGCTCAGCGGAATCAGCGGCCGAAACCGGCCCAGCGAGCACCGCGCGCGCCGCGGCATCCGCGTCCGCGAGGCTCCGCGCCGAAGACTCCGGATCACCGCCTGCCTCCGCGGCGATCGCGGTCCCCCACTGCACGGAGCTTAGCTGCAGCCCGAGCACGTAGATCTCCTCCGCGGCAGCATCATCGGCGGGGATCAGCCGGTGTGGCAGCGGCGTGACATCGAAGCCCTTGCCCGCCCGCGGGGCCCCCGAGGCATCGACCAGCTCACGCGGGCGGGCCATTCCGCTGCGCAGCAGGCCCGCGACCAGCGGCGAGCGGGAGAGCTGGACCCGGTTCGCGGGCATCATCGCCTCAAGCAGCCAGCGAGCCTGGTAGGCCGGGGCGGCCACGGCGGGGGATTCCGCGGTGAAGCAGCCGGTCTCCCGGTCGACGTCGAAGATCGGTTCCGGACCCAGGAACTCCACCACCCCCGCACGCGTCAGCGCGGCCAGCTCCTCGATCCGCTGCAGCGGCGGACCGCTGGCGAGTCCCTCGACCAGCGACTCGAACCATCCCTCGATCTCGCTGATCTGACTGGACTGCGAGACGCGTCCCTGGCTGATCAGCGCCTTGACCTCCATCCGGGCCAGATGCAGCGCGCCGATCGCCATCTTCACCGGACTCTGCGTGCCTGCCGCGGAGGTGACCGCGTCATCTTCGAGGTAGGTCTCCATGTGCTGCTGGTACTGCTCCGCGGAGTCGAAGGTCAGCCCGCCGAAGGGCCTGCCCAGCGAGCGGATGTCGAACCAGAGCACGTCGGGGGCGTGTTCGCGCAGCAGCCGGTGTCCCCGGGCCTGCAGCACCGCCTCGCCCAGATGAGTGTCCGCGAGCAGATCATCCAGGGCGGAGAGGAACTCCGCGCCGAAGAGCTCCGGCGCGATCGTCTCCAGGGTCCGGTAGTAGGTGCGGAGCACGTCGCGCTGGATCAGCGGCCACAGATGCGCGGAGAAGTCCAGCACGTCGTGACGGCGCTCCGCCGCGGCCACCGCGTCGGCATGCAGGTGATGCAGGGTCACGCCCACCGGCGCGAATCCAGGGGCTGTGGTCAGCGCGGTGGACTTGGCCCGGTACGGAGTGCCCCGCCGCGAGCCGGCCATCAGGTGCGGCTCATCTCCAGTCGCGAGGTACTCCAGCCGCTGACCCGCCGAACGGTCCGGATGCTCGTGGAACACCCCGCCCCGACCCACGCTGGCCTGGATCATCAGGTCGAAGAAGTTCAGTCCCATCCCGCGGACCAGCACGTTCTCCCCCGCGGGCAGCGCGTGGTAGTCCACCTCGGTGGGAATGGCGGGCGGCTGGTAGTGCAGCCTCAGCTCTTCGGCCACCGCGCTGAAGTGTTGGCCGGTCTCGTTCAACCCGGCAGGGATATGTCCCAGCGCCAGCACGACCTGCTCGGCGCGGAGCCGGCGGGCGTCGTCGTCGTCGTTCTCGTTCTCGTTCTCGTTCTCCAGGGTCAGCTCATAGCCGGTCTGGCTACGACGCAGCCCGGTGACCTCGGCCTGGATGTGCTCCACGGTGATGCCGGGGTGCCGCTGCAGCGACGCGCAGACCTCGGCGTGCAGCCAGCTGAGGTACTGCCCGTAGGCGGCCCGAGTGGGGTAGTCGGAGTCCTGCCCACCGTGGTCCACCCCGTGGAAGACCGGCGGTTCGAAGCTGTCGCTGCGCACGGGGCTCGCGGTGGCCTCCCCCGCATGGCCCTCGCGCCACTGCGCAAAGGACCGAGAGACCGACGACGCCGGCAGCCGCGCCTGGGTGTCCCCGGCCGGCGCGGCGGTGGGGAAGTTCGCAGCGGTGTTCATCAGGTACAGCGGCGACTGTCGCGGGTTCCAGACCCGGCCTGGGCCGTGCGGAGCCGGGTCGATCACCAGGATGCGCAGCGCGGTCTCCACAGCCTCACCCGGGGCATGCTCCACGGCGGCGAGGAGTCGTTCGAGGAACGAGGTGCCACGAGGCCCGGCGCCGATCACGGCGACTCTGCGTTCCTGCATCTGGCGGGGCATGGGCGGCGCGGTCTCCTGGTCTGCTCTTCGGCGGATTCGTCCCGACCAGAGTACTGCGGGCACGCGCTTTGTCAGTTCCCTGACCGAACCGCTAGTCTAGACGGGCGCATGAGAACGGTTCGCCGCAATCGTGGGCACAGGAGGCGTGCCAGAGCGGCCGAATGGGCTTCACTGCTAATGAAGTGTCCGCCTCAAAGCGGACCGGGAGTTCAAATCTCCCCGCCTCCGCCGCGTGATCGAAGAACCCCCGTCGGGAATGCACCTGACGGGGGTTCTTCTGCATCCGGCGCGCCACGCTCCGCCCAGACGCCCCACGCTCGAGCTCCACGTGCACTCCCGATTCTCGTTAGGCTCGGAGCATGAGCATTCCTGCAGCCGCCCCCGCCGAGGAATCCGCCAAGGGCTCCGCCACCCCACGCGCCGTGCTGGTCGGCTGCGGCGACGTCGGCACGCGCATCGGGCACCGCCTGCTCGACCGCGGCTTCTCCGTCACCGGATGGCGGCGCAGCCCGGAGCGCCTCCCCGCTCAGTTCGACGGCGCGGCCATGGACCTCACCGAGCCCGATACCGTGCCGCTCCCGCCTGCGGACACCGCAGTGCTGGTCTTCTCCCCCGCCGCCGGCAGTCGAGATCCGCAGCGCTACGACCAGGTCTATCTCCAGGGACTGCGCACCGTGCTGGACCGCCTTGAACAGGCAGGCCTCGCAGACTCCGTGCGAGTCCTGCTGGTCTCCTCCACCTCGGTGATGGGCGAGGCCGAAGGCATGCTCGACGAATCGGCCCCGCCGACGCCCGCCACTCCCACGGGCGAGATCCTGGCCCGCACGGAGGAGCTGCTGTCGAGTTGGCGCGCCGGCGGACCCGACTCATCCCCACGGCGGCGCAGCGCCACGCTTCGCCTCTCCGGCATCTACGGTCCGGGCCGAGATCGCATCCGCAAGCAGCTGCGCGCCGGCACGGTGGGCGAAGCTGCAGGTCAGGACGCCCAGGATGCCTTCAGGATCTCCAACCGCATCCATTCCGACGACGCCGCACGCGCCGCCGTCGAGCTGCTGACCCGCGCGTCCCCACCGGAGCTGGTGCTGGGCGTGGACGAGCTCCCCATCCCCGTCGGCCTGGTGCACAACTGGATGGCCGATCAGCTCGAGCTGCCCCGCCCCTGGAACGACCCACGCCTGGAGCCGGCGCTGCTGGAGAGTTCCCGGCCGGTGGATCTGCTCAGCGCAGGTCATGGCAAGGCACTCGACGGCGCCCGCCTGCACGGGCTGCTCGGCGAGCTGCTGCACCGGGACTTCCGCTCGGGCTACGCGGCGATGCTGAGGGATTGAGCGGCAGTCGCTTAGAAAGTCAGTGGTCGCGCCGCCAGGAACGAGCGCCACCCATCTCAATTCCACCTTACGTGCTTGACATCACATCTGCTCCGGTGCTTCAGTTGACTTACTGACCATTCGGTCTGGAAATGCGATGAGGAGCACCGATGACTGAAGCCACCCAGCTCGCCCCGGCGGGTCATGAGAGCTCCGTGAAGGGCCCCCGGCACCGGATGCTGGAAAACGATCGCACCTCGCGGGCGCTGGGAATCGTGGTCCTGCAGGCTGACCCTGGCCACGCCAAGATCAGCATGACGATCCGTGAGGACATGACCAACGGCTTCGACATCGCCCACGGCGGGATGATCTTCTCCCTGGCCGACACCTGCTTCGCGATGTCCTGCAATCACCCCGAGCTGGATGAGGGCACGATCACCGTGGCCTCCGGCGTCGACATCAACTTCCTCAAACCCGCCCTGCTCGGTGACGAAGTCGTCGCCGAAGCGATCGAGGTGGCGCACACCGGACGCAGCGGCTTCACCGATGTCACGATCAGCCGCGGCGACGACCTCATCGCAATCTTCCGCGGCCGCTCGCGCACCATCGCCTCCCCCGGCGGAAAGAAGTGAATCCATGAGCATCCTCAACACCGAGACCGACGAGGCCGTCGCGACCGACCCCGGCCAGCCCGACCCCGCAGAGCTGATGACCCGCGAAGAGATCGAGGCGCTGCAGCTCACCCGGTTGAAGGCCACCGTCCGGCACGCCTATGAGAACGTCGCGGCCTACCGCGAGCTCTATGACGCCCACGGGGTGGGCCCCGATGATCTGCAGACGCTGGAGGACCTGGCGAAGTTCCCCTACACCGATAAGGAGTTCCTGCGCGCGGCCTACCCGTTCAAGGCGTTCGCCGTCCCCATGGACCAGATTCGCCGGGTTCACGCCTCCTCCGGCACCACCGGCCGTCCCACTGTGGTGGGCTACACCGACGAGGACATCGACACCTGGGCCACGCTGCTCGCCCGGTGCCTGCGCTTCTCCGGCGTGCGACCCGGAGACCTGGTGCACAACGCCTACGGCTACGGCCTCTTCACCGGGGGCCTCGGCGCCCATTACGGGATCGAGAAGCTCAAGGCCACTGTGATCCCGATGTCCGGGGGGCAGAGCGAGAAGCAGGTCCAGCTGATCCAGGACTTCAAGCCCCGTGTGATCCTGTGCACCCCCACCTACCTGCTGGCGCTGGCGGATGCCTTCCGCAATGCCGGCGTGGACCCCCGGGAGACCTCCCTCGAGGTGGCGGTCCTCGGCGCGGAGCCCTGGACGGACAAGATGCGCCACGAGATCGAACAGACCTTCAACCTCACAGCCTGCGACATCTACGGGCTCTCCGAGGTCATGGGCCCCGGTGTGGCGGGTGAGTCCGGCGAGCGCCAGGACGGCTCCACCATCTGGGAGGACCACTTCCGCCCCGAGATCATCGATCCGATCAGCGATGAGGTGCTGCGCACCGGCGAACACGGCGAACTGGTGTTCACCACCCTGACCAAGCAGGCGCTGCCCATCATCCGCTACCGCACCCACGATCTGACCCGACTGCTGCCCGGCTCAGACCGGCCCGGGCATCGCCGCATGGGCCGGATCACCGGCCGCAGCGATGACATGATCATCCTGCGCGGGGTCAACCTCTTCCCCTCCCAGATCGAGGAGATCGCTCTGGAGATCCCCGCGCTGTCTCCGCATTTCCAGCTGCGCCTGGCTCGACCGGAGAAGATGGACGAGATGACCGTGCACATCGAGCGGCGCCCGGAGACCAGCCTCGAAGTCGCCGAGGCGGCAGGGGTGGAGCTGGCCCGGCAGATCAAGGTCAAGGTCGGCTCCAGCTGCCGAATCACCGTGGAAGAGCCCGGTTCATTGGCCCGCTCCTCCGGCAAGCTGCGCCGGATCTATGACCAACGCCCGAAATAATCCGCCGCTAGTGTGGGAGTCATGACAAGCACTTCCACGACTGCAGGCACCTCCCGCCGGGGGCGTCCGGGCTATGACCGCGAGGGGCTGATCACCGTCTGCGTGGAGGCCTTCAACCGCCATGGTTATGAGGCAACCTCCATGGGCGCGCTCTCCCGTGAACTGGGCATCTCCAAGTCCGCCATCTATCACCACGTGGACTCCAAGGAGGAGATTCTCGACATCGCGCTGAACCGCTCGCTGGCCGAGCTGGAACGTGTGGTCTCCGAGGCGGAGGCGCTGGATGCCCCGGCCGTGGAGGAGCTCGAGATCATCCTGCGCGAATCGGTCAAGGTGCTGACCACGTCTTTGCCCTATGTGACGCTGCTGCTGCGGCTGCGCGGGAACTCCGAGATGGAGGTCAAGGCGCTGCAACGACGCCGCGAGATCACCCTGCGCATCGCAGAGCTGATCCGCCAGGCCCAGGAGAACGGCGACCTGCGCAGCGACATCGATGCACGCACCGCCTCACGCCTGGCCATGGGCACGATCAACTCGATCGTGGACTGGTACCGCCCCGTAGGCGGCGCCCCGGACGCCGCGCTGGCCGAGACGGTGAAGCAGATGGTGCTCGGAGGGCTGCGCGCGCCGCAGCCTCGCTGACCTCGGCCGAAATTCTCATTGCGCAGATTTTCATTGCGCTGGTTTTCATTGCGCATGGCAACTGCCTGGATCCGCATCAGCGCGGCGATCCGGGCCCACCGGCCTGCATCCAGTTTCTACTCCGCGCGGAGAACAGCGTCGCATACCCGTTGACCCCTCGCTTTTGTTCACGCTAGCGTCGACTTATATTCGGGACGCTCATCAGCTATTGCTCCTCGTCAGTGCCATTCCCAAGGTGGTCCACGACGACTAGCGGCGATGTGTCGAATTTTTGACCGACCGTAGAACTGAAGATTTCAGCTGAAGGCGCGACGTACGCCCATGACGGAGCGGAGCCGCTTCCGCTCAGGATCGGCCGCCGACCCTGATCACGCAAGCGTATGGAGGTACCAACGGATGGACATCCTGACTACCGGCGGCACGCTCGCCCTCGTCATCACCGTGATCGTGGCTCTCGTGGTCCTCGGTGCAGTGGGGCTCGTGATCGTGCGGGCCTGGACCAAGGTCGCCCGGGCTGACGAGGCCCTCGTGGTCACGGGCAAAGCGTCTCGGTCTGATACCCCTGGTTCGCACCCGAAGCAGGTCATCGTCAACGGCCGGGCGATCGTCAACCCGATCCGACAGCGCCACGAGATCATCTCGCTGCGCTCCCGCCAGGTCCTGATGACGGTGACGGCGCAGAGCCTGGACAACGTCACCATCAACGCCGAGGCCGTCGCGCTGGTCAAGATCGGCAGCACCGAAGAAGACGTCAAAGCGGCCTCGGAACGCTTCGCCTCTCAGGACAATGCCGTGGTCGAGTACACCCAGGACCAGCTCGAAGGCGCACTCCGTGGGCTCATGGCTCAGCAGACCGTGATCCAGCTGATGCGAGACCGGCAGAAGTTCTCCGACGAGATCTCCAAGTCGATCTCTCCCGAACTTCAGACTCAGGGACTTCTGCTGGACTCCTTCCAGATCCGCGAGATCACCGACGACTCGGGCTACATCTCCTCTCTGGGCGCCCCGGAGATCGAGGCCAAGCGGCAGGCGGCCGAGATCGCCGCCACCAACGCCGAGCGGGCGATCGCCAAGGAGCGGATCTCCAATCAGGAGCAGAACCTGATCGAGGAGACTGAGTACGATTCGAACCAGGCAGCCTCCACCTCCCGAGTCGGTCAGGCACGGGCCCAGGCCGAGCAGGCCGAAGCTCTCGCCGGGGAGAAGGCTCGTCAGGAGGTCCTGGGACAGCGCGCGGAGAACCGTCAGGCCGAGCTCGACGCCGAGGTGAAGCGCGTGGCCGACGCCGATCTCTACAAGCAGCAGAAGCAGGCCGACGCCCAGGCCTACGAACGAACCAAGGCCGCTGAGGCTGAAGCGCTGGTCGCCGAATCCGAGGCACGGGCTCGACTGCAGCGCTCCGAGGCGGAGGCCACCGCGATCCGTGAACAGGGCGAAGCGAAAGCCGCTGCTCTTCGCGCCGAGGCCGAGGCGCTGCGTGAGAACCAGGAAGCCGTACTCGCCCGCGAGGCCCTCGCGGTGCTGCCCCAGCTGATGGAGTCCTTCGCCGCCGGATACTCGAACGTCGGATCCATGACGCTTATTGGTGGCAGCGGGGAATCAGGGGCGTCGAAGCACTTCGACGGCGAGTCCTCCGTGGCCCTGGCCGGCGTCTTCAAGCGCGTGGAAGCCGCCACCGGGATCGACCTCGGATCGATACTGCAGTCGAAGGCTCAGGGGACGGCGATCGGTGAAGCACTCGCCGAGTCCAGCTCCGGCTCCGGCTCCGGCTCGAGTTCTCGCCCCAGCCCTGCCGCCAACTCCAGCACCAGTGCCGGTGCCGGTGCCGAGAAGGCAGACAACACCCCGAACGAGTAGCCGCAGCGAGCCCCGTCACCGCACGTCAGACCACCACTCACCTCCCGCTTGCAGGCGCACCCTCGACTCTGCCGCCCCGCGTGTTGACCGTCACACCCTCAGTGCTATACTGAACGAACGGTCGGTAAATCATGCGACGGAATCGAGGATGACCATGTCACCCCAGAACCACCAGCACGCACCCCTTCGTCTCGCTGATGAGGCTGATGCCGCTGCGGCGCGGGACGAGGCAGAGTCCGGACAGCACCGCTTCGACGAGATCATCGCCGATGACTCTCGCATCGAGCCGCGAGACTGGATGCCGGAGTCCTACCGGAAGTCTCTGGTGCGACAGGTCTCCCAGCACGCCCACTCCGAGATCATCGGCATGCAGCCCGAGGGCAACTGGATCTCGCGTGCACCGAGCCTCAAACGCAAGGCGATTCTGATGGCCAAGGTCCAGGACGAGGCTGGCCACGGGCTGTACCTCTACTCCGCCGCCGAGACCTTGGGCACCCCCCGCGAAGACATGTATGACCAGCTCTACAGCGGCAAGGCCAAGTACTCCTCGATCTTCAACTACCCAGCACGCACCTGGGCCGACGTCGGCGCCATCGGCTGGCTGGTCGACGGCGCTGCGATCGTCAACCAGGTGCCGCTCTGCCGCGCCTCCTACGGGCCGTATGGCCGCGCCATGGTCCGCATCTGCAAGGAGGAGTCCTTCCACCAGCGCCAGGGCTGGGAGATCCTCTACTCGCTGTCCCACGGCACGCAGGAGCAGCGCGAGATGGCCCAGGCCGCCGTGGACCGCTTCTATGGACCGGCGCTGCAGATGTTCGGCCCGCCGGACGGGGACTCCCCGAACTCGCAGCAATCGATGGCGTGGAACATCAAGCGCTTCACCAACGACGAGCTGCGGCAGCGCTTCGTGGACATGATCGTCCCGCAGGTCGAGGCCCTGGGCCTCACCCTCCCCGATCCCGAGCTGAAGTGGAACGAGGAGCGCGGCCACTATGACTTCGCCGAGCTGGACTGGGACGAGTTCTTCGCGGTGATCAAGGGCAACGGCCCCTTGAGCCGCCAGCGCCTGGAGCACTACCGCAGCGCCCGCGACGAGGGAGCCTGGGTCCGCGAAGCCGCCGTGGCCTACGCCAACCGAGCATCCCAGGAGCAGGACCGCGACCGGGCAGCCCTGATTGGCGCCTGAGCCTCGTCCACCTTCGCACCACCCCTGAACGCTGACCGACCAGACGTCGTCACCACCGCAAGAAAGGCGAGGCCATGTCCTCCAGCGCAGATTCGAGCACCTGGCCCCTGTGGGAGGTCTTCATCCGAGGCTCGCGGGGACTCTCCCACGTGCACGCCGGCTCGCTGCACGCTCCGGACGCCACCATGGCGATCCGCAATGCTCGGGATCTCTACACCCGGCGCAATGAGGGCACCTCGGTGTGGGTGGTTCCGGCCGACGCGATCATGGCCTCGGATCCTGACTCCAAGGGCGGCTACTTCGAATCGGCCCAGGGCAAGAGCTACCGCCACGCCACCTATTACACCCAGTCAGAAGGGGTGAAGCACCTGTGAGCTTCGCATCGCATGACTCCGCCACCCGGCAGTCTCAGGGCGAGGCGATCACCGCCGAAGAGATCGCCGCCTCAGGCGCCACGGCCGATGAGGCCACCGCCCGCTATGCCTTGATCCTGGGCGACGACGCGCTGATGCTCTCGCAGCGACTCGGCGCCTGGGTGTCTCGGGCACCGGAGCTGGAAGAAGACGTGGCCCTGGCGAACATCGCACTCGACCTGCTCGGCCACGCCAGGTTCCTGCTCACCTATGCCGGCACCGCCTGGGGCAAGTCCGAGGACGACCTCGCCTACTTCCGCGAGGAGGAGGAGTTCCGCTCCTGCCGCCTCGTGGAGCAGGAGAACGGTGACTTCGGCAAGACCATCGCTCGGCAGCTGATCTTCAGCTTCTACCAGCACGAGCTCTACAGCCGTCTGGTGAACTCCACCGATGCCACTCTCGCGGCGATCGCGGCGAAGGCGCACAAGGAGGTGGACTACCACCAGGACCACGCCGCCCAGTGGGTGCTCCGTCTGGGACTGGGCACCGAGGAGTCCTCCCGACGCATGCAGTCGGGCCTGGATTCGGTCTGGTCCTATGTGGAGGAGCTCTTCACCGATGTGGAGCCCATCGCCGAGCTCGCCGACGTCGCGGTGCTGCCCTCGGCGCTGCGCGAGTCCACGCTGAACCGGCTGCACCAGGTCATCGAAGAGGCCGGACTGAGCGTGCCGGACATGTCCGGCGCACACGGAGCCGACCGCTCGGGGCGTCACTCCGAGCAGCGCGGCTTCATCCTCGCCGAGATGCAGGTCCTGGCCCGCAGCCACCCCGGAGCCACCTGGTGAAAGGAGCAGTCATGGGGACGTTGAGACCAGAAGCTGTGACCCTTCCCGCCGACGCCACCGTCTGGGAGGTCGCCGCCACCGTGAACGATCCGGAGATCCCGGTGCTCAGCATCGCCGATCTCGGGATCCTGCGCGAGGCACGGCTGGAGGAGGACGGCACCGCCGTCGTCGTCATCACGCCCACCTATTCGGGCTGCCCCGCCATGGACACGATCCATGCCGATGTCACCGCTGCGCTGCGCCACGCCGGGCACAAAGACGTGCGCGTGGACACCGTGCTGCAGCCGGCCTGGACCACCGACTGGATGACCGATGAGGGCAAGGCGAAGCTGCGCGAGTACGGCGTCGCCCCGCCCACCGGCAAGGCGGCCCTGGGGCCGGTCCGGGTGGGTCTGAGCGTGAAATGCCCGCGCTGCGACTCCCCCAACACCCGTGAGATGACCCGCTTCGGCTCCACCGCATGCAAGGCGCTCTACCAGTGCCGCGACTGCCTGGAGCCCTTTGACCACTTCAAGGTGCACTGATGTCGACGACCACCCGCCGCCGCGCGAGCTTCTCCACGCTGACCGTCTCGGAGGTGCGCCCGCTGACCTCAGACTCGGTGGAGGTCACCTTCGCCGTGCCCGAGGAGCTGCAGGAGGACTTCGACTACGCACCCGGGCAGTATGTCGCTCTGCGCACCGAGCTGGAGGGCCAGGAGGTCCGTCGCTCCTACTCGATCTGCACCGAACCCACCCCGGGCGAGATCCGTGTGGCGATCAAGCGCGATCTCGGCGGACTGTTCTCGAACTGGGCCAATGAGTCGCTGAAGCCCGGGGATCAGATGGAGGTGATGAACCCCTCGGGGGCCTTCGTCTCCAAGACTGCGATCACCTCGATGAACAATCCCGCGAAGCTCGCGGAGGAGGCGGTGGCCCTGCGCTCGGATGTGCACCTGGTCGCCTTCGCCGCCGGATCCGGGATCACCCCGATCATGGCCATCGCGCGCTCCGTGCTGGCCGCCTCGAAGGACTCGACCTTCGACCTCGTCTATGCCAACCGCTCTGCCGGCGACGTGATGTTCGCCGAGGAGCTCGGCGACCTCAAGGACCGCTACCCCTCCCGGCTCGCGGTGCACCACGTGCTCAGCCGGGAGCAGCGCATCAACCCGCTGCTCACCGGGCGGATCGACGAGGAGAAGCTCAGCGATCTGCTGGACAAGGTGCTGCGCGTCCAGGACACCGATGAATGGTTCCTCTGCGGGCCTTTCGAGCTGGTGCAGATGGCTCGGGACTCTCTCGCGGCCCGCGGGGTCGATGAGAACGACATCCGCTTCGAGCTGTTCACCACCGGACGCCCGGACCGCCCCGAAGGCCAGCAGGGCCGGAAGGTTCAGGCCGATCCGGAGGGCGAGAACGTCCAGATCGAGTTCACCCTCGACGGGCTCACCGGCCAGGTGGCCTCCCCGACGGGATCGGGAGAGACCGTGCTCAACGCCGCTCTGCGCGCCCGTTCGGACGTTCCCTTCGCGTGCGCCGGCGGAGTCTGCGGCACCTGCCGCGCGAAGGTGGTCTCGGGTGACTTCGAGATGGAGGAGAACTTCGCGCTGGAATCCGACGAGGTCACCGCGGGCTACATCCTGACCTGCCAGACCCGTCCCACCTCCGAGAAGCTCGTGGTCGACTACGACGCCTGAGCGCCATCACCGACACAGGAGCTGCCATGATCAACCTGACCATCGACTACGGCGTCGCCGAGATCGTCCTCGACGCCCCCAAGAAGCTGAACTCCCTGAACGAGCAGGCGGTCGATGAGCTTGACGCCGCGTACCAGGAGGCCGAACAGGCCGGGGTCCGCGCCCTGCTGCTGCGCGGCGAGGGCAGAGGCTTCTGCGCCGGGCGGGACATCTCCGAGGTCGTGCCGGCCACCGACGATGCACTGGGCTTCCTGCAGGGGAAGGTCACTCCGCTGATGCGCCGGATGGCAGCTTTCCCGGCGCCGACCTTCGCCGCGGTCCAGGGAGCCTGCCTCGGCGTGGGCCTCGGACTGGCCATCGCCACAGACGTGGTCTATGTCGCCGAGAACGCGAAGATCGGCTCTCCCTTCGCCGCGCTGGGCGCCACGCTCGATTCCGGGGGTCATGCTCTGTTCGTGGAGCGCCTCGGTGCCCACCGCACGCTGGATCTGATCTACACCGGGGACCTGATGTCCGGTGCTGAGGCGGTGTCCGCCGGACTCTTCTCCCGTGTCCTGGACCCGGAGGAGCTCCTCGAGTTCACTCGCGGAAAGGCCGCCGTCGCCGCCCAGGGGGCCACGCTGGCCTTCCGCGAGTCGAAGGCACTCGTGGCGGCACTCCGAGACCAGCGTTTCGGACTCTGGGAGTCGCTCAAGGATGAGAACCACGCCCAGGGCAGGCTGTGCAACTCTGCAGATTATTCGGAGGGTTTCGCCGCCTTCCAGGCGAAGCGGCAGCCGGTCTTCAAAGGTCGCTGAAACGTGACCGCGCACATACGCATTCAGGCTTGCCGTGGGCCAGGCACAGGTCTAGCCTTCTCGCATGGAAGCCATTGAATTCATTGAAGCGGTCATCCTCGGCATCTGGGTGTTGGGCATCGTCGCGGCGCTGTTCGCCATCCCGCTGACCAGCACCAAGACCCACGCGCTGGTGATGTTCCTCGTCGCCTTCGCCCTGCCGATCATCGGCTCGGTGGTTGCGATCACCACCGCGGCGGAGCTGCGCTGGGAGCTGCACCAGGATCGCAGGGCCGCGCGCCACCACGTCTGAGGCTCTGCTTCTCCCGCATGTGACTCGCATGTGACCCACGACACAGGTATGCACCGATTGCACAGGTCTGTGCGTCTGGGGACAAAGACATCTCCGAAGCGGTCGCGAGGCTGGTCCTATACCAGTTGAGCTGTGACCCAAGGAGATTCCACATCATGACCACCACCCTGCTCGAGCAGATCCAGTCCGCTGACGGTCCAGAGATCCTCGACCCCGCCACCGGCGAGCTGATCGCCCGCGCTCCGCAGACCTCTGCCGCGGACCTCGACGACGCCGTCGCCCGTGCCGTGCGCGCCCAGGTCTCCTGGGCCGCCACGCCGGACAGCGAGCGTCAGTCAGCACTGCACGCCGCCGCCGACGCGGTGGAGGCCCACGCCGAGGAACTCGCCCAGCTGCTCTCCCGCGAACAGGGCAAGCCGCTCAACGGGCCCAACGCCCGCTTCGAGGTCGGCGCGTGCGCGGCCTGGCTCCGCGCCGCCGCCTCGATCCCGGTGGAGCCGGAGGTGCTCCTCGATGACGAGTCCGGGTACGCCGAGCTGCACTACCGCCCGCTGGGCGTCGTCGGCGCGATCGGCCCCTGGAACTGGCCGATGATGATCTCCGTCTGGCAGATCGCCCCCTCGCTGCGCATGGGCAACACGGTGGTCATCAAGCCCTCCGAATACACCCCGCTCAGTGTGCTCGCCCTGGTCAAGGTGCTGAACTCCGCGCTGCCGGCAGACGTGCTCATCGCAGTGCCTGGTGATGGTTCGCTGGGCAAGCAGCTCACCGAGCATGCCGATATCGCGAAGATCATGTTCACCGGTTCGGTGGCCACGGGCAAGACCATCATCAAGACCGCCGCCGACACGATGAAGCGGATGACCATGGAGCTCGGCGGCAATGACGCCGGAATCGTGCTCGATGACGCTGATCCGGCGGCCATCGCGGAGGATCTGTTCTGGGGCGCGTTCATCAACACGGGTCAGACCTGCGCGGCGCTGAAGCGGCTCTATGTGCCGGATGCGATCTACGAGGAGGTCTGCCAGGCGCTGACCGAGGTGGCCGCGAAAATGCCGATGGGCATCGGCCTCGAGGAGCAGAACGTCCTGGGACCGCTGCAGAACGCGAAGCAGCGCGACATCGTGGCCCGACTGGTGGATGCCGCGAAGGACTCCGGTGCGCGCGTGCTGATCGGTGCAGACCCCGACGACGACGACGCGGGCTTCTTCTATCCCGCCACCCTCGTGGCAGACATCGACCCGCAGAACCCGCTGGTCACCGAGGAGCAGTTCGGCCCTGCCCTGCCGATCATCCGCTACAGCGAGCTGGACCAGGCCATCGAGTGGGCCAACGGTCTCGAGGTCGGCCTCGGCTCTTCGGTGTGGTCCTCAGACGTCGCCCGTGCCACTGAGGTCGCCTCGCGGCTCCAGGCCGGCACCACCTGGATCAACAAGCACGGCGCGATCGATCCACGAGTGCCCTTCGGCGGCGCGAAGCAGTCCGGCTTCGGCCTGGAGTTCGGCCTGCAGGGCCTCAAGGAGGTCGCTCAGCCGCACGTGATCCAGCGCTGAGCAGCCCCTCCCCCGGTCCCCGTTCCCCGAAAAAATCGTAGACCTCCGGCAATGTCGTAGAGCTATAGCTCTACGATTCGCCAGAGGTCTACGATTTTTTCCCTTAAGGATCAGGGGTTATGGGGTGACGTCTTCGCCGACCCAGGCATCCTCGTAGAACTCTGCGGACCGGGACTTGAGCAGCTCGGCATAGGCCCCTGGGGAGAGCGACTGTGCCGAGTCCTCGGGCACATCGTCGGTGAAGGCCGAGACACCTACGCCAGCCTCATGACCCTCCACCTCGAGGCCGGCCACCTCGAGGATCGTCGGGAACATGTTGAGCTGATCGATGTCCGAGCGCATCGGGGTCAGCTCCTGCTCCCCTGGAATCCAGATGCGGTTGAACAGACCGCGATCCTCGTGTGCACCGAGCTGCTCGTGGAACGCATCTCCCGGGTCGGCAGGCTTGAGGTGGTCCCCCATGATGACCACAGCGGTGTCCTCGAGGTAGCCCTGTTCCTCCATGTGCTCCACGAGTCCGGCCACCTGGTTCATGGAGCAGGCGTAGACGGAGGTCGCTTCCTTCTCCGTGTCCACTGTGCAGTAGTCGTGGACATGCACCGGCTCGTGGGTATCGAGCGTGAGCACTGAGAGGTTGAACGGCTCACCGGTCTCCGCAGACTCTGCATGCAGGGCGTCGAGCTCGTCCTTGGCGTACTCCATGAGCCGCTGATCGCTGAGGCCCCAGTCGCTGCGGAAGCTGCTGTCCGGCTCTCCGGCGTCGCGCCAGTCGCCTCTGCCCAGGACCTTGGAGTAGCCGTGGTTATTGAGCATGGTGTCCTTCGCGGCGAAGGAGGGGTTGGCACCGCCGAGGAACACGTTGGTGTAGCCGTTGTCTTCGAGGATGTCCCCCAGGCAGGTCAGCCCACCCAGATAGGTCTCGGTCCCCACACCTCGCTCTGCGTAGGACCCGCTGCTCGCGGCGGAGAGAATGCCGCTCAGTGGAACTCCGCACTGTGTCGAGACCAGACCAGCCATGGTCCAGCCACTGCCGTCGTACTGTCTCAGGTCATCGATGCTCTGCCAGCCATCTTCGGCACGGGTCACCTCCTTCAGCGACTCGTAGACGTCCTTCTCGAAGAGCTCGTCGTCCCCGAGGGCATCGTCCCCGGACTCGAGATAGACCATGAGCAGATTTCGGGGGTCTCCGTCCGACGTGACGCTCGGGTCCACGTAGTGGTCACCGAGATCGAACTTCGAATCCGCAGCCTCGAGGTAGTCGGTCACCTGTACGGTGCTCACGAAGGCCGCAGGCCCGCCGATGATCAGCGCCAGCACGAGGACGGCGTAGATGCCGCGCCCGAACCACGATGGACTGTGGGAGCGGCCCGATGCCGGCCTGCGCCGACGGATACGACGCAGGATCGACGGCCACCACAGGACCGCGATCGTCAGCAGCAGCGGAGCGACGCCGATTCCCAGGATGCAGACCCAGACGATCACTCCGCCCCCGCCGCCGATCTCCATCGACATGAGGTTCATGAGCACCTGCACCACGGTGACCTTGCCCCAGTGAAAGTGGATGATGGCCGCCGCGATGAGCAGCGCCATACCCAGCCAGGTCAGCGAGAACAGCAGTACGCCAGCAAGGACCCTGCCGACCCGCCCGCTCGTCGATCGAACGCGCCGGGATGCGGCAGCATCTCGCGATCCAGATGCTCGCATGTCCGTCATCCCTGATTCACCTCTAGTCCACCTGAACGTCATTCAGCGAACTACAATACCGCGTCTTGCCCGGGGACATGAGGATCGGAGCCCGGCGGGTTGATCAGAGCCGCCGAAAGGAGGGTCAGATCATGAGGAGCTCCACTCGGGCTTGTTCTCCTTCGCCACGCGGGTCAGCACGTCATAGGTGGCCACGATCTCGTCATGCTGGTTGTGCAGCACCGTGTCCCAACGGACCTCGCCGTAGTCATCGGTCTCGCGCGGGATGATCTGCTTCGCGGTCAGGGTCACCCGGATCGAGTCGTCGTAGGTCACCGGGGTCTGGAAGGAGAGGTTCTCCAGGCCGGTGTTTGCCAGCACCGGCCCGGGTGCCGGCTCCACGAAGAGCCCCGCAGCCCAGGCCACCAGCAGGTAACCGTGGGCCACCCGGCGCGGGAAGAACGGGTTCGCGGTCGCGGCCTCTTCATTGGTGTGCGCGTAGAAGGTGTCACCGGTGGACTCGGCGAAGGCCGTGATGTCCTCCAGCGCCACGGTGCGCAGGCCTGAGGCGAACTGATCACCGATGCGCAGCTCCGCCAGGGACTTGCGGAACGGGTGCACCGCCGATCCGTCGGCCACGGTCTCCGGCGTCGCCGTGACAGCCTTCGCGCCGCGGTGCCACACTCCGGTCACTCCGGTCAGCAGATCGGGTGAACCCTGGACCGCAGTGCGCTGCATATAGTGCTTGACCGCGCGGATGCCGCCGAGCTCCTCGCCGCCTCCTGCGCGCCCGGGGCCGCCGTGCACCAGGTGCGGCAGCGGGGAGCCGTGACCGGTGGAGGTCTTGGCGTCGTCGCGGTCGAGGAACAGCACACGCCCGTGGTGGGAGGCGATCCCGCGGGTGAACTCCGCAGCGATCTCAGGGTCGTGGGTGCAGACCGTGGCCACCAGGGACCCACCGCCGAGCGCGGCGAGGTCCACGGCGTCGTCGATGTCGGTGTAGCCGAGCACCGAGGTGACCGGCCCGAAGGCCTCGACTGTGTGCACCGCGGGGGTGCGGGGTTCGGCAAAGGAGAGCACGGTGGCCGGGAAGAACGCACCCCGTGATGCATCGGCGGATCCCGTGCCTGATTCGGGCCCGCCCACGCGCACCGCGCCGCCGGCGCTGACCAGCGTGTCCACGGCCCGGGCGACCTCATCGCGCTGGTCGGTGGAGGCCAGCGGACCCATCGTGGTGTCGGCGTCGCGCGGATCGCCGAGGACCACGCAGGACTCGAGCCGTGAACGCAGCGCCTCCACCACAGGGTCCACCTGTGCGGAGGGCACGATGACTCGGCGGATCGCGGTGCACTTCTGGCCGGTCTTCGCGGTCATCTCCAGGGTCACCGACTTGATGAAGGCCTCGAACTCCACGGAGTCCGGCGCGGCGTCGGGGCCGAGGATGGCGGCATTGAGCGAATCGGTCTCGGCCGTGAAACGCACGCCCTGGTTCGCCACGTTGTCGTGGGAACGCAGCAGCTGGGCTGTGTTCGCGGACCCGGTGAAGGCCACGTGATCGCGGTGATCCAGGTGATCGAGCAGGTCACGGGCGGATCCGGAGATCAGCTGCAGCGCGCCGTCGGGGATCAGCCCGGAGTCGATCATCAGCCGCACACAGGCCTGCGTGACGTAGGCGGTCTGCGAGGCCGGCTTCACGATGGTCGGGACCCCGGCGATGAAGCTGGGTGCGAACTTCTCCAACATCCCCCAGACGGGGAAGTTGAAGGCGTTGATCTGCACCGCCACACCGGTCAGTCGGGTGTAGATGTGCTCACCCAGGAAGGATCCGTCGCGGGAGAGCTGCTCCACCGCCCCGTCGACGATGACGTTGGCGTTCGGCAGCTCCTTGCGTCCCTTGGAGGAGAAGGTGCGAATGGTGCCGATGCCGCCGTCGACGTCGATCAGGTGATCTCGGCGGGTGGAGCCGGTCCGGTCGGAGAGCTCGTAGAGCTCCTCGCGGTGCTCGTGGAGGTAGGCCGCCAGGTGCTTGAGCCGCAGCGCACGCTGGTGGATGGTCAGCTGCCCCAGGCTCTTCTGACCGGCCGAGCGAGCGTGGGCGACGGCGGCGGCCGTGTCCAGCCCGTCGGTGGAGACCCTGCAGACCGGATCGCCGGTGGACGCGTCGAGGATGTCACTGGCCCGCTCCGGGCTCTCCGGGGTCCACCAGGAATCCTGGATGTAGCTGGGCAGCAGGCGCGGAGCCGCAGAAGTGTCAAGGGCAGCCATGGGGTCCTCTCGGTGACAGTGGGACAGACCGCGGCACAACTGACCGATCGGTCGGTAATTTGTCTCATCCTAACGCGAGAAGCGCGGATGTGACACCCCGCACACGGAGCTCCGCCCCGGAGCCACTCCTGAGCCGCTCGGGATCAGCTCCCGAGATTCACCACGGTGCGGCCACGAACCTGGCCGGCAAGGATCTGCTCAGCCTGCTCGAACACCCCGTCCAGGGCGATCTCCTGGGTCATCTCATCCAGCAGCTCCAGGGGCAGATCGGCGGCGAGCCGGTCCCAGGCCTCTTCGCGCAGCGCCTGTGGCGCGGTGACGGAGTTGATCCCGGCCAGCGTGACGCCGCGCAGGATGAACGGCATCACGGTGGTGGGCAGGTCATGGCCCTGCGCAAGCCCGCAGCTGGTGACCGTGCCGCCGTCGTCGGTCTGCGAGAGGATGTTCGCCAGCGTGGCGGAGCCGGCCGAGTCCACGCCGCCTGCCCAGCGGCGCTTCTGCAGCGGGGCGCCGGGTTCGGCGAACTCGGCGCGGTCCAGCAGCTCGCTGGCGCCGAGGCGGCGCAGGTACTCACCCTGGGTGTCCGCCCGACCGGTCACCGCACTCACCTGATAGCCGAGCTTCGCCAGCAGCGCGATCGCCACCGATCCCACACCCCCGGCGGATCCGGTGACGACGACGGCGCCCGCCTCAGGCCGCACTCCCCCGCGCTGAAGCGCGAGCACCGAGAGCATCGCGGTGAACCCTGCTGTGCCGATGGCCGCGGCCTGCCGCGGGGTCAGCCCCGCGGGGAGCTTCACCAGGTGCTGACCCGACACTCGGGCCCGCTGGGCGAGCCCGCCGTGTGCCGACTCGCCGATGCCGCCGCCGGTGAGCACCACCTCGTCCCCGGGGCTGAACCGTGGATCCGCCGAGGCGGTCACCTCACCGACCAGATCGATGCCGGGGATCAGCGGAGAGGTGCGGGCCACCCCGGGTTTGCCCGCCAGCGCGAGCCCGTCCTTGTAGTTGATCCCGGAGTAGTGCACGGCGATGTCCACCGGGGCGTCTCCGCCGGAGTCGGCGAGGAATTCCTCCTCGAGATCAGCCAGTTCTGCCTGATGCTCCTGGACTCGGCCCTTGTTCAGGGACTGCTGGATCAGTGCTGCGCGAAAGCTCATGACTGCCTCCTTGGCATTGGGTGCTCATGCTGAGTGTGATCGTCGAAGATCAACGCTGTCTGGGAGGACTGCACGCAGGCCAGGGACTGGATCCGTTCGAAGATCACCCGGCGAAGCTCCTCCACGGTCCGGGTGCGCACCAGCAGGACGGCGTCGTACTGGCCTCCCACCAGAGCCAGATGCCGCACGGCAGGCTCATCGGCGAGCGCCCCGCGCAGCACCTCCCAGTCGTCCTGCTTCAGCGTGAGAAAGACATAGGCAGCCGTGGCCATCCCGGCGGCGCGGGAATCGATCACCGCGGTGTAGCCCTGAAGCACTCCGGATCGGCGCAGCCGGGAGATGCGCTCGTAGGCGTTGGCGCGGGAGAGGTGCAGGCCGGCGGCGATGGCCGAGACCGATTGACGGGCGTCCACGCTGAGCGCGTGCAGGATCTGATGATCCACGGAGTCCAGCGAGATGTCGCGTTCTGTCGGTCTGTCTCGCTCCTGGGCCATAGTTCTGGACGATACCAGCGTGACGGCCTTCGAAGCACACAGTTCGTCCAGCCGCAGCCATCCCACGGCAGACCCCGTCTCGGATCCACGCTTCCGATGGCCCCATGCACGTGAGCTGAGCCACACTCATACCAAGAGTGTGATGCACCACACGTGTGATGGACGTCTTTCGAGGAGGCTGGGCATGACCAGCGATACAGCACCGGGGGCCACCGAACAGGGCTCCCACATCCGGGACACCAGCAGCAGCTTCGGGATCACCCCGGAGCAGTACATGCTCCCGGCCGCCCAGCAGATCCGGATGCTCGCCCCCGATGGGAGACTGATTCCCGAGGAGGAGCAGGGCACCAGCCCGGGCCACGAGTACCCGATCCCGGAAGACGATGCGCTGCTCGCGGCCTACGAGGCGCTGGTGGTGGGGCGTCGTGTCAATGACCAGAACTACGCCCTGGTCCGGCAGGGCAGGCTCGCCGTCTACCCCTCCTCCCACGGACAGGAGGCCTGCCAGGTCGGCGCGGCGCTCGCACTGGGTGATGCGGACTGGATGTTCCCCACCTACCGCGACACCGTGGCCACCATCAGCCGCGGCGTGGACCCGCTGGAGGTCATGGTCTCCTTCCGCGGGGACTGGCACTGCGGCTATGACCCGCTGCAGTACAAGATCTCGGCCATGTCCACCCCGCTGACCACCCAGCTGCTCCATGCCGTCGGGGTGGCCCATGCGGCCAAGCTGCGCGGGGAGGACACCGTGGTTCTGGCCATGTGCGGCGACGGCGCCACCAGCGAGGGCGACTTCCATGAGGCCCTGAACTTCGCTGCCGTCTTCGAGGTCCCGGTGGTCTTCTTCGTGCAGAACAACGGCTACGCCATCTCCGTGCCGCTCTCGCACCAGACCGCCGCCCCCTCGCTGGCCCACAAGGCGATCGGCTATGGGATGGCCGGCGAGCAGGTGGACGGCAATGACATGGTGGCCGTGCTGGCCACGCTGCGCCGCGCCGTCGACCTTGCTCGCAAGAATTCGATGCCGCTGCTGCTGGAAGCCATCACCTACCGCATGCAGGCCCACACCAACGCCGACGACGACTCCCGCTACCGCGAGTCCGATGAGGTCGAGCAGTGGAAGCAGCGCGATCCGCTGCAGCGCATGCGCACCTTCCTCACCGACCGGGGCGTGCTCGATGAGAACGCCGAGACCCGCATCAGCGGCAAGGCGGAGGAGGTCGCGGCGGCACTGCGGCTCGCGATGACCACCGAACCGGCCATGGACCCGCTGGAGATCTTCGACCACGTCTATTCCGCTCCCACCGCCCAGCTGCGCGAACAGCGCGCCCAGTTGGCCGATGAGCTCGCTCGAAACCAGGAGGGCTGACCCATGGCCACCACGACCACCATGCCCGCAGCGGCCGAGACCGCCACGGCCGCCAAGCCCACCACCTTCGCGGCCGCGCTGAACACCGCGATGTCCGATGCCATGGAGCGCGAGGCCTCGGTCTGCGTCTTCGGTGAGGACGTCGGCACGCTCGGCGGCGTCTTCCGCATCACCGACGGGCTGACCCAGCGCTTCGGCAAGGGCCGATGCTTCGACACCCCGCTGGCCGAATCCGGCATCGCCGGCATGGCCATGGGCATGGCCATGAACGGCATGCGCCCGGTCATCGAGATGCAGTTCGACGCCTTCGCCTACCCGGCGCTGGAACAGATCTTCAGCCACGTCGCGAAGACCGCAAACCGTTCCCGCGGGCGGGTCCGCCTGCCCATGGTCATCCGCATCCCCTACGGCGGAGGAGTCGGAGGGGTGGAGCACCACTGCGATTCCTCCGAGGCCTACTACGCGCACACCCCGGGGCTGAAGATCTACACCCCGGCAACGGTGACCGACGCCTACCTGATGCTGCGCGAAGCCATCGACTCGCCGGACCCGGTGGTCTTCTTCGAGCCGAAGAAGCTCTATTGGACCAAGGAGAGCGTGGATCTCAGCGCACTGCGGACCCAGTACGAGTCCGCCGCAGAGAATTCCTCGGCCCCGGCCGCCGGGGTCGGAGCGGAAGGCGGCGCCGTCGTCGTCCGGGAGGGCACCGACGTCTCCTTCATCAGCTACGGGCCCAGCGTGTCCACCGCGCTCAAGGCCGCCGCGGCCGCCGCGGAGGACGGGATCTCCGCGGAGGTCCTGGACCTGCGCAGCATCGTCCCCTTCGACGACGCGGCCCTGGCCGCCACCGTGGCCAAGACCGGACGTGCCATCGTGATCGCCGAGGCGCAGGGCTTCGTGTCCGTGGCCTCCGAGATCGTCGCCCGGATCCAGGAGCGCAGCTTCCATTCGCTCTCCTCCCCGGTCAAGCGCGTGACCGGCTTCGACATTCCGTATCCGTCGCCGAAGCTCGAGGAGCACCACCTGCCCAGCGTGGACCGCATCCTGGACGCTCTCGACGAACTGCAGTGGGAGGACTGAGATGACCACGTTCAATCTGCCCGATCTGGGCGAAGGACTCACCGAGGCCACGCTGCTGAGCTGGCTGGTGGCCGAGGGCGAGACGATCGTGGTGGACCAACCCATCGCCGAGGTGGAGACCGCGAAGTCAGCGATCGAGGTGCCCTCCCCCTACGCCGGGGTCGTCACCACGCTGCACGGCGCCGTGGGCGAGACCATGATCGTCGACCAGCCGCTGATCACCGTGGACGGTGAGGGTGGCGCCACCGATTCCAGCGACGACGCCTCCCCGGCCGGTGCCGGCGAGGACGCCGGAGCGCTGAGCTACCGCGAGGAGGAGCGCGCCGGCACCGCCCCCGCCACCGGAGACGTCTCCGACCCCGAAGAGGAGGGCTCGGGCAACGTCCTGATCGGCTACGGCACCTCCACCTCCTCGAACAGCCGACGACGACGCCGGCGCAACGGTGCTGGACGGCAGACCGAGGCCGGCGGCAGCGGCGAGACCGCACAGGGTGGCCCGACCGCCCCCGCTTCTCAGCAGAAGGCCCCTCGGGTGTCCTCTCCGCTGGTGCGCCGTCTCGCCAGGGAGCACTCAGTGTCGCTGGGTGCGCTCCGTGGCTCCGGTCCGGACGGAATGATCCTGCGCGCCGATGTCCAGGCAGCCATCAGCGCCCCCTCGAAGCAGGAGACTCCTGCTGCGCAGGGCAGCGCCGCGGCGGATCAGCCCCAGGGCTCCGAGGCTCCGGCTGCATCCTCGAAGGCCGCGGCGCCCGCGAAGGCAGCAACCTCCTCGAAGTCCGCGCCCGGCTCCACGACGGCGGCCGCTCCCGGTGGTCTCGAGGTGCGCGAGCGCGTCCCGATGTCAGGGATGCGCAAGGCGGTGGCCACCACGCTGTCACGCTCGCGCCGGGAGATCCCCGAGGCGACCGTCTGGCAGGACGTGGACATGACCGAGGTCCTCGCCCTGCGTGCCCGCCTCAAGGAACAGGCGGCCAGGGACGGCGGCGCTGCACCTTCGCTGCTGGCTCTGCTGAGTCGATTCGTGCTGGCCGGGCTCTCCCGCTACCCGGATCTTGCCACTCGGCTCGAGGAGCGCGAGGACGGCAGTCAGGAGATCGTGCACTTCGACGGAGTGAACCTCGGGTTCGCCGCGCAGACACCGGCCGGTCTTGTCGTGCCCGTGATCCGGCATGCCGAGCGGCTCTCGGCCCGCGGGCTGCACACCGAGATCGGACGGCTCGTCGGCGAGGCCCGTGACGGGTCGATCTCCGGCAAGGAGCTCACCGGGGGGACCTTCACGGTGAACAACTACGGCGTCTTCGGCTCGGACGGGGCCACGCCGATCATCAACCATCCAGAGGTGGGCATCCTGGGCATCGGTCGCATCCTTGACCGCGCCTGGGCCGTCCACGGGGAGCTGGCAGTGCGCAAGGTCGCGACGCTGACCATCGCCTTCGACCACCGGGTGTGCGACGGCGGCACCGCCGGCGGGTTCCTCAACTTTGTTGCGACCTGCCTGGAGGATCCAAGTTCTGCGCTGGCCGATCTGTAGCGCCTGACTCTGCCCGAGCACAGCTGAGCCAGAAGGGGCCGGCGTCGACACGAACTGTCGATGCCGGCCCTTCTCTGTTCATCGAGGGGATGCGGTGCAGGCGGCAGAGTAGTAGAAATAAAGGCTCGTGGCCGGACCTCCGAGGAGACAGCATGACCGCAGATCGCAGTGCAGCCCGCAGATATGACCAGCCCGCGGCGTACCAGTCACTGCCCGGTGGACCGCTCGATCCCGATCGAGGCTTCTACGCCGGTGTGGCCTCAGCAGACCGCACGCTCACCCAGGAGTTTGAGATCCCGATCCGTTCCGGGCAGGCCTGGGAGGTCAAGGCGGGGTCGATCGTGCGGATCCATGCGGTGCAAGGGCCTCAGGTCGGTGACCTGAACCTCTGGAACCTGCACAACCCCCGCGAGCACTTCTGGGCCGCGCGGACCCGGCAGCTGCAGCGCGCGTCCATGACCACCTATGACCGTTTCTGGTCCACGCTGCCTTACCTGCGGCCCATGGCCACCGTGATCGGGGATTCGCTGGCCGATCACCCCGACGCCGAGGTCATCCATGACCTGCTGGGCACGCGCTGTGATCCGTACGTGAATCGCATGCTGAGCGGGGAGGACTTCGATCGGCATTGCCATTCGAACCTCACGCGGGCGGTGCTGGACCATGGACTCACCGAGGCGGACATCCACGACGTGCTCAATGTCTTCCAGTTCGCCGGTCTGAACGAGAAGCGCGAGTACTTCATGGACACCTGTCCCACGCAGCCCGGCGATTTCTTCGAGTTCTTCGCCGAGATCGATCTGCTCTGCGCTCTCTCCACCTGCCCAGGCGGAGATCTCTCGAGGCACATGTGGGGCCCTGAGGCGGCGAGCACCCAGGAGCAGCTGGAGCATTGTCACCCCCTGGGAGTCCAGGTGTTCTCGGTGGCCGAGGATGCGCTGGGCGGCTGGACGCAGCCGGAGCCCGCCGCGTATCGCGGCCACGGCGGTCGCCACGGGCTGGAGCTCCGCTACCCCTGAGCCT
>CANLUC010000008.1 GCA_947494195.1 uncultured Nesterenkonia sp. | reverse complement strand
TCTACCAAGACCCCGCCGCCCCGATCGCATCCGAGCACTCTCTGGCCGCTTGACGAAAACCATAGAGGCACCCCCTGCGTTTTACCCGGGCTTCCGCGTTCTACCGGGCACACCGTCGGCGGGGTAGAGCACGCGAGGGGTGGTAAAACGCGGGGGACGGGTGGGCAGGGGAGGGTGAATCGCTGGGGGAGGGGGCTGGATAGAGTGATGCCCATGAGTTCTGCCGTTCCCGCCGCGGCCCCGCGCTCCCCGCTGGTCTGGGCCTTTCTGCTTCTGCTGATGCTCGGCTCGGGCATGGCGATCCCCGCCCAGGGCCGGGTCAACGCCGCGCTGACCACCGAGATCGGCGATCCGGTGCTCGCCGCCACCATCAGCTTCTCTGTGGGCACGCTGATCATGATGCTGGTCACTTTCGGCACAGCACGCGGTCGCCGAGGTCTGAAGCGCGTCGCGCCGGCAGTGCGGGACGGACGCATCCGCTGGTGGTACTTCCTGGCCGGATGCGCGGGCGGCTACTTCGTGCTCACTCAGACGCTGACCATCGGGCTGATCGGCGTCGCGGTCTTCACCGTCGCCGTGGTCACCGGCCAGACGCTGGGCGGGCTGCTCTGGGACCGCATCGGGCTCGGCCCGGCCGGTGCCATGCGATTGAACGCCTTCCGCGTGGGAGGCGCCGTGCTCACTGTGCTGGCTGTGCTATGGGCCGTCTCGCCGCAGCTCACCGCGGAGGGTCACGGCGCGGCCTGGCTGGCGCTGGTGCTGCTGCCGCTCTCGGCCGGGTTCGTGCAGTCCGGCCAGCAGGCGATCAACGGGCGGCACTCGGCCGCCTACGGCGGACCGGCTCCGGGGACGTTGTTCAACTTCCTCGCCGGGACCCTCTTCCTGCTGCTGATCTGGGCGGCCAAGGCAGTCATCACCGGGGTGGACCCGGCACTGTCGCCCACCTGGTGGCACTACCTCGGGGGCCCGCTCGGCATCATCTTCATCGCCCTGGGAGCGCTGCTGGTCACCCAGGTCGGGGTGCTCATCGCCGCGATGGGCATGATCGCGGGCCAGCTGCTGGGCTCGCTGCTGCTCGATGTGCTGCTGCCGACCCCCGGCTCCCTGGTCACCACGGCCACCGTGCTCGGCACCGTGTTGACGCTGGTCGCCGTGATTCTGGCGTCGCTGCCGGACATTCTGCGAGGGCGCCCGGGGTGACCATGCCTCAGGCATGCGCCCTCGTGCCATCGCGCTGCCAGAAATGCGGCGCCCCCTGAGGCGGCATCTCCCATGAGGGTTCAGACAGAGGGCTGGTCTGCGGGATCGAGCCGGACAGGCACGCGGAGCCGAATCCTGCGAGCAGTCGCCTGAGGAGACTCCAGGCTCTCGGCGAGCTGGTTGACTGCCACCCGGCCGAGTTCTTCACCGTCGACATCGATGACCGGGGTATGAGCTCGCCCAAGTGCCTCGGCGACGGGGGACTCTGAGGTGACGACCGGCAGCTCGCGAACTCCTGCGTGGAGCAGCGCGAATTGAACTCCCAGGCCGATCGCCGTCGCATAGGGGATGACTGCTGTAGCACCTGATTCTCGAACCTGCGCAGAGATGGCGAGACCAGCCTCGAAGGTTGCCGGACAGGGCCCCAAAGCGGTGATCTTGGTTCCAAGGTGCTCGGCTGCGCTCGTGACCGCCGCCAGACGCAACGGGTCTTGCCAGGACCTTTCAGGGCCTCCGATGTAACAGAGGTGCCGGTGGCCCTGTGCGATGAGGTGAGACGCCAGGCTTCGGAATGCTGAGGCAGTGTCAGCGATGACGGAGGTCATGCCCTCCGTCTCGCGGTCCAGCAGAACGACCGGCTTGTACATCCCGGCGGTCCGAAGGACATCGTCGGTGCCCCAGGGTGCGGCGACGATGAATCCGTCAACCTGACGCGAGAGTCGCTCGAACGAGGCAAGCTCCTCTGCCGCGGCGAGTGAATGCACTGCAACGGTCAGCTGCAGGTCGAGCTCCTGGGCACGCGCCTGGGCACCGGAGATGATCGGCGTGAAAAAGCTGTTGCTCAGGGTCGGCACGACCAGAGCAATGATCCCGGTCCGGCCGCGAGCCAGTTGTCGAGCCGCTGAATTTGGCACGAAGCCGAGCTTCGTCGAGGCGTTGAGGACTCGCTGGGCTGTCTCCGGTGACACCGTGTGGGGCCGGGTGAACGTGCGCGAAACAGTGGCCTTGGAGACCCCGGCCAGAGCAGCGACGTCCGAGATGGTGGTCATGCTCA
The DNA here is from genome assembly GCA_947494195.1 of uncultured Nesterenkonia sp. Lineage (GTDB taxonomy): Bacteria > Actinomycetota > Actinomycetes > Actinomycetales > Micrococcaceae > Nesterenkonia. The sequence continues at coordinate 61,074 of CANLUC010000008.1, read as the reverse complement.
CATGATACGGGTTGATGTGAAACCGGATCCATCCAATCGTTTACACGGATTTAACCGCCAGGGCTGGAGCTTCCGTGGTCCATCCCCGTACGCTGAATGAAACCGGTTACATTCACGAAGGGAACAGGATGACACGACGCGGAACATTCGCTCTCCTGCTGCTTCCGGGGCTGGCCTTCCTGATCTTTGGATTCTTGGCACCAGCCATGGGCATCCTGTTCGCGGCACCAGGGACAGACGCCTCCGAGATATTCATCCGACTCGGGGAGATGCTCACCGACCCCTACGACTTGCGCATCATTGGACGCACGGTGGGACTCGGTCTCATCGTGACCGCTGTATGTCTCGCCCTGGGGTTTCCCATCGCATACATCCTCGCAAGATCCACCTCTCGCTGGGGTGGAGTGCTCCTGGCACTTGCCATCTTTCCGTTGCTGCTGAGCAACGTGGTGCGGACCTTCGGATGGTTGGTGATCCTTGGCTCCAATGGAGCACTTGGACAGCTCCTTGTGCACTTCGGAATCACCGAGACACCGCCGCAGATGCTCTACACCCCATTCGCCATCGTGATGGGTCTGACCCAGCTGTTCCTGCCTTTGGCGATCATTGCCTGCTATTCGGCCGTCTCTCAGGTCGATGCTGGACTCGACGATGCCGCCCGCGGACTCGGCGCCAGCCGAGGTCGGACCTTCTGGGACGTCGTGGTGCCCCTGTCGATGCCAGGCGTCGTGGTGGCCGCGACGCTCGTGTTCGCGGGATCCGTCACGGCCTACACAACGCCCTACCTGCTCGGTGGTTCGCGCCAACGGCTGCTCTCCACGGAGCTCTACTCGTACTCCAGCGTGACCGTTGACTGGGCGAGCGCGTCAGCCACGGCCATCGTCATGACCATTCTGGTGGTCCTGGTCTCCACCGTTGCTGCTCGTATCGGGCGGAAGGGAGCCACCGCGTGAACACCCGCAAACCGGTCGCGGCCGCACTGGCGATCGTTGGCTACATCGTCATGCTGGTCCCGATCCTGTTCGTCGTCGCGACCGCTTTTACATCCGGTTCGACTCTGCGATTCCCGCCTGAAGGACTGTCGTTCCAATGGTTTGATGCGGCATTGAGCTACGCGCCGTTCACGGGCGCTCTGCTGACCAGCCTCCAGTTAGCGGTGGCCTCGACATTTCTGGCTCTTGCAGTCGGCGTTCCAGCGACATTGGCGATCTATCGAGGCGCACTGCCCGGCAAGGGGTTGGTCGAGGGCCTCTTTCTCTCGCCGTTGATCATTCCCGAGCTCGTCGTTGGCCTGGCGCTCTACCAACAACTCATCATCACCTTCCGTGTCGACAATTGGCCGGTGCTGCTGCTCGGCCACACGGCATTGCTGCTGCCCTACGCCGTGCGCGTCACAGGCGCCGCATTGGCCGGATCGGATGTCTCTCTGGAGGAGGCCGCTCGCGGTCTGGGCGCCTCGCCGTTGCGGACCTTCTTCACGATCACGCTCCCGATTCTGCGGCCAGGGATCTTCTCAGCCGCGCTGCTCGGCTTCATCACGTCCTTCAACAATGTCCCGCTGTCTCTGCTTCTGCAGAGCAGGGAGTCGCGCACCCTGCCCATCACGATGCTGGATTACGTCCAGCAGAGCTATGACCCGATGATTGCCGCCACCTCGACGCTCATCCTCGCCGCAACCATGGTCATTGCAGTCATCGCCGAGCGCACAGTCGGATTCGCCAAGATCTTCGGAGGTATCAATCGATGAACACCACCACTCCGCTCCGTCGGAACCCAGAGGATCACCCTGATCCGCAGTCCGCGCCCGCTGCGAGCTTCAAGAACGTCAGCCAGGTGTTCGGTGACTTCACTGCCGTGGACGACATCTCCCTGGAGATCCCCGCGGGTCGACTGACCACACTGCTCGGCCCGTCCGGCTGCGGCAAGACGACCTCGTTGCGAATGTTGGCTGGGTACAGCCAACCCAGCAGCGGAACCATCTACATCCAAGGTGAGGATGCGACCCGGCTGCCACCGGAGCGTCGAGGGCTCGGGATGGTGTTCCAGTCGTACGCGCTCTTCCCCCACATGACAGTCGCCGAAAACGTCGCGTATGGGTTGAAGCTGCGCAAGCTCCCCCGCGCCGAACAGGACCGCCGTGCCCAAGAGAGCCTGGACATGGTGGGGCTGGGACACCTGGCCAAAAGCAGGCCACGTCAGCTCTCCGGGGGTCAGCAGCAGCGCGTCGCTCTAGCCCGGGCGATCGCCGTCCGTCCCAAACTCCTGCTCTTGGACGAGCCGCTTTCCAATCTGGACGCGCGACTGAGAGTCCAGATGCGAAGCGAGATCCGGCGCATACAGGGCGAGACCGGACTCTCGGTGGTCCTGGTGACCCACGACCAGGACGAGGCGTTGGAGATGAGCGACGAGATGGTGGTCATGCGCGAGGGCAAGATCATGCAGCAGGGCGCACCCCAGGAGGTCTTCGGCGCACCCGCCAACCGGTTCGTCGCCGAGTTCATGGGCTACGAGAACTTCCTCTCCTCCTCCGACGGCGCGACTCTGACCGTTCGGCCCGAGCACCTCGGAGTCGTGCCCGCAGGAACATCCCAGGGACCTCTCGGTGGACTCCGGCTGCAAGGACACATCCTTGATCTCGCCTACCGGGGCGTCGACGTGCTCGTCACCGTCTCGGCGCGGGAGGCCAACGGTCGAGAAGTTCGCCTGATGTGTGACATCCGCGCCGAAGCCGCCCGGGAACTGCAGCGGGGGGACCAGGTCGACGTCGTCGCTCCCACCGCGAGCCTGATTGAGCTCTGAACCAAGCGCCCTCGAACCCAGCTGCCCCATGAAGTCTGACCCACGATCAAGCTTGACCCCCGATTGAAAGGAACGCCCGTGCCAGTTTCCACCTTTTCCAAGAAGCACTCTCCAGCGTCGCGTCCCGGCGTCGCCACCGCAGCACTGATCACCAGTGGCCTCTTGCTCAGTGCCTGCGGCTCCTCGGCGACCACGGAGGACGGTGACGAGACCCTCGTGGTGAGCACATTCCCGTTCGGCGTCGAAGAGTTCCAGGAAGCAGTGGTGGATCCCTTCACCGAAGAGACCGGAATCGAGGTCGAGCTCGACACTGGATCCAATGCAGACCGACTCTCACAATTGCAGCTTTCAGCAGGGGAGGATCCCGGGGTCGACGTCGTCCTGATCAGCGACTACTACGCCGCACTTGGCCAGCAAGATGAGCTCTTCGCGGAGCTTGAGCAGGACCAGGTCCCTTCAATGGAAGAGATCGCGGATTTCGCGACAGAGGACACCTACCTCGGACCGGCCTACAGCTATCAGCTTTACGGGACCCTCTACTCCACCGATGAACTCGACGCCGAGGAGGCTGCGAGCTGGGACATGTGGGGGGATGAAGCGCTATCAGGGCGGGTGGCGCTTCCCGACATCTCCGTGACCGCAGGTCAGCTCATGGTCAGCGGCGTTGCGGGGCACTACGGCAGCGGGCCCTACGACGTGGACGCCGCCTACGAGCAGCTAGCCGAGTGGGCACCAGGCGTGCTTCAGTTCTACAGTTCATCGACCGAAGTGACGAATCTGCTCACGCAGGGTGAGATCGCCGCGGCGGGCAGCCTGAACGGCTTCGCCACCAATCTGGTGTCCTCCGGAGAACCCGTGGGGTGGGTCGCACCAGAGGACAATCGCTTCATGGCCACCAACCGCGCGATGATCGCCGAGGGAGCTGCCAACACTGAAGCGGCCCACCAGTTCATCGACTACCTCCTCAGTCAGGAGGGCCAGACGAGTTCGGCTGAGATCGTGGGAGACCTTCCCGTGAATCTCGAAGCAGAGATCCCGGCTGAACTCACCGAGGTCGTCGGCGACATCGCGGAGGACCCGGTGGATGCCGGATACTCCACCTTGGATCCGACCGAGCTGGTCGAGACTCGAGACGACTGGGTCAATCGCTTCGCGCGAGAGGTCTCCGGCCAGTGAGCGAGGACGCGACTCCTTCGAGCGGTTCAGTTCCGGAGGGTTGGATCAAGGAGCTGCCCAAGGTCGACCTCCACTGCCATCTGATCGGGACCGTGCGCGCCACGACTTTCGCCGAGATGGCCCGACGGGCTGGTCTCGAGCTGCCCGACGACCCGGAGGTCATCTACCGCGATATCAACTCCCGCCCACCGGATCCGTCGCTGTACCGGAATACCCGAATCCCTGTCCCTCAGGGCCCCTCGTCGGGAGAACCTACGACGTCATACTCTCTCTTCCAGGCCTGCGCATGGGTGACACAGTCGTTGCAGAGCAGCGGGGATCTGACGCGGATCGTCTATGAGGCGTTCGAGGACGCGCGGCTGCGATCCAACGTTCGCCACCTCGAACTGTTCTTCGACGAGCTCCCGGGGCATCTGGCTTGGCTGGGCTACACGGGGTACGTCGAGGCCCTCGCGCGAGGGGTCGAGCTTGCCGAGCGTGAGTTCGGCATGACGGGTCGCCTCATCGCGGGGATCGACCGGTCGAAGACCGCGCAGGAGGCGCTTGCATGGGTGCGGACAGTGGTCGAGCATCCGCATCCCTATGTGGCAGGCGTCGGACTCGACAATCTGGAGACGGTGGGGCCGCCGGAACGTTTCGTAGAGGCATACCAGCTGGCGGGACGAGCGGGACTGGGGAGAACGGCCCATTCCTCTGAGCACCAGCCGAGCGCCCGGAACACCATCACCTGCCTCGACGACCTTGGCTGCGATCGCATCGACCACGGCTATTACGTGCTCGAAGACGATGACGTCGTCGCGCGTCTGCGCGAGGACAAAGTGGTCTTCACCGTCGGATGTGTGACATCACGTCGGTCCTGGCGACCGTGGCGGAGAGCTTCCATCAGAGCCATGCTTGATGCAGGTCTCCACGTGGTCCCCTGCTCCGATGATCCGGGCATGTTCCCGAACTCACTGACGAATGAGTACAACATCCTCTCCTCCGAGGTCGGAGCCACGCACGAGCAGCTGAGCCAGATGGCTCTGCGGGCCGTCGATGCATGTTGGCTTCCAGCCGCAGAGAAGGATGCGCTGCGCCGCGAAGTGGGGGCAGCCATCGCTGAGCTCGACCTCAAATACGGGTTGGTGCTCGGGACACCATGACACGACGGCCCACAAGACGGCAGCGAAGTCCCTGCCAGGGAAACGAGGGTCGTGTGGGGTCGGCACTGGGCGGTGGCCGCGTCCTCCCGCGGACAGGTCCGTGCTGACTCCGCACTCCCGCGGTCCTCGCGATAAGCTGACGCAGTCTGTCTTCATCCCGTACTACCTGAGGTGTATCTGCCACATGGCCAAAGAGACCGCACTCGACAAAGTCATCTCCCTGGCGAAGCGTCGCGGCTTCGTGTTCCAGTCCGGAGAGATCTACGGAGGCACACGGTCTGCCTGGGACTACGGGCCGCTGGGCACCGAGCTCAAGGAGAACATCAAGGCCGAATGGTGGCAGACCTTCGTCCGTGGACGCGGCGACATGGTCGGCCTGGATTCAGCGATCATCCTCCCCCAGGCGGTCTGGCACGCCTCGGGCCACGTCAAGACCTTCTCGGATCCGCTGGTGGAGTCGCTGCACACCCACCGCCGGTACCGCGCCGATCATCTGATCGAGGCCTATGAGGCCAAGCACGGCCACCCTCCGGAGAACGGGCTCGCTGACATCCGCGATCCCGAGACCGGCCAGCCCGGCAAGTGGACCGAGCCGCAGCAGTTCTCCGGCCTGATGAAGACCTTCCTGGGCCCCGTGGATGACCAGGAGGGGCTGCACTACATGCGCCCCGAGACCGCCCAGGGCATCTTCGTGAACTTCAACAACGTGGTCACTTCGGCTCGGAAGAAGCCGCCCTTCGGCATCGGCCAGATCGGCAAGGCCTTCCGCAACGAGATCACCCCCGGCAACTTCATCTTCCGCACCCGCGAGTTCGAGCAGATGGAGATCGAGTACTTCACCCACCCGGACGAGGCCGACGAGTGGTTCAAGCACTGGGTGGACGCCTGCTACAACTGGTTCGTCAACCTGGGCCTGAACCCGGAGAACCTGCGCAAGTTCGACGTCCCCGAAGATGACCGTGCCCACTACTCGGCCGGCACCATCGACCTGGAGTACCGCTTCGATTTCCAGGGCTCGGCCTGGGGCGAGCTCATGGGCGTGGCGAACCGCACCGACTATGACCTGAACTCGCACACCGATGCCTCCGGTGCGAAGCTCCAGTACTTCGACCAGGCCAGCGGCACCCGCTACACCCCCTACGTCATCGAGCCGTCCTTCGGACTGACCCGCGCCATGATGGCCTTCCTGGTGGACTCCTACACCGAGGACGAGGCGCCGAACACCAAGGGCGGCGTGGACACCCGCACCGTGCTGAAGCTCCACCCGAAGCTCGCCCCGGTCAAGGCCGCCGTGCTGCCGCTCTCGAAGAAGCCGGAGCTGGCAGGGGTCTCGCAGGACCTCGCCGATCAGCTGCGCAAGCACTGGAACATCGACTTCGACGATTCCGGGGCCATCGGCCGGCGCTACCGCCGCCAGGACGAGATCGGCACCCCGTTCTGCATCACCGTGGACTTCGACACTCTCGAGGACCAGGCCGTGACCATCCGCGACCGCGATGAGATGACCCAGGAGCGCGTCTCGCTGGACAAGGTGCAGTCCTACCTCGCGGTCAAGCTGCTGGGCTGAGCCGAGGTGCTGAGCCGATCCGCTGGACTGAGTCGCTGAACAGCGGGTATCGCGCCGCGTGCTCGCCGCTTTGGCAGTGCCGAGAAACGGTACTACCATAGATTGGTTGACCTGAACGACACTGTCTGCACTCTTGAAGGACACGCGATGAGCACTGAGCACGACGCCGCAGCTCGCCCTGCCGATCCAGCCCGCCTCACCCTGGACTCCGGTCTCACGGTGCGGCCCTGGGCGGAAGGTGACGATCTGAAGCTGCTCCAGGTCTGGGGGGACCCGGAGAACTCGATGCACCACCAGGACCGCAGCCTGCTGCGGCCCTCCTCGAACGACCCCTGGTCCCGCTGCATCGTGGCCGAGGCCGAGGGTCTGCCCGTCGCGGCGGCCACAATCTTCCGCTCCTCGCTGCACCCTGACCGGCTGTCCTTCTACGCGGAGGTCGCTCCCGAGCACCGCCGCCGAGGTGTGGCCGCGCAGATGCTGCAGATCCTCGAGGCTGAGGTGCCCAACTGCGCCGTGCAGTCGCTGAAGTCGCGGGTGGCCAAGCGCTCCGCTGCGCAGTGCTTTCTCAAGGACAACGGCTTCACCAAGATCCAGGCCTCCCGCCAGGTCGTGGTCCAGCCCGGCGCGATCAAGCTGCCCGACCTGGACAGCGCGGGCCTCGATCTGGAGGACCTCGCCACCGGTTCGGTGGAGCTCACCCAGCTGGTCGCCGACTTCTACAACGCCGTGCACACCTGGGACCGCTCCGAGATGACCGTGGGCCGGGCCCAGCAGATGCTGCTGGCCCCGGAGACCGGCGCCTCGGGTGCTGTGGTGCTGCGCGACACCGCCAACGGCGGAGACAACAGCATCCTGTCCTTCGCGATCAGCTACACCCCCGAGCGCACCGAGGATCCCGCCGACGTGCTGCTGGGCTGGAACCCGGAGCTGCCCGAGGCCGACGCCGAGACCTCCTGCCGCGCGATGCTCTCCATGCTGGCCGCGCACTTCCCGGTCAAGGTGGAGGTCGATGACGCCATGGTGCCGCTGAAGACCGTCACCGATGAACTCATCGAGGCAGGCCTGGCCGAGTTCGACTTCGAGGCGCTCATCTACGCCCGTGACGCAGCCTGAGGACTCCCTCCATGACAGTTGAGACCGCCGCCCCGCCGCAGTCAGACACAGCCCCGCCGCGGACGGGCGCGCTGCTGCCGCCGCTGAAGCTGGGCCCCATCACCGTGGACACCCCGGTGGTGCTCGCCCCGATGGCCGGGATCACCAACACCGCCTTCCGTCGGCTCTGCCGCGACTACGGCGGCGGGCTCTTCGTCAATGAGATGGTCACCGCCCGCGCCCTGGTGGAGCGCCGCCCGGAGTCCCTGCGGATCATCAAGCACGAACCCGATGAGGTGCCCCGCTCGGTGCAGCTGTACTCGGTGGACCCGGTCACCACCGGGCACGCCGTGCGCATGCTGGTCGAAGAGGGCCGCGCCGACCACATCGACATGAACTTCGGCTGCCCGGTCCCCAAGGTCACCCGCAAGGGTGGTGGCTCCGCCCTGCCCTGGAAGACCCGGCTCTTCGAGTCCATCGTTGCCACCGCCGTGCGCGAGGCCTCCAAGGCGAACATCCCGGTGACCGTGAAGATGCGCAAGGGCATCGACGAGGATCACCTCACCTTCATCGTAGCCGGCAAGATCGCCCGGGACTCCGGCGTCGCCGCGGTGGCGCTGCATGGCCGGACCGCCCGTCAGCACTACTCGGGCCAGGCCGACTGGTCCGCGATCGCGGAGCTGCGCGAGTCCCTCACCGACATCCCGGTGCTGGGCAACGGTGACATCTGGTCAGCAGAGGACGCCGTGGCGATGGTGGAACAGACCGGGGTGGACGGCGTCGTCGTCGGCCGCGGCTGTCAGGGACGGCCCTGGCTCTTCGGTGATCTCCAGGCAGCCTTCGAGGGACGTCCCGAGCGGCATCGCCCCGATCTGCCGATGGTCTCCGCCACCCTGCTGCGCCACGCGCAGATGCTCATCCCGTATTTCGACGGGGACGAGCGCAAGGCGATGCAGGACATCCGCAAACACGTGGCCTGGTATTTCAAGGGCTACGCCGTGGGTTCGCAGCTGCGCACCCAGCTCGTGGCCGTGGAGACCATGGCCCAGCTCGAGGATCTGCTCGGGCAGCTGGATCAGAGCCTGGAATACCCTGGAGCCGACGCCGAAGGGCCGCGCGGCCGGGCCGGTTCGCCCAAGAAGGTCCACCTCCCACAGGACTGGCTGGAGTCCCAGGAGCTCAACGAGGCGCAGCGGGAGATGATTCAGGCCGCAGAGGTCGACACCTCCGGCGGCTAAGGTTGGACGCATGAGTGCGCAGAATGTGGAGCGAGTGGAGGGCGGATACGCGACCCTGCGGCCGGGCTACACCGAGGCGGACGAGGCCCGCTGGGTGCCCGAGCATGGAAAGTCGGTCTACCGGTCCAGCTTCGAGCGCGACCGCGCCAGGCTGCTGCACTCCTCCGCGCTGCGCCGACTCGGCGCCAAGACCCAGGTGGTCTCCCCGGACATCGATGACTTCTCCCGCACCCGGCTGACCCATTCGCTGGAGGTCGCGCAGGTGGGCCGAGACCTCGGTCGGCTGCTGGGCTGCGATCCCGACGTCGTCGACGCCGCCTGCCTCTCTCATGATCTCGGGCATCCGCCCTTCGGCCACCACGGCGAGACCGTGCTGAACACGCTGGCCGCCGAGCACGGCGGATTCGAGGGCAACGCGCAGACGCTGCGGCTGCTGACCCGGCTGGAAACCAAGCGGTTCCACCCCGACGGGCGCTCGGCCGGGCTGAACCTGACCCGCGCCTCGCTCGATGCCGCGGTCAAGTACCCCTGGCAGACCCACGAGGCTCCGACGCTGCCCGATGGCAGCCGCAGCCCGAAGTTCGGGGCCTATGCCGATGACCTCGAGGTGTTCCACTGGATCCGTGAGGGCGTGGCGGGACGGCGCAAGTCCATGGAGGCCCAGGTGATGGACGCCGCCGATGACATCGCCTATTCAGTGCATGACATCGAAGACGGCGTGGTCAACGGTCGATTCCAGCTGAAGTTCCTCACCGACCCGCTGCAGCGACGCCGCGTGGTGCAGACCACCCACGACTGGTACCTGCCCGAGACCGACCCGGAGCGGATCGAGGCCGCGCTCGAGCGCCTGGCTTCCGCGGAGTCCTGGGTGGGGGAGTCCGACGGCTCACGGAAGGCGCTGGCGGCGCTGAAGAACATGACCAGCGAGCTCATCGGCCGGTTCTCCCACGCGATCTTCACCGCCACCCGAGAGGCCTACGGCGACCGTCCGCTTGTCCGGCATGAGGCAGACCTCGTGGTGCCGCGCGAGACGCTCGAAGAGATCTCGCTGATGAAGGGGATCGCGGCGAACTACATCATGGCCTCGCGCGAGCAGAAGCCCGTCTACGCGCGGCAGAGCGAGGTCATCGAGGGCCTGCACGCGCTGCTCAGCGAGACCGCGGACCAGTTCCTGGAGCCTCCGTTCCAGGCGGACTTCCATGACGCGGCGGATGAGTCCGGTCGCCAGCGCGCGATCATCGATCAGATCGCCTCGCTGACCGACGGTGCGGCGCTGGAGTGGTACGCCACCCTGGTCAACGGCCGCCCCGTCTTCAACCGCCTCTTCGCGTAACCCCTCGCGTTGGGGGCCGCGCGTTGAACGGCCTCCCGTTGAGGGGCGGATTCTCGGGGCATCTCATGCGGAAGCAGGGCCCTGATGATCGGAGAATCCGCCGCTCAGCGCAGGGGAGGGTGCGCTACTTGCCGATGTCTCCGACGACGACGTCGAAGGCCGCGAACAGCTCGTCTGCGTCCACGAAGAGGTTCAGATCCGGTTCACCGGCGCCCATGGCGATCCTGCCCGAGATCGAGTCATCCGCGTAGATCGGCCACTGCTCACCGGAGGCGGTGCGCGCGCCGAACGGGGTGATCGTGCCCGGGTGGTACCCGGTGGCCTCCACCGCCTCCTCGGGTGCGGTCATCGACATCTTCTTCATCCCCGCGAGCCGGCGCAGCTTGGCCCAGTCCACCTGCTTGTCTCCGGGGATCAGCGCCACCACATAGCTGTGCTCGGTGGCGGACTGGGTGACCTTCGCCTTGGCCACCAGGGTCTTGACGATCTCCCGCGGCTCGACGCCGAGATTCTGCGCCGCCTCCTCCAGGGAGGACGCGGGTCCGCGCTGGACGAACTCAAGGGTCACCGCCCGGGAATCGGCATCTGCCTGCACGCGCTCACGTCCGGAAAGTTCACTCATGCTCCCCAGCCTAGCGAGAGTTCAACACCCTCACGGGCGCACTCCTCGGGGGCTCTCCACAGGACCGGCGCCGACCGGTCATGATTTGGCCGCGCCGAGTAGATTAGGACCATGGCCGGACTGATCAAACGCGAGGATATCGACGCTGTGCGCGAGCGTGCGGACCTCCGCGAGGTCGTCGAACAGTACGTCACGCTCAAAGGCGCCGGAATCGGCTCATGGAAGGGCCTCTGCCCGTTCCACGATGAGCGCTCACCAAGCTTCCACATCCGCCCCCAGGTCGGCACCTTCCACTGCTTCGGCTGCGGAGAGTCCGGCGACGTGATCGCCTTCCTCATGGGCATGGAGCACACCAGCTTCCAGGAGACCGTGGAGAAGCTCGCCGGCAGGCTCGGGATCGAGCTGCGCTACGAGGACGGCGGCAAGGGCCCCGACAAGGCCGAGATCGGACGCCGCCAGCGGCTTCTCGACGCGCATAAGATCGCCGATGAGTTCTTCCAGCAGGCCCTGCAGAGCCCCGAGGCGCAGACCGCCCGCCAGATGCTCACCGGCCGAGGATTCACCCGCGAACATGCCGCCCAGTTCTCCGTGGGGTACGCCCCCAAGGGCTGGGACAACCTGCTCAAGCACCTGCGCTCCAAGGGCTTCTCCGAGGAGGAGCTCACCGAGACCGGAATGTTCTCCTCCGGCAGCCGCGGAATCTATGACCGTTTCCGCGGCCGGCTCATGTGGCCGATCCGCGACATGATCGGCAACACCGTGGGCTTCGGCGGCCGGCACCTCTACGAGGAGGACAAGGGCCCCAAGTACCTGAACTCCCCGGAGACCGCCATCTATAAGAAGTCCCAGGTGCTCTACGGGATCGAGCACGCCAAGCGCCACGTCGCCAAGCAGCGCCAGCTGGTCGTGGTCGAGGGCTACACCGACGTCATGGCCTGCCACGTGGCCGGGGTCGAGACCGCAGTGGCCACCTGCGGCACCGCCTTCGGCGAGGGCCACATCCGGATCGCGCGCCGGCTGATCTCGGACGAGGGCGGCGCCGGGGAGGTCATCTTCACCTTCGACGGCGATCAGGCAGGCCAGCAGGCGGCGCTGAAGGCCTTCAAGGAGGACCACATGTTCCTCGCCAAGACCTTCATCGCCGTGGGCCCCGAGGGAATGGACCCCTGCGACATCCGCCAGCACCGCGGAGACGAGGCGGTCAAGGAGCTCGTCAACTCCAAGACCCCGCTCTTCGAGTTCGCCATCCGCGCGAAGCTGCGCGAGTTCGACCTGAACACCATCGAAGGCAGGGTGGGCGCGCTGCGCGCCACCGCCCCGATCGTGGGCGGAATCAAGGACCCTGCGCTGCGCCCCGCCTACACCCGCGAACTGGCCGGCTGGCTCGGAGCCGAGATGGACGACGTCGCCCGTGCGGTCACCTACGCGCAGAAGCACCAGCCCTCACCCCAGCAGGAGGCGGAGAAGTCCTCTGCGTCGAACCAGCCCAGCGGCCAGCGGCGCGAGTCTCCCGCCACGGACCCGCGCGGGGGCCGAGGCTTCACCCGACCGGACACGCGTGATCCCGCGGTGCTGATGGAACGCCAGGCGCTGGAAGTCATCCTCCAGCACCCGACGCACCTGACCGCCGAGCAGTGGGAAGAGATCTTCACGGTCCGCTTCACCGCCCCGGCGCATCAGGCGATCCACGACGGCGTGCGCATCGCCGCCGCCTCAGCCTCGGATCCGCGCAACTGGGTCAACGCGGTGCGCGATGAAGTGCCCGAGCCGATCAAGTCCTTCGTCTCCGAGCTCGCAGTCACCGCCCTTCCCACCAACTCCGACGAGCACCTGGAGAAGTACTGCCAGTCCATCCTCAACCGGCTCGTGGAGCTGAAGATCACCCACCAGAAGGCCAATCTGCTCGGCCGGCTCCAACGGATGGATCCGGCACGCAGCCCGGAGGAGCATCAGGCCATCAACCGCGAGCTGATGGGGCTGGAGCAGCGGCGTCGTGCGCTGCGCGAAGCTGAGTGGGCCTGATCTCAGACCTCTGGATGGCAGCTGCCGGCGTGCCCCGGCCGATTTCCAGCAGGACAATATTGCACCTGACTTCGGGCCTGACCCGGAGCTTGATAACGTGTTGCCTCGAACACAGTGGGCGCGCCACCTGAGCGCGCTCCTGGTGCCCGACAGGTCCACCAGACGTGACGATGGGGTCACGTGAAGCATCCGAGAAGGAGATTCACATGACCCAGGAACACCCGATACCGGCGAGCTCGCCGGCCACCGGCAGCATCACCCGCGTCCAGGCCACCCACGAGGTGCCCGAGGCCATGCGCCGTGACGTGAGCCTGCTCGGCGGACTGCTGGGCCAGGTGCTCGAGGAGTACGGCTCCGAGGGACTGCTCGCCGACGTCGAGGCGCTGCGCGAACTGACCATCGCGGCCCTGGAGGACCCCAGCGGCGAGACCCTCGAACGCGCCGAAGAGCTGGTCGCCTCCTTCTCCGCAGAACGCGCCAAAGAGGTCGCTCGCGCGTTCACCTCCTACTTCCTGCTGGCCAACCTCGCCGAGGAGCAGCACCGCGTGCGCACTCTGCGCATCCGCGACGGTGAGCTTCCCCTGGCCGAGCAGGCCCCCACCGATTCGGTGGCCGCGGCCTTCACCCACCTCGCCGACGAGGTCGGCGAGCGCGAGGCCGAGCGTCGGCTCAAGGAGCTGCGCTTCCACCCCGTGCTCACCGCGCACCCCACCGAGGCACGCCGCAACGCCATCACCGCCTCCGTGCGGCGCATCGGCGCCCTGCTCGACGCGCGCGACGACGCCCGGGTGGGCCCCACCGCGCTGGCCAAGAACCGCCGCGAGATCCTCGAAGAGATCGACAACATGTGGCGCACCGCCCAGCTTCGCGTCTCCAGCCCCTCCCCGCTGGACGAGGTGCGCACCGCCCTGGGAGTCTTCGACTCCTCCTTCTCCTCCGTCTTCACCCAGGCCTACCGCCGCATGGACGACTGGCTGCAGGGAGAGGCCTCCGGCGCCGAGGCGCCCAAGGCCCCAGCCTTCATCCGGCTCGGCTCCTGGATCGCCGGGGACCGGGACGGGAACCCGAACGTCACCGCCACCATCACCCGCAAGGCCGTGGCGCAGGCCGCGGACCGCGTGCTCGCCGATCACGAGAACCGGGCCCGCCGGACCGGCATGTCGCTGACCCTGGATGACCGCTACACCCCGGCGAGCCAGGGCCTCGAGACACTGTGGAACCGGCAGCGCCAGCTCTCCGAAGAGCTCGCCGAGCAGGCCTCCCAGCATTCCCCCGGGGAGCCGCACCGGCAGGTCCTGCTCGCCATCACCGGACGCATCCAGGCCACCCGCGAACGCAACGCCGATCTGGCCTATGCAGTGCCCGGGGAGCTCATCGCCGACCTGCGGGTCGTGCAGGACTCGCTCGTCGAGGCAGGCGCCAAGCGCGCAGCCTACGGTGATCTGCAGGAACTCATCTGGCAGGTGCAGACCTTCGGCTTCCACCTGGCCGAGCTGGAGGTCCGCCAGCACTCCAAGGTGCACGCGCAGACCCTCGCCTGGCTCGAGGACCCCGCCTCGGTGGAGAAGATGGCGGTCCCGGGAGAAGAGGTGCTGGAGACCTTCCGCGCCATCGCCTCGGTCCAGCAGCGCTACGGCGTGGACGCCGCACGGCGCTACATCGTCTCCTTCACCCAGTCCGCGCAGAACCTCGCCGATGTCTACACCCTGGCCGAGAAGGCCATGGGCGGGGCGGAGAACGCCCCCGTGCTCGACGTGATCCCGCTCTTCGAGACCTACGAGGACCTGCGCAATGCGCCGGAGATCCTCGAAGAGATGCTGCACAACCCGGCAGTGCAGGCCCGGCTGGAGGAGACGGGTCGCCGCATGGAGATCATGCTGGGCTACTCCGACTCCGCGAAGGACGTCGGCCCGGTCTCGGCCACACTGGCGCTGTACGAGGCGCAGGAGAAGATCGCCGCCTGGGCGAACAAGCACGAGATCACGCTGACCCAGTTCCACGGTCGCGGTGGCGCACTGGGCCGCGGCGGAGGTCCCGCGAACCGGGCCATCCTCGCGCAGCCGCCGCATTCGGTGGACCTGCGCTTCAAGGTCACCGAGCAGGGGGAGGTCATCTCCGCCCGCTACGGCAACCCGGAGATCGCCCTGCGCCACATCGAGCAGGTCGCCGCCGCCACGCTGATGGCCTCGGCACCCTCCACGGAGCGTCGCAACGCTGAGGCAGCGCAGCGCTACGCCGGTCTGGCCGAGAAGATGGACGCCGTCTCAAGGGAGCGCTTCCACGGTCTGGTCAACGCCGAAGGCTTTGCCCCGTGGTTCGCGGAAGTCACCCCGCAGGACGAGGTGGGTCTGCTGGCCATCGGCTCCCGACCGGCCAAGCGGGGGCTCTCGGTGGAGTCCCTCGAAGACCTCCGGGCCATCCCGTGGAACTTCGCCTGGGGTCAGGCGCGGATCAACCTCACCGGCTGGTACGGGCTGGGCAGCGCCCTGGAATCGGTCGACGATCCCGAGCTGCTGCGTCAGGCCTATGCCGAATGGCCGCTCTTCCGCGCGCTGATCGACAACATCGAGATGTCCCTGGCCAAGACCGACCGCCGCATCGCCCAGCGCTACCTGGACCTCGGGGGCCGCGAGGACCTCACCGAGGTGGTCCTGGAGGAGTTCGATCTGACCTCCAAGTGGGTGCTGACCATCACCGAGCAGCAGCGGCTGCTCGAGAAGCACCAGGTGCTCGGCCGTGCCGTGCAGCTGCGCAACCCCTACGTGGACGCGCTCTCGCTGATCCAGCTGCGTGCCCTGCGCGTGCTGCGCTCGGGCACGCTCACCGACGACCAGATCGACGATCCGCGGAACCTGCTGCTGATCTCGCTCAAGGGCGTGGCGGCAGGCCTGCAGAACACCGGCTGACCCTCCCCCCCGCGTTTTACCTCCCGCTGCGTGGTCTACCCGGCCGACCGTCGCCCCGGTAGACCACGTAAGCCCGGGTAAAACGCGGGTGGCTAGGATTGGGGCATGACTCTCCCTTCGGCAAAGCACCTGATCGATCCGCACCGCGACCCTGCCGAGGCCGATCCGCATCTGTGGCTCGAGGAGGTCGGCGGAGACCGTGCGCTGGATTGGGTGCGTGAGCGCAACGCGCGTGCCGAGGAGCGCATCCAGGACGCTGAGTTCGCTCCGCTGCGCACCCAGCTGCGCGACATCCTCGACGCCTCCGACCGCATCCCCGGGGTGACCAAGCGCGGCGAGCATCTCTATAACTTCTGGACCGACGCCGAGCACCCGCAGGGGCTGTGGCGACGCACCACCGAGGACTCCTACCGCACCGAGGCCCCCGAGTGGGAGATCCTGCTCGATCTCGATGCGCTCAGCGCTGAGGAGGGCGTCACCTGGGTCTGGCACGGCGCGGAGGTGCTGCGTCCGCACAGCAACACCCAAGACAGCAACGACGACGACTCCCCGTGGCGCCACACGCTGATCTCGCTGTCCCCGGGTGGTTCCGACGCCGATGTCACCCGCGAGTTCGACCTGGTCACGAAGAGCTTCGTCGCCGAGTCCGACGGCGGCTTCCACCTGCCTCAGGGCAAGGGCGGACTCAGCTGGATCGACCGCGACACCGTGTACATGACCCACGACGCCGGCTCGGACGCCGTCACGAGCTCCGGATACCCCCGCGTCGCCCGGCGCTGGCACCGCGGCACACCGCTGGCCGAAGCCCGCGCGGTCCTCAGCGTCGAGCCCGACGAGATGACCGCCGTCGTCGGCTATGACAGCACCCCCGGCTTTGAACGCCACTTCGGGGTCAGGCTGCTGGGCTTCTACGACCGCGAGACCTACCTGCTGGACCCTGAGGCTGGGGATGCGCTGACCCGGGTCGAGGTGCCCACCGACGTCTCCGTGGGTTTCCATCGGGACCTGATCGTGCTGCGTCCGCGCACCGACTTCACCCACCACGGGGTGGAGTACCGCGGGGGAAGCCTGATCGTCGGTGACGCCGAGGCGTTCCTCGCCGGGGAGCCGGAGCTGAGCGTGCTCTTCGAACCCACCGAGTCCGCCGCGCTGCTCAACGTCGCGGTGACCCGCGAGATGTTCGTGCTGACCCTCCTTGAGGACGTGATCCACCGGGTCCAGGCCCATTGGCGGGAGGACGGCCAGTGGCAGAATGCTGCGGTGTTCGAGGATCTCGGGGGATCACTCAGCGTCGGTGCGGTGGACGCGGAGGACTCCGAGGAGGTGTGGGTGACCAGCAATGACTGGGTCACGCCCACCAGCCTCTACCGCGGAGACCTCACGGCGCTGCGGACTGGCGAGCAGCCAGGCCTCGAGCTGGTGAAACAGGCGCCCGAGCGGTTCGAGGCTGAGGGGCTCGCCTCGGTGCAGGCCTTCGCCACCAGCGACGACGGCACGCGGATCCCGTACTTCCTGATCGGCCGTGCCGAGGCGGTGCAGGCTGCCGAGACCGCCGCGCAGGACCAGGTGCCCGGCGCCACTCAGATCGCCGGCCCCGAACCCCACCCGACCATCCTCTACGGCTACGGCGGATTCCAGATCTCGCAGACCCCGAGCTACCTGGGACTGGCCGGCAAGGCCTGGCTGGAGGCCGGCGGAGTCTTTGCCGTGGCGAACATCCGTGGCGGTGGGGAGTACGGGCCCGGCTGGCACCAGGCAGCGCTGAAGGAGAACCGCAACCGGGCGAACGAGGACTTCGCCGCCGTGGCGCGGGACCTGGTCGCCACCGGTGTGACCACTGTCGAGAAGCTCGCCTGCCGGGGCGGCTCCAACGGTGGGCTGCTCACCGGAAACATGCTCACCCAGTACCCGGAGCTGTTCGGCGCCGTCGTGATCCAGGTGCCGCTGCTGGACATGCGCCGGTTCGCGCAGCTGCTCGCCGGAGCCTCCTGGCGTGCCGAATACGGCGACCCAGAGACCGACGACTGGGAGTACATGGCCGACTTCTCCCCGTACCACCTGCTCGCCGAGGGTGTGGAGTACCCGCCGGTGCTGCTGACCACCTCCACCCGCGATGACCGAGTCCATCCGGGGCACGCCCGGAAGATGACGGCCGCCCTGGAGTCCCTGGGCGCGGATGTCACCTACTGGGAGAACACCGAAGGTGGGCATGGCGGGGCGGCGAACCCGGAGCAGCAGGCCACCATGAATGCGCTGATCTACCGCTGGCTCTGGCAGCAGCTCGACTGAGCACGGCGCCGTCGGCGCTGAGCGGCACTGGGCTCAGAGGCCTTCCCCCACGGGGGTCGCAGACTAGAATGGACCCTGATCATGAAGAGAATCTCAGGGGGGGATTGCTGCACATGAGCGTGCCGGCCATTGAAACGCGCGGACTGGTCAAACGGTTCGGGAACACCGCTGCGGTCGACGAGATCGATCTGCACATTCCACAGGGCGGGATCTACGGCGTGCTGGGCCCCAACGGAGCCGGCAAGACCACCGCGATCAGAATGTTGGCCACCCTGCTGCGCCCGGATGCGGGCGAGGCCAGGGTGCTGGGGCATGACGTGTTCACCGAACCCAAAGCCATCCGCGAGAAGATCGCGCTGACCGGGCAGTTCGCCTCACTGGACGAGGACCTCACCGGCATCGAGAACCTGATGCTGCTGGGCCGCCTGCTGGGCTACAGCTCCCGTGACGCCAAGGTCCGCGGCATGACGCTGCTGGACGCCTTCGGCTTGACCGAGGCCGCAACCCGCCAGGTCAAGAAATACTCCGGAGGCATGCGGCGGCGCCTGGACATCGCCGGGTCGTTGATCGTCACCCCGCAGCTGATGTTCCTGGACGAGCCCACCACGGGAATCGATCCGCGCAGCCGCAACCAGGTCTGGGACATCATCCGCACCCTGGTGGCCGGCGGCACGACGATCCTGCTCACCACACAGCACCTGGAGGAGGCCGATCAGCTCGCAGACCGGATCGCGGTGATCGACACCGGCAAGGTCATCGCCGAGGGCACCCCCGGCCAGCTCAAGGCGCAGGTGGGCACCGGAGCACTCAAGGTGCGAGTCGCCGATCCAGCCCGCCGCGAGGAGGCTGCCGAGATCCTCGGCCGCACGCTGATGACCGAGGTCATCAGAGAATCAGACTCCGCGGCGCTGACCGTGCGGCTCGAGGACGAGTCCCGCGCGGCCTCCGCGCTCATCGCCCTGCAGGACTCCGGCCTCTCAGTGGAGACCTTCGCGCTGGGTCAGCCCAGCTTGGACGAGGTGTTCCTCGCCCTGACCGGCCATAAGACAGCTGACGAGGCGACCGAGGGCGACGCCCCGGCCACACAGGAGGAGGCGGCGTGACCACCACGGCGCAGGACCAGAGCCAGAAGATCCGAAGCGTGCTCGTCCCGGCAGAGGAGCGGCCCGCCCCATCAGGTGCGGTCAGCGCCTCGCTGACCTACGGCTGGCGGGCACTGCTGAAGATCAAACACATCCCTGAACAGCTCTTCGACGTCACGGTCTTCCCGATCATGATGACAGTGATGTTCACCTACATCTTCGGCGGCGCGATCGCCGGATCCGTGGACGGCTACGTGCAATGGCTGATCCCCGGCATCTTCGTGCAGACCATGATCATGATCACCATGTACACCGGCATCACGCTCAACCGGGACATCTCCAAGGGAGTCTTCGACCGTTTCCGCTCGCTGCCCACCTGGCGTCCGGCCCAGCTGGTCGGCGCGCTGCTCGGCGATCAGGTCCGCTATATCCTCGCCGGCACGATCATCCTGCTCGTGGGCTTCGTGATGGGGTTCCGTCCCGAGGGCGGTCTCACCGGAGTGCTGATGGCCTTCGTGCTGCTGCTGCTCTTCAGCTTCAGCCTGTCCTGGATCTGGACCGTGATCTCGCTGCTGGTGCGCACCGAGCAGGCGGCCATGGGCATCTCGATGTTCATCATGATGCCGCTGACCTTCGCGTCCAACATCTTCGTGGACCCGGAGACCATGCCCAGCTGGCTGCAGGGCGCCGTCGAGGTCAACCCGGTCTCCGTGGTGGTGACCGCCATCCGCGAGCTCATGGCTGGCATGGGCGACTTCGGCAGCGTCACCCTGGTGCTCGTCTACTGCGCGGTGCTGGTGGGCGTCTTCGGCCCGGTGTCGATGTACTTCTACAACCGCAAGAGCTAACCAGCTGCTGGCTGCTCATCGGCGCGGCGCTGCGTTCAGGAGATGAAGCGGATGGTCAGCGGGTAGCGGTACGGGCGGCGCTGGTAGGCGGCGACGGCGGCGAGGATGCTGAACACCACCGAGAGCAGCCAGATGATCGGCAGGATCACGAAGCCGATCAGGATCACCGTGGTCGCCGTGCCGATCACGTACCCGATGAAGAGCGTGATCTGGAAGTTCAGCGCCTCCTTGCCGTGATCATCGAGCATTCGGCTGCGTTCGCGGAAGACCAGCCACAGCACCAGCGGCACGAGCCAGGAGAGGAAGACGCCGCCCAGGTGCATCGCGACGCCCCAGCCCTGTTCCTCGCCGGCGCTCACCGGGACGGCGCGCGGACCCTCTGGCGGCTGCCACTGGCCCTGGGACTCGGGTGGGATCTGGCTCATGGTGTCCTCCAAGACGTCGTGACAGCCTGATTGCTGTTCTCGAACATGTCCGCCGAAGCGGCGGGCTCACGCTCAAGCGTAGTCTCCGGCGTCTCGGGATGGATAACGTAGGGGGCATGTCTGACGAACCTGCGGCCCCACTCATTCCCGACGAGGTGCTGGGCCTTGCCCGCGCAGCCCGCCACGTCGCCGTCTTCAGCGGCGCAGGCATCTCCGCGGAATCGGGGGTGCCCACCTTTCGGGAGGTCCAGCACGGGCTCTGGGAACAGTATTCCGCGCAGGATCTCGCCACCCCCGAGGCCTTTGAGAACGATCCCGCCGTGGTGCACACCTGGTACCGCTGGCGAGCGTCACTGATCCAGGGTGTGCAGCCGAACCCGGGGCACCTGGCGCTCGCCCACTGGCAGCAGCGGCTCCGCTCGAGCGGAGGAACACTGAGCCTCTCCACGCAGAACGTGGATGACCTGCACGAGCGTGCCGGGGCTGAGGTGCTCGCCCACCTCCACGGCAACATCATGGCCCATCACTGCCACGAGTGCGGAGCTCCTGCCGAGCTCACCGCACCCCAGTACGACGGCGCTCAGGCGCCTTCTGAGCCGGAGGATCCACCGGTCTGCCAGGTCTGTGATCAGGGGCTGGTCCGCCCCTCGGTGGTCTGGTTCGGGGAACCCCTGCCGATGGAGGATTTCGATCGCACGGCCGAGGCCATGCGCGCCGCGGACCTGATTCTGGTGGTCGGCACCTCGGGGCTGGTCCAGCCAGCGGCCTCACTGCCGCTGCTGGGCATGGAGCGCGGGACGCCCCTGATCGAGATCAACCCCGAGTCCACAGAGCTCAGCGACGCCATGCACCACCGGCTCCGCGGCCCCGCGGGGGAGATGCTTCCGGCTCTGGTGCAGGCGCTGGAGGTGGACTGAACTCATGCTCTGGCTCTCACTGCTCGCCCTGGTCCTCCTCGTCGGCGTGGTCGCCGCCATCCTGGGTCGCTGGGAAGGTGCCGCGGTTCCCGAACCCGACGGCTCGGCCGGAGCCACCTCGGATGTTGACGAGCTGCTGCGCCGTCGTGCGCAGACGGAGATCACCTCGGCGGATCTCGAGGAGCTGCGTCTGGACTCCGCGGGGCGCGGATACCGCATGGATCAGGTGGACCGGCTGCTCGATGTGCTCCAGGCTCAGCTGCAGGAAGCGGAGGCGCAGCGCGCTCATGGGGCTGATCCGCGCTCAGCGGAGCCTCCCGCAGGGACCTCTGACAAGGGCGAATCTCGAAGCCACGAGGGCGATTCCGATTCCGGATTTCATCGCGCGGAGTGACATTCCTCCCAGATGCGAGATAATAGAGTGAGTTCAGGCGCTGGATCTCTGCATCAGGCATGGACACGCACGCTATAGAACTTCAGAAGGGATGCACTCGATGGCTGCAATGAAACCGCGTACTGGCGACGGTCCGATGGAGGTCACTCAGGAGGGACGCAGCCTGATCATGCGGGTGCCGATCGACGGAGGGGGCCGACTGGTCCTCGAGATCAACAACGAAGAGGCTCAGGCGCTGAAGCAGTGTCTGATCAAGGCCGTCGGAGAATGACCTGCTGTTCAGGCCGGACGCGTTCAACGTGCCCGGCCTGAACTGTTCCGGCGCTCGCCCTCAGCGGCGGGCCGCCACGAGAAGTCCGGTCCCGACGCCGAGCATGGAGGTCTGAAGCCGCTCGTCCTCCTGCAGATTCCTCTCGAGGGCTCGCAGGACCTGTGTGGAGTCCTCTCGGACTGCAGGTCGCGGCACCCGATCGTGATCGAGGGCATCATTGATGATCAGCAGCCCCGCGGGGCGCAGCAGCCGGATCCCCTGCTCCGCATAGTCCCCGACTCGCGCCGTGTCTGCATCGATGAAGACCACGTCATAGGCGCCGGTGGTCAGCCGCGCCAGCACCTGCTGGGCTCGTCCCGTGATCAGCCGGGCTCGAGAGGCAGGAAGACCGGCGTCCCTGAAGGTCTCGCGCGCCGCCTGGATATGGTCGGCCTCGTGATCGATGCTGGTCAACACGGCGTCGGAGCGTGCTCCACGGAGCAGAGCCAAGCCTGAGGCCCCGACGCCGGTGCCCACCTCCACCAGGGCATGTGCCTGGGTCGCTGCCGCCAGGATGGTCAGCAGCGCGGTGACTCCCGGGCTCGCGGGGCGCACCCCGAGCTCTTCTGCTCGGACGCGGGCCTGCGCCAGTGCTGGCTCCTCCTCCGGATGCTGCTCGGCGTAGGCCCAGCTCGAATATTTGACCGGATGCTGAGGCTGCTGAGCTTTCATGGGTCCTTCTCTGAACATGAATGTGATGACGCAGGGACGGTGCGCGCTCGTCCGTGAGGTCGAGTGCAAGGCGGGTCACCGAGGAACGGATTCTCGGATACTGATAGATTTCCAGAAAAATTTCAGGTTCTGCTCAGTTCTACCCCTCATGATAATCAGGATGACAAGGCACGATTCAACTACTCCGCTCGTACGCGGGGCCAACACCGGTGAGTCGCACCGCAGTTGGCCAGGTGTTGCGACCGCTCATGAAGCCACCCGTCCGCGCGCCGGGTGGCTTGTCGTGCTCTCGCTGATCGTCCTGGCGCTGCTGGGCGTGCTGGTGTTCGTGGCGGCCTGGGTGGTCGGTGGGCGAGCCCTGCCGCAGATCAGCTCCGTCCAGTCGCTGCTGCCGCAAGGCTCGCAGAGCAGCGAGACCCAGCAGGATGGCGACGCCGCACTGAGCAACCCCGGCGTGCCGCTGACCAGCACGGACCTCAATCTGATCCCCGTGGACGACTCTGATTCCAGGCTGCCCGGGTCGCCGGAGAGCACGGAGATCCAGCAGATCCCCCTGGACAGCCTCAACGCGCTCAAGAGCCTGGGCTGGTCTGTGCCGCATCTTTCAGGGTTCGGCCTCGCGACCGAGTACGCCGAGACCGGCGTCGTCGCCGGCGTCCGCACGGTGCAGATCCGACTCACCGACGGCGAACACCACCTCGACGTCTCCGAGACGAGACCCGAGGAATCCGGAGTCGAGATGGCGCCGCTGGATTCGAAGCTGGCAGGCGCGGTCGATGTCTCGGATGCCCGCAAGGAGAACATCACACTGCGCACCGGCGACGAGTGCCAGCTCTACATCTCCGAAGACGAGAAGGAATGGACCGCCGCGATGGAGAGCGGACGGGTGCAGTACGTGGTGAGCTCCGATCTTCCGGAGACCGCGGCGGAACAGATCTCCAACTGGGTCATGGCCACCGACCGTTCACGAGTCCAGGTCCTGCCCATCGTGCCCTCGGGCTCCGAGCGCCTGGAGCGCGGCTTCGAGGAGCTGCTCGACTGGCTCACAGACTGACCGATCACTGAGGGTAGGCTTGGCCTGTGAACGGCTATGAGTTCGTCATCCTGCTCGTGCTGGCGGTGGTCATCCTCGGACCGGAGCGACTGCCCCAGTACGCGCGCAACCTCGCGCGCTGGACGCGTCAGGCGCGCGATATGGCCGAGGACGCCAAGGGTCGGTTCAAGGACGAGACCGGCACCGACTTCGACGCGGTGGACTGGAAACGGTATGACCCGCGCCAGTACGACCCGCGTCGGATCATCCGTGAGGCGCTCAGCGAGGAGTACTCCGAGGACTTCCGTGACGCCCGCTCGGCGGTCACCGGGACTCTGGATTCCGCCCGGAAGGCGACCGACCCGCGCGAGCTCTTCCGCAGCAGCAAGCCCACTGGCCGCGGCACCGCAAGCGGCGTCCCGCCGAGCTCCGCGTCCGGCCTGGGCGACGGTGCAGGTGGCGCGGGATCGGGAGTGGCTGGATCTGCGCTCGCCGCCGGAATGGCCGGGGCGGGCTCCCGGGACGGCTCCGCGGACTCTGTCCCGTCCGAGGCGGCCGCGAACGAGGTTCACATGGACGAGGAGCACGCGGAGGCGACCACCGCAGTCGTGGCTCCCTTCGACAACGAAGCCACCTGAGCCCCCAACCCCTTCCACGTTTTACCCTGCGATGCGTGGAATACCTCCCCGACGGTCCCCCGGGTAGACCACATGCGCCCAGGTAAAACGCCGGGGGAGGCCCGGAGACTGGGTTCAGGAAGCCGGGCTGAAGGGGAGTTTTCGGCCGCTGATCCCGCGCGGCTGGACTGCCAGCTGGGCGGCGATGCTGCGCAGCGTGGCCCCGGCCGGAGACTCTGGAGCTGAGAGGACGACGGGCTCGCCGTCGTCGCCGGCTTCACGCAGGTGCATGTCCAGCGGCACCGAGCCCAGCAGCGGGACCTCGCTGCCCAGAGACTCGCTCAGCCGGTCCGCGACCAGCTGGCCCCCGCCGCTGCCGAAGAGTTCGAAGCTCGTCCCGTCGGGCAGGGTCATGGGCCCCATGTTCTCGATGACCCCTGCCACCCGTTGCTTGGTCTGGGAACTCAGCGCACCCGCGCGCTCGGCGACGTTCGACGCCGCGGACTGCGGTGTGGTGACCACCAGCAGCTCCGAGCCGGGCAGCAGCTGGGCCACCGAGATCGCGATGTCACCGGTGCCGGGTGGGAGGTCCAGCAGCAGCACGTCGAGATCGCCGAAGTGCACATCGGTGAGGAACTGCTCCACGGCGCGGTGCAGCATCGGGCCGCGCCAGGCCACGGCCTGGTTGCCGTCGACGAACATGCCGATGGAGATCGTCTTCACGCCGTAAGCCACCGGGGGCAGGATCATCTCGTCCAGCCGGGTGGGCTTATCGGTGATGCCCATCAGGTCCGGAACGGAGAAGCCATGGATGTCGGCATCGATGATGCCGACCTTCAGCCCCTGCGCGGCCAGCGAGCAGGCGAGGTTCACCGTCACCGAGGACTTGCCCACACCGCCCTTGCCCGAAGCCACCGCATAGACCCGGGTCAGGCTCTCGGGCTGGGCAAACCGGTTGATCTTGCCGGTCTCCCCGCCGCGCAGGTGGTCCTTGAGCTCGGCGCGCTCCTCCGGGGTCATCACGCCCAGCTCCACCGAGGCCGTGGAGACACCCTCGGCGCGGACGGCCGCAGCGGTGACATCTTCGACGATGCGGCTGCGCATCGGACAGGCCGCGATGGTGAGCTTCACGCCGACCTGGGCGGCACCTGCATCATCGACGCTGATGTCTCCGACCATGCCGAGCTGCGTGATCGGGAGACGCAGCTCCGGATCGATGACCTCGGCGAGGCGCTGGCGGATACGTTCGGCGACGGTTGGATCAGACACCGCCCCAGTCTACGAGCCGTCACCGAACCAGCACTGCACTGGGTCATGCAGTGCTGGGCCAGCCGCACAGCGCCGCGGCTGCGGTTGTGTCTGGAGTGTGACGGGGGAGCGGCGCTGCTCCGCCGACCTGAGACAATAGGCACATGTCGATGAATGCTGGGACCAATTCAGGCGGACTCAACACTGGCGGGCTTCCCCGCGGTGAGCTGCTGGGACGCTACCGCTCCTACGAGGACGCGCAGAAGGTGGTGGACCACCTGACCGCGGCAGAGGATTTCGACGTCAAGGCGCTGACCATCGTGGGCAATGACCTGCGGTCGGTGGAGCATATCCGTACCCGGTTGACCTACCCCCGGGTGGCACTCGGCGGCGCGGCGCAGGGTGCGATGTTCGGTGCCTTCATCGGGCTGCTGATCTACCTGTTCAGCCCCGAGGCGAGCATCTACAACCTCGCGTTCTCCGTGGTGCTGGGCATGGCCATCTGGATGATCATCGGCGTGCTGGGCTTCGCCATGCGCAAGGGGCGGCGTGAATACGCGTCCTCCTCACAGCTGGTGGCCACCAGCTTCGACGTCGTCTGCGAATTCAGCTCCGCCCAGCGCGCGCGCCAGCTGGTCGCCGGCGCAGGCGTGATGAGCCTGAACGCCTTCAACGACCCCACGTCCACCAGCATGGGCGGCTCCCCGCAGCAGCCAGCCGCCGCACCGCAGCCCCCGCGCACGAGTCAGCCCGAGCCCGGCCAGGGCGCAGCGGGCACCGAGCAGCAGGGCGGCACGACGACGACGGCGGCGCCTGACTCACAGCCAGCGCCGGAGCAGCAGGCCCCGGCCGCCGGCTATAACGATCTTCCTGACGGTCGGCCGCGCTATGGCGTGCGCGCGCCGCAGGAGCCAGCACCCCAGGAGTCGGCGCCGCAGGAGAATGAGCCGCACGTCACCGGTGAACAGGCCGAACAGCCTGCACAGTCCCCCCAGTCCGAACGGACTGAGCAGGCCGAGCAGCCGGAATCCCAGGAAGGTTCACAGGCCGAGGAGAATCCCCGCCCCTGAACTCCCGGCCACTGATCAACCCCTGGACCGAACCCGTCTGTCGGTCCCCGGCCGCTGAACATGAAAACGCCCCGTCCGCCTGAAGCTCCAAGGGAGTCCAAGCTGACGGGGCGTTTCAGTGTGAGCAACGATTCCGCGAGGAATCGCTCTCTCAGTGTTCGCGAATCAGACCTTGCGGCTGCCGCGGCGACCGGTGATGGCCTGCCAGATGAAGGCCACGATCACGCCGCCACCGATGGCGAAGAGCCATGTGGGCAGATCGAAGAACGAGTCATTGACGTTGATGCCGAATGCTGCGGAGGCGATGAAGCCACCGAGCAGCGCGCCGAGCACACCGGTGACCAGTGCGGCGATCCATCCGCCGGCCTGCTTGCCGGGCAGGATGAGGCGTGCGATGGCGCCTGCGATGAGGCCGAGTACGAGCCAAGCGATGATTCCCATGGTGTTCCTCCTATGATCGTTTTGAACCTGTCAGGTTCGACTGATTCAAGCGTATCCGTTGAACCCCAGGACCTCCGAACCCTTAGAGACTGACAAGCGTCGGATTCATCACATTTGGAATGCCGCCATATCACGGTGATTCGCCGTGATTAACCGCTTTTCTTCTGCGCCCAGATCCCCTGCATCCAGGCCTCCACCTCCGGGGCGGTGCGCGGCAGGGAGGCCGAGAGATTCTCCGCACCGTCCTCGGTGACCAGCACGTCATCCTCGATCCGCACACCGATCCCGCGGAACTCCGCCGGCACCGCGAGATCCTCATTCTTGAAGTAGAGCCCCGGCTCGATGGTGAAGACCATTCCGGGTTCCAGCACCCCGTCCAGGTACAGCTCGCGCTTGGCCTGCGCGCAGTCATGGACGTCCAGGCCGAGGTGGTGGCTGGTGCCGTGCGGCATCCACCGGCGGTGATGCTGACCGCTCTCATCCAGGGCCTCATCGAGGCTCACCGGGAGCAGCCCCCAATCATCAAGGTGCTCGGCGAGCACCTTCACCGCCACCGCGTGGATCTCCCGGAACTTGATGCCCGGGCGGACCACGGCGAAGGCCGCGTCTGCCGCCGCGAGCACGGCCTCGTAGATCCGGCACTGCACGGGGGTGAACTCACCGGTGACCGGCAGGGTGCGGGTGATGTCTGCGGTGTAGAGAGACTCGGCCTCCACGCCGGCGTCGAGGAGCAGCAGCTCTCCCGGGTTCACCGCCCCGTGATTGCGGATCCAGTGCAGGACGGTGGCGTTGTTGCCCGAGGCGGCGATCGTGTCGTAACCGAGATCGTTGCCCTCGAGCCGGGCGCGGGCGAAGAAAGCCCCCTCCACGATCCGCTCGCCGCGGGCGTGCCCCACCGCCGCGGGCAGCGCCGCGACCACGTCCTGGAACCCGGCGATCGTGGCGTCCACCGAGGTGCGCAGCTGTTCGACCTCCCAGCTGTCCTTGACCAGGCGCAGCTCGGAGAGGGACTCCAGCAGCTCGCCGTCGTAGGCATCGGAGGTCTCCAGGTCCACTGCGGTGTTGATCCGTGAGGTGTCCACCAGGGCGTCGACGTTGAAGTCCACCTCGCGCAGCAGCCGCAGACGCGTCCCGCCGAACTCGACCGGGCCCGCGTTCTTGGTCACGGCCACCTCCAGCGCTCCCGTGTCTCCGGTGCGGATCCCGAGCCGCTGGGAGAACTCCTCAAGGCCGGGCCGGGGACCGATCCAGAACTCACCGTGGCGGGCATCGGCGTAGAAGGCCTCCGAGTCGCGCCCCGCCATCGGAGTGAAGTAGAGCGTGACCTCGTGGCCGGAGCCGTCGTCGCCGGTGCCCTCGTCCACCGGCTCGAAGACCAGCACGGCGCCTGCCTCATGGTCAAGGCCGAGCCCGGAGAGATGGGCGAAGGCCGAGTGCGGACGGAAGCGGTAATCGGTGTCGTTCGAGCGAACCTTCAGGGGCCCGGCTGGAATCACCAGCCGCTCGCCCGGGAACTGGGCCGACACCGCGGCGCGGCGTCGAGCGGCGTAGGAGGCGACCTCATCGCGTTCATGCGTCACGCGCTCGGCCGGAGCCCAGCTCGAGGCCATGAACTCCTTGAACGCCTCCGAGGTGGGGCGCTGCGAACGATTGTTCACGCGATCCCCGAGTTCCTGCGTGGAGGCTGCGGCGACGAAGTCGAATTCTTCACTTTTCTCAGAACTGGTCATGGTCCCAGTCTAGGTGCGAGGGTGCGGCCTGGCCGGAGGCGGCAGCCCGGTAGGCTGAGGCGCATGAGCGTGGACCTGCACACCCATTCCAACGTCTCCGACGGCACCGAAGCTCCCGCCGGGGTCATCGCCGCCGCGGCGGCTGCGGGACTGGAAGGTCTGGCGCTGACCGATCACGACACCACCGTCGGCTGGGACGAGGCCATCGCGGCCGCGAGGCAGCACGGGGTCGCGCTGCTGCCCGGCATGGAGATCACCACGCTCACCGAGAACGGGATCAGCGTCCATCTGCTGAGCTACCTTCATGACCCGCTCCACCCCGGGCTCTCCTCCGCGGTCGCCGAAGCCCGCGACGGTCGCATGCACCGGGCCCGGCGCATCGCCGAACGCCTCTCCGTGGACTTCCCGCTGACCTGGGAGACCGTCGAGCAGCACGTGAGCACCGGGGCCACCGTGGGCCGCCCGCACCTCGCCGACGCCCTGGTGGGCATCGGCGCCGTGGCCGATCGCCAGGAGGCCTTCGACCACCTGCTCCACGCCGGATCCCCGTACTACGTCAGCCAGCAGAACATGCACCCGACGACGGCGATCGAGCTGGTCCGCGCCGCCGGGGGAGTCCCGGTGCTTGCCCACGGCATGGCCTCGGCGCGCGGTCGCACCGTCAGCGCCGCGCAGCTCGAGGAGATGGTCGATGCAGGCCTCGCCGGGGTGGAGGTCCATCACCGCGACAACCCGGAATCCGGCCGCGCGGTGCTGCGCGACCTCGCCGCGCGCCATGACCTGCTGGTCACCGGATCCTCCGACTATCACGGCACCGGCAAGGCGAACCTGATCGGGGAGAACACCACGGACTGGACCACGGTGGAGAGGCTGTGCGAGCTCGCCACCGGTTTCGCTCCGATCCGTCCGTGACAGGACCTGTCATTCGGGAGAGGCCCGGCCGTCCGTGACAGATCCGGTCCTTCGCGCCCTCCCAGCCCTAGACTGGGCCCATGAACGAAAGCATGAGGGACCCGGCCGGCGTCGTCCGCGCCAAACGGCTGCCTCGTGAGCAGCGCCGCAGGCAGCTGCTGGACTGTTCGCTGCAGGTCTTCGTGGCCAAGGGGTATCACGGCGCCTCGATGGATGACATCGCCGAGATCGCCCAGGTCTCCAAACCGGTGCTCTATCAGCACTTTCCGGGCAAGCACGAGCTCTTCCTCGGGCTGCTCGACACCCATCTGGCCCAGCTCGAATACGAGCTCACCCAGGCGCTGGCCACCAGCGCGGACAACAAGGAACGCGTCCAGGCCACCATGGCGACCTTCTATGAGTTCATCGCCCGCAAGGACGAGGCCTACCGGCTGGTCTTCACCTCGGGGATGGACAACGACGAGGAGGTCGAAGACCGCCTGGAGCGCTTCCATGACGCGATGGCCGGAGCCATCGCCGAGGTGATCGCCGATGACACCGGGCAGCCGATGGCCGAGGCCACCATGCTCGGTCATGGTCTGATCGGCATGGCGCTCTCGGCGGCACGGCACTGGAGCCGGCTCTCCGAGCGCCCGGACCAGGAGGTCTCCTCCCAGCTGACCGCGCGTTTGGCTTGGCGCGGAATCTCGGGGTTCCCGAAGGAGTCTGAGAGCACCGAGGGCGCACAATAGGTAGTATCGAGACAGGTAAACCCGCCCACTTCTGACGCAGGCGTCCGTCTCCGGACCCCTGAAGCTCTGAACAAGTGGGCGTTGACCCACGGATTCAAGGAGTTGGCATGGAAGTACGTATCGGCATTCAGCACGTCTCACGCGAGATCGTCATCGAGACCGAGGCCAAGCCCGAAGAGATCGAACAGGCCGTTGCCGCCGCCATCGAAGGTTCGCAGACGCTGCTGAGCCTTCAGGACCGCCGCGGCAAGAAGATCGTGGTCCCCGTGGCCTCCATCGGCTATGTGGAGATCGGCTCCGACACAAAACAGACTGTCGGCTTCGCAGCCGCAGTCGCCTAATGAAAGTACCTATGACTGAACAGACCACCGAGTCATCAGCCGCCGAGACTGACGCCCCCATCTCCGCCGCTGACCCCGAACTCGTCGAGGCTGTCGAAGCCTCAAGCTTGACCTTCGCAGATTTCAACGTGCGCCCCGAGATCGTCGAGGCCCTCGCCGCGAAGGGCATCACCACCCCCTTCCCGATCCAGGCCGAGACCCTGCCGATCGCGCTGGGCGGCTATGACATCATCGGCCAGGCCAAGACCGGCACCGGCAAGACCCTGGGCTTCGGCATTCCCGCCATCCAGCGCGTCACCAGCCCCGACGACGCCGGCTATGACGACCTTCCGGCCCCCGGAGCGCCCCAGGCGCTCATCGTCGCTCCCACCCGCGAGCTCGCCGTGCAGGTGGCCGCCGACATCAAGGTCGCCGCCGCCCGCCGCGGGATCCGCGTGGCCACGATCTACGGCGGCCGTGCCTACGAGCCCCAGATCGAGGAGCTGGACCGCGGCGTGGAGATCGTCGTCGGCACCCCCGGGCGGCTGATCGACCTGCACCGCCAGCGTCATCTCAAGCTCAAGAACGTCAACATCGTGGTCCTGGACGAGGCCGATGAGATGCTCGACCTCGGCTTCCTCCCCGACGTGGAGACCCTGCTCTCCGCCGTGCCGGAGATCGGTCGCCAGACCATGCTCTTCTCCGCGACCATGCCCGGGCCGGTGGTCGCCATGGCCCGCCGCTACATGTCAAAGCCCACCCACATCTCCGCGGCAGACCCGCTGGATGAGGGCATCACCAAGAAGGACATCCGGCAGCTCGTCTACCGCGCGCACCACCTGGACAAGGACGAGGTCATCGCCCGTCTGCTCCAGGCCGAGGGCCGCGGCCGCACGATCGTGTTCACCCGCACCAAGCGTCAGGCCGACCGGCTGTCCTCGGAGCTGATCTCCCGCGGATTCGCCGCCGGCGCCATCCACGGCGACCTCGGCCAGGGTGCCCGTGAGCAGGCGCTGCGAGCCTTCCGCAACGAGAAGATCGATGTCCTGGTCGCCACCGACGTCGCCGCCCGCGGCATCGATGTCACGGACATCACCCACGTCATCAACCTCACCGCTCCGGACGACGAGAAGGCCTACCTTCACCGCGTCGGGCGCACCGGGCGCGCGGGGAAGACCGGCATCGCCGTGACCTTCGTGGACTGGGAGGACATGCCGAAGTGGAAGCTCATCGACAAGGCGCTCGGCCTGGGCATCCCGGAACCGATCGAGACCTACTCCTCCTCGCCGCACCTCTACGAGGACCTCGACATCCCCAAGGGCACCAAGGGACGCCTGCCCCGGCATAAGCGTTCCAAGGCCGGCCTGGACGCCGAGGAGCTCGAGGATCTGGGCGGACCCGAGAAGCGCCAGTCCCGCGGCGGACGCTCCGGCGACCGTGACGGTGGACGTGGTGGCCGGTCCAGCGATGGCGGACGCGGCGGACGCTCCGGCGGCCGCGACTCAGACAAAACTGGCAATGGTCGCGGTGGACGCGACGGTGGACGTGGCCGCCGCGCAGGGGACTCCGCCACGGAGTCCCAGCCCGCCGCCGAAGGCTCCGCACCGCGCAGCCGCAATCGCCGACGCACCCGCACCGAAGACTCAGGGTCCACCGCTCAGACAGCACCTGCGGAGTCAGCTGCGCCGTCTGAGGGCGGAGAATCTGCCACGCAGCCCAGGCGGCGCCGTCGTCGTCGCGGTGGCTCCGGCTCGGGCGGCGGGAACGCCTCCAGCGAGAGCTGAACGGCCCAGGGGTGACTGCCGGGGATACCGCTGAGGCGAGCAGCCGCGGCTTCGATCCAGCCGGGCCCTCTCAGGTCATCGAGGGGGAGAACCTCGATCACCTTCCGGGCCTGCCGGACAGCTCCTTCACCATGGTTTACCTGGACCCGCCCTTCAACACCGGGCGGGCCCAGCGGGCCACTGAGACCACCAACACCCGTCGCCCGCACGGCGAGGGCAACCGGGTCGGCTTCGCCGGGCGCAGCTATGACACCGTGCGCCGCGCGCTGGCCGAATACGACGACTCCTTCACCGACTACTGGGAGTTCCTCGAGCCCCGGCTGCTGCATGCCTGGCGCCTGCTGACCGAGGACGGCACCCTCTATCTGCACCTGGACTACCGCGAGGTCCACTACGCCAAGGTGCTCTGCGATGCGATCTTCGGGCGTGACTCCTTCCTCAACGAGATCATCTGGGCCTATGACTATGGCGGTCGCACCAAGAAGCGCTGGCCGACCAAGCACGACACCATCCTGGTCTACGTGAAGAACCCCACGCGCTACTTCTTCAACGCCGAAGCGGTCGACCGGGAGCCGTATATGGCCCCGGGACTCGTCACCGCGGAGAAGGCCGCCCTGGGCAAGCTCCCCACCGACGTCTGGTGGCACACCATCGTCTCGCCCACGGGCCGCGAGAAGACCGGGTACCCGACGCAGAAGCCGGTCGGCCTGGTGCGGCGGATGGTGCAGGCCTCCTCGCGCCCCGGTGACTGGGTGCTGGACTGCTTCGCCGGCTCGGGCACCCTGGGCGCCGTCGCCGTCGAGACCGACCGCAGGTTCATCTGCATCGACTCCTCTCCGCAGGCCCTCGATGTGATGGAGTCACGTCTGGGAGACCATGCGCAGATCCACCGGCACCACCTGATGGAGGCTTCATGATCGAATTTCGCCAGGTCGGCAAGACCTATCCGGACGGCACCACGGCGGTGGAGGAGTTCAGCCTCACGGTGCCCTCGCACAGCACCGCCGTGCTGCTGGGATCCTCCGGCTGCGGAAAGACCACGCTGCTGCGCATGGTCAACCGCATGGTGGAGCCCAGCACGGGCAGCGTGCTGATCGACGAGGAGGACATCTCCGGCGTGGAGCCCGTCGCGCTGCGGCGGCGCATCGGCTACGTCATGCAGCACTCCGGGCTGCTGCCCCACCGCCGCGTCATCGACAACATCGCCACCGTTCCCCGGCTCAACGGCGCCTCACGGGCCGACGCTCGCAAGCGCGGCTATGAGCTGATGGAGATCGTCGGTCTCGACGCGAAGCTGGGGCTGCGCTACCCGGGCCAGCTCTCCGGAGGGCAGCAGCAGCGCGTCGGCGTGGCCCGCGGACTGGCGTCGGACCCGAACATCCTGCTCATGGACGAGCCCTTCGGTGCGGTGGATCCTCTGGTCAGGGTCGAGCTGCAGCGCGAGCTGGCCCGAGTGCAGGAGGAGCTGAAGAAGACCATCATCTTCGTCACCCACGACATCGACGAGGCTCTCACGCTCGGCGACCAGATCGTCGTGCTCAAGACCGGCGGGGCGGTGGCCGCCTCCGGCACCCCGGCCGAGCTGCTGGCGAACCGGCAGGACGAGTTCGTCTCCCGGTTCCTCGGACTGGACTCCGGAGCCCGGTCGCTCTCAGCAGAGAAGACCGACGACGGCGAGCTGCTCATCTCCGACGCGCAGGGCCGGCCGCTCGGCGTGGTCCACGACCAGGACCGCGGGCCAGCCCGGGACAGTCAGGTTCACCCGCAGGATCAGGCGCGCTGAGCCGACCATGGAGTGGATACTGGACAATCTCGGGAACATCGCGGAGCTCACGGTGGCGCACCTGGCGCTCAGCCTGCCGGCCGTGGTCATCGCCTTCGTGGTCTCCATTCCGCTGGCCTGGGTGGCCAATCGGATCCGCGCGATCCGGGAGCCGGTCCTGACGAGCACCGGGCTGCTCTACGCCGTGCCCTCGCTTCCGCTGTTCATCCTGCTCCCCGCTCTGATCGGGACCTCCGTCAGAGACCCGCTCAACGTGGTGATCGCACTGTCCATCTTTGGGCTCGCACTGATGGTCCGTTCCGCGGCCGAGGCGCTGGACGCCGTCACGGATGACGTGCGCACCTCTGCGACGGCGATCGGATTCTCCGGGATCGGTCGCTTCTTCACCGTCGAGCTTCCCCTGGCGGGGCCGGCCCTGCTGGCCGGGGTGCGCGTGGTCTGCGTCAGCTCGATCAGCCTGGTCTCGGTCAGCGCGGTCCTCGGCGTCACCTCGTTGGGCTCGCTCTTCACCGACGGGTTCGCCCGGGACATCCTCGGTTCGATCATCGCCGGCATCCTGATGACCGTGGTGCTCGCGCTGATCTGTGATCTGCTGCTGGTGCTGGCTGGGCGCCTGCTGATGCCGTGGAACGTGAAGTCCGCCGGGAGCCGCCGTCGGCCTCGACTGCGGCGCAGTGCGGAGGCGAACGCATGAACAAT
Source organism: uncultured Nesterenkonia sp. (assembly GCA_947494195.1). GTDB lineage: Bacteria > Actinomycetota > Actinomycetes > Actinomycetales > Micrococcaceae > Nesterenkonia. The sequence continues at coordinate 25,872 of CANLUC010000008.1, read as the reverse complement.
GTCATGGAAGCACTGACCTGGCTGTTCACCGCAGACGCCTGGACCGGCTCGGGAGGGCTCTGGGTCCGGGCGATGGAGCATCTCGGCTATACGCTGCTCGCGCTGGGCATCTCCGCCGCAGTCGCTCTGCCGCTGGGGCTGCTGATCGGTCACACCGGCAGGGGCCGGGGAGCTGCGGTGCTCGCCACCGGCGCCGCCCGTGCGCTGCCGACCCTGGGTCTGCTGACCCTGGTGGCGCTGTTCACCGGCATCGGGCTGACCGCCCCGATGGCGGCACTCGTGATCCTGGCGGCACCTTCCGTGCTGGCAGGAGCCTACGCGGGAATCGAGTCGGTGAACCCCGCCACGGTGGATGCTGCTCGGGCCCAGGGCATGAATGGCTGGCAGGTCCTCACGCTGGTGGAGATCCCGCTGGGACTTCCGCTGATCCTGAGCGGCCTGCGGCTGGCGGCGCTGCAGGTGATCGCCACCGCCACGCTCGCCGCCTATGTCGGCGCGGGCGGACTCGGGCGGCCGCTGTTCCTGGGCCTGCAGACCTACGACTATCCGACGATGCTCGGAGCATCCATCGTGGTCATCCTGCTCGCGATCCTGGTGGATGCCGTCTTCGGGCTGGGCCAGCGGGTGCTGCGCCGACTGCCGGGACTCGCCGGACCGCAGCGTGCCCCGCGCGCAGAGCGCAGGCGAACGGCTCGTCGCGCCGTCACAACGGGTCACTGAAGGCGCTATTGCCACGGCGCAGGCCGAGAGTTTCCTATGATGTCCGTCAGGACCAGTTGCCCCTGACGCGGGAGCTGCACAGAGAAAGAGGATCAGACATGCGGACCACAGGACTCTGGGTCACAGGAACCATCGCCGCCCTGGCGCTGACCAGCTGCGGAGGGGACAGCGACCCCTTGGCCGATGACTCCGGGGGCGAGGAGGCGCAGGGTGAGGCCCTGGTCGTCGGCTCCCAGCAGTATTACTCCAACACCATCATCGCCGAGGTCTACGCGCAGGCGCTGGAGGCCGAGGACATCGAGGTGGAGCGCGAGTTCGAGATCGGCCAGCGCGAGGTCTACGTCTCAGAGCTGGAATCCGGCGCCATCGACGTCTTCCCCGAGTATGCGGGCAACTTCCTGCAGTACTACGAGGAGTCTTCTGAGGCGGCGACCCTCGACGAGATCGTCGCCCAGCTCGAGGAGGTGCTCCCCGAGGGGCTGCGCGTCCTGGAGCCCGCAGAGGCGACCGACCAGGACAGCTTCGTGGTGACCGCTGAGTTCGCCGAGGAGAACGACCTCACCGAGGTGGCGGACCTCGCCGGCATCGAAGATCTGCGGATCGCCGCGAACTCCGAGTTCGAGACCCGCCCGTACGGCCCCGAAGGTCTCCAGGACGTCTACGGCGTGGACATCACCGTGGTGCCGGTGCAGGATTCCGGCGGACCGCTGACCGTGGATGCGCTGCTCAGCGGTGACGTGGAGGTCGCGGACCTCTACAGCGCCGATCCGACCATCGAGTCCGAGAACCTCGTGGTCCTGGAGGATCCGGAGGAGCTCGTGCTTCCGCAGAACGTGATCCCCGTGGTCTCCGAGCGAGTCGACGAGGAGGCCGCCGCGGTGCTCGACGAGGTCAACGCCGCGCTGACCAGCGAGGAACTCATCTCGCTGAACAACCAGAGCGTGGAAGATCAGGCCGACGAGGCCGACCTCGCCTCGGAATGGCTCACCGAGCAGGGCCTCAACTGAGCTGAATCTCAGCTGAGCTGAGCGCACACTGAAGGCGGCCCGCCCGGAGAGCCACTCCGCGCGGGCCGCCTTTCTGCGTGCACTCCCGTCCGCGAGCTCACCCGCCCGAGCGAAAAAATCGTAGACCTCTAGCGAATCGTAGAGCTATAGCACTACGACAACGACGAAGCTCTACGATTTTTTCGCGGGAGGGAGGGCTCAGCTGGCGCGGCGGATCTGCAGATCGCGCATGGCGTCGATCCGTTCGATCTCGAACTCCCCGGGCCGGTGGTGCTGGCAGAAGCCGCCGGCGGGGACGTTCGTCAGGTAGCCGGCCATCTGGGTGAGCTCGGCGGCGGAGAAGTCCTCGGCGCGGCGGCGCTTCGCCGGCTTGGCGCGGGAGGTCTCCTCGCGCACGGGCACCTCGATGCCGTGCAGATCCTGCAGCGCCCGCACGTAGTCCTCGGTGCGACCCTCGGCCGCCATCTCGCGGGCACGCACGGTCGGGGTGTGCAGCATCTTGCGCACGATCCGCCGGACGGCGAACTCCACCTCTTCGGCGGCGGCGGTGCAGCCGTGCTGCTTGCGGACCTTGTCCATCTCCTCGTCCAGGAGCGACTGCGTGTGCCGGCGCAGCGCCACGATGGCGTCATCGGCGGTGCGTTCGCGACGCTCGGTGAGGTACTGATCCACGGCCGAGCGCACGACGTCGCGCGCCTCCTCCACGGAGTCCTCGGTCTCCCCGGGGGCGGCCATCTTCACCGACTCCAGGGTGATCAGCTCCACGCCCTCCAGATCAGCCACATCGGGGTCGAAGTCATGGGAGAGCGCCAGGTCGATGATCGTCAGCGGCTTGTCCCGCGGAGCGTCCGCGGCGAGCCCGGCGAGGTTGCGCACCTCTTTGGCGGTGATGCGCCGGTTCCCGCCCGAGCAGCCGATGATCACATCGGCCTCGCGGAAGGCGCCGGGGAGCTCCTGCATCTGCAGCGCACGGGCGTCGCCGGCGCGTTCCGCGACGAACTCCTCGGCGCGGCCGGAGCCGGAGAAGACGCCGATCTCGGTGACCCCGCGCTCGACGAGCTGGGCCAGCGAGGTCCCGGAGTAGGCCCCGGTGCCGATCAGCACCACCGAGGCGCCCGGGTAGAAGGTGGTTCCGTCTCCGCGCATGTCTCCGGCGATGTCCAGGGCGACCGAGACGATGGAGCGGCCCCGTGAACCCAGCGCGGTGCGGGTCCCGACGTCCTTGGCGGTGCGGGAGGCGGTCTCGAAGAGCTTGGTGAGGTTTCCGGAGATCGTGCCGGCATGCTGCGCATCGGCCAGCGACTTGCGCACCTGCCCGGCGATCTCGCGCTCCCCGATGACGGCGGAGTCCAGACCGGCGCCGACCTCGAAGAGATGAGAGACGGCGTCGTCCTCCACCAGGGTCCGGAAGGAGCGGCCGACCACCTCGCGGTCCAGACCCGAGGACTGGGCGACGGCGTCGAGCAGCTCTTCACGGGTGGACTGGACGGCGTCATGGGAGCTGCCGGTGGACTCGGCGTAGATCTCCATGCGGTTGCAGGTCGCCAGGGTCACGGCAGGCATATGAACAGAACCGGCCAGATTGGCCGCTCCTGAGCTGAGTGTTCCCACGGTCTCGAGATCGAGCTCGGCGTGGGTGGCGACTAGAGAAATGAGTACCACGACGTCATTGATTCTACAGCGGGTCGAAGTGTGTCGCGGAAAAGTGGAGAATATGGCGTATGACTTCTGGATCCTTCGCTGGCATGGCCACGTCCTCTCCGGCCACCGGCACCGTCACCGCCATTCCGCTGGCGGCCGCGCATTCTCAGGCATCCGCCACGCAGCTGCCCGCGGAGCACCCGCTGGTGAGTGGGCTGACCGCCGATTCGGCGCTGATCACGCAGTATCGCGGAGGGCGTAACACTGCGGGGGAGATCACACGCCCGCACCGTCGTCCCGTGTGGTTCATGCGCCAGGCCGGGCGTTCGCTGCCCGAGTATCGGGCGCTGCGCGAGGGGACCACGATGCTCGACAGCTGCCTGGATCCCAAGCTCGCCTCCGAGATCACGCTGCAGCCGGTGCGCCGCCATGACGTGGACGCCGCCATCTTCTTCTCCGACATCGTCATCCCGCTGCGCCTGGCCGGGATCGATGTGGAGATCGAACCCGGTGTCGGCCCGGTGCTCGGCACCCCGGTGCGCACCCGCGCCGACGTGGACGCGCTGCCCACGCTCGACGACGCCGCCTTCGCACCGATCACCGAGGCCATCGGGCGCATCGTGGCCGAGCTCGGCTCCACCCCGCTGATCGGCTTCGCCGGAGCCCCGTTCACCCTGGCCGCCTACATGGTGGAAGGCAAGCCCTCCCGGGACCACCTCGGCCCCCGGGCCATGATGCATGCGGACCCCGAGACCTGGAACGCGCTGGCAGCCTGGGCCGCCGAGGTGTCCGGACGTTTCATGCGCGCCCAGCTGATGGCCGGCGCCTCCGCCGCGCAGCTCTTCGACTCCTGGGCGGGCTCGCTGAGCCGCGAGGACTATGCCCACCACGTCCAGGCCCATTCGGCGGTGGCGCTCGCCCACGTGAAGGGCCTCGGCGGAACCACCCCGCAGGGGCACCGCGTGGACGCGCCGCTGGTCCACTTCGGCACCGGCACCGGGGAGATCCTGGACCTGATGAAGGAGGCCGGGGCCGACGTCGTCGGTGTCGACTACCGGCTGAACCTGGCCGAGGCCACCCGCCGGGTCGGCGCCGAGACCCCGCTGCAGGGCAACATCGACCCAGCGCTGCTGCGCGCGGACTGGCCGGTGCTGGAGGCCCACGTCCGCGAGGTCATCGCGGCCGGCTCCGGTGCCGCAGGACATGTGCTCAACCTCGGCCACGGCGTCCCGCCGGAGACCGACCCCGATGTGCTCACCCGCGTGGTCCGCCTGATCCACGAGATCGGCTACGAGGACTGAGCTCTGCCTGCATGGACCCCCGCATGAACACGCGCAGCGGCGCGCCGCGCATCGCCGTGGTCGGCGGAGGCATCGCCGGACTCATCGCTGCCTGGGATCTGGCCCGCGCCGGCTGCTCGGTGGAGATCTTCGAGGCCGGAGACCGGCTGGGCGGTGCCATCGGTGCGCACACCTTGTCCGGGGTCGCCTACGACGCCGGCGCTGAGGCCTTCGCCACGCGCTCACCCGTGGTGCCCCGGCTGCTGGCCGAGCTGGGACTGCAGGATCTGGTCGTGGCGCCACAGCATGCCATAGCCTGGCTGCAGCTGCCCGACGTGGCCGCCCCGCTTCCGGCCACCGGGATCCTTGGGATCCCTGCCGACCCGCTGGCCCCGGACGTGGTGGCCATCCTCGGGGAAGAGGCCGCCGCGCGAGCCGCCGAGGACCTCAACGCCCCCGTGGAGGGGTGGGCTGAGAACCACGCCGCCCGCGGCGGACGGATCACGCTCGGCGAGGTGGTCCGCGACCGCATGGGGCAGGACGTGCTCGACCGGCTGGTCACCCCGATCGTCTCCGGGGTCCATTCGGCCGAGCCGGATGACCTGGACATGTCCAACACCGCTCCGGGGGTCTTCGAGGCGATGCTGCGTGAGGGATCGCTGGCCCGCGCCGTGGCGCAGGTCAGGGCCAAGGCGCCTGCCGGTTCTGCGGTGAACTCCCTGCACGGTGGGCTCAATCGGCTGGTCGCCGCATTGGAGGAGGAGCTTCTACGCCTGGGGGCGGTCATCCGGCTGAACACCCCGGTGAACGACCTCGCCGAACTCGATGTGGCCGGGGCTGGGCTGCCGGAGCACATCATCCTGGCCCTCGACGCTCCTGCCGCAGTGCAGCTCGCCGCAGGAATGGTCGATCTGAGTGGCCTCGACCTGACCGGGCTGGGTGCGGCGAGTTCCCAGCATGAACCCGAGACCCCAGCCCCCGGCGTCGCTCTGGTCTCCATGGTGCTGGACGCGCCGGAGCTCGATTCCCATCCGCGCGGCACCGGCGTGCTCGTGTCTCCGCATGTCACGGAGATCGGGGCCAAGGCGATGACGCACATCAGCTCCAAATGGCAGTGGGCGGACGCCGCAGTTACCCAGGCACATGGACCCGGCCACCACGTGGTGCGGCTCTCCTACGGAAGGGTTGGGCAGAGCAGCCAGCGCAGCCTCGGCGTCGATTCCAGCGACGAGGAGCTGCTGCAGGCAGCCGCCCAGGACGTCGGCGCGCTCTTCGGGGTGCCGATCGAGCCCGCGCAGATCCTCGAGGCCAATGTCATCCGCTGGCGCAAGGCGCTGCCGCAGACCTCAGCAGGTCACGCGGAACGGATCGCCGCCCTGCGCGCCCGGCTGGCCGAGCCGCCGGCCGCGGGGCAGGCCGACGCCGCCGGCCAAACACAGCATTCCCCGGGCGCCCGCCCCCCGGTGCTCCACATGACCGGCGCCTGGTTCGCCGGCACCGGTCTGGCACGGGTGGTGCCGGACGCCCGTGCCACCGCCGCCGCGATCCTGGTCGCATCAGGCCGAGCGAGCACCGGCCCCACCGAACCCCGATCCTGAGCCCGACCCGCTGAGCCGTCGATCACCTTTCGACGTCATGTAGAAATCCGTCGGGGACCGGGCGATAAGCTGGATGCGGGACCTCGTCACCTAGGCCCTGGACTGAAGATCAATGCTGATGGAGGCATCTGTGAGCTACGGCAGCAACGCCCAACGAACGCCGGAAGAGGTCAACTCCTCGGGCAAGGACTGGTTCACGCTCTACACCGTCTTTGCGCGCACCGGCCCCGCGCCGCAGGGCGCCGACACCGAGGTCGAGTTCGACGAGCTCGAGGCGGTGTTCGCCGAGCAGGAGGTCACCTTCCGGGGGACCTATGACGTCTCCGCCATGCGCGCCGACGCCGACGTGCTGACCTGGGTCACCGGACCGAACGCGGAAGATCTGCAGGCCGCAGTGCGCCGCATCCGCCGCACGGCGATGTTCTCTCGCACCCACATCGCGTTCTCCGCCATGGGCGTGCACCGCACCGCCGAATTCTCCCGCAGCCACGTCCCGGCCTACGCCCTCGGGGTGCCGCCGGAGGACTGGCTGGTCATCTACCCGTTCAACCGTTCCTACGACTGGTACCTGCTGGACCCGGCCAAGCGCGGCAAGATGCTCCGTGAGCACGGGATGCTGGGACAGGAGTTCCCGTCCGTGCTGGCCAACACCACTTCGGCGTTCGCGCTGAACGACTGGGAGTGGCTGCTGGCCCTGGAAGCGCCCAAGCTGACAGACCTGGTGGACATGATGCGCAAGCTCCGCGAGTCCGAGACCCGCTATCACGTCCGTGATGAGATTCCCTTCTACACCGGACGCCGTCTGAAGACCGCCTCCGAGATCGCTGAGGTCCTGCTGTGATGACCACCCCGAACTCCGAATCCGCCCACCACTCCACCGAGACTCAGGATCATCCCACGGAGACCGAGGCGGAGTCCGCGGTGGCAGAATCCTCCCGGACCACTCCGACCCCGGGCACCGAGCAGAAGGCCGAGGCCGCAGAGGCACCGGCCCCGCTGCCGGTGGACTATGCCGAAGGTTCCACCACCGATGAGCCCGGCAACTACGACGCCATCCTGCTGGCCTCCTTCGGTGGACCGGAGGGCCAGGATGACGTCCTGCCGTTCCTGCGCAATGTCACGCGCGGCCGCGGAATCCCGGATGAGCGGTTGGAAGAGGTCGCCACCCACTACCGGGCCAACGGCGGCGTGAGCCCCATCAACCAGCAGAACCGCGACCTCAAGGGCGCGCTTGAGGCCGAGGTCGCCCGCCGCCAGCTCAACGTGCCGATCTACTGGGGCAACCGCAACTGGACTCCCTTCTTCACCGAGACGTTCCAACAGATGCATGAGGCCGGTCACCGCCGGATCCTCGCGCTGGTCACCTCGGCCTACAACGGCTACTCCTCCTGCGGGCAGTACCGCGAGGACTTCTCACTGACCCTGGATGAGACGGGCCTGCGCGAGGAGATGAGCGTGGTCAAGGTGCGCCAGTTCTTCATGGACAAGGCCTTCATCGACCCGTTCAAGGACGCCCTGGCCGCCGGCATCGCCGATGTCCGCGCCCAGCTGGAGAAGGCCGGCAAGACCGAGGCGAAGCCGAAGATCGTCTTCGTCACGCACTCGATCCCCAGCCGCAACGCCGAAGCCATGGGTCCTGACAGGATCGTGGAGGAGTACGGGACCGACGTCTACTCCGCGGAGCACCTCGCGGTGGCCCGGCACCTGATGGACGTGGTGCCCGAGGCCGAGGGGCTCGAACATTCTCTGACCTTCCAGTCGCGCTCCGGCAGCCCCAAGACACCCTGGCTGGAACCTGACATCAACGACGCCCTCGAAGAGTACGCCGAGGCCGGCGTCGAAGGCGTCGTCGTGATGCCCATCGGGTTCGTCTCCGACCACATGGAGGTGCTCTGGGACCTCGACACCGAGGCCAAGGACAGCGCCGCCGAGCTCGGTCTGGCCTACCACCGTGCTGCGACCCCCGGCATCCAGGAGAAGTTCGTCTCCGGTCTCGTGGACGTGCTCAGCGAGTACCTCCAGGGCGTCAACGGCGAGCCCGTCGGATTCGGCGAACAGGTCGTGCCCGGCAACTGGTCCGGCATCTGCGGGCCCTGCCACTGCACGCGCTTCCGCAAAGACGTCGCAAGGAGCTAGATGGGGACCTTCACAGTCGGCACTCGCGGCAGCAAGCTGGCGCTGACCCAGACGACGACGGCGGCCGAGGCGCTCGCCGGTCACGCGGAGCAGGGCTACGAGCTCATCACCGTGAAGACCGAGGGGGACATCCTCACCGGCCCGCTGGCACAGATGGGCGGCACGGGGGTCTTCGCCTCCGCGCTGCGGCAGGCGCTGTTCGACAAGACCTGCGACGTCGCGGTGCACTCGCTCAAGGACCTTCCCGCCAAGGACCTGGAAGGGCTTACCATCGCCTCGGTCCCGGCGCGGGCCGATGTGCGCGACGCGCTGTGCTCCGCCGATGACCTCACGCTGGATCAGCTGCCACAGGGCGCGAAGGTCGGCACCGGTTCACCGCGCCGAGCAGCCCAGCTGCGCGCGGCGCGGCCCGATCTGCAGATCGAGGACATCCGCGGCAACGTCGGCACCCGGCTTGCCAGGGTTCGCGGACACGAGGGTGCGGCGGAAGCCTCGCCGCAGGCGCCGAACGCTGCACGGGGGGACCTGGACGCCGTCGTCCTTGCTGGAGCCGGGCTCAAACGGCTGGGGATGGAGCACCACATCGCCCAGCTGCTGCCGCCGGAAGTCATGCTGCCCGCCCCCGGTCAGGGGGCGCTCGCGGTGGAGGTCCGCGCCGAGGATGCCGTGCCCGTGGCGCCGCTGGGCTTCGCGCTGGCGCTCTATGACGACATCCCTGCGCGGCTGGAGACCTCCGCCGAACGTGGGATGCTGGCCCGGCTCAATGCCGGATGTTCGGCACCGATCGGCGGGCTGGCGCGTTATGAGGACTATCCCGACGGCGGTGCCACGCTTCGCCTGGACGCGGTCATCTGCGCCCCCGACGGGACCCAGGTGCAGCGAGCTGGCGGAGACATCTCGATCGAAGCAGGCGCTGAGCGGAGTGATTCGGTCCAGCGCGCGATGCAGCTCGGTGCGGACGTGGCGGAGCAGCTGCTCGCCGAGGACTTCGGCCTGCTCAAGCACGTGGTGGACACCTAGGCAGGCTCGGGCCTCGCCCGTGGGGTGAGCAGCGCGTAGACCAGCAGGGCGACGGCGAAGGTCGCCACCCAGGCCAGCAGCGAGTACTGCACCGCGGCAGCCCCGGGCGCCTCGCCGGAGGACGCCCCTGCGCTGAGAATGATCCCCAGGACCCCGGCGGTGAACGCGAAACCGGCCGACTGAGCGATCACCACGATGGATTTCTCATAGAGGTGCCACTCGCCGCGGTGCAGCGTGTTCTCCGCCGTCACTGCACCGATCACGAAGGCCAGCAGGGCCAGCCCGAAGCAGACCGAGACCATCACGGTCCGGCTGCCGAAGCCGATACCGTCCGGCCCCATGTGCACCGCCACCTGCTCCGGCATGGAGCCGGCGCGCAGGGCATAGGCCGCAGCAGCGACGAGCACCGCGAGCAGGGGAGCGAGCACCAGGGCGCCCCGGTATCGGCGGGCGCTCATCTCTGGGAATGTTTCGCGGTCCATCGCACCCATTGTGCCCCGGCTGCACTCGGTAGGCTGGGACCATGCGCATAGCCCTGACCCGAGATCCCGCACAGTCGGGCCCGCTGGAAGCTGGCCTGCGCGCGGCGGGACTCCAGGTGCAGTTCCTCCCGCTGACCGAGCAGCGACTCCCCGCCGACACCACCGAGCTGACGACGGCGCTGGACCGGCTCGGTCGCGGAGATTTCAGCTGGCTGCTGCTCACCAGCGGCAACACTGTCCGTGCGCTGCGCAGGATGGGCTGGGACGGAACGGTGCCGGAGGGCGTGCGCATCGGCGTCGTCGGCCCCGGCACCGCCAGGGTGCTCGCGGAGGTACCAGGAGCGTCGGCGACCGAGCCGTGGATGCCGGCCGCCGAGCAGAGCGCGGCGGGCATCATCCAAGAGATGCCGGTCCCCGCACCGGGGGAGGCCACCACGGTGCTCCTGCCGCAGTCAGCCCAGGCGCGCGCGGAGCTGCGCGAGGGCCTCACCGCCCTGGGGTGGGAGGTCACCGCGGTCAGCGCCTATGAGACGGACTGCCTGGTGACGGAGGGACGGCTGGAACCGGGAGACTCCCCGCGCCGGCTGCTGCCGGTCCCGGACCCAGCGGAGCTTCTGGATCTGGACCAGCTTGCCGCAGATCTCCGCCGCGACCGGCTCACCGGGGTGGACGCCGTCGTCCTACTGGTCACCAGCTCCTCCGCGGCCGACGCGCTGGCCGACCTCGGAGTCCCGGAACGGATGCGGCTGCTGGCTATCGGTCGGCCCACCGCCAAGACGCTGACCCGGCGGGGCATCCCGGCGCGTGTTCTCCGAGAGCCGAGCGCGGACGCTGTCCTCGCTGCTCTGGGTCGCTGAGAACTAGACTGATCAGCGGCGCGACCGCTCGGGCAGACCCGCCCGGAGAGCACCGACCGTCCGCCAACCGCCAGACGAGCAGGAGACCCCAGTGAGCTTTCCCGAACAGCGCCCCCGCCGGATGCGTCGCAGCCGCGCCATGCGCCGACTGGTGGCCGAGACCCGGCTGCATCCAGCGGATCTGATCCTTCCGGTGTTCGTCCGCGAAGGGCTCACCGAGCCCGCACCGATCAGCTCCATGCCCGGCGTGGTCCAGCACAGCGAATCCTCCCTGCTCACAGCCGCGGAGGAGGCCCGCGACCTCGGCCTGGGCGGCATCATGCTCTTCGGCATCCCGGCCACGCGAGACCCCCAGGGCAGCGCCGGCCTGGACCCCGAGGGCATCCTGAACCGCTCCATCCGTGCAGTGAAAGAGCGGGTCGGCGAGGACCTGGTGGTCATGAGCGACCTCTGCCTGGACGAGTTCACCGACCACGGGCACTGCGGGGTCATCGACGAGGACGGCGAGGTGGACAACGACGCCACCCTGGAGCTCTATGCCGAGATGGGCGTGGTCCAGGCAGCCTCTGGCGCCGACGTCGTCGCGCCCTCCGGCATGATGGACGGCCAGGTGGCGGTGATCCGCCAGGCGCTGGACGAGGCCGGGCATCAGCACGTGCCGATCCTGGCCTATGCCGCGAAGTACGCCTCCGGCTTCTACGGGCCCTTCCGGGAGGCTGTGGACTCCCAGCTCAGCGGCGACCGCAAGCAGTATCAGATGGACGCCCCCAATCGGACCGAGGCGCTGCGCGAGGTCGAGCTGGACCTCGCCGAGGGCGCTGACATGGTGATGGTCAAGCCCGCCAGCGCCTATCTGGACATCCTCTCCGACGCCGTGAGCATCAGTGACGTCCCGGTCTCGGCCTACCAGGTCTCGGGGGAGTACGCGATGATCGAGGCCGCCGCTGCCAACGGGTGGATCAACCGCCGCACCGTGGTCACCGAATCGCTGATCGCGATCCGCCGCGCGGGCGCCACCAATGTGCTGACCTACTACGCGTCCGAGGTCGCCGGCTGGCTGCGCGAGGAGATGCAGGGGAGCGGCACGAGGAGCGCGGACGGCGGCCACGCATCGTCCGCCCCCGCGCCACCCGCACCCACCGGGTCGGGCGCATCGCCGGCCCCGGCGCAGGAGCCGATCAAGCCCCGCACCGCGGCGGCCCCGGATGCTCCCACTGAACCGCATGACCCCTCCCGCACCGACGCCGGCTTCCCGCCGGTCAGCTGAAAGGACCCCGCGTCCCCATGACGTCCAACCAGGAACTCTTCGACACCGCCCGCGAGCTCATGCCCGGGGGAGTCAACTCTCCGGTGCGCGCCTTCGGCTCGGTGGGCGGCACCCCGAACTTCATGGTCTCCGCCGAGGGCCCCTACCTCACCGACGCCGAGGGCACCCAGTACGTGGACCTCGTCGGCTCCTGGGGTCCTGCGCTGCTGGGGCATAAGCACCCGGCGGTGATCGCAGCAGTCCACGCCGCCGTGGACCAGGGCCTGGGCTTCGGCACCTCGCACCCCTCCGAGGCGCGGCTCGCAGAGCTCGTCCGGGGGAGGGTTCCCGGCGCGGAGATGATCCGCATGGTCTCCACCGGCACCGAAGCGACGATGACGGCGGTCCGGCTGGCCCGCGGGGTCACCGATCGAAATATCGTGGTGAAGTTCGCTGGCTGCTATCACGGGCACTCCGACGGGCTGCTGGCCGCCGCCGGCTCCGGCGTGGCCACGCTCGGCCTGCCAGGCTCTGCCGGGGTCACCGAGGCGCAGGCCTCCGAGACCATCGTGGTGGAGTACAACGACCGTCCCGCCCTGGAGGCAGTCTTCGCCGAGCACGGTGACCGCATCGCCGCGGTCATCACCGAGGCCACCCCCGCCAACATGGGCGTGGTGGCCCCTGAGGAGGGGTTCAACGCCTTCATCCGGGAGATCACCCAGCGCCACGGGGCCCTGATGATCTTCGACGAGGTGATGACCGGATTCCGCATCACCGAGGCCGGCTACTGGGGCGCCTCCGGGCGGATCGAAGGCTGGGAGCCGGACCTGTTCACCTTCGGCAAGGTCATCGGCGGCGGACTCCCCACCGCCGCGCTGGCCGGACGCCGCGAGATCATGGAGCACCTGGCACCCACCGGCCCGGTGTACCACGCAGGCACGCTCTCCGGGAATCCCGTGGCCATGGCGGCCGGTGTTGCGACGCTGGAGCACGCCACTGCAGAGGTCTACACGCAGGTCGATGAGAAGGCGCAGCTGGTCTCCGAGGCGCTGACCGCGGCGTTGGATGACGCCGGGGTGGACCACACCGTGCAGAAGGTCGGCTCGCTGTTCTCGGTGGCCTTCGGCACCTCAGCCACCGGGGTGCACAACTACGCCCACGCCCAGGCCCAGGAGGCCTTCCGCTACGGCCCGTTCTTCCACGCGATGCTCGACGCCGGGGTCTACCTGCCGCCGAGCGTGTTCGAGGCCTGGTTCCTCTCCTCCGCCCACGACGACGCCGCGATCGGCCGCATCCTGGATGCTCTGCCCGCCGCAGCGAAGGCCGCCGCGCAGGCGAAGCCCTGAGGGTCAGCGACTGGGGTTGATCATCGTCATCCCCGGGGTCGCTGAGCGCTGCATCTCCGGCAGCAGCAGCGCCGCCTCTTCGAGCCCGACCACGCGTTCGATCAGGTCCTGCGGGCGCAGGGCACCGCTGGCGATGAGGCCCAGCATCCCCGGGTAGTCCACCGCGGCCATGCCGTGGCTTCCCAGGATGTCGAGCTCCCAGGCGATGGCGCGTGCCATCGGCACCTGGGACAGGCCCGACTCCGTGGGGAGCAGACCGATCTGGACGTGCCGGCCGCGGCGGCGCAGGCTCAGCACGGCTGCCGCACAGGTCTGCTCGCTGCCGACCGCATCGATCGAGATGTGGCTGCCTTCGCCGGTGATCTCTCGGACCGCTTCGGGCACATCGCGTCCGTCGGCGAGGATCACGTGATCCGCACCGAGCTGCTGAGCGGCCTCCAGTGCCTGGGCGCTGCGATCCACCGCGATCACCTGGGCGCCGAGCGCCTTGGCGATCATCACCGCGCTCAGCCCCACGCCGCCGGCGCCCACCACGGTGACCCACTCTTCAGCGTTGACCTCGGCGCGAGCGGTGAGCGCCCGGTAGGCGGTGGCGAACCGGCAGCCCAGCGCCGCGGCCGCCTCGAAGGAGACTGTCTCGGGGATCGCCACGAGGTTGGTGTCTGCGGCGTGCAGGGCGACGGACTCGGCGAAGGAGCCCCAGTGGGTGAACCCCGGCTGCTGCTGATCCGGGCAGACCTGGGCGTTGCCGGAGCGGCACCAGTCGCAGGCACCGCAGCCGCAGACGAAGGGCACCGTCACGCGGTCTCCGATCGCCCAGTTCTGCACCTCGGAGCCGACTGCTGAGATGACGCCGGCGAGCTCATGGCCGGGCACGTGGGGGAGGGTGAGGTCTTCATGGCCCGCCCAGGCATGCCAGTCGCTGCCGCAGAGTCCGGTGGCGCGCACCTCCACCACGACCCCGGCGGCTGGCGGGGTGGGATCGGGCACCTCGCGGACCTCCACGGGGGCCTGCGTCTGGGACATGACTAGTGCGCGCATGGGGATGCACTTTACCGAATGCGCCATCGCCGAAGTCACCGCGCCTCGCGGCGTCTCGCATCCCGGGCGGAATGACCCGGTTTTCCGCGATCATTCCGCCCGTTGTCGCCCCAGGGATGTGCTCGGTCACCTCAGGGATGGGACTGGCGGCCCAGCACTGGCGGCTCAGCACTGACCGCACGGGAGCGTCAGCTCAGCGGTTGCCGCCCCGGATCGTGCCGTATTCCAGTGCGCTCCAGAAGTCGCCGCGCACATAGCGCTGCTCCGGATCCGGGTTGTGGTCGAAGGCGCGGATCTTGCCCATCGACAGCGCCTCGGCGACCAGCCGGCGTCGGTCCTGGCTGGCGAGGATCCCGGATTCCAGCGCCGTGAGGTCGTAGCGGGCATCGAGCTCACCGTGCAGCTGGGCCACCCGTCCGGCATGCTTCTCCTCGCGGGCCACATTGTGCAGCTCATCCGGGTCCGACTCCAGGTCGAACAGCTGCTCCGGATCACCCGGGCACAACACGTACTTGTACTGCCCGCGCACGAGCGTCAGCTGCGGACGGTAGGTCCCTTCGGCGAGGTATTCGATGACCACCGGCCGGTCCTCGGGCGTGATCTCACCGGCCTGCTCACGCTTGGCGATCTCCAGCATCGAGTCACCCGCGGAGTCCGTCTTCCGGGCTCCGGCGAGGTCGACCAGGGTGGGCATCAGGTCCAGCAGCGAGACCGGGGTCTGATAGCGGCCCGCAGGCACGAGGTGCTCGGGGCCGTAGGCGATCATCGGCACCCGGGAGGAGCGCTCGTAGGGGGACATCTTGTACCAGAGGCCCTTCTCGCCGAGCATGTCCCCGTGGTCAGAGGTCACCAGGATCACGGTGTTCTCGAGCAGCCCCAGGGTCTCCAGGCGCTCGCGGATCCGTCCCACGTGGTCGTCGATGTAGCTCACGGCCGCGTAGTAGGCGCGCCGGGCGTTGCGGACCTGCTCGATGTCCGGGTCACGCTGGTCGAAGCCGCTCATCGCGCGCAGGCGGTGGCTGTGCGGATCCTCGGCGGCGTCGGGCACCTCGGGATGAGCTGGGTCCGGGATCTCCCCCTCGGCGAACCGATCCCAGTGCTCCTGCGGCGGCTCGTAGGGATCATGCGGGTGGATGAAGCTGCTGACCATGAGGAAGGGCTGCTGCTCTTCTCCCTTGGCAGTCGCCGCCTGGTTCGCGCGCACCCGGTCGTTGAGGTGGCGCAGACTGCGGAAGCCCACCTCGTCGTCGAAGTCCTGCTGCACAGAGGCCTTGGAGACTCCGGCGGTGAAGACGGCGTCTGCGTCGTGGTACCACTGCAGCTTCTCCTCCAGCGGCAGCGTCCAGTCCGGGACCATGTCCAGGTCAGCGGGGTAGACGTCGGTGGTCAGCCGCTCTTCGAAGCCGTGGTGCTGGTCCGCGCCGATGAAGTGCATCCGACCCACCAGAGCGGTGTGATATCCGGCATGGCGCAGGCGATGCGCGAAGGTGGGTACGGAGGACGGGAAGTCATCGCCGTTGTCGAAGCAGCCCAGCTCCGAGGGCATCACGCCGGTCATCATCGAGGCGCGCGACGGGGCGCACAGCGGAGAATTGCAGTACGCGCGGTCGAAGACGGCGCCTCGCTCGGCGAGCGCGTCGATGTGCGGGGTCTTCGCGGCGTCGTCGCCGTAGGCACCGAGGGCCTGGGCGGCCATCTGATCAGCCTGGATGACCACGATGTTCGGAGGTGAGACGCTTGGCGGAGGTGAAACGGTGGACGAGTGCTCCGGCGGAGACACGGTTCCGGTGTGGTGTGAGATGTTCTGTGATGCAGACATAGTGTGTCCCTCCTTCGTGGTGAGCACTGGAATGGGCGTTCGCGTGCGCAAGTGCAAGAGGCACGCTGGGCAAGGCTACAGGTCATTTTCAGCGCCCACCCAGCAACCCCGGCGACTGCCGTCAGGCAGCCGAGACATCAGGAGGTCAGCAGCATGAGCAAGCCTGAGACGGGCCCCACGGCCGGCGCCTGCTGCGGTCCCAGCCGGGCCGCACCCTCCAGCGAGACCAAACGGCCGACGACGACGGCCAACCCCACCACGGGCGCTGGCGCGAAGGCCGCGGTGGTCGCTGAGCTGGCGGCCAGCGCGGGCGGGGAGCTGCAGCTCATCGGGCTCGGCGCGGCGGAATTCCAGATGGGCAGCGAGGAGGCACTGGCGTACCCCGCGGACGGTGAGGGACCGGTGCGCACGGTCCGCGTGGAGTCCTTCGCGATCAGCGCCACCGCGGTCACGGTGGCCGAGTTCGCCCGATTCGTGCAGGCCACGGGCCATCTCACCGATGCTGAGCAGTACGGAGATTCCCTGGTGTTCCAGGGACTGCTCGCCCCGGAGCGGCGGGACCTGATGCCCGCGCCGGTGGCCTCCACGCCCTGGTGGCGGCAGGTGCCCGGCGCCTACTGGTTCGCCCCCGAAGGAGCTGGCTCCACTGCGAAGGGACGCGAGGACCACCCGGTCACCCAGGTGTCCCAGCGCGACGCGCAGGCTTACGCCGCCTGGGTCGGTGCCCGGCTGCCTCGCGAGGAGGAGTGGGAGTTCGCCTCCCGAGGTGGCCTGGACCAGCAGCCCTATCCCTGGGGTAACGTCCGCGATCCGGACGGGCAGCGCCGGATGAACATCTTCCCGGGCGAGTTCCCCGAGGGAGTCGCCGGGGAGGTGGGCACGAAGCCGGTGGCCTCTTTTGAACCCAATGGATTCGGGCTCTACAACACGACTGGCAACGTCTGGGAGTGGACGGCGTCGAGGTTCAACACCGGGTCTGACGATCCGGTGATGCGCGGCGGGTCCTATATGTGCCACAGCTCGTACTGCCGGCGCTACCGCACCTCGGCGCGGACCTCAGCCTCCGCTGACAGCTCGCTGGGTCACACCGGGTTCAGGCTGGCGTTCACACCGGCCAGTTCGGGCTGACCTCGGCGTCGGGACGGGTGCGGCGCAGGTATTCCTGCAGATCCGCCGACTGATCGACCTTCCACTCCACCTGCAGCCGGTGCAGCTCAGTGGCCGGGATCTGCAGCTGCGGGAACCGTTCTGCCTGACAGCCGGCCACCTCCACGGCGGCCCAGGCGTCCGGTGCCGCCGAGTGGGCGCCGTCGAGCTCCACCTCGTAGTGGGTGCACATATGGCTCAGCGTGCGTTTTCCGCGCCGATACTTGTCCACCTGTTTGTCGATCACCAGCGGGTCGATGATCCCCACCGGTTGGGGGAACTCCACCCCGTGCCGCTCGGCCTCGTACTTCAGCACGGTGAAGTCGTAGGGCGCGTTCATCACCACCACGGCGTTGCCCTCCGCAAACTCCTGCGCCAGAGCTGTGGTGATCTGCGCGACCGCCTCTGCCGCGGGCTGACCGTTGGCCTGGGCGTACTCGGTGGAGATCCCGTGGATGGCGGTGGTCTCGGCCGGGATCTCCACCCCTGGGTCTACGAGCCATTCCCGGGTGCGCACGATCCGCTCCGGCGGCCCCGGGGTAGGAGCCGCACCGAGCGCCGTGGTGGTCTCCAGCAGGGGATCGCGTTCCACCTCAGCGTCGAAGATCACCAGCGCGGCGGAGACGATCCGAGCCACGCGCGGGTCCCGGGAGGTGGTCTCCAAGTCGAAGCCGACGCGCCGCCGGGTGTGCCAGGAGTCGGTGCTGGGGGTGATCTCGAAGAGAGCGGGAGTCTCGGCCATGACACTACGGTAGCGCGAGGGTGAGACATGGCCGTGTCCGCCCCCTCTGATTGAATGAGGACCATGGAGTTCGATGAGTCTCAGCAGCAGGTGCTCACCGCCGCGGATCACGCTGGACATGGGCCGATCCTCAGCTTCGGGGGTCCCGGCAGCGGGAAGTCCACACTGGCCACGGAGCTGGCGCTGCGCCACCTGGAATCCGGTCAGGACTCCTCCCGGCTGCTGCTGCTCTCGCCCACCCGCGCCACCTCAGCGGTGCTGCGGGACCGTATCGAATCCGGCTGGGCGGTGCGTGACACCAGCTCCCGCGGAGGGTCACTCTCCGAACAGCCTTCCCGCTCCTTCTCCTCCTACGCCTTCTGGCTGCTCGGTGAGGCCCGTCGCCGGGAGATCCTGACCTTCCGCGCCCGTCGGCCACGGCTGCTCTCCGGGGCGGAGCAGGACAGCATCATCCGCGAGCTGCTGGCCCAGGATGCCTCCAGCGGGATTCCGCTGATCGAGTGGCCCGCCGCGCTGCAGGAGGCTGCAGGCACCGACGGGTTCCGCAAGGAGATCCGCGAACTCTTCGACCGCGCCGCCGAGTACGGGGTCTCACCGGAGCAGATGCGCGGCCTCGCCGAACAGTGCCGCCGCCCCGAATGGGCCTCGGCGGCGGAGCTCTATGAGCGCTACCGGGAGGATCTGGACGCCGGCGCGAACGCCGACGCCTTCGACCCGGCGGGGTTGATCAACGAGGCCTGCAACCTGCTGGAGGAGAATCCCGAGTTCCTCGTGACCGAACGGGAGCGGCTTCGCCGGATCGTGGTCGATGACCTCCAGGAGGCCACCCCCTCGGTCTACCGGCTGCTGCGACTGATCGGCGCCGGGGCTGACGTGCTGGCCTTCGCGAATGCCGAGACCGCCGTCCAGGGCTTCCGTGGAGCCCGCCCGGACAAGCTGCGCAGCTGGACCGTGCCGCCGCGTCGGGTCACCGCGGATTCTGTGCTGGGGCTCAATCCGGAGACCGACGCCGAGATCCACGGCATCGTCCGGCGCAGCATCTCCGGGTCCATGACCCCCGATTCACATGGTGGACTGCCCGGCGTCGAGCCGCACGTGATGGTCCTCGAGCACAATCACCGGATCGCTCCCGAGGTCGGCAAGGCCTACGCCAGGGCCCTGCGCCGGATCGCCCCGGCGGGTCCGCAGCAGCCGCGCCAGCGCTGGCTAGAGCTGCTCAGCGAGGATCCCGCGGAATCGGCGGAGGAAGAGACGCCGGAAGGAACGGCGGGCTCCTGTGCCGTGGAGATCGTCCCCGGGGACTACCTCGCCGAGCAGTTCGTGCTGCAGGAGGTGCTCGACCGGCATCACCGGCACGAGGTCCCCTTCGATCAGATCGCCGTGATCGCACGCAACGGCGCGCTGCTGCAGCGCCTGGTCCGGATGTTCCAGACTCAGGGCGTTCCCGTTCGGCAATCCATGAGTGACGTCATCCTCAACCAGGAACCGGCCGTGGCTCCCTTGCTGCGAGTGCTGCGACTCGTCGCCGCCCACCACACGCCTGACGCGGACCCGGGTGCCGACGCCGACCCGGACGCCGCGTCCGGAGACAGTGACCGTGTCGAGGCCGTGACACTCCCGGAGGTGTTAGCGCTGCTGACCAGCCGCTACGGCGAGACCGACTCGATGACCCTGCGCAGCCTGCGTCAGGTGCTGCGAGGTCAGGAACGCCGTCGGCTCCGGGAGGCACCAGATGCCACCGGTGCTGAGCCGGAGAGCCAAGACGAGCCGCGCAGCTCCGATGAGCTGCTGGTCGCCGCCGCGAACGATGCCACTGATCCGGTCTTCCACGCGGTCAGCTCGCAGAGCCGCTTCCAGCACCTGACCCGCGGCCTCCACCGGGTGGCCGCGATGCTCGCCGCGGGCCGTGCCGCGTCCTCTCCCTCGGTGGGACCGGAGGAGCTGCTCTGGGAGATCTGGAACGCCGCCGATGTCAGCCGGCACTGGGCAGGACTGACCCGCCGGGCCAGCGCCGAAGGTCGCCGCGCCGATCAGGACCTCGATGCCGTGATGGCGCTCTTCCAGGCGGCCGAACGGTTCTCGGACCAGAACCCCGGGGCCTCGGCCCTGAGCTTCGTGGACCATATCGAACGCCTCGAACTGCCCATGGACACCCTGGCGAAGACCTCGGCCGGGGATGCTGCCATCGAGGTGCTCACCCCCGCCAGCGCCGCGGGCCGGGAGTTCGACACAGTCATCCTCACAGGTTTGCAGGAGGGCGCCTGGCCGAATCTGAACCCACGCGGTCAGCTGCTGGGCAGCGGACACCTGGTGGACGTCGTCGAGGGCCGCGCCGAGGCTTCCGCACAGTCGCTGCTGGTCAAGCGCATGAACGTGCTGCAGGACGAATATCGGCTCTTCGCATCCGCGGTTTCCCGAGCCAAGAACCGGCTCTACGCGGTGGCCGTCCACGCCCAGGAGGAGAGCCCCTCGCTGCTGGTCGACCTGGTGGTCCCACCGGGAGAGCGCGAGGCCCGCAGTGCCGCGATACCCCGGCCCATCACCGCACCTCGACTGATCGCGGAGCTGCGCCGTCACCTGGAGATCAGCATTCAGGCCGAGCTCGACGACGAGGCCGCCACCTTGGCCTTGACCGCCTCCGCAGACGCAAGCACGCAGGCCCAGCGCGAAGCCGCGGCCCGAGCGCTCTCGGTGCTGGCCGAGGGAGGCCTCACCGGAGCTGAACCCAGCACCTGGTGGGGCCTGCCAGAGCTCAGCACCACCGAACCGCTGCTCGACCCGGAAGACACCGTGCGCGTGTCTCCCTCCTCGGTCCAGAACGCCATCGAGTCTCCGCTGCAGTGGTTCACCGGCGCCGCCGGGGGAGTGCAAGCCACCGACTTCAGCCGCATGCTCGGATCACTGATCCACGAGATCGCCGAACATCACCCCACCGAGACCCAGGTCGAAGTCCTGAACCAGGAACTCGACGAGCGCTGGGACGGCCTGGGCCGCGAAGAGGGGTGGGAGACCGAGAAGGACCGCAGCCGGGCTCAGGTCATGCTGAAGAAGCTCGCCGGCTACTTCGGGCACGCCGAGCGCGAAGGCCGCCAAGTCATCGCCCGAGAGCTGCAGGTGGAGGCAAGCCTGCAGATTCCGGTGGCCGAAGCCGATGCGTGGGGAGAAACAGAGACACGATCGGTCCTGATTCGTGGCGTGATCGACCGGGTGGAGCGCACCGAGAACGGCGAGCTCTTCGTGATCGATCTGAAGACCGGCAAGCACAAGCCGAAACAGGCCGAGATCCCCACCCACGGGCAGCTCGGGTCCTATCAGCTGCTGGTGGCGTTGGGCGCGGTGGACCAGGCGCTCGCCGAAGCTGCCGGGGCCACCGAGAACGGTGACCCAGCGAGCACCCCCGTTCCTTCACCGGGACGGGGCGCGGCGCTGCTGCACGTGGGCACCACCGTGGCCAAGCTGGACCTCCAGGAACAGCCTCCGCTGGGAGCCGATGACAGCTGGCCGCTGGAGCAGCTGACCCAGGCTGCGCGCGCCATGTCCGGGTCCGAGTTCGCCGCCTATCACGCACCGAACCAGCAGCGTTGCCTGGTGGGGGCGCTCTGCCCGCTCTGCGAGAACACGAAACAGGTGACCCAGCCATGACCACGACTTCCACCATCAGGTACACCGCTCGTGACATCGTCGACGCCCTGCAGCGCGACACTCCCGCCGAGAAGAGGCTGTACCCGACAACCGAGCAGCAGGCCGTCATCGAATCGGGACTGGACCCGATGCTCGTCGTCGCCGGTGCCGGCTCAGGCAAGACGGCCACCATGGCTGATCGCGTGGTCTGGCTGGTCGCCAATGGGATCGTCCGCCCGGATGAGATCCTCGGCGTGACCTTCACCCGCAAAGCCGCCGGGGAGCTGCGCGAACGGATAACGCGCAAGCTTGAGCAGCTGCTCGAGGCCGAGTTGATCTCTCCCGAGGACGTCATGCCGGCCGAGGTCGCCACCGCGGTGGAGCATGCCGATATCTCTGAGCTGCTGGCACCCTCGGTCTCCACCTACCACTCCTACGCCAACACGCTCGTGAGTGAGTACGGCCTGCAGATCGGGCTCGAGCCCGAGACGCAGCTCATCGGCGAGGCCAAGGCCTGGCAGCTGGTTCATCAACTGGTCAGCGCCTATGACCGCGCCGAGGTGCTCGTGGAGTCTGACCAGTCCGCGGGAAGCCTCGCCGGGTACGTGATGCGCCTGGCAGGGGACTGCGCCGAGCATCTGCAGACCCCCGAGGACGTGGAAGCCCACCTGAACGCCGAGCTCTCGCGGGTGGAGGCCTGGCAGGAGGCGGGCGCAAATCCCAGCAGTGAACAAGCCAAACTGATCCGCACCCTGCGGGTTCGCCGGGAGATGACCGAACTGGTGCGCAGGTATCAGCGCAGGAAGCTCACCGAAGGTCTCATGGACTACGGCGACCTGCTGCGCTTTGCCGCGCAGATCGCACTCGAAGTCCCCAGCGCAGGCGAGGCCGAGCGGGAGAAGTACAAGGTCGTCCTGCTCGATGAGTTCCAGGACACCTCCTACGCCCAGCTGGCGCTCTTCAGCAGCCTCTACGGGGCGGGTGGCTCCGCCGGCGGGCTCGGCCATGCCGTCACCGCCGTGGGTGATCCGAACCAGTCCATCTATGGATTCCGCGGCGCCTCAGCAGGTCAGCTCTTCGACTTCCCGCAGTCATTCCCCGCACTGGACGCTGACACCGGCGACCGCCGTCCGGCGGATCTGCTGCAGCTGACGGTGGCCTGGCGCAACGGTGAGCGGATCCTTGATGTGGCAAACCGTCTGGTCACGCCTTTCCAGCCGGACACCGCCGATTCTCAGGACAAGCCGTGGAGGCAGCACAACGCGCATCTGCGCGCCCAGCTGAAGCCGCTGAGTCCTCCACAGGGGGCGCACACAGCCACCGTGCGCTACGGGTGGTACACCTCCGAGGTGGAGGAATCCCTGGGGATCACCGAACAGCTGGCGGCCGCGCTGGAGCCCGATCCCCAAGGCGAAGTCCCCAGCTGCGCCGTGCTCGCCCGCACACGTGCCCAGTTGGAGACAATCGCCGAGCACCTGCGGGCGGCGGGTCTGGACTACGAACTGGTCGGACTTTCCGGGCTGCTGAGCACCCCCGAGGTCGCCGAGGTGCTGGCGTATCTGCGCGTGATCTCAGACCCGGGCCGCTCCGACGCGCTGATCCGCATCCTGGGCGGAGCGCGCTACCGCATCGGCCCCAGGGACCTGATGCGCCTGCAACAATCCGCGCGCGATCTCGAAGGCCTGCGCAAACGCACCCCGTCCGCGGCCGAAACTGAAGAGACCCCCTCGGCGAATGAGCCGCAGTCCGAGACCTCGACCGAGACCGACGCCGAGGACCGCTACGAGTCCACGGAACTGGAGATGGACGAGCGGGCCTCGCTGGTGGAGGCTTTGGAACGCCTGAAGGACGCTCCCGAGCAGGCGGCGCACCTCGGACTCTCCGCAGAGGGCCACCGTCGGTTGGTGCTGGCCAGGGACCAGATCCGGCGACTGCGCCAATGGGCCACCCTGGACCTGGGCGTGCTGATCCAGCGCATCGTCAATGACACCGGTTTGGACATCGAAGTTGCTGCCCGCCCATGGGAGGAACAGCACTATGCGGCGCGCCAGCTGGACGCCCTGATCGACCAGGCGGAGAGCTATGCCGCCACCGAGACGCCCCCGGACCTACGCAGCTTCTTGGACTGGCTGGACGCCGCCGAGGAGAAAGAACGTGGCCTGGAACAGGCAGACATCGAACCCACCCCCGGTGCCATCCAGCTGTTGACCATCCATGCCTCGAAGGGGCTGGAATGGGATGTGGTGGTCGTGGCCGGACTGCGCGAGGAGAAGTTCCCCAGCAAGAAGGCCGACCGCTGGACCGGGAGCAACGGGATGCTACCGGCGCCGTTGCGCGGAGACCGGCGCAGCATCCCGCAGTGGGAATCCGACCAGCCGAACATGCGGTCCTGGGCGGTTGCGGCCGGAGTGGGCGCTTGGAAAGAGTTCACCGCGGAGAACCGTGTTTATACCCAGGACGTCCAGGACTTCAGCCGTGAGGAGGAACGCCGCCTCGCCTATGTCGCGGTGACCAGGGCCAGGGCTCTGCTGCTTTGCACCGGTGCTTGCTTCTATGGGACGACTGCCGGAAAGGAACCGTCGGAGTTTCTCCTGGAGGTCCGTGAGATCGCCGACAGGTTTGGAGACGCATCGGCGGCGTTGGAATGGGCCGAGATCCCAGATATGAAGGACAACCCGGTCGGCAATGACCTCTTCGGGGCGCAGTGGCCCTACGACCCCTTGGCGCCGCTTCCCATCGGCCGGTACCGGAAGAAGGCTGCGCCGGAGGGTGAGGTGAAGCTGACGGAGATGATCGCCGTGGAGGCGCCGCAGACCCGGGCCGGACGCCGCGAGGCCCTGACCCGCGCCGCGGAACTGGTGGAACAAGCGCTCGCCGAACGTTCCTCTGCTCCCGGCGAGGAAGCACTGCCGCTGACCCCTTGGGAACAGGAGGCGGCATGGGTGGTGGACCGGGCGCGCACCCAGCAGCGCGGCACCGGGAAGCCCCGGTTCCCCGGCCACATCAGTGTTTCTGGAGTGGTGGGCCTGGCGCGCAATGCTGAGTCCATGGCGGAGTTCGCCCGTAGGCCCGTGCCGGTCAAACCCTCCCAGGCAGCCCGCCGCGGCACGGTGATGCACGAGTGGATCGAGGAATTCTACGAGACCCGCAGCCGTCTGCCCGGGATCGAGGAACCCAACCGCGGTGACGAGGACCTCGACGACGCCTTCGACCTGGCCACCGTCAAGGCACGCTTCACCCAGACCAAGTGGGCCCAGCGCCGTCTCTACGCTGCCGAGATCCCGGTGGAGACCACGCTGGATGGTGTGGTCATCCGTGGACGAATCGACGCCATCTTCGGCAAGGACGACGCCGGCCAGGACCTCACCGCTGAAGACTTTGAGCGATGGGAGCTGAAGCCAGCCGCGGAGCGCAATGCCCAGATGCAGCAGTGCACTTGGGATCTGGTCGATTGGAAGACCGGCATGGTGCCCACTGGCAAGGATCTGCGCGAGAAGCAGATCCAGCTGGCGGTCTACCGGCTGGCTTTTCATCGACTCTATGGCGTTCCTCTGGAGCAGATCGAAGCGTCGTTCTTTTACGTCGAGCACGGTGAGACGGTCCCAGGTGTTGATCTACCGGAGGAGGACGCCCTTCAGGAGTACATCCGCGGGGCGCGTGACTACTTCAGCTAGAGGATGCAAATGAAGACATTCGCTGATTTCGATACTTCATCCGTGAGAATGGTGTCATGGCTCCCTTCGACCTGACTCAAGATCTTGAATTCCGCCGGCTGGCTTTCTCATGGCTTGATAGCAAATCCGCTAGAGGCAGCCGTTCATTAAGCCGGATCGAGATTAACGAGTTCAAGGATCATGTTCCCCAGGCGCGCCACAGGTTATTTAACCAGGAAGGCATCTGGAAGCCAGCAGACTTGGTCGGCACACTGTCTGTCACTTCCGGTCTCGCAAGCAGCCGACACAACCCGTATATCGATCGCATCACCAGCGACGGGCTTGTCGAGTACGCGTTCACCGATGCCCCGACGAAACAATCGCACAATGAGGGACTTCGACTCGCCGAAAAGTATGACCTGCCGATCATCTACTTTCGCGGCTCTTCGCATTTGAGGGTGTAGCAATTGCGGGGAAGTAGTGGCGTGGCGGTGTGCAGATAGACGTCGAGGCCTTC
>CANLUC010000007.1 GCA_947494195.1 uncultured Nesterenkonia sp. | reverse complement strand
ACCAAATAAATAATTTGGTATCAACAAACTTGGCACACTATTGAGTTCTCAAACAACAACCGCTACCGGCACCATCAAGAAGTTTATGTTTTCCTGAATCGCTCCGAAGCAACTTTTCAAGCTTACCAACAAGCTTTCGCTTCGTCAATTCGATGTTTCCATCGAGTTTCTCGATGTTCTCATCTGAATTTGTGACGCCAGATCGTTCTCGTCTTCGTTCCTGCAAGTGCTGCTGGAGCGAAGCTGAACTCGTCGTCTGCGCGGTTCTCAACTCTACGTCCTGGTGTCTGACTGAGTCAACTCGAGGTTGACCCAGGATGAACACCGGGTTTCACCGGAGTCTCGAACCCTTCTCCGAACGAATCGGTGAAGGAAAGCTATATGGTTTTCAAGTCCTGCTCGGCCGCTGCGGTCCGCTTCAAGCTTTTCCGCTGCGCCCCATGAGCACGAGATGAGACTCTATCAGCACTTTTTCGGCTTTGTAAACTCCGCCTCAAAATCTGCCTGAGGAGGGCGTTCAGGTCTCACTCTGCAGGAGCATGGACGGTCGGAAGACCCAGCGTCCCTCCCAGCGATGGAACAGTTCCAGCGCTTCGGTCAGCATCGCCACGTGGAAGAACACCGAATCGATTCCGGCGCCATCCGCGTCACTGCTGCGGTAGCCCTGCAGCAGCGACTTCGTCACCTGCTCGTACCAGAGCCCGAAGTCCACGGGATCGAGGCTCCCGCCGTCGGGACCCTCTGTGCCCGGGGCTGCATGTGCCGTCTCCATCACCAAATCAGCCAGGGACATCAGAACAGTGACGACATCGCGCATCGGCAGCGCATGATCCACCATGCCGCCCTCTTCATCGACGATCCATCCTCGCTCAGGCGTTCCCTTGCGGAGTCGCTCGGCACTGATGTCTCCATGGATCTTCTGCAGGATCATCACCTGGTCGGCGTCGCGTAGCTGCCGCTTGAGCAGATCCACCACCTCGGCCAGATCGGTGGCCTCGGACTCATCGAGATCCGCTCGCACCTGGACCCACTGGTCCTGGAGCGCCGTCGCGGCGCCGTCGACCATGGCTTTGAGCTGACCCGCAGTCTGCGGATAGGCGCCGAAGGTCGCGGCGAGGTCCGCATGGAAGTCTCCGAGGATCTCGCCGAGTTCAGCGGCCTCCTCGGTGAAATCAGATCCCGAGCTCAGCGCGATTCGGGCCAGCGCTGCAGCATCCGGGGCACCGAGCGCGGCTTCGCGGATGACGCCGAGGTCCCCCGAGACCCACCGCAGCTCCCCTGCTGGTCCGGTCGGCTCCGGCCAGCTGCCGGTCACCACCCCCAGAACTCTCGCCACGGTGGTGCTGCCGGTGCGAGCCATGCGCATCACAGTGTCCAGCGTTGCGCTGCGTTGCTGCGCGGGTCGGCGGATGAAGTCGACCACGGTCTCGCGGGCGAGGTCCGCGTCGGATTCCGCAGCGATGACCGAGGTTCGCGTCGCGCCCCGCCCCTTCGTCTCGAGCGGAGTGCGCTGCAGCTTCGCCGTGAAGGCAGGCCAGCTATCGAAGTCTCCAAAGGCCTCGCCACGGGATCGACCGTTGCGGCTGCCCTGCTGACGACGCGCCATCTCATGCCACGCGGCGAGGAATGCCCGGTCCCGGGAACCGTCGTAGACCCACAGTTCACCGGCGGGGCTGCCGAGTCGGCCGATCAGCGCGGTCTTGCCTGCCAGTGCCGAAGGGCGGCTGCGCAGTGCCATCGGCACTGCCACCCGTTCCACGCCGCTGGCGTGCACGACGTCGAAGAGGTGCATCTCCAGATGCAGAACCTGGTCGGCGTCGCCGCTGGGCGTAGGAAGGCGCAAGCCGCCCACACGGGTGATGGCACGCCGGGCCGGGGCCGCCGGGAACCACTCCTGCTGGGAGAGCCAGGTCCCCACCAGATCCAGGAACCCCGGCTGCTCCTCTCCTCGGAAACGCGTCATCTACTGACGCGCTCCCTGGCGGCGCATGGCGATCTCGTAGAGGCTGATGCCCACGGCCATCGAGGCGTTCAACGATTCTGTCGCCGAGGTGATCGGAATCGACACGATCTGGTCGCAGGTCTCCCGCACCAGGCGAGACAGCCCCTTGCCCTCCGAGCCGACCACGATGATCACCGGCTCCGCCGCGAGCTCGATGTTCTGCAGCGAGACATCTCCGCCACCATCGAGCCCCAGCACGAAGAAGCCCAGCTTCTTCGCTTCCTTCAGCGCCTGAGTGAGGTTCTTGGCCCGAGCCACCGGGATGCGCGCGGCAGCTCCGGCGGAAGTCTTCCAGGTGGTGGCCGTGACCCCGGCGCTGCGGCGCTCCGGGATCAGCACCCCATGAGCGCCGAAGGCAGAGGCGGCACGCAGCATCGCGCCGAGATTGCGTGGGTCTGTGATGGAATCGCAGGCGAGAAACAGCGGCTGGTCCGGGATATGACCCTTGGCCGCGCGCTCCAGCTCGCCCTCGGCGAGATCCAGCACATCTGCGTAGTCATAGGGTTCCAGCAGCAGCGCCAGCCCCTGATGAACCGCCCCACCGGTGGAGTTGTCCAGCTGCCGACGGTTGACCTCCCTGACGCGGACGCCCTGTTCCGCTGCATACTGCAGGGCTTCGCGCACGCGACCATCGGACTCCACGTCGGTCGCGACGTGCAGCTCACGGGCGGGCACGCGTTCCCGCAGCGCCTCCACCACGGAGTTGCGGCCGGCGACCATGTCCTCGGCCCCGAACCCTGATCCGCGCTGGCGAGTTCGGTTCTCGCTGGTCTTTGATGCGGCCCTCTCGGAGAGCACCTTCTGCCGGTGCGCCTTGTGGTACACCCGGTCCTCTGCCTTGGGCGTCGGACCCTTCCCGCGCAGGGCACGACGGCCCTGTCCCCCGGATCCTGTCTGGGGACCCTTCTTCTCTCTGCGGATCGCAGCCGATTTCGGCCGTGAGTCTTTCGCCATGTTCAGCCTTTCCTCGCCCCTGTGGCGGGGCTGGTGGTTGAACTCGCACGGGCCAAGGCCCAGCGAGTCCCTTCTCTAGAGTCTTCGAGTGCGACGCCGGCTGCG
The DNA here is from genome assembly GCA_947494195.1 of uncultured Nesterenkonia sp. Classification (GTDB taxonomy): domain Bacteria; phylum Actinomycetota; class Actinomycetes; order Actinomycetales; family Micrococcaceae; genus Nesterenkonia. The sequence continues at coordinate 66,016 of CANLUC010000007.1, read as the reverse complement.
GTGAGCTTCTCACGCACCGCGTCGGCGCGCGCATAGTCCTTGGCGGACTTCGCCTCCACGCGTTCACGCAGCAGGGCCTCGACGAGTTCGGAAAGCGCAGACTCGGAGGCGGCATCCCCCGACTGGTCGCTTTCCGGAACGTCGGTGAGTCCCAGCACCGCCACCATGGTGCTCACGTCTGCGGCGCACTGCGCCACGGCCTGGGAATCTCCTGCATCGAGGGCGATGTTGCCGGCTCGGACCGTCTCATGCAGCACCGCCAGCGCCTGCGGCACATTGAGATCGTCGTTCATGGCTGCGGCGAACGCGTCCGGCACGGGCTCATCGGCTCCGGGCGTGCCCACGGACCGGTCCTGCGCGGCTCGCGCCAGGAAGGTCTCTATGCGCTCGACGGCGGCGGCGGCCTCAGTCAGCGACGTCGGCCGGTAGTCCAGCTGGGAGCGATAGTGCGCCTGACCCAGAAAATAACGGACTGCCCGGGGCCTGGCTGCGCTGAGCATCTCCTCGGGTGAGATGGTGTTTCCCACCGACTTGGACATCTTCTCCCCGGCGTAGGTGACCATGCCGTTGTGCAGCCAGAACCGAGCGAAGCCATCGCCGGCAGCCGCCGACTGGGCGAGCTCGTTCTCGTGGTGGGGGAAGCGAAGGTCCAGTCCGCCGCCATGGATGTCGAAGGTGCTCCCCAGGTACTTGGTGGCCATGGCGGAGCACTCCACATGCCAGCCTGGCCGACCAGCGCCCCAGGGTGCGTCCCACTGAGCCGTGGCGGGGTCCGTGTCCTTTTTCCCCTTCCACAGCGCGAAGTCCCGCGGGTCACGCTTGCCGCGCGGATCCGCATCACCGGCGTCCTGCAGATCTTCGGCACGCTGACGGGTGAGTTCCCCATAGGAGGGCCAGGATCCGACGCTGAAGTAGACGTCGCCAGACCCATCCTCGGCGGGATAAGCATGTCCGGCGTCGATGAGCCGCTGGATGAGCGTGAACATCTCGGTCATATGACCGGTGGCACGCGGTTCGTAGCGAGGACGCCTCACACCCAGGGCGTCATAGGCAGCATGGAACGCCTGCTCAAAGCGATAGGCGAGCGCGAACCAGGGCTCGTTCGCCGGGTAGTCCGGCGTCGCGGCGTGGTCCTGCTGGTAGGAGGCCGCCGACTTCTCCAGGATCTTGTCGTCGATGTCGGTGACGTTGCGGACGCTGAGGACATCGAGCCCGGTGTGCTCCAACCACCGGGTGAGGATGTCGAACGCCACGGCTGAGCGCACATGACCCACATGTGGGCGACCCTGCACGGTCGCTCCGCAGTAATAGAGCGACACTCGGCCGGGCTCCAGGGGCTCGAAGTCTCGAACGGTCGCCGTCTTGGTGTCGTAAAGTCGCAGTGCCACCGGGCCAGCTTATCTGCTCAGTCGTTCACAACTGGTAGACGACCGCGGTGGCCGTGGCCAGGATGCCCTCGCCGCGTCCGGTGAAGCCCAGCCCGTCGGAGGTGGTGGCGCTGATCGCGACCGGCGCTCCGACGGCGCTGCTGAGCACCCCTTCGGCCTCCGCGCGGCGCGGACCGAACTTCGGGCGCCGGCCGATGAACTGGACTGCGAGCGATCCGATGCCGAATCCCTGGGCGCGCACGATGCGCGCAGCCTCCGCGAGGAGCTGCGCTCCGGAGGCTCCCTGAAGCTCGGGACGCGCCGTTCCGATGGTGTCGGCGCCGAAGTGCACACCCAGGTCACCGATGCCCGCGGCGCTGAAGAGCGCATCACAGCAGGCGTGCGCCACCGCATCACCATCGGAATGTCCGGTCAGTCCCTGCAGGTCCGGCCAGAACAGGCCGGCAAGCCAGAGCTCGCGCGGCTCCTCCGCGGAGGCGAAGGCATGCACATCATGACCGATCCCGACGCGCGGCAGGACGACCTGTGGGGTGGAGGGCTGCCCCGGCGATCCGTGAGCCAGGTGCGCCTCGGCGGAGATCAGGTCAGACGGTGAGGTGATCTTCACCGCCAGGTCCGAACCCGCGACGATGCTGACCTCCACACCCATGTCCTCGGCGATCATCGCTTCATCCGTGAGCGCCTCGGCGTCGTCCTCGGCCAACCCCCTGGTGTGCTCGACCGCTCGCTGCAACAGCTCCCAGGTGAACCCCTGCGGAGTCTGCACGGCCCGCAGCGCAGCCCGCGGGACGGTCTCCATCACACGCTCGGTCTGGGGCTGCTGCGGGTCGTCGGGATGCACCCGCTTGATCGTGTCCGTGACGGGCCTGGCCGGGACGACGGCGGGGGCTCCTGACTCCACGGCGGAGATGACCTGCGCGTAGACCTCCGGCGGGGTCAGGGCGCGCGCCGCATCGTGGATCAGCACGGTGGTCTCAGCCGGACTCCAGTCTGCGTGGGCGACGGCGCGCTCCAGCTCATCGAGGCCGGCACGCACAGAGGCGGACCTGTTGTCTCCACCTGGCGTGGAGTAGACCGGGACTCCCGTGGCACTGCTGAAGCCGTGTCCCAGTGCGTCGAGCTCGGCGAAGCTGGCCGCATCTCGCGGGAGCACGAGGACCACGACGTCGAAGGGGACCGTGAGCTCACCCAGACGATCAAAGACGTGCGCGAGGATCGGTCGACCCGCCAGATGCACCCGAGCCTTGGGCATTCCGCGGCCGAGGCGCTCTCCACTGCCAGCGGCCACAACGATGAGCGCCCGGCGCGCTGGGGCAGGAAATCCTGCCCCAGCGCGCCGGGCGCTCATCGACGATGCTTCTTGGGATGCCACCGTGACAGTGGGTGCGGCCTGGGGGCCCACCCGTGGGGTGCTTATTCTGCGACCTTCTCTGGCTCTGCCGGAGTCGGCGCCTCGTCGAGGACCTTGTCCAGCAGCTTCGCCGCCTCTTCTTCATCGAGCTTCTTGGCAAGCGCCAGCTCGGAGACCAGAATCTGCCGGGCCTTGGCGAGCATCCGCTTCTCCCCGGCGGAGAGTCCACGATCGTTCTCCCGACGCCACAGGTCGCGGACGACTTCCGCCACCTTGTTCACATCGCCTGAGGCGAGCTTCTCCAGGTTGGCCTTGTACCGGCGTGACCAGTTGGTGGGCTCTTCAGCGTATTCGGCTCGAAGCACGTCAAAGACATGCTCCAGACCTTCCTGCCCGACGACATCGCGCACGCCGACCAGGTCGACATTGTCTGCAGGCACCTCAATGGTGAGATCTCCCTGGGAGACCCGGAGCTTGAGGTACATCTTCTCTTCGCCTCGGACAGTGCGGGTCTTGACTTCTTCAATCGTGGCCGCACCGTGGTGCGGGTAAACGACAGTCTCGCCGACCTCAAAATTCATGTAATTATTCCCCTTTCCCAAACCCCAGTTTATCACGCGTCACAATCCCCGCCGCGTGTCGCTCCGGTTTCCTTCTGCGTCACCGCCTAAGCTTCGCCGACATCCGATTTCGACATCCTGTAGAATTGACTGAAGACCAAACCCATCGCGTGAGCTGAGATTCCTCCGCTGACGTGGACGTCGTCTGCGCGGCGGTCGGCACCCAGGACGAGGGACGTTCTCCTGGGTCGACCTGCATCGCACCAAGATCGTGAGGAGACTCGCCACGTGAAGTTCTCAGCTGAGACAGCCCGCCGCACCGCTGCGGCATCCCTGGCGGCCGCCGCCCTCCTGGGACTGACGGGCTGCAGCTTCTCCAACGTCCAGGCCACGACCCTGGAGTACTCGGCCTCGGACGGCTCCAGCGCGGAGTTCAATGATGTGAAGTTCCGCCACATGGCATTCGTCACCCGCGGTGAGGGCAATCCGGCCCGAGTCATCGGAACGCTGAGCAACACCGGCCTTGAGGATGTCGAGGTGGAGATCGCCTCGGACTCGGAGACCGTCATGGTCGACGTGCCGGCCCGCGAGGCCGTCTCCCTGGAACACGACGAGGAGATCATCCTCGACTCATTCCAGGGTGCCCCCGGGTCCATGCATGAGGTCACGGTGAGCGTGGACGGTGAGTCAGCAGAGCTGGAGACGGCAGTCTTCGACGGTGTGCTCCCGGAGTACCGCGACCTGGTTCCTGGCGGCTATGACGAGACCGTGACGGACCACCTCGAGCATGGCCCCGACACCTACGGCAGCGGAACCTCCTATCACGATCCCGACGAATCCGGCGACTGAGCCGGGAAGGGGCACGGGCAGCGGCCGACCGGAGCAGGTCAACGGAGTTCCTGCACAAGAGGGGCCCGGTCATCGCGACCGGGCCCCTCTTCTCATGCGGTCTGCAGGTGGAGCGCGAATCAGCCGGCGCTGGTCGCCTCGTTGAGCAGTCGGCGCAGGCGCTGCGGATCGATCTTCCAGAAGTCCTTCACGGCCCCGTTGACGCGCAGCACCGGGATCTCCTCGGAATAGGCGTCCAACAGGCTCTGATCCTCGGTGATGTCGAGCTCAGCGGGCTCGAGCCCGAACTCCGCGCACACCTCGCGCGCGGTGCGCATAGCGTCTTCGCAGAGATGGCATCCCTGCCTGGTGAGAACTTCAACCTGAACCTGTGCTGGCACGGCATCTCCCTGCTTTGAGGATCAGTGTCCTGAGTCTGTTTCCTGCGATCTGTGACTGTCTTCTGATGAGAGACGAAGGAACCCCGGCCGCCTGATGGCTGCCGGGGTTCCTTCACGCTTCCAAGAAGACTATTTCTTGTTGCGGCGCTGGTGGCGAGTCTTCCGCAGACGTTTGCGGTGCTTCTTCTTCGCCATGCGCTTGCGGCGCTTCTTGATCACTGAGCCCATGGGGTGCAGTCCTTGTCTGTAGGTAAACAACGAGAAAAAGGTCTCGGAACAGTGTAGCGGCTACGTGGTGCAGGCACAGAATCGTCGACTGACACCCCACCGGGGCGGGGATCAGTCGAACCAGGGGTCCAGCCCGTAGAGGGGGAAGATCTCCTTGCGGGTCTGCATCACCGCACGATCCACGGCGTCAGACGGGTCGTAACCAAGTTCCCAGGAGCGCCACCACAGCTGGGCGTCGTCGCCCATGGTCTCGGGCGTCTCGACCTGGTGCTTCTCACGCACATAGTCTCGCCAGCGCTGCGGCACAGGGGTGCTCAGGCCGATGGGCGTGCCCAGCGCGACGGCACTCAGGTGGGTCCAGCTGCGCGGCACCACGGTGTGCACGGCGTACCCCCCTCCGCCGGTCGCGATCCACCGCCCCTCGCAGTGTTCGTCTGCCAGGTGGGCGATGTCCAGCGCGGTCTGGCGGTGCGCGTCCACGCTCAGCTGGAGGTCGCTGAGCGGATCCTCACGGTGCGAATCGCAGCCGTGCTGGGAGAGGATCACCTCGGGCTCGAAGGCGGCGACCAGCTGCGGAATCACCGCGTGGAAGGCCCGCAGCCAGCCGGCATCGCCGGTGCCTTCGGGGAGTGCGATGTTCACGGCCGAACCCTCGGCGCCCGGCCCGCCCGTCTCATTGGGGAATCCTGTGCCGGGGTACAGCGCGACGCCGGTCTGGTGGATGGAGATGGTCATCACCCGCGGGTCGTCGTAGAAGATCGACTGCGTTCCATCTCCGTGGTGGGCGTCGACGTCGATGTAGATCACCCGGCTGATTCCCTGGTCGAGCAGATGCTGGATGGCGATGGCGGAATCGTTGTACACGCAGAAGCCTCCGGCGCGGGAACGCCCGGCATGGTGCATTCCGCCGGCGAAGTTCACCGCGCGCACTGCCGTGCCCGCGAGCAGCGCCTGGGCACACTGATAGGTCCCATCGGCGATCCGCGCGGCGCCGAAATGGATCTCGCTGAACACCGGAGTGTCCTCGGTGCCCAGGCCGTGCTCCGCCGCGGCGCTGCCGTGCTCGGCGGCTGCCTTCACGGCGGCGATGTACTCGGGGGTGTGGACGGTCCCCAGCACTTCATCGGAGGCGACCTGGGTCTTCAGAAGCCGCATGTGCGCGGCGCTGAAGAGCTCGAACTCTTCGCAGAGCTTGGCCGTGAGCTCCAGGCGGACCGGGTCCATGGGGTGGCTGGAGTTGAAGCGATACTCGAGCAGGGCGTCGTCCCAGACGAGGACAGTAGGAAGTTCGGCCACGGGGTCCTCCTCAGGCGTGGTCGGCGAAGTACTCCAGCTGGGAGACGTCTCCCGAAACGATGATGGTGTCTCCAGCTGAGACGAGGGTGTCGGGCTGGGCATACACGAAGTCCTTGCCGGGAGACTTCACGCCCACGACGTTGACCCGGTGCCGGCTGCGCGGCTGGCACTGGTCGATCGTCTTGCCATGCAGCTCGCGCGGTGGACGCATCTTCACGATCGCGAAGTCGTCGTCGAACTTGATGAAGTCCAGCATCTGTCCCGAGACCAGGTGGGCGGCACGCACGCCGGCGTCGTGCTCGGGGTAGATCACGTGGTGGCAGCCGATCCTGGTCAGGATCTTGCCGTGCGTGGGGTTGATGGCCTTGGCCCAGACCTGGCTGACGCCCAGGTCCACCAGGTTCGCGGCGATGAGCACCGAGGACTCGATCGAGGTGCCGACCCCGACCACAGCGGCGTCGAACTCCTGCGCGCCGACCTGGCGCAGAGCCTCGATGTCGGTGGCGTCTGCCTCGACCACGTGGGTGAGCAGGTCGGCATACTTCTGCACCAGGCCGCGATCGCGCTCCACGGCCAGGACCTCTTTGTTCTGCGTCACGAGCTGCTCGCTGAGCGCGATGCCGAAACGGCCGAGTCCCACGACGAGGACCGGCTTGTTGCTCTGCGGATTCTGCTTGCCCACTGGTGCGTCCTTTTCGCGAAATGCGTACTCAGCCGCTGGGCTGAGCCTGAAAGTGCTGACTCCAGGGTAAACCCCTGCAGGGTGCTCTCCAGCACACTCAGCCGATCATCGGACGTCCCTCCGGGTAGCGGTAGCGGACCCGGGTGCGCTGGCGCACGGTCAGCGAGGCGGCGAAGGTGATGATCCCGACGCGGCCGGCGAACATCAGTGCTGCGAGCACATAGAGCCCCTCCGGGGGCAGGTCCGCGGTGAGGCCGGCGGTGAGCCCGACCGTCGCGAAGGCGGAGATCGACTCGTAGAGCGGACGCCCCATGTCGAGCCCGGTGATGTACATGAGCCAGACGGTGGAGATCAGCACCAGCGTCGCACCCATGGCCACCACCGAGACCGCGACCCGGACGGCCGAAGGGGGGATGGTGCGTCCGTGGGCGGTGGACTCGGCGTCGCCGCGCGCCTCCGCCAGGAACGCGAGCCAGATGACAGCGATGGTGGTGACCTTGATGCCGCCGGCGGTGGAGGCTGAGCCGCCGCCGGCGAACATCAGCGCGTCGGAGATCAGCATGGTCTCCGAGTTCTCCATATTGGACTCCACCACGGAGAATCCTCCGGAGCGCATGTTCACCGAGGCGAAGAGCGAGTTCTGCACCTTCTCCCAGACGCTCATCTCACCGATGGTGTTGGTGTTGGACCATTCCATGATCCCGTAGAGCAACGCCCCGACGACCATCAGCAGCAGCGTCACCTGCAGGGTCAGCTTGGTGTGCAGGCTCCAGCGGCGGACGTGCCAGCGGTTGGTCCAGAGCATGAACAGCACTGGGAAGCCGAGACTGCCCAGGAAGACGCCCACCATGATGGTCCAGACCACCACGGGATCTGCACCGAACCCGTCGAGGCCTCCCGAGTGCACCACGAATCCGGCGTTGTTGAAGGAGGAGATCGCATAGAACAGACCGTGCCAGAGGCCGCTGGCCACATCGTCCTCGATATGGATGAACCGCGGGATCAGCACCAGCGCCAGGGCGGCCTCCACCACGGCGGAGCAGATCACGACGGTGCGGATGACCTGACCGGTCTCCCCCATGGCTCCGGTGGAGATGCCGCCTTCCTGGGCGACGAGGCGCGTGCGCAGCCCGAGGTTGCGCGTCACGGAGATGGCCAGCAGCGCCGCGATGGTGATGATCCCCAGTCCACCCACCTGGATGCCGACCAGGATGACCAGCTCTCCGGCGAAGGACCAGTGATCGGCTGTGTTCACGGGAGTCAGACCGGTGACGGTCACCGCAGAGGTCGCGACGAAGAGCGCGTCGTGGAATTCCGGGGAGCGTCCCGCGACGGTGGCCCAGGGCATCATCAGCAGGGAGGCGAACACGGCGATGGTGACCGCGAAGATCAACATGGCGGCACGTGCCGGCGATGTGCCGGTGAGACGCCTGAGCCCCTGCCTCAGTCGGGCCCTGAGGACACCCTCATATCCGCTGCTGCGCTCCGCGCGCGTGTCCCTCGCCATGGCCACTACTGTATTCCTCTGTTCACGCCGCGCCGCACACCATCAAGACTTGAACCTTGGAGCCGCTGGGCCGGCTGCTCAGCCTGCGTTCCGCAGCTCGTCGGTGATCTCTGCCGAGCGGGTGGCGCTGGCGGTCACGGCGGCGGCCACGGCCGCGGGGAAGCCGTGCTCATCGAAGGCATTGATCGCGCGTTCGGTGGTGCCGTTGGGTGAGCAGACGGCTTTGCGCAGCGCTGCCGCGTCTGCCGGACCTTCGCCTCGGTCGGCGCTGCCGGAGACCAGCATCTTGCCCGCCCCGTAGAGCGTCTGCGCGGCAAGATCGGCGGCCAGCGCCGGATCGAGCCCGAGCCGGACTCCGGCGTCGGCCATCTGCTCGGCGAGGTAGAAGGCGTAGGCGGGTCCAGAGCCGGAGATGCCGGTGAGCGCGTCGATCTGGGACTCCTCGATCACGTGCACGGCCCCGCAGGCTGCCAGCAGGTCCTGGACCCGTCGCGTGTCCGCCTCGCTGGCATGGGCCCCCGGGACCAGACCCACCACCCCGAGCCCCACCGACAGCGGAGTATTGGGCATGGAGCGGATGACCGGCTGGCCATGCGGCAAGGCGTCCTGCAGCATCTCCACGCTGATCGCGGCAGCCACCGAGACGACGACGGCGTCCGGCTTCAACGAGTCTGCGATGGACTCGGCGAGGCCGACGATCCCATGGGGCTTGACCCCGAGGAAGATGATGTCCGCCTGCCCGGCAGCGATCTGATTCGCCTGCGGGTCCTCGGCCTCAGCCAGCACGGTGACGCCGTGCTCCTCGGCGCGGGCCTGAGCGGTCGCGGTGCTGCGCGTGGTGGCCACCACGTCCTCGGGCTGCACAGAGGAGGCCAGCAGGCCCGCCAGGATGGCGCCGTTCATCGAACCCAGCCCCAGCATGGCCACGCGCGGGGCGTTGGTGGGAGCGGTGTTCTTCTGGACTGCTGCGGTGCTGCTCATGCTCACTCCTGTCCGAGGTGCTTGCGGGCGAAGGCCAGGGACTCGGCCAGCCAGCGCTCCCGATCTCCCACATTGCGGGCGGTGCGGGTGGCGACTTCAACAGCGACCACACCGGTGAATCCGGTTCCGGCGAAGTCGGGCTTCGCCAGAAGCTGCATCGCTTCAGCCACACGCTGTTCACCCTGCCCGGGGATGAGGTGATCATCCTTGAAGCCGTTGGACCAGCCGTCGGTCAGGTGCACATGGCGCAGCCGCTGACCGAGCGCGGACACCGCCTCGTAGGAGTCCGCCTCGGCGGTGGCCGCATGCGAGAAGTCCCAGGTCACGTGCGGATATGGCTGATCCACCGGGTCCCAGTGCGGCAGGTACATCGTGGCTTCGCGTCCGCCGGCGCGCCAGGGGTACATGTTCTCCACGGCGAAGACCACCCCGGTCTCTGCCTCCAGCTCGGCGATCCCCTCGGCGAAGCCCTCCGCATAGCCGACCTGCCAGCGGAACGGCGGGTGGGCGACGACGACGCCGCAGCCGACCTCCTGGGCCAGCGCGGCGCTGCGCTTGAGCTTGTCCCAGGCGGAGCCCCAGACCTGCTGGGTGAGCAGCAGCGTGGGTGCATGGATGGCCATCACCTGCAGGCCGAAGCGCCAGGACAGCTCGTTGAGCGTGGAAACCTGCTGGGATTCGCTGCGGTGGGTGACCATGACCTCGACTCCGTCATAGCCGAGGTCCTCGGCGATGGAGAAGCCCTCGGCGACCCCCAGCGGGTAGACCGAGGAGGTGGACAGCGCCACCGGGATGCGTGGCAGCTCGTGCGCCGGGTGCGGCTGGACGTCCTCAGTGGGCATGTTCCACCGCCGCGGCCGCCGTCGGGCGGCCACCGGGAACGTCGCCGCGCGAGGGTTTGCGCAGCTCTCGGCCGAGATTCACATGCCCGACTCCGGGTGCGGCGGGGACCTGCACGGCGCCCTCGCGGACCAGAGAGTCCAGCCGGCGCAGGATCAGGCCTTCACGCAGCGCCCAGGGGCAGATCTGCAGCTCCTCGATGCCGAAGACCTTCATCGCCTGCTCGGCGACGAGGGATCCCGCGAAGACCTGCCGGGCGCGCAGCGTGGAGACGCCGGGAAGCTCTGCACGCTCCTCGGCCGTCATGGAGCCCAGCCGCTTGGACAGCGGCTTCAGCTCTGAATGGGTGAGCGACCGTGGCACGTAGGGCCCGGCCGCCGAGGGTGCGGCACCGGTCATTCGGGCCAGTGAGCGGAAGGTCTTCGAGGTGGCGAGCACCTCGGTGTGCTCGCTGAGCACGGGGAACTCCCGGCGGGCCGCCTCGAGCTCTTCGCGGATGTAGCTCTTCAGCGCCTTGGTCTGATCCTTGCTGGGCGGGTCTTCACCGAGCCAGTCACGGGTGAGCCGACCAGCACCGAGGGGCACCGAGACCGCAGTGGAGGGCAGCTCATCACGCCCGTAGGCGATCTCGAAGGATCCGCCGCCGATGTCGAAGTTGAGGATGTCTCCGGCGCTCCAGCCGCGCCAGCGTCGCGCGGCGAAGAAGGTCATGGCAGATTCCTGGGCACCGCTGAGCTCGGTCAGCTCGACGCCTGTCTCGCTCACCACGCGCTGCAGGACCGCCTCTCCGTTGGCCGCCTCGCGCAGCGCCGAGGTGCAGAAGGAGAGCAGATCCTCTGCTCGGTGTCGCGCGGCGAACCGAGCAGCCTCGGCGATGAAGCCGATCAGCTCCTCCTGGCCCTGATCGGTGATCGCCCCTTCTTCGTCCAGGTGCTTGACCAGAGAGAGCGGTCGCTTATGGGAGGCGAAAGCCTCAGGCTTCGCTCCCAGGTGGGCATCCACCAGGAGCAGGTGCACGGTATTGGAACCGATATCCAGCACGCCCAGACGCATCAGGTGACTCCTTGGTTAGGATCCGGTCTTCGCCGTCGTCTTTTTGGCTGGAGACTTCTTGGCAGCGCTGCTCTTCTTCGCCGGAGACTTCGCGGTGGACCGCTTGGCCGCGGGCTTCGAGGCTCCGGGCTTCTTCGGGCCCGCGGCACGCTTCTCCGCGAGCAGCGAATAGGCATGCTCCTTGGTCAACGTCTCCAGAGAGACGCTGCGCGGGACCGTCACATTGGTCTCGCCGTCGGTGACGTAGGGACCGAACCGTCCGTCCTTGACCACCACCTGCTTCTCCGAGGTTGGATCAGCGCCGAACTCCGCCAGCGGCGGCACCGCTGCACGCCGACCGCGCTGCTTGGGCTGGGCGTAGATCGCCTTCGCCTCCTCCAGCGTGATGGTGAACATCTGCTCCTCGGTCTCGAGCGAGCGCGAGTCCGAACCCTTCTTCAGATACGGCCCGAACCGGCCGTTCTGCGCGGTGATCTCCTCGCCGTCCTCGTCGGTGCCCACCACGCGGGGCAGCGAGAGCAGCCGAAGGGCCTGCTCGAGGTCCACCGTCTCAAGGGTCATGTCGCTGAGCAGCGACCCGGTTCTGGGCTTCTCCTTGGCCGGCTTCTTCTTCGGCTTGGGCTTGCCGTTCTTGTAGTACTCGGTGGGCAGCGACTCCATATACGCCTCAAGCTGCGCCTCTGTCATCTCCTCGATGACCTCCGTGACATAGGGCCCGTAGCGACCATCCTTGGCCACGACCTCGCGGCCGGTCTCTGGATCCAGGCCGAGCACCCGCCCGGAATACTGGGCCTGCTCGAAGAGCTCCTCGGCCTTCTCCACGGTGAGCTCATCGGGGGCGAGGTCCTGGGGAAGGTTGGCCCGCTGTGGCTCCAGCTCACCCTCCGCAGTGACCACACCATCGGGATTGGGACGCTCCAGGTAGGGCCCGTAGCGACCCACCCTGAGGTTCACGCCAGGGGCGATCTCGATGGAGTTGATGGCTCGGGCGTCGATCTCTCCGAGGTTCTCCACCACATGCTTGAGCCCGTCCACGCCGTCCTCAGCACCGAAGTAGAAGCCCTGCAGCCACGCTTCACGCTCGATCTCGCCGCGCGCGATCTGGTCGAGGTCCTCCTCCATCCGGGCCGTGAAGTCATAGTCCACGTACTTCCCGAAGTGCTCCTCAAGAAGCCGGATCACGCTGAACGCGGTCCAGGAGGGGATCAGCGCCGAGCCGCGCTTGGTGACATAGCCGCGGTCCATGATCGTGGAGATCGTCGGAGCGTAGGTGGAGGGGCGCCCGATCTCGCGCTTCTCCAGCTCGGCCACGATCGTCGCTTCGGTGTAGCGGGCGGGCGGAGTGGTCTCATGTCCTTTGGCGTTGACCTCGCGGCCGGTCAGCCGCTCCCCGGTCTCGAGCTTGGGGAGCCGCTTATCGGCCTTCGCCGACTTGGCGTCCTCGTCCTCACCGGTGCTCTCGCGGACCTCTTCATAGGCGGCGAGGAACCCGGGGAAGGTGATGACGGTGCCGGAGGCGCCGAAGGTGGCGGTGGTCCCGGCCATGGAACCGCCGGAGACCTGGGCGCTGAGCCGGACCGAAGCGGTGAAGCCCTTCGCGTCGGACATCTGCGAGGCGACCGTGCGCTTCCAGATCAGCTCGTAGAGCTTGAATTCGTCCTTGGACAGCTCGCTGGCCACCTGGCCGGGAGTGCGGAAATGGTCTCCGGAAGGGCGGATGGCCTCGTGAGCCTCCTGCGCGGTCTCGTTCTTCTTCGAGTAGTAGCGCGGGCTCGAGGGCGCATGATCGGCCCCGTAGAGCTCGGTGATCTGCCGACGAGCAGCCGTGATGGCTTCATTCGAGAGCGTCACCGAATCGGTACGCATATAGGTGATGTAGCCGTTCTCATACAGCCGCTGAGCGACCTGCATCGTCGCCCGGGAGGAGAACCGCAGACGGCGGGAGGCCTCCTGCTGCAGAGTCGAGGTGATGAAGGGAGTCTGTGGCTTCCGGGAGTACGGCTTGTCCTCCACCGAGTCCACGGTGAACTGAGCATCCGTCAGACCGGCGGCGAGGGTCTCTGCCGCCTGCTGGTCCAGCACGCTGACCTCAGTCTTCGAGCGCGAAGACTTGAGCTCACCGCGATCGTTGAAGTCAGAGCCGGTGGCCACACGGGCGCCGTCGACCGCATTGAGCTTGGCGGTGAACTCTTCTGAAGCTGAAGTAGTGAAGCTCCCGGAGAGGTCCCAGTAGCCAGCAGGCACGAAGGCCATCCGCTCACGCTCGCGCTCCACCACCAGACGGGTGGCCACCGACTGCACACGACCGGCCGAGAGACCCCTGCTGACCTTGCGCCAGAGCACCGGGGATATCTCGTAGCCGTAGAGACGATCCAGGATCCGTCGCGTCTCCTGCGCGTCGACGAGGTCCTCGTCGATCTGCCGCACGTTGTCCAGGGCGCGGGTGATGCCTTCCTTGGTGATCTCCGTGAAGGTCATGCGGTAGACGGGGACCTTGGGCTTGAGCACCTGCAGCAGGTGCCAGGCGATGGCTTCGCCCTCGCGGTCGGCGTCCGTCGCGAGGTAGAGCTCGGAGGCTTCCTTCAGTGCGCGCTTGAGCTCGGTGACCTTCTTCTTCTTGGAGTCCGAGATGACGTAGTACGGCTCGAAGCCGCCGTCGGGGTTCACCGCGAAGCGCCCGAAGGGGCCCTTCTTCATATCGGTGGGCAGCTCCGAGGGCTGTGGCAGGTCACGGATATGCCCGGCGGAGGCGTCCACGATGAAATCATCACCAAGATACTTGGCGATGGATTTAGACTTCGCCGGGGACTCGACGATGACGAGTTTCTTGCCTTCGGGCACTGATCTCCTTGAGGAATTCTTGCGGTGCAGTCTCGGGGCATGAGCAGCGGGCTGGCCGTCGAGTGCTCAATATATCAGCGAGCACAACACGCCGACGCCGCGGGAATCAAGACCGCGTGAGGTACCCCTCCACATAGAGCTCCAGCGCCTCGGTGCGCAGAGCCTGCTCGAGATCAGCGCCGTCTGCGGGCTGATCATCCATGAGCGAGGCCACCGCCGTGGCCAGCTGACCTGCGGCGAACTCGCCGTCGGCGGCGCCCAGCAGACCTGCCGCCGCACTGGAGACCGGGCGGCTCCGCCGCAGGCCGGCGCCCTGACGTGCGACGATCACCTCAGGGTGAACGGCGCCAAAACGCTGATGGCGCTCCTCGGTGACATCACCGGCGACGACGAGCGCCGAGTCGAGCACGGCTGCACCGTCTCGCGCCACCGCCTCGGCCCGGGCAACCGTCCCGCCGATCACCGGCCCCAGCGGCTGGTCCACGGGACCACTGATCTCCTCGAATCTGCGCCAGGGACTCATCATTGCGGCGTCGGCAGCGGATCGCCGACGCATCCAGATCATGCCGAATCCCACGGCCTCGACACCTCGGGACTCGAAGTCCTGCAGATACGCGGCATAACGGAGACGGTACTGCGCGATGTCACGTTCGGTGGAGGCGTCCCGGAGCCAGGTCTCGGCATATTCGTCGGCGTCCTGCTGATCCCGCTGGATGAACCAGGCATCCACGGGGGCCTCACCCTCAAGCTGCTCACACCACAGCCGGGGACGCGTGTCCCAGTCGGCGCCTTCCGGGATCTCCCAGTTCCCCAGCAGCTGGGCCGTTCCGCCGTCGCTGAGGAAGCGCGGCAGCTGGCTGATCAGCTCCTCCATGAGCAGGTCCCCGCGACGGCCTCCGTCCCGGTAGGTGTACCGGGACGCGGGATCTTCATCGGCGGGGCGTGGGGTGATCACAAAGGGAGGATTCGAGACGATCAGGTCAAAGGTGCGCTCAGCCACCGGGGCGAAGAGGCTGCCCTGGAGCAGCTGAACCCGGGCGCCGAGGTTCTCCGGATCGAGGCGAAGCTCGGGCGCGTTGAGCAGCAGGTTGAACGCGGTGAAGTCCAGCGCGCGGGCGCTCAGGTCGGTGGCGACCACGTGTTCGGCGTGGTCCAGCAGGTGCATCAGCTGGATGCCGCAGCCCGTGCCGATCTCCAGCGCGGTGCTCACCGGGCGTCGGTGGATCGAGGCGGCCAGGGTCAGGCTCGCCCGGCCGATGCCCAGCACATGGTCCGCCGGGAGCGCCCCCTGCAGCTGGTGCGAGGAGAGGTCACTGGCGACCCAGAGGTCGGCCACCCCGTCCTGCTGCTCCGCCTGGTAGGGCCGCAGATCCACGCTGGGGCGGCACAGCTCGCCGTCGTCGTGCGCCTGGGCCTGAACCAGCTCGAGGGCGAGCAGCCCCTGGATGCCGATGCGCGGCAGGGCCTGCTGGACCTGGGCGACGGTGATGTCCATGCCCAGAAGCCACAGCCCGGAGAGCACCGCGGCGGGATGTGCCGGCCGTGAGTCCGCAGCGGCGGCGTCAAGCAGCTCCTGCACGCGCAGCTGACCCGGGACGAACTGATCGCGGTCCAGCGCGGAGAGGACGTCCTCGCCGAGCAGCTCGGCGAGGTGATCGTGGCTGAAGCGGGCCGCGCTCAGGTCAGCGCGCAGGCCTGCCACGAGCGTCGTGTCTGCGCGCGGGGCAGGCGGCGCCGCGGTCGCTCCGGGTGCTGGCGCTGGGGCGCTCATGGGCGGCGCACCTTTTCCAGCAGCCCGGTGTTCGGATGGGAAGGGTCTTGTTGCAGCCGGACTTCGCAGGTGCGGCAGCGGGTGGTCTCAGGGATGTGGCGGCACTGATCGCAGTAGAGCTGCAAGGTGGAGCAGCCTCGGTCCATGCAGTTATAGAAGGTGCTGGTGGGGCTGCCGCAGTGCGTGCATTCGCCGATGGTCTTGGAGTCGGGGGAGAAGCGCGTGTTCATCCGGGAGTCGAAGACGTAGAGCTCTCCCTCCCAGAGGCCCTCGTCGCCGAAGGTCTCCCCGTAGCGGACGATCCCGCCGTCGATCTGATAGACCTCCTCGAAGCCGCGGCGGCGCATCAGCGAGGAGAGCACCTCGCAGCGGATGCCTCCGGTGCAGTAGGTGACCACGGGCTGATCCTTGAGGTGGTCGTATTTTCCGGAGTCGAGCTCGGCGATGAAGTCCCTGGTGGTCTCGGTCTCCGGCACGACGGCGTTCTTGAACCTGCCGATCTGAGCCTCCATGGCGTTGCGTCCGTCGAAGAAGGAGACCTCTACGCCCTGGGCGCGCTTCTGCTCCACGAGTTCGTGGACCTGCTCCGGCTTGAGATGGACTCCGCCGCCGACGACGCCGTCGGAATCGACCTCGATCTCATCGGGGACTCCGAAGGCGACCAGCTCGGGACGGACCTTCACGGAGAGTCGCGGGAAATCCTCCGCTCCGCCCTCGGACCATTTGAAGGCCATATTTTTGAAGGGCGCGTAGGCACGGGTCTGCTTCACGTACTGCTTGACGGCCTTGATCTCGCCGCCGACCGTACCGTTTATGCCCTGCGGGGAGATGAGGATGCGACCCTTCAGACCCAGCTCACGGCAGAGGGTGTGCTGCCACAGTTTCACCGCTTCCGGATCGGCCAGCGGAGTGAAGGCGTAATACAGGACTATTCGGGACATGCTCACTCCTCAAGGGTAGTTCTGAACAACATCTTTATGAACTCGTTGTCCCTGCCCCTCACGGTGGAGCGCATTTTGTTTGTATGGTCGGACTATGACTTCTGAGCTTAGCGACGCACTTGTCCGCCACTGGGTGACCGGGTGGGCAAGGACGCACGACTACGACGTGCAGCATGAGGGCAACGTCCATTCCGCCCTGCGTTCCGGAGATTCCGACGAATGGGAGTACGTGTTGTACGCCCCCGAGGACACCGATCTGCGCAAGATCGCCTCCGCCGTCGCGAAGGACTCAGCGCGGATGCTCACCGTGATCGCTGAGCCCGGAGCCCCCTCGCTGAGCCAGAACCCTGTGGAAGGGCTGCAGCTGATCAGCGATGAAGAGAAGCTGATGGTCGTGGACATGGAGACCCAGGACGTCGAGGACCCGATCACTCCGGAAGACTTCACCACCAGCCGGGACGACCACGACGGGTGGACCCTTTTCACCGTGCGCGACGGGGAGAAGGTGGCCGCCCGCGGACGGGTCGCCACCGTCGATCACTACGCGATCCTCGACCGCATCTACACCAACGACGATTACCGCCGCCGGGGCCTGGGCACCTTCGTGACCCGGGCGCTGATCGCCATCGCCCACGAGCACGACGTGGAGGAGGGCCTCCTGGTGGCCACCGCCGACGGTCAGGAGCTCTACGAGTACCTCGGCTGGACCCTGCTCGGCGACGTGCATGTCTACGGCGCCACCTCGGGCGGACGGATCCGTCCGAGCCACTCGCAGTTCGACGACCTGAAGGGCTGAGCAGCGGGCAGCGGCATAGGATGGGTGCGCGGCTGACGTAGCCTGAGGGTGATGCCCGATCAGGAACCCTATGAGCTGCTGCGCCGAGCCGGACTGCCCTCGGAGGTCGAGGATTCCGGTCCGCTCCGGCATGTGCGCACATTGCCCGCCCGAGCGGCGCAGACGGCGCCCTGGCCGGAGTGGGTGCCCAGCAGCCTGCGTGCGGGCTACCGGCAGCTCGGAGTCACCGGGCTCTACACCCACCAGGTGCAGGCCGCCGAAGCGCTGCACGCGGGGCGCCACACCATTCTCGCCACCGGCACAGCCTCCGGAAAGTCCCTCGGCACGCAGCTGCCCGGACTCTCCGAGATCTGCGGCGGACCCGTCGGGGAGTCCCGTGGTTCTGCCGCCGCCGCGGGCCTCGGTGCGACGATGCTCTACCTCTCCCCCACCAAGGCTCTCGCTGCCGACCAGCTCGATGCCCTGAGTCAGCTCGCCGAGGCGACCGGAGCGCAGGGACCTGAGTCAGGCATCCGCCCCGCAGCCTACGACGGCGACACCGATGCCGAACAGCGCCGATGGGTGCGTCAGCACGCCAATGTGGTGCTGACGAATCCGGACATGCTCAATGTGGGCATCCTGCCGAATCACCGCGCCTGGGCCAGGTTCTTCGCCCGGCTGCGCTACGTGATCATCGACGAGGCGCACACCTGCCGCGGGATCTTCGGTTCGCATATCGCACTGCTGCTTCGACGACTCCGGCGCATCTGCGCCCACTACGGGGCCGAACCGATCTTCACCGGAGCCTCGGCCACCAGCGGTGACCCCGCGGCGTCGTTCTCCCGCCTCATCGGCCACGCTCAGGAGACCGTGGAGGCGGTCACCGAAGATGCCTCTCCACACGGAGCGGTGGACGTCTACCTGTGGGAGGCCACGACCTCTGAGCTCAAGGGAGACAACGCGGCGCCGCTCAAGCGCAGCCTCACGGTGGAGGCCGCCGATATCCTCACCGATCTCGTCGTCGCGGGCCACCGCACGCTGGCCTTCATCAAGTCCCGCCGCGGAGCCGAGACGATCGCTCAGATCGCCGCTGACTCACTCGCCGAGGTCGACGTCGACCTGCGCGGACGCGTGGCTGCCTACCGCTCCGGCTACCTGAAGGAGGAGCGGCGGGAGCTCGAGGACGCGCTGCGTGAGGGGCGGCTGCTAGGGGTCGCGTCGACTCCCGCTCTCGAGCTGGGGATCGACATCTCCGGACTGGACGCCGTGATCATCGCGGGCTGGCCTGGGACCCGGGCATCCTTCTTCCAGCAGCTCGGCCGAGCCGGACGCTCCGGTCAACGCGGCGCGGCATTCTTCATCGCCGGAGATGATCCGCTGGACTCCTATCTGCTGGATCATCCCGAGGCCATCTTCGACACAGCGGTGGAGGATGCAGTCACGGATCCATCGAACCCGCATGTGGCGGCGCCGCATATCCTCGCGGCCGCCCAGGAGCTGCCGCTGATACGGGACGATCTCGAGCTCTTCGACCCTGGCCGGTGGCTCATCGACTCGCTCACCGAACAGGGGCATCTGCGTCGGCGTCCGCGCGGCTGGTTCTTCGCCCACGACGACGTCTCAGCCGCTTCCTGGGTCAAGCTGCGCTCCGACGGCGGCGGTCCCTTCACGATCGTCAACACCGAGGACGGCACCGTGATCGGCGACATGGGCTCGGCACAGGCGCAGCCGCAGGCCCACCCCGGGGCGGTCTACGTGCATCAGGGACGCAGCTACGTGGTGGAGGAGCTGGACCAGCAGAACCACGCGGTGCTCGTCTTTCCGGCGACCCCGCCGTATTACACCCAGGCGCGGGAGACCACCTCGATCGACGTGCTGGAGGTCCAGGAGGCGGTCGACTGGGGGCGCTTCCGGCTGCACAGCGGCATGGTCGAGGTCACCAGCACCGTGGTGGGCTTCCAGCGCAAGGCGCTGGGCTCCTCCGAGGTGCTCTCCGATGAGCCGCTGGATCTGCCTCCGTCCTCGCTGCGCACGCAGGCGATGTGGATGACCGCCCCCGAGACGGCGCTTTCAGCGGCCGGGGTCATTCCGGAGCAGATTCCGGGCGCGCTGCATGCCGCGGAACACGCGATGATCGGCCTGCTGCCGCTGCTGACCTCAGGGGACCGCTGGGACATTGGTGGCGTGTCCACGGCCCTGCATCGCGACACCGAACTGCCCACGATCTTCGTCTACGACGGACACCCCGGTGGCGCTGGCTTTGCTCAGCGCGGCTTCGAGCTGGCGGCGGAATGGATCGGCGCCACCGCAGAGACCATCTCCGGCTGCGAATGCGCCACGGGGTGCCCCTCCTGTGTGCAGTCCCCGAAGTGTGGGAACCGGAACAACCCGCTGGAGAAGCAGCCGGCGCTGAACCTGCTGCGCGCGATCCTAACCGCCCAGCCTGCGCCGGGAGACCAGGGCGCACTCGCCCCCACGAAATTGTCGTAGAGCTCTAGCGAATCGTAGAGCTATAGCACTACGACGACGCGAAAGCTCTACGATAAACGCCGGGGGGCGACATATTGCCCAGCTGATCGACAGCAGCTCCGAACCTCGAAAGGACTCTCGATGACTCTTCGCTCCATCACTCTGGGAAGCGGGCACCACGGGCTGGAGGCCTCGACCCTGGGCTACGGCGCGATGTCGCTGGCCGGCGCCTACGGATCCATCACCGACTCGGATGCCGCCGTCATCCTCGCCCATGTGGCCGACCGTGGCATCACCTTCCTCGACACCGCCAACATCTACGGCGACGGCGAGAGTGAACGGCTGGTCGGCAGATTTCTGAAGAATCGTCGGGAGGAGTTCGTGCTCGCCACGAAGGTGGGCATCGAGAAGGGCGCAGGAGTCGGCAAGCGCCGAGCGCGCGGGGACGCCTCCTACATCAAGGAGCAGATCGATCAGAGCCTGACGCGACTGGGCACGGACCACGTGGACCTCTACTACCTGCATCGAGTGGACCCAGAGACTCCGATCGAAGAGAGCGTGGGCGCGCTGAGCGACCTCGTCGCGGCCGGCAAGGTGCGACGGATCGGGCTCTCCGAGGCCACCGCAGCCGAGATCCGCAGAGCCCACGCCGTACATCCGATCACCGCGGTGCAGAGCGAGTGGAGCATCTTCGCGCGCGACGTCGAAGAGCATGTGCTGCCGGTCTGCGCCACGCTGGGTATCGGGTTCGTCCCTTACTCCCCGGTGGGCCGCGGTCTGCTCACTGATCGATTCGACCCGCTCGCTCTCGCCGAGGACGATGTGCGTCGCGCCTTCCCCTGGTTCAAGCCGGAGAACCTGGCGGACAACCATGCTCTCGCCGCCCACGTGCGAGCAGCCGCTGCACAGCTGCAGCTGCCCACGGCGGCCCTGTCCCTCGCCTGGCTCTACCGCAAGGCGGCCTCCCTCGGGGTCAGCATCTCCCCGATCCCGGGAACCCGCTTCGCAGCGCACTGGGATGAGCTGCAGCGCGGCGTCGAGGACCTGGAGGTCACGGAGGAGTTGGCGGAACAGCTCGACGGCGTGGCCGCGCAGGTCCACGGGGACCGCAGCTTCGACCCGGCATGGGTCTCCGGCGGCCGCGAGGGCCTCCTCCCCCGGTGAAGCTCCAGCCGTGAGCTCCGCCCCGCCCGGGCGAAATTATCGTAGACCTCTAGCGAATCGTAGAGCTATAGCACTACGACAACGCGTTAGCTCTACGATAAACGCCGGGGGGGCGGAGGGGCGGATGCTTTGCCCCAGCTGACGCGAAAATCTCGCGAGCGCCTGACTCTCCACAGCTTGCTCTCCGTCGGCCCGGGCTGCTCGGCCGCGACCGAGACTGGTGCGACCTGCACACCGCAGGTCTTGACAGCCGCCTGGGGCCTCGTAGTCCGGGCGGCCCCAGCGGAAGGAACGGTCATGGAGAGACCAGAGACGCGGAACCAGTCACACACCTTCGAGGCGCAGCGCTCAGACGCGCCACACACGGGGACCCTGCGCACGTGGGGTCAGCAGATTCACCGCGAGGACGAGGGGCTGGCGACCGCGGAGTACGGCATCGTCATGCTGGCTGCGGTGGGGTTCGCAGGGCTGCTCGTGGCGGTGCTGAGCTCGGATACCGCGCGTGGACTGCTGACCGGCATCGTCGAACGTGCGCTCTCGTTCTGAACTCCGCACTCAGGCCGATAGGGGGTCGATCAGCGCGGAGTTTGCCCTGGCGCTGCCCGCAGTCATCATGGTGCTGCTGTTCGTGATCTCCTTTGCACTGCAGGGCGCGGTGCAGGTCAGCCTGGAGGAGGGAGCGCGGGCTGCGGCGCGGGAGCTCGCTCGGGGCGAGTCCGCCGCAACCGCTGAAGCTGCCGCGCGGCGAGTTGCCGGGGACGGGACCGCCGTCGGTCTCACCCGGGAAGGTCCCTACGCCACCGTGGTGCTGACCCGCCCGGTGCGCCTGCTCGGGTGGCTGGAGATCGAAGCAACCCAGGACGCCGAAGCCACGGCCCTCGTGGAGGACCCGCTATGAGAGACCGTCTGCAGGATCAACGTGGTTCCGGTACGGTCCTCGCGCTCGCGCTCATCATGGTGCTGCTCACCCTGCTGGGGGCGATCCAGGCGTTGAGCCTGGTGGCGGTCTCCTCGGCTCAGGCTGCGCGCGGGGCGGACTTGTCAGCTCTCGCAGGGGCGGATGCCGCCCGTGGGTTGACCGCAGGCGACCCGTGCGCGGTGGCGCGGGCGGTGGCCGCGCGCAATCAGGTGGAGCTCACCAGCTGCACGGTGACGGGTACGCATGGCACGGAGGTGCTGGTGCGCAGCGCAGTGCCGATCCTGCCGGGTCGGTTTCTGAACATCGAGACGTCGGGTCTCGGGGACCTGAGCGGCTTGGTCAGTCGCAGCACCGCGCGTGCCGGGCCGCCCCCCACGTGGAGCGACGCCGGCCTCGGCGGCAGGGACTCAGAGCCGGCCCAGCAGCGCCGCCAAGAGTGCAATCCGCTCCGGAATCGACTCGATTCGCACCTGTTCATGATCGGCATGGGCACCCGCGCCGTCAGGTCCGAATCCGTCGAGAGTGGGAAGTCCCAGTGATCCCAGGTAGTTCGTGTCTCCGGCACCTGCCGCCGGTCGACCTCCCACCTCGGCGAGTCCGGCCTCCCGGGAGGCGTCCTCGACGAGGCCCAGCAGTTCGTGGTCGGCGGCGTCGGCCTGCCATGCGGGCCGCTGGGACAGCGTGCGAACCTTGAGCTCCGCGCCGGACCGGATCGGCTGGAGGTCCTGGATCGCGCCAAGGACCTCGGCCTCGACTTCCGGGGTGCGAAACCGCAGCCCGATGTCGGCCGACGCGGACGCAGGCACGACGTTGGTCTTGCCTCCTCCGGTCACCGTCCCGATATTGCACAGGACGTCTCCCGGTGCGGCGGCCTCCGCCGAGGCAATGAGGCTGCGCAGCGCAGTGAGCTGATCGACCAGCTCGTCGATGGCATTGACCCCACCCTCGGGGTCCAGTGCGGCATGAGACGCGCGACCGGTGACCTCGAGGCGCAGCCGGGTGCTCCCTAGACGCCCCACCTTCAGGGCGCCTCCCGGATGCGGGGATTCGAAGCCGAGCACGGCGCGCACACCCTCGGCGCAGGAGAGCAGGAGCTCCCGTGAACTCGGGGAACCGATCTCTTCATCCCCCACCACTATCACCCGGACCGGCGGCCTGGACTGCCCGAGCGCCGTGCTGAGCCGCAGACCCTGGTGCATGATCAACAGTCCCGACTTCATGTCGAAGGAACCGGGTCCATAGGCGATGCCGTCTTCGATGCGGAAGGGCATCGTCTCAAGCGTTCCACGGGACCATACTGTGTCGGCGTGGCCTACGAAGAGCACCGGAGCGTCCGTGTGCTTTGACCCGGTGCCGGCGATGTCCATGACCAGGTGAGTGCCCCACTCCCCCTCGTGCTCGGTGACCTCGGGGGCATGCTCGGCGAAGAGCTCCCGCACCTGGGCACAGACCTCGTTCACTCCTTCTGCATCCCCCGTGGGGGACTCTGTCTCCACCATCCGTTTCAGAAGTTCGACAGTCTCTTCGAGGTGATCTCTCGCGAAATCAAGGGCAGCCATGGGTGATGAGGTATCCATAGGACTATGATACGCAACGTAAGAACATATTCAGGCTGCGAGAGGACCCCATGACTGACCAGGACGCTGCTGCACCCGAAGGTCCCACCCTTGCCGAGTCGCTCACCCTCGAGGACGGCACCACCGTCCGCAGCCTCACCGATGACGCCGAGCTCGAGGCTGCGTGCCGGCTCTACCGCGATGTGTTCTCCTACAGCGGCGAGGACCAGGGGATCAATGCCCGCCTGCTCAAGAACCTGCTGACCTACGGCGGGACGGTGGTCGGCGCCGTCGACCCGGCGGGTGTGGTGCGCGGCATGGCATTCGGCTGGACGGCAGTGGATACCAGCACCGAGGACCCGCATATCTACCACTTCTCCCAAGCCGCGGTGGTGTCCCAGGACCTGCAGGGACAAGGTGTCGGCAGGGCGCTGAAGAACGTCCAGGCAGCAGTGGCACACCGTCAGGGCGCCAGCCGGATGCGCTGGACCTACAACCCGATGATCAGCCGCAACGCACACTTCAACCTTGACGTGCTCGGAGCACAGGGCCGCTGGTTCACCAAGGACGCTCTCGCGGGGCCCGGCACCGACCGGATCACCGTGGAATGGCGACTGGACGGCTCCGCCGCTGAACCGGCCTCCTCTGCCGCGGCGGATAACCTGGAGGCTGCGCTCAGCGACCAGGAGCTCACAGAGCCGGGACAGATCCAGGTGCGCCCCGACGCCGCCCTGCTCGTCGTTCCCGCACAGCAGCCCACCGATGACCAGGTGATCGGTCTGCTCCGCACCCGCTTCAGCGATCTCTTCGAACACGGCTTCATGGCGACCTCCTGCCATCGCATCACCGAGGACCTCGCTGTCTATAGCTTTCTGCGCCCCGCATGAGCGCCGAGATCCACCGCGAACAGGAAGCCAGCGCCCCGGCAGCGGAAAGCTGGTCCAACAGCCGCGGCCCCGACAACCCCGCCGCCCGATTCGGCGCCACCCTGTCCCCTCGCGCCTCCGCGAAATCCCTGCAGGCCCGCCTGATCCGGAAGGAGCGGGAGAACCTCGAACGAGTCTTCGCCGGGATAGCGGACGACGACGCGCTGGCCCGCACGGCCGGTGTCATCGCCGGGGCCCGACGCCGGTTCATCGTGGGCCACGGACGCTCGGCTGCGTTCGCCCATCTGTTGGACCTCGACCTCTCACACGGGGTCTCTCAGGTGTCGCTGATCGACGGGCTGAGCACCCGCGGGATCGACGTGCTCACCGATGTGCGCAGCACCGATGTGCTCGTCGCGTTCTCCATGCGTCGCTACCGCCGTGAGACGGCTCAGCTCGCGGAGGCCTTCGCCCGTCGAGGCGGGGCCGTGGTGGCAGTCACCGATTCGGCGGAGGCCCCGCTGGTGACCCACTGCAGCGAAGCCGTGATCGTGCCGACGAACTCCGACTCCGTGACGGACTCCGCCACCGGCGTCGCTGCCGTGATCCACCTGCTGACCGCTCTGACCACGGCAAGTGCCAAGGGCAGCCGCCGTCGGCTGACCGAAAGAGAATCATTGATCCACGAGATGGGACTGTATATCTGATGCGCGCCGTCGAGATTGTGCTCCACGATGTTGAACTGCCCCTGCGACATGCCTTTGAGACCAGCTCTCACCGCAAGTCCTCGCTGCGACACCTGCTGGTCGAGATGATCGACGCCGACGGGACCGTCGGCTGGGGCGAGATCGCCTCCCCCGCCGGTCCGTTCTACGCCCCCGAAACGACGACGACGGCGTGGCAGACCGCCACTGAGCATCTGATCCCCGCCGTGCTCGGCGCACAGTGGGAGCATCCTGACGAGATCGCGGGTCTCTACGGCAAGGTCCGCGGCAACTTCTTCGCCAAGGCCGGCGTCGAGATGGCGGCCTGGGCGATGTGGAGCGCCGCAGAGTCCATCCCGTTGGCCCGCGCACTCGGCGGCGAGCGCGAATCCGTCGTCGCCGGGGTCTCGCTCGGGATCGAGCCCAGCATCGAGGCCCTCCTCGCCGAGGTCACGCGCCATGTGGATTCCGGCTACCCTCGGGTCAAGCTGAAGATCGCGCCAGGCTGGGATGTGGAGCCTGTCCGCGCCGTGCGCGAGGCATTCCCTGACCTGGACGTCCATGTGGACGCCAACGGCGCCTACCCGGGAAGCCGGGAACCGGGTGGCGAGCAGGCTTTTGAGGTGCTGAGCTCCCTGGACCCGTTCGGGCTGACCATGATCGAGCAGCCCTTTGCGCCGAAGAACTTCCTCGACCACGCGCTGCTCACCGCGGAGATCGAGACTCCCGTCTGCCTGGACGAGTCAGTGGAGACGCTCGATGATCTGCGCACCGCCCTGGCGCTGAAGGCCGGCAATGTGCTGAACATCAAGGTTTCGCGCATGGGCGGGCTCAGCGCCGCCCGCGACGCGCACGCCCTGGCGCTGGAAGCCGGTTGGCCGGTCTGGTGCGGAGGGATGCATGAGTTCGGAGTCGGGCGCGCCGCGAACGTGGCGATCTCCTCATTGCCCGGGTTCACTCTGCCCTCGGACGTCTCGGCCTCCGAGAAGTACTACGCCGAAGACATCATCGATCCGCCGGTGACAGCCGAACAGGGCATCGTGCAGGTGCCCACCGTCGCCGGACTCGGGCGCAGCGTGCGGACCGAGGTCATCGCCGCCCACGAGACTCGACAGCAGCGCTTCCGAGCCTGAGCTCGCCCCTTGCGCGCAGTACGCTGTGAGTGAAGAAGTGCTCGAGAAGTCTCACCGGCTGAGAGGCAGCGAAAGAACATGGTCACCGCATTCGTCATGATGAAGACCGATCCGCATCGGATCCCCGAATCGGCGCAGGACATCGCCAATATCGAAGAGGTCCAGGCGGTGTACTCCGTGACCGGGAAATGGGATCTCGTGGCGATGGTCAAGACGCCGAATCTCGAGGATCTCAGCGACCTGGTGCCCGCGAAGATCTCCAAGGTCGCCACGGTGCACGACACCGAGACGATGGTCGCGTTCCGCACCTACTCCGATCAGGAGCTGGAAGCGAGCTTCAGCCTCGGCGGCGAGTAGCGCGCGGAGGCCACAGCGAGATAAGACTGAGGGCCCGACCGGTTATCCGGTCGGGCCCTCAGTCTTTTGCCGCTGGATCAGCGCTGCCCCGAGGCAGCCGAGCCGATCAGGCTCCGCGAGGCGCGGCGTCCGCGCTCACGGTGCCGGTTCGTGACTCGGCGGGCGCGTCGTCGTCGGAGCCCTCGTCCGCAGGCTCCGGATCTCCTCGCCCACGGCGGGCGAACTGCAGGACGACGCCGACCGCAAGGGCGACCATGCCGATCACCGAGATCATCAGATCCGGGTAGATCAGCAGCAGGCCGCCCGCGATCAGCAGCGCGCGCTCGATGATCGTGGCCCGCAGGAACAGGAACCCCGCCAGCCCGGAGGCGAGCGCGATCATTCCCACGATCACGGTCAGCAGTGACACGGTGAGCTCATCCCAGCTGCCCTGCAGCAGAAGTGCCGGCTGCAGGATGAACACGTACGGGATCAGGAAGCCGGCCAGGGCGATCTTCACCGCGGCCACACCTGCCCGCATCGGGTTCGCGTTCGCGATGCCGGCGCCGGCGTAGGCCGCGAGACATACCGGCGGGGTGATGTCCGCCAGGATGCCGAAGAAGAACACGAACATGTGGGCCGCGATCAGCGGGACATCGAAGTTGTTGTACAAGATCGGTGCCGCCACGGAGGCGGTGACCACGTAGTTCGCGGTGGTCGGCAGGCCCATGCCCAGGATGATGCAGGCGATCATCACGAAGAAGAGCACCAGCAGGAAGTTGCCTCCTGCGATCGCGACGAGGCCGCGTCCAAGCTGGCCGCCCAGGCCGGTGGCCGTGACGGTGCCCGCGACGATTCCGGCGGTGGCGCAGGCCGCGATCACCGGCAGCGCGGTCCGCGCCGCGGCGACGAAGAGCTCCATGAAGCCACGCAGGTTGAGCCTGGTCGAGGAGCGGAAGAAGCTCAGCACGATCGCCGTCGCGATGCCCAGCAGCGCCGCCCGGGTCGGGGTCAGGCCGGAGAGCAGCGTGCCCACGATGACGACCAGGGGCAGCAGCAGATCGATCCGCGTGATCAGCCCGCGGATGCTGGGCAGCTCCTCCACGGGCATGCCCTTGATGTGCTGGCGCTTCGCTTCGAAGTGCACCGAGAGGAAGGCGCCCAGGAAGTAGAGCAGCGAGGGGATGATCGCGATGACGATCAGCTCGTTGTACTCCACATTGGGCACGTTCTGCGCCATGATGAACGCCGCAGCGCCCATGATCGGAGGCATCAGCTGCCCGCCGGTCGACGCCGTGGCCTCCGTGGCCGCGGCGAAGTGCGGCTTGAAGCCGGCCTTCTTCATGATCGGAATCGTGAAGGAGCCCGATGCCACGGTGTTCGCCACGGAGGACCCGGAGACCATGCCCTGGAGCCCTGAAGCGGCGACGGCGGCCTTGGCCGGTCCGCCGGTGTACTTGCCGGCCGCGCGGAAGGCCAGGTCATTGAAGAACTGGCCGATGTTCGTGCGCAGCAGCACCACGGCGAAGAGCAGGAACAGGAAGATGAAGTCCGCAGAGACCTGCAGCGGGGTGCCGAAGATCGATCGCGTGGAGAGGAAGGTCTCCGTGGCGAAGGCATCCCAGGACCGGCCGCGGTGCGGGAAGATCGGGCTCAGGTTGCCGAAGATGCCGTAGGCGATGGCGACGCTCGCGATGATCACGATGGGCAGACCCACACAGCGGCGGGTCGCCTCCAGCACCAGCAGCGTGCCCGCGACCGCGACGGTGTAGTCGAGGTTGCTGAAGCCGAGGATCTGGACCGCGTTGCCCACGAGGTAGTCATAGCGGAAGACGATGTAGAGATTGCAGGCGATGCCTGCGACGGCGAGCAGCACGTCGTACCAGGGGATGCCTCGTCCGCGCCCCAGGAGCAGGTCCTTCCAGAGGACCCCGCTGGGCTTGGCGTTGAGCAGTCGCTTGCTCGCCGGGTAGAGCATGAACACCAGCGAGGTGGCGCCCGCGAGGTGAATGGCGCCGTGGATCCAGCCGGTGAAGGGCCGCTCCAGCGCGTAGTAGAGGTGGTAGAGCGTGAAGGCCACGGAGATGCCGCCCACGATCCACGTCCAGAAGCCCAGGTCCGTGCGGAATCGACTGGAGGTGTCGTGCTGCCGGAGAACCTCGGCGGCTCTCTCCTCGGCGCCGATCCCCGGCTCCTGCTGATCAGCAGGAGCCGGGGAGCGCTTTTCAGCAGTGCTGCGTGTCACGGCAGGTCAATGCCCTGCTCTTCGAAGTAACGCTGCGCACCGGGGTGCAGCGGCACATCGCCGATGCCGGTGAGCGCGTTCTCCTCAGTGATGTTCTCGCCGACCTCGAGCGTGATGTCATCGGCGTTCTCGAAGGTCGCCGCGGTGATCTCGTAGGCGAGGTCCTCACTGACCTGGGTGGTGGAGGCGACCAGGGCCGCGAACACCGAGACCGTGGTGACGTCCTCATCGAGGAAGTCATAGGCATCCGCGGAGATGTCATAGGACTCGGCGCCGGAATCTTCGGAGATCGCGTCGGTCATGTCCTCTTCGATGCCCAGGAGCCGGACGTCGGTGGAGGCCGCCAGCTGGGTCAGACCGGCCACCGGGGTGCCCACCACGAAGATGGAGGCGTCGATCTGGCTGTCGGCGAGCATATCCGTGGAGGAACCGAAGTCGGCGACCTCAGCGGTGTAGTCGCCCTCTTCGATGCCGTGGGCCGAAAGGATCGCGTCGGAGATCGCGCGGGTGCCCGAGCCGGCGTCACCGACGGCGATGGTCTGACCCGCGAGGTCTTCGATGGACTCGATGCCGGAGTCTTCACGGACGATGATGTGCGCGGCCTCCGGGTAGAGGTTCGAGATCCAGCCGAAGTTGTCCAGCTGCACATCTTCAAGGTCCGGGATCTCACCGGCGACGCCGCTTGCGGCGGTGTCGTTCTGGGTCAGACCCAGCTGCATCTCTTCCTGATAGATGCCACCCAGGTTGTCTGCGGAGCCGCCGGTCTCGATGGCGGTGACGCTGACGTCCTCAATGTTGTCCTCATAGATGGCGGCAAGCTCATCGCCCAGCGGGAAGTAGGTGCCGGCGGTGCTGCCGGTGCCGAAGGTCAGTTCGTTCGTGTAGCTGTCTTCATCTCCGGTGGCAGCCTCACCCTCGGCTGTCTCTTCGTCTCCTCCGCCGCAGGCGGACAGAGTCAGGGCGGCGGCAGCTGTGACCGCAATGGCGGTGCGACGCATTCTCATGGGTCTTCTCCTCATTCAAAAGGTGTCGTGGTGCGTGGAGTGATTCATGCGATGGGCAAAAGTCAGCTTCGATACACGGTGCGATGTGTATTCCGACACTTTACCGTGGTGTGTGCCACTTTAGGGGGTTCGAGGCCCTCTCCTAGACTGACTGATGCAGATGAGCGGGGTGTTTCAGGTTTTCCGCCCAATGGAATGGGACGAAATGCAGAGGATGAAAAACGTAGATGACCACCTATATCGACCCGCCCACTTGGCCCGCCCATGGGACGGTCTTCTCACACCTCATCTCGGACACCTCCCTGCGGGAGCTGCATGCCCTCGCCGCGTCGGCAGGGATCAGCATTCGCGCCTTCGACCAGGACCACTACGACGTGCCGGCGCACCGATATGAAGATCTGGTCTCCCGCGGCGCCGTCCCCGTCTCAGGCCGTGAGCTGACCCGGGTCCTGCTGCGCTGCGGGCTGCGCATCCCGGCCGCACACCGCCCGGAGAAGCTGCGGCCCAATCTCTCCCGCGCCTGGTCCCGACTGGGCCACACCCTGCAGAGCGCTGAGGCGGAAGCCGAGGACGACGACGCCGCACGCTCTCCGGTCGAGGACTTTGACCAGCTGTGGAACCTGCTCGGGGAGGAGCTGCTGGACCGGTGGTCCGAACCGCACCGCAGCTATCACGCGATGACGCACCTTGCGGCCGTGCTGCGCGGGGTGGGCACGCTCGACCGTGCCGGGGAGCTGCCGCACGCCCAGCGCCCCGTCGTGGCTCTCGCCGCATGGTTCCACGACGCCGTCTACTCCGGTGCCGCGGGGGCCGATGAAGAGGAATCCGCTCTGCTCGCCGAGACGCGGTTGGGACCCCTGCTGGGTGCCGCGACGGTGGACGAGACGGCGCGACTGGTCCGAGTCACTGAGACGCATGACCCTCTCCCTCATGACCGCAACGGGGCGGTGCTGGTGGACGCAGACCTGCAGATCCTGGCGCAGGACCCGGCCCGGTACGCCCAATACATGGCGGCGGTGCGCCAGGACTACCAGCACGTGGCAGAGGCGGACTTTCGCCGCGGACGCGCGCAGGTGCTGCAACGGCTGCTGGAGCGTCCGGCGCTGTTCCACACCGCGTTGGGCCGAGCCCGGTGGGAGCAGCAGGCGCGGGTCAATCTCCGTGCGGAGCTCGAGCTGCTTACTCGCGGTTGAGCTGCTCCTCGAGCCTGGTGACCTTCTCGGTGAGCTGGTTGCTGAATCCCGGCCGGATATCTGCCTTTATCACCAGACTCACGCGTGAACTGACAGCGGTCACGGCCTCGGTCGCGCGGCGGATGACCTCGAAGACCTCCTCCCACTCACCCTCGATGGTGGTGAACATGGACGTGGTCTCGTGCGGAAGCCCCGAGGCCCGCACGATGCGCACCGCCTCGGCGACGGCGGCACTGACGGACCCCTCGGGGGTGTCTGCGGTGGCAGGGGCGACGGAGAAGGCGGCCAACATGAGGCTCAGGCTACGCCAGTTCCTGCATCAGGCCTAGGACCACCGGAATGACTCCGAGCAGGATGAAGGCAGGCAAGAAGCAGAACCCCAGCGGCATCACCATCTGGACTCCGAGCTTGGCCGCCTGCTCGTCGATGCGCTGCCGGCGTCGCGCTCGCTCCTGGACTGCTGTAAGTTCAAGAAGCTCCGCCGTGGGGGCGCCGGTGGTGTAGGCAAAGGCCAGATTCTCACCGAAGCGCTTCAGCTCGGAAGCCTGGTCCACGCAGCGCCACGCGTCCTCCCACTCCTGACCCAGCGTCAATGCCCGGTGGACGCGATCCAGCGACTCCGCTCCCGGCACATCGAGGGCAAGCCTTCGCAGCGCGCCCTCGATGCCGACTCCGGCTCGCAGCACAGCCGCGGTGAGATCCAACAGGGTGGCCGCATCCGGCGCAGTGGCGACTTCGACTCGCCGGTTGGAGAGGACGGCACGCACGAGGCGTAGGACCGCATGTTCTGGGCCCAGGGAACTGCCAGCTGATATCCGGGCCGGAACAGCGAAGAGCGCGCCGAGGGTCAGCAGCAGCGCACACACCACGGGGGCCAGCAGCGCGGGCTCAGACATGCTGACTCACTGAACGAATCAGCCGTGAACTCCAGCACCTGCCCAGCACCAGCATCGCCGTCCCCATCAGCAGCGCGCCGGCTCCCCACGGCGTTCCCAGCAGCACCGTCAGTGGAGACGCGCCCATCAGCATCCCCATGCCCAGTCCGCCTGCCGGCAGAAGTGTGAGCAGTAGCTGGGTCAGCCGCGGACCGGCGGCCGCCGTGCGAATCGCCGCGTGCAGCGCAGTCGCCTCATCCAATGCGCCTGCGGCTCGGCGACACAGCTCCGAGAGCGGCGCACCTGTCGTCTGCGAGAGCGCGTGCAGGCTGATGAGAGCGACAAGCACCTCGCGCAGGACCTCAGTCTCGCGAAGGTCCTCCGGAGCGCTGGAGGTCTGCAGTGCGCGACGCAGCCCGACGACTGCTCCCAGACCTGCCTGTTCCGCCGCAGACGCCTGCGCGCAGACTTCGGCCAGTGGATGCCCCGGCGTCCGCGAGCGCCAATGAGCGCTCAGGTCCGCCCAGGCCTGCGGCTGTGACCGTCCGGACTGCAACAGTGCGGCGTACTGTCGCAGCAGCTGCCCCGCCTCGCTGCGGAGACGCTCGGCGCTGTGTTGACCACCCGCTCTGCGGGACACCGAGCGGGACACCGAGCGGGAGACCGAGCGGGACACCCGGCGGACCACCGCCTCGCCGAACCTTCCCGGCCATCGGACCGCGACTGTCCGCCGGTCGGGCCGAATGCCAAGCAGGACTGCGACGGCGAGCGCCAGTCCGGTCGCGGCGGAGACGGTCACGGCAGGCCGATCAGATCGGTGAGCTCGGTCCATCCTGGCCCCGTCTCGGTGCGCCACTGATTCCCTGCTCCCGGCAGCGTGAGAAGCGCGGGCGTCATCGACACGGCGTGGTCGCTGAACGTCACCAGCGAGATCGCGGTCGGCAATCGGCGCCCCTGGCGTCGTTCCACGTGGATGACGGCATCCAGGGCAGCACTGGCTTGGAGGGCCACGGCCAGGGGCGAGAGGCCCGCCAGCGCTCCCATGGCGACCAGTCGCGCGGGGACCGAGTCCGGCGAGTTGGCGTGAACGGTGCCGACGGCCCCGCGGTGACCGGTGTTCATCGCGGTGAGGAAGTCGCGAAGCTCGCTGCCCCGGCACTCTCCGACGATGAGTCGGTCAGGCCGCATGCGCAGGGTCTCCCGGACGAGCTGACCCATGTTCAGCTTCCCGGCCCCTTCGACATTTCCCCGCCGCTGCTGCAGGTGGAGCACGTGCGGGTGGTCTGGCTGCAGCTCAGTGGTGTCCTCCACGATGATGATGCGCTCGTGGTGGGGACACTCGGCCAGCATCGAGGCGAGCAGGCTCGTCTTTCCCGAGCCTGTGGCACCGGAGATGAGCACGTTGAGCCGCGCCTCCACCATGCCTCGGATGACCGGCAGCCAGATGTCGGGACCGGACCACTGCCGCGCGAGCTGCTCCAAGGTCCCTGCCATGCCCCGGGCGACTCGTATCGAGATCATGGTGCCCTCCACCGCTACCGGCGGGATCACTGCGTGGATGCGGCAGTTGCCGATCCGCCCGGCGGCGCAGGGCTGACCCTCATCAAGCCGCCCTCCCGCGAGCGCGATGAGCCGTCTCGCGAGTCCTCGCACCTGCTCCTCGGAAGCGAACTGGACCGTGGTCCGCTGCAAGCCGCTGGCCCCATCGGTCCACACCTGTCCGCGCCCATCGACCAGCACGTCGGTGATGTCTGGTTCGTCCACCAACGTCTGCAGCGGCCCGAGTCCCACCAGTTCGTCGCGCAGCATCCGGATGAGCTCTCCGGTGGTCGCCGAGCCGAGCGCCCATCCCGAGGCCCTGACCGCCTCCGCGATCCGTGCCGCCGTCACCGGTTCGGCGGAGGAAGTCAGCTTCTCGCGCAGCGCGTCGAGCTTCGCATCACTCATGCAGCACCTGCGTCCCAGCAGCTCCTTCGACTCCCACGACTCCGGCCGCATCGCCGTCGAGGGACTCCAGGAGCGTGCCGATATAGGCCGCACCGCGGCGGGAGCGCAGGAGCTCATAGGCGCTGCCAAGCTCGGCTTCTCGGCGCATCCAACGCTGCTCGGGCACATCGCCTGCCAGCGGGATGCCTGCGGCGCCGGCGACCTCGTCCGGGCTCCATCCCGCGTGGCCCATCCCGTTGACCAGCAGTGCGAGCGGCAGCTCCGGGTAGCAGCGGCTCACCTGCCGCGCTGCCCGGGCACCGGCGGCGCTGCAGGATGTCACCAGGAGGAGGTGATCGAGATGCTCCAGCACGGCCAGGCACGCCTCGTAGTCCCGGGAGACGTCGAGGATCACCCAGTCGAAGGCACGTCGAGCCGCGTGCACCGCGGGTGGGAGCATCCGCCGTCGAATCTCGGCCCCGGGGGCGCCGCTGATCACGTGTATCCCCTCGGTGACGGGCAGCGCGGCGCCCAGCTGCGCCGCGGAGATCTCTCCGTCCAACGCTCCGAGCGCCTCCCATCCGATCCTGTCGCTGTCGCTGAGACCTTCGTCCCGATGCTTTCCTGAACGGAGTCCCTCCACCAGCGACGCGATGCCGGCCCCGGGTGAGGGGTCCGCATCGACGAGCGCTGCCGAGGCGCCGCGGACCACCAGCTCCGCGGCCAGGAGATAGGCGATCGTGCTGACACCGGCTCCGCCGAGCGCTCCGGCCACTGCGACCACGCGCCCAGGACTGCGGTCGAGCACCGCCTCACTGAGGTGTCGCGCCAACCAAGACTCACCGGCAGGCAGCGGGACCGGCCGCAGCCCCGGATGTTCGGCTGCAGTTCTCCAGAGCTGATGTTCCGTGCTCGGATCACCCTCGGTGCGAGTGACCAGCAGCGACTGGCGTGCCAGCCGCTGCTGGGGTGGAGGGCGATCCGGTCCACACATCAGCACCGCCCACTGCTGCGGCTCGACGCCGTGCCAGCTCTCACGCGACTCGAGCCCCGCCCCCACCGTTGCGGCGATGAGCGCCACATCATCACGCAGCTGCGCATCTCCGGTGATCAGCAGCAGCCGAGCTTCTGTTTCCATGGAATCAGCCTGCCGCCCGCTCGCTGGCTCAGGTGGTCTGCCGAAGCCTCGGTGGAGAACCCCGAGGCGCCCCGATCCGTGGGATGAGCTGGGGAAAACTGCCTAGACTGGGCCGATGAGCACCGAATCACCGGACCTTCCGTTCTACGAGGATTCGCAGCTGCGCCGAGTGCTGTGCGTGGTCGCCCATCCTGACGTCATGGAATACGGCGGATCGGCCGCCGTCGCGCGCTGGACGGCGCAGGGCGTCGAGGTGTCCTATCTGCTGCTCACCGCCGGAGAAGCGGGGATGCGCAGCCAGGATCCCGAGGATGCCGCGGAGATCCGGGCCGCGGAGCAGCGGAGAGCCTGCGAGCTGGTCGGCGTCGAGGATCTCGTGATCCTGGATCTGCCGGACGGGGTGCTCGAGCCCTCGCTGGACGCGCGTCGGCAGATCGCTCGACGCATCCGGCAGGTCCGACCGGACGTGGTGATGACACAGACCTGGGATCTTCAGGTGGGGTGGGGGCTGAATCACGCAGATCATCGCGCTGCCGGGCTGGCGACCCTCGATGCGGTCCGCGACGCCGATAACCCATGGGTCTTCCGCGAGCTGCTGGAGCAGGAGCGGCTGGAGCCGTGGGGAGCACGCGAGCTGCTTGTCTTCCGCGCGGCTGCCACGCACCTGGTCGATATCAGCGGAGAGCCGCTGCGGCGAGGGATGGCCTCACTCGAGGCACATGAGCAGTACTTCGCCGAACTCGGCGGCGCCGCAGGCACGCGGGAGATGCTGGAATCGATGGCCGCGCGTCAGGCCGAGTCGATTCAGGGGGTCGACCGCGCCCTGGGCGTGGCCGTGCACTCGATGTAGCGCGGGGGCCGCAGACCCGAGACCTCAGAGCCCTGAAATCAGAGCCCTGAAATCGGAGCCCTGAAATCGGAGCCCTGAAATCGGAACCCCGAAATCAGAGACCTGGAAGGTGGTCCCGAGGGTCCACGTTCACGCTGGTGTCCCAGGGCTCTTCCCAGCCGAGCCGGTTGAGCATCCGATCCACCAGGATCGCGGTGAAGCCCCAGATCAGGGTGCCCTCGACCAGGAATGCCGGGGCGCGGAGGACGGCGCCTGGGCGGCTCAGCACCGTGGTGCGGCGATTCTCCGGCAGGATCAGCTGATCCACTCGCACCTCGAGCACGCGTTCCACCTCCCCGCTCTGCGGCGTGAGCGTCCCGGTGGTCCTCGCGATCCCGATCACCGGGGTCACCATGAATCCGCTGATCGGCACCGGCGCCGGGGGGAGCGCGCCGAGCACGCGGACCCGCGCCGGATCCAGTCCCACCTCTTCCTTCGCCTCGCGCAGCGCGGCCGCTGTGGGGTCGAGGTCGAAATCCTCCTGCGCTCCGCCGGGGAAGGCGATCTGACCAGGATGCTTCTTCAGCCCCGGGGACCGCTCGGTGAGCAGGAGGTGCGCGGCGTCGTCGTGGTGATCGCGGGCATGGAAGAGCATCAACACGGCCGCCTGGCGAGCCTGCTCCATGCCTTCGGGGGTCTTCTTCGGCGGGCGGAGGCTCGGCTGCTGGTTCCACCACCCGCCGTGACCAGAGGCCTCGGGGTGCTCGGCGGTGTAGCGGAGGCCCTGCTGCACCAGGGATTCGAGAGGGGAAGTGATGGCAGAGCCAGCCAGGGAGAGCGGATCCTCACGCACTGAGCGGATACCCCTCTGCTCGCAGCTCTCGGCGGGTGCGTCCGGCACGCATCTTGGCGAGCAGCTCTTCACGTCCGGGCGCCATCTCGTAGCGCAGCAGACCGGCCGCCGCTTCGGGGTCGACCTCACCGATGCCGAAGGAAGGACACAGTGCGGCGATCGGGCAGGTCCCGCAGGCTGGCTTCTTCGCATGGCAGATGCGCCTGCCGTGGAAGATCAGCCGCTGGGACAGCGCAGTCCAGTCCCTGCGCTCGAACAGCGCCGCCACATCCTGCTCGACCTTGACCGGATCCTGCTCCTGCGTCATGCCCAGGCGTCGGGCCAGTCGTCCAAAGTGGGTGTCCACGGTGAGCCCAGGCTGGCCGAAGGCGTCGCCGAGCACCACGAACGCCGTCTTCCGGCCGACCCCCGGCAGCTGGACCAGCTCGTTCAGCGAGTTGGGCACCTGGCCCTCGTGATCGCGCACCAGGGCCGCTGCCAGTCCCAGCAGCGAGCGGGTCTTGGCGCGGTAGAAGCCGGTGGGCCGGATGACCTCGGCGAGCTCATCCTCATCCGCGGCGGCCATGGCCTCGGCATCGGGCCAACGGTGGAAGAGCTCGGGAGTGATCGAGTTGACCCGGACATCGGTGGTCTGCGCTGAGAGCACCGTGGCGACGAGCAGCTCGAAGGGAGTCTCGAAGTCCAGCTCCGCCACCGCATAGGGGTAGACCTCCCCGAGCACACGGTTGATCCGTCGCACGCGGCGCTTCTTCCCCAACGCTGTCTGATCAGGCATCCGGACCATTCTACGGAGGCCCGTGAAGGCCTTGTGCGGTGTGACCTGCACCTCAGACCTGAAGGGTGAAAACATGTATTGTGATCGGCAACACAGGAGTATCTAAGGAGGAACCGCATGACGCCCCAATCCGAGCCAGAGAACAAGCTGGATACGATGCAGAAATCGGGTCAGATCTTCCCTCCGAGCGAGGCCTTCGCCAAGGATGCCGTCGCCACTTCCGAACGCTACGACAGGGCCGCCGAGGACCGCCTCGGGTACTGGGCCGACCAGGCTCGCTCCGTGCTGAGCTGGGACAAAGACTTCACCGAGGTGCTCGACTGGTCCGAGGCTCCGGTGGCCAGATGGTTCGTGGGCGGCGAGGTGAACGCGGCCTACAACGCAGTGGACCGCCACGTCGAAGCCGGCCACGGCAGCCGAGTGGCCCTGCACTTCGAGGGCGAGCCCGGCGACTCCCGCAGCATCACCTATCAGGAGCTCGCCGACGACGTCGCGCGCGCCTCCAACGCCTTCGAGTCCCTCGGCCTCACCAAGGGCGACCGGGTGGCCATCTACATGCCCATGATCCCGGAGACGGTCGTGACCATGCTGGCCTGTGCCCGCATCGGCGCGATCCACTCGGTGGTCTTCGGCGGATTCTCCTCCGACGCGCTGCGCTCGCGCATCGATGACGCTGAGGCCAAGCTCGTGGTCACCGCCGACGGCTCCTACCGCCGCGGCAAGCCGTCCACGCTGAAGCCAGCCGTCGACGACGCACTCGCCGAGCCCGGGCACACCGTGGAGCACGTGGTCGTGGTGAAGCGCAACGGCGAAGAGGTGGCCTTCAACAAGGACCTCGACGTCTGGTGGCATGACCTCGTGCCGGAGCAGTCCACCGAGCACGCCTATGTGGCCCACGACTCCGAGCACCCGCTGTTCATCCTCTACACCTCCGGCACCACCGGGAAGCCCAAGGGCATCCTGCACACCACCGGCGGATACCTGACGCAGACGGCAGTGACCCACCGCGACACCTTCGACCTGAAGCCGGAGACCGACGTCTACTGGTGCACCGCCGACGTCGGCTGGGTCACCGGGCACTCGTATATCGTCTATGGGCCCATGGTCAACGGGACCACCCAGGTCATCTATGAGGGAACCCCGGACACCCCGCACAAGGGTCGGCTCTGGGAGATCGTGCAGAAGTACGGGGTCACGCAGTTCTACACCGCGCCGACGCTGATCCGCACCTGCATGAAATGGGGCCGCGAGATCCCCGACCAGTACGACCTCTCCAGCCTGCGCGTGCTCGGCACAGTGGGCGAGGCGATCAACCCCGAGGCCTGGCTGTGGTTCCGCGAGGTCATCGGTGCAAACAACGGCGTCGGCAAGGCGCCCAAGGAGGACCCGGCGCCGATCGTGGACACCTGGTGGCAGACCGAGACCGGCGCGCATATGATCTCGCCGCTTCCCGGCGTCACCGCCACGAAGCCAGGCTCGGCGCAGGCCGCGGTGCCCGGCATCTCCATCGGCATCGTCGACGAGATGGGCAAGCCGCTTGACAAGGGCGAAGCCGGGCTTCTCGTCATCAAGGAACCGTGGCCCGCCATGCTGCGCGGCATCTGGAAGAACCCGGAGCGCTACCAGGAGACCTACTGGTCACGCTTCGGCGATGTCTACTTCGCCGGCGACGGTGCACGCACCGACGAGGACGGCGATGTCTGGCTCATGGGACGCGTGGATGACGTCATGAACGTCTCCGGGCACCGCCTCTCCACCACGGAGATCGAGTCGGCGCTGGTCTCCCACGAGAAGGTGGCCGAGGCCGCCGTGGTCGGCGCAAACGACGCCACCACCGGCGAGGCTGTCGTGGCCTTCGTGATCCTGCGCAACGAGGCCGAGGGAGGAGACAAGGAAGAGGTGGAGCAGGCGCTGCGTGCCCATGTGGGCAAGGAGATCGGCGCGATCGCCAAGCCGCGCAATGTGCTGGTGGTCCCCGAGCTGCCGAAGACCCGCTCCGGGAAGATCATGCGCCGTCTGCTCAAGGACGTCGCCGAAGGGCGCGAGGCGGGAGACGCCTCCACGCTGGCGGACCCGTCGGTGATGCAGCAGATCGCCGAGGACATGCGCGCCAAGCACGGCGCCTGACCCGGCGGCACCCCGACCACCCCACCCCACACCCACCCGATCATTGAGGGGCGGATTTTACGGCCAGTTTGCCCCCTGAGAGGGGTGAAATACCCGGAGAATCCGCCCCTCAACGTGTGTGGGGGAGGTTGAGGAGCCCGGTAGTGTGTGAGCATGTCGAACAAGACCGGACGCCTGCTGATCGTCAACGGACCCAACCTGAACATGCTGGGGACCCGCGAGCCCGGAATCTACGGCTCCTCGACGCTCGGCGATATCGAGGATCTCTGCCGCGGGGCGGCCAGCGAGGCCGGATACGAGGTCGAGCTGGTCCAGTCCAACCACGAGGGCTCGATCATCGATGCGATCCAGGCCGCGAAGGACAGCGCCGACGGCATCATCATCAACCCTGCGGCCTATACCCACACCTCAGTGGCCATCGCCGACGCTCTGCGCGCGGTGGCGCTGCCCGTGGTCGAGGTGCACATCTCCAATGTCCACGCCCGGGAAGAGTTTCGCCGCCACTCCTTCATCTCCCCCGCCGCCGTCGCGGTGATCGCCGGGGCAGGTCTCAATGGGTACCGCTACGCCGTGGACCATCTGGCCTCGCTGCTGCGCGAGGACTGAGCCGACCAGCCGCCGGTGTCGCCCGGGGCCGCTCAGGCTCGTGCTCAGGCTCCCATCGAGGTCTGCCATGCTGCATGCAGCTTGGCGTAGTACCCGCCGGCCTCGGCCAGCTCCGCCGGAGCTCCGTCCTCCACCACGCGGCCGTCGTCGATGACCAGGACGCGGTCAGCGATGGCCACTGTGGAGAGCCGGTGGGCGATGATCAGCGCGGTGCGGTTGCCCAGCAGCCGCTCGAGGCCCTGCTGGACCAGCGCCTCGCTCGGGAGGTCCAGCGAAGAGGTGGCCTCATCCAGGATCAGCACCGCTGGATCTGCGAGGAAGGCCCGCGCGAAGGAGATCAGCTGCCGCTGCCCCGCCGAGAGCCGGCCGCCGCGCTTGGCCACATCGGTGGCGTAGCCCTCCGGCAGCTCCATGATCAGCTCGTGGCAGCCCACTGCCTTCGCCGCCGCGATGATCTCCGTCTCGGCGGCGTCCGGGCGGCCCAGTGCGATGTTGCTGCGGATCGTGCCGGAGAAGAGGAACGCCTCCTGGGTCACCATGGCCACATGACGGTGATGATCCGCCACAGCGAGCTCACGCAGGTCGACGCCGTCGAGCCTCACCGCACCGGTGCTCACGTCATAGAAGCGCGCGAGCAGCTTCGCGAGCGTGGATTTCCCAGCCCCGGTCCTGCCCACCACGGCCACGGTCTGACCGGCCGGGATATGCAGGTCCAGCTCGTGGAGCACCACGGGGCCGGCGTCGGAGTAGCGGAAGGAGGCCCGGTCGAACACAAGGTCACCGGCGGCGTCCTTCAGGTGCACCGGGCTGCTGGCCTCGGTGACCGAGGGGCTCTCCTCAAGGAGCCCTGAGACCTTCTCCAACGCGGCGGTGGCGGATTGCAGCGAGTTGTAGAACATCGCGATCATGTCCAGGGGCTGGAACACGCGCTTGGTGGCGAGCACCAGGGCGACCAGGACACCGATGCTCAGGTCCCCCTCGAGCACGCGGTATCCGCCCCAGAGCAGCACGGCGGTGACGGTGAGGTTGCCGATGAGCATCAGCGAGGGCTGAAGCACTCCGAACAGCGAGATCGAGCGGATCATGTCATCGCGATAGATCGCCGCAAGTCGGCGGTACTGGCGTGAGCGGGAATCCTCGCGGCGGAACGCCTGCACGGCGCGGATCCCGGTCATGGACTCCACGAAGTGCACGATCATCTTCGCCGAGGAGACCCTGGTCCGGCGGTACGCGACCTCCGAGTTCTGCTGATACCAGCGCGCCATCACGGCGATCGGGATGAGCGCAGCGAAGAGCACCAGCCCGGAGTGCCAGTCCATGATCCAGATCGTCACACCGGTGAAGAACATGAACATCACGCCCTGGACCAGTGAGTTCACGCCTCCGTCGAGCAGCTCGCGCAGCGACTCCAGGTCCGAGGTCTGCCGAGAGATGACCTTTCCGGAGGTGTAGTCCTCGTGGAAGTCCAGGCTCAGCGCCTGGGTCTTGCGGAAGACCTCCCCGCGCAGGGTGAAGAGCATCTCCTGGGAGGCTTCGGCGGTCATCCTGGTGTAGTGGAAGATCAGAATGCCGGCGGTCACCGCGCAGGCGATATAGGCGCTGCCCGGCAGCCACATGCCGGAGCTGCGCCCCTCGGTCATGCGCGGCAGGCCCCAGTCGATGGCCCATGCCACGATCAGCGGGATCGACGCCTGTGCGGCCTGCGCGATCACGACGAAGATCGCGGTGAGCAGCAGCTTGCGCCGCACCCCGACCGAGAGCTGCACCAGCAGCCGCCAGGAGCGACGACGGATGAAGCCGCGCTCCTCGCGGTCCAGCTCGATCTGTTCCTCGCCGGCCGTACCGCGCAGGTGGGCGAAGCGGTCGCCCGTCTCGCGGCGCCCTGAAGCGTCTCCTGCGTAAGTCTCACTCATAGCTGAGCACCTCCTCCGCGCTGACCGGGCGCACGCTGGCGCTCATGACCTCGCGGTACTCCGGGCTGCGCTCCAGCAGCTCGGAATGCGTGCCGACCTCGGTGACGCGTCCATGTTCGAGCAGCGCCACGCGGTCCGCCAGCGCCACGGTGGAGGGGCGGTGGGCCACGATGAGCGTGGTCGTTCCCTGCAGCGCCTCGCGCAGGCGCAGGGTCACCGCCTCCTCGGTGCGCACATCCAGCGCGGAGAGGGGATCATCGAGCAGCAGCACCGACGGTGAGGCGGCGATGGCGCGGGCGAGCGCGAGACGCTGACGCTGACCACCGGAGAGGCTCAGCCCCTCCTCCCCGACGGGAGTGTCCACACCCTGGGGCAGGCCTTCGACGAACTCGGCGTCGGCGATCCTCAGCGCCCCGTACATCGCCTGCTCGAGGTCCTCCTCCGCTGGGGCAGCCGCCCGGGAAGGGTTCTGCGGGTCATCGGCGTCACGCAGGTGGGAGGTGCCGAGCAGCACATTTGACTTCACCGAGGTGGAGAACAGGATCGGGTCTTCGAAGGCGATGCCGATGCGGGAGCGCAGATCCGCCAGCGCGAAGTCCCGGACGTCCACGCCGTCGATCAGAATCGCTCCCCCGGTGACCTCGTAGAGCCGCGGAATCAGGTTCAGCAGGGTGGAGGTCCCTCCGCCGGTGGCCGAGACCAGCGCCATGGTCTCCCCCGGCTCGACGCGCAGGCTGACCCCGTCGATCAGGTCCCGCTCGCCGTCCTTGGCATCGGAATAGCGGAAGTGCACGTCCGCCAGTTCGAGCACGCCGTGCTCCTCGGCGGTCTTCGCGGTGGCCGGCGAGGTGATCTCGGTGTCGGTGTCCATGACATCGGCGTGCCGGTCGATCGCCGTCTTGGCGGTGAAGGTCATCCCGAGCATCATGCCGACACCCTCGATGGGACCCTTGAGCACGGCGGCGGTGGCGAAGAACGCCGCCAGCGCTCCCACGCTGACTCCGGTGCTCTCCTCGTTCGCGACCTGCCAGAGGCCGATCAGCAGGCACAGTCCCAGAATGCCCTCGGGGAGGATGACCATGGCCATGAGGAACTTGGCCAACGTCCGCGCCTTGGAGACCTCGAGGTCGCGCAGCTCATCGGCCTCCTGGGTGAAGCCTTCCAGGGCATAGTCGCCGCGACCGAAGGCCTTGAGCACCCGGATGCCGTGCACCGACTCCTCCACCTTGGTTGCGACGTCGCCGGCCTGGTCCTGTGAGGCGCGGGAGAAGTGGACGAACTTCTGCCGGAACTTCGGGCCGATGACCATGATCGGCAGTGCAGCACCGAGGAAGACCACTGCCAGCAGCGGAGAGAGTGTGGCCATCAGGGTGAAGCCCACGATCAGGCTCACCACCGAGGTGATCAGCATCAGCGAGCCGAAGGCGAACCAGCGGCGCAGCAGGTTCAGGTCCGCGATGGCGCGCGACTGCAGCTGACCGGCGCCCCAGGCGGAGTGGAAGGAGGCAGAGAGGTCCTGAAGCTTGTCGAAGAGCCGGGTGCGCATGGACGTCTCGGCGTCGGAGGCCGGCGGAATGACGAAGAAGCGGCGCAGGTACACCAGGACGGCCTCCAGCACCCCGAGGGCCAGGATCACGCCACTGGCGCTCCACACGGCGCTGACCTGGGCGCCGTCGTCGAGCAGGGAGTTGACCAGAGTCTGCAGAACCTGCGGAATGCTCAGGGCGACGACGCCGGCCGCGATGGCTGCGAGCAGACCCAGGGTCCAGCGGAGCTTCAGTCCCCCGAGATAGGGGCCCAGCCGCGCCAGGGCCTGCCACAGGGTACGACGGCGCCCGGAAGCCTCAGTGCCCTGGGCACCAGATTCTCGTTGCATCAGGCAACTAACCTACTCTGTGTCGCGGTGAACTTCCAACAGTGTGGCCTCGGGTGGGCAGAAGAGCCGCACCGGCGCGGTGGCGCTGGTGCCGATTCCCGCGGAGACATGCAGCGGCACC
This sequence comes from uncultured Nesterenkonia sp., assembly GCA_947494195.1. Lineage (GTDB taxonomy): Bacteria > Actinomycetota > Actinomycetes > Actinomycetales > Micrococcaceae > Nesterenkonia. The sequence continues at coordinate 21,945 of CANLUC010000007.1, read as the reverse complement.
CGTCGACCGGCCTGGCCGTGACCTGCACTCTGCGGTTCTGCCGAGGCGGGCAGACTGATGCTGCTGAGCCCCTTTGCCTGCGACCGGGGCAGATCACAGTTGGTGACCAGCGCGCGCCCTCCAGGCAGGCAGATCTGGCCACCGTGGGTATGGCCGGCAAGGACGAGGTCGGCTCCGGTCTGCGCGAAGGTGTCCAGCACCGATCGCACCGGCGCGTGGGCAACCCCGATGCGCAGCGGTGCATCGGACCCGGGACTCCCGGGCCGTGTTCCAGGAGCGTCCCCCGGCCAGCCCTGGAACTCATCGCGACCGATGTGCGGATCATCCACGCCGCTGAAGTCCAGAGCATGCGCTCCGGCGGTGAGCTGCGCGGTGTGGTTGCTGAGATTTCGCCAGCCCGCCCCCTCGAAGGCGGCGAAGAGCCGCCGCCAGTCCAGCTCCTCGGGCTCCTCGCCCAGCGTCGAAGGGCCGCTGAGGTAGCGCAGCGGGTTCTTCCACTTCGGAGCGTAGTAGTCGTTGGACCCCGGGACGAACACTCCAGGGAACTGCAGCAGCGGCCTGAGGGCATCGAGGACCTCATCGACGGCCTTCGGGTGCGAGAGGTTGTCCCCGGTGTTGACCACGAGATCGGGCTTCAGCGCGGCCAGGGACTGCAACCAGTCAAATTTCTTGCGCTGACCTGGGATGTAGTGAATGTCAGAGATGTGCAGAATGCGCAGTCCGGCACCGCTGCGCAGGGGCAGAGAAAAGTGGCAGAGCGTGAAGTCGTTGACCCCAAGCCCCACCACCTTCAGCTGCGCGTTGACGCTCAGTCGTCGTCTCCATCATTGTCGTCCGAGTTGATGGCCTCGTCGTCGTCGGGCAGCTCTCCGCCGTCGCGGTAGCGGCTGCGGTCGCGCCGGTCATCGAACGGAGAGTCCTCGGCCTCGCGGAAGTCGGAGGTGTCGTAATCGTCGCCAACCTGCTCCATGTAGTCCAGCCACATGGGTGCGGCGAGGGATGAGCCGAAGAACTCGTCGTAGGTCTGACCATTGATCGCCACGTCGTTGTCGTCGTACCCCTCTTCGATCTCCTCGGTATTGCCGATCCAGCTGGCCGTGGACACCCCGGAGGAGAACCCGACGAACCAGGTCGAGGAATAGAAGTTGTTGGTACCGGTCTTCCCCGCCATCGGGAACGGAGGATTGCCGGCGGCGATGGTGCCCTCGGCGATGTTGATAATGGTGTCGTTGACCTGGGCCACGACATCCTCGTCCAAGACTTGTTCGCAGTTCTCCCCTGGCACGTCGTATTCGTTGCCGTGGGTGTCCGTGACTTCGAGCAGCGCCCGGGGCTCACAGAAGTTGCCGTCGTCGGCAAAGGTCGCGTAGGCGGCCGCCTGGGTCAGCGGGGCTACACCATCGGATCCCAGCACGAATGAGGGGTTAGCCGGGCTGATGCCTTCGCCGTCATCTGCCGTGTGTACACCCAACCGGTCCGTCACATCGGTGATGGCACAGAGATCCATCTCAGATGCCGTGGCAAGAGTGGCCGTGTTGACTGAGAAGTACACGCCATAGTCAATGGTCATCTTGCGATTCGTGTCTTCTTCGACGTTGCCCACGTCGTACTGGTCGTCCGAGGTCGTGTACCCCCGTTCCAAGCAGCTCGCCTCCCAACGCGCGGTGTTCGCCCACTCGGAGCGAGATGCATCCACCACATCATCGGTAGAGCCACCCTCTTCCAGGTAGGCCGCGACGACGAAGGGCTTCAGCGAGGAGCCTGCCTGGAAGCCGTAGGTCCCGCCATCATCGAGATCCACGTTGTAGTTCAGCGTGGTCTCCCCCACCGAATCTTCGCTGCCGGGCCCATATTCCCGGTTCTGAGCCATGGCAAGAATATTGCCGGTTCCGGGCTCCACCGAGGTGATGGCCGCGCCCGCCCCGGACTCATCGTCCCGGGGAACGGTGGCTTCCAGCTCATCCTCTGCTGCCTGCTGGGCATCGGGGTCCAACGTGGTGGTGATGCTCAGTCCGCCGCGGTTCAACAGCTGCTCCCGGGACTCTTCATCGGGGCCGAAGGTGTCGCTGGCAAGGATCTCGCGGCGCACATAGTCGCAGAAGTACGGTCCCATGCTGGCTGAGATGCAGCCCGTCTCTTCGGGGTTAACCTCTTCCACGCCGAGGTCTTCGGCGATGGCCTCGTCATACTCCTGCTGGGAGATCGCGCCCTGGTCCAGCATCGCGCCGAGGACCACATCACGCCGGTCCTTGGAGGCCTCGGGGTTGACTGAAGGGTTGTAGCCGTTCGGGGACTGCACCATGCCGGCGAGCACCGCCGACTGGGCGATGCTCAGCTCCGAGGCGGGGATACCCCAGTAGAACTGCGCCGCGGCCTCGACGCCGTAGTTGCGCCCGCCGAGCAGCACGATGTTCAGGTAGCCCTCAAGGATCTCTTCCTTGGTCATCTCCTGTTCGACGGCGACTGCGAGCTTCATCTCACGCAGCTTGTCGGCGTAGGTCTTCTCACCGGTGCCCGAGATGGTCAGACGCCCCTCGCCGGTGAGCACCACGGCGTTGATGAGCATGTTGTTCACGTACTGCTGGGTGATGGTCGAGGCACCCTGCTGGGAATCCGAGGTGAGGTTGTTCACCAGTGCGCGGGTGACACCGCGGGGATCGACACCGCCGTGCTCGTAGAAGCGCTCATCCTCGATCGCGAGGATCGCGTCCACCATGTTCGGTGAGATCTCATCCATCGTGACGGGCTGACGGTTCTCCGCGTAGAACGTCGCGATCTGCGTGGTGCCATCAGAGGCGTAGATGTGAGAAGGCACGCTCAGCGGCTCCTCATCCAGCTCCGCAGGGATGTCTGCGAGCAGGTCTGTGCCGGTGGCGGCTGCGGCCCCTCCGGAGGCTGCCAGCGGGAAGATCAGACCCGCCGCCAGCAGACCACACAGGGCACTCACGCCGAGGAAGGACATGATTTTCCCGACGGTGGTGGCCGTGTCGAAGAGGGGAGATTTACGTGACGCCATGGGCTTCATCTTACCGTTAAGGGCAAGGCGGCTCGGGCAGGCGCATCGACTGCACTCCCGTCGCCCCTCGATGCCTGTGGAACGGCGAGATCTCTTCGGCGCGGGACAGCCGTCGGATAGTCTGATCAGATGAGCGCTTCAGAGACCCAATGGGAATATGCCACGATTCCGCTGATCATCCACAACACCAAGGGCATCTTGGACCAGTGGGGCGAGGATGGCTGGGAACTCGTCACCGTCCTCCCCGGCCCCGAAGGCAATGCCCCGGTCGCCTACCTCAAGCGGCCGCGGAACTGAGCGAGGCTTCTTATGACGCAGCAGCTCTCCGCCGTTGAATCACGTCTGGCCGAGCTCGGTCTGAGCGTGCCCGACGTGGTTCCGCCCGTCGCCTCCTACCAGCCTGCGGTGATCGTCGACGGCGTGGTCTATGTTTCTGGCCAGCTGCCCTTCGTCGACGGCGCGCTGCCGCTGACCGGCAAGGTCGGAGCCGAGGTGACCGAGGAGCAGGCCTATGAGCTTGCCCGCCAGTGCGCCCTGAACGCGATCGGCGCACTGAAGTCCGCCGTGGGTGATCTGGATCGGATCACGCGCATTGCGAAGGTCGGTGGATTCGTCGCCTCCGCACCCACGTTCACCGGCCAGCCGAAGGTGATCAACGGCGCCTCAGATCTGCTGGGCCAGGCCTTCGGAGAAGCCGGGCAGCACGCCCGCAGCGCCGTGGGCGTGCCGGTCCTTCCGCTGGACACTCCCGTGGAAGTCGATCTCATCGCCCATGTCCGCTGAGGCCATGGGCCCGACGGATCGGCGCTGGGCCGAGAACGAGCGCCGCTGGGCGGAGGTGGGGTTCGCCCCGGTGATCGTCGGCGGCGATGCCGGCGCCTACGGGGCGGCTCGCGCCTTCCACGAGGCCTACGGCATCAGCTCCGTGGTGCTCTCCAAACATCAGATGTGGATGATCCGGCATTCGAGGATCATCGAGCACCTGGAGGTGGAGAACGGCACCGTGATGGAACATGTCCGCACCGGACTTGCTGCTCCGCAGATCTCCCGACTCAGGGAGCAGGGCATCCGAATCCTGCTTCTGGGAGCGATCGACTCCACCGTCGAGGCGATCATCGAGCTCAAGGAGGCTCACCCAGAAGACCTGGGCGACGACGTCGTCGTGCCCTACGTGGACAGCGTCCGCTTCGAAGCAGGCACCGTGAAGGACAACTTCACCGCACTGGCGCAGCGCCTCGAGGTCGATCACCCGGTGACCCGCGTCGTGGATTTCAGCCAGGACCTGGGGCCGCAGCTTCCGCTGGATCTGAGCTTCCCCGTCTGGGCGAAGCCTGCGGATGTGACCGCCTGGTACTGGACCGAGTTCCAGGGCAAGCACAAGGTCCATCGGGTCGAGACCGCTGAGGATCTCGATGAGCTCTTCGACAAGATCCACGCGGCCGGGTATCGGGCGAGCTTCGTGGTCCAGGAGGAGGTCCCCGGCGACGATCAGAACATGCGGGTGCTGACCTGCTACTGCGATCAGGACTCTGTGATCCGCTTCGCCTCCTGGGGCGAGACGGTGCTGGAGGACCACTCCCCCGCAGCACTCGGGAACCCGTCGGTCATCCTGAGCGGGCAGAACTCCACGGCCGTGGATCAGGCGCAACTGCTGCTCGCCGAGCTCGGCTGGGTGGGCTACGCCAACTTCGATCTCAAATACGACCCCCGCGACGGCAAGACGAAGTTCTTCGAGCTCAACCCGCGGTTGGGCCGCTCGAACTACTACATCACCGGTGCCGGGAACAATCCGGTGGAGTACTACGTGCGCGACTGGATCCGCGGTGAGCTCTCCGGACGCGGTGAGACCTCGCGGGTGGAGGACCAGGCAGAGACCGTCTACACGGTGCTGCCTCGCTGGCTCACGGCGCGCTATGTCTCGGATCCGGCGCGTCGGCGTCGCCTTCGCAAGATCATGAACTCCGGCGGGACGCGCAACCCGTTCTTCTACGCCAAGGACCGTGATCCTCGGCGACTGGCCCTGCTGGCCGCGGCGCAGGCCTCAACGGTGCGGAAGTTCCTGCGCTTCTACCCACCCTCGCGGGCCACTGGGGAGTAGCACCGGCGACCAGGGCCGAGATCAGCGAAAGCCCCGTCAGACAGAGGAAGAGCGCCCGACTCAGGTCGGGCGCTCTTCCTCTGTCTGACAGGCAGACCCTGCTCAGCGGGAGCGCTGGCGAATGCGCTGGATGTCCAGGATGACGACGGCGCGCGCCTCCAGGCGCAGCCAGCCGCGCTGGACGAACTCGGCCAGCGCCTTGTTGACGGTCTCGCGGGACGCGCCGACCAGCTGGGCGAGCTCTTCCTGCGTGAGCTCGTGGGCCACGAGCACACCGTCCGGAGCTGGACGCCCGAAGCGATCCGCGAGGTCCAGCAGCGCCTTCGCCACACGACCGGGGACATCCGAGAAGACCAGGTCGGCCAGGGACTCGTTCGTGCGGGTCAGCCGCTTGGCCAGCGCCTGGAGCAGCTGGACGGAGACCTCGGGGTTCGTGTTGATGACCGAGCGGAGGCTGTCGTGGCGCAAGCCCGCCAGGCGCGTCTCGGAGACCGCCGTGCCGGTCGCTGTGCGCGGCGCCGGGTTGAACAGTGCCATCTCGCCGAAGATCTCGCCGGGGCCGAGCACTGCCAGCAGGTTCTCGCGACCGTCCGGCGTCGTGCGTCCGAGCTTGATCTTCCCGGAGATGATGAAGTAGAGCTGATCGCCCTGGTCGCCTTCGTGGAAGACGGAGGATCCGCGGGAGAGGTCCACCTCGGTGAGCTCTTTGATCAGAGCGGAGAAGACGTCGTCGTCGAGCGTGGCGAACAGCGGTGCGCGACGCAGTACTTCAAGATCCATGGGCGATCCGTTCTTCCTGGATGTGTGTGAGACAACAGATTCTCGTTGATTAGAAGTTACCAGTTCGCCCCGACCTGCGGAAACGTTCAGCAGGCGGCGAACGATTCTATGTCATTCTTGTGGAGCCGTTTCTCGCGACCGCGCACCGGCGTGATCGCGCCCGCATGTGGCGGCGTCACACACCAGCATGAGCCATAAGGAGCGCCCTGCCCATGGGAATCACCGTACTCGACGTGATCTTGGTGCTTGTGCTCCTTGGATTCCTGATCGGCGGGCTGCGCAAGGGCGTCTGGGCGACCCTCGGCGGCGTCTTCGGCTTCCTCGTGGGAGCCACTGCGGCTTTCTTCGCGATCCCTCTGGTGGCCTCCTGGGTCGCCGATCCGCTCTGGCGGGTGATCGCGGTGCTCGTGGCCGCCGTGGTCCTGGTGGCAGCGGGGCATGGGCTGGGCTCCGCCGCCGGTGCGGAGATTCAACGGATGTTCAACTCGCGGGCAGTGCGCGGGCTGAGTTCTCTGGTCGGCGGCGTGCTGAACCTCGTCGTCGCCGTGTTCGTGATCGCGCTGCTGTCCTTCTCCGTCTCCGCGATGGGCTTCCCCGCGGTGAACCAGGCGATGAACCAGTCCACCGTGCTGCAGACCATCAACTCGTCGGTGCCCGAGCGCGCGGAGTCCTGGTTCGCCCAGGTGCGCTCGGCCGTGCTGGAGTCCGACATCCCCGAGATCGCCCAGCTGGTGCCGCAGCCAGCAGAGCTGCCGGAGGACCTGGATCTCAACGACGCCGCACAGACCTCGGCGGCGTCGGTGGGACGCATCATCGGGGTGGCCGAGCAGTGCGGACAGTCCCAGTCCGGCTCCGGCTTCGCCGTCTCCCCCACCCGAGTGGTGACCAACGCGCACGTGGTCGCTGGCGTCGCGGAGCCCTCGGTGGAGATGCCCGACGGCGCGGTCGCCGCCGGGCGCACCGTCTACTTCGATCCCTCCAATGACCTGGCGCTGCTCGCCGTCGATCCGTTGCAGGCTGCGCCGCTGAGCGTGGGTGACGGCCTCGGGATCGGGGACTCCGCCTATGTGATGGGCTACCCGGCCGGCGGCCCGTTCTCCGCGGGACCTGCCGTCGTCCAGGCGCGCGACGTCTCCCAGGTCAACAACATCTACGGCAGCTCCCCCTCGGAGATGGAGATCTTCCAGCTCAACGCCGATGTCCGGCAGGGCAACTCCGGCGGCCCGCTGATCGATCAGTCCGGCGAGGTGGCCGGCGTGGTGTTCGCCCGCGCCGTGGAGGGAAGCAACGTGGGCTTCGCCATCACCGCCGCCCAGGCCGGGGACGTGCTGACCGACCCGGAGCGCTACACCGAGACAGTCTCCACCGGCCAGTGCGTGGACGGCTGAGCGGGACTTCCCGCGAGCGCCGAGTCCGAACCGCAGCGCCGCCCCGGACGCGATTATCGTAGAGCTTCTGCGGAATCGTAGGGCTATAGCTCTACGATTCGCTACAGCCCTACGATAATTTCCGGGGGTGGGGGCTTTCCGCGCAGAGTGCTCTCAGAGGAGCAGTTCGGTGCCGGTGAGTCGTTCGTAGGCCTCCAGGTAGCGCGCGCGGGTGGCCGAGACGACCTCTTCGGGCAGCTCCGGGGGCGCCTGTGCGGAGCCGCGGTCCCAGCCGGATTCCGCCGAGGTCAGCCAGTCCCGGACGAACTGCTTGTCGAAGGAGGACTGGGACGTACCGGGCTCCCAGGTCTCGGCGGGCCAGAACCGTGAGGAGTCCGGGGTCAGCACCTCATCGGCCACGGTCAGCGTGCCGTTGGGGTCGAAGCCGAACTCCAGCTTCGTGTCCGCCAAGATCACCCCCGCCTCGCGGCAGGTCGACTCCGCCAGGGTGTAGATGCGCAGCGTGGCCTCACGCAGCCGCATCGCCAGATCGACCCCCACCGTCTCGGTGAGCGTCTCGAAGCTGATGTTCTCGTCGTGATCGCCCTGCTCGGCCTTGGACGAGGGCGTGAAGATCGGTTCCTCCAGCGCTGAACCGTCCTGGAGCCCCTCCGGCAGCCGCAGCCCGGTGACCGTGCCGGATTCGCGGTACTCGGCGAGCCCGGAACCGGTCAGGTAGCCGCGCGCGATGCACTCGGCCTCGACCATCTCCATCCGGCGGCAGATCATCGCGCGGCCGGCCACCTCCTCCGGCACGTCCACGGAGACCACGTGATGCGAGATCCCGGCCGCCTCGAGCTGGTCGAACCACCAGAGGCTCAGCTGGGTCAGGATGATGCCCTTGTCCGGGATAGGCGTGGAGAGCACATGGTCATAGGCGCTGATCCGGTCGCTGGCGACCATCAGGACCACGTCCTGGCCCTCCCAGCTCGATCCCGGCGCGGGCGCGTAGAGATCGCGCACCTTGCCCGAGGACAGGTGCACCCATCCGGCGGGATACTCCTGGGGCGGGTCCTCGCTGCTGGGCGGCAGCTCGGTGCTGCGCACGCCCTCCTCGCTCAGCGAGATGTCCTCGGTCTGCCGCGGGGTGCCCGGCCCGCTTCGGTCGTCCAGCACAATGCGATCATCCAGCCTGATCTCTCCGGCGAGCGCCTTCGCGGCGATGTCACTGCGGTGCTGCTCACCCTCCCAGGAGATCTCCGCGGCGCCCGCGTAGGCGCGGTCCACGGCCTCCCGCAGCGAATCTCCGGCGCCGACGACGGCGAGCACGCGTCCCCCGGCGGTGATCAGCTGGTCCTGGTCGTCTCGGGCGGTGCCGGCATGCAGCACGGCGACTCCTTCGAGTGCCTCGGCCTGCTCGACTCCGCTGATCACGTCCCCGCGTCGCGGGTCCTCAGGGTAGTTCGCGGCGGCCAGCACGACGCCGGCCGCGCTGCCCTGCGCCCATTCGAGCCTGCGATCCGGGCCCAGAGAGCCGGTGGCGCAGTCCAGCAGCAGCTGACCCAGCGGGGTCGCGAGCCGCTGCAGCACCGCCTGGGTCTCCGGATCACCGAAGCGGGCGTTGAACTCGATCACGCGCACCCCGCGCGAGGTCACGGCGAGTCCGCAGTAGAGCACTCCCACGAACGGGGTCCCGCGGCGGGACATCTCCGCCAGCGTGGGGGCGGCCACCGTGTCCAGCACGATCTGCACGAAGTCACGCTCCACGCCGGCCGCATCGGTCTCGGTGTAGCCCTCGAGCCAGTCCAGCGGGGTGTAGGCGCCCATCCCGCCGGTGTTGGGCCCGGCGTCGTCGTCGGCGATGCGCTTGAAGTCCTGGGCCGGGGAGAGCGGGACCATGTTCTCGCCGTCGGAGAGCACGAACAGGGAGACCTCCGGGCCGTCGAGGAACTCCTCGATGACCACGGAACCGCCGGCATCGAAGCAGGCCTCGGCGTGGGCGAGCGCGGCGGCGCTGTCCTCGGTGACCACGACCCCCTTGCCGGCGGCCAGGCCGTCATCCTTGATCACAAAGGGGGGACCGAAGCGGTCCATCGCCTCTTCCGCCGCGGAGAGCTCGCTGGCATGCACCGCCTGCGCGGTGGGCACGCCCGCAGCCTCCATGACCTCCTTGGCAAAGGACTTGGAAGCCTCCAGCCGGGCCGCCTCCGCCGAGGGACCGAAGACCGGGATCCCCATGCCTCGCACGGCATCGGCCACACCAGCCGCCAGCGGCGCCTCGGGTCCGATGATGACCAGATCAAAGCCGCCGACGACGGCGAGCGACGCCACGGCGGCTCCGTCCTGGGCGTGGAGGTTGTGGCAGGTCACGTCCTGCGCGATCCCGGCGTTCCCCGGGGCCGCCTCCACGGTGGTGACTGCCTCATCGCGCAGCAGTGCTCGGACAATGGCGTGCTCGCGGCCTCCGGGGCCGACTACAAGTACCTTCACGCGGCTCAGCCTATCGAACGGGTCCCCAGAAGACAGGCCCCTGCTCCGTAGACTGGGCGCATGGATCACGTGCGCCGTTCGGCCGAAGCCCCCTCCGCTCTGCACCCCTCGGAATTCGGCTCGGGGGACTCCCCGGAGCTGACCACCGCCTCCGTTGAAGAGTTGGTGGAGCTCGCCGTGGTGACCCGCGCCGGCGTCGTGGAATCCCGCCATATCGGCTCCGCCGTGGTGGTGGGCCCCGACGGGCAGGTGCTGGAGTCCATCGGCGCTCCGCAGCGGCTGATGTTCCCACGCTCCACGCTCAAGCCGTTCCAAGCCATCGCCTCGCTGCGCTCCGGCGCGCTGATCTCTCCCGAGGCGGTGGCGCTGGCCTGCGGCTCCCACGTGGGCTCCCGCAAGCACCAGGAGCTGGCCGCGAGCGTCCTGGAGGCGGAGGGCCTCGATGAATCCGCCATGAAATGCCCCACCGCCTGGCCCGCCCGCACGCAGGATCTGCGGATCCACCTGGAGGCGGGCAAGGCCGAGACCCGGCTGGCGTTCAACTGCTCCGGCAAGCACGCCGCCTTCCTCGCGGCCTCCCGCACCAACGGGTGGCGGCTGGCCACCTACCTGGAACGCTCTCACCCGCTGCAGCAGGTGATCATGGATGTGATCACCGAATACTGCGGTGAGGAGCCCGCCGTGGTCGGAGTGGACGGCTGCGGCGCACCAGCACCCGCGCTCTCGCTGACCGGGTTGGCACGCGGCTTCTCCGCGCTGGCGGCCTCCACCTCGCGGCGCGACGCCGAGGTGCATGCCTTCACCGTGAATCAGGCGATGCTGGACTACCCCTGGGCCGTCCACGGACAGGGAGAGGCCAACACCCTGGTGCTCGAGGAGCTGGGCCTGACGGCGAAGCTCGGCGCCGAGGGTGTGCTCGTGGTCGGTGCCCCGGACGGCACGGCAGTGGCGGTGAAGGTGCTCGACGGCTCCTCCCGGGCAACGAATCTGGTCGCGCTGAGCCTGCTGGCCGCTCGCGGCGTCATCGAGCTGGATGCCCTCGGGCCGGTGCTGCGCAAGATCGTCAAGCCGATCACCGGCGGAGCCTCCGGGGAGCAGGTGGGCAGCATCCGCCTCGCCCCCGCCCTGCTCGACCGACTCTGATCGACCCTGGCTTAGACCGCCGCTGACCTGCCAGCGCGGCACCGGTGGCCCGTCAGCACCTACCCCCGGTTTTATTCCACACCCACGCTCGATTTCGCCAGCTGGTGAACAACCCCTGAATTGTGCCCGCTGAGCTTGTGATGACCCGTGCCGCGTCATAGCGTCAACAGCGTCCGCCCCTTCGGCGGGCAGGTCAGGATACGACCACTGAGAAGCGAGGCATTGATTTCTATGGCCGACTACAAAGTCACCAACCCAGCCACCGGTGAGGTCGAGGCGGAGTTCGCCACCCTCACCGACGACCAGCTGCGCGAGTCCCTGGACCGCAGCGCCGAGACCTTCACGACCTGGTCGCAGTCCGAGCTCTCCGAGCGTGCGAACCTGCTGCGCCGCGCCGCAGACCTCTACGAGGAGCGCAAGGACAAGCTCGCGGAGATCATCACCCGCGAGATGGGCAAGCCGATCAAGCAGGCCCGCTCCGAGCTGGACATCGTCATCTCGATCTTCAACTACTACGCCGACCACGGCGCAGAGTTCCTGAAGGACGACGAGATCACCGATGCTCCCGACGGACGCGCCTTCATGCAGAGCGAGCCCTACGGCGTTCTCCTGGGCATCATGCCCTGGAACTTCCCGTACTACCAGGTCGCACGGTTCGCCGCGCCGAACCTGATGATCGGCAACACGATCCTGCTCAAGCACGCCTCCCAGTGCCCCGAGTCTGCGGCGGCCATCGAGCAGATCTTCCACGACGCCGGCTTCCCGGAGCACGCCTACACCAACGTGTACGTCTCCAGCCAGCAGATCGCGGAGATCGTCATCCCGGACCCGCGGGTCCAGGGCGTCTCGCTGACCGGCTCCGAGCGGGCCGGCACCAAGGTCGCCGCCACGGCGGGCGAGAACCTGAAGAAGGTCGTTCTCGAGCTCGGCGGCAATGATCCGCTGCTGGTGCTGGATCGTGAGATCCTTCCCCAGGCGGTCAAGGGCGCAGTCTCCGGCCGGATGGCCAACGCGGGCCAGGCCTGCAACGCAGCCAAGCGCGTGATCGTGCTCGAGGAGTTCTACGACGAGTTCATGGAACAGTTCCGCGAGTCGCTCGGCAAGATCGAGCTGCGCGATCCGATGTCGGAGGACTCCTTCGTCGGCCCGATGTCCTCGGTCTCGGCGGCTGAGGATCTGCACGAGCAGGTCCAGGACACCGTGAAGCAGGGCGCTACCCTGCACATGGGCGGCGACTTCGATGAGCGCGGCGGCGCCTGGTACCAGCCCACGCTGCTCACCGACATCACCCCGGACATGCGCGCCTACGGCGAGGAGCTCTTCGGACCCGTGGCCATGGTCTACAAGGTCGCGAACGAAGAGGAAGCAGTCCGGCTGGCGAATGACACCCAGTACGGTCTCTCCGCCTCGGTCTACTCCTCGGATGAGGACCGCGCCCAGCGCGTGGGCGAGCAGATCCAGACCGGCATGGTCTTCGTGAACCAGCCCCCAGGCACCTCCGCCGAGCTGCCCTTCGGCGGCGTGAAACGCTCCGGCGTGGGCCGCGAGCTGGGCCCCTACGGGATGGCCGAGTTCGTCAACAAGCGGCTTGTCAAGATCGCCGGCTGATCAGGCGATAGATATGGCCCGACGTCGCATCTCCACGGAGAAGGGAAGAGCCGCCGTCCTGCATTGGCAGGGCGGCGGCTCCGACCGCTCCTCCCTCGCCACGGCCGTGCGCTACCTTCTGGAGGAGCTCGCCGAGGTGGCGCCGGGGAACTCCGTGGAGGTGCGCGTCCCGCCCTTCGGGGTGACCCAGTGCGTCGAGGGCCCGACGCACTCGCGCGGCACTCCCCCCAATGTGGTGGAGCTCGCCCCGCAGACCTGGCTGGAACTGGCCACCGGCGCCACGGAATGGACGGACGCGGTGGCCGAAGCACGCGTCTCCGCCTCCGGCACCCGAGCCGATCTCTCCGCCCTGCTGCCGTTGACGGCGGGCCGGACCAGCCGCTGAGCTGGGCCGGAGCCCAGCCGTCACAGACACCCCCATTCAACGAGCCCCGCAGGGTGCAGGACACCCAGGCAGGGCCGGTAGCATGGTCGATATGTCTTCACGCGAGCAGCCCGACGCGTCCACGCGTCGGCAGGTGACAGTTCGCCCCACCCCCCGGCTGAGCCCCTTCCTGATCGCAGGGGTGCTGGTGGCCGTGGTGGCCGCCGTCGTCGTGATCCTGGTGACCGGACCTGCCGAGGACTACACCACAGCTGGCTCGCTGGGATATCTCACAGTCGCGTTCGCGATGCCCGGGCTGGCCCTGGGCGCGGTGACCTGGCTGCTGATCGACTGGCGCTCGCGGAAGCGCACCCGCACATATGACCTGCAGAAGTTCGAAGCCCAAGGTTCCGAACCTGCAGAGAGGACACCTGCGCATGGCTCGGAGTGATGGCCGGCTGAATTTCAACCTCCTCGACGAGGACCCACTGCCGCAGGATGAATGCGGCGTCTTCGGGGTCTGGGCCCCCGGGGAAGAAGTCTCCAAACTGGCCTACTACGGGCTCTACGCTCTGCAGCACCGCGGCCAGGAATCGGCCGGGATCGCCGCCTCGGACGGCAAGAGCATCCGGGTGTACAAGGACATCGGCCTCGTCTCCCAGGTCTTCGATGAATCCACGTTGAACTCACTCACCGGGCACATCGCCGTCGGACACTGCCGCTACTCCACCACCGGCGCCAGCCAGTGGTCCAACGCCCAGCCCACCCTGGGCGACACCCCGCACGGGACCGTGGCGCTGGGACACAACGGCAACCTCACCAACTCCGCGGATCTGCGCGATCGCATCCTCGAACGCCACGGCCGCGCCGACTTCGGCGAGCTCAATCAGGGCAACACCACAGACACCGCGCTGGTCACCGCACTGCTCAAGGACCAGCCCGGTGACTCCCTGGAGGAGCAGGCGCTCGCGCTGCTGCCCACCCTCGAGGGCGCGTTCTGCCTGGTGTTCATGAATGAGGGCACGCTCTACGCCGCACGGGATCCGCACGGAGTCCGTCCGCTGGTGCTGGGCCGGCTCGCCAGCGGCTGGGTGGTCGCCTCCGAGCAGTCAGCACTGGCCACCGTGGGCGCCTCGATCATCCGCGAGATCGAACCCGGCGAGCTGATCGCCATCGATTCCGACGGCGTGCGGTCCCACCGCTTCGCCGCCGCCACCCCGTCGCGCTGCGTCTTCGAGTACGTCTACCTGGCCCGCCCGGATGCGAACATCAACGGCCGCTCGGTCTACGAGTCCCGCGTGGAGATGGGCCGCCAGCTGGCCCGCGAAGACACCCACGACGCAGACATCGTCATCCCTGTCCCGGAGTCCGGGACCCCCGCGGCCGTGGGCTACGCGGAGGCCTCCGGGCTCCCCTTCGCTCAGGGGTTCATCAAGAACGCCTATGTGGGCCGGACCTTCATCGAGCCCTCGCAGACGCTGCGCCAGCTCGGCATCCGGCTCAAGCTGAACGTGCAGGACCACGTGGTCCGCGGCAAGCGCGTGGTGGTGGTGGATGACTCGATCGTCCGCGGCAACACCCAGCGCGCCATCGTCCGGATGCTCAAGGAGGCCGGCGCAGCGGAGATCCACGTGAAGATCTCCTCCCCGCCGGTGAAATGGCCCTGCTTCTACGGGATCGACTTCGCCTCCCGCGCGGAGCTGATCGCCAATGGCGCCACCATGGACGAGATCACCCAGGCGGTGGGGGCGGACTCGCTGGCCTACATCTCCGAGGACGGCATGATCGCGGCCACCAAGCAGCCGCGCTCCACGCTGTGCACCGCCTGCTTCTCCGGGGTCTACCCGATCAAGCTGCCCCCGGAGAGCCGGCGCGGCAAGATGCTGCTGGAGACGCCCTCAGCCACCGACGCCGGTTCCACGCAGAACCCCGGCGGCGGCTGCGATCCGGGCCCCGACGCTGAATTCGAACTCGACGAGACCCCCCTGGCGGAGGCCAAGAAGTGACTTCTCAGAACACCAGCGCCGAAGCAGGCTCCGGCGCTCCGATCACCTATGCCTCTGCCGGAGTCGACGTGGAGGCGGGAGACCGCGCCGTCGAACTCATGAAGGCCCACATCGAGGCCACGCACACCCCGCAGGTCTTCGGCGGCTTCGGTGGTTTCGCCGGGCTCTACGATGCGTCCGAGCTCAAGCGCCTGCCGCGGCCGCTGCTGGCCACCTCCACCGACGGCGTGGGCACCAAGGTGGCCATCGCCCAGGCCATGGACATCCACGACACCATCGGCTTCGACCTGGTCGGCATGGTGGTCGATGACATCGTGGTCATGGGCGCCAAGCCGCTGTTCATGACGGACTACATCGCCACAGGCAAGGTGGAGCCGGCCCGGATCGCCGCCGTGGTCTCCGGGATCGCGAAGGCTGCCGCAGAGACCGGCACCGCACTGATCGGCGGGGAGACCGCCGAGCACCCCGGGCTGCTGGCCGAGGATGAGTACGACGTCGCGGGCGCGGCCACCGGTGTGGTCGACGCCTCCGCAGTGCTCGGCCCGGAGCGGGTGCGCGCCGGTGACGTGATCATCGGCATGGCCTCCTCCGGCATCCACTCCAACGGGTACTCCCTGGTCCGCCGCGTGGTCTCCTCCGCCGGCTGGGGCTACGAGCGCGAGGTCGAGGAGTTCGGCCGCACGCTGGGCCAGGAGCTTCTGGAGCCGACCCGGCTCTACACCAAGCCCTGCCTGGACCTGGTCACCGCACTCAACGGCGACCCCGCCGAGGCCGAGATCTCCCCTGAGGCGCCGGTCCGCGGCTTCAGCCACGTCACCGGTGGCGGTCTCGCGGCGAACCTGGCGCGCGTGCTGCCCGCCGGGCTGATGGCCACCGTGGACCGCTCGACCTGGTCCTGGCCCGCGGTGTTCTCGCTCATCGCGCGGCTCGGCTCGGTCCCGCAGGCTGATCTGGAGCGCACGCTGAATCTTGGCGTGGGCATGATCGCCGTGGTCTCGGCCGAGAAGGCCGACGACGCCGTCGCTCACCTGCAAGCCTCCGGCCAGTCCGCCTGGGTCATGGGTGAGGTCAGCGCCTACAGCTCCGAGGAGACTCGCGTGGCTGAGGCAGGTCTGGACTTCGTCCAGGGTGCCAAGGGAGTCGACGGCGGCGGCGTGCTGCTGACCGGGAGCTACGCCTCCTAATCTGCGGGGCTCTCACGCAACGCGCTGTTCAGTGCACTGCAGGCGACGTGGGCTGATCAGTCCTAGACCTGAGCCGACGGAGCCGCAGTCCTGCCCAGAGGTAGAAGACGCCTCCCGCGATCACCAACGGTCCGAGCACCTGGACGCTATGGGCCCATCCGTAGCCGGTCTCCGTGAGGAACCGCCAGGTGCCTAAACCTCCTTGGAGGAGGAGGACCGCACCCATGAAGAAACAGAGCCCAGGGCTCATCTTGTCCGGATCCCCTAAGAGCCAGGCGTACCACCGGGGCCATACCCGCGTCGCGCCGCCGTCGTCGCCTGTCCGGGCTGAATCTGTCATGTCACTCACCTCTTGCCCCACCTTAGGAACAGACCAATTGCCCTCGTCAAGGGCTGTTCAGCAGGACCCGGCACAATAGGACGGTGATCCCCCTCTTCCTTGACTGTGACCCCGGCATCGATGATGCCCTGGCGCTGGGCTGGCTGTTCTGCCAGGACGACGTCGAGATCCTCGGCCTCGCTGCCAGCGGCGGCAACGTCTCCACCGACCAGGTGGTCACCAATACCCTGGGCTGGCTGCAGCTCGCGGGCCGTGCCGAGATTCCTGTCCACCCCGGGGCCCAGCACCCGCTGGCGGGGGTCTCTGAATACGCCGAGGAGACCCACGGAGACACCGGAACCGGCTACGCCCAGTTGCCCACCGGTGCGAACACCGCGGATGCGCTGTCCGCGGCTGAGGCCTGGGTCCGCGCGGCCCACGCCCAGCCTGGTGAGCTGATCGGCGTGGTCACGGGCCCGTGCACCAATCTCGCGCTCGCGCTGGACTTGGAGCCGCGGCTGCCTCAGCTTCTGAAGCGGCTGTTCATCATGGGCGGGGCCTTCAATTATCGCGGCAACACCCGGCCCACCACCGAGTGGAACATCAGCTATGACCCGGAGGCGGCCAAGGCTGTGCTCGATGCCTTCGGCAAGGCGACTCACCTGCCGGTGATCGGGCCCATCGAGGCCACCGAGGCGGTGGCGCTGACGCCTGCGCGCCTGGAGCAGATGCTCGCCGACCCCGCCGTCCCGCAGTGGTCGGCCTGGCTGACTCAGCTCGCCGAGGCACTTCGGTTCTACTTCGAGTTCCACGAGTCCGACGGCCACGGCTATCTCGCCCACGTCCATGATCCCTATGTCACCGCGGCCGCGATCCACTGGGCTCGGAGTCAACGTGAAAGCTCCTCCCCAACAGAGGGGGCTGACGCGGATTCGTCTGCACACCCAACACACGGGATAATTCCCTGGGCACAGAAGACCGAGCTGGCAGCGGTCGACATCGAGCTCACCGGCACCCTGACACGAGGCGAGACTGTGGCCGATTGGCTGGGCCGCTGGGGCCGAGTGCCCAATGCGGAGATCATCCGCAGCCTGGACGCTGAAGCGTTCCTTGATCACCTGACCGACACTCTGAGAAAAGGACCTGTCTGATATGACTCCCACCGACACGCACTCTGGGCAGGGGTCCGTCACCGCGGCGGATCCCGGAGAAACCCCGAAGCATCGCACCACCACGACACTCAAGAACGAGGCTTCCACGCAGCACCGCGCCGGAACCCATACCCGGCCCGCTCCCCCACTCTGGTCCACCCTCGCGCTCACCGCCGGGGCCGCCGTCATCGCCGGCACCTATCTCTGGGTGTTGACCAGCCAGCCCGCCACCCTCGGCGCCGATCTCGGGCACACCACCCTCGGCGTGATGGTCGGCTACCTGCTGGGCGCCGCACTCATCGCCGCAGGCACGCTTCCGCGGATCCCGCGCAGCGTGCTCGCCCTGATGCCGGTCATGATCGCGCTGAACATCGCCACCGGGCAGATCGTCGGCACCATGACCCCCATCCCGCTGTACCTCGATTCACTGGGCACCGTGATCATCGGTGTCATCGCCGGACCCGCCGCAGGCGCGCTGACCGGCATCCTCACCAATGTGCTCTGGGGTGTGACCATCAACCCCACAGTCATCGCCTTCACCGCCGGCTCCGCCTTCATCGGCGCCGCCGCAGGCTGGGCCGCCCGGCTCGGTGGCTTCCGCCGCATCTGGTGGGCCGTGATTGCCGGCGCCGTGGCAGGAATCCCCACCGGACTGATCGCCACCCCTGTGGCCGCTTTCATCTACGGCGGCGGACTCGGTGTGGGCACCGGCAGCCTGGTCGCCGCCCTGCAGGGCGCTGGCTCCTCGATGCTGGAAGCCGCCACCATCCAGGGTCTCGGCTCCGATGTGGCCGACAAGGCCATCATCTTCGCGCTGGCCTTCCTGGTGATCGCGGCGCTGCCCAAGCGGCTGCGCAGCCGGTTCCCCTTCACCGAGCACTCGATGGTGCGGCGCCGGAACACCTCCTCCGCGGAGCCTGCGCGTGCGGCTGCACCCAGCCACTGAGCTGGTCCTGCTCGGCTGCGCACTTCTGCTCGTCTACGGGATTCCCTCCCCGCTGGTCCCGGCCGCCGTGCTCGTCTGCGCGGTGGCCGGGGCGGCGGTGTCGCCACGAGTGCGTTTTCGCAGCTGGCTGCTGACCCTCCTGGTGCTGGCCGGGCCCATGCTGGTCATGGTCGGCATCATTCAGGGGCTGTTCTATCCGGGCACCGACGTCCAGGTGCTGGCGGAATTCGGCC
The DNA here is from genome assembly GCA_947494195.1 of uncultured Nesterenkonia sp. Lineage (GTDB taxonomy): Bacteria > Actinomycetota > Actinomycetes > Actinomycetales > Micrococcaceae > Nesterenkonia. The sequence goes on along the minus strand of CANLUC010000007.1, from coordinate 3,240 downwards.
CCGCCGCCGTCACGGTGGAAGGGCTCGCGCTCGCGGTCCAGCTGTGGCTGCGTGTGGCGGCCATGATCGCGGTCTGCGCGCTCTTCGCCATCGGCTCGAATCCTTCGCGCGCCTTCGACGGCCTGCTGACCCTGCGCGTCCCGCTCGCTCTGGCGTATGTCTGTGCAGCGGCGCTGAGCCTGATCCCCCTGGCCCAGCACCGGGTGCGGGCCGCGCTGGCGGCACGCGCCGCCCGGGGCTGGAACACCGAGAAGCTGTCCGTGCGGCTGGGCCTGCTCACCGGCGTGCTCACCGGCCTGCTGGTCACCGCGATCACCCAGCTGGATCAGCGCCACGACGCTCTGGCGCAGCGCGGCTTCGGCATGACGCCAAGGCCCTCCCCCGCTCAGTTCTATCCCCAGGGGGCGGCGCAGCGCGGATTGCGCTGGGGCGCCGTCGTTGGCTCGTTGCTGCTGGTCGGCACCTCGCTGGCCGGGCTGCTGCCCCTTCCCTCCGCCACCGACCTGCTGGGGGTGCTCGATGCCTGAACACTCGCCACTGCCTTCACCCTCTGCGCCGAGTTCCCCACCGGTGCTGAGCCTGCGCGAGTTTGGCTTCACCTACCGCGGATCCGATGACCCGGCCCTGACCGGCGTCGACCTGATGCTGCACCCGGGCGAGGCCGTGGCCGTGCTCGGGCCACAGGGCGCCGGGACTTCCACACTGGCCCGCGCGGTCGCCGGGCTGCTCACCGACCACGGCAAGAGCACCGGCTTCCGCAAGGCGACCGACGCCGGCATCGGAATGCTCGGCGACGACCCGGAGGCCCAGGTCACCGGACTCAGCCGCACCGTGCACGAGGAAGCCGCCCTTCCCGGACGCCTGCTCGGCCTGCCGCTGCAAGACTGTCTGGACCGCGCCCAGGTCAGCCTCGAGGCACTGGGCATCACCGCGCTGGCAGAACGCGAGCTGTCCACACTCTCCGGCGGAGAACGCCAGCTCACCTCCCTCGCCAGCCTGCTGACCCTGCACCCCGGCGTCCTGGTGCTGGACCAGCCCTCCCAGTCGCTGGACCACAGCGCACGACGGCGGCTGGCCCGGTCACTCCGCGAATTCCGCGCCACCGGTGGTGCCGTGCTGCTCACCGGGCACCAGCATGACGAGCTGAGCGCCGAATGCGACCGCGTGCTGTTCGTGGATGAGGGTCAGCTCAGTGCGGGTCACCTGATGCCGAGCTCGGTCACGCCGGTTCAGCTGGCCCAACACGGGATCTGGGACGCGCGTCGCGAGGTGGAGGTCCCTCCGACTACGTCTGCTCAAACGCCGAACTCCTCTCCGGGCCCTGGCAGGGAGGTGTTGCTGCGGGTGCGCGACCTTTCTGTCCAGCGCGCCTCCGCTCAGGTACTCGACGGCGTCGAACTAGATCTGCGCGCCGGGGAGGTCACAGCGATATTAGGGGCGAACGGTTCAGGAAAGTCCACCCTGCTCGGCTCCCTTGCGGGGCTGGTCCCCACAGAACCCGGCGCCAGCATCATCGGCCCCGGTGAGGTGGACCTCGCGGCGGAACCAGCTCACCGCCGGGCGAACCATATCGCCTGGGTGGGCCAGGACCCCGGGGATCAGCTCTCGGCTTCCACGGTGCACGCCGAGCTGATGCGCGCGACCCCGCTGGGACCCGGCGGGCGTCGACTCAAGCGCGCGGACCGGCTCCAGGCGAAGAAGCAGCGGGAGCTGGATGTCCAGCGCGTGATGGAGGTGGCCGGCCTCACCGCCCACGCCGAAGACCACCCCTACGATCTCCAGCCGGCGCAGCGCAAAGACTGCGTCATCGCCTCCGCGCTGCTGATGAAGCCAGCTGTGCTGCTGCTCGATGAGCCGACACTGGGACGTGACGCGGCCGGGATGGCCCGACTAAGCCACCTACTGCGCAGCTTCACCTCCGCAGGGGGATCCCTGTTGGTCGCCTCGCATGACCAGCGTTGGGCGGGGGAGCTGGGCAATCATCAGCTACAGCTAACAGCAGGCCGTTTACTGCCGGACCGCTAAGTGAACTTCTTTGTCTGCGGTGCACTGGTTATGTGCATACCCAGCCAATAGAAGCAGGGGCAGTCATGGAGCGGCGCGGTTCAACTCACGTGCGAAGATCCTAGGGAGCCGCGACCAAGAATAAGGCCGGGGATGCCACCGCTGCGGCAGGGTCCCCGGCCTTATCGGGCCATCTAAGTACTACTTATTACTGCTCGAGAGAGACGCGCACCGGATCTGAGAGGAACCCAGCGTTAATCTCCAGGGCGACGATTTCAGCATCGGCGGAGACGTCGAAGTACAGGCGACCCTCGATGGAGTTGCCGGGGTTGATCTCGTCCAGAAGAGACACCGCCCCGTCAGCGGCGCCGTAGATCGTAGCGTCGGAGGAATAGCTGAACTCCCGGTCTTGGCTGTCTATTGCGACGAAGTCACTAGCGAAGAAGTAGTTCGCGCTATCACCGTCGTTGGTGACGACCAGGTCAACGGGCATGAACTCACCCTGCGCTTCGGTGTTGAGGTATTCGTCACCAATGCTTGCGGTGCGTTCACCGATGCCCGCGATAGTGATGGTCCAGTCATTGACCTGGAACTCATCTCCGATGCCGAAGGACTCACCTCCCTCAGCTTCCTCCTCAGCCGCTGCTTCTTCCTCGGCGGGGGCCTCTTCTTCCGCAGCGGCCTCTTCTTCCGCAGCAGCCTCTTCTTCGGCGGGGGCCTCTTCCTCGGCAGGGGCTTCCTGTTCCGCGTCCTGACCGTCTGCACTCGTAGGTTCGGTGTCGTCGCCAGACCCGGCCGTGCTAGCGGCAATGATCACGACAACGATCACAAGGAGCCAGAACCAGATCCGCTTGTAGAACGGTTTCTTTGTCTTTGGCTGGTCGACTTCAGGCGCAGTGGCCTTATTCCTGCGGGCCATTATTGGTCCTCCAAGGTTGCAATGAGTGAACGTCCACCTATCTTACAGGAATGTCAGTGTCGAATTCAGGATCAGGGTTCTTCTCTCGATTCCTGTGTGCTTTATAGGCCATGTACGGGCCTCGAATACATGCATGCCATATTGATCGTCAGCCCGTCACGCAACCGACCGCCATATTGGAAGATGAAGCCTGCCTCTTGATCACACGTTAGGGAGCAGCGAGTGGAGCCGCACTAAAGTGGCTCTTCGCATTTGAGGGTGTAGCAATTGCGGGGAAGTAGTGGCGTGGCGGTGTGCAGATAGACGTCGAGGCCTTC
>CANLUC010000006.1 GCA_947494195.1 uncultured Nesterenkonia sp. | reverse complement strand
GCGGAAAAGACTAGGGTTTCAGAAGCCGATCGAATTGATCGAAGACCTCCTGTTGCAATGACCGCCAGAATCCACCGACCCCTCAGCGGGCACCTTTCAGGCCGGCTAGAACGATTGGTGTGGGTTGCGGCGATAAGGGGCGGTCGTGTGACTGCTAGGCGGACCCCGCTGCGAACCACCGATCTACCGTGAAATCCGTGAGCGTCTTACTCGTCGAGCTTCTACCTTGCAGTCGCCACTTGCGCCACGAAAGTCGATTTCTAGACGCGTGGTCGACGGTAGAGTCATCATCATGACGCAGGTGCGAGTTTCTGAAGTAGCTCACCTCTTAGGGGTCAGTCCTGACAGTGTGCGGCGGTTGATCGGTTCAGGCGCGCTGACTGCTGAACCAACCACTACAGGGCCGACCAGGGTCAGTGGTGAATCGGTCGCGGCCTACGCCAAATCACGATCTGCCCCGGGGGCTGATGGGACACGAGTCTCTGCCCGGAACCGTCTCGAAGGCATCGTCACCGAGGTGAAGACCGATGGTGTCATGGCCCAGATCGAAGTCACCGCAGGCAGATTCCGGTTGACCTCATTGATGACCCGAGACGCTGCAGAAGAGATGCACCTGGCACCAGGTGTCCTGGCGACCGTGGTAGTCAAAGCCACCACCGCTGTGATCGAGCGAGCAGGCACTGCCGATGACCAGTAGCCGCTCTCCTCGTCAGATCGCTGGGGCTGGTCTGGGCGTGGTGTTGATGCTCACCGGGTGCGCGAACACCTCCCCCGAAGCGGAAGAAGGGGATCCTTCCTCGTCGGTGCGTGTCGCGGCCGCCTCAGATCTGCAGTTCGCCCTTGACGACGTGATTGAAGAGTTCACCCAAGATCACCCAGAGGTCGAGGTGGAGGTGACCTATGGGTCCTCCGGGAACTTCGCAGCCCAGATCCGCAATGGCGCCCCGTTCGATGTCTACCTCTCCGCGGACATCGAGCTAGCCCAGGATCTCGCAGATGATGGCTTCGGAGATCCGGAATCAGTGTTCGACTACGCGGTAGGCCGGCTGGTGGTCTGGGCCCCACAAGATTCCCCGGCAGAGGTCGAGGCCGGCATCGAGGGCCTGGCCTCAGAAGAGGTCGCCACAGTGGCGATCGCGAACCCTCAACACGCCCCCTATGGTGAGACCGCCCAGGCCGCGATGGACACCGCCGGGGTGACCGAAGAGCTCCAGGACAAGCTGGTACTAGGAGAGAACATCGCCCAGGCCGCGGAATTCGTGCTCAGCGGCAACGCCGATGCCGGCATCGTCGCCCTCTCTCTGGCGCTCTCGCCCCCGATGACCGATGCGGGCAGCTACACCGAGGTGCCGCTGGATTCCTTCCCGACCCTGCGCCAGGGCGGCATGCTCCTCGACGGTGCCACCGGCGAGGATGAAGACTTCGTGGAGTTCCTCGGTGCCGACCAGGGCCAGGCAATCCTCGCCGACTACGGGTTCTACCCGCCCTCAGACCAGGACTGACCCGGAATGGATTGGGCCGCAGTGGAGCTCAGCATCCGGCTGGCAATGCTCACGACGCTGATCCTCATAATCCTGGCAGTGCCGCTGGCGGCCTGGTTAGCGTATTCACACCAGCGCTGGACCGCGCTCATCGAAGCCGTGGTCGCGCTGCCGCTGGTGCTGCCCCCCACGGTGCTGGGGTTCTACGTGCTGGTCGCGTTAGGCAATCAGTCTCCGATCGGGCGGTGGTGGACCGAGCTGACCGGGTCCCCGTTGGCGTTTTCCTTCAACGGGCTGCTCATCGCCTCGGTGATCTACAGCCTGCCCTTCGCGGTACAACCGATGGTGGCCGCCTTCGTCGGGGTGGATCGACGCCTGCTCGAGGCCTCCACCGTCCTGGGCCGATCCTGGGCGTCCACGATCGTGCGGGTGGTGCTGCCGCTTTCGCGCACCGGGATCACAACCGCCGCAGTGCTGACATTCGCCCACACCATCGGAGAGTTCGGGGTGGTGCTCATGGTCGGTGGCAACATTCCCGGGGAGACCCGCACCATCGCGATCTCCATCTACGACAGCGTCCAGGCCTTCGACTACGACACCGCAGCCACCACCAGCCTGTGGCTGCTGCTCTTCTCCGTCGTCGTACTCGGGCTGACCTATGGGCTCAACAGCAAGGGACGGACCACATGGCCAAGGATCTAAGCGCCCGGATACGCCACCAGGTCCTGGACGTACACCTGTCCATCCCGCTGGAGCGAGAGGCACCGGTCACTGTGGTGTTCGGACCCTCAGGGGCGGGGAAGACCACCCTGCTGCGCTGCATCGCCGGTCTGGTTCACCTTGGGGAGGGGTCACGGGTCGCCTTGGGAGATGAGGTGTGGCATGAGGGCCGGCGCACAGTTGCGGTCCGACACCGCGGCGTCGGCTACCTCTTCCAAGACCATGCCCTGTTTCCGCACCTTTCGGTGGCCGCGAATGTGGTCTACGGGATGGGGAAACTACCGCGGGCTCTGCGCGAGGAACACCTCCGGAGGGCGCTGAAGAATGCTCGGGCTGAGCATCTGCTCGGCCGGGACACCAGGAGCCTCTCCGGTGGGGAGGCCCAGCGGGTCGCACTGGCCCGGGCGCTGGCCAGTGCACCGAAGCTGCTGCTCCTGGATGAACCCTTCAGCGCCCTGGATGCTCCGACCCGTGATCAGCTGCGCGGGGAGCTGCGGCAGATCCTGTTAGAGACCGGGACTCCTGCGCTGTTGGTCACTCATGACCGTGCCGAGGCCTGGGCTTTAGCAGATCGGATGGTGAGCCTAGTGGACGGGGCGGTGCAGCAGGTCGGAGGTGTGGGTGAGGTCTTCAACCATCCGGCCACGGTGTCCGCCGCCCGGGCGGTGGGGGTGGAGAACATTCTCCCCGGTCACGTCACCGCGGATCGTGGGGACACCATCGAGGTACAAGCCGGAGGGCTGTCTCTGGTCACTCACAACCCTGAGGGGCTCGCGCTGGGAGAGTCGGTGGCGGTGTGTGTCCGGGCGGAAAACGTCACCCTCACCGCCGCAGGTGCAGGTCCTAATTCCCGAGAAGTGGTCAATCGGTTCACCGCCCGGGTCTCCCAGACCAAGGAACGCGGAGCGCTGCATCAGATCCACCTGGACACCGATCCGGTGGTCACCGCCTACGCGTTAGGCTCCGGGGCTCAGAGCATGCGCCACCTGGGGGAACTGGTGAGCGTGGAGGTGCCCATCGAGCACTGCCACACCATCAGGGTGCCGTAAGGATGAAGCCCGGTGCCCGGTGAGGATCGTCGCGCCAGCGCCTGGTGAGGATGATCAGGCCGGCGCCGAGTTCTGGGCCGCCTGGGTGGGTGGTTCCTTGTGGTTCCAGACTTTCCACGCGGAGAAGACTAGAAGCGCGACCAACAAGGGCACGATCACCGAGACAGGCACCACCCCGGCGAGCACTGCGCCGATGAAGGTACCGGTGATCGAGCCAAGAGTCATCGCGATCAAGAAACGCGGATGTCTTCGGAGCACCCCGAAACTGTCATCACGGCTATATCGTGCGAACGCGACCAGCATCGTGGGCAAAGACACCAACAGAGACAGGGTCCCGGCCGTTCTGATATCAATCCCGTAGAGAAGAACCAGGGTGGGGATCAGCAGCTCCCCGCCCGCGACACCCATCAGCGCGGCCACGATCCCGATGACAAACCCTGCCACTATCCCGGCAGCCCATTGGACACCGATGACCAGATCCAGGGAAGGCGTGGCCCAAAGGTGGGTCACAGCTAAGAGCACCGCGATGAAGAGAAGCAGAGCACCCAGGACCCGGTAGAGGGTGTGTGAAGCGATCTTCGTCGCCCAGGTCGCCCCGACCCATGCGCCGATGAAGGTTCCGATCAGCAGGTTCACCACGATGTACCAGTGCGGCCCGACCTGATCCAGGGGCATGACCATCAGCCGGGCCGGGATTGCGGTCGCGACGACGACCAGACTCATGGCCTTGTTCAAAATCACCGCGTGGAGAGCGAAGAAGCCGAAGACCCCGATCAGCAGCGGCAGCCGAAACTCTGCGCCTCCGAGCCCGATCAACCCACCCATGGTCCCGACGACGGCACCGACGAGGAATGCCAGGGGCAACGACCGCGCCGAAGAATCGATCGGGGTGGGTGAGGAGGTCACCACGTCACGATATCCCCCGGAGAGCTCTGTGCTCAGGGAATCGAGTTCAGGGCACGTGGGCCGCCCCCGATGCCGATGTGTCCTGGCGCAGCGAGAAAACAGACGCTGCTCCGCTGTGGGTCAAGAACCAACAACGGGCCTGCGACGTCGTGGACACCAGGGCAGTGCCGTGGAGCTCGAGGCAGTCCTGTCAGCGCAGCCTTACAAGGTGGCCTGGTCTTAGAGGGCGGCGTGGGGTTCGCCAGTTGAGCTGACGTGAAGCAGGTTCAGCCCTACGATCCCAATGACGATCAGTGCTATGCATCCCATGCGCAGCGCGGTCGCCGGCTCATCGAGCGCGACCATTCCGTAGATCACGGTGCCCACGGCTCCGATGCCGACCCAGACGGCGTAAGCGGTCCCAAGAGGAATGGTGCGGATTGAGTAGGCGAGGCCTCCCATACTCAATGCCACGGCAACAACGAAAACAACCGAGGGCCACAGGCGAGTGAAGGTTTCTGATCTCTCCAACGCCGCGGCGTAGATGATTTCCATCAGCCCGGCGAATACCAGGGCGATCCAAGCGAGCATGTCTTGTACCTACCTTTCACTCCTTATTCTGCAGGTGTCGTGTTTCTCCCACGTGACCCGCTTTCACGTTGGACACCCGCTGCTTCTGGGAGAGGGGCTCTTGTGAGATTCTCCACGGCTCTGCTCCACTCGGGCCTTTCAGAATCGTCCCAGTTCCTTGTTTCTGAGACGGGCCTCGCAGATAGCTTCCTGCATCGGAGGCTTCAGCACAGCGCTGTCCCGAAATCTGGCTCAAGAAAGCATGCCTCCAATACGTGGGACCTGAGGGCCCATACCCGCTGGACACTCATTGCTAGAGGGCGCACCGACACGCGCCACAACTTTCACCGCCAACACTGGTGCCTCAATCACAGAGACGCGTCAGCGATCTCGAAGCGCACGGGCCCCTCCCACTGCCCGTGAGCCGATCCCTCAGCGTGCACTGAGTCCTCAATTGGAGGACGCATGCCCGCAAGCCGACCGGCTTGCAGGCGGTGACCACAACATCTACTGCCGCGACGCAAGGGCCAGTCGTGGATGTCAGGAGGAATCAGCGGTGCCTGTGTCGACGACTCCCCAAAAATGGGTACTCATCGCGTGGCAAGGTGACCAGTATTCACGCGTCATCGACAGCAGCGCCTGGAACAGATCGTCGCGGGCTGGGTGGAGAAGGAACTGCACGCAAAATTCTGAACTGAGAGACCATGGAGAATGCTCGCGACGCGGGGAGCAACTTCGACCTGGCAGTGGCCGCGCGGCTGCCGGAGCCCGACCAACTACCAGTCACGTATCCTGGCAAGAGCTTCAGGCGGACACGCCGAAGCCCCCAGATCCACCTAAGCGGGAGACCCACACCGAAGTGTGAAGATCTTAAATAAATCACTTCTCTCGCAGAAACATTCAGTACAGCTAGGAATACAATGGACAACTTCTTAATGTATTTTGAGGTTCTTGCTCCTTCCATAGGAGTGGGACTGGTCTTCTGGATGGCCATGCGTGCCATCTTCCGCGCGGACCGCAGTGAGCGGGATGCCGAGGCGCAGGTGCGTCAAGAGGCACCACAGCGGGGCTCCGGGCAAGCGCCGGGAGCACTGGATGAACCCGTCCTGGAAGAGCTACGGCGGACATCCCGCCACTAAAGACTCGATGCCAAGTCCCCCTGAGAGGTTCTCAAGAGGACCTGAACCCGCCAGGTCTAAATAGAAACGCGCCCTCTCGCGTCAGCGCTCCCATTCTCCTGAAAGTTCGTGTACCTTAAATCTCCATGACCATGATGGAGATGTCGTGAACACCGGGCGGGCCGAAACGGTCTCCCCTAGCGAGGAATGGGTCCGCCGTCAGCCGCTGCCATGGCTGTTGGGGCCGGCCTTCGTGGCCGCAGTTGCCTACGTGGATCCCGGCAACGTCGCAGTGAACCTGACCGCCGGCGCCCAGTATGGGTACTTGCTGGTGTGGGTTCTCGTGGCGGCCAACCTCATGGCAGTTCTCGTGCAGTACCTCTCAGCCAAACTCGGACTGGTCACAGGCGCCTCACTGCCCGAGCTTCTAGGTCGGCGGCTGCCACGACGCCGCCGGCTGGCCTATTGGGTGCAGGCCGAGTTGGTAGCCGCGGCCACCGACTTAGCCGAAGTGCTCGGAGGGGCGATCGCCCTGCATATCCTTTTCGGCATCCCCTTGCTGGCCGGCGGGCTGATCGTCGGAGTGGCGTCCATGCTGCTGTTGGTGATCCAATCCAGGCGCGGGCAGCGACCTTTCGAGTTCGTCGTGGTCGGATTGCTGGTAATCATCACCATCGGTTTCGTTTCGGGGCTGTTCTTCGGCTCGGTTTCCTGGTCCGAAGCCGCCGCAGGGGTGGCGCCGCGCTTCGAAGGTGCCCAGACGGTGCTGCTGGCCGCGAGCATGCTGGGAGCCACTGTCATGCCGCACGCCATCTACGCCCATTCCTCCTTGGCGCGGGATCGCCACGGCCGACCCCCGCCGACGGCGGCACTGCCGAGGCTATTGGTAGCGACTCGGTGGGATGTGGTGCTGTCGCTGCTGGTGGCCGGTTCGGTGAACATCGCGATGCTACTGCTGGCCGCCTCGAGCCTGGCCGGAGTGCCAGGTACCGACAGCATCGAGGGGGCGCACACGGCGATCACCGCCGCCTTGGGCCCGGTGATCGGGGTGGGGTTCGGGATCGGGCTTCTGGCCTCAGGCCTGGCCTCGACCTCAGTGGGCTGCTACGCAGGCTCCACCATCATGGGGGGCCTGTTACACCGTCACATCCCGCAGACCACCAGGCGTGCCATCACACTGATCCCCGCACTGGTCGTTATCGCGGCCGGGGTGGAACCGACCTGGGCGCTGGTACTGTCTCAGGTGGTCTTGAGCATCGGGATCCCTTTCGCTCTGATCCCGCTCGTCAAGCTAAGTAGCGATCGCGAACTGATGGGCACCTTTACCAATCGCTTCCTGCTGCAGGTGGTCACCTGGATGGTGGTTTTCCTCATCGTGGCGCTCAACGTGGCCCTGATCGGGCTCACCGTCACCGGCCAGGGTTAACCACCGCGCCTGGCCCCGCATTCTCCAGAGCTAAGAGAGGAGCAGACCGTGGACCTATCCGAGATCACCCCGGTCACCCAGGACTATCTCAAGGCAATCTGGTCCGCCATCGAATGGGGTGAGCCGCCGATCACCACCACAGCCCTGGCTCACCGGTTCGGCACCAGTGCACCCAACGTCAGCGACACGATTAAGCGACTAGCCACCCAGGGGCTCGTCGACCACCAGCCCTACCGGCCGGTGACCCTGACCTCGACCGGGCGCGAATACGCGGTGGCCATGGTCCGTCGGCATCGATTACTGGAGTCTTTTCTCGTCACTGTCTTGGATTACCGATGGGAGGAGGTCCACGATGAGGCCGAACGTCTTGAACACGCTGTCTCTGACATGATGATTGAGCGCATCGACACGGTCTTAGGACACCCAGATCAGGACCCGCACGGGGACCCCATCCCCACGGCAACCGGCCACACCCACCGTCCTCCGCACTCGATCCGGCTCGACAGCGCTGAAGTGGGATCCTACGAGATCTGCCGGGTCTCCGACGCCAACCCGGAGCGACTGAAGAACCTTCGCGATCACCATCTCTCTCCGGGCACCATCATCCACGTCACCCACCGTGATCCGGACGCGACCACTATCTGCACCACCCCCGACCACGGGTCGATCACAATACTCACCTCTGACGCAGCAGCTCTCTGGGTGCTCCCCCAGCCCGGACATACCCCTCTCGGCGCCGATGAAGGATGACCATCGACCTCGATGAGAGAGCCTGAGACGCAGAGCTATGTCTTCGTGGAGTTACTCAAGAACCCTAGTACGTGACCGGTCAACGACCATGGGGCGCGTACATCCGTGCCCACCCGGGTCACTGTGCAGTGATCAAGGTCGTTTCCTGATGGTCGCAACTTAGCTCCTGGCGCCCGTATTGAAGCGGGTCTTGATCCAGCCTCGAGATCTGCGTCGCAGCTCTACCCGGTACCTGTTGCGAGTCCAACTACGAGAGTGGTGCAGCCGGGGAGACTTCTCCAGAATCGGCCTCAATCACTAGATGCACCCCTGTCGCTGGGGACGGGCACAGGGTGCGACGTTGATGCTGTCCGGGCAGGTGAACGCCGAGTGGCTGTGGCCCCGAGAGTTAGAGCCACGATGCTTGCGCCCCCAACGCCAAGGACGATCATGCCTCCCAAGTCTTGGTCGGACAGAGCATTGTCCATCCAGGGCAGCCCCATCTGTGCGAAGTAGTCCACCGAAAGCAGTCCGGTCTGGGAAATGATGCCGAATCCCAGAACGGCGTAGCAGGCCAGTGCCACTCCTAGAGCAAGCAATCGCCCAGGATAAGTAGTCTGACGATGACCGGGCGCGTTGGTGACAGCCTGGATGAAGGCCCCGCTGATCAGCAACAGGTACACCACCAGGGCAGCGCGAGCGAAATAGCTTCCTGCCGTGAGGTCTAACAGCGGAGTGAGGAACAGCACCAGCAGGGACCCACCCAGAATCCCCGCCAGCAGCATCGGATGGGCCAAGGCACTCACTCTGGGTGATCGAGTCAGGTGCAAAATCCATTCCCGGGGACCATAGGAGCCGTCCTGGCGTGGGGGCAACGCCTGCAACGCCAGTGTGGGGCCAGCTCCGTGCACCAGAAAAATGGGCACTACCGCAGTGATTGTCAGCAGTTGCAGCGCGTATCCGCTGAACATGACCGCGCCGTACACGCTGGGGCCTCCGTTGGTTAACCAGTAGAACAGCGCCCAGCCGAGGATCCAGCTGGCGGTACGACCCGGAGCCCAGATCTCGCCGCGCCGACGCAGACGCGCCACCCAGCGCAGGTAGATCAGGACGGCGGCGACGCTGAGCAGTCCCAGCATCAGATCCGGTCGCCAGTGGCTGAGGTAGCTCAGCACCGTCGGCGGTGGTGGCACCGGGCTGCCAGTCAGGAAGAAGGCCAACCCTGAATCGGTGGGAGCAGGTTCCTGGGGGATGGGCGGTGCCGAAGAGCCTAGAGCCCCGGCAACTCCCATGACGGCGCCCATGACCAGCACCTCCACACCGGCCAATCGCCAGAACGCCCAACCCCGGACCTGACGGGGCTTGCCTTCAGAACCGACGTCGGCCTGGGAGGCGACCGCGTGTCTGCCGATCGCCGGGATCGTCACTCGGCGGTGCCACCACCCGGCCACACCCAGCACCAGGGTCAACACGATTTTGATCAGCAGCAACCAGCCATAGGTCGTTGTGACCAGGTCCGTCACGCTCTGCAGCCGGATCCAGGCACTGGTGATGCCCGAGACGGCCACCAGGACAAAGCACCACAGGGCCACCTGTGAATAGCGCTGCACCACAGCGCCAAGGGTTGGACCGGTGCGCGGTGACACTAGGCATAGCACCGCCAGACCGCCGGCCCAGATCGTGACCCCGACCACGTGCAACCAGATGGCAGTCACCGCCAGTTGGTGATTGGCTGCTCCTGCGGCGTGACCGGTCAGGGCCAGCGGCACCAGGGCCAGCACTCCAAACAACACGGTCACAGCAGCTGAGGTGTACCCAGTGACCGTGACCGCGACCGCGGAGGCCAGGACGACTATCAACGCTCCCACGACAAGGATGCGTCCCGCGTCGATCTCGGTGACGTACTGCACCAGGTGCTCCATGTAGGAGACGCTGCCGATCTCCGTGCCAAGGGCCGCGAGGTGGGTCAGGATCAAGTGCGCCAGCTGTGTCGGGACCCAGAGGATCACGGCGAACATTCCGATGCCGGCGGCGAAACGCCAGGCGCCCCCCACTGGCTCTTTCCCGGAGCCAGCAGCGGATTCCGGAGCCCCGATAGCGCCACCGGTGTGGGGCTGGCCGTTGATCTCCGGGTGCCGTCGGGGAAGAACAAAGGCACAAAGGAAGAAGGCTCCGATGGCCACCGTCGCCGTCAGGTTCAGGAGTACTGTCACGATCGGTGTGCCCCACCGCACCACCGGGCCAGGATCGGCCAGGGAGCTCGGAGCGGAGGCACCGGTTATCAGCAGTCCGGTCACGGTAGCGAGCACCGCTGCGAGCAGACCCGCGAGAACGAACCACCACACCGACGGGCGACCAATACGACTCAAATTCTTCACCCGCCAAGGTTAGCCTCAATCCCGTCCGGACCGATGACGGCGCCCTGGTGCTTCACACCAGCGACCAAGTGAGACCTCGCACAGGCAGGCCCCTTACGTGCAGGCCCTCAGCCTGGTGACACCGGAGCAGACACCCTCTTCAGCATCCCGCGCAGAGGCTCTTGGTGACTCCGTAGTCCCGTCCCTGTAGACGCAGAGAAGGGTTCAGCGTTCCTGTCCACTTAGGATGGTGTGATGCGAAGCCACGTTTCTCCTCGCCCTACCCGAGTACTACCCCGAGTCTTCATATTCACCATGATCATCGCTCTGCTCGGTGTGATCAGCACCGTCACCGCGCCCCGAGCTCTGGCCCACGACGTCCTGATGGACACCACCCCGGCGGACGGAGCCGTGCTGCAGCAACCCCCGCACCAGGTCTCGCTGACTTTTTCTGGGGAGCTGGTGGAGATGAACCCGCTGATCATCGTCTCTGACGCCGAGGGCGAGGTCATCACCGATACTCCCCCGCGCATCGATTCTGGTACCGCCACCGTGCCCTTGCCCGAGGTGGGCGCCGGGGACTACCGGGTGCAATGGTCGGTGGTGTCCTCTGACGGACACCGCATCGAAGGCAGCTACTCGTTCAGCGTCGCAGCAGAATCACCGTCTGCACAGGATCCCAGCTCCGAACCCACCGACGAGGACCCAGAACAGGCTGGCACCCCAGCCCCACCAGCGTCTTCTCAGAGCCCTGAGCGTGACCCCACCTCCGAGGCGGACGCCGACCTTTCCGGGACCCAGGATTCAGGCAGCCTGCCCGCCTGGCAGGCGCTTGTCCTCGCTGCGTTGGTGCTGGGCGCAGTGGTGCTGGGCGCAGTAATCATCACTGTCACCAGGCGCCGCAAACTCTGACGCTGACGCGTCGATCGGCGGGCCCCGGTTGCAAGTCAGGAGATGAACCCGCGCGCTTGGGGGTCCCTGCTGAGACCCCAGCCGGTGATGCCCCGAAGGGTCGAGCCCCTCGGCCACGACGGGACATTCCTGCTCAACGTTGGGTCCGCATCCTGACGCGAGCGAAATCCAGGGCGGCGCCTTGACCACATCAGTGCAGCATGACCCGCGAGCAGCATCACACAGACCGGCGATGGCAGCATCTACACCACGAGGCTGACCGTCAGTCGCACGGGAACGATCCCCGCAGGACTTCAGGTGGATTCGCTGCCGGGCCGGGCTTCGGTGGCTCGCCACAGGCACCTCTCGGTATGCCGTTTTCTACGTCCTGTAGAATTTCTGCAGATAGCCGATCCCCACCCTTGGGGTGTGGAGACTGGGAGGAGGCAGGGTGCTGTGTACGCCTCAAATCTTCGCGGTCTTGGACGGATCGCCCGGGGAATCATCATCGGTTTCACCGCCGTGCTCTCCACCGCTGTGGCTCACTACTCCGCCACCGGCCATGTTCCGGAACCAGTAATAGTTCTCCTCGCCCTCACTGTGGCCACACCGGTCTGCATCGGTCTCTCACGCGTGCCGCGCAGCCGAGGACGACTCGTCAGTGCGGTACTGACTGGTCAAGTCTTCCTTCACCTGCTGTTCGGGCCAGGTCCCACTGCTGTGGGGGATCATCAGCATCCGCTGCTGATTCATCTCGAATTCGGCGCCCTCTCGATTCATGTGGTGGCTCTGGTGGTCACCTACGCGGTGATCCGTCGCGGCGATGAGCTGGTAGAAGTGCTGTACCTGGTGCTGGGGATGTCGCTGTTTCAGCCGCTGCCCGAGGCCATTCCCCGGGCCTCCTACCCAGCCTGTGTGGCCGTGGCAAACACGATATGGGCGCCCGTCAGACCTCGCCCTGGGGAGGGGCCCACTCCTCTTCGGGGGCCACCAGAGCTCATCCTGGCCTCGTGAAGCGCGTCTGAGACTTGATCGCTGCTGCGCTTCGGCGATGGCTCGTTTTGCTCTGCCCCGGTGAGCTGCGCTCTACCGGTGACCAAGAACCTGCCTCAAGAACGGATCCCCATGTCTGCTGATCACCCCTCAGATCCCCCTATCAACAGCCCCCTTGGCGGCACGGCCACCAAGAAAAAGACTCTACGATGGCTTCTTGGCGTAGCAGTCGTCGTGGTCCTAGCCGTGGTCGCGATCATGATCTTCCGCGATTCCCCAGAAGAAACTCCCCCTGCCTCTGGGTCCAGCGCAGTGAACTCCGAGCTGATCGTCAGAGAAGATTCACGCAGACTCGACGACGTCCCGCAGAGCGATGTGACCTTTGTGGAGTTCCTGGACTTCGAGTGCGAGGCCTGCGGCGCGATCTACCCCGCCGTCGAAGATCTTCGGGAACGCTACGAAGGAGAAGTGTCCTTCGTGATCCGGTACTTCCCCCTCGATGGGCACCCAAACTCCCGGCAGGCAGCCCACGCGGTGGAAGCTGCCGCCCGACAGGGTGAACTCGAGGCGATGTATCAGCAGATGTACGAGACCCAGGAGCAATGGAGCCACAACGAAGACCCTCAGGACGATGTGTTTCGTGGCTACGCCGAGGAACTCGGACTCGACATGGATCAATGGGAAGAGGACTACTTCTCCGATGAGGTCGCAGACCGGGTCCAAGCGGACTTTGACGATGCTGTAGAGCTTCAACTCCAGGGGACACCGACGTTCTTCGTCAACGACGAACAGCTCAACCCTGAGTCGATCGAAGACCTCACAGACCCCCTTGATGAAGCCCTCGAAGCTCAGTGAGGACACACACCACACCTGAGTCGTCTGAAAGTTCCGCGCCAGTATCACCCGGAAGCGTTCCGGGCCTACCTTCCAAGGTCACGGGGCTGGTGCTTCTCGTCTCTGGTGTCCTGGGACTGGTGCCTTCTTTCATCCTCGCGGTGGAGAAGTACTGGCTGCTGACCAACCCCTTCTATTCTCCGAGCTGCACCCTGGGCGAGACCGTGTCCTGTTTGCCGGTGATGAACTCCTGGCAAGCTGAGGTCTTTGGGTTCCCCAACCCGTATATCGGCCTCGTAGGATTTGCACTGGTCGCTGCCACCGGCGGGGCACTTCTGGGTGGTGCCCGCCTGAGCGGGTGGTACTGGGGTGGGCTGCAGGCCGGTGTCACACTTGGCACGTTCTTCGTGGGCTGGTTGATGTCTCAGAGCCTATTCAGCATCGAAGCGCTCTGCCCCTATTGCATGCTCGCGTGGGCCGCCATGTTCTCCGCCATGTGGTACGTCAGCCTCGAATCCCTGAGCCGATGGGGCCACCAGAGATCTGGAGGACCCCCACGACTGGAACGGGCCGTGCTGGAGCACCACGGCACCGTGTTGCTGACATGGTTCGTGCTGATCGCGGGACTCGTGATCGTTGCCGCTCTGAACTTCTCCTAAAGCGTGCGGCTCCCCTTGTCCCAGAGCGCGGCGAGGACGGCAAGCACAGAGCCCGACCGGCCGCACAGGACCGCGAAGATCTCACACCCAGGAGACTCCATGACAGCAGATTCTTCCCCCACACCTCGGACCCGCCGACACGCCCTCACCACGATCGCGTTGACCGCCACGGCGTTTATGGTCAGCGCTTGCGGCTCCGACAATGACGACCTGGCACAGCGAGCACAAAATGATGGATCGAACTACATCTCTGGTGACGGTTCCGTGGAGGAATTCGCACCTGGTAATCGTGGGGCTGCCGTGGCCTTCGAGGCCACACTCTTCAACGGTACAAAGATCACCCCGGAGACCCTCCAGGGTGAGGTCACCGTCCTGAACTTTTGGTACGCCGCCTGCGCTCCGTGCCGGGTAGAGGCTCCCGACTTACAAGCCGCCTATGAGGAGTTCAGACCCGATGGCGTCCAATTCTTCGGGATCAATACCCGCGACACCCAAGCGACTGCCGAGGCTTTTGAACGGAACTTCGGCATCACCTACCCCTCCATGGAGGACCGGACCGGAGAGGTCATGATGGCCATGACCGATTACGTCCACCCCTCCGCGGTACCCACGACGTTGGTCCTGGACACCCAGGCTCGGGTCAGCGCTCGTGTCGTAGGAATCATCGAGCCGAGCACACTGCGCACCCTGATCAGCACCGTACTGGAAGAAGATCAAGCCGACTTAACCGGCAGCGGCGTCGTTGACAGCGTCGGCGAGGAGCAGAGGGGGAACCGCTGATGCTCGGCGCAGCCACCACGAATAACCCTTTCGCAGAAATCGTCTTCGACAGCTCGCTGTTATTGGCAGCACCGGTTGCCATGCTCGCGGGCCTGGTCTCCTTCCTCTCTCCGTGCGTGCTGCCGCTGGTGCCTGGCTACCTCGGGTATATCACCGGGCTCTCCGGGGTTGAACTGCATCAACGCTCGCGCTCACGCATGGTGCTCGGCGCGCTGCTCTTCGTCCTGGGGTTCAGCGTGGTCTTCATGCTGATCGGGTCGGTATTCATCTACGCCACGACCTGGCTCAGGGTCGAGGGGGGCTGGGTCACTCAGCTGCTCGGGGTCATCGTCGTTTTCATGGGCCTGATCTTCATGGGCGCCTTCAGCTTCTTCCAGCGTGAACGAAAGATCCACCGCCGCCCACCAGACGGACTGCTCGGAGCACCCTTCCTCGGTGCGACCTTCGGCATCGGCTGGGCACCATGTATCGGACCGACCCTGGCCGCGGTCCTGGCGCTGGTCTACGGAGAAGATTCCACACGCGGAGCCCTCCTGGTGTTTGCCTACTGCCTGGGACTGGGAATCCCCTTCATCCTCATCAGCGCAGGCATGCAACGTGGCATGCGCACCTTGAAGTTCTTCACCCGGCACAAGACCACTGTCATGCGCCTGGGCGGGGGCATGTTGATCACCGTGGGCCTGTTAATGGTCACCGGCATCTGGAATGACTGGACCTACGCTCTCCAAGACTGGTTCGCCAACGAAGTAGTCATGCCCATCTGATCAAAGAGCCGCCCTCACTACGAAGATGGCCCTGGGATTTTCTGGTGTCTGCCAAGACTCCCGGGGCCGGGGGAATTGAGAAACTTTTCTCGCCCACCGAGGCCGTAGGAGACTCTCCAAACAGTTCACTACTTGATGTATAGTTCAGCGCATGCTGACTATTGCTTCGCGTCTCGATGTGATGAACCGGCTGGGTCGGGCGATGGCTGATCCCACCCGCTCGAGAATCCTGCTGCTCCTGCTCCAGGGGCCACGGTATCCCGGAGATCTTGCTCGGGAGCTGGGGCTCTCGCGGTCGAATGTGTCGAACCACTTGGCGTGCCTGCGGGACTGCGGGATCATCGTCGTGGAGCATCAGGGTCGGAAGACCCGCTACGAGATCGTCGACGCTCACCTGTCTCGAGCGCTGAACACGCTGGTAGAGACCACACTGGCCGTCGATGAAGAGGCCCCCTGTGTGGATCCGCAATGCACGGTAGCAGGGTGCTGCGAGGGCCAGGCGGCCCAGCGGTGAGCACATCGGCCTGCGGCTGCGAAGCCCCCGGACCGGCCGCTGAGCAAGAGCGCCACACCCCGTGGTGGCGTAGCCCTTCCGTGCTGATTCCTGCATCCTCGGGCCTGCTGCTGGTGTTCGGGCTCCTGGTGGAGTGGCTCTCCAGCGAAGCCGAGACGCTCGCTATGGTGCTGTTCTGGAGTTCGCTGCTCTTCGGTGCCTCCCAGTTCGTCCCGGGGGCGCTGACGGGACTGTTCACTCGCGGTCGGCTGGGAATCGGACTGCTGATGACGATCAGCGCGACGGGCGCAGTCCTCCTGGGGTATATCGAGGAAGCCGCCGCTCTGGCTTTCCTGTACTCGATCGTCGAGGCGCTGGAGGACCTCTCCATGGACCGGGCCCAGTCTGGGCTGCGCTCACTCCTAGGCCTGATCCCCACCACCGCCACCGTGCTCGCGGCCGATGGTACAAAGCGCACCACACCGGTTGAGGATCTCGTCGCCGGTGATGTGCTGCGTCTAGCCGCTGGTGAGCGTCTGGCCACCGACGCGGTGGTGCGTTCTGGGCACAGCAGCATGGATCTCTCAGCGATCACCGGAGAATCCATCCCTGTAGAAGTCAGCCCCGGGGATGACGTGCTGGCCGGATCGATCAACACCTCCGGGACCTTAGACGTCGAAGCCACCGCCTCAGGCACGGATAACTCCCTGACCACGGTCGTGGAGCTGGTCGAGCAGGCACAGACTCAGAAGGGCAACCAAGCCCGCTTAGCCGATCGTCTAGCTCGACCCCTCGTGCCAGGGGTGCTCCTCCTGGCGACCGTGGTCGCTCTGGTCGGGTGGATCCTCGGCGACTCGGAGCTATGGGTGCAGCGTGCCCTGGTCGTCCTGGTGGCCGCCTCGCCGTGCGCGTTAGCGATCTCAGTGCCGATCACGGTGGTCTCTGGCATCGGTGCAGCCAGCAAATTTGGAGTGATCATCAAGTCCGGCGCCGCCTTCGAACGCCTCGGTGGCATCCGCCATGTGGCCCTGGACAAGACAGGGACCCTGACCCGCAATGAGCCCACCGTCACCGTGGTGCTCACCACCGGTGACACCACCCGGTCCCAGGTGTTGAACTGGGCGGCGTCTCTGGAGGCCCATAGCACCCACCCGTTGGCCGCAGCCATCACGACCGAGTCCACCGAAGTGCTTGATGCTCAGCAGGTCACAGAGACGGCTGGTCAAGGAATCAGCGGCATCGTCGATGAGGTGCCGATCTCTGTGGGGAATCCGCGCTGGCTCAGCCCAGGTGAACTCGCTGAACAGGTCGAAGACTTCGAGAATCGAGGCATGACCATGGTGATCCTGCACCGGGGGCGTCAGCCGGTTGGCGCGATCGGGGTCCGTGATGAGCTTCGCCCGGAGACCAGCCAGGTCATCACATCCCTGACCTCCCGGGGTCTGGGCGTGACCATGCTCACCGGGGACAACACCCGCACCGCAGAAGCACTCGCCCACGAGGCGGGCATCACCGAGGTCCGGTCTCAGCTGCGCCCCCAGGACAAGGCACACGCCGTGACCCAGCTGCGCGAAGCCGGAGCAGGTCCGGTGGCGATGATCGGTGACGGCATCAATGACGCCCCCGCCCTGGCCGCCGCAGATATCGGTATCGCGATGGGTGCCACCGGCTCGGACGCCGCAGTCGAATCAGCAGATGTCGCTTTCACCGGCGAAGACCTGCGTCGGATCCCCCAGGCACTTGATCACACCCGGCGAGGCCGACGGATCATCACCCAGAACATCGTCTTGTCACTGGCGCTGATCATCGTGCTGCTCCCCCCGGCGATCACCGGTGTGCTCGGTCTAGCCGCTGTCGTGCTGGTCCATGAGATCGCTGAAGTCTTCGTCATCCTCAACGGGCTGCGCGCCGCCCGCTCTCCCTCAGCCGAGCATGCTTTCATCTCAGCAGAACCGAGAGCCAGGCCACACCTCACCGCACCGGCCCACTGATCGCGTAGTGTCGCTGCGAGTTCTCTACGAGAGTCTCGCCACGATGAAACACCTTGGAGGTTAAACGATGGAGGGATTCGCCCTCGTCCTGGTCCTTGCAGCCTTGCCGGCTGCCGGGAATTTTCTCGGTGGGCTGCTCGCGGAAATCACCAAGGTCTCCGACCGCACCCTGAGCCTGGCACTGCATCTCGCCGCTGGTATCGTCTTAGCTGTCGTCGGACTTGAACTGATGCCGGAAGCTCTCTCAGCGACTCACGCGTGGGTGCCGATCCTGGCACTGGCGGCAGGTGGGTTGGGCTTCATGGGACTAGAACGTGTCATTGACTCCGTGCGCCACCGTTTAGGACGCGGTGCTGAGAGCAACGGTCCTTGGGCGATCTTCGCTGGTGTTTCTCTGGACCTGTTCAGCGACGGGATAATGATCGGTGCCGGGGCCCTCATCGACCCACGACTCGGTTTGATACTGGCCCTTGGTCAAGTGCCCGCAGATGCCCCTGAAGGCTTCGCCGCGATCGCTACCCTGCGTCGAGCAGGAGTCAACCGCGGCAAACGGATCCTGCTCGCCCTGGCCTTCGGCATCCCAGTCTTCACCGGAGCAGCTCTAGGTTATTTCGTGCTCCAATCAGCGCCTGAACTGCTGACCGTATCTGTGCTGGCGTTTACCGGCGGGATACTGATCAGTGTGGTCATCGAAGAGATGCTTGCTGAGGCACACAAGGGCGACACCAGCCCGCTGGGGACCGTAGTCCTGACGTCTGGCTTCGCTCTGTTCGCGCTGATCTCCGCATACCTCTGAGAACAACCCCACAACGTATTTCTGCAACGCGATCACAGTCAGAACAGCGGTCAGACGAAACAGACAGTCACCGAGGAAGCGGCCGCCTCGGGGGTGCGGTTCCTCTGGGTGGCACAGGTGCGGGATTGACACTGACCGACCTCAGCAGCGCCGCCACCCCTTCTCATGGAGAGCCAGAAATTCGATTCGTCCAGTGCGGTGCGTGCCGGCATGGTGCAACCCCAGTCATGGCGGGCAACCTCAGCCCTGGGCGCTTCACGCGCCAGACCGGCCAGCGACTGGCTTCCGTGGTGTCTTGATCAAGATGCCGGCTGCGAGGAAGACACCTGCGACGGTCACGTGCGCCCCAGCCCACTGCGGGCCCTCGAACTCGAATAGGTAGAGAGGGTTCCACAACACCGCGATAGCGAGCATCGCGGGGACCCACCACCACTGGCGTGCCTGCAGAGCGAACCACCCGATGATGACGGCGAGGATCGTGATGATGTAGCGGACCTCGAAGTAGTACTCATGGTCGATCAGGGCGATCCCGGCCAGGCAGACGATCGCTGCGAGGATCGCTGGGGCGAAGGCGTTGCGTTGGTACTCCGAGGGCCTCTGGGATGGTGTCTGGGCTTGCGGTGTAGGCATGAGGCTCCATTCGTAGTGTTAGCTTTCAGCTCTGCGGGCCGGCACCGCAGGATCACCCGACCAGTCTGCCCCTAAACCGTTCCCTTGCTGGCCGGTGGTGTCACCGGGGCCTCGGCAGAGCTCAGCAAGGATCAAACCCTAATCCTTGCACTGGCGCTGGCCCTGGCACGGGTGCGGCGCGGGGAGAGCGCACTGGCGCTCGGGCTTCCTCAAGCCTCAGAGACAGTACCGGGTGGCCCGGCGCCCCGCGGAGACGCTCGGCTCCGAGCAGCTCAGACGGCAAGTCTGCCTGATCGAGTAGCAAGCGCACATCTACGACAACACGCTGCGGGCGAATCTCGCGCTGGCTCACCAGCAGGGACCGATTGCGGCGGCCCATGCCGAGCTGGAGCAGGTGCTGCGCGCCGTCGGGCTCTGGGGCTGGGCGCAGTCACGGCGTGGGCTGGATATCCCGGCGGGGATGTTCGGCTCACTGACCTCGGGGGGTTAGGCCCAACGCATCGCCGTCGCTAGGGGACTGCTCTCCGGTGCCGCAGTTCTGATCCTCGACGAGCCGACCACCAATGTGGAGAAACAGATCGCCGAGTAGCTCCTGGAGGAACTCCTCGGCGACACGGACGGCCAACGCAGCGTGGTGCTGATGACCCACACCCATATTCCGAGAAGGCTATTCTCACAGTCTCTGCGACTCACGCCGAGAGCTCAGCAAGGACTCCTCGAGGGCTGCGTCGCAGCGTCATCGGACACAGCAAATGGGCGACCACCGGTTGAACTCGCGACCACCGGACAAGACCTCACCGCCCAACGCGAAGGACTCATCGGACTCGGCGTCGACGCCGATCAGGTCTACGTTGACCAAGGCCTCACCGGCACCAACCGGACCCGCCCCGGGCTCCGCGAAGCCCTCGCCGCGGTGCGGTCTGGAGACACCCTGGTCGTCACGAAACTGGACCGCCTCGCCCGGTCGCTACCCGATGCACGGAACATCGCTGAGGAACTCACGACCAAGGGAGTCACGCTCAGTATCGGGGGCAGTCTCTACGATCCCAACGACGCAGTCGGCCTGCTACTCTTCAACGTCCTGGGGATGGTGGCCGAGTTTGAAGCCGACCTCATCCGAGCCCGCACTCGTGAGGGAATGGCGATCGCAAGTCAAAAGGTCGGCTCCGTGGGAAGCAGCCCAAGCTTTCCCCTTCAAAGCGGAAGCACCTCCTCGCCACCCACAAGGCCGGGACTCACACTCAGGCCGAGTTGGCGGAGCTTTTCGATGTATCCAGGGCGACCATCTACCGAGAGCTGCAGCGGTCACATTCTGACGTCTGACCATTTGAATCACCCTAGAAGTCTGGGATAGTTCATGGCACGAGGCTCAGCTCGTAGAGTCCGTACTAGAGAATTAATACAGGACGTCGTCCACCGAATGACTTCCTATTCTCTGCCTCGTACAGTCCATTGGGGGAAGTCATCGCCGGTTCCATCTACTCCGAAGTCCTGACGTACTCAGAAAATTTACTGCCATGGCAACGCGATGCTCTTAGAAGGCATACCGTGAACACCTCGCTTTCTGACACTGAGATCACTCGTCTCGCAGATACGGCGTACGCATCGGCCCTATCGGACCTAGATCTCTGTACTGAAATCCCCGACAAAGCTACGCCGCTGAATCCTTTCGAACCCGAGCCACTCACGGGGCACCATATTCCTACCAGTTCTTCGGACATGCCTCCGGTCGCGCTCAGGAAAGTTACCCATCATCAGGGCGTCAATAGGATGCGTGATAATACCGACCTCGCCCTCGACCCCAAGGGTGTTGTCATCGTTTACGGTCTTAACGGCGTGGGAAAGTCCGGCTATACAAGGATCCTCAAGTCTTCCTGCCACTCACGACATCCTGAGGCCATCCTGGGGAATGTTTTCAAAGAGGAAGACGTCGAGCCCCGCGCTACCGTCCAGTACTTCCTGGGGGACAAAGAGGCCAGCCACACCTGGGACCTGAAGAATCCAAGCGAGGACTCCAACCTCTCCCGAGTGGCCGTTTACGACTCCAAAACCGCCGCGTCGCATGTAAATGCCAAGGGGACCACGCTCACGGTTACCCCCGACGGGCTGGAGCTTCTGCAAAGTCTCATCGAGACTTACGACGCCGTGGGAGCTGAGGCCAAGCGTAGACAAGCTGCACTAAAGGCAGTGCCCGCACCAGGCATTTACAACGAAGCCACGGATCAGGAAATTAGCAAGGCGATGCTGACCATCGACACATTGGCTGGGCTGGAGTCTCTGGAGGCGCTGGGAACACTAGACGAATCAGAACTTGCCGAAATCGAGACCTTGCCTGCAACCATCAGTCAGCGCCAAACCAACAGTAAGAGTAGACGTCTGGCCCAGGCTCAAGCCCGAATGAACCAGGTCAAAACCCTGGCAAGCAGAATTTCAACTCTTGCGGAGAAGGTTGATCCTAGTCAGATCGAGGTCCTACGAGCAGTTTGGGAACGACTGCAAAAGATCGAGGTAGAAGAAGCAGCCCAGGAACGGCGGGACTTCTCGGCAGAGGCCGTACCCGGGGTCCTGAGCACCCACTGGCACGAGATGTGGAACGCCACGAAAGAGTACGTCGACAAGATTGCCTACCCTGATGGAGAGTTCCCGCTCGGCGGTATGGAGAATTGCCCGCTATGTCATCAACCCCTGACCGAGGAAGCGCATCAGAGGTTCCATGAGTTCGACAAGGCGATGAAACTGGACCTTGGCGCTGAGCGACGGAGGCTAACCGCCGGTGCCGCGGAGGTCGTCCAGGGAATCACGGTGGCTGCTTCACCGGAGCAGATAGACGATGACCTGCTAACAGTGCTGGAAGAAGACGATGGTGACGCTGTCATCCGTCAGCTCCGGTTGAATCTACAGACCATCGCAGACCTTCTCGAGAATCCACCGACGGACGTTCAAAGCCCTGAGCCTATTGCTAAGAAGATCGCCCCGTTCCTTAAATGCTCAGTGGCTGGAGAAACCGACGTCGTCGACATGGAGAGCGTCACCATCCAGGACGAATTGCGTATGGCGTCTAGTTTCATCGAACGGAGGGGCCAAACCTATGAAGCAGAAGTCCGTAAGATACAGAACGAATCCGCTGACGGTTCCGAACTGGCTGAGCTGCAGACGAGACTGACCACCCTGCAGGAGCGCTCCCAAGTCAATAAGGCAAGGCCAGCACTCAAAGAGTTGCACGACCGGATGATTCAGATCCAGGCTTTCCAGAAGGTCCTCGAGCAGTGCGCCACTCGAAGTCTCTCGGAGTTCTCAGGCAAGGTCTGTCGGGAATACGTTGACAAGGTTGCCGGCGACTTCAAACACAACCTCCGAATCCTTGAGGATCGGCCCCGGGGAGCAAGCAACGAACCCCATCTGAAAGTCGACCTTGTTTCGACCAGTGTGATCAAGGGAGTCAGCAAAATAGCCTTCAACATCCTCGGGACCAAGAAGAGGGCAGCAGACGGGGTCCTTAGTGAAGGGGAAATGAGAGCGGTGTCCATCGCAGCGTTCCTGAGTGACGTTTCATCCAGCGGCGATGGCTCGGCGATCATTCTCGACGACCCCATCACCTCATTGGACCAAGCATTCCAGATTAAGGTCGCCCAGCGTTTGGTGAAGGAAGCCAGAAACCGTCAAGTCATTATTTTCACTCACTCCATGCCGTTCGCAAGTGCTCTATGGCACGAAGGCATAGAAAAAGACCGTGACGACCAGATCAGAGAAGGCATCGCTAAACCGGTCAAAGTAAAATATAACTTCATCGAAATGACCCAGCGTGAGGAAACTGGCACGGGGCAACAGATTGCGGGCACCGGCTCACCCAAGGGTGGTTACAATCCCTTGATGCTTCTTTTGGAACAGGAACAGCTGCCTGCGGCAAAAGCTTTGTACGACGCCGACGACCACGCAGGCTACGCCCGAGCATGCGAGAACTTCGCCAACAATCTTCGAAAGGTCTGGGAGTACGCCGTCGAGGAAAAAGTGGTCAATGGCATAGTCGCCCGGAACAAACCTGGAGTATCTACCCAGCATCTACGTACTCTTCTCGTACTAGAGGAGAAAGACATCGTAATTATCAACGACGGACTTAATGTCAACAACTTCTATGTTCACTCCACCGCCGAGGGAAATGAACAAGCGCTTCCTTCTCCTGCTGAGATGACACGAAGACTCCAGGTCATAAGAGACTTCGTCAAAGATTTGAAAGACCGGAGAACCGCCCAATCGCGTGAATAAGATTAGAAGGAGTCTCTCGAAGGACACTGAGCGAACATCCAGGTTTAAAATTTGAGCATTGTGGCAAGGTTAGGTCGTTGACACCGCACCCTTTTTCAAGCACAGATAGCGAGTTCGAATCGAATGCCACCGAACCCAAGCGCCACCGAGATCGCCGAAGTCGATGGCTTGAGGTCAGAGTTCATGCGAGAGCTCCTGTCCAAGGCAGTTGATGTCTCCGCGGGTAGCGGTCGAGCTCCGATGCCCAGGCTGCTTGTGCAGTTCTGGGATGATCTCTGTGCCCTCCCGGACGACGTCCGCGCATGCCTCGAGAGCTGGGCACCGCTCGAGGAGGCAGGGTTCGAGCGCATGCTGTTTGACGACACATCCGCGCGGAGTTTCATCGACGAACACTTCAGTGAGCATCACCTCGAGGCATTCGACCACTGCAATCACCCAGCAATGCGGGCAGACTACTTTCGACTGTGCCTCATCCTCCGTGCAGGCGGGATGTACGTTGACGCCGACGACGAATACCAGGGCGCCGACATCGAACCCATGATCGCCAGCGGCAGACTGCATCTCCAGGCGCTGTGTTACGACATCACATCCGCCTCAATGATCGATGTGACTGAGGCGCTTACGGACGGATCAGGTTCTGAGCGGATCTTCTACGTTAACAACAACCCGCTCATCGCTAGAGCGGGACACCCCATCATCGCCCGAGCCCTAGAGCGTTCAACGGAACTCCTGCTTACCGCCAATAGACCTCACCGTGACCTCCAGTCGGTAACCGGACCGGGCAATCTCACCGCCAGCCTCGTCGAGCATGCCGCGCGGAAGCAGGCAGGCCATGAACCACGCGATTTCGAGCTGCTCACCACTTGGGATGACATTGCTATCAGCAAGTGGCCGCTGTCCTACCGGTCGGACGCGCGTAACTGGAGAAACTGGGTGCGCGAAGACACCGGGGAAGATCTCGCATGAACGTGCGATCGTTCGCGGACTTTAGCCAAGCCTTAATCCACCACGGACGACTTCGACTGCGCCTCCTAGATCGGCGCCGACGTGCCACGGTGTTCTCGCCAGGCAACGAGCCCGACGCCCTGCGTCGCATCTATGTAATCAACCTCGACCGCCGGCCCGACCGCTGGCGCCGTGTACACAGAGAGCTCAATCGATTTCGAAGCCGCCACGGCGAACGACTGCCTACGATGGTCCGGCGATTCTCTGCAATTGATGCGCGATACGTTGATTCGTCCCCCACCCCTGACTTGACCCCGCGATACACGCTCGCGGATCAGCTCACTATTGCGCCGAACGCGCAGCTGCAAATTGGTAGTGAGACTCGCGCGCGCACGATCGGGATGACAAAACAAGAGATCGCGGTAGCCCTTTCTCACATCGAAGTGTGGAAGCTTATCGCAGAGGGGGACGTGCCCAGCGCACTTGTCCTTGAAGACGATGTGTTCCTAACCTATGGCTTCGCTTCCGAGATGAGACTGAACTGGTCCTCGCTGAATCGATCGGTCAACGGCACACCCGAATTCGACCTTCTGTATTTAGCCTTCAATGAAGTAGCAAATATTCCCTCTCCCGGAAACGAACCGGGCGTCCGTCGACGGGTAGAACCGGGAATTTGGGAGGCCTCTGGATATGTCTTGAGCCAGGAGGGCGCCCGAAAGTTACTCGATCAGTTACCGGTATATGGACCTGTCGACCTGTGGTTGAACCTGCAGTTCGATCGGTTGCGAGTATTTACCGCAGCACGGCCACTCATCGAACAACGTATCGATGAACCGTCTACGAACTCCTACTCCGTCTTGCCAGTCTTGTCCCAAGTTGGAGTCATTACCCGTGAGAAACCGCTAGTACCCTCCGTCAAGCACCTACCCGGACCCATTGTCGCCATCGGTGGACCCGGCACTGGTTTGACCGCACTCTCTACAGCCCTCTCCATGCTTGGATATACCGTCGTCAGTGACCTTGACGGACTGCCCACCTCAGAGGAACGAGCTCTTCTCGATGGAAGTCGCGGCCAATTATTCAATGCGTACGTCAACATCGGGTCCTTCTCAGTTGCGTCCCTCGTACAGATTTCCCAAACGAACCCCGACGCACGTTTCATCATCACTTCCGCCCATCCAGCCCTGCCTCCCAACAGTAAACAGCGCACGTTACTGCTTGACTCTGAGCTGCAAGACAAATGGGAGGCGCTAAGCACCTTCCTCCGGATCGACTACCCCTCGTTCCCCTACCCAAGTGGCCCAGAAACCGGGCACCGCAGCCTTTCCCGACTCACAGACTTACGGAGCGGTTATAGCTCCACTGACCTGAAACCCGACGTCGGACCATGGGTGCTGAAACCCACTCGCGGGTGGAGAGGTATTCCCATCGAGACAGTCCCCGTTCCCGATTCCCTGGCATTACAGGTCGACTGGACGTCGGGAAGACCCTTGGACCAAGACAACTGGGAACTCCGGGACGATACATTCCCGAGCAACCTGGCGTTTTTCACGCCCGCGAACGTCACGCAGTCTGCCCGAGAGATACTTCTCACCCTTCGTCGTGAGGTGACAGCTGTTCGCGAACTCACATCAGGGTCAATTGCCTCTACGGCTTCCTACCGCTATGGCTCCTTCAAAGCCGAGCTCCAACCGCCTAGGGTGTCCGGACTCGTGACGGGCATGTTCCTTCATCGCAACGGACCGCGGCAGGAGATCGACATCGAGTTCCTGGGCAAAGACACCAGCAAAATGTTGATCAACGTGTTCTATAACCCTGGTCCAGAAACCACCAAGCTCGAGTACGGGTACCGCGGAACACCAACCATCATCGACCTTGGTTTCGATGCCGCCGAGGGGTTCCACACATACGAAATCGATTGGCGCCCGAACATCATCCGATGGCTCGTTGACGGCGAATGCGTCTATGAGCGGAACATGTGGCAGCCCACCCCGATCCCCGACGAGCCTCTCCAATTCAACCTCAACCTCTGGCACTCTCGATCGAAGGAGTTCGCTGGGGGCCTGGCGGCAGCAAAACTTCCAGCATCAGCAAGTATTCGCTCAATGCAGATCACTAGTTCCACTCAGTCCGGGACGGACGGCATGGACAACTCCCGCAACTCAGAAGCTGCGAGGAACTTGTAGACGGGGACTAGGTCGGTGTCTCATAAACCTACTGTTTTATAAGACCAACATACGCCGAGGCCCTCTCGAACAGGAACCGCGTAGATACACGCGAGATCACGGAGCATCCACTGGAGACTTTTGGAGCTCGATGTCGTCCACCATACGATCAGCAACGCGCTCTGCTCTGGGATTCTCTTGCGCAACAGGACGAGACCGCGATGTAGCTAGTCCACGCAATAGGAGCAACACGGCAAGACGGGTGGCATGACGGCGGATCGCTGTCCCTGAATGTCCATCAAGCTCAGGGTCATAGTCCAGCAGGCGCGCGACCTCGCAGAGGCATCGACAGCAATAAAGTCAAAACTGCCGCACTCACGTCGCGAGAATGTCTACCCTCTCCGAAGCCGCCTCGAGGTGGCCTTGGGGTATGTTCCTGCTACTGTGCCAGCCAGGACGGCCGCGCAAGCGGCACCGCTTCACTGAAAGGCATTCATGACCCGCACTCTGGTCTGGTTCCGCGACGATCTGCGCACGGCAGACCACGAGGCGCTCGCGGAAGCCTGTCGCCGCGCAGGGCATCCGGGCGACGTCGTCGCACTCTATGTCCTGGATGAGGTCAGCCCCGGTGTCAGGACCCTCGGTGGCGCGGCCAAATGGTGGTTGCACCACGCATTAGGCTCCCTGCAGGAGAACCTCGCCGAGCTGGGCATCCCCCTGCTGCTGCGCAGCGGTGACCCTCGGCAGATCCTCCTGGAGCTCGGCGGCGAGCTCGGCGTGCAGCGGGTGCACTGGTCCCGGCGCTACGGCGGCCCGGAACGCGAGGTCGATGCCAGCATCAAGGCCGCGCTGCCTGAACACGGCATCGAGGTGGAGAGCTTCAACGCCTCCCTGCTGCATGAGCCCTGGACTGTGCAGACCAACACCGGCGGGCCCTATAAGGTGTACACCCCGTTCTGGCGCCAGATCAGCGTGCGCGACCCCGGCCCCACGCGGGACCGACCGGCGGCCCTGGGCACCCTGGAGTCTGCATGGGACGCGCTGCCGCAGCCCCGCCCGCGGACGGATCATCTCGAGGACTGGGAGCTGCTGCCGACCCGGCCGGACTGGGCCGGAGGCCTGCGCAGGACCTGGACCCCCACCGAGACAGGTGGCAAGGAGCGGCTGCGCGATTTCCTCGAGACCCAGGTGCAGGACTACGACGACGCCCGCGATGTTCCCGCCGATGATGACACCTCGCGCCTGTCCCCCTATCTGCGCTTCGGCCAGCTCAGCCCGCGGCAGCTCTGGGAAGCCGCCCATCAGCAGAGCCCCGAATCGGTGAGCACCTTCCTCTCCGAGATCGGTTGGCGGGAGTTCTGCTGGCACCTTCTCTTCCACTTCCCGCATCTGCCGCACACCAACCTCCGCTCCCAGTTCGATGCCTACCCCTGGAAGTCACGCAGCGAATCACCCGAGGAATTTCGGGCCTGGGCAAAGGGACGGACCGGCTTCCCCTGGGTCGATGCCGGCCAGCGCCAGCTCTGGGAGACCGGTCATATGCACAACCGCGTGCGCATGGCCTCGGCAAGTCTCTTGATCAAGAACCTCGGCATCGATTGGCGTGAGGGCGAGGCTTGGTTCTGGGACACTCTGGTCGACGCCGACGCCGCCTCCAACCCCGCCAACTGGCAGTGGGTGGCCGGATGCGGGATGGACGCCGCACCCTATTTCCGGATCTTCAACCCTGAGCGCCAGCGTGACCGTTTCGACCCGAAGGGGCGCTATATCAGCGCCTGGATTCCGGAGCTGAACACACCGGAGTACCCCGCCCCGATCATCGACCTCAAAGCCTCTCGCGAGGAGGCTCTGGCGCACTACAGCCAGATCAGCGGCAAGGGCTGACATTAGGACTGTGCAGATAAGCAGGTATAGTGGAGAATCTGGTGCCCACCTCGCGTGGTTGCCTGCGTCGTAAGAACGCCTTGATCAACGGGGCCGTGCCGTTCCACCGGCCCACGTTTCAGCAGTGATTTTCTCGCGGCGACCGAGTGCATCAACCGATGCCTTCGCCCTATGCCAGACCAGTTCCCGGCCGGTGACCCCTGCCCTCTCTGTGTCTGGCGCTTTCCGAAAGGCTCCCGCCATTTCTGAGACCCAGACCTTCGCCGATCTCAACGTCCCCGCACCGCTGGTGCGCGCACTCGCTGCAGACGGCAAGATTGACGCTTTCGCCATCCAGCAGCAGACCCTCGCCGACACGCTGGACGGACGCGACGTCCTCGGCCGCGGCAAGACCGGCTCCGGCAAGACCCTCGCCTTCTCCATCCCGATGGTCGCCCGCCTTGGCGAGAAGGACGCGGCCAAGCGCCGTCGTCCGGGCCGCCCACTCGGCCTGGTGCTCGCTCCGACCCGTGAGCTGGCCACGCAGATCAATGCCGTGCTGGAACCCCTTGCCGCCTCATACAACCTGAAGACCACCACCGTCTTCGGCGGCGTGACGGCTTCGCGCCAGATCAACGCGCTGAAGTCCGGCGTGGACATCGTGGTGGCCTGCCCAGGTCGCCTCGAGGATCTGCTGAACCAGCGTGCACTGAGCCTCGAGTCTGTCGAAATCACGGTGCTGGACGAGGCCGACCACATGGCCGACCTCGGCTTCCTGCCCGTGGTCACCCGCCTGCTCGAGAAGACCGACGCCAAGGGACAGCGCCTCTTCTTCTCCGCCACGCTGGACAACGGCGTGGACAAGCTGGTCAAGCGCTTCCTCAACAACGAGGTGCTGCACTCCGTGGACGAGGCCACCTCCCACGTCTCCGCGATGACCCACCACGTGTTCGAGGTCAACAACGACGACAAGCGCGACCTGGTCAAGCAGCTCGCCTCCGGCACCGGTCGCCGCATCCTCTTCACCCGCACCAAGCACCAGGCCAAGAAGCTGGCCAAGCAGCTCACCGAGCAGGGCACCCCCGCGGTGGACCTGCACGGCAACCTGTCCCAGTCCCAGCGCGACCGCAACCTCGCAGCCTTCGGCGAGGGCGACATCAAGGTCCTCGTGGCCACCGATGTTGCCGCCCGCGGCGTCCACGTGGATTCCGTGGAGCTCGTGGTCCACGTGGACCCGCCGGCCGAGCACAAGGCGTACCTGCACCGTTCGGGTCGCACCGCGCGCGCCGGCAGCGCCGGTGACGTGGTCACAGTGATGCTCCCCGAGCAGCGCCGCGACACCCAGGCCCTGCTGCGCAAGGCAGCCATCGCCGTGCACCCCGTGCGGGTCAACAGCGAATCCGAGGCCGTCAGCGATCTGGTCGGCGAGACCGCTCCCTTCGTGAAGCCCTCCCCCCGCGCAGCGGTGCAGCAGCAGCAGCCCCGCCGTCGCTCCGGGCCTCCCTCCTCCCGCGGCGCCGGAGCGGCCCGCGGCGGACGCGGCGGGTCCTCCCGCGGCGGTCAGGGTGGACCCTCACGCGGTGGACGCAGCGGCGCTCCCCGCGGCGGTTCGGCCTCGGCCGGACGGTCACAGCGCCCCGCGCGCTGAGCACCACACAGGACTGACTCCGTGCGCAGGACCCCAAGGCCTGGGGTCCTGCGCGCTCACGTCGCCCCAGGTGGAGGGGCCTTACGGCTCATCCACCGTGTACTAGGGTGACTCTCAAACAGTTTTCTGAAACTGAGCTTGAGAGGAGCCTGAGCATGCTGGACGAAGATCGCCGCCAGCGAGCCCTGGACGCACTGAACATCCTGGACACTCCACCGGATGAACGCGTGGATCGCATCACTCGCCTGGCGCAGCAGATCTTCGACGTGCCCATGGTCAGCGTCAACCTTCTCGACCGGGACCGCCAATGGCGCAAGTCAGAGATCGGTATCGGCGTCAAGGAGGTCCCTCGCGCCGACGGGTTCTGTGAGGCCACGATCCAACAGACCGGCACCCTGGTCATCGAAGATGCAGCGCAGGATCCCAGCTGGGCCTCAAATCCGTTCGTACTGGGCGACCCTCATCTTCGCTTCTACGCCGGCCATCCGCTGCAGGCCCCCGGCGGTGAACATGTGGGCACCCTCTGCATGCTCGACACCGAGCCCCGTCAGCTGAGTGATCATGAGCGTGGCATGCTCAGCGACCTGGCGCTCTGGGTCCAGACAGAACTTGCCCAGCAGCAGGAGCTGGACCACGCCGCCGTCGTGCAGCGAGCCCTGACCCCACGCAATCTGCCCCAGCCCGCCGGGTTCACCGTCACGGCGGGTTCCGCCCCCGCTGGCAGCGTCTCGGGTGATTTCCACGACGTTGAGCTCCGCGGTGACCAGCTGCGCGTCACTCTCGCCGATGTGATGGGCAAGGGCACCGGTGCCGGGATCATCGCCTCCGCGGTACGAGCCTCTATGCGCACCGCTCCTGATCGGACCCTGCTGAGCACTGTCTCGGAAGTCGATGCGCTCCTGGAACACGACCTCGGGGACCTGCATATGTTCGTCACCCTGTTCTCCGCCGATGTGGACACCACCAGCGGTGAGATCAGCTACGTGGACGGCGGACACAGCCTCAGCTTCATCTACCGAGCAGATGGAACATGGGAGCACCTGAACTCCACAGGGCTGCCGCTGGCCATGGGCATGGACGAGCCCCACGAACTCGGGACGGTGCACCTGAACCCCGGCGATGCTCTGATGTGCTGCAGCGACGGTCTGCTGGATCTGCTGGACCTTGAGGACCCCTTCGGTCAGGTGGAGGAGATCCTCGCGGCCTCAGGCGTCGACGGAGCGGTGCAGGAAGCACTGCGCCGGGCCGTGCGCGGCAAGGCTCAGGATGATGTCACAGTCGTCGTCGTGAGGAGAGATGCGTGAGCAGACGGCTCATCCTCATCCGGGTCCTGGCAGGGCTGGTGGTGCTGCTCGGTGTCAACTACATCACCTGGCGCTGGCTGGAATCGATCAACTGGGAGGCCTGGTGGATCGCAGTTCCGCTGATCGTGGCCGAGACCTACAGCCTCATCGACACCATTCTCTTCTCCACCACCATGTGGCGGGCCAAGGAGCGAGAAGGACCGAAGTCCGCGCCTCAGGGCACGGTGGACGTCTTCATCACCACCTACAACGAACCCGTCGAGATGGTCATGGAGACCGCCCGCGCCGCCAAGCGCATCGCCTATCCGCATGAGACCTGGATCCTCGACGACGGCGACCGGACGGAGATGGCCGCAGCGGCCCGCTCGGCAGGTCTCGGCTACATCACCCGCACCGCGGACTGGCAGGACAAGCCTCGTCACGCCAAAGCGGGAAACCTGAACAACGCCCTCTTCGAGACCGAGGGCGAGTTCCTGCTCATCCTCGACGCCGATCAGATCCCCGACCCGCTGATCCTGCATCGGACCCTGGGGTACTTCGCTGATGACCCGCAGGTCGCGCTGGTGCAGACTCCGCAGTGGTTCATCAACGTCAATGAGGCAGACCCCCTGGGCAGCCAGGCGCCGTTGTTCTACGGACCTATCCAGCAGGGCAAAGACGGGTGGAACGCGGCGTTCTTCTGCGGATCCAACGCCGTGCTGCGCCGAGAATCACTGATGCAGCTCGGGATCGTCGGCTACGTGCGCGACGTCGAGGACTCCACCCAGCGGACTCTGCGGGCAGCAGAGAAGCTGCTCGGGCGCGAGGCACGGCGGAACCAGTCGGTCCCCGAGATGCACCTGGAGCTTCGCGAGCTGCGTCAGGAGGTGACGCGGTCCCGCGCAGACATCTCCCAGGCCGAACCGATCGCCGAGGTCACGTACCGGCTGCGTGCGAAGATCGACGCAGCCTCCCGCAGGCTCGTGGACAATGACCTCGCCACGATGGCCGATGACCTGGCGGCCATTGAATCGCTTCCCATCCAGCGCGACGCCGAGCTGGGCACCTTGGTGGTCAACGATGTCGCTCTCGATGCGCTGGCTGCCCGCGAGCTCTCACCCCTGGGTGCGGTGAAATCCGTGGCCGCCCTGCTGGACGCGCTGCGCGTGGACCGTCCTGACGAGGCCCAGCCCATCCAGCCGCTGGCCACCATCTCGGTGACCGAAGATATGGCCACCGCGATGCAGCTGCACGGGATGGGATGGCGGAGCGTCTACCACCACGAGGTGCTTGCTCGCGGGCTTGCCCCCGAGGACCTGCAGACCATGCTCAAGCAGCGTCTGCGCTGGGCCCAAGGGACGATGCAGGTCTTCCTGCGGGACAACCCGCTGGCCAAGAAGGGCCTCTCAGGCGGTCAGCGGCTGATGTACTTCGGCACCATGTGGAGCTACCTCTCCGGCTTCGCCGCACTGGTCTACCTCGCCGCACCGATCATCTACCTCACGCTCGGGGTCCTGCCCGTCACCGCGTGGAGCGTGGACTTCTTCGCTCGATTCATCCCGTACTTCCTGATGAACCAGCTGCTCTTTCTGGTGGTCGCCCGCGGCATCCGTACCTGGCGAGGCCAGCAATACTCACTGGCGCTCTTCCCCGTCTGGATCAAGGCCTGCACCAGCTCCTTCGCCAACGTGGTGTTCAAGAAGCCGCTGAGCTTCGTCGTCACCCGCAAGGACGGTCGCAGCGGAGAGGGCCTGCCGCTGCGCGAGGTGTGGCCTCAGCTGACCGCCATCGTGCTGCTGGTCATCGCCTTCGTCATCGGCATCATCCGGGTGCTGGTGGGCGCCGGAGATGGCACCGGCACCTTGGTCAACACCGTCTGGGTCGGCTACGACCTCGCCGCGCTGAGCATCATCGTCCAGGCAATTTTCTACAAGGGCCCAGCGGCATACGCCGAAGAGCCGAAGGGAGTCACATGAAGCTGACAGTCACCACTCACGAGGGTTACGCGGCAGTGCGGCCGGTGGGGCGCCTCACCGCCTCAGGCGCTCCGCGGCTCAAGCAGGAGGTCCAGAAGCTGATCGAGTCCGGGCAGCCGCGGATCGTCGTCGACCTCGCGGAGACCGAGTTCATCGACTCCTCCGGGCTTGGAGCGCTGATCGGCGGGCTCAAAGCGGCGCGGGTGGCAGAAGGCGACCTCCGTCTGGCCTCCGCCACCGACCCGGTCAAGAGCGTGCTCAAGCTGACCAGCCTGGACCGGGTGTTGAAGGATTACCCCACCGCGGAAGCGGCATTCGGGAATGAATGAGACCACGTTTCGCAGATCGCTCAGTGGGACTGCCGAGCTGCCCTTCGTCGAAGAGGTTCTCGACGCCCTGACGGCCCTCTACGAGAAGGCGGGAAATGTCTCCGCGGAGGATCGCACCTTCTTCTCGCTGGCGGTCAGCGAGGTCGCCACCAATATCGTCACCCACGCCTGCGCCTCCCCCACAGGTCAGCTCTCCGGGGTCTCCGTCTCGGTGGACCTCACGGTGGAGGCCGAGAACCTCACGGCGAGGTTCGTGGATGACGCCGCGCCCGCCGACGTCAGCGTGGCCGAGGCGAAACTCCCCGAGGAGCTTGCTGAATCTGGCCGCGGCCTCGCGATCGCGACGATGGCTCTGGACCAGCTCACCTACGACGTGCATGATGGCAACACCTGGAAGCTGCTCAGGCGGCGCCGCAGCTGACCCGATCCTCATCCTTGAGTCCCACCGAATGGAGTCTGCCCACATGATCACACTCGAGGTCGCGCCCGGCATCCACCGTGTCTCCGAGGCAAATGTGAACTGCTACGTCATCGAGGATCAGAAGGGCATCACCCTGGTCGACGCCGGGCTTCCGCGGATGTGGGAGGGTGTCATGGAGATCCTCAAGGCTCGGGCTCGCATGCCTCACGAGGTCCAGGCGCTGGTGCTGACCCACGCGCACTTCGACCATATGGGCTTCGCGCTGCGCGCCCAGCAGAGCCTCGGGGTTCCGGTGATCGTCCACCACCAGGACGCGTGGCTCGCCGCCCACCCGTATCGCTACGCCACCGAACGCAACCGGCTCCTCTACCCCTTGAAGCATCCACGCTCGCTGCCGCTGCTGGGGAAGATGGCAGTCTCTGGAGCCCTCAACGTCAAGGGGGTGCACGGGATTCAGCTCATGCCCGATGGTGTGATGCTCGAGCTCCCAGGAAACCCGGTGCCGGTGCACACCCCGGGGCACACCGATGGGCACTGCATCCTGCACCTGCCGGATCGCCGCGCGGTGTTCACCGGTGACGCCCTGGTCACCCTCGACCCCTACACCGCCGAAACGGGGCCGCAGATCGTGGCCGGCGCAGCGACGAAGAACACCGC
The DNA here is from genome assembly GCA_947494195.1 of uncultured Nesterenkonia sp. Taxonomy (GTDB): domain Bacteria; phylum Actinomycetota; class Actinomycetes; order Actinomycetales; family Micrococcaceae; genus Nesterenkonia. The sequence goes on along the minus strand of CANLUC010000006.1, from coordinate 61,663 downwards.
TGAGGCGATGGACTCCCTGCAGGCCATCGCGCTCACGGAGGCCCAGCATGTGCTGCCCGGACACGGGGCGGCCTGGCATGAGGGCGCCGAGGCGGCGGTGGAGGCCGCGCGGAAGGTCGGCGCGCACTGATCCCAGAAAGCCCGGTCGGCACCGCGAACCCGGTGGGCAAGTGGACCCGAGGGATCAGTTCGTGAAGTACTTCCACTTGGTCATCTGGTCGCGAAGATCGTGGAGCTCGCCATTGGTGGAGAAGGTGCCATTGCCGCGGTGGTGGAACTCGCTGGTCAGATCAGCGCCGGGTCTGATCCAGGCGGCCGTGGCGCGCAGCAGCCACAGCGAGTAGTCCTCCACCAGGGAATCGTCCTCGACCTTGCATTCGATATTCGCCACGCATTCCCCGATCAGCGGTGCCGCCACACTGACACCGGGCACACGAGTCAGTCCGAAGTGTTCCCACTTGTCCACATCCTCCCCGGAACAGTTGCCCACCTCCACAGTGGTGCGCATGAGCTCAGCGCCGGGAATCCCGATCACACATTGACGGCTCTTCTGCAGCGTGGCGAAACTGGCGTCCCAGGTGCCCACGACCACCGCCAGGATCCCGTCATGACGGACCGGCATGTTGAACGCATTGGTCATGAGATTGTCGCGGGCGCCATCGGAGGTGGAGATCAGCACCGTGGGCCCCGGCTCGATCAACCGGTAGGTCTCGCGGACCGGATAGGGCTCGAAGGTATCCATGATGTTCCTTCCACGCGGACTCACATGAGGTCTCAGCACCTCGCCGGAGGAGCTCCATGCGGTGCCATGACACGTAGCGTAGCCCGGAGACGCGGAATCACAGCAGGGCCACCGGTCGCCTAGGCTGGGAAAATGAGTGCCGTTCAAAGTCGCATCACCTGCCCCACGCTGGCCACCAAGGTCACCACGGCCGCCGAGGCCGCCACCCACATCCACGACGGCGACCGGGTCGGCATGAGCGGGTTCACCGGCGCCGGGTACCCCAAGGCCGTGCCGGCCGCATTGGCCGAACGGGTCAAGGACGCCCACGACCGCGGCGAGGACTTCGGAATTGACCTGTGGACCGGCGCCTCCACGGCTCCTGAACTGGACGGCGTGCTCGCCGCGGCGGGAGCCATCCGCAAGCGGCTGCCCTTCCAGTCCGATCCGAGCCTGCGCGAGGCCATCAACACCGGCGAGACCGAATACGTGGACACCCACCTGAGCCACTCTGCTCAGCAGGCCTGGTTCGGCTTCTACGGCAAGCTCAACGTCGCCGTGATCGAGGTCGCCGCGATCCTGCCCAACGGGCTCCTGGTCCCCGGCAGCTCCGTGGGCAACAACAAGACCTGGCTGCAGCTGGCCGACAAGGTCATCCTCGAGGTCAACGACTGGCATCCGCGCGCCTATGAGGGATTCCATGACATCTACTACGGCACCAAGCTGCCCCCGGAGCGGCGCCCCATCCAGCTGACCGATCCGCTGCAGCGCATCGGTGATCCGTACCTGCGGGTGGACCCGGAGAAGGTCGTCGCGGTGGTGCACACCGACGCCCCGGACCGGAACCTGCCCTTCAAACCCGCCGACGAGGCTTCCAAAGCGATGGCCTCGCATGTGGTGGACTTCCTGCGTCATGAGATCAACCATGGTCGGCTGCCCAAGAATCTGCTGCCGCTGCAGTCAGGGATCGGCAACGTGGCCAACGCAGTGATGGCCGAGCTGGCGCACAGCGAGTTCGAGGACCTGCTGGCCTACACCGAGGTCATCCAGGACGGCATGCTGGATCTGATCGACACCGGCAAGCTCACCGCCGTCTCCGCCACCTCCTTCTCGCTCTCCGCAGAGCGGGCGGAGCAGTTCAACGCGCGCGCCGAGGAGTACAAGGGCCGGATCCTGTTGCGCACCCAGGAGGTCTCGAACCACCCAGAGGCCATCCGACGTCTCGGCGTCATCTCGATCAACGGCATGGTGGAGGCGGACATCTACGGCAACGTCAACTCCACCCACGTCATGGGCAGCTCCATCATCAACGGCATCGGCGGCTCCGGAGACTTCGCCCGCAACGCCTACCTGAACTTCTTCGTCTCAGGGTCGGTGGCCAAGGGCGGGGCGATCTCCTCGATCGTGCCCTTCGCCAGCCACATCGACCACACTGAGCACGACACCCAGATCCTGGTCACCGAGCAGGGCCTCGCGGATCTCCGCGGCCTCTCCCCCGCTGCCCGAGCCCGCACCATCATCGCCAACTGCGCGCACCCCGATTATCAGGACCTGCTCCAGGACTACTTCGACCGCGCCCTGGCGCAGAACCCGCGCGGCCGGCACACCCCGCATCTGCTCAGCGAGGCGCTGAGCTGGCACGGCAACTACCAGAGCACCGGCAGCATGAAGCCATGACCCCTGACGAGATCCACGCCCTCCCCGCCATGGAGCTCGGCGACGGTGAGCTCCGCACCATGCTGACCACCGCCGTCATCGCCGGGGTCAAGACCATGACCACGAGCCTGCACCGTTCCTACCTGACCGAATCCGAGCCGCTGCCCGTCCCGGGGCTCCAGCGCCTGGTCAGCCACGGGGACGAGAGCCTCGGCGTCGTCGAGGTGCAGGAGGTGACGCTGGTGCCGCTGGGTGAGATCACCCAGGAGATCGCCCGCGGCGAAGGTGAGGGATTCGACTCTGTACAGGCCTGGCGCGAGGCTCATGAGCGTTTCTGGCGCGGCACCGGCGAGCTCAGCGAGGAGCGCTGGGACGAGCAGGAGATCGTCGTCGTCGAACGCTTCCGCTGGCTGCCCGAGCATGCGCTGGTCCCGACACTGGAACGGCGGCGGGTCGGGATCGTGGTCACCGATGACTACTCGGAAGCTCCCGACCGGGACACTGCGCCGCTGATCGCGCAGCTGCAGCTCCTCGGGATCGTGGCCGAGCCGGTCGTCTGGCACGAGTGGACTCCCCGCCCGGAGTATGACCTGCTGGTGATCCGCACCCCGTGGAACTACTCCTCGCGCGCCGAGGAGTTCCTGCGCTGGCTGGACCGCGCGGAGGAGCAGGTTCGGGTGCTCAACTCTCCCGCGCTGATCCGCTGGAACCTGGACAAGGTCTACCTGCGTGAGCTCGAGGCCGAGGGGATCGCCGCTGTGCCCACCCACTGGGCCGACGACGACGCCGCACTCCGCCACGGCCTGGCCGCCCACGCGGAGGGATGGGTCGTGATCAAGCCGACCATCTCCGCCGGGTCCTTCGACACTGGGCTGCTGCGCGCGGACTCCGCCGCGGCGCTGGCCCTGGGGGAGCGGATCCTGGCCCGGGGTCTGACGGTCATGATCCAGCCCGAGATCCCTGAGCTCAGCCAGGGCCGGGAGAAGGCACTGTACTTCATCGACGGGCGGCATACGCACTCGATCGCCAAGGGGGCGCTGCTGGCTCGCGGCGGCGGACTGCGGGGAGGCAGCTATCAGGAGGACCCGCAGCTGGTGGAGGCCAGTGCGGCCGAGGTGGACTTCGGAGAGCGCGTGCTGGCGGCCGCGGGACGGCGGACCGAGACGCCCATTCCGCTCTATGGCCGGGTCGACCTGGTGGATTCCGCGGAGTTCGGCACCGTCCTGCTGGAGGCCGAGCTCTTCGAGCCGGCGCTGAATCTGCACCTCGCGCCCGCGGCGGCGCTCGCGCTGGCCCGCAGCATCGAGTCTCGACTCTCCGAGCACCAGGTTGCGGAGGTCATGGTCAGCTGAGCGTGCCTCAGCTGATCGCGGCGACCACGGCCACCCCGATGAGGCCCACGGCTCCGGCCCAGATGTAGCTCGCCAGGGTGCCGATGATGAATCGTTCGGTGGCCTTGGCGCGGTGCTCCGCCTTCCAGGCACGCAGCTCGGGATAGCGGCCAAGTCCCTTGATCGCCAGCACCACGGCGATGGCCTCCGGGTAGCCGGCGAAGACTGCACCGGTGATGGCGAGGCGTTCCAGGATGCCGATCCAGGTTCCGCCGCGCAGGATGCCGGGGCCGTAGCCCTCGGGCTCCACGCGGCGCAGCAGCAGGCCGACCAGTGCGGCGCCGAGCAGGGCTGAGACTCCCAGGGCGAGCAGCACCACGGCGGTGATCCAGAGCCAGGTCATGGCCTCAGTCCTCCTTCTCCGGCAGGGGTGTGACGCTCCAGCCGGGCTCCCCCGCGGCGGCGGTCACCAGGGCGTGGGCCACCGGGCGGGCGCGTCGTTCCTCCTCGAGCATGGCAGAACGCGCGCGCTGGCTGACGGCTGAGACGGTGATGCCCAGTGCCGCGGCGATTTCCGCGCGGGTGCTGCCTGCCGCTGTGAGGTCGGCGACCTCCCATCCGGTCGCGGCGCGACGACGCAGGACTCCGCCGAGCAGCTGCAGCACGGCGGTGGCGGCCGCGGCGGCGTCGGGGTCCTCCCCCTGGACCACCAGAGGCACAGGTTCGGTGCGGCCGCGCGATCGTTCCACGGCGTAGCGTGCATGGATGAAGGCACTGCCGGAGCTGGCCCGCGCGCTGGAACCCAGCGGCTGATCCACCGGGCCGGCCCCGATCCCCACGGCCCACTGTTCGGTGCGGCACAGCCGCAGAGCCAGGTCCACGGCGGCATCGGCGCTGCTCAGCAGGATCTGCACCTCGTCGCCCACCGTGCGCTCCAGCGGCAGGACGATAGCCTCGCGCCACAGCTCGCTCCAGCCGGCGAGTTCGTCCAGCAGCTCATCGACCCGTTCCCCGGATTCGGTGCTGCGATGCTGATCGGCGGTAAGGACGAACATGGAAGTAGGCTACAGCCTTCAACAAGTTCATTCAAGGTTACAGCCTGGAAAGCGCGGCTGACAGGGTGCAGGCTTCACGTCCCCCCTGCGTTGAGCGGCGGATTTTCCGAGCATCTAAGGCCTCGAACCCACTCAACTACTCGGAGAATCCGCCGCTCAACGGCGACGGCGCGCTCCCCCGCCCAGGGTCAGCGCATTGCTGAGCACCACGAGCAGGATTCCCACCCAGGCCACCGGTGGCAGCAGCTGGTGCAGGAACACCGCGCCGATCAGCGCCGCGAAGAGCGGGTGCAGGGACATGCCGAGGCCGAAGATCACCGGGCTGATGTGCCGCAGCACGATCAGATCCAGCGAGTAGGGCACCACCGACGCCAGGACCCCGGCCACCGCCGCGAACAGGAAGGCCTCGAGCGGAGGCTGCAGGTGCCAGACGACGACGGCGGCGATCGGCACCAGGCCCAGGGCGGAGATCGCGGTGCCCATCGCCACACCCTGGACCCCGTCGAGGCGCTGTCCCACGACACGGTTGGTCAGGATGTATCCGGCCCAGCACCCGGCCGCGAGCACGGCAAAGCCCAGCCCGAGCAGGTCGCTGGTGGGCCCGGGCCGAGTCAGCAGAACCACCCCGGTGAGCGCCATCACGGCACAGACCCCGTCGCGGAGGCGCCGAGAGGCCAGCACCGCGACCGCCAGCGGGCCCAGGAACTCGATGGTGACGGCAGTGCCGAGACCCACACGCTCCAGCGCGGCGTACAGTGCCGTGTTCATGCCGGCGAAGAACAGCGCGAGCAGCAGCACCGGAGCCCATTGGCTGCGCGTGAAGCGCCAGAACCTGGGACTCGTCAGTGCCAGCAGGACTGTGGAGGCGACCACCTGGCGCACGGCGACGACGCCGACCGGGGTAAGCCCGGAGAAGGCCAGCGAACCGACGGCGGCCCCGAACTGAGTACTCACCGCGCTGGCGCTGATCACGGCCAGCCCGCGTCCCGGGCGGTCGGCGAGGCGACTCACCCGGGGTGGAGGGGTCGCGCTCACATCCGCAGCTGGACGGTGCCAGCTGCCCGATCATGAGCGCCGCGGCTGTCCGAGCCGATGATAATGGCGGGAAGGATCAGCATCAGCAGCAGCGTGCGGACCGTGGACCAAAGCGGCCCCGGGATGCTGTTCCCGCGCACCACCTGGATGCGCATGAGCCGCTTGCCCACGGTCACGCCCAACAGGCCGATGAAGAGGATCTCGGTGGCGGCGAAGACGATCAGGGTCACCAGCTCATTGCCGTCGAACCAGGTCAGCGAGATCAGCAGGGCGAGTCCCCAGTCGATGAACAGGGCGATGATCCGACGGCTCCAGGGGGCCATACTGCCCGGTCCGGTCTCTGGCAGGCCCAGCTGTTCGCCCGCCCAGCGCGGCTCGCCGGGGTCTGCGCCGGCTCCAGGTGGGCGCGCGCCGTCGTTCTTCGCCACAGGTCTCCTTGTGCACGGGATATGAGAAGGTGATGTAGAGCATGTCGCCGCCCGACGACGGCCCCGGTCAGTCTATTCCTCCGACCAGGCGCCCTAGTCACCGGCTCCATGAGCAACTTAAGTTACATGACCGAAACATTTGCGTGATGGCCGGGAAATGCCTGGCCCATAGCGTAGAGCAGAGCGTTCACCACTGTTACGCGCGCAAGCCCAGACACCTGACGAGGAGCACGGACGTATGTTCACAAGCCCTGATGAAGTTCTGAAGTTCATCGAGAAAGAGGACATCGCATTCGTCGATGTTCGATTCACCGACCTTCCCGGTCTTCAGCACCACTTCAATGTCCCGGCCAAGACTGTTGACCTCGACTTCTTCGAGAACGGGCAGCTCTTCGACGGCTCCTCCATCCGTGGATTCCAGGGCATCGCCGAATCCGACATGCAGCTCATCCCCGATGTGGCCACCGCCTTCGTCGATGAGTACCGCGCCGAGAAGACGCTGGTGATGACCTTCTCGATCGTGAACCCGCGCACCGGTGAGCCCTACGCCCGCGACCCCCGCGGCGTGGCGCAGAAGGCCGAGGAGTACCTCGAGGCCTCCGGCATCGCCGACACCGCATTCTTCGCCCCCGAGGCCGAGTTCTTCCTCTTTGACGATGTGAAGTGGCAGTCCAGCCCGGACGCCTCCTTCTACTCCCTGGATTCCGATGAGGCCTCCTGGCAGTCCTCAGAGGAGATCCCCGGCGGAAACCTGGGTCACAAGATGGGTCACAAGGGCGGCTACTTCCCCGTGAGCCCGCAGGACAAGAGCGCCGACCTGCGTGACGCGATCTGCGTGGCGCTGGACGCCGTCGGCCTTGAGGTCGAGCGCTCCCACCACGAGGTCGCCGGCCCCGGCCAGCAGGAGATCAACTACCGGTTCAACACGCTGACCCACGCCGCGGATGACCTGATGAAGTTCAAGTACATCGTGAAGAACACCGCGGATCAGTTCGGCAAATCCGCCACCTTCATGCCGAAGCCGGTCTTCGGCGAGAACGGCTCCGGCATGCACTGCCACCAGTCGCTCTGGACTGACGGCGAGCCGCTGTTCTTCGATGAGAAGGGCTACGCCAACCTCTCCGACACCGCTCGCTGGTACATCGGCGGCCTGCTCAAGCACGCCTCGGCAGTGCTGGCCTTCACCAACCCGACCGTGAACTCTTACAAGCGCCTGGTCAAGGGTTACGAGGCCCCGGTCAACATGGTTTACTCGCAGGGCAACCGCTCCGCGGCGATCCGCATCCCGATCACCGGCTCGAACCCGAAGGCCAAGCGCCTCGAGTTCCGCGCACCGGATCCATCCTCGAACCCCTATCTGGCGTTCGCAGCCCAGCTGATGGCTGGCCTGGACGGCATCCGCAACCGGATCGAGCCTGCTGACCCGGTGGACAAGGATCTCTACGAGCTGCCCGCCGAAGAGCTCGCCGACATCCAGAAGGCCCCGGGCTCGCTGGAAGAGGCACTCGACGCCCTCGAGGGCGACTTCGAGTTCCTGCTCGAAGGCGGCGTGTTCACCGAGGACCTGATCAAGGCTTGGATCGAATACAAGCGTGAAGAAGAGATCGCACCGCTGAACCTGCGGCTGAACCCCTACGAGTTCGAGCTGTACTACTCGGTCTGATTCCTCGCTGAAACCAGCTCAAGAAGCCCCGCACCAGCTCCTGGTGCGGGGCTTCTTCTGTCTGATCTCAAAAAACTATTGCCAGACTCGAAGCGCTTCGAATATGATCTACATCACGCACACTTGGAGGGAGGTTATATGACCACGATTAAAGATGTCGCCGACGCGGCCGGCGTCTCGATCAGCACGGTGTCCTACGCGCTGAGCGGCAAGCGCTCGATCGCCGAGAAGACCCGGCAGCGCATCATGGACATCATCACGGAACTGGACTATAACCCCCATTTCGGGGCCAAGGTGCTGGCGGGCGACAAGACTCATCTGATCGCGTTGAGCGCTCCGCTGCACGAAGATGGACACCTCCCCACCCACATGCGCTTCGTCACCGAAGTCATCCGAGCCGCCAGAAAGCACGACTACGACGTCGTCATGCTCGCCACCGACGACGAGGTCAAAGGCATCAAACGGGTGGCAGCGTCCTCGATCGTCGATGGCGTCGTGAGCATGGGCGTCACCACCGGTGACGAGAGACTGGCCCTGCTGCGCCAGCTGAAGCTTCCCGGCTCTTTCATCGGCATTCCCGAGGAGATGAAAGACTACGCCTACGTTGACCTGGACTTCGCCGCGGCAGCCCGCGATTGCATCGAGCGGCTGGCCGGGCTCGGCCATGACACGGTCGGCCTGGTCGGGCACCCCTACGGCTACGTCAACCGCCACTCCGGCTTCATCGAGCGCTTCGACTCCGCCCTACAGGAGGAGGCGAAGAAGCGCGACTTGCGGATCATCACCCAGTGGGCGGGCCTCGAGCGCGGCTCTGGCAGGAAGGCACTGGACGCTCTTCTGAGCCAGGTCCCCGACCTCAGTGCCGTGATCTTTCACTGCAACGAACCCGTGGTGGAGGAGGTCGAACGCCGCGTGCGTGAACTCGACCTCAGGGTGCCGGAGCAGATCTCGCTCTTCGCCGCAGCAGCAAGCTACGACCCGGCCTCCCTGGAGATTCCGCTCAGCGGCATCTCGCTGCCGATCGAAGAGATGTGCACCGTGGCCGTGGAGACGACCATGCGGGTGATCAATGGACTTCCCCCCGCCGAACCGGTCCTGCTCCGACCCGAGTTCATCGATCGCGGATCACTGCATAAGAGATAGCTCCCGAGACACTCCCCCGTAGCTTTTCTCCACCATTATCGAAACGCTTCGACAAAGCATGATCAAGGCCTAGAAAACACAACACTGTGGAAGGTAAAACAGAAATGACACTTCGACGTTCAGCCGGTGTACTCGGCATCACGGCAATGAGCATCGCGATGCTCTCAGGCTGCTCGCAGGGCGAGGACCGGGCCGGCGAGTCCCTGAAGCTCTGGCACTACGAGAACGAGACCTCCGCGATGGGCATCGCCTGGGACCGCGCCATCGAGATCTTCGAGGAAGAGACCGGCGTACCTGTGGAGTTCGAAGAGCGGAGCTTTGAACAGATCCGTCAGACGGCGAGCCAGGTCATCAACTCCGATGAGGCTCCCGACATCCTGGAATACAACAAGGGCAATGCCACCGCTGGACTTCTGGCAAGCCAGGGACTCCTGGACCCCCTCGACGACGCCGTCGAGGAATACGGATGGGACTCCAAGCTCGCAGACTCGCTGCAGACCACCTCACGCTATGACGAGGAGGGGGTCATGGGGTCCGGCTCATGGTACGGAATCCCCACTTACGGCGAGTTCACAATGATGTACTACAACACCGAGATGCTCGACGAGTACGGCCTCGAAGTGCCAGAGACCATGGAAGAGCTCGAGTCCGTGATGCAGGCCTTCGTGGACGAGGGCGTCACTCCCCTGGCGCAGGCGGCCAGCGAGTATCCGCTGGGTCAGCTCTGGTACCAGCTCGCGCTGACCCAGGCGGACCAACAGTGGGTCAACGACTTCCAGATCTACGAGAACCCCGTGGACTTCCAGGGCCCAGAGCTGACCTACGCGACCGAGACCCTCGACGAATGGCTCGACGAGGGCTACATCTCTGATGACTCCACCGGTCTGACCGCCGAGGACGCGGGCACGGGCTTCATCAATGGCACGTATCCGATGTTCTTCTCAGGAAGCTGGTGGTACGGCCGCTTCCTGGAAGAGGTCGACCAGGACTGGGAGACCGCGCTCTTTCCCGGCGACGGGATGTCCCCGGGCTCCTCCGGCAACCTCTGGGTCGTGCCCGAGGCATCGCAGAACAAGGACCTCGCCTACGAGTTCATCGACATCACGCTGCGCCCCGAGATCCAGGCCCTGATGGGCAACAGCGGAGGCGTCCCGGTGGCCGCAGATGCCTCCGACATCACCGATGAAGAGTCTCTCGCGCTGGTCGAGAACTTCAACACCCTCCTGGACCGTGACGGCCTCGCGTTCTACCCGGACTGGCCGACCCCCACCTTCTACGACGATCTCAACGCCGGGCTGCAGGGCCTGGTCAATGGCGGGCTTGATCCCGATGCCATGAACGCCCAGATCGCCGACGACTACGAGTCCGGCATTCCGCAGGACTGATCCCCTGTCACAACGAGGACCCGCTGTCGTGGCTCCGCCCGACGGAAGACACGACAGCGGGTCACTGGGAGGAGTCCTATGACAACCCTTGAAAGAGAAGCTTCTGAAGAGACCAGGCCGCTTCCGCGCCGGAGCGGTGTCGTCGGTGGTCGAAGCTACTGGTGGTACCTGCTGCCCGGTTTCGCGCTGCTCGCGATCGTGATCCTGGTGCCGCTGGGATGGAACATCTACCTCAGCTTCACCGACTACCGCGGCGTGGTGTCCCCGCAATGGATCGGTCTGGAGAACTGGACCCGGCTTCTCGGGGACGCGACGTTCTGGCTGTCCTTCCGAAACAGCATCGCCATGATCATCGCCATGGTTCTCGTCCCGACACTTGTCGGACTGGTGCTCGCCGCCGCGCTCTTCGATGTGATTGGTCGCAGATTCGGCTCGAAGCTCGCCAGCTTCCTGCGCGCCACCTATTACCTGCCGCAGATCATCCCTGCCGTCGTGGCCGCCATTGTCATCGGCTGGATCCTCCGCTCCGAGAACGGAGCGCTGAACGAGCTGCTGGGGATGGTCGGCCTCGGGTCGCTGGAGCGCAACTGGCTCGGAGACCCGAACACGGCGCTGATCAGCATCATGGCGGTGCTGGTCTGGGTTCAGATCGGCTATCCCGTGGTGATCTTCATGGCTGCACTGGAGCGGGTGGACCCTGAGCTCTACGAGGCAGCTGAGGTTGACGGCGCGGGGTGGTTCCGACGCTTTCACGCCATCACGCTCCCGCAGATTCGTCCGGAGACCTTCGTCGTCGCTCTGACCTGCACGATCGCGGCCCTGAAGGTGTTCGCCCCGGTCTACGCACTCACCGGCGGAGGCCCCAACAACGCGACGATCGTTCCCAGCTACTACACGTATAGCCAGTTCTTCCAGAGCCAGCAGGTCGGATACGGAGCGACCATCGCCACGGCGCTCACCGTCGTCATCCTCGCGGTCTCAATCCTGTTCGTCGTGGCACAAACCCGCTCCGAGCGAGCAGATCAGGGGCACTGATGCAGACCACCATCGAAACTCCACAGGCCAGCTCAGCGGCACCCCGCCTCGCTCCCAAGTTCAAGAAGACCAGCCGCCGGTCCCTGGGAGACTGGATCGTGCTCGCCGCCATCGTGGCGTTCGCGCTGGCAGTGGTCTTTCCGTTTATCGTCATCCTGATCAATTCATTCAAGTCACCGACTGACTACGCCACCGGCAGTCCGCTGTCGCTGCCGACCTCGATCTATCTGGACGGGATCACCACTTTCTGGGAGCGGGTGAACTTCCCGGAGAAGGTCTGGAACAGCTTCTTCATCGCCGGAGTGGTCGCGGTGCTCGCCGTGGTGATCTCCGTGCTCAACGCCTATGCGATCGGAATCGGACGGGTCAAGGGCCGGGTCTCACTGATACTGCTCTTCCTGCTGGCCAACATGCTGCCGCAGGAGGTGCTGCTGTACCCGCTGTACACGATCTTCCGCTCCGTCGGTCTGTACGACAACGTGTGGTCGGTGATCATCACCTTCGTCGTGATCCAGAGCGCATTCGGCACCTACCTGCTGTCCTCAGTCTTCGGCACGTTCCCCAAAGAGATCCTCGAGGCAGCCGCCATCGATGGATCGGGACGATGGCGGACTCTGTGGTCGGTGGTCGTGCCGATCAGCTGGCCGACTCTCGGCGTGCTGATGGTCTTCTTCTTCATCTGGACCTGGAACGAGTTCCTGATCCCGTTGACCTTCCTGATCAGCAACGCCAACCAGACGGTTCCGGTGGCGATCACCGCCCTGCAGGGCGATCGACTCATGGACGTCACCACGACCAGCGCCTCGGCGCTGCTGGGCATGATCCCCACACTCATCTTCTTTCTCATCTTCCAGCGCACCCTCACCCGAGGAATCACGGCAGGAGCAGTCAAGTAAATGAAGTTCACAGATGGATTCTGGCAAGTTCGCCCAGGAGTCGATGCCCTCTACGGCCGCGAAGCCTACGACGCCTGGACCGAGGCAGACACGATCAAGATCACGGTGCCCACCAAGGTCATTGAGGGACGCGGCGACACGCTGAATCGCCCGGTGCTCACCGTGACCCTGGCCTCACCCCTGCCGGGCATCATCGGGGTGACGGTGGAACACCACCAGGGCCGCAGGAAAGAGCTCTCCTTCGACCTGCCAGGTGCTGAGTCCGGTCATGGCCAGGCCAGCGTCGACGACGGCGTGGCTCGCCTGGTCAGCGGCGACATCACCGCTGAGGTCTCACTGGGAGCCCCGTGGGACCTGCGCTTCGTCGACACCGCTACTGGCAGGGTCCTCACCTCCAGCAAGGACAAGGCGCTGGGCTACGTGCGGCTTGACCAGGACGCCCAAGTGGACCGGGGTCCGGTGGGCAACGGACGCGAGCGCAGCACCCGATTCACCTCCGACACCTATGTCCATGAGCAGCTGAGCCTCGGAGTCGGGGAGCTCGTCTACGGCCTCGGCGAACGATTCGGGCCGGTGGTGCGCAATGGTCAGACCGTCGACATCTGGAACGCCGACGGCGGCACGTCCAGTGAGCAGTCTTATAAGAACGTGCCGTTCTATCTGACGAACCGCGGGTACGGCGTCTTCGTGAATCACCCCGGTCATGTCTCGTTCGAGGTCGGCTCCGAGGCGGTGGAACGCGTGCAGCTCTCGGTGCCCGGCGAACGGGTCGAATACTTCGTGATCAATGGCGGTGCACCCGCCGGAGTGCTCGAACGCTACACGGCCCTGACCGGTCGCCCCCCGGAGGTACCGGAGTGGTCCTACGGACTGTGGCTCTCCACGAGCTTCACCACCGACTACGACGAGGACACGGTCAACCAGTTCATCGACGGGATGGAGGCTCGAAACATCCCGCTGAGCGTATTCCACTTCGACTGCTTCTGGATGCGGGAGTTCAACTGGTGCGACTTCCAATGGGATCCCCGGGTCTTCCCCGAACCCAAGGCGATGCTCAAGCGCCTCCACGACCGTGGACTGAAGGTCTCGCTGTGGATCAACCCCTATATCGCCCAGCGCTCGCCCCTCTTCATCGAGGCCATGGAGAACGGCTACCTGGTCAAGCGCCCCGACGGCGGCGTGTGGCAATGGGACCTGTGGCAGCCTGGCATGGGGCTGGTGGACTTCACGAACCCTGGCGCCGTCGAATGGTACAAATCCCAGCTGCGCCGGCTGGTCCACCAGGGGGTCGACTGTTTCAAGACCGACTTCGGTGAAAGGATCCCCGTGGAAGTCGACTACTTCGACGGCTCCTCCCCGGAACGGATGCACAACTACTACACCCACCTCTTCAACACTGCGGTCTTTGAGGTCCTGGAAGAGACGCACGGTCGCGGTGAAGCGGTGGTCTTCGCCCGCTCCGCGACCGCGGGAGGTCAGTCCATGCCCGTCCACTGGGGCGGCGATTCCACCTCGACCTTCGAATCCATGGCGGAAACGCTGCGTGGCGGTCTCTCCCTGGCCATGAGCGGCTTCAGCTACTGGAGCCACGACATCGGCGGGTTCGAAGGCACAGCCGCCCCCGCGGTCTTCAAGCGCTGGGTGGCCTTCGGGCTGCTCTCCAGCCACAGTCGGCTGCACGGCTCGGAGAGCTACCGCGTGCCGTGGCTCTTCGATCAGGCAGACGGCACCGCCGAGGAAGACCCCGAGAGCGCCGTCTCTGTCACACGGAAATTCGCCGAGCTGAAGCGCACCCTGACCCCCTACCTGGTCCAGGCGGGTCGCGCGGCCGCGAGCACCGGGACGCCTATCCTCAGACCCATGCAACTGTCGTTCCCGGAGGATCCTGCGGTGGCCTACCTGGACCGTCAGTACATGCTGGGCCCGGATCTGCTGGTGGCCCCCGTGATGCAGGAGGACGGAACCGTGGAGTTCTACCTTCCGCAGGGGGACTGGACCCACCTGCTCACCGGCGAGACCGTCGAGGGCGGCCGCTGGCTGAGACAGCGGCACGGCTTCGACTCGCTGCCGCTCTACGCCCGCGAGGGCGCCATATTCCCAGTTCAAGCAGCGGAGACAGAGCAGCCCCCGCATATCGCACCTGAGATCACCGTGGAGGTTCACCCATGACCGAATATTCAGCAGACTTCAGGGACTCTGGGCTCGTCTTCCCGCAGGAGTTTCTCCTGGGCTCAGCCACCGCCTCCTACCAGGTGGAGGGCGCCTTCGACGTGGGCGGGCGAGGCCCCTCGATCTGGGACACGTTCAGCAAGACCCCGGGCAAGGTGCTCAACGGGGACACCGGCGACGTCGCCGTCGACCACTATCACCGCGTCGAAGAGGACCTCGACCTCATGGCGGAGCTGGGTCTCGAGGCCTACCGCTTCTCGATCGCCTGGCCCAGGATTCAACCGCTGGGCACCGGACCAGCACTGTCTGAAGGACTCGGCTTCTACGACAGACTGGTCGATGGGCTGCTGCAACGCGGCATTCGACCGATCGCCACCCTCTATCACTGGGACCTCCCTCAGGCTCTGGAGAACCTCGGCGGATGGCCGCGGCGTGAGACGGCCGAGAAGTTCGCGGACTACGCGGAACTGGTGGGGGCGGCCCTCGGTGACCGGGTGAGCATGTGGACCACGCTGAACGAACCATGGTGCTCGGCCTACCTGGGCTACGGCTCCGGCGCGCACGCCCCGGGCAGGACCGACCCGGTCTCTGCGCTGCAGTCGGTGCATCATCTGAACCTGGCCCACGGCCTGGCGATCCAGCGGCTGCGAAGCGTGGCGACCAATGACCCGGAGTTCTCGGTGACGCTGAACTTCCATTCCATCCGCGCCGCAGATGCGGACTCGCATGACGCGGTCAGGAAGATCGACGCCCTGGCCAATCGTGCGTTCACCCACCCGATGCTTCGCGGCGAGTATCCGGCAGATCTGCTCGAAGACACGGCTGAACTGACCGACTGGTCCTTCGTCTACAGCGGCGACCTCAAGGAGATCTCCCAGCCCCTGGACATGCTGGGTGTCAACTACTACTCGACCACCACCGTGCGGCAATGGGACGGCAGCACCGCCAGACAGAGCAACGACGGCCACAAGGACATGGGCGGATCAGCCTGGCCCGGCGCCGATGATGTGGAGTTCATCCAGCAGCCCGGTCCCTATACCGCCATGGGGTGGAACATCGCGCCGGAGGCCCTGGAGGAGCTGCTGGTCTCGCTCAGCCAAGAGTTCCCGGGGCTTCCGCTGATGGTGACCGAGAATGGGGCGGCATTCGAAGACGTCGTGGAGGACGGTGCCGTCCACGACACGGAGCGCACGGACTATATTCGGCGGCACCTCACCGCCGCGCACCGCGCCATGGCCCGCGGGGTGGATCTGCGTGGCTACCAGGTGTGGTCCCTGCTGGACAACTACGAATGGGGCTACGGCTACTCCAAACGGTTCGGAATCGTCCGCGTGGACTACGGGACTCTGGAACGGCTTCCGAAGGACAGCGCGCGGTGGTACTCCGAGTTCATCAAGACCCGCACGCTGCCTCCGGTGCCGGGCGCGTGATGCGCATCGACTACAGCGGCGCGGTGAGCTCCAGATTGATGTTGTCGGGGTCCTGGAAGGAGAGGATGGCGAGCCCGGTGTCGTGGAGATCGTTGATCTCACCGTGCTCGATCCCGGCTGCGGAGAGCGCCTCCGCTGCCTGCTGCAGGGCCTCGCGGGACTCTACGGAGAAGCTCACGTGGTCCAGGCCGGTGGTGTCGGCGTCGAAAGCCTGCTCCCCCACGGGACGGAGCCCGAACAGGGTGCCCTGCGGGGTCTGGTAGACCACACCGCCGTAGAACTGCTCCTGAGATGTTCGCACCTCCGGGTCCTCGGCGTGTTCGGACATGTCCACGGCGGCCGGCCAGCCGAAGACCTGGTCGTAGAACGCTTTGGACCTGTCGATGTCGGTCACGGTCAGTCGGACATGGGCTAAGCCATTGCTGGTGATGAGTGCCATGGACCCACGGTAACCCATGTCCCTCGGCGCACCGGGGGCTGCCCTGCGGGGGCGAATCCCCGCCGCCGGAATGAGATCGAGCCCTCCTGGTGTTGCAAGGGATATGTCAACAACCGCATCTACTCCGCTGTCCCTGCTGGATCTCGCCTTCGTCCGCCCACCCGAGACAGTTGCCGATGGCATCGCTCGCAGTGTGCGCCTGGCGCAGACGGCAGATCAGCGGGGATATTCGCGCATCTGGTTCGCGGAGCACCACAACATGCCCAATATCGCCTCCAGCGCCACCGCGCTGCTGATCCAGCATGTGGCGTCGCAGACGGAGAACGTCCGCGTGGGCTCCGGAGGCATCATGCTTCCCAACCACGCGCCGCTGATGATCGCCGAACAGTTCGGCACCCTGGAGACGCTGTATCCGGGACGGATCGATCTGGGGCTGGGCCGGGCGCCCGGAACCGACGGGGCCACGATGCGCGCGCTGCGCCGGGACGGCACCGAGGCCGACCGCTTCCAGTCCGATGTGATGGAGCTCAGCGGATACCTCTCCGGGTACAGCCGCATCCCCGGAGTCAACGCGTACCCGGGCTCCCGGACCGACGTGCCGCTCTACATCCTGGGCTCCTCGCTCTTCGGCGCACAGCTGGCCGCCAAACTGGGACTGCCCTACGCGTTCGCCTCCCACTTCGCACCGCAGATGCTCAACGAGGCTGCCTACACCTACCGAACCCACTTCGATGCCGCCAACTCCCTCGCCGGGCCGAACGCGAAGCCGCACTTCATCGCGGCCGCGAATGTGATCGCGCACGACGACGCCGAGGTCGCTCAGGAGCAGAAGACCCAGGCGGAGAACGCGTGGATCAAGAACCACCTGGGCCGCAACCGGCAGATCACCGACGACGACGTCCACATGCTCAGGGACCACCCCGCTGGCCGTCAGGTGCTCAGCATGCTCTCGCGCGCCGCCGTCGGGACGCAGACAGACGTGGTCTCCTGGCTGGACGCCTTCGCCCAGGAGGTGCAGGCCGATGAGCTGATGCTGGTGAACCTGGCGCCGGAGGAGTCCGTCCAGCACCGCACCCTCGAGCTGCTCGCACCCGGCGCGGCCGGATCCCAGAGGAACTCCACGCAGGATGCCTCTCAGGTGGCGTGAGCCTGCTCGCCGGAGTTCAACCCAAGAACCCATACTTCAAGGAGAACCATATGAAGGTCCTGATCGTACTCACCTCACATGACGAGCTCGGCGACACCGGCAAGAAGACCGGATTCTGGCTCGAAGAGCTGGCTGCCCCGTACTACCGGTTCAAGGATGCCGGCTATGAGATCACCCTTGCCTCCCCCAAGGGTGGCCAGCCGCCGTTGGATCCCGCAAGCAATGTGCCCGACTTCCAGACCGATGACACCCGCCGCTTTGAGGACGACGCCGAGGCCGGTGCCGCACTGGCAGCCACCATTCGCCTGGAGACGGTCAGCGAGGCCGATTACGACACGGTGTTCTACCCCGGTGGACATGGCCCGCTGTGGGACCTCGCCGAGGACCCCGCATCGATCCAGCTGATCGAGGCCACACTGAGCGCCGACAAGCCGGTCGCGCTGGTCTGCCACGCTCCAGGCGTGCTGCGCCACACCACCGATGAGGAGGGCGCGCCACTGGTCAAGGGCAGGCGGGTCACGGGCTTCACCAATACGGAGGAAGCCGGGGTCGACCTGGTCGACGTCGTCCCGTTCCTGGTCGAAGACGAGCTGACCAAGCTCGGTGGCGAGTACTCCAAGGGCGATGACTGGAGCTCCTACGTGGTCGAAGATGGTCTGCTGATCACCGGGCAGAACCCCCAGTCCTCCGCAGAGACTGCCGAGGCACTGATCGCCAAGCTCGCCTCCTGATCTAGATCAGAGTCGACCCCACGGCCTCCAAGTCTCGTCGCAGCGGATCTCAGGCTTCGTCGTAGAACAGCCGCTCGTAGACCTGACGGCAGCGCCGAGTGGTGCGCAGATAGTGCTCCTCGAACTCGGCGCTGCCACCGGCCTCGAATCCGCACCAGCGGGCGACGGCGTCCAGGTCGCGCCGGGCCGAGGGCAGCACATCTGAGGTCTTGCCGCTCCAGACTGTGCTCGCCGAGCGCACCCGGGTGCACAGGGTCCACGCCTCGGTGAGCTGCTTGGCCTCAGCGGGGCTGAGCAGCTCCTCGTCCACCAGCACGTCTAGTGCGGTCAGCGTGGAGGTGGTGCGCAGCCTCGGCTTGTTGTGGGCATGTTCGAGCTGAAGCAGCTGCACCAGCCACTCCACATCGCTGAGTCCACCGCGGCCCAGCTTCACGTGGCGGGAAGGATCAGCCCCGCGGGGCAGCCGCTCGGACTCGACCCGTGCCTTGATCCGACGGATCTCGCGGATCTGTGAGGCGCTCGGCGCCGGGCCGTAGCGCACCGCATCGGCCATCTCCATGAACTCGTCAAGGAGGTGGTCGTCTCCAGCGATCGGCCGGGCACGCAGCAGCGCCTGCCGCTCCCAGACGTCCATCCAGCGCCGGTAGTACTCGCCGTAGGAGTCCAGGGAACGGGAGAGCGGGCCGTTCTTGCCCTCCGGGCGCAGGTCAGCGTCAAGTTTGAGCGGGAACTCGCCGCGGATCGCGGGCTTGAGCGGCTTCGACAGCAGCGCGCTGACCCGCGCCGCGAGCTTCTGCGCCTGCACATCGGCCCGCGAGGCATTCCCGTCCTCGGCCACCGTGTGCACGAAGAGCGCGTCCATATCTGAGCTGTACCCGATCTCGCGACCACCCTGGCGTCCCATCGCGATGACGGCGAGATCCGCGTGCCGACCCTCGGCGTCCCAGATCTCGCGCTCGGCCACTCGCAGCGCTCCGAGCGTGGCCGCGCGGTCCACATCGGAGAGTGCGATGCCCACAGCGGAGACGTCGAGGAGCCCCACCGCGTCAGCGATGGCTACGCGCAGGGTCTCACGCTTGCGTACCAGCCGGGTCAGTCGCATCCCGGTCTCCAGGTCGCCCTTGTGTCGGGTGATCTTGTTGCTGACCTCGCGCCAGAGGGTCTCGAAGCTGCGCGGAGCCAGCGCCGCGTTGTCCCCGAGCCACTTGGTGGACTCCGGCGAGTGCTCCAGCATGTCGGAGATGAACTTGGACCCGGCCAGGATCAGCGAGAGCCGCTCGGCAGCCACGGAGGAATCCCGCAGCATGGTCAGGTACCAGGGGCTCTGCCCCAGTGACTCGCTGAGCCGCCGGAAGGCGAGCAGTCCGCCGTCGGGGTCCACGCCTTCGCCGAACCAGCCCAGCATCATCGGCAGGATCCGGCGCTGCAGCTTCGCGCGGCGGGTCAGCCCGGAGGTCAGAGCGGAGATGTGCCGCATGGCGCCGGCGGGATCGTGGTAACCCAGTGCGGAGAGCCGGTCCTGGGCGGCCTTGGCGGTGAGCCGCACCTCATCGTCGGAGAGCACGGCCGTGGTGGAGAGCAGCGGGCGGTAGAAGATCCGCTCGTGGAAGCTGGCGACCTCCCGGGCGATGTCGCGCCACTGGTTCAGCACCTCATCCCCTGCAGGACGACGACGCCGGTTCGGCGGCCGCACGGCATGGGCCAGCGCGCGGATCTCATCGGGCTTCACGGGCATCAGATGAGTCCGACGCATATGGCTCATCTGGATCCGGTGCTCGTAGAGGCGCAGCATCCGGTAGCAGCGAGACATCGCATCGCGATCGGACCGCGCCACATACTCCCCCGCCTCGAGCATCTCGATGGCGGTCAGCGAGTCCCGCACCCGCAGGGACTCATCCACCCGGCCATGGACCAGCTGCAGCAGCTGCACGGTGAACTCGATGTCACGCAGCCCGCCACGGCCGAGCTTGATCTCCCGGTCCACTTCATCGGCGGGGATGTTGTCGAAGACCCGCCGGCGCATCCGCTGGACGTTCTCCACGAAGTTCTCCTGGGCGGAGGAGGTCCAGACCTGCGGCCAGATCGCCTCGATGTAGTCCTGACCCAGGCTGCGGCTGCCCGCGATCGGTCGGGCCTTGAGCAGAGCCTGGAACTCCCAGCCGTGGGCCCAGCGCTTGTAGTACTCCAGATGGGACTCCAGGGTGCGGGAAAGGTCTCCCTCGCGGCCCTCCGGACGCAGATTCGCGTCCACCTCCCACAGACCGGGTTCGGGGCCCGCGCCGTTGATGACCTTGGAGATGCCCGAGGCCATGGCCACGGCGGTGTTGCGTGCGGCGGCGGAATCGATGTCCTCGGCGGCGCGGTGCACGAAGATCACGTCCACATCCGAGATGTAGTTCAGCTCCCGGGCCCCGCATTTGCCCATGCCGATGACCGCGAGCTCCACCATGGCGGCGGTGCGTCCGTTGCGCGCAGTGAGCTCCGCGCGGCTGACTGCCAGTGCGGCGTCGATAGCCGCGGCGGCGAGGTCGGCGAGCTGGCGTGAGACCAGCGGCTGGTAGGCGGCGGGATCAGCCGCACTGAGATCGGCCAGTGCCAGCGCGGTGAGCTCCCGCCGGTAAGCCCGCCGCAGCGCGACGCCTGCCTCTTTGGCGGTGAACTCCTCGGTCAGCTCGGCGGCGGGGGTCTCCGCATCGGGGTCCGCATGGACGGATTCCAGCAGCCGGGCGCGCAGCACCCCGGGTTCGGTGACCTCCGGATGGGCGATGGCCGCGGCGTCGTCGGGGGTGTGGTGGTGCTGATGCTCGTCCCGGTCCGCCTGCAGGGTGTCGGCGATCTCGAAGAGCAGATCGCAGTTCTCCGGACGGCGGACCAGAAACTCGCCCAGCGCCTCGGAAGCCCCGAGCAGCCGGATCAGCGGGACCGCGCGCAGGTAGACCCCGTCGGTGTCATCGGTGAAGAGGTCACAGACGTTCCCGGCGCGCTCGACCAGACGGATCAGCAGCAGCAGCGCCTGATCGGGGTTCGGCGCGTAGTGCAGGGTGCGCAGCAGCACCGCTGCGTCCAGGCCGCTGAGATGCTCGTCGGCCAGGAATCCTGAGGCCCGCTCGAGCTCCTGGAAGCCCGCGGCGATCAGGTCCCGGTGGGTGAGCGTGGAGGCGGCCACGATCAGATCAGGCCGAGATACCGCTTGATCTCGAACGGGGAGACGTTGACGCGGTAGTCGTCCCATTCCTGCTGCTTATTGCGCAGGAAGTTCTCGAAGACCTGCTCGCCCAGGATCTCGGCCATCAGCTCCGAGTCTTCCATCTGGCGCAGCGCCTCATGCAGGGTGCCCGGAAGCGGCTTGATGCCCAGCGCCTTGCGCTCAGAGGTGGTCAGCGACCACACGTCCTCACCCACCGGGTCCATCAGCTCGTAGCCCTCGCGGATGCCCTTGAGCCCGGCGCCGAGGACGGCGGCGTAGCCCAGGTACGGGTTCGCGCCGGAGTCGATGCCGCGGAACTCGACGCGGGCCGAGCCGCCCTTGGTGGGCTTGTACAGCGGGACCCGGACCAGTGCGGAGCGGTTGTTGTGGCCCCAGGAGACGTGGGAGGGAGCCTCGCCGCCGCCCCAGAGACGCTTATAGGAGTTCACGAACTGGCTGGTGATCGCGGTGAACTCCGGCGCGTGGCGCAGGATGCCGGCGATGAACTGCCGTGCGGTCGTGGAGAGGTTGTACTCGGTGTTCGGCGCGAAGAACGCGTTGGTGTCGCCTTCGAAGAGCCCGAAGTGGGTGTGCATGCCCGAGCCCGGGTGTTCGGTGAAGGGTTTGGGCATGAAGCTGGCGTACTTGCCCTGGGTGATCGCGACCTCTTTGATCACGGTGCGGAAGGTCATGATGTTGTCCGCAGTGGTCAGCGCGTCGGCGTAGCGCAGGTCGATCTCGTTCTGACCGGGGCCTGCCTCGTGGTGGCTGAACTCCACGGAGATGCCCACGGCCTCGAGCATGTTGACCGTGTGGCGGCGGAAGTCCTGGCTGACGCTGCCCGTGACGTGGTCGAAGTATCCGGCGCGGTCCACGGGGATGGGACTGCCGTCGGCGTCGGTCTCCTCGGACTCGAGCACGTAAAACTCGATCTCCGGGTGGGTGTAGCAGGTGAAGCCCATCTCCCCTGCGACGTCGAGCTGGCGGCGCAGCACGTTGCGCGGATCCCCGGCGGCGGGTTCCTGGTCCGGGGTGAGGATGTCGCAGAACATCCGCGAGGTGGGCTCTTCCTCACCGCGCCAGGGAAGGATCTGGAAGGAGGAGGGGTCCGGCTTGAGCAGCATGTCGGATTCGAAGACGCGGGAGAGCCCCTCGATCGAGGAGCCGTCGAAGCCCAGGCCTTCGCTGAAGACCCCTTCAACCTCGGCCGGAGCCAGGGCCACGGACTTCAGGGAGCCCACGACATCGGTGAACCAGAGGCGCACGAAGCGGACGTCGCGCTCCTCGATGGTGCGCAGTACGAATTCCTGCTGTCGATCCATGCGGTGCAGCCTCCTGAAATGCCGTGGGTGTCGCCGGGACCACTCTACCCAACTCCTCCCGCTCCCACGGGTGAGTCCGCGCAGAGTTCGGTAGCCTGATCCCATGTCCGAGCAGATCAGCCCCAAACGGGTACGCACCGTGCATCTTCAGCAGTTCAAGGATGCCGGCCAGAAATTCTCCATGTTGACCGCCTATGACGCCCAGATCGCCTCGATCTTCGACGAGTCCGGGATCGAGCTGCTGCTGGTGGGTGACTCGGCGTCGAACGTGATGATGGGGCACTCCTCCACCCTGCCGATCACCGTCGAGGAGATGCTGGTCTTCACCAGGTCAGTGGTCAATGGCGCGAACCGCGCGCTGGTCGTCGCCGACCTGCCGTTCGGCAGCTACGAGTCCTCCCCCGCCCAGGCCGTGGCCACGGGTGTGCGGTTCATGAAGGAGGGCGGAGCGCAGGCGGTGAAGATCGAGGGCGGCGCGGCGATGGCTGAGCATGTCCGCGCGCTGGTCGCAGCGGGCATCCCGGTGATGGCGCATATCGGCTTCACCCCCCAGTCCGAGCACGCCCTGGGCGGCTACCGGGTGCAGGGCCGTGGAGAGGCCGCCGAAGCGCTTAGGGCCGACGCGCTGGCGCTGGAAGCCGCGGGCGCGTTCTGCGTGCTCATGGAGATGGTCCCAGCGGACCTGGCCGCCGAGGTGGACGGCAAGCTGGGCGTGCCCACGATCGGGATCGGTGCCGGCAACGGCACCACGGGCCAGGTGCTGGTCTGGCAGGACATGCTGGGTCTGGGCACCGGCCGGGTGCCGAAGTTCGTCAAGCAGTACGCAAATCTCCGCGAGGTCGTCTCCCGCGCCGCGGGGCAGTACCGCAAGGACGTCAGCGAGCGACACTTCCCAGCCGAGGAGCACAGCTTCACCAATTGAACCGGCGGCTCAGCGAGAACTGCCGGTGGTTCAGTGCCGACTCACTACTGGTCCGCCGTCCTGATCCAGCGCGGACTCAGCTCTTCGGTGTGCGATCGTGGCCGCCGTCGTCGTCCCAGTGCTCGGAGGTCTCCTCGTCCCAGGCCTCGTTGTTGGCCTCCACCCGCTTGAGCGCCTCGGCGGCTTCATCGCGGCTGGTGTAGGGACCCAGCAGGTGTTTCCAGGAGGACTGCGCGCCCTCTTCGATCGCTCCGGTGCGCACGTTGAACCAATATTCGGTACTCATGTGCCCAGGATACGCCCCGGGTGAGCTGCACCACCGAGGCGACGTGCCAGACTTCTGCTCATGCACGCAAGCTCCCCATCCGACACCACATCGGCCACCTCACGACGACGCAGCGCGCCCTCCCTGCGGCGCAGTCGGCTGGCGACCATGGCCGCCTTCGCCACCAACGGGGCCCTGCCCGCCTCGCTGCTCGCCCGCTACGCCGAGGTCAAGGACACGCTTGGGCTGAGCCCCGCGGTCTTCGGTCTGGTGGTGGTCGGTCTCGGGCTGGGTGGGGCCCTGGCGTTGCACTTCCCGGGAGTGATCGCGCGGAGGATCGGCGTGGCCAGGACCGCCAGCTTCGGCAGCCTCTGGATGGGGGCTTCGCTGACCCTGGCTGCGGCCGGGGTCGCCCTGGGCAGTCCCTGGGTGGTGGTACTGGGCCTGCTGCTGACGGGCTTCGGCGATGCGAGCGTGGACGTGGCGCAGAATTCACAGGGCCTGCGCGTCCAAGCGGCGTACCGCAGGTCCCTGCTGAACTCCATGCACGCCGGATGGAGCATCGGCGCAGCGATCGGCGGCGGCGTGGGAACACTGGCCGCGGTGCTGGGCGTGCCGCTGCTGGTGCACATGGCGATCTGGGCGATCTTCTGCATCCTTGCCATGACTCTCGCCGCCCGGGCGTTCACGCCCGAACCGGTGGTGGCAGACGACTCTGCCCAAACCCCGGCGCGACCCTCGGGCTGGTCCACCGCCAAAATCCTGCTCCCCCTCGCGCTGATCGCGCTGGCCGGGATCTCCGTGGAGGACATCGGCAACAACTGGTCGGCCGTGCTGCTCTCCACGGAACGGGGGATGGACCCCGCCTCGGCCGGCGTCGGACTCAGTGTGCTGCTCGGCGCTCAGTTCATCGGGCGGATGCTCGGCGACCGGGTCATCGACGGGCTCGGCGAGCGCGCCTCGCTGATCGTCAGCCTGAGCGCGGTGATCCTTGGGCTGCTCGGTGCGGCCTGGGCGCCGGGGATCGGACTGACTCTGATCAGCCTGGCCGTGGCGGGATTGGGCTGCGCGGTGACGGTGCCACTGGCCTTCGCCCGCGCCGATCGGGTCCCGGGACTTCCGGATCACAGCGGGGTGACCTGGATCAGCTGGGCCATGCGCGCTGTGATGCTGAGCCTGTCCCCGGCGATCGGCGTGATGACCCAGGGCTCCTCCCTGCCGGTGGCGATCAGCGTGGTGGTGGTCATCGCCGTGCTGGCCCTGGTGCTGCAGCTGCGCCCACGTCGTGCTGCGGCTGAGTCCACGCCGCAGCACGACGCCGGCTGACCGATAGGATGGCGCGCATGGCTACCCAGCAGTCCACTCCCCTGTCCTCCCATGCCCCGGTGGGCACCCTGACCAAGGGTGCCGTTTCCCCCGAGCGGGCGGTCCCGGCTCATATCGAGCGGCCCAACTACGTGGGCCTGGAGGCGCCGCCGGAGTACACCGGTGAGGACGTCTATGACGCCGCCACGGTGGAACGCATCCGCCGCGCCGCCCAGCTCGCCGCGGACGCGATGGTCGCCACCTCGAAGCTGATCCGCCCCGGGGTCACCACCGAGGAGCTCGACGCCTACGCGCACCAGTACCTGACCGATCGCGGTGCGTACCCGTCCTGCCTGTCCTACCGCGGGTTCCCGAAGGCGATCTGCACCTCGGTCAACGAGGTCATCTGCCACGGGATCCCGGACACCACCATGCTCGCCGAGGGCGACATCGTGAACCTGGACATCACCGCCTACATCGACGGTGTCCACGGGGATCACAACCGCACGTTCTTCGTCGGTGAGGTCGATGAGGAGTCCCGCCTGCTGGTGGAGCGGACCGAGGAGGCGATGATGCGCGCGATCCGCGCGGTGAAACCCGGGCGCCCCATCAACGTGATCGGTCGCGCCATCGAGTCCTACGCGAAGCGTTTCGGCTATGGTGTGGTACGCGAGTTCATCGGCCATGGAGTGGGCAAGGCGTTCCACACCGGACTGGTGATCCCGCACTTCGATGCGGCACCGGACCACGCGCGCCTGATGGAACCGGGAATGGTGTTCACCATCGAACCGATGCTCACCCTGGGCACGCGCCACTGGGACATGTGGGAGGACGGCTGGACGGCCGTGACCCGCGACCGGAAGCGCACCGCGCAGTTCGAGCACACTCTGGTCGTCACCGATGACGGCGCCGAGATCCTCACGCTGCCTTCGGGCGACTGAGACCGGTCCCCTCCCCCACAGCACGGAGATACTGCACCACTATGAGCTCTTCTCACGAGCAGCCGCTGGCTGCCCAGGCCGTCGCCCCTGCCAGCGAGACCGTCTCGGATCTGCCCAAGCGGGCCATCGGCATCGACGTGGGCGGCACCGGCATCAAAGGCGGGATCGTCAACCTGCACAAGGGCACGCTGACCGGTGCGCGCTTCCGCATCCCCACCCCGAAGCCGGCGACCCCGGAGGCGGTGGCCGAGGTCATCGGCCAGATCCTCGAGGAGCTGCTTGGTCGGGAGAAGGCCCCCGCGGAGTCCGAGCTCTCGATCGGCGTGCTGTTCCCGGCGATCGTGGACAAGAACATCGTGCTCTCCGCGGCAAACATCGACGAGTCCTGGATCAACACCGACGCCGCCGCGCTGCTGAAGCATCTGCCCGGCCAAATCCACACCCTGAACGACGCCGACGGCGCGGGTCTTGCTGAGGCCCGGTATGGAGCAGGCAAGGGACTGGAGGGCACGGTCATGACGATCACGCTGGGCACAGGAATCGGTTCTGCTCTGGTGCACGACGGCGTGCTGGTCCCCAACAGCGAGATGGGTCACCTGGAGTTCGAGGGCGAGGTGGCGGAGAAGAAGGCATCCGCCGCTGCGCGCGAACGCGCGGACATGCCCTGGGACGAGTACGGCAAGCTCCTGAACCGATTCCTGAAACACGTGGAGCGGCTGCAGTCCCCCGAGCTGTTCATCATCGGCGGCGGGATCTCCAAGCGCAGCGAGGACTTCCTGCCGCATGTCACGGACCTGCGCGCGAAGGTGGAGGTCGCCGGACTGCAGAACAACGCCGGGATCGTCGGGGCGGCGCTGTACGCCGCGGAGCAGACCCAGCTGAACCAGGCCCGCGGACGGTCCTGAGCTTCACACGAGGGTTGCTACACTTCTTGCTGCGGCAGATCGCGCCCTGCGGGCGGGATCTGCACCCGGGCCTTTAGCTCAGCTGGTAGAGCACCGCGTTTACACCGCGGTTGTCGTCGGTTCGATCCCGGCAGGGCCCACCATTTCGCTTCTAGAGTGAAAACCTCCTCCTCCATCGTTGGAGGCTGCTTCCAGCGCTACTGTTGAGCTATGGCTTCCCTTGCGCGCACCACCGGCCGAATCTTCCTCGGATCCGCTCTGACCTTCGCCGGTGTCTCCCACCTGGCCTGGGCCCGCGAGGAGTTCCGCGCGCAGGTTCCGAAGTCGCTGCCGCTGGATCCGGATACCACCGTCCTCGCCTCAGGGGTGGCCGAGATCGGGCTGGGAACCGCGCTGCTGTTCTCTCCCCAGCAGTACCGTCCGCTGGTGGGCGATGCGGCGGGCCTCTTCTTCGCCGCGGTCTTCCCCGGCAACATCGCCCAGTATGTGCACCAGCGTGATGGGTTCGGGTTGGATACGGACCGCAAGCGATTGGTGCGGCTGTTCTTCCAGCCGGCGCTGATCGCGCTCGCGGTGTGGTCCACGCGCCAGCCCTCCTGACTCCCACCCGGATGGACGAGTTACAACCTAGGGCTGATGACCTGAGGATTGGGCCGCCCTAGGCTGCAGACATGTCGTCCAAGTACCCCGCCTCCAGATTCATGGACAGCCCCTGGTCTCAGGCCCTCACCGGAGGAGCGCTGGCCCTCGTCCCAGGTTCGAAATACCCGGCATGGCTGAGGCGCACGATGACCTGGGGCTCTGCCGCCACAGTGGCCGCCATCATCGCGGTGCCAGGCGTTGGCTCCGCGACGCTGAAACGCGCCTCCGGGCAGAAAACGGTGGAGACCGTCACACTGAGCCCCGCGGCGCGCGCCGGGTGCGCGGTCGGCGGAGCTGCCTTCACCTACGGTCTGTGGCGCTTCGGCTGGTGGGTCGACACGGCCTCTGAAGCGGCATTGCGCAGGATGCGCGTTCCATATCCCCGGCTCGTGATCGGTGTCGTGGTCGGGACGCTGTACTACGTGAACGATGACCGCAAGCAGCCGCCGTCTGATCCACGAGTGTTTCCAGATGGAACACCCGCCCTGTGAGCGAACCCAAGACCCCCGCCGGAACCCAGTCCAAGACCTCGAGTCTCACACTCCGGGGCGGGCATCGGCGCCCGCCACGGGCCCGCAGCGGGTGCAGAAGGCAGGGTTCGAGGCAGATGGCATAGATCACCGTGACCTGAACGTGACATTTGTTATCAGTCTGTTATACCGTCGAACTTGTGCTCGCGACTGCAGTCCGATGTCGCAAGCACCTCGGGTCAGACTCCTCTGCCGCTGACCGGAGCCGTTCGCAAAAACTACCGCTAGGCAGGGTGCGGAGTATCGCAATCGATCAAGATCTGGAGCGCTCGAGCTTACCGGCTCGCACTCCACCGATGCGGTCCCGCAACAATTGGGAGAGGTTTCCTACCGATGACTGAGAACATGACTTCCGCACAGCGCCGGGACCGGCGCCGCTCAACCAAGCCTTTCCTGGCGAACGCAGTAGCCTTCCACGCCGGCACCTTTGGCCGCGGCGCTGCAGCTACTTTCGCCGCCTCTGGTCTGGTGATCACTTCTGGTGCCGCCGCCAGCGCCAGCACCGACATCGAGTCGCCCGAGGTGACCACCCTTGACGTATCGGCCTCCGGGCTGAGCGTGGAGCGTGCCAGCGAGACCTCTCCCGTAGCAGTGACCGCCTCCCGGGAGGTCGAGCTCACTTTCGACCGACCAGTCGTGGAGTCCACACCGGCCCCCGAACCAGAGCCAGCCCCCGCCCCGGCTCCCGAACCTGAGCCGGCCCCAGCCCCCGAACCTGAGCCGGCCCCAGCGCCAGCGCCGGAACAAGTGGAAGCCCCCGCGCCCGCAGCTGAACCAGAGCCCGCTCCAGCGCCAGCACCAGAGCCAGCCCCGGCACCGGAACCAGAGCCTGAGCCGGCACCAGAGCCAGAACCGGAGCCGGCCCCCGCGCAGGACTCCCAGCGGGCTGACACTGGCGGGCAGGCGCAGCAGCAGAGTCAGGGCAACACCCAGGTCGCCTCCTCCGAGCCAGCACAGAGCGAAGCACCTGCCTCCAGCGACGGCAACGGCTCGATCGTCGGCGCGGCCTATGCAGGCCTCGGCAACCCCTACTCCTTCGGCGGCAGCAGCCCCAGCGGCTGGGACTGCTCCGGCTTCATCAACTGGGCCTACTCGCAGGCCGGCGTGGACGTGCCCCGCAGCACGTACGCGATGATGAGCTCCATGCGCCAGGTCTCCTCGCCTTCACCGGGCGACATCGTCATCCAGAACGGGGGCAGCCACGCTGCCATCTACGTCGGCAACGGTCAGCTGATCGGCGCCAATAATCCCCGGGTCGGAACAGTGCAGTATTCGCTGAACTCACCGTACTGGTCCAACACCATGTACCTGAGCGCCAACTGACGCCTCCTCCCGTCGTCGGCCCAGCCACCCCCGATTCCGAACTCGTGCACCGCTGATTGCGCGGCAGAGGAAAGCGGCGAAGATTCATGTCTGCCCAGCGGGCATTCACAGATCTTCGCCGCTTTCGTCTACGTGGGTAGGTGTCTCTAGAATCCCTGGCAGAGCTCGGGTTCCGGAGGCAGTCTCGGGATCCGTTACGGGTTCAGCGCCCTTCGCTCGACGAGAGTTCTTGACTTGTCAGGACGGATCGCAGCAGTTGGAGGCATCGCAGCTCGGTCTGAGCCAGGATCTCCAGGGGTTCACCGGAAAAATGATGCAGTTCAGTTTTCATGGTGCCCAAGATTCCCGCAGCAAGCCAGGTGGTCCCGGCCGGCTGTCCCTCTTGGCCCTCTGGGCCTCCGGCACCACTCGCCGCCAGGCCCGTGTCTGACTTGAACAGCGTCGTCACCCCGTCGACCATGCTGACGACCGCCTCTTCCGAGATCACCGGCCCTTCTGGCACGTTGAGCACTTGGTGTTTAGCCCCAGACTGATAGGCCACCACTCCCCCGGCAAACCACTCGCCGGAGCCCTCCGTGGCTGCGAACTGGTTGGCGAGCTTGCCGCCGGTGAGCGATTCGGCCACCGCAACGGTCAAGCCCTGCTCAGCGAGGATCGAGCCTATCTCGGCAGCAACTTCCGTAGCTTCTGCCTCAATGTCTTCAACGGTCTTCGTCAAGGTTCGCTGGCCTTTCGCCTGAGTTCCGATCCCACGGGTGCGCCCCTCTAGCGTCCGCCACTCATCTTGCGGTGGCGCTGCTGAACACCGGCGGCACCGTAGGGGTAGTCCTCCGTCACAGGCTCGCTCGCAGCAGTCAGCCGGTCCAGCTGCTCGGCGTTCAGGTCGAGTGAATCCGCCCCCAGATTGTCCTGAAGCTGCTCGATCGTGCGGGCTCCGAGGATCACAGAGGTGACCGCTGGCTGGGCCTTGAGCCACGCCAGAGACACCTGCGAATAGGACGCCCCGTGCTCCTCGGCGACGGCGGAGACCGCGTCGATGACGCGCCAGGTGCGTTCGTCAGAGTTGCGCTTCTCCCAGGCTTCCATGCCGCGCTTCGGGTTCTCCCCCAACCGCGTCGAACCGGTCGGTGCCTCATCTCGGCGGTACTTCCCGCTCAGCCACCCACCTCCCAGGGGGGACCACGGCAGCAGACCGAGTCCGGCGTCCAGGGCTGCGGGGACGATCTCGTGTTCGATTCCACGGACGAGGAGGTTGTACTGCGGCTGCAGGGTCACCGGCAGTGACCAGCCGTGCCGCTCCGCGAGATGGACAGCCTTGGTGAGCTGCCATCCGGTGAAGTTGGAGAAGCCGTAGTATCCGATCTTTCCGGCCGTCACCGCATCATCGAGGAAACGCAGCGTCTCATCCAGTGGGCTGATCGCGTCCCAGGCATGCAGTTGGTAGAGGTCGATGTGGTCCACTCCGAGTCGGCGCAGCGACGCGTCGAGTGCCTCACGCAGGTGCCGACGCGAGGTCCCCAGATCGTTGGGGCCTTGGCCCATCGGGAACCGTCCCTTCGTGGCGAGGACGATCTGCCGTGCCTCGGTGGGGTGAGAGCCGAGCCACCGGCCGATGATCTCCTCACTGGTGCCTGCGCTGTAGACGTCGGCTGTGTCGATGAAGTTGCCACCGGCCGCGACGTATGTGTCGATCAGCGCATGTGAAGTCGCTTCGTCGGCCTCCGCGCCGAAGGTCATCGTGCCCAGCGCCTGGGTAGAGACGATGGCGCCGCTTCGGCCCAGTGTTCGATAAGTCAGGTCAGCCTGAGTCATGTCACGTCCTTCGTGGGTAGTGCGTTGCGGTCATCGGATGGGGCGGCCGACGACGCTGAATGTGAGCCCGATCATTGAACCCCATATATGTCTGACTGCAACAGCCTTTCCCGAGCAAGAACATATTTGCAGCTGGATACATCCTGGACGCCTGCTCTGCAAGTCATAGCCTGACCCTGCGCCATCCATAGCTGAGTCATAGCAAGCCGCGGTCTTCTGAGGGAGTCACGAATCCCCGACCCCAGGAGCTCCCCATGACCAGTCTGATGTTGATAGCGGTCGACCTTGTCGCCGTCGTCGTCCTTGCCTATGCCCTCTACTTCCGCCGTCACCGCCGTCGCGACCTGGTCACGGCCTTTGTGGTGGTCAACATCGGCGTCCTCGCGGTCACCAAAGTGCTGGCCAGCGCCGAGATCGGAATGGGGGTGGGCCTTGGTCTCTTCGGGGTGCTCTCCATCATCCGACTGCGCTCCTCCGAGATCTCCCAGCACGAGGTGGCTTACTACTTCGCCTCGCTGGCCATCGGGCTGATCGCCGGGTTCGACACCCTGCAGCCGCTGCTGAGCATCAGCCTGATCGCACTGATCCTGACCATGCTCGCGATCGTGGACTCCCCCATGCTGCTCTCCCGTGCCCGGCAGCAATCGCTGCGCCTCGACAGGGCCTTCATCGATGAGTCGTCCCTGCGGGCCCATGTGGAGCAGCTGCTCGGCGGCACGGTGAAGGTGATGGAGGTGACCGAACTGGACGTGGTCAATGACACCACCACCGTGGATGTCCGCTGGCACCGTCCAGACAGCAGCAGCCGCGTCTACGCTCCGCAGTCCGATGAGCAGAGCAACTACGCCCAGTACCAGACGGCGGTCCGCAACAGTCTGCGCCAGGACGCGAGCGCCCAGCGATGACACTCTCCTGGACCGGCGACCTCGCCCCCATCACGCTGCAAGCGATCAATGCGCAGGCCGAGCTGCAGACCCGGGTCGACCGCAAGTACCTGGTCCCCCGCGAAGTCCCAGAACTACTGGACACCTGGCTGGACCCGCGCACGCAGATCCTGCAGATCGATGCACGGCGCAGCTTCAGCTATGAATCTGTCTACTTCGACACCCCCGACCTGGTCGCCTACCACCGGGCTGCCCGCGGTCGGCGCCGACGATTCAAGCTGCGCACCCGCGCCTATGTCGATTCGGGCATCGCGTTCCTTGAAGCCAAGACCAAAGGCTCCCGCGGCACCACAGTCAAGGAGCGCATCCCGCACGATCTCCACGCGATGAGCAGCCTGAACCCTGAGGCTCGCACTTACGCAGGCGAAGTCCTGTCCAGCGTGGGCCTTTCCGGCGACCTCGCCTGGTCGTTGGCCCCCAGTCTCAGCACCGGTTACGACCGCATCACCCTGGTGCTCCGCGAAGGCCCGGCAGGCGCCGTCTCCCGATTGACCATCGACACCGAGCTGCGTTGGGCGCTGCCTCCCCGCAACGACTGCACCACCGCGCTGGACCGCCCTGATCTGGCGATCATCGAGACCAAATCGGCCAGTCGGGCCAGCTCCTTCGACCGGCTCCTGTGGTCCCACGGGATCCGCCCGGTCTCCATCTCCAAGTACTCCACCGGGCTCGCGGCTCTGCGCCCGGACCTGCCCGCCAATAAATGGAGCCGCGTGCTCCACCAGACGCTGCGCTCCACACAACTCGAAGGAATCCGATGAACACCACCGCCTCACGCACCCCGCGCACTCGCATCTTCCTCGCCACCGCTGCGACGGCCAGCACGCTCTCCCTTCTGGTCGGCTGCGCCCTGCCCACCACCGAGAACGCCGAAGCCGCCTCCTCGACCTCACAGCAGGAGACGACCCCGGCCTCGTCCACTGAGGGCAGCTCCACCGAAGCCTCTGATGATCCGACCTCCGAGAATTCCGCCGGTTCTGGCCCAGACACCGAGGCTGCCATGACCGAGAATCACGACTACTGGACCGCCGATGACGGCGCCGCTGCTGAGACCGAAGTCCAGAGCATCACCCTCGACGGTGACACCGCCTCGACCGAGAGCGAGTCGGTGACCGTTCAAAACAGCACCGTCACCATCACCGAAGCCGGAACTTACCGGATCTCCGGCAGCCTGGAGGGCCAGGTCGCCGTAACAGCAGACGAGGAGGACCAGGTGACCCTGATCCTCGATGAAGCCACCATCACCAACGACGCCGGCCCGGCCATCCTGCTCACCAGCGCCGATGGAGTGAACATCGAACTCGCCGAGGGTTCCACGAACACGGTGGCCGACGCCGAGTCCTATGCCGAGGATGCCGAGGAAGACGCCGCGATCTTCGCCGACACCGATCTGCAGATCACCGGCAGCGGGGCGCTCGAGGTCACCGGCCGGGGCGGGGACGGCATCGCCACGAAGAAGGACCTGGTGGTCAGCTCCGGAGAGATCACGGTCACCGCCGCGGGTCATGGTCTTCGCGGAAAGGACGCGCTCGTCGTCGCCGGCGGCACGCTCACTGTGGACGCCGGCGGAGACGCGCTTCGATCTAACAACGAGGACGACGCCGACCGCGGATACGTGCTCATCATTGACGGCACGCTGAACCTGACCGCAGAGCAGGACGGGATCGATGCGGCCTCGGACCTGCTGATCAGCGGTGGCACCCTGGACATCGTCTCCGGGGGCGGTGCCTCCGTGGCCCCGGTGGAGGACCTTTCCTCCAAGGGCCTGAAGGCCGGAGTGCTTCTGGTGGTCGACGGCGGCGAGACCGCTACCGATTCCGCTGATGACGCATTGCACTCCGATGGCTCCATCCAGCTGAGCTCCGGCATGATCACCGCGGCCACGGGCGATGACGGGGCCCACGCCGAGCACACGTTGACCATCGATGGAGCCACCGTGACTGTGACCGAGTCCTATGAGGGCCTCGAGGCCAGCTATCTGTTCATCGAAGACGGGAACATCGACGTCACCGCCAGCGATGACGGGCTCAACGCCTCCTTCAACGCTGAATCAGAAGCCGCAGACGACGCCGAATCGGCGGAGACCACGGACACGACGGAGACCACTGAGCAGGTTCAGCCCGGCGGAGGGGCAGGCATGGGCGGTGAGATGGGCGACGACGGCTCCGAGCTCATCATCAGTGGGGGCACCCTGACGGTCGACGCCGAGGGTGATGGCATCGATTCCAACGGCACACTGCAGGTCACCGGCGGCGCCACCCGTGTCTTCGGCACCACATGGGGCGGCAATGGTGCCTTCGACGCCAATGGAGAGTTCAGCATCGACGGGGGCACCGTGGTGGGGTCCTCGGCAGGCAGCATGGAACAGACCCCGGCCTCCGGCGACCAGGGCTGGGTTGCCGCCTCCGCGACTGGCGCTGCCGAGGAGTCCGCCACCGTGCTCGACGCGTCCGGAACGGAGCTGGGCAGTGTCACCCCGACCAAGGAGTACGGGTACATCTTCTACAGCGATGACACCGTCACCGCCGGGGAGACTTACAGCGTGGAGACCGCCGAGTCAGCGATCGAGGCGGTCGCGGGTCAAGCACCTGCCGGAGGCATGGGAACCGGTCAGGGTGGCGGCATGCCGGGCGCACCCGAGGGCATCGCGCCCGGTGAGACCGAGTTCGAGCAGTAGATTATGGATATGGACCTGCACAACGTCACGCACCCGGATGGGACGCCCATCCGGGTGCTGGTCGTCGATGACGAACCGATGCTCAGCGAGCTTCTCGCCATGGCGGCGAAATCCGAGGGCTGGGAACCGTATATCGCTGCTGACGGCCAGGAAGGGCTGAAGGCCGTGCGCGAGGTGCGCCCCGACGTCGTCGTCCTTGACG
This sequence comes from uncultured Nesterenkonia sp., assembly GCA_947494195.1. GTDB lineage: Bacteria > Actinomycetota > Actinomycetes > Actinomycetales > Micrococcaceae > Nesterenkonia. The sequence goes on along the minus strand of CANLUC010000006.1, from coordinate 26,422 downwards.
TGATGATGCCTGGAATCGATGGCATCGAGATGGTCACCCGACTGCGAGCCCAGGGCAACCAGGTCCCGGTGCTGTTCCTCACTGCGAAGGATGACGTCTCGGACCGGATCGCGGGGCTCAGCGCCGGCGGGGACGACTACGTCACCAAGCCCTTCAGCCTCGAAGAAGTCATGCTGCGGCTCCGTGGAATGATCCGCCGCCACGTGCTGACCACGGGCCCTGGGGACCCGGTGCTCGTGGTCGGTGACCTGCTGCTCCACGAGGAGACTTACGAGGTCACTCGCGAGGGGACGCGGATCGAGCTCACCGCCACCGAGTTCGCGCTGCTGCGCTACCTGATGGAGAACCCCAGGACCGTGCTGAGCAAGGCACAGATTCTCGACCGGGTCTGGGAGTACGACTTCGGGGGCAGGGCCAGCGTGGTCGAGCTCTACATCTCCTACCTCCGCAAAAAGATCGACCGGTTGGGCCCGCCGATGATCCACACGTTCCGCGGGGTCGGGTATTCCATCAGGGCCGCCGATGCGTGAGCGACTGCGCGGGCTGGCCCGGGTGAGCCAGTGGCCGCTGCGTCGCCAGCTGGCCGCCAGCATCGTGGCCCTGTTGATCACCGCAGTGGTGATCATCGGCAGCGTCAGTGTGAGCATGCAGCGGCAGTTTCTGCTGGAGCGCCTCGATGACCAGCTGCGGATCTCGTTGGACATCTCCGCGCAGAATCTCATGGAAGCGCAGTCTCGGGGTGACTTCGGCGGTCCCGGCCGTGAAGAGGACGGGACTCCGCCTGAGAGTCAGGAGCCGGGTGATCAGGGATTCGCTCCGGGCGACGTCGGTCCCGGCCCACAGCGCGGATCCGTCACCCTGGTGCTGCTAGATGGTGAGCCGCCGGTGGCTCAGGTGGTCGAGGAGAGCGGCGGCGCCGTGGTCGAGCTGACGGAGGATCAGATCTCTGTCCTGAAAGCGGCCGAGGGCACCGAGGAAGATCCCGAGGAAGTGGACCTCGGTGAGCAGGGCGACTACCGCGTAGCCGCCGAGCAGGTGCGCAGCGACGATGCGTTCGCCACGGTGATCGCGGGCCAGTCACTCTCCGGGGTGCACCAGACCGTCCGTGATCAGGTGCTGATCTTCTCGTTGGTCGCCCTGGTGACCATCGTCCTGGCGCTGCTGGGCGCGCTGGTGCTGATCCGGCTCGGACTGCGCCCCCTGGATCGCCTCGCTCGGGCCGCCACCCGGGTGGCGCAGACGCCCCTGTCCTCCGGTACGGTGCGGCTGAACGAGCGGCTGCCACCTGCAGACACCCGGGCACATACTGAGACCGGCCAGGTCGGGGCGGCTTTCAACACGATGCTCGACCATGTGGAGGACTCCCTGCACGTCCGCCAGGAGAGCGAGGAACGGCTGAGACGGTTCGTCGCCGACGCGAGCCATGAGCTGCGCACTCCACTGGCCTCGGTGAGCGGCTACGCCGAGCTGGCCTCACGGGTGCAGGAGCCGCTGCCGGAGAACGTGGACCGTTCATTGGAGCGCATCGGGTCGGAGGCCGCGCGGATGGCCGTCATGGTTGAAGACCTGCTGCTGCTGGCCCGTCTGGACTCCGGGGCACCGCTTCGGCAGGAGGTGGTGGCGCTGGCCGGCGTCGTCGTCGACGCCTGTGCAGACGCCCAGGTCACCGGCCCGGACCATCGCTGGTTGATGGAGCTTGATGAGGACGCGGCGGAGATTCTCGTAGACGGGGACGCTCATCGGCTGCACCAGGTGATGGCGAATCTGCTGAACAATGCGCGAACCCACACTCCGACGGGAACCGTGGTGACCGTTCGACTGGGCACACAGGGTGGTTCAGCGCTGATTCAGGTCGAAGACGACGGTCCGGGGATTCCGCCTCTGCTCCAGGACCGACTCTTTGACAGGTTCGTGCGCGGTGACAGCTCGAGATCCCGCACCGCCGGGAGCACCGGACTGGGCATGTCCATCGTCGAAGCGATCGTGCAGGCACATGCGGGTCACGTGGACATCGACAGCGTCCCCGGCCGGACTGTGCTCACGGTGCGGCTGCCGCTGAGTGAACCAGCGCCGTCCCGGTGACTTTTGGCCCCGGTCGACCTCGCGGGAGCTGCGTGGCGGAGCCCAATTAGGTCACACCGCTGGCCCTTTTTGATCACCCCTTTCAGGTCTACGGTGGTGACATGGAGCAGCCCAACCGGGCGGCCACACCAAGGAGGATCCTTGTCATGAGCACGCAAGTTTCGGAATGCAGCGTTGCAAGCTGCTCCTTCAACGATCATTCTCATTGCAACGCCGCGGCCATCACGGTCGGCGGGCAGGAAGACCATGCAACCTGCGCCACGTTCATCGACATCGGCGTCGACGGTGGCCTTCCGAAGGTGCTGGCCGGGGTCGGGGCCTGCCAGCGCACGGAATGCCTCCACAACGAGCACCTGATGTGCAGTGCACCTGAAGTCCGAGTCGGTCCGGGAGCCGACAACGCAGATTGCCTGACCTACACCCACGCGTGACGCGCCGCCACCAGTGGCGCTCCGAACCAGGAGCGTTGCCGCATCACTAGGCTGGCCTTGTGAGCAGACATTCGAGGGCCCAGCTCGACCGGCGCGTGGTTCTCTCCGGTGTGCTGTTCGGCTCAGGGATCGCAGCCTCGATGATCGATCTGTTCATCTTCCATCTGGCTCTGCAGTGGCACCACTTCTACGACCTGTCCACCACTGAAGTGGCCCTGACTGCCGACGGGTTCTTCCACGCCTTCGGCTGGTTCATCACCATCTGGGGCCTCTTCCTGCTGGCAGACCTGCGTCGGCGCACCGCGGTGCCCTGGAGGCGCTGGGGCGGGGCCGTCATCACAGGAGTGGGGTTCTTCCAGCTTCTGGACGGCGTAGTCAGCCACAAGGTGCTGGGCATCCACCAGATCCGCTACGGCGTGGACCTGCTGCTTTACGACGCGATATGGATCGGCAGCGGCCTGGTGCTTCTGTTCGTCGGACTGTTCATGCTGCGCCGCGCCCGTTCTCACGACGTCGCGGTCTGAGCGTCCTGGACGTGGACGCCGCGCATCACCCGATGGGCCCGCACGACGCCGGCCCCAGTGTAGGGCCCGCCATGACGGGCATGGAGTGGATCGCGCTCGACGTCGTCGTCGTGCTGCTGCTCGGTGTCGGCGCGCTGGGCTATGCCCTGGGCCTCTGGGCTGCCCGGGGACGCAGCCTCTGGCCGCTGCGGCGCACCCTGCTCTGGTATGCCGGAATCGGGTGCGCGGTCGCGGGGGTCCTGGGGCCGGTCGCCCAGGCGGCGCACACCAGCTTCACCGCGCATATGCTCGGACACCTCCTGCTGGGGATGATCGCTCCGCTGCTGATGGTGCTGGGAGCGCCGATCACGCTGACGATGCGTGCCCTACCTACCGTCGCGGCCAGGAGGGTGAGCCGGATTCTGCGCAGTGCCGGGGTCAGAGGACTCACCCATCCGATGGTTGCTGCGACGCTGAATGCCGGTGGGCTCTGGCTGCTCTACACCACCGAGCTATTCCAACTGATGCACGCCTCCGCGGCGGTCTACGCCCTGGTCCACCTGCATCTCTTCGCGGCGGGCTACCTCTTCACGGCTTCGGTGATCGGGCCCGACCCTGACCCGCATCGCGCTTCGATGCGGGTGCGCTCGGCGGTGCTGGTGCTTTTCATCGCCGCTCATTCAGTCCTTGCGAAATGGCTCTACGCACATCCCCCACAAGGGGTCGAGCCAGCCGACGGGCGGGCCGGAGCGCAGCTGATGTATTACGGCGGGGACGTTGTGGACATCACGCTGATAGTTTTGCTGTTCGCTGGTTGGTATGCGGCCACACGCCCGCGAACGTCGCGAGTCCCGCAGGTCAGCCCGTTCCATCAGCATGAGACGAGAGGGGCCGAACGTGACTGAGGCAAGCCCGAAGGATTTCTGGGAGAACCGCTATGCCGATTCGGACCGGGTATGGTCTGGTCGCGTCAATCCGACGATGAGCTCGTTGGTGACGGATCTGCCCGCAGGTCGCGCGCTGGATCTCGGTTGTGGGGAGGGCGGCGATGTGCTCTGGCTGGCCCGCCGCGGCTGGGAGGCTCTCGGCGTCGACATCTCCGAGACCGCCGTGGCGCGAGCGCAGACCCACGCCGATGCTGAGGACTTCAAGGAGGGAAGCGCCGAGTTCTTCTCCGGGACGCTGCCGGAGGCGATGCCTGCCGGCCCGTTCGACCTGATAACGGCCTCCTTCCTGCAGTCTCCCGTCGCGCTGGACCGACTTGAGATTCTCACCGCAGCCGCCGAGCGCGTGTCGATTGGCGGGTACCTGCTGGTGGTCTCCCATGCGAGCGCGCCTCCGTGGTCCCAGCACAACCACGGCCCCGACGAGATGCCCACCCTGGAGGGTGACCTAGAGGCGTTGTACCCGCGGGTGGCCTGGGAGATCGAGGTCGGCGAACTGCGGGAGCGCTCCGCGGTGGGCCCCGACGGCCAGGAAGCCACCCTGGAAGACCTCGTCATCCTTGCCAGGAGGCTGGAGTGATCCTCGCTCGCGTACTCGATCTGCTCAATCGCCCCGGGAGCGCGTCGGCCGGGTGAGGATCTCCGCACCCTCCTCGGTGATGGCGATGGTGTGCTCGCTGTGCGCGGTCCGGCATCGCGTCGCGCTCTTGAGCGTCCAGCCGTCCTCCGCCGTGACGAGTTCGTCGGTGTCGGCCATGACCCAGGGCTCCAGTGCGAGCAGCAGCCCGGGCTGGAGCTTGTAGCCGCGGCCGGGACGTCCGGTGTTCACGATGTGCGGATCCTGGTGCATCGTGGAACCGAGGCCGTGGCCGCCAAACTGAGTGTTGATCGGGTAGCCCGCATCGCTGAGCACGGTGCCGATCGCGTGCGAGAGGTCCCCGATCCTGGCTCCCGGAACGGCAGCGGCGATCCCCGCCGCGAGGGCGCGCTCGGTCGTATCGATCATCGCGAGACTTTCCGGCTGCGCGGACTCCCCCACCAGGAAGCTGATCGCCGAATCTGCCACGACCCCGTTCAGCGAGACCGCGAGATCGAGGGTGAGCAGGTCGCCGTCGGCAAGGGTGTAGTCATGGGGACGTCCGTGGAGCACGGCGTCGTTCACCGAGGTGCAGATGTAGTGGCCGAACGGGCCGCGACCGAAGGAGGGTTCGTAGCCCACGTAGCAGGAGGTGGCCCGTGCTTCGAGGATCATCTCTTTGGTCCACTGATCAATCTCAAGCAGGTTGGTCCCCACTGTGGCACGGTGCTTCATGCTTTGCAGGATGTCAGCGACCAATGTGCCGGTGTTCTGCGCCCGACCCAGGGCTGTGGCATTCAGGATTTCGATCATGCGGGCCTCTCTTGATGAGCCAATAACTATACCGGCCATATTATCCCGGTATTAGAATCGGTGCCATGGTCAGACTGCCGCTCAGCCCTGCAGAAGTGGAACGCGGAGAACGGCTCGGTGCCCTGCTGCGCCGAGCCCGTGGCGAGCGTTCAGTGCTCGCGACTGCGCTGGAGGCGCGCGTGTCTCCGGAGACGCTGCGGAAGATCGAGTCAGGCCGAGTCGCGACGCCAGCCTTTCCAACCATCGCCGCCATCGCCCAGGTGCTGGATCTCTCGCTGGATGCCGTGTGGGCGGAGATGAGCGGGTCCGCGCACGACGACGCCTCCCGGGACGTTGGTCACGACGCGCGAGCGCGACGAGTCTCCTAGCTCTGTCGTTGTCCGGAGCAGGTCTATGCTTCGGCCGCCGCCACCCTCCGGTTGTGCAAGAGGTTGCGGATGCACCCGGGGAGAGCTCCCAGCAGGATGGCGATAGCTCCTGCCGCCGTTCCATAGAGATCGCCGAACATCCAGCCGGTCCCGAGGAAACAGAGGAGCGCCAGGAACCGCAATACGTACACCTGGGGTGGATTGATCGGCGGTTTGCCGAAGAAGAACGGCAATCGCGAGTCTGGGTTCACCAGCCGCAGCATGTCGAAGGAGGCAGTGAGCAGCACCGCTGCAAGAACCCATAGCACGATCGCGATTAACTCCATCGCACCATTCCACATGTTGGACGTTGCCTCGGTCAACAATCTGCCCGGCGTCGGTGCTTCAGCTCGGTCCCATGATCGTAGAGTGGCAGAGCACCCATCCTCATCGGCCCGGAGGTCACCACACCGTGAGCAGAGCACCGCAGCCCACTTCCAGCGAAGGGGCGGAGAGAGTTGAGGCGGCGGAAGCCCTCGCCGCCAAGCTGGACCGGCCCATGGGTCTGCTCGGGGTCCTCTTCCTCTTCGTGTTCCTGGGACAGCTTTTGGTGACCGAACCCGGGTGGAGTCGAATCCTCACCATTGCAGGCTGGGGCTTCTGGGCCGTCTTCGTCGCGGAGTTTCTTCTGCGCGCCTACATCGCGGGGTTCCAGGCAACCTTCTGGCGGCGCAACTGGTGGCAGGTGATCTTCCTTCTGGTGCCGTTCCTGCGGTTCGTCCGCGCACTGCAGGCCGTGCGACTGCTGCGCGTGGCCCGGCTGGCCAGGGTCGGTGGCATCCTCTCGGCGGGCGTGCGCGGTTCCCGCTCGGCAGGGCGGCTGCTCTCCAGCAGGATCGGATGGCTGGCGGCTGTGACCGTGGTGGTCATTCTCGCCGCGAGCCAGCTGCTCTATGCCTTCGAATCTCATTCCAGCTACGGGACTGCGCTCTACGAATCCGCGATGGCCACTGTGACCGGCACGGGCATCACCCCCGAGGACCCCTTCTCCAAGGGAGTGCAGCTGGTGCTCGCGGTGTACTCGGTGGGCGTCTTCGCTACTCTCGCCGGGTCACTCGGTGCGTTCTATCTGCGCGGGGACCAGCCTGCGGACCCGTACTCTGGGGACGAACGCTGATCGGCAAGCCGGGTCTGCTCAACCGTGAGGCGGGCCGCCCAGGTCCTGGTAGGCCGTCGGACGCAAGGCATCACCCTCGGCGGCAAGGGTCTCTGCGCCAGGAATGCGGTCGGTGTTCTGCGCGCTGACGGCCAGCCAGGTGCCGTCGTCGTCGTCATCTGTGGTCTGCTGCTTCTGCACCGTGAAGCTGATGACCCCCTGCCGGTCTCCGGGAGGATTCTCTGCGCCGCCGCTCGGGACGGATGACTGGCCAGTGAGCGTCCAGAGCGCATGGACGACGGCGAGGCCCTCCCCCAGCTCGCGGACCCGCACCTTCTCCAGGCGCATCTGCGAGCCGGCGAAGATCCGTCGAAAGCCATAGTCGTGCGCGGCGCGGATGCGTTCCCGCTTGTTCCACCACAGCCCAACCACATTCACGAAGTCGGCGTCCTCGACGAACAGGGCAGCCAGCGCCTCCGCGTCGGCCGCGTTCCACGCATCGGCGAAGCCATGGGCCACGCCTGCCGGACTGCTCGGTGGACTTTTCGACGGACTGTTAGACACAGAGAAGGGGTCCGGGCTCACGGCAGGATCGAATCGACGTAGCCACCATCAACGCGCAGGGCACCGCCGGTGGTGGCCGCGGCGAGCGGCGAGGCGAGGTAGACCACCATGTTGGCGATCTCTTCGGGCTCGATCAGCCGGTGCAGCAGCGACTGGGGCCGATGCTCCGCCATGAACTCGCGCTCAGCCTGATGCCAGGGCGTATCCGCGTCCACGAGCTGATAGACGAAATCCTCGACCCCCTCGGTGAGCGTCGGTCCGGCCATGACTGCATTGACCGTCACACCCGAACCGGCCGCTTCCTTCGCGAACCCTCGGGAGACCGCCAGCAGCGCCGACTTGGTCGCGCCGTAGTGGATCATCTCTGCGGGAATCACCACGGCGGAGTCGCTGGCGATGTTAAGGACGCGTCCCCAGCCGCGGGCGGTCATCTGCGGCAGGGTGGCGCGGATGAGGCGGACGGCGGAGAGGACGTTGACCTCCCAGAAGCGCTGCCATTCAGCGTCGGAGATCTCCAGGGCCGGCTCGGCCCCGAAGATGCCGAGATTGTTCACCAGGATGTCGATCTGCCCGGTGGCCTCCAACGCTGCGGTGAGCCCCTCGTCCGTCGTGACATCTCCCGGTGCGGCCACGAGGTTCTCTGCACCGATCTCGGCGGCGGTGAGTTCCTGGAGGGCGGCGTTCACCCGCTCGGCACCGCGCCCGTTGATCGCCACCCGAGCTCCGGCCTCGGCCAGACGCTTGGCGATGGCCAGGCCGATTCCCTGCGTGGAACCACTGACGAAGGCGGTCCTGCCGCTGAGGTCCAATGAGATCATGTTCAGCTCCTGGGTTGCGGGTCGATCTGCTGATCCCAAGGCCCGTCGGGGCGGGTTCATTCCCCGGCGTCATCCCCAGAGCGTGGGCACCGGTTCCAGCAGCGTGGGCCCATTGTTGCGGACGTTGCCGACGCCGGGGTCCACCTCATAGACCTCCCAGCCGCTGGCGACGTCGAGGATCTCGGTGCGCAGCTGTTCGAGGAGAACCTCAAGTTCCTCGGGGCTCTTGTCCCCCGGCTGGATCCACTGGGCGGCAAATTCAGGGGTCATGGCCAGCGGGATCCGGTCGTGCAGTTCAGCGAGGTCCCCGAGCACGTCGGCTCGGCTGCCAGCGGCGTGTTCCCCGGCAGATGCGCTAACGACGGCCGGGTCACCCGCGGTCTCAGGTGAGGGGCCGGTGAGGACGGAGCAGGACAGGATCCAAGGGTCTGACTCTCCCCGGGCCTCCGCGTCCTTGTCCTTCCACCACTCGTAGAGACCCGCAAAGACCAGCGGAGATCCGTCGGCCTCGCGAATGGCGTGGGGGCGCTTCTTCGCGCCCCCTGCCTTCCATTCGTAATAGGCCTCGGCAGGGACGGCGCAGCGCCGGGACTTCGCTGCCGAGCGGAAGCTAGGCTTGGAGGCCACGGTCTCGGAGCGCGCGTTGAAGGTGCGGGAGCTGAAGGTCATGTCCTTGGCCCACGCCGGCAAGAGCCCCCAGCGAGCCGGGTGGAGCTCTCGCAGCAGCTGCCCGGCGTCGTCGTAGCGTTCCACCAGGATCGGGACGGTGGAGGTGGGGGCGATGTTCCAGTTTGGGGCCAGCTCGAACGCCGGTGGCTGAACCGGCCCCAGCCTCGCGCGATTGAGGTCATCAGCCAGGTCGCCGGTGTCTTTGGCCATGACATAGCGTCCACACATGCTCTGAGCTTTGCAGATGCGAGTGCCCGCGGCAATCGCCTTGGCCGAGGGGGTACTACCAGCGAAGTCTTCTCGCGGGACGCTACCCCGTGGCTGGACCTGGGCGGGGAGGCCGCAGCCGGATGCCGCCCCGGGAAAAAATCGTAGAGCTGGTGCGAAGTCGTAGCGCTATAGCTCGACGAATTGCTAGAGCTCTACGACAAACGCGGTGGCGGAGGCAAGAGCTACGCGGAGGTCAGATGGCGCAGTGTCGTTGCCGACCCGCGCCCCACGTGGTTGATCCAAAAAACACACCCGGTGTCATACTGGGCCCCATGCATGTCAGTCGGGCGTACTCCGCAGCTGAGTTCTGGGCCGTCGTGCGAGGGTTCGACGATCAAGTCCGGGAGTCGTCTGCTCAGCGCCCCTCCTTCGCACCCTCAGACTGGTCAGGGGCGCGAACTCTTGGCGAGTGGTCGTTCGGAGCAGGGAATCGGGCATTGACGCACGGCGTCCCCGACGACGGTCAACCCTTCATCAATGTCGTCGTAAGTTCCTGTGGTGGCCGAGAAACAGCGCGTGAGTTGTGGGCGAACAGCAGCGGCCCACCAACTGACGCGGCGGACCGTCCACTGCGACTCCTGGAATTTGAAGCTCAGACATCTGTGCAGCGAGCTATCGCCGTCGACGACGCGGTTCTCGAGTTCGACGTGTGGGAGCACGAATCCCGCTGGTGGGCTGCGGTGAGCCGTCCTGGATACGGGATCGCACTTGAGGCTCGCAACATAGATCCGACTGAGTTGCACCTGGTGAGCGTGGATGACATCGAGCCTTACATCGCTGGACGCAACCAGCGCATCAAGGAGCAGCGCGAAGAGAGCTAGGCTCTGCGCACATCACCGGATGATCGGCCGGTGGCACCGGCGAAAAATCGTAAAGGTGATGAGAAGTCGTAGCGCTATAGCTCGACGATTAGCTAGAGCTCTACGATAAACGCGGCGTGGGGGCGCGGGGTGAGAGTGAACGGGTGCCAAGAGCGCACCCCTCCCCTACTCCCCGCGGGCGGCGTCGGGATCCTCCGGGGAGGCGCGCCGTCGTCGTTGCACCAGCTCCTTGGTGCGCACCAGACGAAACACCGTCACCAGGCCGACGCCGCCGAGGATGTTGAACAGCAGCGTGAAGGCGAACCACGTGAGCCAGTCCAGGAACGGAATGTCCGCGCCAGTCTGCATCGCACCGAAGATCAGCAGCGAATCCAGGATCGAGTGGAAGAGCTGGAGACCGGCAAGCAGGAAGCCCGCGCCCACTGCCGCGATGATCCGCGCCGGGTCCGAATCGGTGCCCTGCTGCATGCGAGTGAGCAGCGTGATGATCATTCCCCCCAGGATCGCCAGACACATGGTCTGCAGAGAGAACGGCGCATCGAGGAAATGGGCGGCAGATTCCCTCACCGTGGATTCCCATTCCGGGAAGGCCTGCATCACCAGCCACATGAAGACCCAGCCGCCGACCAGGTTCGCCACGAGCGTGCCGCCCCAGAGCTTGCACAGCTGGAGGATGCTGCCTTCGCGCGAGACCACCGCGGCGATCGGCATGAGGAAGTCCTCGGTGAACAGCTCGCTGTGGGCCAGCAGGATCGCGATCAGTCCGATGCCGAAGGCAAGGCCGGCCAGCAGGTGGTTGTCGGTCTCATGCAGCACAGCCAGGTAGGCCATCACACCGAGACCAATCTCCATGCCTCCGAAGAGCCCGGTGATGAGCATCGCCCGAAAGGTCCGCTGCAACCGTTCAGCACCCTCGTGCACCGTGTTGTCGAAGGACTCCTGCAGCTCCTCTTCGACGGGAGTGTCGTTGTCGCCCAACTCCCTGCGCCGTTCCTCGCTCATGTGATGTCTCCGGGGTCCGTAGGTTCCAGCGCCTGATAGCAGTGAGTCTAGTGTTCAGGGCTGTCTGACTACTGACAGCCCTGCAGAGAAACGACAGCGGGCCCCGGTCGAAAGACCGGGGCCCGCTGTGGTGCTGCGATGAAGCTCGTCGAGCTGTTGCTCGAGCGGCTAGGACTACTGGTCCATTGGCTCGGCGAACACGCGGAACTCGTTGCGGTCCGTATGCATGTCCCAGAGCTTCTCGGCGAGAACCTTGGGGTCCTTGTTCTCGCTGCCCTCGGCGATCTGTCCGGGGATGATCAGCTGGCCGACGTGGATGTTCTCCTCCGCGAGCTCATCGTGCAGCATCTGCGCGAAGGCGCTCTCGCCGGCGAAGGAGATGGAGGTTCCCGCCACCTTCGCACTGGGGCGCGCACCGCTGCCGCCGTTGATGAACAGCACCGTGCCGCGACCCAGGGCGCGCATGCCCTGCAGCACCTGATGCGTTGCTGCCACGGGGCCGTAGATGGAGAACTCCACCGCGCCCTCGAGATCCTGGGCCGTGGTCTCCAGCAGCGGGCGCAGGAACTCCTTCTGCGGCAGCGGGCTGTAGGTCATGACCTCGATGGGCCCCAGTTCCTGCACGGCCTTGTCCAGAGCCTCGGTCAGGCTGCGGGTGTCCCGCACATTGGCCTCGAACCCTTTGGCGGTGAAGCCCTCAGCGTTCAACTCTTCGGCAAAAGCGTCCACGCGCTCCTGACTGCGAGAGATCAGCGCGAGGTTGAAACCTTCCCGGCCGAATCGACGTGCCACTGCGGCTCCGAGGCCGCGTCCTGCTCCAATAAGTGCAACGGTCGTCATATGCGTCCTTCCGTGAAGTCACCGACTCGATACCTCGCGGAATCGAGTCTGTCGTCCATCTGTGCCCGCGCACGCTCCGTGCCGGGCGCTCTGCGCATAACCACCCACGGCCAGGTCCGATTCCCGCTAGCTTTCCATCGGCGCGAACTGTGAAATAGAGCATATGGAGCAGAACGAGGACTTCGACCGGCGCTACCGGGCCGTGCAATCACGCGATCGCCGCTTCGACGGGCAGTTCTACACCGCCGTGTCCTCCACGAAGATCTATTGCCGTCCCTCCTGCCCCGCGCAGACCCCGAAGCCGGAGAATGTGACCTTCTTCTCCACCTCTGCAGCCGCTCATGAGCACGGTTACCGCGCCTGCAAACGCTGCCTGCCCGACGCCACACCGGGGGCCCCGGAGTGGAACATCCGGCAGGATCTCGCGGGGCGTGCCATGCGGCTGATCCGAGAAGGCGCGATGAACGACGGCGGCGTGCGGACCCTCAGCGCTCGGCTGGGCTACAGCAGCCGTCACCTGCACCGCACGCTCACCGCGGAACTGGGCGCGGGTCCACTCGCCCTGGCACGGGCGCACCGGATGCATCTGGCACGCAGCCTGCTGGTCAGCACCCAGATGTCGATCACCGACGTCGCCTTCGCGTCGGGATTCTCCTCGGTGCGGCAGTTCAACGAGACGGCATCCACGCTTTTCGGCACCGCGCCGCGGGAGATCCGCCAGCGCGCCCAGAAAGGGTCGCAAGCTTCGCCAAGACGTCTGGTCGGTCGCAAGGAGACAGATGCCGGCCCACAGCTCGCGGTGCGACTGGCTATGCCGGTCCGCGAGCCCTTCAACGCCGTGGAGGTGTTCCGCTTCCTGGATCAGCGCGCGATCCCCGGTGTCGAAGCAACCCAGCTCGACGGCGAGACGCTCGTCTACGCCCGTACGCTGCGGCTGACCCACGGACCCGCCGCCATCGAAGTCACCGCCACAAGAGTCACCGTCACTGAAGAACCCACCACTCTGGACGTGGGCGATCCCGCGATCGAGGCTGGCCGGTGGCAGCTGCAGCTGGACTGTGAGCTGAGTTCCTTCGCGGACATTCCGGCCGCCGTCGCGGTGGCTCGCCGGATCTTTGACCTCGACGCCGACCCGCAGGCCGTGGTGGCGGCGCTCTCCGCTGACCCCGCCCTGGCGCCCTGGGTGACCGAGTCGCCCGGTCTGCGGATGCCGGGCACCGCAGACGGCCCGGAGTACCTGATCCGCGCGATCGTGGGTCAGCAGATCTCCGTGGTCGCGGCACGCACCCAGCTGACTCGGCTGGTCGACGTGCTGGGCACCCCACTCACGTCCTCCTTCACCGGACTCTCCCGGTTGTTCCCCACCCCGGAGGAGATTCTTGCCGGGGTGCCGGAACCGCCCTCACGCAGAGGACCTGGTCCTCATGCGGCGCTGGACCCTGAGCGTCCGCTGCGGCTCCCCGCCCGGTCCATCTCCACGGTGCGGATCGCCGCCCAGGCACTGGCCAGCGGAGAGCTGCAGCTGCACCAGGGCGCAGACACCCGGGCACTGCATGACCAGCTCACCACTATGTCCGGGATCGGGCACTGGACCGCCTCCTATCTGATGCTGCGAGTGCTGGGCGATCCGGATGTGTGGATGACCGGCGACGTCGTCCTGCTCACCGGGGCCAAGAAGCTTGGACTCCTGGACCCCGATCTGAACAAGGCGGCCGCTCACCGCGCGCTGCAGACCCACGCGCAACGGTGGTCGCCGTGGCGCTCCTATGCCGCGATGTACCTCTGGAAAGCCGCAGCGCAGCATACCGCTGATCAGCCTCGAAAGGACACCAACTCATGACACCGGTCGACACACACCTGCCTCACACCACCTTGCACCACGTCACCCTGCACACGCCTGACGGTGCTTTCAGCGTGATCGCGGATGAGACCCACGTGCTGGCCTCTGGGTGGACCGCAGAGATCGACGAGCTGCTCAGCCTGATTCACCCGCAGCTGCGCGAGGGCACCGCTGAGACCGGTCAGCTGGTAGAGGACAGCGGGCACCCGGTGCTCACCCAGGCACAGCAGGCCGTGGAGGCCTATTACTCCGGGGACCTCACCGCAGTGGACCGCGTGCCGGTGCATCAGCACTCCGGACCTTTCCGCGAACACGCGTGGGCCGCTCTTCGAGAGGTCCGCCCCGGTCAGCCGCTCAGCTACGCCGAGTACGCGCAGCGGGCAGGCAATCCGACGGCGATCCGAGCCGCGGCGGGAGCGTGTGCGAAGAATGCGGCCGCGCTGTTCGTGCCCTGCCACCGGGTCATCCGGACCGATGGCGGGCTCGGCGGCTTCCGCTATGGAGTGGAGATCAAGCAGAGCCTGCTGCAGCGCGAAGCTGCCCCGGCACCGTCTCTCCGCGCAGATCCCAGGCTCGCGTCGCCTGCACGGTGACCGCCCGGGGGCCGGTGCGCCGGATGGTGCCCTCGGCCATGAGCATCTTCGCCGCGAAGAGGCATTCCCCGGTGTTGTACTGGGCTTCTTCGAAGAAGCTCAGGTCCACACACCCGGTGCCGTCATCGAGGGTGATGAAGACGACTCGTTTGCCCGAGGCCATCGGCGGGGTCTGCGTGGCCACGCGGATGCCCGCCACCCGCACGGTGGCTCCATTGCGCAGTGAGAGCAGCTGCTCGGCAAAGGTCGCCCCGGCAGCCTCAAGCACCGGGCGGTGGATCTCCATCACGTGGCCACTGGTGTCCAGCGAGGTCAGATCCAGCTCAGTGGTGACGATCTCGCGGGCCTGAAGCTCCCCCGCCCCGGTGGGCATATTGGCGACCTCCACATCCTCGATGGGCAGGGACAACTGGCCCTGCACCTGGCGGGCCGGCGGCTTCTTGCCGAATTCGAGGTTGGTGGACTCCACCCATTGGATGAGATCCTTCCGGCCCTTGCGCCCCTCGGGCAGCAGACAATCCAGGGCGCCGACCTTGACCAGGTCGCGCAGCGTGGAGCGCTTCAACCGGGAGCGATCCCGCAGATCCGCCAGCGAAGAGAAGGGCTGTTCCGCCTCGATGCGGCGCAGCTCAGCCTTGGAGATCCCCTTCAGCCCGATCAGTGACATCCGGATACCCCACACCGGCAGCCCCGCCACGGAGGTGGCCTCCACGTGATAGCTGCTGGTGGAGCGGTTGACATCCATCGGCAGCAGCGGGATCCCCAGCCGGCGCGCCTCGGAGACCAGCAGCCGCAGCGGGTACATGCCAGGATCATGTTCAAACAGGCCGCAGAGGAAGTGGGCGGGGTGATGGGTCTTCAACCAGGCCGACTGATAGGTGGGCACGGCGAAGGCGGCACCGTGGGCCTTGCAGAATCCGAAGCTGCCGAAGCTGAGCAGGATCTCCCAGACCCGGTCGATCACCGCGGCGGAATAATTACGCTTGGCGGCCTCCTCGCGGAAGAAGATCTCCACCGGCCCGGCCTTGTCCTTGCTCATCGCGCGGCGCAGCTCATCGGCCACGTCGAGGCCACACTCGGTCATCGTGTCGAAGATCCGCAGCACCTGTTCGTGGAAGACCACCACGCCGTAGGTCTCATCCAGGATCGGTTCCAGGTCGGGGTGCGGGTAGCCCACCTCCTCATAACCGTGGCGACGTTCCAGGTAGGGCTTGACCATGCCCGAGCCCATGGGGCCGGGGCGGAAGAGCGAGATGTCGACCACCAGGTCATTGAGGGTCTCGGGCACCAGCTTGCCGATCAGTTCACGCTGGCCGGGGCTCTCGATCTGGAAACAACCCAGCGTATGGGTGGACTGGATCATCGCGAAGGTCGCGGGATCGGCATAGTCCACGCCCTTGACCATGTCGATGACCTCCCCCGTGGTGCGCTGGAGCTCAGTGAGCGCATAGGCGATCGCCGATTGCATGCGCACCCCGAGGACATCGAGCTTGATGAACCCCATGGGGTCCATATCGTCCTTGTCGAACTGGCTCATCGGCAGCCCGTTGACCCCGGAGCGTTCCACCGGAGTGAGCTTGAGCAGATTGTTGTTGCCCAGGATCACACCACAGGGGTGGGTGGAGATGTGCCGGGGCAACCGATCCAGACGCTCGGAGAGATCCACCAGCAGGTCCAGCTGCTGGCGTCCCGAGGTGCGTTCGGTCTCGATCCGCTCGGCCAGACTGCGCAGCTCAGGCTTCTCCTCCAAGGCCCGGCGGAACTCCCGGGCAGGGAAACGCCACATGATCTCCGCCAGCTGATCGATCTCCTCCTCAGGAAGCCCCAGCGCAAGCCCGGCATCCCGGACCGCACCGCGGATCCGGTAGGCGTTCTGCATGCTCATCAGGGTCACCCGCTGGGAGCCGAAGCGTTTGAACACCGCACGGTAGATCCGATGCCGCTCGGCCGATTCCACATCGATGTCGATATCGGGCAGGGTGGAGCGCCTCCGGGAGAGGAAGCGCTCGAAGATCAGGCCGTGCTGCAGCGGGTCGATGGGGCTGATCCCCAGCGCGTGGACCACCAGGGAGGAGACCGCCGAGCCGCGGGCGGCGGCCCGGACGCCCATCTCCCGGATCAGCCGGGCCACCTCGGCCACGGTCAAGAAGTAGGGGGCGAAGCCCAAGTCGGCGATGATGCTGAGCTCATGCTCCAGCCGAGCCCGCGCCGTGCCGACATTCTCCTGGGCTGTGTTCCCCTGGGCTGCGCCCTCCGGCTCAAGCCCACTCCCCTGACCTGCTGATGCCTGCTCCTCGGCGGCGAGCATCTCCGCCAGACCCGCTTCGCAGCGGGCGCGCAGCTCCTCATCGGGGTCGCCTTCGATCCCGATGACGGTGGCCTCAGGCACCTTGGGCTGACCCCAGCCCATGTCTGTGACCGGATCCAGCTCACATTGGCGTGCCAGTCTTTCGGTGTTCTCCAGCAGCTCTTCGGCGGAAGTGGAGGTGGTGCTGGCAGCGCAGATCTCGGCGGCCAGGGCTTCCATCTGCGCGGCGGGCTTCAACCAGCCCTGATCGGTGGGCTGCAGCGCAGCGGTGTGATGCAGGTCCGAGAGCACCCGCACGGCGTCGAGCACATCGGCAGTGGCGGCCTCATCGGTGCTCAGCAGTCGCACGGCATTGGTCAGCACCGGGGTGACCCGACTGACCTGGGCGGCGCTGAGCATCCGCACGGCATGAGCGGTGGAGAGCGCCTCACCGGGCGGCGCAAGATGTGAGACCACCTCCACCCGCAGGGCCTCCCCCAGCACCTCTCGCCACTGCCGCAGCAACGCCCGGGTGCTCCGGTAATCCCTGGAGGCCGCGGCCTCACCGATCTCACACTCCGGCCCGGCCAGCACAAACAGACGACGCCGCACCTCACCTGCGGCAGGGGCGGCGAACTCCGCCAGGTCCTGCAGACTCACCCGGGCAGATTCACCCTGGGGGCGCTCATGGGCGCGCGAGATCAGCTGGCACAGGGCGGCATATCCTCCGCTGGCTCCGCTGGCGAGCACCACTGCCCGGCCGCGCTCCTCCACGGCGAGGCTGACACCAAGGATCGGGGCGACACCGAGGTCCACGCAGGCACCGATGTGCTTGACGGCGCCGTAGAGCCCGTCCCGGTCGGTGATGGCCAGCGCCCGCATCCCGTCGGCTGCGGCGGCAGCCACCAATTCCTGGGGACGGTTGGTGCCGTAGTGGCTGCTGAAGGAGCTGGCCACGTTCAGATGGGTGAAGGTCAATGGACCCTCACCACACGCCAGCGCCCGGAGGCAAGATGGCGGCTGACATCGATGGTGCGCACTTCGGCGACCTCGGTGCGGGAGACCGCTTCGGGCTCGACCTGCAGACGCCACATCTCATGGGCCACCAGGCCGGGACGGCCACGTTCGGCCCGAGGCTCCTCGAGCCACCAGCTGCGCCGTTGGAACCAGCGAATCGGTGTTTCCACCACGAGGTGCCTCCGCTCTTGCCAGATGACCCGATGGGGCAGCGACTGTTCATCGCATTCCACCTCGATGGATTCGGTGAACGTCACCGCTCCGCGGCGGGGTGCTCGATCAGCTTCGGGACGAATAACAGTGGACATGGACAGGCTCCTCTTTCATCTCTCCAAGAGGTATGACGAAGCCGATGGGAAGCCCGGGAGCCTCATCGTATTCGAACATACTTTCGATAGCAACAGGAGTGAGCCTAGGGTCCGGCACTGACACGGATGGGTGCAGAATGAAGCAATGGACGAGTCACACGCAGTGTCTGAGCGCGATATGGAGAGCGTGATCCTCGAGCTGCTCGCGAAGCGTGCCGAGTCCGCGACGATCTGTCCTTCCGATGCCGCGCGCGCCGTCGGCGGGGAAGAATGGCGGGATCAGATGGATGCAGCCCGGGCAGCGGCGCGGCGCCTGGAGGCCGCCAGCGCCGTGGACATCACGCAGCGCGGAGAAGTGGTCGACCCAGCGACCGCCCGGGGTCCGATCCGCATCCGACGGCACCCGTCCGGCGGATCAGAATCTTCTGAGACGGTCTTGCCCGAGACGCGGACGCCTGGCACCCACAGCAGTTCGGAGGTTTAGCCGTGACCTCGATGACGGTGCTCTTCACTCCTTGGTACAGGCGCGTCTCCACTCCTTCGACAGGAACCTGGGACCAGCCTGGATCTACTGAGCACACTGCGATTCTCGATCACAGGTCCAGCGCCATCTCCCACCTGGTCGAACGCTCACACCGATCGGCGGGAAGCAGCGATCCTGTGGCGGTCCTGTGGTACCCCTGGGGGAATGTCACTCGATCATCCGAGACCGCAGCCGGTGGAAGCGCACTCACCGGCGATCCTCACTGGGTGTCACTGCGCTGAGTCGCCGAACACTGTGCCCCACTCGTTCATCGACGCCACCAGCGGTGCTAAAGACACACCCAACTCGGTGAGTGAGTACTCCACCTTCGGAGGCACCTGCTCGAACACTGTGCGCGCGACGATCCCGTCTTGCTCTAACTCACGCAGCTGACGAGTCAACGTCTTCGTGTTCGCCAGCGGCACCCGGCGACCCAGCTCCCCGAAACGGTGAGTCCCCTCCAGCAAGAACTTCACCAACGTCAGTTTCCACGCCCCACCGAGCACCGAGACCGCCACCTCGACCGGACACACCTGCATTGCACGCTCCACCGGTACACGCATCCGAACCTCCTGGCGACAAAAATGACCGTACTACCCAAGTATCACCTGAGACGCGACGATAGGTCTATGACCGACAAACACACAGTTCTCTGGGTGAGCGCTCACCCAGAGCCTCAGTCCCTGACACATCAGCTCCGCTGCGACGGCATCGCTCACCTTCGCGCGCAAGGCCACGATGTTCTGGAGTCTGACCTGTACGCCATGGGGTGGGACCCTGTCGTGCGGTCCTCGGATGCTGACCTCCCAGACGGGCAGCGATTCCGGGTCTCCGCCAATGTCCGGCGGGCCTACCTCGTCGACACACTGCCCGCAGAGCTCCGCACGGAGCACGAGAAGATTCTCCAAGCTGAGACGATCATCATTCAGTTCCCGCTGTGGTGGTACGGAATGCCGGCCATCCTCAAAGGATGGTTCGACCGCCTGTTCGTCAGCGGATTCGCCTTCGGTGAGGACCCTGACACCGGAAAGCGGCTGCGCTACGAACAGGGCCCCTTCACCGATAAAAGAGCGCTGGTCCTCACCACACTGGGCGACCGTCCGGCTTCGATCGGCCCCAGGGGCAAGAGCGGTGAGATCACCGAGCTCCTGCACGGCACGTTCGCCTACACCGGGATGAGCGTCCTGACCCCATGGGCGCTACCGAGCGCGGACTTCACCGAGGACTACGGCCAGGTGCGGGAGAACCTGCTGAACAAGTTGGATCAGCTTCCCACCGAGACACCGATCCCTTACCGTCCCCAGTTCACCGGCCAGTACACCGACGAATGGGAACTGGTCCCAGACATCGCCCCAGGTGAAACCGGGCTCTCCATCCACATCGAGAACACTGACCCTTCGGTGGTGCGGGGTGGTTGATGTCGCAGTCCTGCCGGCGTTTATCGCCGTGATCTTGCTGTTCTTGATCCCTCCGGGGTCCGATATGGCTTTCATGGTGGCCGTGGGTCTCGAGCGAGGTCGACGGGCTGCTGTCACGGCGATCCTCGGTATCGGGACCGGGATGAGTCTCTATGCCGCGGGTGCCGTCGCCGGGACAGGACAACTGGCCCAAGCGCACCCCGTGCTCTTCGACCTGGTGAAGCTACTCGGCGCCGGTTACCTGATCTGGTTAGCGATCGGAACTCTTCGTAGTGCCCGTCGGGCCACCACTGATCATGCCGTCAGCGTCACGGCACGGCCCTACGTGCGGGGTCTGTTGATCAGTCTCACGAACCCGAAGATCATCCTCTTCTTCGTGGCGGTCCTCCCTCAGTTCATGGGGCACGCCCGGAGCACAGGGCCCCAGTTAGCGATGTTGGGCGCGGTCAACGTCGTGATGGAAGTGGTCTTGTACGGTGCTATTGGATTGCTGGCCGGGACCTTCAACGCGCGTTTCGCGAGCTCTGGAAAGGGAGGCGCAACGCTGAACTACATCGCCGGTGCCGTGTACTTCGGGCTTGCGGGGGTTGCCGTTGCTGACGTTGTGAGCGCATGGCTCTTTCCATAAACCCCAAAAGCAGTCGAAAGCGCCACAACGACCGGTAGAGGATGGTCTAGCGGGCACCCGCCGACTACGCGATCAGATCAACGATTTGGCTTCGTCCTGGCGCGCGTGACCAAGGTGGAAACACCGCGTCCCGCCCCGCAGCACCGAGAGCCCACCATGTCGATCAGCGATCCAGGTTGCTGTTTCGCTGAGCTGATGTGTCTGTCGAGTCAGACGTGGTGACGGCGAGACTGCTCAACAGCGCGATGCGTTCCTCTGACGGCGACCCCACGGCGGTAGTGCACGCATACATGCTCCACCCAGGACTATCGGGCAGATCAAACGCTTCATAGCTGAACTCAAGGTCACCGACCTCGGGGTGATAGATCCGCTTCACCCCGGTGCGGTGATAGCGCACATCATGAGCTGCCCACCGAAGCCTGAAGTCATCCGAGCGGGTCACCAGCTCCCCAATCAGATCAGTCAGGCCCTTATCGTGAGGGTTCCTGCCCGCATCAGAGCGCAAGGTCGCGACGATACTGCTGGCTCCCTGCTCCCAATCGGGGTAATAGATCCGCGCAGCAGGATTGAAAAACGTGAACCGAGCATTGTTGCCCCTACTGGCCCTGTCCTCAAAGACCGGGGAGAGCAGCGCCCGTCCCAACGGGTTGGTCGCAACGATGTCCATCTGACGGTTCCGCACCCACGTCGGAGTGCCGGTGATCGTATCCAGAAACCGCTGCAGACTCGGCCGGACCACCGGCTCCGGCGCTCTGGAACGCCGACGGGCCGGAGTCGGGGCCGCACCGCGGGCGAGGTCATAGAGATGCTCAGTCTCCGCCTCATCGAGCTGCAAGGCCCGGGCCAGTGCGGCCAGAACTTCGGTGGAGACGCCAGCAAGGTGGCCGCGTTCCATCTTTGCGTAGTAGTCGCTGCTCATCCCGGCTAGGAAGGCGACCTCCTCGCGGCGCAGTCCGCTCACCCGGCGGCGCCCGCCGGCGATGACCCCTGCTTGTTCTGGAGAGATCCGGGCACGTCGGGTGCGCAGAAACTCGCTCACCTCGGTCTTGTTGTCCATATCAGCTACCGTACGTCGACCTCGGTCCATGAAGCAGTGACTGCCAGTACACGGATAACCCGTCACTGCCACGATGAGTGAGCACCAGTTGTAATGGGTGAAACCCCAAATGGAAGGAACCACCCATGCACAACGTGACCCTGAACAACGGCGTCGAGATGCCGATCCTCGGCTTTGGCGTCTACCAGGTCGAAAGCGACCAGACCGAACAGGTCGTCACCGACGCCCTGGCCGCCGGATACCGGCTCATCGACACCGCTGCCGCCTACGGCAACGAAGAAGCCGTGGGTGCCGCGATCAAGAACAGCGGGATCCCGCGCGAAGAGCTGTTCATCACCACGAAGCTGTGGGTCCAGGACCCTGGCGAGGAGAACACCACCCGCGCTTTCGAGTCCTCGCTGAACAAGCTTGGTCTGGACTACGTCGACCTCTACCTGATTCACCAGCCCTTCGGTGACTACTACGCCGAATGGCGGGCCATGCAGGAGCTCAACCGGCAGGGCAGCGCCCGCGCGATCGGTGTCTCGAACTTCGCCCCGGACCGGCTGCTTGATCTGATGATCAACAACGAGATCGCCCCGGCGGTCAATCAAATCGAGACCCACCCGTTCAAGCAGAACACGGACTACCAGGAGCTCATGCGCGGCGAAGGTGTCCAGATCGAATCCTGGGGTCCCTTTGCGGAGGGAAAGAACGGCCTGTTCACCAACGAGACGCTCGCGGCGATCGGTGAGGCCCACGGCAAGTCTGTGGCTCAGGTGGTGCTGCGCTGGCTGATCCAGCGCGGCGTCGTCGCGATCCCGAAGTCGGTCAACCCCGATCGGATGGCCCAGAACATCGACGTGTTCGACTTCGAACTCACCGAGGAGCAGATGAACAGCATCACCCACCTGCACACCGGTGAGTCCCAGTTCTTCGATCATGCCGACCCGGACATGGTCCGCTTCCTCAGCGCCCGTCGCGCCGACTAAAGAACACCGCTCGTCGAGGAGCAAGGTCAGGGCAGGTGCGGGCGTCGACTCTTGCGCCGTCGCACCTGCCCTGACCTCTCCTCAACCCTCCCAACGCGCCACCAAGCGTCCTGACCCCGTACCGCCCTGACCCGGTACCACCCTGACTCGGGAGATCCATGTCCATCACTGTGAGCCGGTCACATGAGGCCAGCCCAATCAGTCGAGGCGCATTCCTGCGGGGCGCCTCCGTCGCAGCCGCAGGCATCGCCGCGGTAAGTCTCACAGGGTGCACCAGCGGACAACCGCCCGAAACCTCAACCTCCACAGGGAGCACCGTGACATCACCGCAGACCACTCACCGGGTGCTGCTCGCCTACTTCTCCCGCGCCGGAGAGAACTACTGGTACGGCGACCGCACGTTCCTCGAGACCGGAAACACCCACCGTCTGGCCGAGATGATCGGTGACCGCATCGACTGCGACACCTACCGGATCGAAGCCGCGCAACCCTACTCCGAGCGCTATGACCCCACTGTTGAGCGCAACACCGAAGAACAGGACGACGACGCCCGACCAGCCATCGCGAACCCTGTGCCAGACCTCAGCGGCTACGACACGGTGCTGCTGGGCAGCCCGATCTGGAATGTGCAGCCACCGATGATCATGGCGACCTTCGTCGAAGCCGCAGGACTCTCCGGGAAGAGGGTGCTGCCGTTTGTGACTTATGCCGTCAGTGGTCTGGGTTCCACCTCCTCGTTCTACCGTGACCTCAACTCCGGTGCGCAACTCGGTGAAGGCCTCGCTGTCCGCGGCGAAGAAGTCTCTGCCGCAGGTGGAGACCTCGACCAGTGGCTGCGCGCCACCGGCCTGACCTCAGCAGAGTCACGATGAACACACCCACCAACACACCCGCGATCTAAGGAGCCACCCATGAGCACATGGTTGATCACTGGAGCCTCAAGCGGCCTGGGCGCCGCATTAGCCCGCACCGTCCTGGACCAGGGTGATAACGCCGTGGTCACCGCCCGGAACACCGAACACCTGCAGGAGCTCGTCGACGCATACCCGCACACCGCGCTGGCGATGGCGCTGGAGATCTCCGACCACGACCAGGTCGTGACAGCAGTACAAGCGGGAACAGAGCGGTTCGGCGGTATCGATGTGTTGGTCAACAACGCCGGCCACGGCTACCGGGCCGCCGTGGAAGAAGCCAGCGTCGGAGAGGTCGACGAACTGTTCGCCACGAACTTCTTCGGCCCCGTGGACCTGATCAAGCAGGTGCTGCCACAGATGCGTGAACGCCGGGCCGGCACCATCATCAACGTCTCCTCGATCGGAGCGCCCCGCTCGAACCCAGCCTCGGGCTACTACACCGCAACCAAAGCGGCGCTGGAAGGCGTCTCCGATGCCCTGAACCGCGAGGTCTCCCCACTGGGCATCAGGGTGATGGTCATCGAACCCGGCGCGTTCCGCACCGACTTCTCCGGACGCTCCCTCAAGCCGTCCCAGACAGTGATCGAGGACTACGCCGAGACTGCTGGAAAGCGGCGCAAGGAGAACGACACCACCAACGGCACTCAGCCCGGTGATCCTGCCCGGGCAGCCCAGACCATCGTCGATACCGTCCAGAGAAAGGACGCGCCGTTCCGGTTGCTGCTGGGCTCCGACGCTGTCTCCATCGTCTCTGAGGAGCTGCAGGGACGACTCGACGAGATCACTGAGTGGGCGCCGCTGAGTGTCACCACCGACTTCCCTACCTCTGAGGAGCACGCATGAGCACCTGGCTGATCACCGGCGCCTCCAGCGGCCTCGGTCGGGCCCTGGCCGAACACGTCCTGAATGCCGGGCATAACCTCGTCGCGACAGCGCGGAACACCGACAGCGTTGACGACCTGGTCAACGCGTACCCCGATACTGCGCTGACCACCATCCTGGATGTCACCGAGCGCGCCTCCATCGATGCCGCCGTCACAGCAGCCCAGGAACGGTTCGGTGGCATCGACGTGATCGTGAACAACGCCGGCTACGGCTACACCGGTGCCGTGGAAGAAGGCGAAAACGATGCCGTGGCGCGCCTGTTCGCGACGAACTTCTTCGGCCCCGTGGACCTCATCAAAGCAGCCCTGCCGGGTATGCGCGACCGGGGCACCGGCACGATCATCAACGTCTCCTCCGTGGGGGCTCGGGTCCCTATCCCTGGGGGCGGGTATTACGCCGCCGCGAAAGCAGCGATCGAAGGACTCTCCGGGTCGCTGCGGCAGGAAGTCGAACCTCTCGGGCTCCGCGTGATGGTCATCGAGCCCGGTTCAATGCGCACCGAATTCCGTGGCCGCTCGGCTGATCACGCTGACACCCAGCTCGAGGCCTACGACAAGGTCCTCGGCCGTACCGGTGACAAGGCGCTGGGACCTCAGCGCGGGGACCCTGCCAAGGCGGCAGCTGCCATTGTGCGCGCCGTCGAGGATCCTGAACCACCCGGCCTGCTTCTGCTGGGAACTGACGCGTTGGGGGGTTTCCATGCCGCGACCCGGGCCGCCACCGGCGACGTCGAACAGTTCGAGCACCTCACGCGCAGCACCGACGCCACCCTGTGACCACCAGCGGTCCAGTCCCTGGCACCTCCGGCAGCCTCCCCACCCGGTGGGCACTGGTCGTCGTGGTCCTCAGCTTCATTGCCGTGTTCTTCGCCTCGGGAACACCTGTGCCGCTGTACAACACCTACCGGGCCGAGGACGGGGTCACCGCAGCTGGGCTTGCCGTGGCGACGGTCCTGTATCTGGCCACCACGGCCGTAGCTCTGCTGACCATGGCTCGGTTGTCGAACCACTTCGGGAGACGGCCGGTCGCGATCGCTGCGGTCTTATGCGCGGCCGTGGGCTGCGCTGTCATGCTCAACGTGCACAGCCTCGCAGAGATCGTGGCGGGGAGAATGCTGCAGGGCATCGCCTGCGGCGTCGCCTCCAGCGCATTGGGCTCCTATGTCCTTGACCTGGCTCTGACTCTGCCGGGGTGGATCGGACCGGTGATCACCAGCAACACTCCCCCGTTCGCGATCCCACTCGGCGCACTGCTCTCAGGAACCCTGGTGCAGTACGCGCCAGCCCCGCGCACGTTGATCTACACGCTGGTGATTGTTCTCCTCGTCGTCCTTGCTGCCCTGCTCACCAGGTGTCCCGAGACGGTCCAACGCAAGTCCGGTGCTCTGGCGTCGCTACGGCCTCGGGTCTTCATCCCCCGAGGGCAGGGGCGACTCCTGTTCGCGGTGGGAACCACCTTGGTCGCCACTTGGGCGCTCAGCGGCTTCTACCAGGCCTTCTCCCCAGTCCTCGCCGCAGACGAACTGGGCACCACCAACGCGTTGGTGGTCGCACTGGTCTTCTCTTCGATCGTGGTTCTCAGCCCAGCCGGTGGCCTTCTCACGGGAGGCGTCCGGGCTGTCGTGGCGGTGCGGGCTGGGATGACCCTCTTCGTTGTGGCGACCGGCGCGATCCTTGTGGCCCTGCATGTCAACGAAATCTGGTGGTTCCTCGCTGTCAGCGGCGTCGCCGGCATCGCCCAGGGCGCCGCAAACGCCGGAGGCATGCGTGCAATCTTGGGCAAGGTCGGGCCCGAGGAGCGGGCTGGTCTGCTCTCCACCCTCTACCTCATCTCCTACAGTGGCGCTGCCGTACCAGGGCTCCTCGCCGGTCACTTCGCGACGTTCGTCGCGCCTGATCACATCGCTTACGGATACGGGGCACTGATCCTGGTGGCTGCGGTTATCACCATGCTCGCGTTACCCTGCACGTCTCGAAACCAGACGTGAGGCAGGGAGGATCGACACAAGGAGGTCTTCGGCTCTAGGTAGCCCCCGAGGAGCGTCATTTTGGCGCCCGTAAGCCGATGCTTGGGTTCTTGCGGTGATTGCAACACTGAGTAGATGGGTGTTGATATGACGGGCTACTCGATCTTCGTGCGACCGG
>CANLUC010000005.1 GCA_947494195.1 uncultured Nesterenkonia sp. | reverse complement strand
TCGCCCACTACATCGCGAGATCGCTGCTAGACACTGGAGGCTTCAGACCGTTGCTACACCCTCATCTGCGATGAGCCACTTTCGCGCGGTTCAGCGGTCTCTCTACGATGCATATTTTCCGGTCCGAGTTCGAGGAATTGACGAGAACCGAAGAGTGGCCCTCCTTGATCTAGCCTCGGGGATGACGTCCTCCAGTCGGGCGGATATCGACTTCGGCGCTGAAATCGCGGGAGTCAAGGTCGAGTACCGGGAGCAATTGGTGAGAAGGCGGCTGCACCAACGAGATTTTCGGTCCAATGTGATGGTTGCCTACACAACGAAGTGCTCTGTTTGCTCGTTGGGGTACGCCCAACTGCTTGACGCCGCGCACATCTTGGAGGATTCGCGCGGTGGTCTCGCTGAAATCAGCAACGGACTAGCGCTGTGCAAGCTTCACCATGCTGCCTACGATTCGAACATCCTCGGCGTTGATCAAGACCATCGAATTCATGTCCGTGAGGACATCTTGCAACATGTGGATGGCCCCATGCTCCGCCATGGACTTCAAGAGGAGCACGGTCGGAAGCTCAGAATCATCCCGAAAGGGCCGAAACTCATGCCAAATCAGGAGCACCTCGCCGCTCGATTCGAGAAATTCCTATCCGCCGGCTAGCGGCCCAAGTGGCACCGAGGAGTACGCCGCGTCGAAGAACGCCCGCTCGATCCCCACGACGCGCTTCCACCGCTCGGACAACCGGGCCCCGTCGTCGGACTCCAGCGGAGGAGCCACACGATTGAGCTCGTCGATCAGGAACTGAGTCCACGCACGGAACTCATCGCCCCGGTGCAGCTCGATCCAACCCCGGTGTTTCGGAGCCTCAGGCAGCGGCAGGTCGCGCTCGCCCCAGTCCAGGTACAGCCACTCGGCGATGACCAGCACCACGAGCAGATCCGCATAGTCTCGGGACTCCGCCACCTCCCACATCTGGGTGACGAAATCCGCCGTGGGTCCCGCCAACTCTGGCGAGGTGACCTCGGAATCAGGCACGCCCAGCTCAGTGAAGGTCTGTTGGAAGTAGCCGTCCTCATCGGCTGCGAGCATTCCGAGCTGGACGGCGAAGCGCAGCCGCGCTGGCTTTGAATCGGTGGTGGCCACGCAGGCGCCGAGCATCGCGACGAACGCATCGAAGAACTGATAGTCCTGCACCAGATAGCGGGCCAGGAGCTCATCACTGACAGTCCCGGCGAAGAGCTCATCGACGAAACGGTGATGCACCGAGGCGTCCCACTCGGCCGCGGTGGAGAGACGAAGCTGTCCGGCGAAACTCTCCGCGGCGACGTCGGCGGTCGTGCTGAAGGGCGTGGCTGAAGTCATGGCATCAGCCTAACCAGCAGTCGCCACACGCTGGGGCAGCGAGCGGCTCAGATCGCCTGACGGGGAGACTTCATCCGGCGGGTCAGCCGGATCGCGTAGAGCGCGACCAGCACGCCCAGCGCCGCGGCCACGGCACCCACATAGCTCGGGGCACGCAGACCCAGGTCCGCCGCGATGACCTGGCCGCCCACCAGCGCGCCGAGCGCATTGGCGGCGTTGAACGCTGAATGGTGCAGCGAGGCCGCGAGCTGGGGCGCATCGGGGGCGGTGTCGATCAGGTGGGTCTGCATGGACGGGCCCAAGGCGCTGGCGGAGACGCCCACTAGGAAGAGGAAGATCAGCATCAGCGCAGGAATGTGCGCGGTGGAGGCGAAGAGCACCATGAACACCGCCACGAGGCCCATGGCCACCGCCACGGTGCCCAGCACGGATTTGTCCGCCGCCCAGCCGCCGACGAAGGTGCCGACCACCATGCCGGAGCCGAAGAGCCCCACGATCCAGGGCAGCGAGCTCTCACTGAACCCGGTGACCTCGGTGCTGAGCGGGGCGATGTAGGAGTACAGCGCGAACATCCCGGAGAAGCCGACCACGGCGAGCATGATGCCCACCCAGAGCCGCTTGTTCTTCAGGCCCTTGATCTCGGAGAGCATCGTGGCCTTCGCCGGAGGCATCTGCCGCGGGGCGTAGCGCGCCACCGCCGCCATCGTGATCAGGGCGAGCACGATCACGCTGATGAACATCCAGCGCCAGCCGAACTGCTGGCCCATCGCCGTCACCACCGGGACGCCGATCACGTTCGAGATCGCCAACCCGCCCAGCACGACGGCGATCGCGCGGCTGCGCTTGGCGGGTCCGGCCATCTCGGCGGCCATCAGAGCCGCCACGGCGAAGTAGGCGCCGTGGGGGAGCCCTGAGATGAACCGGGCCGCCAGCATGGTCTCGAAGTTCGGGGCTAAGAAGCTGAGCACGTGACCCAGGACGAAGATGCCGAGCAGCAGCAGCGCATAGAACTTTCGCTCCCGCTTGGCCCCGAGGATGGACAGCACGGGCGCGCCGATCACCACCCCCACCGCATAGGCGCTGATCAGCATCCCTGCCTGGGGGATGGTGATGCCCAGGTCCTCCACGGCCTCGAGCTGGAGGCCCATGATCGCGAACTCGGTCACGCCGATGGCGAAGCCGCCGATGGACAGCGCGAGGATGGCCATCGCCACCTGCTTGCGCGAGAATCGGCGCTTGGTCGAAGTCTGTTCCGCCGTGGTCATGATTGTCATCCTGTGCTGCAGCCGGTTGGGTGAACGTGCGCCCGTCACGGCGCAGATGTAGCCCCAGAGTCTGAAGAGTCGGGAGACGACACTCACCCGACAACTGCGCGGCACGGGGGATCATTCCCGTGATCGCGCGGCACCTCGGCATTGAGCGTCAAACAGAGAAGCGCTTGGGAGACCAGGCAGCTCAGCAGTGAGGCGCCGGAGTCCGGTCATTTGACCGTCTAGAGATCAGGGGCTCAGGAGGTCGGCGGGCGCAGACCGGGGTGTCGCTGGTAGATCGACTCATCCCCGTTCTCTTCATGCTCAGCACTCTGCTCCCGCTCGGCGCCCTCGGTCTCGTCCGTGGAGCCAGGGCGCTCGGAGCTGGAGGGCTCGGCAGCAGACGCCGACGAATCAGCTGAGGGGGCCGAGGGTGCGGAATCCGCTGAATCTGCTGAGTGCGCCGAGGCTGCCGATTGGGCCGAGGTCGCCGAATCCACTGAGGCGGCGGAGGCTGCAGAGCTGGCCGAGGTGGGGAAGAAGTTCTTCTGCTTGGCCCGCCGCTCGGAGGTCTCATCGGCGTGGATCGGCAGGTCCGTGTCCTCATCAGCGTTCGCGTCATGCACCCTCGGGATCGCCCCGGTGGCGTCATTGGCGCCGTCGTCCGCGGGCTGCGGGCGCGGATGGAAGGCCGGGACCTTGCCGGTGGCGTCTGGGTCGTCGATGACCTCTTCATGGTCAGCGGTCGCGGTGGACGCAGCTCCGGAGGCCGGGGAATCGGTGATGACGGCGGGCTCGTCGTCGTCCTCTCCGGACTCCGCCCACTCGCCGGTGTCTGCCACCGTCGCGGCAGCGCCGGCACGGGCCACGGGCCGGGAATCCTGTACCTCGGCAGGAGCTGGCGGTTCCTCGCCCTCCATGGGAGTCAGCGCGATCGGCTGGCCGCCGTAGGTCTCGATGTCGACCTTGAGCTGCTCCAGCAGCCCCTTGGCCTCGGTGACCATCTCCGGGTTCTCACTGGCGTGACCGCGGACCAGCCACTGGGCCAGCGCGAACTCCGCGGTGAGCGCGGCACGGCGCATCAGGTGCTCATCGGCCTGACCGGTGCGGTGACGCTGATACGCCGCGAGCACCTTCTCGGTGAACTCCACATCACCGGCGGCGGTCAGCCAGGCGAAGTCATCGGCCGGGTCGCCGCTGTGCAGATCGGTCCAGCCGGTGACGGCGACGACGCGCTCGCCCTCGATCAGCAGTGAATCCTCGTGCAGGTCCCCGTGGGTCACCGCAGGGGAGAACCGCCACAGTTCGCGGTCCTCCATGGCGTGCTCCCAGCGGCGCAGCAGCAGAGCCGGAATCTCTCCGGTGGTCGCCGCCTGATCCAGCTCGTTGAGCCGGCGCTGGCGGTAGCGCTCCGCGGAGTACCGGGGAAGATCGGCGTTGTCCACGACTGCGTCATCGAGGTCATGGATGGCGGCGATGGTGCGTCCGATGTCGTCGATGACGGCCTCGGACTG
Source organism: uncultured Nesterenkonia sp. (assembly GCA_947494195.1). Lineage (GTDB taxonomy): Bacteria > Actinomycetota > Actinomycetes > Actinomycetales > Micrococcaceae > Nesterenkonia. Next base: position 216,107 of record CANLUC010000005.1, on the reverse strand, counting down.
CTGCGACAGCTCACTGAGTTCCAGTGAGGTGCCGGGGAGGTGGTTGTACACGAAGGTGCGCATCTCGCCGCGGCGGACGGCGCCCGCGACAGAGGGGACCCGGAAGGGCAGCTCGGCGCGGATGCCGGTGGAGAAGCCGCGCAGCACCTGCAGCTCGGTCTCCAGGCGCATCGCCGCCTCTTGGTGCTGAGGGGAGCGGATCCGCCAGCGGTGACCCTCGGAGTCGATGACGACGGCGGACGTGAAGTCGCGGGCATCATCAGCCGCCACGGCCACGCCGGTGGGGGAAAGGCCCGGCACTGCCGCGGTCGCCAGGGCCGCAAGTTCCATCGAAGTCCATCGCACGAGGACCAGCGTATGGGGTCAGAGCCCTCCGCTTGTGCTGAGCCACGGCGTTTTCCAGAAATCACGCGGATTTCGCCTCCGGGCATCGCGCAGGCATCGGGCAGGCCTCGCCCCTCAGGGCGCGCCGAAGGTCACTCTCCACAGCGTCCTGGACGGTGCTCGCCCCAGGGTCGGGACGGTTACGGTAGGAGGTATGCATATGCGCCGCCGCGACCCTGGTGAAACTCTGCTCGCACTTCCCCAGGACGGGGCCCGGATCGACCGCCTCGACGCCGAGCGCAAGCGTCCGGAGTGGCTCAGCGAGGTCTGGGCCACCCCCGGCACTCGAGTGTTGAACCTTTACGGACGGCGCGCCCAGCTCAGCGGAGACCGGCTCAAGTACGAGCCGGCCACCGGGGAGCTTCCTGCCGGTGCCGTGACCCTCGGTGCGGTGGATCCGGCGGATCTGCCCGGGGGCGAGGACCCTGCCGAGGCAGAGCAGAACGGTCGCGTACACGTGGTCGTGGTCGCGCATCCAAAGCCGGAGGAGAACGGTGCGAACGGTCACGCGAACGGAGCCGCCGAGCCCGCCGACACCACCGGGACCAGCTGGGCCGACCTGGCCTTCGCCGGCTCCCAGCTGACCCCGGTCGACGCCGCCCTGCTCACCCAGGCGCTGGCGATCACCACCTGGCATGCCCGCAGCGCCTTCTGCGCCGCCTGTGGCTCCGCCACCGAGGTGGAGGTCTCTGGGTGGATGCGCACCTGCCCGAACTGCGGCGCGCAGACCTTCCCGCGTACCGATCCCGCAGTGATCACCGCGGTGCTGGACGCCGAAGACCGGATCCTCTTGGGCTCCGCCTTCCGCTGGGGGCCCGATCGCTTCTCCACCTTCGCCGGGTTCGTGGAGGCCGGAGAGTCGGTGGAAGCGGCACTGGCCCGTGAGGTCGAGGAGGAGGCCGGCGTCGTCGTCTCGGAGATCCAATACATGGGCTCGCAGTCCTGGCCCTTCCCGCGCTCGCTGATGCTGGGGCACTTCGCCATCACCGAGGACCCGTCGATGGCGCGGCCCGATGGCGATGAGATCCGCGAGGTCCGCTGGTTCACCCGTGAGGAGCTCGCCGCTGCCGCTGCCGCCGGGGAGGTCTCGCTGCCCACGCGTTCCTCCATCTCCCGGGCGCTGATCGAACACTGGCACGGTTCGCCGATCGAAGCCGCCTCCGACGCCCGGCCTCCACAGCCGCGCGGATCCGACCGGCCGGCGCCACGCGGACAGCAGGCCCGATGAGTCGGCCCGCGTTCACCTCCACCTCCACTCCCGGCTCCGCGCTGACCGCGGCCCAGCTGGCCGCCTCCCCGCCGGAGGCGATCCTCGACGGGCTCGATGAGGAACAGCGGCTGGCCGCCTCCACGTTGAACGGTCCGCTGTGCATCCTCGCCGGGGCTGGCACCGGCAAGACCCGCGCCATCACCCACCGGATCGCCTATGGGGTCCGCGCCGGGGTCTATGACCCGCACCGGCTGCTGGCGGTGACCTTCACCGCGCGCGCCGCCGCTGAGATGCGCTCGCGGCTCTCCGCCCTGGGCGCCCCCGGGGTGCAGGCGCGCACCTTCCACGCCGCCGCGCTGCGCCAGCTGCAATACTTCTGGCCGATGTCGATCGGTGGCACCATGCCGCAGATCCTGGATCACAAGGTCCGCCTCCTCGCCGAGGCCGCCCGCCGGCTGCATGTGACCACCGACCGCGCGACCCTGCGCGACCTCGCCAGTGAGATCGAATGGGCCAAGGTCTCCACGCTGACCCCGGAGTCCTACCTCGAGGTCGCCACCGCGGAGGGGGCCGGCCGCCCCGAGCCCGGGGGAGTGGACCACCGCACCTTCGCCAAGCTCTACCAGTCCTATGAGGACGTGAAGCTGGACAAGCACCTGATCGACTTCGAGGACGTGCTGCTGCTGATCGTGGGCATCCTCGAAGACGACGAGCGGGTCGCCGCCCAGGTCCGCCAGCAGTACCGCCACTTCGTGGTGGACGAGTACCAGGACGTCTCCCCGCTGCAGCAGCGGCTGTTGGACCTGTGGCTGGGCGGGCGCGACGAGATCTGCGTGGTCGGCGACGCCGCGCAGACCATCTACTCCTTCACCGGTGCCACCCCGGACTTCCTGCTCGGCTTCAAACGCCGCCACCCCGAGGCGAACCTGGTCAAGCTGGTCCGTGACTACCGCTCCACCCCCGAGGTGGTGAAGCTGGCCAACGGTCTGCTGGCAGACCGCACCCGGGAGGCGTCTCGACTTGCCGATCCAGCCCCCTGGCCGGAGCCGCTGCAGCTGATCTCCCAGCGGGAGCGCGGCCCCATGCCCAAGCTCATCCAGCACGCCGACGACGACGCGGAGGCCGCCTGGGTGGCCGCCGAGATCGCGGCGATGCAGGAACAGGGCGTGCCGCTCTCCGAGATGGCGGTGCTCTACCGCACCAACGGGCAGTCCCAGGCCTTCGAGCAGGCGCTGGCCACCGCGGGGATCTCGTATCAGCTGCGCGGCTCGGAACGCTTCTTCTCCCGCCGCGAAGTCCGCGAGGCGCTCGCCGCCCTGCGCACCTCCTCCCTGGTGCAGGATGCCGGGGACGCGGTGTCCAAGAGCGTGCGCGACATCCTCTCCTCGCACGGGTACTCGGAGAAGGCCCCGCAGGCCACCGGTGCGGTGCGTGAACGCTGGGAGTCCATGTCCGCGCTGGTCGCGCTGGCAGATCAACTCTCCACCGAACGCGAGGGCTTCACCATGCGCGGGTTCATCACGGAGCTGGAGGAACGCTCGGCCACGCAGCACGCCCCCACGGTGGAAGGTGTCACGCTGGCCTCCCTGCACTCTGCGAAGGGCCTGGAGTGGGAGGCGGTGTTCCTCGCCGGGCTCTCCGAGGGGCTGATGCCGATCACCTTCGCCAAGACGCAGAAGGAGGTCGACGAGGAGCGTCGGCTCTTCTATGTGGGCATCACGCGTGCCCGGAAATACCTGTTCCTGAGCTCATCCTCCTCCCGCCACACCGGAGGACGCGGCCGACGCACCCCCTCGCGCTTCCTGCGCCCGCTGCGCCGGGAGATGGGACTGGAGGAGCCCGGCCGCAAGATCGCGCCTTCGGCGGGCGGGCTGAGTCCCAATGCCGCCTCGCGGAAGAAGAAAGCCACCACCTGTTCCACCTGCGGGAAGGTGCTGACCGTGGCCACCGAGGTCAAACGGCGGCGCTGCGAGGACTGCCCCGCCCGCTACGACGAGGCACTCTTCGACAAGCTGCGCGCCTGGCGGATGGAGTACGCCAAGGAGCTCGAGGTTCCGGCGTTCGTGGTGTTCACGGATGCCACGCTGGAGGTCATCGCCGAGCTGAAGCCCAGCACGGACGAGGAGCTGCTGAAGGTCCCCGGCATCGGGGAGCGCAAGCTCGAGAAGCACGGCGACCGGCTGCGAGAAATCCTCAAAGAGGCCTGAGCGGTCTTCCTCCCCGCGTTTTACGTCCCCGTGCGTGTTCTACCGGCCGGACCGTCGCCCCGGTAGATCACGTAAGGCCAGGTAAAACGATGGGGGGGTCAGGCTGAGTGGTGGTCGGCCCAGCTCACGCCTGCGAGGAAGGCGTCCGCCTCGCCGGTGCGCGGGTATTTGGCCGTCAGGGCCTTGAACCGGGGCCCGTGTCCGGGTTCGATCAAATGCGCCAGCTCGTGCACCAGCACGGAATCCTGCACCCACACCGGCATCTCGCGCAGCCGCCAGGAGAGCCGGATGGTGCCCGTAGTGGAGGTGGTCGAGCCCCAGCGCTGATGCTGCTGAGCGGACCAGGTCACGGACTCGGGCTGCGGCACGCCGTCCAGGTATCGGGCCGAGAGCGCGCGTGCCCGCTCCAGCAGATCAGCATCGCTGCGCGGCTTTCGCGCCGCCCGCTGGCTGAGCTTCTTCTGGAACACCCGAGCATGCTTCTCCACCTCACGCTGACTCAGCCGCAGCGGGACCCGCAGGCGGAGCGTGCCCGCCACCTGATCGGCGCTGACCGTGCGGGTGCGGCGGGCCGAGCGGATCACCAGCACCGGCTGGTCATCCACTGTGATCTGCTGCTGGAGCTGCCGCGTCGCCATAGCAGGAGCCTAGCCCGGCCCTGATCTGTGGAAAACTCCGGCAGTCGCGCGGGGGCTTGGCACCATAGGTGCATGGATCCCGCTCGACTCCCCGCCAGCTGGCAGCGGCTCATGATGCTTGATGAGCGCACCGTGCAGCTCGGTGAGGACGAGGATGCTGTGCGCATCACCGGCCCTGCTCAGCGCGTGATGGAGCAGCTGCGACCACACCTCGACGGCACTCGCGCAGGGGAGGAAGACTCCGACGACGACGGCGCAGCCCGCCCCGGCTCCCGCCCCGCCGAGCTGCGCCTCCAGACAGCCGCGCGGCGGCAGCTCGCCGCGGTGCTCCTCGACGGGCTGCCGGCACCCGCGAAGCTCGTGGCCGAAGAACTCACCCGACTGAACATCGGCATGCTGCTGCTCAGCGACGAGCAACTCGTCTCACCCCGTGACACCGCAGCGGGATACCCCGCGACATCACTAGGTCTGGCTCGGGCTGCCGCCGTGCGGCGAATCTGCCTGCGGCTGCGCCCCGAAGCGACCATCGCCGCGAGGACCACGCAGCGCGCGGGGGAGGTGCGCGGCGACGTCGTCGATATCCATGTGATCTTCGCTGAGACGAGCATCGCTCCTGCCCGACTCGAAGACGCCGCGGAGCGCGCTCAGGTGCTGCTTCCGGTGGTCCACGCGCGGCACGGATGGCGGATCGGCCCGCTGCTCAGCCGGGATCCCGGTCCCTGCCCGCAATGTCTTCTGCTGCATGGCCAGGATCGCGACCCGCACTGGGAGACGCTGCAGACCGCGCTCGCCGGACCCGGCAGGCCAGAAGCCACCGACCCCGCGTCGGTGGTCGCGAGCCTCGTGGCCCGCGAGGTCCAGCTCGCCATCGAAGCCCAGCACACCCCGCAGACCTCGTCCGGGATCCTCTGCCTCGCCGGGCCGGCGGGCCACCTCAGCGTCGAACCCGTGCACCCGCACCCCGAATGTGAGTGCCGCCTGCGGGCGTCGAGAACCACGCGACTTCATCCTGTGGCGAACTGAGGGCGCTCGTACAGACAGCACCGAGCCGCGCTGGATACGCTGGAGGTTCTCAGGCCGAACCAGGATCACCACAGGGAGCGTCCGATGAGCGAGAACAACTCCGGCAACAACAACCAGGGCAACGGGGATGACCCACGTGACCCCATGGAGGAGTTCTTCAAACAGCTCTTCGGCGGTCAGATGCCCGGCCAGGATTCCGAGGGCGATGACGCCAAGGACAAGAACGACGCCGGAGGCCGCGGTCCCAGCATCGGCTTCACCGGAACCCCCGGAGCCGGCCAGGGCAACCAGTCCGGACAGGGCGGCCAGGGTGGTTTCCCCGGATTCCCACCCGGCTTCGACCCCTCCCAGATCCCCGGCATGGCGGATATGAACCCGCAGATGATGCAGCAGATCATGGGCCAGGTGCAGTCGATGTTCTCGGCCATGCAGAATCCTTCCGAGGAGGACCAGGGGCCGGTCAACTGGTCCATGGCCCGGCAGGCAGCCCGTCAGGCCGCCGCCGGTGATGATCCCAGCGTCTCGGCCGCCGAGCGCAAGGAGATCGACGACGCGCTGCGCCTGGCTGACATGTGGCTGGACGGCGCCACCAGCTTCGAGACCGCAGGCCAGATCGGCAAGGCCTGGTCCCGCGCGCAGTGGGTCGAGGAGACCTTCGACTCCTGGAAGCGGCTGACCGAACCCGTGGCGGAATCGGTGTCCAAGGCGCTCTCCGGCGCCATCAAGGACCAGCTCGGCGAGGAAGGCGCAGGTCTGCCCCCGGAGCTCGAATCCATGATGGGCGGAGCCGGCGCGCAGCAGATCACCGGGATGGTCGAGTCCATGGGCGGCATGGCCTTCGGCATGCAGCTGGGCCAGGCCATCGGCGAACTCGCCAAAGAGGTCGTCTCCTCCTCCGACACCGGACTGCCGCTGGCCGGTCACACCACGGCGCTGCTGCCGAAGAACGTGCGCGAGTTCGGCAAGGACCTCAGCGTGGACAGCCGCGAGGTGCTGCTCTACCTGGCGCTGCGCGAAGCTGCCCGGATGCGGCTGTTCATCCACGCACCCTGGCTCGAGCAGGACCTGTTCAACGCGGTCGGCCAGTACGCCGCAGGGATCCACATCGACATGGGCCGGATCGAAGAGGCCGCAAGCCAGATGGACCCCAGCAACCCCGAATCGATGAACTCCATCCTGGGGGAGGGGCTCTTCCCCGAGGAGCGGACTCCCATGCAGGAGGCCGCGCTCAAGCGCATCGAGACCACCCTCGCCCTCGTCGAGGGCTGGGTCGATGATGTGGTGACCCAGGCCGCGGAACACCTGGAGTCGCTGTCCCGGCTGCGCGAGACGATGAACCGGCGTCGTGCCTCGGGCGGGCCGGCTGAGGACACCTTCGCCGCCCTGGTCGGACTGGAGCTGCGTCCACGCCGTCTTCGTGACGCCGCGGCGCTCTGGGCGCACCTGCGCGAGACCGAGGGCATGGCTGGACGCGACGACGTCTGGGGTCACCCCGATGTCCAGCCCGACGAGCAGGATCTCGACGATCCGACCGGCTTCCAGCAGCGCCGTGCGGAGCGCCAGGAGGAGACGGCCAAGATCGACGAGGAGCTGCAGAAGCTGCTCGACGGCGGATATGACGGGAAGTCTCCTGAGTCCTGACACACTTTTCGTGCCTGCTCAGCCCAGATGAGATGATGAGTGACGATCATCATGACTGAGCACCCGCCGAAATCCCCCAAGCCCCGCCTGCGGAGGAGTCTGCAAGCCATCGCCGGCACGTCAGCGCTCATCATCGCGCTGCTCAGCCTGCTGCTGCCCAGCCCCTACCTGATCGAGACCCCCGGACCGGTGTTCAACACCATCGGCGAGATCGAGGACGAAGCGGTCATCTCCGTGACAGGAGAGCCGACGTACCCCACCGAGGGCGAGCTGAATCTGACCACGGTCTACGTCAGCGGCGCGCCCACCTCCACGGTGCGCGTCCCCGAGGCGGTCCTGGGCTGGGTCAACCCCGGCACCGATATCCAGCCGCATGAGCTCATCTATCCCTCCGGGACCACCGCTGAACAGGTGCAGGAGCAGAACAGCGCCGCCATGACCAGCTCGCAGGACCTCGCGGTGGCAGCGGCGCTGCAGGAGCTCGGCATCGACTACAGCCAGCAGCTCTCCGTGGTGGACTTCACCCCCGAGGCGGATGAGGTCGGCACCGACGAGCAGCTCCAGCCAGGAGACACCGTCACCGCGGCTGCCGGAAGCGACATCACCGGGCTCGAAGGTCTGCGTGACGCAGTCAACACCGCCGCAGGTCAGCCGGTAGAATTGACGGTGCGCCGGGAGGGTGAGGAGCTCGACTACGAGGTCCCCACCTACCAGGAGGCCGACGGCGCCTACTACGTGGGAATCATGCTCCAGAACGAGTTCTCCTTCCCTGTGGACGTCGACATCCAGCTGGACGGCGTCGGCGGCCCCAGCGCCGGACTCATGTTCACCCTCGGACTCGTGGATGAGATGACCGAGGAGTCCATGACCGGTGGGGTGAACTGGGCGGGGACCGGAACCGTGGATCCCGACGGGACCGTGGGCCCGATCGGCGGGATCGCCCAAAAGGTCGTGGGCGCTCGCTCCCAGGGCATCGAGAACTTCCTGGTGCCGACCGAGAACTGCGCTGACCTCGAGGGTCGAGTGCCGGAGGGTCTGCAGACGTATTCGGTCGCAGACGTCTCCGAGGCGAGGACGATCGTCGAGGCGGTCCGCGACGAGGACGAAGACTTTCTCGCAGGACTCCCGTCCTGCGGATCACAGTAGAACGACGCAGCATGACCAGCAGCACAGACGTATCCAAGCACCACATATAGAGACGAGGGATTATCCGTGAGTTTCTCTCAGGGATTCGGGTCCGCGAACCCGTTCGGCGGGGGCCTGTTCGGCTCCGGCTCGGGCGGGGACGACGGCGACAACTCCGGCGGGTCCGGGTCCGAGCGGCGTGAGCGGGGGTCAGGGCCGCGGCGGCCGTCAGCACTGGTGCTGACGATCATCATCATCGCCGTGCTGATCGGCGCCTTCGTGGCGTCCTCCGGGTTCTACGCGGAGATCCTCTGGTTCAACCAGCTGGGCTACTCCGATGTCTTCTGGACCGAGCGGATCGCCCGCGGTGTGATCTTCCTGGTGGCGTTCGTGCTGATGGCCGCCCTGGTCTGGCTGAGCCTGTTCCTGGCCTTCCGCAACCGGCCGATGTCGGTGCAGAGCCAGATGAACGAATCGGTCATCCGGTATCAGCGCACGCTCAACTCGATGCGCCGGCTGTTCATGATCGGTCTCCCCGCGCTCATGGGCCTCTTCGCAGGCACTGCCGCGCAGGGCAGCTGGGAGACCGTGATGCTGTTCATCAACCAGCAGCCCTTCGGCATGACCGATCCCGAGTTCGGCATGGACTTCGGCTTCTTCATCTTCACGCTGCCCTTCCTCGGGCTGCTCAACGGCTTCCTCGTCTCCGCAGTGCTGGTCGCCGGCATCGCCGGCATCCTCACCCACTACCTCTTCGGCGGCATCCGGATCGAGCCCAGCGGCAAGTTCGTGGTCGAGACCGCCGCCCGCTGGCACATCGCGGTCACCGCTGCCATCTTCCTGCTGCTGCAGGCGGTGAACTGGTGGCTTGACCGCTACGCCACCCTGCAGAACCAGAGCGGTGACTGGGCCGGCGCGCTGTACACCGATGTCAACGCCGTCATCCCCGCCCAGGCGATCCTCGCCGTCGCCGCCGTGCTGGTGGCCCTGGTCTTCATCGTCACCGCCGTGACCGGCCGCTGGCGCTTCTCCATCATCGGCTCCGCGATGCTGCTGATCACCGCGATCATCGGTGGCGGTCTCTACCCCTTCCTCGTGCAGGAGTACCAGGTCCAGCCCTCGGAGCGGACCCTGGAGATGCCCTACATCGAGCGCAACATGGAGCTCACCCGCTACGCCTACGGGCTGCAGGAGCTCGAGCAGGAGAGCTACGACGCCGACTCCTCGGCCACCGAGGGTGCGCTGGCAGAAGACTCCGCCAACACGGAGAACATCCGACTGTTGGACCCCAACCTGGTCTCCGCCGCCTTCGGTCAGTTCCAGCAGTTCCGCCAGTACTACTCCTTCCCGGACACCCTGAGCTTCGACCGCTATGACATCGACGGCGAGCGCCGCGACACGGTGATCGCCGCCCGCGAGCTGAACATCCCGGACGACGCCTCCTGGGTCAACCGGCACCTCGTCTACACCCACGGCTACGGCCTGGTCGCGGCCAACGCCAACACCGTGACCCCCGAGGGTCGACCGAGCTTCACCCTGCAGGGCATCCCCACCCGTGGCGAGCTCGCCAGCGACGATGACTACGAGCCGCGCATCTACTTCGGCGAGAACTCCCCGGAGTACTCCATCGTGGGCGCCCCGGAAGAGGACGAGCCGCTGGAGCTCGACCGCCCCGCCGCGGCCGATTCCGAGGCCGAGACCGTCTACACCTTCGACGGCGACGGCGGCCCGAGCGTCGGTGGGCTGTTCAACCGCCTGGTCTACGCGATCCAGTTCCAGTCTCCCGAGATCCTGCTCTCCGGAGACATGACCGAGGAATCACAGATCCTCTACGAGCGCCAGCCGCGCGAGCGTGTGCAGGAAGTTGCGCCGTTCCTGGAGGTCGATCAGAACATCTACCCGGCCATCGTCGATGGTCGCGTGAAGTGGATCGTGGAGGGATACACCACCTCCAATGACTTCCCCTACTCGGATCAGCAGCAGCTGGAGCAGGCCACCACGGACGCGCTGACCCAGGGAGCTCCCACGCTCGCCGGCCAGGTCAACTACATCCGCAACTCGGTCAAGGCCACGGTGGATGCCTACAACGGCGAGGTCGAGCTCTACGCCTGGGACACCGAGGATCCGATCCTTCGTGCCTGGCAGCAGGTCTTCCCGGAGGCGCTGCAGCCCTACGAGAATATGTCCGCCGAACTGATGGACCACGTCCGCTATCCCGAGGACATGTTCCGGGTCCAGCGCGAGCTGCTCGGTCGTTACCACGTGACCGATCCCGGCACGTTCTACGAGAACAACGACGCCTGGTCGGTACCCTCGGATCCCACTGCGGATGAAGAGACCGCCCAGACGCAGCCTCCGTACTACATGACCCTGCAGATGCCGGGCCAGGAGGAGCCGGCGTTCTCGCTGACCGGCACGTTCATCCCGCAGATCGCCGAAGGTGCCCAGCAGCGCAACGTGCTGTACGGATTCCTCGCCGCCGCAGGTGACGCGGGGACCGGTGAGGACGGAGTCAAGGCCGAGGACTACGGCCAGCTGCGTCTGCTCGAGCTGCCCCGTGACACGGTCATCCCAGGGCCGGGTCAGACCCAGGCGAACTTCGACTCGAACTCGCAGATCTCCCAGGAGCTGAACCTGCTGCGCCAGGGCGCCTCCGAGGTGATCAACGGCAACATGATCACCCTGCCCGCCGGTGACGGCATCCTCTATGTCCAGCCGGTCTACGTGCAGTCCACCGGCACTGAGGCCGCCTACCCGGCGCTTCGAAAGGTGCTGGTGGCCTACGGCGAGGAGGTCGGCTTCGCTGACACCCTCGACGAGGCGCTGGACCAGGTCTTCAGCGGTGACTCAGGTGCTGCCGTCGCCGATGGCGCGGGTGTCCAGGGTGAAGCCGTGGACGATGAGCTCGATGTCCCCGAGGGCGAGGCGCCTTCGGACCAGGAGCCGACAGAGGAAGAGCCCACCGAGGAGGCCGAGCCCACGGAAGAGGCAGAAGCTCCTGCCGCTCCCACCGGCCCGGCTCAGGAGCGCCTGAACGACGCACTGGATCGCGCAGGCCAGGCGATCCAGGACTCGGACGCGGCACTCTCCGATGGTGACTTCGCCGCCTACGGCGAGGCCCAGGAGCAGCTGCAGCAGGCCATCGATGATGCTCTGCAGGCCGAGGCTGACCTGGAGGAGTAGATACTCCTCGCGGTGGTCCCGACCCCCGCAGCACCCGACGCTGTCCCCGCCCGAACCTTCCAGGTCAGGGCGGGGACAGGGGGTGTCGGAGGTCACGCTCCACTGAGTTCATCTCGATTTTGCACAGCAGATATGTGTGCGTAGACTAAACAAGTCGCAACGCGGGGTGGAGCAGTTCGGTAGCTCGCCGGGCTCATAACCCGGAGGTCGCAAGTTCAAATCTTGCCCCCGCAACGAATGCCTCGCAAGAGGACAAAGAACCCCCAGCACCCCGGTGCTGGGGGTTCTTTTGTGTCCGCTAGGCTCGCGCCATGGACGCCCGAGTGAAGAAACCGATGATGGCGATCGGTGATTTCTCCCAAGCCACGCGGCTCAGCGCGAAGACCCTTCGCTTCTACCATCGAGTCGGGATCCTGACGCCCGCTCATATCGGTCCCGACAACGGTTACCGCTGGTACGCCCCCGAGCAGATCACCGATGCCCAGATCGTCCGCCAGCTCCGCGCCCTCGAACTGCCGATCGAGACCATCCGCGAGGTTCTGTCAGCCTCCGAGGTCTCGGAGCGGAGTCAGTTGATCGCGGAACACCTGGCGCGCCTGGAGACGCAGCTTGAAGCAACCCGTTCGGCGGTCGCCTCACTGCGCGGCCTGATCCACCCGACGACGGCGGCGCAGCCCGCCGTCGAACACCGCAGCGTCCCCGCCACGCCCGCGCTCGTGGTGCGCGACACCATCGACCTTGTTGATCTCGGTGAATGGTTCACCTCCGCGCGGGCGACCCTGGAGACGGTCAGCCGAAGCCGGGAGGGCCTGCTGACCGGCCCCAGAGGTGGGATCTGGGACACCGACTTGTTCCTGCTCGAACGGGGTGAGGCTGCGCTGTTCTATCCGGTGGCGTCGCCGAACCGAGTCTCCGGGTTGCCTGGGGGAGTGAGCGAGGAGATCCTGCCCGGCGTCGACCTTGCGGTCCTGACGCATCACGGACCCGATGAGACCATGGCGCAGAGTTACGCAGCCCTCGGGGCCTACGTGGCGAACCATGAGATCGGCGTCGACGGTCCCATCCGGGAGACGTATATCAGCGGGCCGTCGAAGGATTCACACGAGCTTGTGACAGAGATCGGGTGGCCCATCTTCCGGGCTGCACGTTGAGCAAGCTCGTCACTCGCTGACTCAAATCGCCTCTATGTCGGGTCTGGGAGGGCTCTTGACCTTCCCCCAGGGGGAAGGACGAGGCTTGATGCTTGAGCGAGCCACCGCCATTCAGCGGCCCGGCTCAGTCACCACGAGCAGACGACCCACTGGGAGGCCCAGACCATGACCAGCGACGCCCTTTCCCCTCACGTCACCGCATACTTCGACCTGATGGACCATCCCGATTCCGCACGGATCGACAGCGTCTTTGCCCAGGGGGCCGTCGTCACGGATGACGGGCACACCTATCGCGGGCACGAGCAGATCCGCGAGTGGATCAACGGGCCCGCGAGTGAATTCACCACAACCTCCACCAGAATCTCCTCCGCACAATCCGAGGCAGGCGCTGACGTTGTGGTGCTGCTCGAGGGGAACTTCCCGGGCGGTCGTGTCGAACTGCACTACCGGTTCACTCAGCAGTCCGACGGACTCATCACCGAGCTCGACATCTCTGCATAGCTGCCCCGGCTCAGCTTCGAGTGAACCGCCGAACGACTGGACCGAGCCGTCCTACGCGGGCCCGGTTGCGCCTCGGCTAAGCTCTCGCCATGAGACCGGTGGAGGACGACGTCGACGCATTCCTTCGCACCACTCACCGTGCTGAGGAGCTGACGGCGCTTGATGCTCTGATCACCGCAGAGGTGCCGCAGCTGAGCCGAGTCTTGTGGCGCGGAACGATGTGGGGCGGCACCGAGCAGGCCATCATCGGATACGGCAGAATGCGCCAGCCGCGGCCACGCGGCGCCGACGTCGACTGGTTCCTCATCGGCCTGGCCGAGCAGTCGAAACACCTCTCCGTCTACCTCAACGCAGTCGAGGAGGGCGGGTATCTCCTGAAACAGCGCGCGGCACGGCTGGGGCAGGTCAAAGTGGGGGCCGCCGCGCTGACCTTCACCACGCTCAAGAACCTGAACCAGTCAGAGTTTCGCAGCATGATCGCCCGCGCGGCCGAACTGCACCCCGAGGTGCAGTGAGCTCGAGACTCGAACTTCTCTCCTGTGACCTTCGGTCGTACTCTTAGGTGCCGACGGCGGATGCACTGCCGAGGAACGGGAGCGGTATGAGCGAGATTCGGATGAAGACCGCCCCCGGGCGGTGGATCCTGCTGGCTACAGTCCTCGGCTCAGGCATCGCCGGGATCGACGCGACCGTGGTCAACGTGGCTCTGCCGACCATCGGGGCGGACCTCGGCACCGACTTCGCAGCTCTCCAGTGGATGGTCACCGGCTACACATTGACGCTTGCCTCATTCATCCTGCTCGGAGGTTCGCTGGGGGACCGGTACGGGCGCCGCCGCATCTTCGTGATCGGAGTCGTGTGGTTCGCGGTGGCCTCGCTGCTCTGCGGCATCGCACCGAACGCGGGACTGCTCATCGCCGCGCGGGCTCTGCAGGGCGTCGGTGGGGCGCTGCTGACGCCGGGAAGCCTCGCCATCATTCAGGCAAGCTTCTCCGGTGAGGACCGGGCCCGGGCGATCGGCGCCTGGTCGGGCTTGGGCGGGGTCGCCACAGCAATCGGCCCGTTCCTGGGCGGCTGGCTCGTGGAGAGCGTGTCCTGGCGGTGGGTATTCCTGATCAACGTGCCGATCGCCGTCGCCGTCGTCTGGATCGCGGCACGCCACGTGCCCGAGACGCGCGACGTCGATGCGACGGGCCGGCTCGACGTCCTCGGCGCCGTGCTCGGTGCCCTGGCTCTCGCCGGAACCACCTATGCGCTCATCGAGGCACCTGCGCAGGGGGTGGCAGCACCTGCGGTCCTTGGATCAGCGGCACTCGGCCTCGTCGCCGCTGCGCTGTTCCTCCTCGTGGAGCGACGCACGAAGCACCCGATGCTGCCGCTGCCGATCTTCAAGAATCGACAGTTCAGCGCCACGAATGCCGTGACATTTCTGATCTACGCGGTGTTCGGCGGCATCTTCTTCCTCCTGGTCCAGCACCTGCAGGTCGTGGCAGGCTTCAGCCCCCTCGCGTCCGGAGTCGCAATGCTGCCGGTCACCGCCCTGATGCTCGTCCTCTCCCCGTGGGCCGGAGCGCTGAGTTCACGGATCGGCCCGCGCCTGCCGATGACGGTCGGACCGCTGGTCTGCGCAGTCTCCCTGGTGCTGATGCTGCGCATCGACCAGGACGCTTCCTACGTCCTCGACGTCCTGCCGCCCGTGATCATCCTGGGCCTGGGGCTCTCGCTGCTGGTGGCGCCGCTGACCGCGACCGCGCTGTCGTCGGTGCCGGAGCGGCAGGTGGGACTGGCCTCAGGCGTGAACAACGCCGTCGCCCGTGCCGCTGGGCTGATCGCCATCGCCGTCCTGCCCGCGGCCGCGGGGCTCACCGGCGAGGTCTACAGCGAGCCGGTCCAGTTCGCCGCAGGGTTTGACGCCGCCTGCCTCATCGGGGCAGTCGTCCTCGTTCTCGGCGGGCTGCTCGCAGCGTTCACCATCCGCAATCCCGGACCCGCGTCCGGGAGCCCCTCCGAAGCCGAGCATCCAGCCCACTGCGCGCATTGCGCGGTGGACGGGCCGCCAGCGGCGCTGGGTGCGCTGGAGGATCACCCACACCAGAGCTGAGAGCGCCTCAGTAGGTGGCGTTGCGGCTGGCGGAGAGGTTGATCCCCTCGCCGGTGAGCTGGTTCCAGCAGGACATCTGCGATTGGAACGAGGAGCAGGCAAAGAACTCATTCGAGGCTGTCTGTCCGTAGCCGAGAACAGGCTGACCAGCGGGCTGGACCGGGTCGCCGCAGGCAGGCTCTGCCGGGCGGTCGACCTCGATCGAGTAGGTGACGCCGTCGGTGCAGCCCTCCGGGGCAGCGAAGCTGTGTTCCAGAACCGTGCAGCGCAGCGCATCTCCGAGCTCACAGACCACGTTGCCACCTGGTGCGGCAAAGCTCTCCAGCGGCTGTCCCTGCGCAGGGAAAGGCGTCTGGATCCAGGCGGAGCCCATCTGCTGCGCAGTGCTGGCCAGGGCGGGGTCCTGCTCTGCATCGCCCCGCAGGCCCAGGTACAGCGCCGCCGCGTGGACGCTGCCACAGCTTTCCTGCAGCCCGAGCAGCGCCTCCTGGACCAGGCTTGAGTCCGCGGGCTCGACGCCGCCGTCCTCCGTCACCGCCGAGCCGAACTCTGCGAAGGTGGTGGCGTCTTCGGCGACGGAGTCGCAGCTGGACTCCTCCGGCAGGGAGGCCACCCGTGCGCGCAGCTCCTGGGTGGTCGGAGGCTCGGTGGTGGCGCTGGCGGCGCCGTCTTCCGCGTCCGAGCCCTCCGGGTCCGAGTCTTCGGAGTCTGCGCCTTCGGCCCCAGTGCTTTCCTCAGCGACATCCTGCTGCGCGCTCGATGAAGCCGGCGCCGTCGCCTCCGTCGCGGTGGAGGCTCCCTGATTCACGTCCAGCAGCGCGAACACCACTGCACCCACTGCGGCCAGCGCGATGAGCGGCAGGACCAGCGCAAGCACGAGCCTTCGGGTGGAGGGCCGTCTCCGCGGAGGCGGAGTGGTCGAGGGCCGCCGGGTCGTGCCGTGAGCGGCTGCCGCGGAGGGAACGGAGTCCGAGGGCCGGGAGCCGAACGAATCCTGCTCCTCGTCCGAGGTGGTCTCCACCGAGGGCGTGGAGGTCACCCCATCCGGTGTCGCGATCCACCAGGACGAGGATCCGCCTCTCGCGGAACTCACCGGTCCTCCAGCGTTCGCAGGAGCTGCGGGGCCTGTCGGAGCTGGAGGGCCTGCCTGTTTTGCTGAACCCGTGGCAGTCGCCGGATTCACGGAGGCGGGAGCCTGGCTGCGACGCCGGGCCAGTGCCGAGTCGATCTCCGGGTCACCGATGGAGCCCAGCGCATCGAGCAGTTCCGGATACGCGGAAGGATTCTCTGCCACGGCGGGGCGAAGCTCGGGATAGTTCTCCGCGATCCAGTGCAGCGTGTCCCAGTCGGTCTGCGGATCCGCGGCGATCGCCCCGAGCTCGTCATAGATCGAAGCCATGCGTCCCCTTTCGATCCCGTCGGTGGCGCGCCGTGCCCCGTGCTCAGTGGACAGTCCACCTCAGGGGAAGCTTACTCCGATCACCGCAGCTGAGACGGTGGGACGGGTGCGTCGAGTCTGGAGTCGGGCGATCGTCGGCTCAGAGCCAGTGCAGCGCCGAGCGGTTCCAGAAGCCGACCGTGTCGCCCTCGGCGGTCTCGAATTCCGTCCAGTGGAAATACGGCATGAGACTGGTGGCCTCGCCCTGGGTGATCTCAAATTCAAGCTCCCAACAGACCTGCTCATCCCAGGGAATCGCCGTCTCGGTTCCGTCAGGGGGCCGCAGGCACTCATCGGCCTCCACCAGCTCGTAGCGACTCTCGAGCAACCAGGCCGGTGCCTCGAGTTCCGTGGAATCCAGCATCGATTCGAGTTCACGGACATTGCCGCGATCCACCACGCGGGCGAGCTTCATCGAGATGTCCGTGCCGCCATGTTCTTCCGCGAGCAGCTCGCCCAGGTGGTACAGCTGATTGAGGTACCAGTACTGGTCCAGGATCTCCTGCGGTGTGTCCTCGGCGCTTGCAGTCTGCACCGGGTTATAGGCATCGAGCCCCTCCTCCGGTGCGAAATGTTCGGCATAGTCGCTGCTCAGCTCCGCGTAGTGCCAGAGCAGCTGAAACCGCTGCTCCGGGCGGACCTCACCGGAGCGGAACTGCTCGTAGGGCATGTCCTGCAGCTCAGCCAGGCTGAACTCCTCGGTCTGCGCACCCCCGCGCGGTCCGTCCGGGGCCTCAGACTCCGCCGGGGATTCATCGGATTCAGTATGCGGACCGCGATCCAGCACCAGCACACTCTTCTGGTCCTGCTCGGACTCGGCCTGCACGACCTCACCGCAGCCGGTCAGCGCCAGCACGCACACCAGGGATCCTGCGCAGAGCACCGCGGAGGTCAGGGGCCGCTGGTTCCCCACGTTCAGTCCTGGAGCTGGTAGCTCTGTCGGGCCATGAAGAAGCCGCTGCCGGTCTCGGTGTTCCAGCACTCGAAGCCTGACTCCGAGGAGACGCACGCGAATCGTCCGTTGCTCGCGGACTGCCCATACTGCAGCGTGGCAGACTCGGCGCCGCCGGTCTCCCCGCAGCCCAGCTGGGCCTCCTCCGCGGCCAGCGCGAAGCGGGCGGGGCCGTCGCAGTCCTCGGGGGTGTCGAAGCTGTAATCGAGGATGCTGCACTCGAGCTCGTCGGCGTTCATAACGCAGTTGATGTTGCCCGAGGGGGCGGTGAAGGCGGGGATGTCCTGGGCGCCCTCGGGTGCAGGACGCGTCGTCCCCTCCTCGGTCTCTGCGTCCGGGTCTTCCTCTGCGGGGGTGCTCTGCTCCGCGTTCGGCTCCTCCTCGGGAGCCTGTTCCTGCTCACCCTCCTGGACCTCGCCCTGGGAGACGGTGTCCTGGTCGGCGTCGTCGTCCCCGCTGAACACGCCGCCGAAGATCAGGAAGTAGGCGGCGACCACTGCGGCCACGGCCAGCAGGATGATCAGGAAGACGATGGCGCAGGTGCCTCCACTGCGACGCCGGGGCTCCTCCTCGCGGTCGGCAGCGTAGGCACCGGCAGGGTAGGCACCGGCAGGGTACGACTCCGCCGGGTGCGGTGCCTGCCAGGGCGCCCCCTGCGCGGGGGCCGAGGGGTAGTAGCCGGGCCTCGGCTGGGGCTGGGCGTAGCCCTGCGGATACTCGGACTCGTAGCCGGCAGGCTGCGCCGACTGTTCATAGTCGGCGGGACGGTCTTGCTGCACCGCCGAGAACTCGTCAGTGCCGCCACCCTGGCCGGGTCCGGTGGCCGGGAGCATCGTGGTGTTCTGCTCGGCGGGGTCGATCCCGCCGCCATGGCCGGCGCGGCGCGCCAGGGCGGCGTTCACGGCTGGGTCATCGAGACCGGCGAGCCATTCGAGCAGCTCGGGGTAGGTGTTGGGGTTCTCGGCGATCAGCGGACGGAGCTCGGGATGGTCCCCGGCGAGCATGTGCAGCTGGACCTGAGGCGTGTTCGGATCGGCGGCGCGGGCCGCTGGCCCCGTTGAACTCTGCCCGTTCTCTGGTCCGTCAGTCATGGTCTCTCCTATGTCGAGGGTCCCGTGGGTCCGTTCAGCATCCCTGAGACATCATGCCTGACCCCGGCCCAGTTTTCAGGTCAGCTGCTCAGCCGAGCCCCGGCGATCTGGACGAAATGCTGGTGCAGCCGGTGATCCGGGGTCAGCTCCGGGTGGAAGCTGGCGGCCAGCACCCGGCCCTGCCGCACGGCCACCGGTCGGTCCTGCCAGGAGGCGATGACCTCGACCTCGGAGCCCACGGATTCGATGATGGGCGCCCGGATGAACACGGCCTGCAGCGGGGTGGGATCGGCTCCGGGCAGTCCGCTCACGGGCAGTGCGCCGGTGAAGGAATCGAGCTGGCTGCCGTAGCCGTTGCGGCGCACGACCACGTCGAGCCCGCCGATCCGCTCGAATCCGGTGAGCGCCTCGGCGTCGAGGATCTGGTCGGCCATCAGGATCATGCCCGCGCAGGTGCCGAACATGGCCATCCCCTCGGCATGGCGTTCGCGGATGGCCTCCATCAGGTGCACCGGGGCGGCCAGCCGGGCCATCGTGGTGGACTCGCCTCCGGGGACGATCAGTCCGTCGAGGCCCTCGAGCTCGGAGGGTCGGCGCACCGTGGAGACCTCTGCCCCAGCGGACTGCAGGGCGCGGGCATGTTCTGCCACGGCCCCCTGCAGCGCCAGGACCCCGATGCGCGGTGTGCTCACCAGCCGCGCTCGGCCAGGCGGTGTGGTGCAGGCAGGTCGGCCACGTTGATGCCCACCATGGCTTCACCCAGGCCCTTGGAGGCCTCGGTGACCACTGCGGGGTCATCGAAGTACGTGGTGGCCTTGACGATGGCCGCAGCGCGCTCCGCCGGATTGCCGGCTTTGAAGATGCCGGAGCCGACGAACACGCCGTCCGCACCCATCTGCATCATCAGGGCGGCATCGGCAGGGGTGGCCACGCCGCCGGCGACGAAGAGCACCACTGGGAGGCGTCCGTCGCGGGCGACTTGCTTCACCAGGGCGTAGGGGGCCTGGAGATCCTTGGCGGCGAGGTAGAGCTCATCCTCGGCCAGGGAGGTCAGCCGGGCGATCTCGGCGTTGATGGTGCGGATGTGCTTCATGGCCTCGGAGACGTCTCCGGTGCCGGCCTCACCCTTGGAGCGGATCATCGAGGCACCCTCGGTGATGCGGCGCAGCGCCTCGCCCAGGTTGGTGGCGCCGCAGACGAAGGGCACCTTGAACTTGGACTTGTCGATGTGGTGGACATAGTCGGCGGGGGAGAGGACCTCGGACTCGTCGATGTAATCGACCTTGAGGTGCTCCAGGATCTGCGCCTCGACGAAGTGTCCGATGCGCGCCTTGGCCATCACCGGGATGGACACGGTCTCGATGATCCCGCTGATCAGGTCGGGGTCGGACATCCGGGCGACACCGCCGGTGGCGCGGATGTCGGCGGGCACGCGCTCCAGGGCCATGACGGCGACGGCGCCGGCCTCTTCCGCGATGCGTGCCTGTTCGGGGGTGACCACGTCCATGATCACGCCGCCCTTGAGCATCTGGGCGAGCCCGGTGTTGACGGCAGTGGCGCCGGTGGCCTCGGTGGCGGGCGTGGTGGCCTCAGTGGTCACGGATATCTCCTGAAGTGTCGGGTGCTGCGGTGTCGACGGGGAGCCGGGATCATGAACGACGGCGGCGACGACAATGGGGAGTGAACATCGCGTTCACTCCCCATTGTTCCATCACTTCGGCGCCGCCGAATGCCGGCGCGTCATACTCGGCATCAGCCGCGCTCGCGGTCCTCCGTCTCGAGCTGAGCAAAGTCCCGCTCGTCGACTCCGGTATCGGCGCTGTCGGTGCTGCCGGTGCCTGCGCCGAGCGCCCCCTGCGAGGAGCTTCCACTCTTCAGCGCCGCCAAGCGGGCATCGACCTCGGCCTGCTCGCCCAGGTCCTCCAGGGACTCGAACTGCGCATCCAGGGAGGAGGCGGCGAGCTCGTTGCGCCCGCGCACCCGAGCCTCTTCGCGCCGGATCTTCTCCTCGAAGCGTCCGACCTCGGAGGTCGGGTCCATCACGTCGATGGACTTCACGGCGTCGTGGACCTGGGACTGCGCGTGGGCGGCGCGGGAGCGTGCGATGAGCTCATCGCGCTTGGACACCAGCTGCTGACGCTTGGTCTTCATCTGCTCGAGACCGGTCTTGAGCCGATCCACGATCTCGCGCTGAGAGGTGATGGTGGGCTCGGCGGACTTCGCCGAGGACTCCGCCTCCATCTGGCGCTGGATCGCCACCTTGGCCAGGTTGTCGAACTTCTGTGCGTTCTCGGTGTTGCCGCTGTCGCGGAACTCGTCGGCCTTGCGGGAGGCGGCGAGGGCCTTCTGGCCCCAGGAGCGCGAGTTCTCGAGGTCCTCGCTGTAGTCGTCCTCCATCATGCGCAGGTTGCCGATGGTCTGAGCGATCGCCTCTTCGGCCTCGGAGATGTTGTTGGTGAAGTCTCGGACCATCTGGTCGAGCATCTTCTCGGGGTCCTCGGAGCGATCCAGCATGGCGTTGACGTTCGCGCGTACCAGCTGGGACATGCGACCTAAAATGGACTGCTTGCTCACGGTGCTCACCTTTCCTCAGGCGTCAGGTTCTATGAATTGCTCACGGTGTCGATACTAGTCACGGCTCCTGGTCACGGCCATGACGCTGGCGCAGAAGTTCTCCCAGGGAGTATGGGCCGACGGCCACGGCGGGGGTTCGGGTCGAGGTGAGGGTCGAGGCGTGGAGGGCAGTTTCGGGACCAGCGTCAGAACATCCGACGACGGCGCCCGAAGCCGCCCATCGAGCCGCGACCGAAACCTCCGCGGCCCATGTGACCGTAACCGCCGGGCATGCCGAAGCCGCCGAAACCACCTCCGTAGCCGCCCCCGCTGCTGCCGCCCATCAGGGCATCCTCCGCGGATTCCTGCCGGGCGATCTGTGCGGCCTGGACTCCCAAGGTCTTCGCCTGGGTGGCGAGCTCCAGGGCTTTCGCCGGCTCGGTGTCACCGAGGGACTCGGCTTCGGCGAGACTGCGCTCGGCCTCGGCCATGCGGGTCCGGGAGGTCGAGCCGCCGCGTCGGGCGCGGAGATAGTCGCGCGAGGACTGGACCTGGTGCCGGGCGGTGAGGATCTCGGTCTGCAGCACTTCCCGGGCGCGGCGATCTCGTGCCTGCTGGTCGCGGACCGCGTTGAGCGGTTCGTCCAGCTCCCGATGGGCGACCTCCAGGGAGTTCAGCAGGTCCAGCGGGTTGATCTTCTGCTCGGACTCCAGATCCCGCCGCACCTGGGTGACGGCCGCCTCGGCGGCGGCGATGGGCCCGGCAAGGTCGTGTGACTGGCCGGCCTCCATGGTGGCGCGCGCCTGGGCGATGTCCTGCTCGGTCTGGTCCAGACCGATGCTGAGGTTCTGTTCAGCGCTGCGCAGCCGCAGCTGGGTCTCCTCGAGCGACTCGATCAGCTTTCCTGCCTCGCCGGCGGACTCCTCGCCGGTGTGGATGGCGACCACCGCCTCAGAGGGTTCGGAGGAGTCGAGCGCGGACTCCGCCGTGTCGGCCGCGGCGGAGGCCGCCTGCAGACTGTGCGCGGAGTGCTCCAGACCCTCGATGAAGGAGGTGAGTGCCTCGTCGTCGTACTTGGCCTGAAGGTCGGGGAGGCGCTTCTGCGCCTGGGCGCGGCGCTGGTTCAGCTCTTCGACGCGGGTGCGCAGCTGGCTCAGCGCGGGCCGCGGGTCGAGCTCCAGGCTGCGCAGCGATTCGAAGTCCTGGCGGTGGGATTCCAGCGTCTCGCTGACCCGCTGGCAGTTCGCGATGACCTTGCGCAGCAGCTCGCGGGTCTCCTCCTCGGACTCCGGCGGCTCCCGGTCCACCTGATGCTGCATCCGGAAGGACTCCTGGAGGTGTTCGCGGGCCTCTTCGACATCTCGTTGGAACGGTGCCACCTGGTCATCTCCGTAGGCGGCGCTGGCGAAGAGGATCTCCTGCTCCGAGGAGTTCACCGCATTGTCTGCAGCGATCAGGAGCGACCCCGCCTCGCGCCGCAGCTCCTCGAGGCTCATCTGTTGCAGCCGCCGCTGCTCGGCGGTGAGCTGACGGGCTGCCTCGCGGCGACCGCCGAACTCCTGCCCGCCCGCGGCGCCCTGGAGCCGGCGGGTCTGCTTCTTGCCGCCGGAGAGCCATACGGCGCCGAGTCCGATCAGGCCGAGGATCACTGCGCCGATCAGCAGGGGGCCGATGAAGATCGCACCGAGGGTGATGGGGGGATTGAGGACTGCGTCGGGCACCATGGACCGAGTGTATAAGTGCCCCCTGACACCGTCCATCGAGGACCGGGGGGGCTGTGGATCCAGGACCGGTGACGCTGTGGATCGAGGACGTGGGGGCCGATGCACGCCACGCGCGGGGGCGCAATGCGGGGGCGCAATTGCGTCCACTGGAATCGTTCAGCAGACGTCCAGGAGGCTATCGTCATTGGTACAGGATGAGCGCAGACAATAGCAGGCAGGCCAATCGTTGAGAGCTGGCATCACACTCCCGCTCTATTGCTACGCAAGACCGTAAAGGTAGGTTTCACCATGAGCTCAGATCCGAACCACGCCGGGGATCGCGATCCGATCCATCCCGCTGAAGATGCCACGCAGCGGATCGACCCGGTCTCGTCCGAGCAGCCCGCACCGCAGGAGCCCGCACCGCAGGACCCCGCACCACGGGATCCTGCCCAGGGCGGCGAGCACAGCGTCCCTCAGGCCCCCGCTCCGGAAGCCGCGCAGGAGACGTACTCCGCAGGGTGGCCCGCCGCCGCGTCCACGCCCCAGCACCACGGAGACGCTGAGCACGGTCAGACGCAGGCCTACGACCAGACTCCGCCGCAGGCTGAGCCGACCCAGCAGGGTCAGCCTTTCTACGGTCAGCAGTCCTACGGTCAGGAACAGTATGGCCAGCAGCCCTACGGCCAGAATCAGTACGGTCAGCAGCCCTATGGTCAGCAGCCCTATGGCCAGCAGGCCTATGGGCAGGGCCAGTACGGTCAGGATCAGTATGGCCAGCAGCCGTATGGGCAGAACGCCCACGGCCAGCAGGCGGGGTTCAGCCCCTACGCCTACGGCCAGGCGCCGGGGGCCGCGCAGACGCCTCCCGGACAGCGGCCACCACGCGCCAAGCGCACCGTGGGCGTCGGCGGACTGGCGCTCGCCGTCGTCCTGGCGGGTCTCTTGGGCGGGGGAGTCGGAGCGGGCACCGCGGCCCTGCTCGATGACGATGGGGTGACCACCTCCTCCGCGGGGGGAGTGGAGATCAACAATCCCGAGACTGCCACCGTCGTGACCGCAGCTGCGGCCAAGGCCTCGCCCTCCGTGGTGACGCTGGCGGTCAGCGAGGGCGGGCAGGGCGGCTCCGGCTCCGGGATCATCCTCGATGACCAGGGCCATGTCCTGACGAACACCCACGTGGTGACTCTCGGCGGCGCGGCAGCCGACCCTGAGATCCAGGTGCGGATGGACGATGGCTCGGTCACCAATGCAGAGGTCGTGGGCACGGATCCGCTCAGCGACCTGGCAGTGGTCCAGCTCGAAGACATCGAGGGCATTCAGCCCGCGGAACTCGGTTCCTCCGCAGACCTCAACGTGGGCAATCAGACCATCGCCATCGGCTCCCCGCTGGGTCTCACGGGCACCGTCACCGACGGAATCGTCTCGACCCTGAACCGGACGATCTCGGTGGCATCCTCCGCAGTGGAGGATGAGGCGGCTGACGCTCCCGACGCCCCGGAGGAGACTCCGGAGGGCGAGGGCTTCGAGTTCTACTTCCCCGACATGGAGGGCTCACCCACCCAGGGCTCGATCCACCTGAACGTCATTCAGACCGACGCCGCGATCAACCGCGGAAACTCAGGCGGTGCCCTGGTCGACGATCAGGGTCGTGTGATCGGCGTCAACGTGGCGATCGCCTCCTCCGGCGGTGCGGCCGAGACCGACGCGGGATCCATCGGCGTCGGCTTCGCCGTCCCCATCGACTACGCGAAGCGGGTCGCCGATGAGATCATCGCGGACGGCGAAGTCTCGCACGGTCTCCTCGGCGTGACCGTCGCGGCTGCGGGCTCCCAGTCCGGGGCCGAGCAGAGCGAGTCCGGAGCTCCCACGATGTCCGGCTTCACCGTGGGCGCCCTGATCGACGACGTCCCGGAGGGGTCACCAGCAGAACAGGCCGGTCTCCAGGCGGGAGACATCATCACCGCGGTCAATGATCGCCGGATCGAGGATTCCATCGCGCTCACCGCCACCATCCGCGAATACGCGGCCGATGAGTCGGTCACCGTGACCTACCAGCGCGACGGTCAGCAGGATGAGACCGAGGTGACCCTTGGCACCATCTGAGTCGGCCCTGAAGACCCCCGATCAGCTCGTCGGGCAGCACGGGATCACCCGGGTGCTGGCCTTCGGCGCCCACCCCGATGACATCGATTTCGGGGCGGCGGGCACGATCGCCGCGCTCACCGCCTCCGGCGTCGACGTCACGGTGTGTCTGCTCACCTCAGGGGACGCTGGAGGCTTCGAGCTGGGACGCGACTCCGCCGAGATGGCCCGGCTGCGCGAGATCGAACAGCGTGAGGCCTCGGCGCTGCTCGGGGTGCACGATGTGATCGTGCTCGATGAGCGCGACGGATTCGTGAAGCCGACTGATCAGCTCGTCGGCAAGATCGTGCGCGTGATGCGCCAGGTCAGGCCCGAGGTGGTCATCGCCCCGCATCCGGAGCGGGCCTGGGACAGGCTGCAGAAGTCCCACCCGGACCACATGGCCTGCGGAGAGGCTGTGGTCCGCGCGGCGTACCCGTACGTGGAGAACCCCTTCGCCTACCCGGAGCTTCAGGCTGAAGGCCTGGAGGCGTTCAAGATCCGCCACCTGCTGCTGACCACGGCCCCACAGCCCCAGGTGAACCTGCGCCTGGACGTCACGGGTCACGAGAGTGTGAAGATGGCTGCGCTGCGCCAGCATTTCAGCCAGCACCCGGACGCCGAACGCATGGAAGGATTCGTGCTGGATCAGATGCGCGAGATCCATGCCGGGGACGGGTTCGCCGAGGAGTTTCACTGGGTCACCGTCAACGCTGCGGACACGATCAGCGGATTCTGATCCGTCGACCGTGTCCAGACCGTCTCCGCTGGCGGCTGGCTCGTCTCTTCGG
The DNA here is from genome assembly GCA_947494195.1 of uncultured Nesterenkonia sp. GTDB lineage: Bacteria > Actinomycetota > Actinomycetes > Actinomycetales > Micrococcaceae > Nesterenkonia. The sequence goes on along the minus strand of CANLUC010000005.1, from coordinate 190,291 downwards.
CCGTCTCAGGCAGGGGTGACCAGCACCCCGTCCTCATCGGACCACAGCGTGCCTCCCGGGACGAAGGTGACCCCGCCGAACTGCAGCGGCACGTCGATCTGCCCCAGACCGTCCTTGACGGATTTGCGGGGGTTGGACCCCAGGGCGCGCACGCCGAGGTCCATCTTCGCAAGGTCGACGCGGTCGCGGATGGCGCCGTGGATGACCACCCCGGACCAGCCGTTCTCGATCGCGGAGGCGGCCATCAGGTCTCCCATCAGCGCGGAATCGACCGATCCGGCGCCGTCGACCACCAGCACCGACCCCTCGCCGGGGGAGTTCAGCAGCTCCTTGACCAGGCCGTTGTCACGGAAGCAGCTGATGGTGCGCACCCGGCCGGTGAAGCGCGGCTTCCCGCCGAGATTGAGCAGCTGCAATGACAGCGACTGCAGCGACTCATCCGCGTCGTAGAGGTCACAGGTGGTGAAATCGGTGTCCATCAGGTCTCCCGCCCTAGGTTCGCTGCTGGTCAGCAGCCACTGCTCAGTTCTGTTCCTCGTCCTCCGGTGACCCGCCGTACTGGGGGCCGTCGGTGATCCTTTCGCGGAGCTGGACCTCGGCCACGGTCTCGCCCATGGGTCGCTCCACCCCGCGGATGTCCTCCACGGTGATCTGCAGGGCCCGATGCGAAGAGATGCCGTCCACGGTGACGACCTCCTCCTCCAGCTCCTCGGCCGTGAAGTTGCCCAGCGAGCTGGGCTGCCCGGTCTCATGAGGCATGAGCCACAGCTGGTAGGTGTCCTCGCCCTCGAGCTCGCCGACCTCGGAGAAGTCCACGTAGCCGACGTCCTCGGCGGAGGACATCACGGCTCGGGCGGTGCCGCCCTGGGAGAGTTCGATGCCCTCGGTGACGCGAGCCTCAGGATCCCCGTCCGCGGTGGCCTGAATATCCTGACCTGCGGTGAAACCCCAGATCATCAGCACCGCGGCCAGCACGACGACGGCGAGGCCCGCCAGGATCATCCACCGCTTCATCAGCGGCTCCCGCTTCGGGGCCTCTTCGGTATGGCTGGAGATCGATTCCACCATCCCCATCCCGACCTCCTGGTCGGAGAGGTTGTGCAGCACCTCATCGAGCAGGTGACTGGGCGGCACCACCGGATGCGCGGTGAAGATCTCGGCCAGCGTGCGGCGCGCGGCCAGCACCCGGGTGTCCCAGGCGCGTGAGGTCGCCTCATCAGCGGTCAGCGCCGCCTCATCGAGCAGCGCACGTTCGCGGGTGTCGATCGCGTCCAGTGCGTGGATCTCGGCGAGCTCCACGAGCAGTCCGTGCTCGACGTCGGAGCTGATGTCTTCGGTGAAGTTGCGGTTCACCGCCCCGGAGCGTTCCACGTCGCGCTTGGTCACCGCGGCGCGGAGGATCGGATCCAGCTCCGATTCCCGCGTCGTGCGCTGGGCGTGCATGCGTGTCATGCCGTCGCGCAGCCGGGACTTCACGGCGGGGACCGCCGCACCGACAGCCTCGGCGACCTGCTGGTGGGTTCCACCGGCCAGGTAGCTCAGCGCGAGGGCCTGGGTCTGCGAGTCCGAGAGCGAGTCGATGTCCTCGATGATCTCCTCGGGCAGGCCCGCGACCCCTCCACCCTGCTCGGGGGGCACTGCGGAGAGCGTGATCGGGGTGGCCACACCCTCGCGAAAGCGCTCCACCATGATCTGGTGCGCCAGCGGAATGAGCCACTCCAGCACGAGCTCGTACTCCGTGGGCCGGTAGGCGTTCTCAGGATCCACCTCCTCGGCGGCGTGCTCATCGGTGAGCAGCTCCGAGGCCTGCGACTGCAGGCGCAGATCCTGGGCGCGCTCCTCCGCCTGGTCCCACAGCTGGTGATACACGGCGAGGGTCGAGTCCTGGGCGCCCTCGGCGTCGGCGTGCATGAGCAGTGCGAGACCATAGACGACGTCGGAGGTCGCCTCATAGAAGGTGGCGAAGGAGGGCTGGTCTCCGCGCGCAGAACCGGCGAGCAGCTCACTGAGCGTGGGATCGCTGAGCTGCTCGTGGGTCTCATCTTCGGGCAGGTCCTCCGGGTACGTCTCACCCTCGGAATCGACGTATTCGGAGTGCTCGTCTTCGGTGTGATCCGAGGCCGGCGCGGCACCGTCAGGACGGTCCTCGGGGCGGTCCGATGCGGGGCGGTCAGAGGCGGTGTCCATGATTGCTGAGTTTAGCGATGCTCAGCTGCTCCCAGCGCCACCAACACCCGCACGGAGCTCAGACGGAGCCGGCGAATCCGTCCTGCCGCCAGGCCTCGTAGACGGCGATGGACACCGAATTCGCCAGATTCAGCGAGCGGCGGGAGGCCAGCATGGGGATCCGCACTCGTTCGGTGATGCGTGGGTCTGACTTCACCGTGTCATCCAGCCCGGTCGACTCCCGTCCAAAGAGCAGCACATCGCCCGCCCGGTAGCTGATGGAGGTGTGCGAGACCGACCCATCCCCGGTGAAGGCGAAGATGCGCTCAGGGGAGAGGGCGGCGTAGGCGGCCTCCAGGTCCGGGTGCACCGTCAGCACGGCGAGGTCGTGGTAATCCAGGCCGGCGCGGCGCAGCTTCGCGTCGGCGAAGTCGAAGCCCAGCGGCTCCGCGAGGTGCAGCTCGACCCCGGTGACCGCCGCCAGCCGGATCAGGTTGCCGGTGTTGCCGGGGATCTCAGGCTGGTCGACCAGCAGACGAATCGGAGTCTTCACGCCGGTCATCCTACCGTCGGGAGTCCTCGTCCCTGCCGGGGTCGCTGCTCAGCCCTATGGGTGCTGGAGCTGAGCGCGCAGCGCGGCGAGCAGGTGCCGGTCGATCACGTTGGCCTGCGCGGAGGCGGCGAGCTGCTCCCGGATGCTGCGGAAGGCGCGTGCCGGAGCCAGCGGGGTGCGCACGCCGTCGGAGGGCGTGCCGCGGGCCTCCACCACCGGACTCTGCATGCTGCGGTCCGGGGCGTACAGCACGACCTGCTGGCCCAGGTTCAGACTGGTCTCGCGACCGGTCTCGCGCATCGCCGCCTCCAGGAGGGTGCGCAGCGCGCGGGACTGCCCGGTGAGGTCCGGCAGGGGGAGCGAACGGCCGGCCGCGTGCAGGGAGCGTCCGTCGAAGGAGGCGGTGGCGGCATGGACCTCCAGCGAGGAGACGACGACGAGCGTGTCGCCGCAGACCAGCACGTGCTCCGCCGCTCGTCCCTTCGGGGCCCGAGCCTGGCCCCGGCGATCGCGCCCGGAGGGCTGCAGCGCCACCGTGTTGAACAGCCGTGCTGTGGGCAGGTCGGAGAGCACGTGCTTCTCCAGCAGCTCCGCGGTCTGCTGGGCCCGGCGCAGCGCGCGGCCACCCCCGAAGAGACCAGCTGAGCCGAAGCCGCCGTGGGTGCGCTGGCTGGTCAACGGCAGCGAGAGCGGCTCGGGACTCGAAAGATCAGGGATGTAGACCGGCGCGAGGTGCGCCGCACCCGATGGAGTGCGTGCGGACTCGGAGCCGGTCCGCGTGGGGGAGGTGCTTCCCGACGCAGTGGTCCTGAAGCCTCCGAAGCTGGAGCCGCGCCCGTAGTGGGGTGCGTCCTCGGCCTGGTCTGCGTCGTCGTCGGCGGAGTCGGCTCCACGCGCGGGGCGGCGCAGTGCGCGGTCATAGGCCGCGCGGGCCTCCGTGTCGCCGAGCACCTCCCAGGCGGACTGCACCTCGTGGAACCTCTCGGCAGTGCCGCCTGCATCCGGGTGGGCACGTCGCGCCTGCTTGCGGTAGGCCGCGCGAACGTCCTGCGCGTCGGCGTCGGGGCCGATGCCCAGGACGCTGTAGAGATCTGTGGGGTGACTGCTCATCGAGGATTCACGATATCCCCAAAAGCGTAGAATCGTGGACACGATGTCATCTGCAGACCATGCCCTGAGCTCCTATTTCGACCACGCGGCCACCACCCCGGTGAAGCCCACCGCGATGCGCGTGCTCACCGAAGTCATGCCGGCGCTCTCCAACCCCTCCTCGCTGCACGGATCCGGGCGGCGTGCGCGGCTCGCGGTCGACTCGGCCCGCGAGCAGCTGGCACGCGCGGTCGGCGCCCACGCCTCCGAGGTGATCTTCACCTCCGGCGGCACCGAGGCGGACAACCTGGCGGTCAAGGGCCTCTACTGGCAGCGCCGCGGGCAGGACCCGGCCCGGACGCGGGTGCTGCTGCCGGGGATCGAGCACCATGCCGTGCTCGAGACTGCGGAGTGGCTGGAAGCCCACGAGGAGGCCGAGCTGGGGATCATCCCGGTGGACGCCGAGGGGATCGTGGACCTGGTCCAGCTGGAGGCGATGCTCGCTGAGTCTGCACCCCGGGTGGCGCTGGTGACCGTGATGTGGGCCAACAATGAGACCGGTGCCGTCCAGCCGGTGGCCCAGATCGGGGAGCTCTGCGCCCGTTTCGACGTGCCCCTGCACACCGATGCGGTCCAGGCCCTCGGATCTGTGCCTGCCGGTGCCGCGCCGATGAGCTTCCGCGAGTCGGGAGCCGCGACCATGGCGATCAGCGGTCATAAGATCGGTGCCCCAGTGGGAGTCGGTGCGCTGCTGGTGCGCCGCGATGTGTTGCTGACGCCCGTGCTGCACGGTGGCGGACAGGAGCGCGATATCCGCTCGGGAACCCTGGACGTGGCCGGAATCTGCGCCTTCGCCGCCGTGGCCGAGGAGCTTGTAGCTTCTCAGCTGGAGGAGTCCCAGCGTCTGGCGCAGCTGCGAGATCAGCTGCTGGCCGCCGTCGTCGGACTCGACGGTGTGACCCTGCGCGGCCCGGACCCCAGGACGCACCCGGAGCTGCGGCTGCCGAACAACCTGCACATCACCGTGGATGCCGCGGAGGGCGATTCGCTGCTGTTCATGCTGGATATGGCGGGATTCGACACCGCCACTGGCTCCGCCTGCACGGCGGGGGTGCCGCGTCCTTCGCATGTGCTGCTGGCGATGGGGCTGAGCGAGGAGCAGGCCCGTGGCGCGCAGCGCTTCACCCTGGGCTGGACCACCACTCAGCGCGAGGTTGAGGCGCTCGCCGAGGCGCTGCCGGCGGTCATCGCTCAGGCGCGCACCGCGGGAATGGCCGCCGGACGACGCTGACCCGAGCTCCGCTCTCCCGGTTCCTGCGTCCCGGGTCCCGCTTCCCAGGCCCAGCATCCCTGTTCCTACATCCCTGGGGCGAAAACGGGCGCTCTGCGGGCGCCTCGCCGAGTTATTCCGCCCGTTCGCGCCCCACGGATGGGAGACGGGGCCAGGGAGAGAGGCGGGAGGGCGAGACGGGACCACGAGATGGCGGAGTGCGCCCTCGGGGGCGGCCCAGTCAGCTCGCCTGGGGAGCCGGAGGCAGCACGATCTCGTTGACCTCACCCGGAGCCCACGCGATCTCCCAGCGGAATCCATCGGGATCCGCGAAGTACCCGGTGTAGCCGCCCCACTCGCGGTGCTCGGCGGGGAGAACCTCCTCCGCGCCGGCGGCACGCGCCTGATCTAGGACCTGATCGACCTCCCCCGCGGATCCCACGTTGTGCGCCAGGGTCAGCGGCGCGATGCCGGAGCCGATCGGTCCCACCTCGGCTTCGAATTCGCGGCGATCCCAGAAGGAGAGCAGCAGGTGCTCGCCCGCGCGCAGCATCAGGACTCCCGGCGCCTCCACCGCGGGCTCCCATCCGAGGCCGTCGATGTAGAAGGCGCGGGTGGTCGGCAGGTCCCGCACTGCCAGGGTTACCAGTGACAGCCGCTGGTCCATGGCGAGGTCTCCTCCGCGTTAGACGCATCCTTTGGGCGAGAATCGTCGGAATGACGCCCGCCCGAGGACTCTATTTCGACAATTTACGCCCAATCGATGGGAACGAGGGAGAAGCTCAGGCCTCGCGGATCTGCTCGCGCAGCGCCTCGGCGGTGTCCCGCACGCGGGTGAGCACCCGCATGGCGGAGGGTTCGCTCAGCGAGGCGACCTGGGACCTGGTCGGTTCCCCGCGATGGCGATCCGAGGACCCCACGAGCAGGAAGTTCTCGAGCCCCTCCAGCGGCATCCCGAGCCGATGCCACGGCTGGTGCACGCGCCGGGCCAGCTCGCTGACCTGGGGCAGTCCCGAGCTTGCGGCCGCGGCCGTCTCCGCGCCGGTGAGCGTCGAGGCGAGCACCGTCGCCCCGGATTCGACCAGCTCGGCGGTGCGTTCCCATCCTGCCGCCTTCATGACGGGCAGGTCCACGCCGAAGCCATGCACCGAGGGGCCGCGACCGGCGCGGAAATCCTCGAGGTGCTCGGGCTCCACGATGCCGCCGAGGTCCAGCAGGATCTCCTCCACCCCCGAACTTTTCAGCGCCTCGATCATCAGCCCGATATGCGCCCGGGTCTCATCCCGGCCCAGCGAGCGGATGGTCTGGTAGCCGCTGACCGTGGGGATCTTCCCGCCTCGGGCGCGGGCGTAGTCGGGTTCGGTGATGATCACGGTCAACGACGACGGCGCGCAGGCCCGCCTGACATGGGCGACATGTTCTGCGGCCCCTCCTGCCAGCGCGGCGGCCAGATCGCGGCGCGCCCCGTGATCGATGAGGGTCTTCTCCCCGGAGGGCAGCGCGAGACCCGCCATGAGGCTGATCGGGCCCATCAGCTCGAGCACCAGGGGAGGGGCCAGGCCCTCGTCGTCGGGGTCTGCGCCGGTCTCGGCACGATGCCCGCGCACATCAGCGAGCGTGTCCACGTCCGAGCGCAGCCAGCCTCGGATGCGCTGATCATCGGCGCCGGGACGCTGAGTCAGCCGCCAGCCGTAGGAGGTCAGCTCGACGGAGAGCTCGGAGAGCTGAGCCAGGCTGCGGGCGAGCAGGCCCGAGTGCAGGCCGCGGTCGGGAAGCTCGGGCAGGCCCGGCAGGTGCGGTGCGGGCAGCTCGGCGGCCTGGAGTCTGGCGCTGCGCATCAGATCGGTGCCGGGCATGGCCCCGGCTGCGGCAGAACGCAGGGTCATCGGTTCTCGGTCTCCGCCGCGCGGCTTGCAGGGCCGGACCCGGCCTCAGACGTGTCGGCGGTGCCGTCGGCGGCGGTGTGCTCATTGGTGGCGCCAGCAGAGGCCGAGATCGCCTGATGGTGGCGGATGACCTCTTCGATGATGAAGTTCAGGAACTTCTCGGCGAACTCCGGATCCAGCTGGGCGTCGTCGGACAGCCGCTTGAGCCGTTCGATCTGCTTCTTCTCCCGGGCGGGGTCGGCCGCGGGGAGCCGATGCTTGGCCTTGAGCACTCCCACGCGCTGGGTGGCCTTGAAACGCTCCGCGAGCAGATAGACCAGGGTCGCGTCGATGTTGTCGATGCTGGCGCGCATGGACACCAGCTCGTCGAGGATCTCGGGCTCTACATAGGCTGCGGCCTCGCCGGCGCGGGGATCTGTGCTCATGCCTCCAGCCTACTTGCCGGGCACGGGTCGGTTCAGCTGGGGACCGGGTGGTAGTTCTTCGAGCGGGCGGTGTCGATGGTGGCCTGTCCCAGCACCCGGGTGCCCTGGTACATCACGGCCGTCTGACCGGGTGCGACTCCCTGGAGGGCCTCCTGCAGCTCGACCATCAGCCGCGGGGCGCCGTCCTCGGTCTCCGGGTCCTGCGCCTCGACGCGGGCGCGGGCCGGGACCGGATCGGCATGGGCGCGGATCTGCAGATCCAGGTCGAACCATTCACCGGTGGCGGCCTCCGCCACCGGGGCACCCGCCCAGGAGAGCCGGATGCCGGAGAGCCGGTCAATCTCGAGCAGCTCGCGAGGACCGGCGACGACGGTGTTCTCCTTCGGACGGATCTCCAGCACGAACCGGGGCTTGCCGTCCGGGGCGGGATGTCCGAGCTTGAGTCCGCGGCGCTGCCCCACTGTGTACGCCTCGGACCCCTCGTGCTCGCCGATCTGCTCGCCTTCGGCGTCGAGGATGGGGCCGTTGCGCAGCTCGATCTGCTCGGCGAGCCAGCCGCGGGTGTCGCCATCGGGGATGAAGCAGATGTCATGGGAATCCGGCTTCTTCGCTACGGAGAGTCCGCGCTCGGCGGCTTCGGCGCGCACCAGGTCCTTCGAAGGTGTCTCACCGAGCGGGAACATGCAATGCTCCAGCTGCTCGGTGGTCAGCACGCCGAGGACATAGGACTGGTCCTTGGTCCAGGTCGCGGCGCGGTGCAGCTCGGGGTTGCCCGCATCATCGCGGAAGACCTTCGCGTAATGCCCGGTGGCCACGGCGTCGAAGCCCAGCGCGATCGCCTTGTCCAGCAGCGCCTCGAACTTGATCTTCTCGTTGCAGCGCATGCAGGGGTTGGGGGTTCGACCGGCGGCGTATTCGCTGATGAAGTCATCGACCACGTCGGCCTTGAAGCGTTCCGAGAAGTCCCACACATAGAAGGGGATGCCGAGCTTCTCGCATGCGCGCCAGGCGTCGGAGGAGTCCTCGATCGTGCAGCAGCCGCGGGAGCCGGTGCGGAGTGTGCCTGGCATGCGGCTCAGCGCCAGGTGTACGCCGACCACCTCGTGGCCGGCCTCGACGGCGCGGGCTGCGGCCACGGCGGAGTCCACTCCGCCGGACATGGCTGCCAATACCTTCATGAGATGACTTTCAGTTCGAGGATGCGCCCGGCGGCCGTGCCGAGGCTGGTGCCCAGTATTCAGCAACGCAGGGGGTCGGCGCATTCCCGCCGGTCAGGACGGGCTCAGAGCCGAATAAAACAGTTCGGAGTCGAATGGAACAGATCAGAGCCGGCCGGCAGCCTTGAGCCGGATATAGGTGTCGGCGAGCTGGGGCGGCAGCTGGTGCGGGGTGGCCTCGACGACTTCCACGCCGAGCGAGCTCAGCTGGCGTCGCAGCGCCTCCTTCTCGATCAGCGCACGTTCCGCCGCCGCCGCCCGGTAGACCTCGCTGGTGGTCTCCCGCGCGTGGGCGCGCCGATCAAGTTCGGGGTCGCGCACCGCGGCCAGGACCACGAGATGCCGCTGCGCGAGAGCGGGCAGCACCGGCAGCAGACCTTCTTCCAAGGACCCGGAGTCCAGCGAGGTCAGCACCACCAGCAGGCTGCGCTGGGCGGTGATCGCGCGCACCTGGGCCGGCAGCTGAGAGAAGTCCGCCTCGACCAGCTGCGGCTGGACCGCCGACATCGCGTCGGCCATCCGGTGCAGCAGGTCACCGCGCATCCCCGACCGAGCCTGCCCGCTCAGTCCGCGGTCGAAGGCGAAGAAGTCCACCCGATCCCCGGCTCCGGAGGCCAGGGCACCGAGCAGCAGCGCCGCCTCCATGCCCGAGTCCAGCCGCGGCTCATCCTCGATCCGCACCGCGGAGGTGCGGGAGGAGTCCAGGGCAAGGATCACCCGCCGATCCCGCTCGGGACGCCAGGTCCGCACCACCAGATGCTGACCCTGTGAGGACTGCCGGCGCGCGGTGGCCCGCCAGTCGATGGAACGCACATCATCGCCGCGCACGTAGTCCCGCAGCGAATCGAACTCGTGCCCCGCCCCGCGGATCTGCACCGCAGTGGCGCCGTCGAGCTCCCGCAGCCGCTGCAGCTTCGAGGGCAGGTGCCTCCGCGAGTGGAACGGCGGCAGCACGCGCAGGGTGTGCGGCACCCGGTGGACCACCTGACGCCCGGCCAGACCCAGCGGGCCGATGGAGCGCAGGCTGATGTGCTCGCTGTGCAGGTCACCGCGCCGCGAGGGGCGCAGCGCGGTCTCGATCCGTCGGGTTCGACCCGGGGTCAGGTCCACAACAGTGACCGGGCGGCGTGCCCCGGCAGAGGGCTGCCAGCCGTCCTTGACCTGCCCGCGCAGCCGACGCGAGCCGTGGTGGTGCAGCGCGCTGTTCGCCGTCGTCGGCTGTCCCAGCCGCACGGGTGTGCTCGGCAGCCGCTCCACGCTGACGCTGCGCGGGGAACCTGCCAGGGCCATGTCGAGTGCGGCGAGCACCACCAGCAGCACCGCGCAGCCGAGCAGCGCCTCCCATTCGGGCAGCACGACGACGACGGCGCTGAGTCCCAGCGTCACGTAGAGGAACCGTCGGGTCAGCACCATCGGGACCCCTCAGCGAGGAACCGGGACGGTGGCCAGGATGGACTGCAGCACGTCGTCGATGCTGACCCCGTCCATCGCGGCCTCGGGGCGCAGCGCGACGCGGTGCCGCAGACAGGCCGGGGCGAGTGCCTTGATGTCATCGGGGGTGATGAAATCTCGTCCGGAGAGCCAGGCCCAGGCGCGGGAGGCGTTCATCAGGGCCGTGGCGCCGCGCGGGGAGACGCCCAGCTGGAAGCTCGGGGTCTCTCGCGTGGCTCGGGCGAGATCAACGATGTACGCGAGCACCTCGGGCGCGATCGAGACCTGGCTGACCTGGGCGCGGGCCGCGATCACATCGGTGGCTCCAGCCACGGGGGTGACTCCGGCACCGGCGAGATCCGAGGGGTTGAAGCCTGCGGCGTGGCGGCGAATGACCTCGATCTCCTCGCCGCGCTGGGGCAGGTCCAGGTGCACCTTCAGCAGGAAGCGGTCCAGCTGGGCCTCCGGCAGGGGGTAGGTGCCCTCGTATTCGACGGGGTTCTGCGTGGCGGCCACCAGGAAGGGGTCCGGCAGCGGGCGGCTGATCCCGTCCACCGAGACCTGGCGCTCCTCCATAGCCTCGAGCAGCGAGGCCTGGGTCTTCGGCGGCGTGCGGTTGATCTCATCGGCCAGCATCAGGTTGGTGAACACCGGGCCCTCGCGGAAGCTGAAGTCTCCGGTCGTGGAGTCATAGACCAGGGAACCGGTGACGTCACCGGGCATCAGATCCGGGGTGAACTGGACTCGCGCGGTGTCCAGGCTCAGTGAGGCGGAGATCGCGCGGACCAGCAGGGTCTTGGCCACGCCGGGGACGCCCTCGAGCAGCACATGGCCGCGCACCAGCAGCCCGATCAGCACACTGGTCACCGCCGTGTCCTGACCGACCACGGCCTTCGCCACCTCGACGCGGACCTGCTGAAACTTGTCGCGGAGCTGATGCGGCTCCTGCACGGGGGTTTCCTGGATGTGGTGGGAGCCGTTAAGCGGTTCAGTCATTGCTGCTGTTCTTCCCTTGCTGAGAGTCGGGCTGGGTCTTCGGGGTGGCTTCTGCGTTTTCGGGCCGGGCGGGGGCGGCGCGGGCCCTGGTGTGCGCGGTGAGCACGGCATGCTCGGTCTCCTGCTCCAGGCTGGCCAGCGCCTGGGCATAGCCCACCAGTTCGGCGTTGTTGCGGGGCCGCCGGGCGACGAGTGCGGACACCTCGGCGGGATCGCGATGCACCTGCCGCGCGGCTGCCTCCAGGATGCTTGATTCCTCTGGAGCGGCGCCCAGACGGAGCAGCCGGGCGAGTCGGATCAGGTGCGCGCTGCGCAGGGTCTGCGCCGAGGCCTCGACAGCGTTGGCGCTCTGGTACATGCGTCCGCGTCCTTCGGCGGTCTCCGCCCCGGGGACGCGGACCGGCAGCGGTTCACCGACCACCGGGCCTGGCCGCCGCCCCATCACGAGCATCAGCACGAGGGCGCAAAGCAGGAGCCACCAGGCCAGCGGAATCACCCAGCCGGGGAGCAGATCGGTGGGGGAGGCCCATTCCTCGGCGCCCATCGCGTCCAGCCCCATCGGGGTGTACCAGATGAGCTCCTCGCGCTCGCCGAACAGCGAGAGCGCCAGTGCGGCGTTGCCAGCCTGGGCGATGTCGTGATTGCTGAACGCCTCCGGGGCGCCGAAGAGCAGTCCCGCCGGAGTCTCCACGAGGGCCTGGGCCGGGCCCGAGCCGTCCTCGAAACCGGTGAAACATCCGGGGTCCTCGCTGTAGAACAGGGCACCCGGGGCGCGCAGGTCCTGCGCGGTGACGGCGCCAGGAATGGAGCACTGTCCGCCGGCCGCCAGGGTCGCGTCCTCGACCGGGCCGCCGCCTGCATGAGCCCCGGCGTAGCTGACCTCACTCTCGAGAAACAGGGCGTTGACCAGCTGCGCGGATTCATCCAGCAGCACCACCGGGCGGTCCGAGACTTCGCGCAGCTGCGCGAGGAATTGCTCGTTCGGCACGTCTCCTCGGGAGAGGACCACCAGCGCAGCCTCGGGGTGCTCCTGCAGGAGCTCCTCCGCGGTCTGCGCTGAAGCGGCCGGGTGCAGGTTCACGCCCTGGTCCTCGAGGACCTGCGCCAGTGCGGCGTAGCCGTCCAGCGAGGTGTTCTCCAGGCCGTAGCGGTCCATATCCTCCTCGGCCATGGCCTGGACCAGCAGCACAGAGAGCAGGCCGAGCACCAGCAGGAGCAGCCAGAACTGCCAGCGCTGGAAGCTTGTGCGCACCGCGGACCCGAGCGTCGCCGTCGTCATCGGCTCACCGCCTGCTGGTCATAGGGCTGGTCGCCGTGCTGCTCAAGGGGCTGTTCATCGGGCTGGCCCGAGAGCGGCCCGTGACGTGGACCGTGCGGCTGTTCGAGGCGCTGGTCGAAGGCGAGCAGCGTGTCGTAGTCGGCCCGCTGCAACGAGTGGCCGCCGTAGCGGGAGTAGTTGAACAGCTCTGCGGCGCGCACCGCGGCGGAGGCGTCGCCCGGGTGAACCTGCGCGAGAGCCTGGCCTGCCTCGGTGGCGGTGCGTCCGGCTTGTTCGGCGAGGTCCTGCCGTTCCTCAGCGGCCCGGATGATCGCGCGGAAGCGCTCGCGGCAGGCCTCGTCGAAACGGCCGACGGCGGCGTGTGCCTCGGCCCGCGCACGCAGCGTCGCCGCAGTGACGCTCGCCGGGCTCAGGCCCAGCTCCTCGGTCTCGGCACCGCGCTGCAGCCGCGGGCGGACCAGCACGACGCAGAGGATGATGGCCGCCAGCAGCAGGCCCAGCAGCAGGATCGGGCCCAGCGGAAGCTCCACCGGCCCCAGGTTCAGCTGCATCTGGTCCAACCACGCGAAGAACCGATCCGCCGCCTCGCGCAGCGGGCCCGTCGCGTCGCGCTGATAGCGCGGGTCGCGCAGCTCCTCCTCGAGCAGGCGCCTGGCCTCATCGCGGTCGGGCTGCACGCTGATCCACCCCCTGCGGGTGCTGGCCGGCGGAGTGCTGGGTGTTGGGCTGCTGCGCGGCGGGCTGCTGCGCGGCGGGCTGCTGGAAGTATTGGTGGAGGTGCTCGAACGAACCGGGGACCAACCGGTCCTCCGGGTGCCGCTCCCGCCCGCTCGGCGTGGTCTCCGCGGCCGCGAGCAGCGTCACGTCCAGCGCCTCCTGCCGGATTCTGGCGTTGAGGTACATCAGGGCGACCACGGTTCCGACGACGCCGATGAACAGCGTGGTCACCACGGTGCCGTAGAGCTCGGTGAGCGCGAAGACCAGGAACCCGGCCCATTCGCCGGAGGCGGCCGGCAGCGCCGAACCCTGCAGGACGTCGGCGGCGGCCACGGTGATCATCAGCGGGGCCGAGGCGATGGTGAACACGATGCCCAGGATCACGTAGAGCAGCGCCACCAGCCCGATGTTCCTCCACCAGCGGCCGCGGTTGAGGCGCCAGGACCGTGCGATCGCAGCCAGCGGACCCAGCCGTTCCACGATCACCGCTGCGGGGGAGTACATCACCGCGGCCGTGACCCAGCACAGTGCGAGGAAGAGCGCCGGAAAGACCACGACGGCGCCGATGAACAACGTGATCACCAGCAGCAGCACGGCGACGACGATCACCGGCAGCGCGAAGACGCTCAGCAGCAGGCCGAGCACGATCAGGTTGACCACCACGGGGCCGATCCTGCCCACTCGAAGTCGCATGGTCTGCGCCAACGAGGTGCGCAGACCATAGGCGGCACGCAGCGTCGGAAGGACCATATAGGCCGCGGCCGTCGCGAGCACCAGCGAGGTCAGCACCCCGCTGGCCAGTGTGAGCCAGATGAACGCGGCGTCGGCGGCGATGCCCAGAGCGAGGTCAGGATCCTCGAATGCCGCGGGGTCGGTGAGCATGCGCATGAAGGAGGACGAAGGCATCACCACCATCAGCGCGAGCGTGAAGCCGAAGTTCAGCAGTCCAGCCAGGAACGGGACACCGAGCACTGCCCTCGGGGAGCGCCTGATCACCGCCACGGCACCGCTGAAGAGCTCGTCGGCGACCATCCGGCGCAGCGGGAAGATGCTTCCCGGGCTCAACGGCTCCGTCGTGGACGGTCCTGCGGGCATGCTCGGGACGGCGTAGGAGCTTCCGGAGCCCCCCAGCGCTGAGCCCGGGGCGGTCGGCCAAGAAGTGGTGCCCGACTGTCGCCGAACACCACGGTGTGTCGCCGCCGTGCGGATCATTGCCCCTCCTCAAGCGCGCCTGCGCGAGTGCCCTCCGCGCCCAGCCTACCGCTCTCATATATCCTGAACGCGGTGCAGCGTGGAAACGTGCATCAACCTGCGCGCGCGAGGCGCTGTGCCGCAGGACCTCAATGGACGGAGAGCAGATGAAAGCCAGGATCCTGGTCGTCGATGATGACGAAGCGTTGGCCGAGATGATCGGCATCGTGCTGCGCAACGAAGGATTCGAGCCGACGTTCTGCTTCAACGGCGACGACGCCCTGGAGACCTTCCACAGCTCCAAGCCCGATGTGGTCCTGCTGGACCTGATGCTGCCCGGCAAGGACGGCATCGAGGTGTGTCGCGAGATCCGGGACGAGGCAGACACGCCGGTGATCATGCTGACCGCCAAATCCGACACCGCCGACGTCGTCCGGGGACTGGAAGCCGGGGCCGACGACTACGTGCCCAAGCCTTTCAAGCCTGCCGAGTTGGTCGCCCGCGTGCGGGCTCGACTGCGTCCGGCCGATCACGTGGCCCGTCCGGAGGGGGAGACCCTGTCCATCGGTGACCTCAGCATCGACGTCGCCGGCCACGAGGTGCGCCGGGGCGAGAACCGCATCTCGCTGACTCCGCTGGAGTTCGACCTGCTCACCGCCCTGGCGAAGAAGCCCTGGCAGGTGTGGAATCGGGAGATGCTCCTCGAGGAGGTCTGGGGCTACCGCCATCAGGCGGATACCCGTCTGGTCAACGTCCACGTCCAGCGGCTTCGTTCCAAGATCGAGAAGGATCCGGAGAACCCCGATATCGTGCAGACGGTGCGCGGCGTCGGTTATAAGGCCGGAGGGCAGGGGTAGTCATTCCTCCTGAATCGGAGAGCTCCACAGATCACCTCGCCTCTCGGGCTTCAGCGGCCTCGACGGGCAGCATCCCGGTCATCCGTGACCGGGTGAGGTCACCCGGGGCCGGTGACCAGGACCCCGCGGCCGACGGCGACGGCACCAGCGCAGCGGGTGGGCGTGCGGAATCTGACGCATCGGGGCCCGACCGGGGCAGACTCATGCGCGGCGTGCGTCGGGTCACGGAGTTTCCGAGGATCTGGTCCCGTTCGCTGCTGATCCGCGCGGTCTTCTTCACAGGTCTGCTGACCATGATCAGCACCCTCGCGGTGGCGGCGTTCCTGGTGCAGCAGGTCACCTCTGGTCTCTTCCAGGAGCGCTTTGACCAGGCGGAGCGTGAGGCCACGACTGGCCTCGACGAGGTGCGGAGCAACATCTCCGCGCTGAACACCGGAAGCCGTTCGGAGGCGCAGCAGGACATCGGGGCCATCCTCCAGGATGTCGGCGAGAGCGGCGCGGACATCCAGCGCGAGACCATGCTTCTGCCCCTGGAAAGCGGAGAGAACCTCTACGTCGATGGCATCTCCAGCAGCGACGCTCTTGTCGAAGCGATCTCGCCAGAGCTGCGTGGCTCCATCGCTGAGGGCGAGGGCCAGTATTGGCAGGCGGTGGCCCTCGAGGACGAGGAGAGCGCCGGAGTGGCCCCCGGGGTGGCTTTCGGCACCCGGGTGGATGTGCAGGGCAATCCCTATGCGCTCTACTTCGTCTACGACTTCTCCCCGGTCCAGGAGAACGTCTCCTTCGTCTTCCGCACCATGCTCGCCGCAGGGGTGGCGATCCTGCTGATCAACATGGCCATCGCCGCCTGGGTGGCGCGTTCAGTGGTGCGCCCGGTCTCGCAGGCCGCCGAGGTCTCGGAGCGCATCGCCGACGGTCAGCTCGATCAGCGTCTCGCCGTGCGGGGTGAGGACGAGATCGCCCGACTGGGGCTCTCCTTCAACCGCATGGCCTCGAATCTGCAGGAGCAGATCACCCGGCTGGCGAACCTCTCCAAGATGCAGCAGCGCTTCGTCTCCGACGTCTCCCACGAGCTGCGAACACCGCTGACCACCGTGCGGATGGCCGCTGAGGTGCTGCATGAATCACGCGAGGACTTCGACCCCATCAACCAGCGCTCCGCCGAGCTGCTCTATCACCAGGTCGAGCGGTTCCAGGCGCTGCTCTCGGATCTGCTGGAGATGTCGCGCTTCGACGCCGGGGCCGCTGAACTGGCCACGGCGGAGGTGGACCTGCTGGCGCTCTCCCGCGAGGTGCTGGTGAGTTCTAAACCTCTGGCGGAGGGCTCGAACACGCCACTGGGGCTGGTGATCCAGGGGGAGAACTTCCTGGCTGAGGTGGATGCGCGGCGGATCAGCCGGATCCTGCGAAACCTGGTGAACAACGCCATCGAGCATGCCGAGGCCCGGCCCGTGGATCTCATCATCGCCTCCAGCCCGACCGCCGTCGGCATCTCTGTGCGTGACCACGGCATCGGCATGAGCCCCTCCGAGGTAGCGCATGTGTTCGACCGATTCTGGCGCGCCGATCCCGCCCGAGCGCGCACCACCGGCGGCTCGGGGCTCGGTCTGTCCATCGCCACCGAAGACACGCGTCTGCACCAGGGTGCCCTGGACGCCTGGGGCCAGAAGGGCCAGGGATCCTGTTTCCGACTCGTGCTCCCGAAGCGGCAGAGCGTGCCCTACCGTGCCTCGCCCATGGCCCTTCCCCCGGTCTACCGCGCCTCCGACCGGCACCGCATCGAGGCCATTCCGCAGACCACCATGACGGGCGACCCCGAACATGACCGGATCAATGAGCAGGCGCTCTACCAGCACAAGGAGGAGTCATGAGCCGTCGTCGTCCCTCCAAGCGGGCGCTCGCCGCCCCTGCCCGTCTGCTGGCTTTGATGACAGCGCTGATGCTGATGCTCGGCGCGTGCTCTCCGATGCTGCCCACCGACGGCCCGGTGGGGACTTCTGCTCCGGATGCCGATCGCGGATTCAACTACGCACCCCAGGCTGCGCCGCCGCCGCCCGATGCCGACCCGGATGAGATCGTCGAGGGATTCATCCGCGCCGGCGCCGGCCCGCAGGATGACTATGCGGTGGCTCGGCAGTTCATGACAGCCGAGGCCGCCAGGGAGTGGCGGCCTGACGAGCGCACTGTCGTCTACACCGAGGATGATTTTCCGACCCAGTTCTCCGGTGAGAACACGCGAAATGTCCAGCTGTCGGTGGAGTCGATCATCGATTCCAGCGGCATCAGGACCCGTCTTCCAGAGCGCTCCACGGAGAGCCTGGACTTCACGCTGGAGCAGGTCGGGAGCCAGTGGCGCATCACCGATGCGCCGGACGGGACGATGCTGCTCGCCGGCACGGTGGACCAGGTCTTCCGGCCGCACACGCTGTACTACTTCGATCCACAGCTGCGCTATGCGGTGCCGGATCAGCGCTGGTTCCTCAACCGGCCGGGACTCTCCTCTGCGATCGTCGCCGCACTGCTCGAAGGACCGGCGCCCTACCTTGAGCCCGCCGTGGTCTCGGCGTTCCCGGACGGGGCCGAGCTCGAGCGCGCCTCGGTGCCGGTGGATGAAGGCATCGCGGCCGTAGACTTCGCCGCTGAGGGGATCACGGCTGCGGAGCCCGCTGAACGGGCGCTGATGCAGGAACAGCTGGACCTGGCGCTGGGGTCTCTCTCCAGCGTCGAGGAGGTTGAGCTCACGGTGGAACAGCGCGAGCTGGAGATTCCAGTGGAGGCCGATCTCCCGGAGGAGGACCGGTTGGACATCAATGCCTCGCCGGAGGTGGGTTCGACCCAGGTCGGGATCTTGAACGGAGAACTGCGACGGCAGAATGACCAGGTGCTGCTGTCCGTCGCCAACCTTGCGGACATCTCGGACCTCGACCCGCAGGATCCGGCGGTGCCCAATGACGTCGCCAACGTCTTCGCCTTCCTCGACGGCGACGCAGAGGAGCTGTATCACCTGCGCCCCAACCGGGAGCCGGATCTGGTGCTGGAGGAGGAGAACCTCACCCGGCCGTCCATGGACAACTTCGGCTGGACCTGGGTCGCTTCGGAGTCCGGGGGTGAAGCGGTGGTCCACGCCGTGGCCTATGACGAGTCCCTGGAACCCAGCCGTGCCGAGGTCAGCGCCGACTGGCTGGCAAGCCGGAGCATCACCTCACTGCGCATCTCGCAGGATGGCGCGCGGGCGGCCATGATTCTGGACGACGACGGCGAGCGTGGTCTCTACGTGGCGGGTGTCATCCGCGATGCCGCCGGTGCCCCGCAGGGCCTCGGCCAGCCGATGCGCGTGCAGACCTCTGTGGAGCTCGAGGAGGTCCGGTGGCGGGGACCGGACGCGCTCTACGTCTGGGCCAGCTCTGAGGAGGAGCCGATGACCCCCGAGTGGGTGACGCTCACCGGCGCCAATCGGGTGGACCCCGCTCTGCTGGGACTGTTGAACGTCTCAGTGGGCGAGGGTCAGGACATCATCTTCGCCGAGACGGTGGATGTGCCCTTCCAGAACCTTGCCAGTGACGCCTGGGTCGCGAACGAGGACATCGAGATCCGGGACCTGGCGTATCCCGGCTGATCTCTGCCACGGTGTGCGGCTGTCCGTAGGCGGCGGGAGGAGCGCGGCGTTCCGCGGGCCGTGAGTTGTCCCCAGGGTCGGTGCCCAGCCGAGGGCACGTTCTGCTCTCCACAGCGGCAGCGTCTGGGCCCTTCGGAGGTCACGGCGCGCCCACACTGGATGCATGCTTGGCCCTGTCGATCCTGCGCACTCCGCGGACCGAGCCTGGTTCTCACGCGCTGGTCGGTCAGCGCGTTCGGCGACCAGCGCCGCCCTGGGCCTGCTGAGCCCCACCTGGTGCCACGGGTGTGGTGCCGAGGACACAGTGTTCTGCCAGGAGTGCTCTGAGGACCTCCATGCGCTGACCCGCCACCCGTTCCCCGCAGAACAACAGGCGCTGGCTCTGCCGCTGCTGTTCTCCGGGGAGGAGGTCCGGGTTCTTCCCGTCACAGCTGCGGGCCATTACGAGGGTCTGCTCTCGCGTGCTCTGCTGGCCTTCAAGGATCATGGCTCCATCACGCTCGCCCGTCATCTCGCCCCTGGACTGCGGCGCTCGCTGGACCTCGCGGTCGAGCGGACCGGGGACGGGCCACCGGGGGCGGAGTCTGCTGGGTGGACAGTGGTGACGCCGCCGCCCTCGCTGAAATCCAGGCTCAGCCGTGGATTCGATCCCCTGCAGCTGCTCCTGCGGCACGCGCTGCCGTCTCCCGGCGGCGGGGCCCTGCCTGGGCATCGGCAGCTCGTCTACGCCCCTGCGGTGCTTCGGCAGTCGACGCAGGCGTCACTGCGTTCGCTGAACCCCCGCGGAGGCCGACAGAAGTCCCGAGGTGCCCGCGCCCGGCGTCGTTCTCTCGCCGGATCGTTCGAGATCACCGCGCGAGGTGCAGGGGTGCTTCGGGGCGCCGATGTCCTGCTCCTCGACGACGTGCTCACCAGCGGCTCGACCCTGGGGGAGCTCTACCGGGTGCTCGAGGCGGCGGGTGCCACGGTCCACGGCGCGGCCGTGATTGCGGCAGCGCCCTCTCCCGGCGCTGAGGACGAGTTCCTGCTGGTGAGCGCTTCGCCCGACGCATAAAGGGTGACGTGAATCGCTTCGTGCATCTAGTCTGAGGTATGGGTACTTCGATACGGTCCCATCGCGACGGCGAGGGGAACAGCACTCCCGTCACCGTTGCGTCTGACATCGGATACGAGGAGGACAGAATGACTCTGCAGGTCAACTACACTGGCCGAAATATCGCGATCCCCTCCACTTTCAAGGAGCATGTCGAAGAGAAGCTCGGAAAGATCGAGCAGCTCGCTGATAAGGGGCACCGCCTTGAGATCAAGGTTTCCAGCGAGAACTCCCACCGCCGAGCCGATACCAGCATCACCGTTGAGCTGACGGTCATCGGACGCGGCAAGGTCATTCGTTCTGAGGCGCAGGCGGGGGACAAGTTCGCCGCCTTCGAGATCGCCATCAACAAGCTCACCGAGCGTCTGCGCCGCACGCGGGACAAGAAGAAGTCGCGGGCGCACGCTTCCCATAATGGAGCCGTCGATGTCGCCGCCGCGATGGCGAGCGTCGCCCCGGCGGCCACCGACCGACCGCTCTACGAGCAGGTCCTCGACGCGGAGCAGGCCGATGACGTCCCGCCCACCGAGGATGAGGCCGAGTCCCAGTCCACGGTCAAGATCCGGCGCAAGGTGTTCCCGGCGCGACCGGTCAGCGTGGATGCCGCGGTGGACGCCATGGAGCTGGTCGGCCACGACTTTTACCTGTTCGTCGACGCGGAGACCGGTCAGCCTTCGGCCGTGTATCGCCGCCGCGGATGGACCTACGGGGTGATCTCGCTGGACGAGCACTCCGACGGAGCTGAGGACCCGGTGGTGGAGGAGCGCGACTACCACGCCGACAACGGCGCACCGGCGCACTACGCCGACGCCGTCTGATCTGTTCACCACCCCACCCCACCGTTGAGCGGCGGATTCTCGGGGCATCTCATGCGGAGATGCGCCCCATATGGTCGGAGAATCCGCCGCTCACGTGTGGGTGGGGGTGAGCGCGTAGACTTATTGCTGGCGTTTCATGTCCGACGTGAATCCCCGCCGTACCAGTAGACACCGATGGAGAACTGGCTGTGCCCACTCTGCTTGAACGAATCCTCAAGACCGGGGATAAGAAGGTCCTCAGGACTCTGCGCGCCTATGCGGACGCGGTCAACCTCCTGGAGGACGAGTTCAAGGAACTCAGCGACGCCGAGCTGCGCGCCGAGACTGAACGTTTCCGGGAGCGGCTGCGCGACGGCGAGACGCTGAACTCGCTGCTGCCGGAGGCCTTCGCCACGGTGCGCGAGGCCGCGGACCGGACCCTGGGTCAGCGCCATTACGACGTCCAGCTGATGGGCGGCGCGGCACTGCACCTCGGCGACATCGCGGAGATGGGGACCGGCGAGGGCAAGACCCTGGTCGCCACCGCGCCGGCGTATCTCAATGCGCTCACCGGCAAGGGTGTCCACGTGGTCACGGTCAATGACTACCTGGCCAAGTACCAGGCCGAGCTGATGGGCCGCGTCCACCGCTTCCTGGGCCTGGACGTCGGGATCATCACCAATGACATGTCGCCCGCTGAGCGCCGCGAGGCCTACGCCGCTGACATCACCTACGGCACGAACAACGAGTTCGGCTTCGACTTCCTGCGCGACAACATGGCCCAGTCACTGGATGACCTGGTGCAGCGCGAGCATCACTACGCCATCATCGACGAGATCGACTCGATCCTCATCGATGAGGCTCGCACTCCGCTGATCATCTCCGGCGCGGCCTCCGGTGACATCTCCCGCTGGTACACCGACTTTGCGACCCTCGTGAAGAAGCTGACCATCGACGAGGACTACGAGGTCGACGAGAAGAAGCGCACCATCGGTGTGCTCGAGTCGGGGATCGACAAGGTCGAGGACTACCTCGGCATCGAGAACCTCTACGAGAC
Source organism: uncultured Nesterenkonia sp. (assembly GCA_947494195.1). Taxonomy (GTDB): domain Bacteria; phylum Actinomycetota; class Actinomycetes; order Actinomycetales; family Micrococcaceae; genus Nesterenkonia. Next base: position 168,651 of record CANLUC010000005.1, on the reverse strand, counting down.
GCAGAACACCACCCTGATCCAGTATCTGAACAATGCGATCAAGGCCAAGGAGCTCTTCAAGCGCGACACCGACTATGTGGTCGCGCAGGGCGAGGTGCACATCGTCGATGAGCACACCGGCCGCATCCTGAAGGGGCGTCGCTACAACGAGGGCCTGCATCAGGCGATCGAGGCCAAGGAGCAGGTCCGGATCAAGCCGGAGAGCCAGACCCGGGCCACGGTCACCCTGCAGAACTACTTCCGCAGCTACGCGAAGATCTCCGGCATGACCGGCACGGCCGAGACCGAGGCCGGGGAGTTCATGTCCACGTACAAGCTCGGCGTGGTCCCGATCCCCTCGAACCGGCCGCTGCAGCGCATCGACCACAACGATCTCGTCTACAAGAACGAGGTCGTGAAGTTCGATGCGGTCATCAAGGACATCATCGAGCGCCACGAGAAGGGCCAGCCCATCCTCGTGGGCAGCGAGTCCGTGGAGAAGTCGGAGTACCTCTCCAAGAAGCTTGCCAAGGCAGGCATCCGCCACGAGGTGCTCAACGCGAAGAACCACGAGCACGAGGCGGCCATCGTCGCCCAGGCGGGACGCAAGGGCGCGGTCACCGTGGCCACCAACATGGCCGGTCGAGGCACCGACATCATGCTCGGCGGCAACGCGGAGTTCAACGCGGTCCGCGAGATGGAGAAGCTGGGCCTGGACCCGGTGGAGGACGGCGAGGCCTACGAGGCCAAGTGGGACGAGGTCTTCGGCAAGGCCAAGGCCGAGACCAAAGCTGAGGGCGACCAGGTCCGCGAGCTGGGCGGGCTCTACGTGCTCGGCACCGAGCGCCACCAGTCGCGCCGCATCGACAATCAGCTGCGTGGTCGTTCCGGCCGCCAGGGTGATCCTGGCGAATCCAGGTTCTACATCTCGCTCACCGATGACCTGATGCGCCTGTTCAACCAGGCGGCTGCGGCCCGCATCATGAACTCCAAGGCGATGGACGATGAGATCCCCGTGGAGCACAAGTTCGTCTCCTCGGCGATCGCCAACGCCCAGCAGCAGCGCGAGGGGCAGAACACCGAGACTCGCAAGAACGTCCTCAAGTACGACGATGTGATGAACCGTCAGCGCCAGGCGATCTACTCGGACCGCCGCCGCATCCTCGAGGGCGATGACGTCCACGAGAAGGTCCAGCACTTCATCGAGGACGCCGTGACCCTCATGGTCGAGGAGAAGACCACATCCAACTCTTCCGAGGACTGGGACCTCGAGACGCTCTGGGAAGAGCTGAAGTCGCTGTATCCGGTGTCACTGAGCATCGAGGACCTGGTCGAGGAGGCCGGCGGGATCGATCAGCTCAGCGTGAAGATGCTCAAGCGTGAGCTCATCTCCGACGCCAAGATCGCCTATGAGAAGAAGGCCCAGGAGATCGGCGAGGCGGCCATTCGCCAGCTCGAGCGCCGTGTGCTGCTGACCGTCATCGACGAGAAGTGGCAGGAGCATCTCTACGAGATGGACTACCTCAAGTCAGGCATCGGTCTGCGTTCGATGGCGCAGCGCGATCCGCTGGTGGAGTACCAGCGCGAAGGTTTCCTGCTCTTCCAGACCATGGCTGACAGCGTCCGGGAAGATTCGGTCCGGCTGCTCTTCAGTGCTGAGGTCACCGCAGCAGCACCGGCGACGAAGGCGCCGAACCTTCCCGGCGTCAAGGACGGCCGCATGTTCGCGGCGGGCAAGCGACTTCGGGTTCCAGGCCTGCAGGACACCACCTCGACCCAGGGCTGATCTCCGCCGCGGTGGCTGGGTGTCGGTCGGCATGTGAGCTTAACCGAGCTCCATGGCGACCACGCGCCAGCGACGACGGTGCGCCTCCAGACGCATGGCGCAGGCTCGGATGCGTGTCGCGTCCCCGAACACCACGGAGACCTCCCACGCGCCACGGGCTGCGCGATGTGCTCGGACCGTGCCGAACCGCAGCGGCTGGGGTCGTGGGACAGTCGCGCCGCGATCAGCTCCGGTTCGCTCAGGGGGAGACGCAGGGGTGCGGTTGCGAGCAGGGCTGCACCGCGCCTCCGCCAGCACCGCAGCGCGTTCCTGCACCTTCGCCTGGACCTCAAGGTCCAACCAGCGATTCAACTGGGTCGCGGGTCGAAGCCCCAGAAGCACCTCACTGGTCACCTGGCACACGATCCTGGAGATGGCGCAGATCTGTCGACGCTCCTCTCGGAAGGTGGCCAGCGCCGTCGGCGGCTCGGTGGGGTTCGATGTCCGAGGTTCTCCCTGCGGATCGCCCCGGAGCCGTCGGAGCAGGGCCGGGACTTCCTCCTCACGTCGTAGTCGATACCTGACGCCGTCGTGGTCGGACGGCTCGGCCGCCCAGGGCCCCATGGGCCGTGGCGCCGGGATGACTGTGGTCTGACCGCGCAGCAGCGGGTCAGCGTCGAGGAGCGTCCTCAGCATGGTGATCGCCTCCTGCGTCTCGAACGTTGTGGGCGAATCGTGTTGACCTGCAGGGCTGGCGGACATGGGGTTCTCCTGGGTGGGCGGGATGGCGGGTTCATGAAGTGACGGGCCGGGTCGGCGAGCCCGGTGCCCGGATCCCGGGTACGGATCGCGTGACGGGCCAGCTGTTGGAGCTCAGGTGGGCGGGAGCAGGACCATGCCGGGTTGAATGAGCGCGGGATCATCGCCGATGGTGTGTCGGTTCGCCTCATACCAGCGCGGCCAACTCTCAGCGATCTCCCCATCAGTGGCACCCGAGCCCAGATGCTCTGCGGCGATGTCCCAGAGCGTGTCGCCCGGCCGCACGAGCACCGCCTCCGCGGAGCCTCGTGCATCTCGAGGGGGCGCCGTCTCAGGCGTCGATCCTCGCTGACGTGGTGTGAAGAGTCCGGACATCGGTGTCTCCTTCTCTCGTTCCTCTAGTGCGGGTCCTTCTCTTCCGAGGGCCGGGTCGAGACAGGTGTCGCTGGCCCCGGCGGTGAGCGCGATCGCGGGTGCTGCGTGTGTCGAAGGACCTGCCGTCGGACTTGATGGATCCGCTGGGTGACTCGATGGATCCGCCCAGGCGCCCGCCGCAGTGGAGGACAGGGCGAGACCCGCGCCCAGCGCGAGGGTTGCAGCTCGCTGGAGAAACTCCGGGGTCAGTCCTGCCAAGACACGCTCGACTCGATGTGCTCCGTGGTGGCGGGCCAGAACCTGGCACAGGCATGCCCCCACTGCCAGCACCGAGATCAGCGAGATCAGCAGTCCGGCGCTGACGGCGAGCAGACCGAGCGCCACCTCCGCGGAGTGCATCCCCGACCTGCCCAGGCTGGACCACGAGGTAGTCAGCAGCTCCATCAGGGCCGCAGCGGGATTCTCTGCGCTGGAAGACCAGGGCTGGGCTGAGGGGAGGCGGCTGTGCAGGATGATGTCTCCGCAGGCCCAGAGTGCCGGACCGCTGCCGATCATCGCCGCGCTCAACAGCAGGTCGACGACGGCCGGCGGGTGGACCGACCTAGCGGCTGATGGTCCTGGAAGTGGATACACAACGTTCACCGGAAGATTCTTTGAGCCTCGTTTGATGTTGTTTGGTAACAATGAATTGTACACAGTCGCCCGAGGTCGTCAACAGGGATGAATCGCGGAGTGTGTACGCTGGGCACCTGACGGCCGGTTCTGGAGACGAGGCAGTGATGCGCTGGGACGCCCTTTTCGCTGATCTTCAAGCGCAGCTGGACGCCGCCCAGACGGCCGAGTTCGACGCCGCCGTCGAGGAGGCCGCCCGCCTGGAGTCCTCTCGGCTGGAGCTGGCCGACCGTCTCCGCGCCCACCAGGGCCAGCAGCTGAGTCTTGTGCTGCCGGGGGACCGGCGACTGTCGGTGCGCGTCGGGGCCGTAGGCAGTGACTGGCTCTCCGGGACGGTGACCCGGCACAGCGTGCTGGTGCCGCTGTCGGCACTGCGTGCTGTGGATGGAATGCAGCGATCGGCGGCTCGAGGGGAAGCCAGTGCGACTCGTCGTCGCCTGGGCATCATGGAGCCGATTCGACGGCTGAGCCGCAACCGCTCGGTGGTGCAGGTGCACGGCAGTGAAGGGCTGCTGGCCCAGGGACTGATCTCCGGCGCGGGTCGAGATTTCCTGGACATCACCGGGTTCACGGTGGGCGAGCCGCACCGTGGCCCCGCAGCCTCTCCCGCTGCCCGGCGTACGCTGCCGCTGCACTCGGTCTGTTGGCTGCAGAGCGAGGAGCAGGGGCCGGAGCCCGAGTGAGTCAGGGGCCGGAGCCCGGGCGAGTCAGGTGCCCGAGGGTGTGGGGGACGTCGAGTGGCTCGAGTCCGAGGCGCGGGAGGCGCGCTGCGCGGCGTACTGCCGCTCGATGTATTCGTCGAGCTTCGCTTCTTCGACGCGCCACTGGCCGCGTCCGCCGATCTGAATTCCTTCGAGGTCACCGGTCTTGATGAGAGCGCGCGTCTGTGACATCGAGATGTTGAGTGCTTCTGCCACATCCGGCAGGGTCAAAAAACGACGCATGGTGATCCTCCGTGATGATGAGCATGTGGATCGCTGGACCCGGAGGTCCAGCACTCGGTGGTGACGTTTGATGGTGTTTCATCCATCATCCCACAGCAGCCAACGTCTCTGGCCGGTATTCCCACCCCGGAATCGCGCCTGCTCTCCACATTTTTCAGCTCACCGGTTCCATGCCGGGCGAGCTGTATTATTCTGAGCCTGTGCGCCCCCGTCGGCGGCATCCGGAAGCGCGCTCACCCCCGCCGAAACACGAGCAGGGCGACGTGCAGGGAGGCCTCATGCCGAATCCATATTCGTCGAGCACAGGCTCGAGTCCGAGGGTGCGCAGCGATGGGCCGGGTCCTGATGCCCCGGCGGCCGAACGGCTTCGACGGCCGAGCTGGCGGGATCCGCGGCTGTTGGTCGGGCTGCTCATCGTTGCGCTCTCGGTCTCCGGGGTGATCGCGCTGCTCGCGGCGCAGAACCGGACCGCGCAGGTCTACGCTGCGGACCGGCTGCTCACGGTCGGGGACCAGCTGAGTGTGGAGGACCTGCGCGTGGTGGACGTGCAGATCGACGAGGTCAAAGACTCCTACCTCTCGGCCTCCGAGCAGCTCCCCTCGGAGTCGCAGATCATCACCATCGTGCAGGAGGGTGAGCTCGTCCCGCGGCGTGCCGTCGGACCCCAGGACCCGCAGGGCAGGCAAGCCGTGACGGTCGAGGTCGACCACACGCTTGCCCGCGGGGTGGAGCCGGCGCGCATGGTCGATGTGTGGGCGGCCGACGCCGGAGCCGTGGGTCAGCAGCAGGAGGTCGAGGTCCAGCGCATCGCCGCCGGAGCCCAGGTAGCCGCGCTGACCGAGGCGAGCAACACGTTTGGGGCCCAGGCGGTCGTCACGGTGGAGCTGCTCGTGGATCCCGAGGAGCTGCCGGCGCTGCTCGCCGCGAGAAGCTCGGCGGCCGCACTGTCGGTGGTCCCGGCCGGCGGAGAGCCCACCTCGGGTGAGGCAGAGGCAGAGGCAGAGGCAGAGCCTGAGCCCGACCCCGGAGCTCAGTCGCCCGAACCGGAATCTCCCGAGACCGACACCGACGAGGAGGGCTAGATGCACCGGTGGGCAGTGGTGACCACGGGAGCACTGCGCGCCGACCATATCGCCGCCGTCGAGGGCCTCCAGGGCCCGGTGACGATCGAGCGTCGCTGTGCGGATCTCGCCGAGCTCGTGGCCGTCTGTCGCACCGGCCGCTCGGACGCAGCTCTGGTCATCGGCAGCACACAGCGGCTCACGGCCACCGTGCTCGCGGACCTGCAGGAGGGGGGACGCCAGGTGGTCGCCATCTCCGCTGTGGCGGAGGAGCGCGCCAGGCTTCGAAACCTGGGGCTGACCTGCTTCGACGACGACGTCGGCGCCGAGGCTCTCGCGGCGGCGCTGCAGGGCCGCGAGCCCGCCCGGTCTGCTGCTTCCGCAGAGGATCCCGAGAATGCGGCCTACCGGCCCGAGGGGACCGCGTCTCCGGAGGGCACAGGGTCTGCCGCCGACCCGGGCACATGGACTGATCCAGATCACGGTACGGAACCGCTAGTCGACGCGGCGCCACCGGGTGCGCCCACCGCACGCGCCGCAGAGGCGGCCTCCCCGCCCTGGGGCGACCGAGAAGCCGTGCACTGCACCGAGGGCATCACCGTGGTCTGGGGAGCACCTGGCAGCCCCGGTCGCAGCACCGTCGCGGTGAACCTGGCCGCCGAGATCGCCCTGCAGGGCCCTGCGGTCCTGCTCGTCGATGCCGATACCGTGGCAGCCTCCCTCGTGCCTCAGCTCGGTCTCCTGGAAGAGACCGCGGGGCTTGCGCAGGCCTGCCGGGCCGCGGATCTCGGGCGCCTCGACACGCAGGCGCTGCAGGCCGCCACCTCCGCCGTCCAGGTCAGCGGCGCTCGACTCGCCCTGCTCTCAGGCCTGCCTCGGGCGGCCCGCTGGCCGGAGATCCGTGAGCGCAGCCTGCAGACGGTCCTCCAGTTCGCCAGAACCCGGTACGACTACGTGATCGTCGACGTCGCCGCCTGCGTGGAACAGGATGAGGAACTCAGCTATGACACCCTCGCGCCGCAGCGCAACGGTGCCGCGCTGACCTGTCTGCGGCAGGCGGACCGGATCCTCGCCGTCGGCGCGGCCGACGCGGTCAGCTTCTCCCGGCTGGTCAAAGCCATCGAGGATCTCCAGCTCAGCCTGCCCGAGACAGCAGCGGCTGAGATTGAGGTGATCATCAACAAGGTGCGCAGCGAGGTGATCGGGCGTTCTCCCCGGGATCAGCTCAGTCAGGCCTGGCGGCGACTGGGTCCTGATCGCGAGATCGCGGCATTCCTGCCCTGGGACGCCTCGGGCTGCGACGCCGCTCTGCTGGCCGGGCAGATGCTCTCCGAGGCCGCCGCTGAATCGGCCCTGCGGCGGGGCATCGCGGACCTTGCCGGGGTGGATCTGGGGCAGCGGCCGAAGCGTCTGCTCGGTCGGCTCAGAAGGTAGGCTGAATCACACAGGCAGCGTGCGCCTCCTCGGCGACGGGGAGCTCGGCGCGCACTCGCAATCCGAGGAAAGAGTGAGAGTACAGATGCCCGCTGAGAAGACTCTATGGACCAGCAATGACGCCGACCTTGAGACTTTGATCGATGCCTACTATGCGCACATCGCGCAGGATGACCTGCAGCTGGTCAGCACTGACTATCAGGAGCGCAGGGTCAGCGAGCACCTGACACTCGCGCAGTCCCGCACGGACTCCTCACCCGTCATCCAGGTGAGCGCCGTGGGCGGCCGCAGCGTGGTCCAGGTGGTCACCGATGACATGCCGTACCTCGTGGACTCGGTGACCGCAGAGGTGACGAGGAACGGGCACAGCATCTCGCTGGTGGTCCACCCGATCTTCCTGAGCAGCCGCAGCACGGGCTCCGGAGACCTGGCCGCCGTGAAATCCCTGCCCGCCGAGCACCGGGGAGTCTCCTCGGGAGACACCCAGACGCTGCCGAACCTGAAGGCCCTGCTCAACGACGATCATCAGGTCAAGATCGAGTCCTGGATCACCGTCGAGCTCGACCGGGTGATCTCCGGGGAGGATGCAGACGCACTGATCGACGGGCTGCGCAGTGTCCTGGCAGATGTGCTGGCAAGTCACCGTGATCAGGACCGAATGGTGGCTCAGGTGAAGACGGCGGCGCGTTCTCTGCGCGGGGCCGAGGACCTCCCAGAGGCGGAGGAGTCTGCGGATCTGCTGGAATGGATGGGCTCCGGAAACTTCTTGTTCCTGGGCTATCGCGAGTACGAGCTCGCCGAGTATCCGGACGGCTCCGTGCACCTGGATCCGGTCACCGGCACGGGCCTCGGGGTTCTCGCGGATAAGAACGGCAAACCGATCGCGCGGCGCTCCACCGAACTCTCCGCCGCGGGGCGCGAGCGCGCCGGTCAGCGCCGCGCGCTGGTCGTGACCAAGGCGAACTCGCGCTCGACCGTGCGGCGCCGCACCTATATGGACTACGTGGCGGTCAAGACCTTCAACGTCGACGGCACGGTCAAGGGCGAACATCGCTTCATTGGACTCTTCAGTGAACGCGCCTACAGCCAGTCCATCGTCAACATTCCGCTGCTGCGCTCCCGCGCGGAGGAGCTGCTCGAGCGCTCCGGCTTCGCCGCCGACTCGCACTCGGGCAATGACCTGATGCAGATCCTGGAGACCTATCCGCGCAATGAGCTGCTGCAGATGGAGATCGACGAGATCGAGCAGGCGACCTGGCAGATCATGCAGCTCCAGGAGCGCCGCAGGGTCAAGCTGTTCCTGCGGCGTGACCACTACGGACGGTTCATGACGGCCCTGGTCTATCTCCCCAGGGATCGGTACAACACCGCCGTGCGACGCCGGATCGAGCAGGAGCTGCTCGACTACGTGCGGGCCGAGTCCATCGACTTCACCGTGCGACTCACCGAGTCCGTTCTGGCCCGGGTCTTCTTCCGGCTGCGCCTGGCCGACGACGCCGCGGAGCCCGCAGGGACCCAGGAAGAGCTCGAGAACCGGCTGACCAGGGCCGTGCGGTCCTGGGCCGAAGGGCTCGCGGCGGAGGCTCAGGAGCGCTACTCCAGCCGACATGCCGAGGCCGTCGCCGCACGGTGGAGCGATGCGTTCCCCGATGACTACCGCGTGCTCTACGAGGTTCAGGATGCGCTCGCCGATGCCGCGCAGTTCGAGGCTCTGGAGGAGGCGGCCCAGGAGGGCGAGGCGGTGCCGCGGATGAGCTTCTACAGCTCGCGCGACGGCGGCACGGCGGACATGCGCCTGAAGCTCTACCTCACTGAGCAGAAGACGCTCACCGACACTCTCCCGGTCATCGATGACTTCGGGCTGGAGGTCCTCGATGAGCGTTCCTACACGCTCAACTGTCCGGACGGGGCGACCTTCCACCTCTATGACCTGGGACTGTTCTACCCCGAGGGAGTCACAGCCAAGGACACCGTCTCGCTGCTGCAGGAGGCCTATCAGCAGGTGCTGATGGGCAAGGCCGAGTCAGACGTCTTCTCCCAGCTCGTGCTGCGTCTGGGTCTGAGCATCCGCAGCGTCACGGTCCTGCGCGCCTACGCCAAGTACTACCGGCAGCTGGGCAGCACCAACTCCTACACCTTCGTCGCGGAGTCGCTGCTGCAGAACCCCGAGATGGCCACTGCGCTGGTCGAGTACTTCGAGACGCGCTTCGACCCGGACCTCGACGGGGATCGTGAGCAGCTCAGCTCCTCGGCTCGGGAGAAGGTCCTCGAGGCGCTGGAGCAGGTGCGCACCCTGGACGCGGACCGCGTGCTCAGCGCCCTGCTCAATCTGATCGACTCCACCCAGCGGACGAACCTCTACCAGGGACACGACTGGCTCTCGCTGAAGCTGACTCCGGCCACCATCGACGCCGCACCCAAGCCGCGTCCGGCCCATGAGGTCTGGGTCTACTCGCCTGTCGTCGAAGGGGTGCACCTGCGTTTCGCCAAAGTCGCTCGAGGCGGCCTGCGCTGGTCCGACCGGCGCGAGGATTTCCGCACCGAGGTGTTGGGCCTGGTCAAGGCACAGATGGCCAAGAACGCTGTGATCGTTCCCTCCGGAGCCAAGGGCGGGTTCTACCCCAAGCAGCTTCCCGACCCGGCGGCGGACCGCTCGGCCTGGTTCGAGGCTGGCCGGGCCGCCTACAAGATCTATATCCGGGCGCTGCTCGACATCACCGACAACCAGAGCGAACGAGACGGGCAGATGGTGATCACCCACCCGTACCGGGTCATTCGCCACGACGGCGACGACGCCTACCTGGTGGTCGCCGCAGACAAGGGCACCGCCACCTTCTCCGACACCGCGAACGAGATCAGCAAGGAATACGGGCACTGGCTCGGCGACGCCTTCGCTTCGGGCGGTTCCGTGGGCTATGACCATAAAGAGATGGGCATCACCGCGCGCGGCGCCTGGGAGTCCGTGAAGTCGCACTTCTCGGAGCTCGGCGTGGACACGCAGAACGAAGACTTCACGGTCCTGGGGATCGGTGACATGAGTGGCGACGTCTTCGGCAACGGGATGCTGCTCTCCGAGCACATCCAGCTGGTCGCGGCGTTCAACCACCTGCACATCTTCATCGACCCGAACCCGGATGCTGCAGCCAGCTTCGCCGAACGGCAGCGGCGCTTCCACGCCCAGCGCTCCGGTTGGGGTGAATACGACTCGGAGCTGATCTCCGCCGGGGGCGGGGTCTTCTCCCGGACGGCCAAGAGCATCGAGATCACTGAGGAGATGCGCCGACGGTTCGACCTCCCCGCAGACCAGGATCAGCTCACCCCTCCGGAGCTGATCAAGGCTCTGCTGCAGACGCCGGTGGACCTCTTCTACAACGGCGGCATCGGCACCTACGTGAAGGCCTCCTATGAGACCCATGACCAGGTCGGTGACCGCGCGAACAACGCCATCCGCGTGGATGGGAACCAGCTGCGCGCCAGGGTCGTCGGAGAGGGCGGAAACCTCGGCTTCACCCAGGCCGGTCGTATCGAGGCCGCGCAGACCGGGACCCTGCTCAACAGCGACGCCATCGACAACTCGGCCGGGGTGGACTGCTCGGACCACGAGGTCAACATCAAGATCCTCATCGACCAGCTCGTGGAGTCCGGCCACCTTGAGGCGGACGAGCGCAGCGAGCTGCTGGGCTCCATGACCGAGGACGTCGCCGCCCACGTGCTGGAGACGAACCGGGACCAGAACGTGCTGCTGATGACCGATCGGCATCGGGTGGGGGAGTGGTCCCCGAGCTTCCAGCGACTCATCACGTGGTTGGAAGAGACGGTGGACCTTGACCGCAGCATCGAGGTGCTTCCCAGCGATGAGATCTTCGCCGAGCGTGCCGCGGCCGGCCAGCGCATCCTGACCTCGCCTGAACTCGCCGTGCTGGCCGCCTACGCGAAGATCCAGCTCAAGGCAGCCCTGGTGGAGAGCTCGGTCCCCGACGATGACTGGTTCACCCTGACCCTTGAAGAATACTTCCCCGGGCCCCTGCGCGAGCGGTTCTCTGAGGAGTTCTCGCGGCACCCGCTGCATCGCGAGATCATCGCCAATGTGGTGGCCAATGACGTGGTCAACGTCGGCGGAGCGGCGTTCGTCTTCCGCGCGATCGAGGAGACGTTTGCGGCCGAGGAGCAGGTGGTCCGCTCCTTCGTGGCAGTGCGTCAGCTGTTCGCACTGGAGGCCTTCGACGAGGCCATGCGTGAGCTTCCGGTGAACTTCGACCGGGATGCCTGGGCGAACACCTACCGCGATATGCGCCGGCTGCTGGATCGGGCGGTCCGCTGGTTCATCAACCACGTCAGCCGCGGCACCTCCGTGCGGGAAGATGTGGAGGCCTATGCCGAGCACATCTCTCCGCTCTACGGAGACCTCACCAGCTACCTGCGCGGTGAGGATAGCAGGCGCGTGGAGGAGCGGCGGGGCGAGGCGATGCAGGCTGGCATGCCCGAGGAGCTTGCCACCTGGGTCTCGGAGCTCTTCGAGGCCTTCTCGCTGCTGGACATCGCCTCGCTCTCCATCACCCACGATCTCGACTCTCGAGAGGTCGCCGGGGTGTACTACGCCGTCTATGCGGAATTCAGCGCGGACTCGCTGCTCAACCGGATCACCAACCAGCCGCGTGAGGACAAGTGGCAGGCACTGGCCCGCGGGGCCCAGCGTGATGAGCTCTACAGCGCCATGGCCGAGATCACCGGGGCGGTGCTGCGCGGGACCTCCGCGGGGCAGGACCCGACGGAGCGACTGGAGGAGTGGAAGCAGGCCAACGGGGTGAAGCTCGCCCGGACCGAGCGGCTCATCGCTGAGGTGGACGCCCTGGCCGATGACAACATCGCGTCGCTGACCGTGCTCCTGCGTCATCTGCGCGGCCTGATCGACTCCTGAGTGCTCGGCTTCGGATCGGTGGTCGGCTCCAGGGCCGCCCGTGGGTCCGCACCGTGATCTCCAGCTTTCCTTCCCCGCCATCACCCCTCGAGGAGAACAGACATGGCCGTCTTCCAGGATCCGCTCGTCGGTCATCGGTATCTCACCCAGGACGACGTCGAGTGGCTCCATGCCCTCGTCGGGGACTGGCAGCTGCTCTCTGATCTGGCGTTCTCGGATCTGGTGCTGTGGTTCCCGCACACGGAGGAAGGGTTCCTCTCCGCCGAGGAGCGTTCCTTCATCGCGCTGGCGCAAGCTCGGCCCTCGACCACCCAGACGCTGATCCACCGCGACGTGGTCGGAGACCGGATCCGCGCCGACCTCAAGCCGATGGTGGAACGCGCCTGGACCTCGCAGGTGGAGACGAACTCCTCCGATCAGGGACAGCCCTCACCCGCGCGCATGCGGGTCCAGGCGCTGCCGCTGCTGCACCGCGGACGCACCGTCGGGGTCATCACGCTGCACTTCGCGGTGGCCGCCATGCGCAGCCCCTCCCGGCTGGAGCTGACCTACCGGCGCTGCGCGGATGACCTGCTGTCCATGGCCGCCGAGGGCCGCTGGCCCGACGCCACCCAGGAGTTCACCGGCTACGGGGGAGCGCCTCGGGTCGGGGACGGGCTGCTGCGCCTCGACGAGGAGGGACGGATCACCTTCGCCTCGCCCAATGCCGTCTCCGCGCTGCTGCGCCTGGGGGTCTCGGACACCCTCGAAGGACGCTCCCTGGCGGGGATCGGCTCGGAGCTTCAGCGCGCGACCGGCGTCGTCGTCGATGAGTCTCAGCCGATGATGCTGACCGGGCGGCGGGCGATGCGCGCGGAGCTGGAGGCACATGGTGCCGCGGTGACGCTGCGCTCGATCCCGCTCTATCATGCGGCCGGCAGCGAGGCGGCGCGACAAGCTCACGGGGAGCGCTACGCGGCCCTGGTGCTGTGCCGCGATGTGACGGAGCTGCGCCGCCGCGACAAGCAGCTGATGAGCAAGGACGCGACGATCAAGGAGATCCACCACCGGGTGAAGAACAACCTGCAGACCGTCTCCGCGCTGCTGCGCATGCAGTCGCGGCGGATGGATTCGCAGGAGGGCAGGGAGGGGCTGCGCCGTGCCATGCGCCGGGTGGAGACCATCGCCATGGTCCACGATTCGCTGTCGAAGGGCCTGGAGGAGAGCGTGGACGTCGATGAGCTGATGCGCCGACAGCTGCGTCTCGCCGCGGAGATGGCGCAGTCGGACCGCCAGGTGGTCACGTCGCTGGTGGGAAGCTTCGGTCAGCTTCCCCCGGACATGGTGACCCCGCTGGCGCTGGTGATCACGGAGATCGTGGCCAATGCGGTGGAGCATGGGTTCGGCCCGGATCCGCAGCGCCGTGAGCTCAACGTCGCGATGACGGTGCACCGAGCTGCCGACGCCGCGGGACGTCAGCGGCTCGAGCTGGATCTCACCGACGACGGCGTGGGGCTGCCCGAGCAGGAATGGGAGCCTGGCCTGGGACTGCAGATCGTGCGCACCCTGGTCCGCGGTGAGCTCTCCGGCTCCATCGAATGGGAGACCGCCTCGACCGAGGAGCCGGGCATGAAAAACGCGGCGAGGACCGGCACACGGGTCAAGCTCCGTGCTCCGATCCTCACCGCGTCAGCGAAGTCTGGTGGGTGAGGCGAAGGAGCTCAGGAGGCGCGGCGGGCGCGAGCGGCCCGGCGCTTGAGCGCGCGGCGCTCGTCCTCGCTCATGCCGCCCCAGACGCCGGAGTCCTGTCCGGTCTCCAGTGCCCACTGCAGGCAGGTGTCCATCACGGGGCACCGGCGGCAGACGCTCTTGGCCTCTTCGATCTGAAGCAGAGCCGGTCCGGTGTTGCCCACGGGGAAGAAAAGTTCGGGGTCCTTGTCCAGGCAGGCTGCTCGGCTGCGCCAATCCATGGGATCACTACTCCTAGGGCGCCTCGTGGGCGCCGCTGTTCGGGTCTTAGGGCATTGCGCGGAGCTTCCTCGACCAAGCCTCGATCTGTGGCGGTCCTCGGTGTTGCTTCGGGAGTCACCTCCGCGTCCAGGGGGCAGAATGTTCCACAGGCGAATGACCGTGGTGCCTGGACGGCGGTGCATTTCCAGACCTCGGGCGAGGTATTCTGCCATCCCGAATAAGTACGGACTCAAGGCTGGCATGTTAACGCCTGGCAAACAAGACTTCGCACTGCCGAAATGACTGCGAAACAGTGTGTACTTTGTCACATGCTGTTTCGTTCCAAACGTTGCACCAGGTCAGCGGCCGGGTGGCTGTTCCGGGGGTGAACCCCGTGCCGGGTGGTTCAATGGAGAGATGGCCCCCGAAGACTCCGTCACCCCGGATTTCAATGCCCCGCGTCCGCCACGACGCTTCACGCAGGCCCGACCGCGACCGGTGGCCGTCTGGGTGCTGTTTCTGATCCTCTTCATCCAGGGGATGGCGCTGGCGTTCAACGCCGTGGCCAGTGCACTGACCTCGCAGGCCCAGGTGCTCGACGCCGCCGGAGCCATCGCGCTGGTGGTGCTCTACGTCCTCTTCGGACTCGTCCTGGTGCTGCTCGGCTTCAGGATCTTCCTCGGGGCGCAGGGCGCGCGGACTCCCTCCATGGTCGTCGAGCTGCTGATCGTGGTGCTGTCCTTCAGCTTCTTCTCCGGCGGACTCCCCGCGGTCGGCCTCGCATTCTTGCTGCCCGCCGCCGTCGCGCTGGTGCTGCTGTTCATCCGCCCCACGCAGGTCTGGCTCAGCGAAGCAGATCCGCAGGACTGAGTATCAGTTGACCGGGCCGGTCCACTTCTCGCCGGGGCCTTTGCCCGGGGCGTCCGGGACGGAAGACTCTTCGCGGAAGGCCAGCTGGAGCGAGCGCAGACCGTCGCGCAGCGGTGCGGCGTGGGTCGAGCCCACCTCAGGGGCGGCTGCCGTGATCAACCCGGCCAGGGAGGTGATCAGTTTGCGGGCTTCATCGAGATCCTTGAGCTCCTCCGCCTGGGGATCATCAGCCAGACCGAGCTTCACCGCGGCGGCGCTCATCAGGTGCACGGCGACGGTGTTGATCAGCTCCACGGCGGGAACCTCAGCAATGTCGCGCGACTGCTGGTTGACCGCCTGAGCCATGGAGGACTCGGAACCGTGGCCCGAGCCGCGCTCGGCGCCGTGGTCGTGGGCCTGGCCCTTATCGTGGCCATGACCGTTCTCTGCGCCGTCGGCGCGGTTACTCTGCTCACTCTGCATGCTGGTAAGCTTGTCACAGTCTCTTCGGCCGCGCTAAACGCGCACAGGGGCGTCAGTAGGGGCTCATTCGAGTCCGCACAGCGCATCCGCCGAAGACTCCCCATTCACCGAATTCCTCATACACAGGAGCTAGACAGATCAGCGAACCACGCATCAACGAACGCATCCGCGTACCAGAAGTCCGCCTCGTCGGCCCCCAGGGGGAGCAGGTGGGAGTTGTTCGTATCGAAGACGCCCTCCGGCTCGCCACGGAGTCTGATCTGGATCTGGTTGAGGTCGCGCCGCAGGCCAAACCTCCCGTCTGCAAGCTGATGGATTTCGGCAAGTACAAGTACGAGGCTGCCGTCAAGGCCCGCGAGTCCCGGAAGAACCAGAGCACCACGGTGCTCAAGGAGGTCCGCTTCCGGCTCAAGATCGATGACCACGACTACAACACCAAGGTCGGACACGCTCGCCGCTTCCTCGAAGCAGGCGACAAGGTCAAGGCGATGATCCAGTTCCGCGGTCGCGAGCAGCAGCGCCCGGAGATGGGTGTTCGCCTCCTTCAGCGCTTCTCGCAGGACGTCGCCGACCTGGGTGCCGTGGAGTCTTCCCCGCGCCAGGACGGCCGCCACATGGTGATGGTCGTCGGTCCGCTGAAGACCAAGGCGGAAGCCAAAGCTGCGGCGAAGAACCAGGCCAAGAACCAGGAGCCGGCCGCAGAAGAGGCCGAGGTTGAGCAGTCGACGCCGAAGAACGACCGTCGTGCCCGGAAGAACGCCGAGCGACTCCCCACGGAGAAGAAGGACGCTGCGCCGCTCTCGAACTCCATGGCCGATTACCTGCCGGACGAGCTGAAGAACCTCTAACCAGGGCTTCACACATTGCGGTGAACCTGCGCACCGGTCTCATGACGTAGACTGGTGCGCTGGTGTGTGACTCGGCGTTTCGACGTCGTCGTCTCCGCCACTATAAAAGGGGTCCCACGCGTGGACTTCCAGGTGCTGCCAGGCAGCACCTGCCGCGCCACGAGGACCCACCTCTGCGCCGCCGCGGCCATGGACGGACCCGACCCGTCCTTGGCAGAGCACAGGCGTTGCAGGTCCGAACGACATAAGGAGAACGGCACCATGCCGAAGATGAAGACCCACAGCGGGGCCAAGAAGCGGTTCAAGCTGACCGGTTCTGGCAAGCTCAAGCGCCAGCAGGCCAACCGTCGCCACTACCTGGAGCACAAGTCTTCACGCCTGACGCGCCGTCTGGCCGGTGACCGCATGGTCACCAAGTCCGACGAGAAGCGCATCAAGCGGATGCTGGGCATCTGAGCCTCCAGCACATTCATCACCGAAGACTTAAAGACTCAAGGAGATATCACGTGGCACGTGTGAAAAGGGCCGTCAATGGCCACAAGAAGCGCCGCAAGGTCCTCGACAGGGCCTCCGGCTACCGCGGACAGCGCTCACGCCTTTACCGCAAGGCCAAAGAGCAGCTGCTGCACTCGTACGTCTATAACTACCAGCATCGCAAGAAGCGCAAGGGCGACTTCCGTCGTCTGTGGATCCAGCGCATCAATGCTGCTGCCCGCTCCCACGGCATGACGTACAACCGCTTCATCCAGGGCCTGAAGGCCGCTGGTGTCGAGGTTGATCGTCGTATGCTCGCCGAGCTCGCCGTCTACGACGCGAAGTCCTTCGGCGTCCTGGTCGAGACCGCCCGCAAGGCGCTCCCGCAGGATGTCAACGCCGCTCGAGTCTGAACCGGCACTTCGTGAGAAGGCGCCGTCTCCTGTCGGGGGACGGCGCCTTCTTCGTGCCTCGGCGGTTCTCAGGTGACGATCCACCTTGGTCCCGCCCCGCAACCCCCGCGCAGTAGGAGAAGATAGAGACATGTCTCAGCCCGTCGATCCCGAGCTCGTCGACAACCCCCGGTCCGACCGCGTCCGCCGCGTGGCGGGTCTCGCGAGCCGTTCCCAGCGGTCCAAACAGGGACTCTTCCTGGCCGAGGGGCCTCAGCCGGTGCGTGAAGCGCTGACGGTCTGGCTGCGCCAGTGGGAGCAGGAGCTGGGCGAGCAGCCCTTCCCGGCGCTGGACGCCCTCTTCTTCGATCCCGTGGCGCTGGAGAAGCATCCCGATGTTCTGGCGCTGCTGGATCGGGTGCGCGGGGTGCTCTTCAACCCTGAGATCAAGCTCCCGTCGCAGGCCAGGATCTTCCTGCGTGAGGCCACTCCTGAGGTGCTGCGCGTGATGGGGGATGCCGAGACCTCGCAGGGCATGCTCGCGGTCTGCCGCATCCCGGGCAGAGTCTCGAAGCTCGAAGCTCTGGATGCGCTCCTGGAGCAGCTCTCACAGCGTGAGGCTCCGGCGCTGATCGCCTCCATGCTGCGCCTGCAGGATCCAGGCAACGCCGGCACGATCATCCGCACCGCCGATGCCGCAGGGGCTGGTGCCATCATCCTGAGCCCCGGCACGGTGGACCCCTGGAGCCCGAAGGTGGTCAGGGCCGCCGCAGGGTCCCACTTCCACCTGCCGCTGTTCACTGGCATCGAGGCCGCGGATCTGGTCGACGCCGCCCGGGCCCGCGGATTCCAGGTGCTCGCCGCAGACGGACGCGGGGAGACCTCGCTCTCCGACGTCGAGCGCCCGGCGGCTCCCACGCTCTGGCTCCTGGGCCACGAGGCGCACGGCCTGACCCACGCCGAGCGCGAGCTCGCCGACCAGCGAGTGTCGATCCCGCTCTTCGGTGCGGCCGAGTCGCTCAATGTGGCCACCGCCGCCACGGTCTGCATGTACTCCACGGCCATGGCCCAGCACCAGGACTCCGTGAACCCTGCAGTCGTTTCGGCCCCCGCCACGGCCACCGACGCCGCTGCCCACGACGCAGCGTCTGCCGAGACTCCTGTCGTCGCCGTGCCTGAGGCTGATCCGAGCAGCACCGAGGCATGAGCAGGAAGGCCGAGAACACCGGCTTCGACTGCATCCACTGCGGGCACCCGATCCCCAAGCAGCTCGGCGGCAGCTATCGCAACCACTGCCCGCGCTGCCTGTACTCCAGGCATGTAGACATCACCCCGGGGGATCGAGACGCGGACTGTGGCGCACCCATGGAGCCGGTGGGGGTGGATCACACCGGGAAGAAGGGGTTCCTGCTCCTGCACCGCTGCACTGCCTGCGGGCAGATCGATCGCAACCGTCTGGCGCCGGACGATGACATGGACCGAGTGATCGAGCTGCAGCGGCCCCGCTGAGTCGGGCTCACCGGCCCACCGGCAGTCGCCTCTGCCGCTGAGCCGGTCGCCTCGGTTCAGCTGGGCTGGTTGGTGAAGAACACTCCTGAACTGCCACGACGGTGCGAACCCACGACATGGGTGTCCACCATGCCGATGGCCTCCATGAGGGCGAAGGCCGTGGTGGGGCCCACGAAGCGGAACCCCTCGGCTTTCAGGTGCTTCGCCAGAGCCGCAGACTCCGGCGACCGTGTGGGCACCTCCTCCAGGCTCTGCGGGACCGGGGTCTCCGCCGGTTTGAAGGACCAGATCAGCTCCGAGAGTCCACCATCGGCTCGCAGGGCCAGCGTCGCCTGAGCATTGTTGATGGTCGCGGTGATCTTTCCGCGGTGCCTGATGATGCCGGCGTCGTTGAGCAGGCGCTGGACATCGTCCTCGGTGAACTCCGCGACGAGCTCCGGGTCGAAGCCGGCGAAGGCTGCCCGGAAGTTCTCCCGCTTGCTCAGGATCGTCGACCAGGACAGGCCGGACTGGAAGCCCTCCAGGCTCAGTCGTTCGAAGAGCCCGCGCTCCTCGCGGATCGGCAGCCCCCACTCGGTGTCGTAGTACCGGCACATCATCTTGCTGCCCAGCGCCCATGCCGTGCGCGGTAGACCGTCGTCGCCGATCACCAGTCCGGGAGTCGGTGCGGAAGCGGCGTCCTCAGGTTTCACAGTCACGCCATCAGGCTACCGCCGACCCGCCACACGGTTAGTTGTAATATGCAACCAGGCGATGCGGATTGCTGGTAGAACAAGGGCATGACACAGCACAGCGAGCACCTGTTCTCCGACCTGGACCACTACATCAGGCATCCCCGGCTCAGCGGTCTGACGCTCAGCCCGGACAGAACGCGTCTGGTCACCACGGTCTCCGAGGTCAATCCTGCCGGGGACGGCTATGCCGGTGCACTCTGGGAGATCGACCCCACCGGTGCCGCACCTGCCCGGCGCCTGACGCGCAGTGCGCAGGGGGAGGGGTCACCCGCCTTCAGCGCCTCGGGGGACCTCTATTTCACCTCGGCTCGGCCAGGCGCCGACTCGCAGGACAAGGACCCGGCGCTCTTCGTGCTCCCGGCAGCCGGCGGCGAAGCCGTGGAGGTGCTGCGCCGCGCGGGCGGGGTGACCCGCGCCCACGCTGCCGAGAACGCAGAGGTGACCCTGGTCAGCGCCCCGCTCCTTCCCGGAGCCGACACCGAGGAACAACAGCGCCGGCTGCACGAGGGGCGCAAGGACGCCGCCGTGGACGCGATTCTGCACACCGGCTACCCGGTCCGCTTCTGGGATCACGACCTCGGTCCCGCACGCCCGAGCCTCTTCGCCCTGGAGTCCCCGGCTTCAACTCCGCAGAACACGGCCGACGACGACGGCGCAGCAGGCACCACTGATTCGCCGCAGGCGCGCCTGCGTCATCTCACCGCGGGCCTGAGCTCCCGGTTCGACGGCGAGGTGCAGCTGAGCCCGGACGGGAGGGCCGCCCTCATCAGCATCACGATCCCTGAGGCGCGCGCCTCGCAGCGCAGCGCCCTGGCCCTGGTGGACATCGCCACCGGCGAACACCGGATCATCGCAGACGAGCCGGGTTATACCTTCAGCGCCGGACCGATCAGCCCGGATTCCGGCAGCGCCGCCGTCGTGCGCTCGGCCCAGCCGACCCCTGAGCAGGCGCCGCAGCCCCAGCTGCACCTGCTGGACCTGCAGACGGGCGACCTGAAGCGGCTCGGCGGGGACGCTGATCTGTGGCTGACCCCTGCCGGCTGGCTTCCGGACGGCTCGGGGGTGCTCGCCCTGGCGGATCAGGGCGGACGGGGCCCGGTCTTCGAGGTCTCGGTGCACACCGGGGCCGTGCGCCAGGTGACCACCGAGGACGCCACCTACTCCGCGGTCCTCCCCGCTCCTCAGGGCGGGGTCGCCTACGGGGTGCGCTCCAGCTATGCCCACCCGGAAGAGGTGGTGTCCATCGACCTGAACAGCGGGGAGACCAGGCGCCTGCAGAACCCCGCTCCGCGCCCCGAGCTGCCCGGCCGGCTCACCGAGGTGCACAGCACCGGGACCGATGGGGTCCCCGTGCGGGCCTGGCTCGCGCTTCCCGCCGAAGCCTCCGTGCATCAGCCTGCCCCGCTGCTGCTGTGGATCCACGGCGGCCCGCTGAACTCATGGAACGCCTGGACCTGGCGGTGGAATCCCTGGCTGATGGTCGAACAGGGCTACGCGGTGCTGCTGCCGGACCCTGCGCTGTCCACGGGTTATGGGCAGGGCTTCGTCCAGCGCGGCTGGAACTCCTGGGGCGGGCACCCCTTCACCGACCTCATGGCGATCACCGACGTCACCGAGGCTCGCGAAGACATCGACGCCACCCGGACCGCGGCGATGGGTGGATCCTTCGGCGGGTACATGGCGAACTGGATCGCCGGACAGACCGATCGGTTCTCCGCGATCGTCACGCATGCGTCCCTCTGGGCGCTGGACCAGTTCGGTCCTACCACGGACATGGCGTCGTACTGGCGCCACGAGCTCGACGAGACGATGGCGGCCGAACACTCTCCGCATCATCACGTGGGCAAGATCGTCACGCCGATGCTGGTCATCCACGGAGACAAGGACTACCGGGTGCCGATCGGGGAGGGGCTGCGGCTCTGGTACGAGCTGCTGGCGAACTCAGGTCTGCCCGCCGATGCCGAAGGACGCAGCCCCCACCGTTTCCTCTATTTCCCCTCGGAGAATCACTGGGTGCTCAAGCCCCAGCACGCGAAGCTCTGGTACCAGGTGGTCTCCGGCTTCCTCTCCGAGCATGTGCTCGGCGAACCCAGCGAGCTTCCCCCAGAGCTCGGACTCTCGATGACCGGCTCCGCTGACCCCGAGGCCCGCTGACCCAGGGTTCGCTGACTCGGGGTTCGCTAACTCGGGCCCGCTGACTCGAACTGTCGCATCCTCCTGCCATGTCCCATTGCTATTTCCGTCCAAAGCCATGGGACATGGCATAGCGATGCGACATCGGCTGCCTGAAGGGGGCGCAGGACGCGAAAACGGCCCTGGGTCAGAACCCAGGGCCGTTTTCGCAGGGCCGTTGCTCAGGCAGGGACCGGATCAGCTCCCGGCGGGAGTGAAGTCTCGGCTGCCCAGGTGCTCCGGACGGGGTTTGGAGGCCGCGAAGGGCTCCTCCTCCGTGAGGTTCTCCACCGAGTTGTAGACGATGAAGACGTTGGAACGTGAGTAGGGGGTCACATTCCCGTTGGAGGCGTGCATGCAGTTGCTGTCGAACATGATGGCACCGCCTGCGGGTCCTTCCAGGACGTCGATGCCGAAGCGGTCGGCGAACTCGGTCAGCGTGGCCTTGTCCGGCACGCCGGCGCCCTGCATCACCAGGGACTGCTCGTGGTTGTCATCCGGGGTGGCCCCCACGGCACTGATGTAGTGCTTGTGCGAGCCGGGCATGATCATCAGCGGGCCGTTGAAGGAGTAGTTGTCGGTCAGCGAGATCGAGATCGACACCGCGCGCGGCCCGGGCATGCCGTCCTCGGCGTGCCAGGTCTCGAAGTCGGAGTGCCAGGTGAAGTCCTTGCCGGTGAAGCTGGGCTTGTAGTTGATCCGGCTCTGGTGGATGTAGACATCGGAGCCCAGGATCTGGCGGGCGCGCTCGACCACACGCGGATCATTGGCGATCTTGGCGAAGATCTCGTTGGTCCGGTGGATGTCGAAGACGGAGCGCACCTCGTCGGACTTGGCCTCCACGATGGTGCGGTGGTCCTTCTTGACCTCTGGATCCTCGGCGAGGCGCTTGAGCTCGTTCTTGAACAGCTCCAGCTCATCGCCGCTGATGAGCTGATCGATGGTCAGGTAGCCCTTGTCCTCGAAGGAGCGCAGCTGTCCGCCGTCCAGCGGACCGTCCTGCTCGGTGCCGTGGACCACGGGGTCTTCGCGGGTGAGCACCGCGGGGCCGGTCTCACCGCGGGTGGGGTAGCGGTCCACCGCGTCGTGGGGGGCCGTGTCGTGCCGGGTGCGTGCGTTCTCGGTGATAGTCGTCAAATGCAGACCTTTCGTGCGTTTCTTTCGTCGTGCAGCTGGTTTCGTATGGTTCTTCATTCATCGCTTCGCGGCCCGGTCCGGCGCTCCGCATCGGAACGCCGGTCATGAGATGAGGGCCCTTGAAAGCTGTCCTTCGACCGTAGCAGGACTGTGCCGCTTGGCAAGGGGAAGGGTGGATCAGCGGCGGATCTCGAAGCCGCTGCGCGGCAGTGAGCCAAGCTCCTCTGCGCTGGCCTCCCGCTGAGTGACCTCGCTGACCTGGGCTGATTCGGGGCCGTCCTCGGCCCAGCGCAGCAACGAATCCACGGCTGGACCCGCGCCTCCGACGAGGAGCTCGACGCCGCCGGACTCGGTGTTGCGCACCCAGCCGATGAGCCCCAGGTCGTCAGCCTCGGTCTTCGCCGCCGCACGGAAGGACACCCCCTGGACCTCCCCGACGATGCTCGCATGGGTTCCCACGGTGCAGCCTGAGGGGGAGAGGGGCTGTTCGGGATCTGGTGCAGAGAGTGGTTCGGTCATGCGCCCAGTCAAACACCTGGAAGCTGACCCCACCAGGGCAGGATCCCCGAGAGCGTGTCGCGTCCGCCAGGGGTCTTCCGTCTAGTCCTCCGCGTGGGCGTAGACCTGTTCCCCGTCGATCCAGGTGCGCAGCACTCGGTTGCGGGTGTCCAACGGGTCCCCGGACCAGAGCGCGAGGTCTGCATCCTTCCCCGGCTCCAGCGAGCCGATGCGGTCCGAGACCCCGAGGACCTCTGCCGGGTTCAGGGTCACCGCCTTCAGCGCCTCCGTCGGGTCCATGCCCTCCCGGACTGCAAGCGCCGCCTGGTGGATCAGGAACTCGATGGGCACCACCGGGTGGTCGGTGATGATCGAGACGCGGACCCCGGCCCGGCTGAGGATTCCTGGGGCCTTGGGGCTGCGATCCCGGACCTCGACCTTGGACCGAGAGACGATCATCGGCCCGTAGAGCACCGGGATGTTCCGCTCGGCGATCAGATCGGCGATCTTATAGGCCTCCGTCCCGTGGTCCAGGACCAGGTCGTAGCCGAATTCGTCGGCTATGCGGAGCGCGGTGGCGATGTCGTCGGCGCGGTGGCAGTGCTGGCGCCAGGGGATCTCGCGCTTCAGGACCATGGCGAGGGCCTCGGAGACGAGATCGGCCGGTCGCTCGGCGGGATCCTTTGCCTGCCACTGCCGCGCTTCGGTGAAGGCCTTCCGAATGGTCATCGCGACGCCCAGGCGCGTGTTCGGCGTCTGTTTGCGCTCGCCGTAGATCCGTTTCGGGTTCTCTCCCAGGGCCGCCTTGAGGCCGGAGGGCGAGCGCAGGATCATCTCGTCCACGATCCGGCCCTGGGTCTTGATCGCCACTGCCAGACCCCCGATCGGGTTGGCCGACCCCGGATTGACGTTGACTGCCGTGATGCCTGCCGCGCGGGCGTCGGCGAACCCGATGTCAGCCGGGTTGATCGCATCGAGAGCGCGGGCGGCGGCCGTGACCGGATCGGTGGTCTCATTGACATCGGCCCCCGCCCAGCCTTCGCCCTCCTCGTGGACGCCCAGATGCACATGGGCGTCCACGAGGCCAGGCAGAACCCATCCGCCCTCCGCATCGATGACCTCATGGCCTGGCGGGTGTTCCACAGAGGCTCCGAGCTCTGCGATGCGCCCCTGGGTGATCACCAGAGAACCGGTGAAGGGTGCTGCCGAGATGGGCACGATCTGCGCATTGACGATTACATAGTTTCTTTGAGCAACCATATCTGAACTGTAGCAAGAGGCCGTCGAGGGCAAGCTGATGAGAACGCAACTCATTTCGACTCGCAGCTTAGGAGATCGGCGCCCGGCGCAGGAGAATGGACACATGATGCATTCTCATGACCATGGAGGCTCATCTGCCGCGCCCGCAGATGCCGGAGGCTCACACCGGCGCCGGCTGGCCATTGCCTGCGCGATCACCGTGGGCATCGTGCTGGCCCAGGCCACCGGCGCCTGGCTGACCGGGTCGCTTGCCCTGCTGACCGACGCCGTGCACTCCCTCACTGACAGCATCGGCCTGCTGGTCGCGCTCATCGCGGCGTCCCTGATGTTCCGTGCTGCCACTGCACAGCGCACATGGGGCTTCCGCCGCATGGAGATCCTCGCCGGCCTGATCCAGGCCGCCCTGCTGTTGAGCATCGGGATCTATGCGGCGGTGGAGGGCATCGCGCGGCTGAGCTCCCCGCCCACCGTCCTGCACCAGGAGCTGCTGCTCTTCGGCGCGGTCGGACTGCTGGGCAACATCGCCTCGCTGCTCGTGCTCTCCGGCGGACGGCGCGCGAATCTGAACATGCGCGCGGCGTTCTTGGAGGTCGCCGCCGACGCCCTGGGGTCGCTGGGAGTCATGGTCGCCGCCGTCGTCATCTGGACCACCGGATGGCAGCAGGCCGACGCGGTCGCCGCGCTCGCCATCGCCGCACTGATCGTGCCGCGCGCGGCGCTGCTGCTGCGCGAGAGCGCCCGGGTGCTGCTGGAGTTCACCCCGCGCGGACTCGACCTGGAGCAGGTGCGGACGCACATGCTCGCCCAGGACCACGTCCACGAGGTCCACGATCTTCATGCCTCGATGGTGGCCACCGGACTGCCGGTCATCTCCGCCCATGTGGTGGTCGATGACGAGTGCTTCAAGGACGGCTGCGCTCCCGAGACGCTGCGCCGGCTCAAGTCCTGTGTGGCCGAGCATTTCGATCTCTCCGTGGAGCATTCGACCTTCCAGCTGGAGACCCGCGGCATCGCCGCCAGCGAGACCCACACCCACGCCTGAGCGGGTGGCTCGAGAGCAGCCGCGCCGGCCACCGACCGCACCGATCGAGATCCGCTGGACACCGACTCGTGGGGGATCAGACCTGCCGGTAAGCTGTGCGGTCATGAGCATTCCACGTGTCAGTTCCTCCTCGTCCGTGCTGCCCTGGACCGGGATCGCCCTGGTCGCAGCTCTCGCGCTGAGCGGATGCGGAGACTCCGCCGAGTCTGAGCCCGCCGCGCAGAACGACGACGGCGCCGCCCAGGTCGAAGCGGACGCCGAGCAGGCGGAGGACGAGACCGGTGAGGACGACGGCGAGCCCGGTGCCGCCGAAGAGCCCTTCGCCACGGCGGAGATGACGGACATGGCGCAGAACGGCATCGGCACCGTGAGCTTCACGGAGGTCGAGAACGGCGTGCTGATCGAGGCGGAGGTCCATGATCTTCAGGCCGGGTTCCGTGGCATCACGATCCATGAGAACGGCGTCTGTGAGCCGCAGTCCACCTCCGAAGCAGGCGTGGTGGGAGACTTTGAGTCCTCCGGCGGGCATCTGGTCGGAGATGTCGAGACGGATGCCGGTGTGGTCGAGGGCGAGGAGGCCCCCGAGGAGTCCACCGAGCCTGACCTCGATGACCTCTCCGAGGATGATCCTCTCCAGGAGCCGGCACCTGTCGAGCACCCCGACCATGCCGGGGACCTCCCCAATCTTCTGGTCAACGAGGACGGCACCGGCTGGCTGAGTCTGGTCAGTGACGCAGTTCTCGCCGAGGACCTGGTCTCCGCCGACGGCGCCTCGGTGATCGTCCACGCGGCGCCCGACAACCACGCCAATGTGCCGGTCCGGTACAACGGCTACGGCCCCGATCAGGAGTCACTGACCAGCGGCGATGCTGGTGCTCGAGTGGCCTGTGGGGTCGTGGAGGAGCAGTAGTTTTCAGGTTTCACATGAGATGTTCCGGCGCGGGGACAGCCGTCCACGATGCAGACGCGATTGCTGGGAGATCGACTCGATGGATATAGTGGATCACTGGTGTGCCGGGAAGTCTGGTCGGCGATGAGCTTCACCGCGCCGTCATATCCGCACCGACTGGAGGCACCATGCATTCGCGAAGGCCTTTCATGCGCTTAGGTGCGCCGACGGTGGCCCGACCATGACGCTCACGGTGCTGCTCCTGCTGACTCTGGCCCTGGTGCCGATCGCCGTGCTGGTGCACCGCGCGCTCGGCCGGGACACCGGGTTCTTCGCGGCGGTGGCGCTCACCGGGATCGGCGTCTCAGCACTGCCGTGGCTGCCCACCCTGTTGGACGGCGGCGTGATCCAGGAGCACCTGCCCTGGATTCCGACCATCGACGTCGGTCTGAGCTTCCGCCTCGACGGGCTCGCCATGGTGTTTCTGCTGCTAGTGATCTTCATCGGCGCCCTGGTGATGGCATATTCGGCCCGCTACTTCTCGGTGCAGAAGAAGACCTCGGACTACTACCTGTGGATGCTGCTCTTCGTCTTCGCGATGAGCGGGATGGTGCTGGCAGATGATCTGATCCTGCTCTTCGTCTTCTGGGAGTTCACCACGCTGTGCTCCTTCTTCCTGATCAACAGATCCGGGGACAAGGCGCCCGCACCGGCCCAGCGCACGCTGCTGATCACCGCCGCGGGCGGACTGGGCCTGCTCAGCGCGGTGCTGCTGATCATCGTGGAGACCGGAACCACCCGGATCTCCGAGGCGCTGACGCACAGCGCCTGGCAGGACAACGCGACCTTCACCTCCGTGGTCGCGGTGCTCATCGCCTTCGCCGCGTTCACCAAGTCCGCACAGTTCCCCTTCCACCTCTGGCTCCCCGACGCCATGGTCGCACCCGCGCCGGTCTCCGCGTATCTGCATGCCGCCGCGATGGTCAAGGCAGGGATCTACCTGCTCCTGCGCTTCTCTCCGGTGTTCGCAGACTCCACGCTCTGGCAGGTGCTGCTGATCAGCGCCGGTCTGACCACCGCGCTGATGGGCGCCCTCTTCGCGCTCCAGCGTCACGACATCAAAGAGATCATGGCGTACTCCACCGTGTCTCAGCTGGGCTTCCTGGTCGCGGTCATCGGGATCGGCACACCCACCGCGCTGGTCGCGGCGACCATCCACGTGATCGCTCACGCCTTGTTCAAGTCCGCGCTGTTCATGATGGTGGGCATCATCGAGCACGAGGCTCATTCCCGCGACATCCGCCGGCTGCACGGACTGAGCCGGACCATGCGCATCTCGCTGGTGATCACGCTGATCTCCTCGCTCTCCATGGCCGGAGTCCCCCCGCTGCTGGGCTTCGTCTCCAAGGAACACCTGCTCACCGGCTTCCTCTCCGCAGAGATGCCGGCCCCGCTCACCTGGACGCTGACCCTGCTCGCGGTGCTCGCGGCCATCGGCACCTTCGCCTACTGCGGGCGCATCGTGCTGGGCGCCTTCACCCGCTACACCGGAGCCGGCGCCAAGGACGAGGCGCATGAGATGATCGACCCCGCCGAGACCCATGAAGCACCAGCCAGCTTCTACCTCCCCGCACTGATCCCCGCCGCCGCGGGGCTGCTGCTGGGATTCGTTCCCTTCGTCTTCGACGGACTCGTCACCGAGGCTGCCGGGGCGGCTCACACCGAGAGCTACGAGGCGCACTTCCTGCTCTGGCAGGGCTTCACGGTGGAGCTTCTGCTCTCCGCGGTGATCATCGGCGGCGGCCTGCTCGCGGTGCTGATGCGCGCGCGACTGGACAATCTCATTCCCCGCACGCTGCTTCCCTTCACTGGGGTGGAGGTCGTTGAGGGCCTGCGGTCCGGCGCGATCAACCTCGGCCGCCGCGTCGGGGACATCACACGCTCGGACATGCATGGTCTGCACCTCGCGGCTCCGGGCATCCTGCTCGCCGGCCTCTTCGTCGCCGGGCTGGTGGTCGCGCCCGAGGTCGGGGAGTTCGATCCGGGCCATACCCGCACCACCGACTGGATCCTGATCACCCTGCTGGTGTGCTTCCTTGCAGGCACCGTCATCGCGCAGAACCGGGCGGCCGCCGTCGTGCTCACCGGCGGTGCGGGGTTCGTCGTCGCCGCCTGGTTCTTCGCCCTGGGCGCGGTGGACGTCGGCATGACCCAGCTGCTCGTGGAGATCCTCACCGTGGTGGTGCTGGTCCTGGTGCTGCGCAAGCTTCCGAAGCGCTTCCACAAGATCACGCGCCGGCGTCAGTTCCTCGCCGTCGCGGTGGCGCTGGGCTTCGGCGTGATGGCCTTCGGGGCCACCTTCGCGCTGACCGGTCGACGCGGACAGTCACCGGCTGCGCAGTGGTACCTGGAGAACACCTACGAGACCACCGGTGCGATCAACGTGGTGAACTCGATCCTGGTGGACTTCCGCGCGCTGGACACCTTCGGCGAGCTCACGGTGCTGGGCGTGGCCGGATTCGCGATCCTTGCGCTGCTGAACTCCGCCTTCTCCACCTCGGACAACGAGCCGCCTGCCTCACGCCAGTGGACCGGCACCCCGCTGGACCATGCGGGAGACAACACCACCGCCATGCGCAGCGTCTTCAACTGGATGGCGCCGTTCATCGTGCTGCTCTCGCTGGTGCTGCTGCTGCGCGGGCACTATGACTCCGGCGGCGGATTCATCGCCGCCCTGGTCGCCGGTGGATTCTTCGCGCTGCGCTACCTCGTGGCACCCACGGACTCCGCGGTGAAGCTGCGCTTCGACTACGCACTGGTCATCGTCGGCGGTGTGGTCACCGGCGCCGTCATCGGACTGACCGGCTACCTCGAGGGGTCCTTCCTGCGCCCGGTGGTCATCGCCGAGGGGCTGCCGCTGCCGTGGGGCTCCGACGCCGGGTTCTCACTGACCACGGCGCTGATCTTCGACGTCGGCATCTACCTGGCGGTCATCGGCGCGGTCCTCGTGGCCCTGGACCGATTGGGCCAGGCCCAGCGCTACCCGGCGGAGCTGCTCCAGGCCCACCGTCGCGCCCACGGCACCAGTGAGGCGGAGCTCTCCACGCTGAAGGTCCCGGCCGGATATCACGCGGACCCCGGGGATCTGCCCTTCGAAGTGCAGTCGGGTGAGGCTGCGCCGGGGATCCACGCAGACATCGAGCCGAGGGGGGTGAACGACCGATGAGCATCGCCATCGCCGTCGGACTGCTCACCGCCGCGGCCGTCTACCTCTTCATGCAGCGCGGGATGATCCGAATCGTGCTCGGATTCGTGCTGATCAGCCATGCCGCGAACCTGATGCTCTTCGCCGCCGGCAACACCGCCTTCCGCGGACTCTCCTACATCGGCTTCGGCGAGGCGGGGGAGCAGGCGGACCCGCTGCCGCAGGCCTTCGTGCTCACCGCCATCGTGATCGCCTTCTCGATCTCCATGTTCATGGTCACCCTGGCCATCACCACCACCACCGACGACGACACCGAGGACGTGGAGGCCTCTCCGGCGCGGCTGCTCGCGGCTGACCGCGGAGACACCAACGACGCCGGCTACTACGGTCTGACCACAGAGTCCGGTGACATCGTGGTGGACCACGGAGAGGACGAGACCGGTGATCCCTGGCCGGAGAAGGCCTCAGGGGTCGAGAACTCCGAGGCGGCCGCCCCCAGTGCAGAAACACCAGACGCAGAAGCCCCAGAGGCTGCCCAGACCAGGGAGGGGGAGACCCGATGAGCCAGACGCTCCCGGCCCTGCTGCCCCTGCTGGTGGCCGTCCCGCTGCTGCTCGGCGCGCTCGGCGTCGCCGTGCGCAAGAAGCGCCTGATCCGGCATGTGCTCAGCCTGGGCACGCTGCTGGGCATGTTCGGCTTCGCCATCGCGCTGGTGGTCATCACCAGCGACGGCACGATCCTGGCCCACCAGGTCGGCCTGTGGGATCAGGGAATCGCCATCCCGTTCGTGGTGGACTCGCTCTCCGCGCTGGTCCTGATGGTGATGACAGTCCTCGCCATCGCCAGCGTGCTCTTCGCGATGGCCACCCATGAGGCACGCGCCCGGTTCTTCCACCCCTTCGTGCTGATCCTCATGGCCGGTGTCTCCGGGGCACTGATGACCGGTGACATCTTCAACCTCTTCGTCTTCATCGAGGTCATGCTGCTGCCCTCCTACGGGCTGCTCGCGATGATGGGTGCCAAGCTCGGCGCCCACGGCGCGAGGATCTATGTCTCGGTGAATCTCATGGCGTCGACCCTGCTGCTGGTGGGCATCGCCCTGGTCTACGCCACCGCCGGCACAGTGAACCTGGCCGAGCTCCACGGTGCGGCCAAGGAGGACCCCGCGGTCGCCCTGGCCGGTGGTGTGGTGCTCACCGCCATCTCGATCAAGGCGGCCGTGGTGCCGGTGCATGGGTGGCTCACCCGCACCTACCCGATGACCTCGCCCGCGGTCACCGCCCTGTTCTCCGGGATCCACACCAAGGTCGCGATCTACGCGATCTACCGCATCTACTCGCTGCTCTTCGACGGCGACGAGCGTTTCCTCTGGGTGGCGCTGGTGATCACCTCGGTGACCATGGTCGTCGGTGTGCTCGGCGCGGTGGGGGAGAAGACCACGCGGTCCATCCTGGTGTTCCACATGATCAGCCAGATCGGCTACATCCTGATCGGGGTCGGGCTCTTCACGATGCTCGGACTCACCGCGGCGATCTTCTATCTGCTGCACCATATGATCGTGAAGGCCTCGCTGTTCCTCTCCACCGGCGCCATCGAGGAGACCTACGGCACCGGCGAGATCGACAAGCTCGGCGGCATGCTCAAGCGTGAGCCGCTGATCGCGGTGACCTTCATGGTCGCCGCGCTCTCGCTCGCCGGACTGCCGCCCTTCTCCGGCTTCGTGGCGAAGTTCGCCATCATCCAGGCCACCCTCGCCGAGTCCCACTATGCGGTGGCGGCGGTCGCCGTGGTGGTCTCGATCTTCACGCTGCTCTCCATGCTGAAGATCTGGACCGGGGTGTTCATGGGCGCGGAGCCCGATGACCTGCAGGAGCGTGCCCTGACCTACCAGCAGCGCATGCACGGCAAGCGCTATCTGCGCGTGGAGGCCCAGGCGGAGACGCCCACGCTGACGGTGGGACCCCCGACGGCGACGACCTCAGCGGTGCTCGCGGGGAAGCAGGCGGTGAAGGTTCCGCTGAAGCTGATCATGCCGGGAATCCTGCTGGCCTGCATCACGCTGTTCTTCGGACTGGGGGCTGAGCTGCTGATGGGCTGGTCCGCCACAGCGGCCGAGAACCTGCTCAATCCGATGGACTATGTGAGGGCGGTGAACGGAGCATGATGAGCTGGCCCTTCCGGATCATCGGATTCCTGCTGTGGTACGCCAAGGAGTTCCTGCTGGCCAACCTGGCGGTCACCGCCGACGTGCTGCGTCCGCGTCGCCGCATGAAGATGCGTCCCGCGATCGTCGCAGTGCCGGCGGCCTCGCGGACCGACAGTGAGTGGACGCTGATCTCCTCGCTGATCACACTCACCCCCGGCACGCTGACCATCACCATCTCGCGTGAGCATGGGATCCTCTACGTGCACGGCATGTTCGTGGAGTCGCGCGCCCAGCTGGTCGCCGATATCCAGGAGATGGAGGACCGGCTGCTGAACGCGATGCGACGGGAGCCCGGAGACCTGACACGGCCCACCGAGCGGCCGGTGGTCCGTCCGCTCGACGAGGCTGCTCCGCCCTTCGCGCCGGGGGCGGCTCAGCATCCGCCCACCGAGGCCGGTGAGCGCTCATGATCTCCGAATGGACCCTCGAGGTCGCCCTGTTCCTGCTGGCCATCGGTATGATCATCGCCTCTGTCCGAGGGCTGCTGGGACCACGGACCATGGACCGCGCGGTGGCCGCGGATCTGATCTTCTTCGCCACCATCGGGTTCGTGGCACTGATCGGACTGCGCACCGGCATCGAAGCGCTGTTCGACATCATCCTCATCGCCACGCTGCTGGGCTTCATGGCGGCCCTGTCGATGGCACGACTCGGATCAGGAGGCCGTCGCTGATGGAACTCATCGACATCGTGCAGGCTCTTGGCCTGCTCTTCATCTTCCTGGGCATCGGCACGATCATCGTCTCGGCCATCGGGCTGTTCAAACTGCCCGACCTCTACCTGCGCGCCTCCGCGGTGGGAACCTCCGCGGGACTCGGGGTCGCCTCCATCGTGCTGGGCGCGCTGCTGATGGATTTCAGCGGGCTGAACCTGCTCAAGGCGGTCATCGCGATCATCGCCCAGCTGCTGACCTCCGCCGTGGGATCCATGGCCATCGCCCGGGCCGGCTACCTGAACAACGCGCTGCCCGCGGAGATCACTCATATCGATGAGCTGAGCCTGACCCGGCGCAGCTCAGACAGGAGCTGACCACCAGTTGGTCTTGTGCTGACATCCCGATAGTTTGAGACCATGAGCACTCACTCGGACCCGCAGGGTCCCGCATCCAGTCCCGATCAGCGCGACCGCGTCGAGGGCGCCCTGCGGGCGCACCGGGAGCGCCGTCATCCGATCGAGGACCATGGAGCGCCCACCTCTTCGGCCACCTACACAGATCAGCTGCAGGTGGGCACGATCTGGGCGGCCGCCGATCAGCCCTATATGGTCAAGAACCGGCAGCGCGAGGACTATGCGGAGTCCGGGCAGGCAATGGAGCAGTCGGGAGCGGGACGGAAGATCAGGCGTCGGAAGCTCAAGTCACCCACCAAGCTCACCGGAACCACCTGGAAGTACAGCATCAAGCGCACCTTCGCGGAGTTTGGTCGCGACGGCTGCACGGATCTCGCCGCTGGCCTGACCTATTACACGGTGCTCTCGGTGTTTCCCGCGCTCATCGCGCTGGTGTCCATGATGTCGTTCATCGGCCAGGGTGACACCACCCGAGACTTTCTGCTGGAAACCGCTGCCGGCCTGGTCGAATCCGACACCATGGATCAGGTCCGTCCGATCATCGTGCAGATCACCAGTGTGCAGGGCGCCGGCCTGGGACTCATCCTCGGCATTTTGACGGCCCTGTGGACGGCATCGAACTTTGTCAATGCTTTCTCGCGGGCCATGAATCGCGTCTACGAGGTGGAGGAGGGCCGCTCGATCCTGAAGCTGCGCCCGCTCTTCTACGTGATCACTGCAGCCCTGCTCGTTCTCGTCGCCGTCTCGGCGGTGCTGCTCGTGGTCTCCGGCCCGGTCGCTGAGTCTCTGGGGAACACCGTGGGGCTTGGCAGCACCGCGCTGACCATCTTCAACTGGGCGAAGTATCCGGTGCTCCTGCTGGTCATCGCGATCAGCATCGCGCTGCTCTACTACGCCACCCCGAATCTGCGGCAGCCTGGCTTCCGCTGGGTCTCAGCGGGCGCCCTTGTAGCAATCGTGGTGATGGTCCTCGCGACCGCCGGCGTGGCGTTCTACATCACGAACTTCGGGAGCTACCAGGCCACGTACGGCGCGCTGGCCGGCGTGATCATCTTCCTGATCTGGATCTACATCATGAACCTCGTGGTCCTGCTCGGAGCGGAGTTCGACTCCGAGCTCGAGCGGGGGCGTCAGCTGCAGAGCGGGATCGAAGCCGAGCGCACCATCATGCTGCCCCCGCGCGATATGAGCACCGCGGAGAAGAAGTCGAAGAAGTACGAGGAACTGGTGGCGCAGGGTCAGGCGCTGCGCGTGACCAAGGGGGAGACCTCGGACCCAGAAGCCTCCTGGCGGCGCTGAGGTGCGGCTCCACGGTGCGTAACATTCTGACTTATTCAAAATTGTCTGGCTGTACGCGGTAGTAACTTTCGTCTAGCCCCCAAGTTACTTGTGTGTTTCAACTAAAAAAGTGGGACAGGTCACAGAAGTGACGGACATCTGGCCGGGGAGTGGCTGCCGCGGAGATTCTGCTTGAATTTCCGCGGCAGTTCTTTGGCTGCCCCGAGTGCGAGGGAGTGTTTCTGGAATGTGTCCGCCGTGTCGCCCTTCATGAGTCAGGGCGTCTTTGCAGCTGACCGTAGAAGTAGTTGTTTGAGCAAACTGGTTGGGTTCGGCTGAAAAAATGCTGAGCCCGGGGACCGCGGCGGCCGTAGTCTGGTTCGCACATTGAACCGATGTTAGGTCGGTCACGTTCCCGGGGGTTGGGTGCGCGACGACCAGTCGGTCATTTCGCATCAAGAAATGAGGACCAACAGTGAAGCTCAGGAAACTCTCTGCGGCGACGGCCATTCTGGCCACCGGCGCACTCGTGCTCTCCGGATGCACGCCCGACGGCGGCAATGACGACGCCGACGGCGAAGAGACGACGAACGGTGCGTCCAGCGGTGATGCCGGCATGGCCGAGGGCCAGCAGTTCACCACCGAGCCGGAAGACACCGGCAAGGCGGACACCGACCTGGAGACCAAGGACGATGAGATCTCGGTCTCCCTCGGTGAGACGGAGTTCATCAGCTACAACGGATTCACTCCGGAGAGCTACAGCACCTATAACTCGGTCGTGGTCAACCGGGTACTCGAGGGATTCGGCTATTGGGGCACGGACAACGTCTGGTACCGCAATGAGGACTTCGGCTCCTATGAGGTCACCAGCGAAGATCCTTTCACCGTGGAATACACCATCGGTGAGGACGTGACCTGGTCGGACGGCACCCCGGTGACCGTGGCCGACTACGTGCTCGACTGGGCCTACCAGAACGCCGAGCTCACCAACTCCGACGCTGAGCCGCTGTTCAACGGAATCTCGCAGACCTACGGTGAGCGCGTGCCCGAGGGCCCGCAGGGTGACCCCGAGGGCAAGACCTTCACCATCGAGTACACCGAGCCCTACGCGGACTGGGAGATCATGGTGAACAACGCGCTGCCGGCCCACGTGGTCGCCGAGCAGAGCGATATGGAACTCAGTGAGCTGGTCACGGCCATCCGGGACGCCGACACCGAGGCGCTGGAGCCGGCGGCCGAATTCTGGAACGAGGGCTGGTTCACCGATCCCGGGACGCTTCCCGAAGAAGAGCTCATGCCCGTGACGGGCCCCTACAAGATCGACAACTGGCAGGCCGGGGAGTCCCTGACGGTCAGTGCCAACGAGGAGTACTGGGGCACCGGTCCCGGCACCGAGCGGCTCGTCTATCGATTCGTCAACGACGGCCAGCACGTCCAGGCTCTGGAGAACGGCGATCTCAACGTCGCTCTTCCCCAGGCCACGGTCGACACCCGAGGTCAGCTGGAGCGGCTCCAGGATCAGGTCGTGCTGCATGAGGGCGAGGCCGCCACGTGGGAGCACCTGGACTTCAACTTCAACGACGGCGCCTTCTCCGACAGCCTGGAGATGCGTGAGGCCTTTGCGATGTGCGTTCCCCGTCAACAGATCGTGTCCAACCTGATCGAGCCGGTCAACCCCGAAGCCACGGTGCTCAACGCTCGTGAATCGCTGAGCTTCGAGGACGACTACGAGGACATCGTCGCTGAGAGCTACGACGGCACCTACGACGAGGTCGATGTCGAGGGAGCCCGCGAGATCCTCGAGGCCGAGGACGCCGTCGGCACCGAGGTGCGCATCGGCTACTCGGGACCGAATCCGCGGCGCACCGACACGGTCGCTGAGATCAAGGCCTCCTGTGACGAGGCAGGCTTCGAGATCACCGACGCCGGCAGCGAAGACTTCTTCGCTCCGGGAGGCGCGCTGGAGACCGGCGACTATGAGGTCGCGCTCTTCGCCTGGGCAGGTTCGGGCCAGGTCGTCTCCGGCCAGAACATCTATGCCACGGATCGTCCGCAGAACTACGGCGGGTATTCCAACGAGACCGTCGATGACCTGTTCAACCAGCTCGCCACCACCGAGGACGAGCAGGAGCAGCAGGAGCTCATCGTCGGCATCGAGCAGGAGCTCTGGGGCGATCTGTTCGGCATCCCGCTCTACGTGCACCCGCAGCTCTCCGGCTCGGACATCACGATCAGCAATGTCCGCGACACCGCCTCGCAGGATCAGATCGTGTGGAACGCCGAACAGTGGCAGCGCGCGGAGTGACCTCGGCAGGACAGCGGTCCACTCCAGCTGAGCACCTCGGCTGAGCAGGACCACCGACGACGCCGGTGGGGTTTGATCCGGAAGAACTCCGGATCAAGCCCCACCGGTGCTTCCCCCACAGCTCGTGGAAGGTACAACCACCCCGTGTACAGCTATGTTCTGAAACGACTGCTCAGCGCAGTCCTCGTCCTCTTCGGCGCGTCTCTGCTGGTCTACGTCCTGGTGATCAACTCCGGTGACCCTCTGCTGGAGCTGCGTGAGTCCAACGCGGAGAACGCCGATTTCCTGATTCAGCAGCGCATCGAGTTCATGAATCTGGACGAGCCCTGGTACTCCCGCTACTGGATCTGGCTCTCCGGCGTCCTGGGCTGCGCCGTCGGCTCCTGTGACCTGGGCACGAACATCAACGGTCAAGACGTCGGTGCCATGGTGGCCACCTCCGCCTCCTCAACGCTGCGCCTCGTCTTCCTGGCCACGCTCCTCTCCATCATCATCGGCATCCTCACCGGCATCGTCACGGCGATCCGGCAGTATTCCTCGTTGGACTACGCCGTGTCCTTCATCGTGTTCCTCTTCTTCTCCCTGCCCGTCTTCTGGGCCGCAGTCCTCGCCAAGGACTGGATGGGGATCACGTACAACAACTGGCTGCGTGAACCGCAGTTCAGCTGGACGCAGATCCTCATCGTGGCGGGTATCGCCGCGATCCTGGTCCCATTGATCGTGGGCGGCTCCGCGCGACGTCGCCTGCTGACAGGAGCAGCCATGTTCTGCTTCGTGCTGGTCGCCATGCCGGTGCTGGAAGCGCTGAACTATGCGCGGGAACCTCAGCTGGGCCCCGCAGTCATCACTGCGATCGGCATCGCCCTGGCCTTCGGGCTCACCGCCCTGCTCTCCGGGCTGAAGAATCGTCGGGTGCTCTACTGCGCGCTGATCGTGGTCGGGCTCGGGCTGGTCTCCTATTACGCGACCTTCTGGCTCCTGATCGAGCCCCCTGGGGGTTGGCTGAGCATCGTGGGACTGTTTCTCGTCGCCATCGCGGTGGCGGTGATCGTCGGGCGCACGTTCGGCGGACACGCCAAGGGGCAGGCCGTAGCGGTCAGCGTGCTCACGGCGGTGCTGTACTCGGTGCTGGTGCTGCTGGACCACTTCATGCGCGCCTGGCCGGGCTTCCTCGGGCTCAAGCCACGTCCGATCGCGACCATCGGCTCCTCCTCGCCGAACTTCAGCGGGGACTTCTGGCAGGTCTCCCTCGATCAGGGCACCCAGCTGCTGCTGCCCACCACGATCCTGATGCTGGTCTCAGTGGCCACCTACACCCGCTATACCCGCAGCTCCATGCTTGAAGCCGTGAACCAGGACTACATCCGCACGGCCCGGGCCAAGGGGGTCAACGAGCGCACGGTCATCTTCAAGCATGCCTTCCGCAATTCGATGATCCCGGTGACGACCATCGTGGCCTTCGACTTCGCCGGGCTGATCGGTGGGTCCGTCGTCGTCGAACAGGTCTTCGGCTGGACGGGCATGGGGGACATGTTCGTGACGGGCCTCGGGAACGCCGACCCCGCTCCCGTCATGGCCTTCACCCTCATCACCGGCGCCGCCGCGGTGCTGTTCAATCTGATTGCGGACCTCATGTACGCGGTCCTGGACCCGAGGATTAGAGTATGAGCCACCAGACACCCAGCAGCTCGAACTCCGACGCGCGCAGCGTGGCCGAGGCAGAGGATGAGAAGCTCGCGAGCGAGCATCGGTCTTACTCCCAGGGCCAGCTGGTCCGCCGGAGGTTCCTCGCGCACAAGCCGGCACTCATCTCCATGATCGTGCTGATCTTCGTCGTCCTGCTCTCGATCACCTCCATCGGCTTCTCCGGCCAGGGCACCGGGTGGTGGTCGAAGAGCTTCTCCGACACCGGGATCACCGTGGACGGAGGTCGGCCCACCATGTTCAACGAAGGGCTGCTCGGCGAGCACCCCTTCGGTCAGGACAGCATCGGCCGGGACTATTTCGCCATGGTCATGCGCGGCACCCAGCAGTCGCTGCTGGTCGCCCTCGGCGTGGCGTTCGCGTCCACGTTCCTCGGGGTGCTGGTCGGAGCGCTTGCCGGGTACTTCCGCGGCTGGATCGAGGCCGTGTTGATGCGCATCACCGATGTGGTGATCGTGGTTCCGCTGCTGGCCCTCGCGGCGGTGTTCGGTGCCTACGCGCAAAACCTTCCCGGAGGCACGCTCACCCTGGCGCTCGCCCTGGGCCTGGCCACCTGGACTGGGACCGCGCGCCTGGTGCGCGCAGAGATCCTCTCGCTTCGCGAGAAGGAGTACGTCTCCGCCGCTGTGGCGATGGGGGCACACCCCGCGCGGATCATCCTCAAGCACATGCTGCCCAACAGCATCGGGGTGATCGTGGTCAACGCGACCTTCGCCATTGCTGCTGCGATCCTGCTGGAGACCACACTGTCCTACCTCGGATTCGGCGTGCAGCCCCCGGAGACCTCGCTGGGCGCGCTGATCCAGAACAACCAGAACGCGTTCACCACCCGGCCCTGGCTCTTCTGGTTCCCCGGGCTCTTCATCATCGCCATCGCGCTCAGCGTGAACTTCATCGGCGATGGACTCCGTGATGCCATCGATCCGCGACAGAAGCGCACGGGAGCGAGCCGCCCGGGGTGGCGGACCGCCTTCGGCCTGCTGGGCAAGACCACCGCCGAGGAGCGCGCGAACCGACCGGTCACCGAGCTCTCCGGAGGCCCGAGCCAGCAACAGATGCCCGCCGGGATGACCGATCGCGGACCAGACCTCGGGCACGGCCCGACCGAAGAAAAGAGGGACTCCTGATGTCCGAACCAGTGCTGAGCTACCAGGACATCCGCGTCACCTTCGCCACCGAATTCGGCGAGGTCGACGCCGTGAAAGGCGTGTCCTTCGACGTCATGCCCGGGGAGGTGGTCGCTGTGGTCGGCGAGTCCGGGTCCGGCAAATCCGTGACCTCCTCGACGGCGATGGGCCTGCTGCCCGAGAACGCGACCGTGCAGGGAGAGGTGCTGCTCCAGGGCCGAAGCGTGTTGAACATGTCCACTGCGGAGCGAAGGAAGCTGCGCGGCGCAGAGATCAGCATGGTCTTCCAGGAGCCTATGACGGCGCTCAACCCTGTGCTGCGCGTCTCGGACCAGCTCATCGAGGCTCTGCAGGTCCACGACATCGCCTTCGGCCGGGCCGCGCTGGAGAAGTCGATCGAGCTGCTGGAACGCGTGGGCATCCCGGAGGCTCGAACGCGGATCCGGCAGTACCCGCACCAGTTCTCGGGAGGACAGCGCCAGCGCATCGTGATCGCCATGGCCATTGCCTGCGGTCCCAAGGTGATCATCGCCGACGAGCCCACCACGGCGCTGGATGTCACGGTGCAGGCGGAGATCCTGGATCTGCTGCGCGAGCTGAAGGATGAGCTCAACACCGGCATCCTGCTGATCACGCACAACATGGGCGTGGTGGCAGACATGGCCGACCGGGTCGTCGTGATGCTCAACGGTGAGGTCGTGGAGACAGGGCCTGTGGCCAAGATCCTGGGTCACCCCGAGCACCCCTACACCCGGCGGCTTCTCGCGGCGATGCCGCTGCTGCGGGAGGCAGGAGACGCCTCGCTGGGCTCACCGAGGGTGAGCGTGTCCGAACCTTCCCGAAGCGCGGGCGAACCCACCCACGATTCTGTGGCGCCCGCCCTTCAAGCCAAGGATGTCGCCCTGGAGTACTCCTTCCGCCGCAGGTCCACCCGCGTCGTGCACGATCTGAACTTCACAGTGCAGCCCGGCGAGATCATGGGTCTGGTGGGGGAGTCAGGCTCTGGAAAGTCCACCGTGGCCAAGGCGGTGCTGGGTCTGCTCGACGTCGCGGAGGGGGAGCTCCTCGTCCGCGGAGAAAATATGCCAGAACTCCCGGCGAAGCAGAAGAAGGCGCTCAAGCGCGAGATCGGCGTGGTCTTCCAGGACCCGGCCGCCTCGCTCGACCCGCGCTTCCCGATCGGTGACATCATCACCGAGCCCATGGTGGTGCACAAAGTGGGGGACAAGAACTCAAGGAATGCACGGGCGCGCGAGCTGCTCGAGGCCGTCCGGCTGCCCGAGAGCGTGCTCAACCGCTACCCGCACGAGCTCTCGGGAGGACAGCGGCAGCGCATCAGCATTGCCCGTGCTCTGACGTTGGATCCCACCCTGCTGATCGCCGATGAGCCCACCTCCGCGTTGGACGTCTCGGTGCAGGCTGCGGTGCTGGAGCTCTTCTCCGAGCTCCAGCAGCA
Source organism: uncultured Nesterenkonia sp. (assembly GCA_947494195.1). Classification (GTDB taxonomy): domain Bacteria; phylum Actinomycetota; class Actinomycetes; order Actinomycetales; family Micrococcaceae; genus Nesterenkonia. Next base: position 128,179 of record CANLUC010000005.1, on the reverse strand, counting down.
GTACGGCTTCGCGTGCCTCTTCGTGAGCCATGACCTGGCCGTGGTGGACTCGCTCGCCCATAAGGTGCTGGTCATGCAGAACGGGCGAACGGTGGAGCAGGGGTCGACCGATGAAGTGTTACGCCATGCGCGCCAGCCGTACACGCAGCGATTGCTGGCTGCCGCACCGGTCCCGGATCCCGCGACGCAGGCCCGTCGTCGCGCGGAACGGCAACGATTGCTGAGCGTCCCACAGTGAAAATCGGGGATCGCCCAGCCGGAGGCCTAGCAGAAGAATCACGTTTGCATGGACAGAAGCTGAAACATAGCTGAAAACTCGCACTGCTAAACTCTTGGGCACAGGTGACGTGCGCAACACTCATGTGCGAGTCACCGATGTGCCCACAAAGCTCGCATCTTCTCGAGGAGTAATCGAATATGCACGTGCAAAACACTTCCCGTCGCCGTCGTGCGACGGGTGCGGTCGCCGTGACCGCGGCGGCGGCCCTGGTGCTGTCGGCCTGCGGCGGCGGCGATGACAATGGCGGCGACAACGGCGAAGCCGCGCAGGGCGTCGAAGGCGGCGGAACCGTCTCCGCATACAATTGCGAGCCCCAGTTCCTGGTGCCGGGCAACTCGACCGAGGTCTGCGGATCCTGGGTCCTGGACTCCCTGTTCACCGGACTGGTTCAGACTGATCTCGAGACCAACGAGCCGATGCCCGGCGTCGCAGAATCCTGGGACACCGAGGACAACCAGACCTGGACCTTCACCCTGGGCGAGGACTGGACCTTCCACGACGGTGAAGAGATCACCGCTCAGACCTTCGTGGACACCTATAACTGGGTCATTGATCCGGACAACGCTCAGCAGAGCGCCAACTTCTTCGACAACTTCGTGGGCTACCAGGAAGTCGTCGACGGAGATGCTGAGGAGATGGAGGGCGTCCGCGCAGTGGACGACTACACCCTCGAGATCGAGCTCACCGAGCCCTTCTCCCCGCTGCCCGACATGCTGACCTACACCGCCTTCTACCCGATGCCATCGGTGGCGTACGAGGACATCGACGCCTTCGAGCAGGCCCCGGTCGGCAATGGTCGGTACATGATGGACGGCGAGTGGGAGCACGACGTGCAGATCGCCGTCAACCGCTTCGAGGACTGGGCCGGTGAGGATCCGGGTCTTCCGGAGCGGATCGAATGGAAGATGTACACCGACATCGACACTGCCTACCTGGATGTGCAGGCCGGCAACCTTGACATTCTCGATGCGGCACCGCCGAACCGCCGTGCCACCGTGGAGTCAGATTTCGGTGAGAACTACGTCGACTTCGACACCTCATCCTTCACCTACATGGGGCTCCCGCTCTACCAGGAGGAGTTCCAGGACGTGGACGTGCGCCACGCACTCTCTATGGCCATCGATCGCCAGGCGATCATCGATGCGATCTTCGACGGCGCGCAGACTCCCGCGGCGAACATCATCCCGCCGGCTCTCTCCGACGCAGGCGAGGGCAACTGCGAGTTCTGCGACTTCGATCCCGAGGCAGCAGCCGAGCTCTACGAGGAAGCTGGCGGTCCCACGGACCTGACCATCTACTTCAACTCCGGTGCAGGTCATGAGGAATGGGTGGAGGCAGTCTCCAACCAGTGGCAGCAGAACCTGGGCATCGAGAACGTGACCTTTGAGTCACTGGACTTCGCCCAGTACCTCGCTCTGCATGACGAGAAGGAGATCACCGGTCCGTACCGCCTGGGCTGGAGCCTCTCCTACCCCAGCGCGCAGTACGCGATGGAGCCCATCTACGCCACCGGTGCCTCCTCGAACTACGCGGGCTACTCCAATGAGGAGTTCGACGATCTGATCACCGAGGCCAACGGCGAGACTGATCCGGACACCGCAGCGGAGCTCTACACCGAGGCAGAGGCGATCCTGCTTGAGGACATGCCGGTGATCCCGATGTGGTTCACCAACTACCTCGTGGTGCACAGCGACCGTGTCGATGGAGATTCGATCTTCATGGACCAGGCTACCTACACCCACCTTGAGGACGTAGTGGTCACCGAAGAGTAAGCATCTTCCTGACAAGGGCGCGGCCTACGCGGACACCGTGTAGGCCGCGCCCTTGCCATGTTGACCTGGGTCGATTCAGCAGAATCGGCCGAAGTGCCTATCATTGATCGCGGCGTCGACCTCGGCATAGGAGAAGACCTCTCCGTCGAACCGGTCGCCAAGCGCACCCGCGCCCCCGCCCGTACCCACAAGGACAGCAATGACCCGCTATATCATTCGGCGTCTGCTCCAATTCGTTCCGGTCATCCTGATCTCCACGTTGATCGTCTACGCGCTGGTCTTCGCCATGCCAGGGGACCCGATCCGGGCTCTCGCCGGTGATCGGCCGATGAGCGACGCCGTCAGAGAGACGCTGCGCGAGCAGTACAACCTGGATGACCCCTTCTTCATCCAGTACTTCAAGTACATCTGGGGTGTTTTCACGGCCCTGGATTTCGGCAGCACCTTCAACGGTCGCCCCGTCAACGACCTGATCACCCAGCGTCTGCCCGTCACCGCCACGCTCGCCCTGGTGACCTTCGTCATCCAGTCGATCATGGGCATCGTCGCCGGCATCCTCGCGGCGCTCTACCGTGATCGATTCTTCGACCGCTTCGTCCAGGTCGCCACCGTGACCATGGTCGCGCTGCCCACACTGGTGATCGGATTCGTGCTCCAGCTGGTCTTCGGACTGAACCTGGGGCTTTTCCCCATCGCGGGGGCCAACGACGGTCTGATGAGCTACATCCTCCCCGCGCTGACCATGGCCTCGGTCTCCACAGGCATCCTCGCCCGCCTGGTGCGCGGTGAGCTGCTGGACTCGCTGAAGTCTGACTACGTGCGCACGGCGACCGCCAAGGGCATGAAGCGCACCCGAGTGATCGGACGGCACGGCCTGCGCAACTCGCTGATCCCGGCGGTCACCTTCATCGGCGCCGACCTCGCCAGCATGCTCGGCGGCTCGATCATCGTGGAGACGATCTTCAACCTCCCGGGCCTCGGGCAGCAGGTGTTCGCCTCCATCCAGGGGCAGGAGGGCACGGTCGTCGTCGGCATCGTGACCCTCTTCGTCATCTTCTTCGTGGTGATCAACCTGATCGTTGATCTTCTCTATGGCCTTCTCGACCCAAGGATCCGTTATGAGTGAGATACACAGACCTGAAGCGCGCACGGAACCGATCGACTCGCAGCTCGAGACTCAGGGCAAGAAGCCGGAGAAGACGAAGAAGGCCGAAGAGGCCAGCCTGCTGGCCGACGCCTGGCGCTCGCTGCGACGGAACCCCTGGTTCATCATCTCGGCCGTGCTGCTGCTGATCTTCCTGACCATGGCGGTCTTCCCGTCGCTGTTCACCAACACCGATCCACGGGAGTGTCTGCTCGCCCGAAGCCGGCAGGATCCTTCGGGGGAGTTCTGGTTCGGCACCGATGTCCAGGGCTGTGACTACTACAGCCGGGTCATCCACGGCGCACGAAACTCGATCGCGGTGGGCTTCATCGTGGCCATCGGCACCTTCATCATCTCCGTGGTCGTCGGGCTCGTGGCCGGGTACTTCGGCGGCTGGGTGGATGCACTGCTCTCCCGCATCACCGACATGGTTTTCGCGGTGCCCTACATCCTGGGCGCTCTGGTGTTCCTCAATGTGCTGCAGTCGCGTGGTGTCCGTGAGGTCGCCTTCGTGCTGATCCTGTTCATGTGGCCGACCATGACGCGCCTGATGCGCGGTTCGGTCATCTCCGTGGTGAACTCCGAGTTCGTGATGGCCGCCCGCGCACTCGGTGCCGGTCCGATCACCATCATGCGTCGACACATCCTGCCGAACTCGCTGGGCCCGGTCATCGGCTACGCCACAGTGTTCACCGGCATCATCATCGGTGCAGAGGCCACGCTGACCTTCCTCGGCGTCGGCCTGCAGCTGCCGGCAATCTCCTGGGGCCTGCAGCTCTCCGACGCACAGCCGTACCTGCAGACCGCACCGCACCTGCTGCTGTTCCCGGTGATCTTCGTCGGGCTCACAGTTTTTGCGTTCATGACCATGGGCGACGCCGTGCGCGACGCCCTTGATCCCAAATCCAAGAAGTGAAGGGCTGGATCTCATGACTGAATCCCAGACCTCGACCCGCACCGCCCCCGGCACCCGACCTGGCGACACTCCACTGCTGGAGGTCAAGGACCTGCACGTGGAGTTTCGCACCAAGGCGGGAGTCTCTCAGGCGATCAACGGGTTGAATTTCACCCTGCACGCCGGGGAAACCCTTGCCATCCTCGGTGAGTCCGGTTCCGGCAAATCGGTGACAGCGCAGACCATCATGGGAATCCTCGATGTGCCGCCCGGACGCATCGCCGGTGGCGAAATCCGCTATCGCGGGGACGACCTGCTGACCATGAAGGAGGAGGCTCGCCGCAAGCTGCGCGGTGGGAAGATCGCGATGATCTTCCAGGACGCGCTCTCTTCGCTCAACCCGGTCATGCCGGTGGGCTGGCAGATCGCCGAGATGTTCCGCATCCACCGCGGTATGAAGCGCAAGGAGGCCCGCGTCAAGGCCGTGGAGATGATGGAGCGCGTGGGAATCCCCGGTGCGGAGGAACGCGCAGGGGATTACCCCCATCAGTTCTCCGGCGGCATGCGCCAGCGCATCATGATCGCAATGGCCATCGCTCTCGACCCCGACGTGCTGATCGCTGATGAGCCCACCACTGCACTGGATGTCACCGTCCAGGCGCAGGTGATGCGGCTGCTGAAGGACCTGCAGAATGAGTTCAACATGGGGCTGATCCTGATCACCCATGACCTCGGAGTGGTCGCCGACGTGGCTGACAAGATCGCGGTGATGTACTCCGGCCGGGTGATGGAGGCCGCCGATGTCTACGAGATCTACGGCAAGCCCGGCCACCCCTATACACAGGGACTGCTCGCCTCGATCCCTCGGATCGACGACGAAGGCGGTCGTCTCCGCGCGATTCCGGGTCTCCCGCCCTCACTGACGGACATGCCCTCGGGCTGCCCCTTCAATCCACGCTGTGAGTTCGCCACCGACCGTTGCCGGACCGAGCGTCCCGAGCTGCGCCTGGTGGCCGAAGGACATCTCTCGGCGTGCCATTATGCCGAGGACGTCTACGCAGGCACCGCGACCGTCACGCAGCGCCCGTCACCCACTGGCGCGGGCATGATCCCGATCTCTGAGGAGGCACCCGAATGAGTCTCTCTGTACCCGCTGCGGCGGATCCGTTCGCGGACAAGAAGTCAGTGCTCCAGGTCGATGGCCTGGTCAAGCACTTCCCGATCACCCAGGGGATCGTCTTCCAGCGCAAGGTCGGCGCCGTCAAGGCCGTGGACGGCGTGAGCTTCAACCTGCGTGAAGGCGAGACGCTCGGCATCGTGGGGGAGTCCGGCTGTGGCAAGTCCACGCTCGCGAAGCTGCTGATGCGGCTGGAGGAGCCCGACGCCGGCAGCGTCAAATTCCGCGGCGAGGACTTCCTCTCCGTCAAGGGAGATGAGCTCCGCCGGCTGCGGCGCAAGATTCAGATCATCTTCCAGGATCCTTACACCTCGCTGAACCCACGCATGTCGGTGGGCGACATCATCGCCGAGCCGTTCAAGCTGCACCCGGAGGAGAAGCCCAAGCAGGGCATCCGCAACCGGGTGAAGGAGCTGCTTGACCTGGTCGGGCTGAACCCGGAGCACATCAACCGGTATCCGCATCAGTTCTCCGGCGGCCAGCGCCAGCGCATCGGGATCGCCCGCGGCCTCGCGCTGAACCCGGACGTCATCATCTGCGACGAGCCGGTCTCCGCTCTGGACGTCTCGGTGCAGGCGCAGGTGATGAACCTGCTCGATGATCTGCAGAAGCAGTTCGGGCTCAGCTACATCTTCATCGCCCACGATCTCTCCGTGGTCCGGCACATCTCGGATCGAGTGGGCGTGATGTACCTGGGCAAGCTCGCCGAGCTGGGCACGCAGGATGAGATCTACAACGCGCCTGCCCATCCCTATACCCAGGCGCTGCTCTCGGCCGTGCCGGTTCCCGACCCCACGCTGCGCGGCGATCGCGAGCAGATCGTGCTTCAGGGGGATCCGCCGAACCCGGCGAATCCGCCCTCAGGGTGCCGCTTCCGCACGCGCTGCTGGAAGGCGACGGAGATCTGCGCCACCGAGGAGCCCGAGCTGATCTCCCGGGGTCAGATCACCCAGGCGGCCGCCTGTCACCATGCGGCACCGAACGAGCGGGTGGCCCCTGCGCACAGCTAGAACCTAGCCCCGATCTCCCCGGCGCAGCAGGCCCGGGGCTTCCTCTCCGCGAGACCGGTGATGCACCTCATTGCCGGTCTCGCGGTGTCAGGCCGTACACTGGAATGGTGTGGTCGCGACACAGCCGCGTTGCTGTGCGCTCTGACCCACCCGAATCCACACTGAAGACCCCCACATTCAAGATGATTGTTGAACCACGACGTGACGCGGACGAGTCAGACATGACACTGACCTCCACGAAGTCACATCTCCTCTATGGAAGGCGTTGCCCCACTTATGACCACTGCCGCCGCTCGCGCACTTGCAGGCACTGACGAGCGCCAGGATCTGCGCAACGTCGCCATCGTCGCCCACGTCGACCACGGCAAGACCACACTGGTCGACGCCATGCTCACGCAGACCAAGTCTGTCGGTGGCCACGGCGACCTCGAGGACCGAGTCATGGACTCCGGTGAGCTCGAGAAGGAGAAGGGCATCACGATCCTGGCCAAGAACACCACCGTGTTCTACTCGGGCCCCGCCGCCAAGGAGCGCGCAGGCACCGATGAGGTCACCATCAGCGTCATCGACACCCCCGGTCACGCCGACTTCGGCGGTGAGGTCGAGCGCGGCCTCTCCATGGTCGACGGCGTGGTCCTGCTGGTGGACGCCTCCGAGGGCCCGCTGCCGCAGACCCGCTTCGTGCTGCGCAAGGCACTGAACGCTCAGCTTCCCGTGATCCTGGTGGTCAACAAGACCGACCGCCCCGATGCACGCATCGACGGCGTCGTCTCCGACACCATGGACCTGCTGCTCGGCCTGGCCTCCGACGTCGCCGAGGAGAACCCCGAGCTGGACCTGGACTCCGTGCTGGACGTCCCCGTGGTCTTCGCCTCCGGCAAGGCCGGCCGCGCCTCCAAGACCCAGCCCGCCGACGGCGGACTGCCCGACAGCGAGGACCTCGAGCCGCTCTTCGACACCATCCTCGAGCACGTCCCGGCCCCCAAGTACGACGCCGAAGAGGTCCTCCAGGCCCACGTCACGAACCTGGACGCCTCGCCGTTCCTGGGTCGTCTGGCCCTGCTGCGCATCTTCAACGGCACGCTGAAGAAGAACCAGCAGGTCGCCTGGGCCCGCAAGGACGGCACGATGAAGACCGTCAAGATCACCGAGCTGCTCGCCACCAAGGGTCTGGAGCGCGTCTCCGCCGATTCTGCCGGGCCCGGTGAGATCGTCGCCGTCGCCGGCATCTCCGACATCATGATCGGTGAGACCCTGACGGATCTGGACAACCCCAAGCCGCTGCCGAACATCGTCGTGGATGATCCTGCGATCTCCATGACCATCGGCATCAACACCTCGCCGATGGCCGGCCGCGTCAAGGGCGCCAAGGTCACCGCCCGCCAGGTGAAGGATCGCCTGGACAAGGAGCTCATCGGCAACGTCTCGCTCAAGGTGTTCCCCACCGAGCGTCCCGACACCTGGGAGGTCCAGGGCCGTGGTGAGCTCGCACTCGCCATCCTGGTCGAGCAGATGCGTCGCGAAGGCTTCGAGCTGACCGTGGGCAAGCCGCAGGTCGTCACCCGCGAGATCGACGGCAAGCTGCACGAGCCGATGGAGAACATGACCATCGATGCTCCGGACGAGTTCATGGGCGCGATCACCCAGCTCATGGCGGCCCGCAAGGGCACGATGACCACGATGACCAACAACGGCACCGGCTGGATCCGCATGGAGTTCATGGTCCCGGCTCGCGGACTCATCGGCTTCCGCACCAAGTTCCTCACCGACACCCGCGGCGCCGGCATCGGCTCCTCCTACGCGGCCGGCTACGAGCCGTGGAAGGGCGAGATCGAGTACCGCGTCTCCGGTTCGCTGATCTCTGACCGCACCGGCACCGCGACTCCGTTCGCGATGATCAACCTGCAGGAGCGCGGCACGTTCTTCGTGGACCCGCAGGAAGAGGTCTACGAGGGCATGGTCGTCGGCGAGAACGCCCGCCACGATGACATGGAGGTCAACATCACGAAGGAGAAGAAGCTCACCAATATGCGTGCAGCGGCTGCTGACTCCTTCGAAGGTCTGACCCCGCCCACCAAGCTGACCCTCGAGGAGTCCCTCGAGTTCGCCAATGAGGACGAGTGCGTGGAGGTCACCCCGCACTCCATCCGCATCCGCAAGGTCATCCTGAACTCCTCGGAGCGCATGAAGGAAACTCGTAAGAAGAAGAGCGCGGCACAGTAGTGACCGCCGCGCAGGACACCGGGCAGCCCGAGGCTCCCGCGCGGAGACGCCGCTCCGTCAGCCCAGTGCTGATGGGAGTGTGCTTCTCCGCCGGGGTGGTCCTCGGGATCCTGGGCACCGTCCTGCACGGCAACATCCTGGTGCTCGGTTCCACCGAGACCGGCACGGTCATCCCCTGGGGAGCGCTGCTGGCGCTCGTGATGTGCCTGATGGCGCAGCTCTGGGCGGGGCTGAAGAGCGGGTCCCTGGCCGAACCCATGGTCATGGGCGTGACCACCTTCACGGTGGCCACCATCGCCTATCTCTGGCCAGGCCCTGACCAGCTCGTGGTCCCGTACAGCTCCGAGGCCATGGGGCTGCTTCCCGGGCCCACGCTGGCCTCGCTGGTCTGGTGGCTGGGCGCTGCCGTGGTGACACTGCTTGCAATGATCCTGGTCAAATGGATCGTTGTGCGAGACCGCGCCTCATCTCGGTAGACTCAAAGCACGCACTCGTAGAAAGACTGAGGAGTCCATGACGTACATCATCGCCCTTCCTTGCGTGGATCTGAAGGACAAGGCCTGCATCGATGAATGTCCTGTGGACTGCATCTATGAAGGTGACCGGATGCTCTACATCCACCCGGATGAGTGTGTCGACTGCGGCGCCTGCGAACCTGTCTGCCCCGTGGAAGCCATCTATTACGAGGACGACACCCCCGAGCAGTGGTCCGAGTACTACCGCGCCAACGTCGAGTTCTTCGATGACGTCGGCTCGCCCGGCGGCGCCGCGAAGGTCGGACTGATCCCGAAGGATCACGAGATCGTCTCCGCGCTGCCCGTTCAAGAGCACTGACCATCCGCCCCACCGGCCATCTCGGCGAAGGAAGCCATGCTCACTCTTCCTGAGTACCCCTGGGACGCGATGGCTCCCTACCTGGAGCAGGCCCGGGCCCACCCCGACGGGGCCGTGAACCTGTCCATCGGCACGCCGGTTGACCCCACGCCCGGGGTCGTCCAGCGTGCCCTGGCCGAGGCCGCGGATGCACCGGGCTATCCCACCACTCACGGCACGCCCGCGCTGCGCGAGTCCATCGCCGGGTGGTTCGCCCGTCGTCGTCGGGTGCCGGATCTCGACCCCGAGCACATCCTGCCCACGGTCGGATCCAAGGAGCTCGTGGCATGGCTGCCCACCCTGCTGGGTCTCGGTGCGAGAGCTGGGGCGGGAGCCGCCGACGTCGTGCTGCGCCCGCTGGTCGCCTACCCGACCTATGACATCGGCGCGCAGATCGCCGGGGCGACGCCGATCGCCACCGATGACCCCTTCAGCCTCGACGAGGAGATGCTGCAGCGGGTCAAGCTGATCTGGATCAACTCCCCCTCGAACCCCACCGGCGCGGTCGCCAGCCTCGAGTGGATGCGCTCCGTGGTGTCTCTGGCGCGTCGGATCGGTGCTGTGGTGGCCTCCGACGAGTGTTACGCCGAACTTCCCTGGGAGGTCGACGGGGACGACGTCCCCTCGATCCTGGACCCGAGGGTCTGCGGCACGGATCCCAAGACCGGGTTCAGCGACCACCGCGGGCTGCTCGCCGTCTACTCCGCCTCCAAGCAGTCGAACCTCGCCGGATACCGGGCAGCGTTCGCCGCGGGCTGCCCCGAGCTGATCGCCGGTCTGGTCAACACCCGCAAACACGCCGGCATGATCGTTCCGGCCCCGATCCAGGCCGCGCTGGCGGCCGCCCTGGACGACGACGCCCACGTGAATGCTCAGCGCGAGGTCTACCGCCGGCGTCGCGAGCTGATGGTGCCGGCGCTGCAGGCCGCCGGGCTGCAGATCGAAGACTCCCACGCCGGGTTGTACCTCTGGTGCCGCTCCGCGCAGGCTGATCCCGCGCAGGCCACCGCTGAGGACACCTGGAACCTGGTGCGCATGATGGCCCAGTGGGGAATCGTCGTCGGCCCGGGGGTGTTCTACGGCGAGCACGGCAACGGCTATATCCGCGTGGCGCTGACCGCCACGGATGAACGGATCGCTGCTGCAGTGGCTCGACTGATGGGTTGACCGGCGCAGGTTACACCCAAATCCGTGAACCAGGACACAACTGGCAACCGGCCGTGACCTCACGGTAGGTTTGTCATGATGTCCCCCGAGTGTGTCTGATAAGGAGACCCATGACTGAGCAGACTCCTGCCCGCCTGAGCTACCAGGGGGGCGATCTGGAACTTCCCGTGCAGTCCTCGGTCGAGGGCAACGACGGCCTCGATATCGCGCCGCTGTTGAAGACCACCGGTGCGGTCACCTATGACCCCGGGTTCATGAACACCGCCAACGCGAAGTCCGCGATCACCTACATCGACGGCGATGAGGGCATCCTGCGCTACCGCGGATACCCGATCGAGCAGCTCGCAGAGCACTCCAGCTTCCTCGAGGTCTCCTACCTGCTGATCTACGGCGAGCTGCCCACCCAGACGCAGCTCACGGATTTCGACCAGGTCACCCGGCGGCACACGCTGCTGCATGAGGAGCTGCGCGACTTCTTCGGCGGCTTCCCCCGCGATGCGCACCCGATGCCGGTGCTCTCCTCGGCGGTCTCCGCGCTGTCCACCTATTACCCGGACTCGCTGGATCCCTTCGACAAGGACCACGTGGAGCGCTCGACCTACCGCATGCTCGCGAAGGTCCCCACCATCGCGTCCTATGCGTATAAGAAGTCCATCGGACAGCCGATGCTCTACCCGGACAACAACCTCACGCTCACCGAGAACTTCCTGCGGGGCTGCTTCGGCGTGCCCGCAGAGCAGTACGAGCTGGACCCGGACATCGTGAAGGCCCTGGACACGCTGCTGATCCTGCACGCGGACCACGAGCAGAACTGCTCCACCTCCACCGTGCGGCTGGTCGGCTCCTCGCAGGCGAACCTCTTCGCCTCGGTCTCCGCCGGCATCAACGCCCTCTACGGACCCGCCCACGGCGGCGCCAACGAGGCGGTGCTGAAGATGCTGCGCCAGATCCAGTCCGGCGACGTCAGCCCGGAGGCCTTCATGGAGAAGGTCAAGAACAAGGAGGACGGCGTCCGGCTCATGGGCTTCGGACACCGGGTGTACAAGAACTACGACCCGCGTGCCCGTGTGGTCAAGGGCCTGGCCGATGACCTGCTCGCCAAGCTCGGCGGCGACGACGAGCTCTTCGACATCGCGCAGCGCCTGGAGCAGAAGGCCCTGGAGGACGACTACTTCATCGAGCGCAAGCTCTACCCGAACGTGGACTTCTACACCGGCCTGATCTACAAGGCCATGGGCTTCCCGGAGAAGATGTTCACCGTGCTCTTCGCACTCGGCCGGCTTCCCGGCTGGATCGCACAGTGGCGCGAGATGATCGAGGATCCCTCCACCAAGATCGGCCGGCCTCGCCAGATCTACATCGGCGAGCCCGAGCGCAACTACCCGGGAGTCTGAGCTCCTCCACTGGGTCGACCCCCCATCGTTGAGCGGCGGATTCTCCGACTGGTTTGGGCCTTTTCGGCCTCAACTGCTCGGAGAATCCGCCGCTCAACGTGTAAGTGGGACGACTGACTCAGTCCCGCGAGAAGCCGATCTCGACGGCCTCGTCGCTGACCTCGTCGACACGCTCCCAGCGCCCGGTGTCGCGCTGCCATTCATGCGTGCCCGCGTGCACCGACTGCACGCCATAGGTCTCCGCCGCCGCGACCGCCCACTGCGCCACCAGCCAGAGCGGGTCCCCGCGCTCAGCGGAGTCCCCATTGACCGGATCATAGACTCCCGCCTCGGGGCCCACCTCTGCGACCGAGACGTTGACCGTCCCGTTCGCACCGGAGCCCTCGACGGTGATGGCCTCTTCACCGAGGAGGTTCGGCAATGTGGCCTGCAGCTCCTCACCGAGACCCTCCCCATCCGGGCCGGGAACGTCGATCTGGCTGAGCTGACAGGTCATCCCCAGCGGCTGGACGCCGGTGAGCGGACGGGCGAAGGCCCGGGCAAGCTCACCATGCTGCGGGTAGAAGGTGGGGTTGTGCGGGCGGCTCAGTGCTTGGGCCGCCTCATCGAGCTCGAGCTCGGGAGACCATTCCAGCTCCGAGGCGCCTTCGCCGCGGCTGCTGTTGGAAAGTTCCTGGTAGAACTCGTCTGCGGTCCGCGGGGTGGGGTTTGAGGCATCCACGGCGTCCCACTGGGCGCCACCGCTGGCGAAGAGGATCGGCGCCGGCGCCTCGGCGGCTTCGTCTGCACCGCTTTCGTCTGCACCACTCTCACTCGCCTCGGAGTCCTCGGCGCTGGCCTCGTCCTCGGCGGCGCTGGTCGCCTCCGGATCCGCGTGATTCTCAAGCTGCGTCTCCTGCAGCGAGACGGCCAGGGCATCGGTGGCCGCCTGCACCGGCATATCGCGATCGGCCGCTCCCGCGGCGAGCTGGGCCGCGGAGTACGTCTGTGCGGGAGTCAGTCGATGCTCGGTCTCACCCACGGTCACCTGGCAGCGCTCGTCGAGGAGGTACTCGTTCTCCTCGATGAACTGCCAGGCGCCGTAGCCGGTGGCTGCCACGACCGCGGCGACCACCGTGATGGCCATGACCGCCCTGGCTCGGCGGCGACGACGGTGGACCTTGCGCGTGACGGTGATGGGACGATCAGCTCGCGGGCTCATCAGGACCTCTCTGTGGGCTCGGCTCAGTTCTTGTGCAGAGCCGCGTTGAGCTCCACCTTCTGGCCCTTGCGGGGGACTGCCTGCACCGCGCCGGTGACCGAATCGCGACGGAAGAGCAGATTCGGCACCCCGGAGAGGGCAGAGGCCTTGACGGTGTCCTCCACGCTGCGGTCATCGGCGAGCACCGAGACCTTCGTGCCTGCGGTGACATAGAGGCCCGCCTCGACCACGCAGTCATCGCCGATCGAGATGCCTACACCGGAGTTCGCGCCCAGCAGGACCCGCTCGCCGAGGGTGATCTTCTCCTTGCCGCCGCCGGAGAGGGTGCCCATGATCGAGGCGCCGCCACCGATGTCGGTGCCGTCGCCGACCACGACTCCCGCGGAGATGCGGCCCTCCACCATGGAGGTCCCCAGCGTGCCGGCGTTGAAGTTCACGAAGCCCTCGTGCATGACGGTGGTGCCCTCGGCCAGGTGCGCACCGAGCCGGACGCGGTCGGCGTCGCCGATGCGGACGCCTGAGGGCGTCACATAGTCCACCAGGCGGGGGAACTTGTCGATGGAGTAGACGCTGACATGGCCCCGGGCGCGCAGCCTCAGCCGGGTGGTCTCGAACCCGGCCACGGCGCAGGGACCGAAGTTCGTCCACACCACATTGCTCAGGTGACCGAAGATGCCGTCCAGGTTGATGGTCCGCGGCTTCACCAACCGATGCGAGAGCAGGTGCAGACGCAGCCACACATCGGAGGCGGAGGTCGCCTCAGCATCGAGAGCAGACTCCACGGAGACCAGCTGAGTGCTCACCCCGCGGTCAGCGTCCTCGCCGGTGGCGGCCTGCAGGCCGGCGATCAGCGCGTCGTCGTCGTTCTCGGAAAGCGGGGTCATCACGGGGTGCGGGAACCAGGTGTCCAGGACGGTGCCGTCGGCGGTCACGCTGGCAAGACCATGGCCAGATGCAATTCGGGATTCAGAGCTCATGGCCCCATCCTACTTTTTCCCGGTGACTTCGGGCCCGGCGGCCGTGCTGCGCGCGATCCGCGCCTAGGCTGGAGGGATGGATATCCGTGCTCAGCTCTCCACAGACGTCGCCGCGCTCACCGAGGCGATCATCGCCTGCGAATCCGTCTCCGGCAATGAAAAGGCCCTCGCCGACGCCGTGGAGTCGGCCCTCGCAGGACTCGATGGCCTGAGCCTGCACCGCGACGGGGACACCATCATTGCGCGCACCGAGACCGGCGCGGGCCAGCGGGTGATCCTCGCCGGGCATCTGGACACGGTGCCGCTGCCCACCACTGAGGGATCCCGCGGGACGGTCCCGCCGCGCTGGACGCGGGAGGAGGGCGAAGACGTCCTCTACGGTCGCGGAGCCACCGATATGAAGGGAGGGGTGGCGGTGCAGCTGAAGCTGGCCGACGACGTCGCGGCTCACCTGGACGCCGGCGGCTCCCTTGACCGGGACATCACCTGGGTCTTCTACGACCACGAGGAGGTCGAGGCCAGCAAGTCCGGGCTGGGCAGAGTCCTGAGCAGCGTGCCCGAGCTCCTCGAGGCTGATTTCGCGGTGCTGCTGGAACCCACCTACGGGGTCGTGGAGGGCGGATGCAACGGCACCTGCCGCTTCGAGGTGAGCATCCCCGGGGTCGCCGCGCACTCAGGCCGCGCGTGGAGGGGGGAGAACGCGATCCACCGGGCCGCCGGGCTGCTGCGCGTCTTGCAGGACTACTCGCCGCAGACCATCGGCGTGGAGGGCCTGGACTACCGCGAGGGGCTCAATGCGGTGCGGATCCACGGAGGCGTGGCCGGCAACGTCATCCCGGATTCCACCGTGGTGGAGATCAACTACCGCTTCGCCCCGGACAAGACCGAGGAGCAGGCCCACGCCCACGTCTACGAGGTGCTCTCCGCTGCCGGGATCACCCGCGATCAGGTGCGGATCACCGACAGCTCCGCGGCCGCTCGTCCGGGATTGGACCACCCCGCGGCGAAGGCGTTCATCGAAGCGGTGGGCGGCGAGCCGATGCCCAAGTACGGGTGGACCGACGTGGCGCGGTTCTCCGCCAGGGGAGTGCCCGCGGTGAACTTCGGTCCCGGAGACCCGCTGCTGGCGCACACCGATGACGAACACGTCAGCGCCGAAGCGCTGCGAGCATGCCACCAGGCGCTGCACCGCTGGCTGCTGGGCGGCGTCCTCTAAGCTGGATTCATGACCGAACAGCCCAGCCCCGCCTCCGCGTCCACCCCGTCATCCAGCTCCGGATCGACCCGCCCCGTCGCGCTGATCACCGGAGCCTCCCGAGGGATCGGCAGGGCCATCGCAGAGGAGCTGGGCCAGGAGCACCACATCCTGGTCGGCGGCACCAACCCGGAGACGGTGAACGCGGTGGTGCAGACACTGCCCAGTGCGGAGCCGTTCCTGGTCGATCTCACCGACCTCGACGCGATCGCTCCGGCCCTGGAGGCAGCGGGTCTCAACAGGCTGGACGTGCTGGTGCACTCCGCCGGTCTGGCGTGGATGAACCCGGTTGCGGAGAGCTCGCCGGCGCAGTTCCAGCAGATGTTCACCGTCAACGTCTTCGCCGTGGCCGAGCTGACCCGGGCCGCGCTGCCGCTGCTGCGCGAGTCCCACGGCCAGGTGCTCAGCATCAACTCCGGCGCCGGCTTCACCGCCGGACCGGGCAGCTCCATGTACTCGGGCACCAAGTTCGCGCTGCGCGCGATGACCGATGCGCTGCGTGAAGAGGAGCGCGGACGCGTCAAGGTGACCTCGATCCATCCCGGCCGCGTGGACACCGATATGCAGGTGGCCCTGCAGGAGTCCATGGGGAACGAGAACTACGACGGCGGCATCTACATCTCCCCGCGAGCCATCGCGGAGGCGGCGCGCACCGTGGTCGACATGGAGGACGCCTCCATGGTCGAGAGCATCTCCATCCGACCCGTGCAGAAGTAGCGTCCGCCATGGGTGAGCAGGACTCGCTGACCTCTCCGGTGGAGATCATCGACCTCCCAGACGATCTGGTCGACGCCGCCGTCGGGCTCTGGCAGCAGACCGGCCTGACCCGGCCCTGGAACGATCCGCACGAGGACTGCCGGCGCGCGCTCGCCGGAGCGGAGTCCACGGTGCTCGCGGCGGTGGACTCTCGGCGTCGGCTGCTCGGCACCGTGATGTTGGGCCAGGACGGTCACCGGGGCTGGATCTATTACACCGCGGTGGAGGAGTCGCTGCAGGGTGGCGGGATCGGCAAGCGACTGCTGGCCGCGGCGGAGGACTGGCTGCGCGCTCGCGGCGTGCCCAAGCTCATGCTCATGGTGCGTCAGGAGAACGCGGAGGTCCAGCAGTTCTACCGGGGACTCGGGTACACCGATCAGGACACCGTCGTGCTCGGGCGGTGGCTGGACTCCTGAGGGTCAACACGCAGGAGACCAGGCGCGCAGCTGGTGGATCAGATCCTGAGGGTCCGCGCTGATCACCAGGGCGTCGCGGCGCGCGGGAGACAGGAACCCCTCGGCCACCATATGGTCGACCATGCTCAGCAGCGGGTCCCAGAACCCCTTCAGGTTATAGAGCCCGACGGGCTTGGCATGCAGACCGAGATACTGCCAGGTCCATACCTCGAAGAACTCCTCCAAGGTCCCCATGCCTCCGGGAAGGGCGAGGAATCCGTCACCCAGCTCGGCCATCCGCGACTTGCGCGCATGCATGTCTGGGACCAGCTCCAACGAGGTCAGGCCCTGGTGAGCCACCTCGCGGTTCATCAGCACCTCTGGGATCACACCACGGACCTCGCCGCCAGCCTCCAGGGCCGCATCAGCGATATGCCCCATCAGTCCGACCGTGGCCCCGCCATAGACCACGCCGATCCCGGCGGCCGCCAGGGCGGTGCCGAGCTCACGGATCTCCTCGGCGTAGTCCGGGTCA
This sequence comes from uncultured Nesterenkonia sp., assembly GCA_947494195.1. GTDB lineage: Bacteria > Actinomycetota > Actinomycetes > Actinomycetales > Micrococcaceae > Nesterenkonia. The sequence goes on along the minus strand of CANLUC010000005.1, from coordinate 111,125 downwards.
GTTCCCGAGGCGGACCCGGTGAAGACGGTCAGGCTGCCGAAGCCGGAGTCTTGTGCAGGAGAGTCCCGGGCAGGTGTGCCCCCAGGGGTGGTGGCGGAGGCGGCTTCAGGAGCGGTTGCGGGATCGTGGCTCACGAGGAGATGATGTCACAGCGGACGCGGGCAGATCCGCAGCGGGGATTTCACAGCGACCCGGAACCCCTGTTAGACTTTTTTAGTCGCAATCCTCCATAGCTCAACGGCAGAGCACTCGACTGTTAATCGAGCGGTTGTTGGTTCGAATCCAACTGGGGGAGCAGAGTCGCCCTCGCCCTTCTGGGCGGGGGCGTTTTTCATGCCCTGTTTCGTGTCATAGTGTCCATGGCGCGGCGCCGTCCGCCCGCACTGACCTGGCGAGCCTGATTCGGAGACTTGATGAGCACCCCTGAGACGCAGACCCACGACATCGCCCGACTGATCATCTCCTGCCCCGATCAGCCGGGGATCGTGGCCGCCGTCTCTGAGGTGATCGCCGAGGTCGGCGGCAACATCATCAGCCTCGACCAGTACTCCACCGGCGTGGAAGGCGGGCGCTTCTTCCAGCGCACCGTCTTCCATCTTCCGGGACTCGCAGCAGCCAAGCCCGCCGTGGAGCAGGCAGTCCAGACGAAGCTCGCCGATCGCTTCTCCATGGACTTCTCGCTCACTGCGGCCGATCAGCCCAAGCGGGTGGCGATCTTCGCGTCCAAGACCGATCACTGCCTGCTGGACCTGCTCTGGCGCCACCGCCGCGGCGAGATCCCGATGGACATCGCGATGGTCATCTCGAATCACGCAGACCTCGCCGAGGATGTGCGACCCTTCGGCATCCCCTATTTCCACGTGCCCATCGTCGACGGGGACAAGGCCGCGGCCGAGGCCAAGCACCTGGAGCTGCTGCGTGGGAACGTGGACATGATCGTGCTGGCGCGCTACATGCAGATCATCTCCGAGGACTTCCTGGACCAGGTCGGCGCCCCGGTGATCAACATCCACCACAGCTTCCTACCGGCCTTCATCGGCGCCGGCCCCTACCAGAAGGCCAAAGACCGCGGCGTGAAGCTCATCGGCGCCACGGCCCACTACGTGACCCGCGACCTCGACGAGGGCCCGATCATCGAGCAGGACGTCATCCGGGTCTCACACAGCGACGACGTCGCCCAGCTCACCCGCTTCGGCGCCGACGTCGAGCGCGCCGTGCTCTCCCGCGCGGTGAAGTGGCACTGCGAAGATCGCGTGATCCGCAACGGCAGCACCACGATCGTCTTCTGACCCAGACCCCATGTGGGGGAGGGTTCCCAGGGTGCCCCCCCCCACGTTGAGGGGCGGAATCTCCGGGTATCTGACCCCCAAATCGGGTCAAACTAGTCGGAGAATCCGCCCCTCAGCGGTGGGGTGGTGGTGGGGTGGCGGTGGGGTGGGTCAGGAATCGATCGTGTGGGGGCGCTCGGTGGAGGAGACCTGGATCTTGCGCGGCTGTTCGGCGGCGTAGACCCCGGCCACTCGCACCTTCAGGACCCCCGACTCGTAGTTCGCGGTGATGGCATCGCCGGAGACCTCGCTCGGCAGGGTGATGGTGCGGGAGAAGGATCCGTAGCGGACCTCGCGGAGCCCATCGGCCTCGGTCTGGCTCCGGCGTTCCCCGGAGACCGTCAATGTGCGTCCGGCCAGCTCCACGGAGACATCCTTGTCCGGGTCGATGCCCGGAAGATCTGCGCTCAGCAGGAGATCCTCGCCCTCCCGGTGGGCGTCCACGGGTGGGACGAAGCCCGACTGACGCTGTGCCGCGTCCATTCCCGGTGTGCGCATCGTGCGGAACACGTCATCGATCAGGGTGAACGGGTCCAGGCGGGTCAGAGAGGTGTTCATCACAGCAATCAGCTCCTTCAACTCATTGCTCAACGGGTACATGTCATGCCTCGCGGCACCGGTTCCAACGGAACCTGAGACCAGTATATTTCAAAGTTGAGCATGGTGCACTCAACTTTTTTGGGCCGTGGAGTCCGAGCCCGCGGCAATCAGACAGGGAGGTCTTGCGTAATAGTCCTGTCTCGACTGAGGCATGCCTGACCTGAGCTCGACGAGTGGATTAGAGTGCGCTGGTGTCCAAGTCAAAGAAAACACGCGTGCAGCACGTGCTCCGCGTCGAGGCCAAGAAGCAGCTCAGCCCGCACATGATCCGGGTGATCCTCGGTGGACCCGGCTTCGATGCCATCGAGTTCAAGTCCGTGGGGGAGTCACCGGCGACGGACCAGTACATCAAGCTGCTCTTCCCTCCGGCCGCGCTCCTGGAGGATCCGGACGTGCAGCAGAAGGTGGACCTGAGCCGTCCCTTCGACATGGAGGCGCTGCGCGAACTCCTGCCCACCGAGCTGATGCCGGTGACGCGCACCTATACGATTCGCCACGTGGATCACCTGAACTCGCAGATCTGGGTGGACTTCGTGGTCCACGGCGACGAGGGCCTCGCCGGAGTCTGGGCGCAGAACGCCGAGCTCGGAGACCAGATCAGCTTCTTCGGTCCTGGCAGCGCCTACGCGCCGCGCGGGGAGGCCGACTGGCACCTGCTCGCTGGGGATGAGGCGGCTCTTCCCGCGATCGCCTCGGCACTGGAGTCCATGGATGAGGATGCGCGCGGCGTCGCCGTCGTCGAGGTCCGAGACGAATCGGAGCGTCAGCCCTTGACCGTGCCGGCCGGCATGGACCTGGTGTGGCTGCACCGAGAAGCTGATTTCAGCCCGGAGACGACCATGCTCGCCGACTACCTCGAATACCTGAGCATCCCCGAGGGCGATGTGCAGGTCTTCGTCCACGGGGAGCGCGGGCAGACCAAACGGATCCGCACGCTGCTGGTCGAAGACAAGGGCCTTCCGCGCAAGGGAATGTCACTCTCCGCGTACTGGGCCCACGGCCGCATCGAGGACCAGTTCCAGGCCGAGAAGCGCACCCCGGTGGGGCAGATCGACCCCGCGTAGGCCCCAAGCGACCCCGAGCAGGCCCTCAGCCTCCGGAAGCTCAGCCAGTGACCCGGGCACTGGCGCTGATCATCAGCGAGATCATCAGCACCAGCGCGAGCAGGATCACGGTGATCGCGGCGCAGAGGCCGGCCCGCTCACGGTGTCCTGCCAGCCGGAGGTCCGCCCGGTCGCGCATCGACCCGGTCAGCAGCATGATCAGATCGATCAGCGTCCACGCGATCACGACGGTCAGGCAGAGCAGCCCCAGCGTCTGCTGTCCGGCAACAAGAAGGGCGACGGTGGTCAGGCTGGCGGCCAGCATGAGCAGCGCCGAGATGCGTCGGGTGAGATACCAGCGGTGGGCGCCGGTGGGGCCCAGGAAAAGTGTCAGGGCCCAAGCGGGCACAAAACGTTTCTCCGAGGTCGGCTCAGACTCATGTGCCAGCTGGTCAGCAGCCGTATAGGTGTTGGCGTAGAGCTCGTCGAAATCGTACTGATCAGCCATATCCCTCATGGTATAGGTGGTAGTTTGTAACCAACTCACCAGTCACCCACAAGCATGGAGGCGCTGACTTGTCTCAGCCAGAAACTGGCCGCACCAAGGGCACGGCGCCCCGCACGTCGCTGCTCGATGTGATCAAGGTCGTTCTGCGACTCGGCCCCAAGCAGATCAACGACGAGATCCAGCTGGCCATCAGCCAGATGAAGACCAAGGGTGTGGCCGCCGGCATCGCCGTGGCACTCATGGTCGTCGGCGCAGTGTTCCTCGCCTTCCTCGTGGTGGCGCTCATCGTCGCGGCAGTTGCCGCCTTCGCGCTGATCTTCGAGCTGTGGGCCGCCGCGCTCATCGTCGCCGGCATCTTCTTGATCATCGCGCTGATCTTCGCGCTGATCGGCCTGCTCAAGTTCAAGAAGACCATGCCCCTGCTGCCCGAGGACGCCATTCGCGGATTCCGGCTGGATCTCGGGGTCGCCCGAGAAGGCACCAGCTTCGACCCGCAGAGCCTGGACCGTGAGGACGCCGAGCGTCGCCGCGAGAAGGAAGAGTCCAAGCAGGCGGCCGCCGAGCAGGCCAAGAAGGACGCCAAGACCCCCGGCGCCGGAGAGCCCACGGCACCGACCTACAGCGAGCTGCTCCGCCGGACGGCGCTGCGCCGCGAGCACCTCGCCTCGCTCCAGGACCAGATCACCACCGGTACTCGCCAGATCGGCGAGACCGTTCGGGAGAAGACCAGCCGCGAGAAGCCCGGCAAGAACAAGACCAGCAAGGACAAGCCCGGCAAGGACAAGACCAGCCGCGCTGGGACCACGGGCGCAACGGCAAAGCCGGCCCGGGCAGACCGGCGCAGCCCCGGCACGCCGGAGTCCGGGACTCGAGAGTCCACCGCCCATGCTGCCGGAGAGCACGTGGCGGCGCGGTGGAAGCCGCTCGCCGTCGTCGCCGGTTCTGCCGCTGCCGGAGCCGTCTTCCTTCGCGAGCTTGTGAAGAAATAAACTGCGCAGGTGAGATTCATCGGTGCCGGAACCCGGGAGGGTTTCGAGTACACCATCCATGAGGGCTTCTGGACCGCGCCCAATGTGGTCACCGTGCTGCGATTCCTGCTCATCCCGGTGTTCGTCGGGCTGGTCGCGCAGGATCGCTTCATGACGGCCTTCTGGGTCCTGGTGGCACTCTCGAGCACCGACTGGATCGACGGCTACATCGCACGTCGCTTCGACCAGCTCAGCACGGTGGGGCGATGGCTGGACCCGCTGGCAGATCGGCTCTCCCTGATCATCGTCACCGCGACACTCGTGGTCTTCGACGTCGCGCCGGTGTGGGTGGTCTTGGCGATCGTCATTCCCGACGTGATCCTCTCCATCAACACCTATGTGCTCTTCAAGGGCCCCCCGGACCTGGAGATCACGCTCCTGGGCAAGCTGCGCACTGCCTGCCTGCTGATCGGTCTGCCCATGGCGCTGCTCGGCGCGAGCCTGCACGAGGGGATGCTCCCCGACGTCGCCGTGGTGCTCCTGGCGACGGGCTCTGGGATGCATATCATTGCTTCAGCCGACTACTTCATAAAAGCCCAGAACAAGGCGCGGCGGCAGCGACGCGAACAGCGCCGGCCGGGCATCGAGGAGGATTCAACCGCCTGATGATCAATGCTGTGCCAGCTGAGGCTCCCCGCAGTGAGCCCAAACTCCGCATCCTGATCGCCGCTGACACGTATCCTCCCGACGTCAACGGGGCCGCGGTCTTCTCGCATCGACTCGCGAAGAACATGGCAGCCCGCGGCCACGAGGTCCATATCGCGGCCGCCCGCACCGAGCGTGGCCCAGACATTGTGGAGCACACCGAGGAAGCCGTCGTGCACCGGTTCCGGTCCTTCAAGGCGCCGACCCACGAGTACCTGCGGCTCTGCCTGCCCTGGCTCATCGAACCGGCCATGGGTCGGCTCATGGACGAGCTCAAGCCCGACGTGGTCCACGTGCAGTGCCACTACATGATCGGCAAGGCAGCCATCGACGCCGCTGCGGACCGCGGCCTGCGGACCATCGCCACGAACCATTTCATGCCCGAGAACCTGGATCCGTTCCTGCCGTTTCCCGCGTGGTTCCGGCGGATCGTCGCGAAGAACTCCTGGCGAGACATGGGTCGACTGATGAGCAAGGCGGCCGTGGTGACCACCCCGACGCCGCTGGCAGCACGCACCATGATGGAGCGCGCAGGCTTCAAGAAGGTCCTGCCGCTCTCCAACGGCATCGACCTTGCCCACTACCGTGTGCAGCCCGGTGAGGTGCTCGCCCGCCCGGAGCGACCCACGGTGCTCTTCGTGGGCCGGCTCGCTGTGGAGAAGAACGTCGACGTGCTGATCGACGCCATCGCCAAGACCGATCCCGCGCTGAACATCGGGCTCGACATCGTCGGAGACGGCGAACAGCGCGATGTGCTCGCCGAACAGATCGCCGCCCTGGGGCTCGGCGACCGTGTGCGCATGCGCGGGCACGTGACGGAGGAGGAGCTGCGCCTCGCCTACCTCCAGGCGGACGTCTTCTGCCAGCCCGGCACCGCCGAGCTGCAGTCGCTGGTCTCCCTGGAGGCGATGTCCGCGGGCCTGCCGGTGGTGCTGGCCGACGCGCTGGCCCTGCCGCATCTGGTCGATCAGGGGGTCAACGGCTACCTCTTCGAACCCGGCAACGCCCAGGAACTGGCCGAGCGCCTGGTCAGAGTCCTCTCACGGGACGCCGCCGAGCGCGCAGCCATGGGGGAGCGCAGTCGGGAGATGGCGGGCAGGCACAGCATCAAGACCACGATGGATGCCTTCGAGGAGCTCTACCGCGGTGCCGACTGGGTGGAGAACCAGTACAAGAACAGCGGCCAGTAGGGCATCCGACGCTGATCGAGCTTCGCCGGCGCTGACGGGGCGCCGCAGACTTCTAGGCGGGCGGAGTCAGGCGCAGCAACGCTGCTCCGTCGCCATCTTCGACCACCCAGATGCTCCCGTCCGGCGCCTCTTCCACATCGCGGATCCTCGCGCCCATGTCCCAGATCTGCTCCTCGCCCGCCGAGTCGCCATCCAGGTCGACGCGCACCAGAGCCTGCCCGGAGAGTGCCCCCAGGAAAGCATCGCCGGTCCAGTCGGAGAACAGCTCTCCCTGGTAGATCATCAGGCTGCCGGGGGAGATGGACGGCGTCCAGGAGGTGGCGGGAGCGGCGAACCCGTCGTCCTGCCTGTGATCGGGAATCCCCCCTCCGCCGTAGTGCGAGCCGTTGGAGGCTTCGGGCCAGCCGTGGTTCTCGCCCTCCTGCAGGAGGTTGAGCTCGTCGCCGCCCTCGGGGCCCATCTCGGAGCTCCACAGCTGGCCCTCTTCGGTGACATCGATGCCCAACGGATTGCGGTGGCCCCAGGTCCAGATCTCGGCGGAGACGCCGCCCTCCTCCGCGTAGGGGTTCCCGTCTGCAGGTTCTCCCTCGGGGGTCAGTCGCATGACTTTGCCGAGCCCGCTGGAGAGATCCTGGGCCGGTGTCATCTGCTGCCGGTCACCGGAGGTGACGAAGAGATGCTCTCCATCGGCGCTGAAGGCCAGCCGGTGGGAGAAGTGTCCGGAGCCGGAGGTCTTCGGGCTCTGTTCCCAGATCACGGTGAGGTCCTGGAGCTGGGCTGAGGAGCCCGAGTCCACCAGGCGTGCGTGACCGACGACGGCGCCTGTGCCGCCCTCACCGGCGGCGACCCAGCTCAGGTAGACCCGCTGGCTCTCCTCGAAATCCGGGGCGACGACGACGTCACCCAGACCGCCCTGACCGTCGACGACGATGTTCTCGGGGAGCCCCTCCACGCTGACCTCCGTGGGGTCGGTGGAGTCTTCGGTGCTGCGGAGCAGGAGCTCGCCGGTGCGTGTGGAGATGAGCATCTGCTCGGTGCCGGGAAGGAACTCCAGCGCCCAGGGGGAGTCGTAGCTGCCGTACTCCTCGATGGTGAACGGCTTGCCGCCCGCGGAGGCTGAGCCCGGGTCTGAACTCGATCCTGGGCCCTGGTCTGTGTCCCCCGGGGAGGTGTCCGCCGCGCCGTCGTCGGAATCAGACTCGGCACTCGGGTCTGCGTCGGCGCAGCCCGCGAGGAGGATCGCGGTGCAGAGTCCGGCGGTGATGGCAGGAAGGCGTCCCATGAGCCGACCTTAGTTCATCGTGACCGGGTCAGTCCCGGCTGTGTCGAGGAACCGCTGTGTCGGCGGACGGCTGTGTGGACGAACAGGGGGCCGGGGTGCTTGTAGGGCGTCTGGGACTTGAACCCAGGACAAAAGGATTATGAGTCCTCTGCTCTAACCAACTGAGCTAACGCCCCTCGTGTCCTCCGCCGTGCGGTCTGGATCTGCCAGCCGAGGACACTGAGACATACTACCGAGCCGGTCCGGCTAAAGCTGAACCCTGACGGAGGCCCGGGCGCGGGGGTGCTCCTCGGCCTCCACCTCGATCGCGCTGAGTCCGTGATCGGCGGGCAGTCCTTCCGCCAGGCGCTGGGCGATGTGCTCGATGATGACCTCGGTGGTGGTGAACCGGTCCCGGAACTCATCGAGCTCGTCGAGGTTCTGATAGCGCAGCGGCTCGAGCGTGCTGGCGAGCAGCTCCGAGGCGGCGCCGATGTCCATCACGACCCCGAACTCGTTCAGGCTGTCCCGGAAGAAGCTGGCCTGGATGCTCAGCGTCGCACCGTGGAGGTTCTGCGCGGGCCCGAAGAACGGGTCGTTCAGGCTGTGCGCGATCATGATGTGGTCATCGACGGTCAGGCGGAAGCGACTCATGGTTCTCCTTGGGGTTCGTGGTGATTCGTGAGGGTTCGTGGTGATGGGGGAGGTCTCAGCCGAAGGCGTGATTCCCGGTCAGCGGGTGGTCGATGATGTGCAGGATCTGGTCTCGTGTCCAGGGCGCCCCTGCGGCGACGTCGCGCATCACGCTGGGAAGCTCGGCCAGCGGCGAGCGACCGCTGATGAGCATGTCGAAACGCGGGTCCAACATCCCCAGGGCTGTGGCGAGCCGCTGCCCCCGGGTCCGGCGCATCCGTCGTGGACCGGGAACCTCGCCCACCTGGGTGGCGACGATCCGCAGCCGCCGCGCATGGAAATCGGCGCCGAGCGGGATCTGCTGCTCGCCCGTGCCGTACCAGGACTGCTCCACGATCACGGCGTCGTCGCCGGCGATCTGCAGTGCGGTGGCCAGCCCCGCAGAACTGGCGGAACTGTGCAGCACCGCATCATTGTCCGGGGCCGCGTCCTCGGGCGCGACCGCCTGTAGGCCGAGCTCGCGGATCAGCTCCCGCCGTTCGGCGTCGATCTCCACCACCTGCAGGCGCTGCAGCGGCAGCTTCGAGGCGAACAGCGCGGTGGTCAGCCCGATGAGTCCGCCGCCGACGACGGCGACCCGGTCGCCCGCCAGCACAGGGGCCTCCCAGAGTGCGTTCAGCGCGACCTCGCCGATGCCGGCGAAGACTGCACGTTCCGACGGGCAGTCCTCGGGCAGCACGTGGCAGTCAGCCTCGGGCACCACGACGTGTTCTCGGTGGCCGGCAAGGGTGAAGACCGTGCGGCCGAGCAGCTCCTCACTGCCCTCACGGACCACGCCTACATTGAGGTAGCCGTGCGAGACCGGGAAGGGGAGCTGCCCGAGCTGGAAGGGCGCCTGCATGATCGCCGTGACATTCTCCGGGACCTCGCCCCGGTGCACGACAGATTCAGTGCCTCGGGAGATCCCGCTGTGCAGCGTCTCGATGAGCACCTCACCGGGACCGGCCTGCGGGAGGCGGACCTCGCGCAGCGCCCCGGTGTGCGCTGCCTCCGTCCAGTACTGGCGCGAGATGCTGGGCAGTCCAGTCGCGCCCTGTTCGTCCTGGCTGACACCGGTGACACCTGACTCGCTCATGAGAATCATCATGCCAGAGCTGTCCACCTCAGATGAGCGCGAGCGCTGTGCCAGAATCAGGGGGTGCTGAAGCTCTTCTTCGACTGCCGGTACACCCGCACCCGGGTCCACGACGGCATCTCACGGTTCACCGCCTCACTCGTGGAGGCCGCCGCGCAGAAGGCCGACGTCACCATGCTGATCCATGAGCCGGAGCAGCTGAACCTGCTGCCGGACCTGCCGCATCTGCGGATCTCCTCGCCCACCTCGGCGAGGGAGCCCTGGGTGGCCCGGCAGCTGAACCCTCACCGGCCGGATGTGGTGTTCTCGCCGATGCAGACCATGGGCGGAATCGGCCGCCGGTATCCGCTGATCCTCACGGTGCACGACCTCATCTACTATGCGCACCCCACCCCGCCGAGGAACCTTCCCCCCGCGGTGCGGCTCGGCTGGCGGGCCTACCACTGGAGCTATCTGCCCCAGCGGCTGGTGCTCAACCAGGCGGACGCCGTGGCCACCGTCTCGGAGACCACCCGTGGGCTCATCCGTGAACACCGCCTCACCCGACGGCCCGTCGAGCTGATCTCCAACGCCCCACCAGCGGTGGATCGGCCCCGCGACCCGGAGGCCCCACCGAGCCGAGAGCTCGTCTATATGGGCTCCTTCATGGGGTACAAGAACGTGGAATCCGTCATCGCCGGTCTCAACCAGCTGCCGGGCTACACGCTGCATCTCTGCAGCCCGATCGAGGAGACCCGTGAGTCCCAGCTGCGCGCGCTCGCGGTGAACCCCGCACAGCTGGTCTTTCACCACGGCATCTCTGAACAGGACTATTCAGCCCTCCTGCAGCGCGCCGCCGCGCTGGTCACGCTCTCCCGTGCCGAGGGCTATGGGCTGCCTGTGGTGGAGGCGATGGCACACGGCACGCCCTGCGTCCTCTCCGACCTCCCCATCTTCACAGAGATCGGAGGGTCGGCGGTGGCCGATGCGGGCGCACAGCTCGTGCCGGCCCAGGACCCGCAGGCGTTCGCCGCCGCGGTCCGGAGGCTCGAGGACCCCGCCCAGTTTGCCCAAGCCTCCGCTGCGGCACGACGGCGCAGCGTTGAATTCTCCTGGTCAGCCTCTGCGGAACGTCTGGTCTCACTGGGGGAGCGGCTTGCCGGACACGGCGACGCTGCGCGGCCCTGTTGAGCATTATTGAGTCCGGCGGAGCCCGGTTGCGGCCCCGCTGAGTCCGGCTCAGCCCCGCTGGGTGTGACGCAAGCTCGGCTAGTCAGAGACCTTCGGGTTCTCTGCCCCTCCCTCTCGAGCCTGGCGTGCTGAGGCGACGTCGTCGACGACGATCACGAGATGACGCAGGCTGGAGATCAGGGAGCCATAGATGGGCCACGAGGTCCTGGGCAGTCCCTTGTCCTCGGACATCTCGGTGGACAGAGAGGTCAGATCCTCGTGCAGGGATGCGACCTCTGCATCGGGATCGGCGATTGCCCGCCCGACGTCACCGACGATCCTCGCCCACCGTTCGCGGAAGTCGTCATCCCAATCGCCCTCGGAGTATGTCGCTTCGCGCAGCGTGCGGGTGAGGTGGCGCAGGTGTGAGATGCCCTCGTCGGCCCGTTCGAGGATCTCTTCGTAACTTGCCTCCTGGGCATTCCAGCTGCTGTGTTCGAGGGTCTGTCGTCCCTGCCGTGCTCGGGGATTCGCGCGGCGTGATTCCCGAGCGAAGCGCACCACCGTCCAGGCCGAGTTCAGCTCCTGCGTCATCGATTCCGTCTCTTGGAACCAGGACTCAGCCTTATCGGTGTCCCAGGAGTCGGAGAATTCTCGGGAGATGCTCACCAGGACGCTGCCCATGCGTTCGTTCACGCTGTCCACGTATCGACCGGCCTGCTTGTCCCGCAGCGGCGGCAGGATCAGCAGATTGACGAGGACTCCTGCGGCCACGCCGATGGCGACCTCGAGGATGCGGTCGTCGAGCAGCGGAGCCTGATCATCGAAGCCGCTGCCCAGCACGAAGATCGCCGTGGTGGCGATCGCCACCCCCTCATCCCGGATCCAAGAGATCCGAGCTGCGGTGACCCCCACCAGCAGCGCCAGGGCGAAGGTCCAGAGGCTCACCCCCAGGAAGTAGCCGATCACGAAGGAGAGCCCGACTCCGATGGTGGAGGCGATGGTGGTCTGAACGCCGTGGGAGAGTGAACGGTGGACCGTCGCGTGGACAGTGAGCAGCGCGGTCCACGGGGCCAGAAACGCCAGCTCGGAATCCAGCACGGAGGTGGAGATCCACCAGGCGAGGGTGCCCGCGATCACGGTCTTGAGGATCTGCAGCACATCTGTGAGGAACTCGGGTCGCCTCCCCAGCTCCCGCAACCAGCCGGCGGGCTCGCGCAGGGAAGGGGCTCGGTGTGAGGGGTTCTCGGCCTCGCGCTCGCGCTGGTCCTGCTCGCGCTGGTCTTGTTCGTGCGGAGTCATCGCATCGTCGGTGGAACCTTCGGCCACTCGTGCTCCTCCTTCTGGGTCGGTGATCGGTGATCGGTGCGGAGATCGGTGAGAATATTCTGACACTGCTCCGGGAACTCGTCATGGCCGGCATCATCGCTAGCCCAGCGGGGGCAGCACGGAGGGCTCGGTTAAGTAGTCGGGGTTTGTGAGCGCGTCCTCATCCACTATCCGACCATGTCAGTGCGGATTGGTAACCTCAAATAAATGGCCCGGGTTCGCGAACTGAACTCAAGGCGTTGCACTCCCGAAAAGACGTTAGAGAAGAACTGAGGAAACTGGCTCATGACGATCGGATACCGGGCGATTCTGAGGCTCGACAGGCAAAGCGACGCTCTCGACGTCGCTGAACGGCACCTTCGCGACTGGTTGCGGCGCAAAGCCAAGCGTCAGAATTCCGGTTCGCGAGACTGGGATTGGGACGGTGCAGGAACCTACAGGCTAGGTGGAGGTGCCGCACTCCAGGTTGTAGAACACCACGACCCAAGAGAGCCCGCAACCCGCCGCTTGTACCGTTTCCGCGAGGAGAACCTGCAAGGCGCCTTCGTGGTGTCGCTCTACGCGATCTCACGCGCGACCGCACGAGAACATCAACAGTCGCTCATGATCGAGACCGAACTCGAAGGCGTCGAGGCCGACCAAGCATTGCGGGGCATCAAGCCGCCTCGCCTCGTGGGCAGCATTCTAGAGACAGAGAACGCAACCGACGGTGCGGTTGCCCTTACTGGAGTGCCTGAGGTGATCAGACGAGGTGACGTCGAACGGGTCGTCGCAGCGATCAAGGATCCTAGTCGAACGGCTTCGGTTGTGGTAGCAGCTTCTCCCGGGCCCGAGTACGACGAAACTTGGCGCGACGTCGTTCGCACTCTCACCAACGACAGTGTAGGAATCACGTCCAAGTACGTGGTGTACCACGATGCAATGGACGAGCTCAAGTGCGCGCTTCCTGAAAGTCACGATGTCGCCGCCGGCCAGGTAAGAACATTCCTGCCCGGTGTGGACTGGGCTCACGCCGAGGACGGACGAAGACATAGAATCCTGGGACCCCAGACACTTCAAAGGTCTCTTGAGCAGAAGAATGGAAAGTTCTTTGTCGCCGGCCCTTTGCAGAAGCGGCACGCTGAAGTCGCGCGACGACGGTCTGTCGAACGTGACCTGCCTCCTGACCTGGACCGGGCACTCAAGATCCTCCGGCGGGCAGAGCTTGAGAACGAACGACGACAGCGGGTTCAGGACAGGGTCGCCGCTAGTGCGGTGCGAACGGAACCGATGCCGGTTGTTCAACGGCAGGTAGAACAGGCTGATTCGACGGATTCGAAGTGGGTCACTTTTGGGAGGCAGTTGCTGAAGCGCTGGCTCGGCAAGGAGGGATCCGGTCCGGGAACGCTGAAAGAGCTAGACCAATTCATCGACGAACAACGCAGCACGGTGAGCGTAGCGGAAGAGCAACTACAGGAGGCCGCCGCCCGAGAAGATGAGCTCCAAGAGCATTTGAAGCAGTTGCAGTCGAATCTAGAAGACCTTGAGCTTGAAGCGGCAGAGGCCGAAAGCGCAAGGGGCGCAGTGGCGCACGAGGTTACGGAGCTGCGACGTCGCCTTATCAAAGCTGGACAGCACGACACCTTTGTGGCGCCAATTGAGGACCTCTGGAAGGATCCCGAGAACGTTGAGGAGCTAGTGGCTCGAATCTCAGGGAATGAGCTGTTCGACCGAGCTTCTCACCCTGCTACTACGTACATTGAGTTCACCGGAGACGCCAAGGAAGCCGAAGAGATTGACACTCGCGACGACTTGGGCCGTTTCGCGACCGCGCTGTGGGATTGCGTCAAGGTTCTCCACGACTACGCGACGCTGAAGCGGGAGAGAGGTTTTGCAGGGGGGTTGCACATGTACCTTACGGACGACAACGCCCCTGGCCACAAGTGTTCGCTGCAGCGCCACGCTGCTCGCGAAAGTGAGTCGGTCGAGAACAACAGCAGTTGGCGGGCAGAGCGAGTTCTCCCGGTGCCGGTCTCAGTCGACGGCAGCGGAGAACTTTACATGGGGGCTCACTTCAAGCCGACTCGGAATAAGAGCGTCGCACCCCGGATGTACTACTACGACGATCTCGATGCGACAGGGAAAATCTATGTGGGGTACATCGGCATGCATCTGACAAACACGTTGACCAACTGAGCGGCCCCGACTGAAGCTTGTCTAGGTCTCCGGGCAGACCGAAGGATTCAATAGCGCGGCTCGACTAACTCGTGAAAAAGAACGTGCCGGGAGGTTACCCTCCTTCGGCCCGTGCTGCCGCTTGAGTGATCCGAAGACCGAGTCACGCTTGTCTCGTCGTTTCGTAGCCCGGGACCATGGTTCGGTGTGATCTGCTGGCCGCTATTGGATTCCTCTTGGGTTCAAGAGGTCAGCGGCGTCGGAGCCGAGAATGATGTTGATACCTAGAGCGGAAGCTTTGTCGAGCTTCGTTGGACCCGCTCCGTCGCCTGCGAGAACGATCGTAGTCTTTCTGGATAGGGTATTGGTGCCTTGCCCGCCAGCCGCTGCGACGGCGTCGTAGGCTTCGTCTCGGTCCTCCCAGCCGGGAATCTCCCCTGTGATGAGGACGGTTTCTCCCTTTAGGAGATTCTTGGTTGATTTGGGATTAGGGGGAGGGAAGTCTGCGTTGCTCTTGTACCGGCGACGAGCGGCGCTAGCGCTGTGCCGTAAGAACTCCGTTTGACTCATCCTTGACGGTCTGGGCAATTTCGCAGAGGCCTTGGACGCCTTCGGCCCGGCGAGGGCCTGCCAGAGCTCGGTCACGGTCTCTGCGCCCGTGCGCTCGGCCAGTAGAAGAGCCACCTTGGCCGCATAGTATGAGTCCGCGCCGGCTTGGTGGTGGTTTTGCTGGTCGATTTTCAGATGCGCGCAGGCGTCCGCCAGGCCGCCGACGCCGATGAGTCGCTCAGAGAGCCGCCGGGTACATAACCACTCCCACTGTGCGGGATTGAGTCCGGTGGCTTCGCAAGAGCGCATGTAGACGCTTTTGTCGAAAACTGCGTTGTGCGCGACTACTGGAAGAGTTCCGATGATGTCGCGGACCCGAGGCTCAACCTCCGTCCAGGGGTGTCCGTGTTCAGCGACGTAATCGGCAGTGAGTCCGTGTACGTGTGTGCTTGTGAAGGGCGAAAGGCCGGTAGGTGGGATGATCGTATGCTGGTAAGTAGCCTCGATCATGCCGTCGAGCACAATAGTTGTGCCTACTTGACAGATTGAGTGTCGAGGCGGGTGCGCGGTTTCGAAGTCGACGACTGCAAAAGCTAGTCCGGCGTTTACGATGATAATCCCCTCAGCCCATGATTGTTGGTGCCGTTGTCCGCTAGTAAGTTCGACCATAGACGATTTAGGGGCAGAAGTGTCCTCTTCTGATTGATCGATTATGTTTCCATATTCCTTCGATCAAGAGCCATAATTTAGGGAACTTCAGTATCGCCCTGATCTCCCTAGGACTCACCGAACTCGTCATGGCCGGCATCATCGCTCGCTCAGAGGGAGCAGCACTGAAGGCTCGACGTCCCCGGTGAGCAGCAGCGGGTTGACGTACTCCCCGTGCAGGCGCACACCCCAGTGCAGGCAGGGTGCTGTGCAGTGACCTCTGCCCGGAGCAAGGGTTCCCACCGGATCGCCTGCGGAGACCATGTCGCCGACCTCCAGGGACCCCTCCACCGGTTCGAAGGAGCTCAGGTACCCCGATCCGTGGTCGATGGAGAGCACGGGACGGTCCACCACCACCCCGGCGAAGCTCACGTGACCATCAGCAGGGGCGCGAATGGTGGCGCCTGCTGTGAGCGGGCCCAGATCCACCCCGCGGTGGCCGGCGCCCCAGGGGGACGGCGGAGCTGCGAAGGGACGGA
The DNA here is from genome assembly GCA_947494195.1 of uncultured Nesterenkonia sp. Classification (GTDB taxonomy): domain Bacteria; phylum Actinomycetota; class Actinomycetes; order Actinomycetales; family Micrococcaceae; genus Nesterenkonia. Next base: position 95,386 of record CANLUC010000005.1, on the reverse strand, counting down.
GCTCCGCCGCCGTCACGGGACTGCGCCAGAGGCCCTGGAGCTGCTGGCCGATGGGCGAGTCCGAGTCCGGGGATGAACCTACCCCCGAGGCCGCGAGCGGCCCAGCCGAGGAAGTCGCCAGCGCCACGACCAGCAGAAGCAGGAGGAGCCCCGGGAGCCGGCGTCGAAACTCCGGTCGCTGCCGGGGAGGACCAGGCTCAACAGCGTTCATGGCGTCAGCCTGCCGCGCCGAGCATCTCCATCGAGAGCATGGTCGCAATCTGAGGAGAGTCGGCTGCGTCGAGTGAGGTCTGGGACGGTTGGGGAAAACGCCGTCGAGCCGCTAAGCTGAACCCCAGCAGTTGACACTGGTGTGCCTACGCACGCCTGGATCAGCTGACTACGCGCAGAGACTGCCCGAGCGATCGGGGTGATTCTCATCGGTCCGCATCGTACTCGTCCTTTCAGGACGCGCAGGTGTGGCGAGGATCGCGGGAGAACTCCCTTCTCTGCCAGGAGCCCGAGAGAACCGGGCTATTGTCCAACCGAGAATCCCAGCCGGAGCTGCACCAGGTTCACCCTGCGTGTTCCAAGCCCGGCATTGAAAGGAAATACCATGCCTGTCGTCACCATGCGCCAGCTGCTCGACTCCGGCGTCCACTTCGGACACCAGACTCGCCGCTGGAACCCGAAGATGAAGCGATTCATCTTCACCGAGCGCAACGGTATCTACATCGTTGACCTCCAGCAGTCGCTGTCCTACATCGACAACGCCTACGAATTCGTCAAGCAGACTGTCGCCCACGGCGGCTCCGTCCTCTTCGTCGGCACCAAGAAGCAGGGCCAGGAAGCCATCGCCGAGCAGGCCACCCGCGTCGGCCAGCCCTACGTCAACCACCGTTGGCTCGGCGGCATGCTGACCAACTTCGCCACGGTCTCCAAGCGCGTCCAGCGCATGAAGGAGCTCGAGGAGATCGACTTCGACGACGTCGCCGGCTCCGGTCACACCAAGAAGGAACTGCTGCTGATGCGCCGCGAGCTCACCAAGCTGCAGTCCAACCTCGGTGGTATCCGCAACCTGACCAAGACTCCGTCCGCCATCTGGATCGTCGACACCAACAAGGAACACCTTGCCGTCGACGAGGCCAAGAAGCTGGGCATCCCCGTGATCGCCATCCTCGACACCAACTGCGATCCCGATGACGTCAACTACCCGATCCCGGGCAACGACGACGCCATCCGGTCCGTGGACCTGCTGACTCGCGTGATCGCCGACGCCGTGGCCGATGGCCTCATGGCTCGCGAATCCAAGCGCGGCGGCGGCTCCGGCACTGCCGCAGAGCCGATGGCCGAGTGGGAGCGCGAACTGCTCGAGCAGCACGCCACCGAGCAGACCGCGACAGCCGAAGCGCCTGCGCAGGCTGAGCAGACCACTGAGGAGCCTGCACAGGCCGAGCAGGCTGCAGAGGCACCCGCCGCAGAGTCCACCGAGTCCACCGAAGCTTCGGCTGAAGAAGCCAAGTAAGAGAGGAACTGCGTTTCTATGGCGAATTACACCGCTGCTGACATCAAGGCCCTGCGCGAGCGCACCGGCGCCGGCATGATGGACGTCAAGAAGGCTCTCGACGAGGCCGACGGCGACGTCGACAAGGCCATCGAGGGCATCCGCATCAAGGGTCTCAAGGGCGCTGCCAAGCGCGAGGGACGCTCCGCCGCAGAAGGCCTGGTCACCGCCAAGGTCGTCGACGGCACCAAGGGCTACCTGATCGAGGTCAACGCCGAGACCGACTTCGTGGCAAAGTCTGCGAAGTTCGTCGCGCTGACCGACACGGTCCTCGCGACCGCCGTCGCTCATGACGTGGACACCGTGGAAGCGCTGCTCGAGGCTGAGGTCGACGGCAAGAAGCTCTCCGACGTGGTCACCGAAGAGGGCGCGATCCTGGGCGAAAAGGTCGTCGTGCGTCGTCTTGCCAAGCTGGAAGGCGCCTTCGTGGATGCCTACCTGCACAAGACCTCCAAGGATCTTCCGGCACAGGTCGGCGTGCTCTTCGCCGTCGACGCTGACTCGGACGCCGCCAAGGAAGCTGCGCACGACATCGCGGTGCACGCCGCCGCACTGTCCCCGCAGTTCCTGACCCGCGACGAGGTCCCCTCCGAGACGGTGGAGAACGAGCGCCGCATCGCCGAGGAGACCGCCCGCGCCGAGAACAAGCCGGAGCAGGCCATGACGAAGATCATTGAAGGACGCACCAACGCGTACTTCAAGGACAACGTGCTGGTCGACCAGCCGTTCGCCAAGGACCCGAAGAAGACCGTCACCCAGGTCCTCGAGTCCGCTGGCGCCTCGGCCAAGGGCCTGGCTCGCTTCCGCGTCGGAGCCTGACACGCGATACTGCTGAACTGAGCGTCGCGGCCCATTAGACTGGTCGCGATTCATCAGTCCAGACGTCAAGGGGGTGACCACTTCACACGAGGTGGTCACCCCCTTTTCTGTGCCCACACCCCTGGATCTCAGCGTCCAGCCCTCGACGACGCCCCGCCACACCCGCATTCCGCGCCTACATTCCTGGAGGAACTCCATGACCGCACAGACACCGAAACATCGCCGCCGGGTGCTGCTGAAGCTCTCCGGAGAGGTCTTCGGCGGGGGTGCCGTGGGCGTCGACCCGGCCACGGTCCGCGGGATCGCCGAGCAGATCGCCGCGGTCAAGGGACAGGTGGAGGTCTCCGTCGTCGTCGGCGGCGGCAACTTCTTCCGCGGCGCTGAACTCTCCAAGGCCGGCATGGACCGCGCCCGCGCCGACTACATCGGCATGCTGGGCACGGTGATGAACGCCCTGGCCCTGCAGGACTTCCTGGAGCAGGCCGGACAGCCGACCCGGGTGCAGACGGCCATCACCATGGGCCAGGTCGCCGAGTCCTACATTCCGCTGCGTGCGGTGCGGCACATGGAGAAGGACCGCGTCGTCGTCTTCGGCGCCGGCGCCGGCATGCCGTACTTCTCCACTGACACGGTCTGCGCCCAGCGGGCGCTGGAGACCCGTTCGGACATGGTCCTGATGGCCAAGTCGGGCGTGGACGGGGTCTACACCGCTGATCCGAAGACCAATCCGGATGCGCAGAAGCTCGAGCACCTGACCTACACCGATGCGCTGCGCAGGAACATCCGGGTGATGGATCAGACCGCGATGACCATGTGTAACGACAACGACCTCGACATGCGCGTCTTCGGCATGGAGGGGGAGGGCAACGTGACCCGCGCCCTGCTGGGCGAGGAGATCGGCACGCTGGTCACGCCCTGACCTGGCGCTGCCCCCACTAGACTGAACCCCTACGCGATCCTCAACGTCACCCCCGACGTCGTTCAATAAGGAGACCCCCGTGATTGATGAGACCCTGGCAGACGCCAAGGAGCAGTTCGAGCGAGCCATCGAGGCGACATCGGTGGACTTCAGCACCGTGCGCACCGGCCGGGCCAACCCCGCGCTCTACTCCCGCGTGCTGGTCGACTACTACGGCTCCGCCACTCCGCTGCAGCAGCTGGCCGCGTTCTCCACACCGGACGCCAAGACCATCCTGATCACGCCCTATGACATCTCTGCCATGCGCGACATCGAGCGGGCCCTCTCCGACTCCGAGATCGGCGCCAACCCCTCCAATGACGGCAAGCAGATCCGCATCACCATCCCGGACCTCACCGAGGAGCGCCGCAAGGAGTACGTGAAGCTGATCAAGTCCAAGGGCGAGGATCACAAGGTCTCGGTGCGCAACACCCGCCGCAAGTCCAAGGACGTGATCGAGAAGGCCATCAAGGATGGCGAGGTCGGCAAGGACGACGGCGAGCGGGGCACCAAGGAGCTCGAGAACCTCACCAAGACCTACATCGAGAAGATCGATGAGATGAGCAAGCGCAAAGAGGCGGAGCTGCTCGAGGTCTGATGTCCACCAAAGCAGGGAGGAATCTTCCCGCGGCCATCATCACCGGCGTCGTCCTGCTGGTACCTGCACTGCTGGGGATCTTCTTCTTCGAGCTGATGCTGATCTTCGTCTGGACGATCCTGCTCTCGATGGGCGTCTGGGAGGTTGCGCGCGCCCTTGAGACGCGCGTCGCGCCGACCGGACAGCAGCTGCGGCTGCCCAAGATCCCGCTGTTCCTCGGGGCCATCTCGATGCCCACCGCCGCCTACTTCGGGGGTGTGGAGGCGCTGACCCTGGCGCTCATGGTCACCGGGCTGGCGATCATCGTCGCGGCGGCGGTGTGGAAGGTCCGGGACCCGGGCCGCTCCATCCTGGCCTCGGTGTTCGTGGCCAGCTGGGTGCCGTTCATGATGTCCTTCGCGGTGCTGCTGCTGAACCTGGACCAGGGCGACTGGCGCCTCGTCGTCGTCGTGCTGCTGGTGGTCTCGAACGACACCTTCGGCTACATCTTCGGTGTGTTCTTCGGACGGCATCCGATGGCGCCGAAGATCAGCCCGAAGAAGTCCTGGGAAGGATTCGGCGGCTCGCTGCTCGGCGCTACCGGAGTCGGGGTGCTGGCCTCCTGGCTGATCTTCGACGAGCCGCTCTACGTCGGCGCGGTCCTGGCGATCACCGTGGTGATCGCCTCCACCGCCGGCGACTTCTCCGAGTCGATGGTCAAGCGCGAGCTGGGCATCAAGGACATGTCTCGACTCCTCCCAGGTCACGGCGGGGTGATGGATCGGCTCGACTCGCTGGTCTTCGCCATGCCCACCGCGTTCTTCGTCGTGGTCGCGCTTAACGGGGATGCCGGCGGAGTTCCATTAGGCTTATGACCATGGCGCAGAACGAGACCGCACTTTTCACCCTCCTCGACGACGGGGAGCAGGGGTACAGCCGTCGCGAAGTCGACGAGTTCATGGGACGGGCCCGCGTGGCCTATGACTCCGGGGAGGGCATGGCCCTCTCGGAGATCCGGGACGTGAGCTTCTCGATGACCGGCGGCGGCTATGACCCCGCAGAGGTCGACGGCGCCCTAGACCGGCTGGAGGACGCCTTCGCCGGCTCCGAGCGCGACAAGTACATCGAGGCCCATGGCGAGGATGCCTGGTACGAGCTGCTCGCCGAGCGAGCCGAGCCGCTGCGCGGACGCCTGGCCCTGCCCGACGGCAAGCGCTTCCGCGAGCCGGCGCACTCCTCCTCCAACGGCTATCGCAAGGAGCAGGTGGATGAGCTGTGCCGCCAGCTGGAGCAGTACCTCGATGGGGAGAACCCGATGAGCGTGGATGAGGTCCGCACGATCACCTTCACCGGCGCCCACGGCCACAACGGCTACGACGAGGCCCAGGTGGACGCCTTCCTGGACAAGATGACAGAGATCATGGCCTCCGTCGGCTGATGAGGCTGGTTTCACCCCTTTCGCTGAGCGGCGGAATTTACGGGTACCTCATGCGGAAGTAGCCCCCAACTGTTCGGAGAATCCGCCGCTCAACGCGAGTAGCGGCGGTGGATTTCCCCAGGGGTTCACCGCTGCGGCGTGAAACCCTCTGTTCTCCACAGCTCGATGTCCGGCGCCGCGAGCTCATCCGACGAGGCATTGACTGGGCCGTGTGGAACTCCTCAGCCATCCTCCCGACCGTCGACGACGCCCCGCGGTGATCATGCCCGCGATGGGCCGACGCCGGGCGGGCCTGCTGGAGGGGGAGCTGACCCGCCGAGACCTCGAACACTCTGCGGCCAACGGTCTGATCCGCCGCGTCGCCCATGGCATCTACGCCGGCACCGGGCTTCCCGGCATCGACGGGATCCCTGGTGGGCCGGAAGTCCTTGGTGGGTCAGCGGCCCAGGCGCTGCTGCAGGGACTCACCGAAGATTCCGACCGGGTGATCAGTTTCGACACTGCGGCGGTGCAGTGGGGTCTGCTGCCGGGAGAGCCGGGGCCGCCATTTCATGTCACGAGTCCGCGCGATGGACCACGAGTGGAGCGGCCCGGCCTGGTCCTCGGGCACCGCATCGAGGTCCCCGAGAGATTCATCGTGACGCTCGACGGCGTCCGGCTCACCCACCCGGCATGGACCTGGCTGGATCTCGCGCTCCATCGACCCTTGGAGCAGGCTCTCATTCTCGGTGACCGTGCGGTGCGCCGCCCACGGCGCGAATACGGGGAGGAGGGGGCTCCTCTGGCCACACTGTCCGAGCTGCGCCAGGTCGCCGTCGTCCGGGGCCGCACCAAGGGGATCCGGCAGGTACGTGAGGTGCTGGAGCTCATCCGCGTCGGGTCTGACTCTCCTCAGGAGACGCGTCTGCGCTATTACATGCACTTGGCGGGTCTGCCCGAACCGCGAGTCAACCCGGTGATTGCTCACCCCAGCGGCCACCCCTGGTTCGAACCGGATCTGGCGGTGAAGGAGTTCAAGGTGTCCATCCAGTACGAGGGTGAGGACTTTCATTCCTCCCCGGCGAGCGTCCGCAAGGATGTCCGACGCAGCGAGATCACCGAGGAGCTGGGCTGGATGGAGGTCCGGATCACCCAGGACCACATGGCCGATCAGGGGCGTCTCGCGATCGCGCGGATCCAGCGAGCCCTGCTGCAGCGCGGCTGGTGCCCGCCGCAGCTGCCCACACACAGTTGAGGGGCGGATTCTCCGAGCATCTCATGCCGCATACGGCATCGAGTACTCGGAGAATCCGCCCCTCAACGCAGGGGGAGCGGCTTAGTGCTCCGTGGCCTTCTCCGCGCCCACACCTGTGAGCGAGCGGATCTCCATCTCAGCCTGCTTCGCCGGGTCCTCCGCCACCTTGGAGGTCAGCGAACCGATCCAGCCCAGCAGGAAGGCCAGCGGGATCGAGACCAGACCCGGGTTGGTGAGCGGGTAGATCGCCAGATCCACATCCGGGAAGAACGAGGTGTCGCGGCCCCAGACCACCGGGGAGAAGGCGATCAGCAGCAGCGCGGAGCTGAGCCCGCCGTACATGGACCACAGTGCGCCACGGGTGGTGAAGCGCTTCCAGAACAGCGAGTACAGGATCGTCGGCAGGTTCGCCGAGGCGGCCACCGCGAAGGCGAGCGCGACCAGGAAGGCCACGTTCTGTCCCTGTGCGCCGATGCCGCCGAGGATCGCGAGGATGCCCACCACGATCACGGTCATGCGTGCGGCCTTGACCTCACCGGCGGAGTCCAGCTTGCCCTTCTTGATGACCTGGGCGTAGACATCGTGGGCGAAGGAGGCCGAGGCGGTGATGGTCAGCCCGGCGACCACCGCGAGGATCGTGGCGAAGGCGACGGCGGCGATGAAGCCCAGGAGCAGCGTGCCGCCGAGTTCATAGGCCAGCAGCGGTGCGGCCGAGTTCTGCCCGCCCGGTGCTGCCAGGATCGTCTCGGTGTCCAGCAGCGCCGCTGCGCCGTAGCCCAGCACCAGGGTGAACAGGTAGAACGCGCCGATCAGCGCGATGGCAACCACCACGGACTTGCGTGCGTCCTTGGCGGTCGGCACCGTGTAGAAGCGGATCAGCACATGCGGCAGCGCGGCGGTGCCCAGCACCAGGGCGATGCCCAGGGACATGAAGTCCAGCTTGGTGAACAGGTCCGCGCCGTACTGCAGGCCTGGCTCGAGAAGCGCCTCCTCGCCGGTGTTCTCCACGGCCGCGCCGAGCAGCTCGGAGAAGTTGAAGCCATAGAGCGCGAGCACCCAGATGGTCATCACCGCGGAGCCGATGATCAGCAGGGTGGCCTTGATGATCTGCACCCAGGTGGTGCCCTTCATGCCGCCGATGAACACGTAGAAGATCATCAGCGCGCCGACCACGGCGATGATCAGCGACTGACCCACGCCGGAGTCGATGCCCAGCAGCAGCGAGACCAGCGCGCCGGCGCCCGCCATCTGAGCCAGCAGGTAGAACAGGCAGACGGCCAGCGTGGAGATCGCTGCGGCGATCCGCACCGGCTGTTGCCGCAGGCGGAAGCTGAGCACGTCGGCCATGGTGAACTTGCCGGTGTTGCGCATCAGCTCGGCGACCAGCAGCAGGGCGATCAGCCAGGCCACCAGGAAGCCGATGGAGTACAGGAAGCCGTCGTAGCCGTAGACCGCGATGGCGCCGACGATGCCCAGGAAGGACGCCGCGGAGAGGTAGTCTCCGGCGATCGCGGTGCCGTTCTGGGTGCCGGAGAAGGAACGTCCGCCGGCGTAGTAGTCCGCGGCGGTGTTGTTGTTCTTCGAGGCGCGGATCACGAAGAAGAGCGTGACGCCCACGAAGACGACGAAGATGGCGATATTCGCCAGCGGGCTGCCGACGTCGGAACCGGCCTCGGCAGCGGCATTGGCCAGCGGCGCCTCAGCTGCGTTCGTGGTGAACGCGGTGATCAGGGAGTTCATCAGTGCTTCTCCTCCTCAGGCAGGCCTGCGCCTCTGGCCTCGAGCTCGAGCCGGATCGCCGAGGACTTCGGGTCCAGCTTGGAATTGGTGAACCAGACATAGAGCCCGGTGATCAAGAAGGTGGTCAGGAACTGCGCGAGCCCCAGAATCAGGCCGAGGTTGATGTTTCCCCACACCTTGATGGCCATGAAGTCGGGGAAGAACGCGGCGGCGATCACGAAGGCGATGTACCAGAGCAGGAAGAACGCCGTCATCGGGAAGACGAAGCTTCGGTGCGTCTTGCGAAGCTCCTTGAAGTCTTCCCGCTGCTGCACCTCCCGGTAGTCAACGGGCCCCGCATGCGGGGCATTGACGTGAGTCATGGCTGGTCCTCCTAGGTCGTCTCGGCTCGCTCGCACGAGCCAGATTCACGGATGTATGTCTCCAGCCTGCAGTGTGACCCTGGTCACGATCAGCCATTCTCGGGGGTCGTGCGATGAGCGGTGTCGAATTAGCGGTGAATGGTCGGTCCGTGAGCTGTGCAACATCCACGGCTCACCCCTCATAGGATGAACACGATGAATTCACTGGCGGCGCTCGCCCCCTTCGTGCTCGCCCTGGTCCTGGTGGCCGGGGTGGTCGGTGCTGCCGTGCTGCTGTATCGGACCCACCGAGCCGAGACCGCCGACGACGACGCCGGTCGTTTCCGCACGGGGGAGTCGGTCATCAGCCCGGAGATCCGCGCTGAGTTGAGCGAGGCCTCGGTGGATGAGGCGATGCGGCGTCAGCTGGTGGAGGCTGAGCTGCGCTCGTTGCGCGCGCAGATCTCCCCGCATTTCATCTACAACAGCCTCAATGCCATCGCCGCGACGATCCCGGCGGACCCGGTGCGAGCCCGCGAGCTGGTCCTCGACTTCGCCGACTTCACCCGATACAGCCTTCGCGCGGAGGGAGACTTCACGACCCTGCGCGAGGAGCTTGCCGCGGTTGAGCGCTATGTGCTCCTGGAGAAGGCGCGCTTCGGCGATCGGATCCAGGTCAAGCTGCAGATCGCACCCGAGGTGCTGGGCGTGCAGATTCCGTTCCTCGCGGTGCAGCCGCTGGTCGAGAACGCGGTGCGCCACGGGGTAGATTCCGAGACCGGATCAGGCACTGTCTGGCTGCGCGCCGCGGACGCCGGGACCCACGCGGAGATCAGCGTGGTGGACGACGGTCAGGGCGCCGAACCTGCAGCGATGCGGGAGGTGCTGCACGGTGAGGCCGGCAACGCCCATATCGGAGTGCGCAACGTGGATCTCCGGCTGCGTCAGGCCTATGGCGCCGAGGCGGGACTGGTGGTCGAGACCGCTCCGGGGGAAGGGATGCGGGTCTCGATGCGCATCCCGAAGTTCCAGCCCGGCCAGCTCCCGTCCGAGACCTCGCAGAGCCCCGCGGCTTCCCAGACCTCACCGATTCACCCGACCCCGCCGCCAGCCCAGGACGCACCATGATGGACACCGCACCCCTCGCCCAGGGCCTCACCGTGCTGGTGGTCGACGACGAACCGCTCGCGGTGACCCAGATGGAGTGGCTCCTGGCAGCCGAGCCCCAGGCAGGGGAGGTGTTCACCGCCTCCGATGCGCGGGCCGCCGAGCAGCTGCTGCAGACCCAGCAGGTCGATGTGGTGCTGCTCGACATCCACATGCCGGCGATGAGCGGACTGGCCCTGGCGCGGCGCCTGCGCGAAGAGATTCCGGACGAGGGGGAGCGTGCTGACGGCTCCTCAAGCACCGGCCCCCAGGTGGTGTTCGTGACCGCCGACGCCCACCCGGCGGTGGAGGCCTTCGAACTCGAAGCCCGGGACTACCTGCTCAAACCGGTGCGGGCGGAGCGGCTCGCCGAGGCGCTGCGCCGCGCAGCCGCGGCACAGCAGACGGCGAGGCCCGAACGCGCTGATCCGGTCCGTGTCTCAGTGCTGCAGGGAGACTCCACCGTGCTCGTCAACCTGCAGGACATTCGCTGGGTCCAAGCCCACGGGGACTACGCGCGACTGCATACCCAGGCGGGGACGTACCTGCTGCGCGCGCCGCTGGCTGAGCTGGAGGACCAGTGGGAGGTCCACGGGTTCCTGCGCACGCACCGGTCCTCCATGGTGAACCTCGCCCACGTCCAACGGGTGACGCGACGACAGGGCCGGATGCTCGTCGGGGTCCCCGACGCGGAGCTCGAGGTCAGCCGACGCCTGATGCCACAGGTCCGTGAGCGGCTCGAGGAGCGCAGGCTGTGAGCTCGCCCGAAGAGCCCTCCCCGGCCGCGTGGAGTGCGGCGCGCGGGCCTCGTGCAGTGCCCAGCGTGCGTGAGGCGCTGCTCAGCCGCGGCCAGGCGGCAGAGCACACGCTGGGCGCGGAGCAGGGAAACCTCTCCCGCGCCGAGTCGGCCGCTGCAGTGCGCCGGCTCATGCGAGCCCAGCTTCGGTTGGCTCTGGTCCTCGGGGTCGGGTTCTTCGTGCTGCTCGTGGTGGTGGGACTGCTGCTGACCGCCACCCCGATCGGCGCGCTGCTGCTGGCCGGCGTGCCGTTAGCATGGGTGGTGCCCGGCGTGGGCTTCTTCCCGGTGCTGCTCGGCACGGCCTGGCTCTTCCAGCGCCGGGCCGAGGCCAATGAACGGCGCTGGGCCGAGGTGGTCGGCCTCAGCCCCTCCGACCCGGCCGCCCCAGACGGTCCGCTCAGGCCCTCCACCCCGGCCACCCCACCCGCCCCCGACGCAGAAGGCGAGCCCCGATGACCGGGGAGCAGATCACGGTCCTGTTCGCCGTCGGAGTTGTCTGCGCGCTGACACTGCTGCTGGGAAGCCCTGGTCTCTCGCGCAGCACCAGTGACTTCTTCGTGGCCTCGCGCCGGGTGCCGCCCTGGATGAACGCCTCAGCGATCGCCGGAGAATTCCTCTCCGCCGCCAGCTTCCTCGGGGTGGCCGGACTGATCCTGGCCCACGGGACGTACGGGCTGTGGTTTCCGGTGGGCTACACCGCGGGGTTCCTGATCCTGCTGCTCTTCATGGCCGCACCGCTGCGCCGCTCGGGGGCCTATACGCTGCCGGACTTCGTGGTGCTGCGCTTCCGTTCGGCGCTGATGCGGCGGATGACGGTGATCGTCGTCGTCGCCGCGGGATGGCTCTACATCGTCCCGCAGCTGCATGGCGCCTCGATCGCGCTCTCCGCCACCGGCGGGGCCCCCGGATGGGTGGGTCCGCTGCTGGTCTCCATGGTCGTGCTCTTCGTGGTGCTCACCGGCGGCATGCGCTCGGTCACGCTGGCGCAGGCCGTGCAGTACTGGGTGAAGCTCACCGCGCTGCTGGTGCCCACTGTGTTCATCCTGCTGCAGGTCGGACTGTGGGATCGGCTCCAGCTGCCAGCCATCGACGGCGCGTGGTCGACCTCTCTGGCGGCGTTCGGGCCGGCAGGGGATCCGTGGGCCGAATTCTCGCGCAGCACCTCGGTGCTGCTGGCGCTGATGATGGGAACCCTCGGCCTGCCGCACGTGCTGGTCCGCTTCTACACGAACCCCGACGGCGCGGCGGCCCGCAGGACCACGACGGTCCTGATGGGTCTGCTGGTCCTGTTCTATCTGCTGCCCGTGGTCCTGGGCGTCGTCGCCCGTCTGGTCTGGGGAACACCTGCCGCCGCCGGCGAGATCGCGCGCAGCGGGGGACTCAGCCATGACACCGCGATCCTTCGGCTGCCCGCCGCGGTCTTCGAGGGACTCTCCAGCGACCTGCTCACCGCGCTGATCGCCGGGGGCGCCTTCGCGGCCTTCCTCTCCACCACCTCAGGCCTCGTCGTCTCGGTCTCCGGGGTGCTCTCTCAGGAGTTCTTCTCCGGGACGGTGCGCGGCTTCCGGCTGGGCGCGCTGCTGGCCATCGCCGTCCCGCTGGCAGTGGGGACCGCCACCTCTGAGCTTGCCCTGGCCGGAGCGGTGGCCATGGTGTTCACCTTCACGGCCTCCGCCCTCGCCCCGGTGATGCTGCTGGGAGTGTGGTGGCGCGGACTGACCGCCCAGGGCGCGATCTGGGGCATGGCCGTGGGGGCTGTGAGCTCGCTGACCGCTCAGGTGCTGGGGCTCGCGCTGGGGGAGGGGCCGGTGCAGCCCGGAGCGCTGCAGCTGCTCGTGTCCCCTGCGCTGTGGTGCGTCCCGCTGGCCTTCACCGTGACGGTGGTGGTCAGCAGGTTCGGGCGTGGTCAGCCTCCGGCCCATACCGATGCGGTGATGCTCCGGCTGCATGCTCCGGAGGTTCCCGCGCGGCAGGGTCGGCGATGACGGCTCAGCGGAGGCGCGGCTCCCCGGGGTAGCGCAGTCCGATCTGTGCGCGGATCTCGTCCAGGGTTCCCATGATCTTCACCGAGTCGTCGAGCGTGAGCAGCTCGCCCTCCAGCTGCCCGCGGGTGACGTAGTCCTCGGCGGCGATCGCCTGGTGCTGCATGCCGAACCCCTGCCGGGGCGTCTCGAAGCGCTCGACGACGGTGCCGTCGGTGGCCGTGTGGGTGAAGTCCGTGGAGGTGTACCAGACACCGTCGATGTCGATCCGACCGGCGGTCCCGACGATGTGCGCCGTGTTCGGACCCTTGCCCCGAGATGAGGTCATCGTGGTGGACAGCGCACCGGAGAGGTGGGTCATCACCGTCGCCACCTCGGTATCGGCGCCGGTGGCGCCGAAGTGCGCGGCCGCCTGGACGCTGATGGGCTCACCCAGGATGTCCCAGGCGAAGGAGATCGGGTAGATCCCGAGATCGAGCAGCGCGCCGCCGCCGAGTCCCAGAGCGTTGATCCGGTGCTCCGGATCGGTGGGCATGAACTGGGTATGGTCCGCGAAGACGGTGCGCACCTCCCCGATGCCTCCGGAGGCGATGATCTCGTGGATCCGGCGCATATGCGGCAGATAGCGGGTCCACATCGCCTCCATCACCAGCAGCCCCTTGTTTCGCGCAAGGTTGCGCAGCGCCACGGCCTCCGCCCGGTTCAGCGTGAAGGGCTTCTCCACGAGCACGTGCTTGCCAGCTTCGAGCATCATGCCTGCCGTCTCGCGGTGCATCGGGTGCGGAGTCGCCACGTAGACGATGTCGATCTCCGGGTCCGCGGCAAGGGCCTCGTAGGAGCCATGGGCCGTAGGAATTTCATGGGTTGTGGCGAAGCGCTGGGCGGATTCGGCAGAGCGGGAGCCCACGGCCCGCACATCCAGGCCGGCGAGCTGCGCATCGCCGGTGAACTGCGCCGCGATGAATCCGGTGGCGAGGATGCCCCAGCGCAGTCCGGGGGTGCGGGGGATGGGGGTGGACTCGGGAGATGTTGTGTGGCTCACAGTCATGGCCCGAGAATACACCGAGGAGGAGTTTCACCTCACACGGCGAGACGGACAGAAGTCCGCAGAGCGTCAAACCCTAGGGTGGGACCCCAGGGTGCCCCAGGGGGTATAGACAATAGTCTCTATTACGCACCACGGCCCGCCGGTCCTTCCGCCGGCGGGCCACCCTTTGCAGGATCGCCTGCTCGAGACCCGGGATGTCATCTCATGTCTGTTTCCCCTGAACCAGCCCTGCCCACGTCGGCGCCTCATGCCCGCGCGTCCACTTTCGCCGTGCCCGGCGCGGCAGCCTCTGCCGCCTCGCCGGCCGTGCCTGATGGCGCTGCGGAGACCCCTGCCGCAGCCAAACGTCGCCGCCAGCTCGGCGCAGAACGCCGCACGGAGCCGCTGCCCGTCGTCCACCCGCGCCCCAGCGTGCGTCGGATCGTGCTCAGCCGCGTGGCGATCCTGACCACCATCCTTGCCTGGGTCGGTTACATCATCTCCACCGTGCTCTGGCAGTTCCTGGAGTACGGGTCGCAGAACTTTCGCTTCACCATGGAGACCGTCGGGTACCTGCTGGTGGTCACCATGCTGACCTTCTCCGCACTGATGTACCTGGTGGCCCGTCACGGAGCGCTGCTGCGCTTCCGGACCCACCGTCGCGCCTCGCGGGCGGAGCTGGATGCTCATTTCAGCGGTCACAGCACCGTGTCGGAGCGGTCCGAGAATGATGCGCCCATCGTCGTGCTGGTGCCCTCCTACGCCGAAGAGCCCAGCGTGGTCCGACAGACGCTCTGGTCCGCCGCCCTGCAGGAGTATCCAGAGATCCACGTCGCGCTGCTGGTCGACGACGCACCGTATTCGGACAGTCCCGCTCTGCAGGAGACTCGAGCGCTCGCTGCACAGATCGAGGCCGCGCTGGAGCAGCCGGCCACCCGGATGCGTGACGCGCAGATCGTCTTCGAGATGGTGCTGGGTCAGCAGCGTCAGGTGAACTCGCTCCAGGTCATGATCCTGGCCGGACACTATGCCTGGGGCGGGGAGTGGCTGCGCTCGATGGCCGCCCAGGAGCCGCGAGTCGATCATGTGGATGACTTCTTCTCCACCCAGGTGCTGGGCGGCCTGGCCGCAGAGCTGGAGCTCACCGCCGATGCCCTGGAGATGGCGGCCGAGTCCGGAGAGCTCCCCAGCTCCGAGCGCATGCTGCAGATGCATCGCAGACTCGCCTGGATCTTCAGCGCCAAGCTCAGCAGCTTCGAGCGCAAGCGCTTCACCAACCTCTCCCATGAGGCCAATAAGGCGATGAACCTCAATGCCTACCTCGGGCTGCTGGGCGGGGACTACACGATCGAGCAGGGGTTCTCCGGTACATCTCTGGAGACCGCGCAGCCGGGCGTGACCCCGGATCTCAGCGTCCCGGACGCAGAGTTCGTGCTGACCCTCGACGCCGACTCGCTGCTTCTGCCCGAATACTGCCTGCGGCTCGTGCACGTGCTGGAGCAGCCGGGCAACGAGCGCATCGCCGTGACGCAGACCCCCTATTCCTCCT
The DNA here is from genome assembly GCA_947494195.1 of uncultured Nesterenkonia sp. Classification (GTDB taxonomy): domain Bacteria; phylum Actinomycetota; class Actinomycetes; order Actinomycetales; family Micrococcaceae; genus Nesterenkonia. The sequence continues at coordinate 80,233 of CANLUC010000005.1, read as the reverse complement.
TCCGTGGAGCAGGTTCCCGGATCGAACGCCTGGCAGGGGCCACCACGGACATCCAGCACCTGCTGCACCAGGGCATGAGCCACGCCGGAGCCACCTTCTGGGTCGGCGCCAACGCGGTCATCCGCACCGCAGCGCTGAAGGACATCGCTGAAGTAAGCTGGGAGAACGGTGTCCTGGTGCAGCGTTTCGTGCAAGACCGAACGGTCATCGAGGACACCGAGTCGAGCATCGACCTCGGGACCCACGGATGGACGCTGCAGAACTACCCCGAGCGACTCTCCTACAGCGCCACCCCGCCAGATTTCGGTTCGCTGGTGGTCCAGCGTCGACGCTGGGCCAACGGCGGACTGCTGATCCTGCCCAAGCTGCTCCGTGAGCTGCGCGCGCGCCGTCGTCGGGGGGAACAGATCCGGCTCAGCGAAGTGCTGCTGCGGCTCAACTACATGGCCTCGATCGCCTGGGCCTCGCTGGGGCTGATCTTCCTGCTCGCCTACCCCTACGACTCGCGCCTGCTGAGCCCGCTGATCCTGCTCGCCGCGGTGCCCTACTTCCTGACCATGGGCGCGGACCTGCGGCAGTGCGGATACAAGTTCACGGACATCTTTCGGATCTACGGATTCAACCTGATCCTGCTGCCGGTCAACCTTGCAGGTGTGGTCAAGTCTCTGCAGCAGGCGCTGACCGGGGAGAAGATCCCGTTCGCGAGAACACCCAAGGTGAAGAACCGGACCGCCGCACCCTGGCTCTATGCCGTGGCACCCGTGCTGATCGTCGGATTCTCACTGCTCACACTCGCCCGGGACATCACCCAGCAGAACTGGGGCAACGCGGCCTTTGCCGCCTTCAACGCCTTCTGGGGAACCTGGGCCTTCCTCGCGTACATCGGCCCGTGGAACGCCTTCGTGGATGTGATGCTGGCCATCCGCGGATGGTTCTACGTGGAGAAGAAGTCCGAGTCACGCCGCAGCGCCAGGTCAGCGCGGAAGTCGAGCTCCCAGGAGCCCGCGGAGCAGAATCTGGATTGGCGCGTCGTCCTGGACGAGGGGACCATCGGATCACTCTCCGCCCAGCGCGACCACCCACAGCCCAGGCCCCTGTCCCAGTCCCAGCCTCAGGCGCCGTCGTCGTCGAAGCAGCTCGTGGTGTCCATGAAGACCCCGCGCCAGCAGGAGACCAGCTCGACTGAGCCGAACAGCACCATGAAGGACGCCGCATGAGCACCACCGCACGCCTGTCCCCCTGGCGAGTCATCCTCGCCGTCGTCATTCTTCTGGCCACCGCTGTGGCCGGCGTCGTAGGAGTCCGCATGTACGAGGCTGGGGCTTCTCAGGAGCCCGCACCACACTGGTTCGCCGGGTATGTGGACGTGACCGCCACCCCGAGCTACGCCTTCGAGGAGGGGTCGGCGGACGCGGAGGGCAACACCTCCGACGTCGTGCTGTCCTTCATCGTGGCGGACAAGGACGGGAGCTGCACGCCGAGCTGGGGCACCTACTACGGCCTGGATGAGGCCGGCCAGGAGCTCGATCTTGACCGCCGCGTCGAACGGCTCCGCGAACAGGGGGCCGGGGTCGTGGTCTCCTTCGGCGGAGCCATCAACGATGAGCTCGCCACGGTCTGCGATTCCCCCGAGGAGCTTGCCGACGCCTACCGCCAGGTGATCGAGCGCTATGACCTCGACACCATTGACCTGGACATCGAAGGACCGGCGCTCAGTGACACCAAGAGCAACGCGCTGCGGGCCGAGGCAGTGGCCTCGCTGCAGGCCGAGCGTCGCGCCGAGGGCAAGCCGCTCGCGGTCTGGCTCACCCTGCCCGTGATCCCCAGCGGACTCACTGCCGAGGGCCGTGATGTGGTCAGCGGCATGTTGGACTCCGGCACGGATCTCGCCGGGGTGAACCTGATGACCATGAATTACGGGGAGGCCCGGGAGTCGCGGACCATGTTCGACGCCTCCGCGGCGGCCATGCGCTCCACGCACCGGCAGCTGGGCATCCTCTATGACCAGGCGGGCATTCCGCTCAGCGACTCCGCTCTGTGGGGCAAGCTGGGCGCCACCCCGATGATCGGGCAGAACGACGTGCCCGGAGAGATCTTCGATCTGGACGATGCCGAACGGTTCCACGACTTCGCCGTCGAGAACGGCGTGGGCCGGATGTCGACGTGGTCATTGAACCGCGATGCCACCTGTGGATCGAACTACCCAGACGTCACCCGGGTCTCGGATGCCTGCAGTGGCGTCGAACAGGGCGACCAGCGCTTCGCCGAGGTGCTCAGCAAGGGATACACCGGCCACGCCGCCGAGGCGGCAGACGCCTCCACTGAGCCGGACCCGACAGCCGCCGCGCCTGCCGAGGATGACCCGGAGACCAGCCCCTATCCGATCTGGAACAAGGAAGCTTCCTACCTCGAAGGCACGAAGATCGTCTGGCACCGCAATGTCTACGAGGCGAAATGGTGGACCCGCGGAGAGCTGCCGGACAACCCGGTGCTCGAGGAGTGGGACACGCCCTGGGAGCTGATCGGACCCGTTCTTCCCGGAGAGACCCCCGCACCGGTCTTCACCGTCGAGAAGGGCACCTACCCGGAGTGGAAGGGAAGCGCCTCCTACGACAAGGGAGACAGGGTGCTCTCCGAGGGCACGCCCTATGAGGCGAAGTGGTGGACCGAAGGGGACAGTCCGGACGCGTCAGTGGCCGATCCGGACAGCTCGCCCTGGGTGCCGCTGACCGCAGAAGAGGTTGAGGCGGACGCTGCCGAGGAGTCCTGACGGCGCGCTTCGGCCCGGCCTGGTCACGAGTGACGCGGCCCCGGCGCGAGCGTGGAGACGCCGAGTGCTCGGCACCGAGCTGCCGGTCCGGTCAGACGACGATCCCGGGGGAGAACCCCGGGGTCTGCTCCGGCGGGCTGGTCCGCTGGGACGCCACGGCGGCGGCGGTCCAGAGCTCCCGGCGGGACGAGATCCCGAGCTTGGGCAACAGGTTGGAGACGTGGTACTCGACGGTCTTGACCGAGACGAAGAGGTTCTCCGCGATCTCGCGATTGGTCCGCCCCTGGGAGATCAGATACGCCATGTCCCTCTCCCGGGGCGTGAGGGAGGCGTATCGGCCCGCGACGGAGAGCAGCCTGCTCTTGACATCGCTGAGCTCCGGAGCCGCGCCCAGCTGCGCGAAGATGTTGCGCGCCGCCTCGAGCTGTTCCTCGGCTTCGGAGTGCTCACCGCGCTCACGGTGCACCACGCCGAGAGCATGGTGCAGTCGCGCGCGGGTATGCGGGAACTCGGCGGCCAACCAGATCGAGGCGCGGTAGTCGAACACCGCGGTCTTAAGGTCTCCCCGCTTCGCGGCGAGCTTGGCCTGAAGTGCCAGCGGATGGCCGTAGGGAAGCGGGAGGCCCGGTCGCGCAGCGACTTTCTCACTGAAGGCATCCAGGAGGCGTTCAGCCTCCGCCAGCCTGGCACCCCCGGGGTTCTCGAGGTCGACCAGCGCGCCGATCTCCAGCGCACGCCACCCGATCAGCCCCACGGTGTCAGACCATGCGTAGAGCCTGGTGCGACGGAAGTCGGCGATGACCTCGAGGGCACGTTCATGATCACCCGACATCCGGGCGGTCCAGGCCAGCGCCGTCATCACGTTGTACAGCGGCAGTGCGCTGGCGGTGGTGACGTAATGGGTCAGCCAATCCACATGTTCGGCGGCGGCCGTCTCATCGGCGTGGGCGACGGCGACCATCGCCAGCACCGCATGTGAACTCGCCAGACCACGCCAGTCTCGTGTGGTGGGCGCCATGGCGATGACGCGTTCGGCGCGCAGGATGGCGTCCGACCAGCGCCCGAGATGGAACTCCATCACTGCCTGTTCCGCCATTCCGCGCTGCGCGGCCGCCGGAACCGCATTCAGGTGACGACCCTCCTCCGCGCGCTCCAGGTCATCGAGTGCCGCGGCGGTGTGCCCCGCGTAGAAGTGCACTCGTCCGCGGAAGTAGAGAGCGTCGGTGTGCTCGGCGGTGCCGGCCGCCTCGATCAGGAAGACATCGAGACAGGTGATGGCCTCCTCGATCGCTCCCGTATTCCACAGGGCATAGACCTCGTGCATGACCATCACTCGGTTCATGACGCGGTCGATCGGGGTGTTCGGCACGATCCCGAGTTCGCGTGCTTGAGCCACCGCGACCTGGGCGGCCTGCTCGTTGGCGGCGGCGATCTCCACGCTGCAGAGCAGGATCAGCATCCTCCAGCGAACGATGTCCTCGAGCAGCCCCTCCTCGCGCGGGCTGCGGAGCTGGGCGAGCAACAGGCTGCGCGCCGCATCGAGATGCCCGGTGAAGAAGGCCATTCCCGCTCGAAGGAACGCCGCCAGCGGGACGTCCCCGAGCAGGTCGATCTCCTCGAAGAGTTCGAAGACGCCCGGGGGATTCTCAGCGAGTCCCATCGTGAGGCCTGCGGAGATCAGCAGTCTGCGTCTCTCCTTTCCCCGGCTGACACGCATGGCGAGAGCGAGGTACTCGGCACTGGCTGAGTAGTTGCCGTCCCGCAGGGCTGTCTCAGCTTGGGCCTCGAACTCCTGGGCCAGCCCTGGGTCACTTTCGGGTGTGGCGGCCGCGAGGTGTCGCGCGCGCGGGAGTCCAATGGTTCGTTCGGCAAGCAGCAGGTGGATCAGTTGCTGACGGGCCGGGGTGATCAGCGCCAGGGCGGTCTCGCGCCAGGTCTGGTCGCTGAGCCGGACCTCGCGGCCGTTGCCGGTGAGGATCGGGCTCAGTGCGTCCAAGAGACTGTCCGTCTCCATGGACTGGTCCTCCTCCGGTGCGAAGGAACGGAGGGTCTGTGCCGCGACGTCCGCGAGCTCCCCGGCGCGCGCATTGCGGCCATCCAGTGCGAGGACTTCCAGGAACGTCCGCAGGGGGGCAGTCAGGTGCTCCACGTCGGCCCGCAGATAGGACTGCGGCACCGTGGAGGCGGAGACCTCCTCCGCGGTCAGACACGCAGCCGCCAGACTCACCGCGATGCCGGGATTGCCAGCAGAACGACTGTGAATTCGGGTGAGCATCTCCACGCTCGGCCGATGGCCGTGGAGCTGGAGCAGCTTGGCCATTTCAGGGCGGGTGATGCCGCGCAGCGTGATGCGGGTACCGGTGTGGGCCGCAGTGCGGGCGAACCTGCGTGCGAGCGGATCCACTGTGGGAGAGACGGTCATGAGCAGCAGCACTGCGCACGTCGCGCCAGGGCCTAAGGCGCCTGCCTCGAGGAGCTTTTCCAGGGCGCCATGGACTTCTGGCCCGGCGCGGTGAAAGTCCTCGGCGACCAGGCAGTACGGGCCCGGACCGTGGCGCCGCAGCGCATCACACACGTCTTCCCCGGTCTCGACATCGGCGAAGGAGACCACAGTGAGGCCGGCAGCAGCTGCGCGTCGGCGGGCCTCGTCCGCCAGCGCTGTCTTCCCGGAGCCGATCGTGCCCTCGAGCAGACACACGGTGCTGCGCCCGGCCCGCGTGCTGTAGATGGCACTGAGGATCTTGCCGCGCTGGGGGTCGCGTCCGATCACAGCCTCAGCAGCTCTGGCACTCACGTGGTGGTCCCCCATTTCGGATCAGGGCACCCCCGGCGCCACGTTGATTCATAGTAGACGCTGGATCGCGGTAGACCATGTCGTGTGTCACACTTCGAGACGAGTGTGACGCACCTGAGCAGGGGTTCTTCGGCCGGGGCGGCCTCCAGAATGGCTCAGCTCAGCTGCAGGATCTTCTCCTGCACCACCTCGGCGCGCACGTTGGAGAAGCTCGATTCCTCCCCGACCTCGGAGAAGCCGAGCGACTGGAGGATCTTCAAGGTGCCCAGATTGTCCACTACGACTCGCGCGGTGACGGGGCGTTCGGGGAACTCGGTGAGGAACTTCTTCACAGCTTCGGTGGTGATGCCCTGACCCCAGAAGCGCTTTTCGATCCAGAAGGTGATCTCCCGGCTGGACTCGTCCTCGAAGGCGGCGATGGAGCCCACCGGCTGACCGTCGCGGTCGATCGTGCGCACGATGGTGTCATCGGAGTTCAGCAGCTCACCCCAGTGATGGTCGAACACGCTGCGGTCCTTGGGATTCGTGGAGGCGAAGGCGGCCATATGGGCGGCGTCGGCGTCCTGCTGGAAGATGAAGAACTGCTCCAGATCCTCGGTCTCCACTTTGCGCAGCGTGATCATCGGTGAGGCTCCTTCATCGGCTTGTGGCCGCGTGGGTCTGCATCTGGTGTGTCCCCAGACTACTGTGCGCTCACATCACGGGCGAGCTGGTGGGCCATGAGGCGCGGGTGCTCGAGCCCCATGCTTCGCGGCGGAGCTGGTGCGCCATAATGGTGAGATGGCTTCTCCCAAGCGCCGCGTGGCGATTCTCGGTTCCACCGGTTCCATCGGAACCCAGGCCCTTGAGGTTATTGCCGCTCATCCTGGGCGTTTTGAGGTCGTCGCGCTCGCGGCCGGGTCCAATGCAGCATTGCTGGCCGAACAGGTCCGTGCCACCGGGGCTCGCCTCGCTGGAATCGCCGACGCCGCGGCGGCCGGGGAGCTCGAGGCCGCCCTGCGTGCCACAGGACAGACAGGGCAGACAGGGCAGACAGTCGAGATCCTCACCGGGGATGAGGCGGCGGTGCAGATCGCCGCGCAGTCCGGAGCCGACGTCGTGCTCAACGGCATGACCGGCTCGATTGGCCTGCAGCCCACCCTGGCGGCCCTGAACTCGGGTGCCACCCTCGCGCTGGCCAATAAGGAATCCCTGGTGGTCGGCGGCGCGCTGGTCGCACAGGCGGTGCAGCGACCCGGTCAGATCATCCCGGTGGACTCCGAACATTCCGCGCTGGCCCAGGCGTTGAGCTCCGGGCGCCACGAGCGGGGCCTCTGCTCGGTCCCAGCATCGGGAGCCACGGCGCTCAGCGGCGCCTCCGAGGTGTCCCGGCTGATCGTCACCGCCTCGGGCGGACCCTTCCGCGGCTGGGATCCCGCGGCGCTCGCCGACGTCACCCCGGCCCAGGCGCTCAAGCACCCCAACTACGCGATGGGCCGCGTGGTCACCACCAACTCCGCCACCATGGTCAACAAGGCACTCGAGGTGATCGAGGCTCATCTGCTCTTCGACATCGGTCTGAAGGAGATCGAGACCGTGGTCCACCCGCAGCAGTGGATCCACTCGATGGTCCAGTTCTGCGACGGCTCCACGATCGCCCAGGCCGGGCAGCCGCGGATGCTGATCCCGATCGCGCTCGGTCTCTCTTGGCCGCAACGCCTCACCGAGGTGGACGCTCCGATCGATTGGACCCAGGCCATGCAGTGGGACTTCGAGCCGCTGGATGAGCACGCGTTCCCCGCCGTCGCCCTGGCCAAGCAGGCCTGCGCCGCCTCGGACACGCACATGGCGGTCTACAACGCCGCCAACGAGCAGGCGGTCGAGGCCTTCCACGAGGGCCGGCTCAGCTTCCTCGGCATCGTCTCCACGGTGGAGGCCACGCTGGAGCGCTACGCGCCCTCTGCCGGGACGCTCTCCCTCGCGGAGGTCCTCGAGGCGGAGACCTGGGCCCGCCGTGAGGCCGACGCGCTGATCGGCGCTGCGTCTGTGCAGGCGCCCGCATGATCGCGCTGCTGATGATCCTCGGGGTCCTGCTGGTGGCGCTGGGTATCGCGCTGTCGATCGCTCTGCACGAGGTCGGCCATCTGCTTCCGGCGAAGCTCTTCGGCGTTCGGGTGACCCAGTACATGATCGGCTTCGGCCCGACCCTGTTCTCGCGACGGCGCGGTGAGACCCAGTATGGGGTCAAGGCCATCCCGCTGGGCGGCTATGTGGCGATGATCGGCATGTATCCGCCGCCAGATGAGACCGGGACGGTGAACCACCCGGCGCACCATGAGGAGTCCGGGACAGCTGAAGGATCCGCGGAGGGAGCTGCGTCCGAGTCCTTTGATGCTGCGGACTCAGCGCCGCGGGACCCCTATCTCAGCGAGGTCGGCGCGCAGTACGGCGCACCTGCTTCTGCGGGGGAGAGCTCCGCTGAGACCACCACGACCAAGACGGTGCGCTCGCAGTCCACCGGTCTCTTCCAGCAGATGTCCGCCGACGCCCGCGAGGTCGCCGCCGAGGACCTCCAGCCCGGGGATGAGCAGCGCACGTTCTACAAGCTGCCCACCTGGAAGCGGATCATCATCATGCTCGGCGGCCCGGCGATGAATGGGCTCATCGCCCTGGCGCTGACCGCCGGCATCGTCTCCCTCCACGGCACCGCACAGCCGAACACCACCGTGAACGAGGTCTTCGAATGCGTGGTCTCCGCAGACGAGGCCGATGCCGCCGACGCGGCGCAGAGCGAATGCGGACCCGATGATCCTGCCGGTCCCACCTACGAAGCAGGCCTGCGCCCGGGCGATGAGATCCTCGCCTTCGACGGCCAGTCGGTGGATGAGTGGGACGAGCTCACCGGACTGATCCGTGAGTCCGCGGGCGAGTCCAGCAGCGTCACCTACCTGCGGTCCGGTGAGGAGCGCAGCACCACGCTGACCCCGATCCTCACCGAGCGTCCGATCAGCGACGGTCTGGGACGAGCCCAGCGCGACGACGACGGCGCGCTCATCACCGAACCGGTGGGCTTCATCGGCATGGGCGCTGAGCAGGAGATGGTCCAGCAGCCGTTCTGGGAGGCCGGGCCGGTGGTGTGGGAACAGTCCAAGGCGGTGGCCGGCGTCGTCGCGAACCTGCCGGTGCGCCTCTATGACGTGGCGCTGTCCACCTTCACCTCCGCCGAGCGGGACCCCGACGGACCACTCTCAGTGGTGGGTGTGGGCAGGATCGCCGGCGAGCTCTCCGCGCAGGAGGAGATCCCGCTGGAGTCCCGCTTCGCCTCGCTGCTGTCCCTGGTGGCCGGGGTGAATGTGGCGCTCATGGTCTTCAACCTGATCCCGCTGCTTCCACTGGACGGCGGCCACGTGGCTGGAGCGCTCTACGAGAGCCTGCGCCGTCGGCTTGCCAAGCTGCTCGGGCGCCCGGATCCGGGTCCCTTCGACATCTCCAAGCTGCTGCCGCTGACCTACGTCGTGGCCGTGATGATGCTGGCCATGGGCGTGCTGCTCATCTACGCCGACATTGTGAACCCGATACGACTCTTCGATTAGCCGCGCACCTCACGGGCGGTACCATGGAAAGGTCGGATCACCCCGACGCCGTCCGTGAGAATCCAAGGTCCGCGAGGGCTCTGGAGCAACTGATCCACCAGGAGAGTCTGTGCCCGCCATCAATCTCGGAATGCCCTCCGCGCCGCCGCCAGTGCTGGCCCCGCGCCGGAAGACGCGCAACTTCCAGGTCGGGTCAGTGGGTGTGGGCAGTGACCACCGCGTCTCGGTGCAGTCGATGACGACCACCAAGACCCACGACATCAACGGCACCCTGCAGCAGATCGCCGAGCTCACCGCCTCCGGCTGCGACATCGTGCGTGTGGCCTGCCCCACGGACAAGGACGCTGAGGCGCTGAAGATCATCGCCGCGAAGTCGCAGATCCCGGTGATCGCCGATATCCACTTCCAGCCGAAGTACGTCTTCGCGGCGATCGACGCAGGCTGCGGTGCGGTCCGCGTGAACCCGGGCAACATCCGGCAGTTCGATGACAAGGTCGGCGAGATCGCCAAGGCCGCCGGCGACGCCGGAGTCTCGCTGCGCATCGGCGTCAACGCCGGCTCGCTGGACAAGCGGATCATGGACAAATACGGCAAGGCGACCCCCGAGGCGCTGGTCGAGTCAGCCGTCTGGGAGGCCTCGCTGTTCGAGGAGCACGGCTTTCACGATTTCAAGATCTCGGTCAAGCACAACGACCCGGTGATCATGGTCCAGGCCTACCAGATGCTCGCTGAGCGCGGGGACTGGCCGCTGCACCTGGGCGTGACCGAGGCCGGTCCTGCCTTCCAGGGCACGATCAAGTCCTCGGTGGCCTTCGGCACGCTGCTGGCCCAGGGCATCGGAGACACGATCCGGGTCTCGCTCTCCGCTCCGCCGGCCGAAGAGGTCAAGGTCGGCAACCAGCTGCTGGAATCGCTGAACCTGCGCCCGCGCAAGCTCGAGATCGTCTCCTGCCCCTCCTGCGGCCGCGCCCAGGTGGATGTCTACACCCTGGCTGACGATGTCACCGCCGGGCTCGAGGGCATGACGGTCCCGCTGCGCGTGGCCGTCATGGGCTGCGTGGTCAATGGTCCGGGAGAGGCGCGCGACGCCGACCTCGGCGTGGCCTCCGGCAACGGCAAGGGTCAGATCTTCGTCAAGGGCGAGGTGATCAAGACCGTGCCCGAGGACCAGATCGTGGAGACGCTGATCGAAGAGGCCAACCGGCTGGCTGAGGAGATGGAACGCGAATCCGATGGAGATGCTCAGGCAACGAGTGCCCCTGTGGTCTCCGTCAGCTGACGCCGCCGCAGCCCGAGTGCACCGCGCGACCCGCGGCGAAGTCCGCGTGCTCACCCATGGGGACACCCCTGCCCTGCATCGACTGCTCGCCACGGACCCGGTCGCGCACGTCTCGGTGACCACCACGGTGCGTGCCCGGCAGAGCGCGGGCCCCGGCCGGGGCCGCAACAGCGCCGTGGTCATGGGCATCGATGGCGAGAACGGACTCGAGGCCGCCTGCTGGGCCGGCAGCAACATCATCCCGGTGGCCGCGACACCGGAGCAGGCTGAGCTCTTCGGGGTGGCGGTGGGCGCGCTGCGCCGCCGCGTGGCCTCGATCTATGGGGAGGCCGAGGCCGCCGTCGAGCTCTATGACGCCACCGGCTGGACCGACGCGCGAGATGTCCGGCCCGAGCAGCCGCTGATGTCGATGACTGAGCCTTCGTCGATTCCGCCGCTGCCCACCGCGCGGCTTTCCGTGCCGGAGGACTTCTCCCGGGTGGAGAAGGCCAGCGCGGCGATGTTCACCGAGGAGCTGGGGTTCTCGCCCTACGCCCAGGGAGCGAGTCAGTACCGCGAGCGGGTGCGTGGACTCATCGACGCCGGGCATTCGATCATCGCCGATGACCCGCAGACCGGGGAGATCGCCTTCAAGGCCGAGTTCGGAGCTGTCAGCCCCGAGGTGGTGCAGGTCCAGGGGGTCTGGGTGCGGCCGAGCTTCCGTGGACAGGGCCTCGCCGCGCCGGGAATGGCCGCTGTGGTGGAGCACGGATTGCGGCTGGCGCCCACGGTGAGCCTCTACGTGAACAGCTACAACACCGCGGCGATTCGGACCTACCAGCGCGTCGGATTCACCCAGGTGGGGACCTTCGCGACCATACTGTTCTAGATGACTTTCTTCCCCGCTTCCTCTGCCGTGCCTCCGCGGCGCGCCCGCGCCGGCATCACGCTCGGACTGCTTGCCATGGTGCTGCTGACTGGATGTGAGACGGCGACGGTGGAGGACTCCACGGAGCCGGCCGCCGACGCCGGCAGCAGCGCGGGGGACTCCGAGGCGCAGGCGCCGGAGCCCACGGGGAATCAGCTCTCGCATGAGGACATGCGGGCCCAGCTCGAAGCCAGGTACCCAGAGGCCACGCTGACCGACACCGATGATTACTGGTCCGGTCTGCGCGACATCGAGACCGAACTGCAGAAGCTGGTGGTGGATCCCCCGGAGTGCAAGCAGTACGTGGTGAGATCGGCCGTTCCGGTGCCCGCCGGGGCCCTGGTGGCCTTCGCCGACGGAACAGGCGGTTCCGAGTCCGGCGGAGACGCGGAGTCTGGCGGAGAGGCTGAGTCTGGCGGAGACGCCGAGGAGCCCGAGGCTTCGGATTCTGACTCGGGTGCAGCCATTGAGCTGGCCAGCACCGAGGAGGACTCAGCGGAAGGCTCCGAGGGCGGGGACTCCGGCGGTGAAGAGGACCCCAGCGATTCTGCCGAGGACGGCGACGCGGAGGATGCCGGGGACTCCGAGGATTCCGAGCAGGACGGGAAGGATTCCGAGGAGGAGCCTGAGCCCGTGACCGTGGATCTGCCTGCCGAGCGCCAGGCCGTCATCTACACCTTCCCCGACTGGCGCGCCGCAGAGTCCCACTTCACCGCCGAGCAGGATGGTCTGGATGAGTGTGATTCCTACACTGCGCAGCGCAGCGCCGACGACGCCGTGGAGACCTCGACCTCGATCGATCGAGTGGACCTCTCCTCGGACGCTGACGCCGCCTTCGGCATCACCCGAAGGATCAGCTCGGCAGGGGAGACCGAGCACAGCGCGGCGGTGACGCTGCGCACCGGCTCGCAGATTGTGACCGTGATGGTCCCGCTGCAGGACTCGCTGTCCGAGGAGGAGGCGGAGGTCGCCGTCGTCGAACTGGAGGAAGAGGCCGCGGACCTGCTGGCCAGCCTCGAGTAACCCCTCTCTCGCGTTTTACCTCCCCTTTCGTGCTTTACCCCGGGTACGGTCAGACGGGTATAACTCGCGGGAGGGGGTAAAACGCGGGGGGCGCAGGAGGGGCGGGTTCAGCCGAAGAGGTCGACGGCGACGTCGTAGCCCAGCTTGATCACCAGGGCGAAGACGACGATCAGGAACACCACTCGGATGAATTTCGAGCCCTTGGCGATCGCCATCCGCGCGCCGAGGTAGCCGCCGGCCATGTTCGCCGCGCCGAGCACCAGGCCCAGGCCCAGCAGCACGTGCCCGGCGGGCGCGAAGTAGAGCAGCGCGCCGAGGTTGGTGGCCACGTTGACCACCTTGGCCTGCGCGGAGGAGTTCAGGAAGTTGTAGCCCAGCACGGTGACCAGTGCGATGACCAGGAACGTTCCGGTGCCGGGTCCGAGCACGCCGTCGTAGAAGCCCAGGATCATGCCGATCATGACGGCCCGCGCCAGGTGCCCCATGCCCACGTGGCGCAGCTTCTCCAGCTGGCCCACCTGGGGGCGGACCGCGGTGAACACGCCGACGCCGATCAGCGCCAGCAGGATCAGCGGCAGGATGATCTGCTCCGGCAGCGACGCGGCGACGACGGCGCCGCAGTAGCTGGCCAGCAGCGCGGCCAGTGCCATCGGGAGGGCCGTGCCCATCGCCGGCTTCACCCGCCGGGCATAGGTGATCGCCGACGTCGTCGTGCCGAAGATCGAGCCGAGTTTGTTCGTGGCCAGCGCCTGCACCGGGGTGATCCCCGGAATCATCAGCATCGCGGGCAGCTGCAGCAGACCGCCCCCGCCGACGACGGCGTCCACCCACCCGGCTGCGAAGCCTGCGGCGATGAGCAGCAGCAGGGTCACCCAGGTGATCTCGAGGCTGCCCCCGACCAGGAAGTCAGTGGCAGCCTCGAGGGCTTCGCTCAGCGCGCGCCTTGGACGTCGTGCAGGCCCTGGACGTGGTCGAGCACCGCCGCGGCGGCTTCCTCCACGGGGACCTCATGAGATTCGCCCGAGCGGCGATCCTTGAGCTCGATCGTGCCGTTCTTCAGACCGCGGCCCACGGTGACCAGCATCGGCACCCCGAGCAGCTCGGCGTCGCCGAACTTCACGCCGGGGGACACCTTGGGACGATCGTCGTAGATCACGCTGAGGCCGGCCTCTTCGAGCTGGGTGATCAGCGACTCGGCGGCGGCGTAGACCTCGTCACCCTTGCCGGTGGCGACCAGGTGCACATCGGCGGGAGCGATCGCGGCGGGCCAGATCAGGCCCTTCTCGTCATGCGTGGCCTCGGCGATGGCCGCCAGCGCGCGGGTGACGCCGAAGCCGTAGGAGCCCATGGTCACGGTGGCGAGCTTGCCGTTGACGTCGAGGACCTGCAGGCCCAGCGCCTCGGCGTAGCGGGTGCCCAGATGGAAGATGTGTCCCATCTCGATGCCGCGACGGGTGCGCAGCGGGCCCGAGCCGTCGGGGGCCGGATCGCCCTCTTGGACGACGACGGCCTCGATGATGCCGTCCCAGCCGAAGTCGCGCCCGGCCACCAGGCCGAACACGTGCTGATCGGCCTCGTTGGCGCCGGTGATCCAGCTGCTGCCGGCCACCACGCGGGGATCCACGAGGTAGGTGATCCCGGTGCTGCCCTCATTGCCGAGGACGGGGGCGTCCAGGGCCAGGCCGGGGCCGATGTAGCCGCGGACCAGTCCGGGGTTCTTCTTCAGGTCAGCCTCGTTGGCGGCTTCCAGGGCCACCTCGCCGCCCACACCGATGAGTCCGCCGATGGTGGCCTCGGCGCGCTTGAGATCCACCTCGCGGTCACCGGGCACGCCCAGGACCACGATGCGCCGTGAACCATCGGGCAGCACGGCCGCGACGACCACGTTCTTCAACGTGTCCGCGGCGGTCCAAGCCCGGTCGTCCCGGGGCTGATCGGTGTTCGCGGCGTCGACCAGGGTCGCGATGGTGTTGGTGCCGGGGGTGTGATGCACCTGCGCGGCGGGCAGGTTCGTGTGGTCGATGGGCTCCGGCGTCGGCGTGGTGACGGCCTCGACGTTGGCGCGGAAGCCGCCGTCGGACTCCACGAAGGTGTCCTCGCCGATGTCGCAGGGGAAGAGGAACTCCTCCGAGGCGGAGCCGCCCATCGCACCGGAGACCGCGTTGACCGGAACCACGGGCAGCCCGAGCCGGTCGAAGATGCGCAGGTAGGCCTCGCGGTGGGCGTCATAGGCCGCGCGCTGGTCCTCTTCGGTCAGCGCGAAGGAGTAGGAGTCCTTCATGATGAACTCGCGTCCGCGGAGCAGGCCCGCCCGGGGGCGTGCTTCGTCGCGGTACTTGGTCTGGATCTGGTAGATCGAGAGCGGCAGGTCCTTATAGGAGCTGTAGAGGTCCTTCACCAGCAGGGTGAAGACCTCCTCATGGGTGGGCGCGAGCAGGTAGTCCGCCTCTTTGCGGTCCTTGAGCCGGAAGATGCCGTCGCCGTAGTCGTCCCAGCGGCCGGTGGCCTCGTAGGGCTCCTTGGGCAGCAGGGCAGGGAAGTGGACCTCCTGGGCGCCGATCCGGTGCATCTCCTCGCGGACGATCTCCTCGATCTTCCGCAGCACGGTCAGCCCCAGCGGCAGCCAGGTGTAGACGCCAGGCGCGGCGCGGCGGATGTAGCCGGCGCGGACCAGCAGCTGGTGGCTGGCGACCTCGGCATCTGCCGGATTGTCGCGCAGCGTGCGGAGGAACAGGTGGGACAGGCGGAGCGGCACAGGTGTTCTCGTTTCCGGTGAGGGATCTTCTACCGGCCCAAGTCTAAGGGGCACCGGCTCCCGGGCGTTCTACCGCCCCTTGCGTGCTTTACCCGGGTGACCGTCGGCCCGGTATTCCTCGGATGGGGAGGTAAAACGCGAGGGCGGGGAGGGTTATCCACAGTGCGGCCGACTTCACTCGCGGAGTGTCGTGACAGGAGCAGGCTTCTCCCATGGCTGCACACCTCACCCCACTCGCCATCGCACTGCCACGCGGTCGTCTCTTTCGTGCCAAGGATCTCTGGGACAGCTCTCGTGCCGGACCGGGTGCCGGTGCCTGGGCAGGCAGCGATGTGGAGGGGATCGGTCGTCGGCTCAGCGCGCTGGTCGACGCCGGAGAGCTGTTGCGCATCCGCCGCGGCATCTACCTCCATCCTTCCACCTGGCTGGAGACGGCGTCCTGGGACCGCCTCCTGATCGCCGCAGCGGCCGTGCATCTGCTGGCACCGGAGACGCATTTCTGCCGGACGACCGCACTGGCGCTGCATGGGATCGGGCTGCTGCACCCTCCCGACGCCGTGACGGTGCGCACTACGCGCAACTCGGAGAGTGGCTTCCACCCGGCGCCCGCGCTGACCGGTCGAGCCTCCACCACCGCGACCGAACGTCTCCTGCGGGCTCATAAGCAGGCGCACGACGGCGGCGCGCGGAGTCCCGCATCGCTGCGCGCCATCGGAACCCGTCACCATCAGTACCCGCGCACCCTCCGAGACCGGCTGCGGGGCGGACTCGGGGAGGAATGGAAACCCGGCTACGAGCAGGCAGTGCTCCGGTATCCCTTTCCGAATCTGGAGACCTTCGACGGGCAGAGCACAGCAGCACAGGGCATCTACGTGGAACCGCTGGGCCTGGTGCTGGCCGACACCGTGCCCCGTCTGGGTTTCGCGGATGCGGTGGTGGTGCTCGACGCGTACAAGGCGGGACGCGTAGGCGAGCGCCGGCACCCGCCAGGAACTCTCTCCCTGGTTGAACCCTCGCTGCGTCTGGTGGCATCGGCGCGAGGCCGCGTGCGCTGGGACGCGGCATGGCACTTCGCCGACGGAGGGGCGGAATCTGTGGGGGAGTCCTGGTCGCGGGTGCGCATCGCTGAACTGGGATTCGCGGCCCCGATCCTGCAGCGCATGTTCCAACTGCCGAACGGGCGGTCCTGCATCACTGATTTCTTCTGGGAGGGTCCGGGCGTCGTCGGCGAATTCGACGGGCTCTTGAAGTACCGGACCTCGAGGGCGCTCTCGGGCCGGAGCGCCGAGGAGGTGGTGATCGCGGAGAAGGAGCGTGAGGACGGGCTGCGCGCCCTCGGGCTGACCGTCCTGCGTTTCACCTGGGCTGACCTGCAAGACCCCTCTCGCCTCCGGCGTCTGCTCAGCACCGCCGGCGTCCCCTTGTCCCAGCGTTTTACCGGCGCGGACGCGTTTTACCCGGCCGACCGCCGGGCGGGTAGAACACGTAAGGGGAGGTAAAACGCGGAGGGGAGGTCTCAGGCACAATGGAGACGCACCACCCGCCACTGAGAGGACCGTCATGGCCATCGCCCCACGCCCCACCGGAGCGCAGCGCTTCACCGATGCCCGCACCGCGAAGATCGCCGAGCTGATCATCCCCACGGTCACCGAACAGGGGCTCTTCCTCGAAGAGCTCGAGCTCAGCCCCAGCGGCGGCACCACCACGCTGAAGGTCTCCGTGGATCTGCCCTCCGGCACGGACCAGGTCGACCTCGACACGGTCGCCGCCCTCTCCCAGGCGATCTCCGCCCGGCTGGACGAGGAGGACGTGCTTCCCGAGCTGGACAGCTACGAGCTGGAGGTCTCCACCCCGGGGGCGACCCGTCCGCTCACCGAGCCCCGGCACTTCGAGCGCAACCTCGGCCGGCTGCTGGAGATCACCCCGACCGGAGGCAGCCCGATGCTGGCCCGGCTCACCGCGGTCAGCGACGACTCCATCACGGTGGCCGAGCAGAAGCCTGCGCCCAAGAAGGGCATGCCGGTGAAGTATGCGGATCCCACGGAGATCGGTTTCGCGTCGATCACCCAGGCGCGAGTGCAGGTAGAGTTTTCCCACACGGAGTAGAGACTGGCTTGACCGGAGGCACAAGTGGATATCGATATGAGCGCACTGCGCATGCTCGTCAAAGAGCGAGAGATCCCGCTGGAGCGGCTGATCCCCGCCATTGAGCAGGCGCTGGTGCTGGCTTACCACAAGTCACCCGGTGCATTGCAGCACGCCCGGGCGGAGATCGATCAGTCCACGGGTCACGTCACGGTCTGGGCCAAGGAGCGCGACGAGGACGGCACGGTCATCGGCGAGTTCGACGACACTCCTCGCGACTTCGGCCGCGTGGCAGCCTCCACGGCGCGCCAGGTCATCATGCAGCGCATCCGCGACGCCGAGGACGATCAGGTCCTCGGCGAGTTCCGCGGCCGCGAGGGTGAGCTGATCTCCGGCACCATCCAGCAGGGCCGCAACCCGAACATGATCCAGGTGGACCTGGGCAGCGTCGAGGCGCTGCTTCCCCCGCAGGAGCACGTCCCCGGCGAGGAGTACATCCACGGCCGGCGGCTGCGCGCCTTCGTCGTCGACGTCCACCGCGGCATGCGCGGCCCCTCCATCACACTGTCCCGCTCCCACCCGGGCCTGGTGAAGAAGCTCTTCGAACACGAGGTCCCGGAGATCGCCGACGGCAGCGTGGAGATCACCGCCATCGCCCGCGAGGCCGGACACCGCACCAAGATCGCGGTCCGTGCCCACCAGTCGGGCATCAACGCCAAGGGTGCCTGCATCGGCTCCATGGGCTCCCGAGTCCGCGCGGTGATGACCGAACTCAACGACGAGAAGATCGACATCATCGATCACTCCGACGACGCCGCCGAGTTCATCGCCCACTCGCTCTCGCCCTCGAAGGTGAAATCGGTGACGATCCTGGAAGAGGCCACCCGCAGCGCCCGCGTGGTCGTCCCGGACTACCAGCTCTCGCTCGCCATCGGCAAAGAGGGGCAGAACGCCCGGCTCGCCGCGAAGCTCACCGGCTGGCGGATCGACATCGTCTCCGACGCCACGCTGGCAGCACCCTGACCGGGTTCGTTCGGGCCGAGCGTTCTGCTCGAATCAGCGAGAAGGGGTAGACTGTCATGGTTCCAGTGCGCACCTGTATCGGCTGTCGCCGTCAGGTCGCCCAGGATGACGTGGTGAGGCTTGTCCTCACCGCAGCCGACGACGCCAGATCCGCACCTGAGCAGGTGGTGTGGGACACCGCCCGGGTTCTTCCCGGACGAGGCGCCTGGTTGCACCCGCAGCGTGAGTGCTTCGACACTGCAGTCAAGCGGAAGGCCTTCAACCGGGCGTTCCGCCGGCCTGTGGATACGAGCACACTTGAGCTGCACGACATTATCGGCACCAACGGCCCCAGCTCCTCGGACAGCACTCCGGTGCAGTCCAAAGCGACTGAGGCCAGAAAGCGGGTTCAGAGAGATGGATCCCCGATGAACACCGACGCATGAGTTCGCCGCGATGACTTTTCAGAGCAACTCCGTCACGGTTTCAGAGAAGTTCAAACGGCCTTCGCCGATGAACCGCTGACATCAGCCCCGCTGGTGCCGGCGGGGAAGCGTGGGCCAGACAAGGAGAAATGTGGCCAAGGCCCGCGTACACGAGCTCGCCAAAGAGCTCGGCATCACCTCGAAAGAAGCCCTCGCAAAACTGCAGGGTATGGGCGAGTTTGTGAAATCGCCCTCCTCCACCGTGGAGCCCCCGGTGGCGAAGAAGCTGCGTCAGGCATTCCCCGACGCCAAGCCCGCCGAAGCTCCCGCTTCCAATTCCACTCCAGCCTCCCGCCCCGGTTCGCAGAAGTCCGACGGCGCATCTGCGCCTGCCGCTGACTCCTCGGCCCCGGCCCAGTCCGGTTCCTCCGCGGCACCGACTCCCGGTTCTTCGGCTCCGCGTCCCGGCGGCATCAAGCCCGGACCGAAGCCGGCGCCCAAGCCTGCCGCGAAGGCCGAGCCCGAAGCCCCCAAGGCTGAGGACAAGCCTGCCGAGAAGCCCTCGCAGGAGCTCGCCGCTCCTGAGGCCTCAAAGCCAGCTGCCAAGCCGGCCAGCGGCTCCAAGCCCGGCGGACCCCGCCCGGGCAACAACCCCTACGCATCGAGCCAGGGCATGGGCGCCGAGCGCCAGGCCCCGCGTCCCGGCGGAACCGGCGGCCCCCGCCCCGGACCGAAGCCGGCTGGACCACGTCCGGGCAACAACCCGTTCGCGCCCCAGCAGGGCATGCGCAACGAACGCAGCGGCGGACCCCGTCCCCGCGGCGGTCAGGGCGCCCCCGGCGGCGCACCCCGTCCGGGTGCACCACGCCCGGCAGGCGGCGCACGTCACGGTGCACCGGCAGCAGGCGGCGCAGCCCGTCCGGCAGCCGCACGTCCGGGAGGCCCCAAGCCTTCGATGATGCCCAGCCAGACCCCGGCACCTGCCGGCGGTCGTCCGGGCGCTCCCGCCGGTGGTCCGCCTCGCGGCGGTCGCGGGGGCGGTCCTCGTCGTGGCGGAGCGGCAGGTGCCTTCGGGCGCGGCGGCTCCAAGGCCAAGGCTCGCAAGTCGAAGCGCGCAAAGCGTCAGGAGATGGAGCAGCGTCAGTCCCGCGAGATCGGCGGCGTGCGCGTTCCCAAGGGTGACGGCAGCGTCACCGTGCGGCTGCGTCGCGGCTCCTCGCTGGGCGATTTCGCCGAGAAGATCAATGCCGAGCCGGCAGCCATGGTCACCGTGCTGATGAAGCTCGGTGAGATGGCGACGGCCAACCAGTCCCTCGACGAAGAGACCTTCCACCTGCTGGGTGAAGAGCTGGGCTATCCGGTCCAGATCGTCTCCCCGGAGGACGAGGATCGCGAGCTGCTCGAGACCTTCGACATCAACATCGAGGACGAGCTGGCGGCAGAGGGCTCCGAGGAGCTCTCGGCCCGCGCGGCAGTCGTCACCGTCATGGGTCACGTCGACCACGGCAAGACCCGACTGCTGGACTCCATCCGTAAGGCGAACGTGACCGCAGGCGAAGCCGGCGGCATCACCCAGCACATCGGCGCCTACCAGGTCCACGTGGACCACGAGGGCGTCGAGCGCGGCCTGACCTTCATCGATACTCCCGGTCACGAGGCGTTCACCGCCATGCGTGCCCGTGGTGCGAAGGTCACCGACATCGCCGTGCTGGTCGTCGCCGCCGATGACGGCGTCATGCCGCAGACGGTGGAAGCGCTGAACCACGCGAAGGCCGCCAACGTGCCGGTCGTCGTCGCGGTCAACAAGATGGACAAGGAAGGCGCCTCGCCGGACAAGGTCCGCGGTCAGCTGGCCGAATACGGTCTGGTGCCCGAGGAGTACGGCGGCGACACCATGTTCGTCAACGTCTCCGCGCTGAACAACCTGCACATCGACGAGCTGCTGGAAGCCGTGCTGCTCACGGCAGATGCGGCCTTGGAGCTCACGGCGAACCCGAACAAGGCAGCACGTGGTGTGGCCATCGAGGCGAACCTGGACAAGGGTCGCGGCGCCGTGGCCACTGTGCTGGTCCAGTCCGGCACGCTGCGGGTGGGCGACAACATGGTCGCCGGCACCGCCCACGGCCGTGTCCGCGCCATGTTCGATGAGCACGGTGAGACCGTCAAGGAGGCCCTGCCCTCCCGTCCGGTCCAGGTGCTGGGTCTGTCCTCGGTGCCTCGCGCCGGTGACACGTTCCTGTCCACCTCGGATGACCGCACCGCGCGTCAGATCGCTGAGAAGCGTGAGGCGGTGGAGCGCAACGCTCAGCTGGCCAAGCGCCGCAAGCGCATCAGCCTGGAAGACTTCGACCAGGCTGTGGCCGAGGGCAAGATCGACACCCTCAACCTCATCCTCAAGGGCGACGTATCCGGTGCCGTGGAGGCCCTGGAAGACGCTCTGCTCAAGATCGATGTGGGTGCAGACGTGCAGCTCCGCGTCATCCACCGCGGCGTCGGTGCGATCACGCAGAACGACGTGAACCTGGCCACTGTGGACAACGCAGTGATCCTCGGCTTCAACGTCCGTCCTGCGGAGCGCGTGACCGACCTGGCTGACCGTGAAGGCGTGGACATGCGCTTCTACTCGGTCATCTACGCGGCCATCGATGACATCGAGGCAGCACTGAAGGGCATGCTCAAGCCCGAGTACGAGGAAGCGGCACTCGGCAGCGCCGAGGTCCGCGAGGTCTTCCGCTCCTCGAAGTTCGGCAGCATCGCCGGTTCGATCGTCCGGTCCGGTCTCATCCGCCGCAACGCCAAGGCCCGCCTGGTGCGCGACGGCAATGTGGTCGCAGACAACCTCACCATCGAGTCGCTCAAGCGGTTCAAGGACGACGCCACCGAGGTCCGCGACGGCTTCGAGTGCGGTATCGGCCTCGGATCCTTCAACGACATCCGCGAAGGTGACAGCATCGAGACCTGGGAGATGCGCGAGATTCCTCGCTCCTGACCAGGCCCGCCGGTTCGTCCGGCGACAGTTCCGGGGACTCTGCCACGCGGCGGGGTCCCCGGACCTGTCAGCACCCCATGCCCAGCCGGGCCCCACGCCGGGGCTAGGCTGGGACACAGAATTTCTGAAAGGACCATCCCATGGCAGATCCAGCACGCGCCGCCCGACTGGCGCAGCGCATCAAGGTGATCGTGGCCGAGGCGCTGCGTCGCCGGGTCAAGGATGAGCGTGCCGAGCTCATCACCGTCACCGACGCCCGCGTGACCAACGATCTCCAGCACTCCACCGTGTATTACACGGTGATGGCCCCGGACGAGGACTCTCGCGCCGGCGCCGAAGCGGTCCTGGCCGCGAACCAGGGCGTGCTGCGCCACGAGCTCGGCAAGAACCTCAACATCCGGCTGACCCCCACCCTCGAGTTCGTCGCCGACGAGATCCCTGAATCGGCGGCGCACATGGAAGACCTGCTGCGCAAGGCCCGCGAGCAGGATGAGCAGGTCGCCGCGCTCCGCAAGGACGCCCAGCCCGCCTCCGAGGAGAAGCCCTACCGCTGGCAGGTCGAGGAGGACGAGTCCTCCGAGGACGACGCCGACGGGTCCGGCACTCGCCGCGCATCCGAGGCCAACTGAGCACCCATGGGTAAGAAGCAGAAGCCCGAGGAGCTGGAGGTCGGCTCCGGCCTCGTCCTGGTGGACAAGCCCGCGGGCTGGACCAGCCATGACGTGGTCGGGCGCCTCCGCAAGCTCGCGGGAACGCGCAAGGTCGGCCACGCGGGGACCCTGGACCCGATGGCCACCGGCGTGCTGGTGGTGGGCATCAACCGTGCCACGCGGCTGCTGACCCACATCGTCGGGGTGGACAAGACCTATACCGCCACCATGCGGCTGGGCCAGTCCACCACCACCGACGACGCCGAGGGCGAGCTTCTGCAGACCCGGTTCGCCAATGCGGTGGGCGCCGAGGACATCCACGCCGAGGTGGCCCGACTCACCGGCGAGATCCAACAGGTCCCGGCCACGGTCTCTGCGATCAAGGTCGACGGTCTCCGCGCCTATGACCGGGCGCGGGCCGGCGAGGACGTGGAGTTAAACTCCCGTGCGATCACCGTGCACGCCTTCGAGGTCCTCGACATCCGCCGGATCGAGGGCGGCAAGCTCATCGATGTGGACATCGAGGTGCGGGTCTCCTCCGGCACCTATGTCCGCGCGCTGGCCCGCGACCTGGGCGAGGCGCTGGAGGTGGGCGGTCATCTCACCGCGCTGCGCCGCACCGCCGTGGGTCCCTACGGCATCGACCAGACACTGTCCCTGGAACAGCTCGGCGAGGACTTCGGCTATATCGGCCTGGCCGAGGCCGCCGCTCAGCTCTTCCCCGCCCGAGAGCTCACCGCCGAGGAGACCGCGAACCTCGGCTTCGGTCGGCGCGTGACGGCTTCCGGGACCGGGGAAGATCCCCAGCTGACGGCCGCCTTCGGGCCCGAGGGAGATCTGGTGGCCCTGCTGCGCGACGTCCCGGCCAAGAAGGGGGCATCGGCCTCGCCAGACGCCGCCCACGCGGCCGAGTCCAGCAGCTACCAGGCCAAGCCCGAGCTGGTCTTCGCCCCGGCCACCGCCCCCGCTGCGGCACACACTGCAGGCGAAGGCGCAGCCCCCGCCGCGCCGTCGTCATCCGCCCCCGCCGAGACCTCGACACAGTCCGAGGAATCCTCTGCATGACGGTGATGTTCCTCATAGGCACCCTCGTCTGCGCACTGTCTGTGGTGGTGTGCTGGATCATGACCGCGGTGCGCGATCACCCGGCGGATTCCTCGATCATCTCGCTGGCGCTGATCGAGCTCTACCTGATCGTCTACGCGGTCTACGCCGGAATCCGGCAGGCCGCCGGCGCCTCCATCGCGGGAGAGGCCTGGGAGTTCTGGGGCTATATTGTCACTGCACTGATGCTCCCGGTGGGAGTGTTCATCTGGGCCATGATCGACAAGACCCGCTGGTCCAACCTGGTGATGAGCTTTGTCGGGCTCGTCGTATTCGTGATGATCTACCGCTTGGAGGAGATCTGGTGGGGAAGCGCGCTATGAGCGAGAACCTGAACAGCACCACGGCCGACGGCGGACGGGTCAAGGCTGCCAGCACCGACGGCGGCCGGGCCAAAGCCGCCAGCATGCCGACGCCGCGCAACCGCGGCGTCGGCATGCTCATCATCACCGCCTACGGCATCTTCGCCGTCTCCTCCTTCGCCCGGGCGCTCTATCAGATCCTCACCGACTTCGACGCCTCCCCGGTGGCGTACGCGCTCAGCGGGTTCGCCGCCGCGGTCTACATCGTCGCCACCCTGGCCCTGGCCCGCATCGGCGCCCGCGCCTGGCTCATCGCGCTGATCGCGGTGCTCGTCGAGCTGACCGGAGTGCTCAGCGTCGGACTCTGGACCTACCTGCAGCCGGAGCTCTTCAACGAGGCGACCGTGTGGTCCCACTTCGGTGAGGGCTACGCCTTCGTGCCCCTGGTGCTGCCCTTCATCGGCCTGTTTTGGCTGCTGCGCCACCGCCCCGGACGTTCCGCCGCGCGCGGCACCCAGGCATGAGCGATAGGCTTTCCGACGTGCAGTTCTGGAACGGTCGCGAAGAAGTCCCGCAGGGGCTGGGACCCACCGCAGTGACCATCGGCAATTTCGACGGCGTCCACCTGGGTCACCAGGAGGTGCTCTCCCAGCTTGTCGCCGCTGCCCACAGCGAAGAAGACACCCAGGCCGTGGCCATCACCTTCGACCCGCACCCGCTGCAGGTCCACCGCCCCGATGACTGCCCCGTGATGCTCACCGGGACCGCGGAGAAGGTCCAGCGCCTGTCTGAGTCCGGCATCGATGCGCTGCTCGTGCTGCACTACAACCTGGACCTGGCCGGACTCACCGCCGAAGAGTTCGTGAAGACCTACTTCGTGGACCTGCTCAATGTCTCCGTGGTCGTGATCGGTCATGACGTCCGCTTCGGACGCGGCAACTCGGGCAACTTCGAGACCATGGTCGAACTCGGCGAACGCTACGGCTTCCGCGTGCTGGGTGTGGATGATTTCGCGCTCTCCGGTCACACCGTGGCCGAGACCTCGCGCCGCTGCTCCTCCACCTGGGTGCGCGAGGCGCTCGACGCCGGGGATGTTGCCGCCGCCGCCGAGGTGCTCGGCCGTCCGCACGCCGTGCTGGGCGAGGTGGTCCACGGCGCGGCCCGCGGCCGTGACCTGGGCTTTCCCACTGCCAACCTGGCGAGTGCCTCCGAGGGCATGATCCCCGCCGACGGCGTCTACGCCGGTTGGCTGGAGGACGCCGCCGGGGCACCCTGGCCGGCTGCGATCTCGGTGGGCTCGAACCCCACCTTCCACGGGCTGGAACGTGTGGTGGAGTCCCATGTCATCGATCGGCCCCAAGAGCTGGTTGAGGACTTCGATCTCTACGGCCAGCACGTGCGTGTGGAGTTCGTGCAGCGCCTGCGCGGAATGGTCGCCTATGAAGGCGTGGCGAAGCTGGTGGAGCAGATGCATCAGGACGTGGCGCAGACCCGTCAGGTCCTCGCCGGACTCCCCGTCGACTAGTCACGACCGCCGTGCCCTCCCGTCCCAAGTCACGTCCCGGTCAGCAGGCGCTGATCACGGACCCGGACCGACGACGCCGGCTCGGCGCCTCCTTCTCCACGGACACCTCCCTGCAGGAGGCCTGGAGCTATGACGCCGTCCGGCCGCGCTATCCGCGCGAGGTGGTGGCGAGGATGCTGGCGCTCTCGCCCGCAGCCCACCCCGTGGTCGCCGATCTCGGCGCCGGCACCGGAATCCTCACCCGAGCGCTGCTCGAGCACGGGGCCGACGTCCATGCGGTGGAGCCCTCGATCGCGATGACCGAGGTGCTCGCAGCCCGAAGCGAAGAGTCGGATCAGACGCGGGGCCGGGACGCGGCCAGCCCACGGCTTCAGGTGCACCGGACCACGGCAGAGGAGACCGGCCTGGAGGAGGCGAGCTGCGACGTCGTCGTCGCGGCCCAGGCCTGGCACTGGTTCGATGACGCGCTGGTCCAGCAGGAGGTGCGCCGGATTCTCCGGCCCGGGGGAGTGCTGGCTGTGGTGGCGAACTACCTGGACACCTCGGTGCCCTGGGTGCATCGGCTGACCCGGATCATGCGCGCCGGGGATGTCTACCGGCCCGGCTGGACCCCGCCGGTGGATCCTGCCCTCTTCGGCGCCTGGACCACGCGGGAGACCCGCTGGGAGCGGTCGATCACCCCGGAGGAGATCCGCACGCTGTCCACCACGCTGAGCTCCTGGCTCTCTGCCGATGAGCCGGCTCGGGAGCGCCGCCGGGCGAACCTCGACTGGTACCTCGACGAGCACCTGGAGCTCCCGCCGGGGGAGCCGGTCCAGCTTCCGTACCTCACCGTCCTCCACACCAGCGTTTTACCTGGGCCTACGTGATCTACCCCGCCGACCGTCTGCCCGGTATAACTCGCACGGGGAGGTAAAACGCGGAGTGGGTGGCCCCATCTCGCGGGCTCCTGTATCGTAGACAGGTCGCTTAGCCGACACGTCATGCTGCAGTCCGCGGTGGCTGACACTGGTCCCTGGCCCGCAAGGGCAAAGCCCGGTCCTGTTCGCGGTACAACAATGAAGGAGCTCTTCCATGGCTTTAGATCCCGTTGTCAAACAGGAGATCATCAAGGAGTACGCAACTTCCGAGGGTGACACTGGTTCACCCGAGGTTCAGGTTGCAGTTCTGACGCGTCGGATCTCCGACCTCACCGAGCACCTGAAGGTGCACAAGCACGATCACCACACCCGTCGCGGTCTGATGATCCTGGTGGGTCGCCGTCGTCGTCTGCTGAAGTACCTTGCTGCTACGGACATCGAGCGCTACCGTTCGCTGATCAAGCGTCTCGGTATTCGCCGATGAGCTTCAGCGTCAAACGCTGATCACCAAGCAACGAATCAGGCGGCTCCTTACACGGTCAACACGGCCGTAGGAGTCGCCTGCTTTGTATGCGAGACTAGTGGGTGGCGCTCCCGCCAGTGAGAGGGATCGAACTCATATGTTCCGGTCCTCGGTAGTAGCCTCCGGGAGGCACAGCACGTGCCGGGCCCGTGGGCTTCGATCGATGACCGACCATATGTACGCAGATCCTTCTCTCTCACTGGCGCGCCAGTAATGCACGACAACTGAGAGGAGACACCTGTTATGCAGGGTCCCGAGATTCACACTTCCGAAGCCATCATTGACAACGGCTCATTCGGTACACGCACCATTTCCTTCGAGACCGGCCGCCTCGCCAAGCAGGCCGCCGGTTCCGTCCTGGTCACCATGGACGACGACACGAGCCTGCTCTCGGCCACCTCGGTGGGCAAGTCCCCCCGTGAGGGCTTCGACTTCTTCCCGCTGACGGTGGACGTTGAAGAGCGCATGTACGCCGCAGGTCGCATCCCCGGCAGCTTCTTCCGTCGCGAGGGTCGCCCCTCCACCGACGCGATCCTGGCCTGCCGCCTGATCGACCGCCCGCTGCGCCCCGCCTTCAAGAAGGGCATCCGCAACGAGGTCCAGGTCGTCGAGACTGTGCTCTCGATCAACCCGGATGACCTCTACGACGTGGTGGCGATCAACGCCGCCTCGATGTCCACCCAGCTCTCCGGTCTGCCGTTCTCCGGCCCGATCGGTGCAGTCCGCGTGGCACTCGTCGAGGGTGCCAACGGCGCCCAGTGGGTGGCCTTCCCGAAGCACTCCCAGCTGGAGAACGCTGTCTTCGACATGGTCGTCGCAGGTCGAGTCGTCGACGGTGACATCGCCGTGCTGATGGTCGAGGCCGAAGCCACCGATGACTCCTGGAAGCTCATCAAGGAGCAGGGCAAGACCGCTCCGACCGAGGACATCGTCGCCGAGGGCCTCGAGGCTGCCAAGCCGTTCATCAAGGTCCTCTGCGATGCCCAGGCTGATCTGGCAGCACGCGCCGCCAAGCCCGAGATCGACATCCCCACCTTCGTGGATTACGAGGATGACGTTCTCGCCGCTGTGGAGGCCTCCGCCTCCGAGCGCCTGAGCAAGGTGTACCAGATCGCCGACAAGCAGGAGCGCGACACCGCGGACTCCGAGCTGAAGGCCGAGGTCCGCGAGGAGCTCGCCGGCGAGGGCAAGGAATTCGAAGGCCGCGGCGGCGAA
Organism: uncultured Nesterenkonia sp.; assembly: GCA_947494195.1. Taxonomy (GTDB): domain Bacteria; phylum Actinomycetota; class Actinomycetes; order Actinomycetales; family Micrococcaceae; genus Nesterenkonia. The sequence continues at coordinate 52,453 of CANLUC010000005.1, read as the reverse complement.
GTCGCCAAGGCCATCGGCGCGGTGACCAAGCAGGTCATCCGCCAGCGCATCCTGCGCGATCAGGTGCGCATCGACGGACGCGGTCTGACGGACATCCGCCAGCTCACCGCCGAGGTCGAGGTTCTTCCCCGCGTGCACGGCTCGGCGATCTTCGAGCGCGGCGAGACCCAGATCATGGGTGTCACCACGCTGAACATGCTCAAGCTCGAGCAGAACATCGACAGCCTGTCGCCGGTGAAGACCAAGCGCTACATGCACAACTACAACTTCCCGCCCTACTCGGTGGGTGAGACCGGCCGCGTGGGTTCGCCCAAGCGCCGCGAAATCGGTCACGGTGCTCTCGCTGAGCGCGCCATGGTTCCGGTGCTGCCCTCCCGCGAGGAGTTCCCCTACGCGATCCGCCAGGTCTCCGAGGCGCTGGGCTCCAACGGCTCCACCTCGATGGGCTCGGTCTGCGCCTCGACGCTGTCGATGCTCAACGCGGGCGTCCCGCTGAAGGCCCCTGTTGCAGGCATCGCCATGGGCCTGGTCTCCGACCAGGTCGACGGCGAGACTCGCTACGCCGCACTGACCGACATCCTCGGCGCCGAAGATGCCTTCGGCGACATGGACTTCAAGGTTGCCGGCACCTCCGAGTTCGTCACAGCCATCCAGCTGGACACGAAGCTCGACGGCATCCCGGCTTCGGTGCTCTCCGCAGCGCTGAAGCAGGCCCGCGAGGCTCGCCTGCACATCCTGAGCGTCATGGCAGCTGCCATCGACACCCCGGATGAGATGTCCGAGTTCGCACCGCGCATCATCTCGGTGATGGTCCCCGTGGACAAGATCGGCGAGGTCATCGGCCCGAAGGGCAAGATGATCAACCAGATCCAGGAGGACACCGGCACCGACATCTCGATCGAAGATGACGGTACCGTCCTGATCGGCGCGACCAACGGCGAGGCTGCAGAAGCAGCACGCGCCGCGGTCAACGCGATCGCCAACCCGCAGGTCCCTGAGATCGGCGAGCGGTACCTGGGCACCGTGGTCAAGCTGACCACGTTCGGCGCGTTCATCTCGCTGACCCCGGGCAAGGATGGCCTGCTGCACATCTCCGAGCTGCGCAAGCTCAACGAGGGCAAGCGCGTGGATGACGTCGAAGACGTCGTCAGCGTCGGCCAGCGCATCCAGGTCGAGATCTCCAAGGTCGATGACCGCGGAAAGCTCAGCCTCGCCCCCGTGGTCGAGGGCGACGGCTCCTCGAACACCGAGGACGACGACGCGTGATCAGCTCCTGCTGAACGGCTCCAGCTAGCCAGCCTCGGCTGAGCGGCTGACGCCACATGATGGCCGGTGAGGTTCCCCTGCGGGGGAGCCTCACCGGCCGTTTCTGTGTCCCCAGGTGGTTCCTACCACCGCCGAACCGCCCGGGGGATGTGACCGGGAGGGTGGAGGGTGTCATCGAGCTCATGGCAGGGTGGAGCCCATGGATTCGGTGATGACGGTGCTCGTGCTGGGCTTCGGCCTGGTGTTCTTCGTGGCCGTGGCGGTGCGCCTGGTCCTGGCACTACGACGACGACGCCCGGGTTCCTCGCTGCATGATTCTGTCCTGCGGCCGCTTCTCGGGGCGGGCACGGCAGGCGTCTGGCCGACCCTTGACCCGCGCACCACCGAACACCTGAACCATCACGGTGCTGCGCACCACCCGGCGGAGATCTCTCTTGAGGAGCCCGGTGCGGAGGAGGGTCAGTCTGACTCGCGGGAGTAGTCCCGGCTGTTGCTCACGCCCAGCGCGTTGCCCACGGCGGCGAGGATGATCAGCAGCGCCGCCACGAGCGGGACGACCGCGGAGATCTGCGTGCCCAGGTTCTCGGCGATGTAGCCGGTGACCGCGGTGGAGGAGGACTGGCCGATCACGATCGCCGTGGTGAGCATGGACATCACCGTGGCGGAGCGTCCATGCGGGCTGCGCTCGGCCACGAGGCTGAACTGGGTGACCAGGGTCGGGCCGATGCCCACGCCCATGACCAGCAGCACCAGGATCAGCACCGGCAGCACCGAGGCGAACTGCAGCCCGATGGTGCCCAGCAGCAACACCCCGCCGAAGCTCAGCCAGCGCGCCTCCAGGCTGAAGCTCGCGGGGAACAGGGCTGCGGCCAGCGCGAAGATGGCCGAGCCCACACCCATTGCGCCATAGACCAGTCCTGCACGTTCGGCGAGGCCCAGGTCGGCCATGAACGAGGTCAGCACGGTGAGCGTGGAGCCGAAGATCAGACCGATGCCCAGTGCGCCGGCCAGCAGCACCAGCAGCCGGGGGGCGAAGAGCTTACCCACCGGGGCCGGCTCGCGGTGGGTCGCGGTGTTCTTGGGCACGACGTCGGCGGTCGGGTGCATCGCGAAGGCCAGCAGGAAGCACAGCGTGAGTACGGCCGCGCCGATGATCGGCGCCGCACCACCCAGGGTGGCTGCGAGCAGGCCCACGATCACGGGCCCGAAGACGAAGGTGATCTCATCGGCGGCCGATTCGTAGGCCATCGTGGAGTTCATCGTCTTCTGCTGCCGGGCCGCAGGCAGCTTCCGGAAGATGACGCCCACCAGCCGGCTGCGCGACATCGGCGGAACCTGCGGCGCGGTAGAGCCGACCAGGAACGCGGAGACCAGCACCGCCCAGGTGCCGAAGGGACTGTAGACCACCCAGGCCAGGGCGAAGAGCGAGAGGCTGCTGGCGAGACCGGCAATCAGCAGGACCGGCCGCTGACCCCACCGGTCCGCGGCCGCGCCGATCAGCGGCCCGAAGATCGCTGTACCCAGCCCCACCATCGCGGAGGTGACCCCGCCCAGGGTCAGCGAGTCCCGTGCCGCGACCACCAGGGTGAGCACCCCCACCACCATCATGGCGTAGGGGAACCGCGCCAGCAGGGCGACGGGGAAGTAGGCGGGCCCGACGGCGCCGCGCAGCGTCGGCGCCTCGCGGGAAGTCTCGTCGGGCGCCTCGGTCGAAGCCTCACTGGGAGCCTCGCTGGGCGCGGAGTCGGGCTGGCGCGCTGGATCCTGCTGGCGCGAGGTCTCGGGCTGGGGCGCGGGCATGGTGATAGGTCCTCCGGTGTCGGCTCTGTCGTACTCAGTGCCGCCTTGGCCGCGGCGGCGGAGATGCCGCGCAGGCCAGGTAGATACACACGATTGCTGCTCGCGTCCACACACAGGTCGCCGGCCGGGCGCGCTGGGGGAGGGCAGGGACTCCACCCTACCGGGTCGCGTTTCAGCAGTGTTAACGCAGCCTCTCAGCCTCACGTTCCGGGGGCTCCAAGGCCGCGTTCCCCCAAGCTCCGGTGCCGCGGCAGCGCACCGAAGCGGACCACTCCGCGCTGCCCATTTGTATACCCCAGGGGGTATATGGCACAGTAGTCGTATACCCCCAGGGGTATCCATCGACTGTCAAGGAAGGGGAGCGATCTCATGCTTCTGGAACGGATCTACGACGAGGACCTGGCCCAGGCCAGCTACTTCATCGGCTGCCAGGCCACCGGCGAGGGCATGGTCATCGACGCCCGCCGCGATGTCGGCGAGTACTTCGACCTCGCCGCGAAGCACGGGATGCGCATCACCAAGGTCGCCGAGACGCACATCCACGCCGACTACCTCTCCGGCACCCGCGAGCTCGCCGCCGCCGCCGATGCCGAAGCGTTCATCTCCGGTGAAGGTGGCGAGGACTGGCAGTACGGCTTCGACGCGACCCGGCTGAAGCACGGGGACGTGATCACGCTCGGCAACATTCGCGTGGAGGCCCGCCATACTCCCGGACACACCCCGGAGCACCTGATCTTCCTGGTCACCGACGGGGCCTTCAGCGATGATCCCGGCTACATGATCTCCGGAGACTTCGTCTTCGCCGGAGACCTCGGCCGCCCGGACCTCCTCGACGAGGCCGCCGGGGGAGTCGACACACGCTTTGAGGGAGCCAAGCAGCTCTATGCCAGCCTGAAGAACGAGTTCCTCACCCTGCCCGATCACATTCTGGTCTACCCCGGCCACGGCGCCGGCAGCGCCTGCGGCAAGGCTCTGGGTGCGCTGCCGGCCACCACGGTCGGCTACGAGCGGGCCAACGCCTGGTGGTCCAAGCACCTCGCCGCTGATGACGAGCAGGGCTTCATCGATGAGCTCCTCGACGGCCAGCCCGACGCTCATGCCTACTTCGGACGGATGAAGCGTGAGAACAAGGAGGGCCCCGCCGTGCTGGGTCCGCTGTCTCCGCTTCAGGCCTTCACCTCGGATCAGGTGCGCAGCGCCCTGGAGGAGGACCGGGCGATCTTCGTGGACACCCGCCCCAATGATCAGGTCAAGCAGGGCACCGTGGTGAGCTCGTTGAACATCCCTGCCGGCGGCAAGTTCGCCAGCTTCGGCGCCTGGGCCTATGACCCAGAGACCGAGACCCAGCCGCTGCTCCTGCTGGCGGAGGATCAGGACCAGGCCGAGACCATGCGCGCTCACCTCACGCGGGTGGGCATCGACCGGGTGAAGGGCTACACGATCAGCCTCGCCGATCTGCCCACCACCCAGCCGGCGACCATCACTCCAGCGGAGCTGGAGGACTTCGAGCCCGCTCTGCTGCTGGATGTCCGCAACAAGTCCGAGCACGCTGCGGGACACATCCCGGGCTCCCAGCAGCTCAGCGCCGGACGGGTGCTCTGGCACCAGGACCAGCTGCCTTCCACCGGGCCGATTGTGACCTACTGCCAGTCCGGGGTCCGGAACTCCGTGGCCGCCAGCGCCCTGCGCCGCGAAGGCCACGACGTCCGCGAGCTCGTCGGCAGCTACGCCGGCTGGACCGAGTGGAAACAGTCGCACTGAACCGGCACTGCTGAACGAGCTCGGCGGGACCCCGAGTGACCGACCTCAGCAGCGCGGAACCACCACCCCCGTACTTCCTGAAAGGAACACCCAGCCCTATGGCGAACAACACCACCACGACGACGACGGCGCCCGCCGCCCCGATCAGCCCGACCGAACTCGCCGAGAAGCTCCAGTCACAGCAGGCCCCGCTGCTCGTGGACGTGCGCACACCCGCGGAACATGAATCGCTTCGGGTCCCCGGATCGCACAACGTGCCGCTGGATCTGTTGCAGAAGAACAAGGAGACCCTGGCCGAGCAGTTCACCGGCGAGATCGTGCTGATCTGCCAGACCGGCAATCGCGCCAACCAGGCCCTGCAGCACTTGCGCGCTGCAGGAGTGGACTCGGCGCGAGTGCTCGAGGGCGGCGTCGTCGCTCTTCAGGCACAGCACCAGCACCACACAGAACAGGGCCGGCAGCGCTGGGCCATGGACCGACAGGTGCGCATGGTGGCCGGGTCCCTGGTGCTCACTGGATTTGTGGGCAGCAAGCTGATCTCGCCGAAGGTCGGCTACCTCGCTGGCGCGATCGGCGCAGGGCTGACCTTCTCAGCCCTGACCGATTCCTGCGCCATGGCCGCGGCGCTGAACAAGATGCCGTGGAACAAGGTTGAGGCTGATCCCACCGTGGAGAAGCTGCTCGCCGAGATCCCGCGTTCGACCCAGATCCAAGACGACCGGGCTGCCCAGACTCAGCCGGCCTCGCGGGTGCGGTCGCGGTCATGAGCAGCGGGCTGATCCTCGCGATGGTCCTCGCCGTCGGAATCGGGCTCTCACTGGGCCTGCTCGGCGGCGGGGGCACCATCCTGGCTGTGCCGCTTCTGACCTACGTGGCGGGCTTCCCACCCAAGGAGGCCATCGCTGCGTCGATGTTCATCATCGGAGTGACCTCTGCGGTGAGCGTGGTGGCCCACGCGCGGAGTGGCACCGTGCAGTGGCGGACCGGCTTCATCTTCGGAGCGGCCGCGATGGCGGGCGCCTTCGGTGGTGGCCTGGTCGGGGCTCAGCTGCCCGGCGTCGTCCTCATGGTGGCCTTCGGGGTCATGATGGTGGCCACCGCGTTGGCGATGATCATGGACCGTCGACCGCAGGCAACCGGCCTGGGCCGCGGGAAGCTGCCCGTGGTGAAGATCCTCGCCGAAGGACTGGCGGTCGGTCTGGTGACCGGGATGGTCGGCGCCGGCGGCGGGTTCCTCGTGGTGCCCGCCCTGGTGCTGCTCGGCGGGCTGTCCATGCCGGCGGCGGTGGGGACCTCGTTGTTGATCATCTCGATGAAGTCCTTCACCGGGCTGGCCGGATATCTGACTGAAGTGAGCATCGATTGGGTGCCGGTGCTGATGATCACCGTCATCACCGTGCTGGGCGCGCTGATCGGCACGGCGTTCGGCAAGCACGTCCCGGAGAAGGCGCTCAAGAAGGTCTTCGGCTACCTGGTGCTGATCATGGGCATCGTGGTCTTCTTCCAGGAGCTGCCCATGGTCTACGGCGCGGCCGCAGCCGTGCTGGTCCTCGCGCTGCTGGGAACCCTCACGTTCCGACGACGCCGGGCACTGCTGGCATCATAGAGACATATCAGCGCGAGTAGCAGGGAGAGCAGCATGAGAGAAGCCGATCCGGAGACACAGCGCAAGATCGTGAACCGTCTCAAGCGGGCGCGCGGTCAGCTGGACTCGGTGATCAACGCCGTGGAGAACGGCGGGAGCTGCCGTGACGTGGTCACCCAGCTCTCCGCGGTGTCCACGGCACTGGACCGTGCAGGCTTCAGCGTGGTCTCGTCAGCGATGCAGTTCTGCATCACCGACCCCGAGGCCGCCGCCGAGACCGAAGACGGGCTGACCGTGGAAGAGCTGGAGAAGCTCTTCCTCTCCCTGTCCTGACCCGCCCGACCGCCGTCAAAGGAGATCGCGCGTGACACTGCTGGTCATGGGATCGGTGAACCGAGACATCACCGCACAGCTGAGCGAATTCCCCCAGCCGGGGGAGACGGTGCTGGCCCAGGCCGCGGAGACGGCCACCGGCGGCAAGTCCGCCAACCAGGCTGTGGCGGCCGCGCTGGTCGGCGCGAATTCACACCTGGTCGCCCGCTGCGGCGCCGATGCTGCCGGCACCGAGGCCGTGGCCTCGCTGCTCGAGGCCGGGGTCCGGGCCGAGGCGGTCACCCCGGGACGTGGTGCGCAGGGCATGGCGTTCATCACCGTGCGCGCCGACGGGGAGAACACGATCGTGGTGGTCCCCGGCGCCAATGCGGAACTGCGCGCCGATGACTGCCCCTCTGCGCTGTTAGAGCAGGCCGAGTGGGTGCTGCTGAGCCTGGAGGTTCCGCTGGAGACGGTGTTGGAGACTGCCGCCCGTGCGCACGCCGCCGGGACGAAGGTGGCGCTGAACGCTTCACCACTGCCCGCCGGCGCCGTGGATCTGCGGAACGTGGACATGGTCATCGTCAACGAGGGGGAGGCGCAGCACCTGCTGGAGCGCGCACCCGAGACTGAGGCCGGGCACTCCGGCTCCCCGGAACCGGCAGCCCAGCTCGGCGTCGAGACACTGATCGTCACCCGCGGCGGGGAGGGCGCGCTGCTGCACCGCAGCGGTCAACCCGCTGTGGAAGCCCCCGGGGTTCCGGTGAAGGCCGTGGATACCAGTGGTTGCGGAGATGCCTTCGCGGGCGCGCTCATGGGACGCCTCACCTGCGGAGACAGCCTGGAGACCGCGGCGGCCACGGCCTCGCGATTCGCGGCCGACGCCGCGACCCGCTTCGGCGCGTAGAGCTCCTACCCGCGGGACTTCTCCGTCGGCAACCGGTCCTGAAGAGACGTCACAGCATCGACAGGTTCGTGACCGCGGGACCTTCCAGCAGTTCGCCGTCTGCCGCGAATCGGGAACCGTGCAGCGGGCAGTCCCAGGACAACGCGGCGTCGTTCCACTTCAGGACCCCGCCCAGGTGGGGGCAGATCGCGGAGACCTTGCAGGTCTCGCCCTCCACCGTGGAGACCGCCACCGGCTTGCCGTGCTCCCGGCCCACTGCGCCCTCACCCTCGGCGGGTGCTTCCTTGGGCAGGGCGTGAACCTCCGCCGCGGCCCAGCCGGCGACCATGGTCGCGCCGACCTCAGGGTTGTCCTTGAGCCCGGTGAGCACATCTGACGGTGAGGTCATCCGCGCCCCCAGCGTCTCGGCCCAGGCCATATGCCCGCCGAGGATCTGCGCGGAGATCGCCAGGGCGGCAGCCACAGCATTGGACATGCCCCATTTGTTGTATCCCGTGGCCAGGTAGATCTTCCCGCCCCCGCGGGGCAGCTTCCCGAAGAACGGCACGTACTGGGAGGTGCGGTAATCCTGCGCGGACCAGACGTGGGTCCGTTCTGCGCCGGGGAAGTGCTCCTGCGCCCAGTCCTCGAGGTCCTGCACGGCGGCGGCCTCGGACGGGGAGCGGCCCACCACGTGGTCATTGCCGCCGATCAGCAGCAGCTCCTCGCCGTTGACGGGCACCGTGCGCAGGGTCCTCGCCGGGGAATCCGCGCTGAGGTACATCCCCTGCGGGATGCTCGCGGGGGAGCCCGGCACCCGGTAGGTCATCGCGTAGGAGCGGTTCGGCTTGAGCTTCGCGAAGTATCCGCCACGGTCCAGCACGGGCACACCGGTGGCCAGCATCAGCCGAGACGCCGTGACGCTGCCCTGACTGGTCTCCACGCTCAGCGGCGCGCCATCGGCCAACGGCACAGCGTCAGTCAGCGGTGAGCCCTCGGTGTCATCATCGGTGGAGCTGCGTGCCGCGTCGTCCTCGGTGTCACGCCAGGAGCCATCGCCGGAGCTGGCTCCAGTGACCCGCACACCCTCGATCAGCTCACCGCCGCGATGACGCAGCTCCGCGGCCAGGGCTCCGAGGACCTCCATCGGGTGGAACTGGATCTGGTCCTTCAGCGCGATCGCCCCGCTGACAGGGTACGGAAGATCGGTCTTCTCGGTCCATTCCACCGGCAGCCCCGCGTTCTGGCAGGCGGCGAACTCTTCTCGCAGCGAGGAGAGTCCGGATTCGGTGGCCGCATAGGTATAGGCGGTGCGCCGCTGATACGGCACCTCGTGTTCCTCCAGGTAGCGGACCAGCCAGGACTGCCCCTCCTGGTTGCCGTCCACATAGGCCTGCAGGATCTCGTCGGAATGGTGCTTCCGGATGCTGGAGAGGTTGGTGCCCTGCAGCAGGGACAGCTTCGCAGTGGTGTTGCCGGTGGCGACGACGCCGACCGAGCGGGCCTCCAGGACTGCCACCTTGTGCCCTGATCTTGCGAGCAGCACCGCCGTGGTGAGACCGGTCAGTCCCGCGCCGGCCACCACGGTGTCGTAGTGGGCGCCCTCGGTGAAGGTATCCGTGGGGATGGACTCGGGGGCGTGGGTGTCCAGCCAGAGCGAACGATGAGTGTCGGCCGGCTCGTGGGTGGAGTGCGTCGTCTGGGAGTTCATCGTGACGGATCGTCCTTCCTCAGGATGTTGCGAGTCGTGAGAACTGTGCGGCTTCGTTCCTCATCCTGGGGGCTGGAGCTGGGAGTATCCAGCATTGACGCCCGTGGGCCGGTCAGTACAGCTATCCGCGCATCCCCAGCGTGAAGGGAAGCACCTGGGCGGCACCGGCGCCGCGCAGCTCCCTGGACGCCACGGTGAGCGTCCAGCGGGAGACCACCTCGTCATCGACCAGCAGCACCGAGGCGCCCTCGATTCGGCCGGCAAGTTCTGAAGAGACCCCGAACTTGCCCAGCAGGCCCGCGAGGCGGAAGGCGCTGTTGGTGTCCGGGGTGCTGGTGGGGCCGCCGTCGGCCCAGTCCAGCGCGCCGGCATAGGGCAGCTGCCCGACCCGCGCCAGCGACTGCGCCAGCGAGTCCACGAGCACCGGATGCTTCCGTGAGGGCATGGAGACGACGACGTCGGGGCGACGCGCCCACCCCCATTCGGCGAGCACCCGGATCGCTCCGCGCACCAGCTGCTCGCTGACCTCCGCGTCCTCACCCTGCAGGGCCTCGCGCACGGGGGTGCCCCAGCCGAGATCGCTCAGCCGGGCCAGCGCCCGTCCGGGCTCGGCCAGCGCTTCGGCGGGGAGCTTGCCCTTGAGCGAGAGGCCCAGCGCGCCCAGACCGGTGGGCCACTGTTTGCGCGGAGCGATCTCCAGTCCGACCCGATCCAGGCTGGCTTTTGCCTCCGCCAGGGCGGGCTGAGAGACGTCCCGCGGGAACCAGGGCTCTGCGCAGGTGTCACAGCGACCGCAGGGCTGGGCGGCGTCGTCGTCGAGGGCGTGGGCCAGGAAGACCATCCGGCACTGTCCCTGGGGGAGACGCTCGTAATCGAGCATGAGCTGCTGCTCGGCGCGGCGCATCGCCAGGATGGTGTCGTAGCGCTCGGCGTCATAGGTCCAGGGCACCCCGGTGGAGAGCCAGCCGCCGGAGACGCGGCGGACGCTGCCGTCGACCTCGAGGACCTTGAGCAGCAGCTCGAGCGGGGAGCGGCGGATCTCCACCATGGTCTCGAGCTTCGCCACGGAGAGCGTGGTCTCCGGTGAGAGGGCATTCAGCACGGCGTCGGCGCGTTCTTGGGTGGGCATGGACGCCTGGGCAAAGTACTCCCAGATGCGGACGTCCTCCTTGCCCGGCATGAGCAGGACGTCTGCGCTGTCCACGGCACGGCCCGCACGGCCGATCTGCTGGTAGTAGGAGACCGGGGAGGAGGGGGCGCCGAGGTGGACCACGAAGCCGAGGTCGGGCTTGTCGAAGCCCATGCCCAGCGCGCTGGTGGCGATCAGCGCCTTGACGGTGTTGTCCTTCAGCGCCTGCTCCAGCTGCTGGCGCTCATCTGGGTCGGTTTGGCCCGTGTAGGCGGCAACCTTGTAGCCATGCGCGTTCAGATGCGCGGCGAGGTCCGTGGCCTGGGAGATGGTCAGCGCGTAGACGATTCCGCTGCCGGTGAGGTCCTCCAGGTGCTGGGTCAGCCAGGCGATGCGCTGCTCGGAGTCCGGCAGAGAGAGGACACCGAGGCGCAGCGACTCGCGGCTGAGCGTGCCGCGCAGGACGAGGACCTCCTTGTCCGCGTGGCTGCCGGCACGACCGGCTTCACCTGCGGGGGTCAGCTGGGCGGCGATGTCATCGACCACCCGCGAGTTCGCAGTGGCAGTGGTGGCCAGCACGGGGACCTCGGCGGGGAGGTTGCGGACGATCTCCCCGATGCGCCGGTAGTCGGGCCGGAAGTCGTGCCCCCAGTCGGAGATGCAGTGCGCCTCATCCACCACGAGCATGCCCATGCGCTGCAGCAGCCCGGGCAGGACCTCGTCGCGGAAGCGAGGATTGGCGAGACGTTCGGGGGAGATCAACAGCACGTCGAGCTCGTCATTGCGCAGGGACTCCATGATGGTGTCCCATTCATGGGCGTTGGCGGAGCTGACCGCCTGGGCGCGCACCCCGGCACGGGTGGCGGCAGCGATCTGGTCACGCATCAGCGCGATCAGCGGGGAGACGATCAGACTGACACCGCGGCCGCGACTGCGCAGCAGGTGCGCGGCGAGGAAGTAGACCGCAGACTTGCCCCAGCCCGTCTTCTGCACCACCAGCACCCGGCGTCGTTGCTGGACCAGAGCGGAGATCGCCTCGAACTGACCCTGCCGGAACTCCACCTCGGATCCTGCCAGGGCGGCCAGGCGCTCGCGGGCCTCCGCGTGGAAGGCCGGGTCCTGTTCGACCAGGCGTGCCTCGGCATCGGAGGGTGAAAGGTTGGCTGCGTCCGTGCTGGATGTGCTCACACGTTCACTCTGTCACAGCCCTCGGACACGAGCGGAGGTCGCTCAGGCCGAGGATTCCGGGACAGGCTCGCTCGCCCGCAGTTCCCGAGTGACTTCGACCCACCGCCGCAGGAACGCCGGTTCGTCGAGGCGCCGTCGTCGCATCCATGAGGTGACCTCGGCGTTGGACTTGCTGGCGTTGCAGGATGCGCAGGCGGGCACGACGTTGTCGATCGTGTAGCGGCCGCCCCGGGAGATGGGGGAGACGCAGTCCTTCTGCAGCGCGGCGCCGTCGGCCCCGCAATAGGCGCAGCAGGCCCATGCCTCCAGGATGCTGAACCACTGGTCCGCGGTCAGGTCGCTTCCGGATGCCGCGACGCGCTTGGTCCGCTTCCGAGCGGCGCGGGCGCGACGGGAAGTGGCAGCAGGCATGGCCCGAGGTTAGCACCGGGCGTGTCACGACCGTGGAGGACCCGCGCACCTCCCAGCCGCTGGTGAGCACTGCCTGGTAGCGTTCCGGCTAAGCTGCCGCGCTGAGTCGACCAGGAGGCATTATGCCGATCTTCGAGTACGAGACCCACCTGCCCTTTTCCCGCGAAGACGTCTTTGACTGGTACTCCCGCCCAGGTGCTCTGGTGCGGCTGCATCCGCCCTTCGCCGGACGGGTGATCGAGGAGCCGAACAACGGCCTGCAGGACGGTTCCGAGTCGGTGCTCGGGATCAACCTGCCCAGCATCTTCGGCACCACGCTGGCCGCCGTCGCCGATATCGCCGGCTCCGCGACTCCGCTGCCGGTGCGCGGCTACACCAAGTGGCGCGCGCGGCACACAGATTTCAGGCCCGGGCGAGGTTTCGCCGATGAGATGATCTCCGGCCCGGCCAAGTCCTGGCGGCACGACCGCAGCTTCGAGGACGACGGCACCAGCATGGTGCTGCGCGAGAAGGTCACCTACGAGCTGCCGGTAGTGGGCAAGCTCCCTGCCGCGGTGCAGAAGCTGGTGGCGCGTCAGTTCGAGGCCGAGCTGACCCGCATCTTCGCGTTCCGCGGCCGGCAGAGCAGCGATGACCTGGCGTTCCATCAAGCCCACGGCCGGCTCGCCTCCCAGCTGGCGCTGGACTCGCACCACGTGCCGGGGGTGGCACCGGTGAAGGTGGTCGCGGTCAGCGGCGCCTCCGGACTGATCGGGCGGCAGGTCTGCGCGCTGCTCGGCGGCGCGGGCATCGAGGTCCGCCGCATGGTCCGCGGATCCGCCGATCCTCAGGCCGGCGAGATCGCCTGGGACCCCGACGCCGGAACCCTGGACCCGGAATCCCTGCGCGAGGTGGACGCGGTCATCCACCTGGCCGGACACCCCCTGGCCTCCCGCTTCACCGAGGAGCACAAGAAGAAGGTCCTGGACTCCCGCGTGGAGGGCACCGCACTGATCGCCACCACGCTGGCCAGCCTGGAATCCGCCGATAAGCGTGGCCGGGTGCTCATCAGCGGCTCGGCCATCGGCTACTACGGCGCGACGCCGGCCGACCGCTCCGGTCTCTCTGGCCCGCTGATCGAGGACTCACCGGCCGGCACCGACTTCCTCGCCGAGGTCTGCGAGAAGTGGGAGGAGAGCACCGCACCGGCGAAGAACGCAGGAGTGCGCACCGCGATGATCCGCACCGGAATTGTGCAGACTCCTGCCGGTGGCGCGCTCTCCCAGCTGCTGCCGCTCTACACGGTGGGCGCGGGCGGCCCGCTGGGGGACAAGGAATGGCAGAGCTGGATCAGCATCGATGACATCGCCGCGATGATCGTGCACCTGGTGTTCAACCCCGAGGCCGAAGGCCCGGTCAACGGGGTCGGCCCGGAACCGGTCACCGCCAAGCAGTACTCGAAGATCCTGGCCTCGGTCATGCGCCGCCCGTCCGCGATCCCGGTGCCAGCCTTCGGTCCGAAGCTCGTGCTCGGCGAACAGGGCGCCAAGGAGATCGTCGGCGCGGACCAGCAGGTCAGTGCCGAGAAGGCGCAGACCCTGGGCTACGCGTTCCGTCACCACACGTTGAAAGAAGCCCTGGAACACGTGCTGGGCAGTTGAGAGGAGAATATAGCTATGACGTCACCTTCACAGATCCGCATGTTCGGCGCGCAGTGGTGCCGCGACTGCCGCCGCACCAAAGCGCAGCTCGATGAGCTGGACCTGCACTACGAGTACATCGACCTGGAAGCCGATCCCGCCGCCGCGAAGGTGGCGGAGGAGATCTCCGGGCGCACCCGCATCCCGGTGGTGCTCTACCCAGACGGGTCCCACCAGGTGGAACCCTCCAACGCCGACGTCGAGGCGAAGGTCCGCGAGCTGCTGCTCTCCGACTGAGCTACAGAGCTCACTGTGGCAGCTAGAGGGCCGCGACGTTCTTCTGGACGAAACAAATGTTCCGTATATTCCTCTCTGAACGTTCTTTGAAGCGTTCTCGTCAGTGCTGACACACGGGACCAGGAGACACTGCATGTTTTTGGTTGATACGGACCCGGGCGTCGATGACGCCCATGCCCTCGCAGTAATTGCGAAGCGCGTTGCGGACGAAGAGCTCATTGTTACCACGGTGGCGGGAAACGTGGCGCTGGATCGTGTCACAGCGAACGCCGCGTGGTTGCTCGCGACGCTTGCTCCCGGTGCGGCACTCTATCAAGGGGCGGCACTTCCACTGCTGGGCGCGCACGAGCACGCTGAGCATATCCACGGGTATGACGGGCTCGGAGGGTTGCCGCGATCAGAAGATGGGCAGGTGCCCGTGCAACCGGGACACGCGGCAGAGGCCATCGCCCACGCATACCGGACGCATGGGTCCTCACTGAAACTGATTGCCCTCGGCCCCTTAACGAACATCGCGCTCGCCCTGGCGCTCGAGCCGAGCCTCGCTGATTGTGACCTGGTATGCATGGGCGGCAGTCCCGCGGGCTACGGCAATGCCTCCATCAACGCGGAGTACAACATTTTCGCCGACCCGGTGGCCGCCGAGTCGATATTCAGTCGAATGTCTCGGGTGACGCTTGTGACTTGGGATCTCACTCTGTCCACCCGTTTCAGCCGTGCGCAGGTCGACGAGATGTTCGCCTCTCGCTCGTCCGCCGCTACGTTGATCGGCAGGCTCGAACAACACCGCAGGGATGTAGATGATGAGTATGCCGTGCGGTCTTCGTTTGGACGAGCAGACGGCCTCGCCATGGCTATCGCGCTGGACTCCACGTGTATACGCAGGGAAGTGTCCCACGCTGTCGAGGTAGGTGTCGGCGGTCTCGCTCACGGATTGACGGCCGTGGATTGGCAGGACGACACCGAACGGCCAAAGCTTCGGATCATCCAAGAGGCGGATGCCGAAGCTGTACTCAGAGCCCTCACCCTCTAGGTAGGGCGGGCTTAGGATAGATCCGTGAATAGACGGCCCACGATCGCTGATGTAGCCGCTGCCGCCGGGGTTTCCGGTGCGGCGGTCTCGATGGCGCTGAGTGGCAAAGGACGGGTGAGCGAGAAAACCCGGCAGCACATTAGAAACGTGGCGGACGGGCTCGGCTACCGACCGAGTGTCAGAGCCCAGCGGCTACGAGGCGGAAGTTCTCAGCACGTAGCCCTGATGACCGCTCTGCCAGACGTTGTGGTGGGTCGAGACTCGCACCTGAACTTCCTGCTCAGTCTCGCTTTTCCGCTCACTAGCGTGCTGCTAGAGCACGGATACTCGACGCTGTTGCTTCCGCCTCTGACTGACTACCGGCGACTGGACGTCATCGACGCTGATGGCGTCGTCGTGGTTGATCCTCGCCGCGCTGACCCGCTATGTGCCGACTTTCGTGCGCGGGGGATGCAGGTCGTGACTGTGGGCAACGCTCCTGAGTTGGATGTCAACGGAGTGGTCGAGCGAGGATTTGCGGGTGCTGACGTCGCGATACAGCACTTAATTGACCAGGGGGCCAGACACATCGCGGTGTTGCTGACCGTTGAAGAGCATTCAGTCATCTCGAACGTCCGAAGCTTCGTCAACGAGTTTCGCGCCACCTCTCTCGTTCGTTTCACCGTTGCGGACGCTCCTTCGGCTGAAGGTGTAGACGGCGGGCATCGGCTGGCGTCTGAACTTATCGACGCTGACGAGACGATCGACGCGTTTTACGCCCCGATCGACGCCTTCGCGGTGGGTGCCATGCGCGCCGTCCAAAAATCGG
Organism: uncultured Nesterenkonia sp.; assembly: GCA_947494195.1. Lineage (GTDB taxonomy): Bacteria > Actinomycetota > Actinomycetes > Actinomycetales > Micrococcaceae > Nesterenkonia. Next base: position 36,647 of record CANLUC010000005.1, on the reverse strand, counting down.
GCCGGCACGTACCTCGCGACGTCCTTGTCAGTACGAACTTTGATGGCCCTAGGGCGGCTAGTTCCCGTCCTCCGATGACCGCCCTTGACCTGGACCTCTCGGCCATGGCTCACGCTGCAGCGGAGCTGCTCATAAAGTGCCTCGCTGAACCGCAGGAAGAGCGACGCACTTCAATCGTGCCGGCGCCTCTTCTACGTGCTCGTAGATCAACGCAACGTCTGTGATGCATCTGTTTCGATTGAGTTTCATGGTGCCAACAGTCTAGAAACACTTGTTTCGCGGTTGTCACATTTTGTTGCCTGGCCGTTAAATCCCCCTTCCCCATGTGGAGCTCCGGAGCGAGCCCGTGTTTAATCGATTAAGCAGTGTCTTACTGCTTCGCATCGATCGCACCGTCTCATAGGAGCTCCTCCAGTATGGATACCTCGCATGTCATCATTCGGACACGGCCGCGTCTCCACCGCCGTATCGCCTCAGGTGTCGGCGGTGTGACTGCCGCCCTTCTACTTGCGGGCTGCGGTGGTGCCGCTAGTACTGAAGGAGCGGCGGCTCTGGACCCCGAGAGTCCCGTCGACGCCTCTATCCAGTTCGGTTGGCATCCGAATGTAGAGAACATGGCCACGATTGTGGCTGAACAGAAGGGGTACTTCGAAGATGAGGGGCTGAACATCGAGATCATGCCTGGAGGCCCCGAGGTGACCGCTGACGCACAGATCGTCTCCGGCAACGCAGACATGGGTATTCTCTCCAGCGAGGCCCTGGCAAACGCAGTGCTCAATGAGGCCCCTCTGGTGGGCATCGGGGCAACGTACCAGAAGTCTCCTTCAGCGATTCTTGCGCTTGCAGAATCCGGGATCGAAGAACCCTCTGATCTCGAGGGCCGGGATTTCGGTGTCTCGCAGACGGATATGCGGGTGTATGAGCCCTTCTTTGAATCCGTCGGAGTGGACGTGGAGGCCGTCAACATGGTCGACACAGGAGCGGATCCAGCTGCCCTGGCGTCAGGGGAGGTTGATGCGATGTCTTCCGTAATGCCAAACCAACCGGTCGTCCTGCGCGATCAAGGATACGAGACGAGCGAGATTCCGTTGGCGGATTATGACTACAACCGTTGGTCCGGTGCGCTGGTCGTACGTGAGGATTCCCTCGAAGACGAAGGCGAACGTGAGATCGTCCTGGCGATGGCTCGGGCGATCGAACGAGGTCTCCAGGATGCCGTTGAGGATCCTCTGGAGGCTGGCGACATCGTTTACGAAGCCTACGCCGCCGATCTCGGACTTGAGGAGGCGACTCAGCTCGAAGGGGCCAGCGTGTGGGCGAGCTTGACCACGGCGGATGAACGCGAAACGGGCCTCCTGCGAATCGATGAGGAAGGGGTCGCCTCTCAGCAGGAGTTCTTTGACAATACCGGCGTGGACATCGACGCCGACGCGATCTTTGACGTGGAAGTCAGCGAGGAGGCCTTCGATGGGTGATTCGAGTGCCCCGGGACTCCGAGCCGAGGGGGTCGGCAGGATTTTCGAATCTCGAGGAAGCACCGTCAACGCGTTGGAGGATGTCAATTTCGAATCTCCAGCTGACTCTTTTACTGCGCTGATCGGGCCCTCGGGCTGCGGCAAGTCAACTCTGCTGCGCATGTTCGCTGGATTGGACGATCCGAGTGCGGGAGCCGTCTCCGTGCTGGGGAAACACCCCCACATGGTTCGGGACGGTCATCACATTGGCGTGGCCTTCCAGGACGCCGCCTTGTTGCCTTGGCGAACGGTAGAGACGAACATCGCGCTTCCGCTGCAGGTCGCCGGGCGTTCCGTCGACAAAAAAGCCATCGCTGATCTCATCGCTCTTACCGGTCTCAAAGGGTTCGAAAAAGCTCGCCCTTCTCAGCTCTCCGGCGGAATGCGTCAAAGGGTGGCGATCGCTCGCTCTCTGGTCCTCGAGCCAGACGTGCTTCTGCTCGACGAACCTTTCGGTGCCCTGGACGATATGACTCGGGAGCATATGAACGTCGAGTTGCAGCGAATCTGGACAGAACGGCCGACGACGACTCTCTTGGTTACTCACGCCTTGGAGGAAGCTGTTTTCTTGAGCGACAAGGTGATTGTCATGGCAGCCCGGCCGGGCCGGATCATCCGAGAAGTTGAGATCGACCTGGCACGTCCGCGTATGCCGGAGGTTCAGAGAAGTGCCGAATTCCATGCCTATCACGACGCTTTGTCGCAGCAGCTCTTCGCAAGCCGTGAGGGGAATGCTCTATGACGGCTTTGGTGACGACGCGACGCACGGGCTGGTTGGCGCGGCCTGCGGTTCTGGCAGCCGTGAGCACCCTTGTCGTCTGGTTGGCTGCCGCCACGATGCTCAGAGAAGCAGATCTAGTCCCGTACCCTTGGGAACTCGCGACACAGGTGATTGTGGATGCGCCGCTACTGGCAAGCCACGCTGGCCCGACCCTCACCACTGCCTTCTACGGTCTCTTGGCCGGTGTCGGGGTTGTCATCCCCCTGGCAGTCCTAGGATTGTTAGTGCGTCCGGCAGAGCCTGTTGTGCTGCGTATCGGCGTCATTGTCAACGTCATACCAACGGTGGCGATTGCTCCTATCTTAGTGGTGGCACTGTCCAACGAAGCAGGCCGCGTGGTCATCACAGCACTCCAGGTGTATTTCCCGGCACTAATCGGCATTCTCTTTGGGCTTCGTCAAGCGGATCAAAGTGCCCTTGACCTTGTAAAGGCAACCGGAGGAGGGAACTGGCAAGCTCTGCGCCATGTCCGCTTCGCGGCTGCGGTGCCGAGTTTTGTCTCGGCTCTCCAGATTGCCGTTCCTGCGGCCATCCTTGGAGCCCTGATCAGTGAGTTCTTTGGAGCACACCAAGGATTGGGAACGCTGTTGGTCAACGCCCAACAGGGACTGTTGATCGACCGCACGTGGGCGATCGCTGTGCTGGTCGGACTGGTAGCCGCCCTGGGTTACGGCCTTGTGACCCTCATAGCGAAGGTCTTTGTGCCGTGGGCCGCTAGTGAAGCGGCAGTGGGACTGTCAGTGGCCGGGGCTGACGCCAAGAAGTCGGGTGTCGTCCCATCAGCTGTCGCCTCTGTGGTCACAGTTGCTTTGCTGTTGGGAGGCTGGCAGTCGCTACGGACGGTATTCGGCTTCGATTCCTTCTTCACTAAGGGCCCGTGGGACGTATTCACCTACGTGACCAGCGGACACCCCATCTTCGGCACCTCGCCCGCGGTGTTCTGGTCACAGTTTTCCGAGGCGCTGGCGCAGACAGCCATCGACGCTGGCGTGGGCTTTGTAGTCGGTTCTGTGATAGCCGTACTGGCCGCAGTTGCGATGGACGCCTTTCCCCTGCTGGCCAGGACATTTATGCCGATGGCCGTAGTGCTGCGTTCGGTGCCGCTCGCGGCTCTGACACCACTTATTGTGCTGCTATTCGGCAGAGGGATCCTGGGAGTGACGGTGGTCGTGACTTTGGTGACGTTCTTCCCCACATTGGTCACGGTAATGCAGGGTCTGCGGTCGACCCCGACCGGAGCTGCGAACTTGGTGCGAGCTTCGGGGGGAAGCGTCCGTCAGACGGTGCGCTACGTGCGCCTGATGTATGCCATCCCATCCATGTTGGCTGCAGCCCGAGTGGCGATTCCCGGAGCAATTGCTGGCGCGACGCTTGCCGAATGGCTGGCCACGGGGCAAGGCCTGGGGCACATGCTGACACTGGCGTCCACACAGGCTGACTACTACCTACTTTGGACTGGCGGCATCTTGCTCGCAGTCTTTGCGCTCGCACTCCACGGGCTGCTGACCATCACCGACCGGTTCATCACTCGCAGGCTCGGCACGGGCTGATACGTCCGCGCCATGCGACTTCACTAGAGATCCGATTCTAGCTTCCGCCGACCCATTGGAGACATCTATCCATGATTACGATCGATACGCTCGTCCAAAATGCGCATGTCGTGACGTTCGACCGCGCAGGCACCATTATTCCTGACGGTGCCATCGCGGTGCATAAAGGCAAGATCGTCGCGGTCGGTGCCACCTCGGAACTGAGTGCCCGTTACAAGCCGAACAAACGACTCTTCGCCTCGGGCAAGATCGCGATGCCGGGCCTCACCGATGCACATATTCACACGGCGCAGACCCTAATGCGGGGTCTCCTCTCCACTCTTGGACGGAAGAGAGCGTTGCGCGTTCCTACCTGGCGCGAGTACCTCGTGCCGTTCGAAAACTCACTCACAAGTAGCGATGTCGAACTCTCGGGCCATCTCGCCTACAGCTCGATGCTGGCGACCGGCACAACTTCGTTCTTTGAGGCTGGCGGACCCCACCCAGATTCGATGGCGAAAGCGGCTGTAGAGACTGGAATCCGAGGGGCCGTCTCCCTCAGCACTATGGATGGAGGGGCGAGGATTCCTGGGTCCATGCAGATGAGTACGGAGGAGGCATTGCGTCGGAACATCGAACTAGTGGAGGCGTGGCCTTCTGATCCAGACGGTTCAACCCGAGTAACCGCATGTATGTCCCTGCGCCAGATCGTCGTATGTAGCACAGAGCTCGTCACGGCCATTCACCGAGAGGCCAAGGCGCGTGGGGTGAAGGTGCACACCCACCTGGTGGAGGGCACCTATGAGATCGACTACGCATTGGAGAATTTCGGCCAAAGACCTCTCGACTATCTCGTCAGTCTCGGTGTCTTCGATGCGACTCTGCACGGTGCGCATTCGGTTCTGGCAAGCATCGAGGATGTGGAGCTATATGCGAAGCACCGGGTCTCTGCGGCTCACTGTTCCAAGGGAAACTATGCGATCGGTGCGGCCCCAGCCCTTAAAATGTGGAGGAAGGGGGTGGACATCGGCCTCGGGACCGACGGTGTCGCCAACGCTGGCACGTTGGACATGTTCCGCATCGCCATGTTGACCCGCGTGGGTCAGCAGTACCTCGAGGGAACACCGGTACACAACCGCAACGCCGTAGGGCTCGAAGAACCACTCAGCATGGCGGTCACGGGTGGGGCCCGGGCGATGGCTACGGACGGATATACAGGTTCGTTGGAAGCAGGAAAGCGGGCCGATGTGGTGTTGATAGGGACGGACGGTCCCGACGCTGCCGGGTATTCATCCGCAGAGGCATTCCTGTTCGAGTGCGCCTCTGGCAGGGACGTTCACACGGTGCTCGTCGACGGCGAGATTGTAGTCTCGGACCGAGAAGTCACCACTATCGATACTGAAGAGATCAGGGCGCGTGCTTCAGTCCGCCAGGTAGATCTCGCGCGGATGGTCGCGTGAGAATGACTCGGCGCCTGAGTGTCTACTTGGCAGGTCCCGAGGTCTTTTTTCCGGACGGTCGAGAGCTCATCGAGGCGAAGCGCGCCATACTCCGGGCGCACGGACTTGAGCCGGTGTCTCTGCCTGCGGAGATGGGCGCACTCCCGGCCGGCACACCGTGGACGATCGGGGTTGAGATCAGTCGTCGGAATGAGGAGCTTGTCAAACGTGCAGGGGCCTGCATCGCCAATCTCACGCCGTTTCGGGGAGTAAGTGCGGACGTTGGGACAGTCTATGAACTGAGCTTTGCGGCGGCTCTCGGAAAGAAGATTGCGGCCTATAGCAACGACCCGCGGGCTTATCGCGATCGCGTCACGTTCGACGCCTACGGCGGCGAGAATCCGTACCGGTGTCAGGGGAAGCTCTGGGCTTCGGACCGCACCATGGTGGAGGACCACGGGATGCGGGACAACCTTATGCTCCATGCGGGACTGGAGTCTCGGGGGGCTACATTGCACAGTCCGCAAACTGCGCCGGAAGATGCGCGGCGGGATCTCGGAGCATTCACAGCTGCGGTTGCGGAATTGGCGGGACGCGCACCGACGGGGGTTTGAGGCGTCGGCTCGCAAACAGGATGCTCAGTCAGTGATGGCGATGTAGAGGTTCAGCGTGGAGGCGTAGATCGTCCACGCCAGGTACGGGCTCAGCAGCAGCGCTGCCACTCGGGAGATCGGCCAGAACCTGCGCATCGTCTCGATGATGGCGATGATCAGCACCAGAATGAGCGCCATAGCCATCCACAGCGCAGCGGCGCCGAACCACGGGTAGCCGCCGAAGAACAACGGGGACCAGATGCTGTTCAGGACCAGCTGCGTCACAAAGATGCTCAGCGCGGGCCGAGCGTTGATCCAGTGCCGTTTGCGCCAGATCAGCCACGCCGCCACGCCCATGAGCAGGTACAGCACGGTCCAGACAGGCCCGAAGACCGCGTCGGGCGGGGTCCACGGTGCCTTGTCCGCCTCGGCATACCAGCCGTCAGTCTGTTCCGAGGTCAACAGGCTCCCCAGCAGCCCCACAGCCTGCGGGATCACCACGAAGAGAATCAGCGCGACGATCTGTCTGATCGAGGAGTCCGGGCTGGACGTGGGACCAGTCTCGACCGGGGTGTCCGGGCTGGCGGCGGAGGGCGTGTCGTGCGTCATGTCGGTGGTCCTTCCCGTACCCATCTGATGGACCCGACCTTACACTTGGGCCTATGACCTCAACAGCTTCTGAGCAACGCCAAGCCCTGGTCACCGCCCTGCGTGGCGTGACCGCCGATGCGCCGACGCTCTGTGAAGGGTGGGCGGCCGAGGACCTCGCACTGCACATCGTGATCCGGGATTCTCGCCCGGATCTGATGTTCGGTCCGAAGCTGCCGCCGGTCGGGGACTGGGCGAGCAAGGCGCTGCAGAACCTGCGCAACACTGGGTACGCGGAACTGGTCAAGCGCGCGGAGGCCGGACCGCCGCCGTACTTCCCGCAGACGCTCCCGCCGCTGAACGACATGATGAACACCGCGGAGTTCTACATCCACACCGAAGACGTTCTGCGCGCGCAGCCCGAGTTCGATCCGGCCAGCCCGCGAGTGATCTCCGAGAAGCTGCGCAAACGGCTCTGGAGGCAGGGCGGTCTGATGTTCCCGATGGCAGCGCGCGGCGCGAAGCAGCGCATCACCTTCGTCAGCCCCGGTTACGGCACGACGACGGCGGGCCCAGCGTCAGCCCCGCAGCGCCAGATCAAGGGCGCACCAGAAGAGCTGCTGCTCTGGGCCTTCGGCCGCAAGGAGAAGGCTCAGGTCGAGATCACCGAGATGTGAGCTTGGTCCACGCCCAGAGGAGGGGCCGCCCCACTCGGTTCCAGCTCGCGTGCTCTGGACGTGGGCAGGGACGGCCCCTCCTTCTCTTTAGCAAGGACCTACTGAGCCGTCCATTCGCCGCAGTCACTGGTCTCGAACGCGACGTCGGTCTCCGCGATGGTCACGAATCCCTGACCATCGGGAAGACCATTCGTGATGATGTCCCCAAACTCACCGCTGAGCCCGGAGAGGCGTGCCCAATAGCAGTAGCCTGAGCCGCCCTCCGTGCGATAGGTCCCGGGCTGGACGTCTTCGCCGACTATGAAGGTGCCTGATCCGGGGATCGCTCCCGAGCTGGATGTCTGCTCCTCCTCCTGGACCGCGTCCTCGGCCTCGGCTGCCTCCTGGGCCTGGGACTCCAGACCTTCCTCCCGTTCGTCGAGAGCTGCTTCACGGTCATCAAGCTCGGCGGTTCGAACCTCCAAGGCCTCCTCATCCTCGGCAATGACATCGCGTCGCTCATCCAGGTCCGCCGGCTCGACTTCTACCTCGACCTCCTCGGTGACGGTCTCGGTCTCCGTTTCGGTCACAACCTCCGGCTCGGGCTCTCCACCGGCGCCGATGCCGACGCCTGCAAACAGCGCCACGAAGATTCCGACGATCCAGGGCCAGCGTCGCTTCTTCTTCGGCTGGCCCACGGTCTCGGCGTCTGCAGGTTCCTGCGCGCCGCCTCCCGCTCCCGGGCCCGGATAAGCCTGATGCTGTTCAGTGGGGTAGTCGGTGGAAGAATGATCGTTCTGGTGCGGGTGATTCATGGTGTCCCTTTCCCTCGGGTCATTCACCGGTAGATCCAGTGCACCGACGCGTTGAACAAAACGGGTTCCGCGTCAGTGCAAACCACTCTACGTGTGACCACGGACACGGTTTAGTGACACTGAGAAACAGGCGCGGGAATCAGTGGAGGGCCGTTGTCCTCTCCGCTGGTCTGTGATGGACTCAGAAACGGAAAGCGGCGCCCAGCGGAATCGAGGCTGACATGACTCGGATCGTCGTCCTGGCCACGGGCGGGACCATCTCCTCACGGCAGCACTCCGAGGGCGGATCCCGAGCCAAGGACGGGGCCGCTGACCTGATCGGCGCCCTGGACGAGCACGGTTTCGGCGACTTGGGTCCCGGTGTCGTGCTGGAGCCCGAGGACATCGACGTGCAGAACTCGTTCAACTTCAGCCTCGCGGACCTCTCCCGCATCGCCCACGCAGTCGCGAGGATCCTCCGCCGGGAGGACGTGGACGGCGTCGTCGTCACTCATGGCACGGACACGATGGAGGAGACACTCGCGCTGCTGGGCTTCACCCATGATGATCCCCGTCCGGTGGTTCTCACCGGCGCGCAGCGCAGCCCCGATCATGCCGACAGCGACGGACCCCGCAATCTCCACGACGCCATTCTCACCGCCGCCTCTCCGGGTTCAAGGGAGCAGGGAGTCCTGCTGGTCTTCGGCGGGGAGATCCACGCCGCGCTGGGCCTGCGCAAGGCGCACACGTTGGACCCTCAACCGTTCCGCCACCGGAGCGGCGGAGCGCTGGGCGCCATCATCGAATCGAGCCCGCGCTTCTTCGCCCGCGCACTCTGGGTAGAGCCGCTCCCGCTGCCGGACCAGAGGTTTGCGGACCAGCGGGTGGACATGGTGCTGGGGTACCCCGGCGCAGACGCCACGCTTCTCCGCGCTGCACTGGAGGCCGGCGCCACAAGTGTCATCGTCCTCGGTGCCGGGGCAGGGAACCCCGGGACTGCACTGGTCGAGTTGATTCAAGAGGCCACCGCCCAGGGCGTGCTGGTGGGGCTGGGCACCCGCACCGGCGACGGAGCTGTCGCGGTGATCTACGGGGGAGGGGGAGCGGTGGACGCCGTCGCCGCGGGGGCTGCGCCGCTGGGCGACCTGCCCGCCACCCAGGCGCGGATCCTCTTCGCCTTGCTGCGCAGCACCCACCCGGTAGAAGAAGCCCGAGAGCTGCTGGAGGCGCGGCTGACCTCAGCGGGGTAGGGACAGACGACCACTGACCGGACCAGAAACGGCACAAGACGGAAGAGGTACAGATCATGGCCAAAGAGATCTATGTAGCCCTGGGCATCGACGTCGACGCGGTCGGCGGCTGGCTTGGCTCCTACGGCGGCGAAGACTCTCCCGGTGACATCTCCCGCGGCATGTTTGCCGGCGAGGTCGGGGTGCCCCGGTTGAACAGGCTGCTCGCCAAATATGACCTCCCCTCCACCTGGTTCTGGCCGGGACATTCCATCGAGACCTTCCCGGAGCAGTTCGATCAGGTGGTCGCGGCAGGACATGAGATCGGGGTGCACGGCTACAGCCACGAGAACCCGATCGCGATGACCCGCGAGCAGGAGACCGAGATCCTGACCTACTGCATCGATCTGATCGAGAAGCGCAGCGGCCGGCGTCCCACCGGCTACGTCGCGCCCTGGTGGGAGTTCTCCACCATCACCAACGAGCTGCTGCTGGAGCAGGGGATCAAATATGACCATTCACTGATGCACCGGGACTTCGAGCCCTACTACGTGCGGGTCGGGGACAGCTGGGAACACTCCAAGATCGACTATGACAAGCCCGCCAGCTCCTGGATGAAACCGCTGGTCCGCGGCGAGGAGACCGACCTGGTCGAGATCCCGGCCTCCTGGTACCTCGATGACCTGCCGCCGATGATGTTCATCAAGTCCAGCCCCAACAGCCACGGATTCGTGAATCCCCGCCAGCTCGAGGGGATCTGGCGCGACCAGTTCGACTGGGTCTACCGGGAGAGCGACTACGCGGTCTTCACCATCACCATCCACCCCGACGTTTCCGGGCGACCCCAGGTGCTGCTGATGCTGGAGCGGCTGATCGAACACATCAACTCCCACGAAGGAGTGAAGTGGGCGCAGTTCAACGGCATCGCGGACGACTTCCTTCGCAGGTCGCCACGCAGCGCGGACTGACATACTGGCCCTCAGACCACCCGCCTCAAGGAGACGCCGTGCCTAAAGATGACCAGAACCTCGCCCCGCTCGATGTGCCGCTAGCGGGCGTGCCCGGCCCCAAGGGCGCGAAGAAGACGCCGTTCGACGGCGACCCCCGCAGTCTCTGGCGGGTCAGCCAGTTTGCCTCCCCGTTCAGCCTCTCCGATGCACCGACGCGCAAGAAGGTCGGGTTCAAGGGAAAGAAGGACGACGGCGAGGATGCGCTCACCGAACGCGCCGAGATGCTGGCTGACCTCCAGGAGCTCATGTGGGCCCATGTGGTCTCGGCTCCGGAGGCCGAGCAGCGTGAGGTCGCCAAGGCCATCGCCGCCCGGGTGCCGCGCCGCTCCCCACAGGAGAAGACCCGCCGCGAGGAGCTGTTCTCCCCGGAGGTCGAGACCGCGCTGAGCAATCTGGCCCGCGGGCCCCGCGTGCTGCTGATCCTGCAGGGTATGGATGCCGCCGGCAAGGGCGGGGTGGTCAAGCAGGTGGTCAGCTCGATGGACCCGATGGGAGTCTCCGTGGCCGGGTTTGGGGCACCTACCCCAGAGGAGAAGCGGGAGCACTACCTCGAGCGTGTGATTCGCAAGCTGCCCCGCCCCGGCCACGTAGGCGTCTTTGACCGCTCCCACTACGAGGACGTGCTGGTCCCCACCATCACCGGCACCGAGAGCCCCGAGGAGCTGGAGCGCCGGACTGAGGCGCTGATCCTCTTCGAGCGCGAACTCGTCCGGCAGGGCTTCGTGATCATCAAGGCCATGCTCCACGTGTCTCCCGAAGAGCAGTTGGACCGGCTGGTCTCCCGGCTGGACCGCGAGGAGAAGCACTGGAAGTACGACCCCTCCGACGCCGACTCGCGCGCCCAGTTCTCCCTCTACCAGTCGGTCTATGCGTACCTGGTGGAAGCCACCGACGCCGACCACGCGCCTTGGCATGTGATCGGGGCCGACCGGAAATGGTACTCGCGTCTCGCGGTCCAGGAGCTGCTGATCGCGGCGTTTGCAGACTTGAAGCTGCGCTGGCCAGCGGCGGACTACGACGTGGAGAAGGAACGGAAGCGACTGCTGGAGTCCTGATGGCCTGGTTTCGAGGGGAATCATACGAGCCCTCGTAGATCGACAGGGGATCAGTGAACTCAGAATCAAGCAATACCTGACAATACCCGTGGTCTGAATCCATAGATCGTGGGGGAAGGCGAAACGCGCATGACAGGCATTACTCCGCACTACCGGTCCATTCGACAGTTGCTACAAAGCCGTTCATTCTCGATCGACGAGTATCAGCGGGAGTACAAGTGGGAGCGGAGCAACGTCGAGGAGCTGATCACGGACCTGCTGAACAAGTTCCTCGCTGACTATCGGGAAGGCGATGGCCCCTCGGACACTGAGGGTTACGGGGAGTACTTTCTGGGCTCCATCATTGTGACCAAACGTGGAGCCAAGAGCTATCTGGTCGATGGGCAGCAGAGGGTAACGTCCCTCACGCTGTTGCTGATACATCTTTACCGAATCTCCAAGGAGCTAGGGCTGAGCGCGGTCCCGACGCTGCAACCGCTGATTCACTCTGACGTGCGGGGTCAGGCCAAGTTCAACCTCGACATCCAAGAGCGCGTTCCGGTTCTTCGTGCACTCTTCGACGGTGAAGATGCAGATGCCACCGCGCGTGAAGAATCAGTGCAGACCATGCTCGCCCGCTACCGCGACATAGAGGAGGTGGACCTCCACGGTGAGCTGGATGATGGGCTGGAGACCTTCATCTATTGGCTCATTGAGAACGTCGGGCTCATCGAGATCGAGACGTCTTCAGACTCCTATGCCTACGCCATCTTCGAGACCATGAACGACAGAGGCAAGCCTCTGAGTCCTGTAGACATGCTCAAAGCCTTCCTGCTCGGGTCAATTCGAGACTCCGGGGACCGTGCACACGCAAATATGACGTGGAAGAAGACCATCAACGATCTGATCTCCTGGGAATCGGAGCCGGATGCGGAGCGTGATGCCAATTTCGTCAAAGCTTGGTTGCGAGCGCAGTATGCCCAGTCCGTCCGCGAACGCAAAGCCGGCGCAGCAGACAAAGACTGGGAATTGATCGGCAACGCATTTCACCGTTGGGCACGGGATCGAGCTCAACGACTGAACGTCGGAGAAGGTGGGGAAAACCTGCACTTCATGACGACCGAGATGCAGTTCTTCGCCAACGCCTACAAGAGGATCCTCGCGGCCAGTCGTGACTACACGCCAGGGTTGGAACCGGTCTTCTACAACGCCCACAACAACTTCACTCTCCAATCAACGGTTCTCCTCGCGCCACTGATCGTCGGGGACGACGACGCGACCGTCCGTGACAAAATCGCGGCCACTGCGACGTACTTGGACATCTGGATCATGCGGCGTGCGGCCAACTACATACGGATCACTTACTCGAACGTGGCCTACTCGATGTGGATGCTCACGAAGGATATCCGGCGCCTGCCACTGCCTGAGTTGGTCGAGGTACTGCAACGCAAGTTGCAAGAGGATGCCGAACAGGTGTCCTTTGATGGTGCCCAAGCTAGGGGGCGCTCTGGGTTGAAGGGGCTGGCGGTGAACCAGTTCTCCCACCGCTACATCTATCACCTCTTGGCACGGGTGACTGCGTACGTGGAGTCGGAGTCCGGGAGGCCCGACAACTTCATGAACCTAGTGGATCGGCAGCAGTCGAACCCTTGGGATGTGGAGCATATCTGGGCGCACCGGTACGACCAGCACCAGGAGGAGTTTGAAACTGAGCAAGATTTTCTTGAGTGGCGCAATCAGGTCGCTGGGCTTGTCCTGCTGCCTGCGGACGTTAATCGCAGCTACCAAGACCGAGCCTTTCAGGACAAGGTGCCGCACTACGCAAAGCAAAACCTCTACGCGGCGAGCCTGACGCCCGCGGCATACGAACACCAGCCACAATTCAGTGCATTTGTCCGAAAAAGCGGATTGCCTTTCCGTCCCTATGAGCGCTTCGGCAAAGAGGAACAGAGACAACGCCAAGAGCTGTTGGAAGGACTCGTAGAACGGATCTGGTCGACCTCCCGCCTCGACAAGTACCGATAGCGGGACCTGAAGCGTCACGTCCCGACCATCCGTTGTGGGTTGACGGTCGAAGCGGCAACGGCAAGCTTTTACTTAGCGGTGCAGCTCCCGGAGGGTCTGATTAGTCTCGGGTGAACTGCAGTCCTCGGAACCCGGGACAGACCTGAGCCTCCAAGAATCCCGGTGCGGTTCAGTAGTAACAGATGCGCGTACTCCGACTTGGCACAGATCATGCTCCCATTTGGGGCTTTGCGCCTAGCGTTGAGATAACTTTAATTCAGAATGCAACTAGGTGCTCGGCAAACGAGGGATTTGAAACCCTATGAAATTAGATTTTCCCTCGGTAGACGAGAAAATCCAGACTCGCGCTCGTGATCAGGCGCTCAAGGCCTTGTCGCATGAGAGCACGCCGGAGAAAGTCGGCAAGTTCTACGATCCTGAGAGCAATTTCGCGGGTTCTACATTCACTCAACTGCGTCCTCTCGACATGGTGGCTGTGACGGCGACCGACCTATTGGCCACGGGAACTCTCTCGGTGAGGATCCCGCCGCGCGCCGTGCGGAGAATTCTGGAGGACGAAGACACCAAACGAGAACTCTCTCGCCTCCTGTCGGCGCTTCCGCCGGTGAAGCTCGAATCGACCACGGCCATTGATTTCGCGCCGATGTGTGAGTTCTATGATCTGGTCAAGGCATCACTGGCACAATCGGGCACCGTGTCATCGAATCCATGGGTGACGGCGAGCAAGATCACGGCCCGTAAGCGGCCAGACCTTTACCCAGTTCGAGACCGCGTCGTGTGCAAGTACCTCGGCATTCAGAACCTCAACGATCGAGCACGGGACTGGTACGTCTTTCGTGAGCTTCTGCGCGACGAGGAGATTCAAGGTCGGCTATCCGAGCTCCCGGATCTAGCGCAGGAGGCACATAGAGGGACAGCCCTGACCATCGAGGTGGAACCGCTTCGGTTGATGGACGCGGCGCTCTGGCGGTTCGCCGGGGATGAGAACAGGGGTATCTAGCACGGACGTCAGTCGGGTTCTTGATCTCGAATGCGGACCAGCTATGAAGATGCTCGATGAACGAGGACCCCGATTTCGTCACCGTTCGACCAGTGGACGTGCCGTTTGACTGCTGAATCGCCAACCGAACCGGAGACGCCCCCGACAGTCCCAGCTCGACCATCCGTCTGCCCTGGAACAAGCCGTTCTCTAGCTGTAAGACGTTCAACTTGAGTGAAACTGGGAGGAACGACTATCTGCATCACAAGTCAGTCCGCGGCGAATTCTTCCTCTTAGGGGACCGGGTCACGCAAGGGCTTGCGGTACGGCTCGCCAGCTGAGACGCCGTGGGATCGGTGATCGACCATCCGGCAGACTCCTTTTCCCACCGGGCCGCGGCGGATGGCGCTTCGTCTTCTATATTGCGTCAGACTTAGGGAACGTACATGTCGCCCAAATCCTATGCATCCCGAAGGAAACGATGAGTGAACCGACCACAGAGTCTGGTGTTCCAATCTGGCCTCACTTCCTGCCCTACGTTCTACGGGTGCTCGACTCCGGGGAAACGGTCCCGCGGCGAGATCTGGTCGAACGCGTTCTCGACGCGGCCGAGATCTCCAATGAGGCTCGGAAGGAGACTCTGGCCGCAGGCGACGGTCGTGCTGAGAACCGGGTTGGCTGGGCACTGACCAACCTCTACAAGGCAGGTTGGGTGGAACGCCCACAGCGCGCTGTCTATCGCATCACCGAGACGGGACGCTCGTGGTTCACCCAGAACCCGAATGCGACGCTCAGTTTCAGTGAAGCCACCCAGCTATTTAAGGACTATTGGCCACAGACCACGCAAGCGGACGGCGTGACGTCGGTCGCCACGACCGTCCCCGAGACAAACGACCTCGACCCCATTGAACAGGTCGAATCAGGGGTCGCGCAGCTCAGAGAGAATGTTGCAGAAGAGCTACTCCGTCGCCTCCGTGAAAGCAACCCCACCTTCTTCGAAGATGCGGTGGTGAGTGTCCTGTTGGCAATGGGGTATGGAGGCGCAGAACAGCGCGGCAAACGTATCGGGGGCACTGGAGATGGTGGGGTAGACGGGGTCATAGACCAGGATGCGCTCGGTCTAGACCAAATCTACGTCCAGGCCAAACGCTACGCGGACGGCAACTCAGTAGGCCGTGAGTCTATCCAGGCTTTCATGGGCGCCCTCCATGGGTTCGGGGCACATCGGGGCGTCTTCATCACCTCGAGCCGATTCACGCAGGGGGCGCGCGATTATGCGAGCGCTGTCCCAACTCGGATTGTTCTTATCGATGGGAAGCGACTCGCGGAACTGATGATCAAATACGGCGTAGGAGTTCAGATAAAACAGTCCTATGCGGTCGTCGAGATTGACGAAGACTTCTTCGAATAGGCACCCGGGTGACTCCCCGCGGTCACCTTCAATAGAGTGCAAAGCAACTTATGTCGGTGGTCACCGATATCCTCTTGCCACTAAGAGAACAGCAAGAGAAGTGTGGAGATCGATGGTTAAACGACCCCGGATGGACAACGCAAAGGTCAGCCTCGGCAAGACTGCCGGAGACATCAGCAGATTCGCACGGACTGCCTCAGGTCAGCTCGCGGAGCAGGTCAGCGAGTTTAAAGACTCCGCCGTAGGGAGCCTTGAGAATCTTGCTGACAATAAGCCAGATGAATACGAGGAGGCCATTGCCGAATATAACAATGCTTTCACCCTGATGAGCGATAAAGGGGTCTCGCTTCTATTGCAGAGGGAGCGTTCCACTGACCTGATCCAGCTCATCGAAGAAATGGTGAACAGCGTCGCCAACACTCCGAAATCCTTTGACGTCGACCTCGAAGAGATCAAGTTTCACCGGACGAGTTTTCTGGAGGCGGAGGAATTTGGGCTGAGGGACCTCGAAGCGGCTCGGGAGTCGGCGTTGAGCAGCGGGGCCGGATTCGCTGCGGGCGCTGCTGTTGCCAGCGTGGCCCCGACAGCCGCCATGTGGGTGGCCACTACTTTTGGCACAGCATCCACTGGGACCGCGATCTCGACCCTGTCTGGCGCCGCAGCCTCACAATCCGCGTTGGCTTGGCTCGGAGGCGGCGCCCTGGCCGCTGGTGGTGGAGGCACGGCCGCGGGCGGTACATTGCTGGCGTTGGCTGGCCCCATTGGATGGACAATTGCAGGTGCCACTTTGCTGACGTCCATCGCGCTCTTCGCCAAGAAGAAGTTTGAGAACCGTGAAGCAAGACAGGAGGCGCTGACCTCGGTCAAACGAAACACCGCCTCCGTGAAGCGGATGGACGCGGAGCTTGGTGACCTCCTCCAACGCACCGAGGGCCTTCGCGAACGACTCCGGAACAGCTACCGCCAGTCAGTTGGGTTCTTCAACGTTGACTTCCGCACCGTGACGGCGCAGCAGCAGTCCCAGCTGGTGGCGATGGTCAACAACACGAAAGCCTGCGCGGCCCTGCTCAGCAGTCGTATCGACACGGAACCGGCTCATGACGAATGAGAAAGAGAACCTCGCGAAGAGCAACCAGGAACAAGTTGTCGCTGCCTGGGTGAACCACCTCAACCAGATTCGCCTGGACACATTGTTGAGCTCGCTCAGGCGCCAGGACACCAACCTCAGAGACGCGCTGAGCAGCATCGATGAGGCGGTAAGGACCATCCACCTGGAAGTTGTGTTCACCAACCGCGGTGGAGTTAAGGGAATGCACGGTTTCATCGCTGAAGTTGCCGAAGTAGGAGTCGGCAATGCTCGTAGTCAGGTTCAGGGCCAGGGTGCTGTCTATCAATGGATAAACAACAACAGCCCTGTCGACCTCGTACGCGAAGGTGTTGGGATCCAGCAGAAGTTCGTGGCATCCGGTGGGCGTCTTGGACTGGGCGCAATCTCAGAGCATCTCTCGAAGTACCCTGATTTCCTCGCCCACGGCGGCAAGTATCAGATACCTCGTGACCACTACGAGGCGATTCGCGCTTTGAATGATCTGCCCGCCGAGGAGGCCGGGAAGTTCCTGTCGCGGAGCGGTGATGGTCCCTCGCTCAAGGATTGGCAGCGGGTGCGCGACTTCTTTGCCGACGGGTCCGTGAGCATCGATGCCCTTGAACCGTCGACGCTGGAGTATCACCAGGTACAGAGGGAGGTTTACGGGTCCACTTTGGGGGCGGAGCGCGATTCTCTGCACTCCACGGACCGGTCTCTGCGCGATGAGGCCTATCAGAAGAGCCGCCCCTCTCTGAGACAGGCGGGAACGGCGACCGCCACAGCCACGGCGGCCGAAGGAGGGGTTGCTCTTGTACTAGCATTGGCCGCCAAGCGTCGGGAGGGCAAGAAGTTCAAGGACTTTAGCGAACAGGATTGGATCGATGTTGCGAGCGCTACGGGTCTAGGTGCGGTCCAGGGTTCTGTTCGTGGTGTCAGTCTCTACGCGCTGTCGAACTTCACGGCCACTCCAGCAGCGGTGGCGAGCTCCATCGTGACCGCTGGATTCGGGATCGCCGAGCAAGCGCATCTGCTGCGCGTCGGGGAGATCAACGAGCTGGAATTCATCCAGAATGCTGAGCTGATCTCATTGGAAGCTTCCGTCAGTGCGCTGTCTTCTGTCCTCGGGCAGGTACTCGTCCCGGTCCCGGTCCTGGGTGCAGTGATTGGCAATACGGTCGGCACTGTCATGTACCGAGCGGTGGCCACCTCGCTCTCTGAGAGAGAAACCGCACTGGTCGAGCGCTATGCACAGGAGCAGCGCGAGTTGGATGCCCAGCTGGCTTCTGAGCACCAGGAGCTTCTTGAGGCTCTCGAGTCGACTCTGACGGACTACATCGATCTGTTGGAGAGGGCGTTCTCGCCGAATGTGGAGATCGCTCTAGCCGGGTCCGTGGAGCTCGCCGTGGAGTTAGGTGTGGACTCAGAGGATGTCTTGGACTCGCAGGAGAAGATCTCCGCCTATTTCTTCGACTAGCGAGTTATCTCCAGCCGTCCAGCTGCCTCCCGGCCCAAGATCGCGAACAAGGCCGTGCATAGGGATCGGGTGGCTCCGGGAAGGAGCGGTCGCCGAACAGGACTTTCCGCGCCGCGGCCCTCCCAAATGGGGTCCGCAGGACCTCGAACCCGGCGCTTGCCATTAGGGGATGCTTCACTTGTGCCAGTGCGTGGCGCATCATCAACCGTCCGGTGAACTTCCGGCGCAGCGCGCCCCCTTCATAGTCTCGCAGGGAGTTCCGTCTTCCCTTGCGCAGTGCTTCATCCAGGGCGACGGCCGCATAGTCAGACAAACGCAGGCATGGGTCCAGCCCGCCGGCGGTCAACGGCGACACCGCGCCTGCCGCATCGCCGACCAGCAGCCCGTCGGGTGAGCTGATCCGTCGGAGCAGCCCGCCCACTGGGATGGGTCCGCCGCGGCGTTCTACGTCAGCGGGGGAGCGGTCGGCCTCGGCCAGTCCTGGAGCGCGGGCAGCGAACTCGTCCAGCGTCCCGCGCACCCCGCCGCGGAATCGTCGGGAGTACCCGGCCGTCCCTACATGGGCGTGGGTTCCGTCGTTGATCACCCACCCGATGTACCCGGGTGCCAGCCGCGGGTCCAGTACGCAGTGGAAGGCGGGGGAGTCCACCGGCTCCGAGACGTTGAAGACGTCTTCGGCGCCGACCAGGAGGTGCGTGTTGCGGTCCAGTCCCAGGTCACGCGCCACCCTGGATCGCGCTCCATCCGCTCCCACCACAAACCGCGCGTTCACTGTCACCGACCTCTCAGGTCCGGACACTTCATATTGGCCATTGGAACCGCCCAAGTATCTGGTTCCCAGCCGAAGCTCTGCGCCAGCCTTCGCAGCGGCCCGCGCGCCCGCAGCGTAGAGCGTACCCATCTCACCGACGCGGTATTCATCGCGCTCGCTCACCAACTCCACGGGATCCTGCAGGCTCGGCGGGTAGAGCACCACGCGGCGTATCGCCGGTCCCAGCAGGTGATCGGGCAGGTCGTAGTCGTCCAAAGTGCGTCGGACGAAGATCCCGGTGGTCCTGATCGAGGTGGTCAGATCTCGGCGTCGGTCAATGACCACCACTGCATGTCCTCGCTCCGCCAGCAGGGTCGCGACGCGCAGGCCCGCGAGCCCCGCTCCGACCACGAGCACGTCGGTGTGCGTCACCTGGGAGCTCATTCCTCTACCCATTCGATGAGATCACCAGGCTGGCATTCCAGCACCTCGCACATGGCTTCCAGCGTGCTGAACCGGATCGCCTTGGCGCGGCCGTTCTTCAGCACGGCCACATTCGCCGGGGTGATCCCGACCCGTTCCGCGAACTCGCCTACGCTCATCTTCCGCTTGGCCAGCTCCACATCAATCCGCACGACGATCGGCATCAGATCACGGCTTCCATGTCGGTGCGCAGCGTCGTCGCCTGCTTCAGCAGCGCCCGCATCACTACAACAACAAGGCCGACGACGGCGCCCACCGCCACCATCAGCGCGAGTACCAGCGGGATCCCCGGCTCGCTGGCATTGAATCCGATGTAGAGAAAGACTCCGGCCAGGACGAGCCATGCTGCTCCGATGGCGCCGAGGACAAAGTTTACCCAGACCATCGACGTGGGGCTGAAGATGCGGTCCTTCTGAACGAGGGTGAGTAACTGCCAGATGCAGACGATGACCACCTGGACGCACAGCACCCAGAAGATCGTGATGACCGTTGCCGGCCAGCGTAGGAATGCCATATCCGGAGATTGCTGTGCCATATAGGCGAACTGCCCAGGGAGGGAAAAGGTCTGGAACACAAGCAGCAACCCGAACAGAAGAACCAGCGATGCCTTGAGGGCGGCAACTACCCAGCGTTGAGCTATCATATATTGATCATCGACGATTATCTATCGATAGTCAATGTATGTAATCCATGGTTGATCTCTCAGCAGTGGAAGGCTACTGACATCTCCACGCGCCGTGGGAGCAGTCACGCCCTGGTGAAACAAGTTTCCGACGGTCTACGCTGACGAGCATTGATCGCATGCGCCCCGGTGCTGATATGCCTCGTGGCGTCGCAGTCGACGGCGCGAGGTTGCCGAGGCGGATCAAGACCCACTGAGTTCTTTGCATCCGCGCTGAACTGCCGAACAAATCCTCAGCGAAACACTGGAACCTGCCACCGATGGCATCGCGTTGGAGGCTCGCCGGCGGCAGTGAGTCACGCTGAGGGATTGCGCCGAGGAAATGGCGCGGCTGGCGGGGTTGGATCCGCCGCGCAATTTCTAGCGTCCTCTGAAACTACCGGCGTCCAGTGTCAGCGGTCCCCGACCGTTCTGGCGTGGGCCTCGGAGCCTGACGTGGTGGTGCTGGACGAGGCGGTGTCGGCCCTGGACGTCTCCATGCGGGCTCAGCTCCTCGATCTACTCGCCGAGCCGGATGAGACGCTGCGGACTTCCGATGTCTTCATCATCCTTGATTTGAGCGTGACCCACCATGTGAATGGTCACATCCTGGTCATGAAGGTTGTGGAGGCGGCGCAGTTCGGGGACGTGGAGCAGGTTTTCGATTCACCGGCGCATCCGCATATTCAGGAGCTGCTGGGTTCTCTGGAAATGCCGACCGCTCCGCGGTGGAGCAAGATCGGTCTTTATCCTGCGTCCTGAGTTTATAAGCAGACAGTTCCTAGTTTGCGGCTGGGGAATGGTAGCTCAGTGTTCCGCTCGAACGTGATATACGCCAACGAGCAACAGCTCAAGTTTGGTTGCATCCCGGATGACGGGGAGGCCAATCCTGGTCTCTACCACCTCACAAGTCTAAGTGAGTTGACATTCTCGAGGCTCCCTAGAGCGCATGCCGCGCAAGGAGGAGACCGCGCTGAGACGGTCTGTCAGCGAAATTCTGACGCTGATCGCCGACCACTCGAGCTTCTTCGGCAGAGTGCGCGTCAACCCTGGATCTCGTCGTCGCGAGACCTACAACGAGAGCCCCAACTACAATGGGCCCAGATCAGAACCAGGACAGAATGTTGCATCAGGCCGACCCGGTGCGGCGGAAGAAACCAACGAGGAGTTCAATGCGCACCTTCGCCGAGATCGTAGAGCTGTATGGGAAAGACGCGAAGCAGCGTCTGCAGGGTCCCGGTGAGAAGGAAGCGTTGCTGCTGACTCCGGTCACGTCGTTAATAGAACAGTATGCGACCCTGATGAACCGGACAGCGGTGATGCACAATGAGGTACGCGAACTCGACAACACGGTGAGACCCGACTTCGGTGTGCGTGTCAATGGCTCATTGGTCGGGCACGTCGAACTCAAGGCCCCAGGAACCAACCTTGATCCCGCGAGCTACGGGAAAACCACCCACAACTTTCGGCAGTGGCAACGACTTCGTGAACTCCCAAATCTTTTACATACGAATGGTATCGAGTTTCGTCTGTGGCGCTATGGGACTTTGGTAGACGACCCGATCCATTTACATGCACGCGATCTGGCACGTCACACAGGGCCGCTACTCGCCCCGGGGCGGCTTGAAGGTGTGCTCAGTGACTTCTTGAGTTGGTCGCCAACTCCTGTGACGTCCATCCGCCGACTGGTCGACACCATTGCACCATTAGCTCGATTATTGCGTGAAGAGGTTCACGACGCCCTGCAACTTGAGAGGAAAGCCGCGAGACAGGGCGCGTCCGTTCTGGCTCTACCTTTCACAGGGGTTAAGAACGATTGGCGCCAACTACTTTTCCCAAGGGCCACCGACCGTGAGTTTTCCGATGGTTTTGCGCAGACAGTTGTGTTTGCGTTGCTCCTTGCGGTTAGTGAGGATATCGATCTCCAGCGTGGGACCTTGCGGGATGTCTCTCGGGAGCTCGACCAAAGCCACACCCTCATGGCCCGCGCGCTAGATATTCTAATCGAACACGTGGAAGGAACTGCCGCGTGGAATATTATCGAGATCGTCGTTCGCACCCTGGCTGTTACTAACTGGTCCGCAGTAAATGCGGGGACTCAAGACGTATACTTGCACTTATATGAGCATTTTCTTGAAGCCTACGATCCGGAATTAAGGCAGCTTTCTGGATCATATTATACTCCAGTTGAAACCGTCGATTCTATGGTCAGGATTTCAGATTTAGCACTCAAAAATTACTTGGGTAAGCATGAGGGGCTGCGTCACCCCAGCGTTAATATTGTTGATCCAGCTATGGGTACCGGAACCTACCCATTGTCAGTACTTAGACACGCGGGTGAATCGGCAAGTGCTCAGCTTGGACCTGGGGCTGCATCCGAAGCTGTGACTGATGTTGCCGGCCGAATCCACGGAATAGAGCTGCAGTCTGGTCCTTTTTCGGTCGCCGAGCTGAGAATTTCACAGGCAATTCGTGAGTATGATGCTGCCATTCCAAGGGACGGGTTGAACCTGTATGTGGCTGATACTTTGGAGGATCCAGCTGCGTCGCAGGGGGCGAATCTCTCTTACACCCTTCAACTCGTAGCGGACCAGCGCCAAAGGGCCAACCGGATGAAGCGTGAGAAGAATGTTGAGGTCTGTATCGGCAACCCCCCGTACAAGGACCATGCTGGCGGCATGGGGGGCTGGGTTGAGTCCGGTGTGGACCCTCAAACGGGACTTGCTCCCCTCGATGCGTTTCGCCTTGCAGGAAACGGAGGGCATGAGCGCACCCTCAGTAACTTGTACGTCTACTTCTGGCGGTGGGCTACATGGAAGGTATTCGAGTCTACACAAGACCGAGATGGCCTTGACGACGGCAATGGCGTTATTTGTTTCATCACGGCCACGGGGTATCTGACGGGCCCCGGGTTTAGGGGAATGCGGGAATACTTGCGCCGCACTTGTTCCCACGGCTGGATTATCAACGTATCGCCGGAAGGGTTGCGACCGCCCGCCGGCCACGGAGTCTTTGGAATCGAGACGCCTGTGGTGATTGCAATGTTCATTCGCCAGCAAGGCACGAAGAAGAGTGAGCCCGCCAGAATCAGGTATACATCAATTGAGGGCAAGAGAGCCCAAAAATTTCAGCAGCTAAATACCTTAGAGCTTGATGGTGATCACTGGAAAGAGGTCAGGTCTGGATGGACGGATCCATTCACGCCAGCAGCCACAACATCTTGGGATTCATTTCCCCGTCTAGATGACTTAATTCCCTTTCGTCGACCAGGCGTTATGACAGGTAGAAATTGGATATATTCGCCTTCAAAAGATATCCTTGAACAAAGGATGCGGCACCTAGTAAACGAGGACAATTGGGAAAAAAAAGCGAAACTATTTGTAAATGGTGATGCTGAAACTGGAGCCAGCCTAAAAGCAAAAAAGAATCCCCTTTGTGGGTCGGATGTCACAAGAGAAACCAAGATCCCGGTGGGCGAGATGGATGTCTTGACCTCGATCTCTATAGTTCCTTGCGGCTACCGCGCTTTTGACCGGCAATATCTGATCGCAGACAGCCGTCTTATGAACAGGGCATCCCCCGAACTCTGGCGCGCGAGAATTAAGGATCAGCTATTTGCCATTGAGCTCCACTCGGAACACCCAAAAGCCGGACCGGGGGTCGTGTTTTCAGCACTGATTCCTGACGTTCACCACTTCCGCGGGAGTGGTGGGGGTCGCACGTTCCCCATGTTGGACCCGGATGGAGTGCCGAATATTGCGGAAGGGTTGACGACAGTGCTGTCGAGGTCGCTGCGCCAACCTGTCCTTGGGGAGGAAGTTCTTGCCTACCTGGCCGCAGTCGCTGGTCATTCGGGCTTTGTCGCCGAATTCGACGAGGAGCTACACACGCCTGGTGTTCGACTGCCGGTGACGAGCAACCCTCAACTTTGGAACAGGGCAGTTGAAAACGGGAATCACCTCATCTGGTTGCACACATTCGGAGCCCGCGGTCATCATCCGGCCGGGTGGAAGAACGTCCTGGAGGTGGAGCCACGCTTGAACGCCGTTTATGCGGCAGCTGTGCAGGAGATTCCGAAAGGGTGGAGATATGAACCTATTAGCAGGACGCTCAGCGTCGGCACCGGCCGTTGGGAGGGAGTCGGAGCGGAAGTTATGAGCTACAAGGTGGGAGGCACAGAGGTCGTGCCGCAGTGGCTGAACTTTCGTAAGGAGGAGCCGGATAAGTTGCGCACCTCTCCCCTCGATGAGATTGACTCGCTCGATTGGATACCAGAGTGGTCAGAACAGCTTACGGAGTTGCTCGCAATGGTCCGGCAGCTGTGCTCGCTGGAGAGAGATCTTGCTCTACTGCTCCAGGACGTTCTCGCGTCACCGCTCCTAACACGCGAAGAACTTGAATCTCGTGGGGTCGCCTGGCCTGCCGGAGACCGGAGGAGTTGGGGGAACTAGGCGACTTCTCCGGTCTCCGACAGCAGACTTGCACCCGGTCCTGGGTCTGAGTCGCTGGCTTCTCGGTCATGTGTCACAGAGGGCTACCTTGAATCAACCGGTTGAGGTGGATGAACTGTTCTTGGGAACCCGTCCGAGAGGAACATCCCACCAACGAGTTTCGGTTGCGAAATAGTTGAAGCCGCTCTGCCCCTGGGTGAGCAGGAACGCATCCCGGCAGAGGCATTGCCTCCCACCACGCAGCTGCGAGTATTCGCTACAGGTCTACCCGTCCCTGATCGCCCATGTTTGGGGTCTCGGAGGAGAACGAGGCCTTCGCCATCTTCACGAGTGCCGCGGCCTTGCCCGGTCCCTCCCAGTACTGGGCGGTCTCCGGGGTCACCTCGATGAGCACGGCGTTGGGATCCTCAGGGCCACCCTCGAAGTAGGCCTTGGGGCCCAGGTCCCACAGCTCCTTCTTACGCTCTAGATCGGCTATCACCTGAGCGCTGCCCGCGATGGAGACCCAGCTGTGGTCATCCACGAAGCCGAGGTTGACCTCGCCCTCGCCGATGATGTCCTCGATCTTGTCCGAGTTCAGCGGGGTGAAGAACCAGAACTTGTGCTGGTCATCGATCTCAGTGACACCCATGGGGCGGGAGACGATCCGGTGGTTCTGGTCCACCGTGGTGAACATGCAGGTGCCGATGTTGTTCAGCTTCTTGACGAGCTCGTTGGCAGTCATATCAGTCATATCGTTCTCCTGTGTTGGGTCTGTGCTTCTTGCTTCGCAGTCTACGGATCAGAGGTTTTGAGTACAGCGCGTCCGCGCTGAGCAAAGTTCAGGGCCCGCTATTTCTCCGAATGCCCCGCCACGTGGGGTGCCGCAGCCGGTTGTCCCTGGTCACCCCGGAGTGACGCACCTCGGCCGTCAGCTTCGGTGTCACCCAGGTGGCGTCCGAGGAGTCCTCAGTCGGCACGTCATCCACCGGGGCGGTCTTGCGAAGCAACTTCTCCAGCTGGGCGCTGAGATCCTTCAGCTCCACGTCGCTGAAGCCGGTGCCGACCCGTCCCGCGTAGTGGAGTTCGCCGCCGTCGTCGGTCATGCCCAGCAGCAGTGACCCGAAGGTCTTGGCACGGCCGCCCTTGCCCTGGCGCCAGCCGATGATCACCACGTCGGCGTGGTTCTCATGCTTGATCTTCACCCAGTCCTCGGAACGGCGACCGGGCCGGTACGGGCTGTCGGTGCGCTTGGCCACCAGGCCTTCGAGCTTGAGCTCCAGACTGCCGTCCATGGCGTCCTGCAGCGAGTCACCCATGTCCCCGGGGACCTGCACGCGCTTGCCGCTGCCGGCCAGCTCCTCCAGGGTCTCCCGGCGCCGCCAGTAGGGCTCACCGGTGAGGTCTCCGTGCTCGGCAGTATGCAGCACGTCGAAGAGCATCAGATGCACGGGAATCTTTTTCGCGGTCTGTTCGATTTCTCGGGTCTTGGTCAGCTTGCCGCGGCGCTGCAGGAGACCGAAGTCCGGCCGGCTGCCGGAGTTCAGGGCGACGATCTCGCCGTCGACCACGGTGCTAGCGGGGACGAGGTCCGCGATCTCGGCCAGTTCGGGGAAGGTCTGGGTGAAGTCCTTGCCGTTGCGGCTGCGGATCTCCACGCGGCCATCGACCTGCACCGCGGCGATGGCGCGGTAGCCGTCCCACTTGCCCTCCAACACCCAGCCCTTGCCGCGGATGTCGGTGGGCTTGCCGGGGGAGGCGAGCATGGGGGAGGGCAGCGGGTCGGGGAACTCAGCGTCCTCTTTGGCCGTGGCGTTTTTGCTAGGCCTCTTCGTGGACTTCTTCGGCGTCGACGCGTTCTTCGATGGCTTCTCGGCCTTCGGCTGGTCCTTGGTCATCCGGATGAGCCAGTTCTTGCCGGCCTCATCGGTCTGCACCAGCGCGTAGCGCCGCGGGACCCCGCCCAGCCCACCCTCGGACTGTCCGTGCAGGACGAAGACCACTTTGCCGGAACCCTCGGCCTGCTCCCACTTCTCGATCTCCACAGTGCCGGTGTCCCAGATGGTCACCTCGCCGCCGCCGTATTCATTCTTCGGGATGGTGCCCTCGAACTCGGCGTACTCGATCGGGTGGTCCTCGGTCATCACCGCCAGCCGCTGCTGGCCGACTTTCAGCGGAGGGCCTTTGGGAACCGCCCAGGAGACCAGCACCCCGTTGCGCTCCAGCCGGGTGTCATAGTGCAGCGCAGTGGCGTGGTGCTCCTGGACCACGAAGATCGGGTCTTTGTTGCGCTTGCTAGGGGAGTCGGAGGGGACCGGC
The DNA here is from genome assembly GCA_947494195.1 of uncultured Nesterenkonia sp. Classification (GTDB taxonomy): domain Bacteria; phylum Actinomycetota; class Actinomycetes; order Actinomycetales; family Micrococcaceae; genus Nesterenkonia. The sequence goes on along the minus strand of CANLUC010000005.1, from coordinate 9,860 downwards.
TCAGGGGTCTTCGCGGCATCGCGCATCGACCGGTACGTGCTCAGCGCATCCTGCGTGTGCGGCAGGGCGTCCGCGGCGTCGTCGTCGGCGGTGAAGTCGGCCAGCGGGTCTGTGCCCGCGGCGATGCGGTCCATGACCTGGTGCATGTCCAGCTGGCCGAGGTCGGGATCCTCGAGCTCCTCCCAGGTCCGTGGGGCGGCGACATGGGGGCCCTCGGCGGATCCAGGGCGGCCGCGCAGCGAGTAGGGGGCGATGGTGGTCTTGTTGCGGTTGTTCTGCGACCAGTCGATGAGCACCTTGCCCCGGCGCAGGGACTTCTTCATATCGCTGACCACCGCATCCGGGTGATCGGCCTCCAGCGCCTTGGCCAGCTCGTGAGCCACCTGGGAGACCTGCTCCGAGGTGTAGCTGCCGTTGAGCGCGGCGTAGAGGTGGATGCCCTTGGACCCGGAGGTGACCGGGACCGAGGGCAGGTTTATCTCGTCGAGGATCTCGCGGCACCAGCGGGCCACCTGTGCGCAGTCGGCGAGGTCCGCGCCGGGGCCGGGGTCCAGGTCCAGGACGAGCCGGTCCGGGTTCTGCGGCTCTCCCTTGTTGTTGAAGCGCCACTGCGGGACGTGGATCTCCAAGGCGCCGACCTGACCGAACCAGGCCAGCACGGCTTGATTGTTGGCCAGCGGGTAGGTGTTGCTGTGATCGGAGTGCTCCAGCTCCTGGCGCGGCACCCAGGCCGGGGCGGAGTCTTCGAGGTTCTTGCGGAAGAACGGCTCGTTCGGCTTCTCTGCCGATCCGACGCCATCGGGCCAGCGCTTCCGGGTGGCGGGCCGGTTCCTGGTGTGCGGGAGCATCGCGTCAGCGACAGCCTGGAAGTAGTGGACGACCTCGCCCTTGGTGGTGCCCGAGGCGGGGAAGAGGACCTTGTCCAGGTTGGAGAGCCGGAGCTTGTGACCGCCGACGGTGACGGTCTGCTGCCGCTTGCTTGCCATGGGTCAACCCTGGTGGGGGAGTCTGGGCGTTGGCTGAAAGTCGATGGGTTACAGGAGCTCTAGATTGCGTTTGGAGCATCTGCGACAGGTATCGAAATTCATCACGAGTGCTCGTAGCAATTCAAATACTGCAACTGCAAAACAACTGATAAGGCCCCACAATTAGGAGCTTTCGTTTAGGTTGACCACTGCACTTAGGTTCAAACGTGCGCACCGTCTAGGGCCTCCAGGAGTCCGGGAGTTAGTTCAAGAGGATGGGTTACATCTACTCGTAAATTGATGCGACCGTTTCCGAGAGAACCCAGGACCAGCTGATTCCTTGCAGGTAGGTGACTAGCTTCTCGTGAACCTCATCCGATAACTCTGGGAAAACCTCAGCCAAAGCATCCTCCGTCTCCCACTCGTCTACGACCCAGACATATTCACCACCATCGACCGGAAGTCTGTTGGCAGGATCTTCGAACGTCTGGAAGAACTGTTGTATTCGGTCCTCGATATACTCGACTAGAGCTTGCGGAGAAGCTGTGATGATGAGGTCGTGTTTCGGATGGACGTAGAGCCCGTTAAGTGCTGGTAGTTCCTCGAAGCCCTCCGGTGTGATGACGAAGGCCACGTCTTCCAACGTGAACCGTATGTCGCCTTGTACGCGCCATTCCCGTTCCCAGTCCCACTCGTATTTTCCTGGCATAACCAAGTCGATGAACGGTGTAAGGCTCCACATGGGGTGGACGAAGTCTTGCGCCGCTGTCAGCTCGGACAGATGCTCGTTCAGTCTTCGCGCCTGCGTTGACCCTTGGTCCACGTACCAGACTCGGGCACCTTGTCTCCTGCGAATGAAGTCCTTGGTGAATGCAACCCCGAAAGAACCATGACGGCGCATAATACGCTGAGTGCTGTCCAAAGGGACTTCGCTGAAACAGCCGGAGTAGTGAAATTTCTGCACTTTGTCGTGCTTGCGTGCCCAGCTGAATCCAAACGGCCCTGACGCCCTCAGGTGACCCGTAGCAAGGATTTCGGCGAACACATGTGGCTTGTCGGTGAAGTGGACTACGTACTGGGACATGTCGCCCCAGGTTGGGTTCCGGTGATCTCCCAATAGGTGTGGGGGAACTACGAACGGGTCTGTCATAGCGGCCTTACCCAATGGGATACATTTCCAGGCCGCTTCGGAAGAATTTGAACCCACCTCATCCCAACAGATTCTCACAGTCGGCCCCGGTGCTCCAGCTTCGGCAAAGACGCGGGAGTCTTGCCCCAAAATGTCGAGAGCCCTGAGAGGGATGGTGCATCTCCGGCATTCGTCCCAAGCCTCGCGAGGTTGCCCAGCAAGTACTTCGACCGATGGGCCTGACTCGACCCGTGAAGTCTGACTAGAGTGCGCTCGATTGCTGCAGGGGCGGTCTGCAGTTGAACCTCCAAGGGCTGGTACCCATGGGACAAGATCGCGCCGTGGTCGAGACGGGGTCACCCCGAACGCAACTGCGTTCAACACCGAGGGCAGGCGCTTCCGGTGCGAAGCGCCCGCCACAGTCAGGGTTCCTCAGGTGTTGCTTATGCCCGGCGGGTGACCGCCAGCTCGATCTCATCGGCGCGGACTTCGCGGTCCACGGAGGAGTCTGCGGAGGCCTCTTCGGCCCAGCCGCCCAGCAGCGTGCAGTACTGCTCGTAGACCTCGGGGACCCAGACGTCGGTGGTGGCGTCGGGCCAGGCGTCGCGGGAGAGGTTCGCCGCGACGTCGCGGTCAAGGCTCAGGTGCTTCGGGTCCGTGGCGGCACCCTGGGCGAAGTAGAGGAACTTCGTGGAGAAGGCGGGCCCGAACCACGGGATCCGACCGGCGCCGTCGTCGGTGGTCAGGATGCTGAAGGCTTCCTTGGTGGACTCACCGTTGCGGGCCGCGTTCCATGCCGAGACGAGCAACTCGGAGGCCTCCTCGCGGTGGGAGGCGAAGTTGTCCAGACGATGGTGCAGTCGCGGGGCCTTGATGCCCAGACCCCATGCCAGCGAGTAGTAGAACAGCTGGAAGGCATTGTCGGGGGTGCGTTCGCGGTCGCCGACCTCGAACACGTCGCGGCGGGTCAGCGAGGTGCGGTCGATGTTGCCGAGGGTCCCGGTCAGCGTGGGGAGTCCGCGCTTGGATAGTTCGGCGCGCCAGCGGGCGGCATCGACATCGACGCCGTGCTTCATCACCGCGTTCGAGCCAGGGAGGGCGTGCAGGATGTCCTGGGGCAGTCGTGCCTCTTCATTGATCATGTTCCAACCCTAATGCGCGCAGCTGAACCCGCGCCCCACCTGGTGGACGGCGGGGTCTGATCGCCACGGAGTCAGGACTTAGCGGCGGCAGCGTCGGTTTGTCTCCTGCGTGTACACATCATCGTGTAAACCATGAGGACAAAAAGGCCTACGACGGCGACCGGGGTTCCGACCTCAGGGCCCCAGTACCTGTGGGAGACCCACACGGCCACGACCTGCGCGAGGAGGAGGGCGACGGTGATGGGGAGCTGGTGCTTCACGGTAGCCTCCACTTCCTGCCGGAGTTCTGAGCTGGGATATCCAAAGCGCGGGCAGTTCCGCTCAGGCCTTCTTAGCCACCGTGAGAAGCACCACCGAGTCTTCGACGGCGTCCAGTGAATGGAGGTGATCCGGGATGATCAGCAGGTCCCCGATTGATCCGTTCCAGGACACCTCGCCAGACTTGAGCGTGACGCGGCCCTCGAGCACCTGCAGGGTGGCCTCCCCGGGATTCTCGTGTTCAGAGAGCTCCTCTCCAGCCCGCAGGGCGATCACCGTCTGCCGGAGCTGGTGCTCGTGACCGCCGAAGACGGTCTTGGCGCTCCGGCCGCTGGAGGCTTCCCGCGCCTGAGTAAGTTCATGCCGTGCCAAAGCAATCAGGGAGGTCTTCTGCATGGTGATGGGTCCGATCTAGTGGCGGGTGGTGGCCGTCTCCTGACGACTATGCCCACACAATGTGGCGTTTGACACACTGTACCCATGAAGCGGTATCTCGCCCCATTGACACCGGACCTCGCTCGGGCCGCTCGTGCGCTGACTCAGGTCTCGGTGGAAGTGCTCAGCGAGGCGGCCTCGCTTGAACCTTCCCGTGTCCGCGAAATCGAGCATCGAGGGATCCCGCTGGAACCCGCGGCCACCAAAGAGCTGCGGGCCGCGCTGGAAGAGTTCGGCGCCATCTTCTTCGCCGAGGACGAGCATGGCGGCTACGGAGTGCGGCGCAAGTACACGGACCTCAAGACTCGCCAATTAGGCCGCTGGGAAAGCGAGGGCGGCTCCGCCTACGAGGACGCCATCTGAGGCACGTCCGGGCCACGCTGTCCGGGGGCCATGCGGGAAGGCCCGATGCCGCTCACCCAGGTCAGAGGCCTGGATTATGCTGGAGATGTCCGGCGCGCGGCGATCAAGGAGTCTTGTGGAGCAGCAGCTGCAACAGCTCGAATCCGCGGTCACCCGCATCGCTGCAGATCAGCCTTTCGCGCTGTCTTGGGAGATCCGACCCATCGGCACCGGTGAGGTGATAGGCGGTGACTCCACCCGCGCCGTCGCTTCCTTCAGCACACGCAAGGTCAGCGTGCTGCTGGCCTGCCTCGCTCTGGTGGAGACCGGCGAGCTCAGCTTGGAAGACCGTTCGGTCATCACCGAGGAGATGAAGGACGGAGTTCAGGCCGGGATCATGCGGAACCTCTCCGCTGGGATCTCGCTGAGCCTGCGCGACTCCCTGGTGCAGATGATGAGCACCTCGGACAACATCTGCACCCAGCTGGTCTTCGCCGCCATCGGCTCAGTCCGCCCCGACCCGCTGCAATGGGTCAACGACTACTGCGCCTGGATGGGCCTGCACGCCACCCTGCACCGCGAGATCTTCCCGCGCACCGGCGATCTGACCTGGAGCCACTCCTTGGACACCCTCACCACGACGACGGCGCAGGACCAGTCCTGCCTGCTGGAGAAGTTGGGCCGTGGTTGCGTTGATGACGCTGCCGCCGCTGAGCTGTTGCTCTCCCGTGAGCTCTGCGAGTTCGCCCGGGACACGATGCTCGGGCTGTTCACCCCCGCGCTGGGGGTTGCCTGCACGAAGATCCGGTTCGCGGAGAAGAACGGACGCGGTCTGCGCAGCCTGGCCCAGGTGGGGCTTGCGCTCTCTGGTGCGGGCACACCCCTGGCGGCGGTCGCTGCCTACGCCGAGAACATTCCGACCCTGCTGCACTCGGGGGTTCCGGGACGTGTCGCGGCCTTTGATGTGTTCGCGGAGCTTGGCCTGGCAGTGGAGGAGTGGTCGCGTGGTCGCTGAGGTGAGGGTGTTGAGTCTTGCGGAGTGCGCTTCCTCGTTTCCCGCGCTGCGGTTCGCCGTGGGTGCCGTTGCTTCCGACAGGGTCTCCGGCACGGCCACTCTTGTTTCGCGGGCCGAGGAAGCGCATGACCTGGCGGGCATCGGCAAGCTGCTCCTCGGGCTGACCCTGGCGCATCTCGGCGAGGGGGATGAGGGATTCCTGGAGCACACGCTGACGGTCACGGCGGATCACCGCGCGGGCGCCCGCACCGGGACACTGCGGCTGATGTCCGGGGACCTCGAACTGAGCGTCGAGGACGCGGTGAACCTGGTCTTCGCGACGGGGGACGCGGCCTGCGTGCTGGCCCTGTTGGAGTTCACCAAGTCCGAGGGGGTCGACGTGTTCGCAGAGGCTCAGGGCCTGGTGGACGCGCTTGGCCTGAACGCGTTCCAGTTCACAGGCACCGAGGAGGATGAGTCCTGGGGAGACGGGTTGCTCGGTCAGACCACCTGTGCGGAGACGCTGGAGCTGCTGCGCACTCTGGTGACTCCGGGTGATCTCGAGACTGCAGTGAGCGTGGCAACTTCGGCGCCCGCCGTGACTCAACTTTCGGTGCTGTCCGAGGCGACCAGGCAGAGGATGCAGAGCTGGATGGGCAGGGTCTTCGAACCTGCCGGACTGGCCTCGGCCCTGCCAGGCTTCGGCCCCCAACGAGTCCCGCACCAAACCCTCTCGGGTCTGGAGCTCACCGCCCGAGGGGCTGAGTGCGGATACAGCTCGGTCCTCACCCTGCGCACCGAAACAGGGGAGTGGGTGCACGTGGCGGCCCACCTGCCGACGTCGTCGGCTGATCTCCAGTCACCGCGGGACGTGTCGGCAGTATTGGGCACCCTCGGCTTGGCGACGTACCACTTCGTCACTCGATAACCTTCACAGAATTCACTTGCCGTTGCGGAAATTCATCGATACTCTTTCCGATATGGAAAACCATTCTGCTCCTCCGTCCTCTGAAGAAGCTATGGGTGCTCTGGATGCGCTCTCCGCAGACCGGGAGCGTCTTGCCTCGAGCGTCCATGTGCCGTGGGGGCTGCTCGCGGCCTTCGGTTGCATCGGTGCGTGGTGGGTCTCCGGCGCGGCCGCCGCGAATCCCGGAGCGGACTATGAGCCGCCGACCTCGGGATGGCTCGCTCTCGTAGGCGTCCTCGTTGTCGCGTATCTGATCAGGCGTGAGACCGGCGTGCGGTTCAGGTCCATGGGGGCGCGAGCTGGTGGGGCCGTGGTGGGCATCGTCATCGTCTGCCTGGTGCTCTTCAGCATCTCGCTCGGGCTGGTCTCCTTCGGCCTGCATTGGGCCGTCGTGCTGACCAGCGTCCTTGCCTTCGCTGCGACGACGTGGCTGGCCGGCGTCGCGTACCGCTCAGCCGTGGAGCGACTGCGCGATGCCTGAGGCCAGGTTCGACGAGACGATCCACGCCCCGGTCCGCCTGCGGATCTGCGGGCTCCTGCACCCGGTGGACCACCTCGACTTCGCCGTGCTGCGCGACACCCTGGAGGTCTCGGACGCCACGCTCTCCAAGCACCTGAAGACTCTCGCGGCGGCCGGCTACGTCTCTTCCAGCAAGTCCGCGTCCGAAGGCCGCGGTGACGCGCGCAGGATCACCTGGCTGTCTCTGACCAAGCCGGGGCGCTCTGCGTTTGCTGCTCATGTGCGGGCGCTGCAGGAGATTGCTGGGCCCTCGGCTGGTGTATCGACGTTTGACCAGTAGTTTTCCCCTCACGCCTGCCGGTAGCGTGCGTTCTATGAGTTCCTCACGCACCGAGAGGTTCGGCGACTGGTTAGGTCTGACCGGAGCGGAGTCTTCGTCTGGTGCACCTGGTGATTCGACGAATGTCAGACGCACCATTCTCGTGGCCAGGATGGGTTTCCTCGCAGCATGGGTGGCCATCGCCGTCGTCGTCTTTGTCTGCCTCCAGATGAGCGCCACCGGTGAGGATGGGCTCGGCGGCTACCTTCCCCTGGTTGCCGCCGGCCTTGTCTTCAGCACAGGCTCGCTGCTGACGCAGTCAGCGATGGCGCACTCGCAGCACAGAGGTTCTGAGTACGGAGAATAAACGGAGGCTACGGCCACCGGGCGTCCAGGTTGCGGCCGTAGGTTCTTGTCAGGTTCCCAGTTTGCCCGGGTACTGACAACGATCACTTCGTGAGGAGTCACATGCTTTCCATACTGCATAACCTCGGCCTTCGTTCTGAGCACGCCTATAACGCTGGACTGGCGTCGGTGGGACTTTCGTTCCTCAGCTGGACGGTGTCCCGGTTCAAGGCCAAAGAGTCCAAGCCGCAGGCTGACCGCTGGGGCATCTTCGTCGGGCACTGGGCGCCCACCTTCTTCGGTCTCGGGCTCGCGCTGTCGCAGTACGAAAAGAGCACCAAGAAGCGCTGATTCAAGAATCTCGATCGAAGGGCACTGCCAGTTCTCGGCAGTGCCCTTCTTCGTGGGCGGCGTGCGTAATCCACGAAATGTTCTACATAGAGGGTTTGCATTGAATGCGAAATCAGTAGCATTTGAGAATGTCAAAGGCCGCCGAACGGAGCCTCACGGGAATCGCCGCCTTGTTGGTGCCCATTGGTTTGTCCCAGTGGATTACCGGCAGCGAATGGCTTTCCCAGAGCTTGCTCTCGGGCGTCGCCTCGGTGGTCGCGATTGCTGCAGCGTGGACGCATAAGCGGAACAAGCGGCACGACGAGAAGTCTCCGGCTCCGCTCGAGGCGGCGGAGGGCGACCAGGCTGTGTACGCCGCGGCCCAAGCGGTGGAGTCCCACGGTGACCCCCTAGGGCGTTGGTGGCGGCGGTAGCCCAAGCCCTGGTGCTGGCGGGTGCCAGATTCAGGGAATTACGTAAGTGCGTCGCTTTTCAGTAGTTACGTAACTCCGTGATTCGACTAGTTTTGAGCCATGACCGACGACGATCCTGTCCGAGAACTTTCCCAACGCCTTGCGCACGTCGAAGAGAGACTCGCTGCTCTAGAGTCGACCGACCGGCCGCCGTCGGCCGTTGAGCAGGGCGATGTCTTCTGGGCGCTGGGGGGGCTCAAGCAGCGCACCTCGGACTCACCGGGCGCGGTTCTGATGACAGGCGCGGTCACGGTGCCGAAGGGCCATCAGGCGCACTGGCAGATGCAGGGGTCGGTGGAGGAGCTCTTCGAATCAGACTTCGGATCCCGCGCCGAATCCCTCTCCGCACTGGCGCACCCCGTCCGGCTGCGTCTGCTGCAGCGACTGCTCACGGATGCCTCCACGGTGGAGGAGATTCTCGAGACCGGTGACTTCGGCACCAGCGGGCAGGTGTACCATCACTTGCGGCAGCTGGTCGCGGCGGGCTGGGCCACCGCGCTGGGATCCGGTCGCTACGAGATCCCACCAGCGCGGATCGTGCCGCTGCTGATCATGCTGCTGGGGGTGGATCGCTGATGCGTCGGGCAATCTCGCGACTCAAGCCGCTCTGGCTTCTCCCGATCCTGCTGGGTGTCACGCTGGGGGTGCTGGGCGTGCTCGGTGCGGTTCCAGACTTCGTCAGGTCCGTGCCGTCCATGGTGTTGCTGGTGGTGATCGCGCTGGGCGCGCTGCTCTCGGGTGTCCATCCCAGGGCCGAGGAGCACGAGCCCCACGTAATGGCTGCGCCCGTCCGCGGCCGGTGGGCGGCGTTGAACACCCCAGGCCAGCAGCTGCCGAGCCACGGCAGTCGATTCCTGGGCCAGTATGCGGCGGTCGACATCCTCCAGCCGTCGACGGCAGCGACGCCGGCCAAGGTGCGCAAGGCCTGGCGCGGATCTCGCCCGCAGGATTACCCCAGCTTCGGTGCCCCCGTATACGCCATGGCTTCCGGCGTGGTGACGCGGACATGGTCCCACTTGCGTGATCATCCGGCGCGGAACACCTGGCACGCCCTGCTGTACATGATGACCATCGAGGGGGCGCTCCGCACGCTGGGCGGGCAGCGGGCGATCATCGGCAATCACGTGATCGCCCACCACGACGACGGGACAGCTGCGGTCTACGCACACTTCCGGAAGGGGAGCGTGGCCGTGAAGGTGGGTCAACGGGTCGAACCTGGCGAGCAGCTCGGAGAGGTCGGCAATACGGGGAACACCTCGGAGCCGCATCTGCACGTGCACCTCATGGACCGGCCGAACCCGAACGCGGCCGCCGGGCTCAAGATGACCTGGGCGAACATTGCGCGACCCGGAGAGATCGAGCCGTCCCTCGCCGAGATCGCGAAGGAACCTGCGGAGAACGCGGTGCTGAGCATGCCGCGCAACGGGGAGATCTTCGAGGCCTAGGTGTACTCGGCCATTAGGTTGGTGACAGTCGACTAGTCGGTGGAAGACCGCCGAGTGCGGTGTGGCGTCGTTGATTGTTGTAGACCTCGAGCCACGGGGCAAGAGCTGCGGTGCGTTCAGCGTTGTCGAAGAAGACCTGTCGGTAGGCCCATTCGGTCTGCAAGGTGCGGTTGAACCGTTCGACTTTGCCGTTCTGCCACGGGCAGTGAGGTTTGATGAACTTGTGCCTGGCATCGAGGGCACTCATCGCTGCCGC
>CANLUC010000004.1 GCA_947494195.1 uncultured Nesterenkonia sp. | reverse complement strand
GAGTACGAAGTAATCATGAACACCGGCGTCGCTCTCGCGGCGTGACTGCAACTGTCACCTATCGGTGCGGCAGACCCTTTCGAACTCAGCTGGCTGTGGCTCGTAGCGGCGACTGGCGCTGCGCTGGTCACTCTTTGGATGGGCCGACAGTACAGGAGGTGGGTTGCTCATGCCTGAGGCCCCCAGCTTCGACCCACTCATTCACGCCCCGCACCGGTTGCGCATTTGCGCGATCGCGAATGCCGCGACGCACGTGGAGTTTGGTGAACTGCAACAGAGGCTCGGGCTCTCTAAGTCCGCGCTAAGCAAGCATGTCTCTCAGCTCGTTCAACACGGTTATCTACATGAAGACAGCGTGAAACGCGGGGGCCACCTACGTCTTCGACTTTCGCTTACCGACCGGGGTCGGAGTGCTTACCGCGGACACACAGCAGCCCTCATCGAGATCATGGAAGCCGCGAACTAGGCGACGCTATGTCCGCCTGAGATCACTTGCTTGTTGGGTGAACCGTCCTGGGCTGAATGTTTACTGTTTGACTGTGCGCGCCAGTGCCCGTAAGCCGGTCGGCAACCGAGCGCAATTAGTCGATCTGAGACAGCACGCCCGCGTCATCGATGGGATGCCCGTTTACCCCGCCCGATGAAAATGCACGCAGGGGTGCCCTATCTGCAACAGGCCCAGCTCTCAGTTGAGGGTGAGTCGAGCACCTGTCATTCGAAGCATTCTGAAGGTGTCAGTGGTCGTCACCTGCATAGCTCTGCAAGCGTCCGGTATCAAGACTCGTCGCCTCGCGTCAGGCCTTGCTTGCTCGTGGGTCACTACTGTGTGCTGATGCTCTCGCGCGTAAGTCACCAACAGGTAATCAGCGTTATTACCTGTAAATTCCGCCAGCGCCGCGGGCGTGTAATTCCGTGAATTTGCCCAGGCGGTCAAGGTGCCGAAGTGGTTGGTAGTGGCCTGATCGATGGGATGAAAGAAATCGCTGTTGCTGCGCGCCCACTCGGACAACTCATCATCGCCCTCGAGCAGTTCCCTTTGAACTTCCTCAATGCTACAAGCCCAGCCGCTCTGGTTCGCCTGATCCAGCCAACTCCAGAACCCTGGGGCGATGTCGAAAGCGTAGTAGCGATTCTTCGCTTCGATGAGGACGTTCGCGTCAAGCAGGTACATCACACCACTCCGAGTTCCGCAGCCAAGTTTTCAAAGGTAGCGTGCTTCTTAGTTCCTAGGAGCCGGTATGCGTCTCTGAAAGTAGTAGAGCCTTCAAAAGCACTGGCACTTACCGCTTGAGCGAACCTACGACTAAGTCTCAGAGGCTGCGTGTAGTAGTAGTTTCCACCACTGCCGACACCTCGCTTGGCATCAAGGATAGATATCAATCGGTTGCGCTCATTTTCATAGACGTCTTGATAGTCCGACCAAGAAAGCACACCAGCATCGAAAATCCGCTTGAGCACCACAAGAGTGCTTACTCGGTATATACGGGCCAGGCGTTCAAGCTCCCCAGTATCGACGGTGCTGCGGAAATCACTCCGCAAAACAGAAATCGGAACAAGCACCTCTGCTGCCACCTTGTTGCACCACACCTCTTCGGCCACGCCGCTGGCAGGAGCAGATTTCATTGCAGCGTCAGACAACGCACTTCCACCCAACCAGAGGTGAGCTAGCTCGTGGATCAGCGTAAAGATCTGAGCGGCCTTGGTATCAGCACCATTGACAAAGAGAACGGGGGCTAGCGGATCAGACAACGCGAAGCCCCGGAACTCCTCTGGGTTCAGTTTTCGGTGAGAATTACTGCCCACTACGCCGTTGACCATCACCAATGGGCCGATGTTCTCGATCTTGTCGATAAGTCTGCGCAGAGCATCCTCCCAACTGGTGAAGGAGCTTCGTTCGACCAAGTCGAAGTCCAGCAGGCGACGTATAGAATCCGCCACGACCTCTGGACGAGTGTTGGTGTTCGCCGAACCCACGAAATCGAGAGTGGGGAGATCGTTTTCCTGAGCGTAGCTGCGATACCACGCTTGGCGCTCTTGGCAGATGTAAATCGTGTCCAGCAAGTCAGCGGATGGCCGCGGCACCTGGGCGTTACCGAGCGTGCGCATGTCAGGAATCGGCACGTCCTCTTCTGGTGGTTCAGAAAGGAAAAGGAGTCCAAACGGTGTGTGCGTATCGCTTGCAAACTTTTCAAGCTGTTTGAGCGTAGGACGACTGGTGCCGGCGGACCAATCTTCGAGCCGGGGGGCGCGACGGTCAGTGGTCTCTTGATCCCATCCTGCGCGTTCAACGGCCCACTGAAGTAGACCGGGGGCTACATCTACACGAACAACCACTCCGATCACCTCCATCCAGGCCTTGTCTGCGGAGCACTTAGCTATATTGCGCAGTCTATCGACTGGCGGGAAATGACTCGCCGCAACCGCCGCACGGGCGGTCCCGCAGGCAGAAGACCCGAAGCCTAGAGTTCACTCGGAAAGCGAGTCGGCGCCGACTTTCTGACCGACAGTGACCTGTTCCGCCGGCCGAGGCGGCAAGTGACGATACAAACTCGTGCGAGCAATCCCTGTCTTCGCGACTATCTCCGCGATCGTGTGCCCGGACTCGCGCAGATGCTCCGCGTAGGCCAACTTGTCTGGATCCACCACCGAAGGCCGTCCCACTCGTCGGCCCTTAGCCGTAGCGACTGCTCGAGCGTGCGCGGCCCGTTCCACCGTGTAGGTCCGTTCCATCTGTCCGAACAGAGCCAGCAGCACCACAGCAAGCTGCGCCATCGGGTCACTAGGGTTAGAAGAGTCGACTTTGATCGGGTCCGCCAGATTCCGGACCCCCACTCCCCTCTCCGCGAGGTCATGGATCAGGTTCAACGTGTCACGCACTGTACGGCCGAGCCGGTCGAGCGTGTGGACCACAATCACGTCACCGTCGCGGGCATACTCCAACACCGCGGTCAGTCCCGGACGGTTCACCGTGGACCCAGACTTCTTATCCACGTAAATCCGATCAGCTGCGATACCAACTTCGCGAAGGGCGTCGATCTGTCGCTCGAGGTCTTGTTTCGCCGTGGAAACCCGCGCGTATCCCAATTCCATGCCCCGAGAGTACCAGTAGTAAGAAACGTACGGCCTAGATGAGACGTACTAGTGGGGATAACCTGTGGGACACAGACGCGCCGACGGTTCTGTGCTGGAACGACTGAGGGTAAAGGGTGTCCCACAACCAAGGAACTGGGACGGCCAGAAAATTGGGCTCCCCTCTTATAGTTCAGCGTTTACTGTATAGTTCACTGGGTGCTGACTATTGCTTCTCGTATCGATGTGATGAACCGGTTAGGCCGGGCTATGGCCGACCCCACTCGATCACGGCTACTGCTGAGATTGATGGAGCGGCCGGTTTACCCGGCGGAGCTGGCTCGAGAGTTGGAACTGACCCGCTCGAATGTTTCTAATCATTTGGCGTGCTTGCGTGACTGCGGGATCGTGGTCGCTGCGCCACAGGGTCGCCAGACTCGGTATGAGATCGCTGATGCGCACCTGGCACAGGCGCTGACTGCGTTGGTCGAGGTCGCCCTGGCCGTCGATGAGGACGCGCCGTGTCTGGACTCTGGCTGTTCCGTGCCGGGGTGCTGCTCCTCGGGGCTGGTCCCGTGATTTTTTCCTCTGTTGTGCAGGCGATCGGTCTGTTCATTGCCACCAATATTGATGACATCATCGTGGTCTCGCTGTTCTTCGCCCGTGGAGCTGGACAACGCGGGACCACGGCACGTATCGCCGCCGGGCAGTATCTGGGATTCTCAGGCATCCTCGGTGCGGCTGTGCTGGTGAGTCTGGGTGCCGGAGCTTTTCTGCCCTCGGCAGCTATACCGTACTTTGGGCTGATTCCCCTGGCTCTGGGCCTGTGGGTTGGATGGCAGGCCTGGCGTGAAGACCAGGACGATGATGACGATGCCAAAATCGCGGACAAGAGGGTCAGCGTGTGGACCGTCGCAGCAGTCACCTTCGCCAACGGCGGGGATAACATTGGGGTCTACGTGCCGGTCTTCCTCAACGTAGCCCCAGCCACTGTGGTGACCTACTGCATCGTCTTCCTCGTACTCGTCGCCGTCCTGGTCATGCTGGCCAAGTTAATCGCCACCCGCCCGCCGATCGCCGAAATCTTAGAACGCTGGGAACACGTGCTGTTCCCTATCGTGCTAATCGGCCTCGGTATCTTCATCCTCATCAGTGGCGGAGCATTCGGGCTCTGAACTCCCCCATCACCTACCACGCACGGTGGCCACCTGGTCTCCTAAAGATGCCAACTACCGATGCGAAAACCACGCCACTTACCGCTGCGACTCACAGAGGAGACGGTGGCCAGCAGGGACCGTTCCGAGTGTCTTATAAAACTACTGGTTATCAAGACAGTGATAGCTCGCCTATCGCAACTTGATATAGAGCTCATCTAAACAAGGTCATCCGGGTCGGGGCACGCAGGAATCTCGCGGTGCGTAGCATCGGGCAGATGCATATCAACAACATCGCCCTCCGCGTCGAGAACCTTTCAGCCCAATACGCAGACGCCCACGGGATCCATCGCTCTGCCGAGTGGGCGTTGCTGAAACTCACCGAAGAACTCGGGGAACTGACCCAAGCCCACCTCACCGCGACCGGGCAGAGCAAAAACCGCGGCCTGACCGCTGATGAGCAACAACACCTGTTGGCCGCTGAACTTGGCGATGTCCTCGGGGTGTGCCTGGTCTATGCGAAACAGTTCGGGATCGACCCGGAGAGGGCGATCGCGGAAAAATGGTTTCAGCATGAAAAGAATTGGACCGTCTCGGGATGACGCAGGGCCACTAGTCAAAACTAGTGCGGATCTCATGGAGTCTAAGGACGGGATGACTTCCGGGCACAGGCGCCCCGATGACTGCGTGATCCAACCACCGAGCGCCGCAGCGGTCCCACAACCAGGGAATCAGGACGACGAGAATGACCCCTGCATCCATGGACTAGGCATCCGCTGGCTAGTTCATCGAGACAGATCGCCATAGTTATTGGGGCTCACAAGACGTACCGCTCTGTGGGTGGTCGGTGAATCCAACGACGGAAGCAGCCACCGGGGCGCGATCACCCCAAAACACGGTGCCTATCAACGCCCGTCTCGCGTTAGCCAGAACCATGTTGAAGTCGGGCACTAGGCGACGTCGCACCGAGCCGAGACCAAAAGCAGGGTCGGGATAGTACTAAACGGGCGACACGGGACATCTCAGCTCCGGGCAGACTCATCCGGGCCCGCTGCCGGGTCTTCTTGGCTGCGGCCAGCGGACCGGCGAAGATTACGTGCGCGCTTGACATCCTCCCGATGCTTCGCTGCCTTCTTCTCGCTGGCCTTGGTGTCGCGGGCCGGCAGCTGAAGCTCTTCCTCAGCGGGCATACCAGCCTGCAGCTCACGGCCGCGCTCAACCTCGCTGTCGACCTCAGCGCCGAAGAGCAGGATCACGTTGATGATGTAGATCCACAGCAAGAAGATGATCACCCCAGCCAGTGCCCCGTAGGTGGCGTTGTAGTTCCCGAAGTTCGACACGTAGAAGAAGAATCCCGCCGAGGCGAGCACCGCGACCACGATGGCAAGCAGCGCGCCAACGCTCACCCAGCGAAACTTCGGCTGCTTCACATTCGGTGTCGCGTAGTAGAGCAGAGCGACGATGAACACGACGATGAAAGCCAGGACGAACCACTTGACGATGCTCCACACGGTGATCGCCACCGAGCCCAGTCCGATCGCGTCGCCCGCTGCCTCTGCGATCGGTCCCGACAAGACGAAGATCATCAGGGCGATCGCCCCAAGGACCAGGATCAGCGCTGTCAGGAGATACATCTGCACATTCAGCTTGATCCCACCACGGCCTTCAGGGACCTCATGGATGATGTTCATCGCCCGGCCGAAGGCCTTCACGTAGCTGGAGGCCGACCACAGGGCGGCCAACAGCCCGAGGATGAGCCCCAGCCCCGGGGCCGGGGCTGTCAAGACAGACTCCAACGCAGGACGGACCGTGCCCCAGGTGTCTGAGGGAACAATGCCCTGCGCCTGATCGAGGACTGCTGTGACGGTTCCCCCGCCCTGCCCGAACAGGCTCAGCACCGAGACCACGGCGATCAACGCCGGGAATATCGACAACACAGTCCGGTAGGTGAGGCTGGCGGCCAGATCGGTGCAGCCGTCCGCGGAGAACTCACGCAGTGTGGTTCTGAGGATGTACTTCCAGGCGGGTTTGGTGATCTCAGCCGGAGAATCGGGTTTGCGGTCGTCTTCAGGATGAGGTGCGTCCGCAGGATCACTGTGGGCGGTGTCGCGGGAGCTGTGAGACATAGATGGCGCCTTTCTTCAGGTGCATAAAGAGCGCGAGCTCCTAAAATAGAGATGCGGTGGGTTTCAGTCCCCCGGCCATTCTCCGGTGAGACGCTGGAACGCCCGTGCTCCACCGCGGTCCACCAGCGCCTTGACGAAGGCGAACAGCGCTCCCTGAACAGCAGCAGCCAGAAGAACCTCGCCGAGGTTGAAGTCGGATTCCAAGGCTTTCGGGGCATCGTCGCGGTGTTCCGAGGGGATCCGTTTCCAGATCTGCTTGAACACCATTCCAGCGACAGCGCCGCTGATCACACTGTTGACCAACCCGATCGGGCGATACAGGAGTTTCGCCGAGGTGTTGCTGGATTCTTTCCTCACCATCGTGATGTTCCTTTCATAACCGTGCTCGAGGAGTGCTGATTAGCTCACCGACGACCCCGGAACGCTATGGCGAGGGCCGCAGTCGCGAGGACAGTCACCACACCAATCCACGCGTTCGTGTTCGGTTTGCCCTGCTCATCGGTGAGAAATGCCTTCGCCCACTCGAGGTAGGTGACGGCGTGCTGACGGGCGTCGTTCGTTTGTTCAGCGATGCGGTGCTTCGCCTCGTTAATCTGCTCCCGGGCTTGAGATTTCACATCGAGTTTTTCAGTCAGGGCTTCGACGGTCTCCCCGAGCTCGCGTCGAGTGCGCCCGAGGTCGGCCTCGATCTCGTCTGGAGAAGCACCCTTCTCAGGCTCCGCCGGAGCCGAGGGGGCGGTGATGCCTGCGGTCGAGCGGGGCACCTGAGAGTTCTGATGCTTAGGAGTTGTCACGATGGCTGTGTTCCTTAACCTCGGCAACGTCGCGGTTGACGTTGGTGATTGTCCGTTCTGGTGCCGGCGAGAGCTGTTCCATCTTCTTCTTGCCGAGCAGCGCCGCGATAGCGGAGGCGATGAAGAGGATGGCCGTGACGATGAGCCCTGCGGCCCATGCCGGCAGAACTAACGCCAACCCTAGGATGGCCGTGGCGATCAGGGCACCGAAACCAAACCACGCCAGGATGCCTCCGGCCCCCAAGAGCCCTGCGCTGGTTCCGCCCTGTTTGGCTTTTGCTGTCAATTCCGTCTGGACCAGTCTCATTTCGTCACGGACCAATCGGGAGGTCTGCTCCGAGAGACGAGTCATCAATTCTGGAACTGTAGGTTCCGTAGGTTTCGCTGGGTGACTCATAATGTGTGTCCTTTGCTTTGAAACGACGTAGAACCTGGCTTCCACTGACGGTCGACGATGATGGGGAAGCTCCTGTGTCTGCCCAGTGAGCGCTCTTACGCGCAGTCCACACCCTGACTGGGAGATGCCCTCTAAATCCATCGAGACGTTTCTCGATATCGCCGAAGATCCGTGGCAAGAACGCTTCGCCACTTGCTGTCCCAACACCACTGCACCGAAGATTACACTGTAAGCCGATTTGTGAGCAACGCCCAGGCCCAGGCTTTTCCGCAGAAGGTCGCGACCCAGACCAATGCTGGAGAGCCACGTGACAGCACACCGCGTCACATCACTGATGGCACTGCCAGGTCCCACCGCCGCCAAAAGGTCTCCATGGGCAACGGGCTTTACTCCGGTGAGGTGACCACTCGGCGTAGAGCCCCTTCTCGAAACTCTCAGCATCAACGACACGAAACGACGGCCATAACTTGAAGCCCGAACCCGTCTTCGTGACAGGACGCTTGACCGAAGCCGTGAAGAAACTCCGTAGAAGTACCATGGATGAGCGCACACCCGCCGGGCGTCATTTAAGGAAGCCACCACTGGGGCATCGGAGTAAATGCACATGGATCAGACAACGCAGAGCCCAGCTCCAGACACGCTGCGACCTGGACTCAACCGAAAATTGGTGGTGAGTTCTGCCTTGTCGTACATCGACACTCATGGTGCACAAAAACTCACGATGCGCGCCCTCGGCACCAGTCTAGACGTAGAAGCAATGTCCTTGTACAGGTACGTCTCGGGACGAGAAGACCTACTTGAAGGCGTCGTCGCGCACTTGCTAGAAGGTCTAGAAGATAATCTCGACGAGCACCTCAGCGAAACGTGGCAAGGGTATCTTCAGACATTCGCCCACGAAGTTCGCCGTGTGGCGGTAGAGCACCCGCTGGCCTTCCCCCTTGTCGCGACTCGACACCCTGCGGCGCCATGGCTTCGCCCCCCACTGCGCAGCCTCTCCTTGGTCGAAAATTTCCTGCGCACACTCATCGACCATGACTTTAGTGACTCTGCCGCAGTCCATACCTACCGGGTCGTTAGCAGCTTCCTTCTGGGACACCTATTGCTGGAATCCGTCGTCCGCGGAGCTGAAACTTCACCCGCAGAGCTACCCCTAAACGAGGGAAAAGCCACTATTCCTGAAGCAGACGCTGACCTCGACCTCCATGCCGTTCCAACGGTACTGCGCTTGAGGGCAGCCCTCAGCGAGGATCACTCCAGGCAAGAATTCGAGATTGGCTTAGAAACTCTGATCGAGCGCATTGAGTTTCACCTCTCCCAATAGAACCCACAGGAAGCTTAGTCGGCGTCTCACAAACCTAAGGGTTTCCAAGACTTCAGCTACGCCTCCGAGTAGCGGGAACTCTTGTATTCGAACGCGCTTTGAACAGAGCGCTTCTAGACGTCGCGGTTCAGCGTCCTATCGCTGGCGCGCCTCGCGACGACCGCCACGGGGAGAGCGACCACGACGAACAGCGCCACACCGATGATGGCGACCGTCTGGCCTGGCTCGATGATTCCCAAATTGTTCAAGACCCAAAAGCCTCCGATGAAGACCAGTGCTACGACGAGGACGGCGATTCTGACGACTCTGTTCCCGACGAGTCCTTTGGCATAGCTTCCTGGAGTCCCTCGTGTGCTCATAAAAAAAACCCTAGGCGTTTCGCGCTCAATCTGCAGGTCAGAGCGGTGTGAGCCCTCAGTCGGAGAACCAGTTGCGTCTGCGAGGACGCAAACTTTCCTCTTGCAGCAGACTCTCGCAGTCGAAGTCCCTGGCCAAAGAACCTCTGGCCATGGAGTCGGTGACACAGCTAGGGCCTCGCCGACTTGATGCTGAGTCGACGACCCCCCGGCACTCCACGTGTGCCAGAGCTGTATGCGGTGGGAACTCATCACCACCACACACGGCAAGTAAGCGCAGTGGCCGGATCTGCGGGGTGGAACCCCTTCACCACGGTCATACGAGAACCAGCGTCTGGGATCATCTACGACTAGGGTCTGCCGTCTCGCTCACCTTGCGGGTCTGCTCTGCGTTCGGCCAGAGATCGATCGCGCGGGCCTCGGACCGTGTTGGGCTCATCAGACCGGGTCACGCTCCACATGAACGCCGTGAACGACACTCCCCAGAGCGTCGTCCACGCCATACCTGCCAGGGAACGATCCCCCTGCAGAAAATAACGGACTGCCTCGACAACCATGACCAAGGCCAGCCCGAGTCCGGCACCTACAAGAAGATCCTTAGTCGTCTTGCTCACGAGGCTTCCTCGGTTGGGGGTTGATGAACGCCAACGCACACCACACGAGAGCACATCCCAAGAACAGATAAAAGTTCCACCAGTGACTGACTCCACCTGGCAGTTGGGCCAGCGCGGCGAACAGAAACAAGGCAGCAGTGATCGTTGCTAGTTGTCTTGTGGCCGAATGATTCCTCATGACTCACCCTCCCGACAGTGTGCGACCCTATTCTCGTCTCCCACCCGAGTGGTCTACCGGACGCAATTCGGCACACCTGGCGTGTAGTGGGTCTCGAACCAGGGTACTCAGTGATGAATTCGCTACCCCTGCTTTCATACCGGTGATCCAGACCCTGCCAGTGCCGTACAGCAGAGCGACACCGAAAAACGCCGATTCCGTCCCGCCATCCAGAAGAAGGATGAGAAACGGCGGCGTTCGCATGCGGTTCCGTCCAATACGGATTGACTGAGAATCCTGGGATCGTTTTTGTGAGGACCCATGGAACGGGCCCCAGAAGGTTCATCGAGACACCAGGGGTGAGCACGCCAGCACAGTGTTACACAATGAGTGAATGGCCTTCACTTCTCATCTGAGTTGTCTTTTAAACAGCGTTGATGAGTTAGAAAGTACCAGCTCGATTCGGGAGCGTGACACAACGGGGAAAGGCAGTATCGCGATTGATACGCTGAACACAATGAGCAATTCTTCGAGTCACCTGATATCCGACGTCGGATTGAATCGACGTGTCTCCGTTCCGCTCTTCGTAATCCTGGGGCTCAGTGCCCTGCCCGCATTCCTCTTCGCTCCCCCAGGTCTCGGAATCACCGTCTTGCTGCTGAATGTGCTCATCGGTTTGGCGGTCGCCTTCCTGCGCGTGAAGATCAGCGCCGACGAGGACGGACTGCACGCCCGCTGCATGAAGGTCTTTCGAACGAGCTTCCGCTGGGCCGAGATCACTGCAGTGGAGGAGGGGCGGGAGACCGGCGTCCTGGAAGGCGCCGGCTACCGGGTTCTTCCCAGCGGCAGAGTTGGTCTTCTTGTGGGTGGGCCCACAGTCGAGGTCCGGGATGCACGCAAGGCTTATGTCCTGAGCGTCGCGGATCCAGACAACGTCGTCACGGAAATTCGCCGACGCCTCGACGCCACGGGAACGACGCGCTGATTCGCCGGCAGCACCAACGCCTTCAAGCTGGCTTCGCGGCCCAGTCAGCTGTGCCGGCGCATTCTCCCGCTCAGCCGACGCCGAGCGCGCTCTGGATGGGCCCGGAGATGAAGTAGAGCACAAACAGGGCCGCGGTGACGTACATCAGCGGGTGCACCTCTCCCCATTTCCCGCGGAAGACATTGATCGCCACGTAGCTGATGAATCCGGCCCCGATGCCGTTGGTGATCGAGTACGAGAAGGGCATGACCACGATGGTCATGAAGGCGGGGATCGCCATCTCCACCTCGGTCCAGTCGATGCGCACGATCTGCTGCATCATGAGGAAGCCGACCAGCACCAGGGTGGCCGAAGCCGCCTCGGTGGGGATCACCGCCGCCAGCGGGGCCAGCACGATCGTGGCGAGGAAGAGGACCCCGGTGACCACATTCGCGAAGCCGGTGCGCGCGCCGTCGCCCACACCGACGGTGGACTCGATGAATCCGGAGTTCACGGAGGTGGAGCCCACGCCGCCACCGATGGTGCCGACCGCGTCAGCGACCATGATGCGACGGGAGTGCGGGATGTCGCCGTCGGCATCCTTGATCCCTCCGGCGTTGGAGACGCCGACCATGGTGCCCAGCAGGTCGAAGAAATTGGCCAGCAGCAGGGTGAAGATCGCGAGCGCGGCGGCGACGACGCCGATGCTCTGCCAGGAGCCCAGCAGGTTGAAGTCCCCCAGCAGACTCAGATCCGGCATGGTCAGCCAGTCCTGGTTCAGCGTGGGCACGGTCAGGCCCCAGCCGTACGGGTTATCGGTGCCGTCCTCGGCGGCCTGTGGGCCGATGTTGAACACCGATTCCAGGGTGATGGCCAGGACGGTGGCGCCCACGATCGAGTACAGGATCGCGCCGCGGATCTTGGCGGCCCACATGGCGAAGAGAGCGAACATCGCGATGAGGAAGATCAGAATCGGCCACCCATAGAGCGAGCCACCCACGCCGAGCTCCAGTCCGGTGCCGCCGTTGTTCTGGATGAAACCGGCGTTGACCATGCCGATCAACGCGATGAACAGACCGATGCCCACGCTGATGGCGGTCTTCAGTGCCCCGGGGACCGCGTTGAAGATCGCCGAGCGGAATCCGGTGAGCACCAGGATCAGCAGGATTAAGCCTTCGATGACGACGAGTCCCATCGCGTCGGCCCAGGTCATGCCCGGCAGCACCACGATGCCATAGGTGATGAAAGCCGAAAGCCCCAGCGAGGAGGAGACCGCCATCGGGAATTTGCCGATCACGCCCATCAGGATGGTCATCAGCCCCGAGACCAGCGAGGTCGCAGCGGCGACGGCGGGCAGGTTCGGCTCCGAGCCGCCGCCCAGGAAGTTGCCGGTGGAGTCGGCGGAGGCACCGATGATCAGCGGGTTGAGCACGATGATGTAGGACATCGCGAAAAAGGTCGCCAGACCACCGCGAACTTCACGCCCGACGCTCGAGCCGCGCTCGGTGATGTGGAAATACCGGTCGAAGCGCCCGTGGGGCGTCGGCGTCGAGGACTGGGAGGCGGGGGTCTGAGTGCTCACGGGGCACTACCCTATGGCCAGGCGTGGGATTCCGACTAGCGGAAGCCGTGCGCCGAGACAGGGGTCACGCTGCGATGCGGCCCCTGAGCGACCCGTCGATTGTGCAGCATGACTGCCAGGAGGTGAGGCAGGAAAGACAGGAGGAGCATCAACACACCAGGGGCTCCCAAGATTTGGATCCAGATGTACATGCCGCCGAGATTGAACAGGTTGCCGAGCACCTGGAGACCGTAGGCCTTCCGTGAACCACGGGTCTGATTGCCCAGAAGAAGGGGAATACGGCGGTCCGGCTTCGCAGCGCTGTTCACGTGGACCGACCAGAGCAGCGTCACTGCACCAGCGAGCTGGAGCAACGAGCCGAACAAGACATCCATTGCTCCATCCCACCAATACGGGAGGAACCGGTCAATAGTCAGATGCAGCGCACCACTCGTCCAGAAGTGACGACGTCGGCGTCCTGGCTGACACTTCAGCCGACCACGGCTGAACTACCGAGGTTGGAGGCCGAAGCCGACGCCGGTGAGCTCCTCGGAGGCCTCCCAGAGTCGCCGCGCCAGCTCCGGGTCGGCTGCCTTGTCTGAGCGGCCGACCATCCTGGGGCGTCCCTGAAGCTCACCGCGCCCGTCGGGCCCGATATAGCTCGCCCCGGGGAGATCCTGCGTCGCGGCGTAGAGCGACGGCAGCGCCCCCTGTTCGCTGGTCTGAGCGAAGAGGCGGCCCGCCAGATTCACTGCGGAGACCAGGAGCTTGCTTCGCCCCTGGGTGCCGAGGTTGGTGGCGGCGTAGCCGGGATGCGCGGCCAGTGAGAGCACGGGAGAATCGACCTCCTCCAGGCGGTGCTGCAGTTCCAGCGTGAACAGCAGATTCGCCAGCTTGGACTGGCCATAGGCCTGCGGGAGGGAGTATTTGCGCTGGCGCAGTCCGAGGTCGTCGAAGTAAATATCGCCGGCCTTGTGCGCACCGGAGGAGAGCGTGACCACACGGTCGGTGATGCGGGGCAGGAGAAGGTTCGTCAGCGCGAAGTGGCCCAGGTGGTTGGTGCCGAACTGCATGTCGAAGCCGTCCTTGGTGCGGGTGCCACGACCGCCAGCGACTCCGGCGTTGTTCACCAGGACCTCGATCGCGCCAGTCCAGGACTGGGCGAATGCGCGCACCGAGGCCAGTTCGGCCAGGTCGAGCTCTCGCACCTCGGTGCTTCCGCTCATGGTCTTTGCGGCGTCCTGACCACGCTGCGTATTGCGCACTGCGAGCACCACGTGGGCTCCCGCCCTGGCCAGGGCGCTCGCCGTCGCCAGCCCTACTCCGCTGGTGGCGCCGGTGACGACTGCCGTTTGGCCCTGCATCGAGGGCATATCCGCTGCGGACCAAGGGTGTGTACTCATCTACTGAGACTACTGATCGGCTGCAAGAGGGAGAAACCCATCCGATCGCCGTGGCTCTCTGGATGGACCTAAGCTGCAAAATAGTCAAGCGACCTTGACCCACGCGACCGTGAAATGTAAAGCTTCATTGACACTGGATGCACAGAACAATCGGAGCACGCCGCTCCGTGGACGAGGAGGCGACATGGAAGGCAGCACGATGAAGCGGAGCCGCTGGGGACGCGCTCGCTTCGGTGGCAGCTCCGCCGTCTTGATCAGCATCTCACTGGTTATCGGCGCTGCGATCTCTGCGACTGCGGGGGGACTCTTCGTGGTGCTCGGCGACGTCGAGCGTCCGATCCTCGCCTTCGCGCTGATGGTCGCGTTCACCCTCCCCACTGCGGCGGCTCTGGGTTGGGCCCTGCTCGTGGACCGCGCGACCCTCGCTGGCGCCGCCGACAAGCCCGAAGATTCCATCGAGTCTGCCTGGTACGACAAGGCCGCAAGCGGCGCCTTCGGGGATGTCCTCCTGGTGGGCGGGCTCGGGGCAGGAGGCTTCGCACTGACATGGATCGAGGGTCCTCTCACCTGGGGCCTCTCCGGTCTGGTGCTGTTTGCCATGCTCGATTTCGCCGTCCGCTACCAGTGGCTGAAGAGAGCCGCGGCCTGATGCAGAATTCACTCGCGCAGCGTCGGCAGGGGCTGGGGTGGTCTCAACAGCGGCTGGCCGATGAACTCGGAGTTTCGCGTCAGACCATCATCTCGATCGAGAAGGGCCGCTACGACCCTTCGCTGCCGGTGGCCTTCAGGCTGGCCGCCGTCTTCGAATGCGCCATCGAAGAGTTGTTCACCCCAGAGCCCTCCTGACCGTCTTGCTCCGAGACTGCTGTGGCGATGCCCTTGAGTTATACCCCCGTGGGGTATATAGATGGAATATGACCTCCCATCACACAGCCGCGCAGGACGATGCTCCCTCGGACACCAGTGCCCACGAACAGGTCGGCGGCCAGGAGCACCGTCGCCGCGAGGACCACAGCAGTCACGAACACCACGGCAGTCACGAACACCATGGCGGCCATACCGGGCATGGCGATCACGTAGCCCAGTTCCGCCGACTGTTCTGGATCATGCTCGTGCTCGCTGTGCCCGTCGTCGGTTTCAACGACATGTTCGCCGACCTCATCGGCTATAGCCTCCCCGAGTCGGCCTGGGTCTGGTGGGTCTCCCCCGTGCTGGGCACGGTCGTCTACTTCTGGGGCGGCTGGCCTTTCCTCAGTGCGGGCCTGGGCGAGGCACGCGCACGCAAGCCCGGGATGATGCTGCTCATCGCGCTGGCGCTGACCGTCGCGTTCATCGCCTCCTGGGGTGCCACGCTGAGACTGCTGGACCATGAGCTGAACTTCTGGTGGGAGCTGGCGCTGCTGGTGGTCATCATGCTGCTGGGCCACTGGATCGAGATGCGCTCGCTCGCCCAGACCACCTCTGCCCTGGACTCTCTCGCGGCCCTGCTGCCGGATGAGGCCGAGAAGGTCGACGGCGAGGAGACCGTCACCGTCTCCCCTGCTGAGCTGGAAGTGGGCGACGTCGTCGTCGTCCGTCCGGGGGCCGCGGTCCCTGCGGACGGACGGATCACCGACGGCTCGGCAAGCATGGACGAATCGATGGTCACCGGTGAATCGCAGCCGGTGCGTCGCGAGTCCGGCGACTCAGTCGTCGCCGGCACCGTGGCCACGGACTCCGGACTGCGCGTGGAGATCACCGCCACCGGTGATGACACCTCGTTGGCGGGCATCCAGAAGCTTGTCAGCGACGCCCAAGGCTCCTCTTCACGCGCTCAGCGCCTGGCGGACAAGGCAGCCGCATGGCTGTTCTGGTTCGCGCTCGGTTCCGCGATCATCACCGCGATCGTCTGGTCCCTGGTCGGACTTCCGGACAGCGCCGTGGTGCGCACGATCACCGTCCTGGTGATCGCCTGCCCCCACGCATTGGGTCTTGCCATCCCGCTGGTCGTGTCCATCGCCACCGAACGCGCTGCCCGCGGCGGTGTGCTGGTCAAGGATCGCCTCGCTCTGGAGTCGATGCGCACGGTGGACACGGTGCTCTTCGACAAGACCGGAACTCTGACCAAGGGAGAGCCGACGGTCACCGCCGTCGCAGCTCAGGGTGAGCGCAGCGAAGATGACGTGCTCGCCCTCGCGGCAGCCGCCGAGTCCGACAGCGAACACCCGCTGGCCCGTGCAATCCTCGGCGCCGCACAAGCCCGGGGTCTCCACATAGCCTCAGCCCGGGACTTCTCCTCCTCCCCCGCAGTCGGGGTCCGGGCCGAGGTGGACGGTGCTGTCATCGAGGTGGGAGGCCCGCATCTCTTGACGCAGCGTGAGGTCAACGAGCTTGAGGTGGCCCAGAGCTGGCGGGACCAGGGCGCGATCATCCTCCACGTGCTCGCCGACGGCGCCGTGATCGGTGCGCTGCGACTGGCGGACGAGGTCCGCTCCGAATCCCGTGACGCCGTGGAGGCGCTGCACGCCAGAGGCGTCCAGGTGGTGATGATCACCGGTGATGCGCAGGCCGTCGCGGACACCGTCGCGGCGGAGCTCGACATCGACCGGGTCTTCGCAGGCGTGAGGCCCGAGGACAAGTCGGCCAAGGTCGCGGAGCTCCAGGGCGAGGGACGCACAGTCGCCATGGTCGGCGACGGCGTCAACGATGCCCCCGCGCTCGCTCAGGCCGACGTCGGAATCGCCATCGGGGCGGGCACCGACGTCGCCATCGGCTCCGCCGGCGTCATCCTGGCCTCCTCCGACCCGCGTTCAGTGCTCTCGGTCATGGAGCTCTCGCGTGCCACCTACCGGAAGATGAAGCAGAACCTCTGGTGGGCCGCGGGCTACAACCTCATCTCCGTTCCGCTGGCGGCAGGCGTGCTCGCTCCGATCGGCTTCGTGCTGCCGATGAGCGTCGGGGCGCTGCTGATGTCAGCCTCCACGGTGGTGGTCGCGCTGAACGCTCAGACGCTGCGGCGTCTGGACCTCACGCCGGAGGCGGCCGTGATCCGCCAGAGGTGAGCGGCTGCGCGCGGTTCAGCGGGTGGGGCCTGCGCCCCAGAACAACAGAACGGCGACTCAGAGCACGTCGACCCTGCGGCCAGCGAACGAACCGACCAGGGCCATCGCGAGGATCGCCGCAACGGTGATCCAGAGCACCGGCGACCAGGAATCGGTCACTCCGAAGAGCGTGCCGGCAAGCAACGGCCCCACCGCCGCCAACAGGTAGCCGACACCCTGAGCCATCCCTGAGAGCCTGCTCGCCTCCACCGAGGTGCGGGCGCGCATGCTGATCAAGGTCAGTCCGACCAAAAGATTGCCGCCAGAGGCGAAGCCCGCGATGAGCGCCCAGGCTGGCATGGCGGCGGGGATCAGCAGCATGCCCAGCACGCCGATGAGCATGATCCCCGCCAGCGCCACCAGGGTCAGCCGCTGATCCGCTGCCCGCTGCATCACGGCCCCGACGACCAGGCTCGCTGCGATTCCGATGGCCTGATAGGCACCCAGCCACAACCCCGCACTGGCTTCGGAGAAGCCGTGGGAGGTCTGGATCGCGGGGAACCAGGTGAGCATCAGATAGAAGATTCCTGACTGCAGGGCGAAGTACCCCGTGACCTGCCAGGCCACGGCGGAGCGCCACATCGATCCGCCGGGAGGCTCCGGGGTCGGCAGCGGAGCTCCAGCCGCAGAAGCGGCCTCGCATCGCGCACGCCGCAGCCGGGTGCTCCAGACTCCGGCGGAGACCAGCGCGAGGATCGCGGAGACACCCAGTGTCAGCTCCCAGCCGTGAGCGGCAGCCACCGGCACTGCGGTGCCGGAGGCGACGGCGGCGCATCCGACGAGCACGGCGGTGTAGAGCCCGGTCACGGCAGGCACCCGGCCCGGGAAGTCACGTTTGACCACAGCGGGGACCAGCACGTTGCCCACCCCGATCGCAGCACTGAGGAGGATCGTCCCGGCGAAGAGGGAGAAGCCCCCGAGTGGCAGGGACCGCAGCAGAGTGCCCGCCGCGAGGAGCAGCAGGGCGAAGAAGATGCTGCGTTCCAGCCCCCAACGACGGCCGGCAGCCGCGACGAACAGCGCGACGATGCCGAACCCCACTGCGGGAATCGCGCCCAACAGTCCCAGCGCGGCGGGTCCCAGGCCCGTGTCCTCGCCGATCCGCTCAATCAGGGGTCCTACTGCGGTGATGGCGGGACGCAGATTGGCGGCCACGATGAGCACCGTGACCAGCAGCATCAGCTGTGACGGGCCCCGTTCCGAGGACCCGGTGGCGTCGCTCATGCCCGACTCACTCGTCGAAGGACTTTCCGGTGTTCAGATGCGGCCGCTGACTCTTGATGATCTTCATCGGGAAAGCAGAGTCCGTGCCCTGCACCCCGGGGATGGTCAGCACCTTCTTGGTGAGGAATCTCTCGTAGGCATGCAGGTCTGCCACAGCTACGCGCACGAAGTAGTCCGGCGAGCCGAAGAGGCGGAGCAGCTCGAGGACCTCCTCATAGCTGGCCATGGTGTTCTCGAAGCGCTCGACGGTCTCGCGGTCGCCCCATTTGAGCTCGATGTCCAGCCCGACCTCAAAGGACTGTCCCAGCGCCTCCGGATTGATGTCGGCGGTATAACCCAGAATCACGCCGTCGGCCTCGAGCCGCTGGACTCTGCGCAGGCAGGGTCCAGCGGTCAGGCCCACCTTCTGCGCGAGAGCGGCGTTGGAGATGCGTCCGTCCTCGCGCAACGCGGCAATGATTGCCCGATCCACACTGTCCATGGGGTGATTCTTGCACCAGGGAGAGACGCATGGGGTGGGATCTCCCCAAATTCCCACATCGTGGAAAGCTGCGGGGAACGACGAGCAGTGCCCCGTGCGATGTGATCCGGCACTCACATGTTTTTCACAGAAACGTTGATAACAGGTAGATAACGGGCCTGCTTCCCTGCCATTTCGGGGTTCTTAGGCGCCTCCACCACCCACAGCCCCGGTTGACGCAATCAAATCGAGACCTTTTACTAGTACACGGACATCTTCTGTGATGCCGCTGTGATTACTGGGCCTCCGTTCCCAGGCCCCTCCAGTGACATCCACGGAAGCACCGGAGTCGGCGCCCCACCACCGTCCATACCGACTCAGGTGAAAATTGACCGCCACACGTTATGAAGGCGGACGGTGACACGAGGACGGCCCGGGAGGGTCACGAGTGCAGGGACTTCGGGACTGAACCTCATGCAGACCAAGCAGACTTTCAAGAAGGCCCTCGGCGGCGGACTCGCCGTGGCCACCCTGGCCGGCGCAGGCGTCATCGCTCAGGCTCCCGCAGCAAGCGCAGCTTCCCAGTGGGATCAGCTCGCACAGTGCGAGTCCGGTGGCAACTGGTCCATCAACACCGGCAACGGCTACTACGGTGGCCTGCAGTTCTCCCAGCAGTCCTGGCAGGCAGTGGGCGGCTCCGGTCTCCCCAGCCAGGCCAGCAAGTCCGAGCAGATCAGCCGCGCTCACCAGCTCTGGGAGGCACAGGGCTGGGGCGCATGGCCTTCCTGCTCCGCACAGCTCGGCCTCTCCGGCAACCCGGGTGGCGGCGGATCCCCCGAGCCGCAGCCTGAGCCCGAGCCCGCACCGGTCCAGCAGGCCCCGCAGCAGCAGGCACCTGCCCCGCAGCCAGCACCGGCTCCCGAGCCCGCACCGGCTCCTGTTCAGCAGGCACCGCAGACTCAGGTGCAGTCCGCTCCTGCCCCGCAGAGCTCCACTCAGCCCAGCACCGACGTGCAGCTCTCGGGTGAGACCTACACCGTGCAGTCCGGTGACTCACTCTCCAGCATCGCCGCCGCCATCGGCGTCGACTGGACCGAGCTGTGGGGTGCCAACACCGACCAGGTCCAGGACCCGAACCTGATCTTCGTCGGCGAGCAGCTGAAGCTGCCCGTGGCCGGCTGATTCAACACCTGCCTTAGGGCACACGCGCTTGGGGGCGTCAGCGAACAGCTGACGCCCCCAAGCCGTTTCTGCCCACCGTAATGACCACGGTGCCGTGGATGTCGGTGCGGTACACGGCGGCACCCCGGTCCTCCAACGCGTTCAGGATGTTCGGAGAGGGGTGGCCATAGCTGTTGTCCTCCCCCACCCCGATGAGCGCCGCCGCTGGACGAATCTGCTCCAGCACCTGGGTTCCGCCGTTGGCGGCGCCGTGGTGGGCGACCTTCAGCAGGTCGACCTCCTCGGGGAGACCTGTGCCTCGGATCATGGCCGCCGCAGCCTCTTCCTCCATATCCCCGAGGGCGAGCAGCGTCAGCGGGTCCTGCGCAGACCCCACCACACCCATGGGCAGTTCAGGGTCGCTGATCTCAAATAAGGCCACGAGGGAGTTGTCATTGGCCTCCGCGTGATGCGCATCGGCGGACCAGACTTTCAAGCGGACGCTCAGCTGCCCTGTGTACGCCAGGGTGTCGCCCGGGCGCGCGCGATGCACCGCCACGCTCTGCGGAAGAGCGGCAACTGCTCCGAGCTCGGCATCGAGGTCCCACCCTTCGCTGGCTGAGTAGAGCACCATGCCGGGTTCATCCTTGGCGATCACCCCCGCGACGCCGCCATAGTGGTCTCGGTGCTCGTGCGTCACCAGCAGCGCCTCCACGGTGTGGATCTCCAATCGGGCGAGACACGCCTCGGCCAGCGTGGGGTCCTCCCCTGCATCGACCACGATCCCGGCCGAGTCCTGGGTGCGCACCACCAGCATGTCCCCCTGGCCGACGTCACACAGGGCCACCCGCCATGCTGCGGGCAGCGCAGGCGGCACGAGCACGGCGGCGGGCAGCACCACCGCCAACAGACCTCCTGCCGCGGCGGCGAAGACCGGTGCGTGCCAGCGTCGGAATCTTCCCACTAAGCCGATCGCCAAGAGCACCGCCGCACTGAGGTAGAGCACGGTCAGCGCCATGCCGAGTCCTTCTTGGGGCCACGGCGCCAGAGCCTGGGGAAGCGACGCCACAGCGCGGCCGATGAGTCCCAGACACGCTGCGGCGAGCCCGGAGCACCAGAGGATCGTTGCGGCCAACCACGGCAGAGTCGTGGAGATGATCGCAGCGAAGGTTCCAGGGATCGTGACGAAAGGGACGAAGGGCGCGGCAAGCAGATTCGCCGGGACCGCATAGGTGTTCACTCCCCCGGAGAGGGGGAGCAGCACCGGGGTCACGAACAGCTGGGCCGAGAAGGCCAGTGCCAGCGGAGCGGCGAGCCACGCGGGCAGGAGACCTTCGAGCCTCTCCTTGATGCGGGTCCCGACGATGACGATCCCGGCGGTGGCCGCTGCGGAAAGCTGGAAAGCTGGTTCCACGGCGTAGAACGGATCGATGATCAGCAGCCCCACCACGCACAGGCACAGCAGCGAGAATGCGGACCGTCCGCGACCCGCGAAGAGGGCCAGCGCCGAGATGCTGCCCATGACCCCGGCTCGGATCACGCTCGGCTCGGGGTGGACCAGGAGCACGAAGAGCACCAGCCCGAGAAGCGCGACCGGCACAGTGGACCAGCGTGGCAGCCGCAAGAGTCGCACCAGACCCATCAGCGAACCCATCACCAGCGCACAGTTGGCTCCGCTGACCGCGGTCAGATGACTCAGACCGGCTTCGCGCATCGCCTCGGTGAGATCGACATCCTGCCGGGATCGATCTCCGAGGATCAGACCCGGCAGGAGAGCCGGAGCGTCTCCGACCGCATGGGCCGACGCCTTGACGGTGCCGGCCCGCAGCCGGTTGAAGATGTCGGCGGTCTCGGTGCGGTCATCGGCTGGGATCGGCGCCAGGTCCTCGCCGAAGGGGAAAACCATGGCGCTCGCGCGTTCGCCGGGATCCGTCGGTGAGAGCCGCACGAGGCCTTCATAGCGGTGCCCCGCGATGAAGGTCTCCTTGTCCTCGACGACCGGTGCGATGATGACCACCGGAGCGTCCACCAGGGTGGGGGCTGACTCGCCGGGTCGCTGTGCCTGTTCCACCACAGCCTGGGCCAGGACCTGGTCCTCACCGTCGAAGCCCGTCGCCACCAGCGTTCTGGGTTGTCCCATGATTCTGACGGTCACGGCCACCGGCGCCTCCGACTGGACCGTTTCCTCCCACCCTCGGTGACTCAGCTCGCGCCCGTGGGCACCAGCAGTCAGCGCCACGAGGCCAGCCACGACGCAGCACAGCAGCACGTGCAGCGGGACGACCTGGGTGATGAGCCGGTTCAGCAGCCACGCCGTCACGGTCAACAGCGCCCCGGCCACGATGAACGTCCAGCCCAGCTGAAGCGCCTGTTCCCACGCGAGGTGAACCGCCGCCAACCCTGCGCTCCAGGCCGACAGCGCCGTCGGGAGCAGTCGCAGGTCCAGGGGTCGGCGGTCCTTCACCAGGTGACCAGGCCTTCCACGTCGGCCAGGATGACCGGGCCGATGCCGCTGACCGCGGCCAGCTCCTCCAGGGAACCAAACGGGCCGTTGGTCTCGCGATGGGCGATGATCCGCTCCGACAGCGCCGGTCCGATGCCTGGCAGCTCATCGAGGGTCTGGGCATCGGCGGTGTTCAGGTTGATGAGCTCCGCGGGTCCTTCGGCGGAAGATCCAGTCTGACCAGGCGGCTGCCCGGCACCGGGCGCCAGATTCTGCGCCTGCTCTGGCGGACCGGCTCCTCCCTTGAGCTCCTCGGGTGTGGGCACCCAGATCAACGTGCCGTCCTGGACCGGTGCGGCAAGGTTCAGTCCTCCCGGATCGGCCTCCTTGGTCATGCCTCCAGCCGCTTTGATCGCCTCGTGCACCCGGGCCCCAGGAGGCAGCTCCACCACGCCGGGATGTTTCACGGCACCGCTGACGTGCACCACCGACTCCCCCACCCCCTCGGTGCCGGGCGCTGCAGCGTTCGGGCCTGCGATCTCCGGGACGTCACCGCTTGCAGCCGCACTACCCGACCCAGGAGCAGGCTCAGGCTCATCCCCTGCAGCATTGTCCGAGGCGGCACCGCCAGCTGTCGCGTCCGGCCCAGGTGCAGCTGTGACCAGCGCCGGCGGTTCCGGCACGGGCGCGGAGGCCGACCGCGTGGTGGTGAACCAGGAGACCGCGAGCCATGCGAGCAACGCGATGACGAGGACGAGGACCGCGGTCAGTTTCAGGCCGATGCGGGCGGGGGCGGCGTGGGCAGCCTCACGCTGTGCGCGCAGGCGCTCCCGACGTGTCAGCTCGTCCTCCGGCCAGGCCTCCATGCGGTCAGGCTAGAGCGCGGCGGATGCGGCGCGGACGCAGACCTCATCCCTGTGCGCGGCTGCGCCCGTCGTCGTCGTGGGCAGTCCGCTGGGGAAAACTTGCCCAGCACTCCGTCGGGGAGCAGATCCTCGCCGACGGGATCAGGGAGTGGGGCTCAGTGAGACGGCAACGGCCCCGAGACCGAGGTGTGCGCCCAGCGCGGGCGGGAGGTCGACCACAGGGATGGGAGCCGCGGAGAGCTGCTGCAGTGCTTCTGCGAGCTGCAGCGCCTGCAGATCGTTGCCGAATCCGTGGACGGCGATACGGGGAAGCTGCATCGAGTGGGCCTGCTCGGTGACTCGCACCTGAAGCCGTTCCAGGGCGCGCACCATCGTGCGGGGGCGCTCCACAGGGTGGATCTCACCGTCGACCAGCTGCAGGAGCGGCTTGACCCAGAGCAGGCCTCCGATCAGGGTCGCCATCGCATTGATCCGTCCGCCCCGGCGCAGCTGGTCCAGCTGGGGCAGCACAAAGAGTGACTCCGAGTCCCGCGCGGTGCGGGCCGCCGACTCCGCCACCGCCGAGAGGGTCCCACCGAGCTGAGCGGTCATCGCGGCGTCGATCACGCTGTGACCCAGCGCCAGCCCTGCCTGCGCGGAGTCCACCACGGTCACCGGGAAGTCCAGCTGACCGGCGGCGAGGCGAGCAGCCTCCACAGTGCCGGAGAGCTCGGCCGAGAGATGGACCGAGACCACCCCGGCGTAGCCCTGGTCCTTGAGCTCCTGGTAGGACTCCAAGAGCCCGCCCGGCGACGGGCGGGAGGTGCGCACCTCTTTGCCCTGAGCCAGGGCCAGCGGAAGATCCCGGTCCAGCTCGGCGCTGGTCTCCGGGTAGATCTGCCCGCCGATCATCACTGGGATCGGCACGACCACGATATTGGTGCCCACCTGACCCAGCAGCACCTCCTGAGTGCCGCGATCCACCGGAAGCGAACAGGAGGAATCCGTGACCACCGCGATCCGCCCCTTCTTGCGACGCAGATTCGGCTTGCGCCCCGGCACCGCCGCTCGGCGGCGCAGCAGATCCGCCTCAACGGCGCTGCGCCATCGGGCCAGACTCTGCTGGCAGCGTTCCGGCGGCCGGGCGGTCATCGGCTGCTCAGCCCGTCACGACGTTCACCAGCTTCGGGGCGCGCACGATCACCTTGCGCACTCCCCCGCCTTCGGTGATGTAGCGCTGGATCTTCGGCAGCGCCAGCGCCTGGGTCTGCAGCTCCTCTTCGGTGATGTCCGCCGGGACCTCGATCTTGTCGCGCAGCTTGCCCTTGACCTGGATGACCGCGGTGACGGTGTCCTGCACGAGCAGGGACTCGTCCACCACCGGCCAGGAGGAGTTCGCCACCGAAGGCTCGTGGCCCAGCATGGCCCACATGTCCTCGGCGGTGTAGGGCGCCACCAGGGAGAGGATCTGCGCGGTGACCTCGGCTGCCTCACGCACGGCAGGATCGGCTGCGCCGGCGCCTGAGTCGATCTCCTTGCGCGCGGCGTTGACCAGCTCCATGACCCGGGCGACCACCACGTTGAACTTCTTGTCCTCCACCAGGTGGGCGGCGTCCTGAATGGTTCGGTGGGTGACCGCGCGCAGGCCGGCAGCACCGTTGGCAGGATCAATGCCCGTGGCAGAGGTGACGTCCTGGGCCACGCGCCAGGCGCGCGCCAGGAACTTCGCGGAACCGGCGGGTGAGACATCCGCCCAGTCCACGTCGTCCTCAGGTGGGCCGGCGAACACCATGGTCAGCCGCACCGCGTCCACTCCATAGGCGTCGAGCTGCTCACCGAGGTTCACACCGTTGCCGAGGGATTTGGACATGGCTTTGCCGCCGTTGAGCACCTGGCCCTGGTTCAGCAGCGCCTTGAACGGCTCGGTGAAGTTCACCAGGCCCAGGTCGAAGAGGACCTTGGTGAAGAACCGTGAGTAGAGCAGATGCAGAATGGCATGTTCCACGCCACCCACGTACTGATCCACCGGCAGCCACTTGTTGATCTCCTCGCTGGGGAAGATCTCATCCGTGTTGTTGGGGTCGATATAGCGCAGGTAGTACCAGGAGGAATCCACGAAGGTGTCCATGGTGTCGGTGTCCCGGGTGGCGGCCCCGCCGCAGGACGGGCACTCCACGTTGACCCAGTCGGCGGCTCCAGCCAGCGGCGACTTGCCCTTCGGCGCGAGTTGTTCGCCACGCATTCCGGTGGGCAGCCGTACAGGGAGCTGGTCCTCAGGCACGGGGACCTCCCCGCAGGCCTCGCAGTGGATGATCGGGATCGGTGCGCCCCAGAAGCGCTGGCGGGAGAGCAGCCAGTCGCGCAGCCGATAGTTGACCTTGGACTCGCCGACGCTGTTCTCGGCCAGCACCTCGATGGCGCGGGCGATCGCGGCATCCTTGCCCAGACCCTCCCAGGCCGGGGAGTTGACGGCGGTGCCTTCGCCGGCGGTGGCGGTGCCGGTCTCTTCCGGGTCCTCAGCCCCGGTGTCCACGACCACGCGGACCTTCAGCCCCATGGTCTTGGCGAACTCCAGGTCCCGCTGATCGTGGGCGGGCACGCCCATGACCGCGCCGGTGCCGTAGTCGGCGAGCACGTAGTCCGAGGCCCAGAGCGGCAGCTCTTCGCCGGTGATCGGGTGGATCGCGTAGCGGCCGAGGAACACGCCCGTGCGCTCCCGCTCGGCCGACTGGCGTTCGATGTCGGAGACGCTGCCCAGTGCCGCGAGGTAGGACTCGAGCTCGGCGCGCTGGCCTTGGGTGACCAGTTCCAGGGCAAGGTCGGCGTCGGCGGCCACGACCATGAAGGTGACCCCGTAGAGCGTGTCGGGGCGGGTGGTGAAGACCTCCACCGGGGCGTGGTCCGCACCGTCCGCTGCGGGCTTGATCTCATAGCGCACGGAGGCGCCGGTGGAGCGGCCGATCCAGTTGCGCTGCATGGAGAGCACACGGTCGGGCCAGTGGCCCTTGAGCTGCTCCATGTCCTCGAGCAGCCGGTCCGCGTAATCGGTGATCTTGAAGTACCACTGGTTCAGCGACTTCTTGATCACGGCGGTGCCGCAGCGTTCGCAGGCGCCGTCGACGACCTGCTCGTTGGCGAGCACGGTCTGATCTTTGGGGCACCAGTTGACCGGAGAGTCCTTCTTGTACGCCAGGCCCTTGTTGTAGAACTGCAGGAACAGCCACTGAGTCCATCGGTAGTAGGACTCATCCGAGGTGTGCAGCCGACGGGACCAGTCCGCGCTGATGCCGTAGCGCTTGAAGGAGGCCGCCTGGGTCTCGATGTTCGCGTAGGTCCAGTCGGCAGGATGCGCGTCGTTCTTGATCGCCGCGTTCTCCGCGGGCAGCCCGAAGGAGTCCCAGCCGATCGGGTGCAAGACGTTGTAGCCTCGCAGCCGGGCGTAGCGGGCCGGGATGTCGCCGATCGCGAAGGCTTCGGCGTGGCCCATGTGCAGATCACCGGAGGGGTACGGGAACATGTCCAGCACGTACTTCTTCTCCCGGGTATCGGCAGGATCCACCACGAAGGTGCCCTGTTCCTCCCAGAGGGGCAGCCAGCGGGCCTCCATCTCCTGGAAGGAGTACTGCTTCTTCTCCCCACCCTCCGCGGCCGCGGAATGGGTAGCGGGCTGAGTCACAGCGGTCTCTGCTGCAGCGGTTTCGCTCGCGTTGCTCACCTGGGGGGCACCTCGTGGTCGATGGGTCGAGTCTTGAACCCCGCCAGTCTAATGGAGTTCGAAAGGTAGGCTGACGCAGTGATCCGCCCGTGGACCGAGCATCCGGCTCGAACAGGAACCCGCCGCCAGATTCCGCTGAGCTTCGCCTCGGTCGACGACGACGGCGCCCGGCTGAGCACCTCGGCTGCGGTCTGGCACTACTCCCCCGCGCCCCGGGCCGAGTCGCAGACGCGGGCCGCGGCTCCGCGGCTGCTGTTCATCCACGGGTTCCGCGGAGACCATCACGGCATGGCGCTGATCGGCGATGCGCTGCCCGAGTATGAGATCTTCGTGCCGGACCTTCCCGGGTTCGGCGAGACCGCTCCACTGACGCGCGATCAGGGCGACCCCGGCGAACATGACCTCGACGCCTACGCAGCTTTCGTGGACGCACTCGCCGATCAGCTCAGCCTGGGGCCCCAGGACGTCGTGGTGGGCCACTCCTTCGGATCGATCATCGTCGCCGCCCACGCGGCGCATCGCGCCCGCGGCGGAAAGCCGCAGCGATGGGCGGGACTGGGGCTCTTCGCGCCGATCAGCAACGACATCTTCACCGGTCGTCTGCTGCCGGGTGCCGCTGGGGTCGATGCCTATTACCGTCTGGCCCGCGCGCTCCCCGCCCGGGCAGCGCAGCTGATCCTTCGCTCCCCCCTCGCGCTGGCGGTCACGAACGCGTCCATGATTGTGTCCCGCGATCCGGGGCTGATCGGCTATATCCGCGATCAGCACCGGCGATACTTCAGCAGCTATGCCGATCCGCGCACGCTGCTGCAGGCCTACTGGGCATCGAGCCGCCATACGGTGACTGAATTTGCTGCCGACCTGCAGCTTCCGGTGCTGCTGGCCCCGGGATCCCAGGACCAGCTGAGCACACCTGCCGGGCAGCGCAGTCTGCGCCGCGCGCTTCCACACGGCGAGCTTCAGGTGCTGCGCGGCACCGGCCATCTGCTCCACTACGAGAAGCCTGCTCCGGCCGCCCGTGCGCTGCGTCGGTTCCTGCTCGACCTCGATCAGCTCGTCGTCCGGGATGAGAACCGACGCCTGGGCTAGAACTGCAGGCTGAGCGAGACCTTCAGGCTGGGTTAGACCTGCAGGCTGAGCACGTCGTCCATGGCGATCCGCAGTCCCCGACCTGACCGCGCCGCACCCGGCGGGGCCGCGCTGTGCGTGCGCCGGATACGTCGGATCTCGGTGACCACCGAGCTCGCCTCGGCGTACCCGAAGAACAGCAGGTAGCGGTGGCGTCCGTCCTCGAGCGCCGAAGGACCGATCCAGCTCCGGCCTTGCGGAAGCTGCACCTGGGCGAGGAAGGCCTCCGCCTCGGCGGGGTCCCCGGTGAGACTGAGCATGCGCTGGGCCGGCGGCAGCCCCAGCTCCAGCCGGTTGTAGAGCTCGCGTCGCGCGTAGGCGACCGGATCCCAGCGAATCAGAGCCGAGGTCAGCTCCTCCGCATCGGCCGTGATGACCACAGTGCCGCCGTCGTCCTGGTGTCTGCGCACCAGCGTGGATGCGCGGAACCAGCGTGCGAGCACCTGGCGCGGCACGTCGAGCCCTTCGCGGCTGAGCTGGGTGTCCCCGTCCAGCAGCAGCGCCGCGGCATAACCGGTCCGCGCGACCGGCTCCACCCCGGGGGTGGAGACCACCAGTGCCGGTTCCTCGCCCACCTGATCGATGGGGTGATCCGAGGTCGAGGAGACCACCGGCGTGTTGGGGAAGGCGCGGCCGAGCTCCTGGGCGGTGCGGTCTGCGCCTCGGGTTCCGGCGCGAAACGTCGTCGAGCCGCACTCGGCGCACCGATGGTTGCGATGATGCAATCCGCACCAGCGGCACTTCAGCGTGTGGGACTGGCCGTGGTGGGCGGGCAGGCTCAGCGGCCCGTGACACTGGGGACACTGCTGGCGGGCACGGCAGCACTCACACAGCACGGCGGGGATGAACCCGCTGCGCGCGACCTGCACGAGCACCGGGCCGTGCTCGAGTCCCTCCCGCGCGGCCTTATATGCCGCCGCGGGCAGACGGGCCTGCCGGAAGGCGGGCTCGCGCTCCTGCTGGTAGGAGTCGGCGGTGGCGATCATCCGCGGGGCCGCCGCACGACGCTCCTCGCGCGCCGGCGCAGTCTCGGTGAGCCACCCGCGCTCCACCAGCCGCTGCACCTCCAGGCTGCGCGAGGTGGAGAGCATGACGAGTTCCGCGCCGGTCTGCACGGTGCGCAGCAGCGCGACCTCCCGAACGTGGTGATACGGGGCTCGCGGCTCGGCATGGGTGGACTCGGCGTCCTCGAAGATCACCAGCAGACGCAGCCGCGCCACCGGGGCGAAGATCGCCGAGCGGGTGCCGACCACCACCTTCGCCTGCCCGAAGCGCAGCTGCAAGAAGGATCTGTAGCGCGAGGAGGGCCCCATCTCCGCAGTGAGCTGCACGGCCACGCCGCTGCCCAGCTCTGCGCTGAGCACCTCCATGAGGGAGTCCACATCGCGCTGATCCGGAACGACGACGACGGCGTCCCCATCGCCCTCCAGGCAGGCGCGCACGCGCTGCAGGATCTGTTGGGTCCAGGACTGTTCGCCATAGGACTTCAGCGCCAGCGCCGCGTTGCGCGGGCCGGGATTCTCGCTCTCGAGCACCGGGCGGGGTGCGGTCAGTCCCGCATAGTCCTTCTCCACGCGTGCCGCACGGGGCGGGATCGCGGCACGCAGCACATCGGCGGTGACGCCCGCTCCGCGCTCGGCCACCTGCTGTGCGAGGTCAAGGATGTCCTCGGCCAGCACCGGCAGGGCGGTGACCAGCTTGGTGATCAGCGAGAGGCGTGAGGTGGTGGCTGGTTCCTGTTTGCGACGAATCACATAGCCGGTCATCTCCCGGCCGGAGAACCTGAGCTTGACCCGGCAGCCGGGCACGATCTTGTCCGCGAGATCGATGGGCACCACGTAGTCGAAGGGCCGGTCGAGGTGGGGGACCGCGGACTCCAACAGCACCTCCGCCACCGGAAGATCATCGGTGGCGCCGGCCGGAAGGGCGGGCGCAGGCGCCGGGGCCAGCGAGTCCAGCAGGGCAGGCTGAGTCGAGTGCCTCTGCACCTGGGAGCTCTGCTCCTGCGCCACGTCGACTCACCTCCTTGCAGGGATTTCCACTGCCCTGGAATCGTATCTCGCGCCACGGACACCCAGCGTGCACCAGGCACCCCGCTCCTCGGTGCGGCAACCACTCGCACCACCGGTGCGTAGAGTTGCTCAGATGAGTGAGAAGTCCCTCCGACCGGCCTGGGGATCGTTCCTGCGCAATGCCCTGCTGGTCGCCGTGCTGCTGGTGATGGTCTACGCGGCGTTCAACCTGCGCCTGCCCTCAGTGGACACGCTGCAGAGCCGTATCGAGGCCTACGGCTGGGCCGGCTGGATCGTTTTCGTCCTGCTCTATGCTGTGGTCGCGATGACGCCCATTCCGGTGACGATCATGGCGATCAGCGGCGGATTCATCTTCGGCGTCCTTGAGGGAAGTCTGCTCTCCGTGATCGGCGTGCTGATCGGCTGTTGGGCCGCCTATCACATGGCACGATCGCTGGGGACCCAGGCGGTGCGCAGACTCCTGGGGTCCCACGCAGAGACCGTGGAGACCCGTCTGCAGGATGCGGGCTTCGAGGCGGTCTTCGCCCTGCGACTGACACCCGGGGTGCCCTATTGGCCGGTGAACTACGGAGGTGGCGCCTTCGGCGTGACCCAGCGCGACTTCGTCGTGGCCAGCGTGATCGCCACCGTGCCCGGTCAGGTCTCCCTGGTCGCCCTGGGTGCATTCATCGCTGAACCGTCGGTGATGCACGGCGCTGTGGTCGCTGTGGCCTGGATTGTGGTGCTCGGCATGACGATCTGGGCCTATCGCAGCTGGCGCGGGACGGCCCGCCCGCTGCCCGGCGCTTGAAGCTCCGCCGCGGAACCCAAGGATGGCGCCAGGCGTCGGACCTCAGCGCCGAACGCCGGTGTCAGACTCCAGCGTCAGACCTCGGCGCCAACGCCAGTCTCAGGCGTTGAAGAAGGACTTCAGCGCCTCAACCCGGTCGAGTCGCTCCCAGGGGAAGTTATCGCCATCGCGGCCGAAGTGGCCGTTCTTGGAGGTCTCCCGGTAGATCGGGCGCAGCAGGTCGAGATCTTCGATGATGCCCAGCGGGCGCAGGTCGAACACCGCGTCGATGGCCGCGGAGATCTGCACGGGATCGACCTTTTCGGTGCCGAAGGTCTCCACGTAGATGCCCACCGGCCGGGCACGGCCGATCGCGTAGGCGATCTGGATCTCCGCACGGTCTGCGAGCCCCGCGGCCACCACGTTCTTGGCCACCCAGCGCATCGCGTAGGCGGCGGAGCGGTCCACCTTGGAGGGATCCTTGCCGGAGAAGGCGCCGCCGCCGTGGCGCGAGAACCCGCCGTAGGTGTCCACGATGATCTTGCGCCCGGTCAGTCCGGCGTCACCCACGGGTCCTCCGACGACGAAGGGCCCGGAGGGGTTGATGATCTCGGAGAGGGTCCCGAGGTCCAGGTCGGTGTGTTCCAGCACCGGGGCGATGACCTGATCGCTGATGTCCCCGCGCAGCTGCTCCTGGGAGATGTCCGAGGTGTGCTGCGTGGAGACCACCACGGTGTCCAGGCTGACCGGCCGGTCGCCGTCGTAGCCAATGGTGACCTGGGTCTTGCCGTCCGGTCGCAGGTAGGCGAGCTCTCCGCTCTGCCGGACCTGGGTCAGCTGGGCGGAGAGCTGGTGCGCCAGCGAGATAGCGCTGGGCATATAGGTGGGGGTCTCATTGGTGGCGTAGCCGAACATGATGCCCTGGTCCCCCGCGCCCTGAGCGTCGCGACGGTCATCGGCGCCTCCCCGGGCCTCCATGGAGTTGAACACCCCGGCGAAGATCTCTGGGGACTGCTGGCCGATGGAGATCGAGACGCCGCAGCGGGCTCCGTCGAAGCCGTTGGCCGAGGAGTCGTACCCGATGTCGAGCAGCGTGTTGCGCACGATCTGCGGGATCTCCACGTAGCCCGAGGTGGTGACCTCACCCGCGACGTGGACCAGCCCCGTGGTGGTCAGCGTCTCCACTGCCACCCGGGAGTTCGCGTCCTCGGCGAGGAGGGCGTCGAGGATGGCATCGGAGATCTGGTCACAGATCTTGTCCGGGTGCCCGATGGTCACCGATTCGGAGCTGAACAGGCGCAGAGAGGAGGCCGCTGCTGGGGCGCTGGAATTCGTCACTCGGTCATCCTACGTGAGCAGTTTGCGGCGACGGACGCGCGCTTCACACGACGTAAGCGGCGACCCGCTCGACGATGGCCGCAGCAGCCTCGTGCTTGGTTCCGCGGACCGTGAGCACATCTGAGGCATTCTCGGCGGAGTCTTCCTCGGCCCGGGCGGCGCGGGCTGGTGAGGTGAGGATGTGGATCTCGGTCTCGTCGCGGCCGAAGACCAGGTTCTCCCCCACCTCGTTCAGCACCAGCAGGTCACAGCCCTTGCGCAGCAGTTTCGCCTGTGCAAGCTCCAACGGCGCCGAATCCGCGCTGCCGGTCTCCGCGGCAAAGCCGACGATGACCCCGGGGCCGGCCCCGGAGGAGGCGCGCCGGGCCACGGTTTCGGCGAGGATGTCGGGATTGCGTTCGAGCGTGATCACGGGGTTCTCGCCGTCGTCGCTCTTCTTGATCTTCTGGGCTGCGTAGGCGGCGGGTCGAAAGTCAGCGACGGCGGCTGCCATCAGCAGGACATCTGCGTCCGCGGCCTCGCGCTCGACGGCGGCCTGGAGCTGTGCGGCGGTCTCGATGTGTTCCACCGCGATATGCGGCAGGTTCGGCGCCGGGAGGTCCATGATGCCGGCGATCAGGTGCACCTGCGCGCCCGCTGCGGCGGCGGTCTCGGCGAGAGCCAGGCCCTGTTTGCCCGAGGATCGGTTGCCCAGATAGCGCACGGGATCCAGCGGCTCGCGGGTGCCCCCCGCGGTCACGACGACCTTGCGTCCCAGCAGTGCAGGCTGGGCCTCGGGGTCGGGTGCGTAGAAGGTGCCTGCCACAGGTGCATAGGCGTAGGTGGGGCCCTGGGCGATCGCGAGCAGCTCGTTGACCCGGGCGTAGATGTCCTCGGGCTCCGGGAGCCGGCCCGGCCCGGTGTCCTTGCCGGTGAGACGACCGACGGCGGGCTCCATGACCTCGATCCCGCGAGACCGCAGGGTCTGCACGTTCTCCTCCGTGGCCGCGTTGCCCCACATCTCGGTGTGCATCGCGGGCACCAGAAGCACTGGTGCCTCGGTGGCCAGCAACGTGGTGGTCAGAAGATCATCGGCCATGCCAGCGCGAGTGCGCGCCAGCAGATCAGCCGTGGCGGGCACGACGACGATCAGGTCCGCCTCCTGCCCGAGGCGGACGTGGCGGACCTGGTCGATCCCGGAGAACACCGACGTGGTGACTTCTCGACCGCTGAGGGCCTCCCAGGTGGCCCGGCCGATGAACTGCTCGGAGGCGGGAGTGGGGATGACGTCGACCTGGTGGCCGTCTTCCCTCAGCAGACGAAGCAGCAGCACAGCCTTATAAGCGGCGATGCCGGCGCTGACTCCCAGAACGATGCGCATGGGTTCAGATTACCTCGCCAGGACTGCGCCGCGATCGCGGCGGCGAGCCGATGCTGAGGTGCTCCAGATCAGGAGGCGGGGTTCACTGCGGGATGGTTGACCAGGAGGTTCTCGTTGATCTCGCGCAGGGAGATGGACATCGACTTCTCATTGAGCTTGGTGTCCACCAGCGGCCCCACGTATTCGAAGAGACCCTCATGCAGCTGGGCATAGTACGCGTTGATCTGGCGCGCACGCTTCGCGGCGAAGAGGACCAGGGCGTACTTGGAATCGCTCTTCTCCAGGAGGGAGTCGATCGACGGGTAGATGATGCCTTCTTGCTGCTCAGTCACTTCGGGAGTCGTCCTTCAGATTGGGGTGATGCATGGGTGAAGCCCATGCGGGCTACGAGTTCGGCTGCGGCACGGTCGAGCTCGTCGTTGATGATCGAGACATCGAATTCCTGCTCTGCAGCAAGTTCTATCTTAGCTGTTTCCAGCCTGCGCTGCTGTTCCTCCTGGGATTCGGTGCCTCGACCGACGAGTCGGGAGACCAGATCCTCCCAAGACGGCGGCGCCAGGAAGACGAACTGCGCCTCCGGCATCGTCTGGCGGACCTGGCGTGCGCCCTGGAGATCGATCTCCAACAGGACGAGCTTGCCGGCGGCCAGTGCCGCGTCCACGGTGGTGCGCAGCGTGCCGTAGCGATGCTTGCCGTGGACCGTCGCCCATTCCAGGAAGTCTCCATGCTCGACGAGCTCATCGAAACGCTCAGCATCGATGAAGTGATAATCGACACCGTCCACCTCATTGGGACGCGGAGGGCGTGTGGTGGCGGAGACCGAGAAATGGACCTCGGGATAGTGCGTGCGGATGAATCGGCTCAGCGTCGATTTCCCGACAGAAGTCGGGCCGGCGAGAACGGTGACGGCGGGACTGCCGGGGACTGCTGACAATGCACTTGCTCCTAGGGCTGGTTCGGTCACCCTAATTCTGCCAGATACTCCTTCAATGCACGCCTCTGCTTCACCCCGAGTCCGCCCAGGCGACGGTTCACCGAGATTCCGAGGTCCTCGAGCACCTTGGTCGCGGTGACGCGTCCGACTCCGGGAAGGGACTCCAGCAGCTCCAGGGTCTTGAGCCGGGCGACCGCCTCGGAACCGCCTGCGCGCTTGAGCACCTCGTCGAAAGTGATGGCGCCGCTGCCGAACTCCTGTTTGAGCTCCGCTCGTTCGACTCGGGCGGCCAGGGCCTTGCGGCGTGCAGTGTCCCGCTCTTCTTTGGTCAGTTCGCGCAGTGCCACGGTGAGTCTCCCAAAGTACGTGGACGCCCGCATCAAGTGCTGCGGACTGCCCCAGGCTTATATGGTGCAGAATCTAGCCCCTGGCAGAACGAACATCAATAGAGAACGCCCGGGGAGTTCTTCAG
This sequence comes from uncultured Nesterenkonia sp., assembly GCA_947494195.1. Lineage (GTDB taxonomy): Bacteria > Actinomycetota > Actinomycetes > Actinomycetales > Micrococcaceae > Nesterenkonia. The sequence continues at coordinate 352,849 of CANLUC010000004.1, read as the reverse complement.
CCCAGATCTTCGAGCGCCTGGTCAATGGCCCTGGTCAGCGATTCTGGGCGCGGTCCGGCGGCAAGTATTCCTCTCGAGGAATTGACCAAGACCTGGCGTGAATAGCAGGTACCGAAACCGCGGCGCAGATCCTCAGCGGAGGCCCCTTGAGCGCCGTAGCCGGGCGCCAGCAGCGGCATTGATCCGACGCTCAAGTCGATACCATGAGCGCCGGCGAGCCCCGCCGTCGTCGCCCCGACCACCAGGCCGATGCTGCCCAGATCCTCCGCGGCACCGGCAGGGCGGCCGGGGGTTCCGTAGGCCTCCGTGACTGAGACAGCCGCAGCTGAGACATTGGCCGCCGCCGCAGCTGAGACATTGGCCGCCGCCGCGGCGGCGGCGATGCGCCCGGCGACGGTGACGCCTTGCGCGTCGGTGGCCAGCTGCACCTCGCGCCCCTCGGGATTGGAGGTCAGCGCCAGCACGAAGAGCCCTGCCCGGTGCTCCTGCGCCGCGTCCAGCGCCGGCTGCAGCGAACCGAAGCCGAGATAGGGACTCACGGTCAGCGCGTCCGCCGCGAAATCGCCTGCGGGGTTCAGCCAGGCGTCCGCATAGCCCGCCATGGTGGAGCCGATGTCGCCGCGCTTGGCATCAGCGATCACCAGCAGCCCCGACTCCCTGGCCTGCGCCTGGACCTCGCTGAGCACCTGCAGACCAGCCACTCCGAAGCGCTCGAAGAACGCGACCTGCGGCTTGATCACCCCGACCCGGTCCGCGCAGGCCGCCAGCACCCGGGCACAGAATTCGCGCAGCCCCGCCGCGTCCTGAGTCAGCCCCCACTCGCTCAGGATCTCCGGGTGTGGATCGAGTCCCACACAGAGCCGGCCGCGGGCCTGCATGGCAGCACCGAGCCGGGCGCCGAAGGGCAGCTCGGCCCGTCGTTGCTGACCCGAGACTGCATCGGAGGTCATGCGCTGGCCTGTCGCAGACGTTCAGCGTGCTCCTGCAGCGAGGCCACCGACCAGCTGAACTGGCCCAGCGCCTCGATGGCCTGGACTGCGGCGCCGAACTCGGCCACGGTGGTGATCACCGGGGTGCCCACCGAGGTGGCCGCGGCGCGGATCTCATAGCCGTCGCTGCGGGCGTCCCCGCCGGAGGGAGTGTTGATGATCAGCGTGATGTCGCCGTTCTCCACCCGTTCCAGGATGGTCCCATCCTGGCTCTGCGCGTCGGCGATCTTGGCCACCACGGTGGTCTCCACCCCGTTGCGGCGCAGCACGTCAGCCGTGCCACCCGTGGAGACGATTGAGAAGCCGAGGTCCGCCAGCCGCTTGACCGGCATGATGATGGCGCGCTTGTCCCGGTTGGCCACCGAGACGAAGACATTGCCGGAGGTGGGCAGCGGGTTGTTCGCCGCCTGCTGCGCCTTGGCGAAGGCGGTGTCGAAGTGCTTGTCGATGCCCATCACCTCGCCGGTGGAGCGCATCTCCGGGCCGAGCAGGGAGTCGACCACGCGGCCCTCGGGGGTGCGGAAGCGCGCGAAGGGAAGCACAGCCTCCTTCACCGCCACCGGCGCACCCGGGGGCAGCTCGGAGCCGTCGCCCGAGGCCGGCAGGACCCCGGAGAGCTGATGCCCGGAGTCGGCCCGCAGCTGCGCGATGCTGACCCCGGTGCCGATGTGGGCCGCGGCCTTGGCCATCTGCACGCCGGTGGCCTTGGAGACGAACGGCACCGTGCGCGAGGCACGCGGATTGGCCTCGATGACATAGAGGATGTCGGAGGCCAGCGCGAACTGGATGTTGATCAGACCCCGCACCCCGACTCCCTCAGCGATCACCCGGGTGGCGACGCGCACACGTTCGAGCACATCAGGGCCCAGCGTGATGGGCGGCAGCACGCAGGCGGAGTCCCCGGAGTGGATCCCGGCCTCCTCGATGTGCTCCATGATGCCGCCGACGTAGAGCTGGTCTCCGTCGTAGAGGGCGTCCACATCGACCTCGATGGCGTCCTCCAGGAAGCGGTCCACCAGCACTGGGTGCTCAGGGGTGACCTCGGTGGCATTGGCGATATAGCGTTCCAGGCCGGGCTCGTCGTAGACGATCTCCATGCCGCGTCCGCCGAGCACGTAGCTCGGACGCACCAGCACCGGATACCCGATGGAATCGGCCACCCGCTTGGCGTCCTCGAAGCTCACCGCGGTGCCGTTCTTCGGCGCGATGAGGCCTCCGCGCTGCAGCACCTGATCGAACTCGCCACGGTCCTCGGCGAGGTCGATGGCCTCCGGGGAGGTGCCCAGGATCGGCACACCGGCGTCGGCCAGCTGCTGCGCCAGCTTCAGCGGGGTCTGCCCGCCGAGCTGGACGAACACCCCGGCCACTCCCCCGGTGCGCTCCTCGGCGGCGATGACCTCAAGCACGTCCTCCAGGGTGAGCGGCTCGAAGTAGAGCCTGGTGGAGACGTCGTAGTCGGTGGAGACGGTCTCGGGGTTGCAGTTGACCATCACGGTCTCGTAGCCGGCCTCGCGCAGCGCCATGGTGGCGTGGACGCAGGAGTAGTCGAACTCGATGCCCTGACCGATCCGATTGGGTCCGGAGCCCAGGATGATCACCGAGGGGGCATCGTGGTGCAGGATCTCGTCTTCGAGGTCGTAGGAGGAGTAGTGGTACGGGGTGAAGGCCTCGAACTCTGCGGCGCAGGTGTCCACGGTCTTGTACACCGGGCGGATTCCCAGCGCATGACGCACCCCGCGGACCACGGCGGAGTCCATGTGCCGCAGCGCGCCGATCTGTTCGTCGGAGAAGCCGTGCCGCTTGGCCAGTTTCAACGTGGGCACATCGAGCTCGGTGGCATGTGCCACGGCCATCGCCGTCTCATTGATCAGCTGCAGCTGATCCAGATACCAGGGGTCGATCCCGGTGATCTCGTAGACCTGCTCGATCGTGGCGCCGGAGAGCAGCGCGCGCTGCACCTGGTGCAGACGCTCGGTGGTCGCCGTCGCCATCTTCTCCAGCAGCTGCTCCAGCTCTGCCGGAGACGCCACGGTGAAGTCGAACTCGCTGCCGCGCTGCTCCAGGGAGCGCAGCGCCTTCTGCATGGCCTCGGTGAAGTTGCGGCCGAAGGCCATGGCCTCGCCCACGGATTTCATCGTGGTGGTCAGCGTGGGATCCGCGGCCGGGAACTTCTCGAAGGCGAAGCGCGGCACCTTCACCACCACATAGTCCAGCACCGGCTCGAAGCTGGCCGGGGTCTTCTGCGTGATGTCGTTGGGGATCTCATCCAGCGTGTAGCCCAGCGCCAGCTTGGTCGCGATCTTCGCGATCGCGAAGCCGGTGGCCTTGGAGGCCAGCGCCGAGGAGCGAGAGACGCGCGGGTTCATCTCGATGACGACGACGCGGCCGGTCCCGGGCTCGATGGCGAACTGGATGTTGCAGCCGCCGGTGGCCACCCCGACCTCACGGATCACATTGATCGAGATGTCGCGCAGCCGCTGGTATTCGCGGTCGGTCAGCGTCATGGCGGGTGCCACGGTGATGGAGTCGCCGGTGTGCACCCCCACCGGGTCGACGTTCTCGATCGAGCAGACGACCACGACGTTGTCGTTGGAGTCGCGCATCATTTCCAGCTCATACTCCTTCCAGCCGAGGATCGACTCCTCCAGGAGCACCTCGGTGGTCGGCGAGTACTGCAGCCCGGCGCCGGCGATCCGATGCAGGTCCTTCTCGTTGTAGGCCATGCCGGAGCCCAGCCCGCCCATGGTGAAGGAGGGACGCACCACCATCGGATAGCCGAGCTCGTCCGCGGCCGCGAGGGCTTCCTCCATGGAGTGCACGATCACCGATTTCGCGGATTCGGCGCCGGAGCGCTCGACCACGCCCTTGAACTTCTGCCGGTCCTCCCCGAGCTCGATGGCCGCGATGTTGGCGCCGATGAGCTCCACTCCGTACTGCTCCAGAACCCCGTCCTTGTCCAGCGCGATCGCGGTGTTCAGCGCGGTCTGGCCGCCGAGGGTCGGCAGCAGCGCGTCGGGGCGCTCCTTCTCGATGATCTTGGCGACCACATCCGGGCTGATCGGCTCCACGTAGGTGGCGTCGGCGAACTCCGGGTCGGTCATGATGGTGGCCGGGTTGGAGTTGACCAGGATGACCCGCAGGCCTTCCTCCTTGAGCACTCGCAGGGCCTGGGTGCCGGAGTAGTCGAACTCGGCGGCCTGTCCGATCACGATCGGCCCCGAGCCGATGACCATGACGGACTTGAGGTCTTGACGCTTAGGCATTGAGTGGGTTCCCTCCACGGGTCTCAGTGTCGGTGGTGGTGACGGTGTCGCCGCCGGTCTGGACATCGGCACTCGTCATGAGCTCGACGAAGCGATCGAAAAGGTAGGCCGAATCATGCGGGCCGGCCGCGGCCTCAGGGTGGTACTGGACGCTGAAGGCCGGGATGTCCAGGCAGCGCAGTCCCTCCACCACTCCGTCATTGAGGCTGGAGTGGCTCACCTGCACCCGCCCGAAGCGGTCCTGCGGAGCGGTGACGATCTCCCCGATCGGTGCGTCCACGGCGAATCCGTGGTTCTGCGAGGTGATCTCAACCTTGCCGGTGGCGTGGTCCATGACCGGCTGGTTGATCCCGCGGTGACCGAAGGGCAGCTTATAGGTCTCGAAGCCGAGCGCGCGGCCGAGGATCTGGTTGCCGAAGCAGATCCCGAAGAACGGGGTGCGGTTCTCCAGCACCTCGCGCAGCAGCCCGATCTGGTTGGCCGCGGTGGCGGGGTCTCCGGGTCCGTTGGAGAGGAACACTCCGTCGGGTGAGACCGCCTCGATCTCGGCGAAGCTGCTGGCCGCGGGCAGCACGTGCACGCGCAGCCCGCGCTCGGCCATGCGCACCGGGGTCATGGTCTTGATGCCCAGGTCGATGGCGGCCACCGTGGCGACGATCTCGCCGGTCCAGCCGTGATCGGCCGGCTCGATGACGTAGGCGCTCTCCGTGGAGACCTCCTCGGCGAGCCTGGCACCGGCCATGGAGGGCTGCGCCTTGACCTCCGCGATCAGCTCGGCCAGCGGTCGCTCGGTCTGGTCTGCGGAAAAGATCCCGGCCTTCATGGCGCCGGCGCTGCGCAGATGCCGGGTGATGGCCCGGGTGTCCACGTCCTTGATGCCGACGATGCCCTGGTCGGCGAGCTCGGTGTCCAGCGTGCGCCGGGAGCGCCAGTTCGAGGGACGCCGTGCGGCGTCGCGCACCACGTAGCCGGCGACCCAGATCTTGCGCGACTCGGCGTCCTCATCGTTGATGCCGGTGTTGCCGATGTGCGGAGCAGTCTGGACCACGATCTGGCGGGCGTAGGAGGGATCGGTGAGGGTCTCCTGATAGCCGGTCATCCCGGTGGCGAAGACCGCTTCGCCCAGCCGCATGCCGTGGGCGCCGTAGGCGGAGCCGCGATGGACCGTGCCGTCTTCGAGGACCAGCAGGGCCGGCGCCGCGGGGGTGATGGAGGGCTGTTCTGTCATGAGCGTGCTGACTCCTCGTCGGAGGGACGGATGAATGACTTGAGCTCGGCGAGGAGCTCCTGGTGGGCTGAGGGGTGCCGGGCCCGGAAGGCGGTCTCCACGGAGTGCTCACCGAGCTTCCAGCCGATGATGACTGCGCCGTCGCGCTCCACGAATTTGCCGACGACGCCGCGGTCGGTGCGCACGTGCTCCAGGGATGCGGCGCCGATGAGGTAGTTCGGGGCGCCGGCGCGGAAGACCGCGACCCCTTGCGCGTGGACCTCGAGTCGCCCGTTGGTGCGCACGCCGAGGCCGTGGACCGCCACGCGGTCGAGGTAGTCTCCTGCGCTGACCGTGCCGATGACCATGCCCTCGGCGGCGGCGCGCGGCTCGGCCTCCAGCAGCGCGGTGGGCACCTCCTGCGGGGCGGGGAGGTCCTTCTGGCGGCGCTTTCGGCCGCGCCAGCCCAGCCAGATCAGCAGCACCAGCGCGGCGACGATCACCACGGTGATGCCGAGGTACCCCAGGTAGGTGCCGGTCATGTCTGTCGCCCGCGTGCCGAGGCTGAACTCGACGCCGAGGCGCTCCGCGGGGGCTGTCAGTGCGGCGCGGCCGGTCATGAGGTCACCTCACGCTGCGTCTGGGACGGCAGATAGGGGCTGTTCAGCTCGCCGTCGAGCACCACCGGGTGGCCGTGCAGGAAGGTGGCGCGCACCGAGCCGGGCAGCTGCATCCCGCGGAAGGGCGAGTTCCGCCCCTTGCTGGCGTGACCCGTGGGGTCCACGGTCTGCGTGGACTCGGCGTCCACCAGGATCAGGTTCGCGGGTTCGCCGGGCTGCAGGGGGCGTCCCTGTTGGGAGTGTCGGTAGATCCGCGCGGGGGCCTCGGAGGTGACCTCGGCGAAGCGCCGCCAATCCATCAGCCCGGTGGCGATCATCGTCTTGATCACCACCGGCAGCGCCGTCTCCAGTCCGGTCATGCCCATGGCCGCCGCGGACCATTCACATTCCTTGGCCTGGGTGGGGTGCGGGGCGTGGTCGGTGCCGACGACGTCGATGGTGCCATCGGCGAGTCCGTGGCGCAGGGCCTCGACGTCGGCCGTGGTGCGCAGCGGCGGGTTGACCTTGTACACCGGGTCATAGCCGCGGACCAGCTCGTCGGTGAGCAGCAGGTGGTGCGGGGTGACCTCTGCGGTGACGTCGATTCCGCGCTGCTTGGCCCAGCGGATGATCTCCACAGAGCCGGCGGTGGAGACGTGGCAGATGTGCAGCCGGGACCCGACATGCTGAGCCAGCAGCACGTCGCGGGCGATGATCGACTCTTCAGCGACGGCGGGCCACCCGGGCAGGCCGAGGACTGCGGAGACGTCGCCCTCGTTCATCTGCGCACCCTCGGTGAGCAGCGGCTCCTGAGCGTGCTGGGCGATGAACCCGTCCACGGTCTTCACGTACTCCAGGGCGCGCCGCATCAGCACCGGGTTGTGCACGCACATCCCGTCGTCGGAGAACATCCGGACCTGTGCGGAGGACTCGGCCATGGCGCCGAGCTCGGCGAGCTTCTCCCCCGCGAGGCCCACGGTGACTGCTCCCACCGGGTAGACCTCGGTCCAGCCCGATTCGCGGCCCAGTCGGTGCACCTGTTCCACGACTCCGGCGGTGTCGGCCACGGGTGAGGAGTTCGCCATCGCGTGGACCGCGGTGAACCCTCCCTTGGCGGCGGCGCGGCCTCCGGTCTCCACGGTCTCGGCGTCCTCGCGCCCGGGTTCGCGCAGATGGGTGTGCAGATCCACCATGCCCGGCAGCGCGATGAGCCCGGCGGCGTCGAGCTCCTGGACCTGCTCGAGCTCCTGCGCCTGAACGCGGGCCTGCTCCCCCATCGCGAGGATCCGGCCCTCGGCCAGCAGGATGTCCGTGGGCTCTTCCCCGTAGGGTCGAGCGCCGAGGATCAGCGTGGGAGCTGTCGAGGTGGTTCTCATGCGGTGTTCCTCTCTGAGCTGCTGAGCAGCAGGTGCAGCACTGCCATGCGGACCGAGACGCCGTGCGAGACCTGGTCGAGGACCTGGTTCATCGGGGAGTCCGCGGCGGCGGCCGAGATCTCCACGCCGCGGTTCATCGGTCCCGGGTGCAGGATCATCGGCTGCGCCCCGGCGGCGGTGCGGTGGTGCTCCAGCTGGGCGAGTCGTTCATCGGTGAGGCCCCAGCGGCGGGTGTACTCGGCCGCAGTGGGGAAATACGCCCCGCCCATGCGTTCGGCCTGGACGCGCAGCATCATCACTGCGTCCGGTCCGCCTTCGGGGCCTGATGCCAGCGCCTCATCCAGGCTGTAGAACACGCTGACCGGCCACTTCTCGACCCCGACCGGAAGCAGGGTGGCGGGCGCCACGAGTCCGACCTCTGCCCCCAGGGTGCGCAGCAGCCAGATGTTCGAGCGCGCGACCCGGGAATGCAGGATGTCCCCGACGATCAGCACCCGCATCCCGGAGAGATCGGCGCAACGTGGGTCCGCACCCTGGGCTGCCGTCCAGCCCCGGCGCAGGGTCAGCGCGTCCAGCAGCGCCTGGGTGGGGTGCTCGTGGGTGCCGTCCCCGGCGTTGATCACGGCGCAGTCGGTCCAGTCCGAGGCGGCCAGCTGGGCCGCGGCCCCGGAGGCCCAGTGCCGCATGACGATCGCGTCGGCACCGATGGCCTCGAGGGTCTGCACGGTGTCCTTGAGCGATTCACCCTTGGACACGGAGGAGCCCTTGGCGGAGAAGTTCATGACGTCTGCGGAGAGCCGCTTTGCCGCCGCCTCGAAGGAGATGCGGGTGCGGGTGGAGTCTTCGAAGAAGAGGTTCACCACGGTGCGTCCGCGCAGCGTGGGCAGCTTCTTGACCTCGCGGGTGGAGACCGCGGCCATCTCCTCCGCGGTGTCCAGGATGCTCAGCGCCTCGGTCCGGCTCAGATCAGCGGTGGAGAGCAGGTGGCGCATCAGCGGCCACCTCCCGCGGCGGGCGATCCGGCTGCTGCTGGCGGACTGGTCGCGGAGGGGCGCTGAATGACGACAGCTTCCTCCTCGCGCGGGACGCCGTCGACCTCATGGAGAAGCACCGAGACGCGCTCCTCACGGGAGGTGGGCAGGTTCTTGCCGACATGGTCGGAGCGGATCGGCAGTTCGCGGTGTCCGCGATCCACCAGGACTGCGAGTCGGACGACGGCGGGGCGGCCCAGCGCCTGCAACGCATCCAGGGCCGCGCGCACTGTGCGCCCGGAGTAGAGGACGTCGTCGACCAGCACCACTGTGGCGCCGTCGATCCCGGCGCCGGGAATCTTGGTGGGTTCCGGCGTGCGGGCGCCGTGGGCTCGGAGGTCATCGCGGTAGAGCGTGATGTCCAGCGATCCGGTGGACTGCTCAGGATCGAAGCCAGGATCGATGCGTGCCAGCCGCTCACCCAGACGGCGAGCCAGGATGGTGCCGCGGCGCGGGATGCCGAGCAGGAGGAGACCTTCGATTCCTCGGTGGGATTCGACGATCTCGTGCGCAATGCGCGTCAGTGCCCGGTCCATGTCGGAGGCGGACATCACATGAGAGGTCTCGGGTGAACGTGTCACCGTAGGACTCCTTCCTCGCCTCACTGGACGATTCTTAAAGGAAGTCGGATTCTTCAGTTGTCGGCCGCACCGCACTCAGACGGCAGGGCTCAGGGTCGGACCTACTCTACGTCATCGACCTCGACCAGCGTCGGCTTGAGCTGCTGGATCCTGCCGAGCAGGCCGTTGACGAAGCTGGGTGAATCATCGGTGGAGAGGTCATGGACCAGCGCGACAGCCTCGGAGACCGCGACATTGTCGGGAATGTCGTTGTTGCAGAGCAGCTCCCAGGCGCCGATGCGCAGCGCCATCAGGTCCACGCGCGGCATCCGCTCCAGCGTCCACCCCCGGGCGTAGGTGGCGAGGATCTCGTCGATCTTCTCCTGCTCGGACTTCACCCCGTCGATCAGTTCGATGACGTATTCATTGACGATCAGATCCGCGCGCTCGCGTCGGACCCGCAGGACCTCCAGCGGATCGAGTTCGCGCTGCTCGGCCTCGAAGAGGATCTCGAGCGCGCGGCGGCGTGCTTTGCTTCGTTTTGCCACGGGGCCTCTCAGTCCGTGACTCGGCCGAGGTACTCGGACGTGCGGGTGTCGACCTTCACACGGGTGCCCTGATCGACGAACAGCGGGACCTGGATCTCATGTCCGGTCTCCAGCGTGGCGGCCTTGGTGCCCGCGTTGGAGCGGTCGCCCTGCAGACCCGGCTCGGTGTAGGTGATCTCAAGAACGACCGACGGAGGCAGGTCGAGGTAGAGCGGGGTCCCGTCATGCAGGGCGATGGTCACCTCGTGGGACTCCAGCAGGAAGTGGGCGGCGTCGCCCACCACGGTGGCGGGCACGGTGATCTGGTCATAGTCGCGCAGGTCCATGAAGACGAAGTCCTCGCCGTCCTGGTACAGGTACTGGTAGTTGGATCGGTCCACTGTGGCGAATTCGACCTTGGCGCCGGCGTTGAAGGTCTTGTCCACGGCCTTGCCGGTGCGGATGTTCTTCAGCTTGGTCCGCACGAAGGCACCGCCCTTGCCGGGCTTGACGTGCTGGAACTCGAGCGTGTTCCACAGCTGCCCCTCGAGCTTGAGGACGGAGCCGTTCTTGATGTCATTCGAGCTGGCCACAGTTTGCCTTTCCTGGGTCTTCGTGCCGGTCTTCGGGCATGGAATGCTCCACACAGCGCCAATCGATTGTACAGGCTTGCGCGGCGGGCTCAGAGCGAGAGCATGGTGCCGGTCTCGGGCTGACCGATCTCCTGGTAGGTCGCGAACAGGATCGAGGCGTCCGGGATCTCCACGGTCGCGGGCTGGCCCTGGCCGCTGAGCAGCACGAAGCGCAGCTGGTCGCCGCGGTTCTTCTTGTCGCGCTTGATGCCTTCGAGCAGCTGGCTCCAGCGGTCGTCGCGGTAGGTGGTGGGAAGTCCCAGCAGGTTCAGCACGGAGTGATGCCGGTCGGCGGTGGCATCATCAAGACGGCCCAGGCTCCGGGAGAGCTCCGCGGCGAAGATCATGCCCACGGAGATCGCGGCGCCGTGGCGCCACTGGTAGCGCTCGGCGAGTTCGATGGCGTGACCCAGGGTGTGCCCGTAGTTCAGCGACTCGCGCAGACCGGACTCCAGCATGTCCTCTCCGACGACCTTCGCCTTGACGGCCACGGCGCGTTCGATGAGCTCGCGGATCTGCCAGGAGTGCGGGTTCTGGGTCTGCTCGGGGCTGGACTCGATGATCTCCAGGATGCGCTCATCGGCGATGAATCCGCACTTGACCACCTCGGCGAGCCCGGCCACCAGCTCATTGCGCGGAAGGGTCAGCAGCGTATCGAGGTCGGCCAGCACTCCGGCGGGCTGATGGAAGGAACCCACGAGGTTCTTGCCCTCTGAGGTGTTGATCCCGGTCTTGCCGCCCACCGCGGCGTCGACCATGCCCAGCAGGGTCGTGGGCATGTGCACCACACGGATGCCGCGCAGCCAGGTGGCGGCGACGAAGCCGGCGACGTCGGTCACCGCGCCTCCGCCCACCGAGACGACGGCATCGGAGCGGGTGAAGTCGTTCTGGCCCAGGACCTGCCAGCAGAACGCGGCCACCTGGATGTGCTTGCCCTCTTCGGCGTCGGGGATCTCCGCGACCAGGGCCTGGTAGCCGGCCTTCTCCAGGTCCTCGCGCACCACATCTCCGGTGGCGCGCAGGGCCCGCGGGTGGATCACCAGCACTCGCTCGGCCTGGGTGCCGACGAGGTCGGGGAGCCGGGAGAGCAGTCCGTTGCCGATGACCACGTCATAGCCGAGCTCCTGCCCGCCGGTGCCTCTCCCCTCCCCCACGGTGATGACGGTGGGCTCAGGGTGCTGGGCGGAAGCCTCGGTCTCAGCCTGGTGGCTCATGCGCTGTGGTCTCTCCTGAAAGTGGTGTGCAATGCCCGCACGATGGTGTCGACTCGCACATCGATGTGCTCATCATCCGGACTCATGACGATATCAGCGCAGTCTCGATAGATCTGCTCCCGCTCGGCGTAGATGCGCATCCAGCTCTGCACGGGGTGCTCTCCGAGGATGGGCCGGGTGGAGCCGTCTCCGAGACGCTGGGCGGCCTGGGCCACGGTGAGGTCGAGGAGCACGACGACCTGCTCGACAAGCAGCTCCCGGGTGCGGGGGCTCAGCACCGAGCCGCCGCCGAGGCTGACCACCGAGGGCCGCGGAGCGTCGAGCAGTTCGGCGACGATCTTCTCCTCCTCGGCCCTGAAGCTCTCCTCGCCGTGCAGCGAGAAGTACTGCGGAATCGGTCCGTGCCGCGCGACGAAGAACTGGTCGGTGTCCACATGGGGGCGGTGCAGCCTCCGGGCGAGGGCCGCTCCGACGGTCGATTTTCCGGATCCCATAGGTCCGATCAGCACGATGTTGCGGCCGTCGCCTCGGTTCTCGGCGGCTGCGGGGGGACGCATCAGTCCTGCATCGCCGCCGGGGCCTGCAGCGGGTCTCCATCGGCGCCGGCTCCGGTGGGATCTCCCCCGAGTTCGGGCAGGTGCGCGAGGTAGCCCTCGAGGTTGCGGCGCACCTCCAGCACGGAGTCGCCGCCGAACTTCTCCAGCACGGCCTCGGCGATGACCAGCGCGACCATCGCCTCCGCCACCACTCCGGCGGCGGGCACCGCACAGACGTCAGAGCGCTGGTGATGTGCCGTGGTGGCCTCCCCGGTGGCGGTGTCCACGGTGCGCAGGGCACGGGGAACGGTGGCGATCGGCTTCATCCCGGCACGCACGCGCAGCGGGCCGCCGATGCTCATTCCGCCCTCGATCCCGCCCGCGCGGTTTGAGGTGCGTGCGATCCGTCCCGACTCGTCCAGGGCGATCTCGTCGTGGGCGGCCGAGCCGCGGCGTCGTGTGGTCTCAAATCCGTCGCCGACTTCCACGCCCTTGATCGCCTGAATGCCCATGAGCGCGCCGGCGAGGCGTGAATCGAGCCGACGGTCCCAGTGGACGTAGCTGCCGAGCCCAGGAGGCAGGCCTTCGACGATGACCTCGACGACGCCTCCGAGGGTCTCCCCGGCTCGGTGGGCGTCATCGACTTCGGCGACCATGCGTTCGGAGGTCTCGGCGTGGAAGCAGCGCAGCGGATCGGCGTCCAAGGCCCCCACGTCGGCCGCCTGGGGCAGCGGAGCGTCAGCAGGGACCTGCACGGGGCCGATGGCAGTGGTGTGCGAGATCGTGGTGATGCCCAGCTCGCTCAGGAAGGACTGTGCGGCGGCGCCCAGTGCCACTCGGGTGGCGGTCTCGCGGGCTGAGGCACGCTCCAGCACGGGGCGCGCCTCTGCGAAGCCGTACTTCTGCATGCCGGTGTAGTCGGCGTGGCCTGGACGTGGCCGCGTGAGCGGGGCATTGCGGGCAAGACCTTCGAGGTCCTCCGCAGGCACCGGGTCCGCAGACATGACCTTCTCCCATTTGGGCCATTCGGTGTTGCCGACCTCGATGGTCAGCGGCCCTCCGATGGTGACGCCGTGGCGGACTCCTGCCAGCAGAGCGACCTGATCCTGCTCGAACTTCATCCGCGCGCCACGGCCGTAGCCGAGACGACGCCGGGCCAGCTTCTCCTGCACGGCTGCCGTGCTCAGAGACACTCCGGCGGGGAGTCCTTCAAGGATTCCGACGAGGGATTTGCCGTGAGATTCTCCGGAGGTGAGCCAGCGCAACATGGGGTCCATCATAAACCGATGGAGCGTCTCATCTTCGCCACGAGCTGGGCATGGGACTCTTCGGAGAGCTCCGCGGCGGGGCTCTCCGTGGCGGCGGTGAAGAGTTCCACCTGCTTGACGGCCTGGTGCAGAAGCATCACCAGCCCGCTCACCACCGGGCCCCCTGCGGACTCCCACGCGTGGGCCAGCGCGGAGGGCCAGGGGTCGTAGGCGACGTCGAGCAGCGGCACCGGAGGCATCAGCGTCGGAAGCGTTTCGGCGATCCCATCGGCTGCTCGGGGCGGCAGCGTGCTGACCAGGGCGTCCAGCGATCCGCCGTCCTGGAGATCGCTGCTGAGCGTCTCCAGCGGCGCCACGCTCAGCGTGAGTCCCCATGTGTCGGCCACGGGCTGCAGATCCGCGGCTCGCGGCATCGACCGGGCGTAGCAGCGGACTTCGGTGTAGCCGAGCTCGGCAGCCGCCGCGAGGGCTGCCGTGGCGGTGGCCCCCGCTCCGATGATCCCGAAGATCCGGGCGTCTGAAGTGCGGGTGCGCTGCAGCCCGGCCTCGAGCAGAGCCTGCAGGATGCCGTCGACGTCCGTGTTCTCTCCGTAGAGCAGCGCAGCGTGGTCGACACTTCTCCGGTGCACCACGGTGTTGAGCACTCCGAGGTTCTGCACCCTCGAAGAGCGCTCATCCACCGCTGCGGCCATGGCGCCCTTCAGCGGCATGGTGACGGACCAGCCCAGCCATCCGGGCGCGGCCCCCTCCGTGCGGAGGAACCGGTTCACCTGCTCCAGCGGCACATCGATGCGTCGGTAGTCGATGTCCAGTCCGAGGTGGTCATAGGCTGCTGCATGGAGCGCCGGAGACTGGGAGTGGGAGATCGGGTGGCCCAGCACAGCGGCCCGACGCATCACGGTCCCTGGTTGTCCTGGGCCGGCTCGCCCTCGCAGATCTCCGGGTTCTCGTCACAGTAGGCGTTGAACTCGTCGACATACTCGAGGTGCTGCTCGTAGGTCTCGGCGAACTTGGTCTCACCGGTCTCGAGGTTCGTGGTGATCCAGTAGTAGTAGTCGCTCGGCTCGGGGTTGCCGGCCGCCTCGATCGTCTCCTCGCTGGGAGCGGCGATCGGCCCCGGCGGTAGGCCTGGATTCTCGTAGGTGTTGTACGGGTTCGAGGCATCCCGGCGCTGCTCCTCGGTGAACTGCACGCTCTGCGTGCCGAGCCCGTAGATCACCGAGGCGTCGATCTGGAGAAGCTGGTTGGTCTCGTCGTTCTCGGGCGAAAGACGGTTCTCGATGATCCCGGCGATCATCTCGTAGTCGCCGGGAAGTCCCTCCGCGGTGAGCAGCGAGGCGATGATGATGGTCTCCCACTGCTCGTCCTCCTCGGTGACCCCGGCATCCTCGAGCCGCTCGAAGGTGGTGTCCACCATCTCCCGCAGGATGTCTTCGGGTTCCTCGCCCACCTCGGGGTTGTACAGACCCGAGGCGAGGTAGCCCTCGAGGGTCTCTGCCTCCTCGGGCAGTCCATAGGCGCTCGGATCACTGGCGGCCTGACGGATGTCGCTCTCGGGGATCCCCGTGCCGGTGGCTATCGCTGAGAGTGCCGCGTCGATGCGCATGCCGGCGCGCAGATCGATGAAGTCGACCGCCTCCTCCTCGTCGAAGAGGATCGCCACGGCATCTTCTGCGGGCATCTGCTCGCGCATCGGGAACTCGCCCTCGAAGACCTCGCGGGTCCCTTCGAGCTGCTCGTAGGCATCGTCGAAGGCATCGGCGCTGGCGATGATGCCCTGCTCCAGAAGTCGGCCTCGGACCGCGATGGGGCCGTCCCCCGGCTGCACGGTGAATTCGATGTTCTCCCCGGCCTGGGTCTCAAAGTCCTGGGGGCCGTCACCGCCCAGCAGAGACTGCAGGACGACGACGAAGCCCACCACGAGCACGGCGAAGAGCCCGAAGGCGACGCTCAGCGTCAGGTTGCGACGTCGGCGCTTGTCCCGCCGTCGCTGCAGCACTGCCTGGGTGGTGCCGCCATCTACGGCCGAGACGGTCTGATATCCACGTCCGTGGCTGGAGGAAGAGATGAGAAGCGGTGTCCCGTCGTCGTCGTGATGGATGCGGGTGCCTTCGTAGTGAAGCCCAGCGTTCTCATCGAAATGTTCGTGCTCGTCATAGTGCTGGTCCTCGTCATGTCCCTCGACATAGTGCTCATCCGCATAGTGCCCCTCGGGGTCATCTTCGAGCGGGTAGCCGGTGGACTCGTCGACGGCCTGTTCGGTCTCCCGGTCGACCTCATCGGGTGAGACCACCTGATCGAAGGGGGTCACCACGCGGTCGAAGCCGCTGGGTGCCGCCGGTGTGACCGGCGGCGAGGGCTCTGCTGCAGGGGCTGATGCGGGCGGCTCGACAGGTGAGTCCTCACGTTCGAGCTTGCCCTGGGTGACCTCTTCCTGGTTGAAGATCACAGATTCCTGGACCGGCGCGATGTTCGGCAGCGGGACACGGCGTGCCGGAGTCGCTGAGGACTGTCTGCGTGCGTTGCGGAGCGTCTCGTCCAGTGCACGCTGCTGCGCCGCGGTCTGACGCTCACGCTGCTCGGCAAGCTCACGCTCGCGCGCCTCGCGAATTTCGCGACGGCTGCGCGGAGAGCCTGCCTCATGCGGCTGTTGATCGCTCACGCGGGGTCCTCACTGGATGTCGACGGCACAACTTCCCGCGGCTCCCGGGATAGGCGGGGCCGCAGAATCTCTGACGAGTGTAATCTATTCGTTACTTCAACATATCGCGCCAGCTCCTGCGCGCGTCGAGAGCCTCCTGCGCCTGCTCGATAGAACGAGTGTCTCCGCTGGCCTGGGCCGACTCAAGCTCACGTTCAAGTCCCGCAATAGTCTCGTCCAGCTGGCTGAGCATCGAGTTCTGCCGGGCGATGGTCTCGGGATCGGTCTTGCGCCAATGCGCCGCCTCGGCATCACGGAAGGCGTCCTGAACCTGCTTCAGCCGACCCTCTGTGCTCTTCATATCTTGGCGAGGCACACGCCCGGCCGCATCCCAGCGCGCCAGCAGCGACTGGTACTGCTCCCGGGAGGCCTCGGGGTTCTCGAAGGGCATCAGGGCCTCGAGCTTCTCCAGGATCTCCAGCTTCACCACGAGATTCTCGGCGTATTCGGCATCGGTTTCTGCGTTGACCTTGTCACGGGCTCCGAAGAAGACGTCCTGGGCAGCCCGGAAGCGAGTCCACTGGGAGTCGTCGGTCTTCCTGGCACCGCGGCCCAGCGCCTTCCAGTCGTCCATGAGCCGGTGGTAGGCCTTCGTGGTGGAGCCGTAATCCTCGGAATCCTTCAGCGCCTCAGCCTCGGCGATCAGCTCCTCCTTGGCGGCTTTGATGTCACCGTGCTCCTTGTCCCTCGTGGCGAAGAAGGCGCGGCGGTTCTTCTCGAAGAGATTGCGGGCGCTGCGGAACCGCTTCCAATACGGATCCTCCTGGGCCTTGGTCAGTCGCGGCGGCTTCTTCTGCTCGCCCTTCCAGGCTTCGAAGAGCTCGTTCATCCGCGCCTGGGCACTCTTCCAATGCTGGGTGCTCGGATCCGCACCGGCGAGCACCTCAGCCTCCGCCACGATCCGCTCGCGGGTGGCCAGGTGCTCGGCGAGGACCGCCTCCGTCTCCTGCTGCTCCAAGGCGTTGCGGGCCTGGATCTCCACCGTGAGCTGCCCGAGCAGCGCAGCCAGTGCAGCGGTGTCCCCTACCCAGACGCCGTCCTGAAGCTCCTTGGCGATGTGCTGGGCCGACTCTTGCAGGGCCTTGGCCGAATCTGCTCCTGCCGCGATGCGGGCGCGCAGCAGCAGGGCACGGTTGAACAGCTCGTCAAACTTGCGGGTGAAGTACAGCAGGGCCTCATCTGCACTGGCGCCGGAGAACTGACCCACGTAGGTCTCGGCCGGCTCACCCTCCGCGGCATTCTCGGTCAGCGCGAAGACGTGCCCTTCCTCATCCACGCGGGCAAAGCGATGGGCATCGGCGAGGGAGGTCTCATGGTGATCGGGCTTGACTGCAGGACTCATGCCCACCAGCGTACCGGAGCCGCTATGATGAACGGGCCCGATTCCAGGCTCCCCCGACGACCAAGGACTGCGCGCACACTCATGGCACGAACCACCTCTCTCTCCGGCTTCACCGAATGGCTCCCCGAAGAGCGGCTGGTGGAACTCCACGTGCTGGACACTCTCCGTGAGGTCTTCGAACGCCATGGCTTCGGCTCCATCGAGTCCCGCGCGGTGGAGACCATCGACACGCTGCTGCAGAAGGGCGAGATCGACAAGGAGATCTATGCGGTCTCCCGGCTGCAGGAGGAGGACGGGAAAGAGGCACGGCTTGCGCTGCACTTCGATCTGACGGTCCCGTTCGCGCGCTACGTCGTGGAGAACGCCGGGCACCTGGACTTCCCTTTCCGTCGGTATCAGATACAGAAGGTCTGGCGGGGCGAACGCCCGCAGGACGGCCGGTTCCGCGAATTCACCCAGGCCGACATCGACCTCGTGGGCGACGGCGCACTGCCCTTCCGCAGCGACGTGGAGATCGCGCTGGTCATGGCTCAGGCGCTTCAAGCGCTGCCGATCGGGGGCTTCATGCTGCGGGTCAACAACCGCAAGCTCTCCGAAGGCTTCTACCGCTCCATAGGCCTCGAAGACACCACCGCCGTGCTGCGCGCCATCGACAAGCTCGAGAAGATCGGTGCGGAGAAGGTCGCCGAGGAGCTCACCTCCAGCGGTGCCGCCACGACTGCGCAGGCCCAGCAGGCGCTGAACCTGGCACAGATCCGCGCCACCGACACCTCGTTCGTCGGGCAGGTCCGCGGACTCCTCGGTGACACTGAGGCGGACGATCTGCTCGAGGCCGGACTCGCCGAGCTCGAAGAAGTCGTCGCCGAACTGAACAAGCGAGTGCCCGGACGGGTCACCGCCGATCTGTCCATCGCCCGAGGACTCGACTACTACACCGGCACCGTCTATGAGACCGTGCTGCTCGGTCATGAGTCCCTGGGTTCGGTGTGCTCCGGCGGCCGCTATGAATCACTGGCTTCCAAGGGCAGGCGCAGCTTCCCCGGCGTCGGCCTCTCCATCGGGGTGACCCGGCTGATCTCACGGATCCTCGCCGAGGGTGGTCTCTCCGCCACGCGCAAGGTCCCTGCCGCGGTCTATGTGGCGCTGCGCTCCGACGAGGACTGGGGAGCGGCGCAGGATGTCGCCGATGCGCTGCGTGCTCGCGGCCTCAACGTCGAGGTGGCGCTGAAGGCGGAGAAGTTCGGCAAGCAGATCCGCCATGCCGACCGGCGCGGCATCCCCTATGTCTGGTTCACCGATGAGGACGGGGCCCATGAGGTCAAGGACATCCGCTCGGGGGACCAGTTCAGCGCCGATCCCGCCAGCTGGAGGCCCCCGGCCGATGACAGGCTTCCCCGGATAGTAGAATCGGCCACCGACTGACACCGCGCCACGCAGCGGCCGCGACGGTTCCCCGCCGCAGGCCCAGCGCACCAGCTCATAATCCCTCAGGAAGGACACCGTGCTCCGCACACACACCTCCGGCTCACTGAACGCCGCGCACATAGGTCAGACCGTCACCCTCACCGGATGGGTGGCGCGACGCCGAGACCACGGCGGGGTGGCCTTCCTCGACCTGCGTGACGCCTCCGGGGTCGCCCAGGTGGTGGTGCGTGAGGAGGCGGACTTCGACCCGCTGCGCAATGAGTTCGTGCTGCAGGTGACCGGTTCCGTGGAGCGCCGCCCGGCCGGCAATGAGAACCCGAACCTGCCCTCGGGCGAGGTCGAGCTCATCGCTGACACGGTGACGGTGCTCAACACCGCCGCCCCGCTCCCCTTCCAGATCGACGAGCATGTGGAGATCGGCGAAGAGGCCCGGCTGCGCCACCGCTATCTGGACATGCGCCGCGAGGGTCCCCAGCGCGCGCTGCGGCTGCGCTCCGAGGCGAACCGCGTCGCTCGTGACCTGTTGCATGAGCAGGCGTTCACCGAGATCGAGACGCCCACGCTGACCCGCTCCACCCCGGAGGGCGCCCGCGACTTCCTGGTCCCCGCCCGGCTTGCCCCCGGCGCCTGGTACGCGCTGCCCCAGTCCCCACAGCTGTTCAAGCAGCTGCTGCAGGTCGGTGGATTCGAGAAGTACTACCAGATCGCCCGCTGCTACCGCGACGAGGACTTCCGCGCCGATCGTCAGCCGGAGTTCACCCAGCTGGACATCGAGGCCAGCTTCGTGGAGCAGGAGGACATCCTCGCGCTGGCGGAGGAGCTCGTGCGCCGGCTCTGGAAGCTCATCGACGTGGAGCTGCCGGCGCAGATCCCGCACATCACCTACCACGAGGCCATGGCGCGCTACGGCTCGGACAAGCCGGACCTGCGCTTCGACCTTGAGCTCACCGAGCTCACCGAATACTTCAAGGACACCAGCTTCCGCGTCTTCAAGGCCGACTACGTGGGCGCCGTGGTCATGCCCGGCGGCGCCTCCCAGCCGCGCCGCACGCTCGATGCCTGGCAGGAATGGGCCAAGCAGCGCGGAGCCAAGGGT
Source organism: uncultured Nesterenkonia sp. (assembly GCA_947494195.1). Taxonomy (GTDB): domain Bacteria; phylum Actinomycetota; class Actinomycetes; order Actinomycetales; family Micrococcaceae; genus Nesterenkonia. Next base: position 333,083 of record CANLUC010000004.1, on the reverse strand, counting down.
CTGGCCTATGTGCTCATCGGCGAGGACGGCGAGCTCGGAGGCCCCGTCGCAAAGAACCTCACCGATTCCGAGAAGACCGGACTGGCAGCGGCCACCGGCGCCTCCCCCGGTGACTGCATCTTCTTCGCCGCCGGCGAGGTGTCCCCCTCGCGAGGTCTCCTCGGCGCCGCCCGCAACGAGATCGCCTCCCGGGTGGGTCTCATCGACGAGAACGCCTGGTCCTTCGCCTGGGTGGTCGACGCCCCGATGTTCGAACCCGCAGCCCAGGCCCAGGCCGCTGGAGATGTCGCTGTTGGCTCGGGCGCCTGGACCGCGGTCCATCACGCGTTCACCGCACCCAAGCCGGAGTTCGCCGAGAGCTTCGATCAGGATCCCGGCTCCGCCCTGGCGAACGCCTACGACCTCGTCTGCAACGGCAATGAGATCGCCGGCGGTTCGCTGCGTGTCTACCGGCGCGATGTGCAGGAGCGCATCTTCAAGGTCATGGGCATCCCCGAGGACGAGGCGCAGGAGAAGTTCGGCTTCCTGCTCGACGCCTTCAAGTTCGGCGCCCCGCCCCACGGCGGCATCGCCTTCGGCTGGGACCGGGTCGTGTCGCTGCTCGCAGGGGAAGACTCGATCCGCGAGGTCATCGCCTTCCCCAAGTCCGGCGGCGGCTACGACCCGCTGACCGCTGCCCCTGCGCCGATCACGGCCCAGCAGCGCAAGGAAGCCGGCGTGGACGCGCAGCCTGAGCCGAAATCTGACGCCGCGGCGCAGGCTCAGGGCGGAGAGAAGTCCAAGGCCTGATCCCCACCGGGTAATCTGGAACAGATTTCTTCGAATCTTTCTACGAACCCACCTCTAGGAGGCGCAGTGGCCGATCCCATCTCCGGGGACCTCTTCGCCTCCGATGACTTCGGCGACGACGACGCGCCCGCCCCTGCTCCGGCAGAGCCGGGCGCGCGACGTCGCCATACCCCGCTGGCGGTGCGGATGCGTCCGCGCACCCTCGAGGAGATCCTCGGACAGCGGCACCTGCTCGAACATGGCTCTCCGCTGCGCGTCCTCGCCGAGGGCTCGCGCGGACCTGCCGGGGCCTCCTCGGTGATCCTCTACGGGCCTCCAGGCACCGGCAAGACCACCCTGGCCCATGTGCTGGCGCGCGGCGCCTCACGGAAGTTCGTGGAACTCTCCGCGATCCGGGCAGGCGTCAAGGACGTGCGCCAGGTGATGGACCGCGCGCTGGAGGATCGTGATCTGCGCGGCCAGACCACGGTGCTGTTCCTCGATGAGATCCACCGGTTCAACAAGGCGCAGCAGGACGCGCTTCTGCCCGGGGTCGAGAACGGCTGGGTGATCCTGGTCGCGGCCACCACCGAGAACCCCTCCTTCTCCATCATCGCGCCGCTGCTCTCGCGGTCGCTGATGCTCACGCTGCGGTCGCTGACCTCCGAGGACCTCTCCGGGCTGATCACCCGGGCATTGCAGGACACCCGTGGCCTGGACTCAGCCTTCGAGCTGGAGGACGCCGCGCGAGATCATATTCTGCGCATGGCCGGTGGAGACGCCAGACGGGTGCTCACCACGCTTGAGGCGGCAGCCGCGGTCGCCGCAGGCAAGGCTGCGGACGGCGAGGAGACCGCCGGCACGCCCGGTTCGGGCGAGACCCTCGAAAGCAGCACCGAGGACGGCACAGTGGAGATCCCATCGGACTCCCCCGCCGCTCCCGTCACCATCACCGCCAAGGACGCGGAACAGGCGATGGACTTCGCGGTGCAGCGCTATGACCGTGACGGTGACCAGCATTACGACATCGTCTCGGCATTCATCAAGTCACTGCGCGGCTCCGATCCCGATGCGGCGCTGCACTACCTGGCCCGCATGATCGTCGCCGGCGAGGATCCACGCTTCATCGCCCGTCGTCTGGTCATCGCGGCAGGTGAGGAGGTGGGGATGGCCGACCCCACTGCGCTGCAGACCGCCATGGCCGCCGCGGATGCGGTGGCGCTGATCGGCATGCCTGAGGCGAGGATCCTGCTGGGCCAGGCCACCGTGCACATCGCGACAGCACCGAAGTCGAATGCGTCCTATAAGGCGCTGGACGCCGCCATCGCCGATGTCCGGGCGGGCAGGTCGGGTCTGGTCCCGCCGCATCTGCGCGACGCGCACTACTCAGGCGCCCATCGGATGGGCCATGGCAAGGGCTATGTCTACGCGCATGATCAGCCCCACCATGTGGCGGCCCAGCAGTACCCGCCCGATGAGCTGGTCGGGGTCGACTACTACAAGCCCACCGGCAACGGCGCCGAGCGTGCAGTCGCCGAGCGGCTGGAGAAGCTGCGCTCCATCATCCGCGGCAGCTGAGTCGCCCAGCGACCACCGGCAGCTGATCGGCGCCGCACCGACACGGAAGCGGCCGCCTCCCTGGAAGGGAGACGGCCGCTTCTGCGTTCACCGCATCAGTGCTTGCTGGACTCCAGCTGAGCCGAGGCCGCCGCCGGAAGCGCGGCCGAGGACTCGTGGTGATCGTGGGACAGCGCCTCGAGGTACTCCTCGCGGCTGACCGGCGCCACGCGATCCTCGAAGAAGACCCGGTTCAGCCCTGCGCGGGACTTCTCCAGCAGTGACACCTTGCCCTTGGCGTTAGGCCGGGCGGGAGTCACCTCCGGGGACTCATACGCGACCAGGGTGAAGAGCTCGTAGTCGTTGACCCGATTGTGCTTCTCACGGAACTCACCATGGGGAAGCATCTCGATGACTCCGGCCTCATTGCCGTGCAGCACGATCTCACGGTCCTTGCGCTGCAGCGCCAGACAAATCCGTTTGGTGATGATGAACGCCAGGATCGGTCCGAGGAAGAACAGCACCCGGAGCCAGATGATCACGTCATTGAGCGAGAGTGAGAATTGCACGGCCACCAGGTCCGAGGACGCGGCACCCCACATCACGAAATACCAGACCATCATGGCCATGCCGAAGGCGGTGCGGCCCGGAGCGTTGCGGGGACGATCCAGCACGTGATGTTCCTTCTTGTCACCGGTGATCCACGCCTCCAGGAACGGCCACACGAAGAGGCCCAGCAGAAGCACCGCGATCGGAATCATCGGGATCAGCACGGGAAGCGCCACGCTGTTCCCGCCCCACGGGGTGGGGAGGACAAACTCCAACGAGATGTCTCCGATACTGCCGGGCATCAGACGGAGCACGCCGTCGAACCAGCCGATGTACCAGTCGGGCTGAGTGCCTGCCTGCACCGGGGAAGGATCGTAGGGCCCGTAGTTCCAGAGCGCGTTGATCTGGAAAAGACCTGCCAGCAGCGCAAGCACGCCGAAGACGACGAACAGGAATCCGCCGGCCTTCGCGGCGTAGACCGGGCCGATCGGGTAGCCGACCACATTGCGTTCGGTGCGGCCCGGGCCGGGGTACTGCGTGTGCTTGTGCACCACGACCATGAACAGGTGAACCGCGATCAGGATGAGGATCACTGCGGGGATCACGAAGATGTGCAGCGAATACAACCGCGGAATGACCTCGTCTCCGGGAAACTCGCCGCCGAAGAGGAAGAAGGAGATGTAGGTGCCGACCATCGGGATGGCCTTGAGCATGCCGTCGATGATGCGCAGACCGTTGCCGGAGAGCACCTCGTCGGGCAGCGAGTAGCCGGTGAAGCCGGCACCCAGACCAGCGACGAGCAGCGCGCAGCCGACGACCCAGTTCAGCTCGCGTGGCTTGCGGAAGGCGCCGGTGAAGAAGACGCGGAGCATGTGTACCGCCATGGCCATGACGAACATGAGCGCGCCCCAGTGGTGCAGCTGACGCATGAACAGGCCGCCGCGGACGTCGAACGAGAGCTCGAGCGCGGTGGCATAAGCCGTCGACATCTCCACGCCCTGCATGGGAGCGTAGGAACCTTCGTACTGCGTGCTGGCCATGGAGGGATCGAACCAGAAGGTCAGGAAGGCGCCGGAGACCACGGTGATGAGGAAGCTGTAGAGCGCCACCTCACCGAACATGAACGTCCAGTGGTCAGGGAAGACCTTGCGGCCGAACTCGCGGACCAGTCCGGTGCCGCCCACGCGCTGATCCACGTAGTTGGAGATCCGGCCGGTGCGGGTGGCCGGTTGGTACTGATCCACCTCGGAGTACTGTGCCTCGGTGTATTTGGGTTCTAGGGACTGAGTGCTCATGATCTTTAGCCACGCTCCCAGTAGGTGGGGCCGACGGGTTCGGTGAAATCGCTGCGAGCAACGAGGAAGCCCTCATCGTCCACGGTGATGGGCAGCTGGGGCAACGGGCGTCCTGCAGGACCGAAGATCACCTTGAACTGCTGGGCAGCGTCGAAGGTGGACTGGTGGCAGGGGCAGAGCAGGTGATGTGTTTGGCGCTCATAGAGCGCCACAGGGCAGCCCACATGCGTGCAGACCTTGGAACAGGCGATGATGCCCTCGTAGGTCCAGTTCTCTTGTTCTCCGGTGACCGGCGCGAGATCGTCGGGCTGCATCCGAATCAGCAGGACCACCGACTTGGCCTTGGCCGCGAGGCGCTCACCGTGCTCGGAGATCTCTCGAAGAGTCTCGGGCACGACGTGCACCACTGACCCGACGGTGAGGTCAGCCGCACGGATGGGAGTGCCGGTGGGGTCGCGCACAAGGCGCACCCCCTCCTCCCAGATGGTGTGGCGCATACGCTCCACACCGAAGTCCTCGGAACGATCGAGATCGCGGAGCACGACGAGCGCGGGCAGCGGTGCCAGCAGAGCCGCGCCGATGAGCGTGTTGCGCAGCAACGGTCGGCGCTTGATCTGGGTCTCATCCACGATTTCGTTGATGGTGGCGGCAGCCTCGGCGCGGTCTTCTTCCTTGCGCAGCGGCTTGCGGTCCTCGATGACCTCATGGTCGGGCATCAATGCGCGAGCCCACTGCACCACGCCGAGGCCGATGCCGAGCATGGCGAAGGCCACACCAAGACCGAGCAGGGTGTTCTGCAGGCGCAGCATTTCGAGGTCGCCCGCGGTGACGCCGACGACGAAGTAGCCGACGAAGAACATCACCGTGCCGATGATCGAGATCAGAAAAAGCGCAGAAACCTGACGCTCGGCGCGCTTGGCCGCCTTCTCATCCACATCTGCCAACCGCGGACGGTGCGGTGGCAGGCCCGGGTTGTCGATGGCGTGGCCACTCGACTTCCCCTCACCGGCTCTGATGACGGCGTCCGACTGCGGATCGCCGTTACCGTGCTCGCCCATATGGTTCTCGTCCTTTGCTTGAGTATGTACGTTGTGCGTGCGTGCCGGTTGCTGGCGTGATCAGGAGGACCGTGAGGTCAGCCAGACCATAGAGCCGATCAGCAGGACCAGACCGAGGGTCCAGATGAGCAGACCCTCAGACACCGGGCCCAGGGATCCCAGTGCGAAGCCACCGGGCACGCCTTGAGATTCGTTGTTCTTCAGGAACGCAATGATGTCGCGCTTGTCCACGGCGGGGATGTTCGAGTCATTGAACTCCGGCATGTTCTGCGGGCCGGTCATCATGGCCTCGTAGATGTGCTTGGACTCCACTCCGGCAAGAGCGGGTGCAAACTTGCCCTCGGTGAGCGCACCGCCGGCGGCGGCTGCGTTGTGGCACATGGCGCAGTTGATGCGGAAGAGCTCGCCGCCCCGGGAGATATCCCCCTCGGAGGTGTCGAGGTACTCATCCTCGGGGACGGAGGGACCGGCACCAAGAGATGCGACATAGGCCGCGAGCTGCATCGTCTGTTCATCATTGAACTGTGCCGGCTTCTGCTTCGCCTGCGGGCCCGACATCTGCATCGGCATGCGCCCGGTGCCGACCTGGAAGTCGACAGCGGCCGCTCCCGCGCCGACGAGCGACGGGCCGGCGTCGCTGCCGGCCGCGTTGATACCGTGGCAGGTGGCGCAGTTGGCCACGAAGAGACGTTCGCCCTCCTCCACGTCGGAGGCGGAATAGGCATCGGGGACGTTCGATGCCTGCGCCTCGTTGACGGAGGTCGCGGCGGCGTACAGCCCTCCAGTGAGCAAGAGGCCCACGAGGAGCAGTGCCACTGCCGCGAGGGGGTGGCGACGCTGCTGTGAAAGTGCCTTCACGTGCCGGTTCCTAACTTCTCGGTGCGATATCAGCTTGTGTGCGTGACGAAGGTGATGCTCAGGCGAACATAGGCAACAGGTAGACGATGCCGAAGAGCGCGATCCACACGACGTCGACGAAGTGCCAGTAGTACGAGATGACGACCGCGGCGTGTGCTTCTCGGTGCGTGAACTTCACACTGAAGTACGCACGGGCGATCACGAAGAGGAAGGCGATGAGCCCGCCGATGACGTGCATGCCGTGGAAGCCGGTGGTGATGTAGAACGCGGAGCCGAAGGCGTTCGAGGAGACCGTGACCCCCTCGGACACCAGCTCAGCAAACTCAAAGGCCTGACCTGCGATGAAGACCGCACCCATGAGGAAGGAGAGGATATACCACTCCACCATGCCCCAGTGCTTGACCTGGAAGACTCCGCCCGTGCGGCGCGGCTGATGACGCTCGGCCGCGAAGACACCGAACTGAGCTGTCACCGAACTCGCGACCAGGATCACGGTGATGGTGGTGGCCAGCGGGATCGCCAGCGTTCCACCGCCTTCGGCAAACATCTCAGGCCGCGTCGAGCGCAGGGTGAAGTACATGGCGAACAGACCGGCGAAGAACATCAGCTCGCTGGTGAGCCAGACCATGGTGCCCACGGACACCATGTTCGGTCGGTTTGGCAGCGTTCGCGCCGGAGCGATTGGGGTTTGGGTTGCAGACGTCACGCGTTCATTATGTACTGAAACCTCAGCTCTTTGCGACCGCAGCCGCTTGTGTGGCGCGCTTCGAGATCCTTGCCAGCGGGCGTATTCCGCGCCATTCCCAGGATCCGCCAAGGTGGAGTGGACAGAAAATTCGTCAATATTTCTACAGCGTGTCGAAATAGGACGGAGCGGAAGGACGCCGGGCCGATAGTCTGGGGCTGTGAAACCTCCGACATCCGCCGACCCCCGCTCCCCCGCGCCCGTCCTGCCGGCCAACTGGCCCGAGCTGCTCGAAACTCTCCTGGCCGGACAGAACCTGAGCGCGAACACCTCTGCCTGGGCGATGGACCAGCTTATGAGCGGAGCGCTCAGCGACGGCCAGATCGCCGCCTTCCTCGTCGCACTGCGCGCCAAGGGCGAGGTCGCGGAGGAGCTCGTCGGTCTGAGCACCACCATGATGGACAAAGCCGTGCCGCTGAGCATCCAGGGGCCCACCTTGGACATCGTGGGCACCGGCGGTGACATGCTCGGCACGGTGAACATCTCCACCATGTCCTCGCTGACAGCTGCGGGGGCAGGGGCTCGGGTGGTCAAGCATGGCAATCGAGGCGCCTCCACCACTGCGGGGGCGGCTGACGTGATCGAAGCCCTCGGAGTCGATCTGAGTATCAGCCCCGAGAAGGTGGCCCGCGCCGCCGAGGACGTGGGCATCACCTTCCTCTTCGCGCAGAGCTTCCACCCCTCGATGCGCCATGTGGGACCCGTGCGCCGCCAACTGGGCATCAGGACGGTCTTCAATTTCCTGGGGCCGCTGTCCAACCCTGCGCGCGTCACTGCGCAGGCACTCGGCTGCGCGAGCCCCACGTTGGCTCCGCGAATGGCCGAAGTTCTAGCGGTACGCGGGACCCGAGGCCTGGTGTTCCGCGGGCAGGACGGACGGGACAAGATCACCACCTCGGCCTCCACCGATGTGTGGGAGGTGCGCGAGGGTGAGGTGTCCCATTCCGTGCTCAACCCAGAGGACGTGGGTCTGCGCCGTGTGGGCGTCGAAGACCTGCGTGGTGGGAGCGGGGCTGAGAACGCGCAGGTCGTGCGTCGGCTGCTCTCCGGCGAGCCTGGGCCGGTGCGCGACGCCGTCGTCCTCAACGCTGCGGCCGGACTGACCAGCCTTGCCGAGCGTGCTGAGGGTGGCCTGCTCGAGCGGCTTCGGGCGAACATGGTCATTGCCGAGGAGTCCATCGACTCCGGTGCCGCTGCCGATGTGCTGCGCCGATGGGTTCGGTTCAGCCAGTCTGCGCGCTGAGCCCCGACTCCGAGGCTTCTTCGGAGTCTTCGGGCTCGTCGTGGCCGAAGGGATCGGGGTCGACGCCTGGCAGCCAGCTCAGTCCGGGTTCGTTCCACCCCTCGCGCTTCATCGCCTTCTTCCATCTCCTCGCCCACTTGGCATCCAACCGGTTGACGTAGAGATAGCCGTCGAGATGGTCGTACTCGTGCTGGAGGATGCGGGCGAACCATCCGGTGGCCTCGAAGGAGAGCACCTCGCCCTGCAGGTCCAGCCCTGTGATCTCCACGTGCTCACTGCGCTTGAGCGGATAGCTGTAGCCCGGCGCTGAGAGGCAGCCCTCTGCTTCCTCTTCACGGTCCGGTGCCTCCTTGGAGACCTTCCCGATGAGCCGCAGGCGCGGGTTGATGATGGCGCCGGTGCTGGGCTGGTCACCGGAGTCCGGGTACGCGTAGGTGAAGATGCGCAATCCCACACCGATCTGGGGTGCCGCCAGTCCCACGCCGTGAGCCGCCTCCTGGGTGTCGAACATGTCGGCCACGAGTTCTCGGATGGAATCGTCGATGGTCTCAACCTCGTCCGCGCGCCGGTGCAGCACCAGTTCGCCGTGAATGGTGATGGGGCGGATAGTCATAGCCGAATTCTACTGGCATGCGTGGCTGCCCGGGCACGAAGAAGCCCGCCATGAGTCGATGCTCACAGCGGGCTTCTTCTCACCGGAGGTCTCCACCCGGTGGTCTCCGCAGTGGTGCGGAGGCGGTCGATCAGTGGGCGTAGCGCTTGCGGTTGAACTCCAGCACCCATCCGGTGATGAAGAACAGCCCCGGGATCAGCGCGAGGAAAAACACCCACCAGTCGATGGCCAGCCCGAAGAACGCGAAGGCTGCCGAGAAGCCGAGACCGATCGGCCACCAGCTCCACGGGGAGAACTCCCCGTAGTTGCCTGCCATCTGCTCGATCTCACCCTCGGGGTCATCGCTGTCGAGCACATCGCTGTTCTTGGCCACCATGCGCAGGTAAAACCAGAGCATGAGTGCCATGCCGGAGGTCAGCAGCAGCAACGGGAATCCGGCGAGATCCTCGAATCCGCTCCAGAATCCATAGATGAAGGCGACGATCAGAGCGAATACGCCCAGGGCGCCGAAGAGCCTGATATTGGTCTTCATCAGACACCCGCCTTGTCCTGCTGGTCAGCCGGTCCAAAGACCCTCGCCGCAGCAGACTGTGCGGTGTGGCGATCGGCGAGCTCGGGGTGGTGAAGGTCAAGCGCAGGACGCTCGGACCGGATCCGTGGGAGTGAGTAGAAGTTGTGCCGCGGCGGTGGGCAGGACGTGGCCCACTCGAGCGAGCCGCCGAAGCCCCAGGGGTCATCCACGAGAACCTTCTTGCCCTTGCGCGAGGTGATCCACACGTTCCAGAAGAATGGAATCAGCGAGGCGCCCAGCAGCATGGAGAAGACCGTGGAGAACTGGTTCATCGAGGTGAACCCGTCCTCGACCATGTAGTCCGCATAGCGTCGAGGCATTCCCATCACACCCAGCCAGTGCTGAATCATGAACGTGCCGTGGAAGCCGATGAACAGCATCCAGAAGTTGATCTTGCCCAGACGCTCATTGAGCATCTTTCCGGTCCACTTCGGCCACCAGAAGTAGAACCCGGCGAACATTGCGAAGACCACGGTGCCGAAGACCACGTAATGGAAGTGCGCCACCACGAAGTAGGTGTCGGAGAGGTGAAAGTCCAGCGGCGGCGCAGCAAGAATGATCCCGGTGAGACCTCCGAAGAGGAACGTCACCAGGAAGCCGAGACTCCACAGCATCGGTGTCTCGAATGTGAGCGATCCTCGCCAGAGGGTGCCGATCCAGTTGAAGAACTTCACCCCTGTGGGTACGGCGATCAGCATCGTCATCAGCGCGAAGAACGGCAGCATTACGGCGCCGGTCACATACATGTGGTGCGCCCAGACCGTCACCGAGAGCGCGGCGATGGCGATCGTGGCGTAGACGAGACCCTTATACCCGAAGATCGGCTTGCGACTGAAGACCGGAAGGATCTCGGAGACGATGCCGAAGAACGGCAGTGCGATGATATAGACCTCGGGGTGTCCGAAGAACCAGAACAGGTTCTGCCAGAGTATCGCCCCCCCCGCCTCGGGATCGAAGATGTGTCCGCCGAAGCGCCGGTCGAGTGCCAGGCCGAAGAGCGCCGCAGCCAGCGGGGGGAAGGCCATCAGAACCAGGATCGAGGTGATCAGTGTGTTCCAGACGAAGATCGGCATGCGCCACATGGTCATGCCCGGTGCACGCATGCACAGGATGGTGGTGATGAAGTTGACGCCACCCATGATCGTCCCGAAACCGGTCAGCGCCAGGCCGAAGACCCAGAGGTCACCGCCCACGCCGGGCGAAAAGGTGGTGTCAGAGAGCGGGGCGTAAGCGAACCAGCCGAAGGATGCAGCACCCTGAGGGGTCAGGAACCCTGCCATGACGACCAGTGCGCCGAACAGGAAGAACCAGAAGGCCAGCGCGTTCAATCGCGGGAAGGCCACGTCCGGGGCGCCGATCTGCAGCGGCATGATCGCGTTGGCAAAACCTGCGAAGAGCGGCGTCGCGAACAGCAGCAGCATCACCGTGCCATGCATGGTGAAGAGCTGGTTGTACTGCTCCTTGGTCTGCAGCAGCTGCATTCCGGGCTCGAACAGCTCGGCACGGATCAACAGCGCCATGACACCGCCGACGCAGAAGAACAGGAACGAGGAGATCAGGTACATATACCCGATGACCTTGTGGTCGGTCGTCGTCAACCAGTTGACAACGATCCTTCCCTTGGAGCGGGGAACGACGCGTGAGACGTCGCGTGCATCATCTGCACTGTATTCGAGGGTCGCCACTGTCAGTCGTCCCCTTCAGTTTCGGCCACATTTTCGTGGAGGTTTGGGTTGCGGTCATACTCGTCGCCGAGCTTGCCCTCGGGCAGGGTCTCGAGGTAGTCACGGAACTCTTCGTCTGAGACAACTTCCACGTTGAAGAGCATCTCCGAGTGGTACTCGCCGCAGAGCTCCGCGCACTTGCCGTCGAAGCTGCCGAGCTCCTGCGGCGTCAGGTGGATGGTATTCGTACGGCCGGGGATCATGTCGCGCTTCTGCAGGAAGGCCGGGATCCAGAACGAGTGAATGACGTCACGGGCGTTCAGCTCGAAGGTCACGGGCTCATCCACCGGGAGATAGAGCGTCGGCAGTTCGTCGCGGACACCTTCCTCACCGGTGAGGTGTGCCTGCTCGCCAGCGAAATAGCGCTCCTCGCCCTCGTAGTTGTAGTTGAAGTCCCAGGACCACTGCTTGCCGCGGACGTCGATCACCAGGTCGGGGTCCTCGTTGGGCTCATCCACCGAACGCTGCACCTGGTCGGTGTAGAAGAACAGGACACCCACCATGACCAGCGGGACGATCGTGTACATGATCTCCAGCGGGATGTTATACGCCAGCTGACGGGGATATCCGGTCTCACCCTTGCGCCGACGGTAGGCGATCATGCACCAGAGCATCAGGCCCCAGGTGATCAGCCCCACGATGAGCGCCGCGATCCAGGAGTTGACCCACAGATCAGTCAGTTCAGCAGTGTTGCTGGTGGTGTCTCGGCTGCCCGGAAGCCACCCGCGTGCCGCGGGGTTGTCTCCGGAGCAGGCGCTGAGCACCAGTGCCGCCGCGCTGGCCAGTGCAACTGTCTTGACTGCACGGCCTCGGCTGCCGGTTCGTTTATGCGAACTCACAGACGGCCCTTCCTCTATCTCGGTGTGCGAATGTTGCGTCCTCCGGCGTGACGTCGACCGCGCTGCACGCAGACTCCAGACCCCCATAGACGCTTCGCGCTCAAGACTACTACGTCCTGTAGAGGACCGGGAGGACGGACACCCGCGACGGGACCATCTGATCTGCCCTTTCGGTTCGACGCAGTGGTCCCAGACATGACAAAACTCCGCTTCTACCCGGTGTAGAAAACCAGGGAAGCGGAGTTTTGTCTGTGCAGCATCGAGTTCCGAATCGGCGGCAGATATGTCGCCTATGTGACGCGGCACCCTGTCCGGCGGGTCGGATGGAAGGAGCTGCGGATCAGTGGAAGGAGTCACCGCAGGCGCAGGAACCGCCGGCATTGGGGTTGTCGATGGTGAAGCCCTGCTTCGAGATCGAATCCTCGAAGTCGATGGTGGCGCCTTCAAGGTAGGGAACGCTCATCTTGTCCACCACGACCTCCACACCGCTGAAGGCGCGAAGCGCATCACCGTCGAGCACGCGCTCGTCGAAGTAGAGCTGGTAGATCAGACCCGAGCACCCGCCGGGCTGGACAGCCACGCGCAGACGAAGATCCTCACGGCCCTCCTGCTGCAGCAGCGATGAGACCTTCTGTGCGGCGGTCTCACTCAGCTCCACCTGGTGAGCCTTGAAGCCCTCCACGGTGGACCCCGAGATCTCAGTTGCGGCGGTCTCCCCCGCCGTCGTGGCGGTGGTGTCTTCGGTGGTGGTGCTCATGGCATACACCTCTCTCGTTGTAGCGGCAGACCTGTATCTCTACGGTAACAACGTGCAGCCCTGCAGGGTTCATTCCCGTGGCCGGGATTCGTTGCCCAGATTCGACCTATTATTCCCGCTACACTGGAGCGGTGCTAGGACGTAAGAAAAATACCGCTGATCAGATCGCCGAGGCCGAGGCAGCTCGAGCCCGCGAGGACGCCTCCACCACCAGGCGCCAGCCTGAGAAGAAGGGCGTGCCCACCCCCAAGCGCAGCGAACAGGTGGCTGCACGACGGCGTCCCCTCGTGCAGAACGATCGCAAGCTCGCCCGCGCCGCGCAGCGCCAGCAGATGGCCGATCAGCGCGTGAAGATGCGCCGGGCGATGGAGACGGGCGAGGAGAAGCACCTTCCCCCGCGCGACCGTGGTCCGCAGCGTCGGTTCGTCCGCGACTACGTCGACGCACGCATGGGCATCGGCGAATGGATGCTCATCATCGTTCTCATCTTCCTCTTCGCCTCATTCGTCATGAACGAGCAGATGCGCATCGTGGTCAGCCAGATCCTGTGGCTCTTCGTCCTGGCCGTCATCGTCGAGGCATGGTGGGTGGGCCGCACGGTGCGCAAGAAGCTCGATGCGAAGTTCGGACCCGAGAATCGGGAACGCGGGATCCGCTTCTACGCCGCCATGCGTGCGCTGCAGATCCGCCGACTGCGACTGCCCAAGCCGCTCGTGGCCCGCGGGCAGTTCCCCTCCTAGGGTCCAGCCGCTCCGTAGCCTGGGCTCCACCGCTTCGCAGCTCCCACATCAGCCGCTTCGCAGCAGGGACGCCAGGCGACGGTTGATGCGCCGGACCCAGAATGGGCCCTCGTAGACGAAAGCTGTGTAGCCCTGGACCAGGGTGGCGCCGTGGGAAAGCCGCTCGGCGACGTCGTCACCGCTTCTCACTCCCCCGACGGAGATGATCGCAGTGGTGCGCGGCAGGCGTTCCCGCAGCCGCTGCAGCACCTCGATCGAACGTCGCGCCAACACCGGGCCGCTGAGGCCTCCGGCACCCATCGCCTGGACCGTCTCCTGATCCGTGCTCAGTCCCTCGCGGGAGATCGTGGTGTTCGTTGCGATCACACCATCGAGCCCAAGGTCGGTCACCAGCGCGGCCACCGCGTCGACGTCGTCGTCATTGAGGTCTGGGGCGATCTTGACCAGCAGCGGCACGTGGCGTTCTGCGGCCGCATCCGCTTCCCGTCCGACGGCGAGGAGCAGGGGGCGCAGCGCTTCGATGTCCTGGAGCTGGCGCAGGCCCGGGGTGTTCGGCGAGGACACATTGACCACCAGGTAGTCGGCCACCGGGGCCAGCACCCGTGTAGAGCTCAGGTAGTCCGCCGTGGCCTCTTCCAGGGGCGTGGTCTTTGTCTTGCCGATGTTGACCCCCACTACGGGGGCGTGGCGTCCAGCGGCCTTCAGCCTCGTGATCCGGTCCCGGATGTCCTGAAGCCGTGGGCGCAGAGCTTCAGCGCCGTCGTTGTTGAACCCCATCCGATTGATCAGCGCGTGGTCCTTGACCAGCCTGAAGAGTCGCGGCCTCGGATTTCCCGGCTGGGCGGCGGCGGTCACGGTCCCGATCTCGATGTGGCCGAAGCCCAGGTTCGCCAGCGGCAGGACGGTCCTCGCATCCTTGTCGAACCCGGCCGCCAGGCCGAAGGGTGAGGGCCACACCAGGCCCAGCGCCTTGATCTCCAGCGATTCGGCGGGTCTGCACCATCGCGCGAGAGCCGTGCTGACTCCGATCCTCTCACCCAGCCGCAGCCCGGAGATGACCAGATGATGGGCGGTCTCGGGATCCAGTCGGGAGAGAACGGAGGTGAAGAGGAAGCGATACATGGCTTCCATCCTAGAATGCGCACCGGAGTTCGAGGTCTCATTAGGATGGATCTCATGGACGAACTGCTCGAGGACACGCCGCCCGGCGTCTGGTCAGCCGACCATCTTCAAGACTGCCTGCGTCTGACCCTGCCGCTGGGTGAGGATGAGGAGGGAAGCGTCAGCGCCACCCTGATCAGCTACTCCCCCGACCCGGCGCAGCAGCAGGTCCACGCGAAGCACCGGTCCACCACCGGGGACAGCGCTGCGGAGAGCGTCGAGCTTGCCCCTGTGCTGCACATCCACGGCTGGTCCGATTACTTCTACAACCTTCCCCTGGCCCGCAGCTGGCAGCGCTCGGGGCGCCCCTTCTACGCACTGGACCTGCGGAAGTACGGACGCAGCCTGCGCAGCTGGCAGACCCCGGGGTATGTGGCCTCCCTGGAGACCTACGACGCCGACCTGGACGCCGCTCTGGCCGAGATCCGGGCCATGCACCCCGATTCGCCAGCGCCGATCATCCATGCACACTCCACCGGCGGCCTGGTGGCAGCCCTGTGGGCGCAGCGAAACCCCAGCAGAACCAGCGCACTGATCCTGAACAGCCCCTGGCTCGAGCTCTCCGGGGACGTCGCCGCGAGGACCGCCACCGAGGGAATCCTCGCTCCGCTGGGCCAGTTCTCCCCCACCAGGGCGCTGAAGCTTCCCGCCATCGACAACTACTGGCAATCGCTGTCCAACCAGGCCCAGGGGGAATGGACCTTGCATCCGCAGTGGCGACCGCGAAACTCCTTCCCCATCCGGGCGGGCTGGATGCGCGCCGTACTTGCCGGACATCGCAAGGTCTACGAAGGCCTGGGGCTCACGCTGCCGATCCTGGTGCTGCTCTCCGGGACCACCGCCTACCGCCGGCACTGGACCGAGGAGCTCAAGGAATCCGACTCGGTGCTCGATGTGGAGCTGCTGGCCCGCCGGGCCGTCAAGCTCGGCGATCAGGTGACCGTGGTGCGCGTCCACCGCGCGCTGCATGATGTCTTCGCCTCCGAGGAGGCCGTCCGCAACCGCGCCTTCGATGAGGTGCAGCGCTGGCTCCTGGCCTACGCCCCGGAGCGGTCGGCCGTGAACCTGTCCACCGCGGCGCCGTAGCGGCGGTCTCGTCTGGCGTAGATCTCCACAGCTTCCCACAGCGTGGTGCGGTCCACGTCCGGCCAGAGCACGTCCATGAAGACCATCTCCGCGTAGGCGGACTGCCAGAGCAGGAAGTTTGAGATCCGCTGCTCGCCGGAGCTGCGCAGGAAGAGGTCCACATCAGGCAGGTCCGGCTCATCCAGGTGAGCCGCGACGGTCTTCTCGGTGATCTTTCCGGGGTCCATCCGTCCCGCCGCCACCTCGCGAGCGATGAGCTTGACCGCGTCAGTGATCTCGGCACGCCCGCCATAGTTCACGCACATGGTCAGCGTGAAGCGGGTGTTCTGCGCGGTCAGCTCCTCGGAGGTCTCCAGCTCGCGGATCACCGAACGCCAGAGCCTTCCCGGCTGCCCGTTCCAGCGGATCCGCACGCCCCAGGAGTTCAGCACGTCGCGCTGCCGCCGGAGCACCTGACGGGAGTAGCCCATCAGGAAACGGACCTCATCCGGTGATCGCTTCCAGTTCTCGGTGGAGAACGCGTAGACGCTGATGTGCTTGACGCCGATCTCGATCGCTCCGGCGATCACGTCCATCAGCGCGGCCTCGCCGGCCCGGTGGCCTTCGGTGCGGGGAAGCCCGCGCTGGTTGGCCCAGCGGCCGTTGCCGTCCATGACGATGCCGATATGTGCCGGGACCAGCTCCGGCGGCACGTGGGGGGCCGAGACGCCGTCGGGATGAGGTGCCGGGTCCTGATAGCTGCGCGTGGACATGGCCCTCATTCTTCCATGGCCGCTCATCAGCTGAATGCGGGCTCAGAACCGGCGGGGTCAGAGCCCCAGCGAGCTGAGTCGGCGCTCCAGGTGATGTTGGGTGTAGCTGGTCACCACGGAGGTGGCCTCATGCCGGATATCGCTGCGCGCCGCTCTGGTCTGCTCCCACTCTCCGTGCTGCAGCGCGTGCAGCAGCTGCACCGTGGCCGGTTCCAGGGTGCGGGTGCCGGGCGGACGGCAGTCCACACAGACCGGGCCGCTGGCGGCGGGATGGAATCCGGTATGCGCTCCGGGTCTGCCACAGGAGACACAGGAGGTCCAGGTGACGGCCCACCCTGCCGAGGACAGCGCGCGCAGCAGGTAGGAGTTCAGCACGACGTCGGCCGGGTGGATTCCCCGCGCCAAGGCTGAATAGGCGCCATGGAGCAGGGTGAACTGCTGGCCGCCGAAGACAGGGTCGGACTCCGCGTCCATGAGGCGTTCCGCGGCCTCGGCCATGGTGCTCGCCGCCATGTACTTGTCGTAGTCGGCGACGATGGGCGGCCCGTAGGTGTTCTTGGAGGTGGCCTGGGTGACGATGTCCAGTGACCTGCCGTGGACGAACTGCACGTCTGCCACCATGAACGGCTCCACCGTGGCACCGAACTTCGATGAGGTCCGGCGCACCCCTTTGGCCACGGCGCGCACCAGGCCATGGCCCGAGGTCAGCGCGGTGAGGATGCGATCGGCCTCCCCCAGGTTCTGGGTGCGCAGGATGATCGCTGAATCCCGGTACGAGCGGGACGCGAAGGTGGAGCCGGCCATGGTGGCAGAGTACTACAGCACGTTCACCGCGGATCCCCATCTGTGGGCGGATCCGCGGTGCGCGGAACTACCGCGCGTCAGAGCTGCCGCGCGTCAGAGCTGCTGGGCGGGGGCGACGTCGCGCAGTGCACGGTTGACCGCCGAGATCACTGCCTGCAGCGAGGCCAGCGTGGTGTTGTGGTCCAGTCCCACGCCCCACAGCACGCGGTCACCGATGGCCAGCTCGACGAAGGACGCCGCCCGGGCGTCCCCGCCCTGACTCATCGCGTGCTCGGTGTAGTCGAGCAGGCGCACGTCGACGCCGTCGGCCGAGAGGATCTTCAGCAACGCCGCGATGGGACCGTTCGCATGCGCCGACTGCGCCGCGGTGTGCCCACCGGCCTGCAGCTCGACTTCCATGTGGAACTCACCCTCGGCGTTCGAGGAGGTGTTGACCTCGTCGAGCCGGTAGTGGCCCCACTGGTGGTGCTCGCTGTCCACGGGCAGGTATTCGTCCTGGAAGATCTGCCAGATCTCCTCGCCGGAGACCTCGCCGCCGCCGTCGTCGGCTCGACGCTGGATGACTCCGGAGAACTCCACCTGGGCGCGCCGCGGAAGGTCGATCCCCTGCTCGGACTTGAGCAGATAGGAGACCCCGCCCTTCCCCGACTGGGAGTTGACGCGGATCACGGCTTCGTAGCTTCGCCCGATGTCCTTCGGGTCGATGGGCAGGTAGGGCACCGCCCAGGTGATCTCGTCCCGGGAGGTTCCGGCCGCCGCCGCGCGGGCGTCCATATGCTCGAAGCCCTTCTTGATCGCATCCTGGTGCGAGCCGGAGAACGCGGTGAAGACCAGGTCACCTCCGTAGGGCGAACGTTCCGGGACGCCCATCTGGTTGCAGTGCTCCACGGTGCTGCGGATGGTGCTCATATCGCGGAAGTCGATCTCAGGATCCACTCCCTGGCTGAACAGGTTCATCCCCAGGGTCACGAGGTCGACGTTGCCGGTGCGTTCCCCGTTGCCGAAGAGGCAGCCCTCGATCCGGTCGGCGCCGGCCATGTAGCCGAGCTCCGCGGCAGCGACTCCGGTGCCACGATCGTTGTGCGGGTGCAGAGACATCACGATGGAATCGCGGTTGCGCAGATTCCGGTGCATCCACTCGATGGAGTCCGCGTAGACGTTCGGGGTCGCCATCTCCACCGTGGCCGGGAGGTTGATGATGACCGGCTTCTCGGGGGTGGCGCCGAAGACCTCGACCACCTCGTCGGAGATGTGCGCGGCGAAGTCGAGCTCGGTGCCGGTGAAGGACTCCGGGGAGTACTGGTAGACGATCTCTGTCGGCGTCTCGGAGCTCGCATGCAGCTGCTCCTCGTACTTCTTGCACAGTCGCGCACCCTGGGTGGCGATGTCGACGATGCCGTCGCGGTCCTGTTTGAAGACCACCTCGCGCTGGAGCACCGAGGTGGAGTTGTACAGGTGCACGATGGCTCGCGGGGCACCGGCGATGGCTTCGAAGGTGCGCTCGATCAAGGCCTCACGGGCCTGGGTGAGGACCTGGATGTACACGTCGGAAGGGATCTTGTCCTGCTCGATGAGCTGACGCACGAAGTCGAAGTCGGTCTGTGAGGCCGAGGGAAATCCCACCTCGATCTCCTTGAAGCCCATATTGACCAGAAGCTCAAACATGCGGTGCTTCCGATCCGGGGTCATCGGATCGATGAGCGCCTGGTTGCCGTCACGCAGATCCACTGCGCACCAGCGCGGGGCCGCCTTGATCGTCTTGTCCGGCCAGGTGCGATCCGGCAGCGAGACCGTGATCTGGTCCTCGAAGGGCAGGTACCGGTGAAAGGGCATCGGTGAGGGCTTCTGAAGTTTGCGCATGGGGACTTTCCTTCTCTAATCGTGCTGGGGGCAGGCGGTCGAGGCGGAGGAACTCCGCAGCAGGGATTCGACCTGAGAAGTGCCGCGCCGTGCTGATGCTGAGAAGCTTGACCGTGTCCGGAAGCTTGGATCAGGGGTGCGCGAGCTCTTCCCCGCTGCGGCGGAGAAGCTCTAGTCGTAGCTCACGCATGAATGTGGTCTGCACAAGATTCAAACTAGCACGCAGCCATCTGGGACGCAGGGGTCCATGGTGATTCTCATCATGTGGACAGCGTCCGCGGACCAGAGGGAGTGGTCCGGGCTAGAAGCCGAGGCGTCCCAGCTTCTTCGGGTCGCGCTGCCAGTCCTTGGTCACCTTCACATGAAGGTCGAGGTAGACGGGGGTGCCCAGGAGCTTGACGATTCCGGCGCGCGCGTCAGAGCCGATGGCCTTGAGCCTGGCCCCGCGCTTGCCGATGATGATCGCCTTCTGTGAGTCACGCTCCACATGGATGGAGACCCGTACGTCGAGCAGCGGCCTGTCCTCCGGCCGATCTTCGCGCGGGACCATCTCCTCGACCACCACAGCGATCGAATGCGGCAACTCGTCACGGACGTCCTCGAGCGCCGCCTCACGGACGAGCTCGGCGACCATGACGGCCTCCGGCTCATCGGTGAGGTCGCCCTCGGGGTAGAGCGGCGGGGAGATCGGCATCATCGCCGCGAGCTGCTGCACCACCACATCCGTCTGCTCCCCCTCGAGGGCGGAGACCGGAATGATCTCGGCGAATCCGCCAGCCTGTCGGCCCTCCTGTGCCAGGTGCTCGCGCCCGAGCTGGTCCACTGCCATGAGCTGCTCGGCAAGATCCTCGCGGGAGACCTTGTCCACCTTGGTCACCAGGGCGATGACCCGCTTGTGCGGAAGCTTGGTCAGCTGCGCGGCGATGAAGCGGTCACCGGGGCCGATCTTCTCATCGGCCGGGATGCAGAAGCCGACCACGTCGACTTCGGAGAGGGTATCGATGACAAGTCCGTTGAGCCGCTTGCCCAACAGGGTCCGCGGACGGTGCAGGCCCGGGGTATCGACCAGCACGAGCTGGAAGTCGCTGCGGTGCACGATGCCGCGGATCGTGTGTCGGGTGGTCTGTGGTTTGGACGAGGTGATCGCCACCTTCTCCCCGACCAGGGCATTGGTGAGCGTGGACTTGCCGGCATTCGGACGTCCCACCATGCTGGCGAAGCCGGCCCGGAAGTTCTCGTCGAACGTGGCGAAGCCGTCCAGCTGCGGCGGCATCTCTGACTTGCTCATCGTGGTGTCCCGATCCTCTCCTGCGCCTGCGCCGCGGTTGCGGCCTGGCGATCCTCTCCTGCTGCTGTCTCTCCGACGCGCAGATGCAGCCCCTCGGGCTCATCGGCGGTGCCGAGCCCTGCGCGGGCGCCGCGACTGTCCTCGGCCTCCCAGGCGAGCACGTGGCTGACTCGGTTGCGTCGGCCTTCGAGCCGGTCGGCACGCAGCACCACTCCGGGGCCGCTGCGCCGCGGGATCTCCACCTCGGAACCGGCGATGGCCACACGCCCCAGGGCCTTGGCAAGCAGCCCGCCGACCGTGTCGACCTCCTCCTCATCATCGAGGTCAAGCTCGTAGAGCTCGGCGAAGTCATCCACCGACATGCGTGCGGAGAGTCGACGCCGACCCTCCTCGAGGTCCTCGATCTCGGCGGCCTCGGTGTCGTACTCATCGACGATCTCACCGACGATCTCCTCGATCAGATCCTCCAGGGTGACCATCCCGGCGGTGCCGCCGTACTCGTCCACCACGATGGCCACATGGGTGGACTCGCGCTGGAGCTCGGAGAGGAACTCCGAGACCGGCTTGGACTCAGGCACATAGCGGACATCGCGCTGCAGCTCGTCCACCGCTATCGAGTCCGGGTCTCGCCCGACGAAGGCGCTCGGGGCCTCGCTGCCGAGCAGGCGATGCTGCAGGTACGCGGCGTCCTTGAGGTAGATCATGCCGGTGATGTCATCGGCGGAGCCGCGCACCACCGGGATGCGGGAGTAGCCCGAGCGCAGGAACAGCGTCATCACTTCGGAGAGCGTGGTGCCGGACTCCACGGTGACCATGTCGGTGCGGGGCACCATGACCGCTCGCACGCGGGTCGCGGAGAGGTCGAAGACTGACTGGATCAGCTCCGCCTCGGTGTCCTCGATGATGTCCGTCTCCGAGGCGCGGGTGACGAACTCGCGGAACTCCTCGTCGTCGAAGAACCCACGATCGGTGTCCGCCGTTCCGGGCACGGTGCGCGCACCGATGCGGCTCAGCGCGACGGGAAGCGGTCCCAGGACCACGCGCAGTCCGCGCACCAGCCGTGCCGTGGCTGCAGCGACGAGCAGATGATGTCCGCGTCCCACCCGGCTCGGCGAGAGCGCGGCGGTCACGAGTCCGCCGAGCAGCAGGATGCCGGAGCCGAGCAGCGCGCCGGCGGCGAGGCCGTGCAGCGTGAGGGCGGAGGCGAGGACGATCAGCACGACCATGGCCGTGGTGAAGAGCCAGCGCCACATCTGCAGCGCCAGAGTGTGAGCCACCGGCTGCGCCAGGATCATCTCGACGGCGGTGGAGCCGCGCTGATCGGCGATCTCTTCAGCCTCGCGGCGGCTCAGCCGAAGGAAGGCGGAGTCTGCGGCGGAGAGGGTGAAGGACAGCACGGCGCTGGCCAGCGCGAGGAGGATCAGGATTCCCAGGGTCATGCTCAGACCGTCGGGGTGGGGGCGGTATGACCGAGGTACTCCTCGAGGAGCACTCGTTGCAGGGTGAACATCGTCTCTCGATCCTCAGGCTCGGCGTGGTCGTGACCGAGCAGATGCAGCACGCCGTGCGTGGTCAGCAGGGCGAGCTCGTCGCCCAGGCCGTGGCCGTTGGCCACTGCCTGGTGCTGCGCGATGGCCGGGCAGATCACGATGTCACCCAGCACGCCCTCGGTGACCGGATCGTCCGCGGTGCCGGCGATCAGCTCATCCATCGGAAAGCTCATCACATCGGTGGCACCGGGCAGGTTCATCCAGTCCAGGTGCAGCTGTTCCATCGCCTCCTCGTCCACCAGCGTGATGGACAGTGCGACGTCGCGGCTCAGGTGCAGCTTGGCGTAGAGGAAGCAGCTGAGGTCGAGCAGCGTGGCCAGATGATTCCCGGAGATCAGGTCCGAGCCGGAGCTGTCCTCGACGGTGACCTGCACCTCGCTGCTCATCGTCGGCCGCCGCGGCGCGGGGCGGGCGCCTTGTCCTGGTGCCGCTCGTAGGCGTCCACGATCCGGCCGACCAGTGCGTGGCGGACCACGTCCTCGGAGCCGAAGCGCGACATGGCGATGCCTTCGACGCCTTCAAGGATGTCGATGACGGTGCGCAGACCGGAATCGGTGCCGCGGGGCAGGTCGACCTGGGTGATGTCACCGGTGACCACGATCTTGGAGTTGAAGCCGAGCCGGGTCAAGAACATCTTCATCTGCTCCGCCGTGGTGTTCTGCGCCTCGTCCAGGATGATGAAGGAGTCGTTGAGCGTGCGACCGCGCATATAGGCCAGCGGGGCGACCTCGATGATGCCCGATTCCATGAGCCGCGGGATGGAGTCCGGATCGATCATGTCGTGCAGCGCATCGTAGAGGGGGCGCAGGTAGGGGTCGATCTTGTCGTTGAGGCTGCCGGGCAGGAACCCCAGCTTCTCCCCAGCCTCCACCGCCGGCCGGGTCAGGATGATCCGGTTCACCTCACGAGCCTGCAGCGCCTGGACCGCCTTGGCCATGGCCAGATAGGTCTTGCCGGTGCCGGCGGGGCCGATGCCGAAGACCACCGTGGACTCATCGATGGTGTCCACATAGGTCTGCTGGTTCTTGGTCTTGGGGCGGATGGTGCGGCCGCGGTGCGAAAGGATGTTGGTGGTCACGATCCGCGCCGAGTCCTGGGCTGCGTCGGCACGGACCATCGTGGAGACCTGCTCGATGATCTCCTCGCTGACCGTGGTGCCGGAGGCGGCGAGGGTCTTCAGCTGGGTCAGGATCTCCACAATCCCGGTGACCTCGCTGGAGGCTCCGGCCACGGTGACGAGCTGATCGCGCAGCCCGATGGAGGCGGAGGGGTACAGGCCCTGCAGGATGCGCAGCGCAAGGTCCGACGCGCCGAGGCTGCGGAACATCGTCTCGGCGTCGGCGAAGTACACCTGTCGCTCGATGTTGCCGACGGCGGCAGCCGTGGCGCCACGGGCCGCCCCGGACATCGACTGCCCGGTCAGGTTCTGCCCCGTGGAAGTCTGTGAACCTGTCGTGTTCTGCGAAGTCTCAGTCATTGATCCTCAGTCTAGGCGGTGTGCTCAGTCTGACCAGCACCGGCGGACCAGTCCCAGCGGCCCAGCAGCAGCTGAGTGGCGGCCAGGGCCGCCGGGCCTGCGGTGGATGACCGCAGAACTGTGGGGCCCAGCCGGGCGATCCGGGCGCCTGCTGCGCCGAGCAGCTCGATCTCCCGGTCGCTGATGCCACCCTCGGGCCCGATCACCAGGTGCAGCTCCTCCGGCCCGGGCTCGCTGGCGCAGTGCCCTGCGATCGCCTGAGCCAGGGAGGTCTCGTCGGTCTCGTGGAGCACGATGGTGGCGATCCGGCGCTCGGTGCTGCGCAGCATCTCCAGGTATTGGGTCGTCGTCTGCAGCGCGCGAACGGTGGGGACGCTGGTGCGGCGGGTCTGCTTCGCCGCGCTGGTGACCGTGGCGACCCATTCCGCGTGCTTTTTGGCTTCTCGACCGGCCTTCCAGCGGGCCACTGATCGCTCCGCCTGCCACGGGATGATCGCGTCCACGCCGAGCTCGGTGGCGGACTCCACTCCCTGGAGATCGCGGCGATCCTTCGCCAGCGCCTGGACCAGGACCAGCCGGGGTTCAAGGACCGGCTCCCGGGTCAGCTGCACGATCTCCACACTGAGCTCCCCGACGCCGGCGTCCCGGACGATCCCCTCGGCGCGGCTGCCCACGGTGTCGGAGAGGATCACCTGCTCTCCCGGTTTGAGTCGCATGACGGTGGCCGCATGATGCCCCTCGGCCCCGGAGAGCACGACCGTAGCGCCGGGTGCGGCGTCGTCGAGCGCTCCGGGGCTGAGGTGGAACAGCGGGGCTGTCATCTCAGAGGGCGTCCCAGCGTTCCCGCAACTTGGCGAAGACGCCGCGATGCTCGGTGGTGGATTCTCCGCGCTCCTCGCCGCGCTCGGCGGCGAGCTCACGCAGCAGCTCGGCCTCACGGTCCGAGACCTTGGTGGGCGTCTCCACCTTCAGGTGCACCTTCAGCGCGCCGCGACCACCGCCGCGCAGGTGGGTGACCCCGCGCTCCTTGAGCGTGAGGACCTCGCCGGACTGGGTGCCTGGCTTCACGGTGAGCGCCTCGGCGCCGTCGAAGGTGTCCAGCTCCACCGTGGTGCCCAGCGCCGCTGCCGTCATCGGGATGGAGACGGTGGCGTGGAGGTCGTTGCCGCGGCGGGTGAAGACCTCGTGCGGCTTGACCTCCACCTCGATGAACAGGTCGCCGGAGGGACCGCCGGCCAGGCCTGCCTCACCCTCACCGGCGAGGTGGATGCGATTGCCGCGATCGACGCCGGCGGGAACCTTGACCTTGAGCGACTTGCGCTCACGGACCCGGCCCTGACCATCGCATTCCTGGCAGGGATCTTCGATGATGCTGCCGAACCCGGCGCAGCGCGCACAGGTCTGGGTCTGGATGACGGTGCCGAGGATCGAGCGCATCGGCCGCTGGACCTGACCCTGGCCGTGGCAGTCCGGGCAGGTGGTGGGCGAGGTCCCCGGGCGTGAGCAGGAGCCGTCACAGACGGTACAGGTCACGGCCGTCTCGACCTCGACCTCCTTGGTGGTTCCGAAGACCGCGTCGCGCAGGTCGATGCGCACGCGGATCAGCGAGTCCTGGCCGCGGCGGGTGCGGGAGGCCGGGCCTCCGCCTCCCCCGCCGAAGAAGGTCTCGAAGATGTCGCCGAATCCGCCGAACCCTCCGCCGGCGCCGCCGCCGGGGAAGCCGGAGCGGCCGTTCTCGTCACCGGTGGCGTCGTAGTTCTGCCGCTTCTGCGAGTCGGAGAGCACCTCGTAGGCGCGGCCGAGCACCTTGAACTGCTCCGCCGCGTCCTCCGAGGGGTTCACGTCAGGGTGGAGTTTGCGGGCCTGTTTGCGGTAGGCCTTCTTGATCTCTTCGGTCGACGCCGAGCGGCTGACGCCGAGCGCTTCGTAGTAGTCAGTCGTCATCTTCGTAGACGTTCACCCTTCGGAAAGAATTCGGGACAGGTAGCGCGCCATGGCGCGCACTGCGGACATTGTGGAGCCGTAGTCCATGCGGGTAGGACCGACGACGCCGAGCTTGGCGCCCTCGGCACCCGCATGGGTGCCATACTCGGCAGCGACGACGGCGGTCTCGACCAGCGAGTCGTGACTCGTCTCGTGACCGATCCGGATCGAGAGGCCTCGCCGGTCCTGCTCCATCTCGGTCAACAACCGAAGCAGCACGACTTGTTCCTCAAGCGCTTCAAGGATGGGACCGATGGAGGGCCCGAGGTCGCGGCCCGACCTGGCGAGGTTAGCAGTCCCGGCCATGATGATGCGATCTACGCGGCCCGATTCCAGTATGGTCTCCACCGCCTGCGCGATCACGGCCATCGTGGGACGCAGCACCGGCTCCACCCGGCTGATGAGGGCATCCACGGGCAGCGGGAGCGTGGAGGTCCGGCGGTTGAAGAGTTCGGTCGAGAGCACCTGGCCCAGCCGGTGCAGCGAGTCGTCACCGATCGCGTCCGCGAGGGTGACCATGCGCTGCTCCACCTTGCCCGAGGAGAGGATCACGATGGTCAGCGCCTTGTGCGGGGACATGGAGACGACGTCGATGTGACGGATCGTCGCGGTGGAGCGCTGCGGATGCTGGATCACGGCCACCTGGTTGGTGAGCATGGCCAGCAGACGCACCGTCTGCTCCAGCATCGAATCATGATCGTCGGCGGACTCGACCAGCGTGTCCATCGCCCGGCGCTCCGCCGCCGAGAGGGGACGCACCTCGGTGATCTTGTCCACGAACCGGCGGTAGCCCAGATCGGTGGGGATCCTCCCGGCAGAGGTATGCGGAGCGGCGATCAGGCCCTCCTCTTCGAGGTGGGCCATATCGTTGCGGATCGTGGCGGGGGACACCTCCAGGTCGTGGCGCTCCACCAGCGCGCGGGAGCCCACCGGCTCCCGGGTCTGGACGTAGTCCTCGACGATGGCACGCAGGACCTGCAGACGGCGGGTGTCTGACATGCTGCTCGGGCCTCCTGAACCTCTGGCACTCGATGAGTACAAGTGCTAATTCTACAATGGGTGACCATGAGTCCTTCTCACTTCCCCGGCCGGCGTTCCTCCTCCTCACCTGGGTGGGGCGCCCAGGACCTCTCGAGCCTGCGCGCATCGCAGCAGATCACAGTGCCTCCGCTGCCGGCGGACCATGGCACGGTGATCGAGGAGGTCGAGTCGGGCTGGGTCGGCGCGGTGGTCTCCGTGGAGGCCTCCGGCGGCGTGCACGTGGTGAGCCTGGAGGACCGCATGGGACGGGTCCGTTCCTTCCCGCTGGGGTACGGCTTCCTCTATGAAGGCCAGCCGGTGGAGCTGACTCCCCCGACGTCGCGCACCGCGACCCCAGTGCCCACGCGCACCGCGTCGGGCTCGGTGGCGGTCGCAGATGCCCGCGCACGGGTGGCCCGCGCCTCACGCATCTGGGTCGAAGGCACCCACGACGCAGAGCTGGTCGAGAAGGTGTGGGGCGAGGACCTGCGGATCGAGGGCATCGTCGTGGAGCCGCTGCACGGCGCCGATGACCTGCTCGCCGCGGTCCGCGAGTTCCAGCCCGGCCCGCGACGCCGAGTGGGGGTCCTGCTGGACCATCTCGTCCCGGGGTCCAAAGAAACGCGCATCGCCCAGGAGGCGATGCAGGCCTCGGGTGCCAGAGGAAACCTGCTGGTGCTGGGGCATCCCTATGTGGACGTCTGGCAGGCGGTGAAGCCGCATCTGCTCGGGCTGCAGCGTTGGCCCGACATCCCGCGAAGCGAGGACATCAAGGTCGGCACGCTGAAGGCGCTGGGCTGGCCGCATGCCCAGCAGCGTGACATCGCCCAGGGATGGAGACGGATTCTTGGTCAGGTCACCAGCTATGCCGATCTGGAACCTTCCCTGCTCGGCCGGGTTGAGGAGCTCATCGACTTCGTCACGGTGGAGGACTGAGCACGAGCGGATGTGTCCAACGAGACTCCGACACGCAGCCCGGGGCCAGTGTCCGTCCAGGGAGATTCGCTAGAATTCCCACCTGAAGCATGTAGGTGTCTGAGAGTCTGACATCTGAATCACGGAGGTGAAGTGGCGCATAACCAGGAACCCCAGGGCGACCGGTCGAGGCAGTATGCCAGATCGGATTCTTCCGAGCGCCTGAAGGGCTCTGCCGCTGCAGCACCTCCGCTGACCCCTGCCGAGGACCGTCGCTGGGCCACACTGGCCCACTTCGGCGCGCTCATCGGCTGTTTCCCGGCACTGGCGATCTACCTGGTCTACCGTGACCGGGGCCCGTTCACCGCCCAGGAGTCCAAGGAGGCGCTGAACTTCACCCTTCCGGTCACCGCGGTGATGCTCGCCTGCTACATCCTGGCGCTGATCCCCGCCATCGGCTGGGTCTTCGGCATCATCGCCGTGCTGCTCTGGGTCTACATGACGCTCTCCGGCCTGGTGGCCGGCATTCAGTGCAATAAGGGACGCCCGTACCGCTACCCGATGAACCTGCGCCTCATCCACTGAGCCGCTCGGAGGCTCCCGCTCAGGGGGCGAGGCGCCGCGTCACCGCATCGGCCAGCAGCCTCCCACGAAGGGTCAGCACTGCCCGGCCTTCACGGTGATCGGCCGTCGGTGCAGCTGCCTGCACGCTGATCAGTCCGTCCTGGACCAGGGAATCCACTGTCGCGGGGGTGATCTGCTCCCCCTGGGTGCGTACCAGCTCTGGCAGCGCGTTGTACTCCGCGATGTCCAGTCCGTCGGCCAGTCTCAGCCGCAGCATCAGGTGCTCGAGAACCTTGTCCTCGTCCTGGAGCTCTTCGCGTCCATGGCCCGGAGTGGTCCCGCTGCTCAGGCGCTGGGCGTAGGCAGCGGGGTGCTTGACGTTCCACCAGCGAAGCCCCGCCATGTGCGAGTGTGACCCTGGGCCGGCGCCCCACCAGTCGGAGTCCACCCAATAGTTCAGGTTGTGCGCTGACCTGGTTGCCCGGCTGGTCGAGAAGTTGGACACCTCGTACCAGTCGAAACCGGCTGCACCGAGGACCTCCTCGGTGAGCAGGTACTTGTCGGCCTGGTCGTCAGGGTCGATGTCCGCCAGCACACCCCGGCGGATCTTCGCCGCCATGGCCGTGCCCTCTTCGATGATCAGCGAATAGGCGGAGATGTGATCTGGCCGCAGGGCGACGGCGTGCTCGAGGCTGCTGCGCCAGTCCTCGAGGCTCTCCCCCGGTGTCCCGGAGATGAGGTCCAGGCTGACCTGCAGACCGGCTGCTCGTGCAGCCTTGACCGCGCGCTCGACGTTGGCGGGGTCGTGTGTCCGGTCCAGCGTCTTGAGCACGGCGGGCACTGCGGACTGCATGCCGAGGCTCAGCCGGGTGAACCCGGCCCGGGCCAGGATGTGGGCGGTCTCTTCGGTGATCGTGTCGGGATTCGCCTCGGTGGTGATCTCAGCCCCGGGCATGAAGCCGAAGAGCTCGCGTGCCCGGGTGAGGATGCGGGCGAGCTCCTCCGGGGGCAGCAGAGTCGGTGTGCCGCCGCCGAAGAACACCGTGGAGAGCGCCCGCTCGGGGGCCTCCATGGAATTCAGCACGCCGCGGGCGAAGACCAGCTCGGAGATCAGCGTGTCCGGATAGGACAGCTGCGAGGCACCGGGGCCGAGGTCTTCGGCGGTGTAGGTGTTGAAGTCGCAGTAGCCGCAGCGCACGCTGCAGAAGGGGATGTGGACGTAGAGGCCGAAGGGGACCTCAGCCCGGGACGGGAGCGCCTGCTGCACCGCCGCCGGGAAGCTGCCATCAGCAGGGACCGGGTCGCCGAGGGGAAGGGTGGAGGGCAAGCCTACTTCTTCCCAGCCTTCTCCTTGCCGGCCTCCTCGTCGGAGGAGAGTGCGGCGATGAAGGCCTCCTGCGGGACCTCCACGGTGCCGACCATCTTCATCCGCTTCTTGCCCTCCTTCTGCTTCTCCAGCAGCTTGCGCTTGCGGCTGATGTCGCCGCCGTAGCACTTGGAGAGCACGTCCTTGCGGATGGCTCGGATGTTCTCACGGGCGATGATGCGTGATCCGATGGCGGCCTGGATCGGCACCTCGAACTGCTGCCGTGGGATCAGGTCCTTCAGCCGAGAGGCCATCTTCACCCCGTAGGCGTAGGCGGAGTCGCGGTGGGTGATCGCGGAGAACGCGTCGACCTGGTCGCCCTGCAACAGGATGTCCACCTTCACCAGATCGGCCGGCTGCTGGCCCGTGCCCTGCCAGTTCAGCGAGGCGTAGCCCTTCGTGCGGGACTTGAGCTGGTCGAAGAAGTCGAACACGATCTCCGCCAGGGGCATGCGGTAGCGGATCTCCACGCGTTCCTCGGAGAGGTAGTCCATGCCTTCCATGGAGCCGCGCCGGGACTGGCAGAGCTCCATGACGGGTCCGATGAACTCGGCCGGGACGATCACGGTCGCATCCACGATGGGTTCGCGGATCTCGAGGACCTTGCCCTCGGGGAACTCGGAGGGATTCGTGACGCGGTGGACTTCTCCGTCTTCGGCGGTGACCTCATAGATCACGTTGGGCGCGGTGGAGATCAGGTCGAGGTTGTACTCGCTCTCCAGCCGCTCTCGGGTGATCTCCAGGTGCAGCAGCCCGAGGAAGCCCACGCGGAAGCCGAAGCCCAGCGCGGTGGAGGTCTCGGGCTCGAAGTTCAGCGCGGCGTCGTTGAGCTGCAGCTTCTCCAGGGCCTCGCGCAGCACCGGGAAGTCCGAGCCGTCCAGCGGGAAGAGTCCGGAGAAGACCATCGGGGAAGGATCGTCGTAGCCGCCGATGATCTCGTCCGCGGGGCGGTTCTGTGAGGTGACGGTGTCGCCGACCTTGGAGAGCCGGACGTCCTTGACACCGGTGATCAGGTAGCCGACCTCGCCGACGCCGAGCCCCTTGGTGGCTTCAGGCTCCGGGGAGGACACTCCGATCTCGAGGAGCTCGTGCGTGGCGCCGGTGGACATCATCTTGATCTTCTCCCGGTGCGAGAGCCTGCCGTCCACCACGCGCACGAAGGTGACCACGCCGCGATAGGTGTCATAGACGGAGTCGAAGATCATCGCGCGGGCGGGAGCGTCGGCGTCGCCCTCGGGGGCCGGCACCTGCGCGACGATGCGGTCCAGCAGCTCCTCCACGCCGTCGCCGGTCTTGCCGGACACGCGCAGCACGTCCTCGGGCTCGCAGCCGATGAGGTACGCGATCTCCTCGGCATACTTGTCCGGCTGGGCGGAGGGCAGATCGATCTTGTTGAGCACCGGGATGATCGCCAGATCATGCTCCATGGCGAGGTACAGGTTCGCAAGAGTCTGCGCCTCGATGCCCTGCGCGGCGTCGACCAGCAGCAGAGCGCCCTCGCAGGCTGCCAGCGAGCGGGAGACCTCATAGGCGAAGTCCACGTGCCCGGGGGTGTCGATCATATGGAAGGCGTAGCTCTTGCCCTCGAAGTCCCAGGGCATCCGGACTGCCTGGGACTTGATCGTGATGCCGCGGTCGCGTTCGATGTCCATCCGGTCCAGGTACTGGGCCTTCATGTCCCGGGACTGCACGACGCCGGTCAGCTGCAGCATGCGATCCGCGAGCGTGGACTTGCCGTGGTCGATATGCGCGATGATGCAGAAATTCCGGATCGCCCTGGGATCAGTTGCGGCGGGCACCTGCGTGCTGGCGGCCTTCGGAGACACGGTGGTGGGAGTCCTTTGCTGGTCGAGACGCCGGGCATTGTGCTGCACCTGGCAGTTCATTGTTCCATGATTATCGTCGAGCATGACCTGCGCATGGCAGGAGGTCGTACAAGACAGGAGGTCGTACAAGAACGGGGGCCCCGCGCAGCGCGCAGGGCCCCCGTATGCTCGCTCGAGAGAGCAGGCGTTCTAGTGCGTCAGACTCTAGAGAGCGTTGACCTTGGCGGCCAGACCGGACTTGCGGTTGGCGGCGTTGTTCTTGTGCAGCACGCCCTTGGAGACGGCCTTGTCGAGCTTGCGAGCGGCCTCGCGGTTGGCGGAGATCGCTGCGTCCTTGTCACCGGCGGCGACAGCGTTGCGCACCTTCTTGATGGCGGTCCGCAGCTGGGACTTCACGCCCTGGTTGCGCTGGCGCGCCTTCTCGTTGGTGAGAATGCGCTTCTTCTGGGACTTGATGTTGGCCACGAGTAGTCTTTCTGTCTGAGTTCACTGGTCGTGAGGGCTATCCCTGTTGTCCGGCAGCAGACAGACTCTAGTGGCGTGGGGTTGCCATGGCGATTGCGCAGACCCTTGAGGTAGAGGGCCCAGGACTGCGCGGGACTTACTGCCGCAGGGCTTTGGGGCTCTTTCGAACCCCAGACACTGCCTATAGATGCTAGCAGAGAAGCAGGAGTCGGGCCACCGAGCAGGCCCCGCGACGTGTCAGCGTCCGACCGCCGAGGCGATGGCCGTGATCGCCCGCTCCACGGCATATTCGGGTGTGCGGGAGGCTCCCTTGGCCTCGGCGTCGGCACGGGCCACTGCCTCGATGGCCTCGGCAGCGCGCTGCGGGTGCCACCGGCGAGCCGTCTCCGCCACCTGGGCGAGCTGCCAGGGCGCAGCACCCAGGGAGGACGCCAGTGACGCGGGGCTCCCCCGGTGGTCCACGAGAGCGGCGATATGCCGTCCCTTGCGCGCCAGTGCGGCGGTCACCGCGATGGGCGAGACGCCGGTGGCGATCGCGTGCCGGTAGAGCCGCGTCGCGGCCTCCTGCCGACCCTCGAAGGCCGCATCTGCGACCTTGAAGGCGGTCGCCTCCACCCGGCCCCCGTGGTAGCGGTCCACGTGGTCCTCAGTGATGTCCCCGGAGACATCAGCCATGAGCTGCTTGCAGGCGCCGCCGAGGTCCGAGAGCGTCGACCCGGCCGCGGCGACGAGCGCTCGGGCTGCATCAGCGTGAATCTCGCGGCCCGCGGCACGGAATTCTCGGCGCACGAAGTCGAGCTTCTCGTGGTCGTTCTTCGCCCCGGCGCAGTCGACGACGACGGCGCGTCGGCCCAGCGCGTCGAGCAGCTTCTTGCCCCGGTTGCCTCCGCTGTGACGCATCATGAGCGTGACATCAGCGGTCTCCTCCTCGAGGTACGCCAGGGCATCGGCGAGGAAGGTGTCATTCATGGCGGCGAGGTCCTCTGCAAGGATGAGCCGAGGTTCTCCGAAGAGCGAGGGAGAGGCGATGGTGGCCAGCTCCCCCGGCGACGCGGCCGAGACGTCCATCCGGGTGAATTCGAGGTCGGGATGTTCCTGACGCAGCGCCCGCTTGACGCGGTCCACGGCACGGCTGGCGAGATAGTCCTCGCCGCCCTTGAGCAGAATCAGCGGCGCAGGCTCAAGGGTGCGAAAGTCGGGCCCTTCGGCCGTCTTCGTACCCCGTCCCGCGCCGCTGCGTGCTGTGCCTGCTCGTTGCGTCGCCATAGCTCCATCGTATCCGCCAGGTGGGACACGTTCCGGCCGGGTGCGGCTCTCACCAGACCCGCTCAGCCCAGCCGAAGCTCTCCGCTGAAGTGCAGGCGGGACTTCCGTGGATTCCATCCCGTGAAGCGCAGCTGCTGCGCGTCGACATGCTCCGCGGCGAACGCCACCGTCGCTGGAAGCGCGACGGGTGCGGCGAAGTCGATGGACCAGCGGTGACCGGCGCCCTCAGGCTCCCGTCCTTCGAGCATCCGTCCTGCCGAGTACATGCCGTGGACGATCGCCGCTGGCATGCCCAGTGCCTTCGCGGCGAGGTTCGAGACGTGGATCGGGTTGTAGTCCCCCGACACGGCGGCATAGGACCTGCCGGTCCCCGCGCTCAGGCGCCACGAGGCGGTCTTCACCGGAGGGACGAACTCCTGCCGCGTGGAGTCCGCAGCCTGAGGTGCGGTCTCCTCCACGACATGGATCCCACGGCTCAGGTAGGTGGAGACCCCGCGCCACAGCACGGCGTGCTCCTCGAGACTCTCCGGGTCTGCGGAATCCTCCAGGACCATGACCCGGATGTCGACCTGGGTGCCCCGCCGATGCGCGCGCAGGTTCTCGGCACTGACCAGCACCTGCACCGGCTGGGCGAGCGTGATCGGCCGCAGGTGCTCGACCCGGTTGGCCAGGTGCACCAGTCCCATCAGCGGCAGCGGAAAGTCCTCGCGGCTCATCAGCGCCATCTGGACCGGGAATCCGATGATGTGCACCAACACCGAGGGCAGCGCGGTGCGATGTGCGCCGTCGAAGGGTTCTCCGGAGAAGAGCCTGCGGTAGCGCTCGGCCTGTTCCAGGCTGACTCCAGGGTGGCGGACCACCAGCGACTCCTGCGGCAGCTCGCTCGTGGCCGGCGTGGAGCGCAACCCGGGAAGCTTGGCGCGCGCTGCTCCCAGCGCCGCCTGGCCGTAGAGGGCGCTGAGCTGGGGCATCTCGATGCGGGTGGCCACGGCTCAGGCTCCCACGAGGTTCTGGCCACAGACCCGCAGGGTCAGCCCGGAGGTGCCGCCGGCCTGGGGTGAGGCGAGGAACGCGATGGTCTCCGCCACGTCCACCGGCAGGCCGCCCTGGTTCAGCGAATTCAGCCGCCGCGCCACCTCGCGGGTGGCGAACGGGATCTTCGCGGTCATCTCGGTCTCGATGAAACCGGGAGCCACCGCATTGATCGTGCCGTGCCGAGAGGCCATCTGCGCGGAGGTCGCCGCGACCATCCCCATGACACCGGCCTTGGAGGCGGCATAGTTGGTCTGCCCACGATTGCCGGCGATCCCGGAGGTCGAGGCCAGCGAGACGATCCGCGGACCCATTCCGGAGCCGCCATGGGCATCGGAGTTGAAGAGCTCGGAGGCCAGGAAGGCACGGTTCATGCGCAGCTGGGACTCGATGTTGACAGCGATCACCGAGTTCCAGCGGGAGTCGTCCATATTGGCAAGCAGCTTGTCCCGCGTGATGCCGGCGTTGTGCACCACGATGTCGAGCCGGCCATAGTGCTGGGCGGCGTGGGCGAGGATCCGCTCCCCCGCGTCCAGCGCTGTGATGTCCAGCTGCAGGGCCGTGCCGGAGACCTCATTGGCCACCGCCGCCAGCTGCTCGCCCGCGGCGGGGATGTCCACCAGGATCACGGAGGCCCCATCGCGACGCAGCACGCGAGCGATGGCGGCTCCGATGCCGCGGGCAGCTCCCGTCACCACCGCAACCTGGTCGCGCAGCGGTTGGTCCCAGTCCTGGGGCAGCGCACCGTTGACGGTGTCCACCGAGATGAACTGCCCGGAGACGAAGGCCGAGCGGCCCGAGAGCAGGAAGCGCAGGGCTCCCGCAGCACCGGGCGCCGAGGCGTCCAGCGAATCCGCCAGCACGATCCCGTTGGCGGTGCCGCCGACGCGCATCTCATGTGCGGTGGAGCGGGTGAGGCCCTGCACGGCTGACCGTGCGGCGCGCACGGCAGGATCGCGGGTGCCGGTCGGGTCACGAAAGACCGTGATGACGCGACCGGAGGGCATCAGCTGCTTGAGCAGCGACCCCAGTTCCAGGACCACCTCGCTGAGCTGGGCTGGAGTCGAGACAGAGTCGAAGCAGGCGACGACGGCGGCCACCTTCTCCTTGGGTCCGATATGGCGCCGCACATCAAGGCCCCAGCCGAGCATGCGATCCGCGAGCGCCGCGGAGGCCTCCGTGGCGCCGAGCACGACCACCGGACCCCGAGCCAGAGCCTGACCGGGGCGATGGCGTCGGAGTCGGGCGGGCTGCGGAAGACCGAGGTTCTTGGTCAGCGTCCGACCGAAGCCGGTGTTGGCGAAGTCCGTGTAGATGTCCTTGGGCATGGGTGGGTTCACCGTCCTTCGATGATCGCGGTGATGCCCTGGCCGCCGGCGGCGCACACCGAGATGAACCCGAGCTTGCCCGGCTTGCCGTGGAGCTCCTTGGCGAGTGAGGCGACGATCCGTCCGCCGGTGGCGGCGAAGGGGTGCCCGGCCGCCAGCGAGGAGCCGTTGACGTTGAGCCGGCTCCGGTCGATCGTGCCCAGCGAGGCATCCAGCCCGAGCTTGTTCTTGCAGAACTCCTCGGACTCCCAGGCCTTGATCTGGGCCAGCACGGTGGAGGCGAAGGCCTCGTGGATCTCGAGGTACTCGAAGTCCTCGAAGCTGAGATTGTTTCGCTTGAGCATCCGGGCCGCGGCATAGGCCGGTGCCATCAGCAGCCCCTCGGCACCGTCCACGAAGTCCACGGCACCCTCTTCGTAGTCGATGAAGTTCGCCAGCTTCGGCAGATCGTGCGCGTCGGCCCATTCCTCCGAGCCGAGCAGGACGGCGGAGGCGCCGTCGGTCAGCGCGGTGGAGTTCGCCGCCGTCATGGTGGCATCCTCCCCCAGGTCCCGGCCGAACGCCGGAGAGAGCTTGCCCAGCTTCTCCAGGGTCGAGTCGGCGCGCATGTTGTTGTCCCGGCTCAGTCCCTTGAAGGGGGTGACCAGGTCATCGAAGAATCCACGGTCGTAGGCGGCGGCGAGGTTCTTGTGGCTGGCCAGCGCGAGCTCGTCCTGCTCCGCCCGGGTGATGCCCCAGGCGTGCGCGGTGATCGCCATATGCTCGCCCATGGACAGTCCGGTGCGCGGCTCGTTGACCCCGGGGGCCTGCGGGGCCAGGTGCCCGGGCCGGATCTTGGACAGCGCCTTGAGCCGCTGGCTCAGGGTCTTGGCGCGGTTGGCCTCCATCAGGATGCCGCGCAGCTCATCGGTCACCACGATCGGGGCGTCCGAGATCGAGTCCACGCCGCCGCCGATCGCCGAATCGATCTGCCCCAGCTTGATCTTGTTCGCCAGGGAGCCGATGGCCTCCATTCCGGTGGCACACGCCATCTGCACGTCAAAGGCCGGAGTCTTCGGGTCCAGCGGGGTGCCCAGCACCGATTCACGGGTCAGGTTGAAGTTCTTCGAGTGCTTCATGACCGCACCTGCTGCGACGGTGCCCAGCTGCTGGCCCTGGAGGCCGAACCGCGCCACCAGCCCGTTCAGGGTGGAGGTCAGCATGTCCTGATTTCCGGCGGTGGCGTAGGCGCTGTGGGCCCGGGCAAAGGGGATGCGGTTTCCGCCGATGATGACGGCGTCGCGGACGTTCTGTGCACTCATGGAACTCACTCCTGGTCTGGGGGTTGCAGGTCCTGCCGGGTCGCGGCCCGGTGGGGCCGGACGCGCAGGTCTTGCATTTGTTACTGGTCAGTATCATAGACTATTTTGTGTGCAGGATCACTGACCATCCGAGTGGCCCGCCCGCTCATCCCAGCTCTGAGGAGACTCCATGTCCCACCCATCGGTCCCCGACCCCATCGACGCCGCCGACACCGAAGTCCGCGTGGACAAGAAGGTGATGGAGGACGTGCTACTCGGGCCCTGGGCCGACACCCGTCGCCACGCCCGGGAGCTGCTCAAAGACGAGGCCTTCCACAAGGTGGAGGGCATGTCCAAGGAGGATCACCGCGAGCGCGTCTTCAAGCAGATGCACCTGCTCGCCGAGGACGGCGCCGTGCACCGGGCGTTCCCGAAGGAGTTCGGCGGCTCCGATGCCCACGGCGCGAACATCGCCGCCTTCGAAGAGCTCGTCACTGCAGATCCCTCGCTGCAGATCAAGGCGGGCGTGCAGTGGGGCCTCTTCGCCGCGGCCGTGCTGCATCTGGGGTCCGAGGACCATCACCGCAGGTTCCTGCCCGCCACCATGGATCTCCGCGCTCCTGGCGCCTTCGCGATGACCGAGTTCGGCCACGGCTCCGACGTCGCCTCCATCGGCACCACCGCCACCTATGACCCGCCCACCGAGGAGTTCATCCTCAACACCCCATTCCCCGCTGCCACCAAGCGCTACCTCGGCAATGCGGCGAATGACGCCAAGGACGCCGTCGTCTTCGCCCAGCTGATCACCAACGGGGTCAACCACGGCGTGCACTGCCTCTACACCAATATCCGCGGCGAGGACGGCAAGCCGCTGGCCGGCATCACCATCACCGACGAGGGTCAGAAGGGCGGCCTCAACGGGGTGGACAACGGCTGCTTCAGCTTCGACAACATCCGGGTGCCGCGGACCAACCTGCTCAACCGTTATGGCGACGTCGCCGCCGACGGCACCTACAGCTCCCCGATCGACTCCCCCGGTCGTCGCTTCTTCACGATGCTCGGCACCCTGGTGCAGGGACGCGTCTCGCTGACCGGCGCCTCGGTGGCAGCCTCGAAGCTGGCTCTCATCGGCGCGATCACCTACGGCAACCAACGCCGCCAGTTCAACGCCTCCTCCACGATCGAAGAAGAGGTGCTGCTGGACTACCAGCTCCACCAGCGCCGCCTGCTGCCACGCCTGGCCACCACCTTCGCAGCGAACTTCGCCCACGAGAACCTGCTGACCAAGCTCGATGACGTCTTCTCCGGCAAGGATGCTTCCGACGAGAACCGCCAGGAGCTCGAGACCCTCGCCGCCGCGATCAAATCCATCACCACCTGGCACGCGCTGGACACGCTGCAGGAGGCCCGCGAGGCCTGCGGCGGGGCTGGCTTCATCTCCGAGAACCGCCTGGTCTCGCTGCGTGCTGACCTCGACGTCTACGTCACCTTCGAAGGCGACAACAACGTGTTGCTTCAGCTGGTCGCCAAGCGCCTGCTCAGCGACTATGCCGCGGAGTTCAAGGACGCCGACTTCGGTGCGCTCTCGCGCTACGTGGCCAATCAGGCGCAGTCCACGGTGCTGAACCGCTTCGGCCTGCGCCGTGCCGTGCAGTCGGTCCAGGACACCGGCGACGAGCGGCGCAGCGCCAACTGGTTCAAGCAGACCGAGGTGCAGCGCCAGCTGCTCACCGAACGCTCCCGGCAGATGGTCATCGACGTCGCCGGTGAGCTGCGCTCGGCCTCGAAGCTGCCCGCCGCCAAGCAGGCAGCGATCTTCAACGAGCACCAGTTCGAGATCATCAATGCCGCGAAGGCCCATGCGGACCTGCTGCTCTGGGAGTCCTTCACCGAAGCGCTGGAGCGGGTGAGCGATCCGGGCACCAAGCAGATCATGACCTGGCTGCGAGACCTGTACGCGCTGACCCGCATCGAGGAGACCCTTGACTGGTATCTGCTCAACGGCCGGATCTCATCCCAGCGGGCGCGCACGCTGACCCCGTACGTGAACCGGCTGCTCGAGCGGCTGCGCCCCCATGCCCAGGACATCGTGGATTCCTTCGGCTACTCCCCCGAGCATGTGCGCATGGAGATCACCTCGGGGTCCGAGCAGCGGCGCCAGGACGAGTCCATGGAGTACTACCGGGCTCTGCGTGCCTCCCCGGACGGCCCGGTGGACGAGAAGCTGATGCAGTCGCGGAAGAAGTGAACACCACGCCTGAGCGGGCTTCTGCTTGAATAGCAGGATGGATTCCGAGCTTGCGTTCCCCCGTGCCGATGAAGAGAACCTGACCCGCGAGGAGGCCGCCCGGCGCAGCGCCCTGCTCACGGTCCAGGACTATGAGGTCGAGGTGGACCTGCGTGCCGCCGGGGCCGCCGATGCGGTGACCTACCCCGTGCACACCACGATCCGCTTCGAGGCCGCCGAGCCTGGGGCCTCGACCTTCTTGGATCATCTCGGGGATTCGGTCGAGTCCTTGGTGCTCAACGGGGTGGCGCTGGAGACCTCGACCCATGTGGGTCCGGCACGGATCCTGCTGCCGGAGCTCCAGTCAGCCAACCTGGTGGAGATCTCCTCCACCGCTCGGTACTCCCGCTCGGGTGAAGGTCTGCACCGGTTCGTGGATCCAGCCGATGACCAGGTGTATCTCTACACCCAGTACGAGCCCGCCGATTCCCGGCGGGTCTTCCCGGTCTTCGAACAGCCC
This sequence comes from uncultured Nesterenkonia sp., assembly GCA_947494195.1. GTDB lineage: Bacteria > Actinomycetota > Actinomycetes > Actinomycetales > Micrococcaceae > Nesterenkonia. The sequence continues at coordinate 293,996 of CANLUC010000004.1, read as the reverse complement.
GACCTCAAGGCGCGGTTCGGCTTCTCGATCATCGGCCCGCAGGACTGGCAGCTGCGGTCCAACGGTGCGGAGATCTCCCGCGAGGTGCTCGACGACGGCGCGGCTGCCCAGCAGCCGGTCCGCGTGACCTTCGAGAAGACTCCCCGGATGTCCTCCTACATCACGGCCGTCTTGGCGGGGCCATACCACCGCGTCCAGGGGCACTACAGTCGCCAGGAGCAGGCCGGAGACACCACCGGCATGCCCGGCGGTGATCCGTTGGAGATCGAGCTCGGGGTGCTGTGCCGCGCGTCGCTCGCGGAGCATTTCGACGCCGAGGCGCTGCTGGAGCTGACCCGGCGCGGGCTGGACTTCTTCCACCATGAGTTCGGCTACGCCTACCCGTGGGGGAAGTACGATCAGGTCTTCGTGCCGGAGTACAACCTGGGTGCGATGGAGAACCCCGGTCTCGTCACCTTCACCGAGAAGTACGTCTTCGACACCGCCGCCACCGACGCACAGTACGAGACCCGCGCGAACACGCTGATGCATGAGATGGCGCATATGTGGTTCGGCGATCTGGTGACCATGAACTGGTGGGACGACCTGTGGCTCAAGGAGTCCTTCGCGGACTATATGGGCTCCCTCGCGGTCGACGAGGCCACCGACTGGACGACCTCCTGGATCTCCTTCGCCAACGGCCGCAAGGCCTGGGCCTATGTGCAGGATCAGCTGCCGACCACACATCCGATCGTGGCGGACATCGGTGACCTCGAAGCGGCGGACCAGAACTTCGATGGGATCACCTACGCCAAGGGCGCCTCGGTGCTCAAGCAGCTGGCTGCCTACGCCGGTCGCGAGTCCTTCCGTGAGGCAGCCCAGCGCTACTTCGCCCGGCATGCCTTCGGCAATGCCACCCTCGCGGACTTCCTCGCGGTCCTCGAAGAGGTCACCGGAGCCAATATGGACAGCTGGGCGCAGGCCTGGCTGCAGACCGCCGGCGTTCCGGTGCTCTCCGCGGAGATCGACGACTCGCATAAGGACTCCCCCGGCGGCGCCGTGGTGGTCCGTCAGCAGGGCACAGACCCGGCCAGCGGAGAGCCCGTGGCGCGCCCGCACCGCATCCGGGTGGGGGTCCACGTCTTGGATCCCTCCACGGGCACCTTGACGCTTCACGCAGCCCAGGACGTCTTCCTGGACCCTGCTGCCCCAGGTGGACTGACCGAGGTCCCCGGGCTCAGCGTGCCGAGAGACCAGCCACGGCTGCTGCTGCCGAACGAGGACGACCTGACCTACGCCAAGATCAGCCTCGACGCCGAATCACTGGCCGCGGTGCTCAGCTACCCGGTGGCGGACCCGCTTGCCCGGGCCACCGTCTGGGCCGCCCTGTGGTCCATGGTGCGCGACGGCGAGCTCTCCTCCCGCCGCTTCCTGCAGGCCGTACAGACCATGGGTCTGGGCATTGATGAGATCGTCGTCGTCCAGGGGCTGCTGCGGCAGTCACTCACCGCTCTGGAGCGCTTCACCCCGCCGGCCCAGCGCCCTGCGCTGCAGCAGGACCTCGCAGCTCGGCTGGCCGGGGAGCTGACCCGGAGGCGCGGAGACCATCAGCGCGCCATCGCCCGAAGCCTCGCGGTCCTCTCCCGGCGGGAGGGTTCGCAGCTGGATCTGCTCGAGGCCCTGCTCGATGGCTCGGGCGAGGACTACGGGATCTCTGGACTGCGCATCGACGAGGAGCTGCGCTGGGCCTTCCTGCAGGCGCTCACCGCCCATGGTCGGGTGGACATCGGCCAGCTCGACGCGGAGCTCGCCGCCAAGACCACCGCGCGGGCACGCATCGCACACCGGCTGGCCGCTGCCGCGCGTCCTGACCGCCGGGTGAAGGCCGACGCGTTCGAACAGGCCCTCCGCGGGACCGACGGGGACGGACGCGAGCTCTCCAATGATCACCTCACCGCCACGGTGGAGGGCTTCGGCATCGCCCCGGATCCCGCCACGGCGTCGCTCGTCGCCGGAGCGACGGAGGCTTATTTCGAGTCTCTGCTGCGAGTCTGGGAGCAGATGAGCCAGGGACAGGCCACCCGGGTCATCTCAGGCCTCTATCCCGGGGCTCAGGATCTCGAGGAGGGTCAGGTGCCGGAGGAGCACCCGCTGGTGCTGCGCACCGCCGCGTGGCTGCAGGAGAACGCCGAGGCCCCCGCCGCGCTGCGCCGGCTGCTGATCGAGGAGCAGGACCACCTGCTCCGCGGCCTCCGCGCCCAGGCCGCCGCTCAGGCCTGAGCGTCGGGCCTGAGCGTCGGGCCTGAGCGTCGGGCCTGAGCGTCGCCGCTCAACACACCTGTCGCATCCCTATGCCATGTCCCCCCGTTATTTCCGTTCAAAGCGATGGGACATGGCATAGACGTGCGACAGACCAGTGGGTGGGACGCTCAGCTCGCGGGATCGGCGGGACGCCACGCAGTTCCGCCAGGAGATCAGTCCCGGATGAGCTCTTCCATCTCGGCGTCGGTCTCGGCTTCTCGTTTGGCGCGGCGCTTGTCATTGAGCAGGCACAGCAGGATGGCGATGCCGAAGAGCACGGCGAGCGGGATCGCAAGGAAGAACATCGTGACCGCGTCGCCGCCGGGGGCCGCCAGCGCCGAGACCACCGCGATGAGCATGACCACCCCGCGCCAGGCCTTGAGCACCTGCTTGCCGCTGACCAGCCCCATCATGTTCACCCCGACGAGCACGACGGGGATGATCATGGCCAGGCCGAAGGCCAGGAACAGGTGCAGCACAAAGGTGAAGTACACGTCCGGGTCGATGATGTTGGACGTGCCTTCAGGATTCAGTGCGAGGAAGAAGTCGATGGCCTGCGGAAGCACGCTGTAGGCTGCCGCAATGCCGGCGAGGAACAGCGGCACGGAGGCGCCGATGAACCCGATGGCGTAGCGTTTCTCGGTCTTGCGCAGCCCAGGCATGATGAAGGCCCAGATCTGGTAGAGCCAGATGGGCGAGGAGATCACGAAGCCGACGAAGAGCGAAAGCCGGATCATCAGGTCCAGCGGACCGCCCACAGTGCTGAACGCGATATCGGCCAGGCGCCCGTCGTCCTCATAGCCGAGGATGGGTTCGGCGAGGACCTGGACCAGCCAGTCGTAGAGGAAGAAGCCGGCGACGGCGCCGGCCAGGATCCCCAGTGCAGCCTTGATGAGGCGATTGCGCAGCTCACGGAGATGGTCTTTCAGCGCCATCGTCCGCTCGGGGTCGCGCCGCCTCTTCTGCGTGGTGGCCATGCGAGTTAGCGGTGGTCTCCCCGTGGCTCCCGCTCGCCGGAGCGGTTCTGCTCGGCAGTCGGGTCATTCGGGTTGAGCACGCGGCCCTCGACGGGGGCACGGTCCTGCGTGGAGTCCTCCGCGCTCGAGCCGGTCGAGCCTGTGGAGTCATCGGAGTTCTTCCGCGATTCCTCGCTCATCGTGCGCACCTCAGACCGGAAGATGCGCATGGACTGGCCCAGTGACTTGGCCAGTTTGGGCAGTTTGGGGGCTCCGAAGAGCAGGATGATGAGCAGTGCGATGATCGCGATCTGCCAGCCGGTGATGTTCATAGCGCAGGTCCTTTCCTCGAGGCCAATGCTACGCCACTCAAGCCATGAGCTCAGACAGCTGGGCCTGGGCTCGATCAAGAACTTCACGGCGCAGTTCGGCGGGGGCGAGCACTGCCACATCACCGCCCGCCTGCAGGCACAGCCTGATCAGCGCCTCTCGGCTCTGGAACCAGGTGCTGATGCTGCGGGCCCCATCGGCGTGGGTGCGCTGGCGCTGCGGTGCGTACCGGTCGGCGAGCCCGGCGGCTGCCGGGGAGAAGCGCAGGACGACGTCGAGGGCGCCCGCTCCGCGCGGCGGCTGAGGAGGCTCCACCGGAGCCTGCGCGAGCGCGCGGGCCTGGGCACCGATCGGATCTTCGGGCAGGGCCGTGTGCTCGAGGATGCGCGAACTGAGAAAGTTGCGCGGTGCCTGAGCCAGTCGGCACCAGGCCTGCAGGTAGATGCGCGGTCCGTCGATATAGACCTGCGCGGGCTCCACCACCCGGCGAGTGCGCGTGCCCTCGGCGTCCTCGTAGACGAGCTCCAGGCAGGTGCCCGCCCGGACCGCCTCGCGCAGCGCCGAAACTTCTCGGGTCTGCGCCTGCGCTCCAGCGGCGACCTGGGTGGCTGCGCGCTGCAGCCCGCCCGGAAGCACCGTGGTGATCTTCTCCCGCAGCGAGATCGCCGCCGGCAGCCAGAGGTCGAGCGCCGCATCAGCCTCACCGATGATCGTGTTCAGCGCGATCAAGAGTGAAAGCGCTCCGGGTTTGGTCAGCGTCAGCGGCCGTGCCAGCACGTCTCCGGTGCGCGCGGAGGGCATCGCGAGAGTGATCGGCTCATCGGCGGGCAGGTACTCCTCGGTGAACTGCGCAAGGTTCAGCGGCGGGGCAGGGTCGACGTCGATGAACTCCCCATACTGCCCTGGACCGAAGCTGCCTGACTGCTGGATGGAGAGCAGGTCTTTGAGCAGCTGCTTGGGAGTGATCTGGTGTCGGCGCAGCAGCTCCGAGGGGCGCACGCCCGGGGAGCTGAGCAGATACGCGGCGATGGAGAGCACCCGCTCCACCTTGCGGTGCGCCGGGTCCGCCTGACGTGCGGGTGCCGCTCGAGCGAGCCGCGGAAGCCTGGGGGTCGGAGCGCTGTGCGCCTCGAGCACGCCACGGAGAAGCTCTGCGGGGTCCTCGGCACCTGTGAACCCGTCGAGCGCCGCACGGGCGTCGACTCCGGCGACGGCGCTGCGCTGCTCCTCGGTGAGCCGGGGCTGCGGTGTCAGCGCCCTGATGCCACCGCGCACACGATCGAGCCGGAACACGCGAGGCGCGTCGCGGTCCAGGTCATGACCGATCAGGTACCAGTGTCCGCGGGCTGCGTAGTCCAGCAGCCCGACCCGCCGAGGCTCTGGCCGGGCGGCGCCGCGAGCGGTGTAGTCGAAACCGACGACCGTGCCGGCATCGAGCGCGGCGAGCTCAGTGAGCCGGTCGAACTCGTCGTCGCTGCCCAGGTTGAAGCTCAGCACACCGGCCTGGTCCTCGAATCGAGGCGAGGCTGCGGACTCCGTGGACAGCGCCCAGCTCGCCTGCTCCAGCCAGGAGCGCGTCCGACTTCCCGACCACAGCTGGGTGGCACGGGTGAGCACGAGCCTCTCGGCGTCGGTGAGCTGCAGCGCCGGCAGTCCGTAGTCGTCCGGGTCGATGCGGTACCGGTAGTCGTCTCGGTCGGCAGCTGGTTCGGCGATGGCGATCCCGCAGCCGCGCAGGTGATCCTTGTCCCGGCTGAACAGCCGCTCCCAGGCGTCCTCGGACTGGCCCTCGCCGAAGGAGCGGTAGTGCTCCACCCGCTCGCGGATCTCGGTCTTGGTCAGCCCGCCGCTGCCCGCATCGAGGATGCTGGCAGCCAGCGAGAAGGCCCGCGCTACGCCGTAGTCGGCGTAGACGTCCTGGAGCTCGTCCTCCTCCTGAGCGGAGGCTGACTCCGGCTCCGCGGGGGGCTCAGGCTGCGTGGACTCGAGAGGCGCGGCCGTGTCGGCGTGCTGCGGATCCGTCACAGCCGCAGGTCAGGAGGCCTTGCGGACGCTGACCAGGTCCACCACGAAGATCAGGGTCTCGTTCGGACCGATGGCCGCGCCAGCACCCTGCTCACCGTAGGCCAGGTGCGGAGGGATCTCGAAGCGACGCCGAGCACCCTCTTTCATGCCGATGAGCCCCTGGTCCCAGCCCTGGATGACCTGTCCGATGCCGGCAGTGAAGTCAAGGGTCTCACCACGGTTCCAGGAGGCGTCGAACTCCTCGCCGGTGGACCAGGAGACGCCCACGTAGTGGCAGGAGATCTGGTCCCCCGGCTCCACGGCGTGACCGCCGCCGGAGATCAGCTCCTCGATGACCAGCTCCTGCGGCGGGGTGTCTCCGGGAAAGTCGACCTCGGGGCGGGTGCGGTCATAGCTGCGCTGGCCGAAGGACATTACTCGGTCTCCTCTTCGTTCTGGTTTTCAGAGTCGGTGTTCTCAGAGTCGCTGTTCTCAGCGTCGCCGCCGGAGTCAGCCTCGCCACCCTCGGCGCCGCCCTCCTGCTGGCTCTCCATCTCTTCCATCATCTCTTGGATCTCTTCTTCGGTGAGCTCAGGCTGACCGCCCGGCTGCGCCGGAGCGGCCTCTGGCGCGTCCGCGGAGGCGATAAGGTCCACCACGAAGATCAGGGTCTCCCCCGCGAGCTCGTGCTGATCGTCTTCTTCGGCGTCCTCGTCGACCTCGCCATAGCCGGCCTCCGGTGGGATGACCATCAGCACCCGGGAACCCACCTGCTTGCCTTCGAGACCCTCGGCCCAGCCTGGCACCAGGTTCGCCAGCGGGAATCCTGCCGGGCCCGGATCGGCCTCCTCGTCGTCGGCCGGCCAGTTGGAGTCGAACTGCTCGCCGTCGGAGTACTTCCAGCCGGTGTAGCGGACCACGACCTGATCGTCGGCGGCGATCTCTTCGCCGTCGCCCTGGATCAGAACCTCGGAGGTGGTCTCCTCGGGGGCGTCGCCGGTGATCTCTCCGGCAAGCTCGGGAGCCTCGCCCTCGGTGCTCTCGATCTCCGGGAGGTCCCCGCTCTGCTCCTGGGCCTCACCGGAGGCGTAGGCCTCGGACTGGCCCTCCACACGCAGCACCAGCAGCGTGGCTGGCGCCTGTGACTCCACGTTGGCAGGTTCGAAGAGGGCGATCTCGGAGCCCACCGTCAAATCTGTGTCGGTCAGCGAGTCGTAGATGAACTCGCTCTGCTCCTGCATCTGGGGCAGGAAGACCATGGAGGGAGTGCCCTCCGTGAAGCTCTCCTGCTGGACCTCGCCGGTCTCGGGGTCGACCACGGCGTGGGACACCTCGAGGATCTGTTCCTCGTCCAGGTCCTCTCCATCACCACGGTCGAGGACCCGGGAGGCCTCCTCCTCGATCTCCAGGGGGCTGCGCAGGATGACCTCGGGGACGCCCTCCTCGGTGTAGTGCAGCTCGACGCCGGAGAGGGCATCGGTGTCACCCAGACCCTCGGTGGAGCAGGAGGACAGCAGCAGGACCGCCGGAACGGAAAGTGCCACAGTGGTGCGGCGGAACGAACGATGCACAATGATTCCTTCGAGGTGGACAGCGACCGATACACGGTCTGGGGCCTGCCAGCACTGTACAGGCCGAATACCAGGTTCGTCAGATCAGCGGAGGCTCAGCAAACTCCCGGGGGGAGGCAAGCGTATAGCGCTCACTCAGCGCCAGCGGCACCGCCTGTTCCCGGCGCTGCGCCAGGTTCTGCTCGCGCAGCGTCTCGACACGATCACCCAGCTTTGCCAACAGCGTGTCCAGGCGCGGATCCTCCGCGAGCAGCGGATCCTTGAGCATGAGCGCGTCCAAGGGACGGTCCACCAGTTTGTGGTGCACCCAGTCCACGGTGTGCTCGGCTCCCAGCGCGCGCGCTGTGGAGAGGAACCGACCGCGCAGCGCCGCGCGGGTGGTGCTCGGCGGGTCGACGACGGCACGCTCGATCCGCTCCGGCTCCAGCTGGGTGCTGACCCGGCCGTGCGCTGCGAGCACATTGAAGACCCCGCGACGCGGGTGGACGTCGTGGTAGGCCATGTCCAGCTGCTCCAGCTTCGGATGTCCCTGGGGAAGGCCGCCTCGTTCGGCGACATCGGTGAGCAGGCGCTTCTTGATCGCCCAATCGATGTCCCGTTCGATCGAGCTGTGGTCTCCGCTGGCGACCGCCTGCAGCGTGCGTTCCCAGAGCTCGAAGATCTGCTCCACCTGGTCATGATGCGCCCCGTTCTCCCGCACGAAGCGCCGGGCGCGGTCCAGCAGACCCGACTGGATGTCCACAGCGGTCATCTCGGGGCCGTTGCGGACCTTCACGGTGGCAGTTCCGCTGATGTCGTGGCTGATGTGGCGGATCGCCCCGATCGGGTTCTCCAGCTCGAAGTCTCCCACCGGGACGCCGGACTCGACCATGCGCAGCACCAGGTCGGTGGCGCCGTAGCGCAGCAGGCTCGTGGTCTCGGACATGTTCGAGTCTCCGACGATCACATGCAGCCGGCGGTGCAGCGCCGCATCGGCATGCGGCTCATCCCGAGTGTTGATGATCGGGCGTGAGCGCGTGGTGGCCGAAGAGATGCCTTCCCACATGTGATCGGCGCGCTGGGAGAACGCGTAGTGCGCCGGCGTCTCGTCAGTGGCCGGCACGAGTCGTCCGGCACCGACGAGGATCTGCCGGGTCACCAGGAAGGGCAGCAGGATCGTGGAGAGCCGGCGGAAGTGGGTGGTGCGCGGGATCATGTAGTTCTCGTGGCTGCCATAGGAGTTGCCCTGGGAGTCCACGTTGTTCTTGAGCAGATAGACGCTGCCGTCGAATCCGTCCTCAGCCATGGCTGCCTCGGCACGCTGTGCCAGATCATGCATGATCAGCTCGCCGGCCCGATCAGAGGCGATCAGGTCCAGCAGGTCGTCGCATTCAGCGGTGGCGTACTCGGGGTGCGATCCGACATCGAGATAGAGCCGCGAGGCATTGGGGATGAAGACGTTGGAGCTGCGACCCCATTTCAGCACGGGCCGGAAGATGTAGCGGGCCAGCTCGTCAGGCGGCAGCCCGCGGTGCTCGCCACCCTGGTGGGTGATCCCGAACTCGGTCTCCACCCCGAAGACACGGCGCTCCATGGAGTGCTACTCGCCGCCCTTCTGGACGAACCCCTTGACGAACTCCTCGGCGTTGGACTCCAGCACCGAGTCGATCTCGTCCAACATGCTGTCCAGCTCCCCGGCGCGCTTCTGAGCCTGGGCGCTTCCGCTCACTGGTGTCGCCTCGGCGGCGGGCCCGCCGTTCTCGTCTCCGCCGTGGGGTCGCTTCTGCGGTTGAGTGGACATGGTTCTCTCCTTTGATGGCCGAGCGACGTCATCGCCCCAGCAGACGCTGAAGTCCGGTGATGAGGTCCGCGTTGGTCTCCGCGCTGACAAGTGTATTCTCCGCAGCCGCACGGGTCCCCGAATAGGGGTCCGGGAGCCCCAGGCGCACCGTCGGGGCCACGGCATCGGCCCGCAGCAGGACCTGGTCCCAGCTGGCACCGACGACGACGTCGGGGTGTTGACTCACCAGGCGTCCGCGAAGCCAGGCTCTGGTCTCCTCGGGTGGATGCTCCGCGGCCGAGGCGATCTGTTGATCGGTGAAGAGCCGCCGCATCCTTCCCGCGCGCGCCAGCTTGTAGTAGAGCCCCTTCTCCTCACGGAGATCGGCGTACTGCAGATCCACCATGGCCAGGACGGGGGCATCCCAGTCCAGAGAGTCGCGGCGCCGGTAGGACTCGAGCAGGGAGAGCTTCGCCACCCAGTCGACCCGGTCTGCGGCGCTGAAGACGTCTTCGGTGAGGTCCCGCAGCAGCTCCTGCCAGGCCTCGAGGACCTCTGCTGTCTCGGTATCGGGAACCGCAGGGGTCGACTCGGGCCCGGTCTTCTCCTGAGCCCAGTCCATGGCGGCCTGCAGGTACAGGTGCTGGATGTCCACGGCGGTGAGCGCGCCCCGAGAGGTGGGCACCGTGGCGCGCAGGCTCGGGTCATGGGAGATCGTCTTGAGCGCCGCCACAGGGTCCTCGAGGGTGATCTCCGGAGCGCGCCCGGACTCGATCAGGTCCAGCACCAGCGCGGTGGTGCCCACCCGCAGCCAGGCAGAATATTCACTCATATTGGCATCGCCGATGATGACATGCAGTCGCCGGAACCGGTCCTGATCCGCATGGGGCTCGTCGCGGGTGTTGATGATGGGTCGACGCACGGTCGTCTCCAGACCGACCTCCTCCTCGAAGAAGTCGGCGCGCTGGGAGATCTGGTACCCCGGCTCCCCGCTGGTCTGGCCGATCCCGACTCGTCCGGCGCCGCAGATGACCTGCCGAGAGGCGAAGAACGGAAGCAGCCCGGCGACCAATGCGTCGAACCGGACCGCTCGCGGAACCAGGTAGTTCTCATGGGCGCCGTAGGAGACGGACTTGTTGTCCGTGTTGTTCTTGTACAGCAGCACCTGCGGGGAGTGCTCCTCTCGGCTCAGCCGCTGCGCCGCAGCGCGGACCACCCGGTCGCCGGCGACGTCATAGAGCACCGCCCGGCGCGCTCCGAGCGCCTCGGGAGAGGAATATTCCGGGTGGGCGTGATCGACATAGAACCGTGCGCCGTTGCCCAGCACCAGGTTCATCAGCAGCTGCGGCTGACCCTCCCGCGGCTGGAAGTAGTCGCCGCGCCAGTGCGCCGATCCCGGCGCGTGGTAGGCCCCTGCGACATCGGCCGGGCTGGGGTCTCCCCCACTGACATTCCCCAGCGCGTCGCGGACCGGCCCCTGGCCGGACTCCTGCTCGGTGGCATAGCTCAACGCGTCATCGTGGCGTGCGTGGTCCAGGGCCTCCCCGGTGTCGGTGAGCTGCGAGGGATGGGCGGCGGAGCGCGGAAGCACCCAGCCGCGGGCGTCCACCAGCGGGGACTCCGACTGATAGTCCCACTCGGTGCCCGCCACAGCCCCGCCGGTCTCGGTCACGTGGGCGGCATAGGCGTTGACCAGCTCGATGGACAGCGCCACATGGCTGGCCCTGGGGTTGGCGGGGGCGTGGATCCCGTACTCGGTCTCCATCCCGATCAGCCTGCGCACGCTCATCGCCGGCCCCGCTGCTGCGCAGGGGCCCCGGCGGCGCTGCCGTCAGTCCCGGCGGCAGGCCGCTCGATGCGCACCACGGGAGAGCTCGAGGCGCCGACGACGCGGGACCAGGCCTGCGGATCCGAGGTGTTCACCAGGTCCTCCTGGTCTCGGAGCTCCTCTTCGGCGGCGTCGAAGAGGTGGTCCAGGGTGAGGCCCTTCTGCGCCGGATCGGTGCCGGAGCCCAGGAAGTCCTTGATCGCGGCCTTCTTCGCCCGGTCCACGATGTTGCTGAGCACCGCCCCGGACATGAAGTCGGCGGCCTGGAAGGGAGTGGAGGTTCCATCGGCATGGATCAGGCGCAGGCGCGCCTGCTGGGTCTGCGGGAAGAGCCGGTCCAACAGCGAATCGACGAGGAACGCCACCGCCGAGGACCGGTCGCCGTGCTCGGCGAGCAGGTCAGGGTGCAGCGGGACGGCCCCGCCGAGGTGGATGCCGAGGATCTCTCCGGCACCTTCGCGGCCGGGTCGATGGACACGGATCTTCACATCCAGCCGGCCGGGCCTCAGGATGGCCGGGTCGATCATGTCTTCGCGGTTGGAGGCACCGATGACGATCACGTTCTCCAGCGACTCCACGCCGTCGATCTCCGCCAGCAGCTGCGGCACGATGGTGGTCTCCACGTCGGAGGAGACGCCGCTGCCGCGCGTGCGGAACAGGGCCTCCATCTCATCGAAGAAGACCACCACGGGCTGGCCCGAGGAGGCGCGTTCGCGAGCGCGGGAGAAGATCACCCGGATATGCCGTTCGGTCTCACCGACGTACTTGTTCAGCAGCTCGGGGCCCTTGATGTTCAGGAAGAAGGCCCCCGTGCCCTGGCCCTCGGAGGCTGCATCGCCGCCGTCGGACAGTGCGTTCCCGACCTTCGTCTCAGCTCCCCCGGGCCGTGCGCCGCTGCCGCCCCCGGCCAGGGAGCTGGCGACGGCTTTCGCAATCATGGTCTTGCCGCAGCCAGGCGGGCCGTAGAGCAGGATGCCCTTGGGGGCGCGCAGACCGTGCTCCTGGTACAGGTCAGCGTGCAGGAACGGCAGCTCCACGGCGTCGCGGATGGCCTCGATCTGCTCGGAGAGCCCGCCGATGTCCGAGTAGGAGACGTCGGGTGACTCTTCGAGCACCACATCCTCGACCTCCGAGAGGGGAACGATCTCGGTGGCGGTGCCGGTGCGCAGGTCCACCATCACGGCGTCGCCGACGCGGGCGCTGTGCAGCCCCTCGGCCTTGGCCTGGGCCTGGGCGGCAGCGGTGAGGGTCACCACGCGTTCGTCCTCGCCGCGCGAGACGATCACCAGGCGGGAGTCGGGCAGCACTTCCCTGACCCGCGCGAGCTCGCCGGTCGGCTCGGCCCCCAGGACCGCCACGACGGTGAAGTTCTCGTTGAGCAGCACCTCGTCGCCGGCCTGAAGCTCCTCGGGGGTGATCAGCGGGGAGAGGCTCACGCGCAGCTTGCGCCCGGCCTGGAGGACGTCGACCCCGGCCACCGTGGTGGCCTGGATCTCCCGGCCGGCCACCTGTTCGTGGGCCGGGCGGTAGCCGATCACGGTGCCGAAGGTGAAGGGCGCCTGTCCATCAGCCTGCAGCGCATTGCGCAGCTCAGAGATCTCGTTGCGGGTGGTCTCCAGCAGATCCACCATGCGCTGGTTGTTCCGCCCTGCGGTCTGCAGCTGGGTCTCCAGCTGCTTGGCGCGGCTGCGCAGCGTGTCCAGCTGGCGGTGGGCCTGGTTCAGCCGGTCCTGCAGCTGCTGGGCCTCGCGGCTCTGCTTCTGGGCCTCATTGCCTGTCTGCTCACTCACGAGTGAACACCTCCTTGGCCTGTGCGGCGATCTTCTGCGAGTAGGCCGCGGCCTTGCGGCTCTTCTTCCCCGAGACGGTGCGGGTCTTCAGGCTTGCCTCGTCCCAGACTGCCTCTGGATCGTTGGCGGGCCATGCGGCGCGGTCCTCCTCGCTCACGGTGGAGACCTTCTCGCGCTTCTTGAGCTGCAAGGGAGTCTGGTCATCGGCGAGCCGTCGCGCGGAGAGCAGGAATCCGGTGTGTGCCACCATGCGGTGATCCGGTCGTACGGCCAGTCCGTCCAAATGCCAGGTGCGCAGCATGGTCTCGTGGGCCTCGGGCTCGGTGAAGCCCTGTGAGGCGCGGATCTCCTCGGCCAGACGGGACAGCTGGGTCACGGAGGCCACATAGCTGACCCAGACTCCCCCGGGCGCCAGGACGGTCTTCACCGCGTCCAGGCATTCCCAGGGTGCGAGCATGTCCAGCACCACCCGGTCCACGCTGCCGGGCTCCTCCACGGTGAGGACCTCCTCCTGCATGTCCCCGAGGTAGACCTCCCAGCCTGGGTGGGACTCGCCGAAGAAGGCCTCGACGTTTCCGACCGCGATGTCCTTGAAGTCGGCACGCCGCTCGTAGGAGTGCAGCACCCCGTTCTCCCCGACGGCGCGCAGCAGCGAGATCGACAGCGCGCCGGAGCCCACGCCGGCCTCGACCACCCGAGCGCCCGGGAAGATGTCGGCGACCTGCACGATCTGCGCGGAGTCCTTCGGGTAGACCACGGTCGCGCCGCGGGGCATGGAGAGCACGAAGTCGTTGAGCAGCGGACGCAGCACCTGGTACTCATGACCCGCGTCATTGGCCACGAGGATGCCCTCGCTGGCGCCGATGAGCAGATCGTGGCGGAGCACGCCCTGATGGGTGTGCCATTCTCCGCCGGGCTGCAGCGTGATGGTGCTGGGCCGGCCCCGGCGGTCGGTGAGCTGCACCCGCTGACCTGCGCGCAGCGGTCCTGAGCGCATATGTGCTCCGATGGGGCCGGAGGTGGTCGTCGACGGGGACTCGCCGGAGGCGCTGGTGCTCACTGAATCTCGCTCTCTGAGGGGCTGTCGCTCCGGAGGCCAGGGAGGCGGCCGCCGCAGCTGTGTTCTGAGTTCAGCCTATCGCTGTCGAGGCCGTCGGCGCTGTGGACGGTCATGCACCGAGAAGGCGCTCGCTCAGCGGGACCTGCTCAGCCGCGCGTTGGCCACCCGGATGCTCTCCGAGGCGCCCTGCCAGAGGAAGAAGCTCACCATCACCGCCACCACGACCACCACCAGGCTGATCTCGCGGATCCCGGTGATCACCAGCACAGCCAGTCCGCTCAGCAGCAGCACGACGACGACGCGCCCCGCCCACCCCGCTGCGCGCAGTCCGCGGTCCTGGCTGCCCGTGGCACCCCAGACGGCGGATTCCACAATGCGTCCACCGTCCAGCGGCAGACCAGGCAGCAGGTTGAAGACTCCGACCATGAAGTTCACAAGGACGGTGACCTGGACCAGCAGGGCGGCCACCCCGGTCAGGTCGAAGAGTCCGGAGAAGTACCAGCCGAGTCCGGCGATCACCAGGTTCGCCGCCGGGCCGGCCAGGGAAACGGCAAGCGACTTCACCGGTGTGGCGCGGTGTGCGAGAAACTCGGTGTGCCCGCCCCAGAGGTTGAGTTCGATCTCGGTGGCGGGCCAGCCGAACGATCTCGCGGCCAGGGCGTGGGCCAGTTCGTGGGCGAGCACCGAGAGCATCAGCAGCAGCGCGTAGCCCAGGGCGACGGCGTAGGCCAGGAATCCCAGTTCTGGAAAGATGCGCTGCACCTGAGGGCCGAACAGCAGCACGATGGCACCGCTGACCAGGAACCAGGAGGCCCGGAAGCGGACGGGCACCCCGGCGATCCGCATCCGCGCGGAGCGGCGTGCGCCGGCGCCGGGGCGGGGCGTCATCGGGGCAGGAGCTGTTCGAGGCTGGCCGCGTCGACTCCGCTGAGACCCGGGAGCAGCTGCCAGCGGTCGTCCTCGGGGATCGGCGTGTAGTGCGGCACGGCGATGGTGACCAGACCCGAGTCGGCCGCGGAGGAGACTCCGGGAATCGAATCTTCGATCGCGATGCAGCGGTTCATCTGCAGCTCGACACCGGTGCGCTGGAGGTGGTCCGCCGCCATCTTCTGGAAGGCCTGCAGATAGGCCTCCGGATCGGGCTTGCCCCGGGAGACCATGTCACCGCTGACGATGAACTCCATCTGTCCGCTCGGCAGCGCCTCGACGACCGCTTGGGCGAGCGGCTTCTCGCTCATGGTCACCAGCGCGCAGCGCACACCGGCGGCGTTGAGATCGGCGAGCAGCTCGCGGGCCCCGGGGCGCCAGGGCATATCGGCCTGGGCACGAGCCGCCACGCGGGTGATGAGGTGGTCGATGATCTCGCGGGAGGTCATCGCCACGCCGGCCTCCTGAAGCACGGCCGCGCTATGAGTCAGGGCTTGTCCGACGAGGCTGTGCGCCTGCTCCTCAGTCCAGACACCGCCGTGCGCCTCGACCAGGCTGCGCTCCTCATCGATCCAGAACGGCTCGGTATCGACCATGGTGCCATCCATGTCCCAGAACACCGCCTGCAGCGCTCCGGTGACCCCCTCGGGGGCATCATCTGGCTGCTCTGTCCTGGTCTGCACTGCTGAGGGGAAGGTCGAAGACATGGGCAACATCGTACGCTTCTCATGCCCTCCCCAGGGGGATAGTGTGAGTTGCGTGAATGAAGAGATCCCCCCGGACGAGACCTCCGCCGACGGCACTGATCCGGGAGCTGAACGGCGCACCGGAGATGGCCACACGGGAGACAGCTCCGTGCCTGAGGGCTTCGCCCAGCGCTTCGCGGATCATCTGCGTGCGACACAGTCTGCCGCGGCCACCGGTGAGGAGGACCAGCGTGCAGGGGCCCGTCCCACCGTGATGGTCATGGCCTTCGAGGGATGGAACGACGCCGGCGCGGCCGCCTCCTCCGCCGTGCGTGCAGTCGGTCAGGCCTGCGGCGCGGAGCTGATCGGCAAGGTCGAGGACGAGGGATATTACGACTACCAGTTCTCCCGTCCCAAGGTGCGCAGCACCGGCGGTCATCGGGAGATCATCTGGCCCTCGACGAAGATCTACCGTGCCCGGCCGGCGCGCGCCGCCGTCGACCTGCTGCTGGTCCACGGCGTGGAACCGAGCTTCCGCTGGCAGGCCTTCACCGCAGACATCCTCACTCGCGCCGCGGAGAACGACGTCTCCGGGATCGTCCTGGTGGGCGCGCTGCTCGCCGATGTCCCGCACACCCGGCCGATCCCAGCCTCGCTCTCCAGCGAGGATGTGGCGCTGCAGGAGATCCTCGAGATCGATGAACCCAGCTATGAAGGCCCCACCGGGATCGTCGGGGTGCTCGCGCACACGGCCGCCCAGGCGGGGCTGCCCGCGGTGTCGCTGTGGGCCGCGATCCCCCATTACGTGGGGCAGGCGCCCTCACCGAAGGCGCAGCTCGCGATCATGCGGGAGCTCGAAGATCTGCTGGGTCTGACGTTGGATGAGAGCGAAGTCGCGGAGGACGCGGAGGCCTGGGAGCGCGGGGTCGACGATCTGGCTGAGGAGGACACGGAGATCGCCGACTACGTCAAGCAGCTTGAAGAGGCCACGGATACGACGAACCTGCCCGAGGCCAGCGGCGAGGCGATCGCCCAGGAGTTCGAACGCTACCTGCGCCGCCGCAAACCGCCGGAGAACTGAGCTCGAGGGCTCAGTCCAGCGCCTGGACCCCCGAGGCCGCCATGCTGTGCGCCGGCTCGGCGGCCAGGAGCTCGATCCCCAGCAGCGCCTTGACCACTGCGGCCACGCGCGTGCGGCTTGAATCTGCTGCCAGCCGACCGTCGGCCCACATGTCGAGCGTCTCCAGCGCGGCGGGGGCGTTCAGGTTCTGTGACAGCGCCGAGTGCAGGGCGTACTGGAGGTCGTCCGGGACGGCGGAGTCGGTGCCCAGCTCGCCGTAGGCGTCGGTCTCCGGCGCCGAGGCGAGTGCCTGGTTCCACCGCGTCCAGCGCTGCGCCGCGGTGCGCAGCTGATCCGGCGCGTAGCTCCAGTCCTCGCGGTAGTGATGCGAGAGCAGCAGCGTGCGGATCACCTGGGGGTCGATGCCCTCGGCGCGCAAACGTGAGGAGAGCACCAGGTTGCCCTTGGACTTGGACATCTTCTCGCCGTCGAGGCCGACCATTCCGGTGTGCATGTACGTGCCGGCCAGGGCGACGCCGTCGGCCGCTGTGGCGTGTGCGGCGCTGAACTCGTGGTGCGGGAAGCGCAGATCGGATCCGCCTCCCTGGACCATGAAGGGGGCGGGGAGATGGCGCCGGGCGATCACCGAACATTCGATGTGCCATCCGGGCCGTCCCTCGCCGAGGCTGCGGCCGTCCCAGTGCGGCTCCCCGTCGCGGCGGGCTCGCCAGAGCAGAGGATCCAGCGGATCACGCTTATGCGGCCGCTGCGGGTCCCCGCCGCGCTCCGGAAAGAGCTCCTCCATCTGGGCGCGATCGTAGTTGCCGATGCTGCCCAGGGTCCACGGAGTGCTGGCTTCAGCCTGAGCGGTGTCGAAGTAGATGTCGAAGGCTTCAGCGGAACCGGGCACCACGCCGTCGGCGAGCTCCTGGGTCGGCACGGGCACGGGGTAGGCCATGCCGAGCTCGACCAGGCGTTCCACATCCTGGGCGACCACCGGGATCGTCTCGACCGCGCCGAGATAGGCATCGGGGGCGATCACGCCCAGCGCTGACATGTCCTCGCGGAAGAGCTCGGTCTGCTCCTGCGCCAGCTCGAACCAGTCGACGCCGGTGGCGGTGGCTCGCTCGAGCAGCGGATCGTCGATGTCGGTGACGTTCTGCACGTAGTTCACGTCCAGTCCGGCAGCCCGCCAATAGCGGACCAGCAGGTCGAACTGCACATAGGTGTTGGCGTGACCCAGGTGGGTGGCGTCATAGGGGGTGATGCCGCAGACGTAGAGCGACCCCACGCCGTCGTCGGACGTCACCGGCACCAGCGCCCCCGTGGAGGTGTCGTGCAGCTGCAGGTTTTCGGGCAGCGCAGGCAGGGCAGGCACGTCCGGGGAGGTCCACGATTTCACGCAGGGATCCTTTCACCGTTGGGGTCAGGGGTCAGGCGACGGGGTCGTCGGCGCAACAGGTCTCAGAGGTCCAACGCGGATCAGGCGTTGATGATTCCGAGGCCCAGCATGATGTAGACGAAGAGGCCCAGCAGGATCCGGTAGTTCACGAAGATCGTGTACGAGTTGTTGGACACGTATTTCAGGAACCAGCCGATGATCACATAGGCGACGAAGAAGCCGACGGTCGTGGCCAGCAGGGTCTGTCCCATCGAGTAGGGGCCAGCCTGTTCGCCCAACGAACCAAAGAGCTTGTAGAACCCCGAGCCGAACACGGCGGGAATGGCGAGCAGGAAGGAGTACCGGGCTGCGGCCTCGCGGGTGTATCCCAGAAGCAGGCCTGCCGTGATGGAGCCGCCCGAGCGGGAGACGCCCGGGATCAGCGCCATGGCCTGGGCGAAGCCGAAGATGATGCCGTCGCGCACGCTGAGCTGGTCCAGCGGCTTGCGCTGTTTGCCGTAGGCGTCGGCGAAGGCCAGCGCCACGGCGAAGACGACCAGCATGGTCGCGGTGAGCCAGAGCGTGCGGAACACCGATTCGATCATGTCCTCGAGCAGCAGTCCGAGCACCACGATCGGGATGGTGCCGATGATGATCAGCCAGCCCATTCGCACATCGGCATCTGAATGCGGCAGCTTGCCGGCGAGAGCCGCGAACCAGGCCTTGACGATCCGCACGATGTCGCGCCAGAAGTAGACCAGCACCGCCAGCTCGGTGCCGAGCTGGGTGATGGCCGTGAACGCCGCCCCTGGGTCTGCCGCACCGGGCAGGAACTCCCCCACGATGCGCAGGTGCGCAGAGGAGGAGATGGGGAGGAATTCGGTCAGCCCCTGGACCAGTCCGAGTATGATCGCTTCAATCCACTGCACACGCCGAGCTTAGAGCATCAGAGCTCGGCCTGGGGTGAGCGACGGCGGTGTCGGTGCTGATCAGATACGGCTCGCGGGCCGCAGGGAGCTAGCGCTGTTCTTCTTCCTCGTCCTCGTAGATCTCTTCCTCCGAATCGAGGTCCGGGTCATCCTCGGAATCCTCATCCTCATCGAGGTCATCCTCGCCGTCCTCGTCATCGTCATCGTAGAGATCCAGCGGAGTCACCTCACCGCTGGCGGCGAAGAGCGCGTCCTCGTAGGCCTCGAAGGCGTCGGAGATGTTGTAGAAGGCTGATTCGACTGCCGGATCCTCATCTCCACGGCGGTTCATCGAGGCGGAGAGGTGCTCTTCGAGAGCGTTTGTCAGCGCGTTGAGTGCCACGCGAGGATCCATAGTCATACGCTCACCGTACCAACGAGACACCACTTCGGTAAGTCCTGGTCATGAACTCGGAGTCAGGGGCCTTCCCACGTAGGCTGAGGCTCCCCGGCGAAAGTGAAGGTGAACACCCGATGGCGCAGCAGAACTGGTGGTCCCAGCCCACCGCCGAGCTCTATTCCGAGGTCGACGACGCGGGCCCGACCTGGGAGTACATGGTCATCACCTGCCAGCCGCAGGAGTCCTTGAACCAGGTGCGCAGGCGGGTCATCGACCATGCCGAGTACGGCAAATGGGAGCTCCGGCGCTCGGTGATGTACACCGGCGGGCTGCGCCGATATTGGCTGCGCCGGCGCGTGATGCGGGTTCAGCGCACGCTCTGACCCGCCGACTGCCCCGCTGTCGCGATGCTGCCCCGCTGTCGCGGTGCTGGTCCTGTCGCGGGGCTGGTCCCTGGAGGGGCCGCTCCCGGAGGGCCTGCTCGCCGCAAGCGCTGTGGCTCAGAGGGGGCCCAGGGTGTAGCTGGCCAGGGTGCGGTGCGCGGACTCGTCATCGGAGGGGTGATGGATTCCGGCCAGTGAGTCCCGGTAGAGCCTGCTGAGCTCCGATTCCCGGTGATACTGTGCACCGCCGCTGACGCTGAGCACCTGGTCCACGACCTGCCGCGCGGTCCGGGTCGCCGTGGTCCGCAGCGCCGCGAGGCGCGGGAACCAGGAGGGGCCGTGCTCCGCCACTGACTCCACCTCCCCGGCGATCCCGCGCAGCTGTGAGTCCAGGGAGAGCTGCCCGAGCTGAGCCTCCGCGAGCTTGTAGCGCACGTCTGGGTCCCGATCCATGGACTCCCCACTGATCAGTGAGGTGCGCTGGGTCACCAGCTCCGCACCGAGGGTGAGGGCGCGATCACCGATACCGGTGTAGACGGCAGCGAGCAGGGTCAGGAACGAGGAGAAGATCGCGAAGACCAGCGGGTCCGGGTTCGGGCCGACGGGAAGCCGTCGGACGATCCGCTCCGCAGGGATTCGCGCACCCTCCAGGGAGGTGGCATGTGACTGCGTCGCCCGCATCCCGAGCGTGTCCCAGTTCTCGAGGGTGCGCCAGCCGGGCGTCTCTCGTTCGAGGAAGCCGAAGATCAGCGGGGTCTCGCCCTCGGCCCCCGTGGCTGCGGTGTCTTTTCCGAAGAGCCCGAGCCGGGTCCATACCGGGGCGAGCGTGGTGAAGATCTTGGTTCCCGTGAAGGTGACCGAGCCGTCGTCGTCGACCGTCGCCTCGGTCGTGGAGTCGAAGAGCACCGCGTCGTTGCCGGCCTCGGAGATGCCGAAGGCGAAGACCTCGCCGGCTGCCGCCTCCTGGAGCACCTGCTCGAACTCGGTGTGGCCGCGCTCGACCATCTGCCGGGACACATTGACCCATATATGGTGCATGTTCACGGCCAGTGCGGTCGCCGGCGCGGCCGCGGCGAGGCGGCGCTGAGCGGCGACGAGAGTGGGCAGGTCCCAGCCCAGCCCCCCTCGATCCACGGGGACCAGCGCACGCAGATACCCGGCGGCCGTGAGCTCGGCGAGGTCCTCATGGCAGAACTCGTTGCGCTCGTCGTAGCCGGGTGCCCTGGCGGCGATGCGGCTCAGCAGCTCCTCGCTCAGCACGGCGGTGATCGGGTCCATGGGATGCTCCTGGAGGTCGTGGCTCATCGGTGGCGACGTGGGACTCTACCGGGCGGGTCTACTGGGCTGCGAGGAAGCGGTGGAGCACGCGCACTCCGAAGGTCAGCGCCTCCAGCGGGACGCGCTCGTCGACTCCGTGGAACATGCCGGTGAAGTCCAGCTCGGCGGGCAGCTGCAGCGGGGCGAAGCCGTACCCCGAGATGCCCAGCGAGGCCAGGTGCTTGTTGTCGGTGCCGCCGCCGAGCATGTAGGGCAGCACTGCAGCCTCGGGGTCCTCCGCCTTGAGCGAGGCGACCATCTGCTCGACCAGCAGTCCCGAGAACGGGACCTCCAGGGACGGCCCGCCGTTGAGCAGCTCGAAGCTGACCTTCTCGCCGGCGAGCTCCTCGAGCTTCGCGGCGACCTGGGCGTCCTGTTCGGGCAGCGTGCGGGCGTCCACCAGCGCGGAGGCCGAGCCGGGGACCACATTGTGCTTGTATCCGGCCTCGAGCAGGGTCGGGTTCGAGGTGTTGCGCAGCGTCGCGGAGATGAACTTCGAGGCACTGCCGGTGGCGGCGAGCAGCTCGGAGGGATCCTCCTCGTCGAAGGGGATGCCGGTGAGCTCGGAGAGCTGCTCCATCAGCGCGCGCGTGGTCTTCGTGTAGTCCAGCGGCCATTCGTACTCTCCAATGGCAGCCACAGCGGCGCCGAGCCGGACCACGGGATTGTCACTGTGAATGGCGGAACCATGCCCAGCCGTCCCCGAGGCGGTCATCTTGGTCCAGTGCAGGCCCTTCTCGCCGGTCTGGATCAGGTACGCGCGCTGACCCGCGACGTCGGTGGAGAACCCTCCGACCTCGCTGATGGCCTCGGTGGCACCCTCGAAGACCTCGGGGTGATGCTTGACCATCCACTTGGCCCCGAAGTTGCCGTTGTCCTCCTCGTCCGCGAAGAAGGCGAAGATGAGATCACGCTGCGGCTGGTGGCCCTCGCGGTGCATCCGCAGCATCGAGGCCAGGATCATCGCGTCCATGTCCTTCATGTCCACGGCGCCGCGGCCCCAGATCATGCCGTCGCGGATCTCCGCGGCGAAGGGGTCCACCTGCCAGTCCTGCGCCTGTGCGGGGACCACGTCGAGGTGCCCGTGCACGACCAGTGCGCCCAGCTCCGGGGTGCTGCCGCTCATCCGGGCGACGACGGACGTGCGGCCCGGCGCGGACTCGAAGATCTCCGGCTCCAGCCCCGCCTGTCGCATGATGGCCGCACAGTATTCGGCGGCCTCGCGCTCACCGTTGGAGCGTCCCTCCCCCCAGTTCGAGGTGTCGAGCCGGATCAGGTCTCGGCAGAAGTCGACGACCTCTGCTTCGGCCGCTGCTGCGGGGGTCGCGCCGGATGCGGTGCTCACAGATGCTCTCCTCATGGGGTAGGGATCTCTGTGCCCAGCCTAGCCACTTCGGCATGCGCCCGCGGAGTCTTGCGCATACTCGGTCCCTTTGGACTCCTCTGCATCCGTCTGGCCAGACGTGCCCACACAGGGGTACTCGGATATGCTCCTGACATGATCTTCAGAACAGTACTCATGTGGCTCGGCCGAAAGCTCTTCCGGATGTTCCGCAACCGCTCGCGGAAGAACCCCGGTTCAGGCACCCCCACCAATTGACCCACCGCCGCCCGCACTGACGGGCGGACCCCACTCCACGTTGAGGGGCGGATTCTCCGAGTACTTGGGGCCTACAGCCCCATGAAGTGTTCGTAGAATCCGCCCCTCAGTGCATGATGGGAAGCTTCTTTTCCGGGTCAGCCGACATGCTTTGGAGGCCCCTCTCCAGGGGCTGGGCGGTAAGCACTCCTTCGATGCCGCCCCTGGCAACACCATGGCGTGGGACTCCACGTTCCGCCTCTTTCGGCAACACTCCCGAGTGAGCGTTCGCTGCAATGTCAATGTGAATACCTGTTCCCATTCATATATCAAGGCAGAATATGTATGGTGTGTTCATGCTGAGAAAAACCTTGATTCCCGCGATGTCGGCCGCGGCCGCACTGGTGCTGCTCCCTTCCTGCGCATCGGATCAGCCGGACACCGAGTCCTCTTCTGCTGATGCCTCTGCCGCTGGACAGGAGCTGGCGTCCAGTTCCGATGAGGCTGCCGAGGTCACCACCGACGCCGCCGAGGAAGATGCGGCCGACTCTCAGGACGCGGCGGCCCCGGACATCTCCCCCGAGGAGGCCCGCAACTCCGAGGTCGCTCACCTGGAATGCTCTGACGACGCCGCTCTCGCGGAGAAGGCAGAGCACAATGACGGTGCTCAGCCCATCGGCTGGCCGCAGGAGTGGGACGGCACGGGAGCGATGCCAGATCCGCTGTGCCACCCTGATTATCTCGAGATCGGCGAGTGGGAGGACTTTGACGCCCACTTCGCCTGCTGGGAGGGAATCGAAACCTCCACGCTCGTGGGAGCAGGGTTGTCTCAGGAAGAGATCGATGAGTTTCTGTGGGAGCAGTCCCAGGCTCGCGCCGAGTGGGAACAGATTCCCGCCGGGGGGACCTGCGCTGAACAGTGGGCAGCGAACAACGGTGACGAGCCAGAAGATTACTCCTACGCCGACAACGCCGGCGACAGCTGACACCCCTTCGTTGAGTGGCGGAAATACCGGGCAGTACGGGTCTAGAACCGCAGGAGATGCTCGGAGAATCCGCCGCTCAATGCGTGGGGACACAGGAAACGCGGTGGGGACACAGAAAACCCCGGCCGACGGGATCTCTCCTCGTCAGACCGGGGTCTGTGCGGCATCTGAATGCCGCATTCACAATGTGCGCGGAAGGGGACTTGAACCCCTACCCTCTTATACGAGGACTAGCACCTCAAGCTAGCGCGTCTACCTATTCCGCCACCCGCGCATTGTTTCTGCCTCATTGGCAGCGACAAGAAACATTAGCACGGCGCGGAACCAGACAGCGAATCGGGGACCTCGGCACGGGCCGTCGTCGTCCTCTTCGGTCGCACGATCCTCCCAGCTCAGGGCACCCGTGCGGTCCATTCCCTGGTGCTGAACTTCTCCTGCACGAGCTTCTCCGCACGTGCGAGCTCCTCGGGACGGATCTCGGCGATCGTGGCGTCGTACTTCCGCGCGAAGGTCTCCACGAACACCTTCAGGATCTCCTCCCGCGCCAGCCCCGTCTGGCTGCGCAGCGGGTCCACGCGCTTCGCCGCCGAGGTGATCCCCTTGTCGGAGATCTTTTCCCGACCGATGCGCAGGACCTGGAGCATGTCATCGGCGTTCATGTCGTAGCTCATCGTCACGTGGTGCACCATCGCGCCGCTGGCCAGCCGCTTCTGCGCGGCCCCGCCGATCTTGCCCTCGGTGGAGACGATGTCGTTGAGCGGCTTGTACGAGGCGGAGATCCCGATCTCGGTCAGCGCCTCCATGGCCCAGGCGTCGAGGAACGGATAGGAGTCGGCGAAGCTGAGCCCGTCCACCAGTGACTGCGGCACGGAGAGCGAGTAGGTGACGAAGCTGCCTTCGTCCATGTACATCGCTCCCCCGCCGGTGATTCGACGCACCACGGTGGCGCCCATGCGCTCGGCCGCCTCGGAATCAACCTCGTTGGCCAGCGACTGGAAGGACCCGATCACGACGGCCCGGCCCGAGTAGTCCCACATGCGCATCAGCGGAGGGCGGTTGCCCAGTCCCACCTCTTCCGTGAGCACCTGGTCCAGCGCCACATGCATCTCCACGGGCAGCTGCACCGCGGGCATGACCTCCCACTCATGGTCCTCCCAGCGCGTGGCGTGGCCCAGAGCGCGGCGCACCGCAGTGGCGATGGCGTACTCGTCGAAGCCGAACATATGCGCCTCAGCGGGAAGCTGGGCACGCACGGATTCGGCGATCTCTTCCCGCGTCGCGCGCACCGGCAGTCCGACCAGGGCGGCGTTGAGCGCGTCCAGCGCCTCATCGGGCTCCAGGAAGAAGTCACCGTTGACCGAGGCGACCGTGATCGTTGCTTCTCGCGGATGGCTGCGCGGGTCGAGGTCGGTCTGGAGATCGACGACGACGAGCTTGCCGCCGACGACCTTGTATTCACCGTGATGCTGATGCGTGTCCGTCATAGGACAATCCTATTCCTGTCGCCGAGCGGACCTGCAGACAGCAGAAGGGCCGCAGTCGATGACTGCGGCCCTTCGTGAAAGCTGGGGGTGTGAAGCAGGAAGGTTCCTTACTTCTTGCCGCCGAAGCCCTTGAAGCGAGCGTTGAAGCGCTCGACGCGGCCGGCGGAGTCCATGATGCGCTGCTTGCCGGTGTAGAACGGGTGCGACGCAGCGGAGATCTCAACGTCGATGACCGGGTAGGTGTTGCCGTCTTCCCATTCCATCGTCTTGTTGGACGAAGTGGTGGAGCGGGTCAGGATCTTCTCGCCGGAGGCCAGATCGTTGAAGATGACCGGCTCGTACTTGGGGTGGATTTCAGACTTCATGAGGTGTGTCCTTTTCATCTGCCGCTGGATTTTGCCAGAAGCGTGGAACTGAGGCGTGGCCAGAATGGACCAACACAGCACTATATCAAATCAGGCCTCCCCCCGCCCTGAAGCCCTCCAGGACGACGTCGCGAAGCCGGTTCTCACCCGACGAAGAGGTTGCGCAGCATCACGAACAGCGCCACCAGCCCGAGCGTGACGATGACGGCCCGGAGCAGCAGCGGAGAGAGTCGCCGGCCGACCCACGCCCCGATGAGTCCGCCGAGCGTGGAGGCCACCGCGATGATGGCGACGACGCCCCAGAGGATCACCCGCTCATCCGGCTCACGCAGCAGATAGTCCACCAGGACGTAGCTGATCGCGGCAGTGAGGTTCACGACGGCGACCAGCAGGTTCTTCACCCCGTTGGCCTGCTGGATGTTTGCCATCAGGAAGATGCCCAGGATGCCCATCAGCAGAATGCCCTGAGCAGCGACGAAGTATCCGCCGTAGATCCCGGCCGCGAAGACGAGCAGCATGAGCACCAGGCTCACCGTGGGCATGGAAGGAGTCTTCGGGGGCTCCGCCGGTGTATCTTGCGTGGCGGCCGAGGCGCGTGCAGCTCCCTGGGGGCCCTCGGCGGAACCTTCCGCCCCCGCTTCCCGCCGGGCGGCGCGCGCTCTGACCCAGGCCGAGAGCCTGGGCTGCGCGAGCACAAAGATCAGCGAGATCACGATCAGGATCGGCGCGACCCGTCCGAAGACCTCCTCGGGCAGCGTGATCAGCAGCGCCGCGCCGATCACTCCGCCGAGCACCGAGGCCGGAATCAGCTTGATCAGCACCGACTTCACCTGGCGGATCTCCCGGCGGTAGCCCCAGGCACCGGTGAAGTTGCCGGCGATCAGACCCATCGCGTTGGACACGGTGGCCGAGACCGGAGGCACGCCCATGGCCACCAGCACGGGAAACGTCACCAGGGTGCCGGAGCCGACCACGGTGTTGATGGCTCCAGCCCAGATGCCGGCGACGAAGATCAGCGCCAGCATCTCCAGGCCGAGCCCATGCAGGGCGATATCGCTGAGCGCCTCCATCAGCGCTGCGCCGGCTGCTTCTTGAACGCCGAGTAGCGGCCGTCCCGATGCACCAGGTCCAGCTCGGTGTCGAAGGTCCTCGAGAGGTTCGCCGAGGTCATGGTCTCCTCGATGGGCCCGGAGGCGACCGGCGCGCCGTCGCGCAGCAGCAGGACGTGGGTGAAGCCGGGCGGGATCTCCTCGAGGTGGTGGGTCACCAGGACGGTGGTGGGAGACTCCTCCTGGGTGACCAGCTGGCTGGTGCGCTCCACGAGCGCCTCTCGGCCACCGAGGTCCAGACCTGCACCGGGCTCGTCGAGCAGCAGCAGCTCCGGATCGGTCATCAGCGCCCGTGCGATCTGCACCCGCTTGCGCTCACCCTCCGAAAGCGTCCCGAAGGGCCGATCGAAGACCGTGCCCACACCCCATTCATTGAGCAGCTCGAAGGCACGCCGCTCGTCCAGCTGCTCGTACTCCTCGCGCCACCGTCCGGTCACTCCGTAGGCGGCGGTGACGACGACGTTCAGCGCGGTCTCCTGCATCGGCATGGTGCTGGTCAGTGAATTCGAGCTGAAGCCGATCAGCGGACGCAGCTCGAAGACATCGACGGCGCCCAGCTGCTCATCGAGGATCCGGGCGGTGCCGGTGGTGGGAAACAGCCGGGCTGCGGCGATCTGCAGCAGGGTGGTCTTGCCGGCGCCATTCGGGCCCAGGATCACCCAGCGCTCGTCCTCATTCACCGTCCAGGAGACGTTGTTGAGAAGATTCTTGCGCCCCCGGCGCACGGTGACATTCTGGATTTCGAGGACAGGGCTCATGGCCTCAACACTATCGAACGCGACCTGGAGCTATAGGCTGAACACGCTATGACTGCGCTCCCCCACCCTGACGTCCCACAAGGCACCGTGGCCCTCCTGGCGGCCTCCTCCCTGGACGGCCCGCTCATCCGCTCGCTGACCCATGAGTTCTCCCGTCGCGGCGTGGTGCACAGCGTGGAGCTGCGAAACGTCCTTGTCGCCGGCGGGGACGAGATCCAGGCCGCCCGCTGGTCCGTGACGCTGGATGACGCCGACGACTCCTACGGAGCACAGCTCGCGGTCTCGCTTCTGGAGGACGCCGCCGATCAATTGGAGGGCCCCGTCACCCAGACGGTGCTGCCCGGAGCGCAGCGTGCGACGCTGCACGCCGAGGACGGCCGGCTGATGCTGCTCATGGACGTGGACTCCACGCTGATCGATCAGGAGGTCATCGAGCTGCTGGCCCGGGGAGCCGGACGTGAAGCCGAGGTCGCGGAGGTCACGGAGAGAGCCATGCGCGGCGAGATCGACTTCGAGGCCTCGCTGCACCAGCGGGTCGCCGCGCTGAGCGGTCTCCCTGAAGACGTGATCACCTCGACCCTCGCTTCGATCACTCCCACCCAGGGCGCCGAGACCCTGCTGGCCGAGCTGGCCAGCCGTGGGTGGCCGAGCTATGCCGTCTCGGGCGGGTTTCTCCAGGTCCTGGCTCCGCTGGCCCAGCGACTCGGGCTCACCGGGTTCCATGCCAATGACCTCGCCATCTCTGCGACCGGCACCCTCGAGGGGACGGTGCGCGGCGCCGTCGTCGACCGGGCAGCCAAGAAGGGGTATCTTGAACAGTGGTCGGCATCACAGGGGCTGCGGCCTCGAAACGTCGTCGCCGTCGGCGATGGAGCCAATGACCTCGACATGATCGCGGCCGCCGGAGTGGGGATCGCGTTCTGCGCGAAGCCTGCCCTGGAAGAGCAGGCTGACCTGGTCATCCGCCACCGGTCCTTCGAGTTCATCTCGCTGGCACTGGGATTGGGCTGACCCCGCACCACAGACGACGCAGCACCACAGATCGCCCTGCATCGGCGCAGGCACTCAGATCCGATATCGAAGCTCTCAATTCCGCGGTCATCACGCGCAGACAACCTGGAATGCCGTGATGATCTGCCAGGAATAGCCTCTGCCCCGGTAGGGTTGTTCCTGCGCGGCACAACGATGTGCGCGGACCTCGTTGTCCACCGTCACTCACCCTTTGGAGGAACCCCTCGTGACCGAGAATGCCGTATTCACCGATCTGGACAAGCGGGCAGTCGACACGCTGCGCGTGCTGGCCGCCGACTCCGTGGAGAAGGTCGGCTCAGGCCACCCAGGCACCGCGATGTCGCTGGCCCCCGCCGCCTACCTGCTCTTCCAGAAGGTGATGAAGCATGATCCCACCGATCCCCACTGGATCGGTCGCGACCGCTTCATCCTCTCCCCCGGACACACCTCGCTGACTCTTTACCTCCAGCTCTACTTCTCCGGCTACGGCCTGGAGGTCGAAGACCTGGGTGCGCTGCGCACCTGGGACTCGCTGACCCCGGGCCACCCTGAGTACGGCCACACCGCCGGCGTCGAGATCACCACCGGCCCACTCGGCCAGGGTCTGGCCTCCTCGGTCGGATTCGCCTACGGTCAGCGCCGGATGCGCGGTCTGCTGGACCCGGATGCACCTGTCGGGGACTCGCCCTTCGACCACACGGTCTATGTCATCGCCTCCGACGGCGACCTCCAGGAGGGCGTGACCTCCGAGGCCTCCTCGCTGGCGGGCCATCAGGAGCTCGGCAACCTCGTGGTGATCTGGGACGACAACAAGATCTCCATCGAAGACGACACTGACATCGCCTTCACCGAAGACGTCGCCGCGCGCTATGAAGCCTATGGCTGGCACGTGCAGCGCGTGGACTGGAAGAAGTCCGGCGACTACGACGAGGACATCAACGAGCTCCACCGGGCCGTGCTGGCCGCGAAGGCAGAGACCTCCAAGCCATCGCTCATCGCGCTGCGCACCATCATCGGCTACCCCTCCCCGAAGAAGCAGAACACCGGCGCCGTCCACGGCTCCAAGCTGGGCACCGATGAGCTGGTGGCCCTCAAGGAGCTCCTCGGCTTCGACACCGAGGCGCACTTCGCGGTGGAGGACGAGGTCCTGACCCACGCACGCAAGATCCTGGAGCGCAGCGTCGAGACCCGCCAGGAATGGGACGAGAAGTACCAGTCCTGGCGTGAGGCGAACACCGATGAGGCGAAGCTGCTGGACCGGCTGACCGCCGGCGAGCTTCCCGAGGACTGGGAGTCCCAGCTGCCCGAGTTCCCCGCCGGGGAGGACATGGCCACCCGCGCCGCCTCCGGCAAGGTGCTTAATGGCATCGCAGAGATCCTTCCCGAGCTCTGGGGCGGCTCAGCCGACCTCGCGGGGTCGAACAACACGCACCTCGACGGCTACGAGTCCTTCGTCCCGGAGTCCCACTCCACCGAGAAGTTCAGCGGCAACCCCTACGGACGCAATCTGCACTTCGGCATCCGTGAGCATGCAGCCGCGGCCATCACCAACGGCATCTCGCTGTCCACGCCGCTGCGGACCTATAACGGCACCTTCCTGATCTTCTCCGACTACCAGCGTCCGGCGATCCGCCTGGCGGCGCTGATGGGCATCGGCTCGATCTTCGTCTGGACCCATGACTCCATCGGCCTGGGCGAAGACGGACCCACCCACCAGCCGGTGGAGCAGCTTGCGACGCTGCGTGCGATCCCGAACCTCGATGTGGTGCGCCCCGGCGACCCCAATGAGGTGGCCATCGCCTGGCGCGAGGTGCTGCGCCGCAGCGACCGTCCGGCCGGCCTGGCGCTGACCCGCCAGGGAATCCCCACCTACGCACGCGGCACGGGAGCGGCCACCGCCACGGAGTTCGGCTCGGTGGAGGGCGCCGCCAAGGGCGCCTACGTGCTGGCCGAGTCCGTCAAGGACGGCGCCGTGGTGACCCCCGACGTCGTGCTGATCGGCACCGGCTCCGAGGTGCAGCTGGCCGTCGAGGCCCGCGAGGCACTCGCCGAGCAGGGCGTCGCCGCCCGCGTGGTCTCCATGACCTGCCGCGAGTGGTTCTTCGAGCAGGACGAGGCCTACCGCGAGAGCGTCATTCCTGCAGCCGTCAAGGCGCGCGTCTCCGTGGAGGCAGCCTCCCCGATGGGCTGGCGCGACATCGTCGGCGACGCCGGCCGGATCGTCGGACTGGATCACTTCGGCGCCTCCGCCGACTACAAGGTGCTCTACGAGCAGTTCGGCATCACCGCAGCAGCCGTCACCGAGGCCGCCCAGGAGTCCATCGCCGCGGCCTCCTGAGGCAGTCCGCCGCGGTCCCCGCAGCTGAGTCTGCGGGGACCGGGGCGGTCGGCCCACCCCATACCCACCCCCTGGCATCAGGAGCATTGAATATGACTGCAAACACCAACACTCAGGCGCTGTCCGACCTCGGCGTCTCCATCTGGCTCGATGACCTCTCCCGCGAACGGCTGAACTCAGGTTCGCTGGCGAAGCTGATCGACACCCACAACGTCGTCGGCGTGACCACGAACCCGACCATCTTTGAATCCGCACTGAAGGACGGTGAGGCGTACGAGCAGCAGCTCGCCGAGCTGGCCGACGCCGGGGCCGACGCCGAGAAGGCCGTCTTCGACATCACCACCTCCGATGTGCGCGAGGCCTGCGACGTCTTCGCCGGCGTCTACGCCGCCACCAACGGCGTCGACGGTCGGGTGTCCATCGAGGTCGATCCCCGCCTCGCCCGCGACACCGCAGGCACCATCGCCCAGGCCCGCGAGCTGTACAAGGCCGTGGACCGCGAAAACGTGATGATCAAGATCCCCGCCACCGTCGAGGGCATCGAGGCGATCGCCGCCGTGGTCTCGGAGGGCATCAGCGTCAACGTCACGCTGGTCTTCTCGCTCGAGCGCTACCGCGCGGTCATCAACGCGTTCATGCTCGGCCTGGAGAAGGCCCACTCTGAGGGCATCGACATCTCCAAGATCCACTCTGTGGCGTCCTTCTTCGTGTCCCGTGTGGACGCCGAGGTCGATAAGCGCCTGGAACTGGCAGCCGAGGAGGGCAAGCCCGGGACCGAGAAGCTGAAGTCTCAGGCCGCCGTCGCGAACGCTCGCCTGGCACACCAGATCGCGGTGGAGACCTTCTCCTCCGAGCGCTGGCAGCTGCTGGCCGAGCGCGGCGGCCGCCCGCAGCGCCTGCTCCTCGCCTCCACCGGGACCAAGGACCCCAACCTCTCCGACACCCTCTACGTCACCGAGCTCGCAGGTGCCGACGTGGTCAACACCATGCCGGAGAAGACGCTCCTGGCACTGGCGGATCATGGCGTGGTGGAGCGTGACACGCTCTCCGGCACCTATGTGGAGGCCAACCGGGTCCTCGACGGCATCTCCGCGGCAGGCATCAGCTACCGCGAGGTCGTCGACGCGCTGGAGAATGAAGGCCTGCAGAAGTTCGAGGTCTCCTGGAAGGGCCTGCTGGGCACCATCGAGGATGGCCTGAAGCGCAACAGCTGAGCTGACTCCGCAGGGCCCGTCCGCACGGGCGGTCCCGGCGACTGTTCACTCCGTACGGTGCCCGGTCACTGGGTTTCACAAACCCAGGGTCTGAGCCCTCGAGCTCCACGGATCTCGAGAGTCCAGATCTCGACCGGGCGCCGGTCAGGGTCAACAGCCGTGTGAATCCCACCGGCCCCCTATAAGTGCAGATGCTGGCCAGGTCGAACCCAGGTGTTCGGCTGAGAAAGGAAGCACGTCATGAGCTCACTCTCCCTGACACTGACCGGGGCGGCCCGCGAAGCCGCTGAGAACCAGGTCCCCGGCCTGCTGGATCACGAGTTCGCCTCCCGGCTGGCGGCGAAGGACCACACCCTCTGGGGAGTCGAGGCCGAGGACGAGGCCAGCAAGCGCCTCGGCTGGGTGGACCTCTTCGAGGATTCCCGCCAGCTTCTGCCCCAGATCACCGCGCTGCGCGAAGAGCTCGCCGGTGAGGGCGTCACCCGCGTGGTGCTCGCAGGCATGGGCGGATCCTCGCTGGCCCCCGAAGTCATCTGCGCCACGGCCGGCGTCGAACTGACCGTGCTGGACTCCACCGACCCTCAGCACGTCGCCTCGGTCATCGGCACCGACATCGCGAAGACCGTGCTCGTGGTGTCCTCAAAGTCAGGCTCCACCGTGGAGACTGACTCCCAGCGGCGGATCGTGCAGCAGGCGATGACCGACGCCGGCATCGATGCCCAGTCCCGCACCGTGATCGTCACCGACCCCGGCTCGCCGCTGGCCAAGTCCTCCGCAGAGGCAGGCGTGCGCGCGGTGTTCGAGGCCGACCCCACCGTCGGCGGCCGCTACTCCGCACTGACCGCCTTCGGGCTGGTCCCCTCCGGACTGGCCGGTGCCGACCTCGAATCGCTCCTCGACGACGCCGAGGAGACCCTGGCCATCCTCGCCGAGGACGACGCCGACAATCCCGGTCTGCGCCTCGGCGCCGCCATCAGCGGCACCGACCCGCTGCGGAACAAGCTCGTCATCGTCGACGCCGGCTCCCCGCTGCTGGGCCTGGGCGCCTGGATCGAGCAGCTCATCGCTGAATCCACCGGCAAGAACGGCACCGGGCTGCTCCCGGTGATCGTGGGCGACGGCGAGCCCGAGCTGCACCGCGATGCCGATGACGTGCTGACCGCGCAGATCATCGACGTCGACGCCGAGGACGGCGCCTCCGTGGACAATGACATCGCCGACCTGGTCGTTAGCTCGCACAAGGTCCGCACCGGCGGCAGCCTCGGCGCGCAGTTCATGCTCTGGGAGGTCGCCACGGCCGTCGCGGGCGCCCTGCTGGGCATCAACCCCTTCGATCAGCCCGATGTGGAGTCCGCAAAGGTCGCCGCCCGCGGGATGCTCGACGCCGAGACCCCGGAATCCACCGAGGCAGAGCTCGACGGGGCCGTGGAGATCCGCACGCTGGGCAGCTCCGCACTTACTGACGCCGACACCGCCAGCCTTCAGGCGGCACTGCAGGCGCTGCTGGAGACCGTCCCGCAGGACGGCTATCTCGCCGTGATGGCCTATCTCGACCGCACCAGCGAGCACGAGCTCGAGAGCATCCGCGCGCAGCTCTCCTCACTGGCCGGCCGCCCGGTGACCTTCGGCTGGGGTCCGCGATTCCTGCACTCCACCGGTCAGTTCCACAAGGGCGGACCGCATATCGGGGCGTTCCTGCAGATCACCACCGATTCCGAGGGCGACGTCGAAGTTCCCGATCGCCCCTTCACGCTGGCCAAGCTCATCGCAGCCCAGGCGGCCGGCGATGCCGAGGTGCTGGCCGACCACGGCATGCCCGTGCTGCGCGTGCATCTGCAGGATCGGCAGGCCGGACTGGCCCAGCTCATCGAGACGGTGGAGGCCCTGTGAGCGGCTCCCGCACCAGAAGCAGCAATCCCCTCCGGGACGCCCGGGACCGGCGGCTCAACCGGATCGCGGGCCCCTCGGCGATGGTCATGTTCGGCGTCACCGGTGACCTGGCCCGCAAGAAGCTGCTGCCCGCCATCTACGATCTGGCGAACCGCGGCCTGCTGCCGCCGAGCTTCTCACTGGTCGGCTTCGGACGTCGGGACTGGACCCACGAGCAGTTCGCCGCCGAGGTCCTCGACCATGTGAAGGCCTCCGCACGCACGAACTTTGACCAGCAGGTCTGGGACCAGCTGGCGGCCGGGCTGCGCTTCGTGCAGGCCGAGGGCTTCGACGACGACGACGCCTATGCCCGGCTCGGCGAGACCCTCGAGGAGCTCGAGGAGTCCCGCGGCACCCGGGGCAATCACGCCTATTACCTCTCGATCCCACCCAATTCCTTCGAGATCGTGTGCCAGCGGCTCTCCTCCCACGGTCTGGCGGCTCCGAAGGAGTCAGATGAGGATCCCTGGAGCCGGGTGGTCATCGAGAAGCCCTTCGGACACGATCTGAAGTCGGCCCAGGAGCTGAACAAGGTGGTG
Organism: uncultured Nesterenkonia sp.; assembly: GCA_947494195.1. Classification (GTDB taxonomy): domain Bacteria; phylum Actinomycetota; class Actinomycetes; order Actinomycetales; family Micrococcaceae; genus Nesterenkonia. The sequence goes on along the minus strand of CANLUC010000004.1, from coordinate 260,044 downwards.
GAATCGGTCTTCCCGCCCGACGCCGTCTTCCGCATCGACCACTACCTCGGCAAAGAGACGGTGCAGAACCTGCTGGCGCTGCGGTTCGCGAACCAGCTCTTCGAACCCCTCTGGAATGCCCAGTACGTGGACCATGTGCAGATCACCATGGCCGAGGACATCGGCATCGGGGGCCGCGCGAGCTACTACGACGGCGTCGGCGCCGCACGCGACGTGATCCAGAACCACCTGCTGCAGCTCCTCGCACTGACCGCGATGGAGGAGCCGATCTCCTTCGATGCGCACCACCTGCGTGCGGAGAAGGAGAAGGTGCTCGCCGCCGTCCGGCTGCCGAAGGACCTCGACGCCGCCTCCGCCCGAGGCCAGTACACCTCGGGATGGCAGGGCGGTGAAGAGGTGGTGGGCTTCTTGGACGAGGAGGGGTTCAACCCTGAGTCGACCACGGAGACCTTCGCCGCACTGAAGCTGGACATCAACACTCGCCGCTGGGCCGGAGCCCCCTTCTACCTGCGTGCCGGAAAGCGGCTCGGGCGCCGTGTCACGGAGATCGCCGTGATCTTCAAGCGCGCCCCGAACCTGCTCTTCCAGGATCACGACGATCATGAGTTCGGCCAGAACGCCGTCGTCATCAGGGTCCAGCCGGACGAGGGGGCGACCATCCGCTTCGCCTCCAAGGTGCCGGGCACCCAGATGGAGGTCCGCGATGTCACCATGGACTTCGGCTACGGACATGCCTTCACCGAGGACAGCCCGGAAGCCTATGAACGCCTGATCCTCGACGTCCTGCTCGGCGAACCGCCGCTGTTCCCGCGGCATGAGGAGGTCGAGCTCTCCTGGAAGATCCTCGATCCCTTCGAGGAGCACTGGGCCGCGAAGCAGGAGCAGCCTGAGCCCTACGCCCCCGGCGGGTGGGGGCCGCAGTCCGCCCATGACCTGCTCGCCCGAGATGGCCGCACCTGGCGCAGGCCATAAGGAGAACCCCATGATCGTCGATATCGAGAACACCACCACCTCGCAGGTCTCGAAGAAGCTGCGCGAACTCCGTGAAGCAGGGGGCGTGGTCGCGCTGACCCGGGTGCTGACCCTGGTGATCCTCACGTCCAAGGACAACGCCGAACCGGCCATCGACGCGGCCAATCTCGCCTCCCGAGAGCACCCCTGCCGAATCATCGTCCTCGCCTCCGGCAGGGCCACGGATGAGACCCGCCTGGATGCACAGATCAGGGTCGGCGGAGACGCCGGGGCCTCCGAAGTGATCGTCTTGGAGGCCTCCGGGGAGCTCGCTGAGCAGAACGAGGCGATGGTCTCCGCGCTGCTGCTTCCCGATGCTCCCATCGTCGCCTGGTGGGCCGATGAGCTGCCCAACGGTGTCAGCGAGACACCCATCGGGCAGATCGCTCACCGGCGGATCACCGACACAGCCATGGATCCTCGCCCGCTGGAGGCGCTGCGGCGGCTCTCCGCGCACTACAGCGAGGGTGACACGGACCTGGCCTGGACCCGGCTGACCGGCTGGCGGATTCAGCTGGCGAGCATTCTGGACACGCTGGATCCCGAGGCGATCGCGTCGGTGACGGTGGAGGCGGCCGCGGATCTGCCCAGCGCCGCCCTGCTCGCGGCCTGGCTGAAGATGGCCCTGGAGATTCCGGTGGAACTGGTCTCGACGGCAGCGCCGGAGGACTCGGAGCTGCCGTTGACGCTGACCGCCGTCACCTTCCACCGCGAGAACGGCGATGTCAGCCTCTCACGCCCGCGCGGTGAGGAGATCGCGGTGCTGCATTCTGCCGACGGCCTCGTCCAGGGGGTTCCGCTCCCGGTGCGCACGCTGCAAGACTGCCTCGCAGAGGAGCTGCGCCGGCTCGATTCCGACGAGATCTTCGGTGAAGTGCTCACCCGAGCCCTCCCGGCCACTGATTTCCCGGAGACCGCCAGCTCCGCCGACTGACTCAGCGACTATGCTCGGACGACGAGCACTGCACGACAGCACTGAGAGGACCTACAGACATGACTGATCCCGCCAAGGCGGCAGTGGCCGCGCCGCGCACCGAGATCTACGCAGGCAAGGACGAACTGGTGAACGTCGTCGCCGAGCGGCTGCTGGCAGTCCTGGTCGACGCGGTGGCAGACCACGGCAGCGCGCATGCGGTGCTGACCGGCGGCAGCGCCGGCATCGCCGTGCTGGAGAAGGTCGCCGAGCTGGTCGCCGAACCCGGCACGGAGACCCCGTCCTGGTCGGCCGTGCACTTCTGGTGGGGCGACGAGCGCCTGCTCCCCAGTGATGACCCCGAGCGCAACGCCATGCAGGCCCATGCGGCCCTGCTGGATGCGCTCATCGCGGAGCACGGGCTCCCCGCGCAGAACGTGCACCGCATGCCCACCTCCGAGGATGCGGCATCGCCGATCGTGGGCGCAGAGATGTATGCAGCGAGCCTGGAGGCCTTCGCCGAAGAGGGCGGCCGTTCTTCCCTCGCGCTCCCCCGCTTCGACGTGCTGCTGCTCGGCGTCGGCCCGGACGGGCACATCGCGAGCCTCTTCCCCGGCAAGGACTCGCTGGGCGTGAGCGGCGTGGTCACGGTGGGCGAGGAGGACTCCCCCAAACCGCCGCCGCAGCGCGTGTCGCTGACCTTCGACGCGATCCACACTGCGGATCGCGTCTGGACGGTGGTGGTGGGTCAGGACAAGGCGGCGGCCGCCGCGAAGGCACTCACCGAGGGCACGGATCCGCGCGAGATCCCGGCCACTCGCGTCGCCGGGACCATGGAGACGATCTGGCACCTGGACCAGGCAGCCGCGGCAGATCTGGGCTGAGTCCCCTTCATCCCACGCAGCGGAGTGCTCCGGCGGCTGCATAGCCACCGGAGCACTCCACGAGCCTGAACGGGTTCTCGGTCAGATGTCGGCGCCGACCTGAACGAGCAGCGCCAGTGCGACGACGATCAGGCCCCAGGCGACCCCCAGGGTGATGGTCAGTCGGTTGAGGTTCCGCTCGGCGACGCCGGAGGAGCCCAGCGAGGATGTCACACCGCCGCCGAACATATCGGACATGCCACCGCCACGCCCCTTATGGAGCAGGATGAGCATGATCAGCATGATGCTGATGAGCGCCAGGATAACCTGGAGTGCGATGGTCAGCGCAGACACAGCGACCTTTCGTGATGAATCGTGGGCTTATCAGCTACCAGGATAACCCGGGACGGGGTCACCCATGGGCGGGTCAGCCCTGGGCGGCGATGTGCTTCTCGAAGGAGATGATCTTCGCGAACTCCTCGGGATCCAGGCTTGCTCCGCCCACGAGGGCGCCGTCCACGTCCGGTCCGGCCAGCACCGCGGCGACGTTCTTGGACTTGACCGAACCGCCGTAGAGCACTCGCACGGTGTCGGCGAACTCCTGAGAATAGAGCTCCGCCAGCTTGGTGCGCACGGCAGCAGACATCTCCTGTGCATCCTCGGGGCCGGCGACCTTGCCGGTGCCGATGGCCCAGACTGGCTCATAGGCGACGACGAGCTCGGTGAGATCCTCCGCGGAGAGACCCTTCAGGGCACCCTCGAGCTGAGCCAGCGTGTGAGACACGTGGTTCCCCGCTTCGCGCACCTCGAGACCTTCGCCCACGCAGAGCACCGGTGCGAGGTCGTGGCGCAGCGCGGCAGAGAGCTTCGCGCCCAGCTGATAGTCGGTCTCGCCGTGGACCTCGCGACGCTCCGAGTGTCCGATGAGGACCTGCGTGCAGCCGAGCTTCTTCAGGAACGCTCCGGAGATGTCTCCGGTATAGGCGCCGGAGTCCTGGTCCGAGAGATCCTGAGCGCCGTAGTCGACATTCAGCTTGTCTCCGGAGACCAGAGTCTGGACCCCGCGCAGATCAGTGAAGGGCGGGAAGACAGAGACCTGGACGCGCTCGTAGTCGTGGCCGGCGTCGTCGAGCGTCCACGCGAGCTTCTGCACCAGCGCGATCGCTTCCATATGGTCGATGTTCATCTTCCAGTTGCCGGCGATCAGCGGCCGGCGCACGTACTGGCCGTTCTTCTGTGTGGTCATGGAGGCTGTGTCCTTGTCTTGACGGGGTTCTCAGAGTCCCGACGTGGTGGTCAGGGTCTCTGCGGGATGGGTCAGGTGAAGCGTTGCTCTCAGCAGCAGCAGGTCATCGACTGCGGCTGCGGCTGAGGCTCAGGAGCCGAGCGCCTCGATGCCCGGAAGGGTCTTGCCCTCCAGGTACTCCAGGCTCGCGCCGCCGCCGGTGGAGATGTGTCCGAAGCTCTGCTCGTCGAAGCCGAGGGCACGCACCGCAGCTGCGGAGTCGCCGCCGCCGACCACGGTGAAGCCTTCGGTGGCGGTGAGCGCCTCGGCGACCGCTGCGGTCCCCTTGGCGAACGCCTCCATCTCAAAGACGCCCATGGGGCCGTTCCAGAAGACGGTGTTGGACTGGGCGATCTCCTTGCTGAATGCTGCGGCGGTGTCCGGCCCGATGTCGAGTCCGAGCGCCTGATCGCCGTGCTTCCCGGACTCCAGCGACTCGGTGGGCAGCACCTCGACCTCGGCGTCGGCGGCGAAGGCGGACGCCATGGCGATATCGGTGGGAAGAACGATGCGGCAGTTCATCCGCTCGGCCTCCGCGAGGAAGCCCTTGACGGTCTCGAGCTTGTCGTCCTCCACGAGGGACTTGCCGATGCCGTAGCCCTGCGCCTTCAGGAAGGTGAAGACCATGCCGCCGCCGATGAGCAGCGTGTCAGCGCGGCTCATCAGATTCTCGATCACTGCCAGCTTGTCCGAGACCTTGGAGCCGCCCAGCACCACCGTGTAGGGGCGCTGCGGAGTCTCGGTCAGTCGTTTCAGCACCTCGAGCTCGTCGCGGACCAGGTCTCCCTGGTAGGCGGGCAGCTTCGCGGTGATGTCTGCAACCGAGGCATGCCGGCGGTGCACGGCGCCGAAGGCGTCGTTGACGTAGGCTCCGCTCTCACCGACCAGCGCGGCGAGCTCTGCCGCGAGGGCGGCGCGCTCGTCGTCGTCCTTGGAGGTCTCGCGGGGGTCGAAGCGGACGTTCTCCAGAAGCAGGATCTCGCCCTCGCCCAGCTCTTTGCTGGCGGTGGTGGCGCTCTCCCCGACCAGGTCCTCCGCGCGCCGCACGGGCACCTCGGTCAGCTCGGACATGCGGACTGCGACGGGGGCGAGGGAGTACTGCGGGTCGGGCTCACCCTTGGGGCGCCCCAGGTGGGCGGTGACCAGAACGCGGGCACCGGCGGCGGCGAGCTTCTCGAGCACCGGCAGTGAGGCACGGATGCGGCCGTCGTCGGTGACCACACCGTCCTTGAGCGGCACGTTGAGGTCGGAGCGGACCAGGACACGGCGGCCGGTGAGGCCTTCGGAGATCAGGGCGTCAAGGGTGGCTGCAGTCATGAGTTCAGGGTACCAATCGCTGGAAGGGGCAAACAGGGACTCGGCATGCGAGAGGCCCCGGTCTCGACGGGGATTCGTCGAGACCGGGGCCTTCGTCACTCGGTCTGGATCAGCGGCCGACGTGAGCGGTCATGTCCACCAGGCGGGAGGAGTAGCCGTACTCGTTGTCGTACCACGCGAAGACCTTGACGGTCTTGCCGATGACCTTGGTCAGCGGTGCGTCGAAGATCGAGGAGTGGGTGTCGCCGACGATGTCGGAGGAGACCAGCGGATCCTCGTTGTACGCCAGGATGCCCTTGAGCGGACCCTCTGCTGCCCTCTTGAAGGCGGCGTTGATGTCCTCTGCGGTGACGCCCTCCTTCTCGATGGCGACGGTGAGGTCGGTGCCGGAGCCGGTGATGACGGGCACGCGGATGGCGTAGCCGTCGAGCTTGCCGTCGACCTCGGGGATGACGGCGCCGATGGCGGCGGCCGCACCGGTGGAGGTGGGGACCATGTTCACGCCGGCGGCGCGGGCACGGCGGGGATCGCTGTGCGGGGCGTCATGCAGACGCTGGTCGCCGGTGTAGGCGTGCACGGTGGTCATCAGACCCTCGACGAGGCCGAACTCGTCGTTGAGCACCTTGACCAGCGGAGCCAGGCAGTTGGTGGTGCAGGAGGCGTTGGAGACCACGGTGTGCTTCTCCGGGTCATAGGTGTTCTCGTTGATGCCCATGACCAGGGTCGCGTCGACACCCTTGCCCGGTGCCGAGACGATGACCTTCTTGGCGCCGGCGTCGAGGTGCTTGCCTGCGGTCTCCTTCGTGGTGAAGAAGCCGGTGCACTCCAGCACGACGTCGACCTCGAGGTCGCCCCAGGGCAGGTTGGCCGGATCCTTGTCGGAGAAGAGCTTGATGCGGCGCTCACCGGCGACGAGGGTGTCGCCGTCGAGGGACACGTCCTTCGGGTAGCGGCCCATGACCGAGTCGTACTTGGTCAGGTTCACCAGCTGGGCGGGGTCGGTGAGGTCGTTGATCGCCACGAGCTCGAGGTCGGTGCGGCCGGTGTTCTCCAGCACCCGCAGCACGTTGCGGCCGATGCGTCCAAAACCATTGATCGCGATTTTTGTCGCCATGAGGTTCCTTCCTTGACGTGTGGGTCCGCACTTCCTGCGGTCCCTCGAAGCGTTCCTGCCCAGTCAGCCCGCCGAGATCTCTCCGGGCAACATGTCCCTAGACACGCGTTGGGGATCAGCAGCTCGACCGTAGTCGAACCGCTGACCCCCAACAACATCGTTGTTCTCAGGCTGTCTGCAGAACGCGATTTTCAGTTTTCCTGTGTCTTATTCAATCACGCCGCCGCGACTGGCCCAAACATCTGCGGGCCGGTGCTCGCGCGGCAGGATCAGGAACTGGACGTGATCAGGGCGTGACGAGCTTGGAAGCACCCGAGCGGGCGGCTTCCAGGCGTGAGGCGACGTCGGTCCAGTTGATGATGTTCCAGAAGGCCTTCACGTAGTCAGGCTTCACGTTCTGGTAGTCGAGGTAGAAGGCGTGCTCCCACATGTCCAGCATCAGCAGCGGGATGGTGCCCACGGGCACGCCGTTCTGCTGATCGTAGAACTGCTCGATCACCACGTTGCCGCCGATGGGCTCGTAGGCGAGGATCGCCCAGCCGGAGCCCTGAATGGTCAGCGCGGCCTGGGTGAACTGCTGCTGGAACGCCTCGAAGGAGCCGAAGTACTCATCGATGGCTGCGGCCAGTTCACCCTCGGGGCGCTCCTGGCCCTCTGGGGAGAGGTTCTTCCAGAAGATCGAGTGGTTGGTGTGCCCGCCGAGGTTGAACTGCAGGTCCTTGAGAAGCTTGGGGGTCGTGGCGTAATCGCCCTTTTCGCGGGCTTCGGCCAGCTTCTCCAGCGCGGTGTTCGCACCGGTGACATAGGTCTGATGGTGCTTGGAGTGATGAAGCTCCATGATCCGCGCGGAGATGTGGGGCTCCAGCGCGGAGTAGTCATAGTCCAGTTCAGGAAGCGTGAAATCAGTCAAAATGTCCTCCTAGTGACGGGGGTTCGTCGAGGCCGACAGCACCTCGACTCACTGCTCATCCTATGCCGTCGACCCCGGGCCAGAAAGGAGTTGACGGCCTATGACCTGCGGTGTTCACCACTGGAGTAACTTCGCGGCGGGAGCTGCAGACGGCTGCCCGAGCTCGCGTCAGCTCTCGAGCATGTCAGGAGTCACGCTGGACTCTGTGCCTGGAATGTTCAGCTCTCCGGCGCGTTTGTCCGCCATGGCCAGAAGCCTGCGGATCCGGCCTGCGATCGCGTCCTTGGTCATCGGCGGATCGGCCAGCCGTCCGAGCTCGTCGAGCGAGGCCTGCTTATGCGCCAGGCGCAGCTCGCCCGCGTACTTCAGGTGATACGGCGCCTCAGCGCCGAGGATCTCCAGCGCACGCTCCACCCGCGCCCCAGCCGCCACGGCGGCCTGTGCGGATCGCCGAAGGTTCGCGTCGTCGAAGTTTGCCAGACGGTTGGCAGTGGCGCGGACCTCTTTGCGCATCCGCCGCTCTTCCCAGACCAGCAGCGTCTGGTGGGCCCCCATGAGGGTGAGCAGCTTCGCGATGGAGTCCCCGTCGCGGATCACCACACGGTCCACGTTGCGGACCTCACGAGCTTTGGCGGGAATGCCGAGCCTGCGCGCGGATCCCACCAGGGCGAGCGCCGCCTCGGGGCCGGGGCAGGTGACCTCCAACGACGACGACCGGCCCGGCTCGGTCAGTGATCCATGGGCGAGGAATGCTCCGCGCCAGGCGGAGACGGCGTCGGCCATCGAACCGTTGACCACCACGGAGGGCAGGCCCCGGACGGGTCGGCCGCGCGCGTCGAGCAGGCCGGTCTGCCGGGCCAGCGCCTCGCCCTCACGGACGACGCGGACCACATAGCGTGAGCCGCGCTTGATGCCGTTGCCGGAGACCACGATCACCTCGGGGTTGTGCCCGTAGACCTCCATGACGGTGGTCTTGAGCCGCCGAGCGGTGGCGGCGTGGTCCAGCTCGGCCTCGATCACGATGCGACCAGAGATGATGTGCAGCCCCCCGGCGAACCGGAGCATCGCCGAGACTTCGGCCTTGCGCTCCGAGGTGGTCTTGACGTGCTGGCGGGAGAGCTCTTCTTTGACCGACTCGGTCAGCGCCATATGTATAGTCCTCTGGTCTTCGTGTGATGCAGCTCAGCCATCGTACCCAATGCCCTCACCGTGACCCTCTCACGGGTGCGGCCACGGGCGGCGGCCGGGTTCAGTCGGTGAAGACCTCGCTGAAGGCGATGGCGAGCCGGAGCGGATCGTGGATCTCGGGCTGCCCCGCCTTCGCGACGTCGTGATAGCAGACCCGGGCCCCGAGCGCGTCAGCGGCCTCGGCGAACTCCGCCCGTTCCTGGGCAGGGACAGAAGCCGGGTCCGCGATGATCCGGTGGATGCGCAGACCTGGGGCGTACTGGTGCAGCACCCGCAGGTGATCGGCCGGGCTCATGCCAGCAGTCTCATCGGTGTGTGGTGTGAGGTTCATCACGATACACCGCTGGGCTTCGGTCTCATAGAGCGCGTCCCGGAGCTCCGGGAGCAGCACGTGAGGCAGCACCGAGGTGTACCAGGACCCCGGGCCGAGCACGACCCAGTCGCTGAGCTCGATGGCGGTGAGGGCCTCGGCACAGGCCGCCGCCTCCTGCGGGTGAAGCTGCACGTCTCGAAGCCGGCCCATGCTTCCGGCATGCGCCAGCGCGACCTGCGAGGAGAGCCGCTCGCCGTTGTTGAAGGCTGGATCGGAGGGCGACTGACCCTCTGCGGGCTCCACCGTTCCGGACATGGTCAGCGGCTGCCGCGACATCGGGAGCACCTGGCCGCGCGCACCCAGCAGAGTCCCGGCCCAGCGCAGGCCCTCCACGGAGTCCCCGATCAGCTCCCAGAGCGCGACGATCAGCAGGTTTCCCATCGCGTGGTCATCCAGGCTCCCGGTGACGCCTTCGCGCGAACGGAACCGGTGCTGCATCACCTGGGCCCAGGTCCGCCCCCAGTCGGTGTCGTCACAGAGCGCGGCCAGCGCCATGCGCAGATCCCCGGGAGGCAGCACATCCATGTCTTGACGGAGCCTGCCTGAGGAGCCGCCGTCGTCGGCCACGGTCACGATCGCCGTCAGGTGCTCGGCGGCGATCACTCGCAGCGCAGAGAGGGTGGCGGAGAGGCCGTGTCCCCCGCCGAGGGCAGAGACCCTGAAGGTGCCGCGGTTCAGCGGAAGCGGGGGCTGACTCACGCTCACTCACGTCCCAGATCACGGTGGATGGTGTTCACGGTGACGTTCGGGAGCTGGCCCAGGCGCCGGGAGAGCTCTTCCGCCACGGCGACCGAGCGATGCTTGCCGCCGGTGCAGCCCACCGAGATGTTGGCATAGTGCTTGTTCTCACGCCGGTAGCCCTCGATGACCGGTTGGATGGCCTCGACATAGCGATCGATGAACTCGCCGGCCCCCTCGTTGCCCAGCACGTACTCGCTCACCGCGGCGTCCTGACCGGTGAACGGGCGAAGCTCGGGCACCCAGTGCGGGTTCGGGATGAAGCGCATATCAGCGATGAAGTTCGCGTCCGCCGGGACTCCGTACTTGAAGCCGAAGCTCATCACGTTCAGCCGCAGCTGGACCGGCCCGTCCTCGTTGAAGATCTCGATGATCTCCTTGGCCAGCCCGTGCACGTTGAGATCGGTGGTGTCCAACACGATCTCTGCCGCGGCCTTGACCTCCTTGAGCAGGTCACGCTCGGCGGTGATGCCGTCGAGGATGCGGCCGGAGCCCTGCAGCGGGTGCGGGCGCCTCCCCTGTTCGAACCGGCGGACCAGAAGGTCATCCGAGGAGTCCAGGAAGAGCATCCGGTAGTTCACGCCGGTGGCCTTGAGCTGCTCCAGAGCGCCGAGCATGTTCGAGAAGAGGGCGCGGGTCCGGACATCGATCACCACGGCAAGCTTCTCCATGGAGCCGGGGTGGCGGGAGATGATGTCGATCATGGTGGTGATCAGCTCGGGCGGCAGCCCTTCCACCACGTACCAGCCCAGATCCTCCAGGGCGTGGGCAGCAGTGGTGCGGCCGGCGCCGGACATGCCGGTCACGATCAACAGTTCGTTCTCGGGAGGCTTCACCGGGGTCAGACCAACATCCATGCTTAGACCTTAGCCGTGATGCGCGGATGGGGTGAAGCAGATGACCCGTCAGGACGCTGAGCTGGCCGTCTCGGTCTCGGCGTTCAGGTGGTCAAGGATCTTCTGCGCGGTGCCCCGTCCCAGGCCGGGCACCTCGGAGATCTCCTCCACGGAGGCCTTCTTCAGGTTCGCCACCGAGCCGAAGTGCGCCACGATGGCGGCCCGTCGGCTCGGCCCGAGACCCGGCACATCGTCGAGCGCCGAGGCGGTCATCTGCTTGGACCGCTTGGAGCGGTGGTAGGCGATCGCGAACCGGTGCGCCTCGTCGCGGATGCGCTGCAGCATGTACAGCGCCTCGGAGGAGCGAGGGAGCACCAGTGGGAAGTCGTCGCCGGGAAGCCAGACCTCTTCAAGACGCTTGGCCAGCCCGACCACGGGGAGATCCGTGATGCCGAGATCATCCAGAGCCTGTTTGGCCACGTTGACCTGCGGCTGTCCCCCATCGACGACGACGAGGCTCGGCGGGTACGCGAAGCGCTCCGCCTCCCGCTCCACCACTGTGGAGGTCAGCACCTCCTCGCCCGCCGGGTCGACACGGGTGGCGGTCTCGGCGCCCGCGTCGGTGGCTTCGGTCTCGTCGGCGGGATCGGTGACGGCGGTGGTGGCCTGTTCCTGGTCCTTCAGGTGCCGCGCGAAGCGCCGGGAGATCACGTCATACATCGCCGAGGTGTCGTCGCGTGCGGCATCCCCCTTCACCGAGAACCTGCGGTAGTCACGCTTCTTCGCCAGGCCGTCCTCCAGCACCACCATCGAGGCCACCACATTGGTGCCCGAGGTGTGCGAGATGTCGAAGCACTCGATGCGCAGCAGCGGCTCGACGGCGCCGAGCGCCTCCTGGAGATCGCGCAGCGCCGCGGAGCGCGTGGTGATGTCCGAGCTGCGCCGGGCCTTGTGCAGTCGCAGCGCCTGTTCAGCGTTCTCCTGCACGGTTCCCAGCAGGGCGGCCTTGTCGCCACGCTGCGGCACGCGCAGGTTGATCTGCGCCTTGCCCTCGCCGGAGTCGCTGCGCAGCTGACGCAGCCAGGTGGTCATCTCCTCGGCGTTGTCCGGCAGCGCCGGGACGAGCACCTCGGGCGGAATGCGTTCGGTGTCGGCCATCGAGCCGTAGACCTGCATCAGCAGCTGTTCGACCATTGCGCCGGCGTCGGTGTCTTCGACCTTCTCCACGACCCAGCCGCGCTGACCCCGGATGCGGCCCTGTCTGACGTGGAAGACCTGGGCCGCGGCCTCAAGCTCATCTTCGGCGAAGGCGAAGATGTCGGCCTCGGTGTCCTCCGAGAGCACCACGGCGTTGCGCTCGAAGACTCGGCGGATGGCTTCGAGGTCATCCCGGTGCCGGCCCGCGTCCTCGAAGCGCAGATCCGCCACGGCGGCCTTCATCTCATTCTCGATCCGCTTCACCTGGGGGCCGGGACGCCCTGCCATCACATCGCAGAACTCCTCCGCGAGCTTGCGGTGGTCCTCTTCGCTGATCTCCCCCACGCACGGCGCGGCGCATTTGCCGATATAGCCCAGCAGGCACGGCCGACCCGAGGCCTTGGCGCGCTTGAAGACCCCGGCGGAGCAGCTGCGCACCGGGAAGACCCGCAGCATCGTGTCCACGGTCTCGCGGATCGCTTTGGCCGGGTAGAAGGGTCCGAAGTACTTCACCCCGGGCTTCTTGTCCCCGCGCATGACCTGGACCCGGGGGTATTTCTCATTCATCGTCACGGCCAGATACGGGTAGGACTTGTCGTCCCGGTACATGATGTTGAACCGCGGGGTGTGCTGCTTGATCCAGGTGTATTCGAGCTGGATGGCCTCGAGCTCCGAGCCGACGACGGTCCATTCGACGCTGGCCGCGGCATGGACCATGGCATGGGTCTTGGGGTGCAGCGTGTTCACCCGGGCGAAGTACGAGTTCAGCCGGGAGCGCAGGTTCTTGGCCTTGCCCACGTAGACCACACGGCCGTGGGGGTCGATGAACCGGTAGACCCCTGGGGTGGTGGGGATCTCGCCGGGCTTCGGGCGGTAGGTGCTGGGATCAGCCATCGGCCTCTGCCGGTGGCGCGTTGTAGCTCGCCACGCGTTCCTGGCCGCTGAGCGCGGCGATCGAGTCCATGATCTCTTCGGTGGCCTTGCGGCGGGCGGGCAGCGGGTGCTTCTTGCCCAGCTGCTCGAAGTGCAGCGCCTCCCCCACGTGCATCTCGAACTTTCGCGGACGGACCATCCGTGAGTCTGGCTTCTGCAGCGCCTCGGTGCCGCGCAGTCCGACGGGCACCACGGGCAGCCCGGTGGCGACGGCGAGCCATCCCACACCGTTCTTGCCGCGGTAGAGCCGGCCGTCCCGGCTCCGGGTGCCCTCAGGGTAGATGCCGACGCCGTGGCCCGCGGAGGCGATGGCGCCCAGCGAGAAGAGCGCCTCCACCGAGGCGGAGTGATGCTGACGCTCCACGGGCACCGAACCCACCGACTCGAAGAACAGTTTCATCGCCCGGCCCTTCACTCCGGTCTGGTTGAAGTACTCCGCCTTGGCGAAGAAGCTGACGGTGCGTGGGAACAGCGCCTGGATCAGCACCGAGTCCAGGAAGGACAGGTGGTTGGAGGCGACGATGAAACCGCCTTCAGCCGGGGTGTTCTCGAGGCCGGTGATGACCGGACGGCAGGACAGCTTCACGGCGATCTCGAAAGCTTTGCGGACCGCATCATTGGTGGCGACGCGCTCAGACTCCTGCGCCTCGGGGGTGGTGCTCACCTGGTGCCTCCGCTTACTCGCTGATCAGCGACGTCGTTCTGCTCTGTGCCGTGGGTGCCGGTCTGTGAACTGGCCCACTCACTTTAGCAGTGGTGCGAGGAACGCGCCGGTATGGGATCCGGTCTTCTCGGCCGTGGAGGCGACCTTCTCCGGGGTGCCCTGGGCGACGACGAGCCCGCCGCCGCTTCCCCCTTCGGGTCCGAGGTCGATCACCCAGTCGGAGGACTTGATCACGTCGAGGTTGTGCTCGATGGTGATCACGCTGTTGCCCTTCTCGACCAGTCCCTGCAGGACCTGGAGCAGCTTGCGGATGTCTTCGAAGTGCAGCCCCGTGGTGGGCTCGTCGAGCACGTAGACGCTGCGCCCGTTGGAGCGGCGCTGCAGCTCGCTGGCCAGCTTCACGCGCTGCGCCTCGCCGCCGGAGAGCGTGGTGGCGGACTGGCCCAGCCGGACGTAGCCCAGGCCCACCTCGACCAGCGTGTTGAGATGCCTCGCGATCGGAGCGAAGGCCGCGAAGAACTCCGCGGCCTCCTCGATCGGCATGTCGAGGACCTCTGCGATGTTCTTGTTCTTGTACTTCACCTCGAGCGTCTCGCGGTTGTAGCGGGCGCCGTGGCAGACCTCGCAGGGCACGTAGACGTCGGGCAGGAAGTTCATCTCGATCTTCAGCGTGCCGTCGCCCGAGCAGGCTTCGCAGCGGCCGCCCTTGATGTTGAAGGAGAACCGGCCAGGCTGGTAGCCGCGGGTCTTGGACTCCGGCGCCTGGGCGAAGAGCTTGCGGACGTGGTCGAAGACGCCGGTGTAGGTTGCCGGGTTCGAGCGGGGGGTGCGCCCGATCGGTGACTGGTCCACGTGGATCACCTTGTCCAGGTGATCGTCGATCCCGTCGATCCTGCGATGCCGGCCGGGGACCTGCTTGGCTCCGTTGAGCTTGTTCGCCAGGGACTTGTAGAGGATCTCGTTGATCAGCGTGGACTTGCCCGATCCGGAGACGCCGGTGACAGAGAGGAAGATCCCCAGCGGGATCTCCACGGAGACCTTGTCCAGGTTGTTCTCCTGGGCCTCGATGACCTTGAGCATCCGAGTCTTGTCCACCGGGCGGCGCGTGGTGGGCACCGGGATGCTGCGCCGGCCCGCGAGGTAGTCACCGGTGATCGAGTGGGTGTTCTCGCGCAGTCCCTGGACGGAGCCGGAGTGCACGATCTCACCGCCCCGCTCGCCGGCACCGGGACCGATGTCCACGATCCAGTCCGCCTCGGCGATGGTGTCCTCATCGTGTTCCACCACGATCAGCGTGTTGCCGAGGTCACGCAGCCGGGTGAGCGTCTGGATCAGCCGGGCGTTGTCCCGCTGGTGCAGCCCGATGGAGGGCTCGTCCAGCACGTAGAGCACCCCGACCAGTCCGGAGCCGATCTGGGTGGCGAGCCGGATGCGCTGGGCCTCGCCCCCGGAGAGCGTCCCGGCGGCGCGCTCGAGGTTGAGGTAGCTGAGCCCGACGTCGAGCAGGAAGTTCAGCCGCGCCATGATCTCTTTGAGCACCTGGTCGGCGATGGTGGCGTCACGGGCCGAGAGCTTCACCGTGGAGAAGAACTCAGCGCACTTGTCCAGCGGCAGGCGGGCGATCTCCGCGATCGAGGCGCCCTGGACGGTGACCGCCAGCGCGGCGGGGTTCAGCCGCTGACCGTTGCAGGCCGGGCAGGGGATCTGGCGCATGTACTGCTCGTAGCGATCCCTGGCGTTGTCGGACTCCACTTCGAGGTGCTTGCGCGAGATGTAGGAGAGCACGCCTTCGAACCCGGTGGAATAGGTGCGTTCGCGGCCGAAGCGGTTGCGGTACTGAACCACGACCTTATGGTTGCGCCCGTGCAGCAGCGCCTTCTGCGCCTTCTTGGGCAGATCCTTCCAGGGAGTGCGCACGGAGAAGTCCAGCTCCTTGGAGAGGCCGGAGATCAGCCGGAGCCAGTAGTCCTTGGAGGCCTTGCCCAGCGCCCAGGGCGCGATGGCGCCGCCCTCGAGGGAGAGCGTGTCATCGGGGATCACCAGGTCGATGTCGACCTCGAGGCTGGAGCCGATTCCGGAGCAGACCTGGCAGGCGCCGAAGGGGTTGTTGAAGGAGAAGGAGCGCGGCTCGATCTCGTCGAGCTCGAGCGGGTGCTCATTCGGGCAGGCCAGGTTCTCCGAGAAGGGCCGGTGCTTGGGCCCGGTGAGGCCTTCGGGGACCCGGTCGTTGGTGGGTTCGCCGTCGTCGTCGAGGTCCACCAGGTCGATGACCAGCCGGCCGTCGGCGAGCTTCAGCGCGGTCTCCACCGAGTCGGTGAGCCGCTGGCGCATGCCGTCACGGATGACCAGGCGGTCGATGATGACCTCGATCTGGTGCTTATAGGTCTTCTCCAGCGTGGGCGGCTCGCTGAGCTGGATGATCTCCCCGTCCACGATGGCGCGGGAGAAGCCTTCAGAGGCGAGGTCGCGGAAGAGGTCCTTGAACTCGCCCTTGCGGCCGCGGACCACTGGGGCCAGCACCTGGAAGCGGGTCTTCTCCGGGAAGCCGAGGACCTGGTCCACGATCTGCTGCGGGGTCTGGCGCTCGATCTTCTCGCCACAGACCGGGCAGTGCGGCACGCCGATGCGGGCCCAGAGCAGGCGCAGGTAGTCATGGATCTCGGTGACCGTGCCCACCGTGGAGCGCGGGTTCTTCGAGGTGGACTTCTGGTCGATGGAGACCGCCGGGGAGAGCCCCTCGATGAAGTCGATGTCCGGCTTGTCTACCCTGCCCAGGAACTGCCGGGCGTACGCGGAGAGCGACTCGACGTAGCGGCGCTGACCCTCGGCGAAGATGGTGTCGAAGGCCAATGAGGACTTGCCCGAGCCGGAGAGGCCGGTGAAGACGATGAAGGAGTTCCGCGGCAGCTCCACGGTGACGTCCTTGAGGTTGTGCTCGCGGGCACCCTGCACCACGATCCGATCCGCCTCGGCACGACCGATCGTGCCGTTGGTGGCGGACTTTCGTCGCGCACCCTCGGCGTAATAGTCGTCTACGGATTCGATGATGGCTGTTTCGGCTGCTCGCTCTGACACGTGCTTCAGTGTAGAACCCCTGAGGGGCTCGAACAAATGTTCGAAGTGAGAGTGCGGCAGGTCACCCACCCCGTTGAGCGGCGGATTCTCCGAGCATCTCACGCGGTTTTCGGGCCTAACTGCTCGGAGTTTCCGCCCCTCAGCGCGGGAAGGTGAACGTTCTGCCGCTCAGCGCGGGAGGGCGTGCCAGAATGGCGCGGTGACCTTCGACTCCTCCCCCGCACCCCGCCCCGACGACCACTCGACCGATGCCTCCGACTCCGCCGGCCCGCGTGCCGTGCTCTTCGACCTCGACGGCACCCTGGTGGACCCCGCGGGCGCCATCACCAGCGGCATCAGTCACGCGCTGCGGGTGCACGGCATCGAGGTGCCAGACCAGGAGCGGCTGGACTCGTTCGTCGGTCCGCCGCTGGCCGCCTCGCTGGCCAGCCTGCCCGGAGTCACCGAGGCGCTGATCCCTTCCATCGTGGAGGAATACCGGCAGCAGTACCTGGCCGAAGGCATGCAGGCCAGCCGGGTCTACCCGGGCATCGAAGAGCTGCTGAGCACGCTCAACGCGGCAGGTGTGACCTGCGCGGTGGCCACCTCGAAGCCCACCGGTCTGGCCGAGCGGCTGCTGAGCATCATGGGCATCCGCGAGCACTTCGCCGCGGTGCACGGCTCTCCGGAGGACGAGTCGATCCCGCACGCGGGCAAGGGCCCGATCGTCGGCGCTGCGCTGGCAGCGATCGGCCTCAGCTCCGCCACCAGCGGAACCCTCGAGTCCAGCTCGGACGCCCGCGTCGTCATGGTGGGTGATCGGATCTTCGATGTCGACGGCGCCGCCGATCATGGACTGCGCTGCATCGGGGTGAACTGGGGGTACGCGCCCGAGGGTGAGCTGCAGCAGGCCGGAGCGGCCCCCCTCGTGGACACCGCGGATCAGCTTCGGCAGGCCCTCGCCGGGGTGGGAATTCTGACCCCCGTGCCGCCGACCGTCTCTTGCGCCGAGCAGGCCGAGCCCGTGGCCGCTCCAGCACCCCAGACCCTAGACTGAGCCCCATGCCCTCTGACAGTTCCCTGCTCTACGATCTGCCCGCCATCACGCTTCGACGCGTGTCCGTCTCCGAGATGGACAACAACGTCTATCTGCTGACCGCGAAGAAGTCCGGGGTCCAGGTGCTGATCGATGCCGCCGACGACGCCGGGGCGATCCGGGAGCTGCTGGCCTCCGCCACGCCGGACACCCCCTGCCCGCTGGAGCTCGCCGCCGTGCTCACCAGCCATGCGCACTGGGACCACATCCGGGCCCTCCCCGACCTGCTCGATACCCCCACCGCGGAAACAGCCACGGGCACCGGGATCGAGGCTGCGGCCGGTGAAGCGGATGCCCCGACCATCGAGGCAGAGAAGGGCGTGACCATCGACCGCCGGGTCCAGCACGGCGATCAGCTGAGCTACGACGGCATCGCCCTGGACGTGATCCACCTGCGCGGCCACACCCCCGGCTCGGTGGCCTTCGTCTACCCCGTGGAGGACGGCCCCACCCACATCTTCACCGGGGACTCGCTGTTCCCCGGCGGAGTCGGCAAGACCTGGGCGCGGGAGGATTTCACCACGCTGCTCGACGACGTCGAAGCCCGCATCTTCGACCTCTACGAGGACGACACGATCATTCATCCCGGCCACGGCAGACCCACGACGTTGGGCGCCGAACGCGCCCAGCTCCCCGCATGGCGGGAACGCGGCTGGTGAGCGCCGCCACCGCGTCCAAGCGTCTGCTCAAGCTGGAATCCCCCGCCGGATCGCAGGGGCCCCCTGGACCCGAGGAGCTCTTCGCCGCCTTTGAGTCCTGGACTCAGACGCAGGGACTGACGCTCTACCCCGCCCAGCAGGACGCGATCCTCGAGCTCGCCGACGGGCAGCACGTGATCATGTCCACGCCCACCGGTTCGGGAAAGTCCCTGGTGGCCACCGCCGCGCACTTCTTCGCGCTCTCCCGCGGGGAGCGCAGCGTCTACACCGCGCCCATCAAGGCGCTGGTCTCCGAGAAGTTCTTCTCCCTGGTGGAGATCTTCGGCGCCGAGAACGTCGGCATGGTCACCGGTGACTCCTCGGTCAACGCCTCGGCGCCGGTCATCTGCTGCACCGCGGAGATCCTCGCCAACGAGTCCCTGCGCGACGGTCGGGATGCCGACGTCGGGCCGGTCATCATGGACGAGTTCCACTTCTATGCCGATCCGCAGCGCGGCTGGGCCTGGCAGGTGCCGCTGCTGGAGCTCACCGGCCGCGCGGAACCGGGCAGCCCGGGCCGCGGATCCTCCGGAAGCCGCGCGCAGTTCCTGCTCATGTCCGCCACGCTGGGCGACACGACTCGCTTCGAGACCCGGCTCAGCGAGGGCACGGGGCGCGACGTCGTCACCGTCAGCAGCGCTGAACGACCGGTGCCGCTGAGCTTCGAGTACTCCACCACTCCCCTGCAGACCAAGCTCGAGGAGCTGGTCACCACTCACCAGGCTCCGGTCTATGTGGTGCACTTCTCCCAGCGGGAGGCGGCCGAGCGCGCCGTCGGCCTGGCCTCGCTCAACGTGGTCTCCAAGGAGGAGCGCGAGCTGATCCGGGTGAAGCTGGAGACCTTCCGCTTCGCCAAGGGCTTCGGCAAGACGCTGAACCGGCTGCTGCGGGCGGGCATCGGCGTGCACCACGCCGGCATGCTGCCGAAGTATCGTCGGCTGGTGGAGCAGCTCTCCCAGCAGGGTCTGCTCAAGGTCATCTGCGGCACCGACACCCTCGGCGTCGGGATCAACGTGCCCATCCGCACCGTGCTGCTGACCGCGCTGAGCAAATACGACGGGACCCGCACCCGGCAGCTGAATGCCCGTGAGTTCCACCAGATCGCCGGCCGTGCCGGGCGCGCCGGCTATGACACCGCCGGGACCGTGGTGGTCCAGGCGCCGGAGCACGTGATCGAGAATGAACAGGCCATCGCCAAGGCTCGGTCCAAGCACGGAGACGACGAGAAGAAGGTCTCCCAGGCGATCCGCTCCGCCGGCAAGAAGAAGCCCCGCGAGGGCTTCGTCTCCTGGAGCGAGAAGACCTTCGAGCGGATCATCACCGCGACGCCGGAGCCGATGGTCTCCCGCATGCAGGTCAGCTATTCGATGGTGCTGCATCTGCTCGAGCGGCCCGAGGATCCGATCCGCGCCATGCGCCGGATGATCCTCGCCGCCGATGAGACCCCGGTCCGCAAGGCGCAGCTGCAGCGTCAGGCGCTGCAGATCCTCCGCGAGCTGCTCACCGCAGGGGTGCTCGAACGCCTGGAGCGCCCCGACGAGGACGGGCGCACCGTCGACCTGACCCTGGACCTGCAGGACAACTTCGCGCTGAACCAGCCGCTGGCTCCCTTCGCGATGGCGGCCGTGGAGCTGCTCGACGCCGAGTCGGAGTCCTACGCGCTGGACGTGATCAGCGTGATCGAGTCCATCCTGGAGACCCCACACCAGGTCACCGGCGCCCAGATGAAGCAGCTGAAGTCGGAGAAGATCGGCGAGCTCAAGGCCGAGGGCGTGGACTATGTGGAACGCATGCGCATCCTCGATGAGCTCACTCCCCCGCAGCCGCTGGCGGAGCTGCTGACCCAGCAGTTCGAGGTCTACCGCGGCAGTGCCCCGTGGGTCTCGGACTATGCGCTGCAGCCCAAATCGGTGGTGCGCGACATGCTCGAGCGAGCCTTCGGGTTCACCGACATGGTCAACCATTATCAGATCGCGCGCTCCGAAGGCGTGCTGCTGCGCTACCTCAGCGACGCCTATAAGGCGCTGCGGCAGACCGTGCCGGAGAACCGACTCACCGAGGAGCTCCAGGATCTGTTGGAGTGGCTGGGCGAGGTCGTCCGGCAGACCGACAGCTCGCTGCTCGAGGAGTGGGAGCGCCTCCAGGCGGGAGACGATCCGGAGAAGCTCGCCGAGCTCGCCGCCATGGAGGCCGACATCTCCGCCCTGGACCATCCGGACCGGGTGACCTCCAACCCCCGCGCCTTCAAGGTGATGGTCCGCAACGCGATGTTCCTGCGCGCGGAGCTCTTCGCCCACGAGAAGGAGGCGAAGCTCGCCGAGCTCGATGCCGAGCACGGCTGGGACGCCGACCGCTGGGGCCAGGCGCTCGACGCCTACTTCGACGTCTACGAGGACCTCTACACCGACGCCCAGTCCCGCGGGCCCTCGCTGGTCCGCATCGACGTCTCACCGAAAGACACCCCCAATGCCGAGCGCCGCTGGTGGCGTGCCGTGCAGGTCTTGGACGACCCCGAGTCCCACCACGACTGGGGAATCCACGCCTGGATCGACCTCACCGCCTCGGATGAGACCGGCGCCCCGGTGGTCGTCATGGACCGAGTGGGCGAACTGGGATGAGCAGCACGGCAGGAAGCACCTCCACGCTGATCGACGGCACACAGATCACCGACCACTGGCTCGACGTGCCTCTCGATTCCAAGAACCCCGACGGCGAGCAGATCCGCCTCTACGCCCGTGAGTTTGTCGCGGCGGAGAACGTGAAGCAAGGGGCTGAGCGGGTGGACTCCCTCCCCTGGCTGCTCTTCCTTCAGGGCGGGCCCGGCGGGAAGGGCAGCCGGCCGGCCAAGCTCGGCGGCTGGATGGCCGAAGCAGGCAAAGAGTTCCGCATCCTGATGCTGGATCAGCGCGGCACGGGTCTCTCGGCGCCGCTGAACCGGCAGTCGCTGGCCCTGCGCGGCGACGCTGCGGCCCAGGCCGCGTATATGCGCCACTTCCGAGCCGATTCCATCGTGAGAGATGCCGAGGCGTTCCGACGCAGCCTCGGGCTGAGCTCCTGGAGCGTGCTCGGGCAGAGCTTCGGCGGCTTCGCCACGCTCAGCTACCTCTCCTTTGCGCCCGAGTCCCTGGACCGAGCACTGATCACCGGCGGACTCGGCCCGTTGTCGGGACACGCTGACCGGGTCTACCGCGCCACCTACGTGAAGATGCGCAGCCGCAACCGTGAACACTTCGCCAGGTTCCCGCAGGATCGCGAGATCCTCGATGCCGTCTTCGCCCACCTGCGCGCCCACCCCGTGCAGCTTCCGGACGGCTCGCCGCTGACTCCGGCGCGGCTGCAGATGATCGGCATGCTCCTGGGCGGCAACACGCGAGCAGACAGCTTGCACTACCTGCTCGAGGAGGCGTTCACCTCCGCCGATCGGACCGAGCTCTCAGACACCTTCCTGAGCACAGTGGGCCAGCAGCTCTCCTTCGCAGCGAACCCGATGTATGCCGTGATGCACGAGTCGATCTACGGGCAGCCCGCAGAACTCACCGAGGGACGCCCGGCCACGAACTGGTCGGCCGAGCGGGTGCTGGACGAGTTCGAGGAGTTTGATCCGAACGGAGAATCTCCGCTGCTGCTCGGCGAGATGATCCTCCGCGAGCATCTCCAGCTGGACCCGGCGCTGAAGGAGCTGGCGGCGGCGGCAGAGGAACTGGCCGCCGTCGAAGACTGGGAGCCGCTCTATGACCTGGCGCAGCTGCGCCGCAACCGTGTTCCCACGGCTGCGGCGCTCTACACCGATGATGTCTACGTCGCGCGTGAACTCTCCTGGGAGACCGCGGATGAGGTCGCTGGCATCACCGTCTGGGAGACCGACGAGTTCCATCACGACGGGCTGAGCGAAGACGGCGGTCGCGTCTTCAGCGAGCTGCTGCAGCGAACGTCCTGACCTCGGGCCAGAACACCTCGGGTCAGGCCGCCTTCGGTTCCCCATCGGCAGAGGCTCCCGTGCGCAGGCCGCGCGCCTTCTCCAGCGTTGCCAGATAGTGGTCGCGGTGCGTGATCAGGTCCTCCTGATAGCGCTCCGGCACGGCCTGGGCTTTGGCGGTCCAGTAGTCCGACTGTTCGGCGGTCTTGACCAGGTTGAACTCACGCTCTTCCGGATCTTTGCCTGCCAGGTCCACATACCGCAGCGAGTACTTCTCGGCATTCTGGATGGCGCGCAGAGCGCGTCCCTTGGGCGCGAGGAGCGAAGCGGTCACGGTCACTGCGAGCACGGCCATGATGACCACCAGCGAGAGTCCGGTGGAGATCTCGACGACCGAGACATCGTCGCCGCCGTTGATGAAGCCGAGGTTGTTCTCGTGCAGAGCATGGATCATGAGCTTGACGCCGATGAAGCCCAGAATGAGGGCCAGACCGTAGGACAGGTAGATGAGCCGGTCCAGAAGACCATCGATGAGGAAGTAGAGCTGCCGCAGGCCCATCAGTGAGAAGGCGGTGGCGGCGAAGACGATGAACGGCTCCTGGGTGAGCCCGTAGATGGCCGGGATCGAGTCCACGGCGAAGAGCAGGTCGGTGCCGCCGATGGCGATCATCACCAGCAGCATCGGGGTGAACATCCGCTTGCCGTCGACCCGAGTGGTGATCTTGTCACCGTGGTATTCCTCGGTGGTGTTCAGATGCCTGCGCGCGAAACGGATGATGAAGTTGTCCGACTCGTCCTCCTCTGAATCCCCGGCAAGCTCCTTCTTCAGCAGCTGGCCTGCGGTCATCAGCAGGATGATGCCGAAGAGGTAGAAGACATCGCTCCACAGGCTGATGAGCCCGGCACCTACGAAGATGAAGATGCTGCGGGCGATCAGGGCGAACACGATGCCGAAGAGCAGAACCTTCTGCTGGTACTCGCGGGGCACGTTGAAGCTGCCCATGATGACCAGGAACACGAAGAGGTTGTCCACCGAGAGGGCCTTCTCGGTGACGTAGCCGGCGTAGTACTCCGTGGCCATCTCGGGGTGGCCCAGCGCGAAGAACCCCAGGCCGAAGAGCAGGGCCACGCCGACGTAGAACGCGGACCAGAGGGCCGCCTCCTTGATCGTCGGGGTGTGCGCCTTGCGCACGTGGAAGACGAAGTCGAAGAGCAGCAGTCCGATGATCAGAACGAGAGTGACGATCCAGACCAGAGGGGAGATCTCCATAGGGAGGCCTTTCGAGGAGGAGGATACAGCGATGTCGTCGCGAGTCTCTCCGCCTGTGCTCAGGCCCCTGCGTCCGGCGAAGCGTCATTGCTTCGCGTGCTGACGTCCACAGTGTTTGGGATACTCCCCCACGCTTGGATGATGTTACACCGGTCCGGCGAGTCCAGTGACCTTTGTGGGCGTGGTCCTGCCTCCAGCAGGCGCCGTGAAGTCACCTGATTTTCCTCATCACAGAGAAACAATAGTGATATATCATCATCGCCTAGGGAAGGTGAGAAATGAAGAAAGCCCTATTGGTTGCGTCCACAGGGGGCCATCTCGCGCAGCTGACGCGCATGGCCCCACAGCTCGACGTCTCCGAGGATTCACTGTGGATCACCTTCAAGAACCCGCAGAGTGAATCTCTGCTCGCGGGTCAGCGCGCGGTCTTCGTCCCGTACATCCGGCCGCGAGACTGGTGGGGCACCATCAAGCTCGCCCGCACCGTGCACAGCATCCTCCGCCGGGAAAGGTTCGACCTCGCGATCAGCACCGGCGCGGCCCCTGCCGTGGGCGCGCTGCCCGTGGCCCGCCTGCACGGCGTCGAGGCGCGGTACATCGAGAGCGTCTCCCGGGTGAACGGACCGTCGCTCTCGGGGCGCATCCTGGCCCGGCTGCGCGTGGCGGACCTGTTCACCCAGCATGAGGGCTGGGCGGATGATCGGTGGGCCCTGCGCGACAGCGTCTTCTCCTCCTACGAGCGCTACTCTCTCGAGCGCGCCGAGACCACCAGCCCCCGCTTATTCGTCACTCTTGGCACGATCGATGGATTCCGGTTCGACTCGATGGTGGACGCCGTGCTGGCGACGGGGCTGGCGAACGAGGAGACGGTGTGGCAGCTCGGCGCGACCTATGGCCGAGAGGACCTCCCCGGCACCGTCTACCGGGAGATGCCGGCGGCCGATTTCCGCTCTCACGCCCAGGCCGCAGACGTGGTCATCAGCCACGCCGGAGTCGGGTCGCTCCTGGGCCTCCTGGATATCGGCAAGTTCCCCATCCTGGCCATCCGCAGGAAGGCGCGTCAGGAGCATGTCGACGATCACCAGGCCCAGATCGCCACCCTGGCAGACCGCGAAGAGATCGCCGTGGCCGCCGAGACCAGCGCGCTCACCCGGGAGATGGTCCTGGGTGCGGCCGGCTATGCCACCCGCCCCATCGTCTCGGCACCGCCCACCGCCTAGGGACGCCTCCCAGCTCCCGCGCGATCACTTCGACCCGCTGGGCTCCGTAAGGCCAGCACGGCGCCGCGGTGCCCCGTCATCACATCTGGTCGTGTCCGGCGTTCTGCATCTGCCGCAGCTCCTTCTTGAGCTCCCCGATCTCATCGCGCAGCCGCGCGGCCACCTCAAAGTTCAGCTCCTCAGCCGCATGGTGCATCTGCTCAGTGAGCTGGCCGATCAGATCGGTGAGGTCCTTGGCCGGTGTCTGGGAGGCCATCGACTTTGCTGAGCCGTTCTCCGCACCGGACTCTCCCTCTTCAGCCTCGAAGCTGGTGTAGCCGCGGTGACCCTTGCCGTACTGGAATCCGGTGGCGAGGCCGCCCATGCCCTGAAGCAGGTCTGCCGTGTCTGCATCCTCTCGGGCGAGCTGGTCGGTGATATCCGCGATCTTCTTCTGCAGCGGGGTCGGATCGATCCCATGCTCCGTGTTGTAGTCGATCTGGCGCTGCCGACGGCGGTCCGTCTCATCGATGGCGCGGCGCATCGAGTCAGTGATCCGATCCGCGTACATGTGCACCTCGCCGGACACGTTGCGGGCCGCGCGTCCGATGGTCTGGATCAGCGAGGTGGTGGAGCGCAGGAAGCCCTCCTTGTCTGCGTCGAGGATGGCCACCAGGGACACCTCGGGCAGGTCCAGGCCCTCACGGAGCAGGTTGATGCCGACGACCACGTCGTGGACGCCGCGGCGCAGGTCGCGCAGGATCTCGATCCGCTTGAGCGTGTCCACGTCCGAGTGCAGGTACTCCACCTTGATGCCGTTCTCCAGCATGTACTCGGTGAGGTCCTCGGCCATGCGCTTGGTCAGCGTGGTCACCAGCACACGTTCGTTCTTCGCGGTGCGCGTGCGGATCTCGCCGAGCAGATCGTCGATCTGCCCCTTGGTCTTCTTGATCACGATCTGCGGGTCGACCAGGCCCGTGGGGCGGATGATCTGCTCCACGTAGCCATCGGCCTGGCCCAGCTCATAGGAGCCCGGAGTCGCCGAGAGGTACACGGTCTGCCCGATCCGCTCCAGGAACTCGTCCCACTTCAGCGGCCGGTTGTCCATCGCCGAGGGCAGCCTGAAGCCGTGGTCCACCAGGGTCCGCTTGCGCGACATGTCGCCCTCATACATGCCGCCGATCTGCGGGATCGTGACGTGGGACTCGTCGACGATCAGCAGGTAGTCGTCCGGGAAGTAGTCCAGCAGACAGTGCGAGGCGGAACCGGGACCCCGGCCATCAATGTGCCGTGAGTAGTTCTCGATGCCGTTGCAGAAGCCCATCTGCTGCATCATCTCGAGGTCGTAGGTGGTGCGCATGCGCAGCCGCTGGGCCTCCAGGAGCTTGTCCTGGGACTCCAGCTCCTCGAGCCGGACACGCAGCTCGTCCTCGATCCGGGTGATCGCTTGGGCCATCCGGTCATCACCGGCCACATAGTGGCTGGCGGGGAAGATGTACATCTCATCCTCTTCGCGCACCACTGTGCCGGTGAGCGGGTGCAGGGTGGAGATCGATTCGATCTCGTCGCCGAAGAACTCGATGCGCACCGCGAGCTCCTCATACATGGGGATGATCTCGACGGTGTCGCCGCGCACGCGGAAAGTGCCGCGATGGAAGTCAGTGTCATTGCGGGCGTATTGCATGCCCACGAAGCGGCGCAGCAGCTCGTCGCGCTCGATGGTCTGCCCGACCTTCACCTCGACCATCTGCTTGATGTATTCCTCGGGCGTGCCCAGACCGTAGATGCAGGAGACGGTGGCCACGACGACGACGTCGCGACGGGTCAGCAGCGCATTGGTGGCAGAGTGCCGCAGCCGCTCGACCTCCTCGTTGACGGAGGAGTCCTTCTCGATGAAGGTGTCCGTCTGCGGCACATAGGCCTCGGGCTGGTAATAGTCGTAATAGGAGACGAAGTACTCCACTGCGTTGTTCGGCAGCAGCTCGCGGAACTCATTGGCCAGCTGGGCGGCCAGGGTCTTGTTCTGCACCATGACCAGGGTGGGGCGCTGGATGCGCTCGACCAGCCAGGCCGCCGTCGCTGACTTTCCGGTGCCGGTGGCACCCATCAGCACGACGTCCTTCTCTCCGCCCTCGATGCGCTCCGCAAGCTCCTCGATCGCCTTGGGCTGATCGCCGGAAGGCTGGAACGGGCTGATGACTTCGAAGGGGGCGACGGTGCGGCTGATCTTCTGAGCGAGACTCATGGATCAATGCTACTGCCGGGCTCTGACACGTCCCTGGAGTTTCTCGTACAGCTCATCGACCTGCTGCCGCAGGTCCTCGACGGTGCCGGAGTTGTCCAGAATGACGTCTGCCGCAGCGGCCCGCTCGGCGTCGGTGGCCTGAGCTGCGATGCGCGCCCTGGCGTCCTCCTCCGTGGAGCCGCGGTTCTCCACGATCCGCGTGATCCGCTGCGACTCCGGCGCCTGCACCACCAGGACCAGGTCGAATCGGCCCTGCTGGCCGGTCTCGACGAGCAGCGGAATGTCCTCGACCACCACGGTTCCCGCCGGGGCCCCCTCTCGCAGCCGAGCGGCTGCGGCACGCACCCGCGGATGCACGATCGCGTTGAGCTTCTTCCGGGCTTCCTCGTCGTTGAAGACCACCCGACCCAGGGCGGCTCGGTCCAGCTCTCCGGCATCGGTCACCAGCTCGCGACCGAAGGTGGAGATCACCTCGCCAAATCCTGAGCTTCCGGGTTCCAGCGCCTCGCGGGCGAGGCGGTCGGCGTCGATGATCAGCGCCCCGTGCTCGGCCAGCCGGGCCGCGACCGCTGATTTGCCGGAGGCGATGCCTCCGGTCAGTCCCACTGAATAGATCTCCGCCATGCACCGATCCTAGTGCTCCGGGCGCGGAGGGCTGCTCACCGAACTGCGTGAGCACGCGTGACGTCGCGTCCGATCTCCACCAGCTGATCGGTGACGGTTCGCACTGCCAGCCGCTGGAAACGATCCCCTCTGCTCAGCGCGACGATGCTGCGCTCCGCGTGCACGCCGATCAAGGGCCGCAGGATCACCCCGGAGCCGGGGAGCGTGGTGAACCGGGGAAGCAGGCCGATCCCTGCACCGGCAGCCACCAGCGACTCCACGAGGTGGTTGTCCCGGAGCCGGAACGCTCGATGCGCGGGGCGACCGGTGAGCTGCTCGATGGCGAGGGGGATCGCGTCGAAGGGATACCCCTCCGGGACGCCGATCCAGTCCTGGTCGACGAGATCCTCGGGCCTGAGCTGTGGCGTGGAAGCCAGCGGATGCTCCCTTGGGAGTGCGACGTCGATGGGTTCCCGCGCGAGCAAAGTGTTGCGCAGCCCTTCAGCGCCGGTGGGCGTCTCTCCGGTGAGACTGTGACTGATGACGATGTCGGCATCGAGAGCACGCGCGGCGAAATCAGCCTCAGCGATGTCGAAATCGTCCAGGGCCAGCGTGATGGCGCTCCCCCTAAGCCGTTCGACCAGCGCGGGCAGCAGCGCCTGGCCGGCACTGGGCAGGGTGCCCACCCGGACGAGTCCCCGCGGCTCCCCGATGCTCTCCGCAAGGCGCGCCTGCAGTCTTGCGAGACTCTCCGCCACCTCCTCGGCTCCCTCTGCGAGCAGCTGCCCCGCAGAGGTCAGTCGCAGTCCACGGGAATCCGGCTCTACCAGACGGACGCCGAGGTCACGCTCCGCCGTGCGCAGCTGCTGGGAGAGCGCGGAGGGTGTCCGGTGGGTGGCCCGCGCCACCGCGGCGAGCGTGCCCCGTGCGGCGATCTCCCGCAGCAGCTCCAGATGACGCAGTTCCATGTAGGAAAACTACACCCTCGGCGCACAACGATTCAGTAGACCTGAACGCCTCGAGATCGGAGTATTGACCCATGCCCATGCGTCACACTCTCCTCGCCCTGCTCGTCGCTCTCCTCTGGGGCCTGAACTTCCTGGCGATACGCTTCTCGCTCGACCAGTTCCCGCCGATGTTCCTCGCGGGGCTCCGGTTCATGCTCCTGGCACTTCCGGCCCTGCTCTTCGTGCCCTGGCCCGGTGTCAAGATCCGGTACCTCCTGGGCTATGGCCTCGGCTTCGGGACACTGCAGTTCTTCGGTCTCTACCTGGGCATGTCAGCAGGATTCCCGACCGGACTCGCCTCCCTGGTGCTGCAGGCCTCCGCACCGTTCACGGTTCTCCTGGGGGCCCTCGTGCTCAAGGAGCACATCACTGCCCGTCGGGCGATGGGCGTCGGCGTCGCGGTTTTCGGCCTGGCCCTGGTGGGACTCTCCCGAGGCGTCCTCGACGGGTGGACTCCGTTCCTGCTGGTCCTCCTCGGAGCCTTCGGCTGGGCGCTGGGCAACCTCGCCTCGCGAAAGGCTCAGACTGACCGGCCGATGGCGCTGGTGCTGTGGATGGCGGTCGTGCCGCCGGTGCCGCTGCTCACGGTGGCCTTCCTGGTCGAGGGACCGGAGCAGATCGGCGCGGCACTGGCTTCCTCCGTCAGCCTTCAGGCAGTTCCCGCCTGGGTCGGACTCGCCTACACGATCCTCTTCGGCACAGTGGTGGGCTCGGGGATCTGGGTCTGGCTGATGCGCCGGCACCCGGCCGGCGTCGTCGCGCCCTTCTCCATGATGGTGCCGGTGGTCGGGATTCTGGCGGCCTGGCTCGTCCTGGGCGAGGTGCCGACCTGGCTGGAGCTGGCGGGCGGCGTCCTGGTGGTGGGCGGCGTCATCTATGCCTCACGTCGTGGTGTCTCTTCGGCGCAGCCAGCGTCCCCGGTTCTGGGGACCGTGGAGACGGCCGGGCCCCGGGAGCCTCACGAGTCGGACTCTCGACCCAGGTACTCGACCACCGCCGTTCCGAACCGCTCTTGAGCGTCTGGGGTGAGATGGATCCCGTCGTAGGTCATTCCCTCGACGAACCCGCCGTCCGGGCTTCGCAGGAATTCGAAGCCATCGAAGTACTCCCACCCCCGGTCTTCCGCCAATTCCTGAAGCGAGTCATTGAACACGCTGCTCGTGGGCACGACCTCCTGGTCCAACGGCGGAATGGCGAGCACGAGGACGCGGTCAGCCGGTGCCTTGGCGACGATCGTGTCGAGACTCGAGGCAGTCTGCTCGAAGGGCACTCCGCGGACGAGATCGTTGGTCCCCGTCATCACGAGCAGGGCATCTGCACCCGTCACTCCGCGGAAACTCTCCGCCTGAAGGGTGGAGGTGGCCCCGGCCACAGCCCACCCGCCGGCGAACCGGTATCCCGCAGAGACCAGGGTGGAGACCCAGGAGAGGTCCCCGATGCGTCCCTCGGCAAAGTTCAGCGAGTCCATCTCAGTGTGCGAATCCCCCACCACCGCGACGCCGCCCTGCTCGGCCACCTCAGGTTCCTGTGCGGCCACGTCGGGTTCCCGCTCGATCAGGACCACGGCGGCCACGGCGAGGGCCAGCATGACGAGGAAGACGCCGTTCCACGCTCTCGAGGAGCCCCGCTGCGGTGGCTTCCGGTTCCTGCGCGAGAGCTGACCGCGCGGGCGAGGTGCCCGGACGTGCAGACGCCCGGCACTCCCTGAGGGAGGCCGGGCATCTGCATGTGGAGCACGCCTCATCGATCGGCGCCGCTCAGTGACTCACGTGAGGGCCCCCTGGGTCCCTCGGCCCGACCGTGGGCAGATCGCCGGTGCGCACCCGGTACTGCTCCACGATCGGCGGCTGATCGGCGTGGTCCACGTCCGGGGCATTCTCCGGCTGGGTGCCCTCGTGATAGTCCGGGGCGACCACGGCTTCCTGCAGCGACTCGTCCGGCTCCTCCATGCGACGCTCGTACTCCTCGGGGGGAAGCGTCTTGAGCCAGCGGCGGGTCCTCAGGAAGCCGATCTCACCGGCGTCCTCCCGCATGGCGCGGGAGAGGTTGTACATCATGAAGTAGCCCAGGATGAAGAACGGAAGCCCCAGGACCAGGGCCACGTTCTGCAGCGCGGCCAGGCCACCTTCACCGGTGGCGGTGAGCAGCACGGCCGCGATGGTGCCGATGGCGATGGTCCAGAAGGCTCGTTGGTGCAGCGGGGCCTTGCCCTCATAGCCGTTGCACATGTCATCGAGGACCAGTGAGCAGGAGTCCATGGAGGTGACGAAGAAGATGCCCACCAGCATGATGGCGATCGAGGAGGTCAGGGTGGCCAGCGGGAACTCGTTGAGGAACGCGAAGAGCGCACCCTCGACGCCGTCGTCCAGCACGGTGTCCACCAGTCCCCCATCACCGTTGAGCTCGATGTCGAAGACGCCCGCACCCCAGATCCCGAACCAGATGATCGTGAACAGCGTGGGCAGTCCCAGCACGCCGGCCACGAACTGACGCACGGAGCGCCCGCGGGAGATGCGGGCGATGAAGATGCCCACGAAGGGCGCCCAGGCTACAGTCCAGGCCCAGTAGAAGATGGTCCAGGAGTTCTGCCAGCCGGTGTCGGCGAGCGTGTCGTTCCAGAACGCGAGTTCCGGAAGCATCGAGACGTAGACGCCGGTCCACTCGATCATGCCGCGCAGCATGAACACGGTGGGACCGGTGATCAGCACGAAGAGCAGCAGCGCGATGGCGGTCCAGATGTTGAAGTTCGAGAGCCGCTTGATGCCCTTGTCGACGCCGAGAACCGCGGAGATCGTGGCGATCACGGTGACCACCGCGATGATCATGATGAAGTTCCAGGCGGAGTCGCTGATGCCCAGCAGGTTGGCGAGCCCGGCGTGGATCTGCAGGGTGCCCAGCCCGATCGAGACGGCCACACCGAAGATGGTGCCCACGATCGCCAGGATGTCGATGCCCTTGCCGATGGGGCCGTGGATCTTGTCGCCGAGCATCGGCTGGAAGATCGAGGAGACCCGCGGGGGCAGGTTCCTCTTGTAGATGAAGTAGGCGAAGGCCAGTCCCGGCAGCGCGAAGATCGTCCAGGTGTGCAGGCCGAAGTGGTAGAGCGTGAAGCCCATGGCCTCGTTGGCGGCCTCCATGGAGCGCGGCTCCACGCCCATCTGCTCTCCGCGCGGAGGGTTGGCGAAGTGGTTGGCGGGTTCGGCGACGGCCCAGAACATCAGGATGGTGCCGATGCCTGCGGCGAAGAGCATCCCGAACCAGGCGACGTCGGAATGCTCGGGCTCGTCGCCGTCGGCGCCGAGCTTGATACGCCCGAAGCGGCCCGAGGCCTTATAGATCAGGAAGATCAGGAAGATGGTCACACCGGAGATGTAGAACCAGCCGAGGTTCTCGTAGATCCAGGAGGACCCTGCCCCGAAGAAGTCGCCCATTCCGGTGGGAATGAGCAGGGTCAGGATCACGAACCCGATGACGATGGCAGCAGATCCGAAGAACAGGATCGGGCTGGTTCTCAACCTGAAGAAATCGTGGAGGCGGAGCAGCATCATTGCCTTTCATAGTGTCTGGCTGAGGCCCGACCGGCGGGTGATCGTTCCTACGCTATGGAATTCTCGCCGAGAATGCACCCGCGATCGCGGCGGGTCGGCGGATTTCTGCCCCGTCAGACCAGGTGGTGAACCCGGATTCCCTGCGGCTCCCCCGTCATCTCCCGGAGCGGCACCCCCGATCTCATTCGAGTAACGATTCACCGTCGCATTCCGGGACCGGCGGATCGGTAGAGCCTCTAAGCTTGAAACATGTCATTTCCTGCGGGTCAGACCCCCGATGTCCACCCTTCTCAGCTCACCGAGACGTTCGATTTCACCCGACTGAGCCCCCCGGCAGATGCGGTGGACCTGCTGCTGCTCGACACCGCAGCCGCATGGTGGGAACAGGGCCACGCGCGCGACGGCGTGCTCATCCTCGATGACCGGTCGGGAGCACTCACCCTGCCCGTGCTGGATTCGCTGATCTCCGACGCCGGCAGGCCCGGGTCAGCCTGCGCCGCGGTGGAGGACGCCGTCTCCGCCGTACGTGTCGTCCAGGACGAGCTGGGGGCCGAACTGGCTCTCCAGCGCAATGCGCGGCGCTACGAGCTGCCTGCCCCCGTCCCCGCAGAGCTGCCCGCCCTGAGCGACGCGGCACCGGCGGCGTTCACCGGGGTGCACACGGTGCTGATGCACCTCCCCCGCTCCCTGGAGACCCTCGCCGACTGGGCGTGGCTCATCCGCGAGCATGCGGCAGCCGACGTCGTCGTGCTGGCCGGAGGCCGGGACAAGCACATGAACCACTCGATGAACCAGGTCCTGGAGAAGAACTTCTCCGACGTCTCGGCAGGCCGTGGTCGGTCCAAGTCGCGGATCCTCACTGCGCGCGGACCGCGCGGCGACGTGCCCGCGGCCGAGCCGCGCACACAGGCCCACCAGGTCAGCGTGCCCGGGGCGGCGCCGACCGATCTGACCCTGTGCAGCATGGGCGCCACCTACGGAGGGACCAAGCTGGACCCCGGCACGCGGCTGCTGCTGCAGACTGCCGAGGCCCACGCGGAGTTCCCCGGTGCCGAGGAGGCCGTGGACTTCGGCTCGGGCAACGGGACCGTCAGCGCCTTCCTGGCGCTTCGCCACCCGGAGCTGCGCATGATCGCCACCGATCACTCCGCCTCGGCTGTGCAGTCCACCCGCCTGACCGCCGCCGCCAATGGCATCACAGACCGGATCCAGGCGATGCGCGACGATGCGCTGTCGACTCTTGCCGACTCCTCGGCAGAGCTCATCCTGCTCAATCCGCCGTTCCACCAGGGCAACGCGGTGGACCCGGGGGCGGCCAACCGGCTGATCAGGGCCGCCGCGCGGGTGCTCGCACCAGGGGGACGGCTGTACTGCGTCTACAACTCGCATCTGTTGCACCGCGCGGTGCTGACTCGCGAGATCGGCCCCACCCAGCAGCTCGCACGCGATGCGCGCTTCACCGTGACGGTCTCCACGGCCAACTGAGGCTCGTTGGTGGGCCGCCGACTGACCCCCGCGGCGCACGAAGAAGGGCCCGTCCCACCGGATCGGTGGAACGGGCCCTTCTTTTCGCTCAGCCTAGATCAGCCGTGAAGATCAGCCGTTTCCGGTGAGCTTCTCGCGCAGAGCAGCCAGTGCCTCATCGGAGGCCAGCGTGCCGGCATCCTCAGTGGTGGTGTTCTGCGAGGATGAGTAGTTCGACGGAGCAGGCTCCGACTTGCTGCTGGAGCTGCTGCTGCTCGAGGAGCTGGAACCGACGGTTGCCTGGGCGGCAGCCTCGGCGTCGGCCTCGATAGCCGCAACGACCTGCTTCTTGTGCGCTTCCCAACGCTCCTGGGCCTTGGCGTACTGGGCCTCCCAGACGGAACGCTGCTCGTCGTAGCCTTCCATCCACTCGTTGGTCTCCGGGTCGAAGCCCTCGGGGTACTTGTAGTTGCCGGCGTCGTCGTACTCGGCATCCATGCCGTAGACGGCGGGGTCGAACTCTGCACCCTCGGGGTCGACACCTTCGTTGGCCTGCTTCAGGGAGAGGCTGATGCGGCGGCGCTCGAGGTCGATGTCGATGACCTTGACGAAGAGCTCGTCACCCACGGAGACGACCTGCTCGGCCAGATCAACGTGGCGCACTGCCAGCTCGGAGATGTGCACGAGGCCTTCGATGCCGTCTTCCACGCGGACGAATGCACCGAAGGGCACCAGCTTGGTGACCTTGCCGGGGACGACCTGGCCCAGTGCATGAGTGCGGGCGAAGGTCTGCCATGGGTCTTCCTGCGTGGCCTTGAGCGACAGGGAGACGCGTTCGCGGTCCATATCCACCTCGAGGACCTCGACGGTGACTTCCTGGCCGACCTCGACAACCTCGTTCGGGTGATCGATGTGCTTCCAGGACAGCTCTGAGACGTGAACCAGACCGTCGACGCCGCCGAGATCCACGAACGCACCGAAGTTGACGATCGAAGAGACGGTGCCGGTGCGGACCTGACCGCGCTCGAGCTTGTTGAGGAAGGAGGAGCGGACCTCGGACTGGGTCTGCTCGAGCCATGCACGGCGGGACAGGACCACGTTGTTGCGGTTCTTGTCCAGCTCGATGATCTTGGCTTCGATCTCCTGGCCGATGTAGGGCGCGAGATCGCGGACACGGCGCATCTCGACCAGCGATGCGGGCAGGAAGCCGCGCAGACCGATGTCGAGGATGAGGCCGCCCTTGACGACCTCGATCACGGTGCCGGAGACGACGCCGTCCTCTTCCTTGATGCGCTCGATGTCGCCCCAGGCGCGCTCGTACTGTGCGCGCTTCTTGGAGAGGATCAGGCGGCCTTCTTTGTCCTCCTTGGTGAGGACCAGAGCCTCCACTAGATCGCCGACGGCGACGACTTCGTCCGGGTTCACATCATGCTTGATGGAGAGCTCGCGGGACGGGATGACGCCTTCGGTCTTGTACCCGATGTCGAGGAGGACCTCGTCGCGGTCGACCTTGACGATGGTGCCCTCTACGAGGTCTCCGTCGTTGAAGTACTTCATAGTCGCATCTACAGCGGCGAGGAACTCTTCTGCGGTGCCGATGTCATTGACGGCGACCTGTGGGGCGTTGGTGGTGGTGGTCATGTAGTAGGGGCTCCGATATGGATTGTGGCTGGCGTGGTCAGTGCACGGACGTGCCGTGCAGGGCGACGTTCATTGACACAGAGCGAAAGACACGTGAAACAGGATGGACTCAGCAGGTCCCAATTCCGGCACGGAGGCCGAAGGGCGGACTTTCGAGCTTGGTCTGCATCAGATGCCAGAGGCGACACTGTGCGCAGAGCGCGCCCATTGAGTTTATACCGGCAATCCAATACGAATCAACCGGAAGACCCCGGGCGGCAGGCGACTCAGAAGTGGGTGGCGCAGAACGGAGCGGTCGGCAGATCCACGATGCGGGAGATCCGCTCCACGTCCTGCTCCGTGCTGGACCCGAGCCGACCGGCGGCGTGCAGGGTTCGCACGGAGACATCACCGAGATACATCGATCCCAGGGTCTCGACGCTGAGCTGGAGCGAGGGCAGTCCGGCTGCGGAAGATGCCTGCGCAGGGGTGACCGTGGCGACGCCGTCGCTGACGCTGACCGTGAAGTGACCCCCAGTGATGCCCAGCGAATCCTCCACCTCGAGGGCGAAGTCGCCATCGCCGTGGAACGCACGTGCCTCAAACGCCCTCTTCACGTCGAGGATCCGGACCCAGAGCAGGTCCTTCAGCGACTCCACCCGGTAGCTGCGCGGATTCACCAGGGCCGCCTGCAGCGGGTCCACCAGCGGAGCGGTACGCATGGTCGCCCGACGGACGAGGTCGAGGCTTGCCACGTGGTTCCAGAGGGCGAGATGGCTCTGGTCATCGGCGGCGATGAGGTCGTAGATGCGGATGGTGCTGGGCTCGGTGTCCCACCCCTCGTGCTTGAAGGTCACGTAGCCGCCGATGCTGCCGTCCTCGCGGATGTGGACGGCCGCGCGGAGATTCCGGTTCCACGCGCTCTGGTCCTCGGGGTTCAGCCGTGCGGTGCTGATCATCTGGTAGGTCTGCTGGCGGCCGATGGATCCGCGGGTGCGTGCATGGAATTCAGCGAAGCTGGTGTCGATGACCTCGTCGAGCTTGACCGGGTCTGCGGAGATCACGCTGCCGGCGGGCTGAGAGCGCAGGGCGAAGCCCTCCCCGGTGCCTTCGCCCAGATCCACCCGGATCCGTGCCTCGCGGGTCGCGATGCCGAAGCCGAAGCGGCCGTAGATGCCGCCCTCGGTGGCGGTCAGCGCCGCGATCGGCAGCCCGTCGGCCACGGCTCGGGAGAGCGCGGAGGTCATCAGGTGCTTGAGGATGCCTCGACGGCGGAAGCTCGGGTTGACCGTGACCACGGTGATCAGCCGCGCCGGCAACGGGCCGTTGGTGCCGCCAGCGTTGAGGGTCTTGTCGTAGTCCACGAAGGTGCCCACGGGGTGCTCGGTGTCGAAGCCGACGTCCGCGAGCGCGGGGCCCCAGTACTCCTCGGCGGCGGCGTCGCGGTCCACGTAGACCGCGGAGAGCGTCTGCTCGTCGGCCACGAGGGTCCGGCCGATCCGGTCGATCTGCTCGTCGGAGAACCACGGCTCGTAGAAGCCCTGTTCAGCGGTGCGGGCGAAGGCGGCCGTCTGAGGGTTCACGGTCTTGCCGTCCGCACTCAACGCTGCGGGGAAGGTCTCGCTGCGCAGCCCCTTCGCCAGGGGTGCGATCGCGGGCTGCTGGGGTGTGTGTAGGTCTGCCACAGTGGTTCACGATATCGGTCCGGGGGTGCAGGTGCCAGACGACCGATTCTTCCCGCTCGGTTCACTTCTGCACTCAGCACTATTTTCATTGACATCCGTCGATATAGCTCTCCATACTGAATATCGAAGGTGGTCGATCTCTTGTGAATCGCCGTCTGTGCGGCAGCGACGCGGGAGTCCTCGTCTTCTCACCATTCGCGGACTCTTGAAGGGACTCACACCGTGAGCACATCACCGCAGACCGACGCTCCCACCGGCCCCCACGAACACGTCCTGCACCGCATCAGCGAAGAACTCGCCGCGACCTTTACGGGCGTCTTCGCCGCGGAGACGATCGAACGCTATGTCTTTGAGTCCTATGCAGCCCTCGCCCGAACAGCGAAGATCAAGACCTACCTGCCGATCCTCACGCGCCGCTTCGCTCAGGATCGACTGAACGCGCTCGCCCATGCCAAAGGCATGCGGCCCAGTGGCGTCCCGGAAGTCCTCTTCGTCTGCGTGCAGAACGCCGGACGCTCCCAGATGGCTGCCGCGCTTCTCCGCGACCTCACCCAAGGAGCGATCAATGTCCGCTCCGCGGGATCGATGCCGGCAGAGCATCTCGAGGAGAATGTCGTCACCGCGATGGAGGAGATCGGGGTCAGCCTCGGCGAGGAGTTCCCCAAGCCGCTCACCGACGACGTCGTCCAAGCCGCGGACGTCGCCATCACCATGGGATGTGGAGACACCTGCCCGATCTATCCCGGCAAGAAGTACGAGGACTGGAACATCAGCGACCCGGCCGAGCTGGATCTCGAAGGCGTGCGCGCCGTCCGTGAAGCCCTGCGGGCCCGCGTCAGCGATCTGGCTTCTGGGTTGGTCACCGTGCCCTGACGGGTGCACCGGGAGAGGCAGCGGTGGTGGTCACTCGCCGTGAGGTCCTGCCCAGCGTGAGGCGTTCATCCGCCCGTCAGGACGGAACAACGGTGCCGGCGAGAGGCTCCGGGGGGAGCGAGAGGAGAGAATACCGCTCCGTCGGCCCGGTCCCGGGCTGATCGCGGTGCGCCGGGGCCCACAGCAGTGACTGCCCTTCGCCTTTCGCGAGCTTTCCCAGTCGCCGGAGTCCGGCCCACACGATGGCCTGGTTGGCCGTGATGATCGGCTTTCCCAGTTCCATCTCCAGAGGTGCGATGAGGTCATACGTCGGAAGATTGGTGCAGCTCACCACGATGGCCTGGGCGTCGGGGGTGTCAGCCAGACGGATCAGCTCCGCAGTCTGCGCGTAGGGAACCTCCCAGATGCGCCGGTCGAGTCCGAGCTCGGCGCTGCCGGTCACGGTGACTCCGTACTCGTTGAGGAACGATTCCAGCAGAAGAGACAGAGACGGCAGATAGGGCGTGGCCGTGGCGACACGCGTGATCCCGAGGGCGCCGAGAGCCTCGACGATCGCGCCGGACGAGGTCACCGCGTCACGCGAGCCGGCGTCGGTCATCGCGCGCACGAGCTCCTCCTGTCCTGCCCGACCACGCACGAAGCTTCCTGACGTGCAGGCGTAGAGGACCACGTCCGCGCGGCCGGCGATGACACTGCGGACTCCATCCGTGACGACTCCCG
Organism: uncultured Nesterenkonia sp.; assembly: GCA_947494195.1. Classification (GTDB taxonomy): domain Bacteria; phylum Actinomycetota; class Actinomycetes; order Actinomycetales; family Micrococcaceae; genus Nesterenkonia. The sequence goes on along the minus strand of CANLUC010000004.1, from coordinate 221,704 downwards.
CCTGCGCCACCTCCTGCGCAAATTCCACGGTGACGACGGCCTCCACGAACGGCGTCCGTGTCACCAGCAGGTCGACGTCTGCGGGGACCCAGCGCCACAGCTCCGCGTCGAGCTCCATGTCGAATGGCATGACCACACCGAGCGCCGAGCGGGAAGGCGGGCCGGACAGCAGTCCCTGGGCTTCCAATGTCATGTTCACTCCAATGAATCGCATGGTGGTTGAACTGGCGAAAACGACAGTCCTGAGAGGTGCGCCATGACAGCTGAACCGCACTCATTGTGCTGGAGATTCCGACTATAGGGGCTCCCACCCGTTGGGAGGTTTCAGCCAGGTGAACACAGTCCAGGATGCTGCAGCGAGAACGGCCGAGGGTCGTGCAGGTCTGTCAGATCAGTCACCCTCGGGCGTCTCAGCGCGGGCGAAGCTCAGCGTCTCTCCCCTGGCACCACCCATCCACACGTCCTGGCATGCGGCGGCAAGCTCGGCGAGCCCCTCTTCGATCGTGGCGAACACATTCCCCGGGACCCACCCGACGTCACCGTTGACCAGCAGATTGTTGCGCCCGTAGAAGACGGCAAGATCAATCAGCAATCGATTCTCGGCTGTGCCTGCGGAGGCGTCGTAGCCGTAGGCGGGGTTGTCGAGCACCCCTTCGAACGTGAAGTAGCACAGGTCCCCCGGGATCGGCGTGATCGTCTGATTCTCGGGTCCGGGTTCCTCGGGTGCGAAGGCGGGGACCAGGGCGTAGATCTCGTTGCGCGCGAACTTGCCATGGATCACCTGTCCGGACTGGGGCAGGGCCTGCCATACGGCCTCGGCGGTGCGCGGGGCCTCTTCGTCGAGCAGGCGAGCCCGCGCGGTGACGCCGCGCTTCTCAAGGGTGATGGTGAGGTACCGGGCCATGAGGATCTCCATTCGACGAGCTTCGGGCGCCATGAGACAACACCCTATGATTGTCTACAATCTACCTGTAGGTTCTTGGAGAGACACGCGACGCACCCTGAGAGGGCCTTCCACCACTATGCACACTCTCGCCATCCTCTATCCCGGATACAGCGCGGAGGACGAGTTCCCCGCCCTGGAACAGCTCATTCCGGATGCCTCCTTCCAGGTGATCCATACCTGGGAAGGCAGCACCCACCACGACGTCGACTCACTGCTCACCTTGGGATCGCGAGAGACGCTGACGCCTTCCGCCGAGAGGGCCGGCGAGTTCGCCCCCGGAGCCGCGATCTGGGCGTGCACCTCGGGCAGCTTCGTATATGGCTTGGATGGCTGCCGAGAGCAGGCGAGATGGATCGAGGAAGCGTCCGGGGCCCCGTCGTCCTCCACCTCTCTGGCCTTCGCCGAAGCGGTCCACCACCTGGGGCTGAGCAGGGTCGCCGTGGCCGCGACCTACCCTGAGGCGGTCGCGTCGCACTTCGTGCGTTTCCTCGAGGAGAACGGGATCACGGTGGGCGCACTGTCCACCTACGACGTTCCCAGCGGCGAGGATGCGGGGCTGCTGGACGCCGAGTGGGTGCTCGAGACTGCGCGAGCCGCCGATCTGACCGGCGCGCAGTGCCTGCTGATCCCCGACACTGCGCTGCACACGATCGCCGTGCTGCCCCGGCTCGAGGAGGCCCTGGGTGCCCCTGTGCTCACTGCGAACCAGGTCACCGCCTGGCACGGGCTCCGTCTGGCCGGCCACCCGGCTCGCGCCGAGGGGCTCGGAGCACTCTTCAGCCGCTGAGCGGGTTGCCGGCAGCAAGGCGCCAGCCTGAGTCGCCTGGGCACTCGCAGCGATGGGACGGCTCAGCTCAGTGTGCGGCCTCGTGCCAGGAGGAGCCCACGCCCACATGCACGTCCAGCGGGACGTCGAGTTCGGCGGCGGCGCCCATATGGGTCACCACCAGGGTCTCCAGGGCCTGGCGCTCTCCCGCCGCCACCTCGAAGATGAGCTCATCGTGGACCTGCAGCAGTAGCCGGGACTCGAGCCCCTCGGCGCGCATGGCTGAATCCACGCCGATCATCGCCTGCTTGATGATGTCCGCCGCAGAGCCCTGGATGGGGGCGTTCAGCGCGGCGCGTTCAGCCATCTGGCGCAGCTGCCGATTCTCACTGGTCAGATCCGGCAGGTAGCGGCGTCGCCCGAAGATGGTCGAGGTGAACCCGTCCTTCTTGGCCTGGGTGACCACCTCGCGCAGATAGTCCCGGACTCCGCCGAAGCGCTCGAAGTATTCGTTCATCAGGTTCCGGGCCTCATCGACCCCGATGCCCAGCTGCTTGGAGAGCCCGAAGCTGGAGAGCCCATAGGCCAGCCCGTAGCTCATCGCCTTGACCTTGGAGCGCTGCTCGGGCGTGATCTCGGAGGCCTCCACCCCGAAGACCCGCGAACCGACGAAACTGTGCAGGTCCTCCCCCGCCCGGAACGCCTCGATCAGCGCCTGGTCCTGAGACAGGTGCGCCATGATGCGCATCTCGATCTGCGAGTAGTCCGCGGTGAGCAGGGTCTCGTAGCCGGAGCCGACCACGAAGGCGTCGCGGATCTTCCGTCCCGCGGCGGTGCGCACCGGAATGTTCTGCAGGTTCGGATTGAGTGAGGAGAGGCGACCGGTGGCGGCCACGGTCTGCGCGTAGGTGGTGTGGATCCGCCCATCCCCGGTGACCGTATCGGTCAGCCCCGTGACGGTCTGGCGCAGCCTCGACGAGTCCCGGTGATTCATCAGGTGCACCAGGAAGTCGTTCTGTGTCTTGATCAGCAGCGCCTGCAGGGTCTCCACATCGGTGGAGTAGCCGGTCTTGTTCTTCTTCACCCCGGCGGTGGGCAGCTCGAGCTCCTCGAAGAGCACGGTCTGCAGCTGTTTGGGCGAGCCGAGCTTCACCTCATGTCCGACCACGGCGTAGGCGTCCTGCGCCGACTGTTCGATGGCGGCGGCGAACTCCGCGTCCAGCGAGTCCAGCTTCTCGGTGCTCACGGCGATGCCGGTGAGCTCCATCTGCAGCAGGATCTCGGCCAGCGGGATCTCCATCTCGCGCAGCAGCTTCTCACCGTTGCGCTCCACCAGCTGCTCCCCCAGCGCCTGGGAGAGCTGATGCAGGAGCATCCCGTGCAGGGCCGCGGCGTCCAGGTCTTCGGCGGTGACCCCGGGAAGCAGATCCTGGGAGGAGAACAGGTCAGGCCCCTGTGAACCGGGCGCCTCGGCGTCGTCGGCGCTGTGGCCCCCGAGGTAGGAAGCCGGATCGGTGGAGGCACCCAGGTACTGGGTGACCAGCTCGGTGAAGGCGAAGTTCCGCCGATCGGGCTGGATCAGGTAGCCAGAGATCAGCGTGTCCTCCACGGCCCCCCGCAGGTGCAGCCCGCGCCAGGCCAGCCGCTTACCGGCGTCTTTGAGGTCGTGGACCAGCTTCGGCGCCTCAGGATCCTCCAGCCACTCCGCGAGCACTGCATCAGCCTTTGCGTCCAGGGCGCTCAACGACACCGCCATGGCAGGGATGCCGGTCGGCTCCGCGGCGGACTCCCCGGCGTCGTCGGTGGGCTTCGCCCCTTCGGGAGCCGGCACCACCTCCCCGGAGGCCGAGGGCACCAGCACGACGGCGAGCGCCTCCGCCACCCGGGCGGCCTCGTCCCGCTTGGGCTTGGTGGTCAGCGATTCGCCGCTGCGGTCCAGACAGACCGCGATCGCCATCGGCGCCCCGGCATGGGTCTCCAGGAAAGCTGCCAGTTCATCGGCCTGCTCGGTCACGGTGACAGCAGGCAGGGCCTCGGTGGGCTCGGGCGCCACCACGGCCTCGGGGAAGCGCGCGGAAAAGGTCTCGAAGAGCCGTTCCCGGATCTGGTTGAACTGCAGCGCGTCGAAGAGCGGATCCAGGACCTCACGGTCGGGGAGCTGCAGCTCGGAGTCCTCCAGCGCCACGGGGAGATCGAGGTCGCGCAGCAGCAGGTTCAGCTCCAGGTTGCGCTCCACATCGGCGAGCGCCTCGCGCAGGTTCTCTCCGGCCTTGCCACCGATGGAATCGGCATTCTCGATGATGCCGCGGGTGGAGCCGTATTCCGCGATCCATTTCGCGGCCGTCTTCGGGCCCACCTTCGGCACTCCGGGGAGGTTGTCCGCGGACTCCCCCACCAGTGCGGCCAGGTCCGGATACTTCAGCGGCGGGACCAGGTACTTCTCCTCCACGGCCGCCGGGTCCAGCATCGCGACCTTGGACAGGCCCGAGGTGGGGTACATCAGCGTGGTCCGTTCGGTGACCAGCTGCAGGGTGTCGCGGTCCCCGGAGACGATCAGGGTCTCCCAGCCGGCGGTGTCCGCGCGGGTGGCGTAAGTGGCGACGATGTCATCGGCCTCGTAGCCCTCCAGGGTCACCACCGCGATGTTCATCCCCTCGGCGACCTGCTGGATCAGGTCGATCTGGCCGCGAAACTCCTCGGGAGTCTTCGCACGGCCGCCCTTGTATTCGGCGTAGGAGGTGTGCCGGAAGGTGGGGGTGTCCAGGTCGAAGGCGAGGATCACATGGGTGGGGAGCTCCTCGCGGATCAGCTTGAGCAGCATGTTCGTGAAGCCATGCACCGCGTTGGTGTATTGGCCGGAATCCGTGAGGAAGCTCTCCGTGGGCAGGGCGTAGAAGGCCCGGAACGCCATGGAGTGACCGTCGATGACCAGGAGTTTATGGGGGCTAGTTGACACGCGCCTAAGCCTATCGCGACCCCCGTCGCTCATCCCAGAGGTGTTCCACTCCTGCCCATCCCCTCAGCCTTCCCCTGAGCCATTCCTTGCGTCGATCCCTGCGGCGGCACCATCTAAGCTGGAGCCCATGACTTCTCAGCATGATGCCCCGAACCGCCTCTCGAACTATCCCGCCCCCGGTGAGCCCACCCCCTTCCCCGATGAGCAGGAGCGCTCGGCCCGGATGGAGGCGGCCGGGATCCCGAAGGAGTACCACCACCTGACCGGCCCGCACGGCACCACCCCGCTGGGCGCGAAGATGGGCCTGCGGTACCTGGAGATGAGCCCGGACAAGTTGGTTGCCACGATGCCGGTGGGCGGCAATGAGCAGAACATGGGGCTGTTCCACGGGGGTGCGCACATGGTGCTCGCCGAGACTCTCGGCTCGATCGCCGCGATCCTGCACGCCAGGGTCAACCTGGGCATCGACAACGCCGTGGTCGGGACCGAGCTCGGCGCCACCCACCACCGGTCGGTCACCGAGGGTATGGTCACCGCGACCTGCACCCCGATCAACCTGGGCCGCCAGCTGACCAGCCATCAGATCGTGATGACCGACGACGCCGGCCGTCGCCTCTCGACCGCGCGGATGACGAACATGATCCTGCCGAACCGGGACTGAGCGGCTCGAGGGCGCGCTGACCTCTGCGCTAGCACGTGGCCAGGCCCTCCGGCTGGGACCTAAGGCCGACGCGCCGCGCGGGCGAGCAGAACGTCCAGGGCGTTCTCGATCGCTTCAGCATGCTTCTCGGCGGTATAGCGGTCTCGCACGACGGCGAGGCTCGCCTCCCCCAGCTGCCTTAGCTGCTCCGGAGACGCCATGAGCTCGGTGAGGACCCGGCGCAGAGAGCCCGCGTCACCACTCTGGTAATACCGTCCGGTCTCACCCTCGATGACTGCCTCGATCTCAGGGCTCGAGTCGGGGTTGCCGTCCTCGGCGAGCACCGGCACCCCGAAGCTCATCGCCTGGGTGACGTTGAGCCCCGCGCCTCCGACCGAGACGGCGAGATCGGCCTGGGCGTAGAGCCTGCGCAGCTCGGCGTAGTCATAGACGGCACCGAGGAACGCGGCGTCCACCCCGCGGGCCGTGAAGACCTCTTCGAGTCGGGGGCGCTCGGCGCCATCGCCGACGATCAGGACCTTGGGTCGCACCTGGGCATCCATGCCGCCGAGAGCCTCGGCGAGGAGGTCCAGGCGATGCCGGGCGGTGAGCCGGGAGCTGTAGATGATCGTGGCGGGCGAGCCGGCGTCGTCGTCGTTCTCCCGTGCTGCGCCGATCCTCGATTCCGGATAGATGCTGTTGTAGACGACCTGGATCTTTTCCGCGGGCACCCCGTAGGAGCTGCCCAGCTCCCTGGCGCGGTCGCCGTAGACCAGCAGGCCCTCGGTCAGCCGGTAGAACGCGAGCCGGATGCGGCGCTTGAGCCCGTCCTCGGGGCGCTTCCAACCGTGCCCCCACATGATCAGCGTGCGCCCGCGCAGCGCGGCGACGGCCGAGGCGACCCAGGCAGAGACGGTATGGATACGCCCGGAAATCACATAGGCGTCATGCTCACCGCGCCAGATCTCGCGGACCTGACCGTGCTCCCACCAATACCCCCGCAGAGTGGAGAACCGCAGCGGGCGCACCTGGGCGAGGACCTCATCGGCGGCGGAGTGTATGCGGTCATTGGCAGACTCTTCCGAATTCTTGAACCTCCCCACGAGGTCAAACTCGTAGCGTGAGGATTCGAGCAGTCGGCGCAGCAGCGGCTCGCGATAGTGCGCCACGGTCGGCTGAACCACGAAGTAGATCCGGGGACGCACCATGAGTTCCTCTCACTCGTCAGCTCACGCAGCAGGCAGATACACAAAAAGCCCCTCCTGCTGTGACCGGAAAGACCCGGTCCGCGGGAGAGGCTCGTCAGTGACTGGAGGGGATGACGGGAATCGAACCCGCATCGTTGGTTTGGAAGACCAAAGCTTTACCACTAAGCTACATCCCCGCATGCGCCCGAAATCCGACTCTCGAGAAGAGCCGATCATCCGCCGCAACGAGTCCTTACTCTAGCAAGGCGGACTGCCTGCTCCAAACCCAACACGCCTCGGGATAGTGTCGAGGGGTGAATCGCCCAGACGAAGCCTCCGCACAGTCCGCCAGCGACCCTGTTGCCGCCGCCGAGGCCTCTGAGACCTCCGCGATCGCGTCGACGGCGCAGCGGGCAGCTCAGGCGCACGAGGCCGCGGCTCACGAACTCTCCAGCTCAGCGCACCACGAGCAGCTCTGGGCTCCGCTGGAACGGGCGCACCGCGAGCGCGCCGCTGATCTGCGCCGCAGGGCACACACCGCCGCAGAGAGTGATGCGGCCCAGGACTCTGCCGCCGCTGAGGCGCTTGAGGCCCCTGACGCCCCGCTCGCCGCCCCGCTGGCCGCCCAGCCGGTCCAGGACTCGCTCGCCGCCGCACAGGCCGCCGCCGCACAGCTGCCCTCCACGGAGGCCGGCGTCTCAAGGCCGCCGCTGGACCTGCGGATCGGGATCATCTGCGACCGGTTCCTCTTCGACACCTACTCAGGCTCGGCCCAGCTGTTCCCGATCACGCCTGAGAACTGGCAGAACCACCTGGGCGAGGTGGATCTGCTGCTGGTCGCCGCCACCTGGCGCGGTCACGATGGACGCTCCTGGGACAACACCTCCCCCGAGGCTCCTGCGCGCCGTCGACTCCTGATCAACACCATCATCCCGGCCTTCCGGGACGCGGGTGCTCCCCCGGTCTACTACGGCAAGGAGGACCCGCCGGACTACCGCCAGTTCCTGGATGTGGCCAGGGCCTGTGACCACATCCTCACCACGGCCGCCGAGGTCATCGAGGACTATCGGCGCGACTGCCCGGCCGCGCACACCATCGAGGTGCTGCCCTTCGGGGTCAATCCGCTCCTGCACTCCCCGATCGGCTCGCGCAGCGCCCCGGCCCAGGCGCGCGAACTGGTCTTCTTCGCCGGCTCCTGGATGGGGAAGAAGTACCCCGAGCGGGCCCGCTTCGCGGAATGGATCCTCGACGGTGTGCTCGCCGCGGGTCGGCCGCTGGCGATCGTGGACCGCTGGTGGGAGGAGATCTCCGCCCAGCTCGACTCGGCGCAGCCGATGCTCAGCGGCAACCAGCTGATCCCGGTCAAGTATTGGCCCTACCGGGTCCCCGCCATCGACCACCACCAGCTCATGGACCTCCAGCGCGTGGTGGACATCGCGGTGAACCTGAATTCGGTGATCGGTTCCCAGACGATGTTCGCCAACCGGGCGCTGGAGCTGCAGGCCTCCGGAACCCTGGTGCTCTCGAGCTACAACCAGGGCCTGAACTCGTATCACCCGCAGGTGCGCATCGCGAACTCTTCGGCGGATGTCCAGGAGAGCCTGCGCGCGCTCGACCTCGAGGAGCTGCGCCGGGCCCAGGGCGACGGCGTCCGGGAGGTCTTCCTGCGCCACCACGTCTCCGATCTGCTCGCTCGCGTGGGTCGGATCGCCGGCAAGGCAGAGCCTCCCCAGCAGGAGCTGGTCGTGGCCGTGGCGGAAACGGTCACCCCGGAGCTCGCCCAGGACATGGCGGCGCAGGACCTGGCGGCGCGTGGTCTGGGGCAGGTGGAACTGCTGACCTGGGATGAGCTGGGCGCCCGCGCTGCGGACCCGCTCGCCCGCCAGATCGATGTGCTGCTGCCGCTGGATGCGAGGCGGCGGTATCTGCCGCACTACGCGGCCGACCACGTGGCCGCGTTCCGTTACCAGTCGGCGACGATCACCACGAAGCTCAGCGGATCCGCGGCGGAGGCCGACGGCTGGGCTCATCGGCACCACCGTGGTCTCGCTTCACTCCCTGAGTCCCATGACATGGGGCTGGACCTGGGGCCGGACCTGGGGCTGACCGCGTGGTGGCGCCCCGAGCCGGCTGCACTCGTCTCCGCCCCTGTGCTGGCGGCCTCAGGGCAGGACGCTCGGGTCTACGCCATCGATCACCTGGGGCATGCGCCTGCGGCATCCCTCCGGGATGCAGGCCTGCTGCCCGCTGCGCTGCCGCACCCCGGGGATGAGCTCACTGCTGCCAAGGAACAGGTCCGCCAGGCAGCGCAGGCCGAGGACCTCGAGCTGTCCGTGATCGTCCCGGTCTACAACAACGGTGACCACCTGCGTCATAAGACCTTCGCCTCGCTGCGCCGTTCACCGCACTTCCCCCGCACCCACGTGCTGCTGGTCGACGACGGCTCCACCGATCCGGTCACCGTGGCCACCGTGGAGGAGCTCGCACGAGCCCACCCCAATGTGTTCGCCTTCCGCCACCACACCGGGGGCTCCGGCTCGGCATCCCGACCGCGCAACACGGGCCTGGAGCTCGCCGCCACGGAGTTCGTCACCTACCTTGATCCCGACGATGAGGAGCTTGAGGCCGGCTATCACGAGCTGCAGCGGAGCCTCACCGAGCACCCCGAGGCCGACTTCGCGCTCGGCACCCAGGTCACCTGGACCGACCGGCACATGGTCCTCCCGGTCCACGAGTGGTACTCCGCGATCGAACGGCGGGCCGGGCTCTGCTGGCCCACGCGCGACTCGCTGCGCGGGATCCGCTTCCGCCCAGCCTCCATCGAAGGACTGCTCGCCCGCACCGCCTGGCTGCAGGGTCTGGGACTGACCCAGCCGGAGGGCGCCACCGGGCAGGACACCTTCTTCTTCCAGCAGCTGCTCTTCCACGCGCGCGCCTACATCCCGGTCGATCGGCCGGTCTATATCTACTACGGCGCGGTGGACACCTCGATCGTCAACGTCGTGACCCCCAGCTACTTCCGCAAGTACCTGATCCTGGAGGCCGCGCGATCCGCCTGGCTCAAGGAGGAAGGGCTGCTGCAGGACTATCTGGACACCCGCTTCGAGCACTTCTTCGTCACCTGGTACCTGTGGAAGTACTCGCGGGTGCCCACGCCCCAGCGGACGGAGGCTGCCGAGGTGCTGCGAGAGATCGCAGCGTTCTACGTCGGGGATCCGGGCCAGCACCGGTGGAGCACTCCGGAGGCGCTGCAGTTCTTCGGTCAGCGCCGGCTGCCCTCAGCCCGAAAGCTGCGACCGGTGGCGGGGCGGCTCAAGCGCCGAGCGCGCGCGGCCGCGACCGTGCAGCTGGACCAGCTCAAGCGCACGCGCTGGGGCCGGGGAGCCGGCGTCTTGTATCGCCGCACACTGAAACCCCGGTCGGCTGATCAGGTTGATGCGCTGCGCGAGGTGGCCGCCGAGGTGGAGCGGGTGCATCGGCGCGCGAGAGAGCACTGGGGCATCACTGCGGCGGAGACGGCCTACTGGCTGGCGGTTCAGCGGCGGTATTCCTCGTAGCGTCGTCCAGCCGCTGCCTGGAGCATGCCCAGACCCTCCCGGTGGTAGATGCTGTCCACATACCGCACGGGTGCCCGTCTCAGGCGCCGCGCCGCGGTGCGCGCGAGCCCGTAGCCGATGCGGCCGAGACCTTCACCGGCGATCCGCGCCCGCAGCCCGAGGCCCGGATGGTCCCGGTCGGCGCGACGAATCAGCTTCATCGCGCGCACATGCCCGGCCCGAAGTCCGCGCTGGCGCATCCAGGCGGGGCTCAGGCGCTCGGCGGGCACATCTTCGACGACGACCGCTTCGGCGCACCACCAGGACCGTGCGCCCGCCGCCTGCATCCGTCCGAAGAGGTCCGAGTCTTCGCCTCCGATGAAGCTGAAGGCCTCATCGAAGCGGAACCCTGCTTCGCGGAACCAGGCGGCGCGGACGAGCACATTGTTGGTCGCGGGACGGTAGCCCCAGGGCCCGGTGGGGAAATCGGTGCGCCGGATGAAACCGGACTCCTGAAGCCATCTCGGGGGATCCTCGCCGAAGTGTGAGATCACCGGCCCCGAGACGGTGTCCGCCCCGGACTCGTTCGCGCAGTCGAGCAGCGTGGCCAGCCAATTCGCGGCGGCCCGTTCGTCGTCGTCGAGGAACAACACCGCCTGCGCGTCCTCCGGCACCGCCTCCAGGGCCGCATTGCGCGCCGCGGCGATGCCCGGCCGCGACTCGTGGACATACCGAGCCTCGGGATACTGGTCTGTGACCTGGGCCTGCGCATCACCGCTGGGCGAGTTGTCCACCACGATCAGGTTCGGCAGCGCGACGCGCTCCTGGGCGCGCAGGGAGCTCAGCAGCTGCGCGAGCGGTTCCGGACGCCGAAACGTGCACACACAGACATAGGCATTGGCTGCGGTGATCACCGGTGCGCCTCGGCGCGCAGATCCGCGAGCAGTGCGGCATAGCGGGTGCCCAGGCCGGGAAGATCGGCGTACTCCGCGACCCAGCTGCGGCCTCGCGGGTCCACCGGCGTGGAGTCCGGGTCCGCGGCCAGCTCGGCGAGCCTGGCGGCGATCTGCTCGGTGTCGCCGCTGAGGTAGGTCACGTTCTGCGCATGACCCAGCACCCAGGCGGCCTCCCCGGTGACGGCCGCCGTGATGTGTTTGCCCAGTCCCATCAGCTCGAAGGTCTTCGATGGAACGGTCCAGGCGAAGGAGGCCCAGTCGGTGCGCAGACTCACCAGTGCGGAGTCGGCCCAGCGGTAGTGGTCCCAGACCTCGTCGCCGTGGACAGGGTCGCAGAACTCGACAGCTCCGCTGGCGTGCGCCCCGGTGGCGAGAGCCACCTGGCGCAGCTGCTCCTTCTGGGTGCCGGAGCCGACGAGGCGCAGCCTGACGTCGAGTCCCTGGTCTCGTGGAATCGCTGCCACGGCTCGGATCATCCGCTCGAGTGCCTGACTCTCACCGTGATTTCCGAGATAGACGAGCCGCAGCTCCCCGGGGGCACGCCGTCGCTGGTCCAGTTGGGGCACCTGGTCGAGTGCCACGCCGTTGCTGATGGTCTCCACCGGCGAGACCTGGCGTTCACGGAGCCGCTGCGCGAATCCTTCGGTGACCGTGACCACCAGCTCGGCTCGACGCTGCACGCTGATGACTGCGGCCTCCATGAGCCGTCCCAGCGGTCCCGCCCTGACCTCGGCCTCGCGGGCGAGCTCGGGCCAGGCGTCGCGCATATCGACCACCAGCGGAATCCCGCGGGCTCGGGCCACGACCCATCCCGCGCAGATCGTGGGCAGCGCCGGCACGGTGGCCACCACGAGATCGGGCTTAGGCGCGGCCAGCGCCCGCGGCACCATCAGCACCCCCGAGGCGAGATCGGAGGCGAACCTGCCCGCCCGCGAATTCCGCAGCAGCACATAGGGGGTCCGGTGCACCCGCTCACCGGAGGGGCCGATGACGGGCGCGAGGCTGAACCGACCCTGCCCGCGATGCTGGACGGGGGTGTGGTGCTTATTGGCCGCAGGAGCGACGACGTCGACCGTCCAGCCGTCCTCTCGCAGGGACGCGACGAGGCGCTCCCAGCGCCGCTGGGGTGCGGTGCGCTCAGGCCAATAGCTGTGCGTCAGCAGCTGCACACGTGGCGTCACTGCTGGTCTTCCTGGGATTCACGCAGCTCCATATACTCCAGGAAGCCCTCCATGTTCTCGTTCTTCAGGGAACGTTGGAGCAGCTCGAGCGTCTCCTCGTCCTTGAGGATCACCTGAGCTCCGCTGGCGGTGGTCGCCAGGTCCCCGGTGGGGATGGTGAACATGTGGATGTCCTCGGAGCGCATGTCTCGCATCTCCAGGGCATAGGAGGCGATGGTGTCGGCGTCGAGTCCATCGTCGACGCTGAGGTAGGGCACGATGCCGTTGACGATGTCCATGACCCGCTGGGGGTTGGTCAGAGTATCGGCGGAGAGCAGCCGGTCCACGATCCCGTTGACGACCAGCTGCTGGTTCTGCACTCGGACGAAGTCGCCGGTGGGGAAGGCCTTGCGTTCGCGCACGAAGCGCAGCGCGTTGTCGCCTTCGAGCCGGATGGTGCCCTCGGGGTAGAACGCCGGGTTGTGCTGTCCGGTCGAGAAGGGACGGGGATTGTCGATGTAGACGCCGCCCAGCGCCCGGGTCAGATCGGCGAACCCGTCGAAGTCGATGATCGCCACATGGTCGATATGGGTGTTCAGCAGCTCCTCCACGGTGTCGACCACCAGCGGATAGCCGCCCATTCCCAGGGCAGAGTTGACCCGGCCTTGGCCCTCCCCGGGCACGTCCACCCAGAGGTCGCGCACGATCGACATCACGTACACCCCGGAACCGTCCTCGGGGATGTGGACGAACATCATCGTGTCGGAGCGTTCCGAGGCGTTGTCACCGATGCGGCCACGGTATTCGATGTCATCCTCGCCGCGGCTGTCCGAGCCGAGCAGGAGCATGTTGATCGTCCCCTCCTCGGTGCGCTCGGCGGAGTCGTCGCCGTCGAGCTGGAGGTCGAGCACGTTGCGCTGGTCGTCGAAGGCGCTGCGCAGCTGTTGGACGTAGATCAGCCCGGCACCGACCGCCACGACGAGCAGCACGGCCACCGCGATGAGCACCGTGCGGATGGTGCGGCGACGTCGTCGGGGGTCTCGTGCCTTCGTGGCCGAGGCGGGTGAGGAGGGGTCGTCGGCCGACTGCGCAGAGTTCGCCGAGTCTGCAGGCATCCGCGCCGCCCGGCGGGGTCGGTGCGGCTGCGGCTCGGGGGGATTCCTATCCGCCACAGACTCTCCTTTACACGTTCGTCGATCCGATTCATGCTAGCCCACCAGCTTCGCGGTCCCCGCATCAGCTGGTGTCACGAGGCCGACGTCGGGGGCTGCCCCTGGCGGAGCTGCGAAGCGAGGACACCTCAGCCTCAGGTCAACCCCGGGCGCGGCGCGGGCGGGGCTGGCAGGTGGGGCACCAGTAGGAGGAGCGCCCCATGAAGGGGTCACGGCGGATCGCGGCGGCGCGCGGGGTCCCCGCGCAGCGGCGGCAGGGCTGACCGGCGCGCCCATAGCTCTGCAGCGACCGGTCGAAGTAGCCTGAGGCCCCGTTGACGTTGACGTAGAGCGAGTCGAAGCTGGTCCCGCCGGCCTCCAGGGCGGCCGCCATCACCGATTCCACGCTGTCCAGCAGCCGGCGGGCTTCACTGCGGGTGATGGTCTCGGTCGGTCGGGTGTAGTGCAGCTGGGAGCGCCACAGGGCCTCGTCCGCGTAGATGTTGCCGATGCCCGAGATCATGCTCTGATCGAGCAGCGCTCGCTTGAGCCCGGTCTTGCGCCGCCGCAGGGTGCGGAAGAAGACCTCGGGGTCCATGCTTGGTTCCAGCGGGTCGGCGGCGATATGGGCGGCGGCGAGGGGCACGGTGCCGCTGGGGTGCGTCGAGGCGACGAGCTCTGAGATCTGCATCCCGCCGAAGATGCGCTGATCGATGAAGCGCAGCTGACTTGGGGCCTCCCCCTCAGCGGTCAGCCCGAGGGTGATCTTGAGGTGTTTCTGGCTCTCGGTCTCTGGTGTGTTGATCAGCACCTGGCCGCTCATGCCCAGATGGATCAGCAGCGCGCGTGCCGGACCGGCCTGCGCGGCAGAGCCGATCTGCTCCGTCAGGCCGGCGTGCCGCGGTGGGTCGGAGGGATGCTGCAGCGGGATCCAGAGAAATTTGCCCCGCCGCTGAGGTGCCAGCAGGATGTTCCCTCGCAGCGCGGAGCCGAAGGGCTCGATCCGCACCTGCTCATCGGGGATGCTCGGGGCGTGTCGCCGGAGGCTGCGATGGTCATGGACCTGCACCGAGTCGACTCTGCGCCCGGTGGCCCAGCGGTCCACGCCGCGGCGCACCACCTCCACCTCGGGCAGCTCAGGCATCGAGCACCGGACTCATCGAGAGCTGGAGGGCGCTGCGTCTTCGAACCGGTCAAGGACAAGGGTGAGGATGTCGCCCTGCTCCCCTCGGCCGGAGGTCAGCGTCTCCACGGTCCTCCGGGCGGCCTCGCGCTCGGCCTCTTTCTTGGAGGGCCCCGAGCCGGAGCCATGCTCGACGCCGCCGATGACCAGGGTGGCGGTGAAGGACTTGTGATGGTCGGGCCCGAAGTCAGCAATCAGGTAGCGGATCTCTCCCAAGCCGCGTCCCGCGGCGATCTCCTGAATGGTGGTCTTCCAGTCCTTGCCGGCGGTCATCGCGTCCTTGTCGCTGAGCAGCGGGACGACCAGGCGCAGCACGAGCCGGCGCGCGGTCTCGATGTCGGTGGACAGGTAGGCGGCGCCGATGAGCGCCTCCATGGTGTCGGCGAGGATCGAGTCCTTGTCCTTGCCCTCGGTCAGCTGTTCGCCGGCGCCGAGGCTGATATAAGGGCCGATGCCGAGTCCGCGGGCCACGCGGGCCAGTGCGCGGGTGCTCACCAGAGCGGCGCGAAGCTTGGCGAGGTCTCCCTCGGCAAGATCCGGGAAGCTGCGGTAGAGGTAGTCCGTCACGGCCAGGCCGAGGACCGAGTCGCCGAGGAACTCCAGCCGCTCGTTCGTGGGCAGCCCGGAGTTCTCGTAGGCGTAGGACCGGTGCGTCAGGGCAAGACGAAGAGCCTCGGGGGCGATGTGCACCCCGAGGCTCTTCGCAAGCTCTTCGTGTTTCGTCACTGCTTGGTTCTCCACTGCTCGATTCTTCCGTGCAGGAGAATCAGGCGTCAGCGACCTTGCGACCCTTGTACTCATAGAAGAGCGGGGTGCCGGCGGAGTCCGTGACCAGCTTGGCCTGGTGAGGCTGGCTGTAGACGACGCGACCGTTCTCCACGGTCTTCACCAGCTTCGGGGTTGAAGCCTTCCACTGGGAGCGGCGGTGACGGGTGTTGGATCGGGACATCTTCCGCTTTGGAACAGCCACGGTGTCTCTTTTCTCTCTCGATGATGGACAGGGTCTTCTTGACTTGGTTCTAGGTGCTGGATTCGGACGATGAGTCCGGATCCGGCATTCCGGCGGCCACGTCTTTCAACGCTGCCCACCGGGGATCGAGCTGCTCGTGGAAATGCTCGGGGTCATCCTCCATGCGGAATCCACACTCGGAGCACAGACCCGGGCAGTCCTCGCGGCAGACCGGCTGGAACGGCAGTGCCGAGACCATCAGGTCGCGCAGCACCGGTTCCAGATCGATGGTGAGGTCGTGTGGGATCAGGCGCGTGTCCTCATCCTCGGCGTCAGCAGCTGCCTGGGCCTTCTGCGGCCAGCTGAACAGCTGCATCACGTCGACGGTGAGCGGGTACCTGATCTCATCCAGACAACGTCCGCACTGGCCGCTGACCTCGGCAGAGGCCGTGCCAGTCATCAGCACACCCTCGTGCACCGATTCCAGGCGCAGATCCAGCTGCAGATCACTGCCCTGCGGAATCCCGATGAGGACCGTTGCAAGGTCCTTCGGGGCAGGGACAGTTCTGGAGAGTTCGTCCTGAGTTCCGGGCCTGCCCCGAAGCTCCTGGACGTCTACAGTGAGAGCAGTCATCGCTGAACCACTCCTTAATGATCTAGACCGACGTGCCACTCTACCAGTCGGGGCAGGTGGCATGCGAACCGAGGATCAGATCTCTGCGACGAACTCCTTCAGCCACTCCCGCAGATCCGGTCCGAGGTCCTCGCGGTCCACAGCCAGGGTGACGACAGCCTTGATATAGCTGAGCTTGTCGCCAGTGTCGTAGCGGCGACCGCGGAAGATCACCGCGTGCACTCCGCCGCCGTCTTCGACCGGCTTGCCCGCCATCTCCTGGAGAGCGTCGGTCAGCTGGATCTCGTTTCCGCGGCCCGGCGCCGTCTGCTCGAGCTCCGCGAAGATCCCGGGGTGCAGGACGTAGCGTCCGATGATGGCCAGGTTGGAGGGGGCGTCCTCCGCCGCGGGCTTCTCCACCAGGGCGTGGACCGGGACGACGTCGGCGGGCTTGCCGTCCGAGTCGGTCTCCTTGTCCTTGCCGTTGGCGTCGATCACGCCGTAGGCGCTGATGTTCTCCTCCGGCACCTCCATCACCGCGATGACCGAGCCGCCGAGGCGCTGCTGGGTCTCCAGCATCGTGGAGAGGAGCTCGTCCCGCTCGTCGATGAGATCGTCGCCGAGGAGCACCGCGAAGGGCTCATCTCCCACGTGGCGCTTGGCGCAGAGCACGGCATGGCCGAGACCCTTGGCCTCACCCTGCCGGATGTAGTGCAGGTCCCCGAGCTCGGTGGCCTGACGCACGGCGGAGAGCTTCTTGGAGTCCCCCTTGGCCTCAAGCGTGGCTTCCAGGTCCGGCACGCGGTCGAAGTGATTCTCCAGCGAGCGCTTATTGCGTCCCGTGATCATCAGAATGTCTTCAAGGCCGGCCTTCGAGGCCTCAGCCACGACGTACTGGATGGCCGGCTGGTCCACCACCGGGAGCATCTCTTTGGGCATCGCCTTGGTGGCCGGCAGGAAGCGTGTTCCCAGACCAGCGGCAGGAATCACAGCTTTGCGGATAGAAGTCGTTGAACTCATGTACACACCTTATCGTTATTCGGCCCGGGGACCAGTGAATCTTTTGCGCTGCGCTTTATCGGATTCTTCGAGAGGGAGGTTCCGCTCAGCGGTTCAGCTGCGTCGCCGCTCGTGCAGCCGGCGCTGAACGGCACGCGGCACGAACTCGGAGACGTCGCCGCCGAGGGAATGGACTTCCTTGACCAGGGTCGAGGACAGGTGGGTGTAGCGGCCGTCCGCGGCGAGGAACACCGTCTCGAGGCCGGAGAGATGGCGGTTCATCGTGGCCATGGGGCTTTCGTAGGCCAGGTCCTTGGGGTCCCGCAGACCTTTGACCAGGGCGTTGGCTCCGACCTCCTTGCAGAACTCCGTCAACAGCCCAGAACCCAGCGGCCTGACGCTCACCCCGCGCACGTAGGAGAAGGTCTCCCGGGCCATGTCCATGCGTTCCTGGACCGAGAACATCGGGTTCTTGTGCATGTTCGGCGAGATGGCGACGATCACCTCGTCGAAGAGGTTCGAGGCACGCGCGACGATCTCCACATGTCCGTTGTGCAGGGGGTCGAATGATCCGGGGCACACTGCTAGCTGCATGGAACGACATTACTCCAGGTGGAGACGGCCCTGCTGGGGGCGCGCAGGAAATGTCCAGGATTCGTGTGCGTTCTACCATGGTGTCCATGTCCACTTCCTCTTCCAGCCCAGATCCGCTCGCCTTCGAGATGCCCTGGGCGCGCAGCGCCGCCGGTGCCAACACCCTTGAACCGGAGTCCCCACGCTCCGCACCCCAGGTCGTGCCCACCATCTACGAACGCACAACGGCGTCCGCACTCGCGCACGGGGCCATCAATCTCGGCCAGGGCTTTCCGGACACCGAGGGCCCGGACTGGCTGCTCGAGCTCGCGTCGGAGTCCATCACCGATCCCGGCTCGGGCCCCCGGAACCAGTACGCGCCCGGAATGGGGCTGGGCGAGCTGCGGTCCGCCATCAGCTCCGCGCAGCGACGTCGGCAGGGCTTGGACCTGGACCCGGAGACCCAGGTCATGGTCACCACCGGAGCCACCGAGGGCATCTCTGCGACGATCCTCGCCTTCGCCCGCCCGGGCAGCGAGGTGCTCACCTTCGAGCCGCACTATGACTCCTACGGCGCCTGCGTCGCGCTGGCTGGCGCCCGGATGGTCGGGGTGCCGCTGCGCGGCCCGGGGTTCCGACCGGATGTGGACGCGCTCGAGGCGGCGATCACCGAGCGCACGTCCATGATCCTGCTGAACACGCCGCACAACCCCACCGGGACCGTCTTCAGCGCCGAGGAGCTGGGACGGATCGTCGAGCTGGCGAAGAAGCATGACCTGCGGATCATGTGCGACGAGGTCTATGAGCATCTCGTCCTCTCCGATGCCGCCCTCCCCCACCGCAGCATCCTCACCGTGGATGGGGCCGAGCACGTGGCGGTCGCCGTGGGCTCCGCCGGAAAGTCCTTCTCGGTGACCGGGTGGAAGGTGGGGTGGGTGACCGGCAGCGCGGAGCTGATCAGCCAGATCCGCGGGGTCAAGCAGTTCCTGAGCTTCTCCTCGGGACCTGCGTTCCAATGGGCCGTCGCTCAGGGCCTCGAGGACGACCGTGGGTTCTTCGCCCGGAACACGGCGGAGCTGGAGGCCGGACGCAACCTGCTGCGCAACGGCCTCCACGAGCTCGGGCTGGCCCCGAATGTGGCGGAGGCGGGCTATTTCGTGCTCGGGGACGTCTCCGGACTCACCTCGCTCTCCGCTGTGGACTTCTGCCGGATCCTCACCGAGGAGGTGGGAGTCGCCGCGATCCCGGTCGCAGCACTGACGATCCAGCACACGGCGCAGCCCAAGGACGAGCTCCAGCGGCTGGTGCGCTTTGCCTTCTGCAAGGATCACGCCACCATCACCGAGGCGCTGCGCCGCATGCGCGAGCATCTTCCGGCGGCACTGGCCGCGCACCCAGCCGAGGAGCGAGTCAGCGAGCCGGTGGCGCACCGTTGATGCCGGCACGCGACGGGCTCGGACTCCCCCGCAGCCAGCGGCTGTCCTTCTCGGGCAGCCTGGCGGAGCTGCACCGCGATGACCTGACCGAGGACGGCGTCGTGCTGAGCATCGGCGGGGCCGAACAGTCCCATGTCGAGGTCGGAGACCCGGGGTTCCTGCTGCATGACTACCTCATCAGGATGGCAGCGGTGCTGCAGACCTGCGCCCGCGAGCGCCTGTCCGCTGGCGGGGCGCAGGCTCCGCAGATCCTGCATCTGGGCGCCGGTGCGCTGACCCTGCCGCGCTGGCTGGAGCACCATTTCCCCGGAGTCGAGCAGACGGTGCTCGACATCGAGCCGGAGCTGGTGGAGTTCGTGCTCGATCACCTGCCGATGCGCACCCGACCGCACAGCCTGATCGCGGACGCCGCCACGGCGATCGCCCCCGGCGGCGTTCTTCACGGACGCACCTTCGACGTCGTCGTCGTCGACCTGTTCAACAGCGCGGAGGCGCCCGGACGGCTGACCAGCGCCGCGTTTCACTCCCGGGCCTTCGAACAGGTCGCGCCGGGAGGCCTGCTGCTGATGAACCTCGGGGATGAACCGCCCATGGACTTCGTCCGCGCCCAGGTGGCCTCGCTGCTCGACACCTGGGCCGGGCCCGGCGATTCTGGCGATTCTGGCGACGCCGCGCTGCTGAGCGCGCCCGCCGATGTGCTCGAGGCCCGCGCGGAGGGGAATCTGACCTTCGCCGCGCGCCGGTCAGCTCCGCTGGAGCAGACCGAGCTCAACGCCATCTGGGCCGCTGGCCCGCATCCCGGCGACGTGCTCAGCGGGGAGGAGCTTCACCAGTGGGCTCGGCCAGCCACACGTGGGTTCCCCCGTAAGACTTCTCACTGAAGATCTCCAGTCCCTCGGGCATCGACGGGCGTCCGCTGCGCTTCTCTCGTTCGATCACGACGGTGGCCGCCTCATGCAGCTGGTCCACTGCTGCGGTGAGGACCTTCAGCAGCTCGGCGTCACCGAATTGATAGGGCGGGTCGAGGAAGAGCAGCTCGATCGCGGGCCCTGTGCGTGCGGCGAGGTATTTCAGTGCGTCTGCCTTGTGCACGCTGATCTCCACCCCGGCTGTGTGGAAGGGCTCGGCATTGCGGCGCAGGGTCTTGACCGCGGCCTCCGCCTTGTCGACCGCCTCCAGGCTGCGCGCGCCGCGGCTGAGCGCCTCGAAGCCCAGCGCTCCTGACCCGGCATAGAGATCGACGACGACGGCGTCTTCGAGCGCGTCATAGCCTTCAAGCCGGGAGAACAGGGATTCCTTGACCCGGTCGCTCGTGGGCCGGGTGGCGTCGGTGGGGACGGCCGTGAGACGACGCCCCTTATGCGTGCCAGCGATGATGCGTGCCATGGCCTGCTCCTGTCTGCACTGTGCTGCTCTGGGTTGCGCTGCTCTGGGTTGCGCTGTTCTGGGTTGCGCTGTTCTGGGTTGCGCTGTTCGACGGTCAGCCGCGCTGGATGAACTCGTCGGCGCCGGTGTGGAGATCGCGATACTCCGCCACCGCGTCGCGCAGCCCGGGGTGCGCCTCCCATCGGGGGTCCGCCGCGCTGAGCTCCGCCAGCAGCGCAGCGGCGCGAGTGATGATCTTCTCATCTCGGATCGTGCGCAGCAGCTTCAAGGTGGAGGCACGTCCCGCCTGGGCCGCGCCCAGCACATTGCCCTCGCGGCGCCGCTCGAGATCAAGCCTCGCCAGGGTCATGCCGTCCGAGTGTTCGGCGACCTGGTCCAGACGCTCCAGCGAAGGATGTTCGTCGGGAAGCCGGGTCACCAGCAGACACAGTCCGTGGGCGCCGCCGCGACCGATCCTCCCGCGCAGCTGGTGCAGCGTGGAGACGCCGAAGGCATCGGCGTCGAGGATGGCCATGACCGTGGCGTTGTGGACATCGACTCCGACCTCGATCACGGTGGTGCAGATCAGCACGTCGATCTCGCCGCGTTCAAAGGCGGTCATGACCTCCTCCTTGGCGGAGGCGTCCATTCTGCCGTGGACCTGGGCCCGTCGGGTCTCACCCAGCAGCGGGTGCTCGGCGAGCCGTTGGGAGATGAGCTCCACCGAGGCGTCCTGGTCCGTCTGGACCCCTGTGTCTGGATCCTCGCGGTGGTCAGCTTCATTGATCTTGGGACAGACCACATAGACCTGGTGTCCGGCAGCAACCTCTTCTGCGATGCGCTCCCAGACCCGCCCGATCATGCGGGGGCCCTGCACGGTGCGGACCACGTGGGTCGCGATCGGCTGGCGACCGCTGGGGAGGCCCTCGAGCGTTGTCAGTTCGAGGTCGCCGAAGACGGTCATCGCCACCGACCGTGGGATGGGCGTGGCGGACATGACGAGCATATGCGGGGTCAGCTCGTAGCGGTGGCGCAGCGCGTCCCGCTGCTCGACGCCGAAGCGGTGCTGCTCGTCCACCACGGCCAGCCCCAGATCCAGGAAGTGCACCTGCTCGCCGAGCACCGCGTGCGTGCCCACCACCAGGCGCGCGGTGCCGGAGGCGATGTCCAGCAGCGCGCTGCGCCGCTGGGCGGTGTTGAGCGATCCGGTGAGCAGCGTCAGTCCGAGCTCATCCGCCAGGCCGCCGAGCATGCGGCGCAGGGACCGTTCATGCTGTGCGGCGAGGACCTCGGTCGGGGCGATCAGCGTGGCCTGCGCCCCGGTCTCGAGCACCTGCAGAATGGCTCGCAGCGCCACGAGAGTCTTTCCCGAGCCGACCTCGCCCTGCAGCAGTCGATTCATCGGGCGCGGCCGATCGAGTTCGGCGGCGATGAGTTCACCGCAGTCCCGCTGTCCTGCTGTGAGCGTGAACGGCAGGGAGGCGTCGAAGCGTTCGAGCAGGCCCCCGGCACGTCGAGGCCTGGGCCGGGCTGCGCGGTCCTGGTCCTGGACGCGTCGCAGGTGCAGGAGTCCCTGCAGCAGGAACGCCTCGTGGAAGCGCATCCGATGCAGACCACGTTCCGGGTCTTCCAAGGTCTCGGGTCGGTGGATCAGCCGATACGCCTCCCCCAGGCCGGGGAGCTGCTCGGCGGTTCGGACGGCATCGGGGATCGGTTCGGGCCAGTCCTCGAAGTCGATCATGTCCAGCAGGATCTCGATGCAGTCGAGGATGCGGAAGCTGCTGATGCTGGAGGTGGCCGGGTAGAGCGGCACCGGGGTGCGGCCCCGGCTGAGCACCCGGGGAGCCTGGACGGCGCTCCCCGAATCCGAGGGGCTCGCCGCTGGGCTGTCCCTCCCCCCGGAATGGACACCTTCCTGTGATTCCTGTGGTCCCTCGGGCCCCTTGGAGGTGTCCAGGGGCTCCGTGTCCAGGGGCTCCGTGTCCAGGGGATCCGTATCGAGGAGCACCGTGAAGTCGGGATTGGTCAGCGTCGGTCGGTCCCGGTAGCTGCCGACCTTGCCGTGGAAGATCGCCCGCACGCCGGCGCGCAGCGTCCTGCCCACGGACCAGCCGTTGAAGAAGGCCATCTTCAGCGAGTTGCCATCATCGTCGGCCACCCAGACCTCGGCGAGCGAGCCGCGTCGGTTGTGCATCTTGCGCACCGAGACCCCGGTCACCTCAGCGATCAGGCTGACATGTTCCCCCGCTTCGGGCAGGTCCCGGAAGGAGGAGAGATGTCCGAATTCGATCCAGCGGCGGGGATAGTGCTGCAGCAGCTGCGCCGCGGTGGTGATGCCCAGTCCCTGCTCGAGGGTCTTGGCGGACTCTGCACCCAGAACTCGATGGAGTTCGGTGGTCGGTAGCACTGCCACGCCGGGTCACTCCTGGGTTCGGTGCAGGGGTGTGGCGGAGTAGGACTCCACCGCCCCTGCCGCGTGCACGGTCTCCGCGGTGCGGGGCTCCTCGCTGGTGTGGACGTGGATGCGCCAACGGTAGCTGCCGTCCTCGGCGGCCGCCGAGTCGATGGGGGTCACAATGACGGAATCGCCGAGCGTGTTCAGCTCATGCCGCAGCGAAGCGGCGCCGAGGGGATCAAGCCGGACGGTGCACATGACTTCCACCCCGGTCGACTCCTGCGCGGCCTGCGCCTCCTGGCCCTGGTTCCATCCGGGAAGCGTCTGCAGCGCGGAGAAGTCCATGTCGCGGCCCGTGATGGTGGCGTGCAGCGCGATGAGCACGACCAGCAGTCCGGCTCCCCCGGAGTCCACGACCCCCGCGCGCTGCAGGGCAGGCAGCTGATCCCGCGTGGCTTCCACCGCGGCGAGGGCTCGCGAGACCACGCTGGGCATGACGGCCTCCAGCGCTGCCCGGCTCTCCGGCTCCTCGGCCTCGACCGCGCATCGACGCACCTCATCGTGGACGGCGTCCAGCACCGAGAGCATCGTGCCGGCCACGGGATCGGTGAGTGCGGACCAGGAGCGGACGCGGGCCCGCTCCAGGGCGTGGCTGAGTCCGGTGATGGTCAGGCGCTCCTGGCCGTGGAGCGGCTCCGCGAGACCGGAGATCAGCACGGCCAGCAGCGTTCCCGAGTTGCCGTAGGCCTCGGACATCGCCCGGGAGCCCGCGGCGGCGAAGAGCTCACCGAGGTCCTGGCTCGGTGCCTGTTCCACGCTGCTGCGGCAGGCGCGGATGGTGCCGAGCATGTTCTCCCCAGTGTCCGAATCGGGGATGGGAAACACGTTGAGCCGGTTGAGGCTGTCTCTGTTCTGCTCCAGAGCAGCCTCTGCGAGGAGGAACCAGCGGTGCACGGCGGCGGCGCCCTTGACCTTGCCCCTCATCTGCCGCACCCCTCTCGGTGGATCTCTCGCTGCGCGCTCGGCCCCTCACCTGCGCTCCGGCCGCTGGCCGGGGCGCTCACCTCATCTGCTGGCGGCATACTCGTCCAGGGTGTTGTCCTGGATCGCAGAGGAGATCTCCGCCATGGCAGCTTCGTCCTGGTAGAAGATCCACTGCCCGTCGTCCGAGTACCCGTTGCCGGCCGTGGGAACGGTGAACATGTCGATGTTGTTCGCGGCGCCGCGCATGTCCCAGGCCAGGGACGCCACGGTGGAGGAGTCGAGCGTGTCGTCCACGATCAGGTGCGGGGAGAAGGTCTCCACCATGTCTTGGACGCGGCCGGGATTGCTGAGGTTCGCTGGGGTCAGCGTCTCATCGATGACTGCACGGATGAAGGCCTGCTGATTGCGCACCCGCTGGAGGTCCCCATCGGGGAAGCTCTTGCGGTGGCGCACGAAGGACAGCGCCTCCTCGGAATTCATGGTCTGTTCGCCGGGCTGGAAGGTGTAGCCCTCACCTGTGGTGAACGCCTCGCCGTAGCTGGAGTTCACCGTCACTCCGCCGAGTGCGTCGACGAGTCCGGTGAAGCCGAGCATGTCTACGGCAGCGACATGGTCGATGCGAGCATTGAAGAGGGATTCGATGGTGCTGATGGTCAGCGGAAGGCCACCGAGGCTCAGTGCCGCGTTGATCTTGTGCTGGCCCTGGCCGGGGACCTCGACCCACAGGTCGCGCGGGATCGACATGACCTGTACGCCGTCGCGATCACTGGGGACGTGCACGAACATCATGGTGTCCGAGCGTCCGCCCTGGGGGACGTCCGGCAGGTCCTCGGTCTCCCCGGAGCCTCCGTTGGCATCGGACCCCAGAAGCAGGATATTGATCGACTCGTCATCCTCGGCCTTGACCGGGCGGCCCTCCTCCTCGGGGAAGCTCTCCTCGAAGACCTGGGCGTTGTCCTCGTACGCGCTGCTGAGCGAGTTGATGTACATCATTGTTGCCACCAGGGCACCGACCACCAGCACAGCGACCACGCTGACGATGATCAGCGCGACACGGCGCCCACGACGCTTCGTGGGCTTGGGTTCGTCGTAGCCGAACTGGTGCGTCATGTGGTGCTCCTGAAATGGGCAAATGCTGTGGACTTCGTACAGAATATGTCATATGCCGTTGAACCCTGGATATCACCGTGAGCGTGGTCGTGGCGTCCGCGCGGTTCTGGGCTCGGTGGTGATCGCCTCCGGTCTGGCCCTGAGCGGATGCGCCAGCACCGCCACCGTGGAGGCGGCCCCCGACGCCGCGAACCCCGAATGCGCCGATGTGATGCTCGCGATCCCGGAGGTCATCGGGGAGAACGAGCTGAGACCGACTGCCTCTCAGGGGACGGCGGTCTGGGGTGATCCCAGTGAGGTCGTGGTGCGCTGCGGCGTCGTACCGCCGGGCCCCAGTCCGGAGTTCTGTGTCTCGGCCGACGGCGTCGACTGGCTCGCGATAGAAGAGGATGACCAGACCTGGCGTCTGATCAGCTACGGACGAGACCCTGCGGTGGAGGTGCTGCTGAATCTGGACGAGGTTGCCTCTTCCACGGCGATGCTGGCCATGTCCACGGCGGTGCAGCGGGTGGAGCAGACGCGCAGCTGCACGACCACGGAGCAGGACATCGAGCCGACCGAGGACGCGGAAGCCGCCGAGGAGAACTCCTAGCGGCGGGCCGGTTCCTGCTGCTGCCTGGTTCCGGCTGCCCGGAGGCTTCGCTCAGCGCAGCCCGGCGGGTCGCGCCAGCGCCAGCGAGATGAGCTCGGTGATCAGCTCCGGGTAGTCGATGCCGGTGGCCTTCCACATCTGCGGATACATGCTGATCGGAGTGAATCCGGGCATCGTGTTGATCTCATTGATGACCACCTCGCCCGCGCCGGTGTAGAAGAAGTCTGCCCGGGAGATTCCCTCGGCGCCGAGCGACTCGAAGGCGATCACTGCCTGTCGGCGGATCTCGTCGCTCACATCATCGGGCAGCGCAGCCGGGCATGAGAGGTCTGCGGCGGTGGAGTCGGTGTACTTGGCGTTGAAGTCGTAGAACTGGTGCTCCTGGGATCCGTCATGGACGACGATCTCGCCCAGCAGCGAGGCACGGGCCGGCTCGCCTGCTTGGGAGCCGAGCACGCCGCACTCGATCTCGCGGCCATCGATGCCCTGCTCCACGATGACCTTGGGATCGTGTTTCCGAGCCGCGGCGATGGCTTCCTCAAGCTGGTCGAAGGCATCGCAGCGGGTGATCCCCATGGATGAGCCGGCGCGCGAAGGTTTGACGAACACGGGCAGCTCAAGCGCGCGCACGCGCTCCAGCGCGGCCGCGGGGTCCTGAGACCATTGCCGATCGGTGATGGTCACCCAGGGCCCGACGTGCAGTCCTGCCGCGGCGAAGGCGATCTTCATATAGTGCTTGTCCATGGCCATCGCCGAGCTGAGCACGCCGGCACCGACATAGGGCAGTCCGGCAAGCTCCAGCAGACCCTGCAGGGTGCCGTCTTCGCCGAAGGGGCCGTGCAGCAGCGGGAAGACCACGTCCACCTGACCCATGGCCGTGGAGGAGCCGTCCGGGTGGACCTCCAACAGCTCGGCGCTGCGCTCGGAGGACCCGGCCGCGCCGGAGTGCAGCTGCACCGTGGACGCGGTGGGCAGCACCCGCGGCAGCTCGTCCGCGTCGAAGGCATGGGTGCGCGGGTCGGTCACCGGACGGGTCCACTGGCCGGTGGCGGTGATGCCCACGGCGACGACGTCGAAGGCGTCGGTGTCGATGGCGCCGAGCACTCCTGCTGCGGTCACACAGCTCACCGAGTGCTCAGAGGACTGACCTCCGTAGAGGACGAGGACGCGCGGCTTCAGTGCCGGGGCGTTTTCTGCCATGGCTTTACTTTCCTTCGGCTTTGAGGTCTCGGGCGAGCAGCAGAGAAGCCAAACGGTCCACCGTCAGCTTTCCCTCGAGCACGGCCACTACAGCTTCGCAGATGGGCATCTCCACCTGGTGCTGACGGGCGAGCTCCACGACGGCGGAGCCTGACTTCATGCCCTCGGCGGTCTGCGAGAGCTGCTCGGTGACCTGCTCGGCGGTGAGGCCCTCGCCCAGGAGGCGCCCGGCGCTGCGGTTGCGGGACAGCGGTGAGGCGCAGGTCGCGACGAGGTCACCCAGCCCGGCGAGCCCGGAGAAGGTCTCCAGCGTTCCGCCCAGCTCGGTGGCGAGTCGGGTGGTCTCGGCGAGTCCGCGGGTGATGACCGAAGCCTTGGAGTTGTCCCCGAGCTTCTGTCCGTCACAGATCCCCACGGCGAGCGCGATCACGTTCTTGACGATTCCGGCGATCTCGACGCCGATCACATCGGTGTTCGTGTAGGGGCGGAAGTAGGCGTTGTTGCACAGGGCGGCTATCCGCTCGGCCACGGACTCCTCGGCGCAGGCGACCACTGAGGCGGTGGGCTCCTCGCGGGCGATCTCCATCGCGAGGTTGGGACCGGAGATGACCACGCTGCGGTCGGGACCCACGGCAAGCTCCGCCGCGATGACCTCCGACATGCGCAGATCCGTTCCACGTTCGAGACCCTTGATCAGCGAGACCAGCACCGCCGCGGGGTGGAGATTCTCCCGGACCACGCTCAGGTGAGAGCGCAGCGACTGGGCCGGCACGGCGAGCACGACGATCTCGGCGCCCGTGACCGCCTCGGCCAGGTCGCTCGTCGCGGTGATCATCTCGGGAAGTGCGGTCTCCCCCAGGTAGGTCGTGTTCGTATGGGCCCCGTTGATCTCAGCGGCCACTTCGGCGCGGCGGGCCCACAGCGTCACGCTGGTCTCCTGGCCCCCCGTCACGGCGGCGTCGGCGAGGACCTTGGCGAAGGTGGTGCCCCAGCTGCCGGCGCCCAGCACAGCGATCGTGGTCACGGTGAACCCTCCTCGGGCGTGGACTTCGGCGCGCGTCCGCCGCGGGGCTGCTTGCGCGGCACCCGCTGGCGCAGGCTGCGATCCCAGATCAGCTCCGGGGGCTCTTCGCCGCGCAGTGCGGCGACGCCCTCGGTGAGCGCGGATTCGATGCGCTCAGTGGCCTCGGTGAGCACCGCTCGGGTCATCGGGACCGCGCGCAGGTCGGCGAGGTCGATCTCCTGGCCCACGGTGAGCCGGTAGCGCTTGCGGGGCAGAACCTTCGGCAGCTTGGCGTAGGTCCCGAAGAAGTCCTGGACGCCCCAGTGGGTGATCGGGATCAGCGGTGCGCCGGTGCTCAGCGCCAGTCGCGCCGCGCCCGTCTTGGCGCGCATGGGCCAGCCCTCGGGATCGCGGGTGAGCGTGCCCTCGGGGTAGATCATGATTGCGCCACCTGCGGAGAGGACATCGCGCGCCGCGTCGAGCGAGCGGCGCGCATCGGTCCGACTGTCCCGGCTCACCGGAATCTGCTTGAGCCCGCTGAGGAGCCTGCCCAGCAACGGAACCCTGAACAGCGAGTCCTTGGTCATGAAGTGGAAGGTATGGCCGCTGCGGTAGACCGCGTGCGCCACCGCCAGCGGGTCCGCCTCGCTGATGTGGTTGGACACGACGATGAACCCTTCGTCCGGCAGCGTGTCCAAGCCTCGCCAGCTGCGTCCCAGCAGCAGGTTGAGCACGGGGACGGCGGCCGCGGCGGTCACCCCGAATCCGATCCGGGTGCCGCGTCCCACGGTGTAGTCCACCTCATCCGCCCGCAGGGCTGCTCTACCGCGAGGATCTCGAGGTTTCGGGGGGCGTCGGCCCTCGATGGGTGCTGGGTCGCTGCTGTGGTCGGTCACAGAGATCAACCCTACCGGCCAGAATCAGCGTTCGGACATCTCGACATCCGCACCGAGTCCGACGAGCTTGTCCATGAAGTGCTCGTATCCACGGTTGATGACCTCGATGCCGGTCACCGTCGAGGTGCCCTTCGCCGCAAGCGCCGCGATGAGGTGGGAGAAGCCTCCGCGCAGATCTGGGACGTTGATCTCGGCACCCTTGAGCTCCACGGGTCCGGAGATCACGGCAGAGTGCAGGAAGTTGCGCTGCCCGAAGCGGCAGGGGCTCGAGCCCAGGCATTCCCGGTGCAGCTGGATGGAGGCGCCCATGCGTTCCAGCGCCTCGGTGAAGCCGAAGCGGTTCTCGTAGACCGTCTCGTGGACGATGGAGACGCCGTGCGCCTGGGTGAGGGCCACGACCAGCGGCTGCTGCCAGTCGGTCATGAAGCCTGGGTGCACGTCGGTCTCCAGCACCAGCGGCTTCAGCGGGTGTCCCGCGTGCCAGAAGCGGATGCCCTCATCGTCGACGGAGAACTCGCCGCCGATCTTGCGGTAGGTGTTCAGGAACGCGGTGAGGTCCCGCTGGGCGGCGCCCTTGACGTAGATGTCGCCCTGGGTGACCAGCGCGGCGGAGGCCCAGGAGGCCGACTCGTTGCGGTCGGGGATGGCGCGGTGGCGGTAGCCGGAGAGGCGCTCCACACCCTCGATGCGGATGACCCGGTCGGTGAAGACCGTGATGATCGCACCCATCTGCTGCAGGATCGCGATCAGGTCGTGGATCTCCGGCTCGACTGCCGCGTTGTCCAGCTCGGTGATGCCCTCAGCCAGGACTGCGGTGAGCAGCACCTGTTCGGTGGCACCCACTGAGGGGAAGGGAAGCGTGAGCTTGGCGCCCTTGAGCCCGCGGGGGGCGGAGATGTGGATGCCCGTGGGGGTCTTGTCGACGACGGCGCCGAAGTTGCGCAGCACCTCGAGGTGGTAGTTGATCGGTCGGTCACCGATCCTGCATCCGCCGAGATCGGGGATGAACGCCTCTCCGTTCTGATGCATCAGCGGCCCGCAGAAGAGGATCGGGATGCGGGAGTCCCCGGCATAGGCGTCGATCTCCGAATGCGCGGCGCTGTAGGTGTCTCGCGGGTCAAGCGTGAGGTCGCCGGTGGCAGGGTCGGCGTCGACCTTGACGCCGTGGATCTGCAGCAGATTGGTGACGATCTCGACGTCTTTGATCTCCGGGACATTGCGCAGCTGGGAGGGTTCGCTGCCCAGCAGGGCCGCGACCATCGCCTTGGGAACCAGGTTCTTGGCGCCCCTGACATGGACGGATCCCTCTAGTGGCTTTCCACCCTGGACGGTGAGCAGCTTGGCCATTGGACTGGAAGTCCCTTCTTCGGTGACGCGGAATGTAGCCATGCCACTGTAACCAACACCGCTGGGATCCCTTCCCAGTTCCGCCGCTGGCTGAGACAACGATTCCATCAAGGAGGCCTCGGGCACTGCAGGGCCGCGGCGGCTTCAGACCTTTGCTGGCAGGGTTTTCGGCTTGAATCCGGGCCGAGTGGCCTCGAAGGTCTCCACGGCTGACTCCTCGCGCAGTGTGAGCGAGATATCGTCCAGCCCTTCGAGAAGGCGCCAGCGGGTGTAGTTGTCGATCTCGAAGCTGGTCTCGATGGTCCCGCAGGTCACGGTGCGGTTCACCAGGTCCACGGTGATCTCGATGCCGGGATTGTTCTCCAGCTCCTTCCAGATCAGCTCCACATCGGGCTGGGCGACCTTGGCGGCGAGCAGTCCCTGCTTCGCGGAGTTCCCGTAGAAGATGTCGGCGAAGCGCGAGGAGATGACGGCGCGGAAGCCGTAGTCCTTGAGCGCCCAGACCGCGTGTTCACGGGAGGATCCGGTGCCGAAGTCCGAACCGGCTACCAGAACAGAGCCGTGCTGGTAGGTGGGCTGGTTGAGCACAAAGCTGGGGTCCTTGCGCCAGGACGAGAACAGCGCGTCCTCGAACCCGGTCTTGGTGATCCGCTTCAGGTACACGGCCGGGATGATCTGGTCGGTGTCCACGTTCGACTGCTTCAGCGGGACACCGACGCCGGTGTGCGTGGTGATGGGTTCCATGATGACCTTCTTTGGCTGTCGAGCTTCGGCTCTCGAGAACGGAGCTCAGGACTGACGGTGTGCGGAGGGTGAGCGGTGTCAGGCGGGGACCAGGATGTCGGCAGGAGCGGAGAGCGTGCCACGGATGGCAGTCGCGGCGGCCACCACGGGTGAGACCAGGTGGGTCCGGCCACCCTTGCCCTGTCGACCCTCGAAGTTGCGGTTGGAGGTGGAGGCGCAGCGCTCTCCGGGGGCGAGCTGATCGGGGTTCATGCCCAGGCACATGGAGCAGCCGGCAAAGCGCCATTCTGCCCCGAAGTCCTTGAACACCTGGTCAAGCCCCTCGGCCTCGGCCTGCAGTCGGACCTTCGCGGAGCCGGGGACCACGATCATGCGGACTTCCGGATCCTTCTCGCGTCCGGCGATGATCTCCGCGGCGGCGCGCAGGTCTTCCATGCGGGAGTTGGTGCAGGAGCCCAGGAAGACGGTGTCCACCCGAATGTCTTTCATCGGGGTGCCCGGGGTGAGGTCCATGTAGGTGAGCGCCCGTTCAGCAGATTCGCGGGCGACGTCGTCGGTGAAGTCGGTCGGTGCGGGGACCGTGCCGTTGAGGCTCACGCCCTGGCCGGGGTTGGTTCCCCAGGTGACGAACGGATCCAGGGTGTCGGCGTCGAGGATGACCTCGGCGTCGAAGACGGCGCCTTCATCGGTGCGCAGGGAGGTCCAGTATTCGACGGCGGCGTCCCAGTCCTCTCCCTGAGGAGCATGCGGACGGCCCTGGATGAACTCGAAGGTGGTCGCATCCGGCCCGATCATTCCGGCGCGCGCGCCGGCTTCGATGGACATGTTGCAGATGGTCATCCGTGCATCCATGGAGAGCTCCTCGATGGCGCTCCCGCGGTATTCCAGGACGTAGCCCTGTCCGCCGCCGGTGCCGATCTCGGCGATGACCGCCAGGATGATGTCCTTGGAGCTGACCCCTGGGCGCAGCGACCCGTTGACGGTGATGGCCATGGTCTTGAAGGGCTTCAGCGGCAGGGTCTGCGTGGCGAGCACATGCTCCACCTCGGAGGTGCCGATGCCCATCGCCAGCGCGCCGAAGGCTCCATGGGTGGAGGTGTGCGAGTCGCCACAGACCACGGTCATTCCGGGCTGGGTCAGGCCGAGCTGGGGACCCACCACGTGGACGATGCCCTGGTCGGCATCGCCGAGGGAATGGATGCGTACGCCGAACTCTTCGGCGTTGGCGCGCAGCGTGTCCACCTGCTTGCGCGAGATGGGGTCCGCGATGGGTTTGTCGATCTCCAGGGTGGGAGTGTTGTGGTCCTCCGTGGCGATGGTCAGGTCCGGACGGCGGACGGGCCGTCCGGCCAGCCGCAGGCCCTCGAAGGCCTGCGGGCTCGTGACCTCATGGACCAGGTGCAGATCGATGTAGAGAAGGTCAGGGGAACGCTGACCATCGGATTCTTTGCCGGGGACGACCACGTGATCGCGCCAGACCTTTTCAGGCAATGTGAGTGGCTTCTCTGCCATGGGATCCTCCTGATGGGCTCACATACTAGAGAAACACCAATGCACGGCGGCATCTATACCCGGCCGCAGAGGTCTCATTATCTGAGATCGTCGGTCGGATTGCCAGTATCATGGACCCATGCCAGCTTCGCCGTCCTCGCCCCGTCCCGGGGAGCCGCGTCCGCCTCAGTCCTCTGAGATCTACTCACCCCAAACGTCGACCGCGCGGCAGCGCCGCATGGTGGCGCAGAAGCTGGGCCCCGCAGAGGCTGGCGGGGGGACCCCACCCACGCTGCCCCCGGATCCACCGCGTCCGCTGCACTCCCCCTCCGGGATCGGCGTGGTGGACAAGTCCGTGATGATCATGGACGCCTTGGAGGCCGGGCCGGCCTCGTTGGCGCAGCTGGTGGAGTGCACCGGATTGGCGCGTCCGACCGTGCACCGGCTGGCCAGCGCCCTGGTCCACCATCGGTTCCTCAGCCGAGATGTGCGCGGGCGCTATGTGATCGGTTCCCGGCTCGCCGAGCTGGCCTCCGCTGCGGGCGATGACCGGCTGGTCACCGCCGCGGGTCCGATCCTGCTGCGTCTGCGCGATGCCACGGGGGAGAGCTCGCAGCTGTACCGACGTCAAGGCGACGCCCGGGTGTGTGTAGCCTCCGCCGAACGCCCGATCGGACTGCGCGATTCGATTCCGGTGGGCACCCAGCTGTCCATGAAGGCTGGTTCCGCCGCGCAGGTGCTGCTGGCCTGGGAGGACCATGAGCGTCTCGTCGAGGGCCTGCAGGGCGCACGTTTCACCCCGACTGTGCTCGCGGGCGTGCGGCGCCGCGGCTGGGGCGAATCTCTCGGTGAACGCGAAGCCGGAGTCGCCTCCGTCTCGGCGGCGGTGCGCGGCCCCTCCGGCAGAGTGATCGCGGCGGTCTCCATCTCGGGACCGATCGAGCGGCTGACCCGCCAGCCCGGCCGGCAATACGCCGGCGTCGTCGTCCAGGCCGCCCACCAGCTGACCGAGCTCGTGCGGAAGAACCCCGACGCGGCGGAGCACGGCTTGGGCGAGCAATAGCGGATTCGGCGCCCCCGTGAACCGGTATTCCCGGAATTGCACTTCAGACCCTTATGATGAGGGGCGTGATTGAGAATATAAGCGTCATCGGAACCGGCTACCTCGGCGCCACCCATGCGGCATGCATGGCTGAACTGGGCTATAACGTGCTCGGCGTGGACATTGATCCCGAGAAGATCGACTCGCTCTCCCGCGGAGAGCTCCCCTTCCATGAACCCGGCCTGCCCGAACTGATCCGCAAGCACGTGGATTCGGGCCGACTGCGTTTCACCACAGATCTCGAGACGGTCGGCGCCTGGGGCGACGTGCACTTCATCGCCGTGGGCACCCCCCAGCAGGCCGGCGGCACCGGGGCGGACATGACCTTCGTCGATGCGGCCACCGCCTCGCTCGCCCGGGCCATCACCAAGGACGCGCTGATCGTCGGCAAGTCCACCGTGCCCGTGGGCACCGCGCGCCGGCTCGCCAAGCTGGTCGAAGAGGAGTCCGCACCCGATGTGCGCGTCACCCTGGCCTGGAACCCCGAGTTCCTGCGCGAAGGCTTCGCCGTCAAGGACACGATCAGCCCCGACCGCCTCGTGGTGGGCACCGCGGATCCGGCCGATGAGGCCATCCTGCGCGATGTCTACTCCGACGCCCTCGGCCGCGACACCCCCTGGATCAACACCGACTTCGAGACCGCCGAGCTCGTCAAGGTCGCCGCGAATGCGTTCCTGGCCACCAAGATCTCCTTCATCAATGCCTTCTCCGAGGTCACCGAGGCCGTGGGCGGCAACATCACCACGCTCGCGGACGCCATCGGTCACGACACCCGCATCGGGCGCAAGTTCCTCAATGCCGGCGTCGGCTTCGGCGGTGGCTGCCTGCCCAAGGACATCCGCGCCCTGCAGACCCGCGTGGGCGAGCTCGGCCTGGACCACACCATGCGGTTCCTCGACGAGATGGACCAGATCAATCTGCGCCGCCGCGACCGCGTGGTGAACCTGGCGGAGAACATCCTCTCCGGGGATCTCACCGGCAAGCGCATCGCCGTGCTGGGTGTGGCCTTTAAGCCGCTCTCCGACGACGTCCGAGACTCCCCCGGGCTCGACGTGGCCGTCCGGCTCTTCAGCGCCGGCGCCGACGTCGCGGTCTACGACCCGGAGGGCAATAAGAATGCCGCCAAGCGCTTCCCGCGCCTGGGCTACGTGGACTCGATGACCGAGGCCGTCACCAACGCAGACCTGGTGGTGCTGACCACCGAGTGGAACGAGTTCAAGGGTCTGGTCCCGGCCGACCTCGAGTCCCTGGTGGGACAGAAGCAGTTCATCGACGCCCGCAACGTGCTCGACGCCGCACAGTGGGAAGGCGCCGGCTGGCGCTTCGCCCAGCTGGGCCGCCACTTCGTCGAAGCCTGAGTCACAGCGCCACAGGCGCCTGATTCGCATGGTCACCGGCGCCTGAGTCGCAGGGCGCGGTTTCGGCCCGCAGTGGGCTCAGGTCCGCATGGAATCCCAGCCACGTTCATCGATGGCGCTCTCGAAGATCACTTCGGGGGCGCCATCGGCGTCTCCGGGCTCTTGCGGATCCTCAGGCGCGAGGACCTCTCCCACCCGGAAGAATCCCACCGGCAGGACGGCCTCGGCCGGGAACGTGGTCAGCAGGGCGTAGTCTTCACCCCCGGCCGCGGCCCAGCGTAGGCTCTGCGCCTCGGGAAGGTCCAGGGCGACGGCCGCGGGATCCAGAGCTCGCGCCTGCGCGCGCAGCACCGCCTCGTCGATCCGAATCCGGACTCCGGAGGCCCGCGCGAGTCGTGCGGCATCGCGCAGCAGGCCGTCGGAGAGATCCATCCCCGCGGTGGCGCCCGCCTGAACGGCCTGGGCACCGGTGGTCAGCGCCGGTCTCGGGGCGATCTGCGCGTCTCGCAAGGCGGCAAGGTCTTCCTGAGCGCAGTCATGTCCGGCCTCCAGCAGCGCCAGCCCGGCCGCCGCCCGGCCCAGCGCAGCGGAGACGGCCACCTGGTCCCCCGCGTGGGCGCCCGCGCGGGTCAGCGGCTGCTGTGAGGCTGGAAGCCGGCCGACCGCGGTGATGCTCACGGAGATCTGCGGGCCGGAGCCCAGGTCTCCCCCGGCGACGACGCAGTGTTCGGCTCCCTGCGTGCGCAGCGAAGTGGCGAGGCCTCGGTAGAAGCCACGCACCCAGTCCAGCGGCGTGTCGGCCGGCAGGGTCAGGCTCACCAGCAGTGAGATCGGGCTCGCCGCCATTGCATTGAGGTCGGAGAGGTTCTGCGCGGCAGCCTTCATGCCGACTGCGGTACCGGCGGGAAGGCCCTGGTCCTGCGAACCCCACCAGCTGAGTCGGAAGTCCTGGTCCTGGCTCAGGGTGTCGGCGGTGAGCACGATGCGGGCTGGCTCGCCGTCATCGGGAAGCTTGAGGACTGCGGCATCGTCACCGGGGGGCAACGTCATCTCCACCAGCGAGTTTGCGGCGGACGCGAGACCACCCAGCTCTTCCATGATGATCTCGATCACGGCGTCCTCTCCGACGGTCCCCACGTCGCGTGTGCTGCTCATCCGTCTTTCGCCCCTCTGCTCCGTGCTGCTCGTTCTCCTGGTGCTCGCTACGACCTTGTCCAGGCAGGCTGGACCCTGCGCTCGACGTGCCATTTCAGCCTACACAGCGCATTGAGTGACCTGATCAGGCCGTAATGGACATAGGCGTCCGCGAGGTGACATGGTCGCCGAATGGACATCACTCAATATTGGGCCGGGTGGGACCCGATTCTTCACACGGCCATCACTCTGACGGCCGGCTATATAGCCCTCATCCTCATCCTGCGAATCTCCGGTCCGCGGACCATGGCGAACATGACGCCTTTGGACTTCATCGTGGCAGTCACCATCGGTTCTGCGTTCGGACGTACGATCACCGCAGTGGACGTGCCGCTGAGCCAGGCGGTGTTCGCCCTCGCGCTCATCGTGCTGCTGCAGTGGCTCATGGCATTCGTGCGGGGCCGCTCCCCCAAGATGCGACGCGTGCTGGATGCCCCGCCGGTGCTGATCTACTACCAGGGCAAGTTCCAGCGGAAGGCGCTGCGCAAGCACCAGTTGGTGGAGGACGACGTCCACACCGCTGCGCGCAACTCCGCACATGGATCCCTGGAAGGCGTCTCCGCCGTGATCCTCGAACAGAACGGCGGCCTCGTCGTCATCGGCGGCGAAGGACTCGGCGACGGCTCCTCGGTCCTGCCCTTCACGGGCCGCCCCGAACAGAACTAACCCCACCCCACCCACGTTGAGGGGCGGATTCTCCGAGCACTTTGGGCCTAGAAGCTCATGAGATGCACCAAGAATCCGCCCCTCAACGCAGAACGAAGAAGTGCCCGGTCTCTTATGGGGCCGGGCACTTTTTGTACTCCGCGGCTGTTCCTCAGAGCGAGAAAGCCACTACGCGACCGTCCGAGTTTTCCGTCCGGTACCGGAACACCTACAGGAACCGACAGTCGCATCCTAGGTTCGGAGTTGGGGCCACCTGCACAGATCGTCCATCTCCCCTTGCCCACGCCGCGACGCGCTCGCCCCTGAATTTTCCGAGCGCCGCACCGTTCTGAAGGAACCACTCCGTGAAAATTGCTCGCACCCCCCTCACGCTGGCCGCTGCCGGCGCCTTGATGCTTGGATCGCCCGCCGCCGCCATGGCGGACACCGAACAAGCCACCGAAAGCAGCGACGTCGTAGAGACCAAGGCACTCGACACAGACCCAACCTCCGAGATCGATGAGCCCGATGGTGAGGGCACTGAGAAGAACAGTCCCGCCGAGCATGTCGCGACCGGCTCAGAGGACATCGCGACTGAGAGCGAACCGCTCGTTGTCGAGAGCGAGAATCCTGAACACAGGGCTGACGAAGCTGAGGTCGATGCGGCGCCCGAGGTCGTTGAGGCAGAGCCAAAGAATCCAGATTCTGCGTCCGAACTTGAACCCAGCCTCACCGAAGATGTGGTTGACGAATCGGTACCTGCCGAGACTGAAGCGCCGGCCGAGCAAGAGACGCCCGATGTATCGGATGAGATTGCTGAGCTGGAGACCGCTTCGGAGGAAGACCCTGAGTCAGAACTTGAAGAAGAGGTTCTGCCCGCAGAACCCAAGCCAACACCCAAACAAGAAGCAACGGAGAAGGATGGCTCGAATGACGAGATCGTTGGTTTTGGGTCTGGCGTTTCGAATGTTGATTATGTCAACATGACCGCGACAGTGACTATTCGAAATGGCAATAACTCAGAATACGAGTCATTCATTATCCGATCTTTCGGCCAGGATGACTTGTCATATATCGATGACTATCAGTTTGATCTGGAGACAGACAAAATTGAGTACACAGGAGTTCACCACGTAAACGTCGGCGATACAGAAGAGATTGTCGTTCCACTTTTCTTGAGTGATAATGGCGGTTGGCAAATTTGGGACGGCTACAATGATGGTGAGCTATTACTCAATTTTTCCTATGGGAATATAGCAGACGATCAATCTGAAGACGCGCCGAATGACATCGAGGTGGACTTCTACGAGCCCGAACGCTCACTGCGTAACCCGAATGAGGTCCTGGTCTTCCGAGATCCAGGACTTGAGTTCACCTGGAATGAGAACGCGACGTCATCGTTCAATGGATTTGAAGACGTTGTAGACATTCCCGAAGGGGAGACTCTGACGGTCACCGTCTCCGCAAAGGAAGGATATACGCTTCCTGAGGGTACAAAGACTGAGTGGTCATTCGAGTACATCGCTGGTGTCGACGAGGATGACGAAGATGAAGATTTCGTCGTTGTCACGCCCGAGGAGCCGACTCGCGATGGAAATACCATCTCGATTCCTGATATCGATGGAGTTGACTACGGGTACGAGTCCGGCGAAGTTGCAATCCCTAAAGATGAGCCTCTGACAGTCGATGCGAATCCTCTGTACGGCTACAAGTTCCCGAATGACCTCCTGAAGATGGAGTGGATCTACCACTACGATCAGGACGAGCATGCAGAGCCGGGAGCTCACGGTCAGACAGGCTCTGGCAACTCAGATGATGAGCAAGACATCGACGACGAGCCCTCCAACAGTGAGGAGACTCCCGATGGAGACGACGGGGGCCCGGCAGGCGATGGAGTGTCCGACGCCGAGGCAGACGAGGGTCAGCCCGATCCCACCGACTCGAATGAATCACCCAACCCTGGGGACGTCGACCACGAGACATCCGATGGCGAGGGCGCTTCCAACGAGGAGGACGCACCCGCAGGCGACGAAGCGCCCGACGCGGAGGCAGACGAGGGTCAGCCCGACACCACCGACTCGAATGAATCACCCAACCCTGGGGACGTCGACCAAAAGGCCTCCGGCGGTGGCGACTCCGCTGGAGACAGCTCCTACGGTGACGACTCCAGCGGGAATTCCTCAGCCACCAGCAGCAGCGTTGCTCCCGCCTCCGATGACAGCGAAGTTGTCTCCGGCCGTGAGGTGACGGACGCGGTTCTCGAGACGAGCGACGCCGCAGCAGGCAGTGACAAAGCTCACAACACTGAGTCAGGCACCGAGGCTAGCACGCACACTCAGCACTCCGATCCGGAAGGTGCGTCCGCGGCACACTCCACGGAGCTCGCCAAGACCGGCTTCAGCGCCGGGTGGACCGCGCTCGGCAGTCTGTTGCTCGTGCTGCTGGGCCTTGCAGCGGCGTGGCCGGCGCGCCGTCGTCGTCAGGTCTAGTCACCCCACCCACTTTGAGGGGCGGATTCTCCGGGCACTTGGGGCCGAAAAGCCTATGAGATGCACGGAGAATCCGCCCCTCAACGCAGAAAAGAAGCGCCCGGCCTCTTCCGAGACCGGGCGCTTCTTCGTCACTGATGATGGTGACCCCAGCGGGATTCGAACCCGCGTTACCGCCGTGAGAGGGCAGCGTACTAGGCCGCTATACGATGGGGCCCTATGAAATTGACGCTCCAGCCGGGCTGGAGATGCTGCATGGAGAGTTCATCCCCGATCTGCGAGCAGATCGGGGGCGAACGGCCGTGACCCCAGCGGGATTCGAACCCGCGTTACCGCCGTGAGAGGGCAGCGTACTAGGCCGCTATACGATGGGGCCGCATTCCATAGCTTTGGCCCCCGTCGCCGAGGGCCGGTCGTACTGTGTTAAAGACCACATGAGGGTCTTCGCTGGGCTACTAGGACTCGAACCTAGAACGACGGTACCAGAAACCGCTGTGTTGCCAATTACACCATAGCCCAATATTTGCTTGTCAACGCTGTCGCGACAGGCGCATTTTCGCGCCCAGCAACGGGAATCAACTATACACACTGGTGGGGCCCAAGCACAAAATCACCGGGCCCCACCAGCGGCAGGTACAGCTCAGATCACCCGCGAGCTGCTGCGAGTTCACGGAAGCGGCGCAGCCGGCTCAGCGAAGAGTCCCGACCCAGCAGCTCCATGGATTCGAACAACGGCGGAGAGACCCGACGTCCGGAGATCGCCGAGCGCACGGCGCCGAAGGCCTTGCGTGGTTTCAGCTGGAGCCCGTCCAGCAGCGCTTCGCGCAGCGCGGCCTCCACCGACTCGGTGGTCCACGCCTGCTCGCCCAGTGACTCGAGGGCCGAGATGGACGCATCCAGGGTCTCGAAGACCTGGTCGCCCAAGCCGCTGAAGGCCTTGTCCTCGATCTGAAGCGCGGAGTCCTCCACGAAGAGGAAGCTCATCATGTCTGCTCCCTCGTCCAGCAGGGCGATGCGTTCCTGCACCAGTGGAGCGGCGCCGTCGAGCATCGCGGCCTGCCGCTCATGCAGCGGCTCACCCACGAGCCCGCGGGCCTGCAGGTAAGGCACCAGTCGGTCCCGGAAATCTGCGGACTCGAGGCGACGGATATGAGTGCCGTTGATGGCCTCGGCCTTCTTCACGTCGAAGCGTGCGGGATTCGCCAGCACGTCGGCGATGTCGAAGTGCTCGATGAGCTGCTCCACCGTGAAGATGTCTTCATCGGCCGAGAGTGACCAGCCCAGCAGCGCAAGGTAGTTCAGCAGCCCTTCACGGATGAACCCACGGTCCCGGTGGTGGAAGAGATTCGATTCCGGATCGCGCTTGGAGAGCTTCTTATTGCCCTCCCCCATCACGTAGGGCAGGTGCCCGAAGATTGGCATGTGCTTGGCCACTCCCACGGCATACAGAGCGCGGTACAGCGCCACCTGGCGGGGGGTGGAGGAGAGCAGGTCCTCTCCGCGCAGCACGTGGGTGATCTCCATGAGCGCGTCGTCCACCGGGTTGACCAGGGTGTAGAGCGGCTGGCCATTGGCACGGGCGACGACGAAGTCCGGTGCGGATCCGGCGCCGAAGGTGATGTCGCCACGGACCGCGTCGGTGAAGGTGATCTCCTCATCGGGCATCCGGAAGCGCAGCACCGGTTCGCGACCCTCGGCCCTGTAGGCCTCGATCTGGTCTTGGCTCAGCTCACGGTCGAATCCGTCATAGCCGAGCTTCGGGTCTCGCCCTGCGGCGAGATGCCGGTCTTCCACCTCCTGCGGAGTGGAGAAGGCCTCGTAGACGAAGCCCGCCGCCTGCAGCTTCTGCAGCACCTCGGCGTAGATCTCCCCGCGCTGGGACTGGCGGTAGGGCTCATGCGGTCCCCCGGCCTCCGCGCCTTCGTCCCAATCGATGCCGAGCCAGCGAAGGGCCTCCAGCAGCTGCTCGTAGGACTCCTCGGAGTCTCGGGCGGCGTCGGTGTCCTCGATGCGGAAGATGAGCTTGCCGCCGGTGTGCCGGGCGTAGGCCCAGTTGAACAGCGCGGTGCGGATCAGCCCGACATGCGGGGTGCCGGTGGGCGAGGGGCAGAACCGGACGCGAACCTGAGTCTGCGGATCGACGGCGGGGATCTTCTCTGCGGGTGCTGCAGTGACAGTCATAGGGGGAATCAGTTCCTGAAGTGGTTGACGAGTGTGCCGATGCCTTCGATCTCCGCCTCAAAGCGGTCTCCGGAGCTGAGCAGTCCGACGCCGGCGGGGGTGCCGGTGAGGATGACATCGCCCGGGAGCAGGGTGAAGGCCTGGGAGATATAGGAGACCAGCTCGGCCACGCCGAAGATCATCTCCGAGGTGGAGCCGTCCTGGACGGTGTCGCCGTTGAGCCGACCGGTGACCCGCAGGCCCTCTGTGTCCAGCTCGGTCTCGATCCACGGGCCCAGGGGCGTGGATCCGTCGAAGCCTTTGGCGCGAGCCCACTGTCCGTCGGTGCGCTGCGCGTCGCGGGCGGTGAGGTCGTTGGCGACCGTGTAGCCGAAGATGACCTCATCGACCCGGTCAACCGGCACGTCCTTGCAGATGCGACCGATGACCACGGCGAGCTCGGCCTCGTAGCTGATCTCCTCGGAGAAGGAGGGCAGCGTCACCGGCTCGTTCGGGCCGAGCACGGCGGTGTTGGGAATCATGAACAGCAGCGGGGAGACCGGGATCTCGCCGCCCATCTCGGCCACGTGGTCCGCGTAGTTCTTTCCCACTCCGATGACCTTGGAACGGGGAATGATGGGCGCGACAAGGCGCACATCTTCGATCTTGTGGGTGGTCTCGGTCTGCTGGATGCCCTGATAGAAGGGGTCTCCTGCAAGTCCGATGATGGTCTCTTCGCCCTCTTCCCCGGTGACAAGTCCGTAGGAAGGTTCGGCGTCCGTGACAAAACGTGCAATGCGCATGGACCAACTCTATCGTCCAGGCGCATCACCCACCTCGTTCAGCTGATCACGCGAGCTGGTGCATCCAGCCGTGGCGATCCTCGACCGTGCCGGTCTGGATGCCGAGCAGCTCCTCGCGGAT
The DNA here is from genome assembly GCA_947494195.1 of uncultured Nesterenkonia sp. Classification (GTDB taxonomy): domain Bacteria; phylum Actinomycetota; class Actinomycetes; order Actinomycetales; family Micrococcaceae; genus Nesterenkonia. The sequence goes on along the minus strand of CANLUC010000004.1, from coordinate 179,654 downwards.
CGACGTGGTGACCTCGCCGGTGCCCGCGGAGGCGATGCTGTGCTCGCCGTCGACGAGTTCCCCGATCGGGGTGATCACAGCGGCGGTGCCGCAGGCGAAGGCTTCGGTGATGCTGCCATCGGCGATGCCGGCACCCCATTCATCCAACGTCACTCGGCGTTCCTCCACGGCCATGCCGCGGTCCTTGGCCAGCTGGATGACCGAGGCGCGGGTGATGCCCTCCAGGATGGTGCCGGTGAGCTCGGGGGTGATGAGCCGGTTGTCGGCGGTCACCAGGAACACATTCATGCCGCCGAGCTCCTCGACGGCATTCTCGCGGGTGGGATCCAGGAAGAGCACCTGGTCACAGCCCTGGGCGGTGGCCTGCTGCTGGGCGGCCAGCGAGCCCGCATAGTTGCCGCCGGTCTTGGCCGCGCCGGTCCCGCCCGGGGCTGCACGGATGTAGTCGCGGGTCACCCAGATGCGCACAGGCTTGAGCTCGCCACCGAAGTAGTTCCCGGCCGGTGAGGCGATCACCCGGTAGGAGACCTCGCGGGCGGCGCGGACACCGAGGAACGCCTCGGAGGCGAACATGAAGGGGCGCAGGTACAGCGCCTCGCCGTCGCCGTCGGGGACCCAGTGCTTGTCCGTCTGGACGAGCTCCTCCAGGGAGGCCACGAAGAGCTCCTCGGGCAGCTCGGGCAGCGCCATGCGCTTCGCGGAGCGGTTGAGCCGCTTGGCGTTCTCCAGCGGCCGGAACGTGTAGATGCCGCCGTCGGCGTGGCGGTAGGCCTTCATGCCCTCGAAGATCTCCTGGGCATAGTGCAGGACCGAGGCAGCGGGATCCAGTGCGATGGGCCCGTAGGGCTCCACCCGCGGATTGGCCCATCCGCCCTCGGCGGTCCAGTCGATCACGGCGGTGTGATCAGCGAAGCTGGTGCCGAATCCGGGGTTCGCGAGGATCTCCTCCAGTCGCGCGGCTGAGGTGGGATTCGGGTGGGCTGTGTGATCAAACTCCATGGTGACCTTTCAGATGGCGAGCGACGAGAAGCTCGCGGGCAGAGATTCGGTCCTACTCTACGAGTTCTGCGCGGCGAGCGTTCAACCGCTCAGCCGCGCGACGAAGGCATCTCCGCGCTGGCTGGTGCTCAGCCCGGAAGCACCCTCGGTGGCCCATTCGGTGAGCTGGCCCAACACTGCAGCCTCGATGCGCTCGGCGGCCTCGGACATCCCGAGGTGATCGAGCATGAGCGCGGCGGAGAGCACCGCGGCGGTGGGGTCGGCGATCTGCTGGCCCGCGATGTCCGGCGCGGAGCCGTGCACGGGCTCGAACATCGACGGCGCCGTGCCCGAGGTGTTGATGGAGCCTGAGGCTGCCAGGCCGATGCCGCCGCTGATCGCGGGGGCGAGGTCGGTGAGGATGTCACCGAAGAGGTTGTCGGTGACGATCACGTCGAAGCGCTGCGGGTTGTTGACCATGTGGATGGTGGCCGCGTCCACATGCATGTAGTCCCAGCGGACGTCGGGGAAGGATTCCGCGACGGCGGCGGTGGTCCGGGTCCAGAGGTCACCGGAGTAGGTGAGCACGTTGTTCTTGTGCACCAGGGTCAGGTGCTTGTCGCGAGCCTGGGCACGGGTGAAGGCGTCTTCGACCACGCGGCGGACGCCGTAGGCGGTGTTGACCGAGACTTCTGTGGCGATCTCTGCGGTGGTGCCACGGCGCAGCAGTCCGCCGTTTCCGGCATAGGGGCCTTCGGTGCCCTCGCGCACCACGACGAAGTCGATCGGGTGCTCCTCATCGACCCCGCGCAGCGGTGAGGTGACGCCGGGGAAGGACCGGGTGGGGCGCAGGTTCACGCAGTGATCGAGGTTGAAGCGCAGCCCCAGGAGCAGCTCGCGCTCGATGATGCCGGAGGGGACGCGCGTGTCGAGCGGGTCTGCACCCACCGCGCCGAAGAGGATCGCGTCATGCTCGCGCAGCGCGTTGAGCGTCTCCTCGGTCAGCGTCTCCCCCGTGCTGAGCCAATGCGCAGCACCCAGGGAGTACTCGGTGTAGTTCAGCCGGGCGCTCTCCCCCGCCACCGCGGCGTCGAGGACCTTGCGGGCCTCCGCAACGACCTCAGGTCCGATGCCGTCGCCACCGATTACTGCGATTTCAAATGTGTTCTCAGCCATAGCGTCACTCTATGCGCTGGATCCAAGTGGCACGAGAGGTTCAGTTCAGCCTCTCAGCATCTGAGATCGTGCGGGTTCAGTCCCCCCGCTCCTCATGCCGCGGGAAGATCGGCGCCGGCTTCTCGATCGGCGTGCCGGGCACGAGCTCGGTGGCGAAGGCGGCGAAGCTGCGCGGACCCGACCCCGAGTCGTTGGTGGCCCCGGCATCTCCGTTCTCGGGGATGTTCAGCGCGTCCAGCAGCTTCGAGGCAGACTCCGGCATGACCGGCTGCACGAGCAGGGCCACCTTGCGCACCACCTCGGCGGTCACGAAGAGCACCGTGTTCATCCGCGAGAGATCGGTCTTCTTGAGCTTCCAGGGCTCCTGCTCCGCGAAATAGGCGTTGGCCTCGCCGAGCGCGAACCAGGTCCGCTCCAGTGCGCGATGGAAGTCCTGCATCTCGTAGGCGGTGCGGCTGATCTGCAGCAGCTCCTCGGCCTGAGCGAGGATCCGGCGGTCGGCGGCCGTGCGCTCCCCCGGCTGGGGAATCATGCCCTCGCAGTTCTTCACGATCATCGACAGGGAGCGCTGCGCGAGGTTTCCGAGGTTGTTCGCCAGGTCGGAGTTCTTGCGTCCGACGACGGCCTCATGGGTGTACGAGCCGTCCTGGCCGAAGGGGAACTCGCGCAGCAGGAAGAACCGCACCGGGTCCAGACCGTATTCGGCCACCCAGTCGGCAGGGGCGACGACGTTGCCCACCGACTTGGACATCTTCTCGCCGGCGTTGTGCAAGAAGCCGTGGATCATCACCCGGTGAGGCAGCGGCAGGCCGGCACTCATCAGGAAGGCCGGCCAGAAGATGCAGTGGAAGCGGGAGATGTCCTTGCCGATGACGTGGACATCCGCCGGCCAGAACCTGCGGAAGCTCTCCGACTCGGTGTCGGGGAAGCCGACCCCGGTGATGTAGTTCGTGAGCGCGTCCACCCAGACGTACATCACGTGATCGAGATCGGTCTCCGGCGCGGTGAGGTCCTTCGGCACCGGGACGCCCCAGTCGAAGGTCGTCCGGGAGATGGAGAGGTCATCGAGGCCTGACTCGACGAAGCGGATCACCTCGTTGAAGCGGCTCCGCGGCCCGCCGAAGTCGGGGTTGGCGGCGAAGAAGTCCAGCAGCGGCTGCTGGTACTTGGAGAGCCGGAAGAAGTAAGACTCCTCCTCCGTCCAGGTCACCGGAGTTCCTGTTTCGGTGGCGTAGCGTTCGCCATCCGCGCGGACCTCGGTCTCGTCGGCGGTGAAGAAACGCTCATCGCGCACCGAGTACCAGCCGGCGTACTTGTCCAGGTAGATGTCCCCCGCCTCGACCATGCGCCGCCAGATGGCGGTGGAAGCGGCATAGTGATCGTCGTCGGTGGTGCGGATGAATCGGTCGTAGGAGATCCCCAGGACCTCGTCGTCCACCCGCTTGAACTCAGCCGAGTTACGGGTCGCGAGCTCTCGAGGAGCGATCCCCTCCTTCTCCGCGGACTGCTGCATCTTCTGCCCGTGCTCGTCGGTGCCGGTGAGGAAGTACGTGTCGTACCCGTCGAGACGCTTGAAGCGTGCCATCGCGTCCGAGGCGATGTACTCATAGGCGTGCCCGATGTGGGGGGTCCCGTTCGGGTACGAGATCGCAGTGGTGATGTAGTACGAGGGCTGAGAAGAAGTCACCTTAGGAATTTACCTCACGCGGTTCCGGGCTGCCGAGCCCGGTCGCGGGATCAGGCCGGGACGCGCAGCTGGTCTCAGTCCTCAAGATTGACCTCAGCGGCCATATTCGCCTCGACCTCGGCGCAGATCGCATCGAGCACCCCGGCAGGCAGAGCGGCGTCGATGGCCAGCACTGCCAGGGCGCGGCCCGCCTTGGTGTTCTGCGAGACCTGCATCCCCGCGATGTTGACCTGGTGCTCGCCCAGGATCCGACCCAGTGCGCCGACGACTCCGGGGCGGTCGGCGTACTCGAGCACGACCAGGTGTTCGGTGAGCGCGATCTCGAGGTCATAGCCGTTGATGCCGACGATCTTCTGGATCTGCTTGGGCCCGGTGAGGGTGCCTCGGACCTCCAGGTTGGTGCCGGAGCTGGTGGCTCCGCGCACTGTGAGCGCATTGCGGTAATCCTCCACCTCGGTGGTGGTGGTCAGTCGGGTGGAGATGCCGCGCTGCTCGGCCAGCACCGGGGCGTTGACATAGGAGACCTGCTCGGAGACGACATCGGTGAACAGGCCCTTGAGCGCCGCGAGCTGCAGCGCGGAGACGTTGAGCTCGGCGATCTCGCCGGCGGCCTCGGTCTCGATGTCCGTGAAGGCGTCCGTTGCCAGAGCGTTGAGCACACGGCCGAGCTTCTCGATCAGCGGGATGCCTGGGCGCACGAGCTCATCGATGGCCCCGCCGGCCACGTTGACCGCGTCGGGCACCAGCTCGCCGGCCAGCGCCAGGCGCACCGACTTCGCCACCGAGACGCCTGCCTTCTCCTGAGCCTCGGCGGTGGAGGCACCCAGGTGCGGGGTGACCACCACGTTCTCGCGGGTGAAGAAGGGGAGATCGGTGGAGGGCTCTGCGGCGAACACGTCGACGGCGGCGCCGGCGATGCTGCCCTCGGCCAGGGCCTTCTCCAGGTCGGCCTCGTCGATGAGTCCGCCGCGAGCGACGTTGACCACGAACGCGGTGTCCTTCATCTTGGCGAAGGCCTCGGTGTTGAGCATGCCGAGGGTCTCGGGGGTCTTGGGCATGTGGATGGTGATCACGTCGGACTTCGCGAAGAGCTCGTCGAGGCCGACCAGCTGGGCGCCGAGCTGATGCGCCCGGGCCGAGGTGACGTAGGGGTCATAGGCGATGATGTCCATGTCGAAGGCCTTCATCCGCTCGGCCACGAGTCCGCCGATGCGGCCCAGGCCGATCACGCCGAGAGTCTTGTCTGCGAGCTCCACTCCGGAGTACTTCGAGCGCTTCCAGGCGCCGTCGCGCAGCGCCTGGTGTGCTGGGGAGATATGCCGCGCCAGGCCCAGGATGTGCGCGCAGGTGAGCTCTGCGGCGGAGGTGATGTTCGACGTCGGAGCGTTGACCACCATCACGCCGGCCGCGGTGGCGGCCTTGATGTCGACGTTGTCCAGACCCACGCCGGCCCGGGCGACGACCTTCAGAGCTTTGGCGTGGGAGAGCGCCTCGGCGTCGACCTGGGTGGCGGAGCGCACCATCAGCGCGTCCGCGTCGGCGAGATCAGCGAAGAGCCGCTCCCGGTCGGTGCCGTCGGACTGACGGATCTCGAAATCTGGACCGAGGGCCTCGACGGTGGCGGGTGAGAGTTCCTCGGCAAGTACGACGACGGGGCGGTGAGTGCTCATGGTGTCCTGTTCATGGTCTGGCGCGGCTTGGGGGCAGCGGCTCTGTGCGTTGATCGGTGCACGCGAAGACGGTGAGCGGGGCGGGCGGCGATGGCCCACCCCGCTCACCGTAGTGACTCATCGAGCGGTGGAACCCTCGGTGTAGTCATCGTCCTGCGGGATCCACGAGAAGAGCTTGCGCAGCTCGCGCCCGGTGGACTCGATCGGGTGGGACTCGTTCTTCTTGCGGAGTTCGTTGAACTCCTTGCCGCCGTCGCGCTGGTCATCCATGAAGCGCTTGGCGAAGGCTCCGGACTGGATGTCGGCAAGGACTGCCTTCATGTTCTCCTTGACCTCCGGGGAGATCACGCGCGGACCGGAGACGTAGTCGCCGAACTCGGCGGTGTCGGAGATGGACCAGCGCTGCTTGGTCAGGCCACCTTCGACCATCAGGTCCACGATGAGCTTGAGCTCGTGGAGCACCTCGAAGTAGGCGATCTCGGGCTTGTAGCCTGCCTCGGTGAGGGTCTCGAAGCCGTACTGGACCAGCTGGGAGGCGCCGCCGCAGAGGACCGCCTGCTCGCCGAAGAGATCCGTCTCGGTCTCTTCGGTGAAGGTGGTCTCGATGACGCCGGCGCGGGTGCCGCCGATGCCCTTGGCGTACGCCAGCGCGATGGACTTGGCCTGACCGGAGGGGTCCTGCTCGACAGCGATCAGCGCCGGGACGCCGCGTCCTGCCTCGTATTCGCGGCGCACCACGTGACCGGGGCCCTTGGGGGCGACCATGGCGACGCCGACCTCGGTCGGAGCCTCGATGTAGCCGAAGCGGATGTTGAAGCCGTGGGAGAAGAGCAGCACGTTCCCGGAGGTCAGGTGCGGCGCGATCTCGGAGGAGTAGACCTCGGCCTGGTGCTGGTCCGGAACCAGGATCATGATGACATCGGCCTCGGCGGAGGCCTCGGCCACGGTCTTCACGGTCAGGCCCTGCTCCTCGGCCTTGGCCTTGGAGCTGGATCCGGCCTTCAGGCCGACGACGACGTCGACGCCCGAGTCCCGCAGGGACAGCGCGTGGGCGTGGCCCTGCGATCCGTAGCCGATGACAGCGACTTTCTTGCCGCTGAGCACGGACAGGTCGGCGTCGTCGTCGTAATAGAGATCAGTCACAGTGAGGTCTCCTCAAGTTGGAAATGGGTGGTTGTCAGGTCAGTGTTCTTCAAGCCATGTTCAGCGCAGGGCTCTGTCCGTCATGGACTTCGCGCCGCGGGATATCCCGAGCGTGCCGGATCGCACGATCTCGCGGACCCCGAAGGGCTCCAGGACGTCCAGAAGGGCGTTGAGCTTGTCAGGCGCGCCGGTGGCCTCAACGGTGAGTGAGTCCACGGAGACGTCCACGATCTTGGCGCGGAAGAGCTCGACGGCCTGGGTGACCTGCAGACGGGTGGGCGAGTCAGCCTTGACCTTGATCAGCAGGTGTTCGCGCTGGACCGAGTTCTCCGGTGCCAGCTCGATGATCTTGATGACATTGATCAGCTTGTTCAGCTGTTTCGTGATCTGCTCCAGCAGCACCGAGTCGGCGTGCACCACGATGGTGATCCGGCTCAGTCCGGGCAGCTCGGAGGGGCCCACAGCCAGCGAGTGGATGTTGAACGCGCGGCGGGCGAAGAGTCCGGAGACCTTGGTCAGCACGCCGGGGACGTCCTCGACCAGCACCGAGAGCGTGCGTGGCTGGGCGGCTGAGGCGATGTCAGTGGTAGCCATGCTCTACTCCTCCTCGTCCCATTCCGGGGTCAGGTTGTGTGCGAACTGGATGTCGCTGTTGGAGACCCCGGCGGGGACCATCGGCCACACCATGGAATCACGGGAGACCACGAAGTCCACGACCACGGGACGGTCATTGATGGACATGGCCTCGGCGATCACGGCGTCGATGTCCTCGGGCTTGTCACAGCGCAGCCCCGCGCAGCCATAGGCCTCGGCAAGCTTGAGGAAGTCCGGGATGCGTACGACCTCTCCCCCGGCGGCAGTCTGCGAGGTGTTCAGGTGGGTGTTGGAGTAGCGCGACTCGTAGAACAGGGTCTGCCACTGGCGCACCATGCCCAGCGAGGAGTTGTTGATGATCGCGACCTTGATCGGGATCTTGTTGATCGCGCAGGTGGCGAGCTCCTGATTGGTCATCTGGAAGCAGCCGTCACCGTCGATGGCCCAGACCACCCGGTCCGGATTGCCGACCTGGGCGCCCATGGCGGCGGGCACGGCGTAGCCCATGGTGCCCAGCCCGCCGGAGTTCAGCCACTGTCGGGGACGCTCGTACTTCACGAACTGCGAGGACCACATCTGGTGCTGTCCGACCCCGGCCACGTAGACGGCCTCGGGACCGGCGGCCTGGTTGATCTTCTCGATGACCTGCTGCGGAGCGATCTGCCCGTCCTCGGGGGCGGTGTAGCCCAGCGGGTAGGTCTTGCGGAAGTGGTTCAGCTGCTTCCACCAGGCGGTGAGATCGGTGCGGCCGTGCTTGGCGACCAGAGCGTCGAAGGCAGTGGTCAGCTCGGGCACGATCTCCTTGAGCGAGCCGACGATGGGCACATCGGCTGCGCGGTTCTTCGAGATCTCCGCCGGGTCGATGTCGGCGTGGATCACCTTTGCATCCGGGGCGAAGCTCTCCAGCTGACCGGTGACCCGGTCATCGAAGCGCGCTCCGAGGGTGATCAGCAGGTCGGAGCGCTGCAGCGCGGCGACGGCGGAGACCGTGCCATGCATGCCCGGCATGCCGAGGTTCTGCTGGTGCGAGTCCGGGAAGGCGCCGCGGGCCATCAGCGTGTTGACCACCGGCGCCCCGACCGTCTCCGCCAGCGCGTGGAACTCCGCGGAGGCCTCGGCCTTGATCATGCCGCCGCCGATGTAGAACACCGGCCGGGAGGCGCCCTGGATGAGCTTCGCGGCCTCACGGATCTGCTTGGAGTGGCCGCGGGTGACCGGGCGGTACCCGTTGAGCTCGATCTTCGGGGGCCAGGAGAAGGTGGTCTGCGCCGCCTGCGCGGATTTGGTGATGTCCACCAGCACGGGGCCGGGGCGGCCTGAGGATGCCAGGTGGAAGGCCTCGGCCATCACGCGAGGAATCTGGTCGGCGTCGGTGACGAGGTAGGAATGCTTGGTGATCGGTGTGGAGATTCCGACGATGTCGGCTTCCTGGAAGGCGTCGGTGCCGATGACGGAGGCGTTGACCTGTCCGGTGATCGCCACCATGGGGACCGAGTCCATGTGGGCATCGGCCAGCGGGGTCACCAGGTTCGTGGCACCGGGGCCGGAGGTGGCGAAGCAGACGCCCACCTGACCGGTGACCATGGCGTATCCCTGAGCCGCGTGTCCGCCGCCCTGCTCATGGCGCACCAGGATGTGGTTGATCTGTTCGGAGTCCATCAGCGGGTCATAGGTGGGCAGGATCGCGCCCCCGGGGATGCCGAAGACGTCTGTCACACCCAGCTCTTCGAGGCTGCGAATGATCGACTGGGAGCCCGTGACCGCTACCGGCTCCACCGTGCGGCCGGGGCCGTAGAGTCGCTGATCGGCGGAGGTTCCAGCGGCGCTGCTGGTTGCTTTCGAGCCCAGCAGCGCTGGGCTCGTGGCTGTCAGATTGCTCATCTTTTCCTCAGTCTCTGGTTCCCGAATTGCTGGTCCAAGAAGTCTCTGGTCCGTGGAGAATCCACTCCGGTCAAGAGAAAACCCCGGCTGATAAGCCTCTGTGGGGCTCTCTGCCGGGGTGAGCGTCTGCGTCAGCTCCAGTTCAACCGTTCGGCGGCCCCGTGCGAGGCTCTCGAGCGGCCGAGCTGGGGTGTGTGGATCACTCCACACTTCCCCCGGCGGCGGTTACGGGTACTACCGCTAGTAGTTGACGCATGGCGTCCATGCTTCCGCGGGCTGTGATCCGTGTCAACATCCCACATGCCCGTCTCACATGGTGGAAGACCTCGGTGCGGAGCGGCGACCCGACAGTGGGCCGCCGCACCGTGGCCGCGGTTCAGCCGCAGTAGGCTCCCTCGGCGGCGGAGCGCACGAGCTTGGCGTACTTGCCCAGGACTCCGGTGGTGATGAAGGGGGGCAGCGGGGTCCAGTCCTGCTGCCGCCTCGCGAGCTCCGCCGGGTCCACCACCAGGTCGATGGTGCGTCCGGCGATGTCCACGCGGATGGTGTCCCCGTCGGCCACGAACGCGATCGGTCCGCCGTCGACGGCTTCGGGGGCGATATGACCGATGCACAGTCCGGTGGTGCCCCCGGAGAAGCGACCGTCGGTGATCAGCAGCACGTCCTTGCCCAGGCCGGCACCCTTGATCGCCCCGGTGATGGCGAGCATCTCGCGCATGCCCGGTCCGCCCTTCGGGCCCTCATAGCGGATGACGACGACGTCGCCCGACTGGATCCGTCCCTCTTCCAGCGCCTTGAGTGCCTGCTGCTCGCGTTCGAACACGCGGGCGGTGCCTTCGAAGACCTCGGCGTCGAAGCCGGCGGACTTCACCACTGCACCCTCGGGCGCCAGCGAGCCGGAGAGCACGGCGATCCCTCCGTTGTGGTGCATGGGGTTGTTCAGGGCGCGGATGATCTTGCCGTCGATGTCCGGCGGGTTGATGGCCTCGAGGTTCTCGGCCACGGTCTTGCCGGTCACGGTCAGCGCGTCGCCGTGGAGCAGCCCGGCGTCGAGCAGCGCACGCATCACCACTGGCACTCCCCCGACCCGGTCGACGTCGGTCATCACGTACTGACCGAAGGGCTTGAGATCGCCCAGGTGCGGGGTCTTGTCCCCGATGCGGTTGAAGTCCTCCAGCTTGAGCTCCACCCCGGCTTCGCGGGCGATGGCCAGCAGGTGCAGCACTGCGTTGGTGGATCCGCCGAAGGCCATGGTCACGGCGATGGCGTTCTCGAAGGCCTTCAGGGTCAGGATGTCGCGGGTGGTGATGCCCTTGCGGAGCAGCTCGACCACGGCTTCGCCGGACTTGTGCGCGTAATGGTCGCGCCGTCGGTCGGCAGAGGGCGGGGCGGCCGAGCCGGGAAGCGACATGCCCAGCGCCTCACCGATGCAGGCCATGGTGTTGGCGGTGTACATGCCGCCACAGGCACCCTCTCCGGGGCAGATGGCGCGTTCGATGACGTCGAGGTCGGCCTCGCTGATGGTGCCGCGGGCGCAGGCTCCGACACCTTCGAAGGCGTCGATGAGCGTGACCTGCTTCTCGGAGCCGTCGGCGAAGCGTGCAATACCGGGCATGATCGAACCGGCGTAGAGGAACACGCTGGCCAGGTCCAGCCGGGCCGCGGCCATGAGCATCCCGGGGAGGGACTTGTCACAGCCGGCGAGCAGCACGGAGCCGTCGAGGCGCTCGGCCTGGATGACGGTCTCCACGGAGTCGGCGATGACCTCGCGGGAGACCAGCGAGTAGTGCATGCCTTCGTGTCCCATGGAGATGCCGTCGGAGACGGAGATGGTGCCGAATTCCAGCGGGTAGCCGCCGCCGGCGTGGACGCCCTCTTTGGAGGCCTTGGCCAGGCGGTCCAGCGAGAGGTTGCAGGGGGTGATCTCGTTCCAGGAGCTGGCGATGCCGATCTGGGCCTTGGAGAAGTCCTCATCCCCCATGCCGACGGCGCGGAGCATGCCGCGTGCCGGGGCACGGGTGTATCCGTCGGTGACTTCCCAGCTTCGCGGCTTCTCCGGGCTCGAGGGTCCGGTCACGGCGACGGGAGGGGTGAAGGGCGCGGTGCCCTCGGACGTGTTCTTCTGGGTGCTCTGGGCAGTGGGCTCAACCATGTTCTGAATTCTATGCCTGAGAAGGTGTCCCAGCGCACCCGCACCGCTGCTCGTCTCACCATGCAGAATTCCACTGGGGTGCAGGGATGCGGTGATTCCCCTGCGCAGAGCGGGTAATTCCACCTGCGCTGAGCGGCGGCCCCACCTGCGCTGAGCGGCGGATTCTCCGAGCATCTAGGGCCAAAAACGCATCAAATACTCGGAAAATCCGCCGCTCAACGGGGAGGGGTGAGCTCGGCCCGAGGGGTGGGCTCAGCGCGAGGGGCGCGGCAGGGGTCGGATAGCCTCGGGATCATGGAGGAAGCTCAGATCCGCGGCCCAGCAGTGGACGACCAGACCCGCTGTCGGCACTACGCCGGACCGCTGGACGTCGTCGCGATCAGGTTCTTCTGCTGTGACCGCTGGTATCCCTGCCTCAAGTGCCATCAGGAGACCGAGGCGCATCCGATCAGACGCTGGCCGCTGGGGCGCCGGACCGAGCTCGCTCTGCTCTGCGGGGTCTGCCGCCGGCGGTTCAGCATCGACGAATACCTCGTGGCCGAGCAATGCAGGTCCTGTGCGGCGCCGTTCAACCCGGGCTGCGCGGCCCACCACCAGTTCTATTTCGAGATGTGAACCCCCTCCCACGCACTGAGGGACGGATTCTCGGAGCATCTGAGGCCGAAAACAGCTTCAACTAGTCGGAGAATCCGCCCCTCAACGGGAAACGGAGGTAGTCAGCCCATCTGGTCGACGACCGTCTCGGCGACCTCTCGCATGGAGAGTCGGCGGTCCATCGAGGTCTTCTGGATCCAGCGGAAGGCCTCCGGCTCGGAGAGGCCCATCTTCGTGGTGAGCAGCGACTTGGCGCGCTCCACGAGCTTGCGCGTCTCGAACTTGTCGGCGAGCGAGGTGACCTCGTCCTCCAGGGCCCGGATCTCATCGAAGCGCGCCATGGCGACTTCCACGGCCGGGATCAGGTCATTCTCGGTGAAGGGTTTGACCACGTACGCCATCGCGCCCGCCTCGCGCGCAGATTCGACGAGGTCGCGCTGCGAGAAGGCGGTCAGCATCACGACGGGCGCGATCCGCTCCTCGGCGATGATCTTCGCGGCAGAGATGCCGTCCATGATGGGCATCTTGACGTCCATCACGACCAGATCGGGCTCGGTCTCTCGGGCGAGCTCCACGGCTCGTTCGCCGTTGTCTGCCTCGCCGACGACCTCGTAGCCGGCTCCGGCGAGGATCTCTACGATGTCCAGCCTGATCAGCGTCTCGTCCTCGGCGACCAGCACGCGGCGCGGCGTCTGTCCCTCAGGGGCCTGCTCCTGAGGCGTCTCCTGGGACGCGGCGAGTGGCGCCGGCTGGGACGCTGTGGCCGGGGTCGGCTGGGGTGCCGGGGCTGCCGACGCCGGGGTTGCTGCTGCGGGTGCTTCCTCGGGGGCACCAGCGCCGCCGGACTGAGTCTGTTCGCTCACCGTTCTCCTTCTGGTCCCTTGTCGATCGTGGTGCCCGAAGTGGGACTCGAACCCACACACCAGTGGTACCGCATTTTGAGTGCGGCGCGTCTACCGATTCCGCCATTCGGGCTGTGCTGGGCCGGTCTGCGCCGGACTCAGCGATGCTGCCCTCGGTGCCGATGTGGCGTCCGAGGACAGCATCATCCTACCTGGCCTTCGCCGGGCAGTCTGTCGAGTGGTTCAGCCCGCGCTGGAGGCGCTTGCGGCTGGCCAGGGTCCGACGGGCTCCTTGTTCGGCGGAGCCGTGTCGCCGCGACGCAGGGTCTCGATGTCACCGGAGTCGTGCAGATCGCCGATGCGGTGCACTTTGACCATGTTCGTGGTGCCTGCCTGTCCTGGAGGGGAACCGGCGGCGATGACCACAAGTTCGCCCAGCTCGGCCGCGCCCTCTTCGAGCAGCAGCTTGTCGACCTGGGCCGTCATGGTGTCGGTGTGGGTCGCGAACTCCACCCAGCGGGGCTGCACGCCCCAGGACAGCGTCAGGATGTTGTGCGTGTGCTCCACGTGTGTGAACGCGAAGATGTTCTGCTTGGGCCGGAGCCGGGAGAGCCGACGGGCGGAGTCTCCGGAGCGGGTGAACGTGGTCAGGTGGGCGATGTCCAGCTGATCCGCGATCTCCTTGGCGGCACGGGTGATGGCGCCGCCGCGGGTCTTCGGACGGGTGCCGAGCTCGGGAATGCGGCTCAGACCCTTGGACTCGGTGGTCTCGATGATGCGGGACATGGTCTCCACGGTCTCCACCGGGTACTTGCCCACGGAGGTCTCGCCGGAGAGCATGACCGCATCCGCGCCGTCGAGCACGGCGTTGGCGCAGTCGGAAGCCTCGGCGCGCGTGGGCCGGGGGCTCTCGATCATGGACTCGAGCACCTGGGTGGCGACGATGACCGGCTTGGCCCAGCGGCGGGCGAGCTCCACGGCGCGCTTCTGCACCAGCGGAACCTCTTCCAGCGGCAGCTCCACGCCGAGGTCACCGCGGGCGACCATGACGGCGTCGAACGCGTCGACCACATCCTGCAGCGACTCCACCGCCTGGGGCTTCTCCACCTTGGCGATGACGGGGACGCGGCGTCCCTCTTCATCCATGATCCGGTGGACTGCCTCGATGTCGGCGGCGTCGCGGACGAAGGAGAGCGCGACCATGTCGAACCCGGTGCGCAGCGCCCAGCGCAGGTCCTCTTCGTCCTTCTCGGAGAGCGCCGGGACCGAGACGGCCACGCCGGGAAGGTTGATGCCCTTGTTGTTGGAGACCTTGCCCGGCACCTCGACCTCGGTGATGACGTCGGTCCCGGTGACCTCGATGGCGCGCAGCGAGACCTTGCCGTCGTCGATGAGCAGCGTGTCGCCGACGTTGACGTCTCCGGGCAGGCCCTTGAACGTGGTCGAGCAGCGGTCCTTGGTGCCCTGGATGTCGTCGACGGTGATCGTGAAGCGATCCCCGACGTCGAGGTAGTGCTCGCCCTCGATGAACCGTCCGAGGCGGATCTTGGGGCCCTGCAGGTCCGCGAAGATGCCCACTGCGGTGCGCAGGTCCTTGGAGACCTCGCGCACGGTGTTGTAGGTGTCCTCATGGACGCTGTAGTCACCGTGGCTCATGTTCACACGGGCGACGTCGACGCCGGCCTCGATGAGTCGGCGGGTCGTCTCATAGCCTGCTGTGGCGGGGCCGAATGTGGCAACGATTTTGGCGTGTCTCATGTCTTACTCTGTCCTATCTTCATTGCTGCTAAGCGTTGCTGATGGACTGGCACGACACTGGACCAGGACCTGTTTCTCCGAGCCTATAACAGTCAGCCTGTGAGCGAAATCGCACGATCCGAGGGCTTGACCGGAGCCGGCAGGCGGGTCTCCCCCTCGAGATACTCGTCGACCTTCGCGGCGGCCGCACGGCCTTCAGCGATGGCCCAGACGACCAGTGAGGCACCGCGTCCGGCATCGCCCACGGCGAAGACGCCCTCGACCGAAGTCTGGTAGTCCTCGGCGCGGGTGATGTTGCCGCGCTTGTCGAAGTCCAGGCCCAGCTGACCGGTCAGCGTGTCCGATTCTGCCCCGGTGAAGCCCAGCGCCAGGAGCACCAGGTCCGCGGGGATCTCCCGCTCGGTGCCGGGCTTCGGTGAGCGTGAGCCGTCCGGGTTGTACTGGGTCTCGGCGACCTGCAGGGCGCGGACCCGGCCTGCGTCGTCGCTGAGGAATTCGACGGTGGAGGCCAGGTAGCTGCGCTCCCCACCCTCTTCATCGGCGCTGGTGAGTTCGAAGACGCGCGGGTCCATGGGCCAGGGCTCATGTTCGGGACGCTCGCCGGGGAGCTCCTTGCCGATGGCCAGGGTGGTCACCGACTTCGCTCCGTGACGGTGGGCGGTGCCGATGCAGTCGGCGCCGGTGTCACCGCCACCGAGGATGACGACGTGCTTGCCCTCGGCGTGGATCTGATCGGTGACCTCATCGCCGGAGGTCGCCTTGTTCGACTGCACCAGGTACTCCATCGCGAAGTGCACGCCGGAGAGTTCGCGTCCGGTGACCCCGAGGTTGCGCGGGACCATGGCGCCGGTGGCCAGGATGACCGCGTCGTAGCTGGCCTCCAGTGCATCCCAGGTGATGTCGGCGCCGATCTCGGTGGAGGTGTAGAACCGCGTCCCCTCGGCGCGCATCTGATCGATGCGGAACTCGACGTGATGCTTCTCCATCTTGAAGTCCGGGATGCCGTAGCGCAGCAGCCCGCCGAGCCGGTCATCGCGCTCGTAGACGGCCACGGTGTGTCCGGCGCGGGTCAGCTGCTGGGCTGCCGCGAGACCCGCCGGCCCGGAGCCGACCACGGCCACGGTCTTGCCGGTGAGCCGCTGGGGCAGCACGGGCTCGACATAGCCGCGAGCGATCGCCTCATCCGCGATGGCGACCTCGGACTGCTTGATGGTGACCGCGGGCTGGTTGATGCCGAGCACGCAGGAGGTCTCACAGGGCGCCGGGCAGATGCGTCCGGTGAACTCTGGGAAGTTGTTGGTCATATGCAGCCGAGAGGAGGCTTCCTCCCACTGGTCGCGCCAGATCAGGTCGTTCCACTCGGGAATCAGGTTCCCCAGCGGGCAGCCGGTGTGGCAGAACGGGATGCCGCAGTCCATGCAGCGGCTCGCCTGGGTCTGCACGATGCCGCGCTCGTTGCGCTCATAGACCTCGTTGAAGTCCATGATGCGCACGGGGACGGGGCGAGAAGGCCTGCCTTGCCGGTCTCGATGCTTCATGAATCCACGGGGATCAGCCACGGGTCGCCTCCAGAATCTTCTGCCATGCTGCATCGCCATCGGGATCCAGCCCCTCGTCGAGGGCGCTGGAACGGGCGCTCAGCACGGCGTCGTAGTCACGCGGGAGCACCTTGGTGATCCGCGCATAGGTCTTCTCGGGGTCGTTCAGCAGGGCCTCGGCCACCGCACTGCCGGTCTCCTCCTGATGGCGGCGCAGAAGGTCAAGGATGATCCCGCGGTCCTCCTCATCGGGTTCCAGCAGCAGCAGGTCGCCGTTGCGCTGGGCCTGCGAGTTCATCCGCTGTTCGTCGAAGTCCAGCACGAATGCGGTGCCGCCGGACATCCCGGCGCCGAAGTTGCGCCCGGTGGGTCCGAGGATCAGTGCCTGGCCGCCGGTCATGTACTCGCAGCCATGGTCACCGATGCCTTCGACGACGGCGGTGGCGCCGGAGTTGCGCACCAGGAAGCGTTCGCCGACCTGTCCGCGCAGGAACATCTCACCGGCGGTGGCTCCATAGCCGATCACATTGCCGGCGATCACGTTCTTCTCTGCGACCAGCGGAGCCGAAGGGTCCGGATGCGCGATGATGCGACCGCCGGAGAGTCCCTTGCCGACGTAGTCGTTGGCGTCGCCGGAGAGGTGCAGGGTGATCCCGTGGGGCAGGAATGCGCCCAAGGACTGGCCGGCCTCACCGGTGAGCTCCACGACGATGGTGTTGTTCTCCAGCGTCTTGAGCCCCTGCGCCTTGGTCACTTCGTGGCCGAGCATGGTGCCCACCGAGCGGTCGGTGTTGATGACCTTCTTCTCGATCTGCACCTTCTCGCCGTGGGTGATCGCCGATCCGGCCAGTTCGATCAGGCCCATGTCGAAGTGCTTCTCCAGCTCATGGTCCTGGCCGCGGGTCCGGCGGAGCATCGAGGCGGTGATCGGATCATTGGGGTCGTAGCCGTCCAGCACTGCGCCGAGGTTCAGCCCGGCGGACTTCCAGTGTCGTTTGGCGTCGTCCATGTTCAGCGAGTCGATGTGGCCGATGGCTTCGTCGAGGCTGCGGAAGCCCAGCTCGGCGAGGTACTCGCGCACCTCCTGGGCCACGAACTCGAAGAAGTTGACCACGTGATCGGCCTTGCCGGTATAGCGCTCACGCAGCAGCGGATTCTGCGTGGCCACGCCCACCGGGCAGGTGTCCAGGTGACAGACGCGCATCATGATGCAGCCCGAGACCACCAGCGGTGCGGTGGCGAAGCCGTATTCCTCGGCGCCGAGGAGCGCCGCGATCACGACGTCGCGACCGGTCTTGAGCTGACCATCCACCTGCACGGTCACGCGTTCACGCAGTCCGTTGAGCATCAGCGTCTGCTGCGCCTCGGCCAGACCGAGCTCCCAGGGGGTGCCGGCATGCTTGAGCGAGTTCAGCGGTGAGGCGCCGGTGCCGCCGTCGTGCCCGGAGATCAGCACGACGTCGGCCTTGGCCTTGGTCACGCCGGCCGCCACGGTGCCGACCCCATGCAGGGAGACCAGCTTCACGTGGACCCGGGCGCCGGTGTTCGCGCGCTTGAGGTCGAAGATCAGCTGGGCGAGATCCTCGATGGAGTAGATGTCGTGGTGCGGCGGTGGGGAGACCAGTGCGACGCCGGGGGTGGAGTGGCGGGTCTCGGCCACCCAGGGGTAGACCTTCTTGCCCATGAGCTGGCCGCCCTCGCCGGGCTTGGCCCCCTGCGCCATCTTGATCTGCAGGTCGTCCGCGTGGGTGAGGTACTGGCTGGTCACGCCGAAGCGGCCGGAGGCGATCTGTTTGACCGCCGAGCGGCGCTCGGGGTCCTCGAGCCGTGCCGGATGCTCGCCGCCCTCGCCGGTGTTGGAGCGTCCGCCGAGCCGGTTCATCGCGATGGCCAGCGTTTCGTGGGCCTCCTGGGAGATGGAGCCGTAGCTCATCGCCCCGGTGTTGAACCGCTTGACGATCTCGCCCACAGATTCGACCTCTTCGATGGGCACCGGTTCTCGCTGCGCAGTGAGCTTGAACAGCCCGCGCAGGGTCAGCAGCGCCTCCGACTGATCGTCCACCGACTTGGTGTACTGCTTGAAGATGTCATAGCGGCGGGTCTTGGTGGAGTGCTGGAGCTTGAACACCGTCTGCGGGTTGAACAGGTGCGGCGGGCCCTCGCGGCGCCACTGATATTCGCCGCCGATCTCCAGCTCATCGCCGCGACCCAGGTCATTGCCGTCGGCCGGATAGGCGCGCGAGTGGCGCTGCAGGGTCTCGTCGCAGAGCACGTCCAGGCCGACGCCGCCCATGGGGGAATGCGTTCCGGAGAAGTACTGGTCGACCACGTTCTGCGCGAGGCCCACGGCCTCGAAGGTCTGCGCACCGCAGTAGGAGGCCACGGTGGAGATGCCCATCTTGGACATGATCTTGAGCACGCCCTTGCCCAGAGCGGTCAGCAGGTTGTGCACCGCCTGCTCTTCGGAGACGCCGCTGATCTCGCTGCGACGCACCATGTCCTCGGCGGTCTCCATGGCCAGGTAGGGGTTGACCGCGGCGGCGCCGTAGCCGATGAGGCAGGCCACGTGATGGACCTCGCGGACGTCTCCGGCCTCGACCACGAGCGAGACTCGGGTGCGGTTGGCCGACTTCAGCAAGTGGTGGTGGATGGCGGAGAGCATCAGCAGCGACGGGATGGGCGCCCACTGCGCGTTGGAGTCGCGGTCGGAGATCACGATGTAGCTGACCCCGCGGTTGACCGCCGCGGAGACCTTCTCACAGATCTCACGGATCCGCTGGCGCAGCTCCTCCTCGCGGGAGCCGGCCCGGTAGAGGGCGCGCACCTTGAGCGCGATCTTCGCACCCTCGTCGTTGCGGATGTTCGCGATCTTCGCCAGTTCGTCGTTGTTGATCACCGGGAAGTCGAGCGCGACCTGCTTGGACTTCACCTGCTCGTTGCTCAGCAGGTTCCCGCTCGGGCCGATGTGCAGGCCGAGCGAGGTCACAAGCTCCTCGCGGATCGCATCCAGCGGGGGGTTGGTCACCTGGGCGAAGGTCTGCACGAAGTAGTCGAAGAGCAGCCGGGGACGGTCAGCGAGGACCGCGATCGGGGTGTCGGTGCCCATCGCGCCCAGCGGCTCGGCGCCAGCGGTGGCCATCGGGCCGATCAGGATGCGCAGCTCCTCGTGGGTGTAGCCGAAGGTCTGCTGGCGCAGCCGCACGGATTCCGAGGGGTGACGCACATGGAGCCGTTCCGGAAGATCCGCGAGTTCGACCAGGTTGTCCTTGACCCAGTCGGCCCACGGTGCGGAGGAGGCCAGATCAGCCTTGATCTCCTCGTCTTCGATGATGCGCCCTTCGACCGTGTCGAGCAGCAGCATCATGCCCGGGGCGACCCGTCCCTTGCGCACGATCGAGGAGGGCTCGAGGTCGATGACGCCGACCTCGGAGGACATGACGACCAGGCCGTCATCGGTGACCCAGTAGCGCGCGGGGCGCAGGCCGTTGCGGTCGAGCATGGCGCCGACCTGCTGGCCGTCGGTGAAGGCGATGGCGGCCGGACCGTCCCATGCCTCCATGAGCTGAGCGTGATACTGGTAGAACGCCCGCAGACCCGGGTCCATGGTCTCGTGGTTCTCCCAGGCCTCCGGGATCATCATCCGCATGGACTGGGCGAGCGGCCGACCGGAGAGCATCAGCAGCTCGGCAGCCTCATCGAAGCTGGTCGAGTCCGAGGCACCGGGGGTGCAGATCGGGAAGAGCGACTCGGGGTCCTCCCCCAGCAGCTCGGAGGCCATCATGGACTGCCGCGCGCGCATCCAGTTCCGGTTGCCCTTGACGGTGTTGATCTCGCCGTTGTGCGCGATGTTGCGCAGCGGCTGGGCCAGCGGCCAGGACGGGAAGGTGTTCGTGGAGAAGCGGGAGTGGACGATGCCCAGCGTGGTCTTGAAGCGCTCGTCGGAGAGATCGGGGAAGAAGGGCTCCAGCTGCGCGGTGGTCAGCATCCCCTTATAGGTGATCGTCTTCGAGGACAGTGAGGGGAAGTAGACCCCCAGCCGGTTCTGGCCGCGCTTGCGCAGCCGCCAGCCGCGCTGGTCGAGCGACCCCGAGGCGGAGTCCTGGAACTCGAAGGAGTCCTCATCAGCGGCGCCGAGGAAGACCTGGCGGAAGAACGGCATGGATTCCTTGGCGAGGGTGCCGATCATGGAGGCGTCCACGGGGACGTCACGCCATCCCAGCACCTTCAGTCCCTGCTCGATGGCGAGGTCTTCGAAGCTCGCGCACATCGTCTCCCGCTCGGCCTCGGACTGCGGCAGGAAAGCAGTCCCCGCGAGGTACTCCCCCGCAGCGGGCAGATCGAACTCGGTGACGGCACGGAAGAATTCATCAGGGATCTGCGTGAGCAGACCCGCGCCGTCCCCGGTGCCGACGTCGCCGCCCACCGCACCGCGGTGCTCGAGGTTGCGCAGCGCCACCAGCGCGTGGTCCACGATGTCGTGTCCGGGGGTCCCACGCAGGGTGGCGACGGCGGCCATGCCGCAGTTCTCGTGCTCATTGGCAGGATCGTAGAGCCCGGCCTTCTCGGGGAAAGCGGCAAAGCGCTGATAGGGACTCGTGACCTTCAGCGCGTCTGCGCCGAGCGCTGCCTCGAATGATTCGAGAGTAGACATGACGGTCTTCCTTCCTCCGCATGCGGACGTTTCATGGGGAGGGGACGCCTTCGGCCCCTTCGTGGTGCACGGAGTCTTGGACCATTCTCCCCGTTTCAGCGGGACTGTGCGTCCTACCCGGAAAAAGTCTCCAACAGATCCGTCGGTCTTCTGTCCTGCGTTGCGCAGTCAGGCTGTGACCCTGCGCTGCTCGGGTGTACCCCGGCGCCTGGTGCTCAAGCGGTGCGGATTGGTCGGCGCACCGTCTTCTTGATCATCCCGCTGGTGGGCAGGGGATGACTCAATCTTCCTGCCAGCCCCCAGCCGTTGCAAGTTCGATCTCAGGATTTGGGACGGTCTTGCTCCGCGGGGCCGGAGGATTCGGCCGGGCGATCGGACTCGTGCAGGGACGGATCGGTCTCCTCCGAATCCGTCTCGCGCACCTCTGCTGACGCGGCAGTCTCCTCGTGAGTGGTGGACAGTGCGCTGTCCTCCTCCGTGGTGGACACCGTGCTCTCCTCGTCCGTGGTGGGCGCGACGCCGTCGTCCTCATTGCCGAGCAGGAGGCCGTGGTCCTCTGCCCCGCGGGGGCCCTGGCCGGGGCGGTAGATCTCCAGCTCCTCAGCCAGTGCGACCTCGGTGCGCGGTCGGCGGGTCCAGAGCCAGATGAGCATGCCCAGCGCGAGGACGAAGAGCAGCACCGACATCCACATGTTGAGTCGCCATTCGATTCCGAAGATGTCGATCCACTGAGTGGACTTCGTCATCTCATCCACGCGCAGGGACTCGACCCAGAAACGTCCCAGAGCGTAGTACGCCACGTAGGTCCAGGTGAGGAGGCCCTGCTTGACGGCGAAGCGGCGATAGAGCGCGATGAGCAGGAAGAAGCCCACCAGGTTCCAGATGCTCTCGTAGAGGAAGGTCGGGTGAAAGAGCGTGTCCTCGCCGGCACCCAGCGGTGGCGCCTGGTGGCGCTGGGAGGTGTCGATCTCCAGGCCCCAGGGAAGGTTCGTGGGGCCGCCGTAGAGCTCCTGGTTGAACCAGTTTCCCCAGCGACCGATGGCCTGCGCGAGGATCACGCCGGGGACCAGCGCATCGGCGAAGGCGCCGAACTTCATGCCGTAGCGGCGGCAGGCGAACCAGACGCCCACGCTGCCCAGGGCCACGGCACCGACGATGCCGAGGCCGCCGAGCCAGACCTGCGGAATCAGCGAGAGGTCGCCGCCCTCCCCGAAGTAGGCATCCGGAGAGGTGAACACGTGATAGAGCCTGCCGCCGATGATGCCCAGCAGAACGGCCCAGATCAGTGCATCGAAGACGTTCTCCGGCTGTCCTCCGCGGGACTTCCACAGTCGACTGGCGACGAAGTACGCGGCGAGGATCCCCAGGCCGATGGCCAGACCGTAGAAGCCGATCTGGAACGGGCCGACGAGGTCGATCCCGTCGGTCGGCGGGGCGGGAAAGGCGGCAGTGATCTGGGCCCCCGCTGACGCGGTGGATTCCACGACGGTCTGCAGCGCGCTGACCGGACTGGAGGTGTGAGACACGGTGTCCTCTCGCAATGATGATTCGCCAGGGCATCGCCGGGAGGCCGAGCTGGCTGATTCGTGATCCGGTGCAGTCTATGTCATCGGGAGGCGCCGGCTCCGGTGAGCTCGGCGGTCAGTGCCGCGACTGCTGAGGGTCCGCCGTCGCGCAGTGCTGTGACGAGTGCGGTTCCGACGATGACGCCGTCGGCGTAGCGGCCGATCTCTTCGACATGGGAACGGGTGGAGACGCCCAGACCCACGCAGACCCGTTCGGCCCCTGCGCTCTTGGCGGCTGCGACCACACGCTCTGCGGCGTCGGACACCTGATCCCGTGCTCCGGTCACGCCCATCACCGAGACCCCGTAGACGAAGCCGCGGGAGGCGGCGACGATCTTCTCCACGCGTTCCGGCGAGGAGGACGGGGCGGTCAGGAAGACCCGATCCAGTCCGTGACGATCCGTGGCAGCGATCCACTCGCCTGCCTCATCGGGGATGAGATCCGGGGTGATGGCGCCCGCTCCCCCGGCAGCCGCCAGCCTGCTGGCGAACTCCTCGGCACCCATGCGGTCGATCAGGTTGTAATAGGTCATCACCAGCACCGCGGCGTCGGTGGCCTCGACCACTGCCTCCACGATCTCGAAGACCTCCGGGAGGCGGAACCCGCGAGCGAGCACCTCGGTGGTCGCCTGCTGGATCACGGGGCCGTCCATGACGGGATCCGAATAGGGAACACCGATCTCAATGACATCGGCGCCATTGCGGGCCAGCTCGATGGCCGCCGCGATGGAGGTCGCCTTGTCCGGGTACCCGGCGGGCAGGTAGCCGACGAAGGCAGCGCGTCCCTGGGAGCGGGCCGCCTCGATGGCGCGCGCGGTCTTCGACGCGGAGGTGGCGGGGTGCTTGTCGGCTGCTGTCGTGGTGCTCATGCCTGTACTCCCGTCTCGGGTGCCGGAGACGGCCCGTCTGCGCCGTTCTCCGCGGTGTCGGTCTCGGCCACCGGGTCGTTCTTCTGACCGGGCAGCAGCCTGAACCATTCAGCTGCGGTCTCGACGTCCTTGTCCCCGCGTCCGGAGAGGTTGATGATGATGATCTTGCCCTCACCGGCCTCGCCCCAGCTGCGGGAGAGCCGTGCGGCGCCCGCCAGCGCATGGGCAGACTCGATCGCAGGAATGATGCCCTCGGTGCGGCACAGCATCTCGAAGGAGGCCATACATTCCGCGTCGGTCACCGGTTCGTAGGTGGCGCGGCCGGTCTCGGCGAGGTAGGCGTGCTCCGGGCCCACCGAGGGATAGTCGAGTCCCGCGGAGATCGAGTGCGAGTCCACGGTCTGGCCGTCCTCGTCCTGCATCAGGTAGGACCGGGCGCCGTGCAGCACACCCGAGCGGCCAAGTGTGATGGCCGACGCATGCCGACCAGTCTCGACACCGTCTCCTCCGGCTTCGAAGCCGTAGAGCGCCACCTCGGGGTCGTCGAGGAACCCGTGGAAGAGGCCCATCGCGTTGGATCCGCCGCCCACGCAGGCCGCCACCGCATCGGGAAGTCGGCCCTCCATGGAGAGGATCTGCTCGCGCGCCTCCTCTCCGATGATCTGGTGGAACCAGCGGACCATCTCGGGGAACGGGTGCGGTCCGGCGACGGTGCCGAGCAGGTAGTGGGTGTTCTCCACCGAGGCGACCCAGTCCCGCAGCGCCTCGTTGATGGCGTCCTTGAGCGTCTGTGCGCCGTGGTCCACGGGGACCACCTCTGCCCCGAGCAGTCGCATCCGCGCGACGTTGAGCGCCTGCCGCTTGGTGTCTGCCGAGCCCATGTAGACCACGCACTCCATGCCCATGAGAGCGGCGGCCGTGGCGGTGGCGACTCCGTGCTGGCCGGCACCGGTCTCGGCGATCAGCCGGGTCTTGCCCATGCGCTGCGCCAGGAGCGCCTGTCCCAGCACGTTGTTGATCTTGTGCGACCCGGTGTGATTGAGGTCCTCCCGCTTGAGGAACATCCGGGCGGGCCCGGCCTCGGCGGCGAAGCGGGTGACCTCCGTGAGCAGCGAGGGCCGTCCGGTGTAGTCCCGGGAGAGGCGCTGGAACTCGGCGATGAAGGCGGGATCTGCCTTCGCCTCACGGAAGGTGCGTTCCACCTCGTCGAGGGCCGCGACCAGTGATTCCGGCATCCAGCGGCCACCGAAGCTCCCGAAATAGGGCCCCTCGTGGTCGCGGTATTTCTGGGTCTCCTCAGCGGGAGCGCTCATGGTCTCTCCTCAGTGTTCATGGACAAGACTCGCGGTGCGGAAGCGACGCAGGGCCTCGGCGGGCTCGCCGTCCCTGACCAGCGCTTCCCCGACCAGCACGGCGTCGGCGCCTTGCAGCGCGTAGTCCGCGACGACGGCCGGGCCGGTGACGCCGGACTCGGCGATCCGCACCACATCGTCGGGAAGGTGACGCGCCATCGTGGCGTAATGGGCGACGTCGACCTCCAGGGTCTTCAGATTGCGCACGTTGACGCCGACGATCTTGGCCCCGGCAGCCACAGCCCGGGAGATCTCCTCTTCAGTATGCGCCTCGACGAGCGCCTCCATGCCCAGCTCGTGGGTCAGTGCGAGGAAGCGGGCGAGGGTCTCGTCGTCGAGCGCGGCGACGATGAGCAGCACCAGGTCCGCCCCATGCGCGCGAGCTTCATAGAACTGGTACTCATCTACCATGAAGTCCTTGCGCAGCACCGGGATGTCCACGGCGGCCCGGACGGCATCGAGGTCCGCCAGGCTGCCCTTGAAGCGTCGTCCCTCGGTGAGCACGCTGATCACTGCGGCCCCACCGGACTGGTAGGCGCGCGCAAGACTCGCCGGATCGGGGATCTCGGCGAGCTCACCCTTCGAGGGCGAGGAACGCTTCACCTCGGAGATGATGCGGACGCCCTCCCGATCGCTGCGCCCCTCGATCAGCGCGGCGTGAGCGTCGAGCGCGGGCGTTGCCGCGGCGGAGCGGGCCACGATCTCCTCGAGCGGAACTGCACTCCGGCGCTCCTCGAGGTCCTCGCGGACTCCGGCGATGATTGAATCGAGAACGCTCACCATTCAGTGTGCGGCGGTCTCAGGCCGCCGCTTGTCCTTGTTGCCTCGGGAGTTGTCGGCGTTGGCCGGGCCCTGGTGATCGAGGGCGCTCTCGTGCTCGCTGATGACCTTCTTGGCGTCCATCTCCACGCCATAGCCCTTGGCCTTGAGCACCAGGCCCAGGACGATCGCCAGCGGGAGGAAGAGGATCGAGATCCAGACCAGCACCCAGACCTGGGTGACCATGCCGATGCCGGCGATGATCGAGCCCACCATGATGCAGATGCTCAGCGACCAGGCGGCGGGAGTGGAACCATGACCGATGTGGTCGTGATGGATGTACTCGTCATCCACCTTCTCGCCGGGTGCCGGCTCGGTGTCGCGCAAAGCTGAGGTGGTGCTCATCCTGGTCCTCTCTGGAACGTGCGTCAGTGCTCATTCAGTCTGCTGGCCATTCTGCCACGTATGGCCCGCCGCTGCGGTCGGTGACGACGTCGGGTGACGGGCGGCCGGTGACGGGCGGCTGGTGAAGCGGGCGGCTGCTCAGCGCCGGGAGTCGGTGGGGTCCTCACCGTCGGAGAGCCCGTCCCAGAGGTCGAACTCGTCCGGGTCGGCGTCCCGACCGCTGCGTGCCTGCGAGGTTGGGCCGGCAGCCGTGCCCGTCCCGTGTTCGGCGGCGGAGCCCCCATGGACTCGCTGCTCGCTGCCGGACTCGCCTCCAGAGACCTGGTACTTGCGCGACTGGCGATCCGGCCACCGGTGGGAGAGCAGGAGCAGCGCGAGCGAAGCGACGAGCAGCAGCAGCGCGCCGGCGAAGCCCAGCCACACGGCGCCGGAGAGCTCGTAGCGCTGCGCCTCTGCGGTGGTGCCGGTGATCTCCCCCAGCGCACTGGCGGCAGTGGAACTGGTGTCGGCGAGCACGGCACGGACCGAGAGCAGAGCGATGATCGCGGCACCGAAGAGCACCGAACCGATCAGCACCCTCCCGAGCAGCTTGGCGATCGAGACCGCCAGTCCGGCGGCGAGGCCGACCAGCCCCATGGCGGTGACGGTGTCCACCAGGTCCGCCCCCGAGATCTCCACCTCTTGGACTGCGGAGGTGGCCCCCAGCCCGGAGGCAGTCACCCAGGTCATGGTCGAGGAGATCAGCAGCATCGCCCCGCCGATGAGGGTCATCCAGACCACGGTGCGCCGGGTCAGTGCGCGGCGCAGACGGGCGGACCAGGTGTCGGGGCCGCCGGGCCGGGCGCCCTGCGGGTCTGGCGTCGTGGTCTCACTCATGTGTGCTCCAGTCGGTCGGCGGCCAGCACGGCGCGCAGCGGAGCCGCCGCCTTGTTCACAGTCTCCAGGCGTTCGGCGTCGTTCTCGGAGTCCGCCACGATCCCGCCGCCCGCCTGCACATAGGCGCGGCCGTTCTTCAGCAGCGCAGAGCGGATGGCGATGGCGGCATCCATGCGGCCGGAGAGGTCGAAGTAGCCCACCACTCCCCCGTAGATGCCGCGCCGTGTCGGCTCCCACGCGTCCAGCAGCTGAAGCGCCCGCGGCTTGGGCGCTCCGGAGAGGGTCCCGGCAGGGAAGGTCGCCGAAAGCACGTCATAGGCGGTGTATTCACTGGCGAGCTCTCCCTGCACGTGGCTGGTCAGGTGCATCACGTGGCTGAAGCGCTCGACTGCCATGAACTGCGTGACCTGCACCGAGCCGGGCACGCAGACCTTCGCCAGGTCGTTGCGCGCCAGGTCCACGAGCATGATGTGCTCGGCGCGCTCCTTCTGGTCCGCCAGCAGGTCCTCGGCGAGCTCGGCGTCCTGGCGCGGTGTCTCTCCGCGCGGCCGGGTGCCGGCGATCGGATGAGTGACCACCGTGGTGTCCTCCACGGTCACCAGCGCTTCAGGGGAGGCGCCGACCAGCTGGTAGGGCTCTCCGTCGGGGGTCTCGAAATGCATGAGGTACATATAGGGGCTCGGGTTGAGCAGGCGCAGCATCCGATAGACCGCGAGTGCATCCACCTCGGTCTCGACCTCGAATCGCCGTGAGACCACGATCTGGAACACCTCACCGTCCACGATCGCCTGTTTGGCCTTGGTCAGCGTCGCGAGGTACTCGTTCTCGTCCCAGGCATGGACGACGCGTTCCTCGAGGTCCCGCTCGACGGCGGCACCCCAATTCCGCTCCGCGGTGGAGATCACCGGCGCCACGGGCTCGGCGAGCTTGGCCGCCATGGCATGCAGCCGGGCCACGGCGTCGGAGTAGGCGGCCTCGACTCCGGTGTCGAGGCCGTCGAAGTTGATCGCGTTGGCGACCAGCGTGACGGTGCCGTCACGGTTGTCGTGCACCGCGAGGTCCGAGACCAGGTTCATGGCCATCTCGGGCACATGCAGATCATCTCGGGGCGGGTTCGGCAGCTTCTCCCAGTGGCGGATGACGTCCCATCCGGCATAGCCGACCAGCCCGGAGGTCAGGTGCGGAAGCTCCTCGATGAAGGGCCTGCCGGGAGCCGCGCGCTCCGCCTCCCCCGCGGTGTCACCCGGGGCGTCCCCCGCAGTGTCACGGGCACCCCCGGCGAGGAAGGTGAGCGTATCGCGCAGCACCTCCGCAGTGCTGCCCTGCAGCGGTGTTCCCCGGGGCGGCTCTCCCATCCAGTGGGCCGCACCGTCCTTCTCGCTGAGCGTGGCCGAGGAGCGCACGCCGATGAAGGAATGGCGGGACCATGCGGCGCCCGGCGCCGCGGACTCCATCAGGAAGGTTCCCGGGCGTGCGGAGCCTGTGTCGTCAGTGGCCAGCGCCCGATAGATGCTCAAGGGGGTGTGTGCGTCCGCAAGCAGGGTCATCGTCACCGGGATGACGCGGTGATCCTGGGCAAGATCGAGGAACTGCTCCCGAGCGGGCACCACGCTGCCGAGATCATGCATGAGCGATCTCCCGCCCGGTGAAGCAGGTGGGGGTGCCGGTATGGCAGGCGGGGCCCGTCTGCTCCACCTTCATCAGCACGGTGTCGCCATCGCAGTCCAGTGCGAGGGAGACGACGTGCTGGACGTTGCCCGAAGTGGCTCCCTTGCGCCAGAGCTCGCCGCGCGAGCGGGAGAAGTACACGCCCTGCCGCGTCGCCAGCGTGATGCCGAGCGCCTCGGGGTTCATCCAGGCCAGCATCAGGACCTCGTGGCTGTCGGCATCCTGGGTGATGACCGGGATCAGGCCATCGGCGTTGAATCGCACCGCGTCCAGGACCGATTCAGAAAGACTCTCCACAGGCTTGGCGGGCTGCGGTTCTGCTGAAGACTCGGCACCCTCGGGTGCTGCGGGTCCAGGTGTGGCGGATCCATCTGCTGCGGCGTCGGCGGTGCTCATCAAAGTCCTCATCTCACCGGATAACCGGCAGATCGTATGGCGTTCTTGACCTGGGCGATCATGTCATCCGGGCCGAAGTGGAACATGGAGGCCGCGAGGACCGCATCGGCTCCCGCGGCGATCGCGGGCGGGAAGTGCGCCGGAGTGCCGGCGCCGCCCGAGGCGATCAGCGGGACGGAGCTCACGGCCCGCACGGCGGCGATCATCTCGGTGTCGAAGCCATCGCGGGTGCCGTCCGCATCGATCGAGTTCAGCAGGATCTCGCCCACGCCGCGCTCCGAGGCCTCGCGGCACCAGCTCAGCGCATCGATGCCGGTCCCCTGCCGTCCTCCGTGAGTGGTGACCTCGTAGCCCGACTCGGTAGCCGAGCTGCGCCGTGCGTCCAGAGACAGCACGAGCACCTGATTGCCGAATCGAGCGACGATCTCATTGATCACCTCGGGGCGGGACACCGCAGCGGTGTTGATGGAGACCTTGTCGGCTCCGGTTCGCAGCAGCCGGTCCACATCGGCCGGTGAGCGGACTCCGCCGCCCACGGTCAGCGGGATGAACACCTCTTCGGCGGTGCGAGTGACGACGTCGTAGGTCGTCTCACGGTCGGCCGAGGAGGCGGTGACGTCGAGAAAGGTCAGCTCATCGGCACCGGCACGGTTGTACCGGTGGGCGAGCTCCACCGGATCCCCGGCGTCGCGGAGATTCTCGAAGTTGACTCCCTTGACCACGCGACCTGCGTCGACGTCCAGGCACGGGATGACTCGGACTGCCAGTGTCATCGGCTACCTCGATATCAGACGCGGCAGGCGTGGATGGAGGAGACCAGGATGGCGCGGGCACCGAGCTCGTAGAGCTCGTCCATCAGCTGGTTGGTCTTCTTCGACGGCACCATCGAGCGCACGGCGACCCAGTTCTCATCGGCCAGCGGGGAGATGGTCGGGGATTCCAGGCCGGGGGTGATCGCGGCGGCCTGGGGAAGCAGGTCGCGGTGCACGTCATAGTCCATCATCACGTACTGCCTCGCGACCAGGACGCCCTGCAGCCGACGGATCAGTCGATCGAGCCCCTCGGGGCGCTGGTCGCGTCCCGAGATCAGGATGGCCTCGGAGTCCATGATGGGCTCGCCGAAGGTCTCCATCCCCGCGGCTTTGAGCGTGTTGCCGGTCTCCACGACGTCGGCGATGGCGTCTGCGACGCCGAGCCGCACGGAGGTCTCCACCGCGCCGTCGAGGTGGACCACTTCGACGTCGGCCACTCCCTGGGACTCAAACCAATGGGCGAGCAGGCCGTCGTAGCTGGTGGCCACGCGGGTCCCGGCGAGGTCCGCCGCACTGGTGAAGCGTCCGGCGGGTCCTGCCAGGCGGAAGGTCGACTTGCCGAAGCCCAGCCCCAGAACCTCCTCGGCACCGTGATCTACCCGCGCGTCCTGGAACAGGTCGCGCCCGGTGAGCCCGATGTCGAGGGTTCCGGCACCCACGTAGACGGCGATGTCACGGGGGCGCAGGTAGAAGAACTCCACCTGGTTCTCCTCGTCGAGCATGACCAGTTCGCGCCGGTCGCGGCGCTGGACGTAGCCAGCCTCGGAGAGCATCTCCATGGCGGCCTCGGAGAGGGCGCCCTTATTGGGAACAGCAATGCGCAGCATAGTCAATCTCGTCTTTTCGTGTGCAGGTGATGGAGCGGTCGGCGATTCTTCTCAGCTGATGCCGCGAGCGGAATCAGAGGTACTGGTAGACATCCTCCGGGGAGATCCCCTTGGCGATCATCATGACCTGCAGATGGTAGAGCAGCTGGGAGATCTCCTCGGCGGTCTCGGCCTCGGTCTGGTACTCCGATGCCATCCAGACCTCGGCGGCCTCTTCCACGATCTTCTTTCCGATCTGATGGACGCCGGCGTCGAGGGCTGCGACGGTGCCTGAGCGCTCCGGACGGGTCTCGGCCTTCTGGGCAAGTTCGGCGTACAGCTGATCGAAGGTTTTCACCGCTCCAGGGTATCTCACGAGGCCAGCGCGGCGATCTCCGCCGCCGCTGCGAGAGCCGCATGGGCGGACTCGAACCCCTTGTCCTCCTTGGAGCCTGGCAGACCTGCGCGATCCAGCGCCTGGGCCTCGTCGTCGCAGGTGAGCAGTCCGAACCCGACGGGGGTCCCCGAGGTCAGCGCGACCTGGCTCAGCCCATCGGTGGCGGCGTTGCAGACATACTCGAAATGCGGGGTGCCACCGCGGATCACGACGCCGAGGGCCACCACGGCGTCGAATCGGGCGGCGGCATGGGAGGCGATCACCGGCAGCTCGAAGGACCCGGGAGCGCGCAGCAGCGTCACATCCTGGACCCCGACCTGCTCGAAGAAGCGCTGGGAACCGGCGATCAGCCCGTCCATGACCTCCTGGTGCCAGCGTGAGGCGACGACGGCGACCCTGAGTCCGTGCTGTGCCGCTGCGCGGGCGAGTGCGTCGAGTTCGTCCTGCTGGATCTGTGGCGTTCCGGTGCCGCTCATCTGCGCGGTCTCCTTTGTCTGGGGTGTGGGCTGTTCTGGGGCGTGCGGTGTTTCTGACGCGTGCGGTGGGTCTGAGCTGGCTGGGGCTGGGCTGGCTGAGGCTGGGCTGGCTGGGGCTCAGGCCAAGGACGCGGTCACTGCTCGTTCAGCTGCAGGTGGTCCAGCGTGTGGTTCATCCGGTCGCGCTTGGTCTGCAGGTACCGCAGGTTCGTCTCGTGCACCACGCCGGTCGAGGGGACGAGCTCCACGTCCAGGCCGGCTCCGCGCAGCGTGTCGACCTTGACCGGGTTGTTCGTCATCAGCCGGAGCCGACGGATCCCGGCGGAGTGCAGGATCGCGGCCGCCCCGGTGAAGTCGCGCAGCTCGGCGGCAAGGCCCAGCATCTCATTGGCCTCCACCGTGTCCGCTCCCTGTTCCTGGAGCTTATAGGCGCGCATCTTGTTGGCCAGCCCGATGCCGCGCCCCTCATGGCCGCGCAGGTAGAGCAGATGTCCGCCGTCGCGCTGGATGGACTCCAGCGCCGAGGCGAGCTGGGTTCCGCAGTCGCAGCGTCGGGATCCGAGCACATCACCGGTGACACATTCGGAGTGCATCCGGATCAGCGGACGGGAGGCGTCCTCTCTGCCCTCCCCGGGGGCCTGCGCGAGCGCCGAGATGAGCATGTGCTCATGGCCGGTCGCGTGCTCGGTCCAGACCTGGGCGGCGAAGACTCCGTGATCGGTGGGCAGCGTGACCACCGGGCCCGGGGTCACGAGCTTCGCGAGCTCGTCGCTGGGGGCCTCCCAGCTGGCCGCCACCGACTCCATCGCGGCGCCGTTGCTCGGGGTTCCCCCGCGGTAGGCGATCAGGTCCGCGATGGAGACGAGCGCGAGCCGGTGTGCGTCGGCGAAGTCGCGCAGCCCGGGCAGGCGCATCATGCGGCCGTCGTCGTGGGTCAGCTCGGCGATCACACCGACCTCGGGCAGGCCCGCGAGCCGACACAGGTCCACGGCCGCCTCGGTGTGCCCCGGGCGACCCAGCACCCCCGCAGGGTCCGCGATGAGCGGAAACAGGTGACCGGGTCGGCTCAGATCGGCGGCGGTGGTGGCGGAGTCCGCCATGACGCGCACGCTGAGCGCGCGATCGGCGGCGCTGATCCCGGTGCTCACTCCCGACGCGGCATCGGCGCTGATCGTGTACGCGGTGCCCTTGGGATCTTCGTTGTCGGCGACCATCGGCGGCAGCTGCAGGTGCTCGGCCCGTTCGGGCGTCATCGGCACGCAGATGACCCCTGAGGTATACCGGACCGTCATCGCCATGAGCTCCTCGGTGGCGAGTGCGGCCGGGAAGATGATGTCGCCCTCATTCTCCCGATCGGCGTCATCGACGACGACGACGGGTCGCCCCGCCGCGAGCTCGTTGAGGGCTACGTCGATGGGATCCAGCAGCGGGGCCGGGGTCTCCGGCTGGGGAATGCTGGGGACCGGGGAGGATGACACTGGGCCTGCGGCGTCATCGCCGGCTCCAAGAAGGCCGTCCGCTTCACCCGCAGCTCCCTTGACCCCAACTCCCTCACCCGCAGCTCCCTTGACCCCAGCTCCCTCCCCGGCGTGGGACGCGGGGTCGGGGAGGTGATGGCCGAACTGCAGCATGCGCCGGGTGTACTTCGCGAGCACGTCGACCTCGAGATTGACCACTCCGCCGATCGAGAGGTCTCCCAGGGTGGTCTCGGCCAGCGTCGTCGGAATCAGCCCCACCTCGAACCACGGCTGCGCGGACGCAGGGTCCGCGACTGCAGTGACGGTCAGCGACACCCCGTCGACGGCGATCGAGCCCTTCTCCGCGAGATACGGAGCCAGCTCGGCGCTGATCTGGAAGCGGTGCCGCCCGTCCTGCGGGTCCCGCTCCACCAGTTCGCCGAGACCGTCGACGTGGCCCTGGACCACATGGCCGTCCAGACGGGCGCCGGCGGGCAGGCAGCGCTCCAGGTTGAGCCGATCGCCCACGCCGAGCTGGCCCAGCGCAGTGCGCTTCAGCGTCTCTGGGATCAGCTCCACGCTGATCCGGCCACCGTCGATGTCCACAGCGGAGACGCAGACCCCGTTGACGGCGATCGAGCCGCCGAGGGCCAGACCTTCGGTGTGCCCGGGGGCGGCGAAGCTCAGCCGCTCCACGAACTTGGTGGGCTCGAGCCGTCGTTCGAGGACCTCTCCCAGACCAGTCACGATTCCGGTGAACATGTGTCTCCTTTCGGCTGCAGGTGCACACAGACATCGGAGTCCATGATCTGCACCGGCCCGCTCTCGGCGGGGTCGAGTGCGAAGCGGGGCGCTTCGCGAAGTGTTCTCACGCCGATGTCGCCGATGCTGGCGGTTCCAGCACCTAGCAGCAGCGGTGCGTGGTAGGCGAAGACCTCGTCCACGAGCCCTGCCGCGAAGAAGGCCGAGAGCACGCTCTGGCCACCCTCGACCAGGACGTGCTTGACGGGGTACCCCCCGTGCGTGGTCTGAGCGAGCTCCTGCAGGGCTTCCAGCGGCTCTCGGGTCCGCAGCTGCACCCAGCCCTCACCCTCGGGGAGTGCCTGGGTCAACTTGCAGCGCTTCGGTACGGGTGTCAGTCCCATGACCACACGGAGCGGCTGACGCTGGGTGAGGTCCCCGGCGGGGGTGCGCGCGGTCAGCCGAGGGTCGTCCACCGCCACGGTGTTGGTGCCCACCAGGATGGCATCGGCCCGGCTGCGGACCCGATGCGTGTGCTCTCGCGAGGCTTGTGAGGTGATCCATTGACTGGTGCCGTCGGCGGCCGCGATCCGTGCGTCGAGGGTCTGGGCCAGATGGACCGTGACGAAGGGACGGTGCTGCTCCTGGGCCGTCGTCCACCGGTGATTCAGCGCCTCGCATTCCTCTCTCAACACGGAGGAGACCACCTCGATTCCCGCGCGCTGCAGCACCTCCGCTCCCCCGCCGTTGCTCGTCGGGTCCGAGGCGCCGTGGACGAGTCGACCGATGCCGGCGTCGATGATCAGCTGGGTGCAGGCTGGCTGGCGGCCCTGATGGCGGCACGGCTCCAACGTGGAGTACAGCGTGGCAGAGCTGAGGTCAGCGCCGGCTGGGTGATGGGCGAAGAAGTTCGCGAGGGCGGCGCGCTCCGCGTGGAAGGTGCCTGCTCCTCGATGGTGGCCCTGAGCGAGCACCTCGCCCTGCGCGGAGACGAGCAGGGCTCCGACCAGCGGATTGGCTCCTCGGACGCCCGAGAGCGCCAGCTCCAAGGCTTGGGTCATCGCTGACTCGTGAAGCAACGGCCGTCTCCTCCCAGCGTGTCGAGGCACTCCGGGAAGGCCGATGCGGTGAGGCGTCGACGCAGTCCGCCTGCATGAGCTCCGCTCGACGGCGGAGTCCACAGGGCGCGGACTCTCGTGCTTCTCCCATCCAGACTGTGACTGTCGGTACCGGAGTTCCACCGGTTCAACCAAGACCGGAGCAGCCGGGCTGCACCTGACTCGGGTCGCGGACTTTGACCGCCGGTTCGGATTTTCACCGATCCCGGAGCACGAATTGTGTAGCACCAAGTGTGCCACATGCGCCGGCGCGGCCCGTCCGCACCGCAATCTGGGGAAATCAATGGTCTGGGGAAAGCAGGCTTCTGGGGCAGGCCACCTCCAACTGCCGGCACATACAGGAAGGGCCCGAGACCATGAGGTCCCGGGCCCTTCCCTGTGTTCTGAGCGGATGACGAGATTCGAACTCGCGACCCTCACCATGGCAAGGTGATGCTCTAGCCAGCTGAGCTACATCCGCATGAGTTCAGGATGCCCCGCCACCTTCTCGGCGGCGGAATCTCCTGTACTCAGTGCGCGATACTGGGATCGAACCAGTGACCTCTTCCGTGTCAGGGAAGCGCGCTACCGCTGCGCTAATCGCGCCCGTATGGACTGTCTCATCCATTCAGACTTATTCAGTTCTCGTTGTTCTCAGTCTCCCCGCCCGGTGTCTCAAGCGAAGCTGCGAGGTGGGGACGGGAATCGAACCCGCGTTAACGGCTTTGCAGGCCGCTGCCTCGCCACTCGGCCACCCCACCGTAGCCATCCCCGAAACACTACACCGTCCCGGACTGACATCCAGCGACCCGATCGTTGAAGACCCGGCTGCCGTGCAGTGATCCTGCTGATCGTTCAAGGGTTTCCCCAAATCCTGCGAGCGGATGACGAGATTCGAACTCGCGACCCTCACCATGGCAAGGTGATGCTCTAGCCAGCTGAGCTACATCCGCAGTGCCGACCCGACCGCATTTTCTGCGGCGTTTCAACGACTTGAAACGATAGCGCAGGTCTCGGCCGCTCGTCCAATCGAGCAGGAGCTTCCTCGCTGAACACCCTCGTACGTCGTCCCGCCGGGGGCGGACTCGGGCGGCAGACCGAGATGTCAGTCCCAGGTGGCAGACTTGTGGCGATGACACAGCCCAGCCTCGCTCACGCCACCGACTATGGCCGCATGTATTCGCGCTCGACCAGCGGCTCCCCTGAGGTGCCGTCGATCACGACGGTGATCTCCCAGGAGCATAAGGATATGACCGGGTGGGCGGGCCATATGGCGACCTCTGAGCTGGTCAATGATCAGCGACTCGCGGCCGCCGTCAGCTCCCCCGCCGAGCTCAAACGGCTCGCGCGGCAGGCCTCCTCGGCGGCCGAGCGCTTCCGGGACGCCGCGGCAGCCCGTGGAGATCGGGTGCACCACTACGCGGAACAGGTGGCCTTGAGTGCGCTGGGGCTGAGCGAGACCACCCGGGCGGCGCGCGCAGCTCTGGAGGAGCACCGGGAGACGCGATTCGCCGACCGTTTTGACGAGTGGTGGACGCTCTACGGCGTGACGCCATTGGCAGCCGAGGTGACGGTCTGGAATCACACGCTCGGCTACGCCGGCACGCTCGATCTCGTCGCCGAGATCGGTGGGCGCACCTGCATCATCGATTTCAAGACCAAGGGACTCACTCGGGACGGCCGCTCGAAGCCGCTGAACGATTCCGTGGTGATGCAGCTGGTGGCTGGCATGAAGGGCGAGGAGATGCTGGTGGACGCCGCCGCCGGTGAATGGAAGCCATGGCCCTACGGTGAAGATCCGATCCTGCTCGGCGTGGCGATCTCCGAGGCGGAGGTCGTCGCTGCACAGGCGAACCCCGCCCTGCTGAAGGCTCACTGGTTCAAGTTCTGCGCGCTTCGTCAGGTCTGGGAACACAGCCGCACCGCTGCCAGCGCCGGGCCCGCACTGCGGCCCATCGCGCCGCCGCCGGTGCGGAATCCCGAGAGCCCGGACAATGAAAGAATGGCTCCATGACTGTCCTGACCATCCGCATGATCGGCGACCCGGTGCTGCGCACGCCGGCGGCCGCCGTGGCCTCGATCGATGACACCGTCCGCGAGCTCATCGCGGACATGTTCGAGACCATGGACGCGGTATCGGGCATCGGCCTGGCGGCTCCGCAGATCGGCGTGGGGCGGCGGATCTTCACCTACGACGTGAGCGGTCAGCGCGGGGCCGTGATCAATCCGCAGCTGCGGCTGCTCGGCGAGCGCACCTTCACGCCGCGAGAGCCCGAAGCGGGTCCGGCGGCGGGTGAGAACCTGCTGCGCGAGGGCTGCCTCTCGGTGGCCGAGATCTACTCCCCCGTCGCCCGCGCCCAGCGCGTGCTGCTCAGCGGCACCGACCCGCACGGCAGTGACGTCGAGGTTGACGCGACCGGGCTGCTTGCCGCCTGCTTCCAGCACGAGGTGGACCACCTGGACGGACGCCTGTTCGTCGACCGGCTCACCGGGGCGGAGAAGAGCTCCGCCGCCCGCGCGCTGCGATCCCGGGAGTACGGCCAGGCCCTGGATCAGGCGCAGGTCACCCGGCGCACCAGCAGCAGCTTCTTCGCCTCCTGAAAGGCCTCACCATGCAGCAGTTCACCGCAGACTCGCTCGCCGCGGCGCGTGCGGCCTCCGCCGGCCCCGGGCGGGGTCGAGTCCTCTTCGCGGGCACCCCGGAGATCGCCGCCACCTGCCTGCGCCGGCTGCTGAGCGATGGTGCAGAGATCGTCGCCGTGCTGACCAGGCCAGATGCTCCCGTCGGACGGCGACGCCGGCTGACCCCGTCCCCCGTCGCTCAGGCGGCCGAAGCTGCCGGCATCCCGGTCATCAAGGCCGCCTCCATAGACTCTTCGGTGACCGCCGAGCTCGCGACAGCAGAAGCCGATCTGGGCGTCGTCGTCGCCTACGGCGCGCTGCTGCCCGAGGCGGCGCTGAAGGTGCCGACGCGCGGCTGGGTCAATCTGCACTATTCCCAGCTTCCGGCCTACCGCGGAGCCGCCCCGGTGCCCCATGCCATCCTGGCCGGGGAACGCACCACCGCGGCCACGGTGTTCCAACTCGAACGCGGAATGGACACCGGCCCCGTCCACGGGCTGTGCAGCTACGAGATCCGGGAGGCCACCTCGGCCGGGACGGTGCTCGAGGACCTGACGAACCTCGGAGCCTCGCTGCTCACCGTGCTGCTGCCCAGTCTGCTCACCGGCACCTCGACGCCGCAGGCGCAGCGAGGTGCACCAAGCTTCGCGCCCAAGCTCACCCGCGAGGACGCCTTCATCGATCCTTCTCGCCCAGCGGCCGAGCTGGTGAAGCGGATCAACGCCACGATCCCCGAGCCGGGAGCCTGGACGTTGAACGGAGATCAGCGGATCAAGCTCGGCGTGGCCAGGCTGCACCGGACGCCGTCTGATCCAGACGCGGCGCAGCATCTGGAGGCAGCACTGGCCGAGACCGCCACGGGACAGGTCCTGAGCCTGCCGAGCACGGAGAACTCAGAGAGCACGGGTTCCCCCGCCGGCAACCGGACGTCGGCGAGCCGCGAGGCAGGGAGTGTGATCGCGTTCCGGGCAGGTGACGGGGAGGCGGTTGTGCTCTCCGGCGTGCAGCCGGCGGGCAAGACCATGCTCAACGCCGTCGACTGGTACCGCGGCCTGCAGTCCCAGGTCCGACTCGGCGGAACCGAGCAGACCACATCCACCCCCACGGAAGAGCACCACGCATGAGTCACAGCGGCCCGTCCCAAGACCCGCAGCGCAGTCGCAGAAACGAGAAGGGGCGCGAACGAAACCGCGGCGGTGCTCGGTCTGACAAGTCGAGCGCGACCCGCGGCTTCAGCGCCACAGCCCCCGGGCAGCGGAAGCGCCGAGCTGATCCCGCGAGACTCACCGCGTTCACGGTGCTGCGCGCGGTCAGCCGGGATGACGCCTATGCCAACCTGACGCTTCCCGCTGAGATCCGGCGACAGCGCCTGGACAAGCGAGACGCCGCCTTCGCGACCGAGCTGACCTACGGCACGCTGCGCGGCACGGGCACCTATGACGCCATCCTCAGCGCCTGCGTGGACCGTCCGCTGGCACAGCTCGATGCACCCGTGCTCGACGCCCTGCGCCTCGGCGCGCACCAGCTGCTGAATATGCGCGTCGAGACACACGCCGCGGTGGACGAGACCGTCGCCCTGGTGCGCAGCGAGATCGGCGCCGGTCCCAGCGGTCTGGTCAACGCAGTGCTGCGCAAGGTCAGCGCCGCCTCGCTGGAGGAATGGACCGAGCGCCTCTCCGTGGACGGCAAGCTCGGCGGCGACGACGCGCTCGCGCTGAAGCATGCGCATCCGGCCTGGGTGGTCCGGGCAATGCGGCAGTCACTGCGACTCCACGGTCGGGGCGAAGAGCTCGAAGACCTGCTGCGCGCCGATAATGACGCCCCCGAGGTCCACCTCGTGGAGCTTCCCGGTGTGGTGGAGGAGCCCGGTCAGCATCTGCGCAGTGCGACTGAAGCAGGCGCGACGGTCTCCCCGCTGCTGCCCGGAGCAGCAGTCTTTCGCGGGGGCGACATCGGCCGTCTTCCCGGGACCCGCGAGGGTCAGCTTCGAGTCCAAGACATCGGGTCCCAATGGGTCACCCGAGCACTCGCCGCTGCCGAGCTGCCAGCCGTCGCGGACCTCTCGGCCGACGCTGCACCTCACCGGGAAGCGAATCAGGAGCTGGATGCATTCGACAGGCCTGCTGCCGAGCGCTGGCTGGACCTCTGTGCCGGACCCGGAGGCAAAGCGGCCCTGCTCGCCGCGCTGGCCGCGGAACGCGGGGCGACGGTGCTCGCCAACGAGCCGGCCGCGCACCGCGCGAAGCTGGTCTCCGGCGCCCTGGCTGCGGTGGCGCCGGAAGCCTGGGCCGTGCGCACCGGAGATGGCCGGACCATCGGCGAAGAGGCCGGTGCCGCCGGCTTCCAGCGGATCCTGGTGGATGCACCGTGCACCGGCCTCGGGGCGCTGCGGCGCCGGCCCGAAGCCCGCTGGCGCCGCACTCCGGGGGACCTCTCGAGCCTGACCGCCCTGCAGCTGGAGCTGCTCGACGCCGCCGCCGCAGCGCTGGCACCGGGTGGCCTGTTGGCCTATGTGACCTGCTCTCCGCATGCCGCGGAGACGGTCATCCAGGTCGATGACCTGCTGCGTCGCCACCCGGAGCTCGAGCTGCTCGATGCCCGTGAGCCGATGCGCGCCGCAGCGCTGGAGGCCGGCGTGGAGCTGATGGACGGACCCGGTGCGCAGCACGGCACCGGGACTGTGCAGCGCTGCGTGCAGCTCTGGCCCCACGTCCACGGGACCGACGCGATGTTCTTCGCGCTGCTCCAGCGAGGCGTGCATGCGAGCTGAAGACCGGTAGGATCGCCCCGTGAGCCGCACCTGCATCCACCCCAGCATCCTCAACGCCGACTTCGCGAACCTCCAGCGCGAGCTGGGCCGCATCACCACCGCCGACGCCGTCCATGTGGACGTGATGGACAACCACTTCGTGCCGAATCTGACGATCGGGCTCCCCGTGGTGAAGTCTCTGCGGGCAGCCACCGAGCTGCCGCTGGACGTGCATCTGATGATCGAGGACCCTGACACCTGGGCCCCGCAGTACGCCGAGATGGGCTGTGAATCCGTGACCTTCCACGCCGAGGCGGCGAAGGCCCCGATCCGGCTCGCGCGGGAACTTCGCGCGCAGGGCGCACGGTCGGCCATGGCGCTGAAGCCCGCCACCCCCGTCGAGCCCTACCTGGACATGCTCGGGGAACTCGACATGCTGCTGCTGATGACGGTGGAGCCGGGGTTCGGCGGCCAGAGCTTCCTCGACCTGATCCTGCCCAA
Source organism: uncultured Nesterenkonia sp. (assembly GCA_947494195.1). Taxonomy (GTDB): domain Bacteria; phylum Actinomycetota; class Actinomycetes; order Actinomycetales; family Micrococcaceae; genus Nesterenkonia. The sequence goes on along the minus strand of CANLUC010000004.1, from coordinate 139,442 downwards.
GATCCGCCGCGCGCGGGCCGCCGTCGATGACCTTGGCGGAGAGATCGCGCTGCAGGTGGACGGTGGAATCAGTGCGGAGACCATCACCCGGGCGGCAGAGGCCGGGGCTGACACCTTTGTGGCGGGCTCCGCCGTGTACTCGGCGGCGGACCCAGAGGCTGCGATCGCCGAGCTCCGCACACTGGCGGGCTGAGCCGAGACGAGAACTGAGCTGAGCGAGGTTCAGGTCCTCCCCTCCGCCGGGACGTGGCCGGCCGGCTCAGAGCGACCGGACGAGCCTGCGGATCTCCCGCCGCGAATGCAGCTGCAGCTTGGTCATGGCGTTGGCCACGTGATACTCCACAGTTCGCACCGAGAGCACGAGCTGCTCAGCCACCTCGCGGTTCGTGCTGCCCTCCGAGACCAGCAGGGTCACCTGGCGCTCACGGCGGGACAGGCTGCGCAGCGCCTGCTCCACTTCGGCCCCGAGCTCGGGCTCGGCTCGCACCGCGGCTGCGGCCTCGGTGACCTGGGGCTTCGACGTGTGCCGCGACCCCAGAAGCGCCGCCGAGTGGGATCGGGCGGCCGGATGGTCGTTGAGAAGGCGCGGCCGCAAGGTCTCCATCAGCTGATTCGCCCGCTCCAGATGGGTATCGGCGCCGCAGGCCTGCAGCACCGAAGCTGACCAGACGGCGAGCTCCAGCGCCGTGGCGCGGTGCCGCGCGAGTTCGATCGGATAGCCGGAGACCAGCGCGCCGATGTCGAGCCCGAGCATCGCTCGGAAGATGCGGAACCCGCCGCCCTCCCCGGGCGGCTGCGTGGGACGGATCGATGCACTGCTGTCATAGCCACGGAGCACCTGCAGCAGGCTCTCCATGGCCTCGTCCGGCGCACCAGCTGACCAGCGTTCGAAACCCCTCAGGTACGGGGTGGTGAGGTGCTGCTGGAAATCCAGGGGGGCATTGCCGCTCTCGGCACCACGCAGCAGGGCAGGAAGCATGGCGGCCCAGCCGCTCAGATGCAGCGCCCGCGCAAGCATGCTCATCGCCTGGGGCTCCATCGCCCACCAGGCGGTCCTGTCGTCGCGCATGCTCAGCAGGTTTCGAGCAACCCCGCGGAAGTCGTTCTGCGAGGCTGCCAGACAGGCCTCCACCCAGTCGATGGTGCCCGCAGCGAGCGGGCCATGGGCATGCTCGCTCTCATGCAGGCGTTCCAGGCCCGCGCGGACCTTCTCCACCTCTCCACGGGCGGCGGGCACGACCAACGAGACCGCGTAGGCCACGTGAGAGACCGCGTCCTCCCGGCGGACCAGCGCGGCTCCGGCGGCCCGCTCGGCCATCTTGGCCGCCTCATCCCAGTATCCGGAGCTGAACAGCAGCAGGGCCAGCTGGGTGCGCGCATACATCACATAGCTGCTCGACGCCTCCTGGGCGGCCGCCAGGGAGAGATCGTGATAGGCGTCGGCCATCGAGCCCTGCTGGCGAAGCAGCGAGCCCCGGACGGAGTACAGGGCGGCCTCGAAGCGTTCGACTGCAGGCTCGCCCCGCAACTCGGCCAGCCGCTCGGAGACACATGCGATCATCGCGTCGAAGTTCTGTGGCTGCTCTGCGGAGAGCTGGATCCACAGCGTGTTCAGCGCCCTGAGCCCGAGCAGATAGGCCCGGTCCCAGATATATCCGACCAGATCGAGCCCGTCCGGCCTCTCCAACACCGCCTGCAGGCCGGCAGAGACGTCGTGGGCGAGCGCGGCGCCCCGGCTACGCAGAGATTCTGAGAGCAGCCGTGCGCTCACCTCGGTCACGGCCTCCGCGTAGATGGGCAGCCCCGGGTCCTGCTCGGGCCGATGGGATTCGAGTTCGAAGAGCGCCGCCTCCGTGTCCGACTGCTCCAACATCAGCAGGGCGAGGATTCCGGCCCGGCAGGTCGAGGGGGGCAAGGCCCGCATGGAGGGCTCAAGCTCCTGCAGAGCAGTGACGCTGTCGGTGCGCACCGCGAGACCGGCCAGCAGACACAAGGACTCCACATCGTCGAGATTCGTGGAGACCGCCGCCATCAGGTGGTCGAAGGCGTCCCGGAAATCGTGTCGCTTCGCCGCGTGCCGAGCGTGGGTCTGCAGCTCGGCGATCACCTGAGCCCCGTCCGCCAGGCTGGGGTCCAGCCGAATCGCCTCGGCCAGGTGGCGGACGGAGCCCTCCCCCTGAAGGACCTCGGCGAGCGATACGAGGAGTCCCGCTCGATCCACCTCCGAAGTGCCGCTGAGCACGGCGCGGCTGAACGAGCGCCGGCTCACGGCATACCGGCCGGTCAGCTCCTCCCAGGAGAGCAGCGAGGTGCTCAACAGCGCCGCCGGGTCCACGGTGGTCGAAAGCGCCGCCTCGATCTGGCCCCGGCTCAGCGAACCGTCAGCGGCCGCCAGCAGCTCGACCGCCCGCCGATCGCTGTCCTGCAGCCAGTTCATCCGGGTCAGCACATCGCGATGCATCCCGCTGTAATCGGCAGACTTCACGGTGTGCACCAGCGCCTGGTCGATGCTGCGCGAACCCACCGGGGTCCGCCGAAGCCACAGCCCCACCTGCTCCACCAGGCCGGGGTAGCCGTCCGTCTCCTCCATGACCCGCGCGGCGACGGCGTCGGAAATGGGCAGCATGGAGTAGGCCTCCAAAAGATCCGAGACATCGCGCAGTCCCAACGGCTGCAGCGAGATGTAGGTGCCGCGGGGACTCGCCTGGGCGAGTTGGATCAGCCGCTGCACCTCTGGACGGACGGAAGCCTGGGTGCTCAGGACCACCAGTACGGGTCCGTTCTGGAAGAGGCTGAGCGCACGCCACAGCGCGTCGGCAGAGACCTCGTCGACCAGGTGCAGGTTCTGCACGCTGAGCAGGTACGGCCGTTGCAGCGATGGGGCGGCGTCGAAGCCCGCTGCGAGGAGATCCTCGACGTCGGACGGCCCTCCGCTTTCGAAACCGGAGCGTCCCGGAGCTCGGGCGAGGTCTGCACCGAGGAGATGATGGATCGCAGACCCCGGCTGAGCCATGAAGGACTCATCGAGCAGGATCGTGCGCTCGTTCCATTCCGGGTAGCTCTCCATGGCACGGTGCAGCAGACGGGTCTTGCCTGAGCCGGTCAGGCCCTCGACCAGGACGAACTGGGCCTTGCCGCTTCGCGCCCGGTCAGTGGCCCGCTGGATCAACGCGATCTCCTCGCGTCTGCCCACGAAAGGGTCACTGCGGTGCACCGCGGGCTCCTTGGTCGAGAGATCAGTTGGTGAAGACTATACCGGCCCCGTATCTTCTACTGGGTTTATCCGGCTGGGCTACTGGGTTCCGCCTGTTCTGCGCAGCGCAGCGACGCACGGGGCGTCTAATGGGAAGGCCTTCTCGGAGGCGCAGGTGGTCCGGAGAGAAACTCAGGGGGTTCTCTCCGGACCATCAGTGCATCTGGCAGGAGAAGTCCCCGACGGTGAAGACGAGAAAACCGGCGGTGCTCTCAACCTTCCCCAGAAGAGAGCACCGCCGGTACGTCCATGAGTCTAGCGGAATCCGAACCTCGGCTGGACAACGGTTGCACCTGAACTTGAAGGTCCGTGGAGTTCCTCCCGGCGCAGCTCCGCGATCGCGTTCTCAAAGTCCAGCAGGGACTCGAACCCGCGGTAGACCGAGGCGAAGCGCATATAGGCCACGACGTCGAGCCGGCGCAGCGGTCCGAGGATCGCGAGGCCCACGTCATTGGCATCGACCTCGGCGTTGCCAGCGGCGCGGATCGTCTCCTCCACCTCCTGGGCGAGCACTGCGAGATCATCGTTGGACACGGGACGGCCCTGGCACGCTTTGCGCACCCCGTTGATGACCTTCGAGCGGTCGAACGGCTCCGCGGCACCCGATCGTTTGATCACGTTGAGGCTGGTGGTCTCCATGGTGGTGAAGCGTTTGGAGCACTGCGGACACTGACGACGACGGCGGATGCCGGAGCCATCGTCCAACATGCGTGAATCGACGACCCGGGAGGAGTCATGGCGGCAGTAGGGGCAGTACATGGGGCAAGTCTACCCACCACATATAGTGTGCTTCAAATCATCCACCACAAGATGTTGTGGCTACGGCCTTCTCCCGCGCCTCCCTGCTCACAGCTCGAGACATCCCGGTCCGAGCAGGACCTTCAGATCACCGAACAGCGCTGGTGAGGGGCTCACCTGATACTCGTGGCCCAGCCGCATGAGCTCGATGCGGTCCCCGGAGAGCAGCCGGACGTGGACATCGCTGGTGCCGCGATGGGCCCTGAGCGTCCTGCCCAGCTCGGTGACCAGGCGTTCCGAGGCACGCTGCGCAGAGACTGAGACCACTACGGGACCGGCGTTGCCGTCCTCGTTGATCTCCGGCACGACGACGTCCATCGCCTTGAGCGTCACGCTGCCGTCCTCGCGCCGATCGATCTGCCCCTTCACCGAGACGACCAGGTCTTCGGCCAGGATCATCGACACCGCCTGGTAGGTCTTGCCGAAGAACATCACCTCGATGGTGCCCGCCATGTCCTCGATCTCGGCCCTGGCATAGGGGTTGCCGGAGGACTTGGCGACGCGCCGCTGCAACGAGGTGATCATTCCGGCGATGGTGATGCCGGCACCGTCGGCCGGCCCGTCCTCCCCCATCACCGAGCTGATCGAGCGATCGGCGTGGTGGGCGAGCACCCGCTCGAGTCCCTGCAGCGGGTGGTCCGAGACGTAGAGCCCGAGCATCTCGCGCTCGAAGGAGAGCTTGTCCATCTTCTCCCACTCGGGCAGGTCAGGAACGCTGACCGAGAGGGAATCCCCCAGCTCCATATCCGCGCTGCCGAAGAGGTCCGTCTCGTAGGCCTGCGAGCCCTTCTTCTCCGAGATCGCCTGGTCGATGGCCTGTTCGTGGATGGTCACGAGAGCCCGGCGGGTATGACCCAGCTCGTCGAATCCCCCGGCCTTGATCAGCGATTCGATGGTGCGCTTATTGCACACCTGCATCGGGACCTTTTTGAGGAAGTCGGCGAACGTCTCGTAGGGGCCCTTCTCCTCGCGCGCCGAGACCATGCCTGCGACCACATTGGAGCCCACATTGCGCACCGCGCCCATGCCGAAACGGATCGTGTCGTCGCCCACCGGGGTGAAGGTCAGCGCGGATTCGTTGATGCTCGGGGAGGTGACGGTGACGCCCATGCGGCGGCACTCGGAGAGGTAGAGCGCGAGCTTGTCGCGGTTCTCACCCACCGAGGTGAGCAGGGCCGCCAGGTACTCGGCCGGATAGTTGGCCTTGAGGTACGCGGTCCAGTATGCGATGAGTCCGTAGGCGGCGGTGTGCGCCTTGTTGAAGGCGTAGTCGGAGAAGGGCAGCAGCACGTCCCAGAGCGCCTTGATCGCCGCCGCAGAGTAACCATGCTCCTCCATGCCGGAGGAGAAGTTCACATACTGCTTGTCCAGCTCGGACTTCTTCTTCTTGCCCATGGCGCGGCGCAGAATGTCGGCCTGGCCCAGCGAGTAGCCGGCCACCTTCTGCGCGATCGCCATCACCTGCTCCTGGTAGACGATCAGTCCGTGCGTGGTGCCCAGGATCTCGCGCAGCGGCTCCTCCAGCTCCGGGTGGATCGGACTGACGTCCTGGTGCCCGTTCTTGCGCAGCGCATAGTTGGTGTGTGAGTTCGCGCCCATCGGCCCCGGACGGTACAGCGCCAGGGCCGCGGAGATGTCTTCGAAGTTGTCCGGGCGCATCAGTCGCAGCAGCGAGCGCATGCCGCCGCCGTCGAGCTGGAAGACGCCCAGCGTGTCGCCTCGGGCGAGCAGGTCGTACGCGGCGCGGTCGGTCAGCTCGAGGTTCTCCAGGTCGAGCTCGATGCCCTTGTTGAGCTGGATGTTCTCCAGACAGTCCGAGATGATCGTGAGGTTGCGCAGACCCAGGAAGTCCATCTTGATCAGACCCAGGTTTTCGCAGATCGGGTAGTCGAACTGCGTGATGATCGCGCCGTCCTGCTCGCGCTTCATGATCGGGATGATGTCGATCAGCGGATCGCTGGACATGATCACGCCCGCCGCGTGCACACCCCACTGGCGCTTGAGGCCCTCCAGTCCGGAGGCGAGGTCGAAGATCTCCTTCATCCGTGGGTCCGAGTCGAGGAACTCGCGCATCTCGGAGGCTTCGGAGTAGCGGGCCGACTTCGATTCGTAGATGTCGCCCAGCGGCATCGGCTTGCCCATGGCATCAGGCGGCATCTTCTTGGTCAGCTGATCGCCGGTGGAGAAGGGCTCCCCCATGACTCGGGCAGAGTCTTTCAGCGCCTGCTTGGACTTGATCGTGCCGTAGGTGACGATCATGGCCACGCGTTCGTCGCCGTACTTGTTCACCACGTACTGGATGACTTCGGAGCGGCGACGGTCATCGAAGTCGACGTCGAAGTCGGGCATCGAGACGCGGTCAGGGTTCAGGAAGCGCTCGAAGATCAGGCCGTGCTGCAGGGGGTTGAGATCGGTGATGCGCATCGCGAAGGCGACCATCGAGCCCGGGCCCGAGCCGCGTCCGGGACCCACTCGGATGCCCTGCTCCTTGGCCCAGGTGATGAAGTCGGCCACGACCAGGAAGTAGCCTGGGAAGCCCATCTGGGTGATGACACCGATCTCGTACTCGGCCTGCCTGCGAACCTCGTCCGGGATGCCGTTCGGGAACCGGTAGTGCAGGCCCCTCTCGACCTCCTGGACGAACCAGGATTCCTCGGACTCGCCATCAGGCACCGGGAAACGGGGCATATAGGAGGCCGACTCGTTGAACTCCACCTGGCAGCGCTCGGCGATGGCCAGAGTGTTGTCGCAGGCGTCGGGGAAGTCGCGGAAGAGATCACGCATCTCGGCGGCAGACTTGAGGTAGAACTCCTCGGAGCCGAACTTGAAGCGGTTCGGGTCATCCAGGGTGGAGTTGGACTGCACACACAGCAGCGCGCCGTGGGCCTTGTGGTCATGCTGGTGCGTGTAGTGCAGGTCATTGGTCGCGACCATGGGCATGTTCAGCTCACGGGCGAGCTTGATCAGGTCCTGTTTGACCTTCCGCTCGATGTCCAGCCCGTGGTCCATGAGCTCGCAGTAGAAGTTCTCCCGCCCGAAGAGGTCCTGGTACTCCCCAGCGGCCTTCTTCGCCTCTTCGTACTGGCCCAGGTGCAGCCTGGTCTGGATCTCCCCGGAGGGGCAGCCGGTGGTGGCGATGATCCCTTTGCCGTAGGTCTGCAGCAGTTCGCGGTCCATGCGCGGCTTATAGAAGTAGCCCTCCAGGGAGGCCTTCGAGCCCATCCGGAAGAGGTTGTGCATCCCGGTGGTGTTCTCCGCCCACATGGTCATATGGGTGTAGGCGCCTCCGCCGGAGACGTCCTTCTCTCCGATGACCCCGTCGCCCCATTTCACGCGGGTGCGGTCGGAGCGGTGCGTGCCGGGAGACAGATAGGCCTCCAGCCCGATGATCGGCTTCACATCGTAGTTCTGCGCGGTCTTCCAGAACTCGTAGGCGCCGAAGAGGAACCCATGATCAGTGGTGGCCACGGCAGGCATGCCGAGGTCCTGGGTCTGTTCGAAGAGCTCACCGATCTTCGCGGCCCCGTCGAGCATCGAGTATTCGGTGTGGTTGTGCAGGTGGACGAAGTCGCCAGTGGCAGCCATGATCAGCCGTTCTCCAAGAGTGTGAGGGCCTGGGCAAGGTCAGCGGGATAGTCGGAGCGATAGCTGACCCATTCTCCGGTTCCGGGGTGATGGAAGCCGAGCTCCACCGCGTGCAGCCATTGCCGGGTGAGACCCAGTTCGGCGGCCAGCTGCGGGTCGGCTCCGTACGTGAGGTCTCCCGCGCAGGGGTGGGCCAGGGCCGAGAAATGGACGCGGATCTGATGGGTGCGTCCGGTCTCCAGGGTGACGTCGAGCAGGCTCGCGCGCCCGTACGCCTCGATGAGCTTGTAGTGGGTGCGGGACTCCCGCCCTCCCTCGAGCACGGCGAAACGCCAGTCGTGGCCCGGGTGGCGACCGATAGGCGCATCGATGGTCCCGTCCACCGGATCGGGCAGCCCCTGGACGAGCGCGTGGTAGGTCTTCTTCGTGCTGCGCTGTCGGAAGGCATCCTTGAGCGTGGTGTAGGCGCGTTCCGTCTTGGCCACGACCATCACCCCGGAGGTGCCGACGTCGAGCCGGTGAACGATGCCTCTGCGCTCCTGGGCTCCGGAGGTGGAGATCTCCACCCCTGCGGCCAGCAGACCGCCGATCAAGGTGGGGCCGGTCCACCCTGGCGAAGGGTGCGCCGCCACACCGACGGGCTTGTCCACGACGACGACGTCGTCGTCCTCGTGCAGCAGGAACATATCTTCCACGGCTTCGATCCTCACCTCCAGGGGGTCGTGCGACTCCGGCACCAGCACGCTGAGCAGGGCTCCGGCCTGGAGCCTGTCCGACTTCTTCACGGATCGGCCTGCGGCTCGGCCCTGGGTCCGGTCCTGCGCCCAGGTGACCAGCCCGTCCTTGAGCCACTGGGTGGTCTCCGTGCGGGAGACCTCGAAGAGGCTGGCGAGCACCGCGTCGGCGCGCGAACCGTCCAGTGCCTCGGGCACGTCGACCTGCTGGGCGGTCTGCGCGGAGCTCTCCTGCGCGGTCATGCCTGTTTCTCTTCTTGAGCTTCGGGATCGGCGTGCGTCCCTTCAGCCTTTCGCTTGCTGCTCTGCTCGCGGGTGCCATCGAGGTTCAGCCCGAAGAGCAGCATCGCGCAGATGCCGATGATCGAGCACACGATGAACGAGTCGGCGATGTTGAAGATCGCGAAGTTGGGGACGGCGATGAAGTCCACCACGTGTCCCTGTCCGAAGCTGGCGACTCCTTCGCCGCCCAGCGAGGGATCCCGGAAGATCCGGTCCGTCAGATTTCCGGCCACTCCCCCGGCCAGTCCGCCCAGTCCCAGCGCCCAGAGCCAGGAGCCGCCGAGGGCGCGGCTCTTGAAGACGACGTATCCCAGCACCAGGCACATGATCAGGGTGAAGATCCAGGTGTGGTCGGTGCCCATGGAGAAGGCGGCGCCGGGGTTGAGGTGATATCGCCAGAAGAGCACGGGAGGAAGAACCTCGGTCTGCTCCCCCAGCGTCATCGTGGATTCGACCCAGATCTTCGTTAATTGATCAACGGCCCAGGCGAAGACCGCCAGTGCCGCTGCCACCAGGATGGCAGTTCGGCGTGACGGGGTTCGCGTGGACCGCTGATGGACGGGAGCAGGCTGTTCAGACACCGTTGAATTCTACAGGTCGGGTGCCCTGCGAACGCCCTGACTCCCAGGGAGCGGGTCAGGCGCCGGTGGCTTCCTTCTCGATGGAGCCGCGGCTGTTCAGGTCCGCGAGCTGGCCCTCGATGTAGTCCTTGAGCCGGGCGCGGTAGTCGCGTTCGAAGCTGGTGAGTTCCCCGACCTTGGACTCGAGGTCCGCCTTCTTGCGCTCCAGCGCGTTGAGCGTGCGCGTGGAGGTGAGCTCGGCCTCTTCGATCATGTTCTCGGCGCGCGTCTCGGCGTCGGTGACGATCTCGTTCCGGCGACGCTCGGCCTCCGCCAGCAGCTGTGCGTGGGTGCTCTCTGCAGCGCTGATCAGCTCATCGCGGCGGGTCTCGCCCTCGGCGATGTACTCAGCGCGCGTGGACTCACCTTCAGCGATGTAGGCCTCGCGGGTCTGCGTGCCCTCGGCGATGTAGGCCTCGCGGGTCTGTTCACCTTCTGCCAGGTACTCTGCTCGCTTGGACTCACCCTCAGCGATGTAGGCCGCGCGGGTCTGCTCGCCCTCGGAGACGTACTGGTCGTGCAGCTTCTGCGCCATGGCCAGCACACCGGTGGCCGAGGCCGCGTGATCTGCCCCGGCGGACTCTTGAGGCCGCTCCTGGGCGGGACGGGTGCCCAGCTCGTACTCGGGGTACGCGGTGGCGGACGAGTCGGCCTTCGGCTCCTGCTCATCGCTGATCCGGTCGATCGAGCCGGTCATCGTGGAGCTGGTGCCGGCGTATCCGGAGAGGCCCGCGTCCTTGAGCTCGTCCGGCTCAAGGTTCGCCGGGTTCTCCTCAAGCTGCTCTTCGAGGGCCGCGACCTTGGCGGTGAGATCCTCGTTCTCCTGGGTCAGTCGTCGCCATTCGACGACGACCTCGTCGAGGAAGTCGTCGACCTCGTCCTTGTCGTAACCGGGACGGAACTTGGTCTCAGGGAATTCCTTGTTCAGGAGATCGTCAGGAGTCAGGGCCATGCGGTGTCACCTCATCGAGTGGCTGGGGAAGCTGTGAAGCTGGTCTTTGGGTCAACGACCAGCATACCCACTGCGTCTGACGGCCCTCGACTTCAACCTTCAAGCCGGGCTTTCAGCAGGAGACGCCCGGCGGCGCCGCGCAGCGGGGCGGAGTGCTCAGGCGAAGCCGCGCAGCACCATCTTGGCGATCACGATGACCAGGAAGACCAGCAGGAACCCCATGTCCAGGGATACGCCGCCCAGATTCAGCGGCGGAACCTTGCGCTGGATCCACCGGATCGGCGGGTCGGTGATGGAATACACGCCGACAGCGAGCATCAGCGCAAAGCCCTTGGGTCGCCAGCTGCGGGCATACTGCTGAGTGAGGTCGAAGATGATCCGGATCACCAGCGCGAACTGGTAGATCGTCAGCAGCAGGTACAGGGGCGCAGTAAAGAGATCCACAGCTGAAAACAGTACTTGGTTCAGCTCTGGTTGAAGAACTGGGCCGAGGACGGAGTCTCTGCGGCGGCTCGCTCTTCAGCCAGCACCTCGACGTTCTTCGGGGTGAGCAGGAACACCTTGTTGGTCACGCGCTCGATCGACCCACCCATGCCGAAGACGAGTCCGGCGGAGAAGTCGACGAGGCGCTTGGCCTCGGCCTCTCCCATATCGGTGACGTTCATGATCACCGGGATGCTGTCCCGAAAGGACTCTCCGATGACCTTCGCGTCGTTGTAGGAGCGCGGGTGGACGGTGGTGATTTTTCGCATCGGTGAACTTTCATCCCGGGATGAGGGAGCTCGCTTGATCGGGGTCACCGGAGCGCGGTAATCCGGATCCACCGCCAAGTTGGAGCTGTTGTACTGTCCTGCATGGGTGGTGGTCTCGGTGTGTTCGGAAGCTACACCCAGTGACACGACTTCGCTTCCGCGGCCTGCGGCGGTCGAGGTGGCGCCGGTCGAGGTGGGGGCTTCGCGCACGGAGGTCGCCGAAGCGGATCCTCCGCGGCTGATCGGGGCAGAATCCGCGGTGGAACCCTGGGTGCTCTGCGTCGTGCTCGAGGGCTCCTTGGTGAAGTGGTCCTCGCTGTAGTCGTCTCCGTCGGCCAGGCCGAGGTAGATCATGGTCTTCTTGAAGGCACCGGCCATGAGGATTCTCCTGAGGGGGAAGGTTGTGATGTCACTGCGCGATTCCGAGACTATCGCTGAAGCGGACGCTCACCGAGGACATCTCTGCCAACCCGCAGGTGTGTCGCGCCGTGGGCGACGGCGGCCTCGAGATCCCCGCTCATTCCGGCGGAGATCATGTCAGCCTCCGGTCGGCGCGTCCGCAGCGTCGCCGAGAGCTCCTGGAGCCGCGCGAAGGCCGGCGCCGGGGGCTCCTCGAGCGGGGCCACAGCCATCAGGCCGCCCAGTCTGAGCCCGGGCGCCTCGTCGAGTGCGTCAGCAAGGGTGCTGATGTGCTCCGGAGCGGCGCCTCCCCTGCCGTCGGCGGGAAGCGGGTCGCGCAGGTCTACCTGGATCAGACATGTGACCTCAGCTGCGGAGCGCGCCTCAGCGGTCTTGGTCAGTGCCTTGATCAGGGAAGCGCGGTCCACCGAGTGCAGGTGATCGGCGTAGCCCACGACCGACTTGGCCTTGTTCGACTGCAGCTGGCCGATGAAGTGCCAATGCAGGTCCTGCCCAGCCGCCGCTGGTTCCGCCGCATTCTCCGCGTTCAGCAGCGCGCGGACCTCTGCAGCCTTGGCTGCGGCCTCCTGGTCGCGGTTCTCGCCGACGTCTCGCACACCGAGGCGATAGAGCCGTGCCACATCGGCCGCCGGGAAGAATTTCGTGACGACGATCAGCGCGGGACGATCGGACCGGTCTGCCGCCCCCATGGCCTGGTCGATGCGCTCATGGACCGAGGCGAGGTTCTCCGCGAGCTCCTGGCTGCGTGGGTCCTCCCCTGTCTCGGCGAGTCTCCGTGCTGCGCTGCGCAGTCTCTGGCTGGGTCCGCTGGTGTCCACGATCGGAAGCCTATCGAGAGTGCCGGGTTCGCGACAGCCGGGCTCAGCGGTGGAAGGGGGTCACCGGGTCCATCCAGATGAGTCCGGCGAACCGCCCCCGCCCGGGGTCGCGGCGGTGCGAGAACAGGGAGGGGTCCTCCAGCGTGCAGCCGACGAGCGGCGCCACCGTGACCCCAGCCTGGGCCAGCACCTGCTCGGCCTCTGCGCGCAGATCCATGGCGCTGGTCCCCCAGCTGGTGGTGGACGCGAGGGCGGGTCGATCGGCGGCGAGCTCGGCGACCATCTCGTCGGGGATCTCGTAGCAGCTCCCGCAGGCGCCGGGGCCGATCCAGGCGGAGATCGCGACGGCGCCGCGGTCGCGCATCGCGGCGACGGTGTTCTCCAGGACTCCGGCCAGAAGTCCAGGACGTCCCGCGTGGGCTGCGGCCGTCACCGGCGCCGTCTGCGGGTCGTGCCGATCGCGGTGGCCGAGGAGCAGGACCGGAAGACAGTCGGCGACCATGATCGCCAGTGGAACGGATCCGTCGGAGCAGACCCAGGCATCGCCGGTGGGGACGGTCGCGGGGTCCTCGGTCAGGGCCGTCACGGAGGCTCCGTCGTTCGTTGGTGGCGCCGCTGCGGCTGGGAGATCACCAGCGTCTAACACCTGGGCCGAGTGGATCTGGTCCAGGAAGCGAAGCGACCCTGCGGGGACGCCCATCGCCTCCTGGAGCCTGAGCCGATGCGTCTCGACGTCCTGCTGGGGCCCGACATGTCGGGCCAGATTCCCCGCCTCCACCGAGGTGAAGGCCAGGTGCACCCCGCCACCGATGCTCTGCCGCCACCAGAAGGGTGAGGGCCTCGCTGCGGAGACGGGGGGCAGGGTCACTTCAGGAAGTCAGGCACATCGAGATCGTCATTGCGACCACCGTTGTAGTCCGACTCCACGATGTCCGGGATGTCCTGCTGCTCATCGTTCTCGGAACGACGGCGGGCGGGATCCACCCGCTGCTGCGGAGCGGTGTCCTGAGATCCGGCGTTCTGTGCGGCGATCGGAACGGTTCCCGGCACCGGCGGTGCCGTGCGGGCGGCGGGAGCTGCGGAGCCCACGCTGCGGGCGGGCGCCTGGTTCTGCAGCGGCTGCGCGGGGCGCGAGGTGGCGTCGACCTGGTCGAAGCCTGCCGCGATCACGGTCACGCGGGCCTCATCACCGAGTGCGTCGTCGATGACGGCACCGAAGATGATGTTGGCCTCCGGGTGGGCGACCTCCTGCACGAGCCGAGCTGCCTCATTGATCTCGAAGAGGCCAAGGTCAGAGCCGCCCTGGATGGACAGCAGCACGCCGTGGGCTCCGTCGATGGAGGCTTCCAGCAGCGGCGATGCGATGGCCAGCTCCGCCGCCTTCACGGCGCGGTCCTCGCCGTTGGCCGAGCCGATGCCCATGAGGGCCGAACCAGCGCCCTGCATCACCGACTTCACGTCGGCGAAGTCGAGGTTGATCAGGCCCGGAGTGGTGATCAGATCGGTGATGCCCTGCACGCCGGAGAGCAGCACCTGGTCGGCGGAGCGGAAGGCGTCGAGCACCGAGACGTTCTTGTCTGAGATGGAGAGCAGTCGGTCATTGGGAATCACGATGAGCGTGTCGACCTCGTCGCGCAGCTGCTCGATGCCCTCTTCTGCGGAGCCCGCGCGCCGGCGGCCCTCGAAGGTGAAGGGGCGGGTGACCACGCCGATGGTGAGAGCGCCCAGGGAACGAGCGATGCGGGCCACCACGGGTGCGCCGCCGGTACCGGTGCCGCCGCCTTCGCCTGCCGTGACGAACACCATGTCAGCGCCGCGAATGACCTCTTCGATCTCCTCGGAGTGATCCTCTGCGGCCTGCCGGCCGACCTCCGGGTTGGCACCGGCGCCCAGTCCACGGGTCAGCTCACGCCCAACGTCGAGCTTCACGTCGGCGTCGCTCATGAGCAGCGCCTGGGCGTCAGTGTTGATGGCGATGAATTCAACGCCACGCAGACCGACATCGATCATGCGATTGACGGCGTTGACGCCGCCGCCACCGATGCCGACGACCTTGATCACGGCCAGGTAGTTATTGGGTGATGCCACGTTGTGTGTCCCTTGCTCGTCTCTGGTCTCAGATGCACGAAGGCCCCCGTCGCTGCAGAAGCCGCAGCGCGACTCCTCACTGTCTTCACCCGTCGCGGACCGCCTGATCGTGCCGATGTCATTCGCGGGTACATCGGTTCGGTCGTGGGCGGCAGTCCGAGACGTCGCAGCGGCTCTTCAGCGGACGGGAGCCTCCGTACCTAAGACATTGTTCTGTTGCCTGCGAACCCACAGCAACGTTCAAGCTTTACTTGAACCTTAGAGGACCTCGGGTGAGGACCGGTCACGGTGGGTCCGTTCGTTCCTCTCACCCTACGCGTCGGTCACGGCTACCGCGTCACCGGCGCGCTCGGAGTGGAGATGTCGAGGACATCGGCAGAGTCGAAGTCCTCCGCCTCCGAGCTGAGGATCGCCTCAAGTACCGACGCCTTCTCGGCTCCTCGATCGTCGCTGCCCCAGACCACCGTGCGCCCGTCCGCGAGCTGAAGCTGCACGCTGTCGCGTGACTCCGCGGTGGCCGAGTCCAGCTCGTCTCGGGCGCCCTCGGGCAGCTGACCCAGCACCGAGACGATCGTCTTGAACACCGACTCGTTCTGCAGGGCGGCCTCGGCGGAGATCTCGGGAGTGGCGTAGCCCTGGGCGTCCGGGCGCTCCCAGTCCTCGAAGACTCTGATCACCTCACCCTCCTGGCTGTAGAAGTGGATCTCCTCCCCCACGTGGACCTCGGCTACGGGCGGGTGTTCGATCACCCGGACCTGCAGTCCTTCGGGAAGCTCCGCTGCGACGACGACCTCGGCGACGGCGAGCTCGTCCTGCAGCAGCATGCTCACGTCAGCCTCGCTGACCTGTGGCAGCGGAGTGCCGAGCAGCGGTTCGAGCAGCTCCTGGGCACGCTCCTCGGTGAGCAGGTCGTTGTCCTCCACAGTGATGGTGCGCAGCGCCAGCAGCGGCGAGAAGTACAACATCGCCACGAGACCCAGCAGCACCGCCAGGGTGATCAGCCCGGCCAGTGCTGCGCGGCGGCGTCGTCGTCGGCTGGTGACAGCTGCCGGCTCGGGAAAGTCCAGCGGCGTCTCGGTCTGATCCTCGCCCGATGCGGCCTGGGCAGCCGCAGCCTCGGTGGCTTCCCGGTCCTCGTCGGGTGCGGCGGTGCGGCGGAACCGCAGCCTCATCGCAGCGCCTGAAGGGCAGCGAGGACATCGGCGCCGAGCGCCGTCACATCTCCTGCTCCCAGGGTCATGATCATGTCACCGGGCTCGGCCGCGCCGACCACGGCCGCCACGGCATCGGCGGAGCTGAGCACGGGGTGTCCCAGCAGCTCGGCGGTGACGCCCTCGATCGGCTCTTCCCGGGCGGGGTAGATCTCGAGCACGGCAACGGTGTCCGCCGCGGTCAGGGCCTGCCCGAACTCCTCCGCGAAGGCAGCGGTGCGGCTGAACAGATGGGGCTGGAAGATCACATGCACCCGCGCCCCGGGCCCGGTGAGTGAGGACCGGGCAGCCGCCAGCACGGCGGAGACCTCCGTGGGGTGGTGGGCGTAGTCGTCATAGACGCGCACGCCGTCGAACTCACCTCGCAGCTCGAAGCGCCGGGAGGTCCCCTGGAAGTGGGAGATGGCCTCTGCGCTGGCCTGGAGGCTGAGCCCGGCATGCAGACCGACGGCGATCGCGGCCAGCGCATTGAGCTGGTTGTGCAGACCCGGCACGCCCAGCCGAAGCGGCGCCGAGGCTGAGCCCGTGGAGACCGTTCCGCCGACGGGGCTCAGCTCGGAGAGCCGAAGATCGGCCTGGGCAGCGGTCCCATAGCTGGTGATGGTCACTCCGCGCGCGGTCAGCGGTGCACGCACCGAATCCAGGAGCGTGCGCGCACCGAGATCATCGGCGCAGAGGACCAGATGGCCGCCGTCGCTGATGCGTTCGGTGAAATCGACGAAGACCTGCTCCACGGCTTCAGCGGTGCCGTAGTGGTCCAGATGATCCGGCTCCACATTGGTGACCACGCCGATCTCGGGGGCGTAGTTCAGCAGCGAGCCGTCGGACTCGTCGGCCTCGGCGATGAACCACTCCCCGGATCCCAGCGCAGCGTTGACCCCCATGCCTGCCACATTGGCGCCCACGGCGAAGGTGGGCGAGAGCCCTGCCTGCTCCAGCAGCACGGTGGCCATCGAGGAGGTGGTGGTCTTCCCGTGCGTCCCGGCCACGGCCACGGAGCGGCGGGACCGCATCAGTGCGGCCAGGCCCTCGGAGCGATGCAGCACCGGCAAGCCCCGGCGCAGCGCCTCGTCATATTCGGGGTTGCCCGCGGCCGCGATGGAGGAGGCGATCACGGTGCTGATGGGTCGCCCGATCTGCCGCTCGGCGTCGGCGAGGTTTCCTGCGCTGTAGCCCACGTGGACCGCCGCGCCGGCCCGGCGGAACTCCTCGAGCACCGGCAGCTCCTTGGCGTCGGTGCCGGAGATGGGCACACCGTCGGCGGCCATGAGGCGTGCGACGGCTGAGACGCCGACTCCTGCAAGTCCGAGGAAATGGACGTGGCCAAGGCGCGCGGCGACCTCTGAGGGTTCGTTCGGCGACTCGGCGGCATGCGTGCGCGGAGACGTCACTGACTCGCCTCCGCATCGTCGAGCTCGTGACCTGCGGCGCGCAGCGTTGCCCTGGCCATGCGCTCGTCGGCATCGGTGATTCCGCGCGTCGCCGACTGCTGCTCCATGGTCTCGAGCAGGCTCCGGTCCTCGAGCAGCGGCAGGACGTTGCGGCGGATCCAGGACTTGTTGAAGTGTTCGTCCTTGACCAGCAGCGCGCCCCCTGCGGCGACGAGCTCGCGCGCGTTGAGCTCCTGCTCGCCGTTGCCCACCGGCAGCGGAACGAACACGGCGGGAAGCCCGACCGCGGCCACCTCGCTGACGGTGGCCGCGCCGGAGCGGGCGATGATCAGATCGGCGGCGGCGTATGCCAGCTGCATCGAGTCGAGGTACTCGCGCTGGTGATACCCGGGCAGCTCCAGGAGCGTCCCGGAGCCGTCGGTGATGGGCTTGTCCCGCCCGGTCAGGTGCAGGACCTGGGCACCGGTGCCCAGCACATCGCTCAACGCATCCTTGATCGAACGATTCAGCGACAGCGCACCCGAGGAGCCCCCGGTGACCACGAGCGTCACCTTCTCCGGGTCCAGGCCGAGACTCTGCAGCGCCTCGGCCCGGGCCGAGCGCCGGTCCAGCTGGGAGATCTCCCGGGACATGGGCATGCCGACCCACTCTGCGCCCTTGAGCGGCGTACCTTCGAAGGCCACCCCGGTGAAGGTCGCGAACCGGTGACCGAGCTTGTTCGCCAGACCCGGGCGCGCATTCGCCTCATGCAGGACCACAGGGATGCCCAGCCGTCGGGCCGCCACGTACACCGGGGTGCAGACATATCCACCGACCCCCATCACCACATCGGCCTCTTCGCTGCGCAGGATTTCGGCGGCATCGCGGACGGCCTGGCCGAAGCGGCCGGGGAACTGCAGCATGTCCCGGGTGGGCCGCCGCGGCATGGGCACCTTCTCAATGGTGCGCAGCCGGTAGCCGGCCTCGGGCACGAGCCTGGTCTCCAGGCCCGCGGCGGTGCCGATGATGCTCAGCCGGGCGTCAGGGACGAGGCGCTCGACGGCGCGGGCCACCGCCAGCAGCGGGCTGACGTGTCCGGCGGTTCCTCCGCCAACGAGAACCACTGAAGGTGTGCTCATCTGTGTCTCATACTCCTGAAGCTCGGTGCAGCCGCTGGGGCCATGGTGCGCGAATCATACTGTTGCAGGTTTGCGGCGGGACTTCACGCCAGCGTCCTTCGCGGACGTGGACCGCCCGGACCCTTTGGCGCGCTTCCCGCCGGACGCCCGGGATCCCGCAGCACGTTCCCGCGCCTCGATGCGCTGGGTCTGCGCGAAGTTCATCACCACCCCGACGGCGATGAGATTCGCCGTCAGGGCGGAGCCGCCGTAGGAGATGAAGGGCAGCGGTACGCCGATCACCGGCAGCAGGCCGGTGACCATGGCGAGATTGATGAAGGTCTGCCCGATCACCCAGGCCATGATGCCCACCGTGGTGATCTTGACCCAGGTCTCGGTGGAGCGCGAGGCCACCCGGAACATTCCCAGCGCGAGGGTCGCGAAGAGCAGAAGCACCGTCAGCGCGCCGAGCAGTCCCAGCTCCTCCCCCAGGATGGTGAAGATGAAGTCGTTCTCAGCCTCGGGGATGTAGTTCCACTTCTGTCGGGACTGCCCCAGTCCGACCCCCCAGAACCCGCCCGAGGCCAGCGCATAGAGGCCCTGCTGCGACTGGTAGCAGAAGTCCTGCGGCAGGCTGCAGGCATCATTGATGCCGAGCCAGGCCTGGATCCGGACGGTGCGGTTGGGGCTCATCAGCGCCAGCAGCACCGCACCGACGGCGCCGGTGGCCCCGGCGAAGAAGAAGTAGCGCGCCTTGGTTCCGGAGACGAAGAGCATGGCCGCCAGGAAGAAGCCGAAGACCAGGGCGGTTCCCAGGTCACGTCCCCAGAGGATGAAGGCGAAGATCAGCGCCGCGCCGGGCATGAGCACCGGGACGATCGTGTGCTGGAGTTCACGCACGCGGGGCCCCTTGCGGGCGAGCACCACGCCGGTCCACAGGCAGAGCGCGATCTTCGCGAGTTCGGCGGGCTGACCGTTGAACCCGCCGATACGGATCTGGTTCCGGTTGCCCTGAACTTCATAGCCCAGCGGAGTGAGCACGAGTGCGAGTCCAAGCACACCGACGACCATCCCGGGCCAGGCGAGCTTCTTGAGCCAGTCTCGGGGCATGAAGGCGACCACGAACATGCTGACCAGGCCGATCCCGGCCCAGGTGAGCTGACGCAGGAAGACGCCATAGGCACCGTCCACGGTGCCCACAGCTTCGACTGCGGTGGCGGAGAGCACCATGACCAGACCAAAGACGGTCAGCGCCAGGGCCGAACCGAGCAGCAGCCAGAAGGTGGTGTAGGGATTGCCCTCCTCGGCGAACTGCCAGAAGCGGTGGATCCGGTCTCGGCGCGAGGTGGTGCGCTCGGCCGTCGGTTCATGCCGCTTGGCGCCGCGTGAGGGTGGCACCGCCTCAGGGTCTCGGGCGGCCGGTGCCGCGGTTTTAGGCGACGCGGCCTTCGATGCTGCCGTCTTCGCTGCCGCGGTGTCCGGTGCTGCGGTTTCAGATGCTGTGGTGTCGTCTTCCACCACGCGCAGCCGGGGGCGGCTGTTCTCGGGGGAGGCTGGGACGCGAGGTCTCCGCTTGTCCATGCAGTCCTCCTCCTGGTGGATGCTCCCGTGGGGAGTCCACCTCAGCTTCAGTCGGTCATCAGGTCCGCCACCGCGTCGATGAATGCCTCGCCCCGTGCAGCATAGGAGGCGAACTGGTCCATCGATGCGGCCGCCGGGGCCATCAGGACCGTATGGTGCGGTGCGAGCACCTTCGCGGCCTCGGTCACGGCCGCGCGCATCGCGCGGACCCCGTCTGTCCCGGCGAGCACCGCGTCGATCTCGCTGCCGTGCTCATCCTCTCGCAGGCGTCCGCCGATCACCGGGACTCCCGGCGCGTGTCGCTCCAGGCTGGACCTCAGCTGGGAGGAGTCGGTACCGATGAGGATCACCTGACGCAGCCGTGGCGCGATCTCGGTGATCAGCTCGTCATAGAGGACCCCCTTGGGCAGCCCCCCGGCGATCCAGATGACATCGGTGAAGCTGCGCAGCGAGGCGGCGGCGGCATGCGGGTTGGTGGCCTTGGAGTCATTGATCCACAGCACGTCGTCGGCCTTCGCCACCGGTTGGATGCGATGGTCTCCGGCCTCGTAGGCCTGGATGGCTTCGCGGATCGCCTCCGGCGAGGCCCCTGCCGCGCGGGCGAGCGCAGCGGCGGCCAGGGCGTTCGCGACCAGGTGCTGCGGGGCCAGCGGTCCGAAGTCGGACAGTGAGGCCAGCTCCAGTGCCTGGTGTGCGCGGTTGTCCAAGAACGCCCGGTCCACCAGCAGGTCGTCCACCACGCCGAGCATCGATCGTGCGGGGGCGCCCGTGGTGAAGCCGATCGCTCGGCAGCCCTCGCGCACGTCCGCCTCGGCGACCATGTCTTCGGTGAGTTGCTGGTCCGCGTTGTAGACGCAGGCCAATTCGGTGTTCTCGAAGATCTTCGCCTTGGCCGCGCGATATTCGGCGAAGCTCCCGTGCCAGTCCACATGGTCCTCGGCGATGTTGAGCACGGCGGAAGCCAGCGGAGAGAGCAGCTCGGTGTACTCGAGCTGGAAGCTGGAGAGTTCCACGGCCAGGCTGTCGTAACCCTCGGGATCACGGATGGCGTCGAGCACCGGAACTCCGATGTTGCCGCAGGCGATGGCGCGCTGCCCGTCGCGGGCGAGCATGGACTCCAGCAGCGTGACGGTCGTGGTCTTGCCGTTGGTGCCGGTGAGCACGAGCCACTGCGGCTCTCTCGCGCCCGGTCGGGCTCCGAGCCTCCAGGCCAGCTCGACCTCGGACCAGACCGGAATCGACTCGGCGCGGGCCTGCGCGATCAGCGCCGAATCCGGGCGCCAGCCTGGAGAGGTCACGATGACCTCGGCGGGCTCTCCCCCGACGAGCGGAATCGCGGAGAGGTGCTCCTCACCCAGCAGCACGTCCTCGACTCCCACCAGTCGCAGCGTCTCGGCTTCGCGCCGCTTCTTGCGACCGTCGGACCCATCGACGACGACGACGCGCGCGCCGAGCTCGGCAAGCGTGTCTGCGGCGGCGAAGCCGGACACGCCGAGACCGGTGACGACCGCGCGCAGTCCGGACCACCCGGCGTCCCAGCCACGAAGGTCTGGGCGGATCTTCGGCGCACGAGCGGGCTCGGCGCCCTCTGCTCGTTCAGCGGCTGACTCGGGTGTGTTCGAGGTCATTGGAAGATCACCCATTCTCCATAGAACAGGGCCAGTCCGATGCCGACGGCCAGGGCACCGATGATCCAGAAACGGACCACGACCGTGACCTCAGCCCAGCCCTTGAGCTCAAAGTGGTGCTGCAGCGGAGCCATCAGAAAGACGCGCTTGCCGCCGGAGAGCTTGAAATAGCCGACCTGGATGATGACCGAGAGGGTGATGAGCACGAAGAGCCCACCCAGTATGACGAAGAGCAGCTGGGTGTGGGTCAGGATGGCGAAACCTGCCAGGGCGCCGCCCAGGGCCAGGGAACCGGTGTCCCCCATGAAGATCTTGGCCGGGGAGGTGTTCCACCAGAGGAAGCCGATCAGCGCGCCGGTGATGATGGCGGCGATCATCGCCATGTCCATGGGATCTCTGACCTGGTAGCAGACGCCCTCCACGGCACTGGTCGATCCGCCGCAGGACTGGTTGTACTGCCAGATCGAGATGATCGTGTAGGCCGCGGTCACCATGGCCGTGGCGGCTGCGGCGAGTCCGTCCAGCCCGTCGGTGAGGTTCACCCCATTCGTGGTGGCGGTGATGATGAGGTTCGCCCAGATGATGAACAGGATCAGCCCGATCACCGGACCTGCGAACCCGAGATCGAGCACGGTCTCGCGGACGAAGGAGATGCTCGTGGAGCCAGGCGTCCGTCCCTCGGAGTCTGGGAAGCTCAGGGCCAGCACCGCGAAGAGGATGCCGATGGCCCCCTGACCAGCGATCTTCCGCCAGGGCGTCAGACCGAGAGACTGCTTCTTGCTGATCTTTGCGAAATCATCGGCGAAGCCCACGAGCCCCATGCCGACCATGAGCAGCAGCAGCAGCAGCCCCGAGACGGTGGGGCCTCCGGTGCCTCCGGTGACCCCCAGGATCAGGTGGGTGGCGAAATATGCCACGAGCACTGCGATCAGAATCACGGCGCCGCCCATGGTGGGAGTGCCGCGCTTGACGTGGTGCGTGGTGGGGCCGTCGTCACGGATGAACTGTCCGTACCCCCGTTTCACCAGGAAACGGATGAACAGCGGTGTCCCGGCGAGGGTGAGTCCCAGGCCCAGGACGGCACCGATGACTACAGCAATCACAGGGCCCCTTCCTTCGCGGCGATTCGGTCACCCAGAAGTCTAAGTCCTGCACTGTTGGAGGATTTGAACAGCACGACGTCCCCGGGCACCAGCTCCGCGTCCAGGTAGGCTTCCGCCTCCTCGACGGTGGCGACCCACTGCACCTCGGAGCCCCAGCTGCCCTCAGCGATGGCCCCGCGATAGAGGGGGTAAGCCGCCTCGCCCACTACCAGCGTCTTATCGATGTTCAGCCGCACCACAGTCTCTCCGAGCTGGGTGTGTTTGGGGATCGAGACGTCGCCGAGTTCGAGCATGGCCCCGAGCACGGCGACGGAGCGTCGGGAGGGCTGCCCCTTCCCCGGTCGGGTGATCATGGCCAGCGTGCGCAGGGCTTCGCGCATGGATTCGGGGTTGGCGTTATAGGCATCGTTGATCAGCGTGACGCCGTCGGCGCGTTCGGTGCGTTCCATCCGCCAGCGGCTCACGGGCCCGAGACCGTCCAAGCGCGCAGCGATGTCTGCTGGGACGAGTCCGGCGCGATACGCGCAGGCGGCCGCAGCCAGCACGTTCGAGATGTGATGTCGGCCGGTGAGCCCGGAGAGGACGGCGAACTCCTCGCCCGTCTCGGAGAACCTCAGCGTGAAGCGTGGGTGGCCGTCCTCGTCCAGGCTCAGACCGACAGCGCCGAGCTGATCCGGCGCCGCCTGTCCCCCGCGGCGGGAGGAGTTCTCGACGATGGAGGGCTCCCCCGCAGGAGTGGAATCTTCGGTGCTGGAGAACCAGGTGATGGGCGCTTGGGCGACGGCGGCCATGTCGGCGACCTGCGCGTCGTCGCGGTTGAGGACGACGTGGCCCTGCTGGGGGATCGCTTCGACGAGCTCCTGCTTCACCGCCGCGATCTTGTCGGCCCCGCCGAACTTGCCTGCGTGAGCAGATCCGACCATCAGCACGGCTCCGATGTCGGGGCGCACCATCGCGGCCAGATCCCGGATGTTGCCGGGAGCGTCGGCACCCATCTCGACCACGACGTACCGGGTGTCGAGCTCCGCTGTGAAGATCGTCAGCGGAACCCCGACCTCGCTGTTGTAGGAGCCTTGGGGCGCCACAGTGGGCCCTTCCGGCTCGAGCAGCGCGCGGAGCAGGTCTTTGGTGGTGGTCTTGCCCGCTGAGCCGGTGATGCCGATGACGGTGGTCGGTGAGTGCGCGCGGATCCTCACCAGGATCCCGGCGGCGAGTCGTCCCATCGCGGCGACGACGTCGTCGACGATCACCGCAGGGTGGGCGGTGCCGGAGGGGTCGTCGGTGGGGCGCTCAGCCAGGACGAGCGAGGCGCCTGCTTCGATTGCGGCGTCGATGAAATGATGCCCGTCGGTGTGTTCTCCGGGCTTGGCGATGAAGAGCGCGTCGGCTCTCATGGCGCGGGAATCGGTGTCTGCGTGGGTGACCAGCAACGCGGTTGCCTCGGTGACTCCGCGGAGGGTCCCGGAGGTGATCTCGGCGATGTCATGTGCTGAGAGCTTGATCATGCGGTGTGGCCTCCTTCTGCGGCTGTCTCTGACGAGGAGGGGTTCGCGGCATCCTCGGCCTCAGCGGTGACCGGAGCGTCTGGCGCGGTGGGAAAGCCGCGCCGTCGCAGGGCTCGGGCCAGTTCGACCCGGTCATCGATCGGGTGCTTGGTCCCCCCGAAGTCCTGGTGGACCTCGTGACCTCGTCCAGCAAGGATGATGGTGTCCTCGGCCTCTGCGACCTCCACGGCACGGGTGATCGCGTCCAGCCGCGGGGTGATCTCTTCCAATGTGGCGTCCAGGGCCTCCTCGTCCAGGGCGGTGCGCGCACCCTCGATCAGCGCGGCGCGGATCTGGCTCGGGTCCTCGCCGTGCGGGTCGTCATCGCTGATGATGACGTGATCGGCCATGCGCACGGCGATCGCCCCCATCAGGGGACGCTTTGCGCTGTCGCGCTCTCCTGCGGCCCCGATGACCAGGATCGTCTTGCCCTGTGAGGTGCTGGCGGCTGCCTCCAGCGTGCGGATCATGGCATCGGGATTATGTGCGAAGTCGACGATGGCGGCCGGTGCGGTGCCGATGACCTGCATTCGCCCGGGAACACTGATGGTGAAGGGGTCTGCGTGTTCGAGCGCGGTGATGACCTCCTCGCGAGCGACGCGGAGCTCCCCCGTCTCCTGCGCGGTGAGCACCATGACCGCGGCCAGGGCGGCGTTGGAGACGTTGAACCGACCCGGAAGACCGGTGCGGCAGCGGATCGTCTCCCCGCTGCGTCGGTGGAAGAGCGTGAAGCTGCTCCCAAGCGGCTCTGCTGTCACCTCGTTGACGACCCAGTCGGCACTGACTGCAGGCTCATCGGCCGTGGCGAGCTGCACCACGTGACCGGTGGCGGCATCGGCCATGCGCAGACCCCAGGCGTCATCGACGATGATCACGCTGCTGCGGGTGCGACTGCGTGCAAAGAGCGCGGCCTTGGCCTCGAAGTACTGTTCCATGGAGCCGTGGAGGTCCAGGTGGTCCTGTGTCAGGTTCGTGAATCCCGCGACGTTGTAGAACAGCCCGGAAGTGCGCTGGTAGGAGATCGCATGGGAGGAGACCTCCATGGCCGCGGCGGTGACGCCGCTTTCGCGGAAGAGCGCCATCAGGCTGTGCAGCTGCACCGCTTCAGGGGTGGTCAGCTTGGAGGGGATGGTCGCCTCGCCCGCGGCGATCTCGATCGTGCCGATCAATCCCGTGGACTGACCGTGACGCCGCAGCACGGCGTCGAGCAGGGAGCGCAGAAAGTAGGTGGTGGTCGTCTTCCCGTTGGTCCCGGTGACACCGAAGAGCGCGGGGCCCGAGGTGGAGGAATTGCCGTAGATCAGCGCGGCGGAGGGTCCCGCGGCATCGCGCACGCGAGAAACCTGGATCACCGGGATGCGGTAATCGGCGATCTCGCGGATCGTGTCGGCGCCGGCGTCATCGGTCAGCACTGCGGCCGCGCCTGCGGCCATCGCAGTGGCGATGAAATCCGCGCCGTGGGCGCGAGACCCGGCCACGGCGACGAAGAGGTCCCCCGGCCCGACGGTCTTCGGATCCATCGCGGCGCCGGTGAGCGGGATCTCACCCGCCGCTCTGCCGACCGGAGTGACCAGCGGGTCGTATCCGGTGCGCGTGAGCTCGGCCACCAGCTCTTCAACGGAGGCGCCGGTGACTCCATGTGGCCGGAAGACCCGGTCCTGCTGGGCCATACTCAGTGCTGCGGCATCCCCGCTCACCAGGGCTGATCCTGATTCTCACCGGTGAAGCCGTCGTAGGCCTGGCTCTCCGCCCCAGCGGGCGCAACGTCATAACTGCTAAGCACGTAGGACATGATCTCACGGAACGTGTCCGTGACGACCCAGTCCTTCCAGTACCCCTGTGGACGGTGGACGGTGACCGAGACCAGGTACTGCGGATCATCCAGCGGGGCAGCGCCGATGAAGGTCTGGGTGTATCCGTCGAACCCGCCGCCGGCGCCGGCGGCCTCTGCGATGCCGGTCTTGCCGCCGACACGGTACCCCGCAATCGCGGCATCGCTGCCGGTGCCGTAGTCCACCACGCCTTCGAACATGCGCAGCATCTCCTCGGAGGTCTCCTCCGAGAAGATCCGCTCCTCTTCTCCGGCGTCCGCAGGGTGTTCGGTGCCGTCGGCGTCGATATAGGAGTCGATGACTCGCAGCGGAACGCTGACGCCGCCGTTCATGATGGTCTGGAAGGTCTGCATGTTGTGCAGCACCGAGGTGGTGTACCCCTGGCCGAACTGGGTGGTCAGGTGCTGGCGTGCATCCCATTCCTCCGGGGGCCGAAGCTGGCCGCTGGTCTCGGCACCGACGCCGATGTCGATGGGCTCTCCGATGCCGACCCGCTTCATATAGTCATAGCGGGTCTCCTGCGGAACCTCGCCGCCGATCATCACAGTGCCGGTGTTGTAGGAGCGTGCGAAGATTCCGGCCGCGGTCATATCGAGGGTGGGGTGGTCAGTGGCGTCGCTGATCGTCTGACCACCCTCTTCATAGCGGTTGGCCACCTGGAAGCTGTCGGTCGGGTTGAGCGTGCCCTCTTCCAGGGCTGTCGCGAAGGTGATGGCCTTGCCCGTGGAGCCGGGCTCGAAGGCCTGGGTCAGCGCCAGTGGGCGGCGGAAGAGCTCGTCGGTGGCTCCGGGCTCGGCAGGGTCCACGGTCTCAGAGTCGGCCATCGCCAGGATCTCGCCGGACTTGAGGTCCAGCACCGTGGCGTTGCCCCACGCCGCGTTGTACTGGTGGGACTTCTCCGCGATGGCCTCCTGCGCGAACCACTGCAGGTCCTGGTCAACGGTCAGCCGGATGTCCTGGCCGTCCTCGGCGGGGAGCTCCTCGAAGGTGGCGATCGGGATGCGGATGCCGTCGCCTCCGACCTCAAAGATCCGCTCGCCGTCTGTGCCGCTGAGCGCGTCATCCTGGGCGGCCTCGATGCCCTCGAGAGGGCCGTCGGCCCCCATGAACCCGACGATTGATCCGGCCACCGCTCCGGAGGGGTAGCTGCGCTCGGAGACCGGCTCGGCGTAGACCCCCGGAATGCCGATCTCAGTGGCGGCCGCGCTCTGCTCCGGCGTCAGCGACCGAGCCACGACGGAGTAGCGATCCTCGCCGACGACGAGCTCGGTGAGCTCCTCGACGTCCATGTCCAGGACCTCGCTGAGCTCGGAGATCCCGGTCTCGACCGGCACCTCTTCACGGAGCTTCGTGGTCTCGTCGTAGCGCACGAAGTCATCGACCACCGCCTGGTCCGCGACGAGGTCGTAGCGATCCACGGAGGTCGCCAGCACACGTCCGTCAGCGTCAAGGATGTCACCGCGATGCGCCGGCAGCGGAATGCTGCGCAGCCGCTCGGAGACCGCCGCCTGCGCATGTCCGGCGGGATCGAGCCCCTGGACTTGGAAGAGCCTGCCGCCGAGGACGAGGAGCATCACCAGGATCATGGTCAATCCGATGCGCATGCGGAACGAGAGCACTCGATCTGCGCGTTTCTTCTGGGCGGATGCCATAGCGTCTGCGTTCTCCCAACGGGTCGATCAGTCGAACGAGGGCGCCGGAATGGTCCCACCGTTGAGTTCATCAGGGCTGAACTGGCTCCGCGTCCCTGCGGATTCCTCTTGGCCATTCTGCCCGCTCGGAGGCGTGGTGAGCGTGTTCAACGCGCCCGCGCCGAGAATTCCTGCAGGAGCACCGGCTGCGCTCTCCGAGACGTTCACCGGAGCTGCCGCGTCATCGCCCGGCGCCTCTGGGGTGGCGACGAAACCGGAGGGGCGGTCACCGCTGTCAGCGGCCTCCGCGGTCCCGACGACCTCGCCGTTTCCGAGGTCGAACGCCGCGGCCTCGGCGGGCATGACCATGCCCAGTCCCACTGCGGCCCGGGAGAGCGCCTGGGGGGATTCCAGGTGCTGGAGCTGCTCGGTGAGTGCCTGGTTCGTCTGAGTCAGAGCGCGATGATCATTCTGAAGCTGGACGACGGTATACTGCGAGTTGGCCACATGGATGTTGACGGCGAGCACCACGGTCAGCGCGAGCGCCAGCAGCCCGATGATCCCGGCGATGAGGCCCTTCTGACGCTGCTTGAGCTTCGGCAGGGCTCGCAGGACCGGGGCTGCGGCTCGCGAGCCGGCCGACTCCAGTGGAGTGCGTTCCGGAAGGGCCATCGAGTGTGCTTCTGCGCTCATGCCTGAGTCCTCCTGGGGTCCATGAGCTTCTCGACGGCGCGCAGCTTCGCTGAGGCGGCGCGGGGGTTCTCCGCGATCTCCGTCTCATCGGGAAGCTCGGCGCCGCGAGTGAGCGAGGTGAATGTGGGCTTGTGCTCCTCCAGCTCCACCGGCAGTCCGGCGGGCGCCGAGGACTTCGTCCGCCGGGCGAAGGCCTGCTTGACGATCCGGTCCTCCAGGGAGTGATAGCTCATCGCGACGATCCGACCGCCCGGGGCGACGGCGTCCATCGCATGCGGGATGGTGCGACTGAGCACTTCGAGCTCCTCGTTGACCGCGATGCGCAGCGCCTGGAAGGTCCGCTTGGCCGGGTGCCCTCCCGTGCGCTTGGAGGCTGCGGGCACGGCGCGGTCCACCACTGCGGCGAGGTCCGCCGTCGTGGTGAACGGCGTCGTCTCTCGACGGGTGACGATCGCCTTGGCGATGCGTCCGGCGAAGCGTTCCTCTCCAAACTCACGCAGGATTCGACTCAGCTCGGGAGCCTCGATGTGGGCGAGGAGTTCGGCCACAGACTCATCGGGGGAATCCGCGGAGGCGTCCATGCGCATGTCCAGGGGAGCGTCGTAGGAGTACGCGAAGCCCCGAGAGGCCTCATCCAGCTGCAGGGAGGACACGCCGAGGTCCAGGAGCACCCCGGCCACTCGCTGGTCGGAATGGAGCTCCTCCACGGCGACCTCGTCCACCCGGTCATACACCGTGTGGATGCCGCGAAAGCGGTCGCCGTAGGGAGCGAGTCGCGCCGCAGCAAGCTCATGTGCCTGCGGGTCTCGGTCCAGACCCAGGACGCTGACCTCACGATCGGCTTCGAGCATGGCCTCAGCATGTCCGCCCATGCCCAGCGTCGCATCGATCACGACAGGGCGGTGACCACTTGTACGAATGTTCTGCACACCGAGGGTCAGCAGCTTGATGCATCGATCCCGCATCACCGGCACATGCCGGTCTGCTGTCTCTCGTTGCGCCATCGTGCCTCCGCGAATAGGGAAGGGATCCTTGGACCAGCTCCTCCTCCGCTCCGGTCAGCTGCCTGCCATCGGGGAAGATAAGTCAGGAATGCGGGCCGGGCGGCGGAAGAACTCACCCAAGGATCCCCTGAAGTGTTCAAACCGTCTGTGGTTATGATGCTGCGTCGTGCCGAGTCAATGGTCTGTGAATCAGAAGAGACCGGGGATGGCTTCCCCGTCCGTGGACGAGAACTCCGATTCCTTGGCCTCCAGATACGAGTTCCAGGCCGTGGTGTCCCAGATCTCGGCGCGGTCTCCCGCACCGATGACTGTGACGTCACGGTCCAGTCCTGCGTATTCCCGCAGCGCGGCCGGGATCGTGACCCGCCCCTGCTTGTCCGGAATCTCATCAGAGGCTCCGGAGAGGAAGACGCGGATGTAGTCCCGTGCCTGGCGTGAGGTCAGAGGAGCCTGGCGCATCTGGTTGTGCACATTCTTGAACTCTTCTGTGCTGAAGACGTAGATGCACCTCTCCTGCCCGCGAGTGAGGACCAGGCCATTGGCCAGCTCCTCGCGATACTTCGCGGGAAGGATCAGACGAGCCTTCTCATCCATGCGAGGCGTGTACGTGCCCAAGAACATGGACCCACCGCCTCACTTGTTGAGGAGACTCATTCCTTCTCCCTCTACCGAGCTCCACTTTACCCCACTTCCCCCCACTTGCAACCAAATCTTGGGCGGAAAGACCCAAGAATCGAGATTGCGGCTCAATGACAAGGGTCTGACCTGCGGGTTTCTCTGCGGACCCAGGTGGAGGGCGGTGGAGGGCGCGGGTCGTCGGAGACTGCCCAGGCGCCCCCAGGACGCCGAAACGTGCGATTTTCGAGCGGGTCAGCGCGTATGAGGTGCTCCGGTTCGGCCTTCGCGGCCGCTTTGAGCCGAGCTGTGGTGGGAAGTGGAGGGGCGTCGAGCACACCGGTGGAGCCACGCACGGGTATCCACGAGACGACATCGAGCACGGATGCGGCGCAGCGCAGCACCTACAGCCGAGACGCCCGCGCAGCTCGACAGCGAGACGGTCCCAGCGGAGGTGCCCCACGAGAGCACCGGCCGGAGACAGAAGAAGGCCCCTCCGGAGAGGGGCCTTCTTCCACGTCTTCTGTTCTTCCGTGCTGCCCGTTTCTGCGTGACGAGCCGTGGGTGGAGCCTGAGTCCAGATCAGAGGCCGGGCCGGATCAGAGGCTGGGCCGGGACTAGTCCTGGCGGCGGCGTTCTTCCCAACGCTGCTCGAGCCCGGTCATGAAGGTGCCGGATCCGGAGGGGCTCGGCGCGGAGCTGCGCGGTCCTCCCCCGCCTCCACCTCCACCATGGCCTCCGTCGCCCCCGTTGCCGCGGGACTTGCCGGAGGCGCCGCCGGTGGTGGCGTAGTAGACGCCTGCGCCCATCAGCAGGAACCCGATGACGCCGACAGGTATCCACTGGTTATAGATGCTGAGTAGCAGCACGACGATGCCGAGGACTGCGACCAGTGAGCCCAGCACCACGTTGCGGACGTTCAGCTTGCCGGTCGGGGCGTCCTGCATGGAGCTTGCGAAGCTCGGATCTTCCGACTGCAGCTGATCTTCCAGTTGCTTGAGCATGCGCTGTTCACGCTCCGACAGTGGCATCGTGAAGCTCCTCGCGATCGTCGTGTGGCGTGCTGGCCGGTGTGGATACGCCTGGGTGTATAGTCTAGCCGTTTGTGGACCGCAGACCTAGCCCGAAGTCAAGCGTGCGGGGATCTCTGTGCTGGCGCTCAGGAATCCCCCAGTCCTGGATCCTCACGGCGAGCCCGCAGGAGCGAGGCCGGGGCCGTCTGCACGTGCGGAAACCGCTTCGCCACCGCATCCAGTGCACTCTCGGCATCCACCCAGTTCGTCTCGGTGCGGTCGAAGCTCAGCTGCAGGCCACCGGCGTCGTCGACGAGGCGCTCGGCGCGGATCCCGATGAGTCTGACCGACTGGGAGCGCTCCCCCAGCTTCTCCAGCAGAGCCAGCATCTTGGCGTAGAGGGCCAGCGCCGAGTGTGTAGGGTGCGTCAGTGTCGCGGAGCGGGTGAGCGTCTCGAAGTCGCTGTAGCGAAGCTTCAGACTGAGCCCCTGCGCGGAGACTCCGGACTCGCGCAGCCGGGCGGCCACTCGATGACTCAGCCGCAGCAGCTCCGCGCGCAGCACCGCGTCATCGGCCACATCCTGCGCGAAGGTCTCCTCGGCGCCGATGGACTTCTCGATCCGATGCGGCTCCACGGCCCGAGCATCCTCGCCCCAGGCCAGCCGGTGCAGAGCTGTCCCGGTGACGCCGAAGCGGCGGCGCAGCGAGGGCTCCGGCGTCTGCGCCAGCTGCAGCACTGTGGTGATGCCGAAGGCCTCCAGAGACTGTGCAGTCTTCGCGCCGACGCCCCACAGGGCTGTGACCGGGAGCGAGTGCAGAAACTCAAGCCGACGCTGGGGCGGCACGAGCAGCAGCCCGTCGGGCTTCGCGCGGGTGGACGCGATCTTGGCGATGAACTTGCGATCCGCGATCCCCACCGTGGCCGGCAGACCGAACTGCTCCCGGATCTCCCGGCGGATCTTCTGGCCGATCTGTTCCGGACCGCCGAGTCGGCGTCGCGACCCGGTGAGATCCAGGAAGGCCTCGTCCACGCTGAGCTGCTCCACGGCATCGGTGATGGTGTCGAAATAGGCCATGATCTGCCTGGAGAGCTCACGGTAGCGCTTCATATGGGGCTGCAGCACGATGGCATGAGGGCTTGCTTGTCGCGCCCGGGAGAGCGGCATCGCCGAGCGCACCCCATCGACGCGGGCCTCATAGGAGGCGGAGAGCACCACCGAACGCCCTGAATCCGCTGCGACGATGATCTTCCGACCGCGCAGCTCCGGCTGCGTGAGCAGCTCGACCTCCACGTAGTAGGCGTCCATATCTACGTGGGCGAGGACGCGCGGGTCAGCCGCTGGGGACGGGGCCATACCGATAGGCTATCCGCCATGAACCGCGAAGATTTCATCGGCCAGGTCAACTCCGGATGTGCTCTGTTCCTGGAGAAGCGTCACGAGGAGGTGCGCGCCGTCTCCGAGCACGCCGCTCCCCTCGTGACCGCGCTGATGGCTCTGACCCGCGGCGGCAAGAAGGTGCGTCCCGCGCTGGCTCGTCTCGGCTGGCAGGCTGCGGGCGGCCGGGGCGACGCCGTCGTCGAGCTTGGGGTGGCGCTGGAGCTGTTCCAGGCCGCCGCTCTGGTCCATGACGACGTGATCGATCGCTCGGCCACGCGGCGTGGCCTGCCGAGCGCGCACATGCGCTTCGAGGCGCTGCACCGTGAGTCCGAGTTCAGCGGCGATCATGCCCACTTCGGCACCACCGGCGCGATCCTCTCCGGTGACCTCTCGCTGGCCTGGGCCTCCGAGGCGTTCTTCCACGCGCAGGCCACCGCGATGCAGGACGGCGTCGCGATCAATCCGCTGGCGGCCTCGACCTTCCACCGGATGCACACCGAGGTGATCACCGGACAGTATCTCGACGTGCTCGAAGAGGTGCGCACCCCTGCCGAGACCGAAGCCGACGCCGTCGCCCGCGCCCGCGGAGTGCTGCGTTACAAGGCGGCCAAATACTCCACCGAGTACCCGGTGGTCCTCGGCGCTGCTCTGGCGGGCGGCTCCGATGCGCTGTGCCGCGCCTTCGCCGCAGCGGCGCTTCCCGTGGGTGAGGCCTTCCAGCTCCGCGACGACCTGCTCGGAGTCTTCGGCGACCCCGAGACGACCGGCAAGCCGGTGGGCGATGATCTGCGTGAAGGCAAGCGCACCGAACTGATCGCCTATGGGCTCTTCCGCTCCTCCGCGCAGGATTCAGCGGAGCTGGCGCAGATGCTCGGTGATCCGGAGCTGAGTGAACGCCAGGTGCAGCGCGCCCGCGAGATCCTGCTCGACGCCGGCGCGGCCGAGGAGGTGGAGCGCAGCATCGAGGCGCTCACCGAGCAGAGCGTGGAGCACACGGCGGGGCTGGCTGAGCTCGGCGTCTCCGCCGAGGTCCTCGATGAGTTCGACCGGCTGCGCGGGAACCTGGTGCTGCGCACGGTGTGACCCAGGTGCCACGCCCGGCCTGTCCCAGGTGCTGCGCACGGTCTGACCCTGGTGCGTCCGGTGAGACCTCCGTGCCGCGACCGGCCTGACTCTGGCGCCGCGCACCTGGTGAGATTCCGCGATCCGCACTGTGTGGAGTTGTTCGGGTTCGATACCCTGGGGCGGTGAGCACCGAACAGTCAGATCCGTGGATCGGTTCCCGAATCGACGACCGCTATGTGATCGATGAGCGCATCGCGCGCGGCGGCATGTCCACGGTCTACCGCGCCCAGGATCAGCGTCTGGGCCGCGAGGTCGCGCTGAAGGTGCTCTTCCCGCATATGGCCGAGGACCGCAAGGTCGTGGACCGGTTCGAGCAGGAGGCCCGCAACTCCGCGCTGATCGCTCACCCCAATGTGGTCCAGGTGCTGGATCAGGGTCAGGCCCGCGAGACTGCCTACCTGGTGATGGAGTACGTCCCGGGAGCCACTCTGCGCACGCTGCTCAAGCACGGAGCGATGACGCCTCGACTGGCCCTGACCTACATGGATTCAATCCTGCAGGGCCTGGCCGCGGCGCACCGGGCCGGTCTGGTGCACCGGGACATCAAGCCCGAGAACGTCCTGGTCTCTCACGACGGCCGCATCAAGCTGGCCGACCTGGGGCTGGCGAGGGCCGCGACGCATCATTCCGGCACCTCCACACTCATGGGCACGGTGGCCTATATCTCTCCCGAGCTGCTCTCCGGGGAGGGTGCCGATGAGCGCTCAGACATCTACGCGATCGGCATCCTGCTCTACGAGATGCTCACCGGCGTGCAGCCGTTCACCGGAGACTCCCCGGTGCGGGTGGCCTACCAGCACGTGAATTCGACCGTTCCGGTGCCCTCCGCCCAGGTGGACGGACTGGCCGCAGAGCTCGATGACCTGGTGAGCATCTCCACCCGCCCGGAGGTGGCGCTGCGACCGAAGAACGCCGACGAGCTGCTCACGATGCTGCGCGAGGCCCGCGGAGCCCTCAGCGATGCGGAGCTTGACTTCGACGGCGCGCTCACCGGCGCCCGGACCCGACCCATCCCCTCGATGGGCTCGGCCCCCACGGCTTCCCCGGCACCGGGGCAGCGGGCCACGACCATGCTGCCCGGGGATTCCACCGAGGCCTTCTACGAGGTCGATGGTCAGCGCACGGCGGCTGAGCCGTGGGATGAGGACATCGATGCGGCGCTCGGCAACGCCCGCACCACTCATCTCCAGGAGGAACACCGCGGCGCGGCAGGCGCCCAGCAGCCCAGCCTGGCGGAGGAAGACCGCCAGCTGGTGACGGAGGTGCCCACGACAGGATTCCAGCTCACCCCGCCGCGACTCAGCGCAGACGACCCACCGACCGGCGTCCAGCCGGC
This sequence comes from uncultured Nesterenkonia sp., assembly GCA_947494195.1. GTDB lineage: Bacteria > Actinomycetota > Actinomycetes > Actinomycetales > Micrococcaceae > Nesterenkonia. The sequence continues at coordinate 104,957 of CANLUC010000004.1, read as the reverse complement.
CGTCGCCCCGCCCTCGCGCCGCCCGGCCGCGGACGAGCGCACGGACCGGCGCGAGCGTCAGCGGCCTTCGATCGAGCTCAGCCGCCCGACGCCGACCCGTGCATGGCTGATGATCGCCGCCATCATGATCGGCAGCGCCCTGCTGATGCTGATGGCAGGGTGGATCGGCGTCTCAGACGCGCTGATCCCCAGCCTCGGCGGAGGCGAGTGATCTCGTGACCTCTCCGCAGGCGGAGGCCGCTCCCCCTTATGCAGGCTGAGGCCGCTCCCCCTCCGCAGGCGGAGGCCGCTCAGTTGACCTGAGTCAGGGACTCCGCGACCAGGAACGCGAGCTCCAAGGACTGCTTGTGGTTCAGCCTCGGGTCCACCAGGGACTCATAGCCCTGATCGAAGGCCGACTCGTCGACGACGTCGGAGCCGCCGAGGCACTCGGCCACGTCGTCGCCGGTCATCTCCACATGCAGGCCACCCGGGTAGGTCCCCAGCTCGCGATGGACCTCGAAGAAGCCGCGCACCTCATCGAGGATGTCGTCGAAGCGGCGGGTCTTGTAGCCGTTGTCCGCGGTGATGGTGTTGCCGTGCATCGGGTCGGTCACCCAGACGACCTTGGCCCCGGAGTCCCGGACCGCCTTCACCAGCGGCGGAAGCTTCTCGCGGACGTTCGCGGCGCCCATGCGCACGATGAAGGTCAGCCGACCGGGTTCGCGCTCGGGGTCGAGCTTCTCGATGATCTCGAGCACGGTCTCGGGCGTGGTGCTCGGCCCGAGCTTCACTCCGACCGGGTTCTGCACCCGCGAGAGGTAGTCCATGTGGGCGCCGTCGAGCTCACGCGTGCGCTCGCCGATCCACACGAAGTGCCCGCTGGTCACGTAGGGCTTGCCGGTGCGGGAGTCGATGCGGGTCAGCGCCCGTTCGTAGTCGAGCAGCAGCGCCTCGTGAGCGGCGTAGAACTCGGTGCGCTTGAGCCCCTCGAAGTCGGCGCCGCAGGCCTCCATGAAGCGCACGGCGCGGTCGATCTCACCGGCGAGCTGCTCGTAGCGGGCGTGGGCGGGGTTCGCCATGAAGCCCTTGTTCCACTGCTGGACGGCGCGCAGATCCGCGAAGCCGCCCTCGGTGAAGGCACGCACCAGGTTCAGCGTGGCTGCCGACTTGTGGTACGCCGCGACCATCCGCTTGGGGTCCGGCATCCGGGATTCCTCGGTGAAGGCGAACCCGTTGACGATCTCCCCGCGGAAGGTGGGAAGGGTGACCCCGTCACGGGTCTCGACGTCGGAGGAGCGTGGCTTGGCGTACTGACCCGCCATGCGCCCCATCTTCACCACCGGCAGCGACGCTCCGTAGGTGAGCACCACCGCCATCTGCAGGATGGTCTTGATCTTGGCGCTGATCCGATCGGCGCTGACGCCGTCGAAGGTCTCGGCGCAGTCGCCGCCCTGGAGCAGGAACGCCTCACCGTTGGCCACCTTGGCCAGGCGACGCTTGAGCTTGTCCACCTCGCCGGCGAAGACCAGCGGCGGATGGGCGGAGAGCTCGGCGTAGGCCGAGTCGAAGTCCGCGTGGCCATGCCAGTCCGGCTGCTGCCGCAGCGGCATCGAGCGCCACTCGTCCAGGCCTGGATAGTCGGCTGCACCCACGTGCAGGATCTCACCGGGAGCGGTCAGCGGGGCATCAGATCGGGGCTCTGGCGTGGTAGTCACCCGATCAGCGTAGACCGCCCGACTCAGTCCCGCCTAATGCCGCAGCCGCGTTCCAACATCCGGACGACGCCGCCGCTCAGGCCTTGTTCTTCGCCGCGTCGGAGTAGAGGGTCTCCACCTCGTCGGCGAAGTCCTTCATGACCAGCGGGCGCTTGATCTTCATGGACGGCGTGAGGTGACCGGACTCGATGGTGAAGTCCGTGTTCAGCAGCCGGAACTCGCGGATCGACTCCGCGCGGGAGACCGATTCGTTGGCCCGGTCCACCACGGACTGGATATGCGTGAGCACCTTCTCGTCCTTCGCCAGCTCCGCGACCGGGGTCTCCGGGTCAATCCCCTGCCGCTTGAGCCACTGCGGAAGCGTCTCGACGTCGAGGGTGATCAGCGCAGCCACGAACGGCTTGTTGTCCCCGACCACCACTGCCTGGGAGACGATCGCGTCCGCGCGGATGAGGTCTTCGAGCTGGGCGGGCGAGACGTTCTTCCCGGCCGCGGTCACCAGGATCTCCTTCTTGCGTCCGGTGATGGTGAGGCACCCATCGGCATCCAGCGTGCCGACGTCGCCGGTGCGGAACCAGCCGTTGTCGGTGAAGATCTCCTGATCCAGCTCGGGACGGTTGTGGTAGCCGCGGAAGACGCAGACTCCGCGGCCGAGGATCTCACCGTCCTCGGCGATCTTCACTGCGCAGCCTGGAAGCGGCGCTCCCACGGTGCCGATCTTGCTCAGCTCCGGGGTGTTCACGGTCAGCGGCGCCGTGGTCTCGGTGAGCCCATAGCCCTCCAGGATCTGCACCCCCACGCCGTAGAAGAAGTGGCCGAGCCGCTCTCCCAGCGGTGAGCCGCCGGAGACCGCGTGCCGGACCTGGCCGCCCATCCGTGCCCGAAGCTTGGAATAGACGAGCTTGTCAAAGACTGCGTGCTTGAGCCCGAGTGTGAAGGGAACCTTGCCGTGGGCCTTGGCGCGGGACCAGGCGACGGCGGTGTCGGCTGCCTTGGTGAAGATCGCGCCCTTGCCCTCGGATTCGGCCTTGAGCATCGCGGCGTTGTAGATCTTCTCGAAGACCCGAGGCACGGCGAGCAGGAACGTGGGTTCGAAGGTCCCGAGGTCGTCCACCAGCTCCTTGATGTCGGAGGTGTGCCCGACGCGCGAACCGCCGGCGACTGCCAGCACGGAGATGAACCGCGCGAAGACGTGGGCCAGCGGGATGAACATGACCGTGGAGGCGTCCTTGTGCACCACTGACCCCAGCGAGGACCCGAGCGCCTGGAGGGAGAGCTCGGTGAAGTTCGCATGGGTGAGCTCACAGCCCTTGGGGCGGCCGGTGGTCCCGGATGTGTAGATGATGGTCGCCAGGTCCTCGCCCACCGCCACGTTGCGGCGCGCGATGACCTCGTCCTCGGTGACCTCGCCGCCCTTGGCGCGGATCTCGTCAAGTCCGGTGCCTTCGATCGTGTAGATCTGGTGCAGGCCTTCGAGCTTCTCCTGGGCGACGGCGCGCTCCACGATCCGCTGGTGATTCGGGGTCTCGGCGAAGAGCAGCTTCACGCCGGCGTCCTGAACGATCCATGCGACCTGGGAGGGCGAGGAGGTCTCGTAGACCGGAACGGTGATCGCCCCGGCGTACCAGATGGCGAAATCGAGGAGGGTCCACTCATAGCGGGTCGGCGCCATGATGGCCACGCGATCCCCGATCTCGATGCCGGAGCCGATGAGGCCCTTGGCGATCTGAACCACCTGGTCGCGGAACTCCGCTGCGCTGACGTCGGTCCACTGCCCGGGGCTGAGCTGCCTGCCGAAGAGGACGTTCTTCGGGTCGGCGGTGACCTGGCGTTCCAGCAGGTCAGTGATGTTGAGGTCCGCGGGGACCTCGACAGCCGGGGGTGTAGCGAATTCCTTCACGGTGGACTCCTCCATCATGTGTGCTCGGTCACACCATCTTGCCACAGCTGGATACTGATCAGTAACCAGGGCTCAGACCTGCGCGCCGTCTCCGTTTCCGGAACGGCTGCGTGGCATCTGCATGAAGAGGATCACCAGCCCCGCCAGCACCACGCCGATCAGCGCGGGGACGCTCCAGCTGTGAGCGTTCAGCGGCAGGAACGGCACGATGATCAGGGCGAGGATCGCTCCGATGCTCAGCACCGCCCCCAGGACTACGGCCGGTCGGGCCCCTGCGAGCGGGTTCTTGGGGTTCGGCGGCTGGAAGTCGTCCACATCGTCGAGCGCATCGTCGTCGACCCGGTGGTCCCGCGGGCCCTGACCGGGGCCGGGCACCGGACGGGACTGACCACCCCGACCGAAGACTCTGCTGGGCTCATCATCGCGATAGTTGCTCATGGGGCCATCCTCTCAGAGGGCTTGCGGACACGGTGTCGGCGAGGCCAGGAAGTCACGCAGGTGGCGCTGGATGGTCTCCGCCTCGTAGTCCAGCGTCGCCACATGGCGGCTGCGCGGCAGATCCACCACCTGCAGCTGGTCCTCACTCAGGTTCTTGACGAGTGTATGGGCGGAAGCCGGTGGCAGGACATTGTCGGTGCCCGAACGGAACAGCAGCACGGGGGTTTCACGGCGTCTCAGCTCGGGGAGCTCCCCGCGGACCTGAGCGAAGAGTCGATCCAGCTGGACGACGGCGCGCAGCGGGGTCCGTGCATACGCCTCCTCCGTCACCCCAGGCTTCGCGATGTCCCCGGCGATGCTCGCCACCGTGGGACGGAATCGACCCAGCGACCATGCGGTGGGACCGGTCAGCGGAGCGAGACGGAGCCCCGGGTTGATCACGGCGACGGCCTCGACCCGGCGATGGGCCGCCACATGCAGGGCGAGCGAACCACCCATGGAGAGTCCGACCGTGGCGACGCCGGCGCATCGCGCGGCGAGGCGGTCGTAGCTGGCCAGCGCTGCCCGCATGATCTGGTGGCGGCTCGTGCGGTTCAGGTCCTGCCACCGCGTACCGTGCCCGGGAAGCAGCGGCAGGTCCACGGTGAAACCGGCATCGCGCAGGGACTCCGCGACCGGCTCCATGGAGGCTGGGGTGGAGGTGAATCCATGAAAGACGGCGATTCCCATGGCGGAAGTGTGCATGGGGTCACTGTATTGCCTCTACAGTGGTCTCGAAGCTCAGCCGCCGGAAAGGACCCCTGCCCAGTGTCGTTCTACAGCGTCGCCAAGAACATCGTCGTGGGCCCAGTGGTCAACACGGCCTTCCGCCCCTGGGTGCGCGGGCTGCACAACATCCCGAGCGAGGGACCCGCGATTCTGGCCTCGAATCACCTCTCCTTCTCCGACTCCGTGTTCATCCCGGTCAAGGTTCCGCGACAGGTGCATTTCATGGCGAAGGACGACTACTGGGCGCGGCAGGGGGCTTCGGGGTGGGTGATGAAGAAGTTCTTCGACCTCTCCGGGCAGATCCCCATGGACCGCTCCGGAGGGAAGGCAAGCCAGAACTCGCTCAACGCGGGAGAACAGCTGCTGCGCGACGGGGGCGTGCTGGGTCTCTACCCAGAAGGCACGCGCAGTCCCGACGGTCGGCTGTATCGCGGCAAGCTCGGGATCGCCCGGCTTGCGCTGAACACCCAGGCGCCGGTGATCCCGATCGCGCTGATCGGCACCGACAAGGTCCAGCCGATCGGCAAGAACATCCCCCGACTGGGGCGGGTGGGGATGATCGTGGGTGAGCCGATGACCTTCGACTCCTACTACGGCAACGCGGAGGACCGCTTCGCCCAGCGCGCCGTGACCGACGAGATCATGTACCGGATCATGCGGCTCTCGGGTCAGGAGTATGTCGACGTCTACGCCGCCGACGTCAAGCGCCAGCTGGAAGCAGAGAAGGCCGCCGCCAAGGCAGCGCGCCGGGTGCAGCGCCATCACGGCCATGCCCCTGAGGGGCCCGGCGCAGAGTAGCCGGCAGCCGGGCGGGGGCTCACACGGCCTGGGCGCGCACAGCCCAGGCACACATGAAAGAGCCCCGGAGCGAAATTGCTCGCTCCGGGGCTCTCTTTGCTATGTGCGCGAGGGGGGACTTGAACCCCCACGCCCGTGAAGGCACTGGCACCTGAAGCCAGCGCGTCTACCTATTCCGCCACTCGCGCATACCTGCTTGTCAGGCCTTGCTGGCCCGACCCGCCACCGGCACTTCCTTCCCGGCAGCGAGAAACATATTACCCACAGAGCCAGCTGTATGCCTAATCGCCGCCGGCAGCGGCACGGCCCTGGCGCCGCCTGTCCGGCCTGTGCGGAGGAGACCACCAGAACAGCGCAGGAACCCTAGTATTGGAGGGATATGTCTGAAGCCACCACAGCCCGCCGTGACCAGTTCTCCGCCGAGGACCTCGGCTACCCCGCCCAGCTCCCGGTCACCGGCGAGCGCGAGCGGATCCTGCGCGCGTTGGCGGATCACCAGGTCATCGTCGTCGCCGGCGAGACGGGCTCGGGCAAGACCACCCAGCTGCCCAAGATGGCGCTGGAGCTGGGCCTGCACAGAGACGGGATGATCGGCCACACCCAGCCTCGTCGGCTGGCGGCCCGCACCGTGGCCGAGCGACTGGCCGAGGAGCTGGGCACCTCCGTGGGCCGAGACATCGGCTATCAGGTCCGCTTCAACTCGGAGGTCTCCGGGGCGACCGCGGTGAAGCTGATGACCGACGGCATCCTGCTCGCCGAGATCCAGCGTGACCCGCAGCTGAGCCGATACTCGGCCATCATCATCGACGAGGCCCACGAGCGCAGCCTCAACATCGACGTCATCCTGGGCTACCTGCGCCGGGTGCTGCCCACACGACCCGATCTCAAGGTGATCGTCACCTCGGCCACCATCGACCCGGAACGGTTCGCCCGGCACTTCAGCCCCGACCCGGAGAACTGGACGCGGGAGACCTCCGAGGTGCCGATCATCGAGGTCTCCGGGCGCACCTACCCCGTGGAGATCCGCTACCGGCCGATCAACCCCGAGGCGGAGCTCGAGGACTTCGACGAGTCCGAACACTTCGGCGAGGACGAGGACGGCGGGACCCGGCAGACCTCCTCGACTCGTCCCGGCGTCGGCGTCGCAGGCACCAAGGCGCCCTCCCCCACCAGCGCCGAGGAGGAGGGCCGTGATCTGCTCGACGCCGTCAGCGATGCGGTGCTGGAGCTGGCCCGCGAGCCTGAGGGCGACATTCTGATCTTCTTCCCGGGCGAGCGCGAGATCCGCGATGCCGCGGAGGCCCTGGCGGAGACCGTCTCGCGTGAGCGCAGGCTCAACAACGCTGAGATCCTCCCCCTCTTCGGACGCCTCTCGATGGCCGAGCAGAAGCGGGTCTTCTCCCCCGGCGGACGACGACGCATCGTGCTCGCCACCAACGTGGCGGAGACCTCGCTGACGGTGCCCGGCATCAAATACGTGATCGACACCGGGACAGCCCGCATCTCGCGGTACTCCACCCGCACCAAGGTCCAGCGCCTGCCCATCGAAGCTATCTCACAGGCCAGCGCGAACCAGCGCTCGGGGCGTTCAGGGCGGACCAGCGACGGCATCGCCATCCGGCTGTACTCGCAGGCGGACTTCGAGTCGCGTCCCGAGTTCACAGACCCGGAGATCCTGCGCACCTCGCTGGCCTCGGTCCTGCTGCAGATGTCCTCGATGGGCATCACCCGGACGCCCGAGGACCTGATGGACTTTCCCTTCGTCCAGAAGCCCGACGCCAAAGCGGTCAACGACGCCGTCCGGCTGCTCACCGAGCTCGGGGCGCTCGAGACGGGCCGGGAATCCGGCACCCGAGGCGCGGGCCGAGACTCCCGCGCGAAGGGATCGCGCGGCAGCGGCTCCGTGACCCCGGTGGGGCGCATGCTCGCCCAGCTCCCGGTGGATCCACGGATGGCCCGGATGATGGTCGAAGCGGCGCGCCGGGACTGTCTGCCCGAGGTCACCGTGCTGGTCGCGGGGCTGACCATCCAGGATCCCCGCGAGCGTCCCGCGGAGAAGCGAGCTCAAGCCGATGAGCTGCACGCCAGATTCAAGGACGAGAACTCCGACTTCTCCGCGCTGCTGAACCTCTGGCGCTACCTCCAGGAGAAACAGACCGAGCTCTCCGGCAATCAGTTCCGCAAGCTCTGCCACCGCGAACACCTGAACTACCTTCGCGTGCGCGAATGGCAGGACCTGGTCGCTCAGCTCGGCGAGATCGCCGAGCAGGTCGAGTTCCGCTCGCAGGGATCCGGCCGCCGAGGATCCTTCGAGAATCGCTCCTCCAAGGGTCGGCGCGGGCGCAGGATGCCCAGCGTGGACCCGGCGCAGAAGCACGACCAGATCCACCAGTCGCTGCTCTCCGGGCTGCTCAGCCATGTGGGCCTCTACAATCCCCGCACCCGTGACTATCAGGGGGCGCGCGGCACTCGGTTCGCGGTCTTCCCCGGCTCCCACCTGTTCAAGAAGAACCACGACTGGGTCATGGCCAGTGAACTCGTGGAGACCTCGCGGCTCTGGGCTCGCACCGTGGCGAAGATCGATCCCGCCTGGGTCGAGGAGCTGGCCCCGCACCTGGTCAAGACCAGCCACTCCGAGCCGCGCTGGTCCGCCCGGAAGGGCGCCGTGGTCGCCACCGAGAAGATCACCCTCTTCGGGGTTCCCGTGGTCGCGGACCGCCAGGTGCTCTACTCCAAGGTCGACCCGGAGTACAGCCGCGAGCTGTTCATCCAGCGTGCCCTCGTGGACGGTGACTGGTCCACGCGCCACCATTTCGACAAGCGCAACCGGGAACGCTTTGCGGAGCTCGAAGAGCTCGAGAACAGGACCCGGCGCAAGGACCTTCGGGCCTCCGACGAGGAGCTCTTCAGCTTCTTCGACTCCCGCCTGCCTGCCGACATCGTCTCCCAGCGCCACTTCGACTCCTGGTGGAAGAACCAGCGCCACGAGACCCCCGAGCTGCTGGACCTCACCGACGCCGCGCTCATGGCCGAGGCGGCGGAGGAGCTGGACGTCGAGTCCTTCCCTGAGCACTTCGACCACGACGGGCTCCAGCTCGAGCTGCAGTACGAGTTCAACCCCACTCGCTACACGGCCGAGAGCGGGTCCACCGCCACGGCCACTGCCGACGGTGTGACGGTGCGAGTCCCGGTGCTGTTCCTGAACCAGCTTCAGCCGGCACGCTTCGACTGGCTCATCCCCGGACTGCGCACCGAGCTGGTCACGGCGCTGATCCGCAGCATGCCCAAGCCGCAGCGCAAACATTTCGTCCCGGCGCCCGACGTCGCGGCACGGGCGCGGGAGCAGCTCGAATCAGATTTCGCCCCCGGGGTGGATTCGCTGACCGATTCGCTGGCCACGGTGCTGCGCAGGCTCAGGGGCCATGTGGTCGATCCCGCGGTCTTCGACACCAGCGCCCTGCCCGAGCACCTGCGCTTCACCTTCGCCGTGATCAGTGACCGCGGCCGCGTGCTGGACACCGGCTACGATCTGCGCGAGCTGCAGGTCCGCTTCTCCGGAGAGAACCGGCAGGCCATAGGTCGCAGCCTCTCCGAGGACGCGCAGGGCACCGCCGAGGCAGCTGCCTCCCGGCACGGGTCGTCGACACCCAGCACGGCCTCCCCGGCCCCCGGGGCATCACAGCGCGCTGGCAAACCGCAGCAGAAGACCGCCGAAGCGGCCACGGCAGGCAAGCAGGGCCAGACGAGCTGGACCTTCGGAGACCTCTCCCGCGAAATCACCACCATGGTGGCGGGACGCCAGATCACCGGATACCCGGCGCTGGCCCCAGCCTCTTCGGGAGTCTCCTACACGATCCAAGACTCCGCCCAGGCGCAGCGTCGAGTGCATCGGGCCGGCGTCGTCGCGCTGCTGCGCGAGGTTCTTCCCTCCCCGCAGCGCTACGTGCTGGACAATCTGAGCAACCGGGAGCGCCTGGCCTTCAGCCAGTCACCCCACGGCACCGTGGAATCCCTCGTCGAGGACGCGACGACGGCGGCCCTGGATCACCTGGTGCCGGCAGAGCTGCCGTTCCGCGAGGCTGAGTTCCAGCAGCTCGCACGCGCCGCTCGGGCCGAGCTGATCGAAACGGTGCTCCGGCTCACCGACATCCTCGCGCAGGTCCTGGGTCGGTCCGCGGAGCTCACCACTCGGCTTTCGCGGAGCCGCTCCGATGCGCTGCGCGCGCCGGGCAGCGACATGTCCACCCAGCTCCAACAGCTGGTCTACCCGGGGTTCGTCACCGCCACCGGCCAGTCTCAGCTGCAGCACATGCCGCGCTACCTCCAGGCGATCGGTCTGCGGCTCGATCGCCTCGAAGCAGGTCAGGGGCTCAGCCGCGATGCCACCGACATGGCATCCGTGCAGGAGCTGGAGGACGAGTACGACGCCGCACTGGAAGCAGTGCCGGCACAGCTGCCCGTGCCCGAGGATCTGCTCGCCGTGAAATGGATGCTCGAGGAGCTGCGCGTCAATCTCTTCGCCCAGCAGCTGGGAACGGCTCAGACCGTGTCGGCCAAGCGGATCCGGCGCGCGCTCAAGCAGGCGCGCCCATAGGACCGGGCTGGTCCTGTTCCCGAGCGGCCGTGCTCAGTCCGCCTCGGCGGGGACATGCTCGGCGTCGCCCATCAGGCGCAGCGCCACGCGCAGCTTCTCGGCCGATTCATCCATCCGTGCGGCGTCCGGATCGTCGTCGGCCTGGGCAAAGCTGTGATCGGCCATGGAGTTCGAGGGCCACACGTGGATGTGCAGGTGCGGGACCTCGAAGCCAGCGATGCTGAGTCCTGCGCGCTGGGAGCCGAAGGCCTCCACCTGCGCCTTGCCGATGCGATGGGCCACGTGCATCAGGTGGGTCATCAGCTGACCATCGGCCTCGGTCCATTTGTCGACCTCCTGGCGGGGCACCACCAGCGTGTGCCCGTAGGCCAGCGGGGCGATGGAGAGGAACCCGACACAGGTCTCGTCCTGCCAGACGAAACGTCCAGGGATCTCGCCGGCGATGACCTTGCTGAAGATTGTGCTCATGGGTTCCACTCTAGTCCTGACTGCTAGTCTGGAGCGAGCATGAACGAGATCTCAACCACCCCTCCTGCGCGCGGGCGCTCCACCCGTCAGAAGCGCGCCGTCTGGGCGGCGCTGCACTCGCTCGACGACTTCGTGAGCGCCCAGGAGCTGCACAAGATCCTCGATGACCGCGGCGAGAGGGTCTCCCTGGCGACGGTCTACCGGGTCCTTCAGTCGCACCAGGAAGAGGGGCTCGTCGATGTGCTGCGACCGGACGACGGCGAGGCGATCTACAGGCTCTGTGAGCGCGAGGAGCACCACCATCATCTGGTGTGTCGCTCCTGCGGGCTGACCGTGGAGTTTGAGGCCCCGGACATCGAAGACTGGGCGGCGAAGCTCGCGGCCCAGCACAACTTCTCCGACGTCAGGCACACACTGGAGATCTTCGGCCTCTGCGCCGCCTGCGCGGCGCTTCCCCGCCGCTGAACCGGTCGGCGCCGCGCCTCCTCAGATGCGTCAGCTCGCCAGTGCGGCGGAGGCTCGCCGGTGGCGGATCCTGCCGCCGCGTCCGATCAGTACGCACACCACGTAGATCAGGAACGAGATGGTGGTGATATAAGGACTGATCGGCACGGTTCCGGTGATCGCGAGCATGATGCCGCCCACCGAAGAGACCAGCGCGAATCCCATGGACAGCAGCACCGCGAGGTACGGACGCACGGTGACCTTCAGCGCGGCCGCCGCGGGGACCACCAGCAGCGCCAGCACCAGCAGCGCGCCGACCACCTGGACCGACATGGCCACCGCCACGCCGAGCAGCACCATGAACACCATGGAGAGCAGGTTCACCCGGACTCCGCGAGCACGCGCCAGCTGCGGATCCACCGAGGCGAACATCAGTGGACGCCAGATCAGCAGCAGCACGATGCTGATGAGCAAAGCCCCGGTGACGAGGGTCTGCGTCTGGAGATCGTCGACGCCGACGATCTGCCCGGTGAGCAGGCCGAACTTGTTGGCGCTGCGTCCCTGATAGAGCGAGAGGAAGAGGATCCCCAGCCCGAGGCCGAAAGGCATCAGCACTCCGGTCACGGCGCCGGTGTCGCGGTCCTTGAGACTGAGCACGCCGATCAGCACGGCCGCGGCGACGGCCCCCAGGGCGGAACCGGCCACCACATCCACTCCGATCAGCAGCGCCAGCGCGGCCCCGGCGAAAGAGATCTCCGCGATGCCATGCACGACCAGGGCCGTCCGGCGCAGCATGATGAACACCCCGATGAGTCCACCCATCAGGCCGAGCACCCCGGCGGTGATCACGGAGTTCTGCACGAGCGAGAAGAGCTCCCAGTACCCTTCGGTGCTGAAAGATCCGGTCAGAGTCTCCATCATGGAAGCGACAGCTCCTCGGGGTGGTAGTGGCAGCCCTCGTCGTGGGCGGACATGACCACCAGGCGTCCCTTATGCTCGATCACGTCGATCGATGAGCCATAGAGCTCGGAGAGCACCTCCGAGCGCATGACCTCCTCGGTGGTGCCGATGCGGTATCGGCCCCGGGCGAAGTAGAGCACACGGTCCACGTGCTCGATCACCGGGTTGATCTCATGGGTCACGAAGACCACGGCGGAGCCGCGGTCCACCGCCTGACGGCGGATCAGCTCGGTGACTGCCTGCTGATGATGCAGGTCGAGGGAATGCAGGGGCTCGTCGCAGAGCAGCACGTCCGGGTTGGAGGCCAGCGCCTGCGCGGTGCGCAGCCGCTGCTGTTCGCCGCCGGAGAGCAGACCCACCGGCATGTCAGCGTAGGCCGAGGCGCCCACAGCATGGAGCAGCTCATCCACTCGCCGGCGCAGCCTTCGCGGATGCAGTCGCATGCCGAACCGATGGCCGTCCAGCCCCAGCGCCACCATGTCGCGGGCACGCAGCGGCGTCTCCTCGGGCATGGTCTGCTGCTGCGGGATGTAGCCGACGCGGCTGCTGCCCCGCCGCACGGGCTCTCCGCTGATCTCCACCGAACCGGCGCTGAGCCGGGTCAGGCCGAGCAGCACCTTGAGAAAGGTGGATTTGCCCGCACCGTTGGGTCCCAGCACCGCCAGGAACTCCCCGGGCACCAGCTCGAGGTCCAGGCTCTCCCAGAGCATGCGCCCGTTGAAGCCGACGCTGGCGTCCTCGAGCTTCACCACCGGCTGCGCCGCCTGGCTGCGGTCCGCCGAGGGCACCCCGGGAGTCGCGGTGCTGGGACTCGCGACGGTGAGGCTTGTGGCGGTGGGGCTTGTGGCGGTGGGGCTTGTGGCGGTGGGGCCTGTAGTGGTGGGGTCCGGATCAGCCACGGGCGTCCTCCACCACGGATTCCACGGTGGAGATGTTGCTCTCCATCCATTCCACGTAGGAGTCATGCTCCTGCGGGATCGTCTCCTTGAACTCCAGCACCGCCACCCCGGCGTCCTCCGCCGCCTCGCGGATCTGCGCAGACTGGTTGGTCTCCGTCTGGGGGTTGTAGGAGAGCAGATCGATCTCCTGGTCTGCCGCGGCGGTGAGCGCCTGCTGGTAGAGCCGGGGGGCGACGTCGTCGCCGTGTTCGACTGCTGCCAGGAACTGCTCGTCGGTGCTGTCTTCGAAGCCGGCGTCGGTCAGCAGGAACTGCGAGACGGCTTCGGTGGACAGGAAGCTCATCGGCTCGGCCTCGATGGCGCGATTGCGCTCATCCAGCGCGTCGATCTCCGCGGCGAGCGCATCGGCGTTGTCCTGGTAGAGCTCGGCGTTCTCGGGTGCGAGCTCGCCCATATGCGCGCTGAAGTCCTGCACGAAGTCGCTCATCGCGGCGAGGTCGTACCAGAGGTGTTCGTTGACGAATCCTTCGGCGTGATCGTGACCGGCATGCGGATCCTCCTCGCCCCCCTCGTCTTCGTGATCCGCATGATCCCCATGCTCTCCTTCGCCCTCGTGATCCGCGTCATCCTCGGCGTGGACGTGCTCGTTCTCTCCCTCGATGAGCTGGTAGACGGCGTCTTCCTTTCCGGAGGTCGCGGCCAGGCGGGTGATGAACGGGTCATAGCCGCCGCCGTTGGCGACGATCACGTCCGCGCGATCCACGCTGAGCCGGTCCTGCGGGGTGGCCTCGTAGGAATGGGGGTCTGCGGCGGTGTCGTCGACGAGGGCGCTGACCTCCGCGGTGTCCCCCAGGACCCGGCTGGCGAGGTCGGCGTAGACATCGGTGGAGGTCACCACGGTGAGCCCCCCGCCGGAGGCACCCTCGCCGCCGTTGGAGTCCGAGGCCTCCGAGGACCCGGCGCAGGCGCTGAGCAGCATCGTGGAGGCGGCGAAGATCGCCACACAGGAGGACAGGCGGAAGGCAGGCATGGGACGCACTTTCTGACGGAGACCGCGAACGGTTCGGGCAACTGAGGAAAGCGTACGTCCAGTCTTTGTTGAGAACAAATCTCAACTAGCCGTGCTGCGTCGCGTTCCTCAGTGCCCCTCCTCGGAGACCGTGTGTCGGCGGCGGGAGTCCCAGGACTGCGTGGCGTCGTGGATCTCCCCCACCAGCACCTCCAGCACGTCCTCCAGGAAGAGGATCCCCTGCGTGACACCGGCCTCGTCGATCACCCGCGCGAGATGGGATCCGGTGCGCTGCATCTGCGCCAGGCACTGCTCGACCTCGTCCCCGGTGCTCATGTTGCCCAGCGAACGCACCACGGTGACCGGAATCGGGTCCTTGGACTGCGTGGCGGGAAGGCTCATCACGTCCTTCAGGTGCACGTATCCGGTGTAGATGCCATCCTCCTGGGCGGTGACGAAGCGGGAGAACCCTGTGCGTCCCACCGCCTTCTCCACCTTTCGGGGCGTCACGTCGGTGGGGACGGTCACCACCTCCTGCACCGGGACCATGATCTCCCCGGCGGTGTAGTCGCTGAACTCCATGGCGCCGGCGATGATCCCGGCGTCGTCGCGCACGGTGCCGCCGCGCTTGGACTCGGCGACGATGGACTCCATCTCTTCCAGCGTGAAGGTCGAGACCACTTCGTCCCGCGGGGTCACCCGGAAGGCGCGCAGCACCAGGTTCGCCGCCAGGTTGAGCAGCCAGATCAGCGGCATCAGCGCCCGGTAGAGGAAGACCATGGGCGGGGCGAGCAGCAGCACGGCGCGGTCCGCCACCGAGACGGCGAAGTTCTTCGGCACCATCTCGCCGATGGTCACATGCAGGAAGGAGACCAGAGCCAGCGCGATGATGAAGGCGATCACGCTCGCGACGGTGTAGCTGAGCCCCACCGAGGTCAGCGGATCGGTGAGCAGATGATGGATGGCCGGTTCGGAGACCATCAGGATGAGCAGCGAACACACGGTGATGCCCAGCTGCGCGATCGCCAGCATCTGCGAGACATGCTCCATCGCGTAGATGGCGGTCTTGGCGCGGGAGGACCCCGCCTCGGCCCGCGGCTCGATCTGGCTTCTGCGCGCACTCATCACCGCGAACTCGCCGGCCACGAAGAAGGCGTTGCCGGCCAGCAGCACCACCAGCCAGAGGATTCCCAGCAGATCCGGGTTCATCGCCGCTCACCTCGCTCGCGAGCGTGCCGGTCATGATCTGCGCGCTCTTCGGCGAGCTTCTCGGCCCGTGCCGCCGCGTGCTCGAGGGCGGCCTGGCGGGCCTCGGGGTCAGGGGTGAAGCGCAGCCGGTCGATCCGGCGGCCGTCGATGTCGACGACGGCGAGCCTGCCGCCGTCGACCTCCACCTCGTCCCCCAGCCCGGCCACCCGACCCAAGGTGAGCAGCACGAAGCCTGCCACGGTCTCGTAGGCGGGATGCTCGGGCACGTTGAGCTCGAGGATCTGCGCGTTGATCTCGTCCGGGCGCAGCAGTCCGGGGAAGAACCAGTCCCCCGAGGCGCTCTGCAGCACTCCCGGAGCGATCCGGTCGTGTTCATCGGCGACCTCGCCGACGATCTCCTCGATCAGGTCCTCCAGCGTGACCACTCCCGAGGTTCCGCCGTATTCGTCCTCCACGATGGCCACCTGCAGCGAGGCCTCACGCAGCACGGGCAACAGCGCGTCGAGGTGGATGGTCTCCGGCACCCGGGTGATGTCGGACATCACGGTGGCCGCAACCAGACCGTCGCGCTTCTCGCGCGGGACGGCCACGGCCTTCTTCACGTGGGTCACTCCGCGGACGTCGTCGACGGAGTCACCCAGGACCGGGAAGCGCGAGAAGCCGGTGCGCCGAGCCAGATCGATCAGCGCCTCCAGCGAGGAGTCGGCCTCGATGCTGGCCATCCGCGGCCGAGGGGTCATCACATCGGCGGCGGTCTGATCCGAGAAGCGCAGGGTGCGGTCGAGGAAGGTCGCGGTGCCCTCCTCAAGGGTGCCCAGCATCGCGGAACGCCGCACCATGGAAGACAGCTCCTCCGGGGTGCGGGCCCCGGAGAGCTCCTCCTTGACCTCAAGGCCGAATCGGTGCAGGACCTTGTTGGAGAAGCCGTTGAGCACGATGATCAGCGGCTTGAACATGGCCGTGAAGAACAGCTGCGGCCTCGCCAGCGTGCGGGCCACCGGGTAGGCCTCGGCGATGGCGAGGTTCTTCGGGACCAGCTCGCCGAGGAGCATGGTGACCATGGTGGCGATGATCAGCGCAAGGGTCAGCGACACCGCGGACAGGGCCGCACCGGAGACCCCGAGCGCCTGCAGCGGCACGGTGAGCAGCACGCCCAGCGCCGGTTCGGCGACATAACCGGTGAGCAGGGTGGTCAGCGTGATGCCCAGCTGACAGGAGGAGAGCTGGGTGGAGAGCGATTTCAGGCACCGCATCACCGCCGGCGCACGCTTGTCTCCGCGGTCGATGGCCTGCTGGACGGTGGACTGGTCCAGTGCGACCAGCGAGAACTCGACAGCGACGAAGAAGCCGGTGCCGAGGATCAGCAGGAAGCCGACGCCGAGAAGCAGCAGTTCCACTTAGCGCTGCCACCCCCGGTCGACGGCGGACGTCGGGCGCTGCGCAGCGTCGCAGGGGACGGTGGCGCAGGGGCGGGTCAGGCGGAAGCGAGGTTGTCGGTACTCCATGAGGACTCGAATCTTACCGGGTTCTCACCAGGACGCCGTCAGCGGTTTGCCCTCTTCGTAGCCGGCGGCCGACTGGACTCCGGCCACGGCGCGCTGCCGGAACTCATGCAGGGACTCCGCCCCGGCGTAGGTCATCGCCGAACGCACGCCGGCAGTGATGGAGTCCAGCAGGTCCTCCACCCCGGGCTTGGCCGGGTCCACATACATCTGCGAGCTGGAGATGCCCTCCTCGAAGATGGCCTTGCGGGCCCGGGAGAAGGCGCTCTCGGTGGCGGTGCGGTTCTGCACGGCCCGCGAGGAGGCCATGCCGAAGCTCTCCTTATACCGGCGACCGTCCACTCCGGTGAGCATGTCCCCTGGAGACTCATAGGTGCCGGCGAACCAGGAGCCGACCATGACCTGCGAGGCGCCGGCTGCCAGCGCCAGGGCGATGTCACGGGGGTAACGGACTCCCCCGTCGGCCCAGACGTGCTTGCCCAGCTCGCGGGCCGCGGCGGCGCACTCCAGCACGGCGGAGAACTGCGGACGTCCCACGGCGGTCATCATGCGGGTGGTGCACATGGCCCCCGGGCCCACGCCGACCTTGACGATGTCCGCACCCCCTTCGATGAGATCGCGGACGCCGTCGGCGGTGACCACATTGCCGGCGACCACGCTCACCTGGCGCCCACTGGCGTCCACGGTCTCGCGGACCGCACGCAGGGCCTCGAACATCTTCTCCTGGTGACCGTGGGCGGTGTCCACGACCAGCACGTCGACCCCGGCGCCGAGCAGCGAGTCCGTCTTCGCGGCGACATCGCCGTTGATCCCGACGGCGGCGGCCACCTTCAGCCGCGACTGCTCATCCAGGTTCGAGCGGTACAGCGTGGAGCGCAGCGCCCCCTTCGGGGTGAGCACCCCTGCCAGCACGCCGTCGGAGGTGGTCACCGGCGCGTAGCCGACGCCGGCGGCATCCATCGCGGCGAAGGCCTGCTCCAGGCCGCCCTCGCCGAGCACCTCATCGGCGGTGAAGCGCAGCGGGGGCATCCGCATCACCGAGGCGACGGAGGAGAAGCGATCCACGCCGAGACCGTCATTGGCGGTCACCACACCGGCGAGCCGCAGGTCCTCGTCGACCACGCAGACGGCGTCGTGGTTGCGCTTGTCCAGCAGGTGCAGGACATCGAGCATGGTGTCCGTGGGCTGGACCTTCAGGGCGGTCTCGAGCACCGGGTGGCAGGACTTGACCCAGTCGGTCACCTCCCGGATGACCTCCAGCGGGACGTCCTGAGGCAGCACGCCGAGCCCGCCGCGGCGGGCCATCGTCTCGACCATGCGGCGACCGGTGACAGCGGTCATGTTCGCGGCCACCACCGGGATCGTCGAGCCGGTCGCGTCCTCCGCCGAGAGGTCCACGCTCATCCGTGACTGGGTCTGCGACCGGGAAGGGACGAGGAACACGTCCGAATAGGTGAGGTCGGTGACGGGTTCGTTCAGAAATTTCACGGAGATCCGTGCCCTTCTTGATGCTGGATGTCAGGTGTTCGGGGCGCGCGCGGGACGATCATGTCTCCGGCGGAAGCGACCCCTGACACGATACCGTGGCCGGTGGCGGCACGGTGCACAAAGTCACTATGCTTGGACGAGGTGAAGATTCGAGAGCACGATGCTGTGCCGAATAACTACACAACACAATGGAAGAGGCGTATCCACAGTGCCAGAGCTAACGTCCAGCCGTCTTGCCGAGGAGTTCCCGGGAAACGAATGGTTGGTCGCCGACATATACGACAAGTTCAAGGACGATCCCGAGTCGGTGGATCGCAAATGGGCTGAGATATTCCGCCAGCTCGAGGGCGACGGTGATTCTGCATCGGCTGGCTCCAAGACCTCCTCCGGCTCTGACGATTCGGGCTCCTCGGACTCAGGCTCCTCGGACTCGGAGGCCACGGCCTCGAAGTCCGAGCCGCCCACGTCGGCATCCTCAAAGTCCACACCTTCGAAGTCCACAGCCTCGAAGTCCAGCGCGTCGGCCGACAATGACGGGGCCGACTCCGGAGACAAGAGCAGCTCCGCGTCTCGCGCCTCCGCGGATTCCACCCCGAGCGCGGGGAACCAGCGCGAATCCCGCGCCGAATCGACACCTGCCACGGCCAAGCCCGCGGAGCCCGATCACGCCCAGAAGCCGAGCTCCGAAAAGAGCGCCTCCTCCACGCAGAACAAGCCGGTGGCTCCACGGACACCGACGACGAAGAAGTCCGAAGGCTCCTCCAGCACGCCGATCCCCTCAGAGCCCTCCTCCGCGAAGGCCGAGTCCGAGGAACCGTCTGAGAAAGAGGACAAGGTCACCCCGCTGAAGGGGATCTCCAAGGCCATCGCGGCCAACATGGACGCCTCGCTGACCGTCCCGACCGCCACCACGGTGCGCGCCGTGCCGGCCAAGCTGCTCATCGACAATCGCACCGTGATCAATAATCACCTCAAGCGGACCCGTGGCGGCAAGGTCTCCTACACCCACCTGATCGGCTATGCGCTGCTCAAGGCGCTGCGAGCCCATCCGTCCATGAACGTCACCTACGACGTGAAGGACAACAAGCCGGTGGCGATCCAGCCGGCGCACGTGAACTTCGGCCTGGCCATCGACATGCCGCGTCCCGACGGGACCCGCGCGCTGGTGGTCCCGAACATGAAGGCCGCCGAGGAGATGAGCTTCACCGACTTCTGGGGCGCCTACGACGACGTCGTCAAGCGGGCCCGGGACAACAAGCTCACTCCCGGGGACTACGCCGGCACCACCGTCTCACTGACCAACCCCGGCGGCATCGGCACCGTGCACTCAGTGCCGCGCCTGTCCAAGGGCCAGGCCGTCATCGTCGGCGTCGGCGCGCTGGAGTACCCCGCCGAGTTCCAGGGCGCCTCGGAGAAGACGCTGAACAGCCTCGCGGTCTCCAAGGTCATCACCCTGACCTCGACCTACGACCACCGCGTCATCCAGGGCGCCGGCTCGGGCGAGTTCCTCAAGACCATCCACGAGTACCTCCTCGGCAAGGACGGCTTCTACGAGGAGATCTTCGAGGCGCTCCGAATCCCTTACGAGCCGATCCACTGGTCCGCGGACATACAGGTCAATCCTGAAGACCAGATCAACAAGGTCGCGCGGATCCAGCAGCTGATCCACTCCTACCGGGTCCGGGGCCACCTGATGGCCTCGGTGGACCCGCTGGAGTACCAGATGCGCAGCCACCCCGACCTCGACATCGAGTCGCACGGGCTGACTCTCTGGGACCTGGACCGCGAATGGCCCACCGGGGGCTTCGGCGGCAAGTCGATGCTTCCGCTGCGCAACATCCTCGGCGTGCTGCGCGACACCTACTGCCGCAGCACCGGCGTGGAGTACATGCACATCCAGTCCCCCGAGGAACGCCAGTGGTTCCAGGACGAGATCGAGCACCCCTACGAAAAGCCCACCCGTGACGAGCAGTTCCGGATCCTGGGTCGGCTCAACGCGGCCGAAGCCTTCGAGACCTTCCTGCAGACCAAGTTCGTGGGACAGAAGCGCTTCTCCCTCGAAGGCGGCGAGTCGCTGATCCCACTGCTGGACACGATCCTCTCCGAGGCCGCCGATGAAGGCCTGGACGAGGTCGCCATCGGCATGGCCCACCGCGGCCGCATCAACGTGCTGACCAACATCGCCGGCAAGACCCACGCACAGGTCTTCCGCGAGTTCGAGGGCCGTGAGGCCGGGTCCGTGACTGGTTCCGGCGATGTGAAGTATCACCTGGGCACCCGCGGGTCCTTCACCTCGGACCGGGGCAACTCCACCAGCGTGTATCTGGCGGCGAACCCCTCCCACCTCGAAGCGGTGAACCCCGTGCTCGAAGGGATCGTCCGGGCCATGCAGGACCGGATCAATCAGGGTGCGGACGCGTTGAACTCGTTCTCCGTGATGCCGCTGCTGGTGCATGGCGACGCGGCGTTCGCCGGACAGGGCGTGGTCGCCGAGACGCTGAACATGTCTCAGCTGCGCGGCTACCGCACCGGCGGCACGGTGCACGTGGTCGTGAACAACCAGGTCGGCTTCACCACCGCACCTTCGGCGGCGCGGTCGATGACCTATTCCACCGATATGGCCAAGGCCATCCAGGCGCCGGTCTTCCACGTCAACGCCGATGACCCGGAGTCCGTGGCCCGCGTGGCCCAGCTCTCCTTCCGCTACCGCCAGCGGTTCAACAAGGACGTCGTGATCGACCTGGTCTGCTACCGCCGACGCGGACACAACGAGGGCGACGACCCCTCGATGACCCAGCCGAAGATGTACAACCTGGTCGAGGCCAAGCGCACCACGCGCCGGCTCTACACCGAGGCTCTGGTCGGACGCGGCGACATCACCCAGGAAGAGGCCGATCAGGCGCTGCGGGACTTCCGGCAGCGCCTGGAGCGGGTCTTCACCGAGACCCATGCGGCCCAGACCCAGCCGATCTCCACCGCGAACACCTCGGACTCGGAGACCAAGGGAATGGCGCCGATGGCCTCCCAGGAGGAGACCAGCACTCCGGACCGAGAGGCCACCGACACTGCCATCAGCGAGGATTCGCTGGCGCACATCGGCGAGGTCCACACCAACATCCCGGAGAGCTTCACCCCGCATCCGAAGCTGAAGTCCCTGCTGGAGAAGCGCGCCAAGATGGCGCGTGAGGGCGGCATCGACTGGGGCTTCGCCGAGATCGCGGCCTTCGGCTCGCTGCTCATGGAGGGCACCGAGGTCCGACTCGCAGGCCAGGACTCGCGACGCGGCACCTTCGTGCAGCGTCACGCGGTGTTCCATGACCGCGTCAACGGTGATGAGTGGTACCCGCTGAAGAACCTGACCGAGGACCAGTCCCGGTTCTTCATCTACGACTCGCTGCTCTCCGAGTACGGCGCGCTGGGCTTCGAATACGGATACTCCGTGGAGAACCCGCATGCGCTGGTGCTCTGGGAGGCCCAGTTCGGCGACTTCGTCAATGGGGCGCAGATCATCATCGATGAGTTCATCGCCACGGCCGAGCAGAAGTGGGGACAGAAGTCCTCCGTGGTCATGCTCCTTCCGCACGGCTATGAGGGTCAGGGCCCGGATCACTCCTCAGGGCGCCCGGAGCGCTTCCTGCAGCTCTGCGCCGAGGACAACATGACCGTGGTGCTGCCCTCCTCGGGAGCGAACTACTTCCACCTGCTGCGCCGCCAGGCCGTGGCCCGGCCGCGCCGTCCGCTCATCGTTTTCTCCCCGAAGCAGCTGCTGCGGCTCAAGGCAGCCGCCAACTCGGTGGAGGACTTCACCACCGGCACCTTCCAGGAGGTCATCGGGGACCACGAGGTGGACGCCTCCAAGGTCAAGCGCGTGCTGATCGTCTCGGGTCGGCTCTACTACGATCTGATCGCCACCCGAGCCAAGCACAAGGACGAGACCACCGCCATCGTGCGGCTCGAGCAGCTCTACCCCATGCCGGTGGAGGAGCTGCAGGCGGAGCTGGATCGCTTCACCTCGGCCGAGGAGTTCGTCTACGCTCAGGATGAGCCGATCAACCAGGGGCCCTGGCCGTTCCTGGGGCTGAACTTGCAGCCACGTCTCACGCAGGACCTCAAGCTGGTCTCCCGCGCAGAGTCGGCAGCCACCTCCGTGGGGCAGGCCAAGCGGCATGCCAAGGAGCTGGAGGGCCTGCTCAGCAAGGCTTTCCCGCACCTGGACCTGTGACCTGATGGAAGAGACCACTCAGGATCTGCGTTCCTCCGTCATAGGCCCGCGGCGTCATCTGCGGATCGTGGCCCTCGGCGACGAGCTGCTGACCGGGATCGGTGACCCCCGAGCGCTGGGATGGCTCGGTCGCGTGATCTCCAAGACCCCGATCGAAGGCATCGCGCTGGAGCACTATGTCCTTGCGATGCCCGGGGAGGGCACCGAGGCACTTTCGGAGCGCTGGCAGCACGAGACGCTGGCGCGCTTCGAGGCAAGCGCCCCGGAGCCACCAGAACGTCATCTGGTGGTCGCGCTGAACGACAAGGACCTCTACAGCGCAACCTCCTCTGCCCGCTCGCGGCTGAACCTGGCCAATATCCTGGACCGAGCGTCCCAGGAGGGCATCCGGTGCCTGGTGATCGGCCCGGTGCCCACTCTGGACAGCGAGCGGAACCAGCGGATCTCTGAACTCAACGCTGCCTACCGGGACGTGGCCTCCCGCCGTTCCCATGTCTACGTGGACTCGTATACACCCCTGGTCAGCCACGAGCAGTGGCGCAGCGACCTCGCGGCCAACGGCGGGCTCCCCGGCCAGGCCGGGTACGGGCTGATGGCCTGGCTTGTTCTTCATCGCGGCTGGTATCAGTGGTTAGGGCTCCAAGAGCCGGTGGCCTAGAATTGACTCCAGCCGACGAAAGGAGTTCATCATGAGCAAGCGTGGACGTAAGCGCAGCGCGCGTCGCAAGAAGAACGCGAACCACGGCAAGCGCCCCAACTCCTGATTTCAGGAGTCCGAGGCCTTCCCGCGGTCGACGCGACAGCGCAGAAGCAAAGAACCCCCTGCAGAGCAGCTCTGCAGGGGGTTCTTTCGTCGTCTTCAGCAGGTCAGCGGTGTTCCTCGTCCTGGCCGTGTCCGGCCTCGACGCGGATCTGGCTGATCCGCTCCAGAATCGTCACCTTCAGCGTCTCAGGGGCGCGTTCAGCGCAGGAGCGTCGCACCACGGTCCGAATGATGCACTCCAGGTCGTAGTCCTTGGCGCACTCCGGGCAGGCCTGCAGGTGCGCCTCCACCTCGCCGATGTCTTCGCGGCTGAGCGCGCCGTCGGCGTACTCGTAGATCCGCTCCATCCGGACCTGGGTCTCGGTGCAGTCCCCGTCCTTGCAGTTCTCATCGAGCCATTTGCCGGGGCTCACGCCAGCGGCTGGGCTGAGATCGGGATCGTTCATTTCTTGGCCTCCTGCTTCTTGAAGCCACGTTCACGGGCGTAGTCGTGCAACAGTTCGCGCAGCAACTTTCTGCCCCTGTGCAGTCGTGACATCACGGTGCCGATGGGAATGTTCAGGATCTCGGCGATCTCCTTATAGGCAAAGCCCTCAACATCGGAGAAGTACACCGCCAGGCGGAACTCTTCGGGGATCTGCTGCAGCGCATCCTTCACGTCTGAATCCGGGAGATGATCGAGCGCCTCTGCCTCGGCAGAGCGCAGCCCGGAGGAGGTGTGCTCAGCTGCCTGAGCCATCTGCCAATCCTCCACGGTGTCCGTGTTGGCCTGCTGCGGCTGGCGCTGCTTCTTGCGATAGATGTTGATATAGGTGTTCGTCAGGATCCGGTACAGCCAGGCCTTGAGATTGGTGCCGGGCTTGTACTGGTGAAACGCCGAATACGCCTTGGTATAGGCCTCCTGGACCAGGTCCTCAGCATCCTGCGGATTTCGTGTCATCCGCATGGCAGCTGAGTAGAGCTGGTCCACGTACTGGAGAGCCTCGCTCTCGAAACGTACGCGACGCTGCTGTTCGGTCTCTTCGGCGACGACGACGCTGCTCGAGTCCGTGCTCCTCGAGTCAGGGGCGGTGCCGGTGGCTGCAGGCTTTTCCATCACAGCTGAGTCTACTCGCAGAGGAACCACTGAGCGTTCCCGCACCGCGCCTGGAGCGCTGGTGCGTCGTTGAGTCAGAGTCGTCGGCGTCATACCCAGGACAACGACGACGTCGGGCTCCGCATTCCTGGCTCGTGCCGCTGATTCCCGTCCCGGGCCGGATTGGGTAGATTGGACCACGGACGATGCTTCAGCGCCACACTCCTACAGGAGGACACTATGTCTCTACTCCGCAAATTCGCCCGCCCGCTGCTGGGGGCAAGCTTCATCGCCAACGGTGTCGACCGACTGCGCAACACCGATGATGCGTCGGCGAGGATCGAGTCCACCTTGGAGGAGATCGGCTCGCTGGTCACCCAGGCTGAGCCTCTGGTCTCCAATCCCAAGCTCACCACCCAGGTGCTCGGTGGAGTCGAGGTCGTCGCCGGCGTCGCCCTGGCCACCGGCCGGTTCCCCCGCGCCGCCGCCCTGATGCTCACCGGTGTGCACAAGTTCGACAGCTACGTCGAGTACCGCACTGCTGAACTCGAGAGCGACTCCGACGTCACCGCCCAGCGCAGCACGCTGTTGAAGAACGTCTCGATCCTCGGCGGCCTGTGGCTCGCTGTGGTGGACCTCGACGGCAAGCCCTCACTGGGCTGGCGCGCCGAGCACCTGGCGAAGAACACCCGCAAGAAGGGCGCCCAGTTCGGGGACAAGACCTTCAAGTGGGCCGACGACTTCGGCAACGGCGCCACCAAGAAGGTCCGCGACTTCGAGAAGAACGCCAAGAAGAACTTCCAGCGCGCCGAGCGTGACGCGCTGAAGGCGATCAACAACGCCTCCAAGGGTGCGAAGAAGTCCGCCCAGGGCGCCAAGAAGAAGGTCGGAGCCTGAACCTCAGCGCCGTGACCACCACATCTTCACACGCATCAACGGTGCCCCCGCAGCCGTGGCCAGCGCCACGGGCGGGGGCACCGCTGCGCGCTGAGGTGACCGTTCCTGCCTCCAAGTCTCTGACGAACCGGTACCTGCTGCTGGCGGCACTGGCCCAGGGACCCAGCGTGGTCATCAATCCCCTGCACTCTCGGGACTCCCAGCTCATGCTCGCCGCCCTGGAACAGCTGGGTGCGGGCGTGGAGCACATCCACGACTGGGAGCGCAGCGGGGTCGCCGCGGTCCGCATCTCGCCGATCCCGGACCTCGACGAGCCGACCCCTGATGCAGAGTCGACGGAACCACGCATCGACTGCGGACTGGCCGGCACCGTGATGCGCTTCCTCCCCGCCGTGGCCGCACTGACCGGTCAGCGCGTGCACTTCGACGGCGATCCCGGCGCGCGCGCCCGCCCCATGGGTGCGGTGCTGCATGCGCTGCGTGACCTCGGCGTCGAGGTCACCGGCGACGGCGCACCAGAACGTGGCGAGGAAGGCAGCCTGCCCTTCACCATCCACGCGCCGACCGGCATCACCGGCGACACCATCACGATGGACGCCTCCGCCTCCTCCCAGTTCGTCTCCGGGCTGATGCTCGCCGCGGCCCGGATGCCGCACGGGCTGACGCTGCGCCACGCCGGTGACGCAGTCCCCTCCCTCGAACACGTCGAGATGACCTGCAAGGTCCTCAGCCAGGTGGGCATCGAGGTGAGCTCACCGGCGCTGCACACCTGGAAGGTGGAACCAGGACCGATCGAGAGCTTCACCGTGCGAGTGGAGCCGGACCTCTCCAACGCAGGCCCGTTCCTCTGCGCCGCGGCGGTCACCGGCGGCGAGGTGAGCATGCGCGGCTGGCCGAAGCACTCCACGCAGATCGGGCGACGCTGGACCGAGCTGCTGCCCGCCTTCGGCGCATCCGTGACCGAACACCCCGAGACCGACGCCACGGTCACGCTGAGCGTGCGCGGCGGTTCGCTGCGCAGCCCGGGCACCGTGGACGGCACCGCTGAACTGACCCCCACCGTGGCAGCGCTGGCGGCGTTGTGCGCAGAACCGACCCGGTTCACCTCGGTCGGACACCTGCGCGGTCATGAGACCGACAGGATCGCCGCGCTGGTCACCGAGATCCGTCGGCTCGGCGGGACCGCCGAGGAGACCGCAGACGGCTTCGAGGTCCTCACCCCCGTGACCCACGGCGGACTCGTCCACACCTATGCCGACCACCGCATGGCGACCTTCGCCGCAGTGCTGGGCCTCGTGGTCGACGCCGTCGAGGTGCAGGACATCTCGGCCACCTCGAAGACCATGCCGGACTTCCCCGCACTCTGGGCCGGGATGATCGACCGAACACCGGAGGGCCAGTCGTGAGCCGCTGGTCCGACTGGGACGAATCCCACGTGAAGGTCCGGCCCAATAGGAAGGGCACGCGACCGCGCACCAAGGAGTCCCCCGACTACGCCGACGCGGAGCTGGGACGTGTCGTCACCGTGGATCGCGGGCGCTACACCGTCCGGGTGGAAAGCTCTGCAGGCGATGAACGCGTGGTCTCTGCAGTCCGCGCCCGGGCACTGCGCAGGACCCCCGTGGTTCCCGGCGACATGGTCGGCCTGGTGGGTGACACCACAGGTGATGAAGGTTCTCTGGCCCGGCTGATCCGCATCGAGGAGCGCTCCACGCTGCTGCGACGCAGCGCAGAGGACACCGACGACGCCGAGCGAGTCATCGTGGCCAATGCAGACCAGCTGCTGATCGTGGTCGCGGCTGCCGATCCCGCACCCCGCACCGGGTTCATCGACCGGGCGCTGGTGGCTGCCTACGACGCCGGCATCGTCCCGATCCTCCTGGTCACCAAGGCCGACCTCGTCGAGGACCCGCTGGATCCGGCCGGACTGATGAGTCACTACGCGGAGCTGGACCTTCAAGTGGTCGTCTCCCAGCAGGCAGCCGGCTCCGCCTCGGGAGAGCCCTCCCTGGACGCCGAGGCCGTGGCGGCGCTGCGCACCGCACTGACCCGTCGCGTCACGGCGATGATCGGACACTCCGGGGTGGGCAAGTCCACCATGGTCAATGCGCTGACCGGCGCAGACCGCGCGACCAGTGGTGTCAACGCAGTGACCGGACGGGGACGGCACACCTCATCTTCGGCCGTGGCGCTGAACCTGGAGCCCGCCGGGTCGCTCGACGCCGCCGATGCCAGGGACTCCTGGATCATCGACACCCCCGGGGTGCGCACCTTCGGACTGGCTCACGTAGCACCCGACGACGTGCTCGGCGCGTTCTCGGATCTGGTCGAGGGCTCCGTGGACTGCGAACCCGGTTGCGCCCACATGTCACCCGAGGGTGGCTGCGCCCTGGACGCCTGGGTCGCGGACGGCCACGCCGGCGAGCACGGGCCAGCACGGCTGGCCTCGCTGCGCGGACTGATCAGCTCCATGGCGGGCACCGAGGAAGCTCCCACGGAGAAGCGGCTCGGCGCGTAAGTCTGCCGAATCCCGCTCCGAGCACCGGGACATTGCTAGCGTGGCGATATGAGCTCAAGCACCAGCGCCTACACCGATGACCTGCGCCTGGCGCATATGATCGCGGACTCCGTAGATGCCAAGACGATGTCCTTCTTCTCCTCCATGGACTTCGAGGTGGAGACCAAGCCCGATCTCACCCCGGTCACCGAGGCGGATCGTCAGGCCGAGGAGCTCATCCGCGGACAGCTCAGCAGAGCCCGGGGACGCGACGCCGTGGTGGGCGAGGAATTTGGCTCCACCGGGTCCGGAGCCCGGCAATGGATCGTCGATCCCATCGATGGCACCAAGAACTTCATCCGCGGCGTCCCCGCCTGGGCCACCCTGATCGCCCTGGTCGATGAGGGCGAACCCGTGGTGGGTCTGGTCAGCGCCCCCGCACTGGGCAAACGGTGGTGGGCGGCCAAGGACGGCGGCGCCTACACCGGCAAGTCGCTCGCCTCGGCCAAGCGGCTGCAGGTCTCCAAGGTGCCCACCCTCGAAGACGCCTTCTTCTCCTACTCCTCGCTGGCGGGCTGGCGAAAGATCGGCCGCAGCCAGAACTTCCTGGAACTGACCGAGACCGTCTGGCGCACTCGCGCCTTCGGTGACTTCTGGTCCTACTGCATGGTCGCGGAAGGCCAGGTCGACATGGCCGCCGAACCGGAGCTGAACCTGCACGACATGGCGGCCCTGGTCCCGATCGTCCGGGAAGCCGGCGGCGTCTTCACCTCGCTGGACGGCGAGCCCGGGTGCACCGGCAGCAATGGCCTGGCCACCAACGGTCTCCTGCACGATGCCGCCTTGGGGGCTCTTGCGGCTGATCACCCCGCTCCCTTCTGAACTCGGCACCACCAGCAGCCCCCTGAACTCCGCAGCACCCGTTCCACTTGCAGTTTTAGGTGTGCCTAAACCATACTGGCGGCATGCGCAGAACCCCTCTTTCGCCGAGCGTCAGCGGCCTCGTGCTGGTGCTGCTGCTCAGTGGCTGCGCGCCCGCGGATTCCACGGCACAGGGAACCCAGCAGCAGGGAGCCGACGCGGGCGAGGCGAGTGATCTGCCCGTGGTCCTCGCCAGCTTCTCCGTGATCGAAGACATGGCCTCCGCCGTGGGCGGAGATCGGGTGGATACGCGTAGCATCACCCCGCCCGGGGCGGAGGTCCACGAGTACTCTCCCACCCCCGGGGATCTCCGCGACACCGCAGAGGCGGATCTGATCCTCTTCAACGGTCTGGGACTGGAGGCCTGGTACGAGCAGTTCCTGACCCACACCTCCGCCGAGGTGCTCATGGTCTCCGAGGGCGTCCACACCCTCCCGGTGACGCGGCTGCCCGGTGCCGCCGACCCTGCATCCGCCTACCCCCCATCCACCGAGCCCGCGAACGACGACGCGGAGGACGACGCGGAGGACCCGGAGCAGGAGGATCTGCCGGTGAACCCCCATGCGTGGATGTCCCCGGCCCAGGCGATGATCTACGTGGACAACATCGAAGCCGCGCTCAGCGAGCTCTCCCCGAAGGATGCCGCCACATTTGCGAAGAACGCCGAGGACTACCGCGGTGAGATCCGGCGCATCTGGCAGGAGGCGGCCGAACAGCTGGAGCCGCTGCAGGCCTCCGGTCCGGTCCACCTGGTGAGCTGCGAAGGGGCGTTCAGCTACCTCGCGCAGGATCTCGGACTCAGTGAGCACTACCTCTGGCCGCTCAATGCCGAGGACCAGGGAAGCCCGCAACAGGTGGAGGCCCAGATCCGTTATGTCGCCGAGAACCAGGTCCCGACGGTGTTCTGCGAGTCCACGGTGAACGATGCGGCCCAGCAGCAGGTCGCCGAGTCCACCGACGCGCAGCTCAGCGAGCCGCTGCACGTGGACTCCGTCACTGAGGCCGAAGGACCCGCGCCCAGCTATCTCGAGCTGCTCCAGCATGACCTTGACCTCATCATCGAAGGGGCACAGCGATGACCGGGGAGCCGGCCGCCGTCGTCGTCAGCGAGCTGAGCGCTGGATATCCCGGGGTGCGCGCGCTGGAGTCGGTGTCCATCACCGTGCCCCGCCGCAGCATCTGCGCCCTGCTCGGCGCGAACGGATCGGGCAAGTCCACGCTGTTCAAGTCGCTGCTCGGACTGCACCGTCCCAGCGCCGGCAGCGTCCGGCTCTTCGGACTCGAACCCGCCAAAGCGCGACGCCGCAACCAGGTCAGCTATGTCCCGCAGCATGAACAGGTCGACGCCAGCTTCCCGATCAGCGTGGAACAGGTCGTGATGATGGGACGCTACGGTCACATGGGACTGACCCGCCGCACCCGACCGGCGGACCGCCTCGCCTGCGATGAGGCGCTGGAGCAGGTCGGGCTGACCGAGCTGCGTCGGCGGGGAATCGGGGAGCTCTCCGGAGGGCAGCGCAAGCGGGCCTTCCTGGCGCGGGCGATCGCACAACGCTCGCCGCTGATGCTCCTGGACGAGCCCTTCGCCGGAGTCGACCGCGGCTCGGAGCAGCTGATCAGCACAGTGCTCAAGGCTTTGCGCGATGAGTCCGACACCACGGTGGTCATCTCCACCCACCACCTCGCGGGGGTCGCCGAGCTTGCCGACGAGGTGGTGCTGCTGCACCAGCGCGTGCTGGCCTCGGGACTCCCCGAGGATGTGCTCACCGAGGAGCAGCTGGGACGCAGCTTCGGCTCCGTGCTGCGGGAGAACCCATGATCGAGATCCTCACCCAGCCGCTGGAGTTCACCTTCATGCAGCACGCGCTGGCCGCCGCAGTCATCTCCTCGGTGGTCTGCGCCATGCTCTCCTGCTGGTTGGTGCTGATGGGCTGGTCCCTGATGGGTGAGGCGGTGGCCCATTCGATCCTTCCCGGAATCGTGCTCGCGCAGATCTTCGGGCTGCCGATGGCACTGGGCGCCTTTGTGTTCGGGATGCTCGCGGTGCTGCTGATCGGCGGGATCAGCGGAAACTCCACGTTGAAGCACGACACCTCCATCGGCGTGGTCTTCACCTCGCTCTTCGCGCTGGGCCTGGTGCTGATCTCGCGCACCCCCAGTCAGACGCACCTGACGCATATCCTCTTCGGCAACGTGCTGGGCATCTCGCAGGCAGATCTGCTGCAGACCGCCGGGCTCGGCCTGGCCACCGTGGCCGTGCTCCTGGCGCTGCGACGCAGCCTGGTGCTGCTGGCCTTCGACAAGATCCATGCCCACACCATCGGAATGTCCACTGGGGCACTGTCCCTCCTGTTGCTGAGCCTGTTGGCACTGACCACGGTGACCTCGCTGCAGACGCTGGGCATTCTGCTGGTGGTCGCTATGCTGGTGGTGCCGGGGGCGACCGCGCTGCTGCTGTGCCGACGCTTCGGATGGATGCTCGTGGTGGCAGCCGGCAGCGCCGCGGCCTCTGCGATGCTCGGGGTCTACGCCAGCTATTGGTTCGACACCTCCACCGGCGGTTCGATCGTGCTGGCGCAGTCGGCCCAGTTCTTGCTGGCCTACCTGTTCGCTCCGGCGAAGGGGATGACCCCCCGGCTTCGCCAAGGACGAGGACGCCGGGTCGCCCCGCTCTCGACCTTCCCGCCCCTCGATGCGAAAGATCCCGCGTAGATGACTCCCCGCACTTCGGCTCAGGGCCGCTCGACCGCGTTCCATACCGCCACCACCTCGGTCGAGGACTACGCGAAGACCATCTACGGTCTCGCCGAGTGGGATGGCGCCTCGGTGACCGCCTCCGCCCTCGCCAAGACGCTTGGGGTCTCGAACCCCTCGGTGACGCTGATGATGCGCAAGATGGCGGAGCTGGGCCTGGTCGAGCATCGGCCCTATGCACCGATTGCCCTCACGGATGCCGGGCGGCAGCTGGCACTGGCCATGGTGCGCCGCCACCGGCTGATCGAGACCTGGCTGGTGCGCGAGCTGCGATACGGCTGGGATGAGGTGCATGAGGAGGCGGAGCGGCTTGAGCATGCAGTCTCCGAGACCTTCGTGGACCGGCTCGACATGAGGCTGGGCCACCCCCGGGTGGACCCGCACGGAGACCCCATCCCCGGCCCCGACCTCACCCTGAACTATCCGCAGACCGAGCTGCTCTGCCGCGTGCCCGCCGCCGCCGAGGTGCGCCTGGAGCAGGTCGACGACGGCGTCCCGGACGCGCTGCTCGCCCTGGACACCCACCGGGTGCCCATCGGTGCGCACGCCACGGTGACGGCGACAGAGGGCGGCGACGTCGTCCTCTCCCCCACCCGGACCGTGGGCGAGCAGGCCGCCGAGGACATTCGACTGACCCACGAGATCACCCACGCCATGCGGGTGAGCCTGATTCGCTGAGCGCGGCGCACCGCGACGTATCCTGTACTGGTGTCTCCTTCCGAACCGTCCGCAGAGCCTCAGCCTGCGGCCACCCGCCGGTCCCTCCGGCACAAGAGACAGACCTCTCTGCTGAAGCTGATCGCACTGGTCGCCGTCGCAGGCGCCTGCGGTGCACTGTTGAGGCTGCTCGTCGGTGAGCTCATCCCCGAGCAAGGAATGAAGTTCCCCTGGACCACGCTGGCGATTAACCTGAGCGGGTCCGGTCTGCTGGGACTGCTGACCGGGGTCGCGCATGCTCGACCGTGGATGCCCGACTGGGTGGTGCCGACCTTCGGCACGGGCCTGATCGCCTCCTATACGACCTTCTCTGCGGTGATACTCGCCGTGATGCCGTCCCTGCCCGGTGACGCCTACGACGGCCTCGCCGCCGTGACCTATGTGAGCCCCGGAGCGATGGAGATGCTGACCTACCTGTTCCTGAGCGTGCTCGGCTGCACCGGTGCTGCCGCCGCCGGCATGACGATCAGCCGGGCGCTGCTGGGGCAGCTGGGCGCCGAGTCCGCGGATCTGCGGAGGAGGCCATGACCTTCGATCTGAGTCTGCTGCTGGTGCTGGGGGTCGCCGTCGGAGGCGCCGCGGGTGCCGTGCTGCGCTTTCTGCTGGATCGATACCTCCCGGGTGGACTGCTGGCGGCCAATGTCCTCGCCTGCCTCGCGCTGGGGTACCTCTATGGTGAGCTGTCCTGGCTTGCCGAGACCGGTCGGGAAACTGGCGAGGGGCTGCTTTCCGAACCGGTGGCCGCCGCGCTCTCGGTCGGAGCGCTCGGGGCGCTGAGCACCTTCGCGACCGTCTCGCTGCGGGTCGCGCAGCGCTGGATGGCGGGCCAGCGACTGCGCGCCGTGGGCGTCTGGACCGCTCACGTGGGGCTGGGCTTCGCGGCGGCAGCGCTGGGCATTGCACTGTCCCGACTGCCGGGGCTATACTGATATGTCAGCTTGCCAGGTATGAGCGAGCTGGTGCAGGGTTGATAAATCAATAAGGGGACGATCGGTTTCGACGATCTGAGTTGATCATGGTGAAGCGGGTCGAGGATGCAGAGTGACCTCGTATAAAACCCCTCTGCAAAACAATAAGTGCCGAAACTAAGCGCACTGACTTCGCCCTCGCTGCCTAAGCAGCGACGCGAGTCTGTCAGCCTGAGTCTGCTATCGACTCAGATCCTGGCATCAGCTAGATAGCCACTGGTTCCAACTCCTCGTCGTGGGGAGTTGGGTCGACAATTTCCACGACTGGGCCCGTCAGCTGCTTGTCTGTGTGACGGCTGGGGCCGAGAAAATCTACTAGCAGACTGCACCCGGAGAAGCCCATGTGAATCCAGATCGGACGCGGGTTCGATTCCCGCCGTCTCCACCTATCGCCCGAGGCCCGTAGGGACAGACGTTCGGACGGCCTCAGAAGTCGCGTGCCGACTCTGAGCCCTGGCCGCCCACCTTCACCAGATGGAACCGGCGCACCAGGCGAATCGTGGGCCGCACCAACAGCAGCACACTGCCGATGACGAAGAGCCAGGTCCCTGCGTGCATGGTCGACTCGTAGAAGAACATCACACTGCCTACGGTGAACGCGACAGCGATCAGGAAGTCGTTGGCGATGCTCAGCGTCTCGTAGCGGCTGCGCACCACGAGTTCTTCATGGCCGAGGTGAAGCACCAGATCAGAATCATTCATAGGGTCAGGCTAGCGCTCCCCGCCGCACGCCGCACCAGGTTCAGCTCTGCGCGCCAGTACCCCCGATGCACAGTCACCGCCTCGCCGAGTCGGAGTAGTATCCGGCAGGTACGACTCTTCCTCTACGCGAAGGATTCTCTATGAGCACCCCCTTCTACCGCCCGCTCTCTGCAACCTGCGGACTCCGAGTCTCTCCACTGGCGCTGGGCACGCTTCCCTTCGGCGGCGCCAACGGCATGGGGCATATGGGCAACCTCGGACCGGATGATGCCACAGTGCTGCTGGACCGAGCCTTGGACGCCGGAATCAACCTGATGGACACGGCGAATCTGTACTCCCTCGGCGTGGCCGAAGAGGTCCTCGGAGAAGCCCTCGCGCGCAGCAGCCGCTATGACGAGTTCCTCGTGACCACCAAGGCGCGCATGGTGGTCGGGGACGGGGCCAACGCCGGCGGCGCCTCCCGCTGGCACCTGCTCGATGAAGTGGACAAGTCCCTGCAGCGGCTCCAGCGTGACCGCATCGACCTGTTCTACCTCCACCATTGGGATGGCGAGACTCCCCTGGAGGAGACGCTGCAGACCATGGACGGGCTGGTCCGCTCCGGGAAGATCCGCTACTACGGCGTCTCCAACTACACCGGCTGGCAGCTCATGAAGGCCCTCAAGGTCTGCGAGACCCACGGCTTCATCAAGCCCGTGGTGCAGCAGATCCACTACTCGCCCTACTCCCGCGAAGCCGAGTACGAGATGATCCCTGCCGGCATCGACCAGGGCATCGGCACCCAGGTGTGGTCTCCGATGGGCATGGGTCTGCTCACCGGCAAGTACCGGCGTGACTCCCAGCCTGAGTCGGGCTCCCGCATGGTCGATGGGGACGGCTCGGAGATGCGCGTGGCCGACTGGGAGAAGCTCTACAGCGTGGTCGACGTCCTCGACGAGGTCGCCAAGCGGAGCGAGGCCACCATCCCGCAGGTGGTCCTGGCCTGGCTCATGGAGCGGCCGGGAGTGACCAACCTGGCCGTGGGTGCGCGCAGCCTGGATCAATTCAATGATCTCCTCGGCAGCCTGGAGCTGAGCCTGAGCGCGGAGGATCGTCAGGCGATCGACGACGCCGGTCGGCCACCTCTGGCATACCCCTTCTGGCACCAGGCCGATATGGCCAGTGAGCGGATGAGCCCCGCGGATGAGTCAATCATGGCCACCACCAAGCGTGAGCTCAGTGAGAAGTTCGACGGGTGACCAGCTGACGTCCAGCTCACAGGGACAAGACCTCCGGTTGACCTGACTAGGCTCAGGTCAGAGCGTCTATACAGAGAGGTGTCAGATGACCACTG
Source organism: uncultured Nesterenkonia sp. (assembly GCA_947494195.1). Taxonomy (GTDB): domain Bacteria; phylum Actinomycetota; class Actinomycetes; order Actinomycetales; family Micrococcaceae; genus Nesterenkonia. The sequence goes on along the minus strand of CANLUC010000004.1, from coordinate 69,934 downwards.
AACAGAATCGATCCGAAGACGTGCGCCCCACCGGGGAGCACGAGACCGCTGACTCCGTCGAAGGTGAATCTCTTGAGACTCCTCCGCACCAGCGCGGGGCGAGAAGCGACGAAGGACAGGACGAGAAGTCGCGAGACCAAGATGGGCCAAACCCCGGTCTGGACCCCAGTCCTGCTGAGACGCCGGGGTTGGAAGACGGTGGCAGCGTGAGACCTGGTGACACCCCGCCGGATTCGAACTCCGCCACGGCGTCGCCGAGTCAGGAAGCCCCCACGTCACCGCCGAAGTCCAAGGCGGTGCTGACCACGGCGGTCATCGCGATCGCTGTGGTGGTGCTGCTGATCTTCGTAGGCTATATCGCCGGGATCCTCGGCTAGACCGCAGGAAGACTTCGACGCTGGATCAGGGCGACCGCAGGTTCCGGTAGCGCATCGCGCGCTGGGCCTCGCGGTTGTCCTGTTTCTCGCGCAGGGTCTGTCGCTTGTCGAACTCGCGCTTGCCGCGGGCGATGCCGATCTCAACCTTCGCCTTGCCGTCCTTGAAGTACAGCTGCAGCGGGACGATCGTGAGGCCCGGGTCCTCGATCTGGCGGGAGATCTTCACGAGCTCCTTCTGATGCAGCAGAAGCTTGCGCTTGCGTCGCGCTGAGTGGTTGGTCCACGTCCCGTTGAGGTACTCCGGGATCGTCACCTGCTCGAGCCAGAGCTCCAGGCCGCTGGCGAATCCGCCGAACCCGTCGGTCAGGTTGGCCTGGCCTTCGCGCAGGGACTTCACCTCGGTGCCGGTGAGCACCATTCCCGCCTCGTAGCGGTCAAGGATCTCGTAGTCGTGGCGGGCACGCCGATTCGTGGCCACGACGCTGTTGTTCGGATCCCGCTTGGGCCCCTTCTTCTTAGCCACCGTGTCACCTCCTCGACTGCTCGCTGATCTCGGCGGTCTTCTGCAGTGGCCAGAAGAGCCGACCTTCGATCATACACGCAGGTATCGGCGCACCGTCACCCAGGAGGCGATCACCGCGAGGGCCACCGCGATCAGCAGCAGCCCCGGCATGATGATCCAGGACTGAGCCGCATCGATGAAGTGGATGCTGGGCACCTGCTGGGCCATCCAGCGGCCCAGTACGAACTCGGCGACCACCCAGGTGGCTGCGCAGGCCAGCAGCCCGCCGACCAGCGCGGCGATCACTCCCTCGAAGACGAACGGCATCCGGATCATCGACTTGGAGGCTCCCACCAGACGCATGATGCCGGTCTCGCGGCGCCTGCTGAACGCCGAGAGTCGGATCGTGGTGGCCACCAGCAGCAGCGCGCAGACGATCATGACTCCGGCGATGATCAGCGCCACCAGTGTCAGGCCGTTGAGGATGCCGAAGATCTGATCGAGGACCTCCTGCTGATCTGCCACCGTCTCGACACCGGGCGCCGAGCTGAACAGCTCGGTGACGACGGGGAACTCCTCGGGGTCATTGAGCAGGATTCGGTAGGACTCCGGCATATCGGCCGCGGTGAGCGAGGCGGTGCGGGAGTCCTCTCCCCTGCTCTCGAGGAGTTCATCCAGGGCCTGCTGCTGCGTCTCATGCCGGTAGCTGGCGACATATTGGCTTGCCGCGCCGTCGGTGAGCGTGTGTTCGAGGGAATCCCGCTGGTCCGAGCTGACAGCGCCGGTGGGGCAGGCGGTCTGCGGCGAGTTCTCGGTGCAGAGGAAGACGGAGAGCTCAAGCCGATCGTAGAAGTCATCGGTCATCTCATTGACCTGGGTCTGCATCAGCGCCGCTGAGCCGACGAAGGTCAGCGAGATGAAGGTGACCAGGATGACCGAAGCGACCATCGCGACGTTGCGCCGCAGCGAGCTGAAGGTCTCCCCGAGCATGTAGAGCAGCCGGTTCATACGTCCCTCCTCAGGCGGCGCAGGATCGACCGGCGGGACCGGGAGATTCCGAGATGTTCAGCCGTTCGACGCGCGTCGGTATAAGTCGACTGCGCGGCCGAGGACTGAGGGCGTGGAAGCGGACGAGGCACAGCTGCCTCCTGCGCGCCGGGCGCGGGCTCTGTGGCGTCTTCCTCGACATGGGCGAGCCAGGAGAGCCGCGAGCGGGTCGCGGGATCCTGCTCAGGGGACCCGGTCGGGTGGCCAGCCACATCGGGCTGCGCTGCTGAGCGCGGCGCCGGGTGCTGCGGGGCCGGTTCCTGCTGGGGCAGTGGTTCCTGCGGCGCCTGCTGGGAGGCGGGCCGCTGGGCAGGTGGGGGAAGCGTCGGATACATCGGTGGCAGCCGTCGCCGCGGGGCGGGAATCGGCGCGATCTCTCCGGTGGGAGGCTCCTCGGCGACGGGCTCCGCGAGAACCGGCTCCTGCGTCACGTGGTCCTGTGGGAGCGGCTCCTCGACTTCGAAGTCTTCCTCGGCGTAGCCGTCTTGTTCCAGGTCGGGCAGCTCGGTGCCGTTGAAGTCACCGTGGATCTCCGGAACGTCGTGCCCCAGCGCCTCCTGGCGCAGATGCTCCGGCCAAGTCACGTGTAGACCGGTCTCTTCTGCATGCTCTCGGTCCTCGAACTCGCCGTCGTCGTCAACGTCTGATTCGTCGTCCTCGGGCTCGTCTTCACTGATGAACGCACCGTCAGGGACGGTGTGCTCGACCGTGTGGTGATCATGCTCATCGTCGGCCTCGTCGTCGTCGCCATGTTCATCGTCCCCGACGGTGTCTTCGGTTTCGATGTACTCGGCGTCCTCAGGGTCGGCGAGGTGCTCGTCGTCGTACTCTGCCGGATGCTCCTCGTCTTTAAAAGCAGGCTGCTCGGCGGTGGGGAAATCATGCGGATCTGCCAGCTGCGCGTCGAACTCCTCGGGCGTCAGCTCCATGCCCTCGAGTTCCTCGGCATAGTCCTGTGGCGTGGTCTCCTGAAGCACCGGGTCATTCTCGAAGGCGAGGACCGACGGGTCCTCACCCGGGACCGAGGACTGCTCGGCCAGGCCTTCTGGGGCAAGATCGGTCCGCTGATCCATCCCCGCTGCTGGCGGCTCCTCTGCCGTCGCGCCGTCCTCCGGGTCGCGACCGATCATCGGCACCACTCCGGTCTTCAGCGGCGCGGGGTCGTGGGCACGCAGACCTGATTCGCCTTCTTCCTGGGCGAGGACATCCCAGGCCTCGGAGCCTTCGGGTGCGTCGTAGAAGCCGTGCGGCTCGTCGCGGACGAGCCGGCCGCGGTGCAGCTGCACCACCCGGCTGTTCGCCTGGTCCACGATGGCGCGATCGTGAGTGGCCATGATGACCGTGGTGCCCGAGGCATTGATCCAGCGCAGCACCTTCATGACCTCGGCCGACGCCCGCGGATCCAAGTTGCCGGTGGGCTCGTCGGCGAGCAGGATCGCGGGGCCATTGACGATGGCGCGGGCGATGGCGGCGCGCTGCTGCTCACCGCCGGAGATCTCATGCGGGTAGCGCTTGGCCAGGTGCGCGAGGTCCACCTTTTCCAGCACCTTGGTGACCCGTTTGCGGATGGCGCTGCGCTTGGTGCCCAGCACCCGCATGGCGAAGGCGACGTTGTCGAACACGGTCTTGTCCGGGAGCAGACGGAAGTCCTGGAAGACCATGCCGATGCTGCGCCGGAAGTCCGGGACGCGGCGGTCCAGCATGAGTCCCAGGTTCTGTCCGGCCACGGTGACCTTGCCGCGCTGGGGCAGGCCCTCGCGCAGGATCATTCGCAGCAGGGTGGACTTGCCGGAGCCGGAGGCTCCGATGAGGAAGGCGAAGTCCCCCCGGTAGAACTCCACGGTCACATCATCCAGCGCCGGCCGCCCGCCGGACTCGTAGCGGCGGGTGACCTGTTCGAAGCGGATCATGGACTATTCCTCGGCCGCGGTCTCGTTGCGCCAGCGGATCCCGGTGTCGATGAAGCCGTCGATGTCGCCGTCGAGCACGGCCTGGGTGTTGCCGACCTCGTGCTCGGTGCGCAGGTCCTTGACCATCTGGTACGGGTGCAGCACATAGGAGCGGATCTGGTCGCCCCAGGAGGCCTTGATGTCTCCGGCGAGCGCCTTCTTCTCGGCCGATTCCTCGGCCTTCTTCAGCACCAGCAGGCGGGACTGCAGCACGCGCATGGCCGCGGCGCGGTTCTGGATCTGCGACTTCTCGTTCTGCATGGAGACCACGGTGCCGGTGGGCAGGTGGGTGATGCGCACGGCGGAGTCGGTGGTGTTCACGGACTGTCCACCGGGGCCGGAGGAGCGGAACACGTCGATCTTGAGGTCGTTCTCGTCGATGTCGATGCTTTCGGTGCCCTCGAGCAGCGGGATGATCTCCACCGCGGCGAAGGAGGTCTGCCGGCGGCCCTGGTTGTCGAAGGGGCTGATGCGCACCAGACGGTGCGTCCCGGCTTCGACGGAGAGAGTGCCGAAGGCGTAGGGGGCGTTGATCTCGATGGTCGCGGACTTCAGCCCGGCCTCTTCGGCGTAGGAGGTGTCGAGCACCTTCACGTTCCAGCCGCGGCGTTCGGCCCACCGGGTGTACATGCGCAGCAGCATCTCGGCGAAGTCTGCGGCGTCCACGCCGCCTGCACCGGAGCGGATGGTCATGACCGCGTCGTATTCGTCGTACTCACCGGAGAGCAGCGTGACAATCTCCAGGGACTCCAGCGCCTTGTGAATAGACTCGATTTCCCGGGTGGCGTCGGCGAGCACCTCGTCGTCGCCTTCCTCCTTGGCCATCTCGACCATCATCTCGACATCGTCGATGCGGGTCTCCAGGCGCTCCAGACGCTCCAGCTCGGTCTGCGCATGGCTCAGCTGGGAGGTGACCTTCTGGGCGTTGGCCTGGTCGTCCCAGAGATCAGGCGCGACGGCCATATCGCTGAGCTCGACGATCTTCGCCTTGAGCTTCTCAACGTCGGTGACCTCCGTGATGCGGCGCAAGGTATTGCGCAGGTCGCGGATTGCGGTGGGGAAATCAGTCTCTGCCATAACAGCACTACAGTACCGTCGACTGCGGTCTCACCGGTTGAGACTCACCCGGGCATGGGACTCCACGCTGATCGACACCTGCGCCGGAAGGATCGCCGAGACCATCGGCAGATCGACGACGGCGGCCAGCTCCACGTGCGCGGTCTCCCCCGCGTCGCTGACCCAGGACCGGGAGACCGCAAGACCGCCGAACTGACCGTGGGCGCCCGACGCCGCCAGGTAGGTCTCCGCCTGGGCGCGCACCTGAGCCGCGCTGACCTTGGGCGTCGGACTTGAAACCCCTTGTTCGGCCGCCTGCGCAGCGGCCGAGGCTGCGCCATCGGCTGCCGAGAGGAGCCTCCGCGCTTCAAGATTGACGGCCGTGGCCCCCGCCATCACCGCGATGAGCAGGAGAACCACCAGCAGGAGGCCCAGAATCAGCACGGCAGATTGACCCGACTCTTCCGCATGAAGATGCCGACCTCCGCACGCAAGGTGACGACATAAGCCCGTTGCCCGGTGAGGGCCTCGAGACGCAGCGCTCATCTCAGCCCGCCTGAACGTGCGTGGACGTGGAGGAGACCGTGACCAAGGTCGATTGCCAGCTGCCCATATCGGGGATCAGTGGCACGGGTACGCGGACCACGACGGTGAACGTCACGAGATCACCGTCGTTCTCGCAGCTTCCCTTCGGGCAGGTCATACTGATCTGCGTCTGTGTCGGAGCAATGCCGAAATCTTGCAGCGCGGCGGTGGCCGCCGCCTGACTGCGGGCTGCTCGCACGTCAGGGGACAGGTCCTCGCTGCCACCGACGTACATTTTGGCCGCCTGATCCGATGCGCCGACGCTCGCATAAGCCGCTGCCTGAACCCCCGCCACCCCCAGGATGAAGTAGATGACGGGGATGAGCACCAGGACGGCCAACATGACGAACTCGACGAGCGATGACCCGGTCTCCTCGTGGAAGGCCCCGATCCGGAGTTCCAACCGCTCACTCGAACTCATAGGCACCTCCGGTGACTTCCAGCTGGCCCACTCCTGGAAGCAGACCAAGAACTGGCACCTGGGCCTGCACCGTGATGGTCAGAATCCGACCCTCGATCTGCGTCTCGTACTGGTAGTTCACGCCCTGGGCATAGCGGGAGGTGATGGAGGACTGGATCAGCGCCTGTGTCCTTGAGACGCCATCTTGAGCGGTTCGATCCTCGAGCACTCCGAATCTCGCTCCGGTGGAGGCCGCGTCGATCAACGTATTGCGAACATGCACCAGCAGCGTCAACTGGATGATCGCAAAGGTGAGCACCACCAGAAGCGATGAGACCATCGCAAACTCAGCAGTGGCCGCGCCACGTTCGCCAGCGCGGTACCAAGGAGATGCGTGACCGTGCCGCTCAGCGCGAGACCTGGTTGATCGCGTCATTGAACAACCCCTGCAGCGCAGGTTGAGCAATTGCGAGCAGACCTGCCACAAGCACGGCGCTCATCAACGTGATCATGACCCAGCCGGGGACGTCGCCGCGTTCCTCTACATGAATCACTTTCAGGCGTCTTACCTGCTCATCGATGACTTCTTCCGTGAGTCCCATACTCTTTTCCTTTCATCAGCTGCCCCGAAATGTGCAGCGGTGTTTTGTTGGACGTGTGTCATATCCCGATCTCGAGCAGCGAGAGCCCCGGATAGATGGCGAAGAGCACCGTCAGCGGCAGTACCCCGAAGACCAGAGGCACGAGCATGCCGATTTCCTTCTTTCCTGCCGTCTCCATGAGGTCCCTCCGGCCGAGTTCACGCACATCTTGGGCCTGTGCCTGCATCACTTCGGCCAGTGGCGTGCCACGCTCCATCGCCACTATGAGGCCTTCGATGAACCGTGAGATCGGAGCTGAGCCGACACGGGTAGACATGTGCTTCAGCGCTTGCGTGAAACCGGTTCCGGCCTGCGTCTGATGCAGGACGAGTGTGAGTTCGGCCGCGAGCTCACCTCGAGCCAGACGGCCGACCCGTTCGAAAGCCCCGGCCGCGCTTTCCCCCGCGCTGACAGAAAGGGCGATCATCTCCGCGACGGTCGGGAACTCAGCAAGCATGCGCGACTGGCGCCGCCGAATCTGGCTGCTCAGCAGGTTCTCCCTCAGCGCGGCGCCGAGCGTCGAGAGCACGATGACGGCCACCACAGCGAGGGCGCCGTTGAAGCTTCCAGCTAAGAAGCCCAGCAGGCTCAGGACTGTCCCGAGGACGCCGCCGAAGATCCCTAGTGCCAACTGCTGGAGACGGTATTCATTCGGCCCGATGCGGGAATTCGCCTGGTCCAGGCGGCGGCGAAGCTCATGGGTGTCGAAGCTGAACCGGTCCAGCTGACGGAGGCCATGCCGGAAGACTGGAGTCATGATTCTGCCCAGCGTCCCCAGTGCGGGGGGCGCGTCCGCGGAATCGGCGGTGAGGGCGAACCGCGCGTCCCTGGAGCGGAGGTACGGCGCGACTCGAGTGGTGAAACTCGGCTGATTGTTCAGCGGCAGCGCGTTGACGACGGTCACCAGGCCGAATCCGAGTGCCAGCCCGCAGATGAGGACCCACCCCAGGCTCGTCGAATTCATGCCAGCACCCGCACCTCTCGAGGCAGAGCACCGATGCGCAGCATCAGGCGGTAACAGCCGACCGAGACGATCAGTCCCCCACCCAGGACTAACATTCCTGTGGCGTTCCTATACGCCTGCGCCGCCTCCGCCTGAAGAGAGATCAGGAGCACGACAATCCACGGGGCTGCAACTGCGAGTTTGGCTGCATTGACCGTCCAAGACTGGCGAGCCTCGAGTTCGCTCCTGGTGCGCGCGTTCTCACGGAGAAACTCGGCCAAGGTGCCGAGCAGGCGGCCCAGGTCTGATCCCCCGACCTCCCGGGTGATCTGCAGTGCCACCACGATCCTGTCACCTACAGGATCGGCCAGCCTGAGCTTCAACCGGTCCAGAGCGGTGCCCATCGTGTGTCCAGACCGATAGTCCTTGGCGAACTCTACAAATGGTTCCCGGAGGGGTTCCGGACCCGAATTTCCCAGCTGAATGAGCCCTTCGGGCAGAGACATCCCCGAGCGGACTGCCGAGCGGAGGTGGTCCACGGCGTCCGGCCAGACTTCGCGCAGCACGGCGCGTCGCCGTCCCGCTTGCCAGCGAAGCGCGAGGAGAGGCGCCATGGCGGCGAAAAGAGCGAAACACAGGGCGATCGGAATGGCAGAGGTGAGCACCAGCACCAGCAGGAAGGCCATGATTGAACACATGAGCACCGCCGTGACCACGCCCATCACCGGAAGTTTGGGGTGCCCGGCCTCGTCAAGAAGCTTACGCAGCGGATGTCGGCGTCTTGGCCGAACACGCGTCGGTGGGAGACTGCGGGACCAGAAGGAAGAGAAGATGAGCAGGAGACCGAAGCCCAGGGCAAGTCCCAGCAATAGACTCACGCCAGCACCCCTGCCCGAGTCAGCCGAGTGTGCATCTCTGGACTGAGTTTGGGGAGGTCGAAGACCGCCGAATCAGTGACCTGCAGAACTCCGTCCTGCTGTTGGAACAGCATCGACGTTTCGATCGTCTCGGACTCCACGCGACTTCCGACCGCGAGTATCTGCCCGACATGGCGCCGACCGTCCCTCTCCCGCACGCAATGGATCACGAGGTCGATGCAGGAGGCCACCGTCGGAAGAATAAAGTTTCTGGAGATGTTCTCCCCTGCGAGCAGGGGAAGCGTGCAGATCTTCGTGACCGCGTCATGCGCGCTGTTGGCGTGCACGGTTGCCATCCCCGGAAGACCTGCGTTGAGCGCGATGAGCATGTCTAAGCTTTCGGCTTCACGAACCTCGCCGACGATGAGACGATCAGGGCGCATTCGCAGGGCTTCCTTGACCAGCTTCCTGAGTGGAATCTCCCCCTCCCCCTCGAGATTCGTCTGCCTGCATTGGAGCCCTACGACATCGCGAAGAGGCAGCTGGAGTTCAAAGATCTCTTCGACTGTGATGACGCGTTCTCTCGGGCCGATGGCAGCGGAGAGACAGTTCAGCATCGTGGTTTTTCCCGCCTGAGTGGCTCCAGATACGAGAATATTCAGCCCACTGTCGACGCAACCGATGAGGAACTCCGCCGCTTCCCGGGTCAGTGACCCTCCCTGCACCAGGTCCTCGAGTGTGGCGGCGCGCGAGATGAACTTGCGAACATTGACGGCCCAATGGCGTCTTGTGATGTCCGGAATCACGACATGAAGGCGAGACCCGTCGGGGAGAGTGGCGTCGACGAACGGAGAGGAAAGGTCAAGGCGGCGACCCGAGGTCTTGAGCATCCTTTCGACGAGGTCTCGGATGCGCGCTTCGGACAGAGTGAGCGAGGTCAGCTCCGATCGACCTGCTCGAGCGACAAAGACCTCACTGGGTCCGTTGATCCAGATCTCTTCGATGGAGGAGTCGTCGAGGAGCGGCTGCAGCTCTCCAAAGCCGGCGACTGCGTCGACGATGTGCTTCACCGCCTTCTCGACAGGACCGATGAGAGGCAGCGCTGTCACCATCGAGCGGCGGTCGTACTGCGTGACGGCATCTTCCACGAGCTGCTGAACACCATAGGGATCCCCAGCAGGGTCAAGTCCGCGTTGGCGGATCTGTTCCCGCACCTCATCTTCAACGATCGTCAAAGCATCCACCGGCTCGGCCTTGTCTAGGATTCCAGCGTGGTGAGTTCACGATAACGAGGTATCCCTGAGCCCGCCAGAGATTGTTCAACTCTTGTGGACAGATCTCGTCTTCCCGCTCGTTATCCACAGCGGACTAGGTTCAGCTCGGGCGAGAATCTTCTGCTTCTAATCTGCGGTTAGGCGCTCTGTCCGAGCAGACGCGCCCGATGACGCGGAGACCAATGAAGGAGGGACTGAATGACCATCGCCGGAACAGAGCCGCTGACGTGCACCGTGGTGCACGCACCCGGCTCCGTCCAGGAGTCGGTCTGGCAGCGCCTCTGGAGAGTCGCAGGGGGTGCCGGCCACCACGAGGTGAGGATCGTCGCCGAGGGACTGACAACTCCCTCGGGAGCCCAACTGGACCAGGCGCTGACGAGCTGGATTCTGGGGGTGACGAGACAAGAGCTCGAGGGGGATTCGCTGGAACACCCACCCTCTGCGCCTACCTGGGTCACCCACCTGGACGGAGCGCGACTCAACACTCACGGGCCTGACTCCCCCGCCATCCATCCTGGCATGACGGTGGTGCTCCATCCGCGCGTTCGAGGAAGGCACTATGTCCGATCACGGACTTCGGATCTTCGGCTCTGCGTCAGTACAGGCCCAGACTCGGGACGCTTGGTCAGGCTCCGACGAGGCCTCTATACCTTGGGCAGGGGGACCTCGACGGACGGGAAAGCCGACATCAGGATCAACGACCCTCAGCTCCGGCGCATACATGCAACTCTCGCAGTCGGCGACCAGAACGCGACCCTGCGCAGGCCAGGAATCCACCCCCTCGTGATGAAGGCGGGCGCAACGTTCACACTGGGAGTTTCACAGCTCGAGCTGGTGCACGATCACCCTGTCTCGCACACGCCTTCTTCGTGGCCGATTCCGCCAGAGACCATCCGCGAGCGCCCACCCCAGGGGCGCCACCGCGCCATGCTTCTGATGTCTCTGGCACCTCTAGTCGTAGGACTGGTGCTTGTTTTCGTCACGGGCATGTGGATCTTCCTGCTCTTCACACTCGCTTCGGTGCTCATGGCGCTGTCGATGTCGATTCACGCGGGGCGCGTTCGACGCCGATTCGGTCGCGCCGTGGAAGCCGCGGCGATGACCTGGGCACGCCGGCGTGACGAAGCACTGACGTCGCCGGGGCGGGCTATCAGATGCCTACGAGCACAGCTGACCCCAGAAAATCCCACAATGATCGTGGAAGGTCGAGGAGCGGCGGTGGTCACAGTTGGAAGCGGACGCCAGGAGGCCGAACTGAGCTGCGAAGATCAGGAGACCGCGTCCCGCATGCACGCCCACCGGATGGTCCGTTCGGCCGCGACTCTCGACCTGGCTGCCGGTGAGATCACCACGGTGAGCGGTCCGCCCCACGAGCTGGACGGGGTCATGCGCTGGATGCTCGCCCAGTTGGCCCAGCGATTCGGTTCCTTCTCACCTTGGACCCTCGTCGCGGATCCCAATGCCGCCCCTGGACACGGTGGCACTCGGCTCCTGACGAATCCCGGCGACATGCGCGACTGGTCGAGGGTTCGCACCGTGCCTATGCAAAGTGTCAGCAGAGCACTGGGCACCACCCCGATTCTCATGTCGGGTGCACTGGCACCGGTGTTCCTCAGCCCCGTGCCCGTGGACACGAACCTGTTTGAGACCGCAGGCAGAGCTGGGTGGCATGTCATCGCCCCCGCGTCCACGGTCTCCGGAGACGAGACACGTCATCACCGGAGGTTCATGACCGGATGGGAACTGGACCTCCACAAGAGGGAACTGCGTCGGGTCGACCCCGGAGGGACCAGCGTCATAGCGACCGAGCTGGTGTCGGACGGCCTCTCCCGAAGCTCTCTCGCCGAGCATCTTCGGGTAGGCCTTCAGGGACCGCAGGCAACCAGAACGTTGGCAGGGACGCCTGCATACTTCGCGCGCTCTCTCGAGATGCCGCTGATGACCCACCGTGCTCATGATTCCTTACGAACCTTAATCGGGAGGGGGCCTCACCGAGTGGAGATGCTGGACATCGTTGAGGACGGACCTCATATCCTCCTCGCGGGCACCACCGGGTCCGGGAAGTCGGAACTGCTGAAGTCCATGCTTCTGGGGTGGGCCAGTCGATATGGACCCGAGGAGTTGAATCTCATTCTTTTCGACTTCAAGGGTGGGTCGACTTTCCAACACATCGCAGACCTCACACATTGCCTCGGTCTGGTCACTGATCTCTCCCAGGCACAGGCGGAACGCACCCTCGAAGCGGTACGGTCGGAGCTCACCCGCCGAGAGCGGCTTTTTCTCGACGCCGGGGTCTCGGACTACACGGACTACCGAGCCAGCAGACAGGATCGCCATCTTGCCCGGATTCTGATCGTCATCGATGAATTCCGAGTCTTCTCCCACTCGCTGCCGCGCGCGATGGATGAACTGATGCGATTGGCGACGCTAGGTCGGTCTCTTGGCCTCCACCTCGTTCTCTCCACTCAACGACCCCAGGGTGTCGTTACGGCAGATATTCGAGCCAACATCGGCACGGTCATCAGCCTGCGCCTTCGCAGTGAGGACGAATCACGAGATCTCGTAGGCACCACCGAGGCAGCCATGATCCCGCGAGGAGCGCCAGGACGGGGAGTGATCCGTCACCCCGGAGAAGCTCCAGCACCCTTCCAATCGGTCCAGCTCCATGACACTGCAGTTCAGCTGTCGATCCGTCCGGAAGCCTCCCATCCACCTCCCGCAGAACCTCGAAGTGAACCAACAGCCGGCCTTACCGCCGCCCTCCAAGCAGCTATGGACCATCAGCAACGAGCCCGTTCCCATACCCCGCTGTGTCCACCCCTCCCGGAGGCGCTCACCGCATGTCTCGGTGAAGACGAGATCCTGCTGGGCCTCGTCGACGAACCCGCACTCCAACGTCAACGCCCGTTGAACCTGCCCGTGGAGGAAGGCCAGACGATTGCTCTGGTAGGAGAGGCCGAATCAGGGACAACCGAGGTCCTCACCGCCCTGACCCGTCAGCTCCTCGCCCGGCCTCAGCCGATCCGCGTGTATCTGCTCGATGGCGACCGCTCGCTGGCAGAATTTCGCTCGCACCCTCGGGTGGGCGCTTGGCTCGGCGAAGATCACATCGAAGAGGCCATGTACCTGTTGAATCAGCTCCAAGAGTCGAGCAACGAACGACGCGCAGCGGAACCTTCCCAGCGTGTGCCGATCGTGCTGGTCGTCAGTGCTCACCCCCGATGGCACGCCATCGGACAGCTCGCTGCTGGAGCCGGCCTGGAGCATCGTCTGACCACGCTTCTCGCTGAGTGCCATGGTTCGGCCATCAGCGGAGTCATCTCAGGTGGACGTGAATTGGCCACCGGAAGACTCGGTTCGCGCATTGCTCGCAAGGTCTATCTACCTCATGCCGTTCCGGAGGACACCCAGTACCTCTGGCCCAAGCTTCGCGCCAGTGACTCGCTGCCCGGGCGTGGGATCCTGGTGGAACCCGCGCACGGGCCACCTGGACGAACCGTCCAGATGGTCACAGGAGTGAGCCCTCCCGCACCGCCGCCTGCCGCGAAGCCGATCAGACACGACGACCCGGGTCCTATGCTGCGTATTCACGCGCTGCCGACATCGGTCAAGAGGACATCGGTCAGGACGTCGACGCGGTCTTCACCGCACCTGTCGTTGGGACTGACGCAGTTCTCTCATGAACCTGCCGTCCTGGACCCCCAGGCCTTTCACGTCGGCTTGATCCTTGGTGCCGCTGGCACCGGGAAGAGCAATGCTCTGCGGATCCTGGCTGCCCAAAAGCGCTGCATCTCCCCCGCAGATCTCGACGGAGAACCGATACCTCCATCCACCGCTTCTCAGCAGCGTCCCCTGCTGCTGGTCGATGATGCGGACCGTTGTTCTCCGGAGCAGCACCAACGAGTCGAGGCATGGATCCTTTCGGGTGGCACGGTGATCGCGACGGCGCACCCCAGCATGAGGGTGTTCACGCAGTTGCCGTGGGCGCACCGTGCCCGGGGAGGTCCGGCGAACTTTCTGCTCAGTCCCACCAGCAGAAGCCAGGGAGACGTGTTCGGGGTCCCGATACCTGTGTTCGGTTCGACCACCCCGGGGCGAGCGGTCTGGCTCAAGCACGAGGGCCCTCAGGTCATCCAGTGGTGGCTCCACTAGAGAAAAGCCCCCATCTCAGCCAGGCCCCTGTGCTCCAGGCTCCACCCAGCGGGCATCGAGACAGGCGCGCTACAACTGAGACCAGATAAGCCACCACCCACGAAATGAGACCCCCATGATGAACTCGCGCTGGAACAACTCCTCCACGTTGCTCTCGGTGGCCGCCATCTCTGCTCTCGCGTTGAGTGCCTGTGCCTCCGAGGACATGGACTCCGAAGAGGATGAGGCACAGCCCACCGCCACCGTCACCGAGACCGTTGAGGCGGAATCCTCCGAGACTCCCGAGGGCGACTCCACGGAGGAGGCGTCCACGGACGCAGAGCCCACCGAGGAGCCCTCCGAATCGTCCGATGCCGAGGGCGACGACGGGATCTACCAAGCTGTGGAGGCAGTCATGGAGGAGTACCCGGACGCGGTGATCCTGGACATGGACACTGAAGGCAACGCCTACGAGTTCACCATCTTCGAGGCAGGTTCCGAGTGGGAGCTCGACGTGGATCGCGAGACCTTCGAGATCTCCAACACGCAGGAAGACGACATCGACACCGATGATCAGGCCAACGCCGAGGCTGTGGAGATCGACTTCGCTGAGGCGCTGCGCACAGCGGCCGAAGAGGGTGGCGGAGCGCCGGAACAGGCAGACCTTGACCAAGAGAATGGGGCGGTGACATGGGAGATCGAGCTGGACAACGGCTCTGAGGTCCATGTGGATGTGGCCTCAGGTGATGTCGACCGGGTCGACAACTGACATAGACTGAGCTGAGTTCGAATCAGCTTTCCAAGGCAAGGATGAGGTGGGGTCGTGACGGCCAGCAACGGCGGGACCGCAACCGGGAATGACGAGCGCGTCCGCCATGACCTCACCGGACGCTCCCCCAAGGCCCGCGCGTGGCGCGCCTTCTTCGAGACCTCCGCCATCATCAGTGACCGCATGGAGAAGCGGCTGCACTCCAGCACCGGTCTGCGCCTGACCGACTACAACCTGATGCTGCTGCTCGCCGAGGCCGACAACCACCAGCTGCGCATGGGTGAACTCGCGGAGGGCATGGTCTTCTCCCCCTCGCGCCTCTCCTATCAGGTCAAGTCGCTGGAGAAACGCGGCATGATCACCCGGTTCGCCGACCCCGAGGATCGGCGCGGCATGACCGCGCAGCTCACGGACGAGGGGCGTGAGGTCTTTGAACAGGCCTCCCGGCTGCACGGTCAGCACATCAAGCAGCTCTTCCACCCGGCCCTGGATGATGAGGAAGCACGGACGCTCCAGCTCATCTGCGACCAGATCAAGGCCACCGCCACCGCAGAAGACCGGGCCTAGCTCAACCGCAACAGGTCAGCGGACCAGCTTCACCTGGACCGAATCGGCGCGTTCGCGCAGCAGCCCCACATCAGCCAGCGCTGCCTGGACGCTGGCCAGCGCGAGCCGGGCGTCAACGCCGTCGGCTCCTGGGACCAGCACCACACCGATGCTCAGCTCCGGGCCGCTTCCTCCCCCCGCCACTGAACGACCATCCGCCGTGGCCGAGCTGACGCCGTCGCCGGGCTGGATCTGCAGCTGGGCCACCCCGGGACACAGGTCAAGGATTCCGCCGAGTGCCTCTGCCAGCTCGGGATCCCGATAGGAGGGAACCCAGCGAGCAGCTTGGGCCAGCGCCTGCAGGGCAGGACGCCGCAACACGAACGTGAACTCGGCACCAGGGTCCAGCACCGCGAGCTCGGCACCTTCGGCCATTGCGGCCAGCATGATGCGTTCCGCCTCGGCGGCCACCGGTCGGGCCTGCCCGTGCCACGCGGTGAGCGCCTCGACTGAGGTGAACACGGGCATGGTCTGCCGTCCGTCGCGGCTGGTGATGCTGATCAGGGTGATATCGGCCTGCTTATCCCCCACCGGTCCGCTGCTCTCTCCGGTGGGCGAATGTGCCGGGGCCGCTTCTTCGGCCAGCTCGGCGAGCACGGGGACGAAGAGCCGCTGCCCTGACAGGGCGTTGACGAACCCAGCCTCGTCCAGCTCTCCGGCCAGCAGACGCTCACGGGCCTCGCGGACCGCCGGGGAGGCGAGACCGTCGTCGCCGTCGAAGGTGTGCAGCGGATTGCCCGCACCGGAGAGGTCACGATCCTCCCAGGGCACACCCGCGGAGTCCGCCGGACGCCCCTGGTCATCCCGGGCCTGGCGCTGCAGCAGGGCAGCAATATGACCGGGAAGCTCCTTGCCGGAGTCGGCCTGGGAGACTGCTTCAGCGTTGCCGACAGAAGTGAAGCTGGAGGGATCGCGGGGGGTCTCGCGCTGACTCATGCGGAGGCTGCGGCCACCTTCAGGGCGTCGGGGAACTCGAACTTCCCCGCGTAGAGCGCCTTGCCCATGATGGCGCCCTCCACGCCGAGGGAGACCATCTTGGCCAGCGCCTCGATGTCTTCCAGGGAGGAGATGCCGCCGGAGGCCACCACGGGCTTCTTGGTCTTGGCGCACACCTGGGCGAGCAGCTCGGTGTTGGGGCCGCGCAGGGTGCCGTCCTTGGTGACGTCGGTGACCACGTAGCGCGGGCAGCCGGCGTCCTCGAGGCGCTGCAGGACCTCCCAGATGTTGCCGCCCTCACGGGTCCAGCCGCGCGCGGCGAGGGTCTCTCCGCGCACGTCCAGGCCCACGGCGATCGCGTCGCCGTGACGCTCGATCGCGCGGGCGGTCCATTCCGGGTCCTCCAGGGCAGCGGTGCCCAGGTTCACCCGGGTGGCGCCGAGCTCCAGGGCGCGGTCCAGGGACTCATCATCGCGGATGCCGCCGGAGAGCTCGATCTTCACGCCGAGCTCGTTGACGACCCGGGCCATGATGTCGCGGTTGTCTCCACGGCCGAAGGCGGCGTCGAGGTCCACCAGGTGGATCCACTCGGCGCCCTGCTGCTGCCAGTTCAGCGCGGCCTCCAGCGGGTCGCCGTAGCCGGTCTCCGAGCCGGCCTCGCCCTGCACCAGGCGGACGGCCTGGCCATCGGCGACGTCGACGGCGGGCAGGAGCTCCAGCGCGGGAACGGCGGAGGAGGAGGGGGCGTCAGTCATGGATCTGCTTTCGGCTGGTGTGTCGGTGTGGTTCGGTGCTCGAGGAGGCGCGCCGAGCAGGGGCACGCCGAAAGGGTCAGAGGCTCAGGATCCAGTTGCGCAGCAGCTGCATCCCGGCGTCCCCGGACTTCTCGGGGTGGAACTGGGTGGCCGAGAGCGGCCCGTTCTCCACTGCGGCGATGAAGTCGGCGCCGTGGTGGCTCCAGGTCACCTTCGGTGGGTTCATCGATTCGATGCTCTGATCGAAGTCCCAGGACTGCACCGCATAGGAGTGCACGAAGTAGAAGCGCTCGTCCTTGAGCCCTTCGAAGAGCACTGTGTCCTCCGGCGGGCGCACGGTGTTCCAACCCATGTGGGGCACCACCGCGCCCTCGGGCAGGGCGGTGACCTCTCCGGGCCACTCCCCCAGGCCATCGGCGGGGATGCCGTGTTCCACCCCGCGTTCGAACATGACCTGGTGTCCGACGCAGATGCCCAGCACCGGACGTGATCCGGCGATCCGCCGGCCGATCCAGCGGGGCCCGTCGATCTCCCGCAGGGCAGACATCACCGCGGCGAAGGCGCCGACACCGGGCACCACCAGCCCGGAGGCGTTGAGCACGGCGTCGGTGTCACGCGTCAGCGTCACGTCTGCGCCGGCGCGCTCGAGTGCCCGGACTGCGGAGTGGATGTTGCCGGAGCCGTAGTCCAGGACGACGACGTCTGGCCTGCCGCTCACAGGGCACCCTTGGTGGACGGGATGTCATCAGTGCGCGGGTCGGACTCCACGGCCTGGCGCAGCGCACGGGCGAAGGCCTTGAACTGGGCCTCCACGATGTGGTGCGGGTCGCGACCGCCGAGCAGGTTCATGTGCAGGCAGATCCCGGAGTGGTAGGTGATCGCCTCGAAGACGTGGCGGGTCATGGACCCCGTGAAGTGTCCGCCGATCAGGTGGTACTGCTGTCCCTCAGGCTCACCGGCGTGCACCAGGTAGGGCCGTCCGGAGACGTCGACCACGGCGTGGGCCAGGGCCTCGTCCAGCGGGACGGTGGCGTCGCCGAAGCGGCGGATGCCACGCTTGTCGCCCAGTGCGGTCCGCAGCACCTCGCCGAGCACGATCGCGGTGTCCTCCACGGTGTGGTGGACATCGATGTGGGTGTCGCCAGAGGCCTCGATGTCCAGGTCGATCAGCGAGTGCTTGGACAGCGCGGTGAGCATGTGGTCATAGAACGGCACGCCGGTGCTGATCGTGGAGGCGCCGGTGCCGTCCAGGTCCATGCGGACCTTGACGCTGGACTCGCTGGTGACTCGTTCCATCTGGGCGATGCGCCCAGAGATCAGTTCTGCTCCCATAGCTCCTGCTCGGTGGTGGGGGTACGCCGACGCCCTATTCTACGCGGTGGCGCTGGTGATGAACCGCTGCAGCGAGGCGAGGAACTCGCTGGTCTCCGCCTCAGTGCCCGCGGTGACCCGCAGGTGTCCAGGAATGCCGACGTCGCGGATCAGGATGCCGTCCTCCAACAGGTGCTGCCAGGCCGCCTTCTCATCGTGAAGTCCGCCGAAGAAGACGAAGTTCGCATCCGAGGGGGCCGGGTGCAGACCCATCTCCTTCAGGGAGGCCACAATGCGGTCGCGCTGCTCCTTGATCCGCTCCACATTGGCCATCAGGGTGGCCGAGTGGTCCAGTGCGGCGACGGCGGTCGCCTGGGTCACCGCGGAGAGGTGGTACGGCAGCCGGACCAGGCGCATGGCGTCGGTGACCTCGGGGGCGGCGGCCAGGTAGCCCAGTCGACCTCCGGCCAGGGCGAAGGCCTTGCTCATGGTCCGCGAGACGATGAGCCGCTCCCGGCCCGGCAGAAGGGCCAGCGCGGAGCCGGTGCCCGCCTGGCGGAACTCACCGTAGGCCTCGTCGACCACGACCATGGTCTCGGACTCCGTGGCCGCCTCATAGGCGGCCTCCACGGTCTCCAGGCTCAGGGCCGTGCCGGTGGGATTGTTGGGCGAACAGAGGATCACGACGTTCGGCCGGTGTTCGCGGATCTGCGCGGCGACGTCCTCAGGGGTCTGGGTGAAGTCCGCGCTGCGGGTCCCGGCGATGTACTGGCTGTACGTCCCGCGGGCGTAGAGCGGGTACATGGAGTAGGTCGGGGGGAAGGACAGCACGGACCGACCCGGCCCGGCGAAGGCCTGCAGGATGTGCTGCATGATCTCGTTGGAGCCGTTCGCGGCCCAGATGTTCTCCGCAGTCAGGACGGCGGGTTCGCCCTCGGCGGCGAGGTCTCGGTTGAGGTAGTCGGCGAGCTTCTCGCGCAGTGTGGAGAATTCGCGGTCTGGGTACCGGTTGAGCTGGGCCGCCGCGGTGCGGACTTCCTTGGCGATCGCGTCCACCACGTCCGCTGGGACGTCGTAGGTGGTCTCGTTGACGTTGAGCATGGCCTTCACAGCCAGCTGGGGAGCTCCGTAGGGCTCTTGGCCCTGGAGCTCCTCTCGCAGCGGGAGACGGGACAGGTTGCTGGAGCGGGGCGAAGTCACCGCACCAGTCTAGTCATCCGCCGCCAGGGAGGGCGGGGACTGACTCTGACACCGGCTCAGTCAGTCCACCGGGACGAAGAGCTCCTGGCCCGGGGTGAGCTCGGAGGAACTCAGGTCATTGAGTTCAGCGATCTGTCCGATGAGCACCTGGGTGCGCTCCTCGGACTCCACGGCGTTGGCCACGCTCCAGAGCGTGTCCCCCGCACCCACGGTGATGACCTGCGCTTCGACGCCTGGGGCCTCGGCCGAGGAGGCCTGGGCCTGGTTCAGCAGCGAAGTGGCCAGCATCATGGCGCCCAGAAGCAGGAAGGCCAGTGCGGCCAAGGTGGGGAGGCCGAGCAGCAGGAAGCGTCCGCGCCGGGTGAGGTTCATGGCGCCGGCCGAAGAGGCGTGGCTGTGTGGTTCAGTGACGCGCGCCGCAGGAGTGGATGCTGCGGAGACGCTGGGCGCGGTGACAACAGGTGCAAGAGCAAGCTGTGCTGTACGCATGGGGAAGAACCTTTCAATCGAACGTGTGTTCTATTTCTAGCACATAGTTTCGAAGCTTGGCCAGACTCGCCGCGGAATCAATGGAATATCTCTACGGTTTCGCGTAACCTGAGCGCCAAGTTCGAAGTGATCTTCGATCCGAATCTCACCGTGAACAGTCCATCAGCAGGGTCTGACACGGACGGCGACGCAACCAGGAGGCGGCAATGGCGCAGGACACCAAAGGCACATCGGCGGCGCCGCGACTGACGGATCGGCAGCGGCAGATCGTCGACGTCATCCAGGCGTCTCTCGCCGAGCGCAGCTACCCGCCGTCGATGCGCGAGATCGGTGACGCCTGCGGCCTGGCCTCGCTCTCCTCGGTGACCCACCAGCTGGCACGTCTCCAGGAGCTGGGGTACCTGATGCGAGTGCCCGGGCGTCCGCGCGCCATGGAGGTGCTGCGCGACTCCACGGGCAAGCTGCTGCTGAGCGAGCCCGTCCCGGAGGCCGAGCACCCGACCGAGGACACCGTGGTCGACCTGCAGGGGTACCGGGTGCAGTCGGACAGCCGGATCTCCGAGATCCCCATGGTCGGGCAGATCGCCGCAGGCGGGCCGATCCTCGCGGATCAGCAGGTCGAGGACATCATGCCGCTGCCGCGTCAGCTCACCGGCGAGGGCGAGCTCTTCATGCTCCAGGTCCGCGGTGACTCAATGATTGAGGCCGGCATCTTCGAAGGAGACTGGGTCGTGGTGCGGCGGCAGAACACCGCGGAGAACGGCGACATCGTGGCCGCGCTGCTGGAGGACGAGGCAACCGTGAAGACGCTCAAGCGCCGCGACGGCCACGTCTGGCTGCTGCCGCAGAACCGACAGTACGAACCGATCCTCGGCGACGAGTCCACCATCATGGGCAAGGTCGTCACCGTGCTGCGCAGCCTTTGAGTCGCAGCCTCTGAGCGAGGTCTCCGCTACCCGCTGCGCGGAACCACCGTGGGCTCGTCCCCGGTGGGCGAGGGTGGCTGCTCGCGCAGCTCTCGGTCCGTCATCACGTCGAGCACACCCGTCCACCGATCGGCAATGGTCCGCTCACTGAGCTCCACCGCCGCAGGAACCTCTCCCTCGGCCAGGTCGCGCAGCGGCCAGATCCCGCGGTGGGGCTCATCGTCGGTCGGTCCCCTGTCCACGGTCACCGGCAGCCAGTCCATGGAGCTGACCCGGGCGCCGTCGTCGTCGACCTCCACGGTGGCGTAGGCGACCGTGCCGCTGGCAGTCTCTGGGGCACAGCAGGCCTCGTCCTGGTTGGAGAGGAAGTTGCCCATGGACCACACGACCCACATGCCCTCCTCCGCCGGGCCTCCGTCGAGGCGCTCCATCGGCTGAGGCGTGTGGGGATGGCTGCCGAAGACCGCGTCGATCTCGCCCCCGGCTGCGAGCTGCTCACCGTAGTCCCGCTGGGCCCGCGAGGGTGCAGCGGTGTACTCCTCGCCCCAGTGCACCGAGGCGACGACGACGTCGGCGCCCTCCCGACGCGCTCGGGCAGCCTGCTCGGTGAGCTCCTCGGGGCTGACATCGGAGACCCGCCAGGGCTCATCCTCCGGAGGCGGGTACCCCTGGTTGTGCAGCATGGTCGTGGCCAGGTGCGCCACGGTCACCTCCCTGCCGCCGCGTTCCAGCGTGTAGAGCTGGGGCTCGGACGCTTCGGCTGGGGTGCGCGCGGTGCCTGCATGTCCGAGACCGGCCTCGTCGAGGGCCTCGAGCGTGCGTTCCTGACCGTCGGCGCCCTGGTCGAAGGAATGGTTATTGGCGGTGGCGCAGCCGTCGAATCCAACCTCGGCGAGATCGGCGGCGATCTCCGGCGGGGCGGCGAACACCGGGTATCCGACCGGATCCACGCCTTCCGGTGCGATCGGCACCTCCAGTCCACACAGCGCCAGGTCCGCACCGGCGATGAGGTCTTCGACTCCGCGCATCAGCGGAGAGAACGAGTAGTCCTGCTCTTCGGCGATCTCTACGGCCTCTTCAAGGATGTTGTCGTGCAGAAGCACGTCGCCGGTGGCCGCGATGGTGAACTCATTGGACGCGGATTCTTCGGGCGCGGACTCTCCAGGCGCAGGCTCTCCGGACGCGGGCCGTTCGTCCGCAGCGTCGTCGTCGCCGTTGCCGTTGCCGCCCTCGGCATTGGCGCAGCCGGAGAGTGCGAGCGCCGCCGCCAGCACCCAGGTGAGGAACCCGGGGAACGAGCCCCTGGCGCTCTGTGCATCCGCCATCGTCTACGATCTCCTAGCGTGGCTACCCGTAACGTTCTCCTGACGCGCATCCTGGCGGTGGCCGCCTGCGTGACTCTCCTGTTGATGGTAGCGGGCGAGGAGAAATCTCAGGTTGCGGGACGCGAGGAAAGCTCCACGTCAGACGTCCCCACCGAGATGGAACGGGAGCCCGCGCCCGCGCAGGAGAGCCCCGACTCCGTCCACGTGCTGGTGAACAAGCAGAATCCGCTGAGTCCCCGGGACTACGCGCCTGATGACCTGCGCACCGTAGACGCGCCTCACGAGTTCGCCGACGCTCGCCTGCGCGAGGAAGCTGCCGCAGCCTACGAGGAGCTCCATGCGGCGGCGGCCGAGGAGGGGATCGATCTCTGGGCGACCACCGCCTACCGCGACGGGGACTTCCAGAAGGCGCTGTATGAGCAGCGACGCCTCGAGGACGGCCCTGAGGCTGCGGACCGGGTCAGCGCGCGGCCGGGGCATTCCGAGCACCAGACCGGCCTGGCCGTGGACGTGGCCGACCTGCAGGACCGGGAGTGCTATCTGCGCCCCTGCTTCGGCGACTCTGAGCAGGGACAGTGGCTGGCGGATCATTCGCACGAGTCTGGCTTCATCATCCGGTACCCAGAGGGCGTTGAGGAGATCACGGGCTTCGCCTACGAGCCCTGGCATCTCCGGTACCTCGGCACGGAGACCGCACAGGAGGTCCACGCGAGCGGACTCACCCTGGAGGAATTCTGGGACGTTGCGCCGGCCCCGGATTACGCCGAGGCTTACGCGCCCGGCGAGGCCGAGCCCTCCACCACGGACTACCGTGCCGGACTAACGCTCCAGGTCGGCGAGTCTGCTCAGTGCACCGCGGGCGAGATCGCCGTTGACCGTGGGCCAGAAGTCGGGCATGGAGCGCTTGAGGAAGCCGCCATAGCGCGCGGTGGCCAGGCGTGAATCGAGGATCGCCAGCACGCCCTTGTCCTCAGAGGTGCGGATCAGCCGGCCCGCACCCTGAGCCAGTCGGGTTGCCGCGTGGGTGGCGGCGACCTGCATGAAGCCGTTGCCGCCGTTCTTCGCCACCTCCTGGCTGCGCGCGCTGAGCAGCGGATCGTCCGGGCGAGGGAACGGGATGCGGTCGATCGCCACGAGCCGGCAGGCCCGTCCCGGGACGTCGACTCCCTGCCAGAGGCTCATGGTGCCGAAGAGGCAGGTCTCCTCATCCTCGGCGAATTCGCGCACCAGCGCGGACATCGTGGAATCGCCCTGGCAGAGGATCGGGACGTCGAGGCGCTGGCGGAGGTCTTCTGCGGCGTCCTCGGCGGCACGGCGTGAGGAGAACAGCGCCAGGGTGGCCCCGCGCGAGGCCTCGATGAGCCCGGCGAGTTCATCGCGCTGCGCCTGGGCGGTGTTCATCGAAGGTGCTGGCAGGTGCTTGGCGACGTAGAGCACACCCTGCTTGGGGTAGTCGAACGGACTTCCCACATCGACGGCGTCCCAGGCGGGGGCCTTCTCGCCGGCCAGGCCGAGTGCTCCGGCCACCGGGTCGAAGCTGTCGCCGATGGTCAGGGTGGCTGAGGTGAGGATGACCGTGCGGTCTCCGAAGAGTCCTTCGCGCAGCCGCCCGGCCACCGAGGTGGGAGCCACGTAGATGATCGGCGGCTCCTCGAGGTCGGCCTCCTGGTAGCCGCGTCCCGGGACGAAGGATCCCTGCCTGTTGAGCCAGACGACATCCGGGGTCTCCGGAGACTCCAGGATACGGTTGGCGGTCTCGAGCACGGCCTGCATGCGGGACCGCGCCGTGCTTCGGCCCGGGTCCGCCTCGCCGTCGCCGGAGGGCTTGGAATCCGAGAGCGCGGTGCGGGCGGCGTTGCGGGCCAGCTCCACGGCCTCGCGCTGCTGAGGATTGAGACCGCGGGCCAGCAGTCCCGAGTCCACGCGGTGGAAGGCAGCTTCTACAGCCGTGCCTGCGCTCTGCAGGGCCTCCACGTTGATCGCGGTATGCCGGCGGGCCGAGGAGGCGGCAGCCTTGATCATCTGGGCCGAGAGCTGGGCGGTGACGGCGGAGGTGACGCGGTCTGCGAGCTCATGGGCCTCATCGACGATGACGGCATCGTGATCGGGCAGCACATCAAGCCCCTCGAAGGCGTCGATCGCGAGCATCGCGTGGTTGGTGACGACCAGGTCGGCGTCCTTGGCCTTCTCGCGGGCGCGTTCGGAGAAGCACTCGGCGGCCATGGGGCATTTGCGGGCGCCGATGCAGTCCACCGCGTTGACCGAGACGTGCCGCCAGGCGCGGTCGGTGACGCCCGTGGGCAGATCGTCGCGGTCACCGGTCTCAGTGACCTCCGCCCATTCGCGCAGGGTGACGATCTCGCGGCCCAGCTGCGAACCAGGCTCCAGCGCGGTGGCGCCGGGGCCCGGCTCATCGGCGAAGGAGAAGAGGGCCTGCTCGTCG
Source organism: uncultured Nesterenkonia sp. (assembly GCA_947494195.1). Classification (GTDB taxonomy): domain Bacteria; phylum Actinomycetota; class Actinomycetes; order Actinomycetales; family Micrococcaceae; genus Nesterenkonia. The sequence continues at coordinate 45,412 of CANLUC010000004.1, read as the reverse complement.
TCGTCTTCGGGGAAGCCGCCATCGATCTTGTGCTTGCACACATAATTCGAGCGGCCCTTGACCAGCGCGACGTCCACCGGTCGGTCCACGTGATCGGCGATGTTCTCCAACAGCCTCGGCAGGTCTCGGCCCATGATCTGGGCCTGCAGAGCCAATGTGGCGGTGGAGATGAGCACGGGCTTCTCGGCGTCCAGCGCGTGGACCACGGCGGGCACCAGGTAGGCCAGGGACTTGCCCGTGCCGGTGCCGGCCTGAACCAGCAGGTGCCGGCGCTTGCGCAGGGCCATGGCGACGTGTTCGGCCATGGTCACCTGCCCCGGACGCTCGACGCCGCCCATGGCGCTCACCGCCCGGCCAAGCAGCTCGGTGGTCTCCCGGTGCCCGGTGGACCGGGTGGTGGGCACGCTCAAGCCTTCGGCTCGGGCTGGACCTGGTACTCCGAGAGGTCTGCCACCAGTTCGCGGCGGACCAGGACCTTCAACAAGGTGCCTTCCTCGAGGTACTCGGTGGAGAGGATCTCGGCGTCCTCGGCATGCAGCCGGGAGACGACGTCGCCCTGGGCGTAGGGCACCATGAGGTCCAGCGGCACGCTGGGCCGCGGGATGGAGTTGCTGATCAGCTCGCGGAGCTCCTCGATCCCCTCACCGGTGTGCGCCGAGACCACGATCGTGTGTGGTTCGCGACGGCGAATCCGTTCCACCACGTCCCAGTCCGCGAGGTCGGCTTTGTTCAGCACGATGATCTCGTCCACCTCGTGGGCGTCCACCTCGGCCAGCACCGTGCGTACGGCGCGGATCTGGCCTTCCGGCTCGGGGTGAGAGGCGTCGACCACGTGCAGGATCAGGTCAGCATCGGCGACCTCCTCCAGCGTGGAGCGGAAGGCTTCGATGAGCTGAGTCGGAAGCTGCCGGACGAAGCCCACCGTGTCCGAGAGCGTGTAGCCGATGCCGTCGGGGGTGACCGCCTTGCGGGTGGTCGGATCCAGGGTGGCGAAGAGGGCGTTCTCCACCATCACCCCGGCGTCGGTGAGCCGGTTCAGCAGCGAGGACTTGCCGGCGTTGGTGTAGCCGGCGATGGCCACCGAGGGCACCGCATTGCGCTTGCGATTGGCACGCTTGGCGTCGCGGGCCGGCTTCATGGCCGTGATGTCGCGGCGCAGCTTCGCCATCCGCTTGTTGATGCGTCGGCGGTCGAGCTCGATCTTGGTCTCACCGGGACCGCGGGAGCCGATCCCTGCCCCGGCGCCGCCGACCTGGCCACCGGCCTGGCGGGAGAGCGACTCGCCCCAGCCACGCAGACGCGGAAGCATGTACTCCATCTGAGCGAGCTCCACCTGGGCCTTGCCCTCACGGGACTTGGCGTGCTGGGCGAAGATGTCCAGAATCAGGCCGGTGCGGTCGATGACCTTGACCTTGACGATGTCCTCCAGTCCACGGCGCTGGGAGGGCGCCAGCTCGGAGTCGACCACCACGGTGTCGGCGCCGAGCTCGGCCACCGCCTCGCGGATCTCTTCGGCCTTGCCGGAGCCGAAGAACGTCCCGGGATCGGGCTTGGCCCGGCGCTGCAGGAAGCCATCCAGGACGGTGGAGCCAGCGGTCTCGGCCAGGGCCGAAAGCTCGCGCAGCGAGTACTCCGCCTCGGCGACGGTTCCTTCGCCCCAGAGGCCGGCGAGCACGACGCGCTCGAGTCGAAGCTGGCGGTACTCGACCTCGGAGACGTCCTCGAGCTCGGTGGAGAGCCCGTCCACGCGGCGCAGGGAGCGGCGTTCGAGCAGGTCGTAGTTCTCCCCCTCCGAGTCGGAGTGAGAGGTGTCCTGCGCGAGCTCGCGCGCCTGTTCCCCCAGAATGCCGCGGCGCTTGAAGTCCGGCTCGGCCTCGAACCGGGTGGTGCGTGTCGGGGCCTCGTCGCGGGCTCGGTCAGCGGCGAGGATCCGCTCGATGGTGGCATCCACCGAGGACTGGACGTTGTCCTGCGCTGCCTGCTCGTCGGGGGTCTCGCCTGAGGGGTCTGGCGTGTGGTTCTGCTTGGTCATGATCTCCTTAGGACCAGTTTTCGGGCTGGCCCTGCCCGCTGTGGGTATCCATCCTACGTTCAGCCGCGGACACGAGTAAGTGTGCGGGGCCCTTGTGGATACGCTGCGGGACTTGTTCGAGGATGTGGATGACTTCCATCGCCGGCACAGACGTCCGGCGGGCTGGTGAGGGGTGACTCAACCGCGAGGGCGGGAGTACGTCAGGTGAATCCACATGAGGGCAAGTCTACTACGATTCACCCTGTGAGCTCCCAGCATTATTTCTCCGCCTCTCCCGAGGGCCCCTTCACGCGTCGCCGAGTGGAGGTGACGCTCGACGGACGCACTGTCGCGGTCAACACCGCGGGCGGGATCTTCTCCCCCGAGGGTGTGGACAAAGGCACCGCGGTGCTGCTCAAGCACGCTCCGGATCCTGCGGCTACGGGCAACCTGCTGGACATCGGGTGCGGCTGGGGCCCTATCGCGCTGGTGCTGGCCATGCGGTCCCCGGAGGCGACCGTCTGGGCAGTCGATGTCAACGAACGCTCGCGGACTCTGTGCGCGGAGAACGCCGCGGCACTGGGACTGAGCAATGTCCGGGTGATGGCACCCGAGGACGTCCCCTCCGACCTGCACTTCGAGACCATCTGGTCCAATCCCCCGATCAGGGTGGGCAAGCAGGCCCTGCATGACCTGCTTGACCACTGGCTGCCCCGGCTGCAGCCCGGCGGAGAAGCCTGGCTCGTGGTGCAGAAGAACCTCGGCGCAGACTCGCTGCTGAGCTGGATCACCGAGATGTTGAGTGCCGCGGCAGGTGAGTTCCACAGCGACCGCGCGGAGACCTCCAAGGGCTTCCGTCTGCTGCACATCGCCCGGAGCTAGCGGACTCGACGACGGGTCAGCGAGTCAGCGAGTCAGCGGCTGAGGGACTCAGCTCAGCGTGCCGCGGAGCACCAGCTCGGCGGGGCCGGCGAGCTCGACATCCTCAGCACCGTCGGGCCGGGCGGTGAAACGAACCGTCACCTGACCTCCGGGCACGTCGACCTTCCAGGCGGTCACGGAGTCATCCGAGGCCCAGACGCGCACTGCCGCTGCCGCCGCGCAGGCGCCGGTGCCACAGGACATGGTCTCTCCCACCCCGCGCTCGTGGACCCGCATCCTGACCCGTCCCACCGGCTCCCCCGCCTCGTCGGTGGTCACCAGCGGGTCCGCCGGCACGACGAACTCCACGTTGGTTCCGTGCGGCGGCACGGGATCCACCTTGGGTTCCTCGTGCAGGTTGAGGCCTTCAAGCACATCGATGTCACCGAGCGCGACGACGGTGTGCGGGTTGCCCATCGAGATGCTCAGCGCGGGTCGAGGCTCGTCGAGCCCGGAGGCGATCACCAGGGAGTCGGAGGCATTGGATGAGGCAAGCTCGGGATCGATGAAGGACCAGACGCCCATCCCGATCGCGTAGCCCTCAGGGACCTTGCGCACGCTGCGCAGCCCGGCACGGGTCAGCACGGGAAGCTCCTGGCCCTCCGCGAGCTGCACCAGGTCCTCCGCGATGAGGAAATGTGCGAAGGCGCGGACACCATTGCCGCACATCTCCGCGATCGACCCGTCACCGTTGCGGTAGTCCATGAACCACAGCGGAGCATCTTCGGTGCTGGTCAACTCGGGATCCTCGGCGAGCATCCGGGAGATGGAGGCATCGCCCGAGACCCGGTGGGCCGGAACGGCCCGAATCACACCGTCGCCGCCGATCCCGAGGTGCCGGTCGCACAGCGCCGCCACCTGATGGGCTTCAAGCTCATGCTCGCCGGCACGGTCCGCGAGCATCACGAAGTCGTTGCCGGTGGCATGGGCCTTGGTGACGGTGATGCCAGCAAGCGCATCGAGGCCGGTGAGGTGGTGGGCCACGCGGTTCTCCTTCATAGCTTCAAGACTTCATAGCTCGGACGAGGCGCGCAGAACCCTGCGTCGTCTCACAGTGTTCAACGCCCCGCGGCGCCGATCACTTCCAGGGCGGCATCGGGGAGGTTCTCCTTCGGGGCACTGAGCCAGGTGACGCGTGGATCGGCACGGAACCAGGTCTCCTGGCGTCGGGCGAATTTTCGGGTGGCCACGGTGGTGGACTCGACGGCCTGCGCCTGGTCGATCTCCCCGTCAAGAACTTGAAGGAACTGCTGATATCCGATGGCGCGCGAGGCGGTCCTGCCTTCCCGCAGCCCCGCGGCCTCCAGGGACTGCACCTCCTGCAGCATGCCCTGTTCGGCCATCTGCTGCACTCGAAGGGCGATGCGCTCATGCAGCAGGGTTCGGTCCACATCGAGGCCCAGCTGCACCACGGGACCGAGGCGTGGTTCATAGGTGCGCTGCGGCATGAAGGAGGAGAACGTGCGTCCGGTCAGCTGGACCACCTCCAGGGCGCGCACGAGCCGACGATCATCCTTGATGACGGCGGCGGACTCCGGATCGGTTGCACGCAGCTCGAGTCGCAGTGCGGCGGCACCCTCCTCCTCGAGACGTTCGCTGAGACGGGCGCGCAGCTGAGGGTCTGTGGGCGGGAATTCGATGACGTCGATGGCTGCCCGCACGTAGAGCCCGGAACCGCCCACCATGATCGGGGTCCGTCCTCGGGAGCGGATCTGTTCGACGATCTGCCGGGCCTGTTCCTGGAACGCTGCCACGGAGGCTTCGCTGGTCACCTCGAGCACGTCGAGGAGATGATGCGGAACCTCACCTGCTTCTTCTGCGGTCACCTTTGCCGTTCCGATGTCCATCCCGCGGTAGAGCTGCATCGAGTCGGCGTTGATGATCTCCCCGTCGAGCCGACGCGCCAGCTCGATCCCCAGCGCAGACTTGCCGGAGGCGGTGGGCCCGACGATGACGACCAGCGGCGTCATCACGGTCCGACGCGCAGGGTGGGCATTCCCAGCGACACTGCTGCGGGGGTGGATCCGCTCACCTGGGTAGTGCCGACTCCGCAGGAGTCTGCCTGCCAACGGTCCCAGGCGTCGCCTGCCGGGGAACGGCGCAGCTGGTAGTCCTCGGCGCCGCTGGGGTCCGCGAGCAGGTGGAAGCCTGCGGCCTTGGTGATGGTCACTGTGACGAAGTCCCCGGGACGCGGTGCGGGTTCCCCGGCCGGCACGGAGAAGTGCACCAGTCGGTTGTCCGGCGCACGCCCGGAGAGGCGGCCGGTCTCGGCGGACTTGGATCCGGAGTCTGCGGTCACCAGGAGTTCCTGCGAGGTGCCCAGCAGCGTGGCGTTCTCCTCGGCGCAGATGCGGTCCTGGAGGGCGCAGAGCCGCTCGAAGCGCTCCTGCACGACGGCCTTGGGGATCTGGTCCTCCATGGTGGCGGCGGGGGTTCCTGGCCGCGGAGAGTACTGGAAGGTGAAGGCCGAGGAGAACCGTGAAGCTTCGACGACGCGCATGGTCTCCAGGAAGTCATCCTCCGTCTCGCCGGGGAAGCCGACGATGATGTCGGTGGTGACCGCGGCGTGCGGCATGCGCTCACGCACCTTCTCCAGGATGCCGAGGAACTTCTTGGACCGGTAGGAGCGGCGCATGTCCTTGAGCACCTTGTCGGAGCCCGACTGCAGCGGCATGTGCAGCTGGGGCATGACATTGGGCGTCTCGGCCATGGCGTCAATGACGTCGTCGGTGAAGGAGGCCGGGTGCGGGCTGGTGAAGCGCACCCGCTCCAGGCCCTGGATCTCTCCACAGGCGCGCAGCAGTTTGGCGAACGCGCCACGGTCACCGAACTCCACGCCGTAGGTGTTCACGTTCTGCCCCAGCAGGGTCACTTCCACCGCTCCGTCGGCCACCAGTGCACGGACCTCGGCGAGGATCTCTCCCGGGCGTCGGTCACGTTCCTTGCCGCGCAGTGAGGGCACGATGCAGAAGGTGCAGGTGTTGTTGCAGCCCACTGAGATCGAGACCCAGCCGGAGTGCACGGATTCGCGCTTGGTCGGAAGCGTGGAGGGGAAGGTCTCCAGAGACTCAAGGATCTCGAGCTCCGCCTCGGCGTTGTGCCGCGAGCGTTCAAGCAGCGTGGGCAGCGAGCCGATGTTGTGGGTCCCGAAGACGACGTCGACCCAGGGAGCCTTGGCGAGGACCGTGTCCTGATCCTTCTGGGCGAGGCAGCCGCCGACGGCGATCTGCATGCCCTCGTGCTTGGCCTTGGTCTGGCGCAGCATGCCGAGGTTGCCGTAGAGCTTGTTGTCCGCGTTCTCCCGCACCGCGCAGGTGTTGAAGACCACCAGATCGGGGGTCGCGTCGCTGGAGGCGGGCGTGTACCCGGCGTCCTCGAGCAGACCGGACATGCGCTCGGAGTCATGGACGTTCATCTGGCAGCCGAAGGTGCGCACCTCGTAGGTGCGCGCCTTCACCGCCGGTGTCTCTGCGGTCGCAGGGTCCAGGGCGGTGGCATCGGCGCGGTCCATCACTACATCAGTCATCGCTGAGAATTCTACGCGCTGGCGCGTTCGTCGAGCACCTCACGCACGATCTGGAAGGCGGTTCCGGGGGCATGGCCGCGTCGGGCCAGCATGGACACCAGACGCCGAGTGATCTTGTCCCGCTCGGCCCGCTCTTCGGGTCCAGAGCCGGCGGGGACCGGTTTGTCCCGCAGCTTGCGCTCAACCAGCTCACGGGCCGCGGCCAGCTCATCCTCGTCACTGAGCTGCTCCAGGGCCTGCTCGGTGTCGGGTTCGCTGACGCCCTTCTCACGCAGTTCGCGGCGCAGCGCCGACTTGCCCAGGTTCTTGATCTCGTGACGACCTCGCACCCAGGTGCGCGCGAATTCGGCGTCGTTGATCAGATGGACTTCCTCCATGCGATCCAGGACCCGGGTGATGATCTCGGAGGAGAACTCCTTCTCGGTGAGCGCCGTGGCCAGCTGCTGCCGGGTCTTGGGCGACCCGGTGAGCTTGCGCAGCACCACGGTGCGTGCCTTCTCATACTGCTGCTCGGGGCTCAGCGACTCGAGGTCACCTGACACGTCCTCGGTGTCGTCCTGGTCTTCCGGGCTGGAGGGCTCGGAATCTACGCGATCCGCGGAGGGGTCGGAAACATCCTCTCGAGCGAATCCACCGCCGGGCGTCGACCCGACAGCCGCGGCCCCTGCGGCGGGAGCGTCCGAGTCGACTCCTTCCGCGGTGCTGCCTGGGCCCTCCGAGCCTGCGTCCTGGGGGAATTCCCCGGCGGGCTTACTCACATCGAGGAAGTCCGGCACCGGAGCATCCGGGTCGCGTTCCTCGATGCGAGTCAAGGCCTCGCGCAGCGCGTTGATCGTCTGCTGCTGGTCACCCATGGAGACCTCCTATCAGGCGTCGACCGCCTTCAGTGAGGGACCGCCCTCTTCCTCCAGCGGGGAGATGAGGCCGAGCTTCTCGCGGATGCGGCGCTCGATCTCATCGGCGAGGTCCGGGTTGTCCTTGAGGAAGGTGCGGGCCTTCTCCTTGCCCTGCCCGAGCTGGTCACCGTCATAGGTGAACCAGGCGCCGGACTTCTTGACCAGGCCGTTCTCCACACCCACGTCGATGAGGCCTCCCTCGCGGGAGATTCCCTCGCCGTAGATGATGTCGAACTCGGCCTGCTTGAACGGCGGGGCCATCTTGTTCTTGACGATCTTGGCGCGGGTCCGGTTGCCCACGGCGTTGGTGCCCTCTTTGAGGGTCTCGATGCGGCGCACATCCACGCGGACCGAGGCATAGAACTTCAGTGCCTTGCCGCCGGAGGTGGTCTCCGGGGAGCCGAAGAAGACGCCGATCTTCTCGCGCAGCTGGTTGATGAAGATGGCGGTGGTCTTGGTCTGGGAGAGGCGTCCCGCGATCTTGCGCAGCGCCTGGGACATCAGACGTGCCTGCAGGCCCACATGGGAGTCACCCATCTCGCCTTCGATCTCCGCCCGGGGCACCAGGGCCGCCACGGAGTCGATGACCACGATGTCGATGGAACCGGAGGAGACCAGCATGTCCATGATCTCCAGGGCCTGCTCACCGGTGTCCGGCTGAGACACCAGGAGTGCGTCTGTGTCCACGCCGAGCTTCTGCGCGTACACCGGGTCGAGGGCGTGCTCGGCGTCGATGAAGGCTGCGATGCCGCCCATCTTCTGCGCGTTGGCCACCGCGTGCAGGGCGACCGTGGTCTTGCCCGAAGACTCAGGTCCGTAGATCTCCACCACACGTCCGCGGGGGAAGCCACCGATGCCGAGCGCGGCGTCCATGGCGATCGAGGAGGTCGGGATGGTCTCGATCGGCGCGCGGGTGTCATCACCAAGACGCATGACCGAACCCTTGCCGTACTGCTTGTCGATCTGTGCCAACGCTGCTTCGAGCGCCTTTTCACGATCCTGGCTCACTGCCATGATTCACCTCGATGATTCGTTGTAGGTATGTGGTGCCAGATTAGGCGGACCCTCTGACATGCCCGCGTGCACCAGGGGGCCTGTGCACTCAATCGAGCTCCACCCCGCCGTCCGGGCTTTCTGGGGAAAACTCTAACGCATCGGCTCGAACATATCTTCGACTGCCGCCCGCGTGTCTCCATCACAACGTGCCTGGTCATCCTCGGCCGACGCCGGAGGGGTCAACGCAGGGCTGGAGCGTTCACGGTTTGGGTGCGATGTCGCGGCCCAGCCGGCGATCCACGGGGACGTCCTGCTGGTCACAGACCGCGTCCCAGACATCTCGCGGGCTGACTCCGGACTCCAGGGCGGCCTTCGCCGTCTTCTGGTATTGGCTGAGCACCAGGGAATCGGCGAGGACATGCGCATAGCCGGCGCCGAACTCCCCCTCCATGAGGAACCAGAATCGACTTTCTCTCATGAATCTCCCTTGATCGCTTCGGTCTTCGCGGCATGCTGCTCCGCCGACCCACTGCTCAGGGTCGGGTCGTTCTCGGCGTCGAACTCGGTATAGGTGCGGTTCAGCTTCGCCAGCAGCCCGGAGAGCAGATTGATCTCCTGCTCCTCCCAGGGCTGCAGCATCTGCAGGTAGCGCTCGGCGCGATCACCCTGTGCAGACTCGAGCCGACTGCGTCCTTCTTCGGTGAGTGAGACCATCTGCGCGCGACCATCATCCGGATCGGTGGCCTTCTCTATGAACCCGCGGGCCTCCAGCGTGCTCAGCTGACGCGAGAGGGTCGGTTTGCCGATGCCCAGATGCCGTGCGATCGCGGTCATTCGCTGCGGTCCCATCTGCTGCAGGGTGGCCAGCACCGAGTAGGAGGCTGGCTCGATCTCTGGGTCGATCTGCCGTGCGAGCTGCAGCGCATTGAATCGTCGCCGGACGAAGAGTCTGTTGAACTCCTGCTCGAGCTCATGGACTTTGGCGCGACGATCAAGGCTTTCCATGCACCTCAGTCTAAGACAGTAATGACACAGCAAGGGAGGGCCACCCGTGAGGGGACCCTCCCTTATCGGCTCCGGCTGCGCCTGAGGTCACTGCGGCTCAGGCCGCGGAGTCAGCGAAGACCTTCAAGAACCGCTGCGTGCCAGCTCTTCGCGCGTCATGTTGTCGGGCACCCGGTCGGGAACCACTCCGCCGCCGAACTCGCGCTGGAATTCGGTGGGCACGGTATCGGGCACGTGCAGCCCTTCGGCGTTGGCGATGCGCTCGGCGACCTGGGAGAGCATCGTGGAGAGCGGGACATCGAGGGCGGAGCAGATAGAGGCCAGCAGCTCCGAGGAGGCTTCCTTCTGTCCGCGTTCGACCTCGGAGAGGTATCCCAGCGACACTCGCGCGTCATGGGACACATCGCGCAGGGTGCGGCCTTCTGCCTGGCGGATGCTGCGCAGGACGTCACCGATCTCCTGGCGCAGGATCACGCCCTTGGACTCTCGGGTCTCGGTGGCGGCGACGCCGTCAACGTCCATATCTTTCCAACGGGTCACCCCGTTGACAGTGACTGGTTGTCTCACCATGGACTCACTCCTCTTTCGGTATGTTCCACCTGTGGTCAACGGTCTTCGCAGGTGTTTTCTTCCCGGTGCGGCTGCAGGTCCTCGGTCCCTACTCTAGTCCCGATCGCCGATCCCCGGAGGAACGGTGAGAAGAAAGTCCTCGACCAGTTTGAGGGCTCCCTCGACCGAGGCGTCGCGGATCTGTTCCCGGTCCCCCTCGAGGTCGAGGAGCATCGAGCCGGAGAGCCACTCCTCCGCGTCGGCGGCGCTCAACCCGGCCTGCGGGGGTTCGCATCCGGCGGGAAGACTCAGTCCAAGGCGCCGCGCCTGGGTCTTTCTGCAGGCCAGGCCCAGATAGACGGTGCCCACCTCCTTGCCCTCGTGGGGCTCCGGGCCTGCCACTCCGGTGGTGGAGATCCCGATGTCGGCACCGGTGCAGCAGGCCGCTCCGCGGGCCATGGCGGCGGCGACATCCGGGTCGACGGCGCCGCGCTGGGCCAGCAGCTCGGCGTCGACTCCGAGCAGATGACGTTTTACGGCACTGGAGTAGGCGACGACGCCGCCCAGCAGGGCCACCGAGGTCCCGGGGACCTCGGCGATACGTGAGGAGAGACCGCCAGCGGTCAGCGACTCTGCAGTAGCAAGGGTCGCGCCCCGGTGTCCGAGGGTCTGGATGATGGCAGTGGGGACGGTGGTGCGCTGGGCCTCGCGGGCGAGCAGGCCGGCATCCCTGGAGCGCAGGAGGTCGTCGCTGGAGACCTCACCCATGGGAGTCGCGGTGGGACGCTTCGCTGCCGCTCGCGCGGGAGGCGCGGACGCTGCGCCGCATCCTCAGCGCGGAGATCAGGTAGTCCACCCCGGTGATCACCGTGACGACGAGGGCGAGGATCATGATCCAGAATGCGACGTCGGCCAGCCAGCCGGCGAGCACCACCAGCGGCAGCAGCATCAGCTGCAGGCCGGCGGACTGCAGCACGGTCTTGAGCTTGCCGCCGCGGGAGGCGGGCATGACCCCGTAGCGGATCACCGCCATGCGCAGCACGGTGACGCCCAGCTCGCGGACCAGGATCACGATCGTGACCCACCAGTAAAGCTCCGAGAGCAGGGACAGCATGATCAGGCCCGCCCCGATGAGCAGCTTGTCTGCGATGGGGTCGGCGATCTTGCCGAAGTCGGTGACCAGGTTGCGGGCACGAGCGAGGTCGCCGTCGATCTTGTCCGTCAGCACCGCCACGGCGAAGACTGCGGCGGCCGCCCAGCGCCAGCCTCCGTTGGTCGGCTCGGCGCCGCCTCCGAACACATCACCTTCGGAGTCCAGCAGCAGGAACCAGATGAAGACGGGCACCAGGGCGATGCGGACCATAGTCAAGATGTTCGCGATGTTCAGCAGCGGAGCCTGTCCGGTCTGCGCCGATGTGTCGCGGGGGGTGTCAGTCATGGGCCTCTCAGCGTCCGGTCAATTCCCACATATCCTCGCCGGATGTGGAGTCATGACCGTCATGATAGTCGTTCGCCTCGGGCAGTGCGGCAGTGCGTTCGGCCAGATCGCGAGCGATGAGGTCAGCGCTGGAGAGCGAGGCGCGGCTGACGCGCCGCTCCCCCACGGCCTGGGTGGGCGCGGTCTGGGTGGGCTCGGCAGCTGGATGTTCAGTCCCCAGGGCTTCGGACTGCCCGGACTCCGCATACTCCGCCGCCGAGGCGGCAGAAGGCGCTGAGACCCCAGACAGGGCCGACGTGCCCGCCGAGGGTGCTGAATGGCCCGCCGAGGGTGCGGACGGCGCATACCCCGGCGTCGGGCTGATGTCCGCTGTGCCCTCTGCGCCGAGGACTCCGGAGGGCGCGGTCTGCACCGACTGTCCCGGCTCGTACTCGATCCCGGTGTTGTCGTAGGCCTCGGGCGCCGCCTCGCTGGGCGCCGTCGCCCGAGGCTCTTCGCCGCGCATGGTGGCGAGCAGTCCGGGGAGCTCCTCCGGGGAGACCAGCACGTCGCGGGCCTTGGAGCCTTCCGAGGCGCTGACCACGCCGCGAGACTCCATGAGGTCCATCAGGCGGCCAGCCTTGGCGAAGCCGACGCGCAGCTTGCGCTGGAGCATGGAGGTGGAGCCGAACTGCGTGGTGACCACCAGTTCGGTGGCCTGCAGAAGCACATCGAGATCGTCTCCGATGTCCTCGTCGATCTTCTTCGACACCTTCTCCGGCACCACGTCCTCGCGGTACTGGGCCTTGAGCTGGGACTTCACGTGCTCGACCACCGCGTGGACCTCGGAGTCGTTGACCCAGGCTCCCTGCACGCGCATCGCGTTGGGGCGTCCGGCCGGCAGGAAGAGCGCATCGCCCTGGCCCAGCAGCTTCTCCGCGCCCACTGAGTCCAGCACGACCCGGGAGTCGGTGGCGGAGGAGGTGGCGAAGGCCATGCGGGAGGGGATGTTGGCCTTGATCAGACCGGTGACCACGTTCACCGAGGGGCGCTGGGTGGCCAGCACCAGGTGGATGCCGGCGGCACGGGCCAGCTGGGTGATGCGCACGATCGAGTCCTCGACGTCGCGCGGGGCGACCATCATCAGGTCGGCGAGCTCATCGACGATCACCAGCAGGTACGGGTAGGGCCGCAGATCGCGCTTGGAGTCCGGCGGCAGCTGGATCTTGCCGGCGCGGATCGCCTTGTTGAAGTCGTCGACATGCTTATAGCCGAAGTGGGCGAGGTCGTCGTAGCGGTTGTCCATCTCCTTGACCACCCACTGCAGCGCCTCGGCGGCCTTCTTGGCGTCGGTGATGATCGGGGTGACCAGGTGCGGGACGCCCTCGTAGGCGGTGAGCTCCACGCGTTTGGGGTCGACCATGACCAGGCGGACCTCGTCCGGGGTGGCGCGCATCAGGATGGAGGTGACCATGGAGTTCACGAACGCCGACTTGCCGGCACCGGTGGCGCCGGCGACCAGCAGGTGCGGCATCTTGGCGAGGTTGGCGACGACGAAGCCGCCCTCCACGTCTTTGCCCACGCCCATGATCATCGGGTGGTCGGTCTTGCGGGCGGCGTTGGAGCGCAGCACGTCGCCCAGGGCGACGACTTCCTTGTCCTTGTTCGGGATCTCGATGCCGATGGCGGACTTGCCCGGGATCGGCGAGAGAATGCGGACCTCGTTGGAGGCCACCGCCAGGGAGATGTTCTTCTCCAGCCCGGTGACCTTCTCCACCTTGGTGCCAGGAACCAGCTCCACCTCATAGCGGGTGACCGTCGGGCCACGGGAGAACCCGGTGACCTGGGCCTCGACCTTGAACTGCTGGAAGGTCTGGTTCAGCGCATGGACGACCTCGTCATTGGCCGCGGTGTGTTCCTTGGCCGGCGGGCCCGAGGGCAGCAGGCCCTGCTCGGGCAAGGTGTAGGTGACGTCCCCGCCGAGCGCGAGCTGCTCCGAACGCACCGGCATGGCTGCGGCCGGGGCCGGAGCCTCGCGCTCGGGGCTGTTCATCAGCGCCGCCGAGGAGGGCACAGCTGCCCCCGCTGCGGCGGCGGTGGGCTGGGTCTCGGTGGCCGGGGCCGCCTTCTCCCGGGCGCGCTGGATGGCCAGCTCCTGGGCTGTCGGGCGGCGCACTCCGGCGGGCACGGCGGGAGAGCCGAAGGACTCCTCAGACTCCTCGGTCACCGGGTCCTCATAGGCTCCGGCGGCGGCGCGCTGGGCCTCGGAGTCGCTCGAATGGTCATTTCCGAAGGACTCGGCATCGGCATCCTCGGAGTCCGAGGACCTGGGGCCCATGATCTTGGCGAGCAGCGACTTCTTGGTGCCGGCCTCGGCGGCGGCGGGATCCTCGGCATGGCGGGCGGAGCGGCGGGGGCGAGCCGCGACGTCGTCGTCGGAGGACTTCGCAGCGGTGCCGGCCGCGGACTTGGCGCTGGCGGGCTCGGAGGGATCGCGCTGCTGGGAGGCACCGCCGGAGGGCAGGTTCGGGTCCTGCTCGACCTCGCGGCGCTCCCCCACCAGGTAGCTCTTGGCGACGGCGGCGCGCTCGGGCACCCGGCGCAGCGGGGTGTCGGTGAGGATCAGCAGTCCGGCGAGCAGCGCAAGGATCAGCAGCGCCCAGACCGGATAGGGGGTGACCAGCGAGGCCAGCGGCACGCTGATCAGGTAGCCGATGACGCCGCCCGAGGTCAGCAGGGCGGTGAAGGTGCCGTCGGAGCCCACGGTGAAGGACTCGTTGATCGTGGGCAGGCCGTTGGCCAGGTGCACGATTCCGGCGGCGGCGACCAGGATGATGGTGCTGCCCGCGGCGATCCGGGCGTTGCCGGAGTGGTCCTGCGGGGCGCGGAAGTAGCGTACGGCGGCGATCAGCAGGATCAGCGGCAGGATCACCGAGGCCCAGCCGAAGGTGCCGGCCGTGGAGGTGTGAACGAGGTTGAACGTCCAGTGGTCGATGGCGCGCGCGCCCCACCAGTCCACCACTGCGGTGAGCAGGGCCAGCAGGAAGAACACCAGCCCGGCGCCGTCGCGGCGGTCTTCGGGGTGGATCTTCACCTGCCGTCCGATGCCCCGCACTGCCGAGGCCACCGGGGTGGCCAGGGCCAGCCAGAGGCCGCGCGCGGCAGAGGCCAGCAGGTTCCCGCCGGGGGACTCTGCTGGTTCGTTGGAGGAATTCTTCGACGTCGTCGCGCGGCCGGACGCACTTTTGGAAGGCTTGCTTCCTTTGGTGCTGGCGGCTCGCGAGGGGGAAGTACGTGTCGCCATAGGGGCTAACTTACCCTCGATGCCCACTCAGGTCATCGATCGGCACACCTTTGGGCCCCGCTGAGTGCGGGGCCCAGAGGTGTTGTGGTGCGGCGCTGCGCCTCAAGCGCGGGCGTTCGGCGCAGCACGCGTGCCGATCAGGTGCAGCGCAGGCCGATCAGGTCTCGACGACCACCGGGACGATCATCGGCTTGCGGCGCAGCTTGCGCGCCACCCAGGAGCCCATGGTGCGACGCACGATCTGCTGGAGCTGATGCGTGGTGTGCTCCTTGTTGTCCTGGATCGCCTCGGTCAGCGCCCGGGAGATCTTCGGCTTGATGTCCTTGAAGACCTGGTCCTCCTCGGCCACGCCGCGGGCGTGGATGTCGGGCCCGGAGATGATCTTGCCGGTCTGCCGGTTGACCACCACGACCACCGAGATGAAGCCCTCTTCACCCAGGACGCGGCGGTCCTTGAGGTCGGTGTCGGTGATCTCACCGATGGAGGAGCCGTCCACGTAGACGTAACCGCACTCGACCTGGCCGACGATCTGGGCCACACCCTTGTGCAGATCGACCACGGTGCCGTCATCGGCCATGATCACGCGGTCGCTGGGGACCCCGGTCTCCTCGGCGAGCTTGCCGTTGGCGATCAGGTGGCGCGTCTCGCCGTGGACCGGCATGACGTTCTTGGGCTTGACGATGTTGTAGCAGTAGAGCAGCTCGCCGGCCGAGGCGTGTCCGGAGACGTGGACCTTCGCGGTGCCCTTGTGGATCACGTCGGTGCCGAGCTTGAGCAGGCCGTTGATGACCCGGAAGACGGCGTTCTCGTTGCCCGGGATCAGCGAGGAGGCGAGGATGACGGTGTCGTCCTGACCCACCTGGATCGGGTGATCGCCGTTGGCCATGCGGGACAGCGCGGCCATGGGCTCGCCCTGGGACCCGGTGGACATCAGCACCACCTCGGAGTCCGGGTAGTTGTCCACCTTCTTCATGTCCACCAGGATGCCCTCGGGCACATCGAGGAAGCCGAGCTTGGACGCGATGCCCATGTTGCGCACCATCGAGCGGCCGACGAAGGCCACCTTGCGGTTATGCGCCTGGGCGGCGTTGAGCACCTGCTGGACGCGGTGCACGTGCGAGGAGAACGAGGCGACGATGATGCGTCGGCTCGAGTTGCCGAAGAGCTGCTCCAGGGTCGGGCCGATCTCCTTCTCCGGGGTGGTGAATCCCGGGACGTCGGCGTTGGTGGAGTCGGTGAGGAACAGGTCCACGCCTTCTTCGCCGAGCTTGGCGAAGTGGCGCAGGTCGGTGATCCTGCCGTCCAGCGGGAGCTGGTCCATCTTGAAGTCACCGGTGTGCAGGACGGTGCCGGCCTCGGTGCGGATGAACACGGCCAGCGCGTCCGGGATGGAGTGGTTGACCGCGACGAACTCGCACTGGAAGGGACCGAAGTCCTCCACGTCACCCTCTTTGACCTCGAGGGTGTAGGGCTTGATCCGGTGCTCCGCCAGCTTCGCCTCGATGAAGGCCAGCGTCAGCGTGGAGCCGATCAGCGGGATGTCGGGCTTCTTGCGGAGCAGGTAGGGAACGGCGCCGATGTGGTCCTCGTGCCCGTGGGTGAGGACCAGGCCGACGACGTCGTCCAGTCGGTTCTCGATGTAGCTGAAGTCGGGAAGGATCAGGTCCACGCCGGGCTGTTCCTCTTCGGGGAAGAGGACGCCGCAGTCGACGATCAGCAGCTTGCCGCCGATCTCGAAGACCGTCATATTGCGCCCGACCTCCCCCAGGCCGCCCAGGGCGACGGTGCGCATAGTGCCGCGGCGTAATTTCGGTGGAGTGATGAGGCGCTGTGCTGCCAAGGTGATGTTCCTCCTCTAGACGTCCCGGTAGGGGCGTCCGTTGTGTAGGTCGTTCATGGTCTGCTCCGAGGACTCTCCGGGGTGCGGAGAAGCTCTCAGAGCTGCCAGCCTGCCTCTCGCAGGTCGGCGATGATCAGTTGTTTCTCAAGTTCGTTGGCCTGCACGAGCGGCAGGCGGACGCCGGGCTGCATCCCCGTGCCAAGCCAGTTGAGCACCTGCTTGCAGGAGACTGCTCCCTGCACGCGGGTCATCATGGCGCGGATGACGGGGCCGAGCTCGCCGTGGGCGATGCGGGCCTCACGCAGGTCATAGTTGAGCACCGCGTCGACCATCCGGCGGAAGGTCGGAGACGCCACATGAGCGGTGACCGAGACGACGCCGGCCGCGCCCATGGCCATCCAGGCGAGCACGTTCTGGTCATCACCGGAGTAGACCTCGAGGTCGGTCTTGGTGAGCACCTCGGTGGTGGCGGTGATGTCGTTCTTCGCGTCTTTGAGCGACATGATGTGCGGATGCTGGGCGAGCTTCAGGATGGTCTCGGTGGAGATCGGGATGCCGGTGCGCCCGGGGATGTCATAGATCATCAGCGGCAGGTCAGCAGCGTTGGCCACGGCGGTGAAGTGCGCGAGCACCCCGTCCTGGCTGGGCTTGTTGTAATACGGGGTGACGACCAGCTGCCCATCGGCTCCGGCCCGCTCGGCACGCTTGGCCATGAGCAGGTCATGATCCGTGTGGTTCGTCGAGGTGCCGGCGATGACCTTGGCACGATCCCCGACGGCGGACTTGGCCGCACGGACCAGGGACTCCTTCTCGTGGTCCTCCAGCGTGGAGGTCTCGCCGGTGGTCCCGGAGACCACCAGGGAGTCGTTGCCCTCGTCGACGAGCTTCACCGCGAGCGCCTCGAACGCGTCGAAATCGATCTTGTCATCCGGGGTGAAAGGGGTGACCATCGCCGTGATCAGATGCCCGAAGTGCGGGTCGGTCTGATCCGGGTGCTGCACCTGTCCCTGGGTGAGATGAGGATCGAATTCGTGTGTGGGCTCGTTGTCGCTTGCCATGGGGCAAGCCTACCGTGCCCCTGTGCCGCTCCCCCATCCCACGTCTCGCCCGGCGATCCCCTGTTGTACGGGGCACCCTCACGCGTTTTACCGGGGTGTACGTGTTCTACCCGGGGGACCGTCCGGCCGGTAAACCACGTAGCGGGCGGTAAAACGCTGCGGCCGCCGAAAGGTTGCGGGGGCCGACAAGTTTTTTTCGGGTTCCGCGCCTGGTGTTCTCCGGCCGAGACCCAGGAGGCAGTAGCGTACGGTCTGTGATCACCGCCGGCCCCGCATCCGCACGCACCCGTCGCATCTCGGGAGTCGACGCCGCGCGCGGCCTCGCTCTGCTGGGGATGATGACCGTCCATGTGCTGCCCACCATCTCTGAGCCCGGTCACGAAGCCACCTGGGCGGGGCTGCTCTTCACCGGCCGGCCCTCTGCCCTGTTCGCCCTGCTCGCCGGGGTCGGCCTGGCGCTGCTCAGCGGCGGCGCCGGACGGGCGCACTCCAAGACGCAGCTCTCCGGGGACCGCAAGGCCATCGCGGTGCGGGCGCTGATCGTGGTGCTCATCGGGCTGCTCATCGCGTATCTGGACTCCGGGGTGGCGATCATCCTGGTCCACTACGGGCTGCTGTTCCTGCTCGCGATCCCGTTCCTGCGCCTGGGAGCCGTCCCGCTGTTCGCCCTCGCGGGGGTCTGGGTGGCTGCCGCCCCGGTGGCGTACTGGTGGCTGCACAACGATCTGCGCAACAGCCTGGCGCAGTTCCCCGACACCTGGAGACTGTGGCACTCCCCCTCACTGACGGACCTCGCGGACCCCGGTCTGCTGGGCATGGATCTGGCGCTGACGGGGTACTACCCGCTGCTGATCTGGCCCGCCTACCTCTTCGCCGGCATGGCCATCGGCCGGCTGCAGCTGCAGCGCAGCGGCACGGCGCTCAAACTAGCGGGCACGGGTCTGGTGCTGGCGCTGATCAGCTACGGCGTCCACCTGTGGATGCTCTTCCAGTCAGAGTTCATCACCGAGCTGGCGGGCCGCTATGGCTGGTCCACCGCAGAGCTGCGCGCCGAGCTGTTCGCCGGGACCTACCAGGTCCCGCTGGTGACCGAGAACGCGTGGTTCCTGCTGGCCACCCCGCATCAGGGCTCCACGATGGACCTGATCCACACCCTGGGCACCTCGATGCTGGTGCTCGGGGTGTGCCTGCTGATCGCGGAGAAGCTGCGCTGGTTGCTGGCACCGCTGATCGGCGCCGGCGCGATGCCGCTGACACTGTATGTGGCTCACCTTGTGGTGCTCCATTACTGGCGCGGGGCCCAGGTGCCGGCATTCATGACCTTCCTGGCGCAGTATTCGGCCACGCAGATGCTCACGATCCTGATTCTGGGCGCGCTGGCGGCCGGTCTGCTGCGGTTCCTGCTGCGCCGACGCGGCCCGTTGGAGGCGCTCACCCACGCGGCCGGCAACGCCGTCGCGGGTCGCTGAGCTCCTGTCCCTCGCGTCCCTCGTGTCCCTCGCGTTTTACCGGGCCTCCCGAGGAATACCCGCCCCACGGCGGGGGCGGTAGACCACAGACGCGGGGGTAAAACGCTGGGGAGGGGGCTCAGCTGAGTCGGTGGGCGCCGGCGGAGGGCTGAGCGAGGAAGCCGGTGGGTTCGGTGAATCCGTGCTGGCGGGCGTTCTCCTGCACCGCGCCGAGCAGCCCGTCGAAGGAGTCGGCGTCGATCAGCGCGATCACACACCCGCCGAATCCCCCACCCACCTGTCGGGCCCCGAGCGCGGGCTCGGCCCCGTGGTCCTGGTGCGGGGACATCAGCGTCTCCACCAGGGTGTCGGTCTCCGGCACCGTGATCTCGAAGTCATCGCGCTGCGAGGCATGGGAGGCACTGAGGATCTCACCGAGTTCGGCGTAGGCGCCGATGCTCAGCGCCGCCCGAGCCGCGAGCACCCGGGTGTTCTCGGTGAGCACGTGACGCACCCGGCGCAGGATGACCGGATCCTCCAGCCGAGCGGACAGCTCCTCAGGGGCGACGTCGTCGTCGTTGAGTTCGCGCAGACTCTCTAGACCCAGCTGCCGGGCTCCGGTCTCACACTGCGCGCGACGGGCGGCGTACTCGCCGTCGACCAGCCGGTGCTCGGCCAGAGAATCTATGACCAGCAGCGCGAGTCCGTCCTGCGCCAGCGTGAAGGGGACGTGTTCGATCGCCATGCTCCGGGTGTCCAGCAGCAGCGCATGCTCGGCCTGCGCGGCGATGGACGCCATCTGGTCCATGATCCCGCAGGGCATCCCGACGAAGTCGTTCTCTGCATGCTGGGCCAGCTGAGCCAGTTCAGCCGCGGAGAGTTCGAGGCCGGCCAGTTCGGTCGCGGCGAGGCCGACGGAGCATTCCAGGGCGGCCGAGGAGGACAGCCCCGCCCCGATCGGCACATCCGAATCGATGAGCAGGTCCATTCCCGGGAGCAGATGCCCGGCCTGCTCAAGTGACCACAGCATCCCTGCGGCGTAGGCGGCCCACCCCTCGACGACGCCGGGGCGCAACCCGTCCAGACTGAACTCGGAAGTCTCACCGTTGAGCAGGGACCGCACGTGCACGATCCGGTCGCTGCGGGTGGCGGCGGCGACCCGGCTGGTCTGCGGCAGCGCGAACGGCAGGACGAACCCGCCGTTGTAGTCGGTGTGCTCCCCGATCAGGTTCACCCGTCCGGGGGCCGCCCAGATTCCTGCGCTGGGTCGGCCGAAGGTCTCCTGGAAGGCGCCGGCGAGCGCGAGCGGTGCGGAGCTCATGCGCGCGCTTCTTCCGCGCCGAGTGCGGTCCACGCGTCGGCCACCATCTGGCGGATGTCCCGGGTGGGCTGCCAGCCGAGGTCGTCGAATGCGCGCTGTCCGGAGGCCACCAACACCGCAGGGTCGCCCGCGCGGCGAGGCTCTTCCACGGCGGGGACCTCGCGGCCGGTGACTTCGCGGACGGCGTCGATGACCTGGCGCACCGAGGTGCCGGTGCCGGTGCCCAGGTTGTAGATCTCGTGGGTGCCGGGCACGGCCGCTGTCAGCGCACGCAGGTGTCCCTCGGCGAGGTCGCGCACGTGGATGTAGTCTCGGACGGCGGTGCCGTCCTCGGTGGGATAGTCGGTGCCGAAGATGCTCGCGCTCTCCTTCTCCCCCGAGGCCACCTTGAGCAGATTCGGGATCAGGTGAGTCTCGGGATCGTGCCGCTCGCGCAGCTCTCCGGAGGCGCCGGCCACGTTGAAGTAGCGCAGACTGATGGCCGCCAGGCCGTGAGCGTGCGCCTCGGCGGTGAGCATGTGATCGATCGCCAGCTTGGACGCGCCGTAGGGATTCGTCGGCATGGTCTGGTCGGTCTCGGCGATGCTGGCGCCGGCGGGCTCGCCGTAGACGGCCGCCGTGGAGGAGAACACCAGGCGGGGCACCCCGGCCTCGCGCATCGCGTCGAGGAGGGCGAGGGTGGCCACGATGTTGCCGTGCCAGTACCGCTCGGGATGGGAGACGGACTCGCCCACCAGGGAGCGCGCGGCGAGGTGGACCACGCCGTCGAAGCTGGAGTCCAGGATGCGCCCCGCCTGGAGCAGGTCCGCCTCATGCCAGATGGCTCCGCCGAGGATGGAATCGGCGTGGCCGGTGCTCAGGTTGTCCAGCACCTCCACGGTGTGGCCCCCGGCGAGCAGCTGCTGCACCACCACTGATCCGATATACCCGGCGCCTCCGGTGACCAGCAGCTTCATCGTGTCTCCCCCATGTGTGGTTCTGCATCTCTGTGTGATTCGGCAGCGTCCGCGCCCAGGTCCACCAGCCGACGGGCCATGTCCTCGGGTGCGATGTCATTGATGAACACCCCCATGCCGGATTCGGAGCCGGCCAGGAACTTCAGCTTATTCTCCGCGCGCCGGATCGAGAACAGCTGCAGGTGCAACCGCATCAGTCCGGGCTCTGCGGAGGCCGGGGCCTGCTGCCAGCCGGAGATATAGGGCAGCGGGCCCTCGAAGAGCCGGTCCCCGCGCTGGAGCAGGTCCAGGTAGAGCGCGGCGAAGTCCTCCCGTTCGGCGTCGGTGAGCTCCGGCAGCCGCTCCACGGCACGGTGCGGGTAGATGTGCAGCTCCACCGGCCAGCGCGCCCAGGCGGGGATGAACGCGGTCCAGTGTTCGGTGCGCGCCACGATCCTCCGGCCGTCGGAGACCTCTGCGGCCAGGATGTCCGCGAAGAGGTCGCCACCTCGGCGCTCGCGGTAGTCCGCGGCGGATTCGAGCAGGGTCCGGGTGCGCGGGGTGATGAACGGGTAGCCGTAGATCTGCCCATGCGGGTGGTGCAGGGTCACGCCGATCTCTTCGCCGCGATTCTCGAAGCAGTAGACCTGCTCGACTCCGGGCTCGGCCAGCATCGCCTCCGAGCGATCCGCCCAGGCGTCCACCACGGTGCGCATCCGCGTGACGCTGACCTGAGCGAGCTGGGAGGTGTGGTCATCGGTGAAACAGACCACCTCACACCGCCCCGAGCCGGGCTGGCGGATTCCTGCGGACTCGGCGGCCGCCGTCGTGCTCAGGAAGTCGGCGGGGACCGGGACGTCCCCGCGGAAGGACGGGAAGCGGTTTTCGAAGACGACGACGTCGTATTCGACCTGCGGGACCTCGGTGGCGCGGTCGTCGGTGGTGGGGCAGAGCGGGCATTGATCGGAAGAGGGCAGGTGGGTGCGGTGTTGGCGGGCGGCGGCGATGGCCACCCATTCGCGCAGCAGCGGGTCATAGCGCATCTCGTTGCCACCCTCGGGCCGGGTGATCTCGCGACGATCCTGGACGGTCCGGGTGCGCGGTTCGTCATCGAAGAAGAGGATCTCGCGGCCATCAGCCAGCTGCGCGCGGGACTTGTGCGCGCGCCGGTGTTCGGTGTCGGGGGCCTCGTGGGCGGTGGTCATCAGGATCTCCTGGTCTGGGTGGGGTCGACGAGGGGGTCGGCGAGCGTCAGCCTCAGCTGCTCGCGCAGCTCTGCGGCCGCGGGGCCCGGGAGCCCGGTGTCGCTGATCAGCGTGTCGATCTGCGGGAGGCGGGCGAAGGTGCCCAGTGCGGTGGTGCCGCATTTGCTGTGATCAGCCAGTACGACGGCGCGCGCCCCGGACTGCAGCAGGGTGCGGTTGGTCTCGGCCTCCTCGAGATTCGGCGTGGTGAATCCCGCGGCGGAGGAGAAGCCGTGGGTGCCGAGAAAGACGAGGTCCAGGTGCAGCGAGCGCAGGGCCTGATTTGCGATCGGTCCGACGAGCGCGTCGGAGGGGGTGCGCACCCCGCCGGTGAGGATCACTCTCGGGTCTGCCGTGTTACGGGCCTGCCCAGCCGTGTGCCCAGCGGTCTGCGCACCGGCGGCGCGGTGGAAGATCGCGGCGATCCGTGGGGAGTTGGTGACCACGGTGAGCTCGGGGACGGTGAGCAGGTGATGCGCCAGGGCCCAGGTGGTGGTCCCGGCCGAGAGCCCGACGGACATTCCCGGGGCGAGGAGCTCTGCCGCGGCGGCTGCGATGGCCTGCTTCTCGGGGAGCATCTGGGCGGATTTGGCCTCGAACCCAGGCTCCTCCGTGCGCCGCGCTGCGGCGGCGTCGGCCGCGGGAGCCACGGCACCGCCGTGGACCTTCGCGATGAGCCCCGCCTCCGCGAGGTTCTCGAGATCGCGGCGGATGGTCATGTCCGAGACCTCGAAGCGCGTGGCCAGTTCAGAGACGCTGACCCCGCCTGCCGATTCCAGCAGAGAGACGATCCCAGCACGGCGCTGAGCTGCGAGCATGGGACCTCCTCAAGACGCGCGGACCGAACGATCACATTCAAACACAAGTGAACACTTTCCAACAGACCCTCCTGGCGTTTTACCCCTCCTTTCGAGGTCTACCGGCCAGACCGTGCGCCCGGTAAACCACGTCCCACGGGGTAAAACGCTGGGTGGGTGAGCGTTAGGCTGGGTGCATGAGCAATGCAGAGATTCGAGTCGCCGTGCTCGGCGCCGGTGGGCGCATGGGCAGCGAGGCCGTGGAAGCCGTGAAGAACGCCCCGGACATGGAGCTGGTCGCGGCGCACGGGCGCAGCGACACCCTGGAGGACATCCTCTCCGCAGGTGCCACGCACATCGTGGACCTCACCGTGCCGAATTCCACCGAGGAAAATGTCCGCTTCGCCGTGGAGCACGGGATCCACGCCGTGGTTGGGACCACTGGCTGGGACACCGACCGCCTGGAGCGCCTCGAGCAGCTGCTCGCCGAGCACCCCGAGTCCGGTGTGCTGATCGCACCGAACTTTGCGCTGGGCTCCGTGCTGGCCACGGCGTTCGCCGCCAAGGCCGCGCAGTACTTCGAGTCCGCGGAGGTCATCGAGCTGCACCACCCGCAGAAGGTCGACGCCCCCTCCGGCACCGCCGTGCGCACCGCCGAGCTGATGGGCGCGGCGCGGGAGGCCGCCGACGTCGCCCCCTCCCCCGATGCCACTGAGACCGCACTTGAGGGCGCCCGCGGCGCCGAGGTGGCGGGCATCCACGTGCATTCCGTCCGGCTGCGCGGACTGGTCGCCCACCAGGAGGTGCTGCTGGGCTCCGCCGGAGAACAGCTGAGCCTCCGCCACGACTCCTTCGACCGTGCCTCCTTCATGCCCGGCGTGCTGCTCGGGCTGCGCACCGTGGGGTCGCGTCCCGGCCTGACCCACGGACTCGACGGCTATCTGGACCTGGGGCTGTAGGCCCGATGAAGACGAAATTCTGGACCGGGCTGGTTATCGTGCTGCTGGCCATCATGCTGGTCGGCGCAGCCGCCTCGGCCTGGCGATTCCTGCGCGTGGACGACCTCGCCGCGCAGCTGATCGGTGCCGGCGCCATGCTGATCGTGGCGCTGGGCGTGTGGGTGCTCGGGCGAGAGCTGCTCTTCGGCATCGGCACCGAACGGCTCGGCCGTCGGCTGGAGGACGAGGGCGGACTGCCCGAGGACACTGTGGAACGCTCGGCCGGTGGTCGGGCGAACCGCGAGCAGGCCGACGAGCAGTTCAAGGTGTACGCCGCTGAGGCCGAGGCCGCACCGGAGGACTGGCGCTCCTGGTTCCGGCTCTCCATCGCCTATGACACCGCCGGAGACCGGGTCCGCGCGCGCAAGATGATGCGCAAGGCCATCGCCATGGAGAAGTCCGCCCGCACTGCAGGCTGAGTTCCACTCCGCACTGACCGCGCCACCTTCGTGGGCCTGCTTCAGAGTCTAGCTGCCGACCCACTCCCGGGTGCCGTCGGAGAAGAACTGTTCCTTCCAGATCGGCACCTGATCCTTGGTCTGCTCCACCAGCTCGGCGCAAGCCTGGAACGCCTCGGCACGGTGCGCTGAGGCCACCGCAGCCACGAGCGCGTGATCGCCGATCTCGAGCTGACCCACCCGGTGGGCCACCCACACCCGCACGGTCGGAAAGCGCGCGGCGACATCCACGGCCACCTGCGCGAGCGCCTCGGCGGCAGAGGGGTGCGCGGTGTAACTCAGCCGGTCCACGGACTGACCGTGGTCATGATTGCGCACGATCCCGGAGAAGCCGACGACGGCGCCCGCCCGGTCCGCCCAGACCTCCACCTCAGCCTGGGTCAGGCTCAGCGGCTGGTCACTGAGCGCAGCCTGGATCACCCGTTCCTGCGGGAACTCGAAGGGCTCCTCGGCGGAGAGTCCCGCCTGGTTCAGCGACTGCGGACCGTCCGGGCTCATGAGTCGCTGCCCCAGGAGTCGTGATCGCGGATGTCAGAGACCTGATCGCAGAGATGCGGCAGCAGCTTCACGAGCACTTCCATGCCTTCGCGCACGGCCTTGGGCGAGCCCGGAAGGTTCACGATGACGGTCTTGCCGGTCACCCCGGCCACTCCTCGGCTCAGCGCTGCCAGTGGATTCTTCGATAGGCCATGGGCGCGAACGGCCTCCATGATGCCGGGGACCTCTTTGTCCAGCAGCGGTCTGGTGTACTCCGGGGTGAGGTCATCTGGAGTGAGGCCGGTGCCGCCGGAAGTGATGATCACGGCCGGCTCAATCTGCACCAGCAACTCGGAGATGGCCGCGAGCACGCCTTCGCCGTCGGGGATGATCACTGGCGGTCGCGCGAAGAACCCGATCGTCTTCGCGAGTTCGGCGATGACCGGCGCTGAACGATCTTCGGTGACGCCGGTGGCCGCCCGGGTGGAGACGATGACCGGAGCGATCATGCGCGAGGTCTCGGCGTCGGAATAGTCGGTCTTTCCCAGTTCCGGGGTGTCAGTCATCCAGTCTCCATCTCAGTCCTGGCCCATTCGCCGCTTCTGCCCCCTGCTTTGAACAAGACCTTCTGGTCCGTGATCACGGCGGCCTTGTCCACGGCCTTGATCATGTCGTACAGAGTCAACGCCGCGACTGCCGCCGCGGTCAATGCTTCGATCTCCACCCCGGTGCGCGAGGTCGTCTTCACCTCGGTGGTGATGAGCACCGATCCCGGAGCGGGAGCATCGACCTCAAGGTCGACGGTCACCTTCGCCACCGGCAGCGGATGGCACAGCGGCACCAGCTCGGGTGTCTTCTTCGCCGCCATGATGCCGGCGATCCGAGCGGTGGCCAGGGCGTCACCCTTGGGCAGGCCATCCCCGGCCAGCAGGGCCGTGACGGTGCTGGTAGTGATGAGCACTGCCTGCGCACGCGCCACCCGAGAGGTGACCTCCTTGCCGGAGACATCGACCATATGAGCGCTGCCGTCCCCGCGGACATGGGTCAGTCGCTGCGCGTCGTCCTCGGGTCCGCCGGTTGGCTGGGCGGGCTCTCCCGGCTGCGGGCTGTCCTGCGCGCTCATCGAGTGCCCACT
This sequence comes from uncultured Nesterenkonia sp., assembly GCA_947494195.1. Taxonomy (GTDB): domain Bacteria; phylum Actinomycetota; class Actinomycetes; order Actinomycetales; family Micrococcaceae; genus Nesterenkonia. The sequence continues at coordinate 19,076 of CANLUC010000004.1, read as the reverse complement.
CCGCGGCCGGTGATCAGCACTGCCTGCCGCTCCGAGCCGGAGGGCACTTCCACGTCGTCGGCGGGCAGCTCGAGCAGCGCGTCCGCACGGGCCAGGTGTCCCAGCAGATGCGATCCGGGGCCGCCTTCGAGCGCCACAGTGGGCACGCTGCCCGCCTCGGCGGCGGCATCGTCGAGGATCCGCACGCGACGGAACTGCCGCACGCCCTGTGGGGAGCTGATGTCTTCCACGGTGCGCACGGTGATGCGGCGCGGCGGTGCGCAGTTGGGGTCCACCGCTGCCAGCGCGGGGCGGACCAGGGTCTCCATGCTCACGGCGGAGGAGACGGGGTTCCCGGGGAGCGCGATCACGGCGATCGGAGCGTGGGGATCCTCCTGCTGGGAACGCCAGTGCAGGAGCCCTCGGCCCTCGAGGTCGCCTTCGAGCAGACCCCAGCCCTGCGGCCCGCCGGGCTGCTGGGCCACGGTGCCGAAGGAGATGCCGCGATTGCCCAGACCCTGGCGCACCACCTCGTAGGCGCCCTTGCTGATGCCTCCGGCGGTGATGATCAGGTGCGGGTGGTGCACCGCTACGAGTGCATCGAGCGCGTCGAGGAACCACGCCGGGTCATCGGTGCCCACGCGGGAGGTCACGACCTGGTGGCCGAAGGTCTCCAGCACGGCACCGAGCAGCGGGGTGTCCGCATCGTAGAGCTGTCCGGGGCGCAGTTCGGATCCGGGCCGGCGAATCTCATCCCCGGTGGAGAGCACCAGGGTGCGAATGGGTTCCAGGACCTCGAGCTCGGCGTAGCCGCAGGCCACGAGCACCGCCAGCTGGGCGGGGCTGATCACGTCGCCGGGTTCGGCAAGGAGCTCACCGGCGGCGATGTCAGAACCGATGGCGCGGATGTAGCGTCCGGGGACGACGTCGGCCTCACTCAGCCCGGTGAAGTGGACCTCTTTCGCACCGAAGCCTTCGGTGAACTCCACGGGAATGACCAGGTCTGCTCCGGCGGGAATGGGCGCACCGGTCATCACCTCGAAGGCGGCGCCCAGTGGCAGCAGCGCGGGCTCATTGCCTGCGGCGGTGGTGCCGGCCACGGGCAGTCGCGCCTCGCCGTCGACCACGGCGAGGTCGGCGGCGCGCAGCGCGAAGCCGTCCATCTGTGAGTTGTCGAACCCGGGAAGCGGGACCTCGGAGACCAGCCGTTCGGCGATGATCCGACCGGCCACGCCGCCGGCGGAGATCTCCACGGTTTCGGTGGCACGGGCCCCCAGCGCGGCACCCAGGACGTCTTTCAGGCGGCTGATGTGCTCTTCAACGGGCACTCGAGTAGTGGTCTCTGACATGGGGCCCAGTCTACGCGGGGCCCCTGACATCTCCCGAGACGGCCAGCGGGGATCCAGGCGACGGGGATACGATGGCCGCATGCAGCAGGCTCAGCATGACCTCACCCCTGCTCCGGGCCATACGGCGCCGGTGCAGCTGGGAATGCCGGCGCTGCGAAGCCCCTCCGGCTCCAGCGATCGTCCACCCACCGGGGCGACGGGTCCCGACACCACGGGACCCGACCCCGCACGCGGGCTCATGGACTCCTTCGGCCGCCGCGCCACCGACCTGCGCATCTCCTTGATCGACAAGTGCAATCTGCGTTGTACCTACTGCATGCCCGCCGAGGGGCTCCCCTGGCTCAGCAAGGACCAGCTGCTCTCTGCGGCAGAGATTCGCCGCCTGGTCCACATCGGCGTGAACACGCTCGGTGTGCGGGAGCTGCGCCTGACCGGCGGGGAGCCGCTGGTCCGCGCCGACCTGGTGGACATCATCGCCGGACTCCGCGCGGATCACCCTGATCTGCCCATCGCCATGACCACCAACGCCATCGGTCTCGAGCGCAAGGCCGCCGCCCTCGCCGAGGCCGGTCTGACCCGGGTAAACATCTCCCTGGACTCGGTGCACCGCGAGACCTTCGCCCAGCTGACCCGCCGCGACTCCCTGGACAAGGTGCTGATGGGCGTGGAGGCCGCGGCGGCCGCCGGACTGACTCCACTGAAGATCAACGCGGTGCTGATGCGCGGAGTCAATGACACCCATGCAGCTGACCTGCTGGAATGGTCCGTGGCGCGCGGCTTCGAGCTGCGCTTTATCGAGCAGATGCCGCTGGACGGCGACCAGCAGTGGAAGGCCGAAGGCACCATCTCCGCCGCCGAGACCCGCGCATTGCTCTCCGAACGGTTCCGGCTTGCCCCGACCCAGGAGAACCGCGACGGCGCCCCAGCCGAGCGCTTCGATGTATTCCCCCTGGACACCGCGCCCGGGGCCTCCCCTGAGTCGGAGCCCGAACCGCTGGGCCGCGTGGGAATCATCGCCTCGGTGACCGAGCCGTTCTGCGGCGACTGCCGCCGCACCCGCCTCACCGCGGAGGGGCGCGTGATGAGCTGCCTGTTCTCCAACGAGGAGTTCGACCTGATGCACCTGCTGCGTGCCCCCGAGAGCACGGACGCGGACATCGCCCAGGCCTGGGCCGAAGCCATGTGGGTCAAGCCCGCCGCGCACGGCACCGACCGCCCCGGATTCGATCTGGCAAGCTTCCACCGCCCTGACCGTTCCATGTCAGCGATCGGAGGCTGAGCGCCATGACCATGCAGGACCCCTCGCCCGCACAGAACGCAGACCCCGCCTCCCATGACGCCACCACCGGCTCAACCGGCCCGGAAAGCACCGGAGACCAGCAGATCACCGTCCGGTTCTTCGCCGCCGCCGCAGAGGCCGCCGGCGCCGAGCAGCTCCAGATTCCACTGCCCACGCCATTGCCCGCTGCCGGAATTGCCCTCGCCGAGCTCATCGCAGACCTGCCGCAACTGGTCCGGCAGCAGACTGCTGAGCACACAGCGGACGACGACGGCGCGCCCACCTCGGACACATCCCCCTCCGCCGCCCCCAGCCTGGACCGGGTATGCGCGCGCAGCTCGTTCCTGGTCAACGGAGTGCGCGCCCGGGCAGAGAGCACCCAGGTCCAGCCGGGTGACCAGCTGGACGTGCTGCCGCCCTTCGCCGGAGGCTGAGCAGGATCCTCAAGGGGATCAGCTCCTGACATGCAGTGGGGCCGCGGAGTACATTCCGGGGATGACCTGGAGAGACCGTTGAACCGGAGCGCGTGATGACTCGAACCCCGCTGGAGACCGCACTGGCGCAGTTCGCCGCCTACCGGGTCGGAGACCTGCGCGCAGCCCGAATGCTGCTCGACGATGACATGACCTTCACCTCCCCGCAGGATGACCACCTGGACAAGGCCCGCTTCCTGGAGACCTGCTTTCCCACCGCGCGACGGTTCCTGCGCCAAGAGATCACCACCGCCGTGGAGATCTCCCCCGGCACGGTGCTGCTGCGCTACATGGCCCAGCTGCCGGGACAGCAGCCGTTCAGCAACGTGGAGATCATCAGCGTGGCCGAAGGGCTCATCACCGAGATCCAGGTCTATTTCGGCGGGGTCGAGACCTCGCCTCCCACCTCGACTACCGGTTGAGCTCGACCTCGGTCAGCGGGAGCACTTCGCGGTCTCCCAGCGGCTGATCCAGCTCCACGACCACCGAAACGGACCGAGCCTCCTGGGTGCAGGCTGAATCGGTGGCGTCGAGCAGGGTCCCGGAGATCGTCGCTACGCGGACCTCCCGATCATTCTCCGCAACCACCGAGCGGACGCCGTAGCAGGCAGGATTGCCGGTGTAGAACGCCAGCTGCAGCTCGGTCTCGGAGACCACGGTGTAGTCCTGCCAGGAGGAGAGGTGTTCAGCCACCATCTCCTCGGTCTCTCGGATCGGGTCCGGCATCAGATCCGGAGAGACCCTGGCGCCGTCGCTGGGACTGGGCGCCGCGCCGTCGTCGTCGGGATGCACGGCAACCGGCGAGCTCGTCGGCTCGTCACCATCGCCGGCGTCTATATCGCCGGGCTCCGCGCAGGAGGCCAGCGTGAGGGCCGCGGCGGCGAGAACCAGCAGTCTCCTGCGCCCGCCGCGCATCGTGACCTAGCTGGGGCCGACCACGGTGACCGCTCGCGGGGAGCTGGCCAGCCGGGCGGCGACCTTGCGCAGGTCTTCGGCGGTGATGGCGTCGATCTGGTTCAGCGTGTCGGAGATGTCCACGAACTCCCCGCGCACCAGCTCCGCGCGGCCCAGCCGGGACATGCGTGAGGAGGTCTCCTCCATGCCCAGCACGGTGCCTCCGCGCAGCTGGCCCTTCGCGCGGGTCAGCTCTTCGGCGGTGACGTGGTCGGTGGCGATCCGCTCGAGCTCGGCGGCCATGACCTCGGTGACCTTCTCCACCTTGTTCGGCAGGCATCCGGCGTAGAGGCCGAAGTAGCCGGCGTCGGTCATCGCGGAGGAGAAGGAGTAGGTGGAGTAGGCCAGGCCGCGGCGTTCGCGGACCTCCTGGAAGAGCCGGGAGGACATGCCGCCGCCCAGGACCGCGTGCATCACCGAGAGTGCGAATCGGTCCTCGTCAGCGGCGGGCATGCCGCGTCCGCCGAGGATCACCTGGGACTGTTCCACGGGTTTGATGATGGTCTCAGTGCCGGCGCGGACCGGGATCTCGGTCTCCTGGCCGACCCGGCGCTCAACCGGGGAACCCGCCACGGTCATGTCCCAGGCGGACTTGTCCAGAGCTTCGGCGATCAGCGAGACCACGTGGTCATGGTCGAGTCCGCCGGCGGCGGTGATGACCAGCTCGTCGGGGCGGTACCAGCGCTGGTAGTGGTCGAAGACGTCGTCGCGGCTAGCGGCGTTGATCTCCTCGGGTGTGCCACCGATGGGTCGGCCCAGCGGGTGCCCGTCCATGACCTGGGAGCCGAAGCGCTCGTGGACCACGTCCTCGGGATCATCCTCGGCCATGGCGAGCTCTTCGAGGATGACCCCGCGCTCGATCTCCATCTCGGCCGGATCCAGCAGGGCGGAGGTGACGATGTCGGTGAGCACGTCCACGGCCATGGGCAGATCGGTGTCGAGCACCCGCGCGTAGTAGCAGGTGTGTTCCTTGCCTGTGGCGGCGTTGGACTCCCCTCCCACGCTGTCGAAGGCGGAGGCGATCTCCAAGGCGGAGCGGGTCTTGGTGCCCTTGAAGAGCAGGTGCTCCAGGAAGTGGGTGGAGCCGTGCTGGTGGGCGGCCTCGTCGCGGGAGCCCACGCCGATCCAGAATCCGAGGGTGACCGAGCGCTGGCCCGGCATCTCCTCGGTGAGCACGCGTACTCCGGAGGGAAGCACGGAGCGGCGGACGGTGGAGCCGGCGTCGTTGTTCAGGACGCCTTCGGTGTGGGGATCAATGGTGACGCGCATAGGTTCCCCAGGTTACCTGTGCCGCTGAGTGATCCGGCACCTGCGTCTGGACCGGAGAGCTCAGCGGACCACGGAGCTCAGCAGCAAGCTGGTCTCGCTGTTGACCACGCCCTTGATCCCGCGGACCCGGCGCAGCACCTCGTCGAAGTCGCGCAGGTTCTCGCACGAGATCTCCGCGACCAGGTCCCAGCCGCCGTTGGTGGTGTGCAGGGCCATGATCTCCGGGAAGCCGCGCAGCTCCGCGATGACATGGTCGGTGGTGCGGCCCACCACCTCGATGAAGGAGATGGCGCGGACCTCCCCGGTCTCGTTGTGGTCGTGGACGCGCACGCTGAAGCCGACGATGACCCCTGCCGCCTTGAGCTTTTCGATCCGGCTGGTCACCGTGGCGCGGGCGACCCCGAGCTGTTCCGCCAGGGCCGCGACCGGAGCACGGCCGTCCTTGCGCAGCGCGGAGATCAGGCGGCGGTCGAGGTCGGTGAGGCGAGGCATGCACAACATGCTAACTCGAACCCGACACACTGACACCTGATTGACCCGAAATTCAACAGAACTTCTCTTACATGTACACATCGAGATCTCTAGGCTGAAGTGCATCAACCTGGCACGATCCACCCAGCATCAGCAGAGGAGTTCGTCATGACGCAGTTCGTCGACGTCGGAAACATGGCCCGATGGATCCAGCGCGAAGGCGTGGAGCATCTGATGACCGAGATGATCCACTACCTCGAGGATGACTTCCGCCGTTGGGAGAGCTTCGACAAGATCCCGCGCATCGCCAGCCACACCCCGTTCGGCGTGATCGAGCTGATGCCGACCTCCGACCTGGAGACCTACGCCTTCAAGTACGTCAACGGGCACCCGCTGAACCCCTCGCGCGGGTTCCAGACCGTCACCGCCTTCGGCATGCTCGCCGATGTGGACAACGGCTATCCCACCTTCCTCGCCGAGATGACCCTGCTCACCGCGCTGCGCACCGCAGCCACCTCGGCGATGACCGCCAAGGCGTTGGCGCGGAAGGACTCTCGCCGGATGGCGCTGATCGGGGCGGGCTCGCAGGCCGAGTTCCAGGCGCTGGCCTTCCGCTCCGCGCTGGGCATCGAGGACCTGCAGGTCTTCGATGTGGACCCGGCGGCAGTGGAAAAGCTGCGCCGGAACCTCGAGCCGCTGGGCTTCCGCGTGCTCGCGGCACGGTCCACCGATGAAGCGGTGGCCGGGGTCGACATCATCACCACCTGCACCGCCGACAAGGCGCAGAACACCATCCTCAGTTCCGCGCAGGTCTCCCCCGGCGTGCACATCAACGCCGTGGGTGGGGACTGCCCGGGGAAGACCGAGCTGGACGCCGAGATTCTGCGCCGCGGGCGGGTGTTCGTGGAGTACCCCGAGCAGACCCGGATCGAGGGCGAGATCCAGCAGATGGAGGCGGATTTCCCCGTGGTCGAGTTCTGGAAGGTCCTCACCGGAGCCGAGACCGGGCGCCAGTCCGAGGAGCAGATCACGATCTTCGACTCGGTGGGCTTCGCCATCGCCGATCTCTCCGCGCTGCGGTTCGTCCGTGACGCCACCGCTGGCACGGATCTGCAGACCACGCTGGACCTTGTGGCCGATCCCGAGGACCCGAAGGATCTGTTCTCGCTGGTCAGCTCGATGAAGCCGGTGGGGTGAGCGGCCGTGACTGAAATGGTTCAGTCCCCGGTCGCGCGCTTCACCCTGGACGCCGACGGCGCAGCTAAGGTCGCCACGACTGATTCGGAGACCGAACAGTCACCCTCCCGGGTGGTGCTCGTGCGGCCGCACCAGTTCACGCCGAACCCGGAGACCGCGGCGGACAATAGCTTCCAGCAGCGTGTGCTCGAAGTACTGCTGCCCTCCGCGGTGCAGGGATCCGGTCAGCGGACGGCTCTGGAATCGGCGCGGCGGGTCGCTGCGGCGGCCTACGCCGAGGTCACCGAACTGGGACGCAGGTTGGAGGCGCTGGGCATCGGTGTGGATCTCTTCGATGACCCATCGGCTGAGACGCCTGACAGCGTGTTCCCGAACAACTGGTTCAGCACTCACCCCGACGGCACGGTGACGCTGTATCCGATGTACGCCGAAAATCGGCGGGGCGAGCGACGCACGGACATCCTCGCGCACCTTCAGGAGACCTACCGGGTGCGCCGGGTGGTGGACTACTCCTCGGCGGAGCGGTTCGGTGAGTATCTGGAGGGCACCGGTTCCATGGTGCTGGATCACCGCGAGCGCCTGGCCTACGCCTGCCGTTCGCGGCGGCTCTCACCAGGGCTGTTCAGCGAATTCTGCCGCGACTTCGGCTACGCGCCGGTGCTCTTCGACGCCACCGACGGAGCCGGGGTGCCGGTCTATCACACCAATGTGATGATGTCGGTGGGCACCGAGCTGGCGCTGATCAGCAGCGACATGATCCGTGACCACTCCCAGCGCGAGCACGTGCTCGGCGTCCTGCGTGACTCCGGACGGACCGTGGTGGACCTGAGCATGGAGCAGATCACTCGGTTCGCCGGGAACTGCCTGGAGCTGACCGTGCACGGTCAGCGCTACCTGGTGCTCTCCACCACGGCCGAGCGGTCCCTGACAGGCGAGCAGCGGGAGAGGATCTCCGAGTTCTGCACCCTGGTGGCAGTGGATGTCTCCACCGTGGAGGCCGCGGGAGGTTCGGTGCGCTGCATGATCGCCGGCAACCACCTCCGCCGACGCTGATAGCCGACGACGACGGCGCCCGTTCGGCCCCACCGGAGGCCCGGGTCCGGCGCGCCGGTCAGTTGCCCAGCCAGTTGCCGTTCGCATCGTACTGATCGGCGAAGATCTTCGGCGGGGTGTCACCGGGTTCGAGGGTGACGGGGCCGTTGCATCCCCAGTGGCTCGCGTCGCGGCAGGAGCCGGAGACGTTCCGTGCGGCCACCCGCCAGATGTCAGCCTCTCCTGGGGAAGCCTGGACGTCGACCGATCCGGGGATGACGATCCAGGGACCGCCGCCACCTACTCGGTATTCGCCCACGAATGTTGTGGTCAGCGCGACCGAGAAGCGCCCGGTGTCGGTATAGACGTGACTCGTGGGCGTTTCTTGGTTCGTCTTGACCACGGTCTCGCCGGCCCAGCTGTCTGGCATGGCTTCCCCGGGGTCGTAGGTGACCCCGTTCGTGCCGTCGCCGTAGTTCCAGTTGAAGGTCTGCGGCTGGACTCGGATCTCAACTGGAATGCCGAGGAGGGTCTCGTTGAGCGTCTGCGTGTCCACCTCGGCGAACATATGCGTGTGGCGGTCTTTGTACCCGAAGCCGAGCAGGTCTGGTTCGAACTGCACTTCACCGCCGGCAATGGGGAGCGTAGCGAACGCTTCCTCGACCGCTCCGGGTAAGAGCGCCATGATGTCCATGGCTTCTTCTTCGTCCGCCTCCTCGATTTCCGGAACGTCGGCGTCGGCGCAGACGTAGCCCGAGAACTCCCCCGTATCAACTGGACTCACGACGTCTAAACCTTGGGATTCGCACTGATCCAGCAGCACTACCCGACAGTCAGCTCGGCCGTTCCCTTCTTCCTCCGCGCAATAGACAGGGTCTTCTCGTTCACTTGGTCTTGGCGCGACTATCCCGGGAGCTTCCGCCGGGCCTTGGGAAGAGCCACTCCCCCCGTTCGCGTCGTCCCCACGAGAGACGCCAGAGGTACAAGACCGAATGTTGATCTGAGCCTCCCCAGGGGTGGTCCACCGAGCTGATGTGTTGCACTCACTTGCACCGGAGGGTGAAGCGTTGGCTACGTGCACCGGAATCAAGGAGATTGCTACTGCGACCATGACCCCGACGAGGACCATCATTAAGCGCGCCCCACTCCGGCGAAGCATCAGTCGTCCACTGTGGCGTCGTTTGGAAAGTACAGCTCGACCACCTGCCAGAGCTCACCCTTGAACTCTAAAACCGCTTCAACTCCAGGAAGGCTCTCCTCCCCAGCTTCCGATCGTTTCTCACCGTCTGCGCCAAACTCCGAGAAAGCCCCTTCTCGGATTGTGAAAAGAACTGAGACTTGTCGCGCATCCGAGATGCCACTTACAACTTCATCCTCAACTCCTGCGCCCTCAGCGACGTGCCATCCCTCGTCTTCGGCGTAAAGCTGTTCAAACTGACCGACCCGGCCCGCGCAAATCTGGCAATCGGTGCTGGATACGCGTTCGAAAGCTTCACTGTCACCTGTCAGCTCCATATGGAGGTCGGCCTCGAACCAGTACCTCAGAGCCGCCAGCGCACCTTCTTCGGTCTCTTCGTAGATCTCCTCTGGAATCTCAGGCTCGGGCCAGTTCTCTGCGGGTCCATCCGAAGACGCAGGGACCGGCGTCGGCGACGATTCAGGATCCTCGGCCGCGCCCCCTTCACCACTCGGCTCTTCTGAACCCGAAGATCCGCCCTCCGGCGCGGTCTCCCCCGCACTCGGCTCATCACTCGTCCCATCAGGTTCTGCCCCAGCATCTTCACCTCCACAAGAACTCACACTCAACACAAGGACAACCGCGAGGCCCACCGCACTGAGCCCACCCGATGACGTGTTCATGAACCTGTTCCGTCCAGCCTGTGACTGCCTGCCCAACCACCTGTGGGGCAACAGACTAAACAGATCCGCCCCGGCACAAAAGGGGCCGGGGCGGACTGTGGACAGAGCTGGATCTAGAACAACTGGCGGAAGTTCGTCTTCGCGAGGTCGACCAACTCATCGCCGCGACCACTGAGCACCGTTCGCACGGCGTAGAGGGTGAAGCCTTTCGCCTGCTCAGCGGTGATCGTCGGGGGCATAGAGAGCTCCTGACGCTCGGTCACCACGTCCAGCAGCGCGGGCCCGTCGTGCGCAAGGAACTCCTCGACAGCTGCGGGAAGATCTTCAGATTTTTCTACCCGAATCCCCTTGATGTCCATCGCTTCAGCCACCTTGGCGAAGTTCGGGTTCTTCAGCTCGGTGCCGTAGTTGACGATTCCGGCGGCCTTCATCTCCACTTCCACGAAGTTCAGCGAGGAGTTGTTGTAGACCACGGTCTTGATCGGCAGCTCGTTCTGCGTGATGGTCAGCAGCTCCCCCATCAGCATCGCCAGCCCACCGTCTCCCGCGAGCGCGATGACCTGCTTCTCCGGTTCGGCCATCTGCGCGCCGATTCCCTGAGAAATCGCGTTCGCCATGGACCCGTGGCTGAAGGATCCCAGCAGCCGGCGCTTGCCGTTCATCGTCAGATACCGGCACGCCCAGACCACCGGTGAGCCGACGTCGGGAAGGAAGATGGCGTCGTCGTCGGCGGCTTCATTGATCAGTTTGGTCAGGTACTGCGGGTGGATGGTTCGCCGCGACGGCGTGGCCAGTGCGTCGAGATCCTTCCGCGTCTTCCTGTAGTGCTCGGTGGAGTCCTTCAGGTGCTTGGAGCTGTGGTTCGCATCCAGCTTGGGCAACAGTGCGTCCACCGTGTCCTTGACCGTGCCGACCAAGCCCACATCTACCGGAGTGCGCCGGCCGATCTGGGACCCGCGGATATCGACCTGCACCACCTTCGCGTGCTCCGGATAAAACTGTTGGTACGGCAGATCCGATCCGAGCACCAGCAGGGTCTCGCAGACATCCATCGCCCGGTAGCCGGAGGAGAATCCGAGCAGGCCGGTCATCCCGACGTCGTAGGGGTTGTCCCACTCGACATGCTCTTTGCCGCGCAGCGCATGCACGATCGGGGCCTGCAGACGCTCAGCGATCGCCAACATCTCCGCGTGCGCCCCGGCTGTGCCTGCGCCTGCAAGAATCGTCACGCGCTCGCAGGTGTTCAGTGCCTCGGCGGCCCGGTCCAGATCAGTCTCGGCCGGGATGACGCGGGAGGTAGTAGGCAGGATCGTTTCGGCCGCCGCTGTGATGTCCGCGAGCGCCACATCCCCGGGGATCACCAGCACGGCCACTCCGCGCTTTTCGATGGCTTCTCGCATGGCGACCCGCAGCGACCGCGGCATCTGGTCCGCGTGGGCGACGTGTTCCACGTAGACGCTGCACTCGCGGAAGAGCTCCTGCGGGTGGGTCTCCTGGAAGTAGGTCGACCCGATCTCTTCGCTGGGGATGTGAGCGGCGATCGCGAGCACCGGGGTCCGCGAGCGCTGGGCGTCGAAGAGCCCGTTGATCAGGTGCAGGTTTCCCGGTCCACAACTTCCTGCGCAGACCGCAAGCTCGCCGGTGACCTGGGACTCAGCGCTGGCCGCGAAGGCGGCGGCCTCTTCATGACGGGTCGGTATCCACTCGATGGTCCCCGCGGCGCGCAGCGCATCGGTCAGACCATTGAGCGAATCCCCGGAGATTCCGTAGATCCGCTCCACTCCACTGGCGTGCAAGGTGTCAACGATGTTCCGTGCAACTGTCGGCATGGCGTCCTTCCAAGAGGTTCGCCGCTGCCGGCGCAGGCGAGCGGCGCGTATGTTCGAAGTCTATGACCCCGTGGCGCCGCCCGCCTATGGGACAAGTCACCATGAAAATTCTTTGTACTGACCGGTCAGTTTTATATAGTCAAGTCATGCTTCTGCTCGAACACGTCGGCGTCGATGAGCCACGCCGATCACTGATCAAGGACCTCTCCCTCGAGGTCCCCACTGGCGAGGTCACCGTGGTCAGCGCGCCCACGGCCCTGGAACGCACCGCGCTGAGCCTGATCGCTTCGGGCCGGATGCACCCTGACCACGGAACCGTGCAGTTCAACGGCTCCTCCGATGCCCGCGCGCTTCGCCGCCACACCGCCTTGGTGGACGCCCCAGACATCACCGCGCCAGAGCACCACATGCGGGTCAGGGACACCGTCTCCGAAGCTCTCGCCCTGATCCCCCGGACACCTCGAACCGGCAATGGCGGTCGATCGACCCAGCGGAACTGGTTGGCTGAGCGCGAATCCACTGACCTCGCCGATCTTCGGGTGGAAGACCTTTCGGTGCAGACGCGTCTGTGGCTTCTGCTGGAGCTGGCCTTCACCGATCCACGCGTGCGATGTGCCGTGCTGGATTCTCCCGACCGGCATGACATCACCCCCGAGGCTCTGCACACCTGCTTGGTGGATGCCCTCGGCGCAGATCAGGACCGGGCCGTCCTGGCCGTGGTGAAGGGAGACCAACAATGAGGCTGCTCCGAATGGTGCGCTCCGAGCTGGTCCGGCTGACGAGCAGTTTGACTCCGCTGGTGACCATCATCGGCCTGGCCCTGGTCCCTGTCCTCTATGCGGGGGTCTACCTGTATGCGAACTGGGATCCCTACGGCAACCTTGACCAGGTCCAAGCCGCATTGGTGAACCTCGACGAGGGTGCAGATTTCGACGGCGAGACCATGGCGATCGGCGACGATGTCACCGAAGAACTGGTCGAGGAGGAGTCCTTCGGCTGGCAGCAGCTCGACAACCGTGAGGAGGCGGAGGCCGCCGTCGCCCGCGGGGAGCTGCAGTTCGCGCTGATCATCCCCGAGGGCTTTTCCGCGGCGCTTGCCTCGCCCGCAGAGTTCGACGCCGCCTCCACCCCCGCGGAGCAGGCCTCGCTGAGCATCACCACCAATGAGGCGAACAATTTCCTGCTCTCCAGCATCGTCAACGTGCTCGCAGGCGAGGTCCACGATTCCGTCGCCGAACAGGTGGGGACCGAGACCGCGGATCAGCTTCTGACTGGCTTTGGTCGGATCCATCAGCAGATCAGCGAGGCGGCCGACGGCGCGGGTGAGCTCTCCGAGGGCATCGTCACCTTGAACGGCGGCATCGATGAGCTCCACGCCGGAGCCGCCGACCTGGCCGAGGGCGCTGATGCAGCCGATGAGGGGGTGGACGCACTCTCCGAAGGGCTTGGCACACTCGGCGAGGGCACCACCGCCTTGAAAGACGGGGCCTCGACGCTCTCCACCGGCGCCGATGATCTGGATACCGGGCTGACCGACCTGGAGACCGGCGCGGGGGAGCTCCGGGGTGGCGCGGACGCGCTCTCCACCGGCGCCGCAGACCTGTCCACCGGACTCTCCGGTCTGAGTGCTGGCGCCGAATCTGTCGCCGAGGGCAACGAGCGGCTCTCCGCTGCCTCACATTCCGCCTCTGACGTCCTGGCCGTGGTCGAATCCGTGACCTCCGATGCCGGTCAGGACGCTATCCAGGAACTCCTCGACGCCGGAGTCATCACCGCGGAGCAGGAGTCGGAGGCGCGCGACGTCGTCTCGAGCATCGCTGCGGATGCTGACCTTGCCCAGCGAGCAGAGGCCTCCCGCGCGGAGCTGTCTGCGGCTCAGGACTCCATCGACGAACTTTCCGAAGGGGCCCGAGATGTGGCAGACGGCGCTGCTGCATTGAGCGCCGGAAGCGCCGACCTCTCTACCGGCGCAGACACGCTCGCGGAGGGCATCCCTGCACTGGTGACCGGACTGGGCGACGCCGCCAGTGGTGCCGAAGACCTCAGCACTGGGGCCACCGCTCTCTCCTCCGGGGCAGCCGAGGCTGACGCAGGGGTGGGTGAACTCAGCACAGGCGCTGCGGAACTCGGGGAGGGCACCGGCGCTCTGGCGGAGGGGGCGGACACGCTCACCTCCGGACTCAGCGACGCCGCGGAAGGTGGCGATGAACTCGAGGACGGAGCTGCAGAGCTCGCCGAGGGGTTGGACTCAGGTGCCGAAGAGGTGCCCAACCCCGACGCCGAGCAGCGCGACAGGCTGGCTCAGGTGATCGGCAATCCTCTGGAGGTGGACCAAGACTCTCAGGCCGAAGCTGGAAGCTACGGAGCCGGAATGGCACCCTTCTTCCTGGGACTGTCCCTGTGGATCGGCACGCTGGTGATGCTGCAGGTTCTGCGCAGCACCTCTCCTCGGGCGCTGGCCTCGAATGCCTCCGCCGTGTCGATCGCGCTAGGGTCGTGGATCCCATTCGTGCTGCTCTCGCTGATCCAGACTCTCTTGCTCTACGCCGCTGTGGTCTTCGGCGTGGGACTCTCCCCGGCCCACCCGTGGCTGGCCCTGCTGGTCCTCTTCGCCACCTCCCTGGCGTTCTCCGCACTGCTCCAAGGGATCGTGACTCTGTTGGGGAACCCGGGAAAGATGCTCGCCATCGCCCTGCTGGTGCTGCAGCTGGTGGCCTCCGGCGGGACCTTCCCCGTGGAGACGCTGCCCACCGCGCTGAAGGTTCTTCATCCGTTCCTGCCGCTGAGCTACGTGGTCGATGCACTGCGGCATGTGATCTACGGGGCTGACCTGTATTCGCTGGGCGTAGATCTCGCAGCACTTGCTGTCACGACCGTAATGGGACTGATGCTTCTCACGGTGGCGGTGCGCCGCCGTAAGATGTGGAGCTTGAGTCGTCTGAAACCTGCCATCGAGGAGGCCGCATGAGCACGCCGAACTCTGGCACACGCCTTTCTGCCCGCGACCGGATCCTGCGCGGCATGATGGCCTTGGACGATCACCGCAGCGTCCAGGAGCACACGGTGGATGAGCTCGCCGCCATCGCGCAGGTGGCCAAGGGCTCCGTGTATTACCACTTCGGCTCCAAGGAGAAGCTGGTCAGCGGCATCCTGGTGCACGGTGCCGAGGAGCTCCAATCCATCATGGACCAGCTGGACACCGACGCCGTGGGCCTCAGCGCCGCCCGAGAGAGCTTCCGTGCCCAGCTGCGGGCGGCCTTCGAATTCCTCCGGGACTATCCTTCCTTCACCGGGTTGGTGGCCTTCGCCCTGGCCCGCCGGCGCGACGACGAGTCTCAGCAGCTGCGCCGCGAGAAGGAAGCCATCGTGATGCTGCTGGCCTCCCGGCTGCGGCGTCTGGGCGAGGCCGAGGCGGCGGAGGCCGAGGCTGCCCCGCCAAACCCGATGTCGTCACCGCTGCAGGAGATCGCCGCAACGGCCCTGCTCTCGGCGGCTGTGACGCTGAGCATCGACCAACACACCACCCATCCGGAGTGGTCCGTGGATGAGTGCGTGGAAGTCCTGATTCGAATGTCTGTGGGTCCGCTGCCGTGAACACGGCGGGCGCGGGGCATCCACCAAGTGAAGAGGATGCGTCCAGGTTCCGTATGCGTTCTCAACAGCAAGCAGGCAGACTCCCCACGTACCCTGACAAAATGCCCGTTCATGATTCCCCTGCGTCACACCCGATCACTGAGTCGCAGACCCTGCAGACAACGCCGATCTTCGAACTCGCGGAGGAGAAGATCGTATTCGGTGAGCGTGAAGAGCCGCTGACCCGAGCTTTCCTCAAGCACCTCAGTGCGGTGGCCGTGCTCGCCATCGATGCGCAGGACCGCGTGCTGTTGATCAACCAGTACCGCCATCCTGCACGCCTGAACATGTGGGAGATTCCGGCGGGACTGTTGGACATGGACGGCGAGCCGATGCTCGACGCTGCCGTGCGTGAATTGCACGAGGAAGCCGATATCAGCGCAGACACCTGGCACACACTTGTGGATTTCTACACCACTCCGGGCGCATCCAACGAGGCCATCCGGATCTACCTCGCCGAGGGCATTTCGGAGACCCCAGAGGCAGAGCAGCACGAACGTGAAGGCGAAGAGGCCGAGATCGTAAAGACCTGGGTTCCGCTCGCCGAGGCCGTGGGGGCGGTGCTGGCTGGCCAGATCCATAACCCCAGCGCAGTCACCGGAATCCTGGCGCTGCATGCGCTGCGGACCGGAGCGGGAGAGCTGCGCGATGCGCGTGCGCCGTGGGCGGATCACCCGCGTGGCATCAAGCCCTGAGGCTCGGACACTGGACATCCCGCTGAAGAGTCAGTCCTCTGACGGCTTGAGCCGAACACACTGACTCAGCGCAGCTTGGAGCAGGTTCCACTGCGACTTCGGCCACGAGGGATCGAGGATTTCGAAGTTCGCGGCATGACTGAAGGAGCCATACCAGAGTTCAACCCTCGGGTGGTGCCCGGGTTCGGCGACGCCAGTGAGAGGGTCCAATCCGCGGATACGAACGGTGTATCCCGAAGATTGCGCCTCGATGGGTATCCCGTTAAGGGATCTCCGTTTAAGTGCTCTGATCAAGTCTGTAGTTGTACGCGTGGATAAACGTTGCATTGCTTCTTTCGCCAAGTGTGGTGCATCACATGGATATCACACCTTCTCACACGTGAGGCGAATTGCAACCTGCAGCACGTCCTGTCGGAACTGAGTGCCCGGACCCTTGACCGCACCAGAGGACCCGCCTAGCGTGTAAGCAACTGCTTACGCATTGGAGGCGAGCTTGCAGGCCAAGGATCCACTGAGCATCATTTTCAGCGCGCTGGCCGATCCCACCCGCCGCGACATCCTCGCCCGGCTCCGCAGGCATCCGCTCACCGTCAGCGAGCTCGCCGAGCACTACGCCATGAGCAGGGCCGGAGTCTCCCAGCACGTCACGGTTCTGGAGCGCGCAGACCTGGTCCGACGCAGCCGCCGGGGACAGTGGATGGAATGCGCCCTCTCTCCTGCGGCGCTGAATCCGGCCTCGCAATGGATCGAACAGCAGCGCGCCGAGTGGAACGGTCGACTCGACCGACTCGAGCAACACCTCAGCAAGAGCACCAGATCCGATGATGAAAAGGCTCAGAAAGGCGCAGAGAAATGATCGACGAAACCAAGGGGTTCACCCTCGCTCGCACATTCGCCGCCACCCCCGAGGAGGTCTGGTCCGCGTGGACCAACCCCGATGAGGCAGCGCAGTGGTTCCACCCCGAGGGCGCGTCCACACCCCGAGAATCTGTGGAGATGGATGTCCGCGTGGGCGGTCGCTACACCTACACGATGGTCAATGACACCGATGGCACCAGGTATGTCACCGGCGGGGTCTATCGCGAGGTCTCACCGTATGAGCGCCTGGCCTTCACCTGGGGCGACCCACTCGGAGATCCAGAGAACACCCCGGTGGTGACCCTGGTGTTCACCCCTACCCCAGAAGGCACGCACATGAGCTTCGAACTGCGCGGCGTCGAGGGCTCCCAGGGAGACGAATACTTCTACGACGGCTGGGACAGTGCCTTGAACGTGCTCGCTGAGTACATCAGTCGACACTGAGGGAACCGTACCGGTCGCCCGCCGCGGCGTGAACCAGTCTGTCCTGCCCGGCTCACCCGAGGTCAGTTCTCGTCTTGTGCAGTGGAAGCCATGGCAATCGCGTAGCTGGCACCCTCTTCAAATCCCTCGCTGGTGATGACAACCTTTCCCTCGGGCTTGTAGTGCGAAGCGACGAGTTGGACGGAGCCTTCTTCATCGCAGGAGATATCGAGCACCTCATCGTCGAGGAGGAACTCACCTTCACCCGTGCTCTGGCAGGCCGCGAACAGTGACACTTCGTCTTCTGTGGCCGTCCATTCAGACCTGCCATCGACGGGTTCAGACCCGGCAGCACTTGATCCCACCAGGTAGTCGCGGCCCTCGTCCTCGATATGCTGCCTCACCTTGGAGAGCAGTCCGCCAGATTCCGAGTCCTCTTCAGTGGGACCGCCAGCGCTGCATCCGGTGAGGACCGCCGCCGCACCGAACGCCAGCACCATCTTTCTCGCCACGTGCATCCGTTCCTCCTTCAGCTGGCCTTCTTCTTCTGGCTGCTGCCGCTGCTCTTCGCAGTGCCCTTCGACGAGGCGCCCTTGGATTCACCCTTCGTTGCCCCGCCCTTGGACGACCCCTTCGCTGAGCCACTCTTCGCACCCGAGTCCCCGGACCCCTTCCCGGAGCTCTTTCGCCGGGAATCCACGGACTGTTTCAGCGCCTCCATGAGGTCAATGACGTTGCCGTCACCTTCCTCCTCATCCTCGACGTCGCCAAAGGTGGCCTCAGTATCGATGTCCTCGCCGTGGGCAAGCTTCTCCTCCACCAGAGTGTGCAGCTGATCCTGATACTCGTCCTTGAACCGATCCGGATCGAAGTCCTCTGAGTAGGAGTCCACCAGCGAGGTCGCCATCTCTTGTTCCTTCTTCGTCAGCCGTGACTTGGGGATGTCGAAATCGGGCTCGCGCAGCTCATCGGCCCAGCGCAGCCCCTGCAGCACAATCACATCGTCGCGGACGCGCAGCACCCCGAGCCGGGTCTTCGAACGCAGCGTGAACGTCACGATCGCGACTCGCGAGGACTCCTCGAGGGTGCGGCGCAGCAGCACATAGGCCTTCGCGGACTTCCCGGCGGGCTCGAGGTAGTAGGACTTGTCCAGCTCCATCGAGTCGATCTGATCCTCGGGCACGAACTGCTCCACGGCGATCTCCTTGGAGTCATCCGCGGGCAGATCCCCGAGCTCCTCCTTGGTGAGGACCACTGTGGACTCTCCGGAGTCATAGGCCTTGTCGATGTCCTTGTAGTCGACCTTCTCACCGCAGACCTCGCAGTGGCGCTCGTAGCGGATCCGGCCGCCGTCGTCGTCGTGGACCTGATGCAGGGACAGATCGTGGCTCTGCGTGGCCGAATACAGCTTGATCGGCACCGTCACCAGCCCGAAAGACACTTCGCCAGACCAGATCGCCCGCATGGGTCACTCCTGTGGTTGCTCGTGATGGATGTTTCTCGGTGCCGCTGGCTCCATGACACCACAGCTGCCTTGACCAGGAAAGACACGGCCAACGACGACGGCGCGGGCTCGGGCTGAACACGTGGCAAGCACGCCCCCGCATCTGGTGGGCACGAATCGTCGCTTTGACGCCTGGTCCCGCGCGCATTCCGACGATTTCGGCCCAACCGATGGCGTGGGACCCCCGTGAGGACCTAGGTGTACTCGGCCACGAGGTTCGTGACACTCCGAACGGGTCATTGACGCAGAGGAGACCTCCGGGTGCGGTGGG
>CANLUC010000003.1 GCA_947494195.1 uncultured Nesterenkonia sp. | reverse complement strand
GTACTGCACACTGGAGTGTGTGGGAGAGTAGGTCGCCGCCGGACACAATTTAAGGGTTGAAGCCCGGTCCCCGTTCGGGGGCCGGGCTTCACCTGTACCCAGACAAAAAACACCGACACATCTGCTGGCGTCCACGCAGCCCTTCGGCCTCCACGTGATGGCCATCTCGAGCCCCGTGGACCCTTCACCGCGGCCCCGGGCAGCTTCTTATCTGAGGCGGTATCCTGAGAGGGCCCAGCGCACGTAATTCAAGGAGAATCAGCACCCATGTACGACGAGTCCTACGGTGACCGCCCCAGGGCGCCGCGCAATCCGCGCGACCTGCGACGGTCCAACAGCGAGGACCGCACTCGTTCTCCTGAGATCGATGAAGATGTGACCGGCAAAGAGCTGGACCGGCCGGCGCTGCTGCAGCTGCGCACGCTCAATGACACCAATCGTCCCTGGGTGGCCCGCCACCTCGTGATGGCCGGACGCCTCGTGGACATCGATCCCGAGCTGGCGTTCGAACACGCCCTCGCCGCGTCGCGTCGTGGGGGCCGTCTCGCCGTCGTCCGCGAAGCCGTGGGTCTGACCGCCTATGCCGCCGGCGACTATGCCGAGGCGCTGCGTGAGCTGCGCACCTACCGCCGAATCAGCGGAGACCAGACGCACCTTCCAGTGCAGGCCGATTGCGAACGTGGACTTGAACGCCCGCAGAAGGCGATCGAGCTCGCCGAGTCGCCCGAGGCCGCAGATCTCAAGGGCCCGGTGCGGGCCGAAATGGCGATGGTCGTCTCCGGAGCATTCAGCGACCTGGGCGACTATGGTTCGGCTGTCACCGCCCTGGAGATCCCCGAACTCGACATCAACCGCGCCTTCAGCTTCTCGCCGCGGCTCTTCACCGCCTACGCCGTGGCTCTTGAAGCCGCTGGTCGTGAAGACGAAGCTCAGCGCTGGTACGAACAGGCCTTCGCGGCCGAGCGTGCGCTGGGATCAGGTGCCTTCGAAGACCCCGAGATCCTCGACTTCGACGACGAGCCCGCAGATCTCCCCAAGGTCAAAGATGTTCTCGGACGCTCAGGGGAGCGAGGGCGGGACCGCGGACAGGACCGGCGCCACGGAGGACGTGCGTGAGCTCGGGACTCGTCCACTCCTATGATGGCGTGCTCTTCGACCTCGATGGTGTCCTCTACGCAGGTCCTCATGCCATCGCTGGCGCCGCTGACGCGGTGCGAGAGCTCGTCGAACTCGACGTGCCTCGGGCCTATGTGACCAATAATGCCTCCCGCTCCGCTGAGCAGGTGGCCGAGCATCTGCAGTCACTCGACATTCCTGCGCGGGCGGAGGAAGTCTTCGGCTCCGCCCCTGCAGGAATCACACTCCTGAAAGAGTCGGTGGATTCCGGGTCGAAGGTTCTGGTCACCGGCAGCGACTACCTGCGCAGTCTGGTCAAGGAAGCCGGATATACGTTGGTCAGCGCCGCCGAGGAGGGCCCTGCGGCCGTGATCCAGGGATTCGATCCAGCTCTGGGATGGTCGGACCTTGCCGAGGCCTCGTACGCCATCAATGCCGGTGCTCAGTGGTTCGCCACCAACCTCGACCTCAGCATCCCCCGCGAACGCGGGATCGCACCGGGCAACGGTGCGCTGATCGAGGCCGTGGGTCGGGCCACCGGGACGCAGCCACAGGCCGCAGGCAAACCGGAACCGGTGATGTTCACACAGGCCGCCCAGTCCCTGCAGATGGACACACCGCTGGTCATCGGTGACCGACTCGACACCGACGTGCTGGGAGGCAACCGAGCCGGTTTCGACACCGCCCTGGTGCTCACCGGCATCGACTCTGAGGCCAATGCGCAGACCGCCGACCCGGAGTCCCAGCCCAGGTGGATCCTGGAGCACCTCGGTCAGCTCTTCGACGGCGCCCATCGCCCCCTGCAGCAGAGGGCCCCGCAGGAAACCGACGCGTGAGCGCCGAGCAGCCGACAGAGGCCAGTGGCGAGCAGCCTGCAGAGGCCAGTCCCGAACAGTCGACGGAGGCTGGCCAGGAGCTCAGCCTCGACGAACTCGAGACCGAGGTCCTCCGGGCCGATGCGCTCGTGCAGGAGCTGAGCCAGCGGCTGAAGCAGACCAGCGACGACCGTCCATGAGCCCCAGTGGCAAGATGCGTCTGGACAAGACGCTGGTGGCCCGTGGACTCGCCCCCAGCCGGACCCGGGCTGGACAGCTGATCGACCAAGGGCAGGTCAGCGTCGACGGTGTTCCCGCCCCCAAGGCCTCCACCATGGTGGGCGACACGCAGCGACTCGAGGTCCATACCCAGGACACCTGGGTCAGCCGCGCCGCCCACAAGCTCAGCGGAGCGCTGACCGCCTCCCCGCAGATCACCGTCACCGGGCGCCGGTGCCTGGACGCGGGAGCCTCCACCGGAGGCTTCACGCAGGTGCTGCTCGCCGCCGGAGCCCGCCACGTGGTCGCCGTCGACGTCGGCCACGGGCAGATGCACCCCGGCATCTCCGCAGATCCCCGGGTGGAGAACCACGAGGGTCTCAACCTGCGCCACGTGAAGCCCGGAGACCTGGGCGTTCCGTTCGACCTCATCGTGGCCGACCTGTCCTTCATCTCTCTGCGACTGGTCCTGCCCGCACTGGCGGCACAGGTGATCTCCGGAGGAGACCTCCTGCTCATGGTCAAGCCCCAGTTCGAGATCGGCCGCGACCGGCTCGGGCGCACAGGCGTGGTCAGCAGCCCGAGTCTGCGCCGAGAAGCGGTGGAAGGCGTCATCGAAGCCGCCGCCGCCCAAGGGCTGAGTCTGCGCGATGTCCACCGTTCCACGCTGGCGGGTCAGGACGGCAACGCGGAATTCTTCCTGCACCTGCGCCGCGAGGACACCACATCACCCCCACCTGCTGAGGCAGCCGCGCGGATCAACGATAGGCTGGGCCAGGTCGAGTTCGACTGAAGGAGGCCTCCATGACCAGAGAGATCCTGGTGCTTGCCCATATCGGCAGGCGTGACGCTGTGGAAGCCGCTGTCTCCGTTGCCGAGCGCCTCCACCAGGCCGGTCTGCGGCCCGTGATGCTTGAACACGACCTGACCGCGCTGAACCACGTGATGGGGGAGCGTCTGAGCGGGCTGCCCATCGCGGTGGCTGAACGCGATGTGGCCCTGGCCGACTGCGAGGTCGGCATGGTGCTCGGCGGGGACGGATCCATCCTGCGCGCCGCTGACCTGGTCCGCCAGGCGAGACTGCCGCTGATGGGCGTCAACCTCGGACACGTCGGCTTCCTCGCCGAATCCGAGCGCACCGAACTCGACGCCTCCGTGCAGTGGGTCGTGGACCAGAACTACACCGTGGAGCGTCGTATGGCCCTTGACGTGCAGGTCTGGCACGCCGGACGGCATGTCGGCAGCAGCTGGGCACTGAACGAGGCCAGCATCGAGAAGCAGTCCCGGGAACGCATGATCGACCTCGTCATCGAGATCGACGGAAGGCCGGTCTCGGCGTTCGGCTGCGACGGCGTGGTCATGGCCACCCCCACGGGCTCCACCGCCTACGCCTTCTCCGCCGGGGGACCCGTGGTCTGGCCCGAGGTCCAGGCCCTGGTCATGGTGCCCATCTCGGCCCATGCGCTCTTCTCTCGGCCCCTGGTGGCCGATCCCGACTCCATCATGGCCGTCGAGGTGCTCCAGCGCGAAGACGAGCAGGGCGTCCTGTGGTGCGACGGACGCCGCTTCATGGAGCTCCCACCAGGCTCGCGCGTGGAGGTCACCCGCTCCGCGGAACCCGTGCTGCTCGCCCGAGTCCACCAGACACCGTTCTCCGAGCGTCTGGTGGACAAGTTCAACCTGCCCACCACCGGGTGGCGCGGACCCGTCGACCCGGCCAACCAGGTCGACGCCCCTGACTCATTCCACCGCGAGGAGGCTGCCGAACGGTGATCGACTACGTCACCATCAGCGATCTCGGCGTGATCGAACACGCCGAGCTGCCACTGAACGCCGGACTCAACGTCGTCACCGGTGAGACTGGCGCGGGCAAGACCATGGTGGTCACCGCGCTGGGACTGCTGCTCGGCGCCCGCGCCGAGGCCAGCGCCATCCGCACCGGCGCGCCACAGGCCACCGTGGATGCCGGGATCACCGTGCCCAGCACCCACCGCTGCGTCAGCCTCGCCCAGGAGGCGGGTGCCTGGCTGGAGACGCCGACGGCGGCCGAGGGTTCCGAGGCAGGATTGGAATCCGAGGCCGAGCCTGCCGCCGAGTTGGAACTCCTGCTCGGCCGCACGCTCAGCGGCAAGGGCCGCAGCCGGGCCAACATCAGTGGCCGCAACGTGCCCATCGCGCTGCTCGGCGAGATCGGCAGCTCGCTGGTCACGGTCCACGGACAGAGCGACCAGCTGCGGCTTCGCTCCGCCAGCGCCCAGCGCCGTGCCCTGGACCGCCACGCCGGAGCCGATTTCGCCCGCGCCCTGAGCGCGTACCGGGAACAGTTCACCGGCTACCAGCACAAGGTCGCCGAGCTCGATGAGATCACCAGCAATGAGCGGGAACGTCGCCGCGAGGCCGAACAGCTCCAGCAGTCCCTCGAGCAGATCGACGCCGTGGAGCCGCTTCCTGGTGAAGACCAGGAGCTCAAGACCGAGTCACTGAAGCTTGAGAACGTCGAATCCCTGCGCGAGGCCGCCCGGTCCGCCCAGCACTCGCTCTCCGGCCCCGACGCCGCCGAAGCCCTCGACGATGTCCCCCATGCCGTGGCCCTGGTGGAGTCCGCCGCCACTGCCCTCGCAGCGGTGCAGGACCAGGACCAGGAGCTGGGGCAGATCGCCGAGCAGATCTCCTCGGTCTCCAGCCTGCTCAACGATGCCGCCTCGGAGCTGGGCATCTACGCGGCGAACCTCGACGAGTCCGGACCCGAGAGGCTCGCCGAGGTCCACCAGCGCCGCGCCGATCTCGAACGGCTCATCAGGCTCTACGGTCCCGACATCGACGCCGTCCTGGCCTGGGCCGCGGACGCCCGTGCCCGGCTGCACAACCTCCAGTCCGACGCCGACCGGATCGAGGAGCTCAGCGCGGAGATCGACGAGCTCCAGGCCGGGCTGTGGGCCCAGGCTGAGGAGCTGCGTCGTCGTCGTCGGGAGGCTGGTGAGCAGCTCGGTGCCGCTGTCGGCGAGGAGCTCGCCGCCCTGGCCATGCCGCAGGCCCGGATGGTCATCGACGTGGCGGAGACCGTCGAGCTCGGACCAGACGGGGCCGACACGGTGGCGATGCTGCTGGCACCGCACCCTGGCGCGGATCCGCTGCCGCTGGGCAAAGGAGCTTCCGGCGGTGAGCTCTCCCGCGTGATGCTCGCACTGGAGGTCGTGCTCGCCGAGGGCTCCGAGACCGAGACGTTCATCTTCGACGAGGTCGACGCCGGAGTCGGCGGCAAGGCGGCGGTGCAGATCGGCCGTCGGCTGGCCATGCTCGCGAAGCACCGGCAGGTCATCGTGGTCACCCACCTGCCGCAGGTCGCGGCCTACGCGCAGAATCACATCCGGGTGTTCAAGTCCTCCGTTCAGGACGACTCCGTCTCCGGAGGCTTCACCGCCTCCGACGTCACCGCCCTGAACGAGGAGCAGCGAGTCAGCGAACTGGCCCGCATGCTCGCCGGGCAGGAGGACTCCGAATCCGCCCGCGCCCATGCCCGCGAACTCATCAGCACGGCCGCTGCGCTGTAGCTCACGCGCGTGGGGCTATATCCACCTCCCGTTCACTGTTAGGATCGAACTCCGTGGTGCAGAGAAATAGTTCCAGGAATCAGAACAGCCTCCCTACTAGTCGACAGATCTTTGTCACGGGAGGTGTGGTCTCCTCCCTCGGCAAGGGTCTGACCGCCTCCTCACTGGGGCATCTGCTCCGGGCCCGTGGCCTCTCAGTGGTCATGCAAAAGCTGGATCCCTATCTCAATGTGGATCCCGGCACGATGAACCCGTTCCAGCACGGAGAGGTCTTCGTCACCGAAGACGGCGCCGAGACGGACCTGGACATCGGACATTACGAGCGCTTCCTCGATGAGAATCTCGACGGGCTCAACAATGTGACCACGGGACAGATCTATTCCACCGTGATCGAGAAGGAACGCCGCGGCGATTACCTCGGCGACACGGTCCAGGTGATCCCGCACATCACCAACGAGATCAAGCGCCGGATGCGGCTTCCCGCCGAGGGCAAGGACGCCCCGGATGTGATCATCACCGAGATCGGCGGCACGGTCGGCGACATCGAGTCCCAGCCGTTCCTCGAAGCCGCCCGCCAGGTCCGCCAGGACATCGGCCGACAGAACGTCTTCTTCCTCCACGTCTCCCTGGTGCCCTACATCGGGCCCAGCCAGGAGCTGAAGACCAAGCCCACCCAGCACTCGGTGGCAGCCCTGCGGTCCATCGGCATCCAGCCCGACGGCATCGTGCTGCGCAGCGACCGCGAGCTCCCCTCCGAGATCCGCGGCAAGATCTCCCGGATGTGCGACGTGGTCGAGGACGCGGTCATCAACTGCGCCGACGCCCCCAGCATCTACGACATCCCGCGGATCCTGCACCGCCAGGCGATCGACGCCTATGTGGTCCAGGCGCTGGATCTCAAGTTCAAGGACGTGGACTGGTCCAAGTGGTCCAAGCTCGTCAACGCCGTGCACCACCCCGA
Source organism: uncultured Nesterenkonia sp. (assembly GCA_947494195.1). Taxonomy (GTDB): domain Bacteria; phylum Actinomycetota; class Actinomycetes; order Actinomycetales; family Micrococcaceae; genus Nesterenkonia. Next base: position 484,880 of record CANLUC010000003.1, on the reverse strand, counting down.
TCATGAGGTGGAGGTCGCGCTGGTCGGCAAATACATCGACCTGCCTGACGCGTACCTCTCGGTCACCGAAGCCCTGCGCGCCGGCGGCTTCGCGCACAGCACCCGCACCAAAATCCGCTGGGTCGCCTCTGACCTGTGCGCCTCCGAAGAGGGTGCCGCCAAGGCACTCGACGGCGTGGACGCGATCTGCGTGCCAGGCGGCTTCGGCGTGCGCGGACTCGACGGCAAGATCGGTGCGCTGCGCCACGCGCGAGTCCACGGCATTCCGGCCCTGGGCCTGTGCCTGGGACTGCAGACCATGGTCATGGAATACGCGCGCAACGTGGTGGGCCTGACCGAGGCAAGCTCCACCGAGTTCGATCCACAGACGCCCTTCCCGGTGATCGCCACGATGGCCGAGCAGGAGGCCATCGTCGAGGGCGCCGGCGACCTGGGCGGCACCATGCGCCTCGGCGCCTACGACGCCAAACTGGTCGAGGGCTCCGTGGTCGCGGAGACCTACGGCAGCACGCTGATCTCCGAGCGCCACCGGCACCGCTACGAGGTCAACAACACCTACCGCGATCAGCTCGCCGAGGCGGGACTGGTCTTCTCCGGCACCTCCCCGGACGGCACCCTCGTGGAGTTCGTGGAGCTGCCCAAGGAGACCCACCCGTACTACGTCTCCACACAGGCGCACCCGGAGCTGAAGTCACGTCCTACCAACCCGCACCCCCTGTTCGCCGGGCTGATCCGTGCTGGTCTGGACCGTCAGCTCGCTCAGGGCGGACGCGGCTGAGCACATGACACCACGGGACGGGTCCGCCGGTCCTGAGCAGGCACGAGAACGGCACCTCCAGCGACGTCTGGAGGTGCCGTCCTCGCCTGTGGGGGCGGAGATCGAGGACTACCTCACCCACCTGCGGATCGAACGCGGCTCAGCGGCGAACACCTTGAGCTCCTACCGGAATGACCTGCTGCGCTACGGCGCGTTCCTGCTGGAGCGAGACATCCGCGAGCTGCGCGCGGTCGACGAATCCCTGATCGCCGACTTCCTGCAGCAGCTGCCCACCGGCGACGACGGCGGCTCGACCCTGTCCCAGCGGTCCATGGCTCGGGTGCTGGCCTCCGTGCGGGGAGCGCACCGATACTGGGCCGGCGAGGGCCGGACCACCCACGATCCGGCCAAGCACGTGGCCGCCCCGAAGCCGCGGCAGTCCCTGCCGAAGGCGCTCAGTGTGGACGAGGTGCAGCGGCTGCTGGATGCTCCCAGCCGGGACACCGAGCTGGGCCTGCGAGACCGCGCGCTGCTGGAGTTCCTCTACGCCACCGGCGCCCGGATCAGCGAGGCGGTGAGCCTGGATGTGGACGATATCCACGAGATCCGCGCCGAGGCCGCCGCGGGAGCGGGGGATGCGTCGGGATCCGCGGGGACCGACGGACTCGTCATCGTCCGGGTCACCGGCAAGGGCAATAAGCAGCGGATGGTCCCGGTGGGCCGCTACGCCCAGCGGGCCATCAACGACTACCTGACTGCCGGCAGGCCGGCGCTGGCCGCGCGGATCGGTCGCCGGGCGCCGTCGCCGGCTCTGTTCCTGAACCGACTCGGCGGGAGGCTCTCCCGGCAGTCAGCCTGGACGGTGCTGCAGACCCACGCCGCGGCCGCGGAGATCGACCAGGAGGTCTCGCCGCACACGCTGCGCCATTCCTGTGCGACCCACCTGCTCGAAGGCGGCGCAGGCATCCGGCTGGTGCAGGAGATGCTCGGCCACGCTTCGGTGACCACCACGCAGATCTACACCAAGGTCACCGCGGAGGCGCTCCAGGAGAGCTACGCCACCGCGCACCCCCGCGCCCGCTGACGCCGCCGACCCGCTGACCCCCGGGGATCTTCCGTGCCGGGCCATCCCGCATCCCGCTCCGCGTCTGGGCATCCCAAGTCCCGGATCCCACATCGATTGGGCAGAAATTGTCGGAATACCGCCGGCGGATTCAAGCAGTCGACGCAACAACAGGTGTTCTAACTGGTGGTGAGTAAGTCTCTCATCGCTTCTGCTGGGGTCCGCCAGTCCAAGGTCTTTCTGGGTCGTCCATTGAGAAGGTCCGCCACGTGTTCGAGGTCCTCGGGCCCGTGCATTGAGAGATCCGTGCCTTTCGGGAAGAACTGGCGCAGCAGCCCGTTGGTGTTCTCATTGGTCCCGCGCTGCCACGGGGACGCCGGGTCACAAAAGTAGATCGCAAGATCAGAGGCCACACTGATCCGTTGATGAGCCGCCATCTCAGAGCCCTGGTCCCAGGTCAGCGAACCCCGCAGATGACCGGGAAGAGACTTCATCCGCTCGGTCAGCGCGTCAGCGACCGGGCTCGCAGCATGACCCTGGGGCAAGTGACAGAGCATGGTGAACCGGGTGCTGCGCTCCACCAGAGTCGCGATCGCAGAACGATTCGAAGCACCCATGATCAGGTCACCCTCCCAATGACCAGGCACCGCCCGGTCCTCGATCTGGGCGGGCCGTTGCGAGATCATGATCATCTCCTCCCCAAGGACCCGGGGTCGGCGCTGCTCACCCTGGGGCCTGCGGCGGGCCCGGCCGGTGCGCAGCGCCGCCTGAACTTCTCGTTTCAGCCCACCGCGGGCCTGGAAATACAGGGCCTGGTAGATCGTCTCGTGGCTCACCCTCATCTCCTGATCCTGGGGGAAATCCTCCTCCAGTCTCTTACTGATCTGAGCAGGAGACCAACGCAGCGCCAGCTTCGCAGCCACCCACCGGCGCAGCCTGGTCTCGGCTGCGAGTTTGGGAACCTTCGGGCGGGCTCTGCGTTCAGAAGCCGCCCGGTGGGCCCCATAGGGCAGGTACCGGTGATCCTGAGCGCGGTGCCGGGCCAGTTCCCGGGTGATCGTGGACCGGGCCCGACCCAGTTCCCGGGCGATCTGCGCAGCAGAGCACCCATGGTTCAACAGGTCCAGGATCCTTTCGCGCTCTCTTAGCGAGAGGAACCGGGCTGCGGTCTGCTCTTCTGGGACGAGGTCATCGGGGACTCTGCTCATGCTTCTGAAGCGTTGCGGGTCGGTGTTGTATTCACGATCCCATTTCCGGGCCGAAGACTCCGCGGCACCGGCAGCGGCTGCCGCTTGAGCGATGCTCGCGCCTTGGAGCCGCTGCCGGTGGAACTCGTTCTTGCCTGGATGTTTAGGTCGTCCTGCTCGAGCTTGGCTGCGATCCATCACGGCCGCCTTGGCCCACTGGCGCAGCATCTCGCGGCTGACACCGGCATCCCGTGCGACCTCGGAGAGGTTCGGGTTCCGATTCAATGCGTCGAGGACCTGGTCCTTAAACCACGGCGGGTATCCCTGGCCGCCGCGGCGCCGGGGTTCTGGTGGTGATGTCACTGCAACTCCTGAATCTCAGGTTGTTGCAACCACCACTAGAACCCGCAGCCGCGTGCACGCGTCATTCCGACAGTTTCTGCCCAAAGGAGGGGTGGGTGAGTGGTGAGCGCCTCAGAGGTGGCGCTCGTCCGGACCGTTATAGGCGCTCAGCGGACGGATCAGCGAATTGTCGGCGCGCTGTTCCTGGATGTGCGCGGTCCAGCCGGTGATGCGCGCGGCGATGAACAGCGGGGTGAACATCTCGGTGTCGAAGCCCATCAGGTGATAGGTCGGCCCGGCCGGGTAGTCGAGGTTCGGCAGGATGTTCTTCGCCTCGGCCATGGCGGTCTCCAGCCCGTCGTAGAGGCCCATCAGCTCGCCGCGGCCGTAGTACTCCACCATCGCGTCCAGCGCCTGCTTCATGGTCGGCACCCGGGAGTCTCCGGACTTGTACACCCGGTGCCCGAAGCCCATCACCTTGCGCTTCTCGGCCAGCGCCTCCTCCATCCACGCCTTCGCGCGGGCGGCGGCGTCCTCTCGTGTCTCGGACTTGTCGATCCCGATCTCCTCGAATGTGTGCATCACGGCCTCGTTCGCGCCGCCATGCAACGGTCCCTTCAGCGCACCGATCGCCGCCGCCACCCCCGAGTGCAGGTCCGCCAGGGTGGAGGTCACCACGCGCGCGGTGAAGGTGGAGGCGTTGAAGGAGTGCTCGGCGTAGAGCACCATCGAGACACGGAAGGCATCGACGACCTCCTCCGGGGCCTCTTCGCCGAACGTCATCCAGAGGAAGTTCTGCGAATAGTCCAGATCCTCGCGCGGCTCCACGAGCTCCTGCTTCCGGCGCCGACGCTGGTCATAGGCGACGACGGCGGGGAACGCGGCGAAGAGCTCCTGCGCCTTGCGCAGCTCCACCTCGGGGGATGAGTCTCCGGACTGCGGGTGATTCGCGCCCAGCACGGAGACCGCAGTGCGTGCCACATCCATGGGGTGGGCGTCCAGGGGCAGCAGATCGATCGCTGACTTCACCCGGGGATCCAGGGCTCGGTGGGCGCGCTCGAGCGCGATGAACTCCTCCTTCTGTTCCTGCGAGGGAAGCTCACCGGTCCAGAGCAGCAGCGCCACCTCCTCGAAGGAGAGCTGAGCGGCCAGCTGCTGGACCGGGTACCCGCGATAGAGCAGCGAGTTGGACTCTGGGTTCACCTTGGAGATGGCGGTGTAGTCCGCGATCACACCGTCGAGTCCCTTGTAGATCGTGTCGGGGCTGGTCTGCTCGGTCATAGGTGACCTCCTTGAGTCGTTGCTGTCCGAACCGTAGGGGTTCGAATCGTGCTGCTGAGCCGGGCTGGCTCGGGTTCAGGACGAGCTGTCGTGCACGTCGGGGACGTCGAAATTGAAGATCCCGGTGTCGAAGGCGTTGTACCCCTCATAATCCACGAGTTCGTAGAGCCGTGCCCGGGTCATCATCTGATCCACGGCGCTCTGCTGGGAACCTTCGGCGGCCAGCGTGTCCAGCGTGCGTTCGATCGCGCCCATCGCGGAGCGCAACGAGGTGACCGGGTAGATGACCATCGCCACCCCGGCGTCGGACAGCTGGTCCCGGGTGAACAGCGGGGACTTGCCGAACTCGGTCATGTTCGCCAGAACGGGCACGTCCACCGCATCACAGACGGCGGCGAATTCGCTGAGGTCCTTCATCGCCTCCGGGAAGATCGCATCGGCGCCGGCGTCGACCAGCGCCTTGGCGCGCTCGATCGCGGCGTCGAGACCTTCGACGGCGCGCAGGTCGGTCCGCGCCATGATCAGGAAGTTCTCATCCCGGCGTCCACGGGCCGCGGCGGCGACCCGCTGGGTGGCGGTCTGCAGATCGACGAGGTTCTTCCCGTCCAGATGGCCGCAGCGCTTGGGATTGAACTGGTCCTCGATATGACACCCGGCAAGCCCAGCGTCCTCGAGCTCCTGGACCGAGCGGGCCACGTTCATCGGTTCGCCGAAGCCGGTGTCGGCGTCGACCAGCGCCGGAAGGTTCGTGGCGCGGGCGATCTGCCCGGCGCGCTGGGCAACCTCGGTCAGCGTGGTCAGTCCGACATCGGGCAGGCCGAGCTCATTGGCGAGCACGGCCCCGGAGATGTAGATCCCGTCGAAGCCCTTCTGCTCGATCAGCGGGGCGGAGAGGGGTGTGAAGGTGCCGGGGAACTGGCGTGCCGCCCCCGGGGTGAGCATGGCGCGCAGGTCGACGCGCTTCTGGGCTGACGTGGTGGAGGAATAGAGCATGGTCTAGAACAGTCCCTTCGGTGCGGCCGCCGGGTCGATGACGCCGGCCGCTGCGCGGATGTTGAGCTGGTCGAGTTCCCCGGCGGGCAGGGATTCCAGCCGCTGCACGGTGGTCAGGAAGCGCTCGATCTCCTCCTCGGAGATCACGCCCTCGGCGAGCGTGCGGAACTTCGCGATGTACTGCTCGCGGGCGAACGGGCGGGCTCCCAGCGGATGGGCATCGGCGACGGCGATCTCATCGCTGATCAGCTGGCCGTCGTGCATGGTGATCTCCACCGAGCCTCCGAAGGCCTTCTCGGCGATGTCGGTGGAGTGGTAGCGACGTGTCCACTCTGGATCCTCCCTGGTGGTGACCTTCTGCCACAGGTCCACCGTGTCCGGACGCTGGGTGCGCTCCGGGGTGTAGGAATCGACATGGTGCCAGGCGCCGTCCTGCAGCGCGACGGTGAAGATGTAGGGGATGGAGTGATCCAGCGTCTCCCTGGAGGCTGTCGGCGCGTACTTCTGCGGGTCGTTCGCGCCGGAGCCGATCACATAGTGGGTGTGGTGGCTGGTGTAGATCACCACAGACTTCACTCGGCTGGGATCCGCGAGCTCGGGGTGGGCGTGATGGAGCCTGCGCGCCAGGTCGATCCATGCCTGGGCCTGGTACTCCGCGGAATGTTCCTTGGTGTAGGTGTCCAGGATGGCGCGCTTGGCCTCGCCCGGCGCCGGCAGGGGGACCTCGTAGGAGGCCTCGGGCCCGTCGAGCAGCCACGCGATGACCCCGTCCTCACCCTCATAGATGGGCACCGGGGAGGTCTGCCCGCGCATGGCCCGATCCACGGCCTCCACGGCCATCTTCGCGGCGAAGGCCGGAGCGTGGGCCTTCCAGGTGGAGATCTCGCCCTTGCGCGACTGCCGGGTGGCGGTGGTGGTGTGCAGGGCCTGGCCCACCGCCTGGAAGATGGTCTCCGCGTCCAGGTTCAGCATGGTGCCGATGCCTGCCGCCGCGGAAGGTCCCAGGTGTGCCACGTGGTCGATCTTGTGCTTGTGCAGCGAGATGGCCTTGACCAGGTCCACCTGGATCTCGTAGCCGGTGGCGATGCCGCGGATGAGCTCGACGCCGGAGCGCCCGGTGTGCTGGGCGACGGCGAGGATCGCAGGGATGTTGTCTCCGGGGTGGGAGTACTCTGCGGCGAGGAAGGTGTCGTGATAGTCCAGTTCCCGAACGGCGACACCGTTGGCCCAGGCCGCCCACTCGGGGCTGGACTTGGTGGGAATCCCGAAGATCGAGGCTCCGGAACCGTGGGCCGAGATCGAATGATCCAGGGCCTGGGACCGTGCGGCGATGATCGGCGCACGGTTCAAGGAGGCCACCGCGACGGCTGCGTTGTCGATGATCCGGTTGATCACCATCTCCGTCACGTCGGGATCCACGGCCACGGAATCGGTGGCCACACGGGCGATCTTGTAGGCCAGCTGGGCTTCGCGCGGAAGGTTCTCTTCGCTGCGGTAGACCCGGACGTGATGGGTGAGCATTCGCGGGGTTCCTCTCGGAGGGGATCAGGTGGGAGCGGGAGTGGAGGTGTGGGTGGTCAGGTCGACATCTGGGGTTCGTGTGCCGCGTGCTGGGCGCTGATGTAGGCATGGCTGCGGCGCAGGTGGATGAGCATCGCGGCACCGGCGGTCTCCGGGTCTCCGGAGGCCACGGCCTGGCAGACCTCGCGATGTTCCCTCGCCGAGGAGATCAGCCGGGTCGGTTCATGCTGAGCGAGCCGGCGGGCGCGCACCAGATGCGCGCGCATGCTGCGCAGCGCGTGACTCAGGTAGGGGTTCGCTGCGGCGGCGGAGAGCGCCTCGTCGAGTTCGGCGGCCAGATCGTAGTAGGCGGAGTCGTCCGCGCCCTCGGCGGTGTTCAGCTGGGCGCCCAGCGTGGACTCGGCGGCGGTGAAACGTTCGGCCAGCGCGGTGAACACCTGCGGGTCCCCGCGTTCAGCGGCCAGCCGCGCTGACTGGACCTCCAGGGGCAGGCGCAGTTCGAAGAGCAGGTCCACATCTTCAGTCTCGAGGGAGCTGACCACGGTGCCGCGCCCGGTGGCCTGCACGGCGAGGCCATCGGCGATCAGTCGGGACAGGGCCTCACGCAGCGGCGTGCGCGAGATGGAGAGCCGCTCCGCCTGGTCAACTTCACCGAGCAGGCTGCCGGGCTCGAGGTCGCCGTCGAGGATCTCCTGGCGGAGCCTCGCATAGGCACGGTCACTGGCACGCATAGCCTCTAGTGTATACAGACGAAGGTGAATGGCGGGTTAAAACGTCCGCATTCCCCTCTCAGGGCAAGAACTGTATACAACCCCCTTTACGTGGTGTGATCTGGCTCATACGCTGGGGTGCAAGGCCCCATGAACACCCTCGATGAGCAGGAGCTCGCCCATGACTGGCCAGACCTACCGGCAGCTGCACGCCCACTCGCTGCGGAACCCCGAGGAGTTCTGGCTCGAGGCTGCCCGCGCCGTGGACTGGGTCAGGGCACCTCGCCAAGCCCTCGACGACGCCGCGGCCCCGGTCTACCGCTGGTTCCCAGGGGCCGAGCTCAATCTGAGCTACAACTGCCTGGATCGGCATCTCGAGGCCGGCCGCGGCGAGGAGACCGCGCTGATCTACGACTCGGCGCTCACGGCAGACTCGCGCAGCTACACCTATGCCCAGCTCACCGAGGAGGTGGCGCGCTGCGCCGGCATGCTGCGCGACCTCGGCGTCGGCGCCGGAGATCGAGTGATCATCTACCTGCCCATGATCCCGCAGGCACCGATCGCCATGCTTGCCTGCGCGCGGCTCGGAGCCGTGCACTCGGTGGTCTTCGGCGGATTCGCAGCCCGAGAGCTCGCCTCCCGCATCGAGGACGCGGCGCCTGACGTCGTGCTCACCGCCTCCGGAGGCATCGAGCCCAGCCGTCGCGTGGAGTATCTGCCCACAGTGGCCGAGGCGCTGCGCCTGTCCAGCCACGAGGTCCGCCACGTGGTGGTGCAGCACCGGGAGGGCTTCGCCCACGCGGTGCAGGAGTACGCCGAGGCTGAGAGCAACGGCCCGGACGTGCCAGCGCAGTGGCACGACTGGGAGCAGCGCAGCGCACAGGCGGAGCCCGCCGCGCCGGTGACTGTGGCCGCCACCGACCCGCTCTACATCCTCTACACCTCCGGCACCACCGGCCGGCCCAAGGGTGTGGTCCGAGACCAGGGCGGAACCGCGGTGGCGCTGAGCTGGACGATGCAGGCGATCTACGCCGTCGGACCCGGGCAGCGGATCCTCACCGCCTCGGACGTGGGCTGGGTGGTCGGGCACTCCTACATCGTCTACGCCCCGCTGCTGGTGGGCGCCACCACGGTGCTCTACGAGGGCAAACCCGTGGGCACCCCGGATGCCGGAGCGTTCTGGCGCATGGTCCAGGAACATCGCATCAGCGCGCTGTTCACCGCGCCCACCGCACTGCGCGCCATCCGCAAGACCGACCCGGAGGCGGCGCTGGTGGCCGGTTACGACATCTCCTCGCTGGAGCACCTCTTCGTGGCGGGGGAGCGGCTGGACCCCGCGACCCAGCGCTGGATCGGGGAGGCGCTGGACGTCCCGGTGATCGATAACTGGTGGCAGACCGAGACCGGGTGGCCGATCGCCGCGAATCCCGTCGGGCTCGATGCGCTGCCGGTCAAGGAGGGCTCTGCCACGCTGCCCATGGTCGGATATGACGTGTCCATCCTCGACGCCGCCGGCGAGGAGCTGCCCGCGGGGGAGGAGGGCAACATCGCGCTGCGCCTGCCGATGCCGCCGGGCACGCTGCCCACGCTCTGGGGCGATGACCAGCGCTATATCGACTCCTACCTGACGGCGTTTCCCGGGTTCTACGCCACCGGAGACTCCGGCTACCTGGACGAGGATGGCTACCTCTTCGTCATGGGACGCACCGATGACGTCATCAACGTCTCCGGGCACAGGCTCTCCGCCGGCGCGATCGAAGCGGTCCTCGCCTCCCACCCGGCGGTGGCCGAGTGTGCCGTCATCGGTCTGGCCGACGAGCTCAAGGGTCAGCGGGCCACAGGGTTTGTCGTACTCAAGACCGGCCGTGAGGATCAGCCTGAGACGCTGACCGCCGAGCTGACCGAGCTTGTGCGCCGGATGATCGGGCCGGTCGCGGACTTCAAGAGCGTCTCCGTGGTCTCGGCGCTGCCCAAGACCCGATCCGGGAAGATCCTGCGCAAGACGATGCGCCAGATCGCCGACGGCGAGACGCCGCGCGTCCCTTCCACGATCGAGGATGCCTCGGTGCTCGAGGACCTGACCCCGGTGCTGCGCCCCCACCGGTAGGCTGTCCGGGACGCAGGAGCGCCTGCGCGAGCCTGCCCCGGCGCGGACCTGCCCCGGGTGAACGAGGGGAGAGCATGGACATCCTGCTGTTGGCCGTCGAGCTGATCGGCACGTTCGCCTTCGCCGTCTCCGGGGCGCTGCTGGCAGCACGCAAGCGCTTCGACGTGGTCGGCTCAGTGTTGCTGGCCTCCATGGCAGGGCTCGGCGGAGGAGTGATCCGCGATGTGCTCATCGGCTACGGCCCGCCGCTCGCTCTGGAGAACCCGGTCTACGTCGCGCCGGTGCTGGTGGCCGTGGTGCTGGTGATGACCGGGCTGCTGCATGAGACCCGGCTGCGCCGCACCCTGCTGGTCTTCGACGCCGTGGGACTCTCACTGTTCTGCCTCACCGGCACGGTCATCGCCTGGGAGGCCGGTCTCACCGAGCTGGCCTGCGTGCTGCTCGGGATCTCCACCGCGGTGGGCGGCGGCGCGATGCGCGACGTCGTCGCCAATGAGACGCCGCAGATCTTCAACCCGCGCGGTGTCTACGCCGTGCCGGCCATGCTCGGAGCCGCGCTCACCGTGACCGCGCTGAGCCTGGAGCTTTCGCTGGTCTGGGCCGGACCGGTGATCGCGCTCGTGGTCTTCGCGTTGCGCATGATCTCGCTGCGCCGCGGCTGGCGGGTGCCGCTGGCTGGACGCCGCTTTAGGGCGGCTGAGGGCAATTCGGGGCCTTCCGCAGACTGAGCCTCAACCTTCCAGCGCTACTTGTTCCACCACCTTGCCTGGGACACGAGTCGGGGTAACCTGGATAAGTTGTTGTCCGCATCAGGAAGTCGAGGGATCACGTGAGCGAGCCGGGTGCCCGGATGGGCGAAACGCCTGACCGGGAAGCGAGCGAGTCGAGCAGCGCGCAGCCGACCGAGCTCTTCACCATTCACGGCGATGCGATCATGGGCCCCACCGGCCGTCCCAAGCACGAATTCACTGATCCCGCGCCGCTGAGCAGCCACGGCCCCGCGCGGATCATCGCGATGGTCAACCAGAAGGGCGGGGTGGGCAAGACCACCTCCTCGATCAACATGGGCGCCGCGCTCGCCGAATACGGCCGCCGCGTGCTCATGGTGGACTTCGACCCGCAGGGCGCCCTCTCCGCCGGGTTCGGCACCAGCCCGCATGAGCTCGAGACCACGGTCTACAACGTGCTCATGGAGCGCGGGGTGAAGACCCGCGACGCCATCGTCTCCACCCACGTGGAGAACGTGGATCTCCTTCCGGCCAACATCGACCTCTCCGCCGCCGAGGTCCAGCTGGTCAATGAGGTGGCCCGTGAACAGGTCCTGGACCGGGCGCTGCGCCAGGTCCGCGACGACTACGACGTCATCATCATCGACTGCCAGCCATCCCTGGGTCTGCTCACCGTCAACGCGCTCACCGCCGCCCACGGCGTGCTGATCCCCCTCGAGGCCGAGTACTTCGCGCTGCGAGCGGTCGCGCTGCTCGTGGACACCATCGAGAAGGTCCAGGACCGGCTCAACCCGGATCTGGAGATCGACGGCGTGCTGGTCACCATGGTCGACCTGCGCACCCTGCATGCCCGGGAGGTCATCGCCCGGATCGTCGAGGCCTTCGGCGAGAAGGTCTTCGAGACGGTGATCAAGCGCTCGGTGAAGTTCCCCGACGCCACCGTCGCCGCCGAACCGATCACCGCCTACGCCCATAAGCACGAGGGGGCCAAGGCCTACCGGCAGCTGGCCCGCGAGCTGATCCTCCGAGGTGGTTCGCCTTAGTGACGGACACGGACTCGGTTGAGGCCCCCGCGCTGGAGGCAGGCGCCACGCAGGGGGCCTTCACCGTGTCGCTGGCGAATTTCGACGGGCCCTTTGATCTGCTGCTGGGGCTCATCGCCAAGCGCGAGATGGATGTCACGGCGGTGGCACTCTCCGCAGTGACCGACGAGTTCCTGGACTATGTCCGCGGGCTCTCTCATGACCGCGCGCTGGACGAGTCCTCGAACTTCATCCTGATCGCCGCGACCCTGTTGGACCTCAAGGCCGCCCAGCTGCTCCCCGGCGGAGAGATCGAGTCCGAGGAGGACTTCGCCGCGCTGGAGGCCCGTGATCTGCTCTTCGCCCGACTGCTGCAGTACCGCGCGTTCAAGCACATCGCCGGTCACATCGCCGAACAGATCCAGCAGCATTCCGATCGGTTCCCCCGTCAGCCGGGCACTCACCCCGAGCTGGCCCAGCTGCTGCCGGAGCTGGTCTTCAAGACCACCCCCGAGGATCTCAAAGCCATCGCCGAGCGTGCCTTCGCCCGCCCCGCGATGGAGCCCGACCATGTGCGCTTCGAACACCTGCATGCGCCGACCGTGGACATCGCCTCGGAGATCGCGGTGATGACCCAGCTGCTGCGCGAGACCGGCACGGCGAGCTTCACGGAGCTGATCACGGGGGCAGAGAGCCGACTGGTCGTCGTCGTGCGCTTTCTCGGTCTGCTGGAGCTCTACCGCGATCGCGATGTGGCCTTCGAACAGGAGAGCCCGCTGGGGGAGCTGCGCGTCACCTGGTCCGGTCCCGCGGCCGGGGAGATCCCGGCCATGCAGCGGGCCGCCGCCGAATGGGACGAGACGCAGCTGGATGAGACACAGTCTCGGGAGCTGGATGAGAAGGAGCACAGCAGCGATGTCTGAACAGAGCCGGATGTCTGACGCACAGGACGGAACCATCAGCAAGGACCTGCTCGCCGCCGCCGAGGCGGTGCTGATGATCACCGAGGAGCCCATCTCCGCCGCTGAGCTCGGCGTCGCGCTGGAGATCCCCGAACACCAGGTCATCGCCGTGCTGGATGCGCTGCGTCTGGACATCGACGGGATCACCGAGGGCTCGCGCCGTCGCGGCTATGAGCTGCGTGAGATCGCCGGGGGATACCGCTACTACTCCCGTGCCGACTACGCCGAACAGGTCTCTGCCTTCATCCTCGGCGGTGCGACGACCCGGCTCTCGCAGGCCGCGCTGGAGACCCTGGCCGTGATCGCCTACCGGCAGCCCGTCGCGCGATCCCAGGTGGCAGCGATCCGCGGGGTCAACGTGGACGGGGTCGTGCGCACCCTGGTCCACCGCGGACTCGTGGACACCGCCGGGACCGACCCGCTCACCGGGGCGACCCTCTACACCACCACGGCTGACCTGCTGGAGCGCCTGGGCATCAACTCGGTGCAGGAGCTGCCGCAGCTCTCCCCGCACCTGCCGGGGATCGAGGCGGCGGGGGAGCTGAACGGGGAAGGCTGAGTCATCCCGACTCCTCCCGAGACAGGGGAGTCGCCAGGGGGCTCACCAGCGCTCCCGGCAGTGGACTCAGGAATTGGACACTCCCCATAGAATGGAGTCCATGAGTTCTTCGGGCCCCGACCGCCGCGCGGACAGTTCGCAGGCGCGAGAGCCCCGAGCTGCCCGGGCCGCGCGCACCCCGAAGGCCGGTCAATCGGGGGGACCCTTCTCCTCCGAGGACCCCCAGCGCATGATCTCCACCGGGACTTCGCGCACCAAACCCCGCCGCGACGAGGCCGAGGAGAACTTCACCGCCGTGCATGATCCCGAAGGAATCCGCCTGCAGAAGGTGCTGGCCCAGGCCGGCGTCGCGTCCCGGCGAGTCTGCGAGGCGCTGATCTCCGAGGGCCGGGTCACCGTGGACGGCAAGGCCGTGATCGAGCCTGGCATCCGGGTGAAGCCCGATGAGGTGACCATTCACGTCGACGGCGTGCGGGTCAGCCTCAACGTGGAGCACCAGTACGTCATGTTCAACAAGCCCGCCGGCGTGGTCACCACCATGTCGGACCCGCAGGGCCGGCCCTCCATCAACGACTTCCTCACCGAGGACATGATCGCCGCCCGGCTCTTCCACGTGGGACGCCTCGACGCCGAGACCGAGGGTCTGCTGCTGCTCACCAACGACGGCGAGCTCGCCAACCGGCTCACGCACCCGTCCTACGAGGTCCCCAAGACCTATGTGGTCGAAGTCGCCGGACCGGTGACCAAGGCCATGGGCAAGACCCTGCGCGCCGGGATCGAGCTCGAGGACGGGCCCATCACTGTGGACGACTTCCGGCAGCTCGGCAGTGACGGCAGCCGCACCATGCTCCAGGTCACCCTGCACTCCGGACGCAATCGGATCGTCCGGCGCATCTTCGATCATGTGGGACACCCCGTGCTGCGCCTGGTGCGCACCGGCATCGGGGAGCTCACCATCGGAGACCAGCCCCAGGGCACCGTGCGGGAGCTCGGCCGCTTCGAGCTCGGCCACCTGCTGGATCTGACCAGCAGCACGCCGGAGGACGCGACCCCGGACGGCACCGAGTCTGCCGCTGAGGCGAACCGCGGGGGTCCGACCGGATGAACCTGTTGACCGCGCCGCCGGCCAGCGCACGCCGCACCCCGACAGTGCTCATCCGCGGCACCGGACTGCTGGGCACCAGCATCGGCCTCGGCCTGCGCGCCGACGGCCACGAGGTGCTGCTCTCCGACCCCTCCGCCACCGCGCAGTCCATCGCCGCCGACATCGGCGCCGGCCGGCTGCTGGAGTCCTCCGAGCCTGGCGCGGACTCACCCGAGATCGTCATCGTCGCCGCCCCGCCGGAGGCGACCGCCGCGGAGGTCGCAGCCGCGCTGCGCAGCTTCCCGGACGCCGTCGTGCTGGACATCGCCTCCACCAAGGCGGAGATCCTGCACCTGCTGCTGGCCCAGACCCAGGACGACGACGCCGCACTCACCCGCCACGATCTGCGCCGGTATGTGGGCACCCATCCGATGGCGGGCCGGGAGAAATCGGGACCGGTGGCCGCCCGCGGCGAGCTGTTCACCTCGATGCCCTGGGTGGTCTGCCCAGCGGTGGACCCGGTCACCGGCGAGCAGCTCTCCGCCGCCGAGGCGGTGGACTGGGCCGGTGAGATCGGACGCCGGCTCGGCGCCACCGTGCACCAGATGGACCCCGCCCGCCACGACCAGTCGGTGGCGCTGATCTCCCATCTGCCGCAGATCGCCGCCTCACTGGTGGCCTCCCGCCTGCAGGACGCTCCGACCTCCGCGCTCGCGCTGGCCGGCAACGGGCTGCGCGACGTCACGCGCATCGCCGCCTCGGACCCAGGGCTCTGGGTCCAGATCCTCTCCTCGAATGCCGCTCCCGTGGTGGAGATCCTCTACGGACTGCGCCAAGATGTGGAACGGCTCATCAGCACGCTGGAGGATCCGCGCGCCCCCGGCGGGCAGGCCGACATCGCGCAGCTCATCGCGGAAGGCAATGCGGGTGTGACGCGGGTGCCCGGCAAGCACGGCGCCCCGCCGCAGTCTTTCGCGGTGCTCACCGTGATCGTCGATGACAAGCCGGGACAGATCGCCGCAGTGCTCAACGACGTGGCACGCGTGGGCGTCAACGTCGAAGACATGCGCATGGAGCACTCCGCCGGCCACCAGGTCGGCATGGTGGAGCTCTCCGTGCTGCCAGGACGGCGAGACGAGCTCGCCGCAGCAATGACAGAATTTGGATGGAAGGTAGTGCTCTCGTGAGTGATGGACAGCGGCTGATCATTGCAGTAGACGGACCCTCAGGCTCGGGGAAGTCCAGCGTCTGCCGCGCCGTGGCGGGCCAGCTCGGTGCTGCCTACCTGGACACCGGTGCGATGTACCGCGCCGCCACCTGGTACTGCCTGGCCCAGGGCGTGGACCTCGATGATGAGCAGGCCGTGGCCGTCGCCGTCGAAGAGCTGCCGCTGAAGATCTCCACCGACCCGGAGCACCAGGTCGTCATGGTCGGCAGCACCGACGTCACCGGCGCCATCCGTGAGACCCGGATCTCGGAGCGCGTCTCCGAGATCGCGACCAACCGCCCCGCAAGGGCGCTGCTGATCTCCGCCCAGCGCCGGCTGATCGACGAATCAGGCTACATCGTGGCCGAGGGACGCGACATCACCACAGTGGTCGCCCCCGACGCGCAGGTGCGCGTGCTGCTCACCGCCTCCGCCGAGGCCCGGCTGCGCCGCCGTGGGCTGCAGCTGGGCGGGACCGAGACCGCCGAAGCGCTCCAGCGCCAGGTGATCGACCGGGACACCCGCGACTCCACCGCATCCAACTTCACCGAGGCAGCCGACGGCGTGGCCGTGCTGGACTCCTCGGATCTGACCTTTCAGGAGACGGTGGACACGCTGATCCAGCGCGTGCACCAGGTCTCCGCCGAACCACTCTCGACCCCATCTGCAGGAGCATCCCGTGGCGAATCACGCTGAGAACAATTCCCCCGAGTCCGCGGAGTACATCCCGCCCGTGGAGGACGATCGGCTCGCCGAACGCGTCGCCGCGATCACCGAGGAGGAGGCGCAGGCCCGGGCCGCGGCCCTGCGCGCCGGACTCTCCGACTATGAGCTGGCCGAGGAAGACGCCGCCGTCCTGGAGTTCGACGAGGACGACGAGGACTTCGAGCCCTACGTCGCCGCGCCGCCAGCCCTGGCAGTGATCGGTCGCCCCAATGTGGGCAAGTCCACCCTGGTCAACCGCATCACCCGCTCCAAGGAGGCCGTGGTCGAGGACGTCCCGGGCGTGACCCGCGACCGCGTGAGCTATGACGCGGAGTGGAACGGCAAAGACTTCACCCTGGTGGACACCGGCGGCTGGGAGCAGGATGCCCGCGGCATGCACAAGCGCGTGGCCGAGCAGGCCGAGATGGCCGTGGACGAGGCCGACGCCGTCGTCTTCGTGGTCGACGGGCTGGTCGGGGCGACGGCCGTGGATGAAGCCGTGGTCCGGATGCTGCGGCGCAAGAAGAAGCCGGTGCTGCTGGTGGCCAACAAGATCGACGCCCCCTCGCAGATGAGCGAGGTCTACAGCCTCTGGAACCTCGGACTGGGCGAGCCCTACCCGGTCTCCGCGCTGCACGGCACCGGCACCGGTGACCTGCTCGACGCCGCGGTGAAGGCGCTTCCCGAGTTCGCCGAGCACGGCGGGATGATTCCCACCGGTGGTCCACGCCGCGTGGCGCTGGTGGGACGGCCCAATGTGGGCAAGTCCTCGCTGCTGAACAAGCTGGCAGGCTCCGAGCGCGTGGTCGTGGACGCCGTCGCCGGCACCACCATGGACCCGGTGGATGAGTTCATCGAACTCGGCGGGGAGACCTGGCGCTTCGTGGACACCGCAGGCATCCGCCGTCGCCAGCACATGGCCTCGGGCTCTGAGTACTATGCGATGCTGCGCACCCAGCGCGCGCTGGACAAGGCCGAGGTCGCCGTCGTGCTGCTCTCGGTGGAGGAGCCGGTCTCCGAGCAGGATGTGCGCATCATCCAGATGGCCGTGGACTCCGGCCGCGCCCTCGTGGTGGCCTACAACAAATGGGACCTGATGGATGAGGAGCGCCGCTACTACCTCGAGCGCGAGGTCACCCGGGACCTGGCGCACATCGCCTGGGCGCCTCGGGTCAACGTCTCCGCGCTGACCGGCTGGCACAAGGACAAGCTGGCGCCCGCGCTGGACACCGCATTGACCAGCTGGGGGCGGCGCATCTCCACGGGACGGCTCAACGCCTTCCTCGGCGAGCTGGTCGCCGCCACCCCGCACCCGGTCCGCGGCGGCAAGCAGCCCAGGATCCTCTTCGCCACCCAGCCCTCCACGCGGCCTCCGCGCTTCGTGCTCTTCACCACCGGGTTCCTGGATCCGGGCTACCGTCGGTTCATCACCCGCCGGCTGCGCGAGACCTTTGACTTCACCGGGTCACCGATCGAGGTCTCCATGCGCGTGCGCGAGAAGCGCAAGCGCAAATAACCGAGTCGCACAGTGAGAGGCCCCGGCATCAGCTGGGGCCTCTTTCTTGTCTGCGGATGCCGGAGAGGCTGTGTTGTCCACGCCGAACCTGAGGTGGACGCTGGCGGGGTGGGCCAGTCGAGGTGAGCGGGGTCGCTGCTCAGTAGAGCGCGGCCTCGACCTGCCGGGTGATTGAGGCGATGGCTTCCCAGTCCGAGCCCTCTGACATGATCGAGAGCACGTAGGTGCCCTGAGGGTGTCGCACGATCGCGGCATCGTTGAGGTAGCCGTCGATGAAGCCCACCTTGTTCAGCACCGTGCCGGCGCTGCCCGAGGGGATGCCTTGGCGGAAGATGTTGCTCCCCAGTGCGCCCAGCAGCCGGGAACGGCTGTCCTGACTCAGGCCGAGCTGGCCGGTCTCCAGGCGGGTGAGGAACGCGGTGAGGTCATTGGCCGAGGTGCGCGCGTAGGCGGGGATGAAGTCGGTGGCCGGCCCGCCGGTCTCGGCGGCGATGTCACGCAGGCCCCGCCAGCCCAACTCATCGCGGAAGACGTCGGCGCAGGGGTTGTCGCTGAGCGAGATCATCTCGGTCAGGCAGGTGGCGCGGTCGCGGCCGCCGTCGACGGTGTCGTCCCAGTCCATCTCACCGGACTCGACCTGGTCCAGGATGCCGTAGGCGACGAAGAGCTTGTAGGTGCTGGCGCTGACCCGTGATTCGCCCCCGGTGGTCGAGGCGCTGCGACCTTGTCCGCCGATCTCGGTGAGGCTGATGGAGATATCTCCGGAGTGAGAAGCTGCGAGGTCGGCCAAGTAAGCATCGAGATCACCGGTGAAGGTGGAGTCCGCGGGCGCATCCGGCGCCGGCTGCTGCGGGGCGGGCTCGGGGGAGGCATCAGCTTCTTGTTCGGCGGCTTCCTGCTCGGCGGCTTCGTCCGCCGCTTCCTGCTGCCGGCGCTGCCGTTCGAGTTCAGCCTCGGCTTCGGCCTCCTCCTGGGCGAGCCGCTCCTGCTCCTCCGCGAGCTCCTGCAGGTGCGCCTCACGGGCTTCGGCCAGGGCGGCGGCCCCCTCGGCGGCCGCCTCGCGCTGGGCATCCCGAGCGTCCTTCACCTCGGCAGCGAGTGCCGGGAGGGGTGCTTCGTCTGCGGCGGGGTCTTCGTTCTGGGTGTCTGCGTCCTGGGGATCTGCAGGGCTTTCGGGCTGCTCGTCGCTCTCACCCGTTCCGGCCAGCGCGGGCGCCGCATCCACGCCATGGGCCTGCACCGGAGCAGGCTGGAACACGGCAGGGCTGCATGAGGTGAGCAGCAGAGCGGCGGTGGCAAGACCGAGCGCTCGGTACGCGGGACTGTGCCGAGCAGGCCTGGCCTCCTGACCGCGACGGGGAAGGTTTTCGCGGGGAAGCATTGCTCTGATCGTATCCAAGCTTGGCGGAGGGAGCCGGGATTTACGTGGCCGACGACGGGTAAAGGCTGATCAGCGCGATGCCCGCGCGCGTGTCCTCACCTGCGGAAGGGGGAGTCCGACAGGAACGCCGCAGCGCGCTCGCGCTGCGTAGATGTCAGCCGCAGCAGCCTGCCGGTGGGGGCGTCCAGGAACGCCAGCTGGGTCTCGGCGAGGACGCAGCGCGTGCCGTCGACCCCGTCGCGGACCTCGTAGGCCAGGGTCAGACCGGCGCCCTTGAGCGTGGTGACCCACACGTCGACCTCAGCGGGCACATCGCGGTACTCCAGGCTGGCCAGATACCGCACCCGATGCTCGACGACGAGCGCCTGTGCTCCTTGGGGAAGCTCATTGAACAGCGCCGAGAGCGGCTCGCCCACCGGGTAGCCGGTGTTCGCCGGGGCCCCGAAGGCCCGGATGCGAGCCTCCTCGAGGACCCGCACGATCTCCACGTTGTTGATATGTCCGTAGGCGTCCATATCGCCCCAGCGCAGCGGCACCCGGGTCCGCAGCCGCGGAGCGGATGCATCGGCGGGTCCTGCTGCACTCGCGGTGGTGTTCGGAGAGGCGCTGTTAGTGGGTGTGGCGTCGGTCATGCCCGCCAGCCTACCCACCCCACCCCCACGTTTTACCCCGTCCTATGTGGTCTACCGGGCCCACCGTCGGGCCGGTCAACCACGTAAGGGGAGGTAAAACGCTGAAGGGTCGATCAGCCGCGAGAGACTCGTCCGCGCAGCGCCCCGAAGGCGAGCGTGAAGCTCAGCGCGCCCACGATGAAGATCGCCAGCAGTCCCGGCCAGAGGTCTGCCCAGATCCACCCTTCCGAGAGCAGCGAGCGCAGCGCAGCCAACAGGTAGGTGATCGGGTTGTAGTCGGCGATGGCGGCGAGCCACCCGGTCAGTGCCTCCAGAGGGAGGAAAGACGTGGTGAGGAACGCGAATGGGAAGAACAGCAGGAACGAGGAGTTCACCGCCGCCGGGCTGCCCGTGCGAAGCGCGATGGCGTAGGGGAAGCCGGTGAAGGCCAGGCCCCAGAGTCCTCCGATCAGGACGAAGGCGAGGGCGCCGAGCACTCCGGTCGCGAACTCGACCCCCACCAGGAATCCCAGGATCAGCACCGGGACGCAGAGCGCCATCACCAGCGCGAGATCGGCGACCATGAGTCCCAGCAGAAGCGCGGTCCGGCTCATCGGGGTGACCAGCAACCGGTCGAAATAGCCGCTGCCGATATCGGTGACCAGGTCGCTCGCCCGGGAGACGCCGGTGACGGCGAAGACGATGGCCACGGGGAGCTGGAAGGCGCGAAAGTCTTCCACGCCGATGCCCTGTGCCACCGATTCCAGGGCGCCGATGTTCACCACGAAGAAGAGCAGCGGGATGATCAGCGCGGGGATCACTGCGGCGGGATCGCGGGGGATCGCGCGCAGCGCCCGGTATGCCACGGAGGTCAGGTCTCGGAGGAACCCGGCGTTCTTCGGTTCGATCCGAGTGACCGGGGGAGCAGCGGCGGTGGTGGATGAGTTCACTTCGGCTCCTGGGGGTTCCGCGAGGCGGAGGCGCTGGCCATGAACGCGCTGGAATCGGCGATGCGCTCACCGGTGACGGAGAGGAAGACGTCATCGAGCGAGGGTCGGCGCAGGGAGAGCTCGATGACGTCGATCTCGGCCACCTGGGCCAGAGCCACGGCGATCGGGCTGATGGCCGAGGGACCGTCGGAGACGCTCAAGGTCAGCGATGGCCCGTTCACCTCAAGGTGCTCCACCATGGGCAGAAGATCCAGTGCGTCCCGAGCCAGCGCAGGATCACCCTCGACGGTCACGATCACCACATCTGTGCCGATCAGGCGTTTGAGCTCGGTGGGGGTCCCCTCGGCGACCAGCTTGCCCTGGTTGATGATGCCCACCCGGTCGGCGAGCTCATCGGCCTCCTCCAGGTACTGGGTGGTGAGGAAGACCGTCATTCCAAGGTCGTCGTTCAACCGGCGGACCTCCTGCCAGACCTTCGCGCGGCTGACCGGGTCCAGCCCAGTGGTCGGCTCGTCGAGGAACAGGACCTGGGGATCATGGACCAGCGCCAGTGCGAGGTCCAGACGCCGCTTCATGCCTCCGGAGTAGGTGCCGATTCGGCGGTCGAGCGCGTCCCCGATGTCCACCAGGGTGATCAGCTGGTCCACCCGGGCCTTGGTGGCTTTGGCGGAGAGTCCGTAGAACCTGCCCTGCAGCGCGAGCATCTCCGCCCCGGTTTGCTTATCGTCCAGGGCGGCCTCCTGCAGGGCGACGCCGGCGCGAAGCCGGACCTCCCCGGGCTGGCTCTCGACGTCGTAGCCGGCCACGCTCCCGCGGCCTGCAGAGGGTTTCAGCAAAGTGCAGAGCACCCGGGTGAGCGTGGACTTTCCAGCGCCGTTGGGACCGAGGAAGCCATAGATCTCGCCGGTCTTGACCTCCAGGCTGACACCGTCGACGGCGGCGAGGTCGCCGAAGCGTCGCTCCACACCTTCTGCGCTGATTGCTGTCTCGCCCGACGGCATGATCGGGTCCCTTCAGAATGCAACGAGTCGTATGCCAGGCAACGTCGATTCTGCGCGGCGCCGAAGTCTTCGGATGGCTAAGAATAGAAGCGCGGTGACTCGTCCGGCAATGCCGGTGGGCCGGTCAGGTGTATCTGCCTCCCAGGCCAAGCGACTTCGGCGGCCGCGCGACCAGCAAATTCTTTGCTGGTCGCGGACCATTGCACTGGCGGTCCGTGCGTGCGGCGGTCCATAATCCCCTCATGAGCCAGAGCCGCGTCACCGCCCCGCAGATCAGCGCCTCCCAGAAGCCCAATGGGCCAGCGTCCTATTTCCCCAGCATTGAGGAGAAGTACGGTGAACCCATGCAGCACTGGATCGACCTGGCGGTGCAGTTGCTGGACAGCGGGCTCTCCCACATGGAGACGGTGAATCATCTCAAGGAGAAGCATCAGCTTGGGCACGGTCACGCCAACGCGATCGTCGCCTACGTGAAAGCGAAGCTTGCCGAATAGGGAGAAAAAAACACCCCGAACCGAGAGGTTCGAGGTGATTTCATTGGCAACATCAAAATTTGGTCGGGCTAGCGGTGTTGAGTCTCAGTACATATTCAAGGGATGTCTCAATACATCGGCAAGGTTCCGGTGGCTGATCATGATTGATGACCAAGCGCAGGCAGATCATCACAGCGGTCAACAGCGGAACGATGTCTCAGGCCCAGGCCGCGAGGGCCTACGGGGTCTCAGAATCGATGGTGTCCAAACTGCTGAGACAGTGGGCCCGTGAAGGCGACGCGGCGTTCTACACCAAGTCCCGGAGACCTCACTCCCACCCTGCCGCGATAAGCCAGGAGGTCATCACTGAGATCCTGCGGCTGCGTTCTGCGCTGGTGGCCCAAGGCCTGGATGCAGGTGCCGCGACGATCGCTGATCACCTCGCCGCCGGAAGCGCCGCGGAGAGGGCCCCCTCCCGGGCGAGCATCCACCGGATCCTGGCCCGGAAGAACCAGGTCCCACCCGAGCCGAAGAAGCGACCGAAGTCTTCCCTGATGCGGTTTGAAGCCGCGCTGCCCAACGGGTGCTGGCAATCAGATGTCACCAAGATCGTGCTCGCCGGGGGCCAGATCGCTGAGGTGATCACCTGGTTGGATGACTACTCGCGGATGGTGATGCACCTGCAGGCACACCAGCGGGTCACGGTCGAGACGGTGATCTCGTCCTTCACTGCCGCCGCAGGTCAACATGGGTTTCCCGCGGCCACACTGACCGATAACGGGCTGGTCTACACCACCCGGTTTCGGGGCGGGCCCAATCGTTTTGAGAAGCTGCTGCGCACCCATGACGTGGTCCAGCGCAACGGTCGAGGCAATCATCCCCAGACCCAGGGCAAGGTCGAACGGTTCCAGCAGACGATGAAGAAATGGATCACCGCGCGCCCCGCGGCGACCAGCATCCGTGAGCTGAACCTGCTGCTGGGGGACTTCACCAGGGTCTATAACACCGAGCGGATCCACTCAGCCCGCAAGGCGACTCCCTACGCGGCCTACATCGGCCGGCCCAAAGATGCCCCGGCACCACTGCCGAAGGACATCACCCGGTACTTACAAGGTCGGGTGGATAAGTTCGGCAAGCTCAGCATCCGCTACGACGGGCGAATGAGACACATCGGGATCGGTCGAACCCACGCGGGAACCCCCGTGGTGAAGATCATCAAGGATCGCCATGTGATCATCGCGGACAAACGCACCGGAGAGGTCTTGAGAGAACTGATCCTTGATCCCACACGGGACTACCAGCCCCGTGGATCCGGGTAAGAAGAAAGGCCCTGAACCGTGGGTTCAGGGCCTTTCCGATGTACTGAGACATCACATGGTCGGGCTAGCGGGATTTGAACTCTCCGAAATGGAACGCTATTTGAACCCTCTACTTCCGCGCCGATAAAGGGAAGTAGCAGCATTGCAGGGCGGCATATTTTCGTTTCGACTGCGCTCCAGGTGCCCCCGTGTATACCGGCGTGTCGCGAGGTGGTGTTACCTTAGGTAACACCCTCAAAGGCCTAGCGGCTCGAGGTCCTCAGGCTTTGCAATCAGGATGGATAGCGGGTCTAGACGGAGCGCGAATGCTCTGTACTCCTCGCCTGCATCTAGCCACTTAGCTAGGCGGCGGGCCAGACCTTTGTTGACGTAGCCGAGCGTCAATCCCTCCAGTTGGACTGCGATGGCGTTGGAGTCATATTCATTCTCCGGCTCGCGGCGTAAGGCCACTCGATCGCCCGGGCGGATGACCACCTGTGATCGCTCGTCCTCGTAGTGCTGCGACCCACGGACATTGAGCCAGTGAAGTCCTAGGCGCGTTAGATGGCGGTTGCCTGGCGCTAGATGTTTGCCCTCAGGGCTAGTCGGCAGGAGCCCTCCCGGGCCCGCCTTAAGAGCTATTGGCAGCTCGTCGCCGGGGTGGAGGTGCCCAAGTAGCTCGTCGGCCTCGGCGGCACTTAGCCAGATGGAGCCGTGGGGCCGCCTCGCACCTGTACCCGATGTGGAGCTAGCGGAACCTGCTGATCCTTCGTCAGTGCTGCCAACTATCTTCGTCACCACCCAGACAGAAACGGCGATGACGACGACGAAAAGTATCAGGAGCTCCATCGCCTCATGCTAGCGAGAAGAGACGAATTCAACACGCCTTAGAGGCGCTTAATCAGCAGGTCGACTGGGAAGCTCTTGGGACCAGCGGTGTCCATAAAGCAAAACGCCCCGCCTGGACGAGTTCCAAGCGGGGCGTTAGCAACGTCGGGTCTTAGTATGCCTCGTTTGCTCCGTACTCGGCTTGCTCCTGCGTGTACCCCTCGAAGGTGAGCTGCTCGATGAGCCCCTCAAGCGAGAAGGAAGTGACTTCCAGATACGACTCTGCAGAACGCACAGCCTGCTCGTTCCAGTCCGCGTCCAGGTTGTCTACCGCATACTCAGCCTCATCAGCGGAGTACCCCTCGAACTCCAGCTGTTCCATGAGTCCTGAGCGGGAGAAGCCGGAGACGGTGAGGTAGGACTCGGCGGAGGCGAGGGCGTTGTCCTGGCCGCTGCTTGTCTCGGGAGTATCTCCTTCGACTTCTTCTGCGAGGTCTTCCTCGGTCTGGTCGGCTTCCTCCTCGGCTGCCTCGGGCTCCTCTTCCTCTGTTGCCTCAGTCTCTTCTGGCTCAGGGGAACTCTCTGTCTGCTCAGAGGTCTCCGATTCTTGATTCTGCATCTCTTCGTCCACGGCACCGAAAATTGCGCCTGCCAGGGCGAAGCCGATGATGGCTACGACGATGGCTGCCGCGCCCGTGATGAAGCCGGCGATGCCCTGTCCCCGTCCTCGGCGCTTGAGAAATGCAACGATGCCGAGGATGACGGCGAGAGGTCCAAGCAGGAAGCTCACTGCGGCGATCACTGGGATGAAGGCGAGGACCAGGGCGATGATGCCAAGCACCATTGCGGCGATGCCTAGCCCCTTTTTGGGCGCGGAGTATGACTGCTGCTCCGGGTAGGGCGGCTGGTTGTGTGGTGGTGTAGACATGTTTCCCTCTCAGGTGTGAATGATTCAGTGCTCAATACTGCCCTATTGCTGAGCGCCGGACTAGGGGCGACAGTTCCAACGGTGGCACAAGCTGGTGACTAAAGGCGCGTGACGATGGTGCGTGTCAGCCTTGACCCGTAGACTCCTTTGACTCGAACACATATTCGATTGAGGGGTGCGGATGATGGGTGAACTGACGGTAGACGACCTAGCCTGGCTGGCAGTGGAGCTTGGGACGTCTCCGTCAGCGGTTTTCGATGCGCTTGTAGGCATCGCGCAGGACGACGCCTGCGTCGAACCCTGCGCCAGCGCAGAGCTCCATAAGCGCGTCCACGCTGAGTGAGTGCTTTCCGCTGAGGCGACGCGAGATTGTGCCTCGGTTCATGCCTGATCGATTTTCGATGTCTCGGTAGCTCACGTCGTGCTCATCGAGCATCTCTTTGAATACCGCGATGACTGCTTCCGTGAAAGTCTTGTCGGTTGCCATATCGCAAGCTTAGCAAGCGGTCCACACCACTGGGTTGCAAACCTGCAACCACGTCTTTAGGGTTGCAATATGGCAACCACGGGAAAGGGGATCGCAGAAGCGATCCAGAAACGTATGACCGAACAGGGCGTGAGCGTCAATGCCCTCCACATCGAAACGGGCATCCCGTACAACACGCTCAAGGGGAGACTCAACACCGGGCACAACCTCGAAGTCGAGGAGCTGCGGCTCATCGCAGAGGCCCTAGGCGCGACGCCGTACGACCTCTGGGCAGACTCCGCGCAGATGGCGGTGATGACGTGAGCGCACCGGCCGTCATTAGCATCGACCCCAAAGCCGATTGGATGACCGATGCGGACCACGCCATCGCGTCGCTGTCTAGCCGCTACCTGCGCACTGGGCAGACCTTCACCGCCGACGACGTCTACCAGATAGCAGGCGAGCCCGACGACAACCACTGGCCGGGCGCAGCATTCCGCGCAGCTCGGGCACGCGGCGAGATCGTCAAGACCCACGCCTACGTCCAGTCAAAGAGACGCGGCCGTCGGGGGAGCACCATCGCCGTCTGGAGGGCCGCCACATGAGCGCCACCATCACCGTTCACACCGTCAAGGACACCGCCGACCTCCTCGGTACCACCCCCGCCTCAGTGCGAAAAATGTGCCCAGCCTGGGAGCAAGAAGGCAAAGCCTTCAAGCTCACCGACCGCAAGAAATCAGAGTGGCGCATCCCTTCCAGCACCATCGCAGAACACCAGCGCCGCCGAGCAGCAGGCCAGCCACCGACAAAGCGCCTCAGCCGCTCCAAGCGTGAAGCGCTGCTCACCGGACGCGCCTAAGCAGCGCCCCCGCCCGATCAACTTGCCAGCCGTCGGGCACTGGCACTTACCCCCGCATTCTCCTGTAGATCCTTGGGTCCGTCCCTTGGCAGGAAGGTTATTTGTCATGCCCGAAATCACCCTGGCCCAGATCGAGAACGAGGTCCGCGCCGAGCGGCCCGACGCGCTCCGCTCACAGATCCGCAAGGAGGCGAAGCGCCGCCACCGGACAGAGGGGCACACCCCGCACGAGATCGCGCTGCTGAAAGTCAAGGCGATCACATACACCGACGAGACCGGCGACACCGCCGTAGGAATCAGGAGCCCACGATGAGCGACACGTACGGCAAGCCGTTGTCCGAGGTCAAGGACGTCGAGTGCAGCTCGCGCTGCGGCGCCTGTCCTCGGCAGCTCCGACTCCCGTCGCTGGAGCTGGAGGCCAACGTCATGAGGAACGGGCTGCTGCTCTGCAACCCGTGCGAGAACCGCAACACTTCCCGATTGGAGCCCGCCCGATGAGCACCCAAGCCGCATTAGAGGAGCAAGCCTGGAGAGCGCTGCTCGACGTCAACGACCACCGGCTCAAGGCGCACACCGCCATGCCAGCCGCCGACCTCACCGCCAGCCGATCAGCATTCGAGGACATCGCCACCGCAGCCCGCGCAGGCATTGCAGCACTCGACGCCGTCGAGCAGATCCGCGAGGCGCTGAGCAAGGCCGAGCTCGCGGAGCAGTGCCCGGCGCCGGTCAACGAGTGCGCGTTCTTTCCGACACCAGATGACCAGTGCCGATTCACCGCCGTACCGCACGAGCCCTACTGCGACCGCCATTTCTCCCACGCCGCCTCGCATTGGGACGAGGCGCACGAGGAGCGGGACTGCTGCCCGGTCCACTGTGATGGCGCCGAGCACACCGTAGACAGCATCGTCACGAGGAGGGCGGGATGATCCCGCCTCCGCACGTCGCCGCCTACCTGGCGCGCCTCACCCTCTGGGCCTCGACCTTTCTGGTCGGGGCCTTTCTTGTATGCAACCCCGATTCGAGCATCGAGCTCGCCGCGTTCGGCATGTTCCTCGCGTCCGCCATCGGAGGGCCGGGGATCGTCCTCGACCGCCCGAACCAACCACACCGCCCCGCTACCTGAACCACCAACCCGAGAGAGAGCGCACCATGAAGATCATCGAATTCAAGGCCGAGAACGTGAAGCGGCTCAAGGCTGTAGAGATCACCCCGGACGGCACGCTGCAAGTCATCGGCGGACGCAACGCACAGGGCAAGTCGAGCGTGCTCGATGCGATCTGGCTGGCCCTCGGCGGGGCCAAGGCTACGAAGGACACGAGTCGTCCGATTCGGGATGGCGAAGAGTCCGCCTGGGTCACCGTAGATATGGGCAGGATCGTCGTCACGCGCACCTGGGACGACAAGGGCAACAAAGTCCAAGTCAAGGGGGCAGACGGAGCCATCCACGCCGCGCCGCAGCGGCTCCTGGATCGCCTACTCGGCCACCTGAGTTTCGACCCCGTCGCCTTCACACGACTCAGCGCCAAGGAGCAGCGCGAGGCGCTTCTGGATCTGGTCGAGCTCGACGTGGACCTGGACGAGCTGGATTCTGACCGCGCCCGCCTCTACGACGAGCGCACCGAGGCAGGGCGGAGAGACAAGGACCTCGGAGACATCACCGTGGACCACTCACTGCCCGCCGAGCAGCAGTCACCCCGCGACCTCATCAGCGAGATCCGGCACGCCGAGGACCACAACCGCGAGGTGCTAAACGCTCGCGGCCAGAGCGCGCAGCTCACGGAGCGAATCGCCACCCTGGAGGCGGAGCTCGCCGAAGCCAAGGCCGCACTCGCGGCCGCGAAACAGACCGCGAGCCGAGAGCTCGTGGACACCTCGGAGCTTGAGCAGCAGCTCGCAACCGTCGAGGAGACTAACGCCGCGATACGGGCCAACGAGGAGGCCAAGGCGCGCAAGGCGCAGCGGGCCGAGCTCAAGACCGAGCGGGACAAGCGCACCCGCGAGATCACCGCCATCGACACGGCCAAGGCCAAGGCCCTTCGCACAGCCAAGTTCCCCGTGCCAGGCCTCGGCTTCGACGCCCACGGCGTGACCTACAACGAGCGGCCCTTCTCGCAGGCATCCAGCGCCGAGCAGATCCGCGTGAGCGTCGGCATGGGGATGGCCATGAACCCAGACCTGCGCGTCATGTTCATCCGGGACGGCTCGCTGCTGGACGACGAGGCAATGGTCGCGCTGCGCGAGCAGATCGAGGAGCACGACTTCCAGCTCTGGATCGAGCGCGTCGGCAACGCAGATGAGACCGCAGTAATTATCGAGGACGGACAGGTGCAGGCATGAGCGTCAAGACATACCCCGAACTAGAGCAGGGCTCGCCCGAGTGGCTGGAGGCGCGAGCAGGCATCGTCACGGCGTCTGTGGTGGGGCAGCTCATCACGGCCAAGCGACCACCCGCCATCGGCTTCGAGTGTCCCGAGTGCGGAGTCGAGGCCGAGGAGCCATGCGTCAGCCTCTCGCGGAAGGGTGGCGTGCCGATCAAGACGATGCACCCCACGCGGAAGGCCCCGGACGATGCGCCGGACGTTCTGGAGGTCGCGACTACCGAGACCGCCGAGAAGCTGACCGCGCACCTCGCGGCCGAGAGGATCACGGGCCGCGTGGAGGAGACCTTCACGTCGAGGGATATGGAGCGCGGCCAGTTAGACGAGCCCTACGCCCGCGACGCGTACGTCGAGCACTATGCACCCGTGACCGAGCTCGGATTCATGGTCCGCGAGGAGGACGACTGGGGATTCAAGATCGGCTGCTCGCCTGACGGGCTCGTCGCGGAGGACGGAGCCATCGAGATCAAGTCCAGGCTCCAGAAGATCCAGCTCCTGACGATCCTCTCCGGCGAGGTGCCAACCGAGAACATGGCTCAGTGCCAGACGGTGCTGCTCGTGTCCGGCCGGGACTGGCTCGACTACGTGAGCTATCGCGGAGGGATGCCGCTCTACCCGATCCGGGTCGAGCCCGACCCCCGCTGGCAGGAGGCCATCGTCGCCGCCGTGCGTGTCTGCGAGGAGAACATCGCCAAGATGATCGCCGTCTACGAGGCTGCCGTCGAGGGGCTGCCGCAGACCGAGTACATCGACCACTTCCCAGCATTGGAGTTCGCCTGATGGACATCACGAAAGCACTGGCGCCCAAGAGCGACCAAGCCAACGCGGATGACTTCCTCACCGGGCCGCGCACCTTCACCGTCGAGAACGTGCAGGAGGGCTCGGAGCAGCAGCCGGTGAACGTCTATCTGGTCGAGTATCCGCGCAAGCCGTTCCGGCCCTCGAAGTCGATGCTTCGCGTCCTCGCCGCAGGGTGGGGCCCGAAGGTCGAGGCGTGGGCCGGACGACGGCTCACGCTCTACACCGACCCGGACGTCATGTTCGGTGGGGAGAAGGTCGGCGGCATTCGGATCTCGCACATGAGCCACCTCCGGCGGCCGCTCTCGGTGCCGTTGACGATCACGCGAGGTAACAAGCGGCCGTTCAAGGTGGAGCCGCTGAACGAGCAGCCCGCGACGCCGCAGATCCGGCCGGAGCAGAAGCAGCAGATCCACGAGCTCGCGCAGAGCCTCAACATCGAGCAGGCGTCGAAGTGGTGCAGCGACCAGCTCGGCCGGACGGTCAAAGCCTGGGAGGAGATCACCGAGGCCGAGGCGCAGCGGCTCATCGCCGAGCTCGAAAGCACGACACCCAAACCAACAGAGAGTGAGACCACGTAATGGCCGGAGAGACCATCATCACCGTCGTCGGAAATCTGACGGCAGACCCGGAAATGCGGTTCACGCCGAGCGGGGCAGCGGTGAGCAGCTTCGCCATAGCCAGCACCCCGCGATTCTTCGACCGGCAGGCGAACCAGTGGAAGGACGGAGAGACGCTGTTCGTCCGCTGCACCCTCTGGCGCGAGTCGGCAGAGAACGCAGTCGAGTCGCTGACCAAGGGCACGCGGGTCATAGCGCAGGGCAGGCTCCAGGCGCGCAGCTTCCAGACCAAGGAAAGGGAGAACCGCACCTCCTGGGAACTCCAGGTAGACGAGATCGGACCCTCGCTGCGGTTCGCCACCGCCAGCGTCCAGCGGTCGCGGAACACGGGTGGCGCAAGCAACGGTCCCGGCGGTCTCGGCAACAGCAACTCCAACCCGCACGGATTCGCGGACACGCAACCGCAGGACCCGTGGGGCGGCCAGCCATCCGGCGGCGGCTCATGGGGCACGCCGGACAACGGCGAGCCGCCGTTCTGACCACCCGACCACACCAGCACCACGGCCCGGCCCCTCCACGTGAGGGGCCGGGCCTTCTCATTCCTGAAGGAGCCACCTTGATCGAGCTCAAGGACACCCCCTGTTCCCGCGCCTGCGGCTGCTGGAATCCGCACGGAGTCTGCCGAGAGCGCCACCAGTGCCCACATCACAAGGCCGACTACGAGGCAGCCAGGCGCCGAGCCAAGCAGGCCAAGAAGCGATACACGAGTCAGCGAGGTGGCCGATGATCTGGATCTTCCTCGCCATCGCCTGCGTGATCCTCGCAGCCCGAACCATCGCCAGCTACGACGACCCCGAGTGGGACGAGCTGTACCGCAGCCTGTTCCGGGAGTGAGGCCGCATGGAAGTCAGAGAGCACCGAGATCTCGCCATCGTCTGCCGTGAGCACGGCTACGTGAAGCTCGCGGAGTACCACGAGCAGCGAGCACGAGACATCGCAGCCAAGCGCAAGACCTGAAAGGACCCACCACCATGCAGCACACACCGCACACCAGGAGAGGAGGCGCCTCGTGCCTTGGTTCAAAGTAGACGACAAGTTCCACAGCCACCCGAAAGTGATGGAGCTTCCCGCAAGCGCAGTCGGCATCTGGACCCTCGCGGGCACCTGGTGCGCGGACTACCTCACGGACGGAGCGATCCGGCTCGGCCAGCTCCGGCGGCTCGGCGGCACGCAGGAGGACGCAGACGCCCTTGTGGCCGCCGGGCTCTGGGAGTCCACCGAGGACGGCTACGCGTTCCGTGACTGGTCCGACTACCAGCCCATGAAGTCGGCAGTAGAGCAGGAGCGGGAAGCTTCACGCGAGCGGCAACGTCTGGCGCGAGAGCGGCGCGAGGAGAAGCGCCGCGAGGAGCAGGCGAACAAGAAGCGAACTTCGGACGATGTCACGCCCGCGTCACAGCGTGACAACAACGTGACTCACACGCCCGTCACAGAGAAGTTTTCTAGTCCCGTACCCGAGCCCGAGCCCGTACCCGGTACTTCTAAAGAAGTACCTGAACCCTTGTCCAACGCTGACGCGATTGGACCCGAGGGTAAGACGTTCGAGCTCATAGCCGAGGAGATCCAAGGACGCACCGAGGAGCAGGCATTCGATGAGTTCTGGACCGAGTACCCGCGCAAGGAAGGCAAGAAGGCCGCACGGCAGAAGTTCGCCGTAGCGATCCGGCACACCAAAGCGCAGATCATCATCGACGGCGCCGCCCGGCTCGCTGCGGACCCGAACCGCGAGACCGCATTCACGCCCCATGCAAAGACGTGGCTGCACAACGACGGATGGACCGACCCACCACTGCCACCACGCCAGCCCAACGGCGGACGGCAGACAGCGGCACAGCGCAAGATGCAGACCGCCCAAGAGCGACACCAGCGACTCACCGGCCGGGACGGCACGCAGGCGCCTTGGACGCTCAAACAGCTCGAGGAGGACTAGATGCACGACCATGAACAGCCGCAAGGGATGACGCCCGTCGAGGTGAACATGCTGCTGGCCTTCGCCTGCGACCAGGACGGCCGCGTCAGCGAGGGGGAGGGCAACTTCGAGACCTGGTGCCGCGCCCTCCGGCACATCCCCTACGCCGACGCAAAGGCCGCAGTCATGGACTACTACGGCAAGCACCTCGAACCGCACAACATCGACCCGATCAGGCCCGCCCATATCCGCAAGATCTACCGATCCGCCAAGGACCTGGAGATCTCAAAAGCACGGCTACTGGAGCCACCCAAGCCGAAGCCAGGCGGCATGTATCGAGACACGTTGCTCGCGTGGCAGCGGCGCGGATGGTTCGAGGACCGCGACCCTAGCAAGTACCCCGAACGACCCACCGGCGACGACCCCACCCGGGGTAGGCACTCATGACCGACTGTAGGCCTCGAACGTCCAGATTTAGCTAGACAGTCAGGAGCGTAGCTCGACGTCCACCTTGGCCGCACTGTGGCACCGAGGGCTAGACGGTAAGACTCGAATAAGAATCAGCCATTCCGATTGCTGTCTTTGGTGGGGCGTTGTTGTGCCTCTCGCTTCGCTGCATCCCGGTTTGCTTTGTCGCGTTCCTGCAACCCATCGACCTTGGCTTCGTAGGCGTGGTTCGACCTCTGCCACCGGCTAATTAGGGCTGGGGACGACTCGCCAGGCGCATGAATAAGAACATCGTTGAGAGATTCTCTATAGCTGTTCATGGCACCGAGTAACCCGACCTGGATGGCTTCGTGCTCTTGGTTTATCCACGCCGTACCCCTCGGCGCCTGCGAATTCGTCAGAGCGGCGTAGCGAGCGTCTCGGAGAAGATTGGACCCTGTTTTGCACACTTCTTTGAAGTCCTGTCGGTGTCGCGGCTCGATCCACATCGCAATTCGAGCAAGCGCAGACTGGTATCGCCTAACGAAGTTTGACGGAGCAACGTCCACCTTGGCGGCCCCAGGACCGGCCGGGAAGAAGTCAGGGGCGGACGTCTCGCGCAGCAACGAAAGTAGTTCGTCGCAGTGCTTTGTTAGCTCCACTTTTCTCTCCCGCTTAATGGCTGCTCGATTGGCTCTCCACTGGACGAGTAGCGAGGTCAGCGACCCCAGAATTGCGCCCACGAGCAAGCTCACGAGGGTCCGGGCCCATTCGTCCTCCTCGAAAAACCAAGCTACGACATCGTCAGGCACAGCGGCAGTTTGAATCACGAGACAACTGTATCTCCAGACCTCTGACTGATCGGCAGAAGTAGGCCTTTGCCACCGGGCAGAGCACCGCGTGTCCGGGCGGAAAAGTCTTCCAGCAACGTCCGACCCTCTAATAAGAATTTTCCAAGAAAGCCGGATTTAGACCCGGTCAGAAAGGAAGCTCACCATGAGTCTCGCGCAGAACATCACAATGCTCCTGCGACCGCACCCCCACACCAGGGCGGACGGCCGCATCATCGGCCGCGCCGCACTGCTCGACCAGGTCGCAGAATCACAGATGGCACAGCGCCAAGGCGGTGCCGGGAGCAACGAGACCCGGCTACCCATCAACACCGCAGCCATTGAACTCTGGAAGGACCTAGACGACCACGCCCGCCAAGCCGAGCAGGCACGCGCCAACACCATGTGTGGCACCCTCGGCGCCATCATCGAGCGCTGGGAGAAGGAAAAGCGAACCGAATGGCAGGACTACCTGGAGCAAGTCACCGCCCACATGATCGGACAGATCGAGACGATGTTCGACCCGCCACCACGACGACGAGCACTGCACCAACCCTGCCCAGCCTGCGGCCAAGAATGGGCACACGCCGGAGAGGAAGGAGAGCGCGAGTCCAGCCTCACCGCAGGCACCCACCAGCAAGACGGCACCATGCGCCCACCGTCCGAGTACGACGTCGCCTGTGGCAACTGCGGCGCCCAATGGCACGGAGGCGAACTCGCATGGCTGCTCAACGCACTCGACACCGAGGAGGACAAAGCCGCCTGAACGTGTGTTAATCTAGTCGCACACATGGACAACTATGTCCAGACCAAGGCTCAGCCGATCCGGCGGGGCCTTTTTTCGTGCCCACTCTCGGCACGGTTGCGGGGGCGCAACGCCTCGGGCCGGTGACAACCACCGCCCGAGGCACGCCCCGCCCGAACCTCTAGTAGCGGTCAGACCGCGCCAGCCCAACCACGAGACCAAGCTGGAAGTGCAGTCGGTGCAACTCCGACCTAGAGGACACGGTCCTCCACCCGAGCAAGACATTGATTTCCCTCCAGGAGAATCCTATTTCGGTGTATATTGACCGAAAACCACCGGAGGAACAATGCCAAGAAAAGTAAACCGATCCCTCATAGCCTATTACGTCCACGGTCACGAGGCCCCAGGACAAGAGGAAGAGAGGACTCTCGACTACAGTCGGTTCTTCTCACGCCTTGCTCAACCGATCGAGGGGGTCGAGCCATTCAAATTGCGTGGACGTACGGTCACCATTGCGGGCACGAGGTCCATCGGCTCTGCCACGGCATTCCTGTTCGTCTCCGGAGATGAGACGGCATCGCAGCTCTCTCTGAACGTCGCGACGTCCGAAACTACGAGTGTGGCTCCCCGCGAGGGGGAGCTCTTCGTGGAGAGCCGGTGGATGGTCGTAGATCCAGAGCGACGCATCTGCATTCTGGAGAACAAACGCCCCACGGTATCCATGGATGAGATCACCCGATATCTCGAGGATTTCGGTAGGACGCAGTTGGGGCTTCGTGACCTAGAGATCAGCCTCAATAGAGTTCCCGATGCTACGTTCACTGAAACTATCGAGCGGTTTACTCGAATTCGCGAAGCCTCCGTCACACTTAGCCGACCCAACCCGAGTTGGCTTGAGGACTCCTCAGATCTAGTCGGAGAGGTCGGCGAGTCTGGAGCGTCCCAGATAGAGATCGCGGCGAAAGCGTCTCGCGGCGCGAGCCTGAGTAAGCACGAGGGGATCGTTAGGGTCATAGCCTCGTCTGCCAGAAGCCGGATCAGTAACATGGCGAACGCCGTAGTATTCGGCAACATCCCTGAAATGCCGGGGGAGCGGCGCGTGAGCCTCGAGAACAATACTGTGAGGTCCATGGTTAGCGTCGATCCGGGAGATTCGCCCGTGGGTCAGTTGGAAAGCATGTCTAGCGTGTTTGATGAGATGTTCGCGCAAACAGATGAAGCGCCCGAGTAGGTCTGCCTTCGGTTGGCCGCAGCGTGCGGCATGGAGATAAGCAACTGGAGGTCAGATGGAAAACGAGTCAATCGATCCGAGAACAGTAGATCTCCACGATTACAATCAGCTTCTCCGCTTCTTTCGAGGGCAGGTAGCGCCTCGGCTATTGAACGACTGCTTTCACTGGAAGTCGCTCCTAGCCTCCATTGCGATAGCACTGCCCTTGCTCTTGGCGATTGGATTCTCACCTGCTGACAGCATGCCTGTGCAGGACGCTGCTTCGCTGGGTATGTCTTTCGGCGCTGTTAGTTTCGGAGCTTGTTTGACTGTAGCCATACTCACGATCGGCCTACCGGGTGCCGAGCGCGCCAGACGATGGGCGAACAAGGACCGAAAGTTGGGCAGCTCGAACGCCTACACAGAGCTCTTGTTCAACATCACTTGGTCAGCGTTGGTTCAACTCGGCTTGATCTTCCTTGCTGTAGCGAGCGCCGCCATTGGTGGTGCGGCTGGCTTAGCGCCAGCAGAGCTATTGTCTTGGCACAGCGCGATTCTGCTTGTATGCACGTTTTGGTTCGGCTATTCCCTGGTCGAGTTACTACATGTCCTCCTGGCGCTCTCCCAGATGGGAGTAGTGATTGTGAGTGAGGAAAGGCGGATGGCGGGACGCAATCGGCCTGCGCCCACTTCCCAGGGCCCGTCGGAGGAACAGGGCGAGTAGTCCGCTCTCGGGGTTACCACTTCCGGCCCTGTTCGGTTTGGACTTCCTGCTATGGCAGCACTCGCCAGAGTGGTCTGATCTGTGTGTGGGCGGTCGGTGGACACGTCGGCAGCATGGGAGGTCGCGAATGGATGACGGCCGCAGCATTCCAGCCTGGAACGGGCGCCGATCCCAGGACGCCCTCGCCCAGGTCAAAGCACGAGGCAAGGCGAACAACCTGCCCTGCTGCATCTGCGAACAACCCATCGACTACGACATCCCATCGACCGATCCCGATGGATGCAGCGTGCAGCACCTCAAATCGCGAGCCCTCTACCCGCACCTCACCTGGGACCCTCTGAATTGGGCGCCCGCTCACCTCACATGCAACAAGGGCGAAGGCACGACCGCGACGCTCGCCATCGGCACCACATCACGCGCTTGGTAGCCCTGCGGTTCGCAATAAGGAACCGCGAACAGCGCAGATGCGAGCCCAAACAAGACGGACGAACTGCTCCCACGGGAGGGGCGGGTCGAAACTCTAAAGGCCAGGGGGGCGGCAACAGCGGGGGGTTAGCTTTCTCCCTCCCCCGGAGGGTCGAGGGGGGTTGGGCGCGCACGCGCACGTGATACACCAAGGGGGCCTTTAATGCGAATGGTTATTTTGCTGACGGGTCCGCCGGGTGCTGGCAAGACGACGCTCGCTCGTAAGTCGGGCCTTCGCGTGTATGACCGTGACGATCCCGAGTGGTTGTCCGAGCGTCAGTTCACGACGGCGCTGCGCAAGCTGGCGGGGGATCAGGCCGCGTGCGCCGTGGTGATCCGGTCGGCGGCTACGTGCTCGGCTCGGCGGCGCGCTGCTGAGCTCGTCGGCGCTACTCACACGTTCCTGGTCATGGCTCCACGTGATGAGTTGGTGCGCCGGATACGTGAGCGCGGCCGCGATCCCAAGCGGGACGAGGCTGGCCTCAAGTCATGGCTCTGGAGCTTCGATTCGGCGGACGGCGTGCGCGAGTTTCCCGGCTGGCCTGCCGTATTCGGGGAGGGCATCGGGACGACATCGAGGAGGTGGTGAGCATGGCCGAGGATCACGACTGCGAATGCGAGTGCGAGGCCTACCAGATGCCGATCCTCGACTCGCTTAACAAGGCGGTCAGGGGCGCGAGCCACCTCGGCCCACTCGACCAACCGACCATCGACGCCGCACGGGCGCTCGCTCGCAAGATCGATCTCGCTGACGTCTACTTCCAGGAGCTCGTGCGCGACGCGATTGAGCACGACCAGCGACCGCCGTCGCAAGACAACGTCTCACTGCCGACCTATCTGCGGTACTGCGACGCGCTCGGCCTGACGCCGATCTCTCGCCTGCGGTTCAAGGCGACGGCGAAGGAGGGGGGCACGGGTGGCGCACTCGGCGGACTCCAAGCAAAGGCGGGCCGCAAAGCCTAAGCTGCTCGGCTCCGAGGTCCCCAGGGTCTGGACGCGGCCGCTGCGGCGGCTCACTGAAAACACGTCTCTAGGCTTCATGGCGATCACGTTCGCGGAGGACGTCTGCGACGTGACGCTCTACCCGTGGCAGAAGTGGCTGCTCATTCACACCCTGGAGCTCTCGCCGGGCGTGACCGTGGCAAACATGGCCGACCGTGAGGCGGATGAGCCGCTGTTCCGGTTCCGCAATGTCGTCGTTCTCGTCGCTCGCCAGCAGGGCAAGTCCACACTTTCCCAGGTCCTGGCGCTGTTCTTCCTCTACGTGCTGGGCATCGATCTGATCCTGGGCACGGCGCAGGATCTCGACACCGCCGAGGAGGTCTGGGACGGCGCCCTCGACATCATCGAGGAGACTCCCGAGCTCGCGGAGCTGGCGGATAAGCCGATCCTGGTCAACGGGAAAAAGACGATCCGTCTCAAGACTGGCGAGCGGTACAAGGTCAAGGCGGCCAACCGTCGCGCCGGTCGTGGTCTCTCCGGCGATCTCATCATGCTCGATGAGCTCCGCGAGCATCAGACCTGGGATGCCTGGGGCGCGATCACTAAGACGACCATCGCCCGGCCCAATGCCCAGGTGTGGGCATTCTCCAACGCTGGCGACGCGACATCGGTCGTGCTGCGGTATCTGCGCATGATGGCGCACAAAGCCCTCGATGATCCTGACGGCATCGTCGGCGAGGACGATCCGGAGACTCTGCTGACCGCCGACGAGGCGCCGGATATGGAGGAGATCGAGGTCGAAGACGGCGACACGTCGCTCGGCATCTTCGAGTGGTCGGCGCCTCCGGGCTGCGACATCATGGACCGCCAAGGCTGGGCTCAGGCTAACCCTTCGCTCGGTCATGGCCTGGTCACAGAGCGCTCGCTCCAGTCTGCGGCCAAGACAGATCCCGAGTGGGTGTTTCGCACGGAGGTCCTGTGCCAGTGGTCAGACGGCTCACTGGAGGGACCCTTCCCGCCGGGCGCGTGGGAGGCCGGACAGTGGACGCCGCCCAAGCGCGAGGACGGCACACCAGATCCCGCTGCGGAGCCGCCGCAGATCGTCGGCAAGGTTGCCGCGTGCATCGACATTTCCGTGGACCGTGGCCGGGCGCATATCGCGTTCGCTGGCCGCGACGCTGATGGATTCCGGCAGGTCGAGCTCGTCGCCTCCCGTTCGGTGGCTGACTCGGCCGGGACGGGCTGGGCGGTCGAGTGGCTGAAAGAGCGCAAGGACCTGCTCATCGGCGTCTGCGGACAGGCTCGCGGCGCTCCGGTCTCGGATCTCATGGCCGATCTCAAGGACGCGGGCCTGCCGGTCGTGGAGTGGGGCGGACCTGATCTCACCGGGGCGACCGGGCAGATCTTCGACGCCGTCCGGGACAACACGTTCCGGCACTTCCCGCAGCCGGTTCTCGACGTGGCTGCGGCGACTGCCATCCCGAAGCTCACCGACGGCGGCTCGATGCTCTGGGACCGGCGTAAGTCCCCGGTCGATGTGGCGCCGCTGATGGCGTTCACCGGGGCGCTGTGGCTGCTGGATCGGCCCGTGAAGAAGAAACCTGAACCAAGAATCCGACAGCTAGGAGGCTGAGGCATGTCCGAAAAGACTCAAGCTGTATCCGAGATCGCCGGGGGCGTTCTCGCCATCGTCGGCATTGCGCTGATCTACATCCCTGCCGCTCTCATCATCGCCGGACTGGCACTGCTCGTCGTCGGCAACCTTCCGAAACGGAGCTGATATGCCGATCCTTCGAGATCTCCTGTCCCATACAGAGCCGGTGAAGCGTGCCCGCATGCCTCGCCTCGGCGGCACGAGCACGGCGGCGGGCGTCTCGGTGGACGCTGAGCGCGCCTTGCAGGTCTCCGCCGTCTACGGCTGCGTGCGCCTCATCTCTGAATCCATCGCGCAACTGCCGCTGCACGTCTACAAGCGCACCGAGCAGGGCCGCCAGCCGGTAGAGAATCACCCGCTGCTGCCACTGCTGACGGATCGCCCTAACCCGGATATCGATTCGGGCGAGTTCGTCCGGGCCATTCTCGGCTGGATGCTGCTTCGCGGCAACGGCATCGCCTACCGCGAGATCGGGGGAGACGGGCGGACCAAGGGCCTATGGCCCATCGCGCCGACCTCCGTGGAGCCAGCACGCACCACGACCGGCAAGATGGCCTACGAGGTCACGCTCAACGATGCCGAGTACGTGCCAGGCTTCACGCCGGGCCGCAAACGAGTCGTACCGCAGGAGCGCATTCTGCACTTCCGGGCGTTCGGCATGGGCACCTGGGGGCTGTCTCCGATTGGCCTGGCACGTACCAAGATCGGGACCTCGTTCGCCGCCGAAGAGTATGGCGCGGGGTTCTTCGCCCGAGGCGCTGTTCCTGGCGGCGCACTCAAGGCCGATGGCGACCTCACAGACGAGCAGTTCGACCGGCTGAACCAGCAGTGGAACGACTCGCACGGAGGCTTCGGCAACTCCCACAAGCCCGCGATTCTGGAGAACGTGTCCTGGGAGAACATCGGCCTGCCGCCCGACGAGGCGCAGTTTCTGGAGACCCAGAAGTACACGGCGTCCACCATCGCCGGGCATGTGTTCTTCGTGCCGCCTCACCTGATCGGCGACGTCGAGCGCTCCACCTCGTGGGGCTCGGGCATCGCCGAGCAGGGTGTGGCGTTCGTCCGCTACTCGCTGATGCCGTGGATCGTCCGTCTTGAGCGCGTCCTGAATCAGTTGCTTCCCGAGTCGGGGATGTACGTGAAGTTCAACACGGCAGCCCTGGAGCGTGGCGACATCAAGACCCGCTACGAGTCCTATGCGCTCGGTCGGCAGTGGGGATTCAAGTCGGTCAACGACATCAAGCAACTGGAGGACGAGCAGCCCGTGGATGGCGGCGACGTCTATCTCCAGCCTATGAACATGGTGCCGGTCGGGACCTACGACGATCCCGAACGGAGCGTGGCGACCGAGGAGCTCGGGCACCGAGGCGCACGGCGGGAGCTGGCACGGCGCTCGTCGTCTGAGCGGCGCCGGATCGCCAAGTCCTTCGAGAAGCTGATCGCTGACGCTGACGGGCAGCTTGCACGCCTGGAGCGCTCCGAGGTGAACGCGCTGATCGAGCAGTACCTCTACGAGGGCGGATCGGTCGAGGCGTTCGCTGCGGCTGTGCGCGAGCTCTACAACGGGAAGATCACCGACGAATCCCGCAAGCGATTCGAGCCGATCTTCGCGACCCTCACGGGGGAGATCGCAGCAGTCGCCGTGAACGAGGTAGGTCGAGAGGATCCGCCGGACCTCACCAAGTGGGTCGCCGCGTACACCTCCGTCCACGTCCAGTACCGGGCCCGAGGCTCGGCCTCGAAGCTGGAGGCGCAGGCGACAGTCGGTGCCGGGGAGGTCAGGGCGAAGCTCGACAAGTGGGTCGAGGATCGCCCGGCAAAGACCGCTCGTTGGGAAGCGACCCAGCTCTCCCGCGCTGCAAGCCGCGAGGCCTGGCGCGAGGCGGGTGTGAGCGAACTGCGCTGGCGGGCCAACGGCGATACCTGCGATATCTGCCAGCGGCTCGACGGCAAGGTCGTCGGCATCGAGCAGGCGTTCGCGGAGAAGGGCGACCTGTATCCCGGCGGTGATGACCAAGAGGATCTGACGGTCGGACGCCCGACGTTCCACCCTCCGATCCATCCCGGCTGCGACTGCGATATCGAGGTGACCTGATGCCCGAGGAACACGAACACGACTGGATCGAAGAGACGAGCTGGGCCGACCCAGATCGCCGCCACGTCTGCACCGGCTGCGGGCGCGAGAAGCGCGACAGCCGAGACCGGATGAAGCCGGAACCTGGTCAACACCGACAGATCACGAGCCCAGGAAGGGAACGAGCATGAACCGCATCTATCTGCCTGGATTCGTCCAGCGCGCAGCGGCAGACGAGGAGCCCGGCACACCGCTGCGCTTCATCGTGGCTACTGAGGGGCGCAAGGCTGACGGCCTCAACCTCCTCATGAAAGGGGCGAACCTTGAGCGATTCAAGGCCAACCCCGTCGTCATGCCAAACCATGACTACCGGCAGAAGCCCATCGGCCGCGCCGAGGAGGTATCGATCGAAGGCGCCACGCTCTCGGCCAACGCCATCTTCGACATCGGCAGCGAGGAGGGCGCGGAGTATGACCGCCTCTACCGCAACCGTTTCCTGAACGCGGTGAGCATCGGCTTCGACATCAATCGGATGGACCACGAGACAGGCGATGTCACCGAGTGGGAAATGATCGAGTTCTCTGCGGTCTCGATCCCGATGGACCCCTCGGCGGTGGTCGAGTCCGGTCGTGCTCTGACGGTCGCCCGTGCTCTGGCCCGCAGCTCTGAGGGCGAGCCGCTGTCTGAGGCCGAGCGGGCCGAGGTGCAGGACGCTATCGACTCGCTGACCGTGCTGCTCCCGGAGTCCGACTCCTCCGACCCCGAGGCAGAGGCGGGAGAACGCGGCCTCTCACGAGCTGCTGCGCGGCTCGGCTTCGAGCACATGGAGCGACTGAGCTCTATCTGAGTTTCCAGGTCCCCTCACCGGGGCCTGGTGCCCTTCCACGGGGCGACCACGCCTGCGCTCAGCAGGCACATACCGACAGAAACCGAACTATCTACCAGGAGGTAGAAGCATGCCTACGAGCATTGAGCTGCGACAGCAGCGGGCCAGCGTGGTCGAGCAGACACGAGAGCTTGTCCAGCGCAGCGAGACCGAGAACCGCGATCTCAGCGGTGAGGAGCGCCAGTCCTACGAGCGCATGAACGACGAGTTCCGCGCTCTGACTGGCCGCATCGAACGCGTCGAGGAGCTGGAAGCTCGCGACCTCGACACCGCCCGCACCATCCCCGGTGCAGGCAACCCCGAAGGTGGCAACCGTGGAGGCGGCCAGTCCGGCTACCGCAACTCCAACTTCGCGAACGACGCCGAGGCCCGCGAGAAGCGCATGGCGTTCCTCGACGTGGTCCGCCACGGCCGAGGGGGCCTGTCTCCCGAGGCTCGCGCTCTGGTGGAGGACACCTCGGGCGAGATCCTGGTGCCGGAGTTCCTGGAGACCGAGCTCCGCCGAGACATCCCCGCACTGACCGTTGTGCGCAACGTCGCTTCGCAGCGCAACCTGACGTCGAACCGTGTGCGCCGCCGCTCCATGGACGAGGTCTCGGTGGGCTGGGGCAAGCTGGAGACCAACCAGCAGACCCTGTCTGACTCGATGCCTTCGACTCCGGATCAGGAGTACACCTACATCCAGGATCTCTACGGCCTCGCGAAGATCGGCGAGGACGAGCTGGATGACTCCGACGTCGATCTCGAAGCGTTCATCCGTGACAGCTTCGCCCGCGCCATCGCTGAGGCGGAGGATGCTGCGTTCGCCATCGGCGGCGGTAACTCCGCCCATCAACCGACCGGCTTCATGACTCCGGGCGGCGACGTCCCGGCCATCAACGCCGGGCAGGCTGGCGGAGTCACCATCGATGACTTCAAGCGGCTCATCTACGCGGTGCCCGCGCAGGCTCGCCGCAACGCACGCTTCATGGTGCCATCCACCACGGAGCTCGCGATCTCCACGCTCAAGGACGGCAACGAGAACTACCTGTGGCAGCCCTCCGTCCAGGCGGGTCGGCCGAGCACGTTCAACGGCTACGCGATGGAGAACCACGAGAGCATGGCCGAGGTCCCCGAGGCGGGCACTGCGGCGCACGTCGCAGCGTTCGGTGACTTCAACTCCGGCTACCGGGTCTACGACCGCAAGGGCGTCACCCTCAAGCGGCTCGAAGAGCTCTATGCCGAGGACGGCATGATCGGCTTCAAGGTCCACTTCCGTGTGGGCGGCGACGTCGTGAATCCGAAGTACCTGCGGCGTCTCCAGGTTCCCGCAGCCTGATCCATCTCGACCACTTGGCCGCCCTGTGCAGTGCATGGGGCGGCCTCGTGCTGACCCGCAAGGAGTAGACCATGAAGGTTCGCATGAATGGCTCCGTGGCCGTGGCTGGCGCCGCGTACTCACGAGGCCAAGAAGTCGAGATCGCAGACAACGTCGCAACGTCGTGGGCCGCGTCCGGGCTTGTGACTGTGCTTGATGCCACCGAGGCCGAAGTGCCCGAAGTGCCGGTGCAGACGGTGGAGGAGCTGGCCGCCGAGGCAGAGCCTGAGTCCCCTGCCGAGGACGACGTCCCCGAGGAACAGCCGGTCGAGTCCGCAGAGACCGAGGGCGACGTCGCCGCCGAAGTGGAGACCGAGCCGGAGGAGCGGGACGAGGCCACCGCCGAGGCCGAGGAGGAGGCAGCCGCCGAGCCCCAGTCCGAGATCACTGTCGGCTACGCCTACGACGAGATGAGCCTCGCTGAGCTCAAGGCTGCCGCGAAAGAACAAGACCTCGCGACCTCCGGCACCAAGGCTGATCTTATCGAGCGGCTGCGGGGCGAGTGATGGCATACGCGACTCCCGCAGAGCTGGGCACGCTGGCACAGGAGGGGCAGAACGAGGACACGGCACTGCTCCTCCTGACGCTCGCGTCCAATGAGGTGGACCGCCGAGTGCGCCGCCCGCTGGCCGAGGCTAAGGAGTCGCAGGTGCTCGCCGGTACTGGCAAGCGCACCATCCCTGTCGTGGCGCCAGGGTGGCCGTTGACGGTCGAATCCGTCGTGGTGGGCGATGACACGCTCACCGAGGGCGAGGACTTCCGAGTCCGAGCTGACGGCACACTCTGGCGCCTCGGCGGCAAGGTCTGGGACGAAGAGATCGAGGTCACCTACACGACTGGTTTCAAGGAGGACTCCTCCTGGATGCTGACCGCGAAGCGCATCACTCTGGAGGTGGCGGCCCGCGCTGCTGGTAACCCGCAGTGGTTGGACTCGATCACCGTCGAGGGCGCCTCGCCTAGCTTCATGACTCGCGAGGGGCAGACGGCGCTGCCGCAGCTCACGCTCACGGCCACGCAGCGCCGCGACCTCGACCCGATCCGCTGGCGGAGGTGGTGGGCATGAACCTCGTCGGACCCCTGAAAGCAGTCGCGGCCTACGCGCATCGGCTGGAGCCGAGCCTACTGCTCAACACAATCATCGTGGAGACGGTCGCGGGATCGGGCGCCTACGGGCCAATCTACTCCGAGCCGGT
Source organism: uncultured Nesterenkonia sp. (assembly GCA_947494195.1). Lineage (GTDB taxonomy): Bacteria > Actinomycetota > Actinomycetes > Actinomycetales > Micrococcaceae > Nesterenkonia. Next base: position 440,130 of record CANLUC010000003.1, on the reverse strand, counting down.
GACGCTCTCACCCGAGACAGACCCGGAGACGGGCGTCCTGGTCGATGAGACGACGCGACTCGTGCGCGCTAGCGATGGCACCGAGAAAGTCTCCTCGTCCACCATCACAGCCCGGATCGAGCAGGCCGACCAACTGACGGCAGGGTCTCGCGTGACCCTCCCATCCGGCGACGTCACGACGATCATCACGCGCTCGGTGCGGCTCGGCGGCCCACTGCCTGACCGAGTGCAGGTCTCGTGCGAGTAGGGGGTGATCCGTGGAGCTCACTGGGGGAACAAAAGACGTCGAGGGCTTGATCCGCTCGGCAGTAACCGAGGGCGTCGGCAAGGCGCTGCACCACATCCTCGATGTCTCCAACGAGAACGTGCCGATGGATATGGGCGACCTCAAGCGTTCCGGCAAGGTCAAGCAGGACGGCTTCGGCGGGACGATCACCTACGACGAGGAGTACGCCGTCGCGCAGCACGAGCGGCTGGACTTCCACCATCCGAAGGGCGGCTCCGCGAAGTACCTGGAGAGCGCCATGAACACCGAAGCATCGAAGGTCGCGGAGATCGTGGCCCGCGAGGTGAGGGGGAGGCTATGAGTGATCTGGTCAAGGGGCTTGCTGCCCACCTCGCGGACAACGGCATCGGCGCCTGGAGTCCCACTGGGATCTACCCGGAGGGCGCGCTCGGCATCTACAAGCGAGTGCAACCGGTCGCCGTGGACGCCATCGTCCTCTCCGAGTACCCGGTATCAGACGCGGGCGGCGGGCTCACCGATTCAGTGCGCGGCATTCAGGTCCGCATTCGCCGAGCGGGGGAGCATCCCGACCCGACCGAGCAGACCGGCAAAGACATCTTCGAGCTACTACACGATGCGCGGGGCCTGGTGCTCGACGGGCATCGCGTGGTGCAGATCCTCCGCCAGTCGCACGCCTATCTCGGGCAGGACTCCGGCGGCAACCATGAGGCGACGCACAACTACTACCTGAACGTGAACATCCGCACGCCGAACCGCACCGACTAGACCTCGGCGCACTCTCCGGTCGCCTGGTCGATCATCGCGAATGTCGTCTCGTCAGATTCCATGACGCGGATGTGAGTTGCTGCCAGCTCCTCTTGCACGGCCTCGCAGATCGCTACGGCATCCTGCGCGTCGCGGCTGCCGTCCTCGCCTCGCGGATCGATGAGCATCGTCAGGATCTCAAACTGTCCGGGGCTCTGTTCGACAACCTCCATGACCCATTCCCCGGCGTCTCCAGAGATCTCCTGCACTTCGCTCGTGAGGCCCGCGTCATCGCTGCTGGCCTCGGCGGTCTCTGATTCCTCCGGCTCCGGTGTGGCCGTCACTGTTTCCGTCACCGTGGGTGCCGGTTCAGGCGTCGCGGCCACGGTCTCGGTGACGGTCGGCGTCGGCTCGGCCTCGCCTTCCCCTGCGCAGCTAGTCACGAGCAGCAATGCAGCCAACGGCGCCAGTGCGCGCTTCATCCCATCCATGACCGACACCCTACCCACAAGGAGTTATCCCGTGAGCATCACCGTCCAGCATCCCAGTGCCGACTACACCGGCACGGCCACCATCGGAGGCCGGTCTCTCCAATTCAAGGACGGCAAGGCAGAGGCGCCGACAGGCACCAACCTCGCCGGATTCCGTCACGCCGGATACGTCCTCTCGCGGGGTCCACGCCTCGCGATGATGACCGTCGCTGAACTCCGGCAGTACGCGGAGCAGCACGAGATCGACCTGGGCGGGGCGACCCGCAAGGACGAGATCGTCCAAGCCATCACCGAACCGACCGTCGAGCAGTAACAACCAACCTGGGCGCCGCCCGGAATAGGAGCACCACATGAGCACCGAAGCTACCGCAGCAGCACCGAACAGCACCTGGAAGCTGGAAGTCGATATGACCGGGGACGGCACCGACTGGACGCGTGTCGCTGGCATCAACAGCTTCTCGAACACGCCGAGCTACTCCACCGCTGACAACACCGATTTCGACGCGGGGCTCTATGGTTCCGACGCGGTCACTCAGATCAAGGAGCAGATCACCGCCACGGTTCTGCGCCGCAATGACGGCAGCGCCTATGACGCCGGGCAGGAGGCGATCCGTGAGGCTGCACGCAAGGGCGAAATGCTCAAGGTCCGCTACTACGACACCGCATTCGACACTGCGGAGTCCTATGAGGCGAGTGTCTATTGCCAGTGGGCGCCGCAGGGGGGCGGCGGTACGGGCCTCCAGTCGGTGAATATCACTCTGCTCGTGCAGGGGGAGCCGGAGGAAGTGCCCCACCCTAACGCAGCGACGGGCGTCTGATGGCTGAGTCAACACTGAAGCTGGAGGTGGCGGGGCGCACCTACATGGTGCCCCAGCCATCGGCCCGTGTCGGCCTGGCCCTGCAAGCGTCGTGGACGGTGTCACTCGCACGCCGGGGCAATCGCACCCCGCCGCCCTACGCGGTGGAGCGCATGGCCCGGTATGACAACCAAGAGTCCGACATCGATGAGGACTCGCTCGGCCCCGTCTGGGAGCAGATGGTCGAGGACGACGTCAGCATTCAGGATCTACGTCGGGCCGCATGGGCAGCCTACGCGTGGATCTGTACCGGGTCGGAGGCCACCGCGCAGAAGGTCCTGAACCCGGATGCCGAGGTGGGCGACGTCGGCCCAAAAGCGTAGACGACTACGGGCGCGGGGAGTACGACCCGGAGACCGGGCTCTACGAGTGGTATGACGCGCCTCCGCAAGAGGTGCAGCGCCTCACGGGGCAGGCGGCATCCATGCCGGACTGGCCCGAGTTGTTCGAGGCGTGGGAGCTGGTCGAGGTCGATCTGCATCAGCAGTTCGGCCTCGACCTGGCCGCCATCCCAGAGCGCGACTGGCGCTGGCTCCGAGCCCGCATCCGTGGCCTGCTGCGTGACCCATCCTCGCGCACCTACCGGGGAACAGTGAAAGCGAGGAAGTCAGCATGAGCTCATTGGATCTAGGCACCCTGCGGGGCAGCGTCGATCTCGATATGTCTGCGTTTGATCGCAAGTATGGCGAGGTTGACAAGCTCATCACGCAGCTAGAGCGACGTGACATCTCCGACCTGGAGGTGGATGCAGACGTCTCTGGCGCAGACAAGCGCATCGGGGAGATTCAACAGACGCACCAGAGCGTCGATGGCACGTCGAGCGAGCTCGTGGTCGTCGGTGACGTGTCGAAGGCGGAGTCCTCAATCGGTGACGCACAGTCTGCGCTGGGCGCCATCGACGGAACGTCCGCAGAGGTCGGGGTCGATGCTGACTCTTCCCGCGCAGAGCAGGCCATCGATGCGGTCGAGAAGGCGGGCGAGTCCTTGGCGCGCCGAGAGTTCGATCCGCAGATCGATGCCGACATCGCCAAGGCTCAGGCGAAGAAGAACGACATCGAGCGTGAACTGACAGTGCTGCGGCGTATGGAGGTCACTCCTGCGGTGACAGCCGACATCAAGAGGGCAGAGAAGAACCTCGGCGAGGTTCGTTCTCGGGCCCGAGCGCTGGACGGTCTGCGCGCCGAGATGGCAGTGGAAGCGGACACGAGCCAGGCTGAGGCAGCAATCGGCGGCCTGGGCGCCGAGGGTGACGCGGCAGGCGAGGACGCGGGTAAGGGGCTCTCCAAGGGAGTCATCGCTGCTCTCGCGACCATCCCTATTGCTGGCGCCGTGGTCGGCATCGGCGCGGCCATCGGCGGCGCACTCATCCAGGGGATCGAGGAAGGGCTCGCGGTCGAGCTCTCCCGTGATCTGTTCTCTGCCCGCACCGGACTGGATGAGGCTACCTCCAGGCGCTTCGGCCTGGCGGCTGGCAACTCCTACGCGTCCGCGTTCGGGGAGTCCACAGAGGCCAATCTGGACACTGCGCGGCACGCGCTCCAGCAAGGGCTCATCGATGAGGACGCCACGCAGGAACAGATCACAGCGGTCATCAATCAACTGACCGGCATCACGGAGGTATTCGAGTACGACATCCCAGGCGCGTCCCGCGCTGTGGGGCAGATGCTCAAGACCGGTCTCGTTGCGGACGCCGAGGAGGCGTTCGACCTCATCGCCAAGACCTCGCAGGGCGCGATCTCTGATGACCTGATGGACACCCTGAACGAGTACTCGGGGCAGTTCGAGATGGTCGGCCTCGACGGCGCCGATGCTATGGGCCTGATCCGTCAGGCGATGGATGCCGGTGCTAGAGATACCGACAAGGTTGCAGACGCCGTAAAGGAAATGGGCCTCCGCATCCGCGAGGGTACAGATCCAGCCATCGAGGCTATGGAGATCCTTGGGGTCGATGTCGAGAAGGTGCGCGAGGGCTTCAACAAGGGTGGACCGGCGGCACGCGAGGCTATGGGGATCGTGTTCGATGCCCTCGGAACCGTCGAGGACAAAGGCGGCAACGTCCAGCAGGTCATCGCGGATCTGTTCGGTGGGCCCGGCGAGGACCTTGGCGCGTCACTGTTCGCCCTGGACCTGGGCACCGCGCAGGACGCACTCGGTGAAACCGAGGGGGCAGCACAGCGACTCCTCGACACCATCGGCGAGAACTCGGCTACCGAGATCGAAGGCGCACAGCGCAACATCGAGACCGCAGCGGACGGCATCAAGGCAGCCCTCGCCTCGGCATTCTCGGATGACATCGCCGGGGCCTCGGACTGGGTCGCCGCGAATCGTGGCCCGATCATGGAGTTCTTCAAGGAAGCCGGGAACGGTGTGCTGGACCTGGCAGAGATGGGCCTCGAATCAGCAGCCTCGATGACCGAGGGATTCACAGGGTTCATCTCCGGCACGCTTCCGCCGTTCCTTGATGGGCTCGGCAGCGCGGCACAGGCGTTGGGAGTCATCACCAACAACTCTGAGATGGCGACCGCCGGGGTTGGTCTCAAGATCGCGGCAGAGAACGCACGCGAGCTGGGTGAGTCAGGCCAGGATGCGGCGGAGGATATGCGCGGCCTCCAGGGCGGACTCGATGACATCCGCGCCAAGTTCAATGACGAGATCGATCCGCAGATTATGTCCGCAAAGGTGCATGACGCGGTGACGGCTATGACTGGACGACTCGGAGAGCTTGGCGCGGTCATCGATGAGGCCGGGGGCGACGTCACCATCAACGGCGACACGATGAACGCCGAGCAGGCGATGGAAGCCCTGATGGGGATGATCGATGAGGAGACCGGCGAGGTCACCATCAACGGCGAGACCTACCCCGCAGACGAGGCACTGAACGGCCTTATGGGTGCCGTGGGTTCGTCCAAGGGGGACGTGACCATCGACGCAACGCGGGCGCCCGCAGACGCGGCGTTGGAGTCGCTGCTGCGGTCTGTCGAGAACTCGTGGGAGAACGTCAACATCGACGGCAATAAGGTCCCTGCGGACCGCGTTCTCCAGCAGCTACGGGGTCAGATCAGCAGCTCGTCTGAGGACGTGACGATGGGGGCCAACGACTACCCAGCGTCGTCCGTGCTGTGGAGCCTGATGCGCGCCGTTCGGAACGGTCGCGAGAACATCACCATTGACGGCAACACCTACCCAGCAGACGTCGCGAGACGAAATTTGCTGGGCGCTGTGAGTCGCTCGGGAGCGAGTATCAGCGTGGACGCAGCGACGTGGGACGCGGAAAGCAGCATCAACTACGCGGCCCGCAACCGTGATTCCTACATCACCGTGCACACCATCGGCGCTCTCAATGCTGGCGATAGCCGGACCAACGGCGGCGTGACGAGGGCGACTGGTGGGCCGATCTACGGGCCCGGCTCTGGCACCTCGGACGACGTGCCGATCATGGCGTCCAACGGTGAGCACATGTGGTCCACCGCCGAGGTGAACGCGGCCGGTGGACACGACGCCATGTTCGCGATGCGGCAGGCAGTGCTCGCTGGGGACGACGTCCTGGCGCTCGCGGGTAATGGCCCAGTGAGCGACGGAGAGGCCGCGTCGGTCAGCAACCACTACCCAGTACAGGGCAGCGCACCCGCATCAGCTCCATCTCCGGCTGGCCCGTCGTCCATGACCGGCACGCTCTACCTGGAAAACGGTGCGCTGCTCGGCCAGGTGCGGATGGCGGTCGAGGACGACGACGTCGTCCGCACGATGTCCAAGGGGCTGGCTTCGCAGAAGCGCCAAGATCGGAGGAGCTAAATGTCTGTCACATGCTGGATCGGTGGCGTGGATCTCGCGGCCGCGATGGCGGCCGAGGGGCACGCGATCAAGATCACCAACGTCGCTGGGCGAGATCCCGTGGAGGAGGAGATCGAATCGGACGGCAGGCCCGGCGCTGATGGGGTGCGCCTGGTGGACCACTACCTCCCAGCAAGGGAGGTGGCGGTCTCCTACCGGCTGGAGTTCACCGACAGCGCCGACCAGCAGCGGGCGGCCCGGCTGCTGGGCAAGCTCATCGGGTACGGCGTCCAGCGGTGCGAGTTCTCTGACCAGGACGGGCACTATCAGGCCCTCGTGCGTCACCGTCCAGATGATCGATCGAGGACACCGCGCTCGGTCCGAGGGGAGCTGCTGCTTTACTGCCCGCAGCCATTCCTCTACGGCGAGGAGCGCACCACGTCGCCAGCGGGCGGCGTCGTCGAGGTCGAGACCAACCGCTACGTCGAGCCGGTGATCCTCTGGACGCTGGACGCCGATGTCGGCGCCGCATGGGTCGAGGTGGACGGCGAGCGCCTGACCATCGACACGGGGATCTCCAGCGGGCAGCAGATCCGTATCGACTGCTCGCGGCAGGAGACCCGCGTCGGCGGTGTGCTGAACGTGGAGAACATCAACGGCGTCTACCCGCAGATGCGCGACGGCTCGACCATCGAGACCTCGCCGGGCGGCAGCCTTTCCATCACATATGAAGCGAGGTACGCCTGATGTCTAGACCCACGATGCTGCTGGATTGGGACGAGACCCCGCTGCGCGTGTTCCAGGCGGCCGATTGGAAGCTGCGCGACCGGGGCGATTCGACCAACCGGCTGACGGTGACCACGTCGCTCGCGGAGGCGAAGGGCGTGCGGTCTGAACAGCAGGTCATTTTCAAGGGCCGCCGGTTCGCCATCGATGAGATCGACAGCGAGCGCGCCGATGGTCTGGCGGAGTTCAAGGCCGACGAGGTGCAGGCCGAGCTCAAGGGGCACGTGCTGGAGTCCTACAAGGTGAACTCGTGGACGCTGCCGCAGGCTGTGGGCGTGGCGCTGGAGGGCACCCGCTGGTCAATGGGCGAGGTGCAGCACGTCCGCTACGGCCGGTCGGACTTCGAGGACATCACCGTGCTCGATGCACTCAAGTTCCTCGCGAGTCACCAGGATTCGCGGCTGACCTTCGATTCGCTGCGGCGTCGTGTGAACATCACGCCGCAGGCGGGCAAGGTCCACGAGATCGTCTTCACCTACGGCCGCCAGCTCACCAATATCCGCAAGGTGGAGAAGGCTCCGCGCACGACGGTCATTCACCCGACCGGCGCGGACGGGCTGACGGTGGCCTCGGTGAACGGTGGCGAGACCTCCGTCGAGGACTACGGCTACTACCTCGCCCAGGGAATGAGCCTGGCCGAGGCTCGCCAGCACCGCAAGGAGGAGTACTGGGAGGACTCGCGCTACACGGTGGCGGAGAATCTGCTGCGCGATACGCAGAAGCGGCTGGCGGAGGAGGCCTACCCGCAGATCAGCTACACGCTGACCGCTGCGGCCACGACCTCCGTCGAAGGTGCCGACGACTTCGACCTCGGCACGCTGCACCTGGGCGATCAGGTCTACGTGTGGGACAACGTGATCCCCGCGAAGCTGCGCGCCGAGGTCACAGAGGTCACGACGTCTTCGGATGCCACCGTCAACCGCCTGACGCTGGCCTACCTGCCGCCGTCGCTGGACAACGGCGTCGAGTCTTCCTATTTCGGTGACTCGGGTCGGCCGGCCGATGGACCCGACCAGTCGATCTCGGTGCCGCAGCCTCGCCCGTCGATGCCGATCCTCGTGTCGATCAACAACCTCGGCAACGGCAAGGTGCGGTGGAACGGGCAGGACGAGCACGGTGTCTTCGAGACGATCCCGGAGCGGTTCGGCACCCTGGAGACCAGGGCTGCGAAGCTGCTGGCGGATGGATCGATCCCGTCGCCGGAGAGTGAGGAGTCATTCTCGGGCACGGTGATCGACACTCGCGGGGGCGGCGTCTCCTCGGTCTCATTCGGTGTGGCTGGCGAGTATGCAGTGTGGTTCCGGCTCGTGAGCTGGAATGGGCAGACGATCTCGGAATGGTCGGAGGCCCTGGTGATCGACGCGCCCGAGCTCGTGGACTCCGAGGAGATTCGCAGTGAGGTCGCATCGATATCCGACCGCGTGGGCGAGGGTCTACAGACCACGCTGACTGCGGCGCTGACGTCCACGATGGCGAACCTCCAGGAGTTCCGCGACGAGTGGGACTCAGAGTGGGATCCCGAGGCTATGAGCGCGCTGGAGAAGCGGCAGGGCGAACTGGAGGACGACCTAGAGGCCAAGGCGTCAACGTCAGAGCTGGACGCCGTCACGAGCGGAGTCGCGGCGCTGACGGGGACGAACGCAAAGACGTGGACGCAAGACACGCCACCCCCGGCCCCGCAGGGCGCCGCCACCTATGAGTGGGCCTACGGCGCACACGCCTCCGAGTCGATCAAGCGTGTGAACGGCGTGGAGGTGGCGCGAAACCTCGCGCAAAATCCGTCCTTTGAGGACGGCGACTCATGGTGGCATGTCGGGTTCGCAGACTGGCGCACTACGGATTGGGAAGCATTTTGGGGGCATCGCGGCAGCGGTGATCTCATCGAGCTCACCTCAGACGGGACCGGAGACGCACGAGTCCGATCCGGCCGTGTTTACTTCAACGGTGGGCAGTGGCTCGCGGCCCGCGCCCTGGTCGCCACCGAGCAGTCGCGCAAAGTGCAATTCCGCTGGGGAACCTTTGGCGACACGTCGGGGTTTGCCAATGGCGAGTGGATCGATGCGCCTTGGTACACGGGCGCCGAGTACAAATGGGTCACGCAGGCCGGTGCAGACCGTGATCGAGGCGACCTGGATATCCAGATCGACTCCGGTGACAACGTGGGCTCTCGTCTTTGGGTAGACCGCGTCGTCATCGCGGTGGCCGATACCGAGGCCGAGGCCCACGCGGCGGTTGATAGCTATTGGGACGGCGACACGCCGAATGCCGCTGCGGAGTCGGGCATCTGGATCAACACCGCCGAGAACAACGCTCGCTACTGGTGGGATCACGAGGAGCAGGATTGGCTGCTCGTCACCGACAACGCGGCATTCGGCCGCGTCGTGGCCGACCGCATTTTCGCGAACCTCGGCGTGTACGACCGACTCGATGCTCGTGAGGGTTGGATCGGCGGCGTCGCGCTGGAGGACGGAGGGATCAAGGCCCGCCACGCCGACATGGAGGACTTCACTGCCTCTAAGGCATTCCTCGACTCGGCAATGGTGAACCTGATCCGGGGTCGGCTGGCCGAGTTTGATGAGGCCCTGATCGGCGGCGTGCTCATCAAGGACCACGCGATCTCTCTGGAGAAGCTGGTCGTCGGTCGCGGCTCGAACCTCATCCCTAATGCCTCACTCACACAGGGGGACAAGGGGCACGAGGCGTTCTGGGGCGGCGACTCCAACTTTGGGCGCAACGACGGCAACGGACCCGACGGCCAACCCTCGCTATGGGTCGAGGGCCGAACCACCACGAAGTCCGAGGGCGTCGTGCCCCTGGAAGCAGGTCAGCAGTACCACCTCCGAGTCCTCGTGCGCGGGGACAACGCGGGCAAACGGTTCTACATTCAGATGCTGACGGATGGGGCCTCCAACCCCTACCCGATCAGTGGCGCGGAAACCCTGAGCTACGAGTGGGAGGAGTTTAGAGGCTCATTCACGGCGCCAGGGGGAGCCACCGAGGCGGGCATTCAGGTGTACGCCAACCACCAGAACGGCGACACCACGGACGGCTACCAGTGGTTCACCGGCTGGCAGCTCTACGAGAAAGTCGGCGCCGTCCAGATCGAGGACGGCGCAGTCAAGGCGCCGAAGATCGACGTGGACGACCTCGCCGCGAGCGAGGCTCGTATGGAGATCCTGTTCGCTGGCATGGCGAAGTTCTCCGAGGCGCAGATCGACACTCTGCTCGGCAACAGCGCCAAGTTCAAGCAGATCGAGGGCGCCGTCATTATGGGCGGCCGCGTCGAGGGCGCCGACGTCATCGGCGGCAACGTCTCGACGGCAGACAGCATCTATGGCGATAGTCCCGGCGGGGCGCGAATGTCGGGCGGCGCGGACGGTGGCGAGTTCGCGGCGACGCAGAACGGCGACACGGTGTTCCGCGCAGGCTATCGCGGCGCCTTTTTCGCTGGTGACGTCGAGGCCATCGGCACGATCCGGTCGGGCACCGAATCGCGGTACGTGTGGCTGAAAGGCCCTGACTCGAACTTCTCATTCCCTCGCCTGGAGATCCTGTCTGGGGGAGGCCTGGACCCGGCTTACCTCGGCATGGGCACGGGCGCTGAGGGGGAGGCCGACGGCGGGCTCACGGTGTTCGCATCGTCCCGCGAGGACGGTGGGCACGACCGCACTCGTGTGGCGCTCTGGCAGGACGGCCGATTCAGCATCGGGCGTGACCAGATTGAGGGCATTCACAGTGACCGGCACACCACGAGGGTTTCGGCTCGACAGGATCTCATCCTGGAGACCCGTGATCCCGGTGGCGAGGTGCGGATCGGCACGAATGCCAGTAACTCGGATGCCACCGAGGGATTCATCACGGGGCGCCATTCGTCCAATGGTGCCTATTCCAAGGTGTACACCCGCAGCGGTTCGTACTCCCCGAATGTCTACCAGGACGGCAACTACATCATGTATCGGTCGTCCTCTCTGGAGGGAGGAAAGATCGACATCGATCGGGATCCGTTGCTGGATCTGGACGCGATCAAGCGGCTCAACCCGACGACTTTCCGCGACCGTGGAGAGATGGAGCGGGGCGGCAACCCGCCCGTGCAGCTTGGCCTGATCGCGCAGGACGTCGAGGAGCTCGGGCTCACTGTGCTCAACACCTGGGACGAGGACGGCTCGCTGCTCGGCGTCGCTTATGACCGTGTCCCCGAGGCGCTGATCCTCTGGAACAGAGAGCAGGAAACACGGCTGGACGATCTAGAGGCGCAAGTCAAGGCGCTGGGAGGAGTGGAATGAACGTCACGCAGGAGGAGGCGCAGGCGATGAGCCCTGCCGAGCTCAGTGAGAGCTTCGGCATCATCAGCGCAGAAATGCGGCAGCGCAAGACGGCCGAGGAGATCCCGAAAAGGATGGACAAGCTGAATCGGGAATACCTCGCAGCGACGGGTCGCGTGATGGGCGCCGAGTGGGATGAGCCCTCCGGCGCCCACGATGCCTACCCGAAAGGGTGGACGGCGACCCGCGAGGGGGCGCTCTACCGGAGCAAGGTCAACGCGAACACGGCCATGCCGGGCGACCCCGACGATCCGCAGTCTTATCGCTGGTGGGAGGAGGTCGCGCCGGAGGGCGGCTCGGGCGACGGCGAGTGGGATCCGAACGGCCACGCCTACGCGGTGGGCGACCCGCTCACCTATGAGGGGGAGCCCTACGAGGTGCGGCAGGCGCACACCTCGCAACCGGACTGGACGCCAGACGTCGTCACGTCGCTCTATACAAAGCTCTAGGAGGCACACACATGGATCAGAAAACCAATGAGTCGGTGATCCGGCGGCAAACCATGAAGTTCGCAGACGCCGACTTGCAACTCACGTTCACAGAGCTGGAGCTCGAACAGGTCCGGGCTGAGCTCGAACAGGTTCGGGCCGAGCTCGAACAGGCCAACGCTCGGGTCGCGGAGCTGGAGTCCACGCCGGAGGAGGGTGCGACCGGATGATGGACGCCGTACCCGACCCGGTGCTAGCCGCCGCCGTCACGGGCCTTTTCGCGTGGCTGCTGGGGGTTCACAAGAGCAGGACGGCCGCTAAGCGTGCGGCTGCGCAACGGTCGGCGGACGCGGCTAAGGCAGAGGCCGACCGGCAGGCGATCCTGGAGCAAGCTGCGCAGGATCGTCAGGCGGATCTCTCCGGGGCGACGTGGGCGCAGGCGACCGAATGGATGGCGCGCCTCGACGCCGAGGTCAAGGACCTGCGTTCGGCCTATGCGGAGCTCAATCGCAAGCACGAGGCGCTGTGGAAGGTGAACCGTGAGCTGCGCGAGGAGAACCGCACGCAGCAGGCGCAGAACCAAGACCAGCAGCTACTCATCGAAGAGGTCGCGGGATTCGTTCTCGATGACTGGCGCGCACGCGGCTCCAAGCCGCCCGCGCCGGACACCGACTCTCCGCACAAGATCCGCAGGCACATCGAGCGGATGCGCCGACGACAGCGCCAATAAACCAACACGACGACACCAGGCCCCGATCCACATGGACGGGGCCTTACTCATGCCCGAACACACCTGGAGGTTGCTATGGGCTGGAAAAAGGAAGACCCCTTCTGCGGGGTGCAGGTCGATCTCGATGACGACATCACAGACGAACAGGCCGAGGGCATCTTCGCGGCAGACGCCGACGATGCACCTCGCTACCACGATCAGGAGGCCGGACGATGAGCGGAGAGACAGTCGCACAGATCGCGGCACGATGGTTCGAAGCACTGGTCACCCGCGACGAGTGGGGCGCCCGCTATCGCAACGGGTTCGGCTCCAGACTCCACGCCTACCCGCTACCGATTGCGGTGATCCACCACTCGGTGACCGAGCAGCTCCCCGTCGAGATCCCGTTCTCCCGTGAGCACTCCGCTATGCGGGCACTGGAGCAGATCGGGCAGAACAGGTTCGGCGGTGGCATCAGCTATACCGGCGCCTGCTTCCCCTCGGCGCGCTGCTACCAGGGCCTCGGGTTCTCCCGGCTCGGCGCACACACAGGCGGCTACAACACGCGAGCATTCGCGTTCGTCCTGGTCGGCAACGCCGACGTGTACGACATCAACCAGGAGCAGAAAGAGTCGATGGCCGACGCCATCGTCTCGGCCTGGCACGAGGGCATCGTGGCCGCGCCGCGCTGGACTCACTGCCATCACGACCTGAACGGGACGACCTGCCCTGGTCGGTTCGGCTGTGCCGCCCGGCAGGACATCAACGAGATCGCCGCACGCAAGGTTGCGGGCGAGTACAGCACCGCGAGCGCCGGGGAGCCGCAGAACGGCACACAGGGCCCCGGCCCATTCTCCGGCTTCATCGTCGCCACCGAGGACGGGGCGCTGCGCATGGGCCCGAACTCGTCCTACCGCGCAGTGATCGACGTCAAGGCAGGCCAGGTGCTCAACGCATCCGAGGGGGAGTCCGACTGGCACACAAAGGTCGGGGACTACTGGTTCCCGAACCGCCGCGTCGAGAAGTCCAACGGCGTCAAGCGTCGCGGACTGCTGCCCGGCGACTGGCCCATGCGAGATATGCCTCGCACCGGCCGCGACTCCGACGAGCTCGACTACGCCTGGCGCGAGCTGCTCACGCAGGTCGGCCACGACGCGAGCAACGTGTGGACCGCCAAGCTCGACTGGCTCGCCGCACGCAGCTACAAGTCCGGCAACGGCCACGCACGGATGCAACAGGCGCTCGCGGATCGCAAGGCGCCGAACGGTGAGCCCTTCTACCAGGGCCGGATCGACGGCCATCAGGGCCCGATCCAGCTCAACGCCGAGATCGACTGGCTCAACTGGCAGCGCCAGTTCCTCGACGTCGCACCGAAGCACTACTCCCACTACTGAGAGGGGCACGTCATGGCTCGCCGTGCGTCCACTGAGCAGGTTGTCCGGTGGTTCGACAACGAACACCAGGCCGCCGACCTGCAAGCCGTCTCCGGCCCATACAAGGAGCTGGCAAACACGTTGCTCGCGCAGCTACCCGACAGCCCCGAGCTCACCGCCGGGCTGCGCAAGCTGCTGGAGTCCAAAGACTGCGCCGTCCGGGCGGCAGTCGCCAACCGAGAGGAGAACTGACCCATGTACACCGCTGCATTCTGGAGCGCCGCCCGAGAGCGCGCACTCAAGACGTTCGAGCAGACCCTCGCCGCACTCGTCCTCGCGACGTTCGGCGGCGAGGTCACCGGACTCATCAACGTGCTCGAACTGAACTGGTCGAGCATCGGCATCACCGCGATCAACATCGTCGGCACCTCGACCATCGCTGCCGTGGCGTCCGTGCTGATGTCTCTGCGCTCCGGCCGCAGGGACGGCAACCCGTCGTCCGGCAACCGTGAGACCGCCGCCGCACCTCGCGGCGGCTGAACTCGCCACCACACAGAACCGCCCCGCACTGCCTTAGCTGGCAGGGCGGGGCGGTTTTTGTGTGTCGCCGCTCTTTGAAGGCCTCGGACGGAACTATTCAGGCTCTCCTTTTGCGATGCGTGCGGCGGAAGCTGCCGAGCTCATTGAGCTGTCGAACTCCGGCTGGCCGTCAAAAGGCAACCGGGCGAGCGCATCTATAACTGCTCGGCGATAGGCAATGATGGCGTCGAGCCGGGCGAGATAAGCGGGCGCGTTGGTCGGTGCCACGTGCCATCCATGTACCAGTTCGAAGTAGGCCTCCTCCATGCGGGCCTCGAAAGCGCGCTTGTCTGGCAACCAGTACCCAATGCGGCGCGAGTGGGCCATGAATCTTCCAGCAGGCAAGGCGTCACTTCCACGCTCGGGGTCGAAAGAGTCTCCACGTAGAAAAACGCTCGCCTCGGTGGCGTCTATTAGGGACGCAAGATCGCTGCACGCTTTAGACAGCGGCTCGATTTTCAGCCGCTCGATAGCTGCGGATTCGGCTCTCTGTTGAGAGCGACGCCCTGCCCAAAGTGCCATCAGTCCACCGATGAATGCCCCGGTTAGAGATGCAACTATTTGCCACACTGCTTCCATGGTCGAGCCTCTTCCAATCAGAATGTGTCCCTACAGATCGTAGGGATCTCGCCAGCTCGACTCGCTCCGGTCGATCCGCTTCACCCATTCAGCCGGCACCCAGGCCGATTGGTTGTCGTGGTCGGCGTTCACCCACAGGAGCAGCACTCGCGTCTTGGTCCAGCGGGTGGCTTTCGCGTCCACTGTGCCCAGGTCGGGGAGCTCCACGCGGACGTAGGGTTCGCGCCGGTAGGGCGCCGACTGAACCTCCTCCGGCGTGACGCTGTGCTCTCCGTAGATCAGCATCTCCGGGAGCGGGCGGGGTGCCTTCATAGGGCGAGAGTGCCACAGGGCAGGGACATCACTCGTGAACATGCATTCATCGTCAAAATCGGCACGGTGCGGCCAAGATCACAGTAGTGGTCATCCCACAATTTGTGCCGGTCCTGAGTGACTATCGGAGCAGGCGCAGGGTCTGCGCTGACCGCAACGAAGGGTACTGACATGTCGAGCGATACGCCAAGCTTCTTTGTGCCTGCTGCTAGCAGCAAGACGCAGGCGCTGAATGTGTACAGGGATTATGCGAAAACGATGGCCGACAGAGACGCCGAGATGGAGGGGGAGTTCCCCATCTATCGCGTGCGATACGAACGCAGGGGTGTCCCGATGACTGCCACTGTTGGCGAAGTGCACGGCCGTCCCGAGTACTACGGGTCAGACGACGACCTCGTCTTGATGATCATGCAGGAGAAGCAAAGAAATGGACTCATACACATCGTCCGCAGCGGAGCTCTCCTCCGCGGCGAGAATGCGATGTGGGTGGGAGTGGATCGTAAACCGGTTCTGACGTACTTCTCAACATCAGGCGGCACGCAAGGCTAGTGGGGACCCTGCGCGCACCTGTTGTTGCGTGAAGCTGGCCGTGCGTCCTTCTGCCTGTGGCTGCATCGATTCTCGAAGCTGAACGGCGATGGTCCTCGTCTCGGTCGGGGGTGGGCAGTTGACCCGTGCCTTGCAAGCGTTCAGGTTCAACGAATGTAGAAGTGCATCAGGTGTGGCTGCTTTGACTTGACGCAGAACGTTTTGAAGTGGGGGGCGCTCGCCGATAGTCAGCGTCTAGTGGGCATGCTCGAGCACGATACCGGCGTCGAGCGCCTTTGCTGCGAAGGTGGCCGCCTCGAACTGGGCTTCTGGCATGAGGTGTCCGTAGACCTTCCGTGTCATCGTCTCGTCGTGGCCGAGGTGGTTCGCGAGCTTCCACGTCTCCATGCCCGCAGCGAGCATGAGCGAGGCGTGCGTGTGGCGCAGGCTGTACAGGTCTGGGTCCTTGTGCAGCTTGCCCGATGCTCGTGCCTCTGCGGCGCCCTTGTTGAACGCTCGGCCTGGTGCGCTGTGGGACATGTACTCGGTGCGCACGCCGGGGAACAGCGGCTCGGTTGAGGGTCGCCCTGCGAGGTGTGGTCGGAGCATCCGCACGGCTGAGGGCGGCAGTCCCACGGAACGCCGCGACGCCTTGGACTTCGGTGGCCCGACGTACTCGTAGCCTCCCTTCTCGCGGCTGTTCTTCATCGCCTTGGTGACACGGATGACCGGCTGTGGCTGATCCAACAGAACGTCCGCCACGGTGAGTGCGCGGATCTCTGATGGACGCATCCCAGTAGAGAGCATCAGTAGACAGAAGTCCTGGTAGGGCTGGCGCACGCGGCCGATGATCGCGTCAGCCTCCTTCTTGGTGAGGAACATGCTCGCCTCGGTGGCGTCCGAACGCTCGACGGGAGGGAGCATGTCGGCCTTCATCGGGTTGCCGGATCGCCAGCCGCGTTCCTCAGCGTGGAGCATGAGGCTGGTCAGCCATCCGCAGATGTTGTGGATCATCTTCGGCGCCCGCCCCTTGTTCTCCAGTGCTATGACGAACCGACGACAGTCGTCGGGGCTGACTGTGTCTACCGGCCAGGAGCCGAAGGCGGGGGAGATGTGGGTGCGCATGTACTGCCGGTAGGTGGCCTTGGTGCCCCTCGTGGCGCGCAGCAGTTCGAGCCTGTGCTCGGCCACCTCATCGACGGTGGGGGAGGTGGAGTTCTGCTTCTCTAGGATGCGGTCGGCCTCGTCGGCGCTGCCGACGGCCTCGATCAACCGCTTCCAGTTGAGCGCGGCTTCCTCGGAGCGGTAGGTCGCGACTTTCTGCGAGCCATCTTCGCGCCAGGTGACGCGGAATGAGGTTCCCTTGGGACCCGAGCGGGTCTGAATGCTAGCCATGAGGGGCATTCTATCGTTTCTAGGTAACACTTTCGGCGAATTAGGTAACATCTGCCGGTGTTCCCTGCCTGCATCCCCGGTATTCCGGGCCTGTTTGGTCGGGCTAGCGGGATTTGAACCCACGACCTTCCGTCCCCCAGACGGACGCGCTACCAAGCTGCGCTATAGCCCGAAATCCTTCCAGCGAAGCCGCCGGAAGCACCAGGAAAGTCTACCGCATGATCTGGCTCGGAGCCGCATCGGCTTCGGTCGCTTCAGGCAAGCCCACCTGGAGTGGGTCGGCGGGTGGGGCGCAGCCTACGCCGCACCCCATCCACCGACCCGGCCTCAGCGAGACATCAGCCTGAGGTGCTCTTGCGAGCCGATCCCCAGATATCGATGCCGCCGTCGACAGCATGCTTGTCGATCGCGTCGAGCTCCTCCTGGGAGAAGCTGCGCTGCTCCAGTGCCGCAAGGTTGCTCTTGAGCTGTTCGGCGCGGCTGGCGCCGATGACCAGGGAGGTCACGCGCTCATCGCGCAGCGCCCAGGCCAGCGCCATCTGAGCCAGGCTCTGTCCACGAGCTGAGGCGATGTCGTTGAGCGCACGGATGTGCTGGAGGTTCTCCTCGGTCAGGAAGTCATCGCGGAAGGACCCCTTGGTGGCCGCGCGGGAATCCGAGGGCACCCCGTTGAGGTACTTATCGGTCAGCATTCCCTGCGCCAGGGCGCTGAAGCCGATCACTCCCGCGCCGACCTCCTCGACCGCGTCGAGCAGACCTTCGGTCTCGATCCAGCGGTTCAGCATCGAGTAGGAGGGCTGGTGGATCAGCAGCGGCGTGCCCAGGTCCTTCAGGATCGCCGCCGCCTTGCGGGTGTCCTCGGCGGAGTAGGAAGAGATGCCCGCATAGAGCGCCTTGCCGGAACGGACGGCCGTGTCCAGCGCGGACATGGTCTCATCCAGCGGGGTGTCCGCGTCGGGACGGTGGGAGTAGAAGATGTCCACGTAGTCCAGGCCCATGCGGCTCAGTGACTGGTCCAGGCTGGAGAGCAGGTGCTTCCGGCTGCCGGTGGGGCCGCCGTAGGGGCCGGGCCACATCGTCCAGCCGGCCTTCGTCGAGATGATCAGCTCATCGCGCAGCCCCGCGAAGTCCTCGCGCAGGATCCGGCCGAAGTTGATCTCCGCCGAGCCTGGAGGCGGCCCGTAGTTGTTGGCCAGATCGAAGTGGGTGATCCCGTGGTCGAATGCCGTGTGAATGATCTCGCGCTGATTCTCCAGGGCGAAGTCATCACCGAAGTTGTGCCACAGCCCCAGCGAGAGCGGGGGAAGCACCAGGCCGGAGCGGCCCACGCGGCGGTACTCCGCGTTGTCGTAGCGGTCTTCAGCGGGAACGTACATGGTGGCTCCTGGAATTCGAGGTGTCGGTGTTCAAAGATCGCGAAGCCCGCCGATCAGCACAGGAGGCAGGCCCTCGATCACCTTACGCCTGTGCCGCGACTCCATGACCAGCAAGCGCTCGCGCGGCCAGGTCCAGCTCGGCAGCACTCACGCCCTCACCGAAGCTGAACCGCACCGCCGTCTGGGCCTCGGCATCGGAGTACCCCATAGCGCGCAGCGCCGGACTGGGCTCACCAGACCCTGCGGCACAGGCCGAGCCGGAGGAACAGAAGATGCCGTGGCGCTCCAGATCCAGCAGTGTGAACTCTCCGCTGCGTCCGGGCAGCACGAAGGAGGCGTGCCCGGCCAGCCGCTGGGACCGGTGACCGGTGAGCCGCGCACCCGGCACGCCGGACTCGACCGCCGCGATGAACCCATCCCGCTTCCGCGCCAAAACCTCCACCTCTGAAGCGGCAGCCAGTCGCAGGGCGGTGGCGATCCCCACGGCCCCTGCGACGTTCTCGGTCCCGGAGCGCAGGTCTCGCTGCTGGCCGCCACCGTGGATCAGCGGTTCAAAAGGCGTCCGACGGCGCAGGTACAGCACGCCGCTGCCCTTGGGTGTGCCGAGCTTGTGTCCGGCAAGGCTCATCGCACTGACCCCGAGACCCTGCACATCCAGGGAGAGCGTGCCGGCCGCCTGCACGGCGTCGGTATGGAAGGGGATGCGGTGTTCCGCGCACAGCGCGGCCAGTGCCGCGACGTCCTGGACCGTGCCGACCTCGTTGTTCGCATAGTGGATGGAGACCAGGGTGGTGTCCTCGCGCAGCCGTTCCGCGAGCGCCGCGGGGGAGACGAGCCCGTCCCGGTCCACCGGGACCGTCTCCACCTCATAGCCCATCCTCCCCAGCCAGGCCGCCGACTCGCTCACCGCTGGGTGCTCCAGCGCGGAGACCAGCACATGACGCCCGCGGGGGTCTGCGAGCGCGATGCCTTTCACCGCGGCATTGTCCGACTCGGTGCCGCCGGAGGTGAAGATGATCTCGGCCGGGCAGGCGTTGAGGTGCTGGGCGACCTCCGCGCGGGCAGCCTCCAACGCCCGGGAGGCCGCAGCCCCGGGCTCATGCACGCTGGAGGGGTTGGCGTAGCCGGTGAGATGGGGCCACATCGCCTCGAGGACCTCGCGGCGGACCGGAGCGGAGGCGGACTCATCCAGGTAGATCATGGGCGGGATGACTCCTGGTCCGGAGACTCCTGGCCTGCCGGTCGCGGATCGAGCGAGGCCCGGGCTGCCTCACCCACACCCATATCAAGGCCCAGGTCCAGCGCTCGAGCCCCGTGGGTCAGCGCCCCGACACTGATGATGTCCACCCCAGTGGCCGCGATCGCGCCGATGGTCTCCAGGCTCACTCCGCCGGAGGCCTCCACCCGAGCCCGATCCCCGATGAGCGCCACCCCACGACGCAGCTCCTCCAGGGAGAAGTTGTCCAGCATGATGGTGTCCGCCCCACCGGCCAGCACGGCGTGGATCTGCTCGACCCGGTCCACCTCCACCTCGATATGGGTCGTGTGCGGCAGGCGCTCGCGGGCAGCCCTGATCGACGCCGTCAGCGCCTTCGGGGAATCTCCCACCAGCGCCAGGTGGTTGTCCTTGGCCATGACCGCGTCGGAGAGGGAGAACCGGTGGTTGTGTCCGCCGCCGCACCGCACGGCATGACGCTCCAGGGCGCGCAGCCCGGGAGTCGTCTTGCGCGTATCGGTGACCCGGACACCGGTGCCGGCGACGGCCGCCACGTACTCGCTGGTCAGCGTGGCCACCCCAGAGAGCCGCTGGATCAGGTTCAGCGCCACCCGTTCGGCGCCGAGGACCGCCCGCGCGGGGCCCTGCACGGTGGCCAGAACATCCCCAGGACCGAACCGTGCGCCGTCGTCGGTTTCGAGACTCACGACGACGCTCGGATCCACCGCGGCGAAGGTGCGCGCGAAGATCTCCCCGCCGGCCAGGACGCCGGGCTCCCGCGCCACCAGCTGGGCGTGGGCGGTGGCGTCGGCAGGCACGAAGGCTGTGCTGGTGAGATCGCCGAAGGGCATGTCCTCGGCCAGCGCGAGGGTGATGACCGCATCGATCTCACGGGCTGAGAGCTGGGTGTCCACTGTGTCCCTTCAGGCTTTCGGCTTCGCGGCGAGCATCCGGTCCAGCGCGATCTTCGCGTGGCTCGCGACCTGCGGATCCACGCTGATCTGGTTGTTCACGCGGCCCTCGACCAGTTCCTCGAGCACCCAGGCGAGGTAGCCCGGGTGGATGCGATACATGGTGGAGCAGGGGCAGATCACCGGGTCCAGGCAGAAGATGCTGCGGTCCGGGTATTGGGCGGCGAGCCGGTTGACCATGTTGATCTCGGTGCCGATCCCGATGCTGTCTCCGGGGGAGGCGGCGGCGATGAACTTCTGGATCGCGTCGGTGGAGCCGGACGCGTCGGCGGCGTCGACGACCTCCATCGGGCACTCGGGGTGCACGATGATCTTCACCTGTGGATCCGCCGCCCGAGCCTGGGTGATCTGATCCACCGTGAAGCGGCGGTGCACCGAGCAGAATCCGTGCCACAGCAGGACCTTCGCCTCGCGCAGCTGGTCCTCGGTGTTCCCGCCGAGGGCCTTGCGCGGGTTCCACAGCGGCATCTGCTCCAGCGGCACGCCCATGGCCTTGGCGGTGTTGCGTCCCAGGTGCTGGTCCGGGAAGAAGAGCACCCGGTGGGCGCGCTCGAACGCCCATTCCAGCACGGTGGCGGCGTTGGAGGAGGTGCACACGATCCCTCCGTGGCGTCCGCAGAAGGCCTTCAGTGCGGCGGAGGAGTTCATATAGGTCACCGGGAGGATGGGCAGCTTGCCCTCAGCGTCCGGGTCCACGCCATAGATCTCGCAGATCTCTTCCCAGGCGGTCTCCACCGAGGACTCATCGGCCATATCGGCCATGGAGCAGCCCGCGGCGAGGTTGGGCAGGATCACCGACTGGTCTGTATCGGAGAGGATGTCCGCGGTCTCGGCCATGAAGTGCACTCCGCAGAAGACGATGGTCTTCGCCTCCGGCCGGCTCAGCGCGGCCTTGGCCAGCTGGAAGGAGTCCCCGACGAAGTCGGCGTACTTCACGACCTCATCGCGCTGGTAGAAGTGGCCCAGGATGACCAGTTCTTCACCGAGGGTGGCCTTGGCGGCGGCGATTCGCTCGTCCAGCTCGGTGTCGCTCATCAGCTGGTAGCGCTCGGGCAGCTGTCCGGGGCGGGAGACCGGGTCGGGGAGCTGGTCGGCCTGGGAGGAGCCGGGACCATAGCCGGGCACGGTGTCGAAGTCCCAGGGGCCCGCGGCCAGCTGGGTGTTGCAGCTGTCCTTGGGGGTCAGGGTGATCAGGTCGTTGACCGAGGCGGTCATGGCGTCTCCTGGATGGTGAGGGTGTAGCGGGTGCGGTGCGGAGTTGAACGGTAGAGCTTCGGCGGGCGGTGCGCGGTGCCCGTCATCCGCTCGCCGGTGTCCTCCACGGTGGCCTGCGCGAGGATCTGGCGGCGGAAGTTCGACGGGTCCAGCGCTCGGTTCAGGATGGCCTCATAGACCCGCCGCAGCTCGGCCAGCGGGAAGCGTTCCGGGAGGAAGGCGTGCGCGATGGGGGAGTAGGTGACCTTCGCGCGCAGCCGGTCCAGCGCGTAGGCCAGGATCACGCCGTGATCGAAGGCCAGCACTCCGGCCTCCTCGGCGATGTCGTCGGCCGGGAACCATTCGAGGTTCTCGCCCTCCACCGCTGCGGTGTCCTCATCCGCGCGGACCAGGGCCCAGTAGACGATGGAGACCACGCGGGTGCTGGCGGGGGAGCGGTCCACGTTGCCGAAGGCGTAGAGCTGCTCCAGGTGCCGTGGCGCGAGGCCGGTGGTGTCCAACAGTGTGGCGCGAGCAGAGCTGACCAGGTCCTGGTCCGGCTGCAACGGTCCGCCGGGAAGAGCCCATTGCCCGAGAAAAGGTTCACGGATGCGGCGCACCAGAGGCAGCCAGAGGGTCAGCTCGCCCGTCTCGGGATGTGGGCGCAGCGCGAAGACGACCGTGCTCACGGCGAGTTCGATCTGCAGGTTCGACGGCGCGGCCATGACTGAGACTCCTTAAGGTGACAGTGACACTATGGGCCAGTTCATAAGGTCACGTCAACCTGAAGGGTGGCCTGTTTCAGTTGACTCCGCATACCCCGCCGCTGGTCAGCGGAGATAGGCTGTGCGCAATGTCTGCTCCGGCATCCTCGACCCAACCGGGCTCTCAGCGTTCCCGTTGGATCATCGCCGTTGCGGTGGGAGGGGTTGCTGCGCTGCTGGTGGCGCTCGCGGTGGAACCGCGACTCTTTGAACTCCAGCAGGTGCTGGGTCCTGCGCAGATGATCTCCTTCCGCGGCGCGCTCGCCCTCGTGCTCGGCGCGCTGATCCTGCTCATCGGAGGGCACTGCCTCGTGTTCGCGAGATTCCGCGTCCCGCTGCTTGTGGTGCTCACGGTGTTAGTGGCAGGCAATATGTGGAATCTCAGTGTTGTCCTGGAACGCGGAATCACCGTCGCCACAGCTACGGACGCTCCGGACAGCGAGGCCGGTGTCGCTGAGCCAGACCGCACTGACGCGCATCTCACGGTTCTGGGGTGGAACACCCAGGGCGGTGGCGCCTCAGCTGCGCAGGTCGCCGGCGTGATCCTCGATCACAGCGTGGACGCGGCCATGCTTCCAGAGACCACGCCGGAGACGGCCAGTGAGGTGGCGAGGCTGCTGGCGGACGCTGGGCACGACTACTCCTGGGATGTGGCCGAAGGAGACATGGACCACGGAAGCACCCCCACCGCGCTGATCCTCGGCGCGGAACTGGGGGAGTACCACCACGATCCCGAAGCGGGCAGCACGCCCAGGCTGCCCAGCGGCGTCTGGCGGTCGGAGGACGCCTCGCTGCCGGTGTTCGTCGCCGTGCACGCAGCGCCTCCGCTGCTTGAGATGATGGGTGACTGGCGCGGCGGCCTCGGGTGGGCGGCCCAACAGTGCGGCCCGCATGTGGTGATGGCCGGCGACTTCAACTCCACCCTCGACCACTGGGCCGACGACGGCGCCGAGCGCCGCGGTCAGCTCGGGGCCTGTGAGGATTCCGCAGCAGCCGTCGGATCAGGTTCCGTCGGCACCTGGCCCACCGGCGTGCCGAAACTCCTCGGGGCCCCTATTGATCATGTGCTGACGGGGGCCAACTGGGAGACGACCAGCTTCGCTGTCCTGCCGGACGAACAGGCCGCTCGCAGTGATCACCGACCGGTCGTGGCGGATATTGCGAGGGTGCAGGCACCAGCTGAGGGCTGAGCGGCGGAGGAGTGCGCGTCTGCAGGTGGCTCGTGCAGGCCAGGCACATCGACCGGTTCAGGGACTCGGTCAGTCGCCTCGGGCGAAGACGTTCGTGGAGACGGGTGTCGAATTGCGGGGCTGCTCTGCATCGTCGGGCACGGCGATATATGCCCGCCGGTCGCCCCCGCGGAGCTCCAACTGTCCTCCTCCGCACCCGGAGATCCAATCCTCGTTGCGCGGGACCGAGAGGAGGCACGGGCCCTGGAGATCTTTCGCTATGCCGAGCCACAGCTGGGTGCCTTTGTACTCTCCGATCCAACGCGTGGTGTCGCGATCAAAATGATCCAGTGCGCGCTCGGGCACCAAGTCGGGCACGGCGCGTTGAGTCTCGGTGTCCTGTTCCAAGTCAGTGAAGGTCTGGGATTCAGGGGCGCTTCGTTCCTTCTCGGCTCTCTGATCCACGCTGTCGGCCGACCCGGACTCCACATCGCTGCCTGGCCCAGACTCCGCCGCGCAGCCGGAGGCAGAAGCGAGGACGACGCCGGCCGCGGCGAGCATGGAAATGGAATATTTGGAAACCATCACTTGATCGTGGCATAGCTGAAATGAGTTTCGCTAGATCTGTCGGGCTTTGCATGCTCACCGGGGCTGGTAACCATCTTCCCGGGGCCTATTGCCGTGGGACGCACTCGATTAATACTCGAGCCCTCGGGCTGTCCGCTCACCGCCGACGGTCTCCTGCATGTCGTCGAGCAGAGCGGAGTTGGATGAGGAGACATCCCAATTCTCCCCACGAAGATGCTGCGTGGTGCCGATCTCCCCTTCGCTGAGATCCTGCATTCCAGTCGGAAGCTCCCGATCCCACACGATGATCGAATGCCCCTCGGCACAGCTGGCGCTTTCGCCATAGCCATCGAATTCGTGCTGAGTCAGGAGAACTTCACAGGAGAATCCCTCGGAATCCAGGGCCGCGCGGAAGTCTTCGACTTTGTCGTAGGTGTCATCCGGCTCCACGCCTGCACAGGACGCCGTCGCGAAGGTCGTCAGAACAAGTGCTGAGAACAATGCGCCGATGCGTATGAGTTTTTGTCTCGTACCTCCATGCTTACACATGACGGATAATACGAGAATCACTTCGAACCAGCGAGGCAGGGCGCAGCGTCGAATGGGCCGAGCGCCGCTGCAAAGTGTGAAGACGATATGCCTCTGGAGTATTCGTGCTGCTGATCCTCGATGAGAGGTTTCGGGTGAACGAAAAGGTCCGCAGGGCGGCATTGGCGAAGAGGATTTTCCCGAGCACGCGGCAGCGAAGAAGGCTCAGCAGGGAGGGCACTAGTCGCCCTCTTCGAGCATCGCATTGCCCACCCATTCTTGCAGGAACAGCAAGTCGGCCTGCTGATCGCGGGGCGCGCGCCTACCGTAAGAGCATGAACCACCACACTCACGCTCAGTCACCGAATCATGAACTCCGCCGCTCCCTCGATCTGGACGCGGAGGTCTTCGGGGCTGGGCTCGCCGCAGCGCTCGAGTTTTCCGGCGTGACCGACGCCCGCGTCGTCGTCGATCTCGGAGCCGGTACCGGCACGGGAAGCAGGCTCCTGCACGAACGATTCCCCGAGGCCGCCGTGATCGCGGTGGACAACGACCCCGAGATGCTCCACCTGCTGCAGTCTCAGGGCTTCAGCGCAGTGGCCGCTGACCTGGACGAAGGATTCCCGCAGGTCTCCGAGCAGCCCATCGATATGGTCTGGGCCGCCTCCTCGTTGCACCACGTGGCCGACCCCACTCAGCTGCTCTCAGGGATCCGGCACGGGCTCGCGCCGGGAGGGACTCTGGTCGTCGTCGAACTTGCGAGTCTCCCGACGTTTCTCAGCGACCCCGAACAGGCCGCACTTGAGCAGCGGTGCCATGAGGCCGCGGATGCCCAGGGGTGGAACCAGCACCCCGACTGGACCAACACCCTCGAGGCCGCAGGTTTCACGGTCACCAAGACTGCACTGAGCACCCAGGCCCCTGTCACGGCCGCCGCGCGGGAGAACGCGCAGCACTGGCTTGCACGCCTGCTCCGGTTGGAGAATCTTTCGGCAGAAGATCGGGCCGCACTCGCTCACCTGGTGGAGGTCTCCGTCGCGGATCTGACGCTGTCGCCCCGAGCCAACCGGACCGTCTGGGTGTGCACTGCGGCAGAATGAGAAGCACCACCGACTGAGAGGTCCTGAGATGGCACTTCCCCTGTGGCTCGCCGACGGGCTCGCTCGGCTGATGCAGAAGGCGCCAGGCCCCTCGCGGCGGCCGGCCGACGTCAGCTTCACCGAGATCCCCGCCGTCACCGAGGAGCTCACTGTTCCCACTCGGCACGGCGAGCTGCGCGCCATCGCCTACACGCCGTCGGGTGGTGCCGACGGGAGAGGTGTCTACGTGAACTTCCACGGCGGTGGATTCGTGATGCGCCATCCGGAGCAGGACGACCCGCTGTGCCGGTTCATCGCCTACCACGCGCAGGTCACCGTGCTCAACGTGGACTACATCCCGGCCCCGCAATCCCGCTTCCCGGGACCGGTGGAGCAGGCCTACGACGTCACTGCCTGGGCGGCTTCCCCCGAGCGTCCGTGGGAGGGCGCCAGCATCGCCGTGGGAGGCCAGTCTGCGGGTGGAGCCCTTGCGGCGGGCGTGGCGCGGCTCGCGCTGGAACACGGCTCGCCGTCCATCGCGCTGCAGGTGCTGATGTACCCCGCGCTGGACCTGACGATCCCCTCGTCGCAGAAATGGTCCCCGGGTCAGGAGAAGTTCCTCGTCAGGATGGGTCCGGTGTTCAACGGCGCCTACTGCCCGAACATCGGCCTGCGAAAGGACCGGCTCGCCTCACCGGCGGGAGCCTCGGACACCGCCGCGCTGGAGGGAATCGCCCCGGCGCTGGTCGTCTCCGCGGAGAAGGACATCCTCCGGGAGGAGGCCGCTCGCTACGCGCAGCGGCTGCGGCAGGCCGGTGCGCTGATGGATCATGTGGACCTCATGGGAGTCGGCCACGGGTTCAACATGCTCGGTGCGCGACGCGCGGTGGTGCTTCCGGTCTATGAGCAGATCGCGGAGTCGGTGCGGGCCGTGTTCGCCTCCTAGACCGGTGCGCCGTGGTGGCGTCCGATCGGCAGCATCAGCGGCTTCTCGGAGATCGGGTCGGTGATGATCCGGCTCTCCAGCTTGAAGACCTCACGGACCATCTCCGCGGTGAGCACCTCCTGCGGCGTCCCCAGCGCGTAGAGATTCTTCTCCACCAGCGCGGCGATGTGGTCCGCATAGCGTGCTGCCAGGTTGAGATCGTGCAGCACCATGACGATCGTGGTGCCCCGCGTCCGATTGAGATCCGTCAGCAGATCCAGCACCTCGATCTGGTGGCTGACGTCGAGGAACGTGGTGGGCTCATCCAGGAGCAGCACATCGGTCTTCTGCGCCAGCGCCATGGCGATCCAGACCCTCTGGCGCTGTCCGCCGGAGAGCTCGTCGACCGCGCGTTCGGCCAGGTCGGCGGTCTGCGTCGTGTTCAGCGCCTCGGCCACCGCCAGGTCATCCTCTTTGGACCAGCGCGAGAGGAAGCCCTGGTGGGGGTGACGGCCTCGGCTGACCAGGTCCACCACGGTGATGCCGTCGGGCGCGATGGGGGACTGGGGTAGAAGCCCCATGGTGCGGGCGAGCTCTCGGGCCGGAGTGTGGTGGACCTTCTTGCCATCCAGGAGAACCTGGCCCGACGTCGGCCGCAGCAGCCGTGCCATGGAGCGCAGCAGCGTGGATTTGCCGCAGGCGTTGGCCCCCACCACGGCGGTGATCCTGCCGGGAAGGACGTTCAGATCCAGTCCCTCGATCACGGACTGCTCGCCGTATCCCAGCGACAGTGAGTGCACCGAGAGCGTATGGGCCGCGGTCATATGGAGCCTCCAGAACGGTGTGCGCGGACGATCAGATAGATCAGATAGGGGGCGCCGAGCACCCCGGTCACGACGCCGACCGGGTAGCGCGTCCCGAAGAGGTACTGACCCGTGAAGTCAGCCACCAGCACCAGCAGCGTCCCCACCAGCGCCGAGGGCAGCAGCAGCGAACCGTGCGGTCCGATGAGCCGGGCGGCGATCGGACCCGAGAGGAACGCGACGAACGCGATGGGTCCTGCCGCCGCCGTGGCGAAGGCGATCAGCCCCACGGCGCAGAGGATCAGCGAGAGCCGGGTCCGCTCCACGTGCACGCCCAGGCCGGAGGCCGTGTCGTCGCCCAGCTGGAGCGCACCGATGTTCTTCGCCTGGCCGAGCAGGACCGGCCCAAGCACCAGCAGTGCGATGGCCACCGGGACGGCAGCCTCCCAGCTGGCCCCGTTGAGACTGCCGGAGAGCCACCGCATGGCGGCCTGCAGGTCCCATTCCGCGGCCTGCGAGAGGGCATAGGCGATGAGGCTGTCCAGCATCGCGGTGATGCCGATGCCGATCAGGATCAGACGCGTCCCGGAGACCCCGTCACGGTAAGCCAGGAGATAGATGAGCAGGGCGACGGCGAGACCCGCGCTGATCGCGACCAGGGAGACCGTTGCGCCGCTGGCCGAGAAGAAGATGATCGCGATCGCGGCGGCGGCGCTGGCTCCCGAGCTGATGCCGATGATGTCCGGGCTCGCCAGCGGGTTGCGCAGCATCGTCTGGAAGGTGACCCCGGCGAGGCCGAAGCAGAATCCGACCAGGACCGCCAAGGTCGCCCGCGGCAGCCTGATGGTGCCCAGCGTGAAGTTCGCTCCCTCGACCTCGCCTCCGAGTGCCACCTGGATCACATCGGTCAACGGATAGAACGTGCGGCCCACCATCAAGGAGAGCAGATACATGGCAACAGCTGCCAGGGCGAGCGCGAGGATCACCCTGCGGCGGCGACGCGCGCGCCGACGTCGGGAGGCCGCGATGGTCTCGGCGGCGACACTCGAGGCCGAGGCGGCAGGTGCGGTCCGACCGAGCGGAGGGGCGCAGGTGGTGGAGGAGGGCTGATTCACAGTTCACGCACCCTGTGCTTTCGGACGATGTAGATGAAGAACGGCCCGCCGATCAGAGCGGTGATGATGCCGACATCGATCTCTGCCGGCCGGGCGACGACCCGTCCGAGGATGTCAGCCGCGCTGAGCAGCACGGCCCCGCCCAGGGCGGAGAACGGCATCATCCAGCGGTGATCCACACCCACCATGAGCCGCACGACGTGCGGTATGACGAGCCCCACGAATCCGATCGGACCGGCGATCGCCGTGGCGGCTCCGCAGAGGATGACGGCGCCTGCCGAGGCCGCTGCGCGGGTCAGCACCACGTGTTCGCCCAGTCCTGCCGCGAGGTCATCGCCCAGCGCCAGGGAGTTCAGCCCGCGGGCCGAGGCCCAGCAGAGGACCATGCCGACGAGGAAGAACGGCAGGAACGTGAGCACATTGTCCGTCGTCGCTCCGGAGACGTTGCCGATCTGCCAGGAGCGGACGCCGTCGGCGATGTCGTTGCGTGGCAGCACGACCGCGCTGATGAAGGAGGAGAACGCGACCGTGGTCGCCGCGCCGGCGAGGGCCAGCTTCAACGGGGTGGCGCCGCCGCGGCCGAGCGAGCCCACCACGTAGACGAATACAGCGGTCACCCCGGCTCCGAGGATCCCCACCCAGACGAAGCTCGCCGGCTGGTACATCCCGAACCAGGCGATGCCGATCACCACCGCCAGTGCGGCTCCCATGTTCACTCCGAGAATGCCGGGATCGGCCAGAGGGTTGCGGGTGACTCCCTGCATCACGGCCCCGGCGACCCCCAGGGCAGCGCCGAGGAGGATCGCCAGCACGGTCCTGATGAGGCGTTTGTCGATGATCGCCTGCTGCAGGTCCTCAGCCGACCCCTGGACGCCGGAGAACACCTCCTGCAGCGGGATGGTCCTGACGCCGACGGCGACCGAGGCTGCGGCGAGCACCACAAGCAGACCCGTGATCGCGAGCAGATACGCGATGCGTCTGCGCCGAGCGCGTCCAAAGGTGGTGCTGCGAAGCGTCCCCGCCGCCGTCGTCGTGCTCACTCGGAGCGGGCTGCTGCCTCATCCAGCAGGTCGAGGTAGTCATCGAGCACCCAGGAGATGGCAAGCGGGGTGGGGTTCGACGCGGTGCCGATGGGACCGTCGCTGGGCAGCGGGACGATGGCGCCGTCGGCCACTGCGGGCATCTGCGAGAGCAGCGGATCCTCTTCGAGAATGGTGACGAGCTCCTCGTCGCCGTAGGTGACGATGATGTCCACGTCGGAGAAGGTGTCCACCTCTTCAGCGCTGATCGTGCCGGAGAACTGGTCGGTCTCGGCCGAGGCCTCCTCGATGCTCTGCGGCATCGTCATCCCGAGGTCCTCGAAGAACGCCGTCCGGGTGTCGTGAGAGGTGTAGAAGTTCACTTCGCTGAGGTTCGTGGTGTCCACGTGGGTCAGGAACATGGTCGACTTGCCCTCGAGCGCGGGGTGCTCGGCGACGGCCTCGTCGATCTCCGTCTCGAGCTCGGCGATCAGCTCGTCTCCGGCTTCGGACATGCCCAGCCCCTGCGCGCCCAGCGAGATGACGTCGCGCCATTCCGTGGCCCAGGCCGATTCGGGGAACGCCACCACGGGGGCGATCTCCGAGAGCGTGTCGTAATCCTCCTGGGTCAGGCCGGAATACGGGGCAAGGATGACGTCCGGGTCCGTGTCCGCCACGGCCTCGAAGTCGATGCCGTCGGTCTCGTCGAAGAGGACCGGGGTCTCGGCGTCGAGCTCTTCCAGCCGCTCCTCCACCCAGGGGAGGACGCCGTCACCGTTGTCGTCGCCGAAGTTCGCCTCCGCCATGCCCACGGGCACGATGCCCAGGGCCAGCGGCACCTCGTGGTTGGCCCAGGCGACGGTGGCCACACGTTCGGGGGCCTCGGGGATCTCGGTCTCGCCGAAGGCATGCTCCACGGTCACCGGGAACTCATCCGTGGCGGCCGAAGACGGCGAGTCGGTCTCTTCGGGGGCCGCGGCGGTGTCCCCGCCACAGCCGGAGAGGACCAGAGCGCTTGACGCGGTCAGCGCCAGAATCCACGTCACACCTGGGGTACGCACGAGAGGGGGTTCTCCTTCACAGTCGAGGGTGAGAGCTTCTCCCGCGGGGGCGCTCAGCGCTGCCGACAGGTCTGCTTCTCGGGCAAGGGGGCCCTTGCAGAATTAACCTATACAAATGTTGGCTAAATGCCTAATGTGTCCGCCGCGCAAGGTTCCGCGGAGGGTCGCGCTGACCTGGGATGAAGTAAGGACCGCCGGCTGCTGGCGCAGCATGAGGGCCTAGACATGCGAAAGGGCGGCGCCCCACGTGATGTGGAGCGCCGCCCTTGTCAGGTTGATCAGAGGGTGTTGATCAGCGGGTGTTGATCAGAAGGTGATGATGGGCTTCAGGGTGGTGCCTGCGGCGGAATCCGCGAAGGCAGTGTTGATCTCATCGAACGGGTAGGTCTTGGTGAGCTTGTCGAAGGGGAACTTGCCCTCCTGGTAGAGCGCGATCATGCGCGGGATGAACTCCTTGGGCACTGCGTCGCCCTCGACGACCATGCTCACGGTGATGCCGGAGACCAGCAGCGTGCCGATGTCGAAGGGCGCCTCGGTGCCGAGCTTCGCCGCGCCGACCAGGGCTCCGTGGCCCTGTACCGCGAGTGACTTGGTCATCTGCGAGAAGACCGCGGGTATGCCCGTGGTGTCCAGCGCGAACTGCGCGCCGCCGCCGGTGATCTCCTTCACGGCCTCCACCGGGTCGGTCTCCTTGGAGTTCACCGTGTGGGTGGCGCCGAGCTCCTTGGCGAACTCGAGGCGCTCGGGCACGATGTCGACCATGATGATCGTCGTCGCGCCGGCGGCCTTGGCCGCGAGCATGCCGGCCATGCCCACTGCGCCGGTGCCGAAGATGACGACGGAGGAGCCGGCCTTCGGGCGCAGGACGTTCAGCACGGCGCCCGCGCCGGTCATGATGCCGCAGCCCAGCGGGCCGAGCAGCTCCAGCGGGGCATCCTCCGGGACCTTCACGGCACCGTGGGCCGGCAGATTGGTGTACTCGGCGAAGGAGGACTGGCCGAAGAAGTGGGAGCCGACCGCCTCGCCGTCGTCGGTGCTGAACGCGGTGGAGTCATCCCCGCGCTTCCCGCCGAAGTTGCGGTCATAGAAGTCGACGCAGTACATCGGGTGCCCCGAGAGGCACTGCTCGCACTGGCCGCAGAAGGAGGGTCCGACGACGACCTTGTCGCCGACCTCGAAGCCGACGACGGCGGACCCGACCTGTTCCACGATACCCGCGCCCTCGTGGCCGAGGACCACGGGCTGCGGCACGGGGTACCACTGGTCTCGGACGATCGCGTCGGTATGGCACACGCCCGAGGCGATCATCTTCACCTGCAGCTCGTCTGGGCGGGGTTCGTCAAGGTTCAGTTCGCGGATCTCCAGATCCGTCTCCGGGGCGACGGCGACTGCTGCTCTCGTCTTCATGTTGTTCCTTTCGAAGGGTGTCAGAACGGTGACTCGTGCTCGAAAAGTTCTGGGTCATGGCCCCCTGAGGCGACTCGAGGCGACAGGGGTGTGTTCCACTTGCCACGTTACGCCCATGTCTTCCACCTCTGCTGGACGTGTCGCCTGGGGAACTGCCAGGCCCTGCGCAGTGATCGGATCAGCCCTGGAGCTCCTCGAGCAGTAAGGCCGTCTGCAGCAGAGTCAGAGTCTCACCCTCGAGAGGCCGACCCACCGACCGCTCTAGGCGCTCGATGCGCGCGTAGAGGGTCGGGCGGCTGATGCCCAGCTCTCGGGCGAGGCCGGCTTTGTTTCCGCCGGTGCGCGACATGGCCCGGACCAGGGCGCGCATCTCCTCGCGATCTCGTCCACGCAGCGGCGCCAGGTGGTGATCGAGGAACCACTCCACGGAGCTCCGGCTCTGCTGATGGGACGCCAGGTGGACCAGAAGCCCCTTCAGTCCCAGATCGTCTGCCCGCCAGTACCCCCGCTGGCCGCTGCCGCCCGTCGTCGAGCGCTCCATGACCATCGACGCCGTGGCGGCGACCTCGGCTGCGTGCGCCAGTGCCACCGGGGACTCCTGCAGGGTGACCTGGTCTCGTCCGGCGAGCTGGCCCGCCGCGACGAGATAGCGCGGGACGAGCTCGCGGCTGCGCCGCCGTGCGGCCTCCTCACGGACCGCGAGGCACAGCCGGGCCGGGTCCGCCTGTGCCACCAAGACCGAGAGCCTGTCCCCGGCGCGGGAACCCACCAGGGTGGGGGCGTGCATCCGCGCTGCCGTCTCCCGGATGAGTGCGGCCAGGGCCATCGGAGGTCGCGCACCGGTGTCAGCTCCGGGGCTTTCCTCCACGTGAAAGACCAGCGCGGTGAAGGCAGCCGGAGCGACCGACGGAGCATTCCCACGGCCGGTGAGGCTCTCCGCCGGCATGCCCAGCGCCAAGGCGCGCGCCGAGACCTCGGTCTCCGGCAGGCCGCCGGGAGCGGCGAGATCATCGAACAGGTTGGTGGTGGCGCTGAGCAGCGGATCCCGTTCCAGGGCGTCAGTCTGCCGGATCCCCATCTGGCGTGAGACCAGCTGGCGGTGCACCGCCTCGGTGATCTCCACGAACCGGACCACGCGTTCGAAGAGCAGCACCGGCATTGCCCGAGCCACGCCCTCCGCGGTCTCCCGCTCCTGGACCACCGCATGGAGGGCGGAGAGCAGACGAGGCCGGTCCGGGAGCACCTCGACGGCGAGCGCGGCCGCGTCCACGGCGTCGAGGTCCCGCAGATAGACCCGGAGGACCTCTTCGAGATTCTCGCGGCCCTCGTCGAGCCGGGGGAGCGTGGAGAGCACCAGCTCCCCGCCGCGCAGCATGCTGCCCGGATGGTCCTGACCGATGATGTGGCTCCACCGGACGGTGCGATCCAGCGAGGCAGAGGCATTGAGCAGGCGCGGACGGCCAGCGGCCAGCGCGAAGAGCTCCAGCGCGTCCTGCACCGTGAACCTGGAATCAGCGGGGGAGTCAGTCACGGACCCAGCCTACCGGTCGTCTTTACACAGTGTCAGAATCAGGGCCGGGGACCTGACAATCTGTACCTGGCCGCCGGAGCGTCGCTGGATCAGAATTGCCGCATGACCGAGATCTCCTCAGCTCCGCAGACCCTGACCACCGCCGCCACCGGCCACTGGATCGGAGGCAGGACCGTCGCCTCGGAGTCCGCCTCACGGATCCCCGTGGAGAACCCCGCCACCGGTGAGGTCGTCACCGAGATTCCGCTGGCGGCCCAGGCCGACGTGGATCACGTGGTGGACACGGCGAAGGAGGCCTTCTCCACGTGGAAGACGGCGTCGCTGTCGAAGCGCACACAGATACTCTTCCGCTACCGCGAGCTGCTGAACGCTCGGAAGAAGGAGCTGGCGCAGATCATCTCCCGGGAGCACGGCAAGGTGTTCTCCGACGCGCTCGGCGAGGTCCAGCGCGGACTCGAGGTCGTGGAGTTTGCCTGCGGCATTCCGCATCAGCTCAAGGGTTCGCTGACCATCAACGCCTCCACGGATGTCGACGTGCACTCGGCCCGGCACCCGCTCGGCCCGGTCGCGATCATCACCCCGTTCAACTTCCCGGCGATGGTGCCCATGTGGTTCACCCCCATCGCGGTGGCCTCGGGCAACACGGTCGTGATCAAACCCAGTGAGAAGGATCCCAGCGCGGTGAACTGGCAGGCCGAGCTCTGGCAGGAGGCGGGGCTGCCCGACGGCGTGGTCAACGTCCTGCACGGGGACAAGGTCGCCGTCGACGGTCTGCTGAACCACCCGGACATCCAGGCGGTCTCCTTCGTCGGCTCCACGCCGGTGGCCAAATACGTGTACGAGACCGGGACGAAGGCCGGCAAGCGAGTCCAGGCCCTCGGCGGGGCGAAGAACCACATGATGGTCCTGCCCGATGCTGATCTCGAGCGCGCCGCAGACAGCGCGGTCTCGGCCGGCTACGGCTCCGCGGGTGAGCGCTGCATGGCGATCTCCGTGGTGGTCGCCGTCGGGGACATCGCCGATCAGCTGGTCGAGAAGATCGCCGAGCGCACCCGCGGACTCTCCCTCGGGGGCGAGAACCCTGATCTGGGGCCGCTCATCAACCGCGGTCATCGGGACAAGGTGCGCAGCTATGTGGACGGTGCCGAGGCCGAGGGCGCGAGCATCGTCGTCGATGGTCGCAGCTGGGCCGAGGCCGATGTCAGCGAAGCTGCGTTCCTCGGTCCGACCCTGCTGGACCACGTCACCCCGGCGATGAAGGCTTACCAGGATGAGATCTTCGGGCCCGTGCTCTCCGTGGTGCGTGCCGAGACCTATGAGCAGGCGCTGGAGCTGATCAACACCAACCCCTACGGCAACGGCACCGCGATCTTCACCCGGGACGGGGCCGCCGCACGTCGCTTCGAGATGGAGGTCTCGGTGGGCATGGTGGGGGTCAACGTTCCGATTCCGGTGCCGATGGCGTACTACTCCTTCGGCGGGTGGAAGAACTCCCTCTTTGGCGACAGCCACGCCCATGGCGCCGAGGGCGTGCACTTCTACACCCGCGGCAAGGTCGTCACCACCCGCTGGGGCGATCCCGCCGAGAGCGGCCTGCAGCTGGGCTTCCCACAGAACGACTGACCAGGCAGGACTGACCGGCGCAGATCGACCAGCACGAGACGACCAGGAGAGATCCATGACCACCGAGACCAGCGCGAGCACCCGAATCAGCCCCGAGACGATCGAGGCCGGGCGGACCGGCTATGACCTAGACCGCCAGCACGTGTTCCACTCCTGGAGCGCCCAGGAGTCGCTGACCCCGATGACCGTGCTGGATGCGGAAGGCTCCTGGATCTGGGACGGGGAGGGCAACAAGCTCCTCGACCTGACCTCCCAGCTGATCTTCACCAACGCGGGACACAAGCACCCCAAGATCATCGCGGCGATCAAGGACCAGGCGGAGAAGCTCTGCACCGTCGCGCCGCAGCACGCCAATGACGCCCGGTCCGAAGCCGCTCGGCTGATCACCGAGCTGCTGCCCGAGGACATCAACCACGTCTTCTTCACCGCAGGAGGCGCCGACGCCAATGAGCACGCGGTCCGCATGGCGCGGCTGCACACCGGTCGGCGCAAGATCCTCTCCGCCTACCGCTCCTACCACGGCGGATCACACCTGGCGGTGAATCTCACCGGAGACCCCCGTCGGATAGCCAACGACGACGACGCCGGGGTGGTCCATTTCCTCCCGGCCTACACCTACCGCTCGCATTTCCGTCCGGCGGAGGCGGACCGGTGGAGCGAGCAGCGGGAGACCGAGCGGGCGCTGGCGCATCTGCGCGACACGCTGACCCTCGAGGGCCCCGCGCAGGTCGCGGCGATCATCCTGGAGGCGATCCCGGGAACCGCCGGGATCTATCTGCCGCCCGAGGGATATATGCAGGGCGTGCGTGCGCTCTGCGACGAGTTCGGGCTGGTGCTGATCATCGATGAGGTGATGGCAGGCTTCGGACGGTCCGGCAAGTGGTTCGCCCATGAGCACTTCGGGATCGAGCCGGACATCGTCACCTTCGCGAAGGGCGTGAACTCCGGCTACGTGCCGATGGGCGGCGTGGCCATGGACGACGCGATCTACGCCACCTTCGCCCAGCGCCTCTACCCGGGGGGCCTGACCTACTCGGGTCACCCCCTCGCCGCGGCCGCCGCAGTGGCCGCGATCAATGCCATGCGGGACGAGGGCATGGTGGAGAACGCACTGCACCTCGGGAAAGAGGTGATCGCGCCGCGGCTGCAGCAGCTCAAGGAACGCCACCCCAGCGTCGGGGATGTGCGCGGCGTCGGCATGTTCTGGGCCATCGAGCTGGTCAAGGACAAGACCACCAGGGAACCGCTGGCCCCCTATGGGCAGACCCCGGCGCTGATGGGTGAACTCGTCGCGGCGTGCAAAGCCCGGGGAGTGCTTCCCTTCATGAACATGACCCGGCTGCACATCTGCCCGCCGCTGAACACCACGGCAGAGGAGCTGAGCTTCGGGATCGGCGTGCTCGACGAAGTGCTTGACCTCGCCGACGAGTTCATCCGCGACGCCTGATCTGGCGCGTGGCGTCCACCCGGCTGACAGGTCGGTTCTAGGATGGGCCGGATGACGGATCACCACGCCTCCGAGGACGGCCTGCAGGCCTGGGCGCTCCCTGGGCTGCCGGAGATCCATCCCGGCGATGACGTCGCGGAGCTGATCAGCCGGGCGCTCGTCACCCATGCTGGGCTGCGCCCCGAGCGGAGGCCCCAGCCCGGCGATGTCCTGGTGATCACGAGCAAGATCCTCTCCAAGGCCGAAGGACGGATCGTGCAGGCCGCGGACCGCGAGGACGCGATCACCCGGGAGACCATCCGGGAGGTGGCAAGCCGGCCTCGCGCCGACGGGGCGGGACGGACCAGGATCGTGGAGAACCGGCTCGGCATCGTGGGTGCCGCAGCCGGAGTGGACGCCAGCAACACCGCCGCAGGGACCGTGCTGCTCCTGCCCGAGGATCCCGACGCCTCCGCGGAAATGATCCGCCGCACACTCAGTGAGACGTTCGACGCCGCGCTCGGTGTGATCATCTCGGACACGCTGGGCCGGGCGTGGCGCACCGGACAGACGGACATCGCGATCGGTGCAGCCGGGGTGCGCACGGTGCACGATCACCGCGGAGGCACCGACGGCCACGGCCGCGCCCTGGAAGCCACACAGATCGCCGTCGCCGACGAGCTTGCGGCCATGGGGGACCTGGTCAAGGGCAAAGCGTCGGGACACCCGGTGGCAGTGATCCGCGGAGCGGCCCACCTGGTGCACCCCGGGCCGACGCCCGGGGCCAGGACTCTGGTGCGCACCGGAGACCAGGACATGTTTCGGCTCGGCACCGAGGAGGCCATGGCAGAGGGGTATCGGCGCGCGCTCGCCGGGGAACCGCTGAGCTAGCTCAACGAGGTGATGAGGAGACCAGGTCGGCCAGCTGCAGGGCCGCCGCGGCGAGGTCCTGCGACGTCGCGGCGTCGGTCATCCACAGCGGAGCGGCCTGCGCATGAAGCCCGGCGCTGCGCAGCTCGGGCACCGCGGACGCGTCGGCCTCATCGACCAGCCACCCGTCCAGAAGCCCCCCGGCGCTGCGCGCCCCGTACGCGAGCCCCACCGCGCGGGCCGAACACTCCCAGCCGAGGCTCTGAAGACATTGCCGTGCCATGCCGCGCAGCGGAGCGGAATCGATGATGGGGGAGACCCCGACCACCGGAGCCCGCGTGGAGCGCAAAGCATCGGCGATCTCAGGGATGCCCGCGATCCCGGGCCCGTCGGCGGCGGGGAAGCCGCAGATGGTGCCGATGGAGACCACCGGGTTCGAGGGCGCGAACAGCACCGCATCAGCATCGGCGATGGCCTCGAGCACACCCGCGCCAGGCTGCACCGGCTGCGTCCCGCGCTGGTGGAACCGGTGTGCCGGGATCCCGGCTCGCAGACGGACCCACCATTCCTCGAAGTGGACCGTCCCGGTCTCCGCGCAGCCCGCCTCGAGCTCCACCCAGGTCTCGAGATCGGTCTCGGCCGCCGGCAGCAGCCGTGCCCCCAGGTCCCAGCGGGCGCTGAGCCTGCGGGTGACATCCGAGAGCGGCAGCCCCTCCCGCAGCAGCGCCGACCGGGCGATGTGCGTGCCGAGATCGAGATCTCCGAGCGTGAACCAGGGCCAGCCCACCCCGAACTCGGAGAGCTCAGCGCTGACCCGGGTGCTCTCGTCCTCGCGACCCCAGCCGCGCTGGGCATCGTTGACCCCGGCCAGCGCGTACATCAGTGAATCCAGATCCGGGCAGACCTTCAGGCCGGTCAGCCACATGTCGTCGCCGACATTGGCGATGATGCGCAGCTCATGATCCGGGTGTCGGGCCTGGAGCAGGGCGCGCAGCCCGAGCGCGAACTTGGCTCCGCCGACACCGCCGGCCAACATCGTGATCTTCATAGAAGGCTCATCTCCTCGGCCCCACGGGCAGGCCCGACAGCCGTGTCCGACCGTGCCTGCAGGTGGTAGGCGGCGGGATCGAACTTGGCGTAGCGGCGCGAATACTCAGCCGCACTGCCCGGCCAGAGCAGCGTGACCCGGCCGGTGGCGGGATCGCGGTACCAGCTGGAACATCCCTGGGCGGTCCAGACGGTCTGCGCCGCCCGCGAGTCCAGCATGGCGGTGTATCCGCGCTCCGCGGCGCCGCGCACCTCACAGATGCTTCCCGGAGGAAGCTGCTCCAGGGCGCTGAGCAGGTGATTGATCTGGGTCTCCAGCATGGTCAGCGCAGAGTTGTGCCCCAGCGCGGCGTTGGGTCCGCCGAGCAGGAAACAGTTCGGGAATCCGCTCACCGCAGTGGAGGCGTAGGAGCTCATGCCCTGCTCCCAATGGTCGCTGAGCAGCACTCCGAGCCGACCGCGCACTCGCTGCGCGATGCCCGGCCGGGAGGCCTGGAACCCGGTGGCGAGCACCAGCGCGTCCAGGCGATGCTGGTTCCCGGACTCGGCGGTCGCCGTCGTCGGGGAGAGCGAGGCGAGGGCGCTGTCCTCCACGGTGACGCTCCCGGAGCTCAGCGCGGGGTACCAGGCGTCCGAGAGCAGCACACGCTTGCAGCCGATCGCGTAGTCGGGGGTCAGCCGAGCGCGCAGCTCGGGCTCGCTGATCTGGTCGTGCAGATGCCGCAGTGCGCGGTCGCGCAGCTCGGTGTTCTCCGCTGAGCCGCGCAGCCGGGCCGGGAAGCCCTGGTCGAGCTCTGCGAAGATCTCCTGCCGGTGGGCCCGGCGCGCTGCGTCCCGGCGGGCGAACAGCTCTTGTTCGGAGGCGCTGTAGGCCGTGTCTGCTTTGGGGATCACCCAGGGGGCGCTGCGCTGGAAGACCGTCACCGCCGCACCCGCTGCCACCAGCTCGGGCACCAGCTGCACAGCCGAAGCCCCGGTGCCCACCACGCCCATACGCCGTCCGGCAAGTTCCATCCCGCTCCGCCAGCGTGCAGTGTGCATGATCGGTCCCGCGAAGTCGGCAAGGCCGGTCATGGCGGGAATATGCGGCTCGTTGAACCGTCCCGTGGCCAGCACCAGAAACTCTGCCGTCAGCGCCCCGGTGGTGGTGCTCAGCTCCCACAGCCCGCGTTGCTGCGACCAGTGAGCTTCCCGGAGCCCCGTCCCGGTGCGCAGGCGCTCGCGGACCCCTGGGGTCTCGGCACAGCTGCGCAGGTAGCGCAGGATCTCCGGGCCCTCGGCGTACCGGCGGGACCAGTCAGCCCGGGGCGCGAAGGAGAAGGAGTACAGGTGCGAGGGAACGTCGCAGGCCACCCCCGGGTAGACGTTGTCGCGCCAGGTCCCGCCGATCTCCGCGGCCTGCTCGAGCACGGTGAAGGAACGCTCGCCTGACTCCGCCAGCCGCATCGCGGCCCCCAGCCCGGCGAACCCCGCGCCGACGACGACGACCCGCCGATGCTCGCTCACGGGGAGACCTCCGCGTAGAGGGTCGTGCGCTGCACCGGCGTCCGAGCCAGCCGCGCCGCCATGGACTGCACATCATCCAACGTGAGGCAGCGCCCGGCCTCCGGATCGGTCTCGGGGCGGGTGGCACCATCGAGCAGGATGCCGCCGAGATCGTCGGCGCCGCCGCGCAGGACCTCTTCTGCTCCGGAGAGCCCCAGCTTGGTCCATGCTGCCTGGAGGTGATGGATCCGCCCGTGCAGCAGCAGCCGCGCGACCGCATGCAGCGCGCGGCTGTACCCGCGCGAGGCGATTCGTCCGTCCAGGCCGGGGATCGCCACCGGGGAGTCCTGCGCGATAAAGGGCATCGGGATGAACTCGGTGAACCCGCCGGTCTGATCCTGCAGGGCCGTGATCCGGCGCAGATGGGCCACCACGTCTGCGGGTGTCTCGATGTGCCCGTAGACGAGCGTGGCGGTGGAGCGCAGGCCCGCTCGGTGGGCGCTGCGGATCAGCTCCAGCCACTGCGCCGCGGGCATGTCCGTGCCCCCGGAGAGCGCCGATCGAATCCTGTCATCCAGCACGCGGGCCGCGGTGCCGGGGACCGATCCCACCCCGCGCTCCAACATCAGCCGATGCAGCTCGGCGGGGCTGGTGCCCAGCCGTCGTGAAGCGTCCAGGACCTCGGCGGGCCGGTAGGCGTGGAGGTGCAGCTGTGGTTGCTCCGTGCGCAGGGTATCGATGAGCTGGAGGTACGCCTCTCCCGGGAGTT
Source organism: uncultured Nesterenkonia sp. (assembly GCA_947494195.1). Taxonomy (GTDB): domain Bacteria; phylum Actinomycetota; class Actinomycetes; order Actinomycetales; family Micrococcaceae; genus Nesterenkonia. The sequence goes on along the minus strand of CANLUC010000003.1, from coordinate 399,064 downwards.
CTGCGCTGAGCTGTCCCTGGATGCAGAGCTCGGTGGCGCCGGAGGCCGCGGCCTCTGCCGCGACGGCCGACAGGTCGGTGTCATCGAACCCCCCGTGCAGCGCCTGCGGATCGTAGCGGCCGGAGTCCAGATTGCGGTTGACCGCGTAGGTCAGCCTCTCGCCCAGCCGGTCCCGGCGCAGCTCATCCGCCAGAGTGGTCAGCTGCTCCAGGTCCTCTCCGCGGAGCTCGAGCAGCGCGGCGTAGTCGGCGTCGGCCAGCCCCGCCGGGTCCGCCTCCGCGCGGCGCAGCAGGCGGTGAGTCGGGGACTCCAGCGTCGGAGCGGCTCCGGGGTCGTCTGCCGACGGGGCCTCCGGCGTCGTCGGCTGCAGCGCAGGGTGCGGCAGACTCTCCACCGCGGCGCGGCCGTGTTCATCGCGCAGTGCCGCGGTCGGACCGTGCAGGGCCGGATCGATCCAATACTCCGGGTCCAGCGCCCAGCGGGGCTGCGCGGTGAGCCGCTCGCGGAGAGTGAATCCGGCCTCGGCGGTGATGCTGGCCAGATCGTCGAGATGCGGCCACGGCCGTTCGGGATTCACATGGTCTGGGGTCAGCGGACTGATGCCGCCCCAGTCGTCGACGCCGGCGCGGATCAGCAGGTGCAGCTCCCGCGGGTCGGTCAGATTCGGCGGGGCCTGGATATGGGCCTCGGCGCCCATCACCAGACGGGCCACGGCCACAGCCGCAATGTATTGGTCCATGCCCAGATCAGGCTCATTCTGCATGGCTGTGCGTGGCTTGGCGCGGAAGTTCTGCACGATCACCTCCTGCACGTGGCCCCACCGGTTATGCGCCTCGCGCAGCGCGAAGAGCGATTCCGCTCGATCCTGCAGGGTCTCTCCGATGCCCAGCAGGATGCCGGTGGTGAATGGAATCCTGCTGCGCCCGGCATCCTCGATGACCTGCAGCCGCAGCGCCGGATCCTTGTCCGGTGAGCCGTAGTGCGCGCCGCCGCGCTCGGTGTGGAGCGCGGTCGAGGTGGTCTCCAGCATCATTCCCATCGAGGGGGCGGTGCGGCGCAGCCGCTGCAGCTCCGGCCAGCTCATGACCCCAGGGTTCAGGTGTGCGAGCAGACCCGTCTCGCGAGTGATCAGCTCGGCCATGGCAGCCACGTACTCCAGCGTGGAGCTGTAGCCGTGCCGCTGCAGCCACTCGCCAGCGGCTTCCCAACGGTCCTCGGGGCGATCACCCAGGGTCAGCAGCGCCTCCTTGCACCCCATCTGAGCGCCGCGGCGGGCGATGTCGAGGACCTCCTCGGCGCTCAGATAGGCCTGCCGTCCCTGGGCTCGCAGCCCGCCGGGCGTGTCGACGAAGACGCAGTAGTGGCAGCGGTCGCGGCACAGCGTGGTCAGCGGAATGAAGACTTTGCGAGAGTAGGTGATGGAGTTTCCCGCGGAATCTCCCCGGGCGGCCGCACCGGCGTCGCGCTGGGCCGAACTCAGCGTGAGCAGCTGCTGGAGATTCTCGCCGCGAGCCCCCAGCAGGGCTGTCGCGGTCTCGAGGTCCAGTGCCTCACCCCGGTTCACGCGGTTCAGTGCACGCGCCACGTGGTGTTCCGGGATCTGCTCGGCGGCCGGGGGCTGTGCTCCTGTCGAGAGGGTGTGTGCACCCGCCGCCGAGGGCTGTGTCTCGGAGGGCGGGGTGCGTCCCAGGGTGACGCTGACGACGCTCATGCGTAGGCCACCTCTTCCAGGGCCCGCGCTCCGATCGGAAGCTGTGAGCCCTTCCTCTGCGGGTGAGCCTGTACAGGCTCCGTCTGGTCGAGGACGCGGCGGGTATGAGGTCCGAGGCCGCCTTCCCGGAGGGCCACGACGAGATCCTCCGGTGTATCCAGGTCGCGGCGCACCGTGGATTCCAGTGCGAGTTCGAGCTCCCGATAGCCGGACTGCCGGTGCCGCTGCGCGGAGTCCGGGCCGAACTGCACTCCGCGTGTCGGACCGGTCAGCAGAGTGGTGCCGGTGCCTTGGCGATCCGTCACCATGCCCGAGGGGAGATGGGCGGCAGCGTGCAGGGCTCGGGAGAGGTCGTCTGGGCGCAGGCACGGCAGGTCTCCGAGCATGACGGCGACTGGCGCTGGGACGTGGTGCAGCCCGGCGGGGTGCGGTCCGACTTGGTGCAGTGCTGCCGTCACGGCCGGGTTCAGGCCTGCTCCACGATCGGTGAGGACGTTCAGCTTCTCGGCGTCCAGCAGGTCGGGACCGATCCACCACTGAGCATCGGTCACCAGGAGCAGCTCCTCGACCTCAGGGCAGCCCAGGGCCGCTGACACTGTGTCATAAGCGATGGCGAGGTTCAGCTCTGGTCCCTCGCCGAGGCGACTCTTTCCCGTGCGCGGGTCACGCACCGGGACCACGAGCCGCCACCCTTGGTTGCCGCCGCTGAGACGCATAGCCCCTCCTTTGACCTGGGAATTCTCCTACCGATGGTGATCGGCCGGTGGTGGTAACTGGTCACTCTACAGACTGGTTTTTTCACGCTCCAGACCCCCTCGCGGGAGGGTTTACACCGTGTAAGAATCTGTGCTGAAACTTTGACACTGTGCACCTGTCCTCGGGGTCGCCGCTGGGGAAATATCGATTGACATCGACGGAAGCTTCAATTGCGCCATGAGATTGATCTGGCGACTCTTCACACACAGTTACAGGAAATTTACTTGGATTTTACGCAGGGAAATCTGGTTAGCCAGCGACTTGCATAGATTCGGTACCTGTCTCGACCGGAAGGACCCGCATCATGACCACAGTTCGCGTGGCGTTGAGCCAGACGACCTGGACCGGAGACCAAGAGTCGATGGTGCTCAAGCACGAGGAGTTCGCGCGCAGCGCCGCCGCCGAGGGAGCCCAAGCCATCTGCTTCCAGGAACTGTTCTACGGTCCCTACTTCGGCATCACCGAGGAACGGAAGTACTACTCCTTCGCGGAGCCCGCCGATGGGCCCGTGGTCACCCGGTTCGCCGCCCTGGCCCGTGAGCTGCAGCTGGTCATGATCCTGCCGATCTACGAGGAAGACATGCCGGGGGTCTACTACAACACCGCCGTCGTCGTGGACGCGGACGGGTCGATCGCTGGCAAGTACCGCAAGAACCACATCCCCCATGTCGACAACTTCTACGAGAAGTTCTACTTCCGTCCCGGCAACCTGGGCTGGCCCGTCTTCGACACCGCCATCGGCAAGATCGGGGTCACCATCTGCTACGACCGCCACTTCCCCGAGGGGTGGAGGATGCTGGGTCTGGGTGGCGCGGAGATCGTGTTCAACCCCAACGCCTCCAAACCCGGCCTGTCCAACCGGCTCTGGGACCTGGAGCAGCCGACAGCCGCCGCCGCCAACGGGTATTTCGTCGTGGTGCCCAACCGGGTGGGTCGCGAGGACAACGAGTACGGGGAGCTGGCCGTGGACTTCTACGGCACCTCGTATGTGGCGGATCCGCGCGGGAACTACGTGGGGGAGCGCGGCTCGTCCTCCGCCGAGGAGCTGCTGATCCGCGACCTGGACCTGGACCTGGTCCGCGAGGTGCGCAACGAGTGGCAGTTCTATCGCGACCGTCGCCCGGATGCCTATGGTGCTCTCACCGCCCCGTGAGGCGCTCAGTCATCCCGCACATCCTGGACTCTAGGAGGAACCCGATGAAGACCCTGATCACCAACGGCACCGTCGTCAACGCCACCGGCACGGCGCAGGCCGACGTGCTCATCGAGGGAGAGAAGATCGTCGCGCTCTTCAGCCCCGGCGCCTCGATCGACTCCGGCGGCGGAGTCACCGCGGACACGGTCATCGACGCCGCAGGCAAGTACGTGATCCCCGGTGGAATCGACGCCCACACGCACATGCAGATGCCCTTCGGCGGCACCAACGCCTCCGACACCTTCGAGACCGGCACCCGCGCCGCGGCCTGGGGCGGCACCACCACGATCATCGACTTCGCCATCCAGAAGCAGGGCGAACGCGTCCAGGACGGTCTCGCGAAATGGCATGAGCTCGCCGGCGGCAACTGCGCCATCGATTACAGCTTTCACCAGATCATCGGCGGGGTCGACGACGACTCGCTCAAGGCCATGGAGACCCTCGTCGACGAGGGCATCACCTCCTACAAGATGTTCATGGCCTACCCGGGGGTCTTCTACGCCGATGACGCGCAGATCCTGCGTGCCATGCAGAAGGCCCGCGAGCTCGGGCTGATGACCATGATGCACGCCGAGAACGGTCCCGCCATCGATGTGCTGGCCGAGCAGCTGGTCGCCCAGGGCAAGAAGACCCCGTATTTCCACGGGATCGCCCGAGCCTGGCAGATGGAGGAGGAGGCCACCCATCGAGCCATCATGCTGGCCGACCTCACCGATGCGCCGCTCTACATCGTGCACATGAGCGCCAAACAGGCGGTGGAACAGGTCGCCTGGGCCCGGGACAAGGCGAAGAACGTCTTCGGCGAGACCTGCCCGCAGTACCTGTACCTCTCGCTGGAGAAGCAGCTCGGCGCACGCTCCGAGCAGTGGGGCGAATTCGAAGCCGCCAAATGGGTCTGCTCCACGCCGCTGCGCTCCGAGGAGGAGGGCCACCTCGAGGCCATGTGGCAGGGACTCCGGACCAATGATCTGCAGATGGTCTCCACCGACCACTGCCCCTTCTGCATGAAGGACCAGAAGGAGCTCGGCAAGGACGACTTCCGGGCCATCCCCAACGGCATCGGCTCGGTGGAGCACCGCGTGGACCTGCTCTACCAAGGTGTGGTCGACGGACGAATCTCGCTCTCGCGGTGGGTGGAGCTCATCTCCACGACCCCGGCGCGGATGTTCGGCATGTACGGGAAGAAGGGCGTGGTCCAGCCCGGAGCCGATGCAGACATCGTCATCTACGACCCCCAGGGGCACACCAGCATCGGACTTCCCTTCGATGCCTCCGGCGGCCCCACCGGCAAGACCCACCACATGAACATGGACTACTCCGCCTGGGAGGGCTTCGAGATCCAGGGCCATGTGGACGTGACCATCTCCCGAGGCCGCGTCCTGGTGGCGGAGGGGCAGTACCACGGAAGCAAGAGTCACGGGCAGTTCGTCAAGCGCGGACTCAGCCAGTACCTCATCTGAGCCCGACCTGCCCGGTCCGCGCACCCCTGCACCCCTAGGAGATCCCATGGAATTCGGCGTCGTCACCCAGACGAACCCCCCGGCCGCCCGCACGCTCGCCCTCGCCCGGCGCGCCGAGGAGCACAATTTCGACTACTTCTGGACCTACGACTCCCACATCCTGTGGCAGGAGCCGTATGTGCTCTACTCCCTGATCCTGGACCAGACCACCAGGATCAAGGTCGGCCCCATGGTCACCAACCCGGCGACCCGGGACTGGACCGTGACCGCCTCCACCTACGCCACGCTCAACCACCACTTCGGAAACCGGACGATCTGTGGGATCGGCCGCGGCGACTCCGCCGTGCGGGTGATGAACGGCAAACCGGTCACGCTCAAGGACTTCCGTCGCGCCATCGAGGTCATCAAAGAGCTTGCCAACTCAAGGTCTGCGGAGATCAACGAGGCCACGATCCGCTTCCCGTGGTCCACCGGCTCCCAGCTCGACGTCTGGGTGGCCGCCTACGGGCCCCGCGCGCTGACCATCGCCGGGGAGACCGGGGACGGATTCATCCTGCAGTGCGGGGACGTGGAGATCGCGGAATGGATGATCACCACGGTCCGTGAGGCGGCGGCGAACGTCGGGCGCAACCCGGATGACATCGCCTTCTGTGTCGCGGCGCCGTTCTACATCACCGACGGCAGCGAGGAGCACCGCCGCCATGCCATCGAGCAGTGCCGCTGGTTCGGCGGGATGGTGGGCAATCACGTCGCCGACATCGTCACCCGCTACGGCACCGACTCCGCAGTGCCGAAAGCGCTGACCGATTACATCGCGGGCCGTGAAGGCTATGACTACAACGAGCACGGACGGGCCGGGAACTCCCATGTGGACTTCGTCCCGGACGAGATCGTCGAACGCTTCTGCATGATCGGCACCGCCGCCGAACACGAGGAGAAGCTGCGCCGCCTCCAGGCGATCGGCATGACGCAGTTCGCCGGGTACCTCGCCCATGACAACAAGGAAGAGACCCTGCGGGTCTACGGCGAGACGGTCATCCCGGCCTTCGCCGAGCAGATCCAGGCGAAGTCCTGAGACCGAGGGAGCACAGCGCCATGACAGAACTCAGAATCGGCTATAAGGCCTCGGCGGAGCAGTTCGGCGCCCGCGAGCTGGTCGAATACGCCGTCCTGGCGGAGAAGCACCAGTTCGACTCCGCCGTCGTCTCGGACCATTTTCAGCCCTGGCGCCACACCGGGGGACACGCGCCGTTCTCCATCGCCTGGATGGCGGCGGCGGGAGAGCGCACCGAACGCATCATGCTGGGCACCTCGGTGATGACCCCGCACTACCGCTACAACCCAGCAGTGATCGCGCAGGCCTTCGGGACTCTCGGGTCGTTGTATCCGGGCCGAATCATGCTCGGTGTCGGATCCGGCGAGGCGCTCAACGAGATCGCCACCGGGTGGAACGGAGCTCGTGGCAAGAGCGAGGACCAGGAGTGGCCGGCGTTCAAGGAGCGCTTCGCCCGGCTGCGCGAGTCGGTCCGGCTGATCCGCGCACTGTGGCGCGAGGAGCGCGTCAGCTTCGATGGCGAGTACTACACCACCCAGGACGCCTCGATCTACGACAAGCCGGAGCAGGAGGTCCCCATCTACATCGCGGCCGGCGGCCCCACCGTGGCGAAGTACGCCGGTCGAGCCGGAGACGGGTTCATCTGCACCTCGGGCAAGGGCATGGAGCTCTACACGGAGAAGCTGCTGCCTGCTGTGGTGGCGGGGGCGGAGGTCAATGAGCGTGATCCGCAGCGGATCGACCGGATGATCGAGATCAAGCTCTCCTACGATCCGGATCCGCAGGCGGCGCTGGAGAACACGCGCTTCTGGGCGCCGCTGTCCCTGAGTGCAGAGCAGAAGCACTCGATCGATGATCCCGTGGAGATGGAGCAGGCAGCCGACGCGCTGCCCCTGGACCAGGTCGCCAAGCGCTGGATCGTCGGATCAGACCCAGAGGAGATCGTGGCCGCCGTGAAGCAGTACACCGACGCCGGCTTCAACCACCTGATCTTCCACGGCCCGGGCCACGACCAGCGGCGTTTCCTCGAGGTCTTCGAACGCGACCTCGCCGAGGGCATCCGCGCACTCGTGCCGGCTCCGCTTCCCGTGGCCCCCACGGGACCGGCGCCTACGGAGTCCAGAGCATGACGGCAGCGCCGAGCACGCCGAACACCGGATTGTTCTCCCGCACCGGTCCACCCGGTTCCCGGGCGACCTGGCTCTGGGGCGTGATCGGGATCCTGCTGTTGCTGCTGCTCTGGGAGGGATACAAGGCGATCGGACCCGAGGCAGGGGTGGTGCTCGGGGACACCCGGCTGCTGCCGCGCACCTCGGACCTCGCCATGCCGCACACCTGGGACATGGTGACGCGCCTCTTCGAAGGCGAGACCCAGGCGCGCAACGCCTCGCCGCTGTGGGTGACCGTGGTCTCGGCCTCGGCGTTCACGCTGGGCATCGCGGCGGCGGGCTGGCTGGCCGGCGTCGTCGTCGGGGTGGGGCTGGCCCTGGTGATGCTGCGCTGGAAGATCGCAGAATGGGCGCTGCTGCCTTGGATCGTGCTCTCCCAGACCGTGCCGATCATCGCGTTCGCTCCGGTGGTCCGGTCCTGGGGAGCGCAGCTGGAGCTCGGCCCGATCCAGTGGGAGGGCTGGATGTCGGTGGCGCTGATCGCCTCCTGGCTGGCCTTCTTCCCGATCGCCGTCGGGGCACTCAAGGGCCTGCAGTCCCCGGAGACCGCGCATGTGGAGCTCATGCACACCTACTCCGTCGGATGGTGGACCACGCTGCTGCGTCTCCGGCTGCCCGCGGCCGTGCCGTACCTGCTCGCGGCGCTGCGACTCGGGGCGGCGAACGCGGTGATCGGCGCCGTCGTCGCGGAGATCTCCACGGGTCAGCGCGGAGGCATCGGCCGGCTCCTGATCCAGTTCGCCGGCCAGGCCAGCAGCGATCCCGCCAAGGCCTGGGGCCCGATCTTCGGCGCCGTGGCCCTGGGCCTGGTCGCCGCCGGATCGGTGGCGATGCTGGGCGTGATCCTGAGCAAGTACCGGCGAACGGAAGAGAAATGACCATCCCAGCCGGCCCGCACGCCGCCGCCGGACCGCACCGCAAGGCACGCCCACGTCGCAGCACACCAGGGGAGACGAAGCACTGATGAGCACACCTCACACCACGAGCCCCGCCCGGGAGCAGTCGCCGCCCGCCGGTGACTCCGCCCCCGCCGTTGCGGCCGCGCACATCGAGAAGATCTTTCCCACCTCCGGCGGTGAGGTCCATGCGCTCTCCGACATCAGCCTCAGCGTGCGACCTGGGGAGTTCGTCTCGCTGATCGGGCCCTCCGGCTGTGGAAAGTCCACGCTCATGCGGCTGATCGCTGACCTGGACCAGCCGAGCAGCGGTGAGCTGCAGGTCTTCGGCAAGGATGCCCGACAGGCGCGCAGGGACCAGGACTACGGCATTGCCTTCCAGAAGGCGGGACTGCTGCCGTGGCGCACGGTGAGCGACAACATCGGTCTGCCGCTGCAGCTGCACGGAGTCAGCTCCGCGCAGCGCAAGGCGCGCGTGCAGGGGCTGCTGGAGATGGTCTCGCTGGAGGACTTCGGCGATCATCATCCCGACCAGCTCTCCGGCGGCATGCAGCAGCGCGTGGCCATCGCACGCTCGCTGGCCGAGAAGCCCCGGCTGCTGCTGATGGACGAGCCTTTCGGCGCGCTGGATGAGATGACCCGCGAGCGCATGCAGACCGAGCTGCTGCGCATCTGCACCGAGACCGGAGCATCCGTGGTGTTCGTGACCCACTCCATCCCGGAGGCCGTCTACCTCTCCGACCGCGTGGTGGTGATGTCGCCCCGGCCAGGACGGATCTCTGAGGTGGTGGACATGGAGCTCGAGGACCCGGCCGCCCGCGGGGACGACCTGCGCGAAGACGCCTCGTACTTCCGCATGATCACCGCGGTGCGGGAAGCCCTGCACGGGGGAGCCCCCAGCGGGCGCGGCGTGGAGACGCGCTGATGGAGACAACAACGACGACGACGACGGCCGGAAGGATCCTGGCTCCTATAGCCCTGGGGCTGCTCGGGCTGGCCGTCTGGCAGATCCTGGTGGGAGTGGTCGGCGTCAGCGGGTACCTGCTGCCGACCCCGATGGCGATCTTCTCCGAGGCGCAGCAGTTCTCCGACTCCATCGTGGAGGCAGGGCTGATCACCGGATGGAACTCCCTGGTGGGACTGGTGGCCGGCAGCCTGCTGGGCGTGGTGTTCGCCGCGCTGGCCGCTTCGCTGAAGCCGGTGCATGACATGGTCAACCCCTTCGTGGCGGCGCTCGCGGTGATCCCGATCGTGGCACTGGCGCCCATCCTGAACACCATGTTCGGCACCACCGAGTTCCCGCGCCAGGCCATCGCCGGGCTGGCCTCCTTCGTGCCGGTCTTCGTCTCCACGCTGCGCGGGCTGCGGCAGACCAACCCGGAGCACCGGGACCTGATGCGCTCCTACGCGGCTTCGGGTGTGCAGGTCTTCCGGACCATCACGCTGCCCACTGCTGTGCCCTACGTCTTCACCGGCGTGCGGATCGCCTCGTCGCTGGCCGTGATCTCAGCCCTGGTCGCCGAGTACTTCGGCGGCCCGCGCGGGGGGCTCGGCGGCATCATCTCCACGGCTGCGGCCTCCAGCCAGTACCCGCGAGCCTGGGCCTATGTGCTGGCTTCGATCGTGCTGGGTCTGCTGTTCTACCTCACCACCCTCGCGCTGGAGCGGCTGGCCAACCGCTCCCGCGCCGCGGCCGCGGGCTGAGCTCAGCCCGCCGGCGTCAGCCCCGGCTGCGCCGCACACGTTTCATCCCACACGTTCCACCGTCCACTCGCACCGACACGAAGAAGGAATCACCATGAATCAGAAGATCACGCATCACGCTCGCCGCCGGCTCATGGCAGCCGGAGCGATCGGTTCCATGACGCTGCTCGCAGCCTGCGGGGGTGACAGCGAAGGTGGCGGGGGAGGGGAGGATGAGCTGACCCCGGTCTCGCTGCAGCTGCAGTGGCTGCCGCAGGGTCAGTTCGCCGGGTATTTTGCGGCCCAAGAGCTGGGGTACTTCGAGGATGAGGGGCTGGAGGTTGAGATCCTTGAATCCGGCGGCGACATCGTGCCGCAGGATGCCCTGGGCAACGGGGAGGTCGACTACGCGATCGCGTGGGTCCCCAAGGTTCTGGAGACCATGGAGGCCACCGGCGTCGAACTGACCAACATCGCACAGACCTTCCAGCGCTCCGGGACGTTGCAGGTCTCCTGGGCCGATTCGGACATCGAATCCGTGGCGGACTTCGAGGGCAAGCGGATCGGCTCCTGGGGCTTCGGCAATGAATGGGAGATCTTCGCCGCGATGGCCGAGGAGGACCTCGACGCCTCCACCGTGGAGATCATCACCCAGGACTTCAACATGAACGCCTTCCTGGAAGGCGACATCGACGCAGCGCAGGCGATGACCTACAACGAGTACGCCCAGCTGCTCCAGTCCACTGATCCCGACACCGGCGAGCTCTACACGGAGGACGACTTCACGGTCATCGAATACGAGGAGACCGGAGGGGCCATGCTCCAGGACGCCATCTGGGCGGACACCGAACGACTGGAGAGCGACGAGGAATACGCCGAGACCACGGTCGCCTTCCTGCGCGCCGTGATCCGCGGGTGGATCGCCGCCGCGGAGACCCCGGAGGAGGCCGCCGAGTTCACCATGAACGCCGGCTCCGGCTGGGACCAGCCGCACGAGCTGTGGATGGTCAACGAGACGAACAAGCTCATCTGGCCCGCCGAGGAGGGCTTCGGCGTGATCAACGAGCAAGCCTGGGATGACACCGTCGCCGGGGCCATGGCGGCCGTCAACGAGCAGGGCGCCTCACCGATCTCCGAAGAACCCTCTGACTCGGCATGGAGCAACGAGTACATTGAACAGGCGCTCGCGGACCTGGAGGGCGAGGACCTCGACCTGACCGGCGAGAACTGGGAGCCGACCGAGGTCACCTTCGACGAGGCGGCCGCGACCGAGTAGCCAGAGCCAGGATCCACAGCACCCCGAGAGAGGAGCAGCCCCGTGCGGTACGACGATGTGGTGGAGATGAGCATCTCCGAGATGTGTGCGGCGCTCGACGCCGGGCGGTTCACCAGCGTGCAGCTGACATGCGCCTATCTCAATCGCATCGCCTACTACGACCGCACGGGGCTGTGCCTCAACGCCGTGCCGGTGCTGAACCCCGACGCGCTGCAGGAGGCAGCCGCCTCGGACGAGCGTCGCCGCCGCGGCGAGGCAGGCCGGCTGGAGGGGGTGCCCTTCACCGTCAAGGACAGTTATATGGTCAAGGGGCTGACCGTGGCCTCGGGGAGCCCCGCGCTGAAAGACCTCATCGCCACCCGTGATGCCGCCACCGTGGAACAGCTGCGTGCCGCCGGGGCAGTGCTGCTGGGCAAGACGAACATGCCGCCCATGGCGGCGGGCGGGATTCAGCCCGGTGTCTATGGCTACGCGCGCAGCCCATACAACCCGCAGTACCTCACCGCCGCCTACGGCTCAGGCTCCTCCAATGGGTCGGCCACCTCCACGGCGGCGAGCTTCGCGGCCTTCGGCATGGCGGAGGAGACCGTCTCCTCGGGCCGCTCCCCAGCCTCGAACAACGCACTGGTGACCTACACCCCCTCGCGCGGGGTGCTCTCCATCCGCGGGAACTGGCCGCTGCGCCCGACCTGCGACGTCGTCGCTCCACATACCCGCACCATGGACGACATGCTGCGCCTGCTGGAGGCGCTCGTCACCGAGGACCCCGAGACCACCGGCGACTTCTGGCGCCAGCAGAGCGCCGTGGAGCTGCCCGCCCCGGCGGAAGTCTTCCCGGAGAAGATCGCCCGGGCGCGCAGCGAGCGTCTCGACGGGGTGCGTCTCGGCGTGCCCAAGATGTACATCGGCGAGGACGAGCTGCTGCTGGACCCGCCGCTGATCCGTCCGACCGTGAAGGCGCTCTGGGACAAGGCCGCGCAGGAGCTGCGCAGCCTCGGCGCCGAGGTCGTGGAGGTGGACCTCCCGGCCGTGACCAACTATGAGGAGTCCCATCCCGACTCCGAGGGACTCGCCGCTCGTGGGCTGGTCCCGACGAACTGGCGGGACCTCGAGGGGGGAGTCATCACCGCGATGGCGCTGGACCAGTTCCTGCGCGAGAACAGCTCGGGCGCTCCCGACGGCGGGTCAGCCGAGCCGGGCGGAGACGCCGCGCCCGCGACCTGGGCCGAGGTGGACGGCGACACGGTCTTTCCCACCGAGGACGCGCCGGTTCACGTCTGGATCACTCGTGCGCGCGGCGGATTCGACTGGCAGCGGCTGGCCGAACTGGTCAAGGCCGGCCTGCCCGACTCCTACGACGAGGTCGAGGGCGCCGCGCAGCTGCTGCGCGGACTCGAGGCCGCTCGCAGCCAGGACTTCGAGGAATGGATGCAGCGGGAGGGCCTGGACGGGATCGTCTTCCCGGCGGCCGGCGACGTCGGACGTGATGACCTCTTCACCCGGCCGGAGAGCCTGGAGCACGCCTCGCGCAACGGTGTCGCCTACTCCAACGGCAACCGGGTGATCCGCCATCTGGGCATCCCCACCGTGACGGTGCCCATGGGCTTCATGTCCGATATCCAGATGCCCGTGGGACTGACCTTCGCGGGCCCCGCCTACAGTGACGACACGCTGCTCAGCCACGCCTGGGCCTACGAGCAGGCCACGCGGAACCGGCAGCGAGCGTTTCTCACCCCGCCGCTGCCCAGCGGGCAGATCCCGGTGCCCGGAGGGGGTGGCGGGCAGCCACGGGACGAGCTGTCAGGCGGAGGCGATGTCTCAGCCGGCGTCCCTGGCGAGGCAGAAAGCGCCGAGATCCGCCACAGCGTGACGATCGAGCGGTCGGGCCGCTTCTTCCACGTGAGCGTCCGGGTACAGGGAGCCGGACCCACGCTCAGCGTGTGGGCGGACGGACATCTGCTGTCACCAGACGCGACAGCACCAGGCAGTTTCAGCGGGAAGATCTCCACCTCAAGGACACGGCTGCACCAGGAGCTGCTGGTCGTCTCGAGCTCCGGCCTGAGGGCCTGCTTCACCCGAGAGGCCCTTCCCGGTGCTGCCCCAGATGCTGGAGCCAGCTAGAGCGCGGCTCACCCGGGATTCAACTCTGCCTGCGGCTCAGCGTAGAGTCAGAGGTGTGATGGAAGCAGACACCAAGCAGATTTTAGGGGAGGCCCTGTCTCGCCGCACCATCGCGGTGATCTCGCATCCCGATGCGGGCAAGTCCACGTTGAGTGAGGCCCTGCTGCTGCACTCGGACGCGATCACCGAGGCTGGCGCGGTCCATGGCAAGGCCGGACGCCGCGGCACGGTCTCGGACTGGATGGACATGGAAAAGGCGCGCGGGATCTCCGTGAGCTCGGCGGTCCTGCAGTTCACGGTGGGGGACGCCGTCGTGAACCTGGTGGACACCCCCGGGCACGCCGACTTCTCCGAGGACACCTTCCGCGTGCTGGCCGCCGTGGACGCCGTGATCATGCTCATCGATGCCGCCAAGGGCATGGAAGCCCAGACCATGAAGCTCTTCGAGGTCTGCCGGGCCCGGAAGCTGCCGGTCATCACCGTGATCAACAAATGGGACCGCCCCGGGCAGGACGCCCTGGAGCTGGTCGACGAGATCCTCACTCGCACCGGTATGCGCTCCATGCCGCGCAATTGGCCCGTCGGGGACTCCGGGCACATGCTCGGCCTGCTCCACCCGGATGCGATGACGATGAACCGCTACGTCCGTGCCCCCGGCGGCGCGAAGAAGGTCCTCGCGGAGCCGCTCTCCGCCGAGGTGGCCGAGACCGAATACCCCGAGGCCTGGCAGACCGCGGTGGAGGAATCCTCGCTGCTGGAAGTCGAGGACCGCTTCTACGATCGGGAGGCCTTCCTGGCCCAGGAAGCCACCCCGCTGTTCTTCGCTTCCGCCGTGCAGAACATAGGCGTCGAGGAGCTGCTGCACTTCCTGATGAAGGAAGGTCCGCACCCGCAGGCCCGTGAAGATGCCGAGGGCGCACCGCACGAGATCACCTCGGACTTCAGCGGTTACGTCTTCAAGGTGCAGACCGGCATGGACAAGGCCCACCGCGACCGCATCGCCTTCATGCGCATCTGTTCCGGCGTCTTCGAGCGCGGCATGGTTGCCACCCACGCGCAGTCCGAGAAGCCGTTCCCCACGAAGTACTCGCAGCAGGTCTTCGGCCGCGACCGCACCACCGTGGACACAGCCTGGCCCGGCGACGTCGTCGGGCTGGTCAATGCCTCCTCGCTGCGTCCGGGGGACACCCTCTACGCCGGTCAGCGCGTGATGTTCCCGCCGTTCAAGCCCTTCGCCCCGGAGCATTTCAGGGTGGGCAAGACCGGAGACGCCAGCAAGCACAAGCAGTTCCGCAAGGGCATCGAGCAGCTGGACCGCGAAGGCGTCATCCAGGTGTTCTTCTCCGAGCGCCGCGGTCAGCAGCGTCCGGTGCTCGGCGCCGTCGGTCCGATGCAGTTCGAGGTGGTCTCCGCCCGGATGGAGTCAGACTTCGGGGCCTCGGTCTCCTTCGAGCCGCTGGACTATTCGGTGGCCCGAGACATCGACGACGACGCCGCAGAGATCCTGCGCGAGCGTCAGGACTGTGAAGTGCTGTATCGCAGCGACGGGACCCCCGTGGCGCTGTTCAGAGACCCGTGGAGGTTGCGCACCGTCCAGCGCGACCATCCGCACCTGCTCCCGGATCCTCCGGGCAGCAGAACAAGCGGTTCGGTCGCAGCACGGATGTGACCGATCGCCGAGGGCTGCGGGCACCCATGCAGAACCCTCTTGGAAGGAACACCATGCACGTTGTCACACGAGTCGAACTCGTCGAAGCGGTCAGGACCGCGTTCGATCACACCGCCACACCGACACTGCCGAAGGATCTGGTGATCGCTGCTCAGTCGGCAGGAGCACACCCGGCCCTGGTCCTGGAGCTGGAACAGCTGCAGGATGATCTCCAGTTCCGCAAGGTCCGCGATCTGTGGGAGCACTTCCCGCACATGCCCGTCGACGGGTCCTCCCCGACCCGCTGACCCTGTCCCGTCTCCGGGCCGCGGCGTAGGCTCGAAGAATGGTCAGAAAGCACAGCACCGCCGCCATCGAACGGACCACCCGGCGCGCCTGGGCGCAATGGGTGCAGGTCCTCGACGACGCCGGAGCTGACGCCCTGCCGCATCGCGAGATCGTCGGAATCGTCTATGACCACATGCCCTCCGACATCGACAATCCCGGATGGTGGGCGCAGAGTGTGGCCGTGGCCTACGAGCAGCACCATGGGCTGCGCCGCCCGGGGGAATCGCGGGCCGGGGAGTTCCAGGCCTCGGTCTCGAAGACCTACCCGGGAGACATGGACGCGGCGCTGCAAGCCTGGGTCCAGCGGGTGGAGGGTCAGGACTCCTTCGGGGGAGTGCCGCTCCACGGTGAACCGGAGTCCACGAGCTCGGAGCGCTGGAGGTACTGGCGCGCGTTGCTCGCCGACGGCAGTAGCGTCGCGGTGACCATCTCGGAGAAGCCCGGCGGCAAGTCTTCGGTCGGGGTCGGGCACACCAAGCTGAGCTCCCCGGAAGAGGTCGAGCGCTGGAAGCTCATCTGGCGTGAGCTGCTGACCAGTCTCTAGGCTGGACCCTTTGGCACCGGAAACCAAAGGTGCCCTAGGGCGTGGAGCCTGCCTGGTAGCGGCCCAGCACGGCATCGCGGAACTCATAGAACCGGCCCTGCTCGATGCTGGCGCGGATGGCATCGACGAGCTTGATCGTGTAGTGCTCGTTATGGATGGTGCACAGCGTGTTGTAGAGCATCTCCTTGGCCTTGAAGAGGTGATGCAGATAGGCGCGGGTGTAGTTCGTGCAGGTGTAGCAGGTGCAGTCGGCGTCGATCGGGGAGAAGTCCTTCTTGAACCGCGCCTGCGGGATGTTGAACCGACCATCCGGGTGATACACCCGCCCCGTGCGCGCCACGCGGGAGGGGGAGACGCAGTCGAAGGTGTCCGCGCCGTTCTCGATCGCGGTGAACATGTCCTCCGGTTCGGAGATGCCCAGCAGGTGCCGTGGCTTGTCGTCAGGGAGCTCCTCCGCCATCCACCCCACGATGGTCCCGAGGTTCTCCTTGTCCAGCGCGCCACCGATCCCGAACCCGTCGAAGCTCTGACCGTCGATCTCCATGGACCCCAGGTCCTGGGCGGCCTTGCGGCGCAGGTCCTCGTACTGCGCTCCCTGCAGGACGCCGAAGAGCGCCTGGTAGGGGCGGTGGCTGCGTTCCTCGGTGAGGCTGCGGTGCGCCGCGAGGCAGCGTTCGGCCCAGAGCCGGGTGCGCTCCAGCGACGTCTCCTGGTAGCTGCGGGTGTTGAACAAGGTGGTCAGCTCGTCGAAGGCGAAGATCATGTCCGCGCCGATCTCATGCTGCAGCTTCATCGAGATCTCGGGGGTGAACCGGTGGGTGGAGCCGTCGATGTGGGACTTGAACGTCACGCCGTCGTCGTCGACCAGCGCGAGCCGCTCCTTGTCCGGGGCGACCGCGGCGTCGTCGGGGACCACGGAAGAGTCCATGGTGATGACCTTCTTGAAGCCGGCGCCCAGGCTCATCACCTGGAATCCGCCGGAGTCGGTGAAGGTGGGCCCGGGCCAGTTCATGAACTTGCCCAGCCCGCCCGCGGCGTCGAGCACGTCGGTGCCGGGCTGCAGGTTCAGGTGGTAGGCGTTGGCCAGTGTGGCCTGCGCGCCGACCTCGAGGATCTCCTCGGGACGGACCGACTTGATGGTGGCCTTGGTGGCCACCGGGATGAATGCCGGCGTGTGGATGTCGCCGTGGGGGGTGCGGATGGTGCCGGTGCGGCCCAGCGCCCCCTCGATCCGGGACTCTACGGTGAAGCCGAAGGACTCCCGGTCCGCCTGCGGGTGGCGTGACGCCTGCTCTTCGGCGGTGGACTGGGGCTCGTCGTTCGGCTGATTCGGCACCCGATCAGTGTAGGGCAGGCGGGTCCTATGCTTATCCGGTGCCCTTTCTGCAGACTCTGACCCCCTCGCTGTCGCGCCTCTGGCATCGCACCGCGGAGATCCTCCCCGGTGTGGCGCTCGCGCTCATCATCGCCATCGCCGCGCATCGGATCATCGCCGAGCTCACGCAGGTGATCTCCGGACTGCTGGTGGCGGTGCTCGCCGGCATCGCCCTGCGCACCCTGGGCTGGGTGCCGTGGTGGGCCGAGAGCGGCTTCGGCTGGGCGGCCAAAAAGCTGCTGCGCGCCGGAATCGTGCTGCTGGGGCTCCAGCTGGCACTGGGTGATCTGCTGGGTCTCGGCTGGGAGGTGCTGGCCGTCGTCGCCGTCACGGTCTCGGTGACCTTCTTCGGCATGCTCGGGATGGGCCGGCTGTTCGGGACCCCGCGCGGAACCACCATATTGCTGGCCACCGGCACGGCGATCTGCGGCGCCTCGGCGGTGGCCGCCGCAGCTGCGGCGATCGATCGTGGAGACGGCAAGGACGACGACGGCGCCCCGGTGCAGTCCGCCGCCGCGGCCGCCGTCGCCGTGGTCACCCTCTACGGCACCGTGGCCATGCTTGCGCTGCCCGCCCTGGGCGGCGTCCTGGGATTCGACCAGGAGCAGATGGGCGTCTGGATCGGGTCCAGCGTCCACGAAGTCGGTCAGGTGGTCGCCGCCGGGGGAGTGATCGGCGCGGTGGCGCTGGCGACGGCGACGCTGGTGAAGCTCGCCCGAGTGGTGCTGCTGGCACCGGTGGTCGCCGGGATCAGTCTTGCCGGACGACGCGGCCGGTCCACCGAGGCGGAGTCGACTGCTGGCCGCAGGCCGCCGCTGGTTCCGCTGTTCGTGCTGGGGTTCCTTGCGATGATGGCCCTGCGCTCGGTCACCGATCTGCCGCAGAGCACGCTGGACTTCACCGCGGACGTGACCACGATGCTGCTCACCACGGCGATGGTCGGCGTGGGCGCCGCAGTGGATCTGCGGCGGCTCCTGCGCCAGGGCGGACCGGCGCTGCTTCTGGGCGGAGCGGGAACGGTGGTGGCGGTCGGCACTGCCCTGGCGGGTGTGCTCCTGCTGGGCTGAGCAGCTGGCTGGCAGGCGGTTCGGCGAGCCGGTCTCGACACCCATTCGAAACTATGTTCGAATAGCTTCATGAGGTGGCAGGGACAGGCAGTGCAGGAGAGCGACGGCGCCGCGCTCATTCCGCTCAAGGGTTTGATGCGCTCGGTGCGCACCCCCGAATTCGAGGGCGTGACCTTCCATGAGGTGGCAGCGAAGACTGCGTTGAACAAGGTGCCCGGGCAGTCGAACATGCCCTTCTCCTGGACGGTGAACCCCACCCGGGGATGCCTCCACCAGTGTGTGTACTGCCTGAGTCCCGAGACGCTGATCCTGATGGCCAACGGCAGGCAGAAGCTGCTCCGCGACGTCGTGGTCGGTGACCGCGTGGTCGGAACCCAGTTGGACGGCAAGTATCGGCGCTTCGTGGAGTCTGAGGTGCAGGCGAAATGGGGTACGGAGAAGCCAGCATTCCGGGTGACGCTGCGCGACGGCACAGAGATCGTGGCGAGCGGGGACCACCGGTTCCTGACCGATCGGGGGTGGAAGTACGTCACGTCTTCGGAGTCCTCGACTGAGAGAAGCGGTCAGCGTCCTCATCTGACGGTGAACAACAGGATGATGGGCTTCGGTCTCGGCATGGCACCTGAGGCCTACGAAGCACCTCGCGAAACGGATCAGACGGCGTCCTGCCTTGGTGAGGAAGTCTCCACCTCGCGGGAGCTCGAGATTCTGAGCATCGAGCCGCTCGATGGAGTCCAGAAGCTGATCGATATCACCACGAGCACAGGCGACTTCATCGCAAATGGAGTGGTCAGTCACAACTGCTTCGCGCGGAAGACGCATGAATATCTGGACCTCGACGCCGGTCGGGACTTCGATACGCAGATCATCGTGAAGACCAATGTGGCTCAGGTGCTCCGGGCCGAGCTGAACCGCCCCTCCTGGAAGCGCGAGCACGTGGCGCTGGGAACCAACACCGATCCCTATCAGCGTGCTGAAGGCAGATATCAACTGATGCCCGGGATCATCAGGGAGCTGGCCGATTCCGGGACTCCGTTCTCGATCCTGACCAAGGGGCCCTTGCTCAAACGGGATCTGCCGCTGCTCCAGGAGGCCGCACAGCAGGTGCCGGTGTCCGTCGCGGTCTCACTGGCGGTGCTGGACCCAGAGCTGCAGCAGAAAGTGGAGCCGGGCACCCCGGATCCGCGTGCTCGGCTCAACCTCATCCGATCCATCACCGATGCTGGGCTGGACTGTTCCGTGCTGGCGATGCCGATTCTGCCTTGGCTCACCGACGGCGACGAGCGAATCAACGCTCTTCACGCCGCGCTGGCCGAAGCAGGAGCCAGCTACGTGACCACCGGCGCCCTGCATCTTCGCCCGGGTGCTCGGGAATGGTTCATGCAGTGGCTGGCGCGGGAGTACCCCGGCCTGGTGGGCAAGTACCGCCGCATCTACGGGGGCGGCTCGTATGCCTCCAAGGAATACCGGCATTGGCTCGCGGATTCGGCACGGGCGGCGCGGCGTCGCCATGGGTTCGACAAGCCGACGGATCTGATGTGGCGCGAGCGCAACGATCCTGACTCCCCGCTGTCTCAGGCTCCCGGGAGTGGTCAGGGCGCCCTGGATGCCGCCTCCGCCCCTGCTCAGCCCGCGCTGTTCTGAGTACGTCTGCTCTAAGATGGTTCTACAGAGCAACTAATGTGGCGCATGGGGCGACGTTTCGGCCACGATGACGTCCAGGAGTGCCATGACCTTCAGCCACGCCGAAACCTTCACCACCCGACCCACCCTCGAGGGCCACTTCGGGATGAGCGCCTCCACCCACTGGCTCGCCACAGCATCGGCTCAAGCAGTCTTGGAGCGCGGGGGCAATGCCTTCGACGCCGCCGTGGCCGCCGGGTTCGTGCTGCACGTGGTGGAGCCACACCTCAATGGCCCGGGCGGAGACATGGTGGGAATCTTCGCCACAGCCGAGGATCCTGCTTCGCCGCAAGTGCTGATGGGCCAGGGCCCGGCCCCCGCGGGGGCCAGCATTCGGCACTTCCGAGATCTCGGACTGGACAGCGTCCCCGGAGCTGGGGCCCTCGCCGCGGCGATTCCGGCCGCCGTCGACGCCTGGTTGGTGCTGCTGCGCGATCACGGCACCTGGGAGCTCAGCGACGCGCTCGAGTTCGCGATCGGATACGCCGAGGACGGCCATGCGATCCTTCCCGGGGCAGTCAAGGCGATCCGCGCCATCGCTCAGCTCTTCACCGAGCACTGGCCTTCCTCCGCCAAGCTCTGGATGCCCGGCGGGCGAGTGCCCGAACCGGGTCAGATCATGACAAACCCGGAATACGCAGGCGTCCTGCGTGAGCTCGTCGCCGCGGGAGAGAAGGCTGAGGATCGGGTGCAGCGGATCGAGGCAGCTCGAACGCAGTGGAAGACCGGACGAGTTGCCCAGGCCACGGAGGCCTTCGTGAAGACTCCGCACCGGCATTCCGACGGTGGCGACTACCCGGGAGTGATCACTGCTCAGGACTTCGTCTCTCACGAGGCAGGGTACGAAGCGCCGGTCTCCATCGAGTTTCGTGGCCATACGATTGCCAAGTCCGGTCCGTGGGGCCAGGGCCCCGCCCTGTTGCAGACGCTCAAGGTCCTTGAGGGGTACCCGGACGAGGATCTGGACCCCGGGACCGAGACTGGCGCCCACCTGCTTCTGGAGGCGCAGAAGCTGGCGCTGGCAGATCGGGACACCTATTACGGGGACACAGAGGTGTACCTGACGCATCTGCTTTCCACGGAGTATGCCGCCCAGAGGCGGGAGCAGATCGGCGAACGGGCTTCTACCGCGTTCCGCCCGGGTGTCGTCCCCGGTGCGGACGAGGTGCTGCCGCCGCTGGTAGACGTGAGTGAGGCGACCAGCGGAGCGGGGGCGGGAGAGCCCACGGTGTCGAGGTCGGGGGAGACGAAGGGCGACACCTGTCATCTCGACGTGGTGGACCGTTGGGGCAACATCGTCTCAGCAACGCCCTCGGGTGGGTGGCTGCAATCTTCCCCCACGATTCCCGGGCTGGGCTTCTGCCTGGGCACCCGGCTGCAGATGACCTGGCTCGATGAGCGCTCGCCCTCGCGGCTTGAGCCTGGTCGGCGCCCGCGCACCACGCTGACCCCCACGCTCGTTCTTCGGGCCGGGGAGCCCGTCATGGCGGTGGGCACACCCGGAGGAGATCAGCAGGACCAGTGGCAGCTGCCGATGCTGCTGCGCATGCTCATCGGCGGACACACCGCCCAGCAGGCCATTGATGCTCCCACCCTGCATACGACGTCGATGCCAGGGTCCTTCTGGCCGCGCGCCTGGGAGCCAGGCGGGGCGGTCGTGGAGGATCGTCTCGGGGAGACGGTCATCGCCGGACTGCGCGCCCGGGGCCACCGTGTGACTCTTGCCGGGGACTGGGTGCTGGGTCGTCTCTCCTGCGTGACCCGGGATCCGCAGACCGGGCGACTCGGTGCGGCCGCCAACGCCCGCGGCGCGCAGGGCTACGCCGCAGGGCGGTGAACTCGGCAGACCTGCCGACGCCGCGGTGTCGGCTCGAGGCGCGGTTTGAGAGGATGAGCCCATGACAGTCATCAAGATCAATGCGATCACGGTCCCTGAGAACTCCGGCGACGAACTGGGCAAGCGGTTCGCTGCGCGCCGCGACTCCATGGTCGGCACGTCCGGATTCGAAGGCTTTGAACTGCTCCAGCCCACGGACGAGCGGACCACCTGGCTGGTCGTCACGCGCTGGGCCAGTGAGGAGGACTTTGAGAACTGGCGGACCTCGCAGGACTTCCAGAAGTCCCACGGGTCCGGGGAGCGGGAGGCGTCCTCCGAGGAGAAGCCGAAGAAGCCCGTGGGCATGTCCTCCGAGCTCTGGAGCTACACCGTCTCCGTGACCGGCTAGGTGGAACCGTCGCCGTGCTGGTAATCTAAATCGGTCAGTTGCTCGAGGAACCAGCTTCTTCGAATTGCACAGCTGACGGGCCTCCGTAGCTCAGGGGATAGAGCGTTGGTTTCCGGTACCAAAGGTCGTGGGTTCGATTCCCGCCGGGGGCACAGTACGAGAAAAAGGTCCGCATCCTGCTGCACGCAGGGATGCGGACCTTTTTCGTGTCCTCCATGAACTCCATGTCCTCTAGGGAACTTTCGCGCATGCTCGGCGCGTGCCATCAGAGTTGGAGACAGCGCTGTGTTCTCTGCTGAATCCCAAGGGCCGGAGACGAGATAAGCCCGCCTGGGGCAGTTCACCAGACGGGCCGCGCTAGTCCACAGGGGGAGGACTAGGTGACCTACATTACACTCAATGAACGCCTGAGCGCATCCCTGGTCGCAGCGTCACCCCATTTCCTGGCGTGCCTGGCCGGGGGTGATCGCCCTCAGTACGCCACGGCGAAGCGCTCATTCCGGTGCTTGGGCTTCTCCACCTCGTCGATGAACGCGATGCCCAGATCCGCGCCGGAGAGCTCGGAATTGCCGGCGTCGTCGTTGATCAGCACATCGCCGCCGGTGCGGTACGTGCCTTTTCGCTCGCCCGGGTTGTATCCGCCGAAGCCGGCGGCGGGGCTGATGTAGAACCACTCCAGCGATTCATCGGCCGCCCGGAGGTCCTCGAGCACCTCGATCATCTCGATCGACTCAGGCTTGAACTCCGCGGGGAACGCGTCGGTATCGATCAGCCGGGGGCCATCCTCGGAGACCTTCAGCGAGCCGGCGCCGCCGAGCACGCCCACCCGCACGCCGTGCCGGGCGGCGAGGGGGACCAGTGCAGCGGCGACCTGGACCACCTTGCCGAGCATGTCTGCGCGTGGGGCCAGCGTCAGGAGCACCACGTCCGTCGTGGAGACCAGGTCGCTGAGCAGCTCCCGGCTCGTCGCATCGCCGGTCACGTATTTCACACCCTCCAGGGGGTTCTCCGGTGCGTGACGGGAGACGGCGACGACGTCGTGGCCTCGGGACGCGGCCTCGGCTGCGATGTGGGAACCTGCGTAGCCTGTACCGCCCAGAACCGTGATGTGTGACATGAGGTGCTCCTTCGATCGGTCGTCCGTGGCGCGGGCGTGCTGTCCGCGCGTCTGGTCACTGACAACACGAATCGGCTCACATCACTTCCCCGGCTGACCAGATGGAGTCGCTAGCTGCGCGACGAAGCGCTCAGCACCTCCTCGAGCCGCGCATAGCTGGTCTCCATGCCGTCGGTCATCCCGGTGTTCAGGATCATGTCCCGCACCTCTGCGTTGGGATAGGTGACGACCAGGGTGAGCAGCGTGCCGCCGTCGACCGCTCGCAGCGTCTGTTCGTTGAGGTTCGGCTCTCCGACGACGCCCTCCATGGACTCCGTGGTGACTTCGCGGTGCGGCTCGTCCAGTTCCTTGAGCTCGCCGTAGAGCGCGAAGCCGTCCGAGCCGGCCTCCTCCTTCTCCCAGGCGAACCGGTAGGGGTCCCCGACCTGGTGCGCGACCTGGCACTCGGACATTCGCCAACCGTCGGGACCGAGCAGCCACCGGCGCAGCAGGTCTGGATCTCGGTGGGCCTGCCGAACCTGTTCCGGCGTGCCTCGAATGATCCGCGTGAACCACACCTGAGTCTCGCTGAGCACCTGGGTCTCGACTCCCTTGCCGGTTCGCGAAGAAGGACAGGTCCTCCAAGACCCCGTCGATCTGCCCCATGGCGGCGGCCATGCCCTCTTCCATGCCCATCTCGATCAGCTGCTGGTAGTCCGCCGCAGAGTTGAACCATGTGGTGGTGGTGACCCGCGCGCCGTCGGGCGTCTCCTCGAAGGTCAGCCGCATTCGCATATGGGGCATCTCCTGGCTCGGCGCCCCGTGCTCGTCCGCGAAGCCGTCCGTGACTTCGAAGGATCGGCCAGGGTCCACCGCGAGAAACTCCCAGTAGCCTGCCGATCGAGTCCCGTCCGGACCGGTCATCCAATAGTGGGAACGTCCTCCGGGGAACAGGTCGTGGCGGGAGAACGTGGCGGGCCATTCCGGCGGCCCCCCAGAACTTCTCGAGCTGCCTGGGATCCGCGTAGGCGTCCCAGAGGCGCTGGACCGTGACCGGAAAATCGGCGACCACGGTCATGGTCAATGCATCGGTGTCCTTGGTGACTGAGGTGATGGGCATGGCAGGCCTTCTTCGTCTCTGTGCTGCTCAATGCTTATGGGGGGGGGGAATCGCCTGGGTCTTCCTGCAGGAGGGTGTCCAGGCGGGAGATGCGGCCCAGCCAGATGAGCTCGAAGTCATCCAGCAGAG
Source organism: uncultured Nesterenkonia sp. (assembly GCA_947494195.1). GTDB lineage: Bacteria > Actinomycetota > Actinomycetes > Actinomycetales > Micrococcaceae > Nesterenkonia. The sequence goes on along the minus strand of CANLUC010000003.1, from coordinate 374,508 downwards.
TCTGGGCCGCGCGAAGGGTGTCGGGGTTTCCGCGGACCAGCCGTTCGCGCCCCTGTGGGCGCTTGATGACCAGATCGGCGGCCTCAAGGACGCTGACGTGCTTCTGCACGGCGGCGAAGGACATCTCATAGAGCGCAGCCAGGGCGGAGATCGTGGCCTCTTCGCCCAGCGTGCGTCTCACGATGTCCCTGCGGGTGGCGTCAGCCAGCGCCCGGAAGATCCGGTCCACCGCGGCGTCACCGACGGTCTGAGACTCCTCAGAATGCGTAACCATTTGGTTGTACATTAGGCCTGGGTCGGCACCGGGTCAAGAGCTCTGGGGTGACCGATTCTGCGAATCTTCGGATTCTCGGCGCAGGATCTCCAGCGCGGTGGCGACCAGCGGATCAGCCGCCCGGTCCTGCCTCACGTGCGCCACGATGCGGCGCGTCACCGCAGGGTTGCGCAGCGGGCGCAGCACGGTTCCGGGAGAAAGATCACGCAGCGCCAGGTGGGGGAGGACCGTGATGCCCAGTCCGGCAGCCACCAGCGCGAGCGCGGCAGTGTGGTCATCGAGCCGCGCGGCGAACTGGGGCACGAAGCCAGCCGCCTGGCAGGCGGTGCGAATCATGCGCCCGTTGGGGCTGTCCTTGATGTCATGATCCACCCACATCTGGTCCGCAAGCTGATGAACCTCCACGATCTCGCTCGCGCAGAGCGGGTGATCGGCGGGCAGGACGACGGCGAAGTCCTCGTCCCGCAGCCGGTGACGCAGGTACCCCTCGAAGTGCTCTTCGGGTTCCAGCGGGGATTCATTGCGGATGTCGATGTCCACTGCATTGCTGGTCTTCTCGGTGTAGGGCTCGTTCAGGCTGATCTGCACCGTCAGCTCCGGTTCGCTGGAGCGAAGAGCCGCCACCACGCGAGGAAGCCACTCCTTGGCCGCCGAGGTGAAGCTCGCGATCACCAGGTGTCGGGAGTGTCCATGACGCATGTTCTGCACCAGGCGGTCCAATTCATCCAGACCCTGAAGAACTCCGGCGCTCGCTTCGGCCAGAGACAGTCCGGCCTGGGTCGGGCGAAGTCCGCGTCCGGTGCGTTCGAACAGCGTCAGACCCGTCTCCTGGCTGAGCGTGTTCATGTGCTGGCTCACGGTGGCGGGGGAATAGTGGAGGCTGCGCGCAGCGCCCTGGATGGAACCGGTGGCGATGACCGATTGCAGCACGCGGAGCCGGTGCGGATTCAACATGCCACCAGTATGCCGCGGATTCGGCAGTGACGAACGGTCGTTAGCTTTTATCTGCTTGTCCTGACTAGTGGTGTCCACCAGGATGGATGCATGACGCTCTCCAGCTACCTCGCTCTGCTCGCCGTGTCCGCCGTCCTGGCGGTCACCCCGGGGCAGGACACGATGCTCGCGCTGCGCAACGCGCTCGTCTCGCGCCGGGCGGGGCTGGGGGCGGCGACCGGATCCTCCTTGGCGGCGCTGATCTGGGCGGCGCTCGCGGCCACGGGTCTGGCAGCGCTGTTCCAGGCCTCACCGATCGCCTATGAGCTGCTCAGCCTGATCGGTGGGCTCTACGTGATCTTCCTCGGAGCGCGCGCCATGCGCAGCGCCCGGGTCCTGCTCAAGTCGCGCGTGCGCACCGCCGCGGGCGTTCCAGCCCTGGTGGGCGGACCCTACGCTCCGCACGCACCCGAGGTCGCCCCAGGCGCCCCAGCCGCGCAGCCGCGGTCCCGGCGTGGCGCGACGACCTTTCGAGGCACGTTCCTGATCGGACTGGCCAGCTGTATGACCAATCCCAAGGTGGGGCTGTTCTTCCTGGCGCTCTTCCCCCAGTTCACCCCGGTCGGAGCGTCACCGGCCTTCGCGATCGGCGTGCTCGGCGGAACCGTCGCGATGAGCATGCTGATCTTCCTGGTCGGCGTCGTCCTGCTGGTCGATGCGGCGAACACCTGGCTCTCCAACCCGGTGGTCACCGGGCGGATCGAGATGGGCAGCGGCGTGATCCTGGCCGGACTGGGCATCTACCTCAGCGTCACCGGAGTGCTCGGGCTCCTCGGCTGACCCCACATCCAGTGGGCCGAAATCGTCGTTCTGGGGCGCCGTCGCTCGGTTATTCCGACGATTCTCGCCCAACGGATGATCCGGACGGGCGAATGAGGCCGATGGGGCATACCCCGTAGACTGTTCCGGTGACTCCTGAAGAACTCTCCGCCGTTGTCAAGAGCGTGCTCGCCGAAGCTGTCGAAGCCGGTGAGCTGAGCGTCGACCTCCCCGAGACCGTCGTCGTCGAACGCCCCAAGAATCGCGAGCACGGGGACTGGTCCACCGCGATCTCCCTGCAGCTGGCCAAGAAGGCCGGCATGGCCCCGCGCCAGTTCGCCGAGATCCTCGCCGCACGCCTCGAGCAGGTCTCCGGCGTGGAGCGCATCGAGATCGCCGGCCCCGGGTTCATCAACATCACGGTGGAGGCTGCCGCCGCGGGTCTGCTGGCGCGCACCATCGTGGAGGCCGGGGACACCTTCGGGCACAACGATGCCCTGGCCGGGCGCACGGTCAACATCGAGTTCGTCTCGGCGAACCCGACGGGGCCGCTGCACATCGGGCACACCCGCTGGGCCGCCCTGGGCGATGCCATCGGCCGGCTGCTGCGCGCCTCGGGAGCCGAGGTCGCCAACGAGTACTACATCAATGATGCCGGCAACCAGATGAACGTCTTCGGCCACTCGGTGCTCTCCCGGATCCACGGCGAAGACGTGCCGCAGGGCGGCTACCCCGGCGCCTATGTGATCGAGCTGGCCGAGGAGATCCTCGCCGCCCGCCCAGACGTCAAGGACATGCCGCGCGAGGAAGCGCTGCCGATCGTGCGGGAACTGGGATATCAGGCGCAGATGGGACAGATCAAGGACACCCTGGAAGCCTTCGGGGTCCACTTTGACGTCTTCTTCTCCGAGCAGTCCCTGCATGCCGACGGCAAGGTCGCCACCGCCATCGAGACGCTGCGCGAGCAGGGTCATATCGAGGACCGCGACGGCGCCGTCTGGCTGCGCACCTCAGACTTCGGCGATGACAAGGACCGGGTGCTCTTCAAGGCCGACGGCGAGCCCACCTACTTCGCCGCTGATGCCGCCTACTACCTCTCCAAGCGCGAGCGCGGCTTCACCGAGAAGATCTACCTCCTCGGGGCGGACCACCACGGCTATGTCTCCCGGCTCAAGGCCATCGCGGCCTGCGCCGGAGACGATCCTCAGCGCAACATCGAGGTGCTGATCGGGCAGCTCATGTCGATCCGTGGCGCCAAGCTCTCCAAGCGCGCCGGCAACATCATCGAACTCAGCGACCTGATCAACTGGCTGGGCACCGACGCGCTGCGCTACACGCTCGCCCGCTTCCCGGCCGATTCACCGATCGACGTGGATCCCGAGCTGCTGCAGTCACGCACCAACGACAACCCGGTGTTCTACGTCCAATACGCCCACGCCCGCTCGCGCAACGCGGCCCGCAACGCCGAGGCCGCCGGAGTGGACCGTGAATCCTTCGATGCCGGACTGCTCACCCACGAGACCGAGGAGGAGCTGCTCTCCCAGCTGGGCCGCTTCACCTCCGTGGTCGCCTCCGCCGCGGAGCTGCGCGAACCGCACCGGGTCGCCCGCTACCTCGAGTCACTGGCTAGCGCCTATCACGGCTGGTACGCCGTCTGCCGCGTCGCGCCCAGCGTCAGCCCCGACGGCGTCCAGGACCCTGTCACCGACCTCAATCGCACCCGGCTCTGGCTCAACGACGCCACGGCACAGGTGCTGCGCAACGGTCTGGCGCTGCTCGGCGTCACCGCACCCGAAAGGATGTGAGCCGCCATCACCCCTGAACCGCCCTCCACGGACACCACCTCCACCACACCCCTGCCCAAGCATCCGCTGGCCCCGGCCTGGCTGAGCCCTCGCCGGGACACCGATGACCTCGAAGCAGCGCTGTTCCCGGCGGACACGCACCGCGACGCCGAAGGGCGCCTGGTCATCGGCGGGGCCGACGTCGAGACCCTGGCCCAGCAGCACGGCACCCCGCTCTATGTGCTCTCCGAGGCAGACTTCCGCGCCCGCGCCCGCAGTTTCCGTGCGGCCTTCGCTGCGGCCTTCGCCCCCGAGACGGAGGTCGACGTCTTCTACGCCGGCAAGGCCTTCCTGAGCACCCACGTGGCACGCTGGGCCACCGAAGAGGGACTCTGCGTGGACACTGCCTCCGGCGGCGAACTGGCGCTCGCACTGGCCGGGGGAGTGCCTCCGCAGCACATCGGGCTGCATGGAAACAACAAGTCCGACGCCGAGATCCAGCGCGCGCTCGACGCCGGGATCGGACGGATCATCGCGGACTCGCTCGACGAGCTCGAGCGCGTCTCCGCCCTCGCCGTCGCCGCCGGCACGCGTGCCCCCGTGATGCTGCGACTCACCCCCGGAGTCCACGCCTCCACCCACGAGTACATCGCCACCGCGCACGAGGACCAGAAGTTCGGCCTTTCTCTGACGCCGGCACTCGACCCGGAAGAGCCCGAGACGCACCCGTCCGCGCCGGGGGAGACCAACCCCTATCTCGGCTCCCCGGCCTGGACCGCTGCGACCCGCGCACTTGAGCTTCCCGGCATCGAACTGCGCGGACTCCACGCCCACATCGGCTCACAGATCTTCGAGCCCGCCGGGTTCGAACTGGCGGCGAGCAAGCTGATCAGCTTCCTGGCAAGCCTGCGCAGCGCCTACGGGATCGAACTTCCCGAGCTGGATCTCGGCGGCGGCCACGGCATCGCCTACACCGAAGCCGATGCCCCCCGGCACCCCGAGGCGATCGCTCAGGCGCTGGCCGCCACCGTGAAGCAGGCCTGCGCCGCAGAAGACCTCCGCGTGCCGCGGATCTCGATCGAACCCGGTCGCGCCATCGTCGGCCCGGCCGGAGTCACCCTCTACCGCGTGGGCGTGCAGAAGAACGTGCAGGTCGAAGCGCCCGACGGATCGACCACCTCACGCCGCTATGTCGCGGTGGACGGCGGCATGAGCGACAACGCCCGCGGGGTCCTCTATGACGCCGAGTATTCCGCCGTGCTCGCAGGCCGTCGGGTGACCGGCGAACACTCGCTGTCTCGCATCGTGGGCAAACACTGCGAGTCCGGCGACATCGTGGTGCGAAACGTATACTTGCCGACGGCGACGGCCCGGGACGATCTCCTTGCCGTTCCCGCCACCGGAGCGTATTGCCACTCGCTGTCGAGCAACTACAACTACCTGACTCGACCAGCCGTGGTCGCCGTGCACAACGGTGACTCCCAGGTGCTCATCCGCCGGGAGACCGAGCAGGACATGCTCGGACGCGACACCGGCTTTGCCGCCGACTGAGACACAGCACGCGCACAACGCCGGGAACCGTGCAGGCACAAGAGATTGAGGTCAGGATGTCCAACTCGAGCACCAGCGCGCAGCCGCTGAAGATCGGACTGCTCGGCGCAGGGAACGTGGGTGCCCAGGTGGCACGCACCCTCGTCGAAGAGCGCGAGCTCATCTCCTCCCGCGTGGGCGCGCCGGTCAAGCTGATCGGCGTCGCGGTCCGCGACGTGCAGGCCCCGCGTGACTGGAGGATCCCCGGCGAGCTGCTCACCACCGATGCCGAGGCACTGGTGGATGAGGCGGACATGATCATCGAACTCATGGGCGGACTCGAGCCGGCCGGCGCGCTGGTGGAGCGCGCGCTCCGTGCAGGCACCGCCGTGGTCACGGGCAACAAGGCGCTGCTCGCGGTCCGCGGGGGAGAGCTCAGCGAGTTCGCCGCGGAATCCGGTGCGCTGCTGCGCTTCGAGGCCTCCGTGGGCGGCGCGATCCCGATCCTGCGCCCGATCCAGGAATCGCTCTCCGGTGACCGCATCACCAAGGTGATGGGCATCGTCAACGGCACCACCAATTACATCCTCGACCAGATGGACTCCACCGGAGCCGCCTTCGACGACGCCCTGGCCGAGGCTCAGCGACTGGGCTACGCCGAGTCCGACCCCACCGCCGACGTCGAGGGCCACGACGCCGCCGCGAAGGCCGCGATCCTCGGCGCGCTGGCCTTCCATACCCCCTTCAGCATCGACGACGTCTACTGCGAGGGCATCACCGCGGTCTCCGCGGCCGATATCGAGGCGGCCGCCGCCTCCGGCTATGTCATCAAGCTGCTGGCCATCGTGGAGAAGAACGACGACGGCGCCATCCTCCGCGTCCACCCCACCCTGCTGCCACGCACCCACCCGCTGGCCAGCGTGCGCGGCGCGTTCAACGCCGTCTTCGTGGTGGCCGAGAACGCCGGGGAGCTGATGTTCTACGGTCAGGGTGCAGGCGGTCTGCCCACCTCCTCGGCGATCATGGGGGACGTGGTCTCCGTGGCACGCCGACTCCACAGCGGGTCGGCGCATCCGGCCTCCACCGACAGCTTCGGTGACTGGCAGAGCGTCCGCGCACTGCCCGTGGATGATGCCCGCACCCAGTACTACATCGACATGGAGGTCGCCGATCGGGAAGGCGTGATCGCCGAGGTGGCCCGTGTCCTGGCGGACCACCACGTCTCCATCGAATCCATGCGCCAGCCCGGCAGCGTCTCGATCGACGGCGAGGTCGACACCGAGGCCGCGCGAGTTCGCGGCGCCGTCGTGCAGATCGTCACCCACCTGGCGCGCGAGAAGGACCTCCACGACACTGTGGCCACTCTCAAGGGGCTCGACGTGGTCCGCGCGGTGAACTCCGTGCTCCGCGTCGAGGTGGAACAGTAGTCCCAGGCCCCGCGACGCAGGACCGAGCAGAACTCCAGCAGTCAGAACCCCAGCAGGCAGAAGTCCCAGACCGCCCAGCCGAGACACCGGCAGCACGAAGACGAAGGAGCACCCTTACGTGGCGCACCAATGGCGCGGAGTGATCCGTGAATATGCAGAGCGACTCCCCGTCGATGACTCCACCCAGGTCATCACCCTGGGGGAGGGCGGGACCCCGCTGGTCCACGCCCCTGCGCTGTCTGAACTGGTCTCCGGCACGGTCTACCTCAAGGTCGAGGGGATGAACCCCACCGGCTCCTTCAAGGACCGCGGCATGACCATGGCGATGACCGCCGCCGTGGCCGAGGGAGCCAAGGCCGTGGTCTGCGCCTCCACCGGAAACACCTCGGCCTCCGCCGCCGCCTACGCGACCCAGGCCGGGCTGACCTGCGCGGTTCTGGTGCCCGCCGGGAAGATCGCCATGGGCAAGCTCTCCCAGGCAGTGGCCCACGGCGCCGAGCTCATCCAGGTGGACGGCAACTTCGACGGCTGCCTCGACATCGCGCGGAAGCTCTCCGAGAACTATCCGGTCTTCCTGGTGAACTCGGTGAACCCGGCCCGCATCGAGGGACAGAAGACCGGAGCCTTCGAGGTCGTCGATGCGCTCGGCGACGCCCCCGACTATCACCTGCTCCCGGTCGGAAACGCCGGCAACATCACTGCCTACTGGAAGGGCTATCAGGAGTACTCCCAGCCCTGGACCAACCCTCACGGCGAAGACTCCGCGGAGCTCGCCGCGGTGGCCACTCACACTCCGATCATGTGGGGCTTCCAGGCCGAAGGTGCCGCCCCGATCGTCCAGGGACATCCCATCACCGAACCGGAGACGGTCGCGACCGCCATCCGGATCGGCAACCCCGCCTCCTGGGAGAAGGCCGAGGCCGCTCGAGATGACTCCTCGGGTGTGATCGAAGCGGTGACCGATGAGGAGATCCTCGCGGCGCACCGCTGGCTCTCCTCCAAGGAGGGCGTCTTCGTGGAGCCAGCCTCCGCCGCCGGTGTGGCCGGGCTGATCAAGAAGCATTCCGCCGGGGAGGTGCCAGCCGAGAAGACCATCGTGATCACGGTGACCGGACATGGGCTCAAGGACCCCGACTGGGCGCTGAAGAACGCCGACGGCTCCGATGTCACGCCGACCATGGTGCCGCAGGACGTGGAGACTGTGGCTCGTCAGCTGGGGCTCTGATCTCATGAGTGGGCAGAGCAGCATGGACAAGCTGGGCCAGGGACTGGCGCCTGAGCAGGCGATCGCCGAGGGGCCCGACGCGACTCCCGGCTCGGCGTCCAGGCAGGTCCGTCTCAGCGAGCCGCTGTCGGCCCCGCTCACGTTTCAGCTGAGCGTGCCGGCCACCTCGGCAAACCTCGGTCCGGGTTACGACACGATGGGTCTGGCACTGGGGCTCTATGACGAGATCACCGTCCAGGCCTCCCCGCGTGCGGGGGCCGAGGCCAGCATCGAGATCTCGGTGGAGGGCGAAGGCTCCGCCACTCTCCCTCGTGACGCCTCCCATCTGGTCGTGACCCTGGTCGAGAAGATCCTGGCGGTCAAGGGCTACAGCCTGCCCGATCTGCAGGTCCGTGCGCAGAACAACATCCCGCACAGCCGAGGGCTCGGATCTTCGGCCTCCGCGGTGGCCTCGGCCGTGATGACGGCCGATGCGCTGCTCCCGCAGGGCCTCACCGATGATGAGAAGCTGCAGATCGGCTCCCGCATCGAGGGTCACCCGGACAACTACGTGCCGGCCCTGCGCGGAGGCGTGGCCATCTCCTGGCAGCAGCAGCCCGAGCGGGAGACCCCTGCGAGGCCGGGCGCCTTCAGGACCGCACGACTGAGCCCCCACGCGCAGCTGCGCACCGTCGTCGCCGTGCCCAACTTCGAGCAATCCACACAGGTGGCCCGCGACCTCCTTCCCGCCGACGTGCCGCATGCCGCCGCCGCGCGGAACTCGGCGCGGGCAGCGCTGCTGGTGCATGCACTGACCACCGCTCCGGAGCTGCTCCTGGAGGCCACGGAGGACTCATTGCATCAGCAGCAGCGCCGTCCGGCCTTCCCCGGCTCCATGGCTCTGGTGGACTCGCTGCGCGCAGCCGGGTTCGCCGCGGTCATCTCCGGTGCCGGTCCCTCGGTCCTGGTCCTCGCGGCGGGTGATGAGCAGGCGGAGCGCGCAGCAGAGCACATCGTCGCACGTGGCGGGCCCGACGCGCGGGGCCACGTGTTCACGCCCTGGATCCTGCCCATCGCGGGGACAGGTGCTACAGTGGAATCACATTCGGCATGACAGTGTGCACTGCATGCTGCGCCTCCGGGATCACCATGATGGACCCAGGGCAATCATCAGAATGTTCCTCCGCGCGAGTTGCACTTTTTTCCTGAGCGCGCTGGCCGCTGCCCTCTCCACCGAGGGGGATCCAACAGGGCCCCGCGATGATCCCACTCCCCGCCGGGGACGCGGACCATGCAAGAAATCTCCCCAACGTTGTATGCGCGGAAAAACAGAAATAAGCCAACGGACCTCTGACGCTCCGTTGAAGACACCGCAGGACGGCGCATCCGCCGGGCCTGCCTGACGAGGGGGAAGGAACCTTCGTGACAGAAACCACCGCTGAGACCACTGCGACTCAGACCGCCGAAACGGCCGAGTCCGCTGCACCCGAGGCCAAGAGCTCCGGGCTTGCCGGTCTGAAGCTCGCCCAGCTGCAGGCACTTGCCTCCCAGCTCGGCATCACCGGAAGCTCCCGCATGCGCAAGTCCGCGCTGGTCGAGGCCATCTCCTCACACCAGCGCGGCGGGGCAGTCGCAGAACGGGACAAGAAGCAGGAGCAGGCGGCCACTGAGGGCCGTGACGGACAATCCGCCGCAGGCGGAGAGGCTCAGGGGAAGGCCGCAGCCGACGAGCCCGCCGCCCCGAAGCGCAACCGTCGCCGGGCCAAGGCCGATGCCGCCCCGCAGGAGGCCGAGCAGGCCGCGTCGACAAAGAACGACGCCGAGAACGCGCAGAACACCAGCACCGAGAACAGCCGCTCCGATCAGGCCGCAGCACAGAGCCGCAGCGCGGACGAGCAGGGTGCGCAGAACAACGGTTCCGAGGACTCCGGCGAGGGTCAGCCCCGCGGACGCAATCGCAACCGCCGCAATCGCAACCGTGACGACAACGGTGGACCGCAGCAGAACGGTCAGGAGTCCAGCCCCGCGCAGACCAACGGCGCGGATCAGGACAACGACGGCGAAGGCCGCGGTCGCCGCAATCGCGACAACAACGGGCGCGACGACAACCGCGACAACCGCAACGACGGCGGTCGCGACAACAACCGTGGCAGCCGCAACGACGGCGGGCGCGACGACAACCGCGACAGCCGCAACGACGGGGGTCGTGACAACGATCGCGACAACCGCAACGACGGCGGTCGTGACAACAATCGTGACAACCGCAATGACGGCGGCGGTCGCAACAGCCGCAATGACGGTGGTCGTGACAACAACCGCAATGAGGGCGGCCGCGATGAGGAGCGGCGCAATCGTCGCAACCGGAACCGTAACGACCGCAACGATCGCAACGATCGCAACGATCGCAACGACCGCAATGATCGCGGCGACCGCAACAACCGTCGCCGCGGGCGCGACCCCGAGGTCGACGACACCGAGATCACCGAGGATGACGTCCTGGTGCCCGTGGCGGGCATCCTGGACGTGCTCGACAACTACGCCTTTGTGCGCACCTCGGGCTACCTCTCCGGACCCAATGACGTCTACGTCTCACTCGCCCAGGTCAAGCGGCACAACCTGCGCAAGGGCGACGCCGTCCACGGTCACATCCGGGCGCCACGCGAAGGCGAGAACCCCAATAAGCGCGCCAAGTTCAACGCGCTGGTGAAGCTGGACGCGGTCAACGGACGTCCCGCCGAGTCCAACACCGACCGCGTCGAGTTCAGCAAGCTGGTCCCGCTCTACCCGCAGGACCGTCTGCGTCTGGAAGGCGATCCGAAGAACATCGCGCCACGCGTGATCGACCTCATCGCCCCCATCGGCAAGGGTCAGCGCGGGCTCATCGTCTCCCCGCCCAAGGCAGGCAAGACGATCATCCTGCAGGCCCTGGCCAGCGCGATCAAGACCAACAACCCTGAGGTCCACCTCATGATGGTCCTGGTCGACGAGCGCCCCGAGGAAGTCACCGACATGCAGCGCACGGTCGACGGCGAGGTCATCGCCTCGACCTTCGACCGCCCTGCGGATGACCACACCACGGTCGCTGAGCTGGCCATCGAACGCGCGAAGCGTCTCGTGGAGCTGGGCAAGGACGTCGTCGTGCTGCTGGACTCCATGACTCGTCTCGGACGTGCGTACAACACCGCTGCCCCCGCCTCGGGTCGCATCCTCTCCGGCGGCGTCGATGCCAATGCGCTCTACCCGCCGAAGCGATTCTTCGGCGCTGCGCGCAACATCGAGAACGGCGGCTCGCTCACCATCCTCGCCACCGCGCTGGTGGAGACCGGGTCCAAGATGGACGAGGTCATCTTCGAGGAGTTCAAGGGCACCGGCAACATGGAGCTGCGTCTGTCCCGCCGCCTGGCGGACAAGCGGATCTTCCCGGCCGTGAGCGTCAACGAGTCCTCCACCCGTCGCGAGGAGAATCTGCTCTCGCCGGAGGAGGTCAAGATCATGTGGAAGCTGCGCCGCGTCCTCTCCGGACTCGAGCAGGAGCAGGGTCTGGATCTGCTGATCAACAAGCTCAAGGAGACCCAGTCCAATGCGGAGTTCCTGATGCGTGCCTCCAAGACCACGCTTGGTGACAACGGCAGCTAGCCGCTTCAACAGCGCAAGCCCGGGGTGAGCATGAGCTCGCCCCGGGCTTTGCCTGTACCATCCCGGTCCACACCCGCCCCGCATGATCGGGCAGACACGGAAACAGAGAGAACCCGCCCATGAGCGCAGAGATCAATGCCCGGATGTTCGACTCCGTCTCGACGCTGCTCGCCGAGCATGCCGAGCTCCAGGAGCAGCTTGCCGACCCTGAGGTCCATGCCGACCAGTCCCTGGCGCGCCGCCTGGGACGCCGCTACGCCCAGCTCAACGGCGTCGCCGAGGCGCACAAGAACTGGAAGCGGATCAGCGAGGACCTCGCCACCACCCAGGAGCTCGCCCAGGAGGACGCAGAGTTCGCCGCTGAGATCCCGGCGCTGACCGAGCAGCTCGACGCCGCCGCCGCCAAGCTGCTGCGCATGCTCATTCCTCGCGATGAGAACGACGTGCGCAACGTGATCATCGAGGTCAAGGGCGGTGCTGGCGGTGACGAGGCCGCGCTCTTCGCCGGAGACCTGTTGCGCATGTACACCCGCTACGCCGAGTCCAAGGGCTGGAAGACCGAGATCCTCTCGGCCACCGCCTCAGACGCCGGCGGCTATAAGGACGTGCAGATGGCGATCAAGTCTTCCACCAATGATCCGGCGCTCGGCGTCTACGCCCACCTGAAGTTCGAAGGTGGCGTGCACCGCGTGCAGCGTGTGCCCGAGACGGAATCGCAGGGACGCATCCATACCTCTGCGGCCGGTGTGCTCGTCCTGCCTGAGGTCGATGAGCCGGAGGAGGTCGAACTCAGTCAGAATGATCTCAAGATCGACGTCTATCGCTCCTCGGGCCCCGGCGGACAGTCCGTGAACACCACCGACTCCGCCGTGCGCATCACCCACCTGCCCACCGGGATCGTGGTGGCCATGCAGAACGAGAAGTCCCAGCTGCAGAACAAGGACGCCGCGATGCGGGTGCTGCGCTCCCGGATCCTTGCTCACCAGCAGGAACAGATCGACGCCGACAACGCCCAGGTGCGCAAGTCCCAGGTCCGCACCATGGACCGCTCGGAACGGATCCGCACCTACAACTACCCGGAGAACCGGATCGCGGATCACCGCAGCGGGTACAAGGCCTACAACCTGGACACCGTGATCAACGGTGACCTCGAAGCCGTGATCCAGTCCTGTGTCCAGCTCGATGAGCAGGAGCGACTCGCGGCGCTGAACGACACCGAGAGCTGAGCCCGATGGTCCAGCACGATTCAGGGGCGGAACACAGCACCGGGGTGGAGCACAGCACCGACGTGCTCCTGCGCGAAGCGACCCGACGCCTCAGCGAGGCCGGCGTGCCCAGCCCGCGCGTGGACGCCGAGGTGCTGGCCGCCCATGTGCTGGACGTCTCCCGCGGACGTCTCGCGGCGATGGCGATCGCCGGCAGCGCACTGACCGCGCCCCAGGCGGCGCGCTTCACCGATCTGGTGGGGGAGCGGGAGGCTCGTGTGCCGCTGCAGCACCTGACCGGAGTCGCACCGTTCAGGCACCTCCAGCTTCGAGTGGGACCCGGCGTGTTCATCCCGCGCCCCGAGACGGAGCAGGTGGCCCAGGTGGCGCTCGAGAAGCTGGCCTCCATGGCGCAGAGCCGGCCCGCTGGGTGGAGGCCACGAGTGGTGGATCTCGGAACCGGGTCCGGCGCCCTCGCCGCTGCCATCGCCGCAGAGCACCCGCAGGCGGAGGTCCACGCCGTGGAGCTCTCTGCGTCGGCAGTGGCCTGGGCCGAGCTGAACCTCGGCCCGCTCGGGGTGACGCTGCACCAGCGTGACCTGCGCGAGGTGCCGCCGGGGTGGGAGGCGAGCTTCGACGTCGTCGTCTCCAATCCGCCCTATATCCCTGAGGGGATGGTCCCGCGCGAGGAGGAGGTCCGGGTCCACGACCCCGAACTGGCCCTCTACGGCGGCGGGGCGGACGGGCTGGCCATGCCCTTCGCGGTGATCGAGACCGCCAAGCGACTGCTGGTCCCAGGAGGATGGTTCATCCTGGAACACGCGGAGGTCCAAGCCCCCGCCCTGGCGGCACGCTGCCGCGCCGATGCGGCTCTGAGCGCGGTGGCCACGCATCAGGACCTCACCGGACGTGACCGAGCAACAAGCGCAGCCCTTGACGAAGAACCCGCATCGCACATGAAAGAATGTCCCGCGTGAGCCGAACAGTCGACTGTATGGACCCAGCCTCCCGCGCTGAGGGGATCGCCCAGGCCCAGGATGCGCTCTCTCGCGGAGAGGTCGTGGTCCTGCCCACGGACACCGTCTACGGCATCGGCGCCGACGCCTTCTCCCCGCAGGCTGTCGCCGTGCTGCTCGCGGCCAAGGGTCGCAGCCGTGCGATGCCCCCGCCGGTGCTGATCGGCCGAGCGGAGGTCATGGACGCACTGGCGATCGATGTCCCCGAGGCGGCGCGCGCACTCGCCGGGGCCTTCTGGCCCGGCGCGATGACTCTGATCCTGCAGGCTCAGCCCTCGCTGCACTGGGACCTGGGGGAGACCCACGGAACCGTGGCGCTGCGCATGCCCGCCGATGAGCTGGCCCTGGACCTGCTGGGCGCCACCGGTCCGCTCGCGGTCTCCTCGGCGAACCGGACCGGCATGGACGCGGCCACCTCCGTCGAAGAGGCCCAGCAGATGCTCGCGGAATCCGTCTCGGTCTACCTCGACGGCGGTGCCCGCAGCTCCAGCGCCGCCTCGACGATCATCGATGCCACCGTGACGCCGCCCCGAGTGGTGCGCCAGGGTGCGCTGCCGCTGGCGGAGATCCAGGCCATCGAGCCCACGGTGCGCGGGATCGAAGATGCTGCTGCAAAGGCCTCCGACTCTCCCTCATGATCTATTTCCTCGCCGTCCTGGCCGTGTCGATGGTGGTCACCTATCTGCTGACGCCATTGGTCCGCACGATCGCGCTGAAGCTGGGCATCTACACCCAGATCCGGGACCGCGACGTGCACAGCCAGATCAAGCCGCGCTGGGGCGGGGTGGCTATGTTCATGGGCATGATCGTAGGGCTCGCCGCAGCCTCCACGATCCCGTATCTGGAGGGGATCTTCGCCGATCTCACTCCGGTGCGCGGGGTCTTCGCCGCGATGGTGCTGATCCTCCTGGTCGGGATGGCCGACGACGCCTGGGACATCCCCTGGATGGTCAAACTCGCAGGACAGGTGGGATCCGCCGTCATCCTGGTGGTCCATGGCATCACCCTGGAGGTGATGCCGGTGGGCTGGCTGGGCGTGGGCGGGCCCTGGGTGCAGGCCTTCCTCACCGTCTTCGTGGTGGTCCTGACGATCAATGCCTTCAACTTCATCGACGGGCTCGACGGTCTGGCCTCAGGTGTGGCGGCCCTGGGTGCTGCCGCCTTCTTCATCTACAGCTACCTGCTCACGCTCTCGATCAACGCCTTCGACGCCTCCAACCTGGTCACGCTGCTGATGGCGGTGCTGCTGGGGTCCTGCCTCGGCTTCCTGCCGCACAACTTCTACCCGTCGCGGATCATCATGGGAGACACCGGGGCGATGCTGCTGGGTCTGGTGATGGCGGCCGGCGCCCTCGCTGTGACCGCCGACGTCGGCCAGCTGACCGAGGGCTTCAGGTTTCGCAACATCCCGGCGTACATGCCGATCCTGCTGCCGCTGGCTGTGACGCTGCTGCCGCTGCTGGACCTGGCCCTCGCCGTGGCTCGGCGCACGGCGCGCGGCGCCTCACCCTTCAGCCCGGACCGCGGTCACCTGCACCACAAGCTGGTCGACGGCGGATACTCCCATCCGCAGGCGGTGCTGCTGCTGTACTTCTGGTCCGCGCTGTTCGCCTTCGGGGCGGTGTCCCTGTATTTCGTCGAATGGTGGATCGTCACCCTGCTGATGATGCTGAGCCTCGGCGCCGCCGTCGTCTTCACCCTGGGTCCCTGGCTGCGCCGACGAGCCCGCCGGGTGAACCGCGCGGCAGCCGAACAGGCGCTGCGCGAACGACGGCTGAGGCAGCGCCGCGGAGAGCCTGCGCACTCTCCCTACCAGCCACCCCATGAACCTGGCCCCGCCGCGGCCGAGGAAGGACAGCTGTGAGCCAGCCTCTCGCGGCCTCTGAGCCGGTCGAACGCTTCACCGGATGGCGCCGGGTGCTGATCGTCGCCTGTGCGGCAGGTCTGCTCGCCACGGCACTGTCCGCGGGGCTCGGCTGGGTGCTCGACGGTCCGGCGGCGGCCGGCAGCGCGGCAGGAGGTGGACTCGCCGTCGTGCTGCTCTCCGCGCTCACCCTGCTGATCGTGGACCTGGCTGAGCGTCACGCCCCGGGACTGACGATCGTGGCGTTCATGCTGGGCTTCGTGGTCAAGCTGGCGCTGCTCGGCATCGTGCTGAGCACCGTGGAAGCACCTGACTGGGTCAGTGCGGCCTGGGCAGGGCTCACGGCCCTCGCGGTCGTGGTGGTCTGGCAGACGGCGGAGCTGATGGCCTTCCGCAGGATGCGGTTCACCGTGACGCCGCACCCCTGACGTCTGCCTCTGCGACGCCCCATGTCGAAGCCTTCTCGGCCGGTCCCTGCGTCCGGGAAGTTCTACGCGATGTAGTAGACTGGGTGCAGAAATCGGCCATGCTCTGGATCACACAATGTGTTTGGTAGGCTTGCCGAGGGTCGCGTCAGGCTGACGAGCATCACTCCACTCGCCGCCGCACCAATTGCTCATCCTTGTCAGGATCGAAAGACACCGCAGAGAGGACCAGCGTTGCAGTCGCTTGCGCTCATGGCCACCAATGAAGGTGGATTCACGCCGCCCACGATCAGTGAGACCCACCTCCCAGAGATCTTCCCGTGGATGGCCGAATGGGGGACAGGCTTCGGCAAGAACATGCTGATGGCGATCCTTTCAGTGATCATCATCTACCTGTTCTTCATGTGGGCCATCCGGAAGCGGTCACTGGTCCCGTCACGATTGCAGTGGGCCGCAGAGGCCGGCTACGGATTCGTCCGCAACACCATCGCGAAGGACATCCTCGGCGAGAAGCACTTCGCCAAATGGGTGCCCTTCCTCTTTGCGATCTTCTTCTTCGTGCTGGTCAACAACCTCTTCGGCGCCATTCCGTTCCTGCAGATGCCCACCTTCTCCCACGCCGGACCTGCCTATCTGATGGCGGCCATCGTGTACTTCACCTGGATCGGTGTCGGTGTGCAGAAGTACGGTCCCCGCTACTTCAAGCTGGCAGTCGTTCCGGCAGGCGTCCCGAAGGCGGTGCTGCCGCTGCTGATCCCGCTGGAGATCATCTCGAACTTCATCGTTCGTCCGGTGACGCACTCGCTGCGACTCATGGCCGTGATGCTCGCCGGTCACATGATCGTGATGCTCGCCGGCTCCGGCGCCGAGTTCCTCATCGGCCAGCAGGAGTCGCTGCTGATGAACGCCACCGGCGTCCTGGTCCTGATCGGATTCATCGCGCTGTACTTCCTCGAGCTGCTCATGATGGTCCTGCAGGCCTTCGTCTTCGCACTGCTCACGGCGATCTATCTGCAGGGCGCGATCGAAGCGGACGCCCACTAGCCTGAAGATTTTCAGGGCAGCACGCCCATGAGAAAAAACCTCCATGCCCGGCTCGACCGGGGATGGGGATGCACCCAAGAATCTGTCGGTGTACCTGCCGGCATCCTTATCAGAAAGAGAGCACAAGGACATGGATGGTTCCCTTAACCTGATCGGCTACGGCCTGGCATCCATCGGTTCCGCCATCGGTGTGGGTCTGATCTTCTCGGCCTACATCAACGGTGTTGCCCGCCAGCCCGAGGCGCAGCGCATCCTGCAGCCCATCGCACTGCTCGGCTTCGCACTGGCCGAGGCCCTTGCGATTCTGGCTCTGGTCTTCGCCTTCGTCCTCTAGAGGTCGCAACATGATGCCGTGGACGTTGGCGCAGGAGCGCAGAACCACGGTCATAGGACCGTCAGACTATGGAAATGGGTGAACGCATGATCAGGGCACAATTGCTCCAGGCCGCGGCCGAGGACGCAAACCCCCTTGTTCCCAATCCCTGGGAGATTCTCGCCAGCGCAGTCGGCTTCGCCGCGCTGCTCTTCGTCGTGGTGAAGTTCATCGCCCCGGCGTTCGAGAAGGCTTACCAGGACCGCAGACAGGCCATCGAAGGTGGCCTGCACGAAGCTGAGAAGGCTCAGGCCGAGGCCGAGGCCCTGAAGGCCGAGTACGAGAAGAACCTCAGCGAGGCACGCGCGGAGGCGAGCCGTCTCCGCGAGGAGGCTCGCGCCGAGGGCGCCGAGATCGTTGCCGAGCACAAGGAGAAGGCGGCGGCCGAGGCCGCTCGCATCACCGAGCAGGCTCAGCAGCACATCGCCGCCGAGCGGGCTTCGGCTGCGCACTCCCTGCAGGCCGAGGTGGGGACACTTGCCACCCAGCTTGCAAGCCGCATCGTCGGGGAGGCCCTCGAGGACGACACCCGCTCCCAGCGAGTGGTGGATCGCTTCCTGGCCGATCTCGACGCTGATCAGTCAGCACAGGCTGGCCAGACGGGGGCGGCGCAGTAATGGCAGCGGTGACCACCGAATCTCTCGCAACGGTGCAGCGCGAGCTCGAACAGGTGATCGCGCAGGCTGATCTTGCGGTCGCCGAGGAGCTCTTCGCCGCGCTGGACGTGCTCGACTCCTCGGCGGGGCTGCGTCGCAGCCTCACCGATCCGTCGCGCGAGCCGCTGGCCCGGGCAGCAATGGTCCAGAGCCTCTTCGGCGGCAAGGTCAGCTCAGCCACCGCGTCGATCCTCGAGGCCCTGGTCTCACGACGCTGGAGCCGTGAGCGTGACCTGGGCGACGCCGTGGAGATCATGGCGGTCATCGTGGTCACGCGGGCGGCCGAGCGTGAAGGCCTGAAGGGACTCGAGAACCTCGAGACGACCCTGCTGGACTTCCGCCGGACCGTGTCGTCCTCGCATGAGGTGCAGCGCGCGCTGACGGATGCGCAGGCCCGTCCGGAGGCGAAGAAGCAGCTCGCCGAGCGTCTGACGCCCGGTGTCAGCTCCGAAGCGCGGCTGCTGATCGACCGTGCCGTCACGAAGCCGCGGGGACTGCGTCCCACGCAGCTTCTGGAGCGCTTCTCGGAGCAGATCGCAGAACGTCAGCAGCGTTGGATCGCCCAGGTCACCGTCGCCAAAGAGCTGGACTCGGCCTATGTGCAGCGACTCGGGGCCAGCCTCGACCGCTACTTCGGCCGGGAGCTGCAACTCGACGTCGTCGTCGACCCAGCTGTGGTCGGTGGCATTCGTGTACAGGTCGGTGATGAGGTGGTCGACAGCACTGTCGCCACCAAGCTCAATGAACTGCACCGGAAGCTGGCCAGCTAGTCTTCATAGAAGACATAGCTCACACACACGTGAATCTTTGAACCACCCGGCCGCACACTGCGGCCATGACTGAGGAGAGCAGGGACTGCAGATGGCCGACTTGACCATCAACGCCGACGACGTCCGCAACGCCTTGAACGAGTTCGCAGCGTCCTATGATCCCGGCAGCGCTGAGCGCGTCGAGGTCGGACGCGTGATCTCCGCGGCTGACGGCATCGCTCGAGTCGAGGGACTTCCCTCGACCATGGCAAACGAACTTCTTCGCTTCGAAGACGGAACCCTGGGCCTGGCCCAGAACCTCGACACCCGCGAGATCGGCGTCGTGGTCCTCGGTGAGTTCTCCGGCATCGAGGAGGGCCAGGAGGTCACTCGCACCGGCGAGGTCCTCTCCGTCCCGGTGGGTGACGAATTCCTGGGTCGCGTGGTCGACCCGCTGGGCAAGCCCATCGATGACAAGGGCGAGATCACCCCCGAGGGTCGCCGCCCGATGGAGCTGCAGGCACCCTCGGTGGTGCAGCGCAAGTCGGTGCACGAGCCGCTGCAGACCGGCATCAAGGCGATCGACGCCATGATCCCGATCGGCCGCGGTCAGCGTCAGCTGATCATCGGTGACCGCCAGACCGGCAAGACCGCCATTGCGATCGACGCCATCCTGAACCAGAAGGCCAACTGGGAGTCCGGCGACGTCGACAAGCAGGTGCGCTGCGTCTACGTGGCTGTGGGCCAGAAGGCCTCCACCATCGCAGCTGTGCGGCAGACCCTCGAGGAGCGCGGCGCGCTGGAGTACACCACGATCGTGGCCTCCCCAGCCTCTGACCCAGCGGGCTATAAGTACCTTGCACCGTTCGCAGGGTCGGCCATCGGCCAGCACTGGATGTACGGCGGCAAGCACGTGCTCATCGTCTTCGATGACCTCTCCAAGCAGGCCGAGGCCTACCGCGCAGTGTCTCTGCTGCTGCGCCGCCCGCCGGGGCGCGAGGCGTTCCCGGGCGACGTGTTCTACCTCCACTCCCGTCTGCTCGAACGCTGCGCCAAGCTCTCCGACGAGCTCGGTGCCGGTTCGATGACCGGTCTTCCGCTCATCGAGACCAAGGCGAATGACGTCTCGGCCTACATCCCGACCAACGTCATCTCCATCACCGATGGTCAGATCTTCCTGCAGTCGGATCTCTTCAACGCCAACCAGCGTCCCGCCGTGGACGTGGGCATCTCGGTGTCACGCGTGGGTGGCGCGGCGCAGATGAAGGCCATGAAGAAGGTCTCCGGCACGCTGAAGCTGGACCTGGCGCAGTACCGCGACATGCAGGCCTTCGCGATGTTCGCCTCGGACCTCGATCCCGCCACGCGCCAGCAGCTGGTGCGCGGTGAGCGTCAGACCGAGCTGCTCAAGCAGGCTCAGTACACGCCGTACCCGGTCGAGGACCAGGTCGCTTCGATCTGGACCGGCGCCCAGGGCCACCTGGACGATGTCGAGACCGCGGACATCAAGCGCTTCGAGACCGACTGGCTGGACTACCTGCGTCGCAAGACCAATGTGCTGACCAACATCGCCTCCTCGGGCAAGCTCGAGGACGACACGGTCAGTGCGCTCAAGGAAGCCATGGTCGCGTTCAAGAAGGAGTTCCACGCCGAGGGTTCGGAGTCCCTGGTGGGCAACGAGCAGACCGAAGCGATGTCCGCCGACGAGATCAGCCAGGAAGAGATTCCAGCCAAGAGCTGAGCCACCGCTCAGCCCGGCAGAATCACCGACTGGAAGACATCAGGGAAGGACAAGCATGGGAGCCCAGATCCGGGTCTACCGCCAGAAGATCGCATCGACCTCGTCGATGAAGAAGATCTTCAAGGCGATGGAGCTGATCGCGACGTCGCGCATCGGCAAAGCACGCAGCCGTGCGCGTGCGGCCCTGCCATACGCAGAAGCCATCACTCGTGCGGTCTCCGCCGTGGCCTCGCAGAACGACATCGATCACGTGCTGACCACAAAGGTGGACAACCCCACCCGCGCGGCAGTGCTGATCCTCACCAGCGACCGCGGTCTTGCCGGTGCCTACTCCACCAATGTGCTCAAGCAGGGCGAGGCCCTGACGAAGCGACTGCGTGAAGACGGCAAGGAAGTCCGTCCCTACCTCTATGGACGCAAGGCACAGGCGTTCTACGACTTCCGTGAGCGGGAGTACGACCAGGTATGGACCGGCAACACGGACGCTCCCGAGGTGGAACGTGCTCAGGAGATCGGCCGCACCTTGGTGGACCGCTTCCTGCAGCCCACTGAGGAGGGCGGCGTGGACGAGCTGTACCTCGTGTACACCGAGTTCCAGTCCATGGTGAAGCAGGAGCCTGTGGCGCGACGTCTGCTGCCGCTGGCCTTCGTGGAGAGCGACGCCGAGCACGAGCCGAACCCGCTCTATGACTTCGAGCCGAATGCCGAGGAGGTGCTCGATGCGCTGCTCCCGCGGTACATCGAGTCCAAGATCTTCGCGGCGATGCTGGAAGCCTCGGCCTCCGAGCTCGCGGCACGCCAGCGGGCGATGAAGTCGGCTGCGGACAACGCAGACGATCTCATCAAGAAGTACACCCTGTTGCGCAACAACGCTCGCCAGGCAGAGATCACCCAGGAGCTCAGCGAGCTCATCGCGGGTGCCGACGCCTTGGCCGCGAGCTAGCCCACGGGGTACTCCCGCAGGCCTATAGACGTTTTGACATCATCCAAGATCAAGTGAAGTGAGAGAGATGACTGCCACTACTACAGAGCAGAGCTCCGGAGGAACCGCTCAGCCGGGTGCGACTGGTCGCATCGCGCGCGTGATCGGTCCGGTCGTGGACATCGAGTTCCCCGCCGACTCCATCCCATCGATGTACAACGCGCTCACCTCCGAGGTCACCCTCGGCGGCACGACGCGCAAGATCACCTTCGAGACCGCCGCGCACCTGGGCGACAACCTCATCCGGGCGATCTCGCTGCAGGCCACTGACGGCCTGGTGCGCGGCACCCCGGTCCAGGACACCGGTTCTGCGATCTCCGTGCCGGTCGGCGAGTCCGTGAAGGGTCACATCTTCAACGTCCTCGGTGAGACCCTGGACATGCCGATCTCCGAGCTCGAGGTGACCGACCGCTGGCCGATCCACCGTGCGGCGCCGAACTTCGCGGCGCTGGAGGGATCCACTGAGATGCTGGAGACCGGCATCAAGGTGATCGACCTGCTGACCCCCTACATCTCCGGCGGCAAGATCGGCCTGTTCGGAGGTGCCGGTGTGGGCAAGACGGTGCTCATCCAGGAGATGATCACCCGTGTGGCCCGCAACTTCGGCGGCACCTCGGTGTTCGCCGGCGTCGGTGAGCGTACCCGTGAGGGCAACGACCTCTGGGTCGAGATGGAAGAGGCAGGTGTTCTCAAGGACACCGCGCTGGTGTTCGGCCAGATGGATGAGCCGCCAGGCACGCGTCTTCGCGTGGCGCTGAGCGCGCTGACCATGGCGGAGTACTTCCGCGATGTGCAGAACCAGGACGTGCTGCTCTTCATCGACAACATCTTCCGCTTCTCGCAGGCCGGCTCTGAGGTGTCCACACTGCTGGGGCGCATGCCCTCCGCCGTGGGCTACCAGCCGAACCTTGCGGACGAGATGGGTGTGCTCCAGGAGCGCATCACCTCGACCCGTGGTCACTCGATCACCTCGATGCAGGCTGTCTACGTGCCCGCCGATGACTACACGGACCCGGCCCCGGCGAACGTGTTCGCCCACCTGGACGCGACCACGGAGCTCTCCCGTGCGATCGCCTCGCGTGGTCTGTACCCCGCCGTGGATCCGCTGACGTCGACCTCGCGCATCCTGGACCCGCAGTACGTGGGCCAGGAGCACTACGACACGGCGACCCGTGTGAAGCAGATTCTGCAGAAGAACAAGGAGCTGCAGGACATCATCGCGATCCTCGGCATCGACGAGCTCGGCGAAGAGGACAAGATCGTCGTCTCCCGTGCCCGCCGCATCGAGCAGTTCCTCTCGCAGAACACCTACACCGCCAAGCAGTTCACCGGTGTGGATGGTTCCACCGTGGGGATCAAGGACACCATCGAGGGCTTCAACGCCATCGCCAACGGTGACCTCGACCATGTGCCCGAGCAGGCGTTCTACAACGTCGGCGGACTCGATGATGTCGAGCGTCTCTATGCCGAGATGCAGAAGAGGTCCTGATCATGGCGGAACTCGACGTGCAGGTGGTCGCCAGCGACCACGCGGTCTGGTCCGGCGCCGCCAAATCGGTCCGCGGTCGCACGGTGGAGGGCGACATGGGAATCCTTCCCGGTCACACTCCGGTGCTGTCGCTGCTGGCGGAGGGCGAGCTGCTCATCGATCCGGTCGAGGGTGCTCCGGTCAAGGCCAAGGTCAATGGCGGGTTCTTCTCGGTCGATTCGGATCGCGTGACCATCGTCGCCGATGATGCCGAACTCATCGAGGACTGAGCCAGTCAGCTGAGGAGCTCAGCAGTCAAAGAGCGGGCCCGGTCTCCATCATGGAGACCGGGCCCGCTCTTTGCCTTTCCCGCTGCTCTGTCTTGCCTGCAGTTATGCCCCGCTGCAGCGGGAGGCGTTCTAGAAGAGGCGGGAGTCGGCGTCGTCGACGCCGCGCATCGCATCGTAGTCCAGGACCAGGCAGCGGATGCCGCGGTCCTCGGCGAGTGTGCGAGCCTGCGGCTTGATCTGCTGGGCGGCGAAGATTCCCTGCACCGGAGCCAGGAGCGGATCCCGATTGAGCAGATCCAGGTAACGCGTGAGCTGCTCCACCCCGTCGATGTCGCCGCGGCGCTTGAGCTCCACGGCGACGTGGCCCTGCGGCCCGCGTGCCAGCAGATCCACAGGTCCGATGGGGGTGGGGTGTTCCCGGCGAATGAGCCGGTGACCGGCCCCGAGAAGCTCGATCTGCTCCGCGAGGAGTCGCTGCAGATCCGATTCCACGCCGTCCTTGACCAGCCCCGGGTCTGCGCCGAGGTCGTGGGAGATGTCCTCATGGATCTCGCTGATCAGGATGCTCAGCGTGTCGTCGCTCTTGGTGGCGGAGACCGTCCAGACCTCGGAGATCCCGGCCTCGAGCTGCTGAGCATCCGGCGATGTGATCCGCAGAGTGGCGGGGGGCGACATCCAGTTCAGCGGCTTATAGGAGCCGCCGTCGGAGTGGATGAGCACTCCGCCGTCGGCCTTGACCATCAGCAGGCGCGTGGCCTGGGCCAGATGGGCATTGAGCCGGCCGGAATATGACACTGAACAGGTCGCAATCACCAATCGCACGGTGATTGATCCTACCCGCTTCGACTGCCGCCCGGTGCATCGTGCCCCGCGCATGCCGAGCACCTGGAACAATGGAGTCATGGCGAAGTCAGCGAAGGGGTCAGGCCGCCGCGGGTCGAAGTGGCAGCGCGAGCACCGGCCGCTCTCCACCGGAGTCTTCGGCCAGGGGGCGTTCTCCTCCGGGACCGTGCGCCGCCGCGACGGCGAGTACCACGTCCGGCACATCTCGGCCTCCGCCGCGCAGAAGCAGTACACCTGCCCGGGGTGCCACCTTCCGGTCTCTGCCGGCACCGCTCATGTGGTGGCCTGGCGAGCGGACTCGATCTTCGGCGATGAGCATGCGGCGGCCGATCGGCGGCACTGGCACACCCACTGCTGGCGGATCGGCTGAGACGGTGTCTGGCTCTGCCCGCTAGCGCGCGTCCTGGCGGCGGATCAGCACCTCGCGGGTCAGCAGCATGACCGCGGCCGCCGTGGGGATCGCCATGAGGGCGCCGAGCACACCGAGCAGGGTGCCGCCGGCGAGCACCGAGATCACGACGACGGCGGCCGGGATCCGCACAGCGTGCGCCATGATGCGCGGCGAGACCAGATAGGCCTCGACCTGCAGATAGACGAAGTAGATCGCCGCGAAGGTCGCCGCGGTCTGCCAGTCCACGGTCAGCGCCACGAGCGTGACCAGCGTGCCGCCGGTGACCGGGCCCACCAGCGGGATGAAGGCCAGGACGCCCGCGACGACGGCGAAGAGCACCCCGAAGGGGACGCCCGCGATGCTGATCGCGATGAAGGCGACCACGCCGTTGAGCACCGCCACGAAGGCCTGGCCCATGACGTAGTGCCCGACCCCGTCAAGGATTCGATCGCCCAGGTGCTGGACCCGTTCGCGTGAGGAGCGCGGCGCCAGCCGATAGCCCCAGGCGGTCATCACTGGCAACGAAGACAAGAAGTAGATCGCCAGCACGAAGACCACCAGCGTGCCCAGTGCCGTGGTGAGGATTGCTGTTCCCACCCCGAAGAGCCCGCCCAGAGCGTTGGTGACGTTGCCAGGGTTCGAGATGAACCGATTGACCTCGGTGTCGATGATCTGCTGGACCTGGAAGTCCTCATCGATGCGTTCGAACCAGTCGGACCTCGAGATGCCCTCGACCAGTCGGGGGAGCGATCCGAGAAAGGTGGTCGTCTGCTCGGTCACCATGGGTGCCAGGGCGGCGATGACCGTGGAGACCAGACCGAGAAAGACTGTGATGGTGACCGCGACCCCGGCCGGGCGGGGGAATCCCGCACGCTCCAGGCTGCGCACCACCGGATCCAGGCCGATGGCGATGAACAGTGCCGCCGCGATCCAGACCAGCAGCTGTGTGTTGGCCTGGGCGACGTAGAAGACCAGCAGTGCCAGGCCGACGCCCACGGCGAGCATGAACCCCGTGTAGATCGGGCGGGAGGCGTAGGTGGCGGCCTTCTCCGTCGTTCCCACGGCGACAGGCGGCAGGCCATACTGATCCAGCTCGGCGATCGGGCGACGTGGGGCACGCTTGGGAAGGCGGAGTCGGTAGCGGCGTGCCATGCCCCGAAGCCGGGCCGTGCGCTGGGTATTCCGCTCGGAGTCTGTCACGCGCTCAGCCTATCCATCCGCCGCGCCCGGATCCGCATCGACGCGCATCTCACCGTCCAGCGGATACCCAGACTGTGATCTTATTGTTATCTTCGGTATTCTAGACCGCTGGACCCTCGCCTCTCCCGATCAAGGACTTCTCACCCGTGCGCTTTCCCGCTTCCATCATCACTTTCATTCTGGGCCTGCTGCTGGCAGGGATCGGAGTGGGCCTGCTGACCGTCTGGGCCTCCGACGAGGTCCCCACCGCGCAGACACAGGAGGTGGACGAGGCGCCCCTCACCGTGATCAGCGATGATCTGATCGACGAAGAAGCTCAGCGCGAAGAGTTCACGATCTCGGCCGAGGGCGAGTACACCATTGCGCTCGGACGCACCCAGGACATCGAAGCCTGGGTCGGCGACGCCGCCCACGTGACCATCGGGGCGGTCCAGGAGGGCCAGGACGATGCTGAGGACACCATCGAGACGGAGTTCGCGGAGGGCGAGGCCACCGTCCCGGACCCGGCTGATTCGGACCTCTGGGTGGCGAGCGAGACCACCGAAGGTGACCTGCGTTATGCCTGGAGCGCACCGGACGACAGCGGGGACTGGAGCCTGCTGATGTTCCGCGACGGCGAGCAGCCGGCCCCCACCACGGTCAGCGTCGAACTGGAAGAAGAGCCCGACCACCTTCTCGGCACCGTGCTGATCGTGCTCGGCGCGCTGCTCGTGCTGCTGGGGCTCTTCCTGTTCCTGCGCTCCCGCAAGACCGCCGATGCGAAGCGTGGCGAGAAGACCAGCCGCGGCGAGCACACGACGCGTGCGGCCTCCGGCAGCGGACTCGACTCCGCGACGACCGTGGGCAGTGCAGGCGCCGCGTCCAGTGCAGGCGCCGCGTCCAGCGGGACTGCGCAGGGCATCGCCGGCGTCGCCCTCGGCACCGCCACGGTGAGCACCAACGCCGCCGCAGAGGATGACACCGACACCGGAACCGCGGCCGGAGCCACGGAGGATGAGATGACGCACCAGCCGCACAGCGCGGACGCCGACC
Source organism: uncultured Nesterenkonia sp. (assembly GCA_947494195.1). Classification (GTDB taxonomy): domain Bacteria; phylum Actinomycetota; class Actinomycetes; order Actinomycetales; family Micrococcaceae; genus Nesterenkonia. The sequence goes on along the minus strand of CANLUC010000003.1, from coordinate 347,622 downwards.
GCACCGAGGTCCACCCCCAGGTTCCCGCCGAGGAGCGGGGGGCATCGTCGGAAGATCCCGACGCGACCGGCATCATCGAGCCCATCGGCTCGGATCCGGCCGGCGCCGACGAGCCCGACACCGAGAACACTGAGGACGACCGGGACGAGCGGGACGACACCGAGGGGCGCACGTGGCGCAGCCGCTCCGTCGCCACCGCCGCGGCGCTCTCCCTCGCCCTGAGTCCCGCCGTGCTGGTCTCCGACGCTGAGCCCACGCCCGGCGAGAGCGAGCAGACCGAAGATGTCGAAGCCGACGAGGTGGAGACCGAGGACGAGGGCTATTCCGTGCTGCTGGAATCACAGCTGCAGGGCATCATCGACGACATCGCCGAGCACACCGCCGCAGCGGACGAGGCCTTCGACGCCGAGCTGCTTGCTCCCCGGGTCTCCGGCAACGCCGAGACGGTCCGCGAGCTGACCTATCGCAACCATGAGATCGACGAGGACGTCATGCCCGACGCCATCGGCACCGAGATCCTCAGCGCCGCCGTCACCTCGGAGGGCGACTTCCCGCGTCAAGCAGTGGTCATCACACAGGATGCCGAGGCCGAGATCCCTCAGGTGCTGGTCATCGAGCAGGCCTCCCCGCGGGAGAACTACGAGCTCATCCAGTCGGTGCTGATGGTCCCGGGCACCGAGTTCCCCGCCATCTCCGCCGAGGACGGCGGTGTGGAACCTGTCGATCCCACCGAGGAGGTGGCGCTGTTCGCTGCGAACCTCGCCATGGAGCGTACGGCGGTCTTCCTGAACAACGGTGAGTACTACTTCGGCAACAACGTCGAGGACAACGCATACATCGAGGATCTGCAGGCGTACCAGGACGAGCTGCGCGAGTCCGCCGAGGACCTCGAGATCTCCTACACCCGCCCACTGATCGGCGAGGGTTCCACAGCGATGCGACTGCCCGATGGTTCGGTGCTCGCCGTGGGAAGCTTCGACTCGACCACCCAGCTTCGCCCGGAGGAGGGTGCCTCCATCAACTTCTCCGGCGTCAGCGCCGAGCTGGCCGAGACTGAGTCCACCACCGCCGATGCAGACATCATCAACCGCGAGTCGATGATCCTGCACATCCCCGCCGAGGATGACGAGAAAGTCGTGGTCCTGGGCGTCCACGATATTGTGAACGAGGTCAATATCCTCGACTGATCTCCGCTTCAGGAGATTCGTCCCCAGGTCCGCCACGGTGGACGCCGACGCGCAAGGAGAGCTGCAGTGACAGATTCCGCTCAACAGCCACAGTCTCGACGAGTCGATACCCGGGGAGCGGTGGATCTCTCCTCCCTCGCCCCCTCCTCGGCGCAGACCGCACCGCAGGGTGCAGGGCCCGCGCCAGCGGGCACTACAGCTGACAGCTGGGCCGTTGCGGTGCAGCCGCAGCAGCTTCAGCAGGTGGTGGAGCTCTCCTCGCAGGCACCCGTGATCGTGCTGATCTTCGGCGCGGATTCCGCCTCTGCGACGATGAAGACCACCCTGGAGGATCTCGTCGACGCCCAGCAGGGCCGCATCCTGCTTGCCCAGATCGACGCCTCCGCCCACCCTGAACTGGCTCAGAGCGCTGATCAGGTGCCGGTGGCGACCGCCTTCATCGGAGGCCGGCCGGTCGGGGAGTTCGACTCCTCGGTGCCCAGCGAGCAGCTGGGTCAGCTGGTGACCCAGATGGTCCAGATGGCCACCCAGAACGGCATGACCCAGAAGCTTCCGCCACAGTCCACGCGGGCTGACCAGGGGGAGGGGTCTGAGGTGCCGGCCGAGCCGGAGCTGCCCCCGCTGCATCAGGAGGCGCAGGACGCCCTGGAGGCAGGGGACTATGCGAAGGCCGCCGCCGCCTACGAGCGTGCGATCAAGGAGAAGCCCGATGATGAGGACGCGAAGATCGGTCTTGCTCAGGTGCGGCTGCTGCAGCGCACCGCAGGGGTCGACATCGCACAGACTCGTCAGCTCGGGGCCGATCAGCCAGACGATGTCCAGGCGCAGATCGCAGTGGCCGACGTCGATATCCTCGGCGGACATGTCGAGGACGGTCTGTCTCGGCTCGTCCGATTCATCCAGACTCACTTCGGTGATGACCGGGAAGCTGCGCGGGTTCACCTGGTGGAGCTCTACTCCATCGTCGGCGACACAGACCCACGGGTGTCGACCTCGCGCAAGCAGCTCGCCCGGGCTCTGTTCTGAGCCGGCCCCGGCCCGGTAGCGCTCAGCGCACGTAAAAGTACCTCTCAGGGCTGAGGCCCGGGCTGACCTGGGATGTGTAGGCTCAGCTGCATGGATTCCCCGAGCCTGACCACGCCCGCCCTGCGGTTGAGCGGATTGTCCAAACGATTCGGACAGACGCCGGCCGTTCAGGACCTGCACCTGGATGTCCCGCGCGGATCCTTCTACGGGTTCGTCGGACCCAACGGAGCGGGCAAGACCACCACACTCTCCATGGCCACCGGCCTGCTGCGCCCAGATGCCGGCATCGCCGAGGTGGTCGGAATCGATGTCTGGGCCCGGCCCAGCGAGGCCAAGCGCAGCATGGGAGTCCTCGCTGACGGCGTGCTGCTGTTCAACAAGCTCACCGGGTCCCAGCTGGTGACCTATGCAGGTCTGCTCCGCGGGATGGACCGGGAGACGGTGCAGGAACGGACCACCGATCTGTTGCGCGTGCTCGGCCTGGAAGAGTCGGCCGGGAAGCTGGTCCAGGACTACTCGGCGGGCATGACCAAGAAGATCGCGCTGGCCTCCGCCATGGTCCACGCCCCGGAGCTGCTGGTGCTCGATGAGCCCTTCGAGGCGGTGGACCCGGTCTCTGCACGAACCATCCGTGGCCTGCTCGAGTCCTACGTCGCCTCCGGCGGCACGGTGATCCTCTCCAGCCACGTGATGGACCTCGTGCAGCGTATGTGCTCCCACGTGGGGATCATCTCGGAGGGGCAGCTGCTGGCCTCTGGAACCCTGCAGGAGGTCCAGGGCGAGGTCGACCTCGAGACCCGGTTCGTCGAACTGGTCGGGCTCGAAGGCGGAGATCAGGAGCTCTCGTGGTTGCGTCTCTGATCCGACTCAAGAAGGACCTCACGCTCAACAGCTTCAACCAGTCCGCCTGGCACATCCTCGGGACGGTCTTCGCCGGGCTCTATGGCCTCGGCATCGTGGTGACCATCTTCGTGCTGCAGATCGGCTCGGGCAGCCCCGCAGAGGTCGACCCGGAGATGGTCCGCACCGCCAGCGTGCTCATGGGCTCTGCGGTGTTCCTGGTGTGGCTGATCGTCCCGGTGTTCATCTCCGGCGCCGACACCACCATGAATCCGCGTCAGTTCGTCACCTACGGGATCCCTCGCAGGTCACTGGTCCTGGGGATCGCGGTGACCGGGCTGATCTCGATCGGTGCCGCGCTGACGTTCATCTGGCTGGTCGGACAGGTCGTGCACTGGCGCTGGGACCTCGCTGCGGCCCTCACCGCGGCGCTGACGCTTCCGCTGCTGCTGATCAGCTTCAGCCTGGTCTCGCAGGCAGTGACCACCTCGATCAGCGCCTGGCTCAGCGGACGCCGGTCGCGTGACGTCCTGGCCATCCTCGCGCTGTCGGTGATGGTGCTGGCCTACCCGATCGTCATCGGACTCGAGACCGCCTTCGCCTCGTTCGAGGAGGCGCTGCCGGCCGTCGTCGACTTCCTCGCGCTGACGCCGCTGGGTGCAGGCGCGGCGCTTCCCGCGGACGCCGCCGCCGGGAACTGGGCTGCGCTGGGTCTGCGGCTGCTCATCGTGGCGGCGACGCTCGGGGTGGCTGTGCTCGTCATCCGGGCTGGGCTGGTGAAGATCACCGAGCAGCCCTCTGCGCGCGGTTCCTCGGCTGCGAAGAACGCCACCGGCGTCGGGCTGTTCGAGCGGTTCCCGGCCACTCCGTGGGGGGCGGTGGCAGCGCGTGCCACCACCTACTGGCTCAAAGACACGCGATATGGGGGCACGCTCGTGGTGCTTCCGGCCCTCGTGGTGCTGGCGGTGGTGATGTACTTCCAGCTGGACCAGCCCTGGGTGCTGCTCGCGCTCGGACCCTTCTTCGGCTTCACGCTGGGGTACGCGATCTCAGCAGACATCTCCTATGACAACTCCGCCTTCGCCCTGCATGTGACCACCGGCGTGAGCGGGGTCGCCGACAGGCTGGGACGGCTGGTGGGCCTGATGACCTTCGCGCTGCCTGCCACCGCGGTCGCAGCCCTGGTGCCGGCGCTGATGTTCACCGAGCCGAGCGTCACCGTGGCGCTGCTCGGGGTCAGCCTCGGCATGCTCTTCAGCGCAGCCGGACTCTCCTGCCTGATCTCGGCGCGGTTCACCTATCCGGTCCCCAAGCCCGGGGACGGCCCGCTGAGCCAGCCCTCGGGGTCCACCGGGCGGCTGATGGCGGTCCAGCTCGGCACCATGATCGCCACGCTCCTGCTGATGCTGCCCGAACTCGCTCTGCTGGCCGTCTGGCTGCTCGGAGACGTCTCCTGGCTGGTCTGGGTGCTCGCCCTGGGATCGGTGCTCAAGGGCCTGGCGCTGTGCTGGGCCGGAGTGCGACTGGGGGCCCGCGTCTACGAGCGCGCTCAGCCTGAGCTCTTCCAACAGGTGATCCAGTACTAGACCGGCGGATCGTGGGGTGGTGGATGATCTGGAGGCCGAGGCTCGGTAGAATGGACCCCATGATGGTCAATGAGAATGGATTCCTCCCCGCTGACGTCCACCCCAGCCTGCGGAGTTCACGCCTGGACCGGTCCGTCCGCATGCATACCGCGGATCCCGACGCCGCCCCGGCCCCCGGTGGTGCCGCCACGATCGAGCGTGAGCACCAGGAGCAGCTCTCGGAGCCCGGTGACCACGAGCGCTTCGCCCATTACGTGAACAAGAATCGCATCATGGAGTCTGCCCTGGAGGGCGGAGCCGTGGTCGCGCTCTGCGGCAAGGTCTGGACCCCCTCACGGGATCCGCAGAAGTTCCCGGTCTGCCCGGAATGCAAAGAGATCTACGAAGAGATGCAGGGAGGCGGCGACGGCGACGGTGAGGGCAAGTCCGGCGGCGACTCCGGCGGCAAGCGTGGCTTCTTCGGCTTCGGCCGCAGCTGACCCCCGCTGATCTACGACTCTGTGGAGCATTCTGAGACGCTGTTCGACGTCGGCACCGACGTCGGCAGATCCCTTCCCCCGGTCTATCCTCACCGAGCGGCGCACGGCACCGCCGGGACACTGCGCCAATGGCAGCAGGAGGCCCTGGATCGCTATATCCAGAAGCGGCACAAGGACTTCCTCGCGGTCGCGACCCCTGGCGCCGGCAAGACCACCTTCGCGCTGCGCGTGGCCAAGCTGCTCGTGGAATCCGGTGAGGTCAACCGCATCTATGTGGTCGCCCCCACCGAACACCTCAAGCGCCAGTGGGCAGATGCCGCCGGACGGGTGGGCCTTGCCCTGGACCCCAACTTCAAGAACTCCGACGGACGGCACGGGCGCCAGTACATCGGCGTCGTCGTGACCTACGCGCAGGTGGCGAACAAGCCTGCGCTGCATCGGAACAAGACCGAGGCCGGCCGCACGCTGGTCATCTTCGATGAGATCCACCATGCCGGTGACGCGCTGTCCTGGGGCGATGGCGTGCGTGAGGCCTTCGATCCGGCCGTGCGCCGTCTGGCGCTCACGGGGACCCCGTTCCGCTCGGACACCTCGCCGATCCCGTTCGTGGAGTATGTGGAGGATGCCAGCGGGGTGCGCCGCTCCAAGGCGGACTACGCCTACAGCTACGGACCCGCGCTGAAGGACCGGGTGGTGCGCCCCGTGGTCTTCATGGCCTATTCGGGGAACATGCGCTGGCGCACCTCCAGCGGCGAGGAGATGGAGGCCCAGCTCGGCGCCGCAGCCACCAAGGACATCACGAACCACGCCTGGCGCACGGCGCTGAATCCGGAGGGGGAGTGGATCCCCTCGGTGCTCAAGGCCGCGCATCAGCGACTGCTCAAGGTCCGCGACAAGATCGACGACGCCGGCGGCCTGGTCATCGCCACCGACCACGAGGCCGCCCGCGCCTATGCCGCCCAGCTCGACGAGCTCACCGGTCAGAAGACCACGGTGGTGCTCTCCGATGACAAGGACGCCTCCAACCGGATCGAGGAGTTCTCCGCGGACAGCTCCAGACTGTGGATGGTCGCCGTCCGCATGGTCTCGGAGGGGGTCGACGTCCCGCGGCTCTGCGTGGGTGTCTACGCGACCTCCACCTCGACCCCGCTGTTCTTCGCCCAGGCTGTGGGGCGCTTCGTGCGCCTGCGCAAGAAGGCAGAGGTGGCCTCGGTCTTCCTGCCCTCGGTCCCGGTGCTCACAGACCTGGCCAATGAGATGGAGCAGGAGCGCGATCACGCCCTGGACGTGCCGCGCACCGCGGCAGAAGACGCCGAGGAGAACCTCGACGACGACCTGCTCGAGGAGGCGAACCGAGAGGAACGCGGCTCCGAGGCGATGGACCGCGGAGAGTTCGCCGCCCTGCACTCCAATGCCGCCTTCGACAAGGTCCTCTTCGACGGCAACGAGTTCGGGCTCGGCGGTGCCATGGGTTCAGAGGAGGAGATGGACTTCCTCGGCATCCCCGGACTGCTGGAGCCCGAGCAGGTCTCCACGCTGCTGCGTCAGCACCAGGCGGATCAGCTGCGCCGCAAGCCGCAGGACTCCGCTGCCGCCGAACCGGTGGTGGACCACCGTCAGCTCAAGTCTCTGCGCGCGACGCTGAACAAGTCGGTCTCGGCCTATGCGGCCAAGACCGGCATGCACCAGGGCAGCATCCACACGAAGCTTCGGGATGCCTGTGGGGGACCGGCAGTGGGTCAGGCCACGCAGGCCCAGCTGGAGCAGCGGCTGAAGAAGATCCAGATGTGGTTCGTGGGACGGAAATGACCCGCCGTGGCGGGGCTAGAGGTCCTGGGGGTTACAGGTCCTCGAGGCTGAGGATCTCTACGTCAGCGGCGCTGAACTCCCGGTAGGTCTCCTCCACGGAATCCTTGCTGACTCCCACCGTGAGTTCACGGATGACTCGCACCCGGTAGTCGTTCTCCACGGCGTCCAGGACGGTGGCCCGGACGCAGTGGTCGGTGGCGATGCCCACGATGGTCACGGCATCGATGTCCTGGGTGTCGAGCCAGGCATGCAGATCCAGTGAGGAGTCGGACACCGCTGCAGCAGGTGCCACCTTCGTGCCGTTCTCGCCTTCCAGGCTGCCGACCTTCTCCGGATCGCCCTGCAGGCCTTCGAATCCGGAGTAGCCGTCCGAGTAGAGGCCCTTGAGGAAATGGGCATCCACGTGCTCGGTGTCAAGGTTGGGGTGCAGCTCGGCGCCGGCGGTGCCTGCCACGCAGTGCACGGGCCAGCTCGTCGAGAAGTCCGGGGTCTCAGAGAAGTGTCCGCCGGGCTCGATGTGCCAGTCCTGGGTGGTGAGGATCGCGTCGTACTCGGCGTAGGTGTCCTCGAGGAACTCACTGATCTCACTGGCCACACGAGCCCCGCCCGCAACTGCCAGGGCACCGCCCTCGCAGAAGTCCTGCTGCACGTCGACGATGATCAGGGCGTGGGCCACTGTGTCCTCCTGCTCGGGCGATTCGTGAACTGTCCTGTGCGGCGCAGCGTCCTGATCGCCGCACAGGAACCACGTTACTTGTTCTGCCCCGCCACAGCGAGATCGAACTCCTCAGTGACCAGAGCCGCGTTCGCCGCTGCGCCGGCGAAGCTGCCCATCGCCATGGACATCGGAACGGTGGCCATCGGGTTCGCGACGTTGCCCACCGCCCAGATGCGGTCATGCGAGGTGGCTCCCATCGCGTCCACCCTCAAGAAGCTGCCCACGGGCGTCTCTTCACGGTCCAGGTCGAGACCACTCAGGTAGCGGTCGCGGGGAATGTGCTCCCCTGCGGTGAAGATCGCATCCACGGCGACCGACCGGCCGTCGTCGAGCACCACCGTGTGGACTGCGTCCCCCGCGCCGGTCACCTCCACCACGGGAGTGGGATCGACGACGACCCCGCGGGCCTGCAGACGCTGAACTGTCTCGGCGGGGAGATCTCCCGCACCGGCGCTGAAGAACGTGAGCCGATCACTCCACTGGCGGATCAGCTGCGCCTGATGCACCTGCATCGGCGTGGTGGCCAGGACCGCGAGTCGCTGTCCGCGGACCTCCCAGCCATGGCAGTACGGGCAGTGCAGCACGCTGTGCCCCCACCGCTCGGCCAGTCCCGGGATGGCGGGGAGCTCGTCGGTCAGACCGGAGGCGGCGATGATGCTGCGGGCGAAGAGCTGCGTCCCGGAGTCCAGCGTCACCACCAGCTCGCGCGGCCCGGAGCTGCGAGTCGATTCGCTCACCCGGTGCACCCCGGCCTGCACGCGCTCCACGCCGTAGTGCGCGGCTTCTTCGAGTCCGACTCGGATCAGCTCCTCCGGGGGCGTCCCGTCATGGCCGAGCACATTGTGCATCTGAGCGGCAAATCGGTTTCTCGGTGTGCCGGTGTCGAGGATCAGGGTCCGGCGCAGGGCGCGCCCCAGTGACTGTGCGGCGCTCAGACCCGCCGCACCGGAACCGATGATGATGGCGTCGTACACTTCTGCTTCTGCTGTGCTGTTCATGAATCCAGCATGCTCCGCGCCGAGAGCGGTTGAAAGACGTCTTGCCGAAACAGCAAGAACTTGTCATGATGAGCAGCATGGAAGAACTCGCCCAGCTGGGTCTGCGCCTGCGTTCGGCGCGCACCGCCCACGGATGGACCCTCGACCGACTGGCGCGCAGCGCCGGCATCTCGCCGAGCACGCTTTCTCGGCTGGAATCGGGGAAACGGCAGGCGAGCCTGGAGCTGCTGCTGCCGATCACCCGCAGCCTCGGCATCACCGTGGATGAGCTGCTGGTCTCGTCGAGCCCGGATCCGCGCGTGCAGCGAGACGCCTGGGAGCGCAACGGGATGCTGGTGCAACCGCTGTCACCGGAGCACTCTCCTGTGCACACCTACAAGATCAGGTATGTGCCGCGGCCACCGATCGCCGAGCTGGGCAGTCACGACGGATACGAGTGGCTGTATGTGCTCTCCGGCCGACTGCGGCTGCAGCTCGGTGAGGAGGAGATCCTGCTGCGGGCCGGGGAAGCCGCCGAGTTCGACACCCTGCGGCCGCATGGTCTCAGCGCCGTCGGGCCGGAAGATGCCGAAGTGATCTGCATCCTCAACGACGCTGCCGTGAACACGCACGCGGAACACCATGCGGCGGCCCGCGCCGAAGACCACCCCGCCCCTCCCGGGCGGCAGCTCAGCTGAAGATCGTGGGAAGCACCGGGTCGCCGTCCTGCAGGCGCTTGGCCCCGGCAGGAAGCTCTGCCAGGGAATCAGCATGCCGCCGAGCGGCCCGGCGCACGCCCTCCGCTCCGAGGTGCTGGGCCTGGACCTGTCCGTCACGCACCAGCGGCACCATGAGTTCCCGGGTCGGAGCACCGTGGGCCTCAGGTGACGTGCCGATGCCGATCAGCTCGGCCTCGGCACGCCCCTGGGCATCGAAGCTGCGGGCCGGATGCTTCACCCCGCCGATGCTCTTCTTGCCTTCGGCCTTCTTGGCCACGGAGACGGTGTCGCCGTCGTCGTCGGTGCGGGCCACGAGCTTGTAGACCATGGCTGCCGTGGGGGAGCCGGCCCCGGTGACCAGCTTCGTGCCCACGCCGTAGGAATCCACGGGAGCCGCCTGCAGCCGCGCGATGGCGTGCTCGTCCAGATCCGAGGAGACGATGATCTTGGTGCCGGTGTTCCCCAGGGAGTCCAGCAGCGCACGGACCTCGCGGGCCTGTTCCACGAGGTCTCCGGAGTCCAGCCGCACGGCACCAAGCTCTGCTCCGGCGATCTCCACGGCGCGACGGACCGCGGTGGGGACGTCGTAGGTGTCCACCAGCAGGGTGGTCCCAGGCCCGAAGGCCTTGACCTGAGCCTGGAAGGCCTCCTCCTCCGAATCATGCAGCAGGGTGAAGGCATGGGCCGCGGTGCCGATCGTGGGCAGCCCCCAGCGTCGGCCGGCCTCCAGGTTCGAGGTGGCCGTGAAGCCGGCGACGGCGGCGGCCCGGGCCGAGGCCACGGCGCTGAGCTCCTGGGTGCGCCGAGACCCCATCTCCACGCACGGCCTGTCGCCTGCGGCGAGACTCATGCGTGAGGCCGCGGAGGCGATCGCGGAATCGTGGTTGAGCACGGAGAGCACGTAGGTCTCGAGCAGGCAGGCCTCGGCGAAGCTGGACTCGACGCGCAGCACCGGGGAGTCGGGCATGAACACCTCGCCCTCGGCGTAGCCGTGGATGTCACCGCTGAACCGGTAGTCGGCGAGGAAGTCCAGCGTGGGATCGTCGACGATTCCCTGCGCAGCCAGCCAATCGATCTCCGCGGCGCCGAACTGGAACTGCTCCAGGCCTTCGAGCATCCGACCGGTGCCGGCCACCACGCCATAGCGTCGACCGGCCGGAAGATGGCGGGTGAAGACCTCGAACACACAGCGACGCTCGGCGGCGCCGGAAGCGAGGGCTGCCTGCACCATGGTCAGTTCGTACTGATCGGTGAGCAGGGCGGTGGTCTGGGTGGCTGCGGGTTCACGTGTCACTGCCCCAGCGTAGAATACGGAGCATGAGTTCAGCGCAAGGATCCACGCTCAGCCGCGAGGAGACTGACCTCGATTCCGAGTTCTCCCAGCTTCTCTCCGGCCAGCGCCCGTATCAGGTGGTGGTCTGGAACGACCCCGTGAACCTGATGACCTACGTCAGCTGGGTGTTCCGCAGCTACTTCGGCCACTCCAAGGCACGCGCCAAGGAGCTCATGCTCCAGGTCCATCACCAGGGCCGCGCCGTGGTCTCTCATGGCCCGCGGGAGAAGGCCGAGCAGGACGTCACGGCGATGCATCAGTTCGGGCTCCAGGCCACCCTGGAAGAGGCCGAGTAATCCGTGGCCACTGCTTTCCGCGCCACGACCAAGGGTTACCGCGCCGATCTGGACCAGCACGAACGCCGGCTGCTCAGCTCGCTCTGCGCCGATGTCATCACGCTGCTGCAGAACCGTGAGAAGGAGACCGACTCGACACCGGACGGCGCCTCCGAGGACCCCGACTTCGCGCACTTCCGGGCCGAGATGGCCGGCCTCGGAAGCGACGAGCCGCTGGCTGCGCCGACGGACGAGGTGCTGCGTCGACTGCTCCCCGATGCGCTGGCCGATGAGGAGGAGGCAGGACATTTTCGGCGGCTGAGTGAGAGCTCGCTGCGTGGGGCCAAGCTTGCGGACCTGCGCACCGCGCGGATGCTTCTGGAGAGCTCCCCGCTCAGCATCCAGGAGGATGTCGCCCCGGTGTTCGGGCGCGCCCTCAACGACCTGCGGCTGACGTTGGCCAGCCGGCTGAACCTGGAGACCGAGGAGGACGCCGAGCGCGTGCATGAGCTGGCCCTCGCCTCGCGGTCCAAGGACTCCGAGTCCTTCATGGCGGAGATCTACACCTTCATCACCTGGCTGCAGGAGTCCCTCTTCAGCGCCATGACCGAGTTTCTCCCGGAGGAGGAGACCGACGAGGACACGGGCGCCGCATGAATGCATCCGCTCCGGTGGGCATCTTCGATTCCGGAGTCGGGGGCCTCACCGTCGCCCGGGCCGTGCTGGATCAGCTGCCTGGGGAGGCCATCACCTACCTCGGTGACACCGCCCACGGGCCCTACGGTCCGCTGCCCATCGCCCGGGTGCGGGCCCACGCCCTGGGCGTCATGGACGAGCTCGTCGACTCCGGAGTCAAGGCGCTGGTCATCGCCTGCAACTCCGCCTCCGCGGCGGTGCTGCGCGATGCCCGGGAGCGCTATACCGACCGGCACGGGATACCGGTCATCGAGGTCATCCAGCCGGCCGTGCGCCGAGCGGCCTCTGCCACCCGCAACGGGCGCATCGGCGTGATCGGCACCAGCGCCACCGTGGGCTCGGGCGCCTACGAGGACAGCTTCGCCGCAGCCCCGCAGCTGAAGATCACCGCGGCCGCCTGCCCGCGATTCGTGGAGTTCGTCGAACGCGGCGTGACCGCGGGCGACGACCTGCTCCAGGCAGCCCAGGAGTATCTTGAGCCGCTCAAGGCCGCGGAGGTCGACACCCTGGTCCTGGGCTGCACCCACTACCCGCTGCTCACCGGGGTCATCTCCTATGTGATGGGGGAGCAGGTCACGCTGGTCTCCTCGGCCGAGGAGACCGCCAAGGACCTCTACCGCGCGCTCACCCGGCACGGGCTCCAACGCCCGATGGACTCGCCAGATGGCCCCGGTCCAGCGGCGGTGCACACCTTCCTCTCCACCGGAGACGCGGAGGCTTTCCGGGCGCTGGCCCGTCGATTCCTCGGTCCCGAGGTCAGCAGAGTGCAGCAGGTGGACCACGTGCGGGAAGCCTATCCGACCGGTGTGATTCAGCGGATCACTCCCGCTATGCTGGCCGGAGCGCAGGATGACTGAAGGGGAGCAACGCACCATATGAAACTCACCATCATCGGGTGCAGCGGGTCATTCCCCGGCCCGGAGTCCCCGGCGTCGTGCTATCTGCTGACCGCCGACTACCAGGGCCGCACCTGGCGGGTGGTCGTGGATCTCGGCAATGGGGCCCTGGGAAAGCTGCAGCAGCACCTCGCGCTGGAAGACATCGACGCCGTCTGCCTCTCCCACCTGCATCCTGACCACTACATGGACCTGTGCGGGCTCCACGTCGCCATTCGATGGCGTCCAGGCGGCTGGCCCGGGAAGCACGTCCCGGTCTACGGGCCTTCGACGACCGATCAGCGCATCGCCAGCGCCTATGGGATGGACCCCAACCCGGGGATGCACCCGGACTTCGACTTCAAGACCTGGCGGCCCCGGCAGGCAGAGACGATCGGGCCGTTCACCATCACCCCGGTCCCTGCGCGCCATCCGATCGAGGAGGCCTACGCGCTGCGCATCGATGTGGCGCCCGAGGCCTCCGCGGACGGCCTGCCGCACACGCTGACCTATTCGGGGGACACCGACGCCTGCGACGGACTTCTCGAGGCGGCCCGGGGCGCAGATCTGTTCCTCTGCGAGGCGGCCTTCGAGGACGGTCGGGATGATCACATCGAGGGCGTCCACCTCAACGGGCGTCGCGCCGGAATCAGCGCACGCGAGGCAGGCGTGGGCCGCCTGCTGCTGACCCACATCCCCGTCTGGACCTCGCAGCGCGTGCTCCTCGCCCGCGCCAGAGAGCAGTATAGCGGCGACCTCGCCGTCGCCGTCGCCGGTGTCAGCTATGAGATCGGCGGAACCAGGACCACACCACATGAAGAGAGTGAGAAGTGACCATCACTAATCTGCGGACCGACGGACGAGCAGCCGATGAGCTCCGTCCGGTCACCATCACCCGCCATTGGAGCGACCACGCCGAAGGGTCGGCGCTGATCGAGTTCGGCGGCACCCGAGTGCTGTGCACCGCCTCCTTCGAGTCCAATGTGCCGCGCTGGCTCAAGGGACAGGGAGCCGGCTGGGTCACGGCCGAATATTCGATGCTCCCGCGCGCCACAAACACCCGATCTGCCCGTGAGGCCGTCAAGGGGAAGATCGGTGGTCGCACCCATGAGATCTCGCGACTCATCGGACGATCGCTGCGGGCCGTGGTGGACACCAAGGCACTGGGCGAGAACATGATCACCCTGGATTGCGACGTGCTCCAGGCCGACGGCGGGACCCGCACCGCTGCGATCACCGGTGCCTTCGTGGCCCTGGCCGATGCAGTCGAGTGGGCGCGCAGCGAAGGCCACGTGGCCAAGCGCGCCGAGGTCCTGAAGGATTCGGTCTCCGCCATCTCCGTGGGAGTGCTGCCCGGGGGACAGGCGGTGCTGGACCTGCCCTACGCCGAGGACTCGACCGCAGAGACCGATATGAACGTGGTGGTCACCGGCTCCGGAGACTTCGTCGAGGTGCAGGGCACCGCTGAAGGGGCGCCCTTCAACCGCGCGGAGCTGGACACCCTGCTGGATCTTGCCCTCGGCGGCACCAAGAGCCTGGCCACCATGCAGCGGGAGGCGCTCGCGCAGTGAACGCCCGGATCGTCCTGGCCACCCGGAACCCCGGCAAGCTGCGGGAGTTCCGGGCGCTGCTCGGCTCGCACACCGCGTCGGGCACGCTCGATTCCAGCAGAGCGCTGGGAGAGCTAGACCTCGAGCAGGCAGTGATCGACGCGGCCACGGCTGGCTGCGCGGAGATCCCCGAGACCGGCATCAGCTTCACCGAGAACTCACTGCTCAAGGCGCGCGCAGTGGCCGCCGAGACCGGGCTCCCCGCCGTGGCGGATGACTCGGGACTGGCAGTGGACGTGCTCGGCGGCGCACCGGGGATCTTCTCGGGGCGCTGGGCCGGCGCGCAGGCCTCGGATGAGAACAACCTGCGGCTGCTGCTCGAGCAGCTCGCGGACATCGCACCGGAACACCGCGGCGCGGCGTTCGTCTGCGTGGCCGCGCTGGTGGTCCCCGCGTCCGCGCACGCCCCGGCGGCGGAGTTCACCACGACCGGGACGCTGCGCGGCAGCCTTCTGCTGTCACCGCAGGGTGCCGGGGGATTCGGCTATGACCCGATCCTGCAGCCCTCGGGAGAGACTCGCAGCACGGCGGAGCTCTCCATGGAGGAGAAGAACGCGATCTCCCACCGCGGAGAGGCGTTCGCCGCCTTGCGCCCGCGCATTCTCGAAGCACTGACGCGGTGAAGGGGCTCGACTTCACCGCGGTCGATTTCGAGACCGCCAACGGATTCCGCGGCTCCCCCTGCGCCATCGGCATGGTCAAGGTCCGCGATGGGCAGGAGGTGCAGACCTATTATTCGGCCATGCGCCCGCCGGAGGGCTTTGACCGATTCGACCCCCACAATGTGGCAATCCATGGGATCACCGCCGAGGCCGTGGCGAAGGCCCCCCGCTTCGGGGAGCTCTTCGAAGAGATCAGCGCCTTCATCGCCGGAGACGTGCTGGTGGCCCACAATGCAGCCTTCGACATCGAGGTCTTCGAATCCGCCCTCGAGGTCAGCGGTCTGGACTCCCCGGGGCTGAGCTGCCTGTGCTCGGTGCGACTGTCCCGTGCGAACTATCAGCTTCCCTCGCATGCTCTGCCCAAGGCCGCCGCCGAGGCCGGGTATGAGCTCACCGCCCATCACTACGCACTGGAGGACGCCCGAGCCAGCGCAGCCGTGGTCTGCGACATCGCCGAGCGACGAGCGGTGGGCCCGATCCACCGCCTCTTCCAGGAGAGTGGCGTCGCGGCTCGGTCGATGGAGGCCTGGCAGGGTCCGCGCGCGCGGGAATCCCGCGCCACCCGCCAGGTGCGCACCATGGCACACCTCTTCGATGCACGCCTGCCGGCTCCCGCTCCTCGGCACATGCCGGACCTGATGCGGTGGCAGGATGAGGGAAAGAACCTCCCGCCGTCTGCGGTGGCAGACCCGGACCACGCCCTGTTCGGTCAGCAGCTCAGCTTCACCGGCAGCCTGTCCATTCCGCGGGCCGAGGCCAAGGAGATCGTGGCAGGTCTCGGCGCCGGCACCTCCTCCCGGGTCACGGCAGCCACTTCGCTGCTGGTCGTGGGTGACGGCTTCGAACCGTGGGAGCTGGCCGCACCGCAGGAGTCCTTCCCGCTGCGCAGCAGCAAGGCACGGGATGCGCTGCGCCGTCAGGCGGAGGGTCAGTCGATCCGGCTCATCGCCGAAGAGGAGTTCCGTGCGCTGCTCGGTGCGGCGTGGCCGGTCCCTGTGCAGACCGAGGCGTATGCGCCAGCCGGCGCGCCCGTCGAGGCCGATGCTCCCGGCGGTGACGCCGCCCCGGCCGAGGTCACTGCGCGCGAGTGACCTCCTCCCACTGCTGGGCGAGGTGATCGATCACCGGAAGCAGCCCGGGGTGCCTGTCCCGGGGCTGGTCTGGGCCGACGAAGTCGTCTGGCTCCAGCGCGGCGGCGAGCTGTCGCTCCAGGATCTCCCGGATCGAGGCATCCTGGATGGACTCGGTGAGCTCGCGGCGTGCCCGCGCAGTGCCCTCGGAGATCGGTGCCGATGAGGTGGCGAGCTCGTGGACCAGCACAGCAAGCTCCTCCGCGCGGTGCAGCAGCGCGGGGTGTCCGTGCGTGAGAGCCACGGTCTGCCGCGCCCAGGCACGGCGCATCGGCTCGTCGATATAGGGCACGAGTCCCACGGGCACCACGCGCAGCAGCGCCTGGGGAGCTTGGGAGTCCGGTTGAGCGGGCGCACTGGGATAGGCCATCTGTCCCTCCGCCAGGCCCGCGAGGCTGCCCGCTGCGGAATCCGGCTGCAGCGTCAGCGACCCCTCGCTGCGAAGGCTCGTCAGCTGAGCATCGACCGTGCGAGAGGGAGGCTGCGGGGCGCCGAGCGGATAGGACCCCGTCACCACGCAATACCAGCGCAGGGACCCCAGCCACATGCAGGCGAGCGGATCCGCACCGAGTCCCTGCCTGGTCCAGTCCAGGAGCTCCAGCAGACCATCGGCGGTGCAGAGCTGATGCAGCAGCTCCGCATGATGAGCGCGGGACTCACCCTGGCGGGCACCCGCGGCGAGCACCGGATAGAAGCGACTGATCAGTTTCTCGGCGGAATCCACGCTCCCAGAATAGTCTGCGCCGGGGTGGTGCTCCGGCCATGTCCGTGCCAGCCGATAGCGTGGAGCCATGCGCTGGCTACACACCTCCGACTGGCACCTGGGCCGTGGCTTCCACGGCCATTCCCTGCGGGAGGAGCAGGAAGAGATGCTCTGGGCGCTCGGTGCAGCTGTCAAGGAGCACGCAGTGGATGTCGTGCTCATTGCGGGAGACATCTATGACCGCGCACTGCCGCCTGAATGGGCCGTGGCCGCACTGGAAGGCTGCCTCCAGCGCCTGGTGGACACCGGTGTCCAGGTCGTCATCACGCCGGGCAATCATGACTCGGCGGCCCGGCTCGGATTCGGGCGCGGACTCATGCGTCGCTCGGGGGTGCACATCCGCAGCTCACTCGAGGACGCCTGGACCCCGGTGGAGTTCACCGAGCCGACGGGAGGCACCACGCTGGTCTACGGAATGCCCTATCTGGAGCCGCAGCTCTTCGCGCCCGCACTGGGACTCGACCGCGGCCACCACACAGGGATCACCGCCGAGGTCGTTCGGCGCATCTGGGCCGATGTCGAATCTCGACGAGCAGCGTATGGAACAGCCGCAGCAACCGACTCGGACACGGCGAGGGCGCCGCTGACGGTGATTCTGATGGCGCACCTCTTCGCAGCCCACGGGGCGGCGAGCGATTCAGAGCGCAACATCGGGTTGGACGTCGCCGCCGGTGAGGCCCCAGAGCACCACGAGGACACCATCGGAGGCCTCACCGTGGTCCCGCTGGAGCTCTTCGACGGCTTCGACTACGTCGCGCTGGGCCACCTCCATGGACGGCAGCGGCTCACCTCGACGGTGCGCTACAGCGGCTCACCGCTGCGCTACTCGTTCTCCGAGACCCATCAGGCCAAAGGTGCCTGGCTCTGGGACTCACAGACCCAAGATCCCGCCCAGGCGCTGGACTGGAGCATCGGCCGTCCGTTGGCGCAGCTGGAGGGGACGCTGGAGGAGCTCCTCGCGAAGGAGACGGTGGCCGCTCATCGGGACTCGTATGTCCAGGTGAAGCTCACCGACAGTGTGCGCCCCGAGCGAGCATTCCAGCGCGTGCAGGAGAGCTATCCCCACCTGGCCGCCTTCGCCCACACCGGCCGCCAGGACTCGCCCCACCGCACCTACTCGGCAAAGGTGGAGCAGGCACGCACCGATACCGAGGTCATCGAAGGCTTCCTGGAGCATGTGCGCGGCGGGCGCGGTCCCAGCCCCGAGGAGCGGGAACTCATCGACCAGGGTCTGCAGGCGGTGCGCCCATGAAGCTGCATCAGCTGACTCTGCATGCCTTCGGTCCATTCGCTGGCACCGAGCGAGTCGATTTCGATCGACTCGGGGCGGACGGTCTCTTTCTGCTGCGTGGACGCACCGGCGCGGGGAAGACCTCGATCCTCGACGCCGTGACCTTCGCGCTCTACGGGGACGTCCCGGGTCAGCGCGACAGGACGCGGCTGAAGAGCACCCACGCCGCTGCCGAGAGTGAACCCTTTGTGGAGCTCGAGTTCACCCAGGCCGGCCAACGTTGCCGGATCTGGCGATCCCCGCAGCATGGGCGCCCCCAGAAGCGGGACCCGAGCAGGGTGCGTGAGGTCGGGCAGCGGGTCACGCTGCATCTGGACCAGGCGGGGGAGTGGCAGCCCTACTCCTCGGGCATCCAAGCGGCGAACGATGAGATCCAGCGACTGCTCGGGCTGGACCTCCACCAGTTCACCAAGGTGATCCTCCTGCCGCAAGGGTCCTTCGCCCAGTTCCTCCATGCCAGCAGCAAGGACAAGCAGGAGCTCCTGGAACGGCTCTTCGACACGGAGCGATTCACCCTGCTCGAGCGGCACCTGCGCGAACGCGCCCGGGAGTCCGAGCAGCAGCTCAAGGAGACCAGCGCCAGGATCGAGCTGCACACGGAGAATCTTCGTCAGGCGGCCCGGTCGATGCTCCTGGGTGAGTCTGGGCAGTCCGAGGAGTCGGACGCCGCCGAGCTGTCCGACCTGTCCCAGGCCGAGCTGCCCGAACGGGTGAGCGAGGCGGTGCGTCGTCGTCGGCTTCTGCTCGTGGCTGCTGCTGAGACGAGCACCGAGGCTGCGCAGCGCACCCAGGATCAGGACAGCGAGCTGCGCGAGCGGGACGAGGCGCTGCGGCGCTATGCCCAGCACGCGGTGCGCCGCACCGAGCATCAGAGGCAGGCAGCCTCGATCGCCGAGAAGCGCAAGGAGCTGAAGCGTCACGAGGCTGCGAAGCAGGTGCTGGAGTGGTTTGGCGCCGCTCAGGAGGCGGTGCGGGAGCACACCGGTGCCGTGGAGCGTGCAGAGTCGGGTGCTCGCTCGGCGGCGTGCGAACTCCGGGAGTTCGCGGAGCTGCAGCCGGAGGACATCAGCACTGTCGAGCTCCTGGACGTCCAGGGTCACCCACGTCTGGAACTGGCCGCGGCTGCGGCCGAGCAGCTTCTCACTCTGCGCGCCCGACTGACCGGGCCGGAAGCCGCCGAACATGAGCAGCGGCATGGGCTTCTGCGGACCCGGCAGGCAGAGTCCCAGCGCGTCGCCGATCAGGCGCGGACCGAGGCCGAGGAGCACGCGAAGGAGCTGGAACGCCTGGCGGCCTCCCGCCAGGAGAAGCAGAACCGGCTGAGAGACCCCGACGCCCTCGAAGCCGCTCGTGATGAGGCCCGGGCGACGTGCGACGAGCTGGTGGCACGCGAGGAGGCGCAGCGCTCCCGCGATCGTCTGCAGAGCCGTGTCGAGCTCTGGGGCTCCCGCGTGACGGAGCGGGAGGATGAGCACCGACGTCTGGAGTCTGCGCATCGCGAGCGGCTTCAACACTACCTGCGCGACGTCGCGGTGCAGCTCGCGGGTGAGCTCGAGCCCGGGCACCCCTGCCTGGTCTGCGGATCCACCTCGCACCCCGACCCTGCCACTGACAGTGACACCTCGGTGACCCGGGAGCAGATCGAGCAGAGCCAATCTCAGCTGCAGACCGCCCGGGACGCGGTGAATGAGGCCCGGATCGAACAGCGCAGCATGACCGATCAACACCAGGACCTGCTCGCCGGACTCGGCGAACACGCGCAGGTGAGCGTCACGGAGACAGAGCGCAGTCTCGAACACGCTCGGCTCGCCCTGCAAGAAGCGGAGGAACAGCGCAGGCTCCAGCGCTCCCTGCGAGAGCAGCTCGACCAGGACACAGCGCGGGAGCACGAGATGCGCCAGCAGCACGCCCAGGCGTTGCGCACCTCGCAGCGCAGCGGCGAAGCGGCAGCCCAGCACGCGGCGGAGATCACCGAGCTCGAGTCGACCCTGAGGAAGCTGCGCGGAAGCTATGAATCCGTCGCCCTGCGCCTGGCAGCGCTGGAGAAGACGCAGGTCGCGGTGAAAGCGGCGCAGAAGCAGATCGAGGAGGCTCAGCTCCAGCAGGCGCACCGGGACCGCGCGGGAGAGGCCGCAGAGCAGCAGCTTCAGGCCTCTGCCTTCGCCGATTCCACCGAGCTCGAGGCCGCCCGGCTCAGCGCGGAGGAGCTCCACGAGCATCGCGCGGCCGTCGACGCCTGGGATGAGCTCGAGCGAGAGTTGGAGTACGAGTCTGTCCAGGAGATCATTCAGGGCGGCAGCCGCCGGCACGAGGTCGGAGAGCAACGCCCGGATGCCGAGCAGCTCGCCACCGCGGCGCAGCGGAGGCAGAGCGCCGCAGCTCAGGCGCAGACGGCTGCCGCGGCGCTGGTGCGCTTCGATGCTCAGCGTGAGGCCCTCGAGGAGCATGCCGACAAGCTCGAGCAGGCTCAACACCACCGGGACACCGTCCTGGTGGAACAGCGCCGCCGAGCCGACCTCGCAGCGACGATCAACGGGGCAGGTGCGGAGAATGGGCTGAAGATGACCTTGACGACCTATGTGCTCGCCGCCCGGCTGGAGCGGGTGGCGGAGGCAGCCACTCGACACCTGGCGACGATGTCGGAACAGCGCTACCGTCTGATGCACAGCGACGACGCCGCGGGACGAGGTCTGCAGGGTCTGGATCTCAAGGTCCACGACGAACACAGCGACGTCGAGCGTTCCACCTCCTCACTCTCCGGAGGGGAGACCTTCATGGCATCACTGGCCATGGCTCTGGGACTCGCCGAGGTGGTCCAGGCAGAGTCGGGCGGAATCGGGATGGAGTCGCTGTTCATCGACGAGGGATTCGGCTCCTTGGATGAGGACAGTCTCGAGCATGTGATGAGCGCCCTGCACAGGCTCCAGGGAGAGGGGCGCCGGGTGGGGCTGGTCAGCCACGTCAGCGAGATGCACCGCGCCATTCCCACTCAGCTGCGGGTGCTGCGGCACCGAAACGGCTCCACCACCGAGATGGTGATCCCGTGAGTCGGCTGCGCGGCTACGGGACCGGGGTCTCTTTCGCAGCGCGCCTGCCCGTGCCGCTTCTTCCCATCGGTGTGATGGCCGCGACGGCTGCGGGCACCGGGTCGATTTTCACGACTGCCACCCTGGTGGCCGCGGCCCTGGTGGGCATGTCCGTGGGCGGACCGGCGGCCAGCCTGCTGGCCTCGCGGGTCGGCGCGCGCAACGTCCTCCTGGTCAGCGCCATCGTCCACGTGCTGATGCTGGTGCTGATGGTCAGCAGCATCGACCGGCTCACCCGCCAGGACACTCTGACCTCCGACGCGGTGATCTACGGGCTGCTGCTCGTCTTCGCGGCCGTCGCAGGCCTGAGTGCACCCGCGACCGCCACCTTCAGCCGGGCGCAACGCTGGGCCCCTGCGGCACACCCGACGCAGGCGGATCCGGGCGTGCGGGCAGGGCTTCGGAAGGAAGTCCGCCTGGATGACGCCGCGCTGATCGCCGCTCCTCTGATGGTGGCAGCGTTGAGCTTCGGGGTCGGACCGACCGCGGGGCTGTTGACTTCTGCAGTCCTGACCGCTTCCGCCGTTCCGCTCTTCGCCGTGGACCGCGCCCTGCTCGATGTGGCGTCGATCGAAGCGGCCCGGTCACCGCTCGGCGGGGTCGAACATGCCCAGCAGCTGCTCCTGGAACACCGTGGGCTCGCCCCAGAGGATCCTCCCGACCGGCTGGGTCTTCCCGCGGAGGTGGAGGAAGAGGCCATGGCTGAGAACCTCCGCTCGGGCGAGGGCTCCGTCACGTCGGGTGCGGGGTGGGCGCGTGGGCTCCTGGCGGCGGTTCTCTTGGCGGCAGCGTTGGGCGGGGTGCTGGGTGCGCTGTGGATCACCGTCCTGGGGTCGGCGCAGATGCTGCCGCGACCTAGCCTGTTCACGGTGCCGATGGGACTCATCGCTGCAGCGTCGGTGCTGGCGGGGCGGGCGAACTCACAGGCCTTCAGCAGTCCGCTCCTGCTGCGTCGACGGCGCCTTCACGTGACAGTGCTGCTGGGGCTCTCCCTGGTGCTTCTGGCCGTGGGCACCCTCGCCTCGACGACGGGATCGTTTCTGGTGCTCAGTGCGCTCTGCGTGCTCAGTGCAGTCATGCTCGGTCGTCTGAGCGTCGCGCTCTACGCGAGTCTGGGCACGGGGGCACCGGTCGAGCGACTGCCGCACGCGATGTCGGCAGTCTCCGGGGGGCTGCTCCTGGGAGTCTGTCTGGGGCTCACGCTCGCCGGGATAGCCGCCGACGAACTCGGCTACGGCGGGTCCACACTGGCGGCCGTATCAGGAAGCCTCGTGGCCGTCGTCGTGGTGCTCGGGGGTCAGCTCTGGGGAACGCCCAGGCCTGTGGGTCCCCAGACGTCCACACTCAGGAAGCCCGGGGAGGGCTCGGCCTGACGGAGCGGCGGGGTCTGAGAGTTCGGCGGGACGCGCTCAGGAGGTCTGCAGGAACTCGACCACTGCCGACTTGTAGTCACGCGAGGTCACCGCGTTGACATGATCCCGGTCCGGGATCTGGACGAAGGTGCCGACGGCGCCTGCCGCGGTGATCAGCGGCACCAGGGATGCTGCCTCGGAAGCGATCTCATCCTGCGAGCCGGCGACCACCAGGGTCGGAGCTGCGGGCACGGCTGCCGCGGGGTCATAGGGATCTGCCGAGAGGCTCAGCAGAAGCTCCACCACGTGCGGCACATTGGCGCCGGGCAGCTTTCCAGCCATGGTCACGACGTTGCGCGTGAGGTCATCGAGCGGTCGGACGCCCTCCTGCACCCAGAGGCGCGCCTGCTTCGGTTCAAGAGCGCTCAGCCGGTCATCCGTCGGGGAGCCACCCATGACCAGGTGAGTCACCATCTCCGGGTGCCCCGCGCTGAACTCCCAGGCGATCCGGGAACCGAGCGAGTAGCCGTGCACGGCCACCGTGCCGTGCCCCTGCTCCTGGAGATGGGTCCTGAGGTCCCGGAGGATATCGCCGACCCGGACACCGTCTGGGTTCGTCTCCTTGGAGTCCCCGTGTCCGGGAAGATCCGCCGCGATGATGGTGCGCCCGGTCGTGGCCAGCGGGTCAAGCCATCCGGTCTTCACCCAGTTGTAGAGCGTGCTGCTCGCGAAACCGTGGATCAGCAGGACAGGTGGGCCCGTAGGCTCGGGATGCGGCCAGGTATGCAGGGTCAGACCGGCAGGTGTGCGGACGGTGTCGGGAGCCGGAAACTCGAGGCGAGCCATGGATCAGGGCTCGAGCTGCAGGGTCTTGGCGGTCTCCGCCGTGACTTCGGAAAGCAATGCCGGGTTGTCATTGAGCGCGCGCCCGAAGGAGGGCACCATCTGCTCGAGCTTCGGACGCCAGCGGTCCATCTGTGCCCCGAAGCAGCGTTCCAGCAGGGAGAACATGATGGACGGAGCGGTGGAGGCACCGGGGGAGGCGCCCAGCAGACCCGCGATGGAACCATCCCGGGCTGAGATCAGCTCGGTGCCGAACTGCAGCACGCCCTTGCCCTTGTCGTCCTTCTTCATCACCTGCACGCGCTGACCGGCGGTGATCATCTCCCACGCATCGGATCCCGCGTCGGGGAAGAAGTTGTGCAGCTCGTCGAACTTCGCGCTGGAGGACTTCGTGACCTCCTTGATCAGGTAGGTCACCAGGTCGGTGTTGTCCTTGCCGACCTGCAGCATCGGGATCAGGTTGTGCGGGCGGACCGAGAGCGGCAGGTCCATGAAGGAGCCGCTCTTGAGGAAGTTGGTGGAGAAGCCCGCGTAGGGACCGAACATCAGCGTGCGGCGTCCTTCCACGAACCGGGTGTCGAGGTGGGGGACCGACATCGGCGGAGCGCCCACCGAGGCGAGGCCGTAGACCTTGGCGTGGTGACGTTCGGCCACCGCCGGATCCGTGCTGCGCAGGAACTTTCCGGAGACGGGGAACCCGCCGAAGCCCTTGATCTCGTCGATCCCGGCTCCCTGCAGGAGTCCCAGGGCACCTCCGCCGGCGCCCACGAAGACGAAGCGAGCGCTGGCGGTGCTGCGCTCACCGGTGGCCTTGTCCTTGACCCTGACGTCCCATCGGCCGTCGGAGCCGCGCTTGACCGACTGCACCTCGTGGCCGTAGCGCACCTCCACGCCGCTGCTGTCCAGGTGTGTGGCGAGCTGCCGGGTGAGTGAGCCGTAGTCCACATCGGTGCCGGTGTCGAACTTCGAGGCTGCCACCCGCTGGGAGGGGTCACGACCCTCGATCAGCAGGGGAGCCCACTCGGCGATCTCGGCTTGGTCCTCGGTGTGCACGATGTCGGAGAACAGCGGCTGGGCCTTCATGGCCTCATAGCGCTCCTGCAGGTACTCCGCGTTCTTGTCGCCCCAGACGAAGCTGATGTGCGGCAGCCCGTTGATGAAGGTCCGCGGGGAACCGAGCGTTCCGACCTTGACCCAGTGGGAATACAGCTGCTTGGAGACCGTGAACTGTTCGTTGATCCCCTGTGCCTTGGCAGTGGAGACCTTGCCGTCTGCGCCGCGGGGCGTGTAGTTGAGCTCACACAGCGCGGCGTGGCCGGTGCCGGCGTTGTTCCACGGGTCGGAGGACTCCTGCCCGGCCTGGTCCAGGGATTCGAACATGCCGATGGTCCAGTCCGGCTCCAGCTCCTTGAGCATCGAGCCGAGCGTGGTGGACATGATTCCGGCGCCGATGAGCACGACGTCGAACTTCTGCACTGCGCTGGGCGCATGAGCGCTTGTCGACGATGACTTGGCCACAGAGTTCTCCTTGAGTGTTCCCCCTGACGAGACCCGGGGGTGGTGCGGGGTATCCGATCAGCGACTCTACCCGCGGGGAGCCGAGCGAATGAAATTCTTTACACGGGCAACAGGTGCGACTATTCGGCGGGAATGATGTTCTTGAAAAGCTCGTGCAGCACCGGAGACATCGGGTAGTCGGTGACCCCGCGCCCCAGCGCAACGCCCGAGATCGGGTGCACCAGGGGAAGGGCCGGCAGGTCCTCGGCCACCAGATCCGAGACCTCCCGGTAGATGTCGTTGCGACGCTGCTCCTCGGCGACGCTGCGGGCGGTGTTGATCAGTTCTCGGACCTGTTCCGAATCGTAGTTGAACTCGGGTGTCTGCTGGGAGAACAGTGGGCCGAAGAACGAATGCGGAGAGCGGTATCCACCGTTGCGGCCCAAAAGGTGCATCGCCCGCTTGTCGTCTTCGAGCAGCGACTGCACATAGCCGCCGTCCCAGGAGACCGGCTGCGGTCTGATGTTGAAACCCACTGCGGTGAGATCTCTGGCCACTGAGGCGAAGACCGCCTCGGGTCGCGGGAAGTAGCTGCGGGTGGCGTTCATCGGATAGTAGAAGGGCAGCGGCTCGCCGTCGTACCCGGTCTCCTCGAGCAGTGCCTGCGCCTCCTCGACGTTGAAGCTGTACCGGGACGCCTCCTCGGACTGAACCTCCAGGGCTGCGGGCGTGAAGTGGTAGGCCGGCCGGGTGCCCTCGAGGAAATAGGACTCGACCAGGGCGTTGAGGTCGATGGCACGAGCGGCCGCCTCGCGCACATCCCGGTCACCCATGATCGGATGCTCAAGGTTGAAGCCCAGGTAGAGCACGGAGAAGGGATCCCGCTGCAGGATCAGCCGCCCAGCCTGCACCAGGGAACGGAGATTGTCCGCGGTGATGTAGTCGTAGACGTCGATCTCTCCGCGCTGAAGCTCGCGCAGCCTGTCGAAGGAGCGAGGCAGTGTGCGGACCGCCACGCGTGGAGTCGGGGGAACGCCGTCCCAATAGTCGGTGAAGGCCTCGAGGACCACCTCATCCTCACCCACGTTGACGATCCGATAGGCACCGGTGCCCATAGGTCCCCGGGCCAGCCGCTCGGGGTCGGAGTCCGAGAGGACCTCCGCCGAGGCGATGCCAAAGGGCGGCATGGCCAGAGCTTCGGGCAGGAAGACCAGCCGCTCCTTGAGCGTCAGCTCGACCGTGAAGTCATCCGTGGCCTCCGCCGACTCCAGCAGGCAGGCCTCCTGATCCATGAACCCGCCGAAGAGCGACTCGAAGGCCAGTGTGGTCCGCGCTGGACCGTCATCCGGGAGCAGCTGATCCATCTGTCCCCAGCGCCGAAAGTTCGCGACGACGACGTCGGCCGTGAGCGCGCTGCCGTCGTGGAAGGTCACGCCCTCGCGCAGCGTGAAGGTGTAGCGCAGCCCATTGCGGCTTGCCTTCCAGTCCTTGGCGAGCAGCGGCGCAGTGGCACCGGTGTCCCCGTCGATCCCCACCAGGGTCTCGAAGACCTGCCGACAGACCCGCTCGGTCTCCGTGTCCACAGCCAGGGCAGGATCCATGGAGACCACCGAGGAGACGGCGGAGAGCACGATTCCCTCGGGCTCGGTGTCCGTCGGGGCTTCGGTGTCCGAGGTAGGGGTGGGGGCGGCGTGCGCGGCCGAGCTGGGACGCTGCAGCACGCCGGCGACCCCGGCCACGCCGAAGGCGCCGAGGAAACGGCGTCGTTCGATGGCTGAGAGCATCTCTGGTCCTTATGCTCGGGGGAGGTGCGCTGGTGGTGCGGGCGGGGGGACTTGAACCCCCACGTCTAAGACACTGGAACCTAAATCCAGCGCGTCTACCAATTCCGCCACGCCCGCTTGGGGTCGCTGGGAGGCTGCATGGATGGCCCTCCAGCGACCGCTCATTCTACAGGAGATCAGACTCCGAGCTTCTCGCGCAGACGGGCCACGTGGCCCGTCGCCTTCACGTTGTACTGCGCGAGAGTCACTGTCCCGGTCTCATCCAAGACGATGGTGGAGCGGATCAGGCCCTCGCTCACCCGACCGTAGTTCGTCTTCTCGCCCCAGGCGCCGAAGGACTCCGCCACCGCATGGTCTTCGTCCGAGAGCAGCGGGAAGCTCAGCGACTGCTCCGCGGTGAACTTCTCCAGGTCTGTCACCGGATCGGGGGAGATGCCCAGGACCGTGTAGCCGCCGGCGGCGAGCGAGGACAGCGAGTCCCGAAAATCACAGGCCTGTGTGGTGCACCCCGGGGTGGAGGCCTTCGGGTAGAAGTACAGGACCACCTTCTGGCCCTGCAGCTCCTTGAGGCTCACCGTGTCGCCGCCGGTGCTGGGAAGGGTGAAGTTCGGGGCCGAATCGCCAGGTTCAAGTCGGATCGTCATCGGGGTCCTTTCAACGGTGTGGCTCATGCGTGCTTGTCAGCCTATCCGTAGACTGGAGCTCCGACGCCCCCGTGAGAGTCGAGGCACCCATGGTCATCACCACCGAGCGCAGCAGGCCGGAACAGCACCTGGTGAACGCTCTGCGTGCCACATTTGACGCCTCCGTGATGAACTTCGGTGCATACAACATCCTCTGCACCACCGACCTGGGGCCCTCCTCCGGGGAGGAAGAATCCTTGGAATCGACTCGGGCGCCGAATGAGAGGTCCGAGACCCTGCTCCTGGTGGGCTACCGACGGGAGCCCGTGGAGATCGTGCTCTGTCCGGTGGACCTCCAGGAGGCGCTGGACCGCGTGGAGGTGCTGCGTCGAGCTGAACTGCCCGGGGCGGCCACGGCGCTGATACCCACCTTGGTGAACCTGACCAACCTTGCGGGGATGGCCACCCGAGACAATCTCGTGGAGCTGGCACTCTCGACGGGCAGACGGGTGACGCTGGACCTGCACGGCCAGGTCCGTCTTGAGAAGTTCCCGGACGTCGTGCTGCATCAGCGCAAGGACGTCGATGATTTCTTCGAGTTCATCGATTACTTCATGGACACCGTGGAGAAGATGGACGCGGCCTGAGGCAACAGGGCTGAAGCCCAGTCCCGACGGTCGAGCCGGGGCCATCACCGAAGCTGGGCGGAGACGAAAAAGACCGCCGAACCACGAGATGAACTCGCGAGTCGACGGTCTGATCCCGAAGACAGCGTCTGCGCGATGCACAGTGGGCCCCTCGGGACTTGAACCCGAAACCTGCAGATTAAGAGTCTGATGCTCTACCAATTGAGCTAGAGGCCCTGAATCGCAGACGATGTCTTCATTTCGCCGCCCGCCTCATCAGCAGGGCAACGACATAAAACTCTAGCACCCGGTCAGCGGGCACGCCAATCGATATCCAGTGATCGTGGTCTCAGGGCGAATCCGCGGTTCTCGAGCAGAATCCACCAGCCCGGAGAGCTCCCGTCGCGGTGTGTGCCGTGAGGATTCGTCCCCCAGGGCGCGTGAGGATTCGTCGCCCAGGACAGGAGCACGGTACTGTATACCGGTCCGCCATTGTCCCTGCAGACGCATGCCGTGCGAACGGCAGGCTGAAGCGGCGTGGTCGGGAGATCGGGGTGTAGCTCAGCTTGGTAGAGCGCGCGCTTTGGGAGCGTGAGGCCGCAGGTTCAAATCCTGTCACCCCGACAGCAGACGATCCACCAGTCATCGATCAGGAGCCCCACACGTGGTCAAGAGCACCGTAGAAAATCTGAACCCGACCCGCGTCAAGCTCACCGTAGAGGTGACTTCCGAAGAGCTTGAGCCCAAGATCAAGGCTGCTTATAAGAGCATCGCCGAGCAGGTTCAGGTCCCGGGCTTCCGCAAGGGCAAGGTCCCCGCGGCAATCATCGACCAGCGTGTCGGTCGCGAATATGTGATGCAGCAGGCCATCAACGACGGTCTCAACGACTTCTACCAGCAGGGTCTGGCCGAAGCGGAGATCACTCCGCTCTCCCGCCCCGAGGTCGAGATCGACGAGATCCCCGACGTCAAGACCAACGAAGGCACACTGAAGTTCAGCGGCGAGCTGGACGTCAAGCCGGTCATCGAGCTCCCGGACTACTCCGGCCTCGAGGTCGAGGTGGAGACACGCTCCGCCGATGATGCCGCCGTCCAGGAGCAGCTCGACGAGCTGCGTGGCCGCTTCGGCACGCTCAAGGACGTCGAGCGCCCCGCCGCCCACGACGACTTCGTGACCATCGATCTGGTCGCCAAAGTCGGAGAGGAAGAGGTCGACACGGCTTCGGGACTCTCCTACCAGGTCGGCGCCGGCACCATGCTTGAGGGCATCGACGAAGCCCTCGAGGGCCTCTCGGCCGGCGAGGACGCCACCTTTGAGACCACCCTTGCCGGCGGCGATCACTCCGGTGAGACCGCGTCCGTCAAGGTCACCCTGCAGGCGGTCAAGGAGCGCGAGCTTCCCGAAGCGGACGATGAGTTCGCCCAGATGGCGTCGGAGTTTGACACCATCGAGGAGCTGCGCGCCGATCTGGCCTCCAAGGCCGAGGAGAACCTCGTCGTGGAGCAGGGCGTCGAGGCCCGCGACAAGGTCCTGGAGAAGCTCATGGAGCTCATCGAGGTCCCCGTGCCCGATTCGGTGGTCGCCGAGCAGGTGGAGCAGCACTTCACCTCGCAGGGCCACGAGTCCGGTGACGACCACGACACCGAGGAGCACCGCGAAGAGATCTCCAAGCAGACGGCAGATGCCTTCCGCAATGAGCTCGTCCTGGATGAGATCGCGGAGAAGGAAGAGATCGGCGTCGAACAGAGCGAGGTCATCGAGTACATCGTCTCCACCGCCTCGCAGTACGGCATGGAGCCGAACCAGTTCGCGCAGATGCTCGACCAGGCCGGCCAGGTGCCGATGATCATGGGTGAGGTTCGTCGTCGCAAGGCTCTGGCCAAGGTGCTCGAGCTCGCCGTCGTGAAGGACACCGAGGGCAACACCGTCGATCTGACTGACTTCGTCACCCCCGCCGGTGATGAGGATGAGTCCGGCGAGGTCGAGTCAGTCGAGGCTGAAGCTTCGGAGACCGAAGCGGCTGAGACCGAGGCTCCCGAGGCTGAGACCACCGAGGACACCAAGCAGAACTGACACTGAGCTGTCACAGAAGAAGGGCTTCACCATCGCGGTGGGGCCCTTCTTCGCGTGATGGACTTCGCTGGCAGTTGAACGCGTGTGCCAACAGCGAACAGTCCCGCGCCGGGGGCTCGCCAGCCCCGGCACAACCAGTAATGTTCTTGGCGAGGGCACTGCCAGTGCCGACCCAGCTTGACCCACCAGTGGAGGATGAGTCCATGACCCAGAACCTGCCGAGCATGTCCACCGTGGACCCTGCGTCCCGCGATGACTACATCTACAACCGTCTGCTCAAGGAGCGGATCATCTGGCTCGGTTCAGAGGTCCGCGACGACAACGCCAACACCATCTGTTCGCAGATGCTGCTGCTCTCCGCCGAGGACCCCGAGCGAGACATCACGCTCTACATCAACTCCCCGGGCGGCTCCGTGACCGCGGGCATGGCCATCTACGACACGATGAAGTTCATCCCGAATGACGTCGTCACCGTGGCCACCGGCCTGGCCGCCTCGATGGGGCAGTTCCTGCTCTCCTCGGGCACCCCCGGCAAGCGATTCGCCACTCCGCACGCGCGCATCCTGATGCACCAGCCTTCCGGCGGCATCGGGGGCACCGAGTCGGACGTCCGGATCCAGGCGCAGCTGATCCAGCACATGAAGCAGGTCATGGCCGAGCTGACTGCAGAGCAGACCGGCCAGAGCCTCGAGACCATCCTTCGGGACAACGCGCGTGACAAGTGGTTCACCGCTGAAGACGGCCTCGCCTACGGCTTCTTCGACAAGATCGCCAAGCGGTCTTCCACCGTCTCCGGCGGCGGGGGCCTCTGATCCCGCACGGGAGAAGAACACCGTCTGCCAGCGTTTCGCACCAGGACCACAGGAGCACATCTGACATGAACCTCTTTGACAACTCGGCACCCGGCCTCCCCGCTGCCCAGCCCAGCGCGCCGACCAT
This sequence comes from uncultured Nesterenkonia sp., assembly GCA_947494195.1. Lineage (GTDB taxonomy): Bacteria > Actinomycetota > Actinomycetes > Actinomycetales > Micrococcaceae > Nesterenkonia. The sequence goes on along the minus strand of CANLUC010000003.1, from coordinate 316,822 downwards.
GCCCGACTCCCGCTACATCCTGCCCTCCTTCGAGGAGCGCACCCCGTATGGCTTCAAGCGTCAGGACCCCTACGCGAAGCTCTTCGAGGACCGCATCGTCTTCCTGGGCAGCCAGGTCGACGATGCCTCGGCCGACGACATCATGGCTCAGCTGCTGGTGCTGGAGTCCATGGACTCGGAGCGGGACATCACGCTCTACATCAACTCCCCGGGCGGTTCCTTCACCGCGATGACCGCCATCTACGACACCATGCAGTTCGTGCGACCGCACATCCAGACGGTCTGCCTGGGTCAGGCGGCCTCTGCCGCGGCGGTGCTGCTCGCCGCTGGCACCCCCGGCAAGCGCCTGGCGCTGCCGAATGCACGAGTGCTGATCCACCAGCCAGCAGTGGGCGGCACCCAGGGCACCGCCACTGACCTCCAGATTCAGGCCGACGAAGTCCGCCGGATCCGCGACTGGATGGAAGAGGTCCTTGCCGACCTGACCAAGAAGTCCAAGGATGAGATCGCCGAGGACATCGACCGCGACAAGTTCCTCTCCGCCGCCGGCGCGAAGGACTACGGCCTGGTCGACGAGGTTCTTGCCTCACGCAAGCTGCCGGTCTGACCCAGGGCCTCGGCGCGTCAGGCTTCTGAACAGATCACGCACCGCTTCACATATGACTCGATCGGGGACGTTCTTCACGGACGTCCCCGATCGTGTCAGTGCCCTGAAGTACCCTAGATACGAACCACACATCAGGTCTTGAGGGGATTGCACATCCATGGCACGCATAGGTGAGAGCGCAGATCTGCTCAAGTGCTCATTCTGCGGAAAGAGCCAGAAGCAGGTCCGGTACAAGCTGATCGCTGGACCGGGGGTCTACATCTGTGACGAGTGCATAGAACTGTGCAACGAGATCATCGAGGAGTACCTCAACGAGGTGCAGGAGCCCGATGACTTCGAGCTGCCCAAACCTCGGGAGATCTACGATTTCCTCGACGAGTACGTGATCGGCCAGGACAAGGCCAAACGGTCCCTCTCCGTAGCGGTGCACAACCACTACAAGCGGATCCAGGCCACCGGCTCGGCGAAGAAGACCACCTCCCTGGAGAAGGGCCCGCTGGATGATGTTGAGATCGGCAAGTCCAACATCCTGATGGTCGGCCCCACCGGTTCGGGCAAGACTTATCTGGCCCAGTCGCTTGCCCGAAAGCTGCAGGTTCCCTTCATCGTCGCCGACGCGACCAGCCTCACCGAGGCCGGGTATGTCGGTGAAGACGTGGAGAACATCCTGCTCAAGCTCATCCAGGCCGCCGACGGGGACGTCAAGAAGGCCGAACAGGGCATCATCTACATCGACGAGATCGACAAGATCTCCCGCAAATCCGAGAACCCCTCCATCACTCGCGACGTCTCCGGCGAGGGTGTCCAGCAGGCGCTGCTGAAGATCCTCGAGGGAACCGTGGCCTCGGTGGCTCCGCAGGGCGGGCGCAAGCACCCGCAGCAGGAGTTCATCCAGATCGACACCTCCAACATCCTCTTCATCGTTGCCGGAGCTTTTGCCGGCCTGGAGGAACTCATCGAGTCTCGTGCCGGCCGCAAGGGGATCGGTTTCGGCGCGCCGCTGTCCACCATCACCCGGGGTGAGGCCAGCTATGCCGATGTCGAGCCCGAGGACCTGCACAAGTTCGGACTGATTCCCGAGCTCATCGGGCGCCTCCCGGTCATTGCGACGGTGGAGCAGCTCGACGCCGCCGCGCTCACCGATATCCTCACCAAGCCCCGCAACGCCCTGGTGAAGCAGTATCAGAAGATCTTCGCGATCGATGGGGTGGAACTGGAGTTCACTCCTGAGTCGCTGGGGGCGGTGGTGGAACAGGCTGAGCTGCGTGGCACCGGTGCCCGCGGTCTGCGCTCGATTCTGGAGAACGTGCTCGGCCCGGTCATGTTCGAACTTCCCTCTCGGGATGACATCGCCACCGTGACCATCACCGAAGCTGTGGTGCGTGAAGGTGCCGATGCGGAGCTGGTGACGCTGAGCGAAGCCAAGAAATTCCGCAAGAAATCGGCCTGACCTGGGCTTTTCCTCCCTGGATTGCCTGGCTATTTCCTGGGAGTCAGCTGAGGTGTAGTCTCTCTCTCACGTAGTGGCTCAGGTCACATTCAGTGACCCGGCACCGTCGCCGGGTGACGAGAGGCGGCAGATTCATGGGTGGTTCCGTTGGCACCCCACACAGAGGGCGCTCAGCTCGAGCGGTCGGTGCCGCACTCGCGGCAGGGCTCCTGCTGAGCGGATGCTCTGGGGATGAGGACGTACCGGTCCTCACCTGGTATATCAACCCCGACGACGGCGGCCAAGCCACCCTCGCGCAGCAATGCACCGAGGAGTCTGAAGGCGCCTACCAGATCCAGACCTCGCTGCTTCCTGCGGATGCGCCCTCGCAGCGCGAACAGCTGGCTCGACGACTTGCCGCGGGCGACAACTCGCTGGACATCATGTCGCTGGACCCCCCATTCATCCCCGAGCTGGCCGAGCCCGGATTCCTTGCGCCAGTCCCTGCCGAGACCGAGGAGGCCACCACAGGGGACACCCTGGAGGGGGCGCTGGCCGGAGCGATGTGGAATGAGGAGCTCGTCGCCGTCCCGTTCTGGGCCAACACCCAGCTGCTCTGGTACCGGGAATCGGTGACGGAGGCGGCTGGACTCGATATGGACGAGCCGGTCACCTGGGACCAGGTCATCGACGCCGCCATGGAGCAGAACAAGCTGCTGGGTGTGCAGGGCACGCGCGCGGAGTCCATGACGGTCTGGCTCAACGCACTGGTGGAGTCGCAGGACACCTCGATCCTCGTCGATCCCGAAGCTCGGGCCGTGGACCTCGAGACCAACTTCGACACCGCCGAAGGCGAGAAGGCCGCCGACATCATCGGGACCATCGGCACCGAGGGACTCGCCGGCCCCGGGGTTGCGTCCATGGACGAGAACCAGTCCATGCTGCTCTTCCAGGGGGACAACGGTTCCTTCATGGTGAACTGGCCGTTCGTCTGGGCCGCGACCAAGGCCGCCGTTGAGGAGGGCGTCCTGGAGCAGGACCTCCTCGAGGACATCGGGTGGTCGCAGTACCCCCGCGTCGACGAGGACACTGCCTCCGCGCCGCCGCTGGGCGGGATCAACCTCGGGGTAGGGGCCGAGTCGGAGCACCAGGACCTCGCCTTCGACGCGATCGAATGCATCGTGCAGCCGGAGAACCAGACGGAGTACTTCATCACCAACGGCAACCCGCCGTCCTCGGAATCTGCCTACGACGACGAAGCGCTGGAAGAGGACTATCCGATGGCCGATGCCATCCGCGAGGCCCTCGCCAATGCGGCACCTCGACCCCAGACTCCGTTCTACAACGAAATCTCCACAGCGATTCAGCAGGAGTTCACACCCATCTCGGGGGTGCGCGCGGACAGCACGCCTTCCGAGACCGATTCCTTCATCGTTGAAGTCCTCAGAGGGGAGCGTCTCCTGTGACCACCGCACCAGAGACATCCAGGCGGCAGAAGCGTGAGAACAGCGGGTCCTCCCAGCCGAGACGCGGCACAGGCAAGAAGAGCAACCGCGCGAAGTCCGAGGCCCGGCTGGGCTGGCTGATCGCAGGCCCGGCGTTCTTCATCATGCTCTCGGTGACCGCGTATCCGATCGCGCAGGCCGTCTACGACTCGCTGTTCTCCTTCCGGCTCACCGCACCGGATGATCGGTCGTTCGTGTTCCTGCAGAACTACCTCACCATCTTCTCCGACGTCGAGGTGTTCTGGCAGGCGCTGGGGGTGACGCTCTTCGTCACCGTGGTGACCGTGGCGGTGGAGCTGGTCCTCGGCTTCGGCCTGGCGCTGGTGATGCACAAGGCGCTCAAGCGGATCCGCGGCGCGCTGCGCACGGCGATCCTCGTGCCCTACGGCATCATCACGGTCGTCTCGGCCTTCGCCTGGTACTACATGTTCGACATCAACTCCGGGTTCGTGAACAACTGGTTCAGCTGGGTGCCGGGCATCGACAGCGATCTCGACTGGTTCGCCAACTTCGGCACCGCCATCACCATCATCATGGCCTCGGAGATCTGGAAGACCACACCGTTCATCGCGCTGCTGCTGCTGGCGGGCCTGGCCCAGGTCCCCGACGAGCTGGTCGAGGCCGCCAAGGTCGATGGCGCCAGCTGGCGCCAGCAGATGACCCGGGTGATCCTGCCGAACATGAAGGCGGCGATCATGGTGGCGGTGCTCTTCCGGGCCCTGGATGCCTTCCGCATCTTCGACAACGTCTTCATCATGACCAATGGGTCGGCCAATACCGAGGTGCTCTCCCTGCTGGCGTACAGGACCTCTATCGGACGCCTCGAGATCGGGCTGGGCTCTGCGGTCTCGGTCATTCTGTTCATCTGCGTGCTGCTGATCTGCTTCATCGCGATCAAGTTCTTCAAGGTCGATCTGGCCAGCGGCACCGATGCCAAGGGAGGGAAGTGACCATGGCCTCCAATGGGAAGCTCACCGGCAGGCAGCGGCTCGGGTGGACGGTGCTGACCGTCGTCGTGCTGCTCTACGCGCTGTTCCCCGTGGCCGCGATCCTGGCCACCAGCTTCAAGACCCAGGCGGACCTCGGCAACGCGTCCTTCCTGCCCTCGAGCTGGACCTGGGAGAACTATCAGATGATCCTCATCGGCGACGCGCAGGGCCTGTTCCTCACGGCGCTGCGCAATTCGATCGGCATCACGCTGATCGCCACCTTCATCGCCGTGGTCCTGGCGACACTGTGTGCCTACGCCATCGCCCGACTGGACTTCCCGGGCAAGAAGATCATTCTCGGTTCCGCGCTGGCAGTCTCGATCTTCCCAGTGATCTCGGTGGTCACTCCGCTGTTCAACCTCTGGCGCAACATCGGGCTCTACGACACCTGGCTGGGTCTGATCATCCCGTATCTCTCACTGACGCTTCCGATCTCCATCTGGACGCTGGCCGCGTTCTTCCGGCAGATCCCGTGGGACCTGGAGCAGGCGGCGCAGGTCGACGGCGCGACCCAGTGGCAGGCCTTCCGACGCGCCATCGTCCCGCTGGCCATGCCCGGAGTCTTCACCACCGCGATCATCGCCTTCTTCATCGCCTGGAACGACTTCGTCTACGGGATATCGCTGACCTCCACCGAAGCCGCCCGCCCGGTGCCGGCGGCCCTGGCGTTCTTCACGGGTGCCTCACAGTTCGAGGAGCCCACCGGCGCGATCTCGGCTGCCGCCATCGTCGTCACCATTCCCGTCGTCGTGCTGGTGCTGCTCTTCCAGCGACAGATCGTCTCCGGACTGACCCAGGGCGCCGTCAAGGGCTGAGTAGAAAAGGACTCCACTTCCATGTCATCCATCACGCTTCAGAACCTCGTCAAGAAGTACGACGACGGCTTCCCCGCCGTCAACGACATCTCCATCGACATCGAGGACGGCGAGTTCATCATCCTGGTGGGACCCTCAGGCTGCGGCAAGTCCACGCTGCTGCGCATGATCGTCGGCCTCGAGGACATCACCGAGGGCGACCTGCTCATCGGGGGAGAGCGGGTCAATGAGAAGGCTCCCCGTGAGCGCAACCTCGCCATGGTCTTCCAGAGCTACGCGCTGTACCCCCACCTGACCGTGTACGAGAACATCGCCTTCCCGATGCGGCTGACCAAGGGGCAGTTCACCAAGGAGCAGATCGACGAGAAGGTGCAGTACGCCGCGACCATGCTGGAGCTCACCGAGCACCTGGACCGCAAGCCCGCGAACCTCTCGGGCGGTCAGCGTCAGCGGGTGGCGATGGGTCGCGCGATCGTGCGCGACGCCGACGCCTTCCTCTTCGACGAGCCGCTCTCGAACCTGGACGCCAAGCTCCGTGGCCAGATGCGCGCCGAGATCGCGCGCCTTCAGCGCGAGCTCAACACCACCAGCGTGTATGTCACCCATGATCAGACCGAGGCCATGACGCTCGGCGACCGGGTGGCGGTGCTCAAGAAGGGCCTGCTCCAGCAGATCGCCTCGCCGCGTGAGCTCTACGAACAGCCGGCCAACCTCTTCGTGGCAGGCTTCATCGGCTCGCCCTCGATGAACTTCCTGCCCGGAACGGTGGAGGGCAACGTGTTCTCCACTCCGCTGGGAAAGATCGAGATCCCTGACCGCGCCGCGAAGGCCGGAGCGGGGCGTGACATCGTGCTCGCGGGCATCCGCCCGGAGTTCTTCGAGGACGCGACTCAGCTCAGCGACGTGCAGCTTTCGAAGGGCACCACCTTCACCGCCGAGATCAGCCACAGCGAGTGGCTGGGCAATGAGCAGTACGCCTATGTCGGCTACGAGACCGACGAGCGGGTGGCGGATGCGCTGCAGAATCTGGCCGAGGAGATGGATGCCGATGAGCTGCGCACCCAGCTGGTGGTCGAGGTGGATGCCACCTCGCGGTTCCGCGGAGGAGACACCGCCGAGCTGTGGCTGGACACGCGGCGGATGCACCTCTTCGACCCGGTCTCCGGAGAGAACCTCACTCGTGATGAAGAGGCGGGCGCGGAGCTGACGCGGGAAGCACGCGAGGATCGACGTCGCGATGCGGAGCGGTTCGCAGCGGCCAAGAAGGCTTGAACCGCGGCGGGCCCCTGTCCGCAGATGCGCGCGGGACTGAGGACCGAAGGGCATATCCGCAGGCCAGCCTGGGGTGCTAAGTTATTCGCAGACAAACGAACTGGTCAGCAGGACACCGATGTCATCGTCGGATGTCGTCTGCCCCGTGACCGCGAGGTCGAGAGTGGAGCCGAAGCTATGAGCACCGTCCCGGATGAGCTGCAGTACAGCGCCGAGCACGAATGGATCGCGACCACCGCAGATCCCAGCGTGGTCCGCATCGGAATCACTGACTTCGCCCAGGATGCCCTGGGTGAGGTCGTCTATGTGGAACACCCCGAGGTCGGCGCCACCGTGGCAGCCGGGGATGTCGTCGGCGAGGTCGAGTCCACCAAGTCCGTCTCCGACATCTACGCGCCGGTGGCCGGAGAGATCGTGACCGTGAACTCCGACCTGGACGCGAACCCCGGGTCGGTGAACACCGACCCCTATGCCGCCGGATGGCTCTTCGAGGTGAAACTGGCCGAGTCCTCAGGGTTGGACGCCCTGTTGACCGCCGAGGACTATAGAAACCAAGTAGGCTGAAGACCCCTGATGGACCGCCCCAAGAGAGGAGGCGACGTGGAGACTACACGTGGGAATGACAACGTTCAGAGTGCAGCGGAGACGACCAGTATCTCCCTGCCTCCAGTTGAAGCGCAGGCAGGAGAGCCACACCTCTCGGAGGACGATCAGCAGGCGATCGCGGCCCTGCCCAGGAACTCCGCGCTGCTGATCGCCCATACCGGGGCGAACCAGGGTGCACGGTTCCTGTTGGATCAGGACCTGACGAGCGTCGGACGACACCCGGAGGCCGGCATCTTCCTCGACGATGTCACCGTCTCACGACGTCACGTCGAGCTGCTCCGCGAGGGCAGCAAGTTCCAGGTCAAGGACCTGGGCAGCCTCAACGGCACCTACGTCAATCACGACCGGGTGGATGAGTACCGGCTCAAGCCCGGTGACGAGGTGCAGATCGGCAAGTTTCGACTGACCTTCTATGCCGGGTCCAGAGATTCCGACTGACCGGTGAATCAAAATGCGCGGGCGAGGAAGACCGGCACGTTATCCTGAGGCTGATTTCGTTCCTTCCCCACAGCCCGAAAGAGGACACGCAGTGAGTGCTTCCCCAGCGCCGAGGCCTAAACCGGCCCCGACCTCACCCGAACCTGCCACCTCACATGTGTTCACGATCTCTGAAGTGCTGCGCGAGCTGCAGAACGAGTTCCCCGATCTGACGGCCTCGAAGCTGCGCTTCCTGGAGGAGCGCGATCTGGTGGAGCCGGCCCGCACTGCCTCGGGATATCGCAAGTACTGCGCAGCAGATGTCGAGCGGCTGCGCTTCATCCTCGCCCTGCAGCGGGATCGCTATATGCCCCTGGACGTCATCAAACAGACGATGGATGCGATCGACTCGGGGGAGACCCCGGAGGCGTTGCCGCAGGCGGCCCCGGTGGGTCCGCGTGAAGTCACCGATGAGATGGCGGCCCAGATCACCGGGCGCATCCGCCCGATGTCACGCAAGGAGCTGCGCGCGCACTCCGGTGCGACCCGTGGAATGCTCGACACGCTCGAGAAGTTCCGCATCATCCAGGCTGACGCCGAGGGCAACTACAGCCATCACGACCTCAAAGCGGTCAAGGCTGTCCGGGTTCTGGCGCGCTACGGGCTGGAGCCCAAGCACCTGGCGAACATTCGCCGCTCGGCGGACAACGAGCTGGACCTGATCGCCCGCGCGATGGCCCCGCATGCCGCGCGCAAGGACACCGCCGCACGCGCACGGGTGGCTGAGTCCTCCAAGGAGATGCTGCAGTGCCTCAAGGACCTGCGCGCCTCCATCATGGACACCTCAGTGGAGCAGTTGGACAAGAACTGACTTAGAATTGACCCATGGAGAACCAGCTGGTCCCGCTGGATGTTGTGGGTGTTCGGATCGAGCTCCCATCCAAACAGCCTGTGGTCGTGCTCCGCGGGGCAGAGTCTGGTCTGGAGAACCTCCACGTGGCGGTCCTGGTGGGCCCGGCCGAGGCCAACGCCGTCGCCATGGCCATGGAGAAGAAGGTTCCTCCTCGCCCGATGACCCACGACCTGCTCGCCGAGGTGATGACCCGACTGGGCTCCGGGGTGCGTTCCGTGGAGATCAGCATGCTCGACTCGTCCACGTATCGCGGCACCATCACTCTGGGCAGCGGTCGCAGCTTCGACGCACGCGCCTTCGACGCCATCGCCGTGGCGGTGCGCGTGCAGTGTCTGGTCACCATGGACCGCGAGACGTTGAACCGGGTCGGCATCACCCCGCGCACCGCCGCCACCGGCCAGCGACCCATCTCCGAGGACGAGATCAAGGAGTTCCGGCGGTTCCTCGAGGACGCAGAGCCCGAGGACTTCGAGTGAGCATGTTGACGCTGACTAGTGCAATCCGGCGACACGCCGTAGAGTAAAATTCGAATGTCTTTGACCCCCGGCGGCTGTCGCCATACCGTCAAGGGACAAGGTTTCCGCATGCATCACCCGGGCGGCTCGTTCGATCCAGGGTGGAGTTCACCCAGCGGGTTCCAGCACTTCAGGAAGGTACCAGGTGGGTCCAGAATCGCACGCGGACGCTGAACGCATACGGCCGGGGCAGGCAGCTGCCCAGCAGCCGCTGTTCAGCGACGGCCTGCCCGAGCTGGACGAGGAACTGGGGTACCGCGGGCCTGTGGCCTGCGCCGCGGCCGGCATCACCTACCGTCAGCTGGACTACTGGGCCCGCACCAAACTGGTGCAGCCCTCCATGCGCAACGCGGCGGGCTCGGGCTCGGCGCGCCTGTACTCCTTCCGCGACGTGCTGGTGCTCAAGGTGGTCAAGCGTCTCCTCGACACCGGCGTCTCGCTGCAGCAGATCCGAACCGCCATCGAGCACCTTCGTGAGCGCGGCGTGGATGACCTGGCCCAGATCACGCTGATGTCCGACGGCGCCTCGGTGTACGAGTGCACCTCCGCCGACGAGGTCATCGACCTCGTGCAGGGCGGTCAGGGCGTGTTCGGCATCGCGGTGGGTCGCGTCTGGCGCGAGGTCGAGGGAAGCCTGGCCGAGCTCCCACGCGAGCGGACCGAACCGGAACCCTCGCTGCTCACCGGAGAAGCCGCCGGGGCAGAGGACGAGCTCGCGCAGCTGCGCGCCCGCCGTCGCTCGCAGGCCTCCTGAGCAGCCGGAACCACCCAGCTCCACGGCAGGGCCCCCTACACGCTGAGAGAAGCGGGAGTCAGAGCAGCTGCTTGAGCAGCTGATCGAAGGACTTCGCCAGATCTCTGACCTGATCGCCCGGCCACTGGTGCGCCGGATAGGCCGCCCCCTGGATCTGCTGCCAGAACGGGTTCTCCTCCAGCACCGGAAGCATCAGCTTCTCCTTGTAGAGCCGCTCCATCTCGAGCAGGCGATACTCATGCTCGGTGGAGTCCGCGCGAGCGCGGTTGACCACGACCCCGGCGGACTTCAGCTGTGGGGCGTACTCGTTGGAGAACATCCGGATGGCGCGCATGGTCCGCTCGGTTCCGGCCACTGAGAACAGGCTCGGTTCGGCCACCAGGAGCACACCGTTCGACGCCGCCCACCCGATCCGAGTCAGCCCGGCCAGCGAGGGCGGGCAGTCCACGAGGATCAGGTCGTAGCCGGTCACGCCCTCGAGCAGGGTCTTCAGTCGGCGCATGTCTCGCGGACGGATGTCGGGCCGGTCGAAGGTGGCGGAGAGCGCGGAGCCCACGACCACGTCGAGCTTTGCCGTGGAGCGTCGCTCCTCAGGCAGCAGGTCCACCCATCCGGAGCGCACCACGTGCTCGCTGAGCTTGGCGCGCTTGGCGTCACGCAGCAGCTGCCCTGCCTCCGTGCCGCTGCCGCGCTTGACCGCCAGACCCGTGGTGGAGTCCGCGTGGGGGTCAAGGTCGACGACGAGGGTCCGCACCCCCTGTTGGAGGGCGGCCGAAGCCAGGCCCATGGTGACCGAGGTCTTACCGACCCCGCCTTTCAGGCTGGAAACGCTCAAGATCTGCACGCTACCCATCATAGGGATGATCGGCACAGGAACTCATTCCGGCGCTCCGCGCGGCGAGGCTCGGTCGATCTTCATCTCGCCCATCTCCTCCCAGCCCTCGCCCTCGACCTGGCGGGAGATGATCTTCGGGGTGGAGACCAGTGCCTGTGCCATGGCGCCCTCGGAACTCGTGGCCTGCTGGAAATGCGCGGACTCCACATGGGGACCCGCGGCGTCGTCGTCGAAGGCCTCGATCAGCACGTACTCGTTGGGGTCCTGGAGGCTGCGTGACCAGTCGAACCACTTATTGCCCGGTTCGGCGCGGGTGGCCTCGGTGAAGGAGCGGGTGATCTCGGGCCACTGCTCGGCGAACTCGGGCTTGACCTGGAACTTCACGACGATGAGGATCATTTTCTCTCCTTGGGAGACTGTGGGTTCGGCTGGGGAGGCGCAATGCGCAACGTTGGGAACAACCCTGCCATGTGCTGCGGGATTCCCGTGGGTGAGCCGGCCGGCGGGCCCGTAGGATTGGACCATGGCCCACTATGACCTCTCCATCATCGGCTCCGGCTCTGGAAACTCCCTGATCACACCCTTCTGGGACGATAAGCGTGTCGTCCTGGCGGATAAAGGCTCGGGTGGGACGGGCGCCTTCGGCGGCACCTGTCTGAATGTGGGCTGCATCCCCACGAAGATGTTCGTCCGGCCCGCCGCGCTGGCTCGCGGCCCGGAGGAGGCCGCACGGCTCAACGTCACCCAGGAGACCACCGATGTCGACTGGCCGGGGATGCGCGACCGGATCTTCTCGCGCATCGACGCCATCTCCTCAGGCGGCCGCCGCTACCGCGAGGAGCTCGATCAGGTGGACCTCGTCGAGGAGAAGGTCACACTCAGCGGAGACTTCAGCCAGGCGCCCTTCTCGTTCGTCTCTGAGTCAGGGGTGCGGGCCGAGGCTGCCCGGATGGTCATCGCCGCCGGCTCACGCCCGGTGCTGCCGCAGGTGCCCGGCATGGACCTCCCCGGGGTGCACACCTCGGACACGGTCATGCGCATCGAGGAGCGCCCGGAGAGGATCCTGATCGTCGGCGGAGGCTATATCGCCTGTGAGTTTGCCGGGGTCTTCTCGGCATTCGGCACGGAGGTCATTCAGGTCAACCGCAGCCGTGGGCTGATGAATGCGCTGGACGCGGACATCGCCGCGGCGTTCTCCGCCGAGGCGGAGAAGAACTGGACCGTGCGCTACGAACGCACCGTCACCAGCATCACCGAGCAGGGCCAGGGACTCCGGGTGGAACTGGTCACCTCCGACGGCCGAATCGAAGACCACGATGTCGACCTGGTCCTGGTGGCCATCGGTCGCACCCCGAACACCGATCTTGTCGGTGCTGCCGAAGTGGGACTGGACGTGCACCCGGACGGTCGGCTGGCGGTGGACGAGTACCAGCGGGTTCTGATGCAGGGTGAGCCCGTGGAGGGTCTCTATGCGCTGGGGGACATCAGCTCACCGGCCATGCTCAAGCATGTGGCGAACCAGGAGGCCCGGGTGGTCGCGCACAACCTGGAGCACCCGGACGCGATTCGCCCCTCCCGCCATCAGGCCATCCCCGCAGCGGTCTTCTCCTTCCCAGAGATCGCTCAGGTCGGGCTCACCGAGATTCAGGCGGCGGAGGCCGTGGGTGCCGAGAACCTGACCACCAAGATCCAGAACTACGGCGACACCGCCTACGGGTGGGCGATGGAGGACAGTCACGGGATCTTCAAGGTCATCGCTGATCGGCGCAGCGGACAGATCCTCGGTGCACATGTGCTCGGGCATCAGGCGTCGAACCTCATCCAGCCGGTGATCCAGGCGATGAGCTTCGGCCAGGACGCCTATACCGCCGCGCGGGGCCAGTACTGGATCCACCCAGCGCTGATGGAGGTCACCGAGAATGCGCTGCTCGGTCTCGAGGTCCCGATCCCTGAGGACGCGCCGCTCTGATCATCCGCTCTGACTGTCCGGCGCTCCGGCGGCGCGGGACAGTCAGGAATGGAATGCGAACACTGCCAGTTGTGGGGAGTGAAGCATCACAACGAACACGCGATACGACTGATCCGACGCCGGGGGCATGCCGCTCCCGTCCCGAAAGGAGCCTGATATGGCTGAACGCGTAGATTTCTGGTTCGACCCGCTGTGCCCCTTCGCCTGGGCCACCTCCCGGTGGATCCGCGAAGTGGAGCAGGTGCGCGACATCGAAGTGCACTGGAACGTGATGAGCCTCGGCGTGCTCAACGAGGCCAACAATCCATCGCCTGCTGAGGATGCCGAGCAGCTTGCGCGCTGGATCCCCGCTCGCACCGCGACCGCCGTCGCGCTGAAGCACGGCGACGAGAAGGTCGGTGAGTTCTACACGGCCGCCGGCACCGAGATCCACAACAACGGCAACAAGGATTTCGAGGCCGCCACCCTGAACGCCCTGCGCGCCGTGGGCCTCGAAGAGGATCTCCTGGCCGAGGCCAAGACCGACACCAATGACGACGAGATGCGCGCCTCCCACAACCGGGGCATCTCCCAGGTGGGTCAGGATGTCGGCACGCCGATCGTCGCGTTCCAGGGGACGGCCTTCTTCGGCCCGGTGATCACCCGCATCCCGCGCGGCGAGGACGCCGGAAAGATCTTCGACGGTGCCGTGGCGCTGGCGGAGTACCCGTACTTCTTCGAGCTCAAGCGCTCCCGCACGGAGTCCCCGGTCTTCGACTGATCGACGCCGCTGGAGCATGAGAACGCCGGTGAGGGCAATGCCCCCACCGGCGTTCTCATGCGTTCACGTCAGCTCAGTCTTCGCGGATCACCTTGTGCTGGGCCGCCTGGGCCACGGGGCGGACCACCACCTGATCCAGGTTCACGTGGTGCGGCAGTGTGACAGCGGTGGCGATGACCTCGGCGATGTCCTCCGCGACCAGCGGCTTCTTCACTCCGCGATAGATGGCCTCGGCCGCCGCTGCGTCCCCGCGCAGCCGCTTTGCGCTGAACTCCTCGGTGTGCACCATGCCGGGGAGCACCTCGATGACGCGGATATTGTGTTCGGCCTCCTCCAGGCGCAGCGCACCGGTCAGTGCGTGCTCACCGAACTTGGCGGCGTTATAGCCGGCTCCACCCTCGTAGGCGTCGAGCGCCGCGGTCGAGGTGACGTTGAGGATGGTCCCTTCACCGTGGGCACGCAGCATCGGAATGAAGGCGCGAATCATGTTGAGCGGGCCCAACACGTTGACCTCGTACATCCATCGCCAGTCCTCGGCGTGCCCTTCGGCCACCGAGTCCATCCCCAGCGCGCCGCCGGCGTTGTTGATCAGCGTGTCGATCCCGCCCGCGGCCGTGACCTCGGCCAGCGCAGCGGTCACCTGCTCCGGGTCTGTCACATCGCAGATGAGCGGTATGATCCCCTCCTGCTCGGCCAGACTCTCGAGCTTCTCAGCCCGGCGAGCGACGGCGAAGACCCGCCAGCCTTCCGTGGTGAGTCGGTGCGCGGTGGCCGCGCCGATTCCGGAGGAGGCGCCGGTGACCAGCGCGCTGCGGGTGGAGATGTCAGTCTGAATCATGGGGACAGCCTAGTGAGGCCGCGGGGCAGTCACCATGTGATGGTCGAATGGTGAGACGCGTCCAGCTCAGGGCTTCGATGAGCGCACCGTCAGAGACAACCGATCCAGCACCAGTTGACGGGTCGGACCCAGGTCGGTGAGGTCCCAGACGCTGTGCCGCGCGCCGCGTGCCCAGCGCACGGTCTCTCCGAGGTCCCGGGCCAACGAGTCGCGCCGCTCGGCCAGGGCGCGGCGAACGTCTCCCGCCCCCCAGGCATACCGGTGCCCGACGGCCGCGTCCTCCAGGGTCCCCGTGGGCTCACCCAGGGTGCGCAGGGCCCAGGTATGCGCGAGCCCGGGGCGAGCCACGTCGGCCAAGGCCATGGAGCCGTAGAAGCGGCCATTGAGGTCGATCAGGTGCGGCGTCCCGTCCTCGTTCAGGAGGAACTGCAGCTCCACGAGACCCTCCCAGCCGAGGTCGCTGAGCAGCGACTCCGCCCGGGCGGCCAGTTCGGCGTCCACCGGGACGGTGTGTGCTCGCGTCGAGACCCCGTTGGGAGTCGGGAACACCCGCGAGCTGATCTGCTGGACTCTGCCATCCAGACGCCCCTGATGGAAGAGGCCCACCAGGGCGGTGAGCGAACCTTCGACCGGCTTCTGCAGAACCGCGCGGGCGCCGGCAGCGTGGATGCGTTCCATCTGGGGCAGCGCCTGACGGGGGCCGTCGAAGCGCTGAGCCTCGATCCGGTACGGCATCGTCTGTCCGGGGCTCCAATGCTCCCGGCACTTGACGACCACCGGTCCGATCCACATCCGCAGCGCCTCAGGAGTGGCAGCAACTGTGCGGGGGGTCGCGATGCCAGCATGCGAGGCTGCCTGGGCGAGCGCCAGCTTGTCCAGCGCATGGCGCACCGCATCTGCTGAGGGGTGGGCCACTGGAACCGGGATCTGCTCTCGGAACTCGGCGAGAGCGGCCATCCAGTCGTCGCCGGCGCCGAAGACGAGGTCATAGCCTCCGCTGCGCACGGCTTCCTGGACATCCCGGACAAAGTCGGAACCGTCACCCCGGGGACGAGCGACCACGTGACGGCGGGCGCAGGCCTTGGAGGCGGTCACCATACCGCCGCCGTCGGGGGTGCCGACGCCGACCGTCCAGCCTGCGCGGTGCAGGGCGCGCACTGCGGCGAGCGAGCCCCGGTCACGGGCGGTGCTGACGATCAAAGCTCGACGGTGCATCACGTTCGTGACTCTACCAACGGTTCACCTCCCGTTCACTGAGGCGCCACGGGTTAGGCTGTGACGCGCCAGAGGCCACGGACGAGGAACGATCATGCTCGGGGGAACGCGATGAGTCGGCGGGGGAGCGGAGCAGAGGGCGCGGGACGTTTCAGCGTCTCCCGTGCTGCTCTGCTGGTGACCGCGCTGACCGCCGCGTCCACCCTGCTCGGGCTGCTGCGCGACGTCGTCATCGGGGCTGTCTACGGTGCCGGGCCGGAGCTCGACGCCTACCTCGTCGCACAGGGTCTGATGAGCATCGTGCTGGGCCTGGTGGCGGATGCGGTCTCCCGCTCGGTCACGCCGAGGGTCGCTCGTGAGGCGGCGGCGGAGTCGGGGCAGTGTCGCGGGCACCGGGGCTTCGACGTCGCGCTGACCGTCACCCTGGTCGCGCTGGGTCTCGCCGGGGTGATCGTGGGGCTGCTCGCCGGCCCGGTGACCTCGCTGATCGCGCCAGGCTTCAGTGCGGAACAGTCCGACGTCGCGGCCACTCTGACCCGGGTGATGCTGCTGGCCACGGTGCTGGTGGCCGGCACCGACCTGCTTGCCTCGCTGGTGCAGGCCCACGGGCGCTTCGCCTGGTCCTCCCTGGAGGGTGTGCCGTTCAACATCATCATGATCGGGGCTGCCGCGCTGTTCGGTCCTCAGCACGGGGTGGTGGCGCTCGCCATCGGCTTCGTCCTCGGTTCCGGCGCGCGGCTGGCCATGCAGCTGCCGCCGGTGCGCCGGATCGGCATTCCGCTGCGCGCCCGGGTGAACCTGCGCGACCCGGGCTTCGCGGAGATCGCCCGACTGGTGCCGCCGATGCTGATCGGCACGGCGGTGGTCAACGTGAATACGCTGGTGGACCGCGCGGTGGGTTCGACCCTGCAGGAGGGGGCGATCACCGCGCTCTCCTACGGCTGGCGACTGATCCATCTGCCCGAGACGCTGGTCATCACCGCGCTTCTGGTCCCGCTCTATCCCGCGCTGAGCGCCGCGGCCGCAGATCGTGGGGAGGTGCGCGGTCTGGTCCGGCAGGGCATGGCGGTGACGGTGACCGTGCTGACCCCGCTGACCGTGCTGCTGGTGCTCGCGGCCCGGCCGGTGGTGGACCTGGCCTTCGGCCACGGGGCCTTCGAGGAGCAGGCCGTCACAGACACTGCGCTCGCCGTCGCCTGGTATGCGCCGGCGCTGATCGCGCTGGGCTGTCGGCAGATCGTGGTGCGGGCCTCTTATGCGGTGGGCGATGCCGCCTCGCCGGTGGTGGTGGCGGTGCTGGCGATGGTGCTCAACGTGGCGGGCGACCTGCTGCTCGCGCCGATCCTGGGGATCGCAGGCATCGCCGCGGCGACCACCGCCTCGCTGGTGCTCGCGGCGGTGTTGAACATCTGGCTGCTGCACCGCCGACACCGCGGGGTGGACCTGCGAGGCGCCGCAGGGCTGCTCAGTCGCGCGCTCGGCCTCGGGCTCCTCGCGCTCGCCGCCGGCTACGCGGTGTCCACAGCGTCCTGGATGCCGGGCAACCTCATGCCCGCGCAGCCCGACGCCGGGGCCTCCGCCTCGGCAGGTGTGCTCGGCGCGGTGGTGATCGCCGCCGTCGTCGTCGCGGTCTATGTGCTCGGCCTGATCCTGCTGCGCGCACCGGAGCGCTGGGTCTTGGCGCGCGGGGTGAACCTGTTGCGCCGCAGTCGCTGATTCACGGGGCGGCGGTGGAGCCGGAGGCAGAGGTGCTGGAAGGAGAGCGGCTGGTGCCCGACGCAGGCTGGAGCTCGTGACATCGGGTGCGGGCATCGGGTGCGGTTCGCGGGCTGCTTCGTGAAAGAATGGCCCAATGGCTGAACAGATCACGGGCACAGACGCGCCCGTCAAGACCCCCGACGTGCCCGAGAAGCCCGCCCTGGAGGGCCTGGAGGAGAAGCTCCACGCCGCCTGGCAGGCAGAGGAGATCTACCACTTCGACGAGGACACCGAGCGGTCACAGGTGTACTCCATCGACACGCCCCCGCCCACCGCCTCCGGCTCGCTGCATGTGGGACACATGTTCTCCTACACCCAGACCGATGTGATGGCGCGCTTCATGCGCATGTCCGGGAAGAACGTCTTCTACCCGCTGGGCTGGGACGACAACGGCCTGCCCACCGAGCGGCGCGTGCAGAACTACTACGGGGTGCGCTGTGATCCCGCGCAGCCCTACGACCCCGACTACACCCCGCTGGAGAAGCCCGCGAAGAACCAGCGCGACTGGGACGCCATCAGCCGGGCGAACTTCATCGAGCTCTGCGAGACGCTCACCGTCGAGGACGAGAAGATCTTCGAGGACCTCTTCTCCCGGCTCGGCCTCTCCGTGGACTGGCGGCAGACCTACCGCACCATCGACGACGACTCTCGCGCCGCCTCCCAGCGGGCGTTCCTGCGCGACATCCAAGTCGGCAACGCCTACACCGCGCAGGCGCCGACGCTGTGGGACATCACGTTCCGCACCGCGGTGGCGCAGGCCGAACTCGAGGCGAAGGACCACCCCGGCGCGTACCACCGCTACCCGTTCACCGTGAAGGACACCGGGGAGCAGGTCTTCATCGAGACCACCCGACCGGAGCTGCTGCCCTCCTGTGTGGCGCTGGTGGCTCACCCGGACGACGAGCGCTATCAGCACCTCTTCGGCACAACCGTCATCTCGCCGCTCTTCGGCGTCGAGGTCGAGGTCAAGGCCCACGGGCTGGCGCAGCCCGACAAGGGCTCCGGCGTGGCGATGATCTGCACCTTCGGTGACATGACCGACGTGACCTGGTGGCGCGAGCTGCAGCTTCCCACCCGTGCGCTGATCGGCCGCGACGGCCGCTTCTCCCGCGAGACCCCGGAATGGATCACCTCCGAGACCGGTGCCCAGCACTATGAGCAGCTGGCCGGCAAGACCGTGCACTCCGCCAAGGAGGCAGTGGTCGAGCTGCTCAAGGCCGAGGACCTGCTCGACGGCGAGCCGAAGAAGATCACCCACGCCGTGCACTTCTACGAGAAGGGCGACAAGCCGCTGGAGGTCGTCACCTCCCGGCAGTGGTACATCCGCAACGGCGGACGCGATGCTGGACGGCGCGAGAAGATGATCGCCCGCGGCAGGGAGATCTCCTGGCACCCCGCCTTCATGCGCTCTCGCTACGAGAACTGGGTTGAGGGGCTGAACGGGGACTGGCTGGTCTCCCGGCAGCGCTTCTTCGGCGTGCCGATCCCGGTCTGGTACCCGCTGAACGCCGACGCCGAGCCGGACTACGACAACCCGCTGCTGCCTGCGGAGGCTCAGCTTCCGGTGGATCCTGCCTCGCAGGTCCCGGACGGCTACGAGGAGTCTCAGCGCGGCGTGGCTGGCGGCTTCATCGGTGAGGCGGATGTGCTCGACACCTGGGCCACCTCGGCGATCACCCCGCACATCGCTGGCCGCTGGGAGAAGGACAACGACTTCTTCAACAAGGTCTTCCCCTTCGATCTGCGCCCGCAGGGCCACGACATCATTCGCACCTGGCTCTTCGCCTCTGCGGTGCGCGCGAACTCGCTGAACGATTCGGTGCCGTGGACCAACACCGCGATCTCGGGGTGGATCCTCGATCCGGATCGCAAGAAGATGTCCAAGTCCAAGGGCAACGTCGTGGTCCCCACGGAGCCGCTGGAGCAGTTCGGCTCCGACGCGGTGCGCTACTGGGCCGCCTCGGCGAAGCTCGGTGCCGACACCGCCTACGAGGTCGCGCAGATGAAGATCGGGCGACGCCTCTCGATCAAGCTGCTCAACGCCTCGAAGTTCGCGCTGAACCTCGGAGTCACCGAGGGTCACATCATCACCGACGAGGCCGGCACTGCGGTGCTCACCGAACCGTTGGACCGAGCGCTGATCGCCGAGCTGCGCACCGTGGTGGATCAGGCGACCAAGCATTTCGCCGACTACGACTACGCCCGGGCGCTGCAGCTGGTGGAGTCCTTCTTCTGGTCCTTCACCGATGACTACGTCGAACTGGTCAAGGACCGCGCCTACGGGTCCCGTGGGGAGGAGGCGCAGGCCTCCGTGCTGGCGGCGCTGGCGACCACGCTCGACTCGCTGCTGCGGCTCTTCGCGCCGATCCTTCCCTTCGTCACCGACGAGGTCTGGCGCTGGTGGCGCCATGGCTCGGTGCACTCCACGCAGTGGCCCAGCACCGCAGGATTGGAGTCCGTGCAGGGGTCCGCCGGGATGCTGGAGACCGTGGCGCAGGTGCTCTCCGGGCTGCGCAAGGTGAAGTCCGAGGCCAAGGTCAAACAGCGCACCGAGGTCCTCAGCGCGCGGATCTCGGCACGGAAGCAGACGATGGCGCAGATCGAGGCGGCGCTGCCCGACGTGCAGGCGGCCACGCGGTCGCGGTCGCTGGAGCTGAACGAGCAGGCCGACGCGGGTCAATCCGTGCTGGTCACCGACGTGCAGCTCGCCGAGGAAGAGCAGCCCGCCCAGGTCTGACCCTGCCCCGGCGACCCGTCCGAGCAAATTATCGTAGGGCTGTAGCGAATCGTAGGGCTATAGCTCTACGATTCCGCGGGAGCTCTACGATAATTTGCCGGGCGGGCCCGGCGGGGTCAGTCGTTCTCGACGTTCGCGGTGCGGATCTCGAGGACGCCGTCGATCTCATGCAACGCTTCGAAGAGCTGCTCGCGTCCGACCCGCTGGGTGCGCGTGAACGTCATCGTCGCGTCCACGGCGAACCCGTCGGTGACCTCCATCCGGCGGGTGCGCACCAGCCGCGTCTCATACCCCAGCTGGGATGCCTCCCCGAGGATCTCGCGCAGGATCCCATGGCCGTCGGCGTAGCGGACCACGTACCGCTCCGAGCGATCGTGCCGGGGGAGTCGTCGCACCAGCGTGGTGACCAGCGTGACCGCCAGCAGGTAGAGCAGCACGGTGAGGGCGGCGAGCATCGGCATCCCGGCCCCGCATGCCATGCCCACCGCCGCCGTGACCCAGATGGACGCCGCAGTGGTCAGCCCGGAGACCATGTTCTGCCGCACGAACACCACTCCGGCGCCGATGAAACCGATGCCGCTGACGATCTGCGCGGCGATCCGCGAAGGATCCAGCACCACATCGCCGCCGAGCAGATGGGAGAACCCGTAGGCAGAGACCAGGGTGAACAGCGCCGAGCCCATGCCCACCAGGATGTGCGTGCGCGCGCCGGCTGATTTCTGCCGCACGTCACGCTCGATGCCGATCGCCGACGAGAGGACGAAGGCGCTCACCAGAAGCAGCACCTGGGTGCCGAAGGTCTCCGGAAAGAGATCGATCTCCATGGGTCTCGAATCCTCTGCTCATTGAGATGGCGGGAGAGCGCGCGGGGGAGGGAGTGCGGCTCGGGCTGGAATCTAGCACGGTCGTGTGACGCTCAGGTTCTGCGCAGGGTCAGCAGACCCAGTAGACTAGTGCCATCAGCTTCGACCCGGCCATCACCGGTGAGCTTCCGGCGGAACAGGCCCGCGGCATCACGCCGTCACAGCCCCAGTAGAACCGGACGGGTAAGCCCGTCACAGCAGTCATGGAGAGGCCCGACGACGGCGCACCTCACCTCCTACGTGGAGGGCGGGACGCGCCTCAGGCGGGCAAGCAAGGTGGTACCGCGTCCTCGAGGCGTCCTTGTGAGCGTGTCAGACCATCAGCTCAGCACACCTGCAGGACGGACCTCCATGACGCAGAACAGCTCTCCCGTGTATCCACGCGCCTCGGCCGCCGACGGCGAGCAGCGCAGGATCCCCGCCTCGCCGCGCTTCCCGAAGATCGAAGAGCGCGTGCTTGCGGAGTGGGAGAAGGACGGCACGTTCAAGGCCTCCATCGAGAACCGTCCCGCCGAGTCGTCCAGCGGAGCGCCCAACGAGTTCGTCTTCTACGACGGCCCTCCCTTCGCCAACGGTCTGCCGCACTACGGTCACCTGCTCACCGGCTACGTGAAGGACCTCGTCGCGCGCTACCAGACCCAGCGCGGTCGGCGTGTGGAGCGTCGCTTCGGCTGGGACACCCACGGGCTTCCCGCCGAGCTCACGGCGATGAAGGAACTCGGCATGACCGACAAGGCCGAGATCGAGGCCCTGGGCGTGGACAAGTTCAACGATGCCTGCCGCGCCTCGGTGCTGAAGTACACCGGTGAATGGGAGTCCTACGTCAATCGTCAGGCCCGCTGGGTGGACTTCGAGAATGACTACAAGACGCTCAACGTCGAGTACATGGAATCGGTCATCTGGGCCTTCAAGCAGCTCCACGAGAAGGGCCTGACCTATCAGGGCTTCCGCGTGCTTCCCTACTGCTGGAAGGACGAGACCCCGCTGTCCAACCACGAGCTGCGCATGGACGACGACGTCTACAAGGAGCGCCAGGACCCTTCGGTCACCGTGGCCTTCCCGATCACCGGGGGCGGCACGCACGGAGATGACCTGGTCGGCGTGAATCTCCTGGCCTGGACCACCACCCCGTGGACCCTGCCCACCAACTTCTCCGTGGCCGTGGGGCCGGAGGTCGAGTACGTGGTGGTCGAATCCCCGGCCGAGTCTCCGCTGCCGGGCCGGCACATGCTCGCCGTCGAGCTGCTCGGCACCTACGCCAAGGACCTCGGCTTCACCGATTCCGAGGAGTCGGGGGGCGCCACCGCCGCGGAGGCTGCGGCAGCCGCCGTCGTCGGCCGGTATCGGGGCACCGACCTGGCCGACATCGAATACACCCCGCTGTGGGACTACTACACCGACGCCGAGACCTGGGGCACTCAGCACGCCTTCCGGGTGCTCGTGGAGGACTACGTCACCACCACCGACGGCACCGGCCTGGTCCACCAGGCCTCGGCCTATGGTGAAGAGGATCAGCGTTCCTCCGAAGAGGCGGGTATCCCGGTGATCCTCTCCGTGGATGAAGGCGCGCGCTTCCTGCCGATGTTCGCCCAGCCCACCACCTCCGGCGACGCTCCGCTGGCTGAGATCGCCGGTGTCCAGGTCTTCGAGGCCAACCGCACGATCATCAATGCGCTCAAGGGGTCCGGACGCCTGGTCCGCGAGGCCTCCTATGTGCACTCCTACCCGCACTGCTGGCGCTGCCGGAACCCGCTGATCTACAAGGCAGTCACCTCCTGGTACGTGGCCGTGACGCAGGTCAAGGACCGCATGCTCGAGCTCAACGAGCAGATCAACTGGATCCCGGGCAACGTCAAGCACGGACAGTTCGGCAAGTGGCTGGAGAACGCCCGGGACTGGTCCATCTCGCGCAACCGCTATTGGGGCAGCCCGTTGCCGGTCTGGGTCTCGGACAATCCGGAATACCCCCGCACCGAGGTCTACGGCTCGCTGGAGGAGCTGAAGGAGGCGTTCGGCGACTACCCGCGCAACGCCGACGGTGAGCCCGATCTGCACCGCCCCTGGATCGATGACCTGACCCGCCCGAACCCGGATGACCCCACCGGCGCCTCCACCATGCGTCGCGTCGAAGACGTCCTCGACGTCTGGTTCGACTCCGGATCAATGCAGTTCGCCCAGGTGCACTACCCGT
Source organism: uncultured Nesterenkonia sp. (assembly GCA_947494195.1). GTDB lineage: Bacteria > Actinomycetota > Actinomycetes > Actinomycetales > Micrococcaceae > Nesterenkonia. Next base: position 293,834 of record CANLUC010000003.1, on the reverse strand, counting down.
TCGAGAACGCCGACTGGTTCGCCGAGCATCACCCCGCGGATTTCATCGTGGAGTACATCGGTCAGACCCGGGGGTGGTTCTACACCATGCATGTGCTGGCCACCGCCCTGTTCGATCGGCCAGCCTTCACCAACGTGATCAGCCACGGGATCGTGCTGGGCTCCGACGGGCAGAAGATGTCCAAGTCGCTGCAGAACTACCCAGACGTCTCCGAGGTGCTGGACCGCGACGGCTCCGACGCGATGCGCTGGTTCCTGATGGCCAGCCCGATCCTGCGCGGCGGCAACCTGGTGGTCACCGAGGAGGGCATCCGGGAGAGCGTGCGCCAGGTGCTGCTGCCCATGTGGAACGCCTGGCACTTCTTCGCGCTGTACTCCAACACGGCGAACCAGGGTGCCGGCTACCAGGCGAAGGCAGTGGGGGCCGACGACGTCGCCAGCCCGCTTGACCGCTACATCCTCGCCGCCACCGGTGATCTGGTCCGCGAGGTCACCGCAGCACTGGACGCCTACGACGTCTCCGCCGCCTGCGAGTCGCTGCGCCGGTTCTCCGACACGCTGACCAACTGGTACATCCGCCGCTCCCGCGCTCGGTTCTACGCCGAGGACTTCGCCGCCTACGATGTGCTCTACACCGTGCTGGAGACCTTCGCCCGGGTCTCCGCTCCGCTGCTGCCGCTGATCAGCGAGGAGATCTGGCGCGGGCTGACCGGTGGTCGCTCGGTGCACCTGGCCGACTGGCCTGACCCTCAGGACTACCTGAATGATGAGCGCGCCGTGGAGCTGATGGAGCTGACCCGCACGGTCAGCTCGTCAGGCTCCTCGCTGCGCAAGCAGGCGAACCTCCGGGTGCGCCAGCCACTGGCGAAGCTCAGTGTGGTCGTCCCGCAGGCGCAGTCCCTCGAGGGCACCTATCAGCAGATCATCGCCGATGAGCTGAACCTCAAAGAGGTTCAGCTGCTCGACTCCGCCGAGACCGAGGCCGCGGACTGGGGGATCGGTCAGCAGCTGGTGGTCAACGCCCGCGCCGTCGGGCCCCGCCTGGGCAAGCAGGTCCAGCAGGCGATCAAGGGGGCCAAGTCCGGCGACTGGTCCGTGGATTCAGGCACCGTCACCGCCGGTGGGCTGGAACTCTTCGAGGGCGAATACACGCTGAGCACCACGGTCTCCGAGCAGCTCGGTGAAAAGGTGGTCACGGTCCTCGACGGCGTAGGCGGCTTCCTGGTGCTGGACACGGCCCTGAGCGAGGAGCTGATCGCGGAGGGCATCGCCCGTGACCTGATCCGCAGCATCCAGCAGGCACGCAAGGACGCTGATCTGCAGGTCTCTGATCGCATCGAGACCACGGTCACCGCCTCTCCCGCTGTGGTCGCTGCCCTGCAGGCGCACCGCCAGCTCGTCTCCGAGGAGACCCTGACGGTGGATCTGCATCCGGTTCCCTGCGAGACTGCAGCTGAGCCCACGATCCATGTGTCCGTCGTCGAAGGAGCCCGGTAGTGCCAGAGGAACTCGACCAGTTCTCGGTGGCCAGCGTTTACGCTGAGCTGCTCTCCCGAGCGCCGGAGAACAAGATGGAACCGCGGATGGCGCCGATGTTCGAGGCCATGGACCTTCTCGGCGAGCCGAACAGGTCCGCCCCGGTCATCCACATCACCGGCACCAACGGCAAGACCTCCACGGCGCGGATGATCGAGGCCGGCCTGATGGCCCACGACATCCGCGTGGGTCGCTACACCTCGCCGCATCTGTCCTCGGTCACCGAGCGCATCTGCCTCGACGGCCAGCCGGTGGAGGATGAGACCTTCGTGCGCATCTGGGATGAGGTGAGGCCCTTCATCAGCATGGTCGACGCGAGCCTCGCCGAGCGCGGAGAGGTCCCGCTGACCTACTTCGAATGTGTCACCATCCTGGCCTTCGCCGTCTTCGCCGATGCTCCCGTGGACGTCATGGTGCTCGAGGTGGGTCTCGGCGGCATCACCGACGCCACCAACGTCGCCGACGGTGCGGTCAGCGTGGTCACCCCGATCAGTCTCGACCACACGGACCTCCTCGGCGATGATGAACGCGATATCGCGCTGGAGAAGGCCGGCATCATCAAGGAGCATGGCTTCCTCATCTCGGCCGCCCAGGTCCCGGCCGCCGCTGACGTGCTGCTGGCGGCGGCGCAGGAGAAGAACGTGCCGTTCCGCTTCGAAGGCGTGGAGTTCGGCGTGGAGTCCCGAGTGCCAGGAGTGGGGGGTCAGCAGCTGACCGTCTCCGGTCTGGCGGGACGCTACCCCGAGATCCTGCTGCCCCTGCACGGAGCGCACCAGGCGGAGAACTTCGCGGTCGCCGTCGCAGCCTTGGAGGCGTTCATCGGCGGCGGCACCCAGGAGCTGAACATCGAGCACCTGCGGCTCGCCGCCGAAAACGTCACCGCCCCGGGGCGCCTGGAGACCCTGCGCACCGGGCCGAGCATCATCGTCGACGCCGCGCACAACCCCGCCGGGATCGAGGCCAGCGCGCAGGCGCTCAAGGAGAGCTTCGGCCTCTCGCGGCTGGTGCTAGTGGTGGGCATCCTGCAGGACAAGGACGCGCGGGAGATGCTGACCAGCCTGTACAAGGAGTACGAAGGGCTGGTCGAGGACATCTGCTTCACCCAGTCCACCTCTCCGCGTGCCATCCCCGCCGGTCAGCTCGGAACTCTCGCGCTGGACGTGGGCTACGCCGAAGAGGACATCTACGTGACCGAACGGCTGGATGACGCCATCGACTGGGCCGTGGGCCGCGCCGATCAGGCCGACCCGGGTCTGATCGGCGGAGTGCTGATCACCGGATCCGTCACTGTCGTCGGCGAGGCCCGCACCCTGCTGGGTGCACCCGAGCCGGCATGAGTGAGACGGTGGGTCAGATGAGCGACGACGGCTCCGGGCCGCAGCGGGAACCCGGTCCACAGGGGAAACCTGGGTCGCAGCGGAAACCGCCGCGGCAGACCCGGGCGCAGCGCGAGTGGCGTCCGGGACAGGTCAAGGCACCGCGTTCGGTGAAGACGCTGTTCGCCTCTACGGTCCTGTGCCTCGAGGCGGTGCTGATGTTCTTCTTCAGCCTCGCCGCCTGGGGGCTGAACCAGAATGGGCCCTACGCATGGTGGCTGCTCGGCGGTTCGCTGCTGCTGGGGCTGATCCTGATCCTGACCTGCGCGGTGCTGCAGCGCCCCGGCGGTTACGTGTTCGGCTGGGTGCTGCAGTTCGTGATGCTCTTCGGATTCATCGGGGTCGCGCTGCTGACCAGCGAGGGTCTGATCGTCCCGCTCGCGGCGCTCCCCGGCGTGGCCTTCGTGGCCTGCTGGTGGTACGCGGTGAGCAAGGGAGAACAGCTGGACGACGAAAAGATGCAGAGATTCCAGGCAGAAGAAGCCCTGGCTCAAGACGCTACTAGTGAGGAGAACAACCATGACTGAACGTACCCTGATCCTGGTCAAGCCCGACGGTGTCCAGCGTGGACTGACCGGTGAGATCCTGCGCCGTGTGGAGGCCAAGGGCTACCGCATCGCCGCGCTGCAGCAGCTCGACGCGAGCACCGAGAAGCTGGCGAAGCACTACGCGGAGCACGAGGGCAAACCCTTCTACCAGCCGCTGGTGGACTTCATGCTCTCCGGGCCCGTGGTCGCCGCGGTGCTGGAGGGCGACCGCGTCATCGAGGGCTTCCGCTCGCTGGCTGGCAGCACCGAGCCGACGACGGCGGCGCCGGGCACCATCCGCGGTGACCTCGGCCGGGACTGGGGCGAGAAGGTCCAGAAGAACCTGGTCCATGGCTCGGATTCGGTCGAGTCGGCCGAGCGGGAGATCGATATCTGGTTCAGCTGAACCTCGACGCGCTCCGAGCGCGCATGACTGAGGCCCGGGACGTGGAGTCCCGGGCCTCAGTCATGTGTGGCCTCGGCTGAGTTTGTGCCCAGCGGCGCTCGGCTCAGCTGATGCTGCTGGTCGCGGCCTTCTTGGGCCGGGTGCCGTCGGTGAAATCCACCTGGATCGGGTTCAGCTGGAGACGGGTGCGCTCGTAGACGACCTTCGCCGAGCGCAGACGGTCATTCGACTTGTGCGCTGTGTACTCCTCGTACTGCTGGCAGACCCACTGCGGGTCTCCGTCAGCGAGCAGCTCTCCCTGTTCGATCCAGATGACTCGGGTGCACATCTGCTTGATGGTGCCCAGGGAGTGGGAGACCAGGAAGACGCAGCCTGCCTGCGCCCGGACCTCATCCAGGCGCTTCTTGGTGCGGGCGCGGAACTGCGCGTCACCGGTGTTCAGCGCCTCGTCGATCAGCAGGATGTCCGGATCCACCGAGGTGGCGATGGCGAACTGGAGGCGAGAAGCCATGCCGGAGGAGTAGGTCTTCAACGGCATGTCCAGCGCATCGGAGAGCCCGGAGATCTCCACGATCTGGTCGTACTTCGCGTCGGCCTGTTCGGGGGAGAGACCCATGGCGAGACACCCGAGCCGGATGTTCTCCTTGCCGGAGATGTCTTTGACCAGGGCGGCGTTGACGCCGAGCATCACCGGGGTGGAGCTCGCGTAGACCTCTCCGCTGGTGGGACGGACCTTGCCGGTGAGCAGCTTGATCAGCGTGGATTTGCCCGAGCCGTTGGTCCCGATGACGCCGACAGATTCACCGCGATTGACGATGAAGCTGAGGTTCGACAGGGCCGGGACCTCCGTCCATCCGGCGCCGGTGATCCGTTTCACCGCGCGGGTGAACCGGCCCTGTGAGTGCTTGTACTCGTTCGATGAACGCACCCTGTAGGTCATGGAGGCGTCGTCGACGACGAGGCAGACGTTCTTGGGGTCCACGGTGCGCACCACAGGACTCTGCTGGGTGAGGGGATACTCATCCCAGGAACCGTCCTCGGAGAAGTCGTGATCGTCGAACTCGATGGCGAGGTCCTGGGCGATGAGCTCCGATTCGGAGCTGCGGCTCACCCGACGTGGGACGTACGGCGTTGAGGTGCTCATCGTTCCTTCCCGTAGCTCTCTTCGCCCTGCCAGAAGATGAGGAATCCGATGATCATGGATCCCACGGCCCAGGAGGCGAGAACGATCCAGCGGGCGGGGTCGGCGAATCCGTCATAGAGCCAGGCGTGGCGGATGATGTCCAGCACGCAGTAGAGCGGGTTCAGATTCATCACCGTGACCAGCCAGTCCGCTCCGATGTTTGACCAACGGTCCGGGGAGAAGAAGACGGCGGAGGTGTAGAAGAGGATTCTGGTGCCGAAGCTGATGAGGTGTTTGACGTCGGTGTGCGCATTGACCGCTCGCGCGAGAGCCAGCGACCAGCCGAGCATGACCATCAGTGCCAGCGCGATGCAGGGAAAGAACAGCAGCCAGTGCCAGGTCAGTGTCGTGGGAATCGACTCAGCCCCGTCGAGCTTGATGTCGCCTATCGTCAGCACCAGCAGGCCCATCACGAAGAACATCGGCACGCTGGAGAACAGTTCTCGGACAGTGCTGGAGATGACCAGGCAGGCCCTCGGGAAATTGAACGCCTGGACCACTTTCTGGTTGCCCGCGATGGAGCCTGCGCCGCCCGAGACGGCGGTCGTGAAGAACCGGAAGGTGAAGACACCGATGATCAGATAGCCGATGAAGTTGTCGATGCCACGGCCCGTGTTCAACAGCATCCCGAACACGAAGAAGTACGCCGCCCCCATGAGGAGCGGGTTGAGAATCATCCATAGTCGGCCCAGCGAATCGGTGCTGTTGGCGGTGGAGACGCGCGAGTGGGAGTCGTAGTAGAGAAAATGCCGGAAGGACCAGATCTCACGGATGTAGCGGAACAGCCCCGGGCGAGCCCCGACGCGGATGAGGTTGGTCCCATCGAGCTGGGCGACCTGTCTGGATTCGTAGGAATCCTCGGACTCCTCGGCCCGCTCTACAGTCGGTGCGGCCATGGACGTTTTCCTTCTCTCTTCGCTCAGATTCGGCGGGGATGCCGACTCGCGCTCTGCGCCATTGTGCCTCATCGTCGTGCTCTGCGGAGGTGAGGTTCAGGACCTGCTGAGCGCCTGCCAGTCTATCAGCGCCGCCGAGATCCGCCGCTTCAGCTTGGCTGTGTGCCGAACAGTTGAGGGGTCGTTTCCCGCAGTTTCCGCTCGAGATGCGGAACCATGGTTTCGACATATTCATTGGCCAGGTGGTGGCTGTCGCGGTAGACCAGGACATTGCCGATGACCGCAGAACACTGCGCTGCAGGGCAGAAATGCTCGGTGAGATCGAGGGTGTCGGTGTTCTTCGGAGATCCCTCGTGGTGAGCGGATTGCTCGCGGCAAACTTCCCGAAGTTCGGCGCGCACTCGTCGGCATCACCGCCCCGGGCCAGGCAGTCCGGCACGTTCTCCTCCTGGTGCGCCGTCGTGGATCTCTTCGGTGCCGGAGTCACGGGGAATCGCTTTGCCCGGTGTGACCACGAGGTCTATGGGTCGTTCGGTCAACATTTCGGGGAAGGCGTCGTTCCAGTCGTCGCACAGGGACGACTGATCGGGATCGTTGGCTCGAAAGACGCAGCAGGAAGTCGATCCGTCCCGTGGAAGCGGCCTCGCGCAGCAGCATCGCGGTGAAGAAGAAGCCCGCGATCGCCAAGAAGACGTCGATGTCACCCGAGACGCGTCCGTCGCCGAAGAGGTGGAACCGGACCACCCCGGCGATGGCGAGCCCCCGCACACCCTGGAACTCCGGACGTAGATGCCGCTCGGGGAGTGCGGATCGCCGTATGTGAGCTGAAGCCTCCGTCGGAGGGCGCGGGGCAGACACAGGACTCCGGGAGGGCATAGTGTCCTAGGGTGCGGGAGTGTCTCCGCCACCGCCGATCAGCCCCTCGCCTATACTGATGCGCGGTTTCTACGACGGACCAGCACCTGACATTAAGGAACAGCGCATCGTGAGTCTTGCTCCCAAATCAACAGGCAAGAGCCCTGGTCTGACGAAGATGCAGTGGATGGCGCTGGTGCTGTTCGCCGCCTTCGCCGTCGCGTCGGTGGCGGGTGCCGCGTTGGGCTGGTGGACGATCGCCGTCCTCGGTCTGGTGCTGGTCGCAGCTGTTCTGCTCGGTGTCCAGATGTTCGGGTTCAGCCAACTCACGCGGCGTATGCAATCGCGCCTGGACCGGCTGGTGACGCCGTCTCGCAGTTCCTCGCACCCGGTGGGACGAAGTCAGGCGGCGGCGCCTCGCGAAGAAGCGTCCTCAGATCTTGTCGCGAATGAGGTGCTCGGGCAGTGGGCGAAGTCGCTGCGAAGCAGGCCCGGTCGGCTGAACTGGTTCATCATGCTGGCCCGCGAGACCCGGTCCCGCGGTGCGCGCGATGTCCTCGCGCTGTGCGCCACCAGGGGCACCTGTCGCTACCGCGATCTGGTGAAGATCGCGGATCAGACCCGGCTTCAGCCTGGCACCCACGAAGAGCTGGTGAAACTGCGGCGAGTGCTCTGGCGTCCCGGGTTCTTCGCTCTGGCGAGGGTTCTGTACAGCCAGCGCTCCAGTGAGTGGGACCTGCGGAACTGCCTGACGTTCTACGAGCTCGCCGATCGGCTGTACGGCCTCGATGACGTGTTTGATGGTCTCGACCGCTCTCTGTACTCGGATCTGTTGACCTGGGATGGTCAGTACTCTCGGGCCGACGAGCTGCTGGACTATGCCGAAGACAACGAGTGGCGGGCAGACTCGCAGCGCTTCCTGCAGTTCAATGCCGTCAACCCCAATGTCACCGGCGTCGAGTACAAGCGCGAGGAGTGGCTCAGCCGAGTGAACGCCCGCTTCGCGGAGAGTGACCTGCAGCCCCTCGAATTCCCAGAGGGCCAGGCACCCTCCTTCTTCAACATCCAGACCACGGCGCCCGTTCTCACGGACGAGGATCTTCCGCTGGTCTCGATCATCATGCCGATCTATGAACCTGACCGAGCCACGGACGTCGCCATCGCATCCCTGCTGAACCAGTCCTGGAGCAATATCGAAGTCCTCATCATTGACGATGCTTCACCCAGGGTGTTCTCCGACGGCAGCCCCACTCCGTACCGTGCGCAGCTCGAGGCGTGGGCGAATCGTGACAGTCGCATCAGACTGACCTTGTGTGAGGAGAACCGTGGAGCCTACGCAGTGCGCAACGACGCCTTCGAAGTCGCGAAGGGTGAATTCGTCACAGTTGCGGACAAGGACGACTGGCACCATCCGCAGAAGATTGAACGCCAAGCGCGCGAGCTGATCGCGAACCCGGCGAAGAACGCGAACATCGTCAACTGGGTCCGCGTGGACGAAGACCTCAAGTTCCTGGTCCGCTGGGGTCCTGATCGAGTGGTGCACCCGAGTTTCGCGTCCATCATGTATCGACGGGAGGTCGTCAAGGCAGACCTCGGATATTGGGACGCCGTGCGCAAATCCGCCGACGGCGAGTACCGCACGAGGTATGAGATCACCTATGGCGAGAAGCTGGTGGCAGAGGACCTGGTGCCATTCGCCTTCTCGCTGCTGGGAGAAGGAAACCTCACCAGCAACGACTTCGGGCTGGGTTATAGGCACCCGGATCGCGAGATCTATCAGGATGCCTACACGGCCTGGCACGAGCAGGTGCAGCTGGGCGCCGCAGGGTTCCTTCCCAAGAACAGCGACGAGCGCGCGTGGATCGGGCCCCCGACCTTCCTGCCGAATCGCGACAAGAACAAGGTGCCGCACTACGACGTCATCTATCTCTCCGAGTTCGGGCTCTGGGGAGGAAACTCGCTGAGCCTTGTCCAGGAGATCCATGCTTCGCTGAGCGCTGGACTTCGTGTCGGTGTGATCCCGCTGCAGAACGGACTGGTCCCAGGTGCTGCGCGACGACGCATGGTCCCCGAGCTGCGCAGACTGTTCCTCGAGGGGAGCGTGGACCGACTGCATCTGCAGCGAAACGTGACCACAGACCTGATGGTCATCCACTGGCCGGCGATCATGCAGCTGCTGCCCAGTGAGCCCTCTTCGGTTCGGGCGCGCAAACTGATCGCCGTCGCGAACGAAGCTCCCGCCGTGCTCAGTGCTGTCTACAGCGGCTACGACGTCCACGACGTGTCGGAGAACTGTTTCGAGACCTTCGGCCTGCGTCCGCACTGGGCGGTGCAGAGCACCACCATGCGGCAGAGCCTGGAGAAGCTGGTTCCGGCCCGTGAGATGGTGCCCGAACGGTGGCACGGCGTGGGCGCCCCCATCAGACGACCGTTGGCCAGGACGTTCTCCGAGTCCCGGGTTCCCGTGGTCGGTCGTCCGTGGGACGAGGAAGAGCTCAACTGGCCCAAGTCCAGCAAAGAGCGAAACGAGCTCTTCCCGAAGGACGGGACCCGCACCGTCACTCTCCGGTCCCAGCTCAGCGCCCTGCAGCGCCAAGGGGTCCTGAGCGGGAACCAGGTCCCGGAGGGATGGGCCATCCAGGACCACTCGGTCAGCGGCTTCCAGGAATATCTGGACGAGATCGACTTCCTGCTGATCTATCCGGCGGAGGAATGGGACGAGTCGATCGAGCCCAGCGTGGTGGAAGCCCTGCGAGCCGGCACCGTGTGCATCGCAGCCCCGCACCTCGAGGAGGAATATGGCGACGCGCTGCTCTACGCGAAGCCGTCAGAACTTCGCCAGGTCATGGAGGCCAGTTTCAACAACGACAGCTACTCGGATCAGCGCGAGCGAGGCTTCGCATTCATCGCCGAGAATCGCACCGCTGCGGAGTACCTGGAGGTGTTGGGCACCCATGCAGAGACCGCAGCCGAGCACTGAGCGGAACAAGGACCACGTCCTCAAGACGAAGTCGGTCGCCTCATGATGTCTCCAGGACCACAGGCCGCGGAGACGCGATGAGCCGGACCCTCGTCTCGTTCCCGTATGCCGGCATGAACCCGTACACGAATATGCTCTATCTGCATGCTCGCTCCGCCGGCTGGAAGGTCCTGGAGACAAGTCAGCTGGCTCGTCTGGTTTCCCATCTGCGACGACTCGCCCCCGGTGACGTGTTCCACGTGCAGTGGAACTGGCCGCTCTTCCGCAGCGGCGGGACCCGGGTCGAAGCCGAGGAAGCCGTCGACTCCTTCTGCAGCGCCGTGGACGAATGTCTGGAACGCGGCATCCACCTGCTCTGGACCGTGCACAACATGGCTTCTCACGACGCGGAGTTCATCGAGGTGGAGACTCGTTTTAACAACTTCATGGGCAGCCGGGCCGAAGTGGTGATCCAGCTGAATGACTATACGGAGACAGTGTGCCGGCGCAGTTTCACCATCGGCAGCGCAGAGTTCGTCACCATCGAGCATTCCTCATATCAGGGGGTCTATCCGAACACGGTGCGAGCCGACGAGGCCAGAGGCGTCCTCGGTGTGCCCCAGGACCACGCTGTGGTGGGTTTCCTGGGACAGGTGCGTCCCTATAAGGGGATCGAACGGCTGATCGACGTCGCGGCGCAGATGCAGGATTCCGGGCGTCAGGTCACGGTGCTGCTGGCCGGGCGTCCACAGGGCGGGGTAGATCGCGAGATACGCCGACTCGTGGGTCAGCACGGGCTCCCTTGCGTGAGCCACTTCGGATTTGTCGACGACCAGGATCTGCAGCTCTGGTTCAAAGCTGCTGACGTGATGGTCTTTCCCTACCGCAAGGTGCTCAACTCGGGAAGCGCCTACCTCTCTGCAAGCTTCGGGGTGCCCTGCGTGCTCCCCGCTGAGCCGCAGTTCGAAGAGCTCTTTGGAGCCGAACCCTGGGTCGGACTGTTCGATCCTGAGGATTCTGTGGAACTTCGTTCGGTCGTCGAAGCGATGCTCGACTCCGCTGAACAGCGTCGAGACGATGCGGCGACGTTCGCCCGGGACCACCTCCCCTGGTCGATGTCCTCGCGATTTCTTCAGGTGCTGCAGATGCTCCGCCCCCGGGTCGAGGCTGCATGAGCCCGCAGACCGAGCCCATCCCGCCCGATGTCTCGATCATCGCTCTGGTCGGGGACCACGGGCCATGGCTGGACGAGTCGGTCCTCTCGGTGTTGTCACAGCCGGGATGTCATCTGGAACTGATTCTGGTGGATCACGGAGCCCCGGAAAGCGTGTGGAATCGGTGCATGGAGCACGCCGCTTCAGACGCACGTGTGCGGTGCCTCCGCCCCACACCGGTTTCCGAGGCTGAGCGTTGGAGGCTGGGGCGCGATGCCGCCGTCGGACAGTATCTTCAGTTCCTGCTGTTGCCGGATCTTCTCGGGCCTCAGTCGCTGCTGACGCTCCTCGCTGCGGCTCTCCGGGAGTCTGCGGACGCCGTCGTCGGTCGTCAGCTTCTCTACACTGCGCAGGAGACGCTCGGCGCGGAGATCGCGTGGAAACATGTGCCGCTGCATGAGAAGCCCGCGGCGTCAGATGTCAACACCCACCCCGGGCTGCTCGGCGTACGGGGCTCCCGTGGGATGCTCTTGCACGCGACGGCGGCACGGTCCCTCGATCTCCATCCCGGGGACGGGCGCCTGGACGTCGACGGGTCCGTCACGGTGCTGCTTCTTGCGAACCTGAGGCGCATCGTGGCGGTGGACGCCGTCGCCTGGATCCGCCGGACCGTGCCGGGATCAGACTGGCAGGGACGCATGGCAGAGCTGCTGGCCTCGGAGAACGCGTCTGCGGATCAGGTGCTGGATCTCGGTTCGCAGGCGCTGTGGAGGAGCTTCTGGCGAAGCTCACTCGATGGTCACCTGCGGCCCCTGGTCGCTGATGTGATCGCCAAGACGCGCGGCGCGGTCCTGGGCCCCGCGCTGAGACAGCAGCTTCTCGAGTATCTGCTGCGCCGGGATCGGAACGAGTGGTCGCGGCTTCAGCCACGGCTCAGAGCAGGCTTCTCGCTGCTGGCCGAGGGCGAGCCAGAACTCGTGGCCTCGGCGTGGCGGATGTGGGATGTACGCGAGGGAGCCGCTTCAGAAGCTGGCCTCGCCAAGGGTGCCAGACTCGTTCGTCGCCTCGCCCGGTCCAGATTCGCCGATGATCTGGCAGTGTCTCGCTACTACTCCGAGCTCGTGATCCGCCCGGCAGCGAAGCAGGACCTCCAAGATGCGCAGATCCTGGCCCTGGCGAAGATTCTGCGGCTGGGGGAACATTCACCGCGGGTGGCGGTGGAGTTGAATGAACCCTCCGACCGTGAACTCACACTGCATCAGGCCCTCACCCTGAACGACCCGGATCTGCTGAACCCGCCGGGAGAGCTCCCAGCGATTGTCGTCTGTCACAGCGCGACTCGGTCCGGCGATCAGCTGGAGCTGAGGACCCTTCTTCCCTCGGGTGTGAGGCTCGGACCAGGGGCTGTGGTGTCCTCCCACGGTGGCTCGACCCCGGTGCAGTTCGACGCAGAGACCGCGGCCGAGGAAGCTGACGGGCATTGGGTGATCCGCTGCGCGGTGGAGGCGCTGGAGCCGGACGTGACCTACTCCATCACCGTCCCGCTCTCTGCCACGAAAGCCCAGGCCAGTGCACACGTTCACCTGGGTGATGGAGCCGAGCACTGGATTCCGACGGCAGCCGAGACGCTGCTCGTCGACGCGGAGACGCCCGGTTCGCGCCTCATGCTGCGACGGCACCGACTCACCGCAGCCCAGCGGTGGTGGCGTCGCCGCGAAGAGCTCAGCGCCTCCAGAACCGCGAGATGATTCGCTGAACCAGCCCCGTGCGCTGCTTCGGTCTCGTGGAGCTGGCTCGGGCTCCCGGAAATGCTGACTCCAGCGCCTCGAGATCCACGTCGAGCCGGGGCAGAGCACTGCGCCGTGCCACTTCTTCGAGGTCAAGGTCGGCGAGCTCGTCACGAGAAACGTCCACGCGTGCAGGCGCTGATCCGCTCAAGGTGGAGAAGAAGTCGTTGAACTTGAACTCGCCGCCGCCTAATTCGGCGTCGGTGATGTTCAGCCAGACCCACGGCACACCGTAGGTCTGAGCGATGATCAGACCGTGGAGTGACGTCGAGACACACACCCGAGCATTGGCGATGCCATCGACGACGATCGTCAAGTCGTCGCGGACGTCCACGACGTCGAAGCTGTCCTGATCAAGACTCTTGAAGTGGGGACGATGAGACATGTGCGGGACGAAAGCGATCTTCCGCTCAGAGTGGGTGGACGGCCGCGGCGTGTAGTGCCGGGGGAGCAGCAGGGCAGGGTCTCCCAGGATCTCGGGAACCTCCCATCCCAGCTTCGCCTGGAGTTCGTTCCGGGTCAGGTGCCCGCGCACTGCGTGCACGCGGATTCCGGTCAGTCGTCGCAGCGGCGACTTCGCAGAGAGCGGCCTCATCAGTCCGGCTCCCCATATGTCCACGTCGGGCCGGCCGATCATGTGGATGATGGAGCCGACCAGCGCGGTGGCGCGGCCCTGTGCGGGCACCGGGGTGTCCTTCGTCGGACGCACATTGACCACATCGCGACCCGAGAGCGTGGCCGCCAGCCACGGTCCGACGGCATCGCCGAAATTGGCCTTCCGGTCCCACCAGAAGCCATGCAGCGGAGCGTCTTCGACGATCGGCTCCCCACGCTCCACGGACGCCACAGCGGAGATCCCTGACTGGATGCGCCCGGACCATTCCCGCAGCACACCCAGCACGGCCTCGGTGGACTCGCCCAGCGAGAGATCGGGCTCCAACACGTGATGTTCATGGGGAGTGGCTTTGAGCAGAGCGTCGCGCACCAGCACATTGCGCAGGATGCGCCGGAGATTCTCGGATTCGCCCCGAACCATGAGCAGACCGCGCCCAACGCCCGTCTCGCGCAGCACCATGCCGACGAGTCCGTAGGCGGTAGGGACATCCCAGGTCAGTGTCGCGAGCTCGGGGTTCAGCCTCACTTGTATCTGCTCTGAGCGCACCCACTGATCGGCGCTGGAGGTGTTGTGGAGTGCGGAGAGAGCGGTGCGCGAGGACATCGTGTGGGTAGGACCTTCTCTTGTGGTTCAGGAAGACTCAGGCCAGGGGGTAGGAGCGCAGTGACTTGAGGCGGACTGGGTCTGACGAGGTGAAGCGAACATTGGTGACCCTGCATCCGGGTGGGGTCTCCAGGACGCAGGTCGCGAAACCCGAATCGCTGTCGAACACCGCCGATCCACGGTACAGCCCGTCCCCGGCGCTGCGCAGGCCCGCAGACGTCATGAACGCCTTCACGCCAGGCTCCGGCACCTCAGCGCCGTGACTCACAGCGATTTCGACATCGAGGTTCCTCGAGTCAGCACCGGCGTCGTCGAGCTCTGCGAGGAGAAGCTGTGGGCGCCCTGATTCGATGGCGACCTGAACTCCGGTCGGGGAGTCTAGGGACGCAGCTGTATCGACAGGCAGCGGCTCGGAGGCTGCGGCCATGTCTCGGCGGATTCTGCGATGAACGAAGGGGAAGTACTCCTGAAGCAGGTCGGCGGCGACGCGTTCCTTCTTGGCTGCTGAGGGGATCAGGGAGCCGAAGAAGGGGCTCGCTCCGTCTCCCAGCGTGCTGTCCTGACTCTTGTGTCGAGCCTGGAAGAAGCCAGGCTCACGGGAATCCAGCACGGTGGGGTACGCGGTGTCGAGCTTCATATGGCCCTTGGCGGGAGCGCGCGTCTGCAGACCCAGGATCGAACCGTCGGAGGTCTTCTGATGCACCGACACGAGCCCGGCAGCGGCCTTGGGGAAGTACCGACGCCAGGGAAGGATGTACTCCGACTGAGTACGGATGGCCGTCAGCGATTCGGGGAAGGAGATGCGCCACCCCACGTGCTCATCCACGACATAGGGGCTCATCCGCGGGAAGAAGTTGATAGGCAGCACGTCATCGTCATCGAGTCGGTAGATGCCGAAGACCCCGTCCTCGGGCAGCCGTCCGCGCAAGACCTGATTGAGGACCTTCTTATTGGGTGCGCTGGGGGCGACCATCCCCGGTGCCTCGTTCAGGTGCAGGAACGGGTACTCCGTCGCGGCGTCGCGCAGGAGATCCTGATACTTCTGCGGCAGCGATGCCGAGTGGTGCACGATGTGCACCAGGTCGCAGGAATCGGCGGAGGCCGCTAGCTGAGGGAGACTCTCTTCGATGAATATCTCGGTCCGCGGAGCCAGTCGTTCCTCGTCGTAGAGCCAGTCCGTGTATTCCTGCTCCGAGAAGAGCCCCGCGTCGCCCTGACGGGTCGCCTTGAAGCTGCCGGACTTGTACTGATGCACGCTGAAGCGCGTGTGCCCGATGAAAAGTTTGCGCATGGATGCTTCCTGTCTGTGTCTGCCTGGTCAGCGGCGGAGGCGATGACGCAGCTGTGCCTCATAGAGATTGGTCGGTTGCGGCTGCACACCCATGGACTCGGTCATGGTGTGCAGGTCCCCATGGAACTCAGGCTTCTGCTGAGAGGGGCCTTTCGTGCCCTGGATCCCGATCATGGCGCTATAGGGCGCGTGCTCTTCCAGCCTGACGGCGTAGGAGCGGCCGTTCGTCACGGAGATGTTCCAGTGGCAGAACCGGGCGCCCCAATGCGGGCCGGCGTTCTTTGCGCCCCCGACGACTCCCTTGTTCTTGATCGTGATCTCTGTGCGCACATTCTCGAAGGGAAAGCGACGATGGGAGTCAAAGGTCCCCTCCATCTGACCCTTGGACCAGACGTTGCCCGCCGAGTATCCCTCGATGTTCAGCCCATGGGTCAGCGATTCCGCAGGCAGCGAGGTTGTGGGTTCGGCGATGGTGAACCGCTCCACAAGGTTGTCGTGGGACTGTTCTCTGCAGATGAAGGGATGATGACGTGCCCGTCCCTCCACCGTGACCTCGGTAAATGTGATGCCTTTGGAACTGGTGATGCCGAAACCATTGTCGCTGTCCCGCACCGTCACGTTGCGGGCCCAGCAGTTCAACGAGGCCTGGAAATGCGGCCCGTTGAACCCGTGGTCCTGGTTGTGTGGACGAGGTTCGACCAGCGCCATGTCGATGCGAAGATCTTCGATCCCGGACTCCGCGATATGGATCCCGAGGGTCTCGAAGCGGGGATTCCATTCCTGCCGCAGGTCAAGCCGAGTGGGCTGTTCGAGCACGATGCTGTCCTCCTGCACGGACTTGACCTGCACCGGGTACCGGAAGCGCCGATACTTGGGCTGTTTATGCAGTGACGCATCCTCGACGCCCCAGGCGTAGCTGTCAGCAGGCAGATCCCCGCTCATGTGTCGCAGCAGGGAACTGTCGGAGGGATTGTCCAGGATCAGCAGCACGTGATCTCCGGCCGTGAACCGGCCGGGGTCGGCCACCGGGATTCGAGTTTCGCCACGGGGGACCTCCCTCGTGACGTGGGAGAGTTCCTCAGTGTCGAACCACCCCTCGTTCTCCCTCCGCCCCCAATCGGCGGCTTCGAGCCGGTTCAACAACTGTCGAGGAATGAACCAGACGAGGCCTCCCGTCCAGGACCATTCGCCCTTCCGAGGGGTCCGGTAAGCAGATTCGAGGGGCTCGCGGAATGAGAGAGCAGTGGATTCAGGTCCCTCGCCACGCACCACCACCCCGGAGTGATGGATCCACAGGACGCCCGTGAGCAGATAGTTTCCGGCAGGAACGACGACGACGCCGCCCCCAGCGCTGCCGGCGGCCGTCACCGCCGCCGCGAGGGCCCGCGTGTCATCGGTGTCCCCGTCACCTTGGGCGCCGAAGTCCCGAACGTTGAACACGGGACCACTCGGCCGTGGAAGCGGTTCCTCACCGCGTCGATAACCGGCATAGGAGACATTCGGAATCTGGGGGTGGGTATTCGGTGACCTGGTATAGCGTTCCCAAGCGGAGAGCGTGGGGTGGTCGCGTCGGAACCGGCTGACGAGCGAGGCGAACAGAGTCACAGCGTCAACCTCGCGAATTCTCGTGCATCTTCTTGACGACGGCATCTGCCACCTGGCGGCGGGCCCCGATCCAGGGATAATGATGGGCCGCGAAACCCGCCTGTACATCGACGTCCAGGATGGTGGCGCCGTCTGCCGAGTCGATAGCTGGCAGCCGCAGGTCCACACCTGCAGCCTTGCAGCCGGGGACGGCCCAGGTCGCGGCCACGGCAAGATCTTTGAGCGCCGAACTCATATGGTCTGTGACATCCACCGTCACGCCGCCAACCCGCATGTTGATTCCAGCAGAGAGCTGGTACACGCGGTCCTTCTCGGCGCGGCTGTCGAGCGGGAGCCCCGCTTCCCTGGCGTAGGCGACTGCATCATGGTCAAACTTCCCGAACAGGGGATGTGCTGAACGACGGGCGGAGACCTCTTCGATCTGGTCCCGGAGTGTGGGGGAGCCGTCACCGATGCAGAAGAGGGGCACCCGTGCGTTTGCTGCGACGACGTTCTCTCCGACCACGAACGCACGGACATCCAGGCCGGGAACGTGCTCCTCCACGATCAGACGCTGATCCGCATCACCCTCGGGGCGGCGCGACGATGCGGCTGCTGTCCAGGCGTCGCGGAACTCGCGCTCCGTCGTGATTCCAGCAGTCGAACCGGCCCCGTGGGCAGAGGCGGCAGGCTTCACCACCGCCCTCTGCGTCAGCGTCCCGAAATACGCGAGGGCCTCTTCCAGGTGGTCCGCGTCGAAGTGGGCACCCGAGGGAACGGGAAGTCCCTCGAGCTGGAGGTGACGTTTGGCCAGGGGCAATGACATGGAGGCTCGCAGCGCCTCTGCGCTCGGAAGGCTGGTCAGGTGCACGGCGAACCCGCCGATGACTCGCCTGCCCCCAGTGATCACATAGTGGTTGTTCTGGACCCTCGAGAGTCGAAACTTGTTCCGGCGCGCTGCCGCGCTCAACAGAGCTGACGGCGAATCGGCTCGTCGGCCGCCGAACTCCACCGGGGTTCCACGGCCGAAGCCGCGCAGGAAATCCGTCAGGTGAGGGTTCATCACGAATCCCCTGGGAAGGTCGGTGCCGGGGACATCGGTCAAGACTTCCTCACCGGCAGTGGGTAGGCGACGATCGATTCCATCTGCACCTCTTCTGGCTTGCCAGTGACCACGGTGATCTCAGTGACGTGCAGGCCCTGCGGCGGCTCGATGGGCAGGACGTGTCCGAAGCCCGACGGCTTGTGCGGCATATAGGACCAGAAGGTGCCGTCTCGATCGGAGTGTCGAAGCTTCGCCTGAGTGAAGAACTTCGAAGCGGCAGCGTCGATCTCGGCACCGCCATCCACGGCGACGGTGAGCCGAACCTGCACCTGATTCGCTTTAAGGACTGCGTCGCCCGAGGGGGTGAGCACCAGCGCGAGGGGGCCTTCGTGGGGCCATTCGAAGGTGACCGGTTCGCGGCTGATCGTCACTGAACCGGTGCTCAGCTGAACACTGCGCTCGGCCGGTCCAGGCTCGTGTGAAGCCAGACCCGAGAGCACCGGGAAGAGTTCCGACACCTGGTTCAAGTCCGCTGGGCCTTCCCCGAGAATCCTGCTCATCGCCTCCGGGTAGAAGGGCGCAACCGATCCCTTGACCGTGCTGTCCTGGCTCTCGTGACGAATGTGGAAATAGGCAGGCGCACGGGAGTCCAGGATCGTAGGGTTGAACTTGTCCATCACCGTGTGTTTCGGGGCGCTGAGGTTGAGGATCTCGCCATCCTCGTTCTTGGCTGCCACAGCCATGGGACCGAACGCACTCTTCGGATAGTAGAGCTCGCGGGTATAGGCGTACTTGCCGTCCATGCGGATCGCTGAGAATCCCGTCCCCAGCGACACCCACCAGCCGATGTGCCGCGGGGTCACGTAGGTGGCCATCTGGTCGAAGTACCCGACCGACAGCAGATCATCATCGTCCAACCGGTACACACCGAAGGGACGAGACCCGTGGCTGCGCTCTGCGAGGGCCTTGTTGACCAGGGCGCGAGAAGGCGTGGAGTTCACCGGCTTGGTGGTCTCATTCAGCCTCAGGAAGCTGTGCCGCTCTGCGGCCGCCCGGAGCTCTGCCTTGTGGTGCTCGGGAAGTGAAGGAGAGTAGGAGACGAAGTGCACCACGTCGTGGTGACGCGCGGCGAGCTCCAGCTGAGGCAGGCTCAGGGTCGTGAAGATCTCTGTCCGAGGCGCGAGCCTGGTCTCGGAGTACAGCCACCGGGTGTACTCCTCTTCGCTGAATCCAGCTCCGAGATCGGCCCCACGAGTGGCGTTGAAGTAGCCGGAGCCGTGCTGGTGCACGCTGAAGCGTGTGTGGCCGATGAACAGCGTCCGGTCAGGGGAGGCCGCAGGAGTACCTGCGCCGGGTCCCGCAGCGGGCGCCTCGGCGGGGGCCTCGTGGGACGTTTCGCCCGATTGGTCAGGCTTCACGCTCCGCCGCAAGATCCGGAACAACTTGTTCATGAAAGAGCCCTTTCGGTGCTGATCGGCGGCGCGCGTAGGTCACGTGCAGAGCAGATTCTGCTGCCAAGAATCGCTGCAGCGTCCGAGCGAGTATAACAACGCGGTCGAGTCTCAGCCGGTTGATCCGAGGTGAACCTGCCCCGGGTTCCCGTGCCGTCCTCCAATGAACCGGGGCCCGAGGATGACTAGGATGGTTGGATGAAGCGAATCATGCCCATCTATGGGACCCGGCCCGAGGCCATCAAGATGGCCCCGATCGTCAAGGCGCTGCAGGCCAGTGACCTGTTCGAGTGCGAGGTCACCGTCACCGGTCAGCACCGCGAGATGCTCGACCAGGTCAATGAGCTCTTCGGCATCACCCCGGATCATGACTTGAACATCATCCAGCCACGACAGACGCTCAACGGGGTGCTGACCCGGACCGTCACCGGCCTGGACGCGCTCTTCGCGCAGCACAAGCCCGACGCCGTCGTCGTCCAGGGCGACACCACCACCACCACAGCTGGTGCGATGGCCGCGTTCTACTCCGGGATCCCGGTGATCCATGCCGAGGCCGGGCTGCGCTCGTTCAACCTCTATTCCCCGTTCCCTGAAGAGGCGAACCGGAAGATGACCAGCCAGATCACGGCGCTGCACCTGGCGCCGACCTCCCAGTCCAGGGACAACCTGCTGCGCGAGTCGCTGCCGGCTGAGGACATCGTGGTCACCGGCAACACGGTGATCGACGCGCTGCTGGAGGTCGCACAGAAGCATGTGCCCTTCGCCGATGCCCAGTTGGAAGAGGCCGCGGCCTCCGGACGCGAGGTGCTGCTGGTGACCACTCACCGGCGGGAGAACCAGGGCTCGGCCATGGAGGGTGTGGGTCGTGCGCTGGCCCGGCTGGCCAACCGGTACCCGGAGAAGCTGATCGTGCTCCCGGCCCACCGCAACCCGGTGGTCCGTGAGGCGATCCTGCCCGCGCTGGCGGGGCATGAGAATGTGATCGTCACTGAGCCGCTGCCTTATGGCGAGTTCACTCGGCTGATGAACCTGGCCACGGTGGTCCTCACCGACTCCGGTGGAGTCCAGGAGGAGGCCCCCTCGCTGGGCAAGCCGGTGCTGGTGATGCGGGAGAACACCGAGCGGCCCGAGGCGGTGGATGCTGGGACGGTCCGGCTGATCGGGACCTCGGAGGAGCGGGTGGTCGAAGAGGTCGCAGCGCTGTTCGACAGCTCGGAGGCCTATTCCTTGATGGCCAATGCTGTGAATCCCTACGGTGATGGTCATGCCGCGAAGCGGACGGTCGCGGCGATCGCGTCGATGTTCGGGCTGGGTGAACGGCTCGAGGACTTCCACCCCCAGGAGAGCCCCGCCGCGCACACCAACACCCACCCCGTGTGAGCCAGCCGCCGTGCACCTGAAGACCCTCACCGTCCGCGGGTTCAAGTCCTTCGCCTCAGCCACCACCTTCGAGTTCGAACCCGGAGTCACCGCCGTCGTCGGTCCCAACGGGTCGGGCAAGTCCAACGTGGTCGACGCGCTGGCCTGGGTCATGGGGGAGCAGGGTGCGAAATCGCTGCGCGGCGGCACCATGGAAGATGTCATCTTCGCCGGCACCACCGAGCGGCAGCCGCTGGGCCGCGCCTCGGTGTCGCTGACCATCGACAACTCCGACGGCGCGCTGCCGATCGAGTACTCCGAGGTCACCATCTCCCGGACGATGTTCCGCGCCGGGGGCAGCGACTACACGATCAACGGCGCGAAGTGCCGCCTCCTCGACATCCAGGAGCTGCTCTCCGACTCCGGGCTGGGCCGCGAGATGCATGTGATCGTGGGCCAGGGTCAGCTGGACCAGATCCTGCAGGCCACCCCGGAACAGCGCCGCGGGTTCATCGAAGAAGCCGCCGGGGTCCTCAAACACCGGCGCAGGCGCGAACGCAGCGTGCGCAAGCTCGAATCGATGGGCACGAACCTCTCCCGCCTGGAGGACCTGATCGGGGAGATCTCCCGCCAGCTCGCCCCGCTGGGCCGACAGGCGAGGGTGGCGCGCCGAGCCCAGCAGATCCAGCATGACCTGCGCGACTCGCTCTCCCGGCTGATCGCCGATGACCTTGTCCAGGCGGCCACCGCGCTGCAGGAGTCCACCCAGGGTGAGCACCAGGACCGCGATCGCGCCGAGCAGCTGCGAGTGATCCTCGCCGAGAAGGACGCCGAGCTGGCCGAGCTCGAACAGCGCGCAAGCTCCGAGCGGCAGCACAGTGAGAAGCTGCTCGCCGGACACCACCGGCTCGAGCAGGTGCAGGAACGGCTGCGTTCCATGGGATCGCTGGCGCAGGAGCGCGCCCGGAGCCTCCGCACTGCAGCCTCGGTGCCCCCGAGCGGTCGAGATCCCGAGCAGCTGCGCACCCAGGCCCAGAGCGTCACCGACCAGGCGGCCGAACTGGAGCGCGAGGTCGGTGCCGCCCGTGAACGCCTCGAGCAGACCTCGCTGGCGCGTGCCGCCGCGGAGGACGAGCTCAGGGCCGAGGAAACACGCGTGACCGAGCAGCTCCGCGCGGTGGCCGACCGTCGCGCAGGTCTCGCCACTCTGCGTGGTCGCGTGGAGACCGCTCAGGGGCGCATCGAGTCGGGGCAGGGCCGCCGCCAGCGTGCCCAGGAGCAGCGCGACGCCGCTCGAGCGGCGCAGCAGCGAGCCGGCGCGGAGTTTGCGGAGCTCGAACAGCGGATAGTCGGTGTCGAGACGGGGGAGGAAGACCTCGACGCCGCCTACGAGGCCGCACATCAGCGGCTCGCCACCCTGCGCGCAGGTTATGACGACCAACTCAGCGCGCAGCAGCGGCTGAAGGGGACCATCAGCGAGTACCGGGCGCGCCTCTCCGGCCTCTCCGCCGCACGAACTCCGCGCGACGGCGCCGCTGCGCTGACCCGGGAATGCCCCGAGATCATCGACGCCCCACTCGCCGAGCGCCTGAGCATCACGCGCGGCTGGGAGACAGCCGTGGCCGCCTGCCTGGGAAGCCTCGATTCGGCACTGATCACCCGAGACGCCGAGGCTGCCACCGAGGCGCTGAGCTGGTTGGCGGCGCAGCAGGCCGGCCGAGCCCATCTGGTGTACCCCCACCCTGCCCCCGAGGGCCCGCCTCAGACCGTTCCCTCCGACGCGCGGGGCGCCACAGTCGTGCTGCCCGAGGGTGCCGTCTGGGCGAGCGAGGCGGTGAACGTGTCGGCCGAGCTGTCGGCCTCGGTGACTGCGGTCTTGGACGGCGTCGTCCTCTGCACGGAGGAGTCGCTGGCCGAGAATCTCCTGGAGATGGAGCAGGTCATCACGGTGGTCACGGCCTCCGGCATCGTGCTGCGCGCCGGGGAGCGGATCGGCGGCACCGCCCTGGAGAACTCCGATGTCGCCATCACGGCGCAGATCAACGAGCTCACCGCGACCCTGGAGGCGAGCGAGGCGGAGCTCCAGCGCCGTGCGGCGCTGGCAGCTGAAGAGGAGTCCGAGGTCAGCGCCGCCGAACTCAAGGTCGAGGAGACCCTGCAGGCGCTGCATGCAAATGACGCCGAGCTTCACGCGACGACCGAGCAGCTGGGTCGGCTCAACGCCGAGCTTCAGCGCAGTGCCGAGCGCATCGAGGCTTCCGAACAGGAGATCCAGGCAGCCGAGCAGGCCGAGGCGGAGGCTCAGCAGCAGTGGCAGGAAGCCGATGCCAGGCTCACGGCGGCCCAGAGCGAAGACATCGACGAGGATCCCTCCACTGCGGAGCGTGATCGGCGCGCAGAGAGGGCGTCAACGCAGCGACGCGAGGAGGTCGATGCTCGGCTGGAGCTGCGTGCCGCCGAGGAGCAGCACAAGCAGATGCTCGAGCGCGCCTCCGCGCTGCGCCGGTCCGCCGCAGCGGAGGACGCAAGGCTTCAGGAGGCGCAACGGATCGCCCAGCTGCGCAGTCAGCGCGCGGACGAGGCCGAATCCATCCACGCAGAAGCGACCCGCGCCGTAGAAGCTCTGGAGCAGCTGCGACAGCGGGCCCAGGCCAGCCGTGCTGCGGTGGATGCCGCCGCGCAGCAGACGGTGCAGCATGCCCGTGAGCTGCAGTCCTCCCGACGGCAGGAGGCACAGGAGCTTGAGGCCGTCACGGCGAAGCTCCACCAGGCCGAGCTCAGGCGCACCGAGCTGCGACTGAGCCTGGAGGCCGCCGAGGCGCGTGGGCTCGAGGAGCTCAGCCTGACCCCGGAATACCTCATCGAGCACTACGGGCCTGATCAACCGGTGTATGACACCGCGGCCTCCACCGCCGCCGGCTCCACTGCCGCCGCGTCCCACACCGCAGAATCCAGCACCGCAGAATCCGAGCACACGGGGTCAGACCATCACGAGCCCGAGCCCGCTCGCGCCTTCCAGCGCGAGGAGCAGGAGAAGCGACTGGCGCAGGCGCGGCGTGACCTCAAGGCGCTGGGCAAGGTCAATCCCTTGGCGCTCGAGGAGCATTCAGCGTTGGAGGAGCGGCACAGCTACCTGCAGGAGCAGCTGGCCGACCTGATGAAGTCGCGCCAGGATCTGATGGACATCATCGCGGATGTCGATGCCACCGTGGAGAAGGTCTTCACCGAAGCCTGGCTGGACACGAAGGCCCAGTTCGAGCGCGTGTTCGGACGCCTCTTCCCAGGCGGTGAGGGCAGGTTGGAGCTCACCAATCCCGAGGACATGCTCAATACCGGAATCGAGGTCCAGGCCCGGCCTCCCGGCAAGCGGATCCGTCGGCTCTCGCTGCTCTCGGGCGGAGAACGGTCACTGACTGCCGTGGCGCTGCTGGTGGCGATCTTCAAGGCTCGTCCGAGCCCGTTCTACGTGATGGACGAGGTGGAGGCCGCGTTGGATGACACCAACCTGTCCCGGCTCCTGGTGATCTTCGAGGAGCTCCGGGAGTCTTCTCAGCTCATCATCATCACCCACCAGAAACGGACCATGGAGATCGCCGACGCCCTCTACGGGGTCTCCATGCGCCAGGACGGGTCGACCCGCGTGGTGTCACAGCGACTGGGCGCCGCAGATCAGCTCACGACGCCGTAGCTGAACCGCCCTCGCGGGCCCGGTGCCCAAAGGTGCCTGCCGTGACCGTTCGAAACGAGGACGCGATGATCTGCTCCAGCACCGCCAGATCCACCTGGTCCAACCGCGGAATATAGAGGCAGCCCACCCCGGTGCTGTGCGCCCCGAGTGTGGTGAGGGCCTCGGCATGGGCGCCGATCCCGTCCGGCAGATAGACCGTCGTCGCCTGTCGCCGCGCTGCATAGGCCGCCGCCGGTGCGTCGCCCTCGCGGCCCGAGTCATAGCGGTAGTGGTAGGCCCCGAAGCCGATGATGCGTCCCCATAGCGCAGGCTCTTCGCCGGTGGCGCGCCGCATCAGTGTCAGCATCGTCCGGGCGTCTTCCTGTCGGGCGCGGGGCGTCACCGACCCATAAGCTCTTCAGCGCTTCCACCTGTAGGTTCCATGAGGTCGTCCTTTCGATCCTCATCCATTATGGCCAGCTGGACGTGAGAACGGGCAGTGCGGAGGCGTCGGGAATGCCACGGGGTTTGGTTGGGTTGAGCAACAAGGATCAATGATGGGTTGAACACAGGAGTGGCTGCATGACGCGTGAGACGAAGATTCCGATTCCTTCCGAGCTGAAGGTCATGATCGTCTCGGCGTTCGTCATCGCCATCGGGTTCGGAATCGTGGCTCCCATCCTGCCGCAGTACGCCTCCGACTTCGGAGTCTCGGCCATGGCTGTCTCCGCCGTGGTCTCGGCCTTCGGTCTCTTCCGACTTCTCTTTGCTCCGGCCTCCGGCAGACTCACCCAGTGGCTGGGGGAGACCCCGGTCTATGTCATCGGTCTGCTGATCGTCGCCGCCTCGATGATCGCGACAGCCTTCGCTCCCAGCTTCGAACTTCTACTGATCTTCCGTGCGCTCGGCGGCATCGGCTCAACCTTCTTCACCGTCTCGGCGATGACCTTCCTCGCCCGGAAGTCCCCGCCGACGATCCGCGGCAGAGTCTCCGGGGCCTACGCCTCAGCGTTTCTCATCGGCAGCGTCGCCGGACCGCTCGTCGGGTCGGGTCTGCTGGTCTTCGGTCAGCGCGTTCCCTTCCTGGTCTACGGTGGCGCGCTGGTCGTCGCTGCGGCGATCGTCTTCGTCATGCTGCGTCAGTCACGCCTGGAAGATCGTGGCCGTAAGGAGGATCGAGAGAAGGCCACACTTGCCGAGGCCTGGCAGCATCGCGGCTACCGTGCGGCCCTGACCGCTGGATTCGCCAATGGATGGGCGACATTCGGGCTGCGGAACTCTGTGGTGCCGCTCTTCGCCGCCTCGGCCTTCGTCGGATCCGGCTGGGTGCTCGACTCCAGCCAGCTCGCGGGCGTTGCGCTGGCCACGTTCGCCGCGGGCAACGTCGGAGCGGTGCTGCTGTTCTCCCGCCGTTCGGATCGGTTCGGACGACGGCGTCCCATCATCATCGGCCTCATGATCTCCGCGGTGGCCACCGGTGTGCTCGGGCTGGCACCGAGTCCGCTGTGGCTGCTCGTGCTCAGCGTCATCGCCGGGGCGGGGACCGGCCTGATGAACCCGGCGCAGCAGGCCGCCATCGCCGACATCGTCGGTTCCGGACGCAACGGCGGTTCTGTCGTCTCGACCTTCCAGATGACCCAGGATCTGGGGTCGATCATCGGTCCGCTGCTGGCAGGTTTCCTGGTGGACCAGCTGGGGTACTCGTGGGCCTTCGGAGTCACCGGGCTCATTCTGATGGTCGGTGCGCTGGCCTGGACCAGGGCTCCCGAGACGCTGGAGCCCGCGCCGCAGCCCTGAGGCGGCACGCAAAGAGGGCCGGCCCGGTGAGCACTGTGCTCACCGGGCCGGCCCTCTTGCTCAGCAGGGGCAAAGCCCTGGAGGAGTCTGCGCGAAGCCGACTACTCCGGGGGTGCTCCCGCGGTGGTCTTGCGGCTGCTGCTCTCCGTCTCGAAGATGTAGGCATCTTCGTCGTGCTCGGAGCGGTCGATGCCCATGGTCTCGACGTCGGAGGTGACGCGGAACCCGATGGTGGCGTGGATGGCGTAGGCGATAATCGCGGTCATCACCACGGTGAAGACCAGGGTCACCAGGACCGCCACGATCTGCGATCCCATGAGTCCGAGACCGCCGCCGTAGAAGAGGCCCGAGCGCTCTCCGTCGATCAGCTCAGCGCGACCCAGCAGACCGATCGCCACTGTGCCCCAGAGTCCGGCGACGAAGTGGAGACCGACGACGTCGAGCGTGTCATCGAAGCCGAGCTTGTACTTCAGACCGACGGCCAGGTAGCAGACGAAGCCGGAGATGGCACCGATGATGATGGCACCCACCGGATCCACGTGAGCACAGGCCGGGGTGATGGCGACGAGGCCGGCGACGATGCCCGAGGCGGCGCCGAGGGCGGTCGGCTTCTCTCCGCGGACTCGCTGGGTGACCAGCCAGACCACGAGTGCTGCCGCGGGGGCCAGCAGGGTGTTGACCCAGATCAGACCGGCTTCGCCAGCTTCGCCAGCGGCGCCGGCGTTGAAGCCGAACCAGCCGAACCAGAGGAGCGAGGCACCCAGCAGCACGAACGGTGTGTTGTGGGGGCGGTGTGAGGCGCGTTCGGTGAAGTTGCGGCGCTTGCCCAGGATGAGGGCGAGCACGAGGGCTGCAAGTCCGGCACACATGTGGACCACGAGGCCACCGGCATAGTCGACTGCCTCACCGACAGCGTCGCCCACGGCGCCGCCCTCACCGAGGAGCCCACCATCGCCCCAGACCATGAAGGCCAGTGGGCAGTAGACCAGGGTCACCCAGATGGGCACGAAGACCATCCATGCGGAGAACTTGGCGCGGTCAGCGATCGCACCGGAGATCAGCGCCGTGGTGATGATGGCGAAGGTGGCGCCGAAGCCGATGCCGATCAGACCTTCGGGTGCCTCGTTGAGCGTGGTGTAGAGACCCAGGTCCGTCGCGGGGTTGCCGAACAGGCCACCCACTGATTCGCCGCCTGCGATGGCGGAGCCCCAGAGGGCCCACACCACGGCCACGAGGCCCATGGCGGCGAAGCTCATCATCATCATGTTGATGGCGGACTTGGCCTGAGACAGACCGCCGTAGAAGAAGGCCAGACCGGGTGTCATGAGCAGCACGAGCGCGCTTGCTACAAGCACCCAGACGTCTAGTGAACCAAGTTCCATGTGTCCCTCCAGGAAACATCAGGTCACCGGTGTATCTCACCGATGCGAGCTGATCTCTATGGTTCCTGGCTCGTGTTTCACCCGGCGCGCCGTGATGTTTCAGGAAGGTAAAACCTTTCCCCTGGCGACTTTGGTGCATTGCGCTTCGCCACGTGCGGTGCTTCGGGAGGCTTCGGCGTCCTTGGGGTGTGTGCTCGGGAACTCATAGCGGCGTGACGTAGGCACCCGAGATTCCGCCGTCCACCAGAAAGGTGGACGCCGTCATGAAGGAGGAGTCGTCGCTCGCGAGGAACGCCACCGCCGCTGCCAGCTCCTCGGGTTCGGCGAAGCGTCCCAGCGGCACATGGAGAAGGCGGCGGGCCGCCTTCTCCGGGTCCTTGGCGAAGAGCTCCTTGAGCAGCGGAGTGTTCACCGGGCCGGGGCAGAGTGCGTTGACGCGGATTCCCTGCCGGGCGAACTCCACCCCCAGTTCTCGGCTCATGGAGAGCACGCCGCCCTTGGAAGCGCTGTAGGAGATCTGCGAGGTGGCGGCGCCCATCACCGCGACGAAGGAGGCGGTGTTGATGATGGAACCCTTGCCCTGCTCCTGCATATAGGGCAGGGCATATTTGCAGCAGAGGTAGACCGAGGTGAGGTTGACCTCCTGGACCCTGCGCCATGCCTCGAGACCGGTCTCCAGGATCGAAGCGTCCTCGGCCGGTGCGATCCCGGCGTTGTTGAAGGCGATGTCGACACTGCCGTAGGCGCGGTGGGTCTCGGCGTACAGGTTCTCCACATCCTCGGGATCGGTGACATCCACGCGCACGAACATGCCGCCGATCTCTGCTGCCGCCTGTCTTCCAGCGAACGGGTCGATGTCGGCGATGACGACGCGGGCTCCTTCCGCGGCCATTCTGCGAGCAGAGGCCAGGCCGATCCCACTTGCACCTCCGGTGATGACGGCACTGCGATCGATCAGGCGACGGGCGTTGGTGTCCATGGAACTCCTTAGGCTCAGGTGCTGGAGAGGAAGACGTTCTTGGTCTCAGTGAAGGCTTCCGGGGCGTCTGGTCCCAGTTCACGGCCGAAACCGGACTGCTTGAACCCGCCGAAGGGGGTCCAGTAGCGCACGGAGGCGTGGGTGTTCACCGAGAGATTGCCCGCCTCGACTCCGCGGCTCACGCGCAGCGCACGTCCGACATCGCGGGTCCAGATCGACCCGGAGAGGCCGTACTCGGTGTCATTGGCGAGGCGGATGGCCTCCGCCTCGTCCTCGAAGGGGACCACGGCGATGACCGGACCAAAGATCTCCTCATGGAACACCCGCGCATCGGTGGTGGGCGTGAGCACCGTAGGAGGGAACCAGTAGCCGGGGCCCGTCGGGACGCGGCCTTGGAAGGCGATGGGGGCGTCCTGAGCCATGAATGACGACACCGAGCTGTGGTGCCGGGCGGAGACGAGCGGCCCCATCTGGGTGCCCTCCTCCTGTGGGTCTGCGCAGGTGAAGCCTTGCACGGCGGGTTCCAGGAGTTCCAGGAACCGGTCCAGGACCGAGCGCTGCACCAGAACGCGGGAGCGCGCGCAGCAGTCCTGTCCCGCGTTGTCGAAGGCCCCGCCCGGTGTCTCCGCCGCGGCTCGTTCGAGGTCCGAGTCGGCGAAGATGATGCTGGAGTTCTTGCCACCGAGCTCCAGGGTGAGGCGCTTGACCTGATCTGCACATCCGGTCATGACCCGTTTGCCCACTTCAGTGGACCCGGTGAACACGATCTTGCGCACCGCCGGGTGCGTCACCAGACGGTCACCAACCACCGATCCGGAGCCGGGAAGCACGGTGAACACCCCTTCGGGAATTCCGGCTTCCAGGGCCAGCTCTGCCAGGCGCAGAGCGGTCAGCGGGGTGATCTCCGCGGGTTTGAGCACCACCGTGTTGCCGGCGGCAAGGGCGGGGGCGAAGCCCCAGGCAGCGATGGGCATCGGGAAGTTCCACGGCACAATCACGCCGACCACGCCCAGCGGCTCGTGGAAGGTCATGTTGACCCCACCCGGAGTGGGGATCTGACGGCCGGAGAGTCGTTCGGGCGCGCCGGAGTAGTAGGTGAGCACATCTCGGACGTTGCCGGCCTCCCAGCGGGCATTGCCGATGGTGTGCCCCGAGTTTCGGACTTCCAGAGCTGCGAGGTGCTCCAGATCCGCATCCACGGCGTCGGCGAAGCGACGCAGCAGGCGAGACCGATCTGCCGGCGCGACGGCGCGCCAGCTCTGATACGCGTGCTGGGCGCGGGCGATCGCCGTGTCGGTCTCTTCCAGGCTCGTGCGTTCGACGGTCTGGATGACCTCTTCGGTGGCGGGATTGATGATCTCGGTGATCGTCATGACAGCAGCGCATCCTCTCGGTCGGGATCGGCCTCGTCGGCTGGGCGGGATTCCGTGTCACGGGTGTCGGCGAAGCGCCGCGCGACCGCGAGGAAGCCTTCGAAGAGACGCGCATCCTTGCGGTTCTCCTCAGGATGGAACTGGACCCCGAGCACCCAGTTCTCACCGGTGGTCTCCACCGCCTCGATCGTGCCGTCGGCAGCCCGAGCGGTGACCACCAGGCCCTCCGCCACGTCATCCAGGGCCTGGTGGTGGTGGCAGGGAGAGCTGGCCTGCTCGCCCAGCAGCGAGGCGCACCGGCTGCCGGGCACAACAGCGAACCGCACCTCCCCGTACTGACCGGGAGCAGGCTGGTACTGCTTCGCGGTGCTGGTGACATCTGGCAGGTGTTGGATCAGCGTCCCTCCCAGGGCCACGTTGAGCACCTGCGCGCCGCGGCAGATGCCGAAGAGCGGCAGACCGCGCTCCAGCGCAGCGAGGGTCAGCGCGATGTCGTGCTCGTCCCGGGAGGGTTGCGACGAGGTCAGCTCGTGGCGGTCTGCGCCGTAGAACTGTGGATCGACGTCGACCCCTCCGATCACGATCAGTCCATCCAACAGGTCCAGGACCGAGGTGTCGGTGCCGACCGGCGGCAGCAGCAGGGGCGTTCCGCCGGCCGCAGCCACACTCTCAAGGTAGGGCCCCGGGACGATGGAGGCGACGGAGCGCCAGACTCCCCAGGACCCTTCCTGGTAGTAGGTGGTGATGCCGATGCGGGGTCGGTACTTGGATTCGCTTCCGATCATCTCAGAGCCGCTCGAAGCCACGGTGCAGCTCCCAGTCGGTGACGGCGGACTCGAAGGCCTCCAGCTCCACATCGGCGTAGTGGACGTAGTGCTCGACGACGTCCTCGCCGAACACCTCACGGGCCAGCGACGAGCCGTCCAGCAGATCACGGGCCTCCCGCATCGCCGACGGGACGACCTGCGCGTCGGACTCGTAGGCGTTGCCCTCCATCATGGGCCCCAGCTCGAGCTGATGCTCGATGCCGTAGAGGCCAGAGGCCAACATCGCCGAGAGTGCGAGGTAGGGGTTGACGTCGCCGCCGGGAAGGCGGTTCTCCATCCGGGCGGACTGGCCGCTGCCGACCAGCCGCACTGCACACGAGCGGTTGTCGATGCCCCAGGCCACCGAGGTGGGCGCGAAGCTGCCCTTGGCGAAGCGCTTATAGGAGTTGATGTTCGGGGCGTAGAAGATGGAGAGCTCACGCATGCCTTTGAGCACTCCCGCGATGAAGTGGTCGTAGGTGGCGCTGCGTGCGCCCTTCTCCTCGTCCCAGAAGCTCAGTTCTCCGTCGAGTCCGCGCAGCGACATGTGGATATGGCAGGAGCTGCCTTCTCGCTCATTGGGCTTGGCCATGAAGGTGATCGACTTGCCCTGCTGATGGGCGATCTGCTTGGAGGCGAGTTTGTAGACCACGTGGTTGTCCGCGGTGATCAGTCCCTCATCGAAGCGGAAGGCGATCTCATGCTGGCCGAAGTTGCATTCTCCCTTGGCGCTCTCCACGGTCATTCCGGCCGTGTACATGGCATTGCGGATCTCGCGCAGCAGCGGTTCGACCCGTTGGGAGCCCAGGATGTTGTAGTCCACGTTGTACTTGTTGGCAGGCACGAGGCTCTGGTAGTTGGAGTCCCAGGCATCCTCGTAGCTGGTGTTGTAGACACAGAACTCCAGCTCGGTCCCGGTGAGCATCTGGTAGCCCATCTCGCGGGCGCGATCGAGCTGCCGGCGCAGCATGGCGCGGGGCGACATGGGGATGAGCTGGCCGTCGTGGGCGGTGAGGTCGCATTGGATCATCGCCTGTCCGGGGTTGTGCGGCATCAGTCGGATGGTGTCGAGGTCCATCGCGAAGCTCATGTCCCCGTATCCCGCCTCCCAGCTGCTGATCGCGTAGCCGCCGGGCGTGTTCATCTCGGTGTCCACTGCCAGCAGGTAGTTGCAGCCTTCGGCTCCCTCCTCGAGCATCGAGTCCAGGAAGAACTGGGCGTGACAGAGCTTGCCCTGCAGGCGCCCCTGCATGTCTGTGAAGGCGAGGACCACCGTGTCGATGCGTCCCTCGGTGATCTCTTGGCGCAGCCGCGGAACGCTCAGCATGCGGTCGTTGCGGGGATGTGTGGGTGATGTCGTCACGGGTTCTGGTCCTCAGGTTGCAGGGGCAGTGGTCTGGTGGCAGGAGGTGGACGGGAGCGGATGATGGCTCACTGCAGCGTGGTGTCGGCATCGTCAAGCATCGCGAACTCCTCCTCGGGAGCATTCGCGACGAGGTGATGCCGGCTGTAGAACCAGAAGTAGGCGAGGAAGAGCAGGAAGACGCCTGCGGTGATCGACGCTGCGAGCACGTCGACCAGGAAGGTTGCGACCACTGCGACCACTGCCAGCACCAGGGCGATGCCGGTGGTGGCCACGCCACCCGGGGTCCGGTAGGCGCGGGGGAGATCTGGTTCACGGAACCTCAGCACGATGTGGGAGAGGTTGAGCAGCACGTAGGACACCGTGGCGCCGAAGACGGCGATGTTGATCAGCAGTCCGCCGTCGCCGGTCACCGCCGCGAGCACGAAGCCGATGGTGCCGGGCACGATCAGTGCCACCCACGGAGTTCTTCGCTCGCCGGTCAGCGAGAGCCAGCGGGGCAGATACCCCGCCCGTGAGAGCGCGAACAGCTGGCGGGAATAGGCGTAGATGATGGAGAAGAAGCTGGCGACCAGTCCCGCCAGGCCGGCGTAGTTCACGATGCTGGCCATGACGCTCCCGGAGCCGGCCACGGCCCGGATCGCCTCGGGCAGCGGGTTGTCCGAGCTGCTCATCGCTTCTGAACCAGCCGCCCCTGGCACCAGGACCAGCATGAGGGCCCCGGTCACGAGCAGGATCGCCATCCCCACGATGATGCCGCGGGGCATGTCCCGCTTCGGGTCGGTCGTCTCCTCGGCGGCCAGCGGCACTCCTTCGATGGCCAGGAAGAACCAGATGCCGTAGACCAGCGCGGCCATCGCGCCGGCGTAGCCCATGGGGAGGAAGGCGCTGGCGCCGACCGCGTCGTTCGGGACGATGTCAAAGAGATTGCTGGCGTCGAAGTGGGGGACCAGGGCGATGACGGTGACCACGAGGGCCAGCACCGCGACCACGGTGATGCCGAACATGAGTCGCAGGGCTTCACCGACCCCGTAGAGGTGGATGCCCACGAACACCGCGTAGGTCACCAGGTAGACCGGCCAAGAGTTGGTGATGCCGAACAGTCCCAATGCCTCGATGTAGCCGCCGATGAAGGTGGCGATCGCCGCGGGTGCCACCGCGTATTCGATGAGCACCGCCACTCCGGTGGCGAATCCTCCGAGCGGGCCGAGCGCGCGGCGGGCGAAGCCGTAGCCGGCTCCCGCTGTGGGCAGCGAGGAGGACATCTCGGCGAGGCCGAAGACCATGCACGTGTACATCAGGCCCATGAGCACGAACGCGATCAGCAGACCGCCCCAGCCGCCCTCTGCAAGGCCGATGTTCCACCCGGCGAAGTCCCCGGAGATGACGTAGGAGACGCCCAGGCCTGCCAGCAGAATCCATCCCGCCGCTCCAGCCTTGAGTCGTCGATGATCGTGATAGCTGGAGTCTGCGGCGGATGCTGTGGTCTTGTCGTGCGGCATGGCAGTCCATCCCTGTGGATTCGAACCGGCGAGAACACCTCCAATGGACTGTTTTCAGTCCATGGTGTTGTGCGGAAGCCTGACACCTCAATCCCGGGGCGTCAATAGCCGGTGCGTCGAGGACTCCCGGCGGCGGACTGGGAGCCCGCGAGGCCCGTAGGCTGTAGGCAGAGCCGCCCGGATCGTCGGTCCCTGGACCAGTACCGGGCGGGGGTCTTGGCGTGACTCGAAAGGAGGGCCAGATGCTCGCGGCAGAGTTCGGCGACCCTTATGCGGTGCTCCGGCCCGTGCGATCGGGCAATACCTTCGAAGAGACGATCGAGCACCTGCTGCAGGCGATTCGGGTGGGACTTTTTCCCCCGGGACAGAAGCTGCCCGCAGAACGCGAGCTGGCCGGGCATCTCGGCGTCTCGCGCGCGACCCTTCGGGAGGCTCTCGCAGAGCTGCAGCAGGCTGGCTTTCTCGAGGTTCGACGAGGTCGCTACGGCGGGACCTATGTCTTGGAGGCCCGCAACGCTGCGCGTCACGGGAGGGCGCAGCTGAGCCCGCTCCAGCAACGCGATGTGCTGGTCTTCCGAGCGGTGCTTGAACCGGCGGCGGCGGAGCTCGCCGCGCAGGCAGACCGTACTGCCTCGGCGCAGGAGCACCTTCGGGGATGCCTCGCTGATGTGCAGAGCGCGGATCGCGTCAGCTATCGCGCCCGGGACTCCCGGTTCCACATTGCTGTGGCGGAGCTGAGCGGCTCCGCGTCACTGATCACGGCGGTGACCGACACCCGGGCACGCGTGAATGCGCTGCTGGACGGGATACCGCTGCTGCCGGCGAACCTTGAGCATTCCAACGAACAACACGTGGCGATCACCGAGGCCATTCTGCGCGGGGATGCCGCGCAGGCGAAGGCTTTGATGGCGGATCACCTCGAGGGCACGGCGTCACTGCTGCGCGGGTTTCTTCAGTAGCTGAGGTCAGCGATCTTCGAGGAGCGCGGCGACGAACTCTTCAGCATCGAAGGGTGCCAGATCATCCGGGCCCTCTCCGAGTCCGATGAACTTCACCGGCACCCCCAGCTGACGCTGGATCGCGACGACGATCCCACCGCGAGCAGTGCCGTCGAGCTTGGTGAGCACGATGCCGGTGATGTTGACGACCTCGGCGAAGACCTTGGCCTGGTTCAGGCCGTTCTGTCCGACGGTGGCGTCCAGCACCAGCAGGACCTCATCCACCTCGGATTTCTTCTCCACCACCCGCTTGACCTTGCCGAGCTCGTTCATCAGGTTGGCCTTGTTCTGCAGCCGACCAGCGGTATCGATCATGACGACGTCGGTCTCGAGCTCGACGCCCTTCTCCACGGCCTCGAAGGCGACCGACGCTGGATCAGCGCCTTCAACGTCAGACTTGACGGTGGGCACCCCGACGCGGTGGCCCCAGGTGCTCAGCTGCTCCGCCGCGGCGGCGCGGAAGGTGTCGGCCGCGCCGAGCAGCACATCCTTGTCCTCGGCGACGAGCATGCGGGCCAGTTTGCCGATCGTCGTGGTCTTTCCGACGCCGTTGACTCCGACCACCATGATCACCGCAGGGCGGCCCTCGGCGGTCACGGTCAGCCGGCGGTCCAGGCTGGGGTCGACCAGGGCGAGAAGCTCCTCGGTGAGCATCGCCTTGACCTGCACGGGATCCTTGGTGCCTTCGACCTTGACCCGTTCGCGGAGGCGGTCCACCAGCTCCATGGCGGGTTCGGTGCCGACGTCGGCCATGAGCAGGATCTCTTCGATCTCGTCCCAGACGTCCTCATCGATCTCGTCACGGGAGAGCAGGGCCAGCAGCGAGCGGCCGAAGATGTTGTTCGACTTGACCAGTCGGGCTCGCAGCCGGGCGAGCCTGGTGGCCACCGGTTCGGGGGTCTCGACGGTAGGTTCCAGGACTGTGGGCTCCTGCGCCACGTCCACGCCGTCGCCACGCTCGGGCGCGTCGGTGCTGGGGCGGTCCTCGGGCGGAGCCTCGAGCGTGTCCACGCCCCCGCCGGGCAGGTCATCCGGGTCCCGCTGGGAGAGGTACTGCTCACGCTTGTCCTTGGGGAGGATCTTTCCGCCCTGCACCAGGAAGAATCCCAGGGTGCCGAGCAGGATCACAGCAAGAACGATGAAGAGAATAAGAACGTCGAAATCCACGAGCTCAGTCTGTCACAGACCTGCGGAACTTCCGGCAGGCGGTGGCGGGATGGCGTCCGCACCGACTCGCCGCTAGGGCTCTGCGTGGCGCCTGAGGGCCCTCAGGAATTCCGTCGCAGGCAGCGGAACTGAGAATGAGGTTGAATGGTTCGGCGCAAGAGAGTCAACAACTACCGGGACCGGGGGAATCGGACTCACCATGACAACCAGTGACCCTGTGGTGGCGACCCCTTCGGGGAGACCCGTTCCGGGCGGAAGAGTCGACCGTTCGCGATTCCAGCCCGAAATTCAAGGATTGCGAGCCCTCGCGGTTCTGGTGGTCGTGGTGTACCACTTCTGGCCCGCGCACTTGAGCGGGGGGTACGTCGGCGTCGATGTCTTCTTCGTGATCTCTGGCTACCTGATCACGGCCCATCTGTTCAAAGAGGCGGTCAAGACAGGGAGCGTGCGGCTGGGCCAGTTCTGGGCCCGACGGATTCGGCGTCTTCTGCCCCTGAGTCTGCTCGTGCTGCTCATGACTGCGATCGGCACGGTGATGATCCTGCCGAGCACCGCCTGGCAGGGGACCCTCCGGCAGATCATCGCTTCGACCCTCTACGTGCAGAATTGGATCCTTGCCGCGGACGCGGTGGAGTACTCGAAAGCCGATGAACGCGCCACTGCGGTTCAACACTTCTGGTCCCTCTCGGTGGAGGAACAGTTCTATGTGCTCTGGCCGGTCCTGCTTGCGGTGACCCTTGCGGTCATGGCGCTTCGCCGACGCCGGAGGTCTGCGGCTGCTCCGGGCGCCAATCAGATTCGACGCGCCTTCCTGGTGGTCGTGGGACTGCTCGGTGTGCTGTCCCTGGTGTTCTCCATCTACTACACCTCGGCGGCTCCTGCGCAGGCGTACTTCGTCACACCGACCCGCATGTGGGAGTTCACCCTGGGCGCCGTCGCGGCTCTGGTGCTGGGGTCCCGGCAGTTCTCCCAGGCGTGGGGGAATCTCCTGGGCTGGTTGGGCCTGGCCCTGATCCTCGGCTCGGCCTACTTCTACACGGACCTCACTCCCTTCCCCGGATGGGCCGCGCTCGTGCCCACAGTGGGGACCGTCCTGATCCTTGCCTGCGGTGGCAAGAGCACCATCACAGGCGCGCACTGGTGGCTTTCGCTGCGGCCGGCGACGGCCATCGGCGACTGGTCCTACGCCATCTACCTGTGGCACTGGCCCGTGGTGATCTTCTCGCCCTACATCAGCGAGCAGGCGCAGAGCTGGTACATCAAGGTGCTGCTGATCGTTGGCGTCGTCGTCCTCTCTGCGTTGAGCACTCGTTTCTTCGAAACACCGATCCGCCGCGCCAAGATTCTCCTCCCCACCTGGCGCACGATGGCGGCGGCGGCGTCGGGCATGGTGATGGTGATCGTCACCGGAACGGTGGCTGTGTCCTCGATGGAGACAAGCGCCAGTGAGGCCACTGCGACTGAAGACAGCGCCTGCTACGGGTACCGGGCTCTGCAGAACCCCTCGGAGTGTGGCAGTCCCTTCGAGGGTGAGGGCGGGCTCTCTCCCTCGCCTGCGGAGGTGACAGAGCAGAACCAGCAGGAGGAGTTCCCCGGCTGCCAGGCCGACACCGACGTTGAGGGCGTGCAGGAATGCTGGTTGGGCGCCGAGGAATCGGACGCCGATGGGACCATTGCGGTATTTGGTGATTCTCACGCCACCATGTGGATGCCTGCGCTCGATCGAATCGCTGACCAAGAGGGCAAGCGACTCTTGGCACTCACGCGCTCCGCGTGCTCCCCGCGCGGAGGGGAGGTCGGAGAAGACTCCAGTGAGTGTCTCAAGTCCAATGAAGAGATCATCGAGCGCGTGGCGGCAGATCCGAACATCGAGACCGTGATCATGGCGGGGAGCCAGATCCATGGAGACTTCGACGATCCAGGGCGTGATCTGGGCTTGAACTCGGAGGAGTTCGATCTCGATGGGACTGCCCTGGCCATGTACGACCCGATTGCTCGTTGGCTCGCGAGCGATAAGCAGGTGGCGGTCTTCGGGGAAGTGCCACGTATGAACTACGAGACCCGGGAGGAAGAGACACTTCCAGAGTGTGTGGCACTCAACGAGGATGAGCTCTCAGCCTGCAACGACCAGGTGGAGGACACCCGCGTCAGAGATCGGTGGCTGACCCGGTCAGCCGAGGTGTTCGAGGCGGAGGAGAACTATCACTTCGTTCCCACCGAGGACCTCGTCTGCAGGGAAGGTACGTGCTACGCAGTCCTAGGAGGCGCCATCACCTACCGGGACAACAGTCATCTTTCACAGAATTTCATCCCGACCATCACGGAGGCTCTCCAGGAGCGCCTTCAGCCTGCCATCATCTAGCAACGGCGGGCGAGCGCACCCACCTCGGGTCGGCTCAGGAACCCGTGGGGGAGGGCGTGTACCACTCCTCGGGATCGCCTGCTGGGCGCTGCCAGGACGATGGATGTGTCTCGCGCTCTGAATCGGGATACCGCCAGGTGTAAGGGTCGAGTCCATAGAGCGTCCCAGAGGGTCGACCACGCGCGATATCCCGCTGGAGGCGCACCTCGGCCTCATTGCAGGCTCTGCCCATCATGGTGTCGTGGCGGAGTCGGTAGCGCTGCTTGCCGCCTGGAGTCGCGGTGAGCTCGCCCAGGACTGGCCCTCGAGAGGTCCCGTACAGGTCCACCCGGACGAACGGGATGCCCGAGGCGATGGAGAGCTTTCGTGCCGAAGCGAGCAGATCGTCCCACTCGCGAGGGACAGGGATGTCCGGGCCGTAGACGGCGACCGGGAGGATCATGCCCAGATCGTTCCCTGCCGCGTCGAAGTAGCGTCGGCTGAAGGTGCTGCGGTTGACGACCCCTTTGCCACTGGTCTGCATGACGAGCACATGAAGGATCTGTCCGTATGCCGTGTACACCTTGATATCGGCGGGGATCGTGGAGTCGGCATCACTCTCAAGGAACTCTTCGGCGAAGTACGGCCTGCGCCCCTTCTTGAGCTGCTTCAAGACTTGCTCCGATGGGCGTCCACCGCTCAGCTGCTCCGTGCCGTTCAGGGTCTGCCAGCCGCGGTCGGTGCGTCGGAGCGGAATGACAGAGATGCCGCTGTGACCGCCGTCTGCCTTGAGCACGATCTTCTCAGCATCGATCTCATTGAGGTTGATCTCCGTTGCTGAGTTCCAGACCCGGTGGATCTTCGGAGTGTCGACACCCAGGC
Organism: uncultured Nesterenkonia sp.; assembly: GCA_947494195.1. GTDB lineage: Bacteria > Actinomycetota > Actinomycetes > Actinomycetales > Micrococcaceae > Nesterenkonia. The sequence goes on along the minus strand of CANLUC010000003.1, from coordinate 254,950 downwards.
TCTCTGCCAGGGCATACGTGCGCAGCTTGTAGTTCATCTGCGCGATCGCGCTGTCCGGATGCCATTTGTTGGCCCGCGCGAGGTTCGTCGCGGCCCGGTAGTCCGCCATCTTGTCCTTGAAGGAGGGCCGTGCCGGTCCGCCTGCTTCGGGCGAGTCTGCACCGGCTCTTGCGAGGTCCTCGATGTCATTCCGGAGGGTGGCGATCTCCGAGGTATGAAACCCGAGCTGCTGGGCGTGCTCGGTGCGCTCCCTCTCGAGCGTCGCCCGCGTCTGATCCAGCGTGCTTCCGAGGGAGTCGCGCGTTTGGAGAAGCTGCTCCACGCGAGATTCCAAGAAGCTGAGCTTTCGATCTCGCCACCCGATCCCGGGGAGGTTGCGATGCAGGGCCCGTGGTAGCCGCGGCATGGAGCTCCTTCTGTCTCGGTGGGTGGCTTCTTGGTCAGTCGAGTCGTGCTCATTCGTTCGCTCGTCAGCTGGAGCGTGGGGCCGAGCGGCACCTCCACGCGCTCTGGTCACTTCAACGCCGCAGCTCTGCGGGGCCGCGCTCTTCTCAGATCGTCCCAGAAGTCTATTGCCGCTGGCTGCGTCCAGCGGTAGTCGCCGTAGCAGTTCAGCAGCTCCGCCAGATTCTCGGCGGCTGCATACCATTCGTCGTCCTGAACCCGTCGGAGCTTCGGAAGCAGCCAGGACACCAGGAAGGGTTCGAGACGTTCCTTCTTATAGGCGTCCAGGAGGCCGACCTCGGAGAGCCATTGTGCTCGCGCTCGGTCCAATGGAAGGTACTTCCTGAAGTAGTTCGGATTGAGCGTGTTCACGGTGGAGTTGCTGACCACCATGTAGTACGTGTGAACACCCACGTCGACCGTCCTGACGGATCTGGCGTAGTGCAGCATCTGTTGGAAGAAGTAGGAGTCCTGCCCCACCGCGCCAACGGGCTGAGTGAGGTTCAGCGATTTCAGCCACGCTGTGCGAGCGATCACCGTCTGGATGCCCATGGGTCTGAACCGAAGGGCTTCCAGTGCGCGGGGCGGGACTTCGATGTTGCCTGCTGCGTCCAGGTGTTGGGCGAAGAGGCTCTGGAGCACCTCTGCGTACGGGAGCATGCTTCTGCGTTTGGCCCACTGCGACATGTTGCCGAGCACGAAGTCGACCTCGGGCTGCGCCTGGATCTCCTCGTAGAGTCGCGCATAGCCGTTTTCGATCGCCTCGTTGTCAGGGTCGAGATAGGTGACGTAGGTCGTCTGGGCGAGATCGAGACCCGTGTTCCGGGGTCGAGACGCGGAGCCCGAACCGCCCTGGGCGTGGTGGAAGGCCGAGACATTGGGGTAGTCGTCGACCAGGTCCTCGATGATGGAGAGGGTGAGGGGATCAGTGGACCCGTCGCTGACCAGCAGCACATGCATCTTCTCGAATGCGCTCGACCTGAAGAGAGAAGCAAAGGCCTTATGTCGCAGATGTGGGCCGTTGTTGTAGATCGGGACCACGACGCTCAGCTCCAGATCCTGCTGCCGAGCGGTGCGAGCAACCTCCCGCGAGACCTCCGCGAAATCGTCACCGGCGGCGAGTGTGGCAAGTGTGGGACGTGCGCGACCCGCACGGCGGTCCCGGTGTCCGAAACCATCGGCGACGTACACCCGCGCTGAGGAGAGCGTCGTCTGCAGGGCTTGAGCGTCGTGGACTGTCGACGGTTCTGGTCGCCACCAAGCCGTCAGCGCCAGCTCGCCGGTGTGTGCATGTGTATGGGCGTGCCCTGCGCGCAATGGATTCGAGAGCTTGGCGACCACTGGCGCGGACTGATAGCTCAAGGCGGCGAGGTGGTCGGCCAGGTAGGTCGGGGAGTAGTGGTGCTCCACCGAGACCGGAAGCAGCACGTCGTACTGTCCCTGTCGTGCGACGGCCTCTTTCCAGGTCACAGTCTCTACGGCTCCCGCACTCTGGGCTGACATCTCCTCGAGCAGCGTGGCGTCGGGTTCCTCCGCGACAGCCAAGAACCGTGCGGCAGGGGTGTCGGAAGAGGTTCCGACCTCTCGAAGCATGCCGCGCAAGACGTCACATGCGTGGTGGCGGGTGAAGGCCTCGCGGACCCCATCGCTTTGATTCCGACGAAGGTCCTTGATCTCCAGCCGCTCCAGCATCGAGGCCACGTCTTCACGTGAGTTCGCGATGTGGACATGGGGATAGTAGGAGTTGATTCCCTGGTTGTAGGTGGAGAGCACCATGGACCCCGAGGCCTGGAGCTCGACGGCCCGAGCGGAGAATGCGCTCTGGGACCCACCGACCACGTGGGCGACGACACCGACATCAGCCAGCCGGTCCAGTTCCATGCGCCGAGACGACGCCCATTCCTGCACATACGGCCAATGCCGCACCGGGAAGGATCCCACCGTGCCGCGTCCTCGACTGAGGATCAGGTCCGAACCGGAGGCTGCGACCCCGTCGAGGATCCACTCGATGCTTTCGGCGACGTCCACGGGGAACTCCGCGTGGTCTTCTTCGAAGTAGGTGACGAGGGGAGGGCCAGATCTCTGGGACCCGATCGGCGACCGCACCAGCGGGCTGACCGGAATCGCAATGAGGTCGACGGCGACACCCCGTGGCGCAGCGTCCCGGTACCGCACAGCGTTCTCTTCCGAGATGGCGAAGATGCGGTCACATCGACCGGCCAGGCTCATCTGGTCAGATCTCGGGGTGGTGGTCCTAAGGTCCACGAAGATCAGAGGAATGCTGCGTTCGCGTGCGGCATTGACGACATCGCGCTGGCTCTGAGGGAACACCGGGCTCTCTGCCCCCAGCATGATGACCTGCGAGTCCGCGACTCCGGCTTCCCAGTCAAGCGGGTCTATGGGGGCCAGGGCGGCAGCGCCCTGGAAGGCATGGACCAGCGAGTCGTCACCGAAGACACCGACGCGGACGGGCAGCGGCGCTTTCGAGATTCCACTCTCAAGCCGTGGCAGACCATAGAGTGCCCCTGCCAGCTCCTCCTGCAGCTTCGCCGGCCTCAGATGCCCGCCGCGAAAAGGAGACGTGGACGGCATGCCCAATGCGTCGAGGACAAGCTTGTCCTTCAGGGGCGTCAATGGATCGGCGGCGGAGAGAAGCTCCGCCACCGCCTTGCGCCCGGCAGATATCTGCGACCGCCTGTCGTACCGCGCTGCCTGCCACCGTTGATTCACGTAGAGCGGCCAGCCTCGAGTGTGGGAGCGCTCGAGGGACGTCGTAGTCGACGTTCTGCGAGCTTCAGTGCCTTGCGAGGGTTGCGGATGCTGAACTCGACACGCTTGCGCGTCACCGCGATCAGCCCCGATGGCGCCTCCCCGGCCCCGGCCCCGGTGGCGGGCAGGAAACGGCCACCCCCGGTCTTGGAGACCTGTCGCTCCAGCTGAGTGACCCTTGCCTTGATGTCGACGAGTTCCTGCTCCTGTGAGCGCTCCAGCTGCTCGTAGGCCCAGTTCAACTCAGAGAGCAGACTTTCCTGTTGCCGCAACAGGGCCACGACCACCTGTTCAGGGGACAAGGTCGCTTCTTCATTCGGAGTGCTGGTGCGCTCCGGACCGGCGCCCGGCCGTCCAGTCTCTGAGTCGGTGTTCATCAAGCTCCTCGATGACGTAGATGCGAGTTCACGTGCAGACCTCGCGTGCGGACTTGGGTGGAGTGTATCCGGCGCGATTCGCGGCGGACCAGGTCACTGCTCCGGGTCTACCGCCAGATCCCGCGGGTGTCGATGACGGTCGCATTGCCCAGCTGCGAGGAGGGAACTGCTTTGAACGCGTCGTGGTCCACCAGCAGCACGACCACATCGGCGCGGCCGAGAGCCTGCTCCAGGCTGGTCAGGCTGACATTGCTGAAGCCCTGCAGAGAACGGGGGAGCTCCTCCACGTGGGGCTCCACCGCAAGGATCTGTGCACCGGGGGCGCGCTGGGCGAGCTTCTCCGCGATGCGCAGCGAGGGCGATTCGCGCAGATCATCGATGTTCGCCTTGAACGCAAGGCCCAGCAGCGCCACGCTCGGGTGCTCCCCGGCGGCCTCCAGTGCCTGCTCGATCCGGCCGAGCACCCATTCGGGCTTGGCATCATTGGTCTGCCGCGCGGTGCGGATCAGGTTGGCCTGTTCTGGGGCGGCGTCGACGATGAACCAGGGATCGACCGCGATGCAGTGTCCGCCCACGCCGGGGCCGGGCTGCAAGATGTTCACCCGGGGGTGGTGATTGGCCAGCTCGATGAGCTCCCACACGTCAATGCCGAGTTTGTGGCTGATCACGGAAAGCTCGTTCGCGAAGGCGATGTTGACGTCGCGGAAGCTGTTCTCGGTGAGCTTGGCCATCTCCGCGGTCCGTGCGTCGGTGAGCAGGAACTCGCCCTTGCAGAATGCCGAGTAGAGCTCGCGGGCGGCCTCGGCGGCTTCGCGGGTGAGTCCGCCGATGATCCGGTCGTTGGTGATCATCTCGTCCATGATCTTGCCCGGGAGCACCCGTTCGGGGCAGTGCGCGACCAGGATGTCCTCCGCGGTGAGGTCCGGGCGGGCGGTGAGGATGCGGGCGGCCATGTGTTCGGTGGCGCCTGGAGGCGAGGTCGATTCCAGGATGATCAGCTCCCCACCGGTCAGCTTCGCGGCGATCCCGTCGGCGGCGGCCTCGATATAGGTCAGATCTGCCGAGTGGGTGTCGGTGAAGGGGGTAGGGACGGCCACGATGTAGGCGTCCGCTGTGGGGGTCTGCGTGCTCGCGGTGAGGGTGCCGCTGTTGACTGCGCGTTCCAGGACTTCGCGCAGTCCGGGTTCCACGAAGGGGACCTCGCCGTTGTTCACGGTGGCGACGTTGCGTTCGGAGACGTCCATGCCGATTGTTCTCACGCCGTGATCTGCCAGGATGGCTGCGGTGGGCAGACCGATGTAACCAAGCCCGATGACACCGACTGTTGAGGATTTGCTGATCAAGGCTGTTCGCTTTCTTCGACGGCGCAAAGGGTCTGACAGCAGGCGAGTCTAGCCCAGGGCCTGTGTCAGAGCACCACGCCGTTCGCGTGCGCCACAAGTGGCGGTCCAACACGCGATACCTTGGACCCAGTTGTCAGCTCTCTGTGCCGGCCCCTCTGCGCTCCGCATATATGCGGTGATTCCCAGGAATCGCCGTTATCTTGGAGCGGTTGCATTCCGGCGTCCAAGGAAAAAACGAACTGCCTATGTCCACAAGCACCGAAACACCACGGAGCATGCCTGCCTCAGCGGCATCCATGCCTGAGACCGGCACCCGCACTTCCCGCAGCGGGAGGTTCCAGCCCGAGATCCAGGGACTGCGTGCGTTGGCCGTGCTCCTCGTCGTGGTGTATCACTTCTGGCCCGACAGCCTCACGGGTGGATACGTCGGTGTGGACGTCTTCTTCGTGATCTCGGGGTACCTGATCACGGCGCACCTGTTCAAGGAGGCGAACCGGACCGGACGGATCCGGCTCGGGCAGTTCTGGGCGCGACGGATCAGACGACTGCTGCCGCTGAGCCTGCTGGTGCTCGGGCTGACTGCAATCGCGTCCGTCACGATCCTGCCCAGCACAGCGTGGCAAGGCACGCGACGGCAGATCATAGCTTCGGCGCTCTACGTACAGAACTGGATCCTGGCCGAAGACGCCGTGGACTATTCCAAGGCGGATGAACAGGCCACCGCGGTGCAACACTTCTGGTCGCTCTCTGTGGAGGAGCAGTTCTATGTCCTCTGGCCCGTGCTGCTCGCCCTGGTGCTGGCGGTCGCGATGGTGTCCCGCAGAATCTCCCGTGGCGCAGATGCGCAGCCTCGAGTTCAAGTACGTACGATCTTCCTGTGGGTGATCGGTCTGCTCGGTGTGGGCTCCCTGGCGTTCTCGGTCTACTACACTGCGGATTCCTCCGCCCAGGCCTACTTCGTCACACCGACAAGGATCTGGGAGTTCGCGCTGGGTGCCGTCCTGGCGCTGGTCCTCGGGGCGAGCCAGTTCACGGGCCGTTGGGGGAACCTTCTGGGTTGGACAGGCTTCGCCATGATCCTTTCGGCCGCCTGCTTCTACACCTCCCTGACGCCCTTCCCCGGATGGGCGGCGCTGCTCCCCACCGTGGGGGCTGCTCTGCTGATGGCATGCGGCGGCAAGGGGCCGGGCACGGGAATCCACTGGTGGCTGTCTCTGCGCCCAGCCACGGCGATCGGTGACTGGTCCTATGCCATCTACCTCTGGCACTGGCCTGTAGTGATCCTCTCTCCCTACGTCAGTGAGACCGCGGACGACTGGTACGTCAAGATTGCACTGATCCTCGGTGTCGTCCTTCTCTCCGCGCTGACCACGAGATTCTTCGAAACCCCGCTTCGTCGAGCCTCATTCCTGAAACCGACCTGGCGGACCACGACGGCCGCCGTCGTAGGCATGGGGTTGGTGGTGGGTCTCGCGCACTATTCCGTGGAGCACGTGGAGCAGGAGTTCGTGGCCTCGGACCTCTCCGAAGACCACCCCTGCTATGGCTACCGCGCTCTGGCGAACCCCGATCAGTGCGGCGACCCGTTTGAGGGGACACAGGGACTCGTGCCCTCCGCGGCCGATGTCGCGATGCAGTCCCAGGAGTCGCCGTACCCCGGGTGCCAGGCCGAGGCTGAGGACGAAGGTGTGCCGGAGTGTTGGCTCGGTGCAGAAGAGTCCGATGCCGACGGGACCATTGCCGTCTTCGGCGACTCGCATGCCACCATGTGGCTGCCGGCACTCGACGAGATCGCGCAGGACAACGACAAGCGCCTTCTGGTGCTCACTCGATCGAGCTGCACGCCCCGAGCCAGCACCTACGACGAGTCCGATGATCCGTGCGGCGAGGCCAACCTGGAGATCCTTGAGCGTGTCTCGGATGATGAAGCGGTCGAAACGGTCGTGATCGCCGCGAGTCAGATCACGGGTGGCTTCGACGGGCCGGAGATCGACGTCGAGCTGCCCGATACTGAGGTCGAGCTCACCGATGAGGGGCGCAGCATGATGACCCCCATCGAGGTCTGGCTGGAGGCGGACAAGGAGGTGGTCGTCTTCGGGGAGACGCCTCGCATGAACCAGGAACGCAACGAGGATGAGACTCTGCCGGAGTGCGTCGCGCTCAATGAAGCTGAGCTCTCAGCCTGCAACGATGACCTCGAGGACACTCGAGTGGGCCCAAGGTGGCTGACGCAGTCGGAGAAGGTGTTCGACGAGTCCCAGGACTACCACTTCGTTCCCACCGAGGACCTGCTCTGCGAACGGGAGACCTGCTACGCAGTCCTGGGCGGTGCGATCACCTACCGCGACAACAGCCACGTCTCAGACAACTTCGTGCGCTCGGCCACGCCCGAGCTGGCGGAGCGCATGGAGGAAGCCATCCTCAACTGAGCCGGGAGGGAGGCCGTTCCGGGTGCTTGGTGAAGAACGCTCGGGCTCGTGGGCTTGTCCACTCGTGCGGCCCGTAGGCATTCGCGATCTGATGCAGAACCTCCAACGCCTCGTCGCGCTGGTCCGCCTGGACCTTCTCGAACTTCTCCAGGTACCAGGAGACGAAGAAGGACTCGAAGCGCTGCTCCTTATACGCGTCGAGCAGTCCCACCTCGCGGAGCCACGAGGCGCGCGCGGTCTCGAGGATCAGGTACTTGCGGAAGTACTTCGGTGAGACCACGTTCACGATCGAGGTGTCCACGGCGCCGTAATAGGTGTACACGGGCCGGTACACCGGCACGTAGGCGGAGGCGTAGTACATCAGCTGCTGGAAGAAGTAGGTGTCCTGGCCGACGGCGCCCACAGGCTGGACGAGCCCGAGACTCTTCAGCCATTGGGTCCGCGCCACGAGCGCTTCGATGGAGGCGGGGCGGAAGTTCAGCGTTCGCAAGGTGTCTGGGCGCGGCCGATTCAGTCCCTCGTGGTGGTCCACTCCCGGCTGGAACCATGCGTGGTAGTCGAAGACCGTGTAGCGGTGCGTCCAGACCGCCATCGTGCCCAGTGCAAACTCTGCCTGCGGCTGGTCGCGAAGCGCTTCGAGCAGCTCCATGTACCCATCGTCGAGCTCCTCATCATCGGGATCGAGGTAGGTGACGAACTCCGTGAAGCTCAGGGCCAGTCCGGTGTTGCGCGGCCGCGAGGCAGAACCTGAACCGCCCGCAGCGTGGTGGAAGGCAGAGACGTTGGGATGGCGGTGGGCCAGCTCTTCGATGGTGTCCCGCGTGGACGCGTCCGTGGAGCCGTCGTTGATCAGCAGGATGTGCATCCGATCGAACATCTCGGACCGCCGCAGCGAGGCGAAGGCCTTGTGCCGGAGGTGGTCTCCGTTGTTGTAGATGGGCACGACGACGGCGAGCTCAAGTCCCAGAGACTCGGCCGTGCGGCGGAACTCCCGCTTCGAATCTTCGAAGTCCGAACCGATGGTGGGGTCCACGGCTGGGCGTGCATCTCTTCGGCGATGGCCCAGGTGGTCGATGGTGTAGACGGAGCGCTCCAGCAGCGCGCTGGTCAGTGACTCGGGTGTTCCGAGGATCTCAGCGCGGGGACGCCACCAGGCGGTCAGCTCGAGATTCTCACCGCCTGGGCCCATCTGGTGAGCGAGTTCGTCGATCTCCTCAACCGAACCTTCCAGCTTGCTGGTGACTGGGGACCCCTGATAGCGGAAGGCGGCGACGTGGTCCTCGGCGTAGAAGGGCGCATAGCGCCGGGACGGGCCCACGGGCAGGAGGATGTCGTAGTCCCCGGGGGCCGTCGCGGTGTCGGGCTGCCACCGGTGCAGATCCGACCAGGTCGTCATACCGACCGGCGCGAGAGTCTGGTCTCGGATGTCTGAGGCGAGCTCCTCGGTGAGCTCCTCAGTGACGACCAGGACCCGTTCTCTCACCTCGGGGACGCTGATTCCGACGGCGCGGCATATCGCTGAGAGCACATCGGCGGCGTGGTGCTGGGCAAAGACCGCGCGGATGCCGTCGTTCTGGATCCGGCGGAGCTCTTCGGTGCTCAGATGCTGAAGGGTCTTGGCGACGTCCTCAGCCGAGTTCGCGATGTAGACGTTCGGGTAGTACGAGTTCACGCCTTGGTTGTAGCTGGAGAGGACCATGGTCCCTGAGGCCTGGAGCTGCAGCACCTGAGAGTCGACCAGCGTCTGTGAACCGACGACCTGGTTGACGGCGATGCCCACATCCGCGCCGCGCTGCAGCCGGCAGAGGTCCTCGCGCAGGGCGAGCTGCTTCACCTCACGCGGAAAGACGGTCCACGGCGCGTAGTCGCGGGGCACGGACCATGTGCCGCCCGTGGGCTCCTCGGCGGAGCCGGGCTGCAGGAACGCCACTGGTCGGCCGGAGGCCAGCGCCCCGTCGAACAAGGCGGTGACCGTCTCTGCCGCGGGGACCTGACGGGTGTTCGCGGACTGATCGAGGCCGAGGAAGGCGACCGCAGCTGTGCGTGCCGGTCGTGTTTCCCCGGGGGAGTGCAGCAGCGGGCTCACGGGCACTCGTCCGGCGTCGACCGCGGTGGGGTCTCGGAGCAGCTCCTTATAGGATGCGGCCGTTCGCTCGTCTACCGCGACAATGCGGTCGCAGGCTTCAGCGAGGTCGACGTGCGCCTCGACATCGTCAGGTGTGGCGGTGGAGAAGAAGACAGTCGGGACGGAACGCTCGCGGAAGGCGGGAAGGATGACGTCCGCCAGCGTGTCGAGGGGCAGGGTGGTCTCTGAACCGATGATCAGGAGATCGAGCTCCTCGAGATTCTCTGCCCAGTTCTCTGCGGTGATGGACACGAGTTCACCCGCGCCCTGGAAACCAGCTTCCAGCGAGGCGCCGGCGATCAGTCCGACACGCACCGGCAGAGGGGGGCGAGAAACGCCGGCCTCTCCAGCAGGCAGTTCGGCGGTTGCCTGGAGCGCCTGCTCCAGGACGCGGCGAGGAGAGTCCATGAACCCCTGGGTGCTTTCCGCCTCGGGCGCAACCTGCTCCAGGGTCTGGGTCGTCGGCGGAACATCGCCGCGCGGGCCTGTCCCTGGAGCCGACTGAAGCAGTCGAGACTTCCTCAGATAGGAGTCGGCGCGCGCCAGATGCGCCGAGGCTTGCTGGTCTCGCAGGACCGTGGCCAGGGAAGTGGTGTCTGTGGACTGCCAGGCGCGAGCCGCTGCCCGATGAGCAAGTTCAGTGGCGTCCAGTGCCGCCCGATGCGTGGCGAACGCCGCACTGAGGATCCTTGCACCCCCGTCGAGCGATGCGGCGTTGGATTCGTCGACGTCGGAGGAGCTGGCACTGGGGTGAAGGTCAATCCATCGCACATTGATACTCTAGAGCCTCGGTACATCCACTGCGCAGTGGGCGCCCTCCGCGCCTGACCGAGCAGCCACCATCAACGACCCAAGGGACCTACCTGACGTGTTCAACTCCCTCTCCGATCGCCTGAGCGCCACATTCAAGAACCTTCGCGGCAAGGGGCGACTGTCCGAGGCCGATATCGACGGCACTGCCCGGGAGATTCGGCGCGCGCTGCTCGACGCCGACGTCGCAGTGCCCGTGGTGCGCGAGTTCATCGCCAAGGTCAAGGCGCGTGCCCTCGGAGCAGAGGTCGCCCAGGCGCTGAACCCCGGCCAGCAGGTCGTCAAGATCGTCAACGAGGAGCTCGTCGGGATCCTCGGCGGTCAGACACGTGAGCTGGCCCTGGCCAAGAACCCGCCCACCGTGATCATGCTCGCGGGCCTGCAGGGTGCGGGCAAGACCACTCTGGCGGGCAAGCTCGCCCATTACCTGAAGGGCCAGGGTCACACCCCGATGCTGGTGGCCTGCGACCTTCAGCGACCCAATGCGGTCAAGCAGCTGCAGATCGGGGGGCAGCGAGCCGGTGTGCCGGTGTTCGCCCCGCACCCTGGCGTCTCCTCCGAGACCGAGTCAGCCACCGGCGATCCGGTCAAGGTGGCCACCGATGGCCTGGCTGAGGCGCGGAACAAGCTGCACGATGTGCTGATCATCGATACGGCGGGCCGGCTCGGTGTCGACGAGGAGCTCATGCGCCAGGCCGCGGACATCAAGTCCGCCGTCGGGGCGCGTGAGACGCTCTTTGTGATCGACTCCATGATCGGGCAGGACGCCGTCACCACCGCGCAGGCCTTCAACGAGGGTGTGGACTTCACCGGCGTGGTGCTCACCAAGCTTGACGGCGATGCCCGCGGCGGTGCCGCGCTCTCGGTCGCCTCCGTCACCGGCAAGCCGGTCATGTATGCCTCCACCGGCGAGGGTCTGAAGGACTTCGAGGTCTTCCACCCGGACCGGATGGCGCGCCGAATCCTGGACATGGGCGACATCCTCTCGCTGGTCGAGCAGGCCGAGGCGAACTGGGACCGTGGCGAGGCCGAGAAGATGGCCAAGAAGTTCGCCGACCAGGAGGATTTCACCCTCGACGACTTCCTCGGGCAGATGCAGCAGCTCAAGAAGATGGGCTCGATGAAGAAGCTGCTGGGCATGATGCCCGGCGCTCAGGCGATGCGTCAGCAGCTCGACCAGTTCGACGATTCCTCGATCGGCCGCGTGGAGGCGATCATCTATTCGATGACGCCCTACGAGCGCAATGTTCCCAAGGTGATCAACGGATCGCGGCGTGCCCGCATCGCGAAGGGCTCCGGCGTCCATGTCTCGGAGGTCAACCAGCTGCTGGAACGCTTCACGCAGGCCCAGAAGATGATGAAGAAGATGGCGGGCGGCGGCGGAATGCCCCAGATGCCTGGCGGCGGCGGCATGCCCGGAATGGGAGGCATGCCCGGCATGGGTGCCGGCGGAGGTGCGTCCAAGAAGCGCAAGCAGCAGGCCAAGCCGAAGAAGAAGTCCGGGAACCCGGCCAAGGCTGCGCAGGAGGCCCGCGAGGCCGAGCTCAAGCGTCAGCAGGGTGCCGCCAAGCGCATGGACGGCTCCAGCTTCGGCGCCGGATCGAAGGATCTCAACCCCGAAGATCTGAGCCTGCCCAAGGGGTTCGAGAAGTACCTGCGCTGATCTCCGGCTGCCAGCCGACCGGGTGAGTCGATGAGATCGCTACTTCGGTGGATCTCTGGCACAATAGGCAGGTACTTTGTTCGACGGGGGGCACCCTCTACACCCGCCGTAGGGACAATGTTCTGAAGTGGTCGCATCGACTGTGCAGCACGTCCCCACGCAGCCTGATGCCTGACCGCGCCCCTGAAACAAGAAACAGGAGTGGACCACTCAAGTGGCAGTTAAAATTCGTCTGAAGCGCATGGGCAAGATCCGTGCACCGTTCTACCGCGTCGTCGTCGCCGATTCCCGCACCAAGCGGGATGGTGCCGCCATCGAGCAGATCGGCAAGTACAACCCCCTCGAAGAGCCTTCGCTCATCGAGATCGATTCTGAGCGGGCCCAGTACTGGCTCTCCGTGGGCGCGCAGCCCACCGAGCAGGTCCAGGCGCTGCTGAAGATCACCGGTGACTGGCAGAAGCACAAGGGCCTCGACGGCGCCGAGGGAACTCTGCGCACCAAGGCCGCCAAGGAGGAGTTCGTCGCTCCGTCCAAGGGCTCAGTCATCCAGGAGAAGAAGTCGACTCCGGCTCCGGCAGAAGAGACGACTGAGGCTCCGGCCGAGTCCGCCTCCGAGGAGAACGCAGAGTAATCATGGGAGATGCAGTGCTGAGTGACGCGCTCGAACACCTGGTCCGCGGCATCGTGGATGCGCCGGACGACGTCGATGTCCGCCGCAAGGGCGGACGTCGCTACGACGTCCTGCAGGTTCGGGTGCACCCAGACGACCTTGGCCGAGTGATCGGCCGGGCCGGACGCACCGCAAAGGCACTGCGCACTGTGGTCTCAGCCCTCCCCGGTGGGGGCGACGTCCGTGTGGACGTGGTCGATACCGACCGCAGCCGCTGACGGATACGAGGATCACCCCCATGACTGCTGGCGCTGAAGGCCAGAAGGCATTCGAGACCGACCCGCAGGCACTGCCAGATTCGGCAGAGCGCCTGCGGGTCGCTCGCATCGGCAAGCCTCATGGCATCCGCGGCGAGGTCACCGTCCAGCTCTTCACGGATGAGCCGGAACGTCGGCTCGCCGTAGGCTCGGTGCTCATCCGGATCGCCGGGGACGAGACCACCGACCGCTTCACCACATTGCTCACCGTCACCCGACAGCGCTGGAACAAGAGCGTATGTCTTCTGGACTTCCGAGAGGTCACCGACCGCAACGGCGCCGAGGCGCTGCGCGGGTCGACCCTCTACGTCGAGGTCCCGATGGAGGACGAGCCCGAGGAGGACGGCTGGTACAGCCATGAGCTGGCTGGATTCAGCTGCCAGAGCATCGACGGCGAAACACTCGGAACGCTCAAGGAGCTCATCACCGGTGCCGCCCAGGACCTGCTGGTCGTCACCGCGGCCTCCGGCGAAGAGGTCATGGTGCCCTTCGTCGAGGAGATCGTTCCCGAGGTGGACGTGGAGCATCAGCGCATCGTGCTGAACCCGCCGCCCGGCCTCTTCTGAGAGCCCCGAGTCATGCGGATTGATCTCATCTCGATATTTCCCGAGTTCTTCGATGTCCTGGATCTCTCGCTGATCGGCAAGGCCCAGCGCGAGGATCGCGTCGAAATCCATCGGCACCAGCTGCGTGACTTCAGCTTTGACAAGCACCGCAGCGTGGACGACACTCCCACCGGCGGCGGCGCCGGCATGGTCATGAAGCCCGAGCCGTGGGCACTGGCCCTGGAACACGTGCTCCAGGAGCGCCCCACGCCCGCCGCCGTCGAGGATCAGACGGCGCCTCCCCGGCCTGTCTTGATTGTGCCCACCCCGGCGGGGGAGCTGTTCACCCAGCGCACCGCCGAGCAGCTTGCCGATGCCGAGCATCTCGTCTTCGCCCCTGCTCGCTTCGAAGGGATCGATCACCGCCTGCTGGACTGGGCACAGGAGCACTTCGAGCTGCGACCGATGTCCATCGGTGACTATGTGCTCAACGGCGGCGAGTCCGCCGTCGTCGTGATGGTGGAGGCTATCACCCGGCTCATCCCCGGAGTCATCGGCAACCCGGAGTCGCTGGCGGAGGAGTCCCATGCCGACGGGCTTCTCGAGTATCCGGTCTACACCAAGCCTGCGCGCTGGCGGGGGATCGATGTCCCCGAGATCCTGCTCTCCGGAGACCACGCCAAGATCCGTGACTGGCGCTCGGCGCAGCAGGATCTGCGCACACGCAAGATCCGCCCCGACCTGTGGGCCAAGCACGTGGTCGCACAGGAGCGGAATCTGACATAGAATTGACCACCGTGCCTGCTGGGCGGCTGCATCTGCCATAGGGGATGACCGTCAACAGACAGGCCGCCGGAGGGGGAATCGTCTCTCTCCGGTAGCTCACGCTTTGACCTGCGCCGGAACCCGGCGTGCTCGGCGCCCTGCGCGCCGACCGTCCAAGAGGTCGCAACCAGGGCGAGTGACCTGTGGCAGTCGTCCAAGGAGAAACATATGCATAAGCTCGACTTCGTCGATTCAGCAAACCTGCGCACCGACGTCCCGGAGTTCGGCCCCGGTGACACCGTCAGCGTGCACGTGAACATCATCGAGGGCAAGAACACCCGTGTTCAGGTCTTCAAGGGCTACGTGATGGGCCGCCAGGGCTACGGCATCGGCGAGACCTTCACGGTCCGCAAGGTCTCCTTCGGCGTCGGCGTGGAGCGTACCTTCCCGGTGCACTCCCCGGTGACCGAGAAGATCGAGGTCTCCGCCCGCGGTGACGTGCGCCGCGCCAAGCTGTACTACATGCGTGATCGTCATGGTAAGGCTGCACGCATCCCCGAGAAGCGTGAGTCCACCATCGCCCGCCAGCAGGGCGAAAAGGTCGAGGAAGTCACCGAGGCCTGATCCGCTGATCAGCTTCGGCCTTCTTCACTGACGGCTCGCATCGCAGATGAATATCGACGAGAACCCCGCGCAGGACGAGTCTGACTCGTCGGCACGGGGTTCTCGGCGTCTGCGCCCCTGGATGGCGGTGCTGGCCACCGTGGTGATCGCGGTGCTGATCGCGACCGGTCTGCGGATCGCGGTGGTGGACATCTACACGGTCTCGCAGGTCTCCATGTCGCCCACGCTGGAGGATTCCCAGCGAATCCTGGTGCAGAAGGACTATCCCGGCGAGCGAGGCGTCCAGCGCGGGGACGTCATCGTCTTCGACGGCGAGGGCTCGTTCACCCCCTATGAGGGCAGCAGTTCCACGCTGAGTCAGCTCGGTTCGCGCGTCGGCCACTGGTTCGGTCTGTCCGCCCCGCCGGCCACCTACGTCAAGCGGGTGCTGGGCGTGGGCGGGGATGCGATCTCCTGCTGCGACGACTCCGGACACCTCACGCTGAACGCGCAGCCGATCAGCGAGCCCTACCTGGGCCGGGAGGTCGATGCCGCCGATCCCGCCTCGGAGCTGAGCTTCGACGCCGTGGTGCCTCCGGGTCGGGTCTGGGTGATGGGGGACAACCGCGCGGAGTCCATCGATTCGCGGGCGCTGTTGGGCGCCCCCGGCGGAGGTATGATCAGCGAGGACCGCATCCTGGGCCGCGTATCCGGTGTCTTATGGCCCTGGGACGAACGACGAGAACTCCAGGAGGTCGGCTATCAGCAGCAATGAGGATTCCTCCGCCCCGGTGCCCGCAAGTCGACGAGACCGACGACGACGGCGCCCGCCCCGCCACCCGGCTGCGGCCTTCCTGATCGAGGTCGCCACGATCCTCGTCTTCGCGCTGGTGATCTCCTTCGTGGTGAAGACCTTCCTCTTCCGCGCCTTCTACATCCCCTCGGAATCGATGGAGTCCACCCTCGAGGTCGATGACCGGATCATCGTCAATCTGCTGGCGCCGGAGCTCCTGGACGTGGAACGCGGCGACGTGGTGGTCTTCGAGGACACCGAGAAGTCCTGGGGAGCCTCGGCGGAGGTCGACACCAACGCCTTCCAGGACGCGATGACCTTCGTCGGGCTGCTGCCCGACACCTCCTCGCACTTC
Source organism: uncultured Nesterenkonia sp. (assembly GCA_947494195.1). Lineage (GTDB taxonomy): Bacteria > Actinomycetota > Actinomycetes > Actinomycetales > Micrococcaceae > Nesterenkonia. Next base: position 239,002 of record CANLUC010000003.1, on the reverse strand, counting down.
GTGGTCAAACGAGTGATCGGGGTCGGCGGCGATGAGGTCGAGTGCTGTGACGACGAGGGCCGCGTGATGGTCAACGGTGAACCCATCGATGAGCCCTATATCTTCGCCGGCGATGCGCCCAGCGAGGTCGATTTCTCCGTCACCGTGCCCGAGGACAGCGTCTGGGTGCTGGGGGACCATCGCGGGAACTCCGCCGACTCCCGCTCCCACATGGACGAGCCCAACCAGGGGGCCGTGCAGCTGGAGAACGTGGTCGGGCGTTCGACCGCCGTGATCTGGCCGTTCGAGAACTTCGGCGGCGGAGGATCGCAGCGCGAGCCCTTCGACTCCGTGCCGGCCCCGTGATCGATGCCTGAGAACGCCACCCTGCTTCCGGAGCTTGCCATCGCGGCGCAGCGCGGCGTGCGCTACATCGCCGGGATCGACGAGGTCGGGCGCGGGGCACTGGCCGGCCCCGTGAGCATTGGTGTGGTGGTCCTGGATCTGACGCATCCGACCTTCGCAGAGACTCCGCGAAGCACCGGCATCTGCGCCCAGCTCGATGGGGTGCGAGACTCCAAGCTGCTCACCGCCGCGGCGCGGCGACGCTGGCACCCCACCATCTGTGACCACGTCGCGGCCTACAGCGTGCAGCATCGCCACCCCCGAGAAATCGACACGCTGGGGATCAACGGAGCGCTGCGCGCCGCGGGTCTCGCGGGGCTCAATGCGGTGGAGGTCGAGCTGGGCACCGCGCTGGATGCGGTGATCCTGGACGGCGCGCATGACTGGCTGACCCACGGCACCTCCCCGCGCGTGCAGACCATGATCAAAGCCGACATCAAGGCACTCTCGGTCGCCTGTGCCTCGGTGCTGGCGAAGGTGGAGCGTGATCAACTCATGGAGCGCCTGGCGGCGGAGCACCCCGGGTACGGCTGGGACTCAAATCGGGGATACGGCTCTCAGGGTCATCGGACCGCGCTCACCGAGCTCGGGGTCACCCCACAACACCGGCTGAGCTGGAACCTCGGCGTCTGAGCCACCCCGCCCGCAGCGCGGCGGTTGAGTTTTCCCCAGATCGGCTCGCCTTCCGAGCACTCCGGTCCTGCTCCACAGGCGGGCTGAGATCCATGTGATCACCGTCTCGGGTCTCCATGCTGGAGCTCCAGGAGAGGAGCGCCGATGCGGACCAAGGACATCACCGGACAGGTGGGCGAAGACATCGCTGCGGAGTACCTGTCCACCCATGGGCATCAGATACTCGAACGTCGGTGGCGAAATGCTCGCGGGGAGCTGGATCTGGTCACCCGTGACGGTGAGCAGCTGGTGGCGGTGGAGGTCAAGACTCGTCGCGGGACCGGTTACGGACATCCCTTCGAAGCAGTGAATCAGGTGAAGCTCGCGCGCGTGCACCGACTGCTGCTGGACTACTGCGCCCAGATGCACTGCCTGCACACGCCGCGACGCGTGGACGTCGTCGCCGTGCTGCTGAGCAGCTCTTCGGCCCCGCATGCCGGGGAACACCTGCTGCGTGGACTCGAGCACCTCAAGGATGTGCGCTGATGGGCATGGGCCGCGCTCGGGGCGTGGTCCTCGTGGGCATGGACGGGCGACTCATCGAGGTGGAAGCTGATATCGGCCAGTCCCTTCCCGCCTTCATCCTGCTGGGACTGCCGGATGCCTCGCTGCGTGAGAGTCAGGACCGGATCCGTTCGGCAGCGAAGAACAGCGGAATCGAACTTCCTGCTCGGCGTCTCACCGTGAATCTGCTCCCGGCCTCGCTGCCGAAGTCCGGCTCCGTGCTGGACCTGGCCATCCTGATGAGCGCCTGGGCAGCGGATGGCAAGGTGACAGGAACCGAAAGGATCGTCTTCCTGGCTGAACTGGGTCTGGACGGGCGGCTCCGGCCTGTGCGGGGCGTGCTGCCTGCGGTGGCCGCAGCACAGGCTGCCGGCGCCCGGACCGTTGTCGTTGCCGAACAGAATGCCCAGGAGGCAGCACTGGTGCCCGACATGGTGGTCCTCGCCGGGTCCCACGTCGCACAGGTGGCCGCCGCGTTCGCCACCGGGTCGCTGCGGAGTCAGCTTCGCGACGTTCCCGGGCTGGATCATTGGTCCACGGTGCCGGCGGAATCGGTGTCGAGACCGCCGGGAACCGGCACGTCCTCTGCAGACGGCTCCCACGCCTCGGGGGCGATCGCGCCCGGGGCCCCCGACCTGGCGGACGTCCATGGTCAGCAGGAGGCACGGTTCGCGCTGGAGCTTGCGGCCGCCGGCGGGCACCATCTTCTGCTCATCGGCGCACCGGGTGCCGGCAAGACCATGCTCGCCGAACGCATGGCCGGCATCCTCCCTCCGCTGGATGATCAGGCAGCCATGGAGGCCACCGCGATCGAGTCCATCGCCGCGGAGCCGCATGCGGTCACGCAGCTGCGTCGGGTGCCGCCGTTCCAGGCGCCGCACCACAGTGCCTCGATGGCCGCGATCGTCGGCGGCGGTGCCCGCATCGCCCGTCCCGGTGCGGTGACCCGGGCGCACAGGGGAGTGTTGTTTCTTGACGAGGCGCCAGAATTTCCGCGGCACGCACTGGACGCGCTCCGACAACCCCTGGAGACCGGGCGGATCTCACTCCACCGCGCGGCCGGCAGCGTGACCTACCCGGCACGTTTCCAGCTAGTGCTCGCGGCGAATCCCTGTCCTTGCGGACTCAATGTCGGGTCAGGCTCCCGGTGTCGGTGTTCCGTGGCTCAGCGGCGCAACTACATGGCCAGGCTCTCGGGTCCGCTGCTGGACCGGATCGATCTGCAGATCCAGGTCGATCGTCCCCGTTCGGCTGCCGACGCGCTGGGTCCCCCCGGGGAATCCTCAGCGGAGGTTCGAGCCCGCGTGCTGGCGGCGAGGGACCGCCAGCGACGGCGCCTGGCCTCGTGGGGGATCGCGACCAATTCCGAGGTCTCAATGCAGCTGCTCACCAGTGGCCTGCGCCTGCCCGCGGCGGCCACCACTCACATCGACGCCGCTCTGGACCGTGCCTCCATCTCGCTGCGGGGATACGTCCGGGTGCTGCGACTGGCTTGGACCATCGCGGATCTTCTCGCCACGGACCGCCCGGGTGCGGACGAGGTGGACGCGGCTCTGCAGCTGAGGCAGAGCGCGGACCGGAGGTGAAACCGATCTCATGTCCGCAGAATCTCGTCCACACGCATCCCAGGAGCTCCCATGACCCAGGCAGAACCAGTCAGCACCCACCCCGCGCCGACCGCGGAGCTCCGTCGTGTCCGCGCGGAACTCTGCAGACTCATCGAACCCGGCGACCTGCTGGCCGGCGTGGCGATCGAGCTGCTGGGCCCGGAGACGATGCACAGTCTGATCACTACCGACAGTGTCCTCTCGGCTGATCAGGGGCAGCAACTGGGGGAGGCCGCCGAATCAGCAGGTCTGGGACCCCGGCAGCAGAATCTGGAACTTGGTCTGGCGCGCTGGCGGACTCGCACAGGTCAGCTGCGCGGAGAAAGGGATCTCGAGACCATGGCTCGGTTCGGCGGAGGGCTGCTCATCCCAGAGGACCCCTCCTGGCCCCAGCAGCTCAAAGACCTCGGGCCGGCCTCGCCTGTTGGCCTATGGTTCCGCGGGCAGGACATGGCCACAGCAGACGCGCTGCTGGGCCGACTGCCGGGGTTCACGCGTGCCATCGCCGTGGTCGGCTCTCGGGAGATCACCGACTACGGCACCCGGGTCACCGCGGAGCTGTCCCAGGACCTGGTGCGCGCGGGTCTCTGTCTCATCTCTGGAGGGGCCTACGGTGTCGATGCTGCGGTTCACCGTGCAGCCTTGCGCACCGCATCAATGCAGCGTGATCGCGCGGCACCCCGGTCCGGCGGTGGGGACTCTGCACCCCCTGCTCCCACGATCGCCGTCCTTGCCGGGGGGCTGGACCGGATCTATCCCGCAGGCAATGAGCGACTGCTCCAGGAGGTCGCGTCGGCAGGGCTGCTGGTCAGCGAGATGGCGCCCGGCTCGGCGCCGACCCGTCACCGGTTCCTCCAGCGCAACCGCCTCATCGCCGCGCTGGGCATGGTCACGGTGATCACCGAAGCGCGCTGGCGCAGCGGCGCACAGTCCACGGCGCACCATGCGTTCTCTCTTGCTCGCCCGGTGGGGGTGGTACCCGGCAGCGTCTTCTCTGCGTCGTCCGCGGGCTGCCACCGTCTGCTCCGGGAGACCCCGGCGGCACTGATCACCGATGCCACCGATATTCTCGCGCTGGCTGCCGGCGCGTCGACCGTGGACGACATTCCAGGCGGGCACCAGCCCACCCTGCCCGTGAACGTCAGCGTCCGACCGCAGGATGGACTCACCGAAGGCCAGCGACTCCTCTATGACGCGCTCCCAGCACGTGGGCTCAGCAGCCCGGGCAAGCTCTCCGGGGTCGCCGGCCTCCCATTGCCGAAGGTGCTTGCCGAACTCAGTCGGCTTCAACGTTCGGGACACGCTCGCACCGCCAACGGGCAATGGGGACGGGCCTGAGCATGGCGGACGCTTAGACTTCGGATATGGCCATTGTCCCGACGAAGACTGCGAAGACCGAGCACACGACGCCCACCGAGCGTCCTGGAGACCCTGCGCAGTCACCGCTGGTCACCGAATTCCTCAAGCATCTGCAGCATGAGCGCGGCCTGTCTCTGCAGACCATTCGGGCCTACCGCAGCGATCTCCGCCAGCTGGACGCACAGTGCGGTCCGCTGGAGCGCATGGGGCTGAGCGATATCCGTCATTGGCTGGGCGACATGCACCAGGCCGGCCTCTCTCGCAGCACACTCAATCGCAAGACCGCCTCGGTGCGGGCCTTCACCGCCTGGGCGCACCGCAGGGGGCATCTCAGTGAGGACCCCTCCGTCAGGCTTCGCACTGCCAGACGAAGCACCCACCTGCCCGACGTGCTCCAGCACCAGCACATGGATCAGCTCACGGCCGGTCTGGCGAGCCAGGCGGCCGACAGTGCCTCCGCCCAGCCGCTGGACCCGGTGGAGCACGCGATGCACCTGCGGGACGCCGCGATGGTGGAGCTGCTCTACGCCACTGGCATGCGCGTCGCTGAGCTGTCGGGCCTGGACCTTGCCTCTTTCGAGACGGGGCGCCGCATGGTGCGCCTGCTGGGCAAGGGCAACAAGGAGCGCATCGTCCCGTACGGGGTGCCTGCAGAGACCGCACTGCAGCAGTGGTGGCAGACGGGGCGCCCGGTACTCAGCAATGCGAGCTCCGCCACCGCATGCTTCCTCGGCCGGCGCGGTGCCCGCATCGATGTTCGAACCGTCCGACGCGTGGTCGACCAGCAGCTGGAGCGGCTGGGCACCACCGCGGCCCGGGGACCGCACGCCCTGCGACACACCGCTGCCACCCATCTGCTGGAGGGGGGAGCGGACCTGCGCACGGTCCAAGAGCTGCTGGGCCACGCGTCCCTGAGCACCACGCAGCTCTACACCCACGTGACGATCGATTCGCTCCGCGACGCCTACGGACAGGCCCACCCCCGCGCCTGAGCGGATCCCGGGGCACCATCTGTTAACCTCGATATTGTTGTACTGAGCACATTGCTGTTAACCTTTGAGGGAAACAGTCACCATCAGCCATCAGCCATCAGGCTGCTGTCGGTCGTAGGGGAAGACGTACCAACAGCACTGTGGAGGATGGATATGTCTGGAAATATGGCCCGAGGTGTCTTGCACATCCATTCGGCGCCTGCTGCGCTCTGCCCTCATGTCGAATGGGCGGTGTCCTCGGCAGTCGATTCTCGAGTGGAGTTCACATGGCAGCCTCAGCCTGCCGCGCCCGGCGACTTTCGCTCGGAACTCTCCTGGGAGGGTCCTGCGGGTCTGGGAGCGACTCTTGCCTCGGCACTGCGCGCCGTGAACCACCTTCGCTTCGAGGTCACCGAAGACCCTTCGCCGGGCTGTGACGGTGGACGCTGGTCGCACACTCCTGAGCTCGGCATCTTCCACGCCACCACCGACGTGCACGGCAACATCGTGGTCTCCGAGGACCGGATCCGCCACGCCTACGAAATGGGTGCGGGAGATCCCTCCGTGGTCTACCAGGAGCTCTCCCTGGCCCTGGGCGAAGCCTGGGACGAGGAGCTCGAAACCTTCCGCCACGCGGCAGAGGGCGCACCCGTGCGCTGGCTGCACCAGGTGGTCAGCTGACCCAGTGAACCGGTGACCCGCGGCGACCTCCACCGCCGTCCTGCGTCACCTGAGCTCGGCGTCATCCCAGATCAGTCACATCCCAGATCGGTGACACCCGCGTCACCCCAAGACCTGCCGCCCAGAGCCCCTTCGAGGGGCCATCGCTTCCCAGCCGCGGCAGCTTCCTCGTGAAGCAGAGAAGACCCCCGTGGGGGGATCCATCCGGATCCCCCCACGGGGGTCTTCTTCGCGTCTGCCCCAGATTCGCAAGTCAGCATTGCAGCTGCGGCGGATCCGACTCCCGATAAGGGGGGCAGATCAGTAGGTGCGGAACGCAGCCACGGCGTTGTGTCCGCCGAAGCCGAAGGAGTTGCACAGCGCGACCTGTTGCTTGTCGCCGAGCTCGCGCGGCGTGCCGGTGACGACGTCCAGCGGCATTTCGGGGTCCTGGTGGTCGAGGTTGATGGTCACCGGAGCTCGCCGTTCGCGCAGCGCCTTCACGGTGAGCACCGATTCCACGGCGCCGGCGGCACCCAAGAGGTGCCCGGTCTGGGACTTCGTGGCGGAGACGCAGATGTTCTCAAGATGGTCACCGAAGACCGACTTCAGCGCGTAGTACTCCGGCTTGTCTCCGACCGGCGTCGACGTGGCATGGGCGTTGACATGCGTCACGTCGCTCAGGTCAGCGCCGGCAGACTCCAGTGCCCGGCGCAGCGCCCGCGAGGCCCCAAGGGCCTCCGGGTCCGGGGCTGTGATGTGGTGCGCGTCGGAGGTGACGGCGGCTCCTGCGAGCTCTGCATAGATCTTGGCGCCGCGGGCCTTGGCGTGCTCCTCGGTCTCGACCACGAGCGCTCCGGCGCCCTCGCCCATGACGAAGCCGTCGCGGTCTCGGTCATAGGGTCGTGACGCCGCGGCGGGATCGTCGTTGCGCTTGGACAGCGCCTGCAGCGAGGCGAAGGCCGCCATCGGCAGCGGGTGGATGGCGGCCTCGGTGCCGCCGGCGAGGACGACGTCGACGTCGCCCTTGCGCAGCATCTCCAGGGCCACATCCAAGGCCTCGACACCTGAGGCGCAGGCGGACACGGCAGTCCGTGCCCCACCCTGGGCTCCGAGGTCGAGGCTGATCGCCCCGGCGGCACCATTGGGCATCAGCATCGGCACTGTCATCGGCATGACCCGGCGCGGTCCGCGCTCTCGCAGCGTGTCCCAGCTGTCCAACAGGGTCCAGACTCCACCGATGCCGGTGGCGAAGGAGACCGCCACGCGCTCAGGATCCAGGTCATATCCTTCGTCCTTGGGACGGACGAGACCGGCGTCGGCCCAGGCCTGACGTGCGGCCACCATGCCGAGCTGAGTCGAGCGGTCCATGCGTCGAGTCTCCGGCTTGGCCAGCACCTCGGCCGGCTCAACGCTGACCTCGCCAGCGAAGGTGACCGGGAGCTCGTATTTCTCGACCCAGTCGTGTTCGAGAGTCTTGGCGCCGGGGGTCCCGGCGAGGGAGTTCGCCCAGAGGGTGTCCACGTCGCCGCCGATGGGAGTGGTGGCGCCGAGACCGGTGATGACGAGACGACGTGTCATGGATCTACCTCAATGAAAGTATGCGAACAGGAAAGTCAGTGATCGGGGGAGGTGTCTGGACGGGAGGGCTGAGGCATGCGCCCTGACCCTCCCGTCCCAGTCAGGAGCTGATCAGCCCTGCGCGTTGGCGATGAAGTCGACGGCGTCGCCCACGGTGGTGAGGTTCTTGACCTCTTCGTCGGGGATCTTCACGTCGAACTTCTCTTCGGCGTTGACCACGATGGTCATCATGGAGATCGAGTCGATGTCCAGGTCTTCGGTGAAGGACTTGTCCGACTGGACCTCCTCGACCTCCAGGCCGGTCTCTTCGTTCACGATCTCTGCGAGGCCTGCGAGGATCTCGTTCTTGTCAGCCATATCAGCGGCTCCTTTTCATTGGGTGATTTGTTCGTACGTCAGGTGTCGCTGAGATCGCGGATGGATCTCAGGTCTGTGGTCCGGGTGGTCACGGCAGCTTGATGACCTGGGTGCCGTAGACCAGTCCGGCTCCGAAGCCGATCTGCAGAGCAAGACCGCCGGAGAGTTCTGGGTTCTCCTTGAGCAGGCGATGCATCGCCAATGGAATCGAGGCCGCGGAGGTGTTGCCCGCGTCCACGATGTCGCGGCCCACCATCACGTGCTCGGGAAGCTTCAGCTGTTTGACCATCTCGTCGATGATCCGGATATTGGCCTGGTGCGGCACGAAGGCCACGAGGTCATCAGCCGTGACACCGGCGACGTCCAGGGCCTGCTGGGCGACCTTTGCCATCTCCCAGACGGCCCAGCGGAACACTGTCGGTCCGTCCTGGCGCAGCGTGGGCCAGTAGCGGTTCTCGGCGTCGAGCAGCTCGGTGGCGTCCTGGGTCTCGCGGGCTCGGGCCAGGGCGTCGCGGAAGTTCAGCAGCGTGCTGTCCATGGCCACGGCTTCCCACTTCTCCCCGTTGGAACCGAGGATGGAGGGGGAGATGCCGGGGGTCTCGGAAGGCCCGATGATGGCGGCGCCGGCGCCGTCGCCCAGCAGGAAGGAGATCGTGCGCTCATGGTTGTCGATGAAGTCCGAGAGCTTCTCCACCCCGACCACCAGCACATAGCGGGAGAGTCCGGAACGGACCATGGCATCGGCCTGGCCGATCCCGTAGCAATAGCCAGCACATGCCGCCGAGATGTCGAAGGCCGCCGCGGGGGTGGCGCCAAGGCGGTGCGCGAGATCCGCCGCAGCGGAGGGAGTCGCGAAGGGATGGGTGACCGTGGCCACGATGACACCGCCCAGCTCCTCGCCCGAGATGCCGGCATGCTCCAGCGCCTCACGGGCAGCGCCCTCGGCCATGTCCACCACGGAGACGTGCTCCGGGGCGCGGTGGCGGGTCTTGATGCCGGTCCGCTGCTGGATCCACTCGTCGGAGGAATCGATCCACTGGCAGATCTGCTCGTTGTCGACCACGAGCTCGGGGCGGTAGGCCCCCAGACCCATGACGCGGGTGCCTGCAATGGCTGCGGGCTGGTTCAGTGTGACTGTCACGTCAGGAGTGTCCTTTGATGATCAATGGGGTGTCTGTGGATGCCTGCCCACGCGGTATCGGGCTCATCGGGTCAACCGGCGTGCTCGGTGATGAATTCCTTCGCGGCGGGCAGATCCGCCGGCGTCTTGATCGCCAACGACTTCACGCCCTTGAGGCCGCGCTTCGCCAGGCCACTCAGCGTGCCGCCGGGCAGCAGCTCCAGGACCCCGGTGACTCCGGCCGCGGCCATCGTCTCCATGCACAGGTCCCAGCGGACCGGACGGGTGACCTGATCGATCAGGCGTTCAAGCGTCTCGGCTCCGCTGTCCAGGTACGCTCCGTCGCGGTTGGACAGCAGCGGTGCCCGAGGGGCACTGACCTCGAAGCCGGACACCTCCGCTCGCAGCGTCTGCTGAGCGGGTGCCATGAATTCGGTGTGGAACGCGCCGGCGACCTTCAGCGGGATGACCCGGGCGCGGGATGGGGCATTCGACTCCAGCGCGGCGATCTTCTCGCTCTCCCCGGCGGCGACGATCTGACCGGGCCCGTTGGCGTTCGCGGCGGTGAGGCCGGCGTCGGCGATGGCCTGGCGGACCTCTTCCTCGACCCCGCCGATGACGGCGGCCATCGACGTCGGCGCGGCGGCCGCTGCGGCGGCCATGCCCTGGGCGCGCACCTTGATCAGCTGCATTGCCTGAGCGTCGCTGAGCACTCCGGCCAGGACCGCGGCAGGAACCTCGCCCACGGAGTGTCCTGCGTAGAGCACCCGGTCCTTGTCCAGCGCGGGGAGGTCCAGCGTGCGCGCGCTGAGCAGCGACGCCGCCACGATCAGCGGCTGTGCCACGGCGGTGTCGCGGATCGTGTCCTCCCCGGACTCGGTGCCGTGGGTGAGCAGGTCGATCCCGCTGGCCTCGGCGTAGTTCGTCAGCGCCGCACGCGAGGCGTCGTCACTGAGCCACTCCGCGAGGAAGCCTTGGGTCTGGGAGCCCTGTCCGGGGCATACGATCGCAAGCACTAGTCCAACTTCCCATATCCGAACGTGTTCTGCGGGGGCACAGGCGCACCAAGCCCCACGTTGAGCTTTGTGGATACCCTACAACGGCGGCCTACAGACGCCCGACGGCCAGCGCGGTCTGCAGCACGTAGGCGTCTCGGGGCACCACGGGGTCCCAGCCGGTGATGTCCGTGACTCGGCGAAGCCGGTACCGCACCGTGTTCGTGTGGACGAACAGCTCGCGTGCCGTGGCCTCCAAGGAGTGTCCGGCGTCCAGATAGGCGGTCACCGTCTCGAGCAGACCGTTGCCCGAGGACTCCAGGAGGTCGAAGATCGTGGTCTTGAGCACCGTCTTCGCGGTCTCGTCCCCGCAGAGGACGCGCTCGGGCAGCAGATCCTCGGCCGCCACGGGTCGCGGAGCAGAGGTCCACGCCCGCGAGGCGCTGAACCCGGTGAACGCGGCCTGCGCGCTCTTGTGCGCCTGGCTGATCGACCCCGCGAAGCTCGAGTACACGACCTGACCGGAGCCGAAGCGGGGAAGGATCCGTTCGAGACCCTCGGCGAGGTCATTGGTCCGTCCGAGCAGCAGCAGCAGCCGGTCTCCCTGGACGCCGACCACCGCGTCCGCGGCGAAGCGGATGCACTGGCGCCTGAGCTCGGACATGAACACCGCGTCCGCCTGTTCCGGCGCCTCTCCGACGACGACCACAACGCCCTCGTGGCTGCGCCACCCGACCGCGGCGGCGCGCGAGGCGATCTGCTCCGCCGGCTCTCCGCGCAGCACAGCGTCCACGAGCAGGGCCTCCAGGCGGGAGTCCCAGGCCCCCCGGGACTCTGCAGCCCGGGCATAGACGTCGGCGATGGTGAACGCCACTTCGCGAGAGTACCGCAGCACCGCTTCAAGCATGAGCTGCTGGTCCTGTGCAGGCATCAGACCGGGTAGACGCTGCTCCACCGCCTCGACGATGCTGCGGATCAGCTGCAGCGCGCGCTGCAGCGAGATGGTGCGCATCAGGTCCGTGGGGGCGCTGCCGAGCAGCTCGTTGACCAGCGGCATCGAGCGCGAGGTGGGGTTCTCCAGCCAGCTGATGAGCCCGCCGATGCCACGCTGGGCGATGAGCCGCAGGGAGGCGCGCTCGTCGGTGCTGAGGTGGCGGTACCAGGTCAGGGTCTCCTCGAGATGACCGTTGACCTCGTGGGTGAGATTTCCCGCGTCGGAGCGCAGGATCTCCAGGGCCTCCCAGGAGACCGGAACCGGGCCCGGCGCCGTCGCAGCTGATGCAGTCATGTCCTGGAGCCTAGAGCCTGTAGGGTCCCCCCGCCAGTTGTGTGATCCCTACAAAGCCCGGCGGCGCCGTTCGACCGAGATCCCGCAAGCTGGGCACAGAACAGGACCCGCGCAGCAGAAGGGGCCCGGAGCAACGCTCCGGACCCCTTCTGGCTCACCTTCGCGTCACGCGCAGCGGTGAAGGCATCGGCGATCAGCCGTCTTCGACCTCACCGGAGGAGCCGGCGTTGACGTTGCCGAGATCGTACTTCTTCATCGCATCGACGGGGGCGGAGGCGTCCACCGCGCCGTCGTCGGCGAGCATCTGCAGCGCGCGAACCACCATGGAGTGGGCATCGATCTTGAAGTACCGGCGTGCCGCAGGGCGGGTGTCCGAGATGCCGAAGCTGTCGGCTCCCAGGGTCGCGAAGCGGTTCGGCAGGAACTGCCGGATCTGGTCCGGGACCTGGGTGGCGAAATCCGTGGTGGCGATGATCGGGCCTTCGGCGCCTTCCATCTGCTGGGTCACGAAGGGAACCTCCGGCTCGCGCTCCGGATCCAACATGGCTGACTGCTCCACATGGAGGGCCTGACGGCGCAGCTGGTTCCAGGAGGTCACCGACCAGACATCGGCGGAGACGCCCCATTCATCGGCGAGGATCTCTGCCGCCTCCTGGGCCCATGGGACAGCCACGCCGGAGCCAAGCAGCTGCACCTTGGGGCCGTCCTTCTCCGAGGTGGAGAGCTTGTAGATGCCGCGCTTGACGCCCTCGACGTCCAGGCCCTCTGGTTCGGGAAGGTGCTGGACCGGCTCGTTGTAGACGGTGATGTAGTACATCACGTTGTGATCGCCGTCGTGATCGCCGTACATCTCGAAGAGGCCGTTCTCCATGATGTGCGCGATCTCGTAGCCGAAGGCGGGATCGAAGTGCTTCACGGCTGGGTTGGTCGCCGCCAGCAGCGGTGAGTGCCCATCCAGGTGCTGCAGACCTTCGCCGACCAGGGTGGTGCGCCCCGCAGTGGCCCCGATGATGAAGCCTCGCGTCAGCTGATCTGCCGCCGCCCAGAAGGAATCACCGGTGCGCTGGAACCCGAACATCGAGTAGAAGATGTAGAACGGGATCATCGTCTCGCCATGGGTGGCGTAGGAGGTGCCCGCGGCGGTGAACGCCGCAGTGGCTCCTGCCTCGTTGATCCCCGGGTGGATCATCTGACCCTGCGGCGACTCCTTATAGGCGAGCATCAGCTCGCGGTCCACGGAGATGTAGTTCTGGCCCTTGGGGTTATAGATCTTCGCGGTGGGGAAGAAGGAGTCCATCCCGAAGGTGCGCGCCTCATCGGGGACGATCGGCACGATCCGCTTGCCGATGTTCTTGTCGCGCATGAGGTCCTTGAGCAGTCGGACCAGCGCCATCGTCGTGGCGGCCTTCTGCTTGCCGGAGCCCTTCTTCGCCTGGGCGTAGGTCTTCTCCTCGGGGAGGGTGAGACCCTCGCCGGCCACCTGGCGCTTGGGCAGGTAGCCGCCGAGTCCCTTGCGTCGCTCGAGCAGGTACTTGACCTCCTCGGAGTCCTCTCCGGGGTGGTAGTAGGGCACGTTGTAGGGATCTTCTTCGATCTGCTCGTCGGTGACCGGGATGCGCAGCGTGTCGCGAAAGCGCTTGAGGTCATCCACGGTGAGCTTCTTCATCTGGTGGGTCGCGTTGCGACCCTCGAAGCTGGGACCCAGGCCGTAGCCCTTGACGGTCTGCGCCAGGATCACGGTGGGCTTACCGGTGGCCTCGGAGGCCGCCTTGTACGCGGAGTAGACCTTCTTATAGTCGTGTCCGCCGCGCTTGAGGTTCCAGATGTCGTCGTCGGACATCTCCGCGACGAGCTCCTTGGTCTTCGCCGAGCGGCCGAAGAAGTGCTCGCGGACGAAGGACCCGGACTCGGCCTTATAGGTCTGATAGTCGCCGTCGAGGGTCTCGTTCATGACCCGGACGAGTTCGCCGTCGTCGTCCTTGTCCAGCAGCTCGTCCCATTCGCGGCCCCAGAGGACCTTGATGACGTTCCATCCGGCGCCGCGGAAGAAGGCTTCCAGCTCTTGGACGATCTTGCCGTTGCCGCGCACCGGGCCGTCGAGGCGCTGCAGGTTGCAGTTGATGACGAAGTTGAGGTTGTCGAGCTTCTCATTCGCCGCGAGCTGGAGCAGTCCGCGGGACTCGGGCTCGTCCATCTCGCCGTCGCCGAGGAAGGCCCAGACCTGCTGTTCGGAGGTGTCCTTGATGCCGCGGTTGTGCAGGTAGCGGTTGAACTGTGCCTGATAGATGGCGTTCATCGGACCGATGCCCATGGACACGGTTGGGAACTGCCAGAACTCTGGCATCAGCCGCGGGTGGGGGTAGGAGCTCAGCCCGTTGGGAGCCTTGGAGACCTCTTGGCGGAAGCCGTCGAGCTGCTCCTCGGTCAGGCGCCCCTCGAGGTAGGCCCGGGAGTAGTTGCCGGGGGAGGAGTGGCCCTGGAAGAAGATCTGGTCACCGCCGCCGGGGTGGTCGGCGCCGCGGAAGAAGTGGTTCAGACCCACTTCGTAGAGGGTCGCGACACCGGCGTAGGAGGAGATGTGTCCGCCCACGGAGATGTCGCTGCGCTGTGCGCGGTGGACCAGCATCGCGGCGTTCCAGCGCAGGATGCGCCGGATGCGGCGCTCCATCTCTTCTTCGCCCGGGAAATCAGGCTCCTGGTCGACCGGGATGGTGTTCACATAGTCCGTGGTGGTGACCATGGGAACTTCGATCGACTTCGCACCGGCGCGCTGGAGCAGCGTGCGGATGATGTACTCCGCCCGTTCGGTGCCGTGGAACTCCACGAGCTGGTCGAAGGACTCCAGCCATTCCTGGGTCTCTTCCGGGTCGCCGTCCGGGAGTTGGTTGGTCAGTCCACTGCGGATATGGGAGTTCTCTTCACCAGCGCTCACGGGTCACCTCTCAAAGGTATGTGTCTGGGTCTTGCGTTCCATGGACAGGGATGTTCCACGGGCGGGACCCACGAGGTCGTCTGCCACCGATGGTGCGGCGGCCGATTTTCAGCTCAACTCTACCCGTTCGTGTGGTGTCGTACTTCCCGAACGGATAGGGATCCGCGTAACGTTGCTGGTGACAGCCTCATCCTTGCGGTGGTGCTGCTTTTCAGACGTAGATGAAAGAGGAAGGGAACCTCAGGTGAGTCAGGCTTCTGCAGCCGAGGATCCGTCGAGCACTTCGACGGGCCACAAGAACGACGCCGGAACCAATGTTGTCTCGGTCGGCGACCTGCTCCAGGAGCTTGGGCTCAAGCCCGATTCGCTGGTTCAAGAGATCGGCGTGGACGAGGACGTGGATGACGACTTCCGAGATCGGCTGGAAGATCTGCTGGACGAGGAGCTGCTCGACGAAGACGTCCAAGAGGTCGTGGACGCCGTGCTGGTCTGGTTCCGGGACGGCGACGACGACCTCACCGACGCGCTCGTGGACGCACTGGCGACGCTGGATGAAGGCGGCGTGATCTGGCTGCTGACTCCGCGCTCGGGGCGTGACGGGTACGTCCCACCGGTGGAGATCCAGGACGCCGCCCCCAATGCTGGACTGCACGTGACCTCCTCGGCGGGCGTGAGCACTCACTGGGCCGCGACCCGACTGATGGGGCGCAAGAAGCAGTGATCGCGATGCGCAGTGACCGCGATGCCCGGTGAGCAGGGAGTCCCCGTGCTCCTGGAGCCGCGGTGGGGATGACGTCATTGTGAGGCTGGACGCGTCATGACGGCGTCGCGCCCTCCGAAGCTGGGGGAGCAGGCGCCCTCGTTCTCGGCACGGACCCACCATGGTGAATCCATCACGCTCGAGCAGCTGGACGGGGCGCCGGTCCTGCTGATGTTCTATCCCTTCGCGTTCAGCGCTGTCTGCGGTTCGGAGCTCCGAGCGCTGGCGTCACGACGCGCCCAGATCCGCGAGGTCGGCGCCACCGTCCTGGGGATCAGCTGCGACCCGCTGCACAGTCTGCGCGCCTACGCAGAGTCGCTGCGCACCGGTGGAGAGGAGCTCCCCTTCAGTCTGATCAGCGATTTCTGGCCGCACGGGCAGATCGCCGGGCGCTATGGGGTCTTCGACTCTGAGCGCGGCACGGCGCACCGCACCAGCGTCCTGCTGGACCCGCAGCTGCGGGTCGCCCATCTCCAGTCTGCGCCGAATGCACAGGTCAGGGACTTAGACGAGACGTTCAGTGTGCTGGCTGGACTGCGCCCGCGGAGCTGACCCGCCCAGGCCACGCGTCACGTAGCGCGCCCGGTAGCTCTCGAACACTGCCGTCGCCGAGACCACGAGCAGTGCCGAGCCGAGCATGTGCAGACCCACCAGCAGCACCGGAAGCCCGGTGAAGTGCTGGGTGTAGCCGATGACGCCCTGGGCGAGGATCACCGCGAGAAGCCACCAGGCGCTTCGCCGCTGCGCCGGGGAGCTCGCAGCGCGGGACTGACGCACCAGCAGGGCGATCGCGGCGAAGCACAGCACATAGACCGGCACCACGTGTATCCGAGTGACCAGGTCGGGGTCGAACAGGTGTCGAGGCGAGGCTGGGTCTCCGGCGTGGGGTCCGGTGCCGGTGACCACGGTGCCCAGGAAGACCGATACCCAGGTCGCCCCGAGGATGACCGGTGTCATCGCCGCGGCGACGGCATCGGAGCCGGCGTCTCTCAGCGGCACGCCGGTGACGCCGGCTGAAGCCGCCGGGTCCCCGTGTTCCCCAGCGATCCTCAGCTCGAGCCTGATGCGGTTCAGCAGCATCGTCGAGATCATCACCAGCGCGGCCGAGAGCAGGAAGTGGAGACCGACGATCCAGGGATTCAGGTTCGTCCACACGGTGATCCCCCCGATCACCGCCTGCAGCGGAATCCCGGCCAGGATCAGCACGCTCATGCGGAAGAGCGGGCGATGTGTGCCGCGCAGCCGCAGGAGCGCGAAGAACATCAGCGCGCAGATCAGCACCAGCACATAGGTCAGCAGTCGGTTGCCGAACTCGATCGCCCCGTGCAGGCCCATCTCCTGCGTGGCCACCCAGGACTCCGGGGTGCAGCGTGGCCATTCGGGACAGCCCAGGCCCGAGGCCGTGAGTCGGACCGCCCCGCCGGTCAGGATGATGCCGATGTTGCTGACCAATGTCGCCCAGGCCAGCACCTTGGTGACCCGGGTGATCCTGGTGGGCAGGCTTGATCTCAGGGTCTCGAGCAGATTCATCGGAAACTTCATCGCCAGTTGAACCACCTTCGTGCAGCCAGCATGGCCACGGCGGCCCATCCGGCAAGTATCAGGGCTTCGAGCACAGGGAAGGTCCCCTGCAGCGAAGCGGTGCGGAGGCCCTCGCCCAGGGCGGCGGAAGGCAGCAGGAGCAGCAGCGCGCCGGCGTCGTCGTGGTTCAGCGGAAAGACCGACCCACCCGCGGCGCCCAGCAGGACCCAGATCACATTCGTCAGTGCCAGCGTGGCCTCGGCCCGCACGGTGCCGGCCAGCAGCAGTCCCAGCGCGGTGAAGGCGGTGGCCCCCAGGACGACGACGCCGCCGAGCCACACCAGTCCCAGCGGCTCCGGATCCCACCCCAGGGCCAGCCCCGCGGACCCGATGACCAGCACCTGCACAGCGACCACAGCCAGCACGGCGATGGCCTTGCCCAGAATCAGTCCGGTGGGACCGAGCGGGGTGGTGGCAAGATACGCCAGCACCCCGTACTGCCGCTCGAATCCGGTGGCGATGCCCTGGCCGGTGAACGCGGAAGCCATGACCGCCAGCGCGAGCACCCCCGGGGTGACCATGTCGATGCTCGGCGTGGCCGAGGAGGTGATCAGCTCCAGCCGGTGTGCTCCGAAGAGCACCAGCAGCGGCAGGATCAGCGAGACCAGGAGCTGCTCACCATTGCGCAGCACGTTTCGCGTCTCATAGAGCCCGTGCGAGAGGATGCGGCGGACGGCCGGTCGCGGGGCCGGTGACAGGGGGGCGTAGGTGGCACTCATGAGACGGAGACCTCCCAGAACACATCTTCGAGAGTTCGCGCTTCCATACGGACCTCGACCGGCATCATATCGATCTGCTCCCACCAGGTCGCCAGCGCGCGCAGCTGTTCGGGCCCGGAGAGCCCAGGCGTCATCCAGGCAGCCCCCGGTCCGTTGCTCACCCCGCCATCAAGCTCAATGGCCAGGGGAGAGCTGGCGATCTCCGCGCGGGTCAGCGTCCTGGACGCGGTGAAGACCATGCGCCGGGTCGGGTCCGCGGCAGCATCGGGGCCCTGGGCAGCGGTGCTGGTGAGCTCGGCCACGGTGCCATGGCGCACAACCGCTCCGTCCTTGAGGATGAAGACCGAATCTGCCAGCCTCTGCGCCTCTTCGAGCAGATGCGTGGTCAGGATGATGCCCATCCCCATCTCGCGGAGTTCGCCGATGAGTGCGAAGACCGTCTGGCGTGACTGCGGGTCCAGACCCGCGGTGGGTTCGTCGAGGAAGACCACTTCCGGTCGCCCCAACAGGCTCGCCGCCAGAGCCACCCGCTGCTTCTGCCCACCCGAGAGTCGGCGGATCGAGGTGGAGAGGAAGCTCTCCATGTCCAGCCGCTGGGCAAGGTCTTCCAAGGGCCAGGGATTCTGGTGGAGCGAGGCGACGTGTCTGAGCAGCGCGCGGGGCTGCACGGACTGGGGGAGCCCTCCGTCCTGCAGCATGACGCCCACCCGAGCGCGCAGGTCTGCCCCCGCGCGGAACGGATCCTGGCCCAACAGCTGAACAGTCCCCTGGGTCGGATGCAACAGTCCCTGGGCGCAGCTGAGCGTGGTGGTCTTGCCCGCACCATTGGGGCCGAGCAGCACGGTCACCTCGCCGGCTCGGGCCGTCAGATCCACGCCGCTGAGGATCTCCCTGAGTCCCTGAGCACTGCGGGCTGAGCCGACGGCATAGCGCACGTGGCGCAGGGTCAGGCACGGTGATGACTGGGGCACCCCACCAGTCTACATTTCTACGGGGCGTAGAAGATCTGCCGGGCATGCCGCTCCTGCAGCGGTTGCTGTGCCGAAGGTCTCCGCCTACTAAGGTCCCCCTTGCTGGCGGCATTGTTCTGAATAGGTCAGAATAGGATCATGTATTCCACTGCTTCCGAGTCTGTCGCTGCAGACGAGCGGCACCGTGGCGCGGAGGGCCCTTCCACTCCCGAGGAGGGTGGGCCCGGTTCTGCTGCCGAAGGACAGTCGGAGACGTTCCGCGAGGCCGAGAGCACGACTCGCCAGCGAGTGCTGCAGCTGGTGGTCGAAGAGGGCCCCATCAGCGCCGCCGCCCTGGGGCGGGAGCTGACACTGACCGCTGCGGCCGTCCGTCGGCACCTGGACGCGATGACCGAGCAGGGGATCCTGGAGGTCAAGAACGTCACCACGCGCCGTCGTGGTGCTGGTCGACCCTCCCGCCGCTACGTGGTCTCTGAACACGGCCAGCGTTCTCTCGGAGATGACTATCTCGGGCTGGTGCAGACGGCGCTGTCGATGCTGGAGTCCGCGTCGGCGCCGACAGCGGGGGATCCGCTGGTCGCCGAGTCCACCCCCGGGGCCGCCCGAGGGCTGGCGAGGGAGTACTTCGCCGGCTTCGAACGGCGCTGGGAGCGACAGCTCGCCGGTGTCAGCGACCTCGACGCGCGGACCGACAAGCTCTCCCAGCTCTTCGCCGAGGACGGCTTCGCGGGATTCACCCGCCTCGTCGGTCGGGACAACCCGCTTCTGGCGATGCAGTCCACGCAGCTGTGCCAGGGTCATTGTCCGATCCGGGAAATAGCTGCGGCTCATCCGGTGTTCTGTGAGGAGGAGACCGATATGATCTCCCGACTGCTCGACGTCGACGTCAGGCGGCTTTCCACACAGGCGGCCGGTGCCCATGTATGCACCACACACGTTCCTGTGGGTCGCGAAAAGCTTGCCGCTGAGCAGCGGGCGCGCGCTGCAGCAAGTGCAGAGGCAGAACAACAGATCAGCGCCGGGGCCGGTGCGACGAATGAGTCGCGGCCGGCCAGCGGTGGACGAAAACGAATCGTCATCTCCCCCCGTCAACAAGAGAGGTTGTCATGACCGAGCAGATCCAGCGCGAAAAGGACTCGGGGGTCACCTCCGATATTCTCGAGCGGAACCCGGAGCTTCAGGGCATCGGGTCCTACGAGTACGGATGGTCCGACTCCGACAGCGCCGGTGCCAACGCCAAGCGTGGCATCGACGAAGCGGTCGTGGAGGACATCTCCGCCAAGAAGAGCGAGCCGGAATGGATGCTCAAGCTGCGCAAGAAGGGTTTGAAGTACTTCCAGCGCAAGCCCATGCCCATGTGGGGAGCAGACCTCTCCGGCATCGACTTCGACAACATCAAGTACTTCGTGCGCTCCACCGAGAAGCAGGCGAAGACCTGGGAAGACCTGCCCGAGGACATCCGCAACACCTACGAGCGGCTCGGCATCCCCGAGGCCGAGCGTGAGCGCCTGGTCTCCGGTGTGGCTGCCCAGTACGAGTCCGAGGTGGTCTACCACCAGATCCGCGAGGACCTCGAAGAGCAGGGCGTCATCTTCATGGACACGGACACCGCGCTGCGGGAGCACCCCGAGTTCTTCGAGGAGTACTTCGGCTCGGTCATCCCGGTGGGCGACAACAAGTTCGCCGCGCTGAACACCTCGGTGTGGTCCGGCGGCTCCTTCGTCTACGTCCCCAAGGGCGTGCACGTGGAGATCCCGCTGCAGGCGTACTTCCGCATCAACACCGAGAACATGGGTCAGTTCGAGCGCACCCTGATCATCGCCGATGAGGACTCCTACGTGCACTACATCGAGGGCTGCACGGCCCCGATCTATGACTCCGACTCGCTGCACTCCGCCGTGGTCGAGATCGTGGTGAAGAAGAACGCCCGTGTGCGCTACACCACCATCCAGAACTGGTCCACCAACGTGTACAACCTCGTGACCAAGCGTGCGGTCGTCGACGCCGGCGGCACCATGGAATGGATCGATGGCAACATCGGCTCCAAGGTCACCATGAAGTACCCGGCCGTCTACCTCACCGGTGAGCACGCCAAGGGCGAGACCCTCTCGGTCGCCTTCGCAGGCGAGGGCCAGCACCAGGACACCGGATCGAAGATGGTCCACATGGCCCCGCACACCTCCTCGACGATCGTGTCGAAGTCGGTGGCCCGCAACGGCGGCCGCGCCGCGTACCGCGGACTGGTCCAGGTCAACGAGGGCGCGTCACACTCCGCGAACTCGGTCGTCTGCGACGCCCTGCTGGTGGACACGATCTCGCGCTCGGACACGTACCCCTACATCGACATCCGCGAAGATGACGTGACCCTGGGCCACGAGGCCACCGTCTCCAAAGTCTCCGAGGATCAGCTCTTCTACCTGATGGCCCGCGGAATGGCAGAAGACGAGGCCATGGCGATGATCGTGCGCGGCTTCATCGAGCCGATCGCTCGCGAACTGCCGATGGAATACGCGCTGGAGCTCAACCGTCTCATCGAGCTGCAGATGGAGGGTTCGGTCGGCTGATCGAGCCACACTCATGCAGCCCCCCGTCCGTCCGGTGCCACACGCGCCGGGCGGGCGGGGCACGCTGCTGAATGCACCGAGCCTGAAGTGAACCCCATAGAACCAAGGGAAGAGAAACACATGACGAAATCCGCGTCCGCCGAGCAGGCGGAACAGGTCGAAGGCGTCGAGGTCGGGGAAGCCCGCATCTCGATCCCCGGAATGGGCGAGGAGGGCGAGAACCTCGCCACGGCCCATGAGGAAACCGAGCACACCCACGGCGGTCTCGGCGAGTCCACGACCAAGGCCAAGTCCGGCGGGTCCCGCGCCGATCGCACCACCAGCCTCTCCGTGGCCGATTTTGCTGTGCCCACCGGGCGCGAGGAGGAATGGCGCTTCTCGCCGCTGAAGAAGCTCGGCCGCGTCCTCTCCGACGCCGCCACCCAGACCCCGGTCACCATCAAGCTGCGCAAGTCCGCCGAGGGCGTCACCCACGGCGAGCTCGCCCTGGCCCAGTCACCGCGCGGCACCGTCTTCTCTGCGGCCGATCGCGCCGCCGTCGTCGGCTACAGCCAATCCGCACAGGCCGACCACATCAAGGTCGCCGCCGACACCGAGCTGACCGAGCCGGTCTTCCTCGACATCACCGGCGAAGCCTCGGGGCATCGCGCAAACGCGCACATCGTGCTCGAGGCCGAGGCCCACTCCAAGGTGGTCTTCGTGCTGGAGCATCGCGGATCCGCCGACGCGAACCTCAACGTGGAGGTCATCGTGCGCGACGGCGCCGACGTCACCGTGGTCTCGCTGCAGCGCTGGGACGGCGACGCCATCCACGTGGGTCAGCAGGATGCCGAGATCGGGCGCGACGCGAAGTACAAGCACGTCTCGGTCACCCTGGGCGGAGAGATCGTCCGCCTGAACTCCAACGTGCGATACGCCGCCGAAGGGGGAGAGGCCTCCATGTACGGCCTCTACTTCGCCGACGCCGGCCAGCACCTGGAGCACCGCAGCTTCGTGGACCACAACTCCCCGCGCAACAGCTCCAACGTGCTCTACAAGGGCGCCCTGCAGGGGCAGGATGCACGGACCGTCTGGGTCGGCGACGTGCTCATCCGCAAGGCTGCCGAGGGCACCGACTCCTATGAGAAGAACCAGAACCTGATCCTCACCGACGGCGCCCGCGCCGATTCGATCCCGAACCTGGAGATCGAGACGGGACTCATCGAGGGCGCGGGACACGCCTCCTCCACCGGCCGCTTCGACGAGAACCACCTTTTCTACCTGATGGCGCGCGGCATCCCCGAGAAGGAGGCCCGCCAGCTCGTGGTGCGCGGCTTCCTCAACGAGATCGTCCAGGCCATCGGCGTCGACTCCATCGAGGACACCATCCACCAGGACCTGGAGAACGAGCTCGAGATCGCCGGCTTCTGAGGAACACCTGCGGCCACGGCCGACGGGCAGCACCTCGACCCACCTTCAGCACTTTTCACGAACCAAGCAAAGGACACGCAACACATGTCTACTCTCGAGATCAAGGATCTGCACGTCTCCATCGAGACCGAGCAGGGCGTCAAGGAGATCCTCAAGGGCGTCACCCTGACCATCAACTCCGGTGAGATCCACGCCATCATGGGCCCCAACGGCTCCGGCAAGTCCACCCTGGCCTCCACCATCGCCGGGCACCCGCGCTACACCGTGACCTCAGGCACCATCACCATGGACGGCGAGAACGTGCTGGACATGGCCGTGGATGAGCGCGCCCGCGCCGGACTTTTCCTGGCCATGCAGTATCCGGTAGAGGTTCCCGGTGTCACGATGACCAACTTCCTGCGCACCGCCAAGACCGCCATCGACGGCGAGGCCCCGAAGCTGCGCACCTGGGCCAAGGATGTCCGGTCCGCCATGGAGAAGCTCAAGATCGACGCCGACTTCGCGAACCGCAATGTCAACGAAGGCTTCTCCGGCGGTGAGAAGAAGCGCGTGGAGATCCTCCAGCTCGAGCTCTTCAAGCCCAAGTTCGCCGTCTTGGACGAGACCGACTCGGGTCTCGACATCGACGCGCTGCGCGTGGTCTCCGACGGTGTGAACCGTGCACAGGAGTCCAACGACATGGGCACCCTGCTGATCACCCACTACACCCGGATCCTGAACTACATCAAGCCTGACTACGTGCACGTGTTCGTGGACGGCCGTGTTGCAGAGCAGGGTGGACCGGAGCTGGCGGACGAGCTCGAGGCCAACGGCTACGACCGTTTCCTCGCTCCCGCCCAGGCCTGAGCAGCATTGCTGAATCCAGACACTCTCAAGGCTGACTTCCCGCTGCTGGGCCGCACGGTCCGCGGCGGGAAGCCGCTGGTGTACCTCGACTCCGGAGCGACGGCGCAGAAGCCGCAGCCGGTCATCGACGCGGAGCTGGCGTTCTACGCGCAGTCCAATGCGGCGGTGCACCGCGGTGCGCATCAGCTCGCCGAGGAGGCCACCGAGGCCTACGAGCTCGCACGAGCCGCGGTCGCGAACTTCGTCGGGGCCGCCGAGGATGAGATCGTCTGGACGAAGAACGCCACCGAGGCGCTGAACCTGGTCGCCCATGGCTTCCTCAATGCCAGTCTTGCAGCCTCCGCGAAGACGACCGGCGGGGGACCGGCCTCCACTGTCGTCAGCGACGCCGCCCAGCAGCGCTACCGATTGCAGGCTGGTGACGAGATCGTCGTCAGCGAGGCCGAGCACCACGCAAATCTCGTGCCCTGGCAGCAGCTGGCGGCGAAGACCGGCGCGACTCTGCGCTGGATCGGGCTGACCGACGAGGGACGTCTGGACCCGGAGACCTACTCGGTCATCGGGCCACGCACCCGGATCCTGGCGATCACCCACGCCTCCAACGTGACAGGAGCGATCACGGACGTCGCCGAACTCGTCCGCCGCGCGAGGGACGTGGGGGCCTATGTGGTGCTCGACGCCTGCCAGACCGCGGCACACATGCCGGTGGATCTGCATGCCCTCGATGTCGACTTCGCAGCCTTCTCCGCGCACAAGATGGTGGGTCCCACCGGGGTCGGAGCACTCTTCGGAAAACGAGAGCTGCTCGAGGATCTTCCCCCGTTCCTGACGGGAGGCTCCATGGTCGAAGTCGTGACCATGGAATCCACCAGCTTCATGCCGCCGCCCCAGCGATTCGAGGCGGGCACCCAGATGGTGGCCCAGGTCGTCGGATTCCGGGCCGCCGTGGAGTACCTCAGCGCACTCGGCATGGATCAGGTCGCAGCGCACGAGGCGGAGATGGCCCAGCTGATGATCGACGGCATCGCCGATGTCCCGGGCGTCCGCCTGCTCGGGCCGCAGGACTCTGCTGACCGGCTCGCCGTCGTCGCCTTCGAGGTCGAGTCGGTCCATCCCCACGACGTCGGCCAGGTGCTGGACAGCCTCGGCGTGGCGGTGCGCGTGGGACACCACTGCGCTCAGCCCATCCACCGTCGGCTCGGAGTCCACGCCTCGGCTCGAGCCTCCGCCGGGGTCTACACCACGGCAGCCGACGTGGAAGCTTTCATCGCAGGGCTGCACGAAGTCCGCCGATTCTTCGGGTTCGCCGAGTCCGCAGCCCCGGCCGCCCGAGGAGGTGTGTGATGGCAGATGCCATGGAGCAGCTCTACCAGCAGGTCATTCTTGATCATGCCCGCGCACGACAGGGCGAAGGTGAGCTCGCCGAGTACGGGGGAGAGTCCTTTCAGCTCAACCCCACCTGCGGGGACCAGGTCACGCTGCGCGTGCAGCTCGACGAGGACCGCGAGACGATCCAGGCGCTGGGCTGGACCGGCCAGGGCTGCTCGATCTCCCAGGCCTCGCTCTCAGTGATGTATGAACTGGTGATCGAACAGAAGGTCACGCGTGCGGCCGAGCTCGGCGAGCACTTCCGGGAGCTGATGGCGGCACGGGGGCAGGAGCTGGACCCGGCACGGCTGGAGGCCCTCGACGATGCCTCGGCCTTCACCGGAGTGGCGCGGTATCCTGCACGTATCAAGTGTGCGCTGCTGGGCTGGATGGCCCTGCGCGACGCGCTGGCCCAGGCTCAGGTCGGGGCATAGTCGCCCGACCGAGGACGTTGCACCAGAGATGAGACGCACGAGAGACCAGACGGACGAAAGACCGCCGAAGCAGCTACCCGATAGGGAAAGGAGAGCGCCATGAGTGACGCTGTCGCAGCGGCCCAGACGCCGCTTGAAGATGTTGAGGAAGCACTCAAGGAGGTCATCGACCCGGAGCTCGGCATCAATGTTGTGGACCTCGGTCTGCTCTACGGATTGAACTACGCCGAGGACGGCGCCCTGCTGATCGACATGACGCTGACCACCGCGGCCTGCCCGCTCACCGATGTGCTCGAGGAGCAGGTGGGCCAGCACGTCGGAACCATGGTCGACGAGTGGCGGCTCAACTGGGTCTGGATGCCGCCGTGGGGCCCCGAGAAGATCACCGACGACGGCCGCGAGCAGATGCGCGCGCTGGGGTTCAATATTTAAATTTGAACAATTTTTCAGATTGCTATTCTCCTGGAAAACACATTGACATAGGCTGTGCCGAGCAGGTTCGCCCCATGTCTGGACCCTGAACCAGACAGCGCGTGACCTGTGGCAGGGAGCAGGTATGTCAACGTCTACACGATTCCTAGGCAGGCAGTCTGAGCTCGAAGTGATCGCGGCAGCGGCGGAGGCCGTTCACACCTCCGCCGCACCGCGCTTTCTGCTCATCGAAGGTCCGCCGGGAGTGGGGAAGACTTCGTTACTCAACGAAGCGGTCTCCCGTCTGCCCGGATGGTCCCGAGCCAACGTCTACCTCGACCCTGCGGACCGCGAGATCCCGGGGTACGCGGCTACGCACCTGTTGCGCAAGCCGCAGCGCTACCGCGCGCCCTGTGACGTGGAGGAGCTCGCTGCCCTGGTGCAGGAACAGGCCGACGCGATCACCGAGCCTGTGGTTCTGGTGATCGAGGACATGCAGTGGGTGGATCCGCTCTCCTCGGATGTGATCTTCCAGACCCTCCGCGAGATCGAAGACATCCCGATGCTCGCAATGGTCACCGCGCGCACCAACAGACGCACCGAGATGCACCGGCTCATCCGCTTCACCGAGACGGCAGGAGAGGCGCTGCGCCTCGTCCTGGAGCCGTTCAGCCGTTCCGAGGTTCGTGTTCTCCTCCAGGAGCACACCGGGCTGCCGATCAGCAGCAACGTGGCGGCGCGGGTCCATGACGCCACGGGGGGCTTTCCCTCCTATCTCAACCATGTGATCGATCGACTCACCACGCTCGATGATGCGATCAGCGCCGACGCGCTGCAGGCGGCGCTGCGCGAGCTGGAGCGTGGAGAAGGTCCAGCCGAGGCGCAGCGACTGCTGATCAGTCAGGTGTTCAGCGAGACCACGCAGGACGTCCAGCAGATGCTCGCGCTGCTGGCGCTTGCCAGCTATCCGCTCTCTGTCCACGAGATGAGCAGCCTGCTCGGGGTAGAGTCCGTCGACGCCGAAGCGCTGCGGGATTCCAGTCTGGTGCGCGAGGCAAGAACCTCGGGACGCTTCGCACTGAAGTACAAGGTCTTCGGGCGCTGCGTGGTCGCGGATCTCAGCCGCGAGCTGCGTGTTGATCTGCAGATGCGCCTCGCCAAGGCCGAGGCCGGTCTTGCCTCCGCGCGTCACCTGGCCGAAGCAGTGCTGCTGGACCCGAGTGTGGGTGATTCAGCAGGCACCGTCGAGGCGCTCATCCAGGCGGCCCGGACGGCGAGCCGGACCGGTGACACCGCACAGGCGCTCGAGCTGAGCAGACTGGCCTTCGAAGTCGACCGCTCCGGCAGCACGCTTGAAAGCCTCACCTTCGCCGCCATGCGGGCGGGCACGAAGATCGACGTGGATGCCACCGTCAGCTGGGCGCAGAGCCATGAGGTTCACCCTGTGCTGCGCCGGGGGATCCTGGCTCGCGAGAGTCTCATCCGCGGTGACCTCGAGGGAACCCTCGGATTCCTCGCCGGCGGTGTGGAGATCGAGGAGGCCACGCCGAAGGCCCTGCTCTGCTACGCGGATACCGTCCTGCAGGCGTCGCGAACGTCCGGACTCCGCGGCTCCTACTGGCATCTGCTCACCATTGCGTCTCGGACCGTGCAGGCGCTGCTGCGGCTCGAGGACCAGATTCAGGCCGCAGACCCCCGCGTGAGCACCAGAATCGCGACTCCCGAGCAGCTTCTGGCGGAGACCCGCGGGCTGCGCGTGAGTCTGCAGCTGTGGCAGTCTTTGGAAGGCATCGAGCAGGCTCAGCCGCAGTCATTCTCCGACGAGGTTCAGAAGCTGCTCGACGAGGTGCGGATGGTGCCCGGCACCGAGTCCGCGCAGATGGCGCTGCTGGTCGCTCGGGGATCCGTCTTGCGCACCGCGGGACGTCCCTCCGAGGCCTATACGGATCTGATCACCGCCATCGAGAACTGGCCCGGCCGGAACCGACGCTCCCTGGCCTATGCCGAGGTCCACATGACCTACCTGCTCTTCGAGGCGGGACTCTGGACCGAGGCGCAGATCTTTGCCGAGTCGGCCGCCTCGGAGGTCCTGGACATCAGCGAGGACAATGTGGCACCCCTGGCCTTCAACGCGGTGCATCTGGTGCCTGCGGCCCGAGGACACCGCGAGGCGCAGGGCTGGTCCTTCGACCTCCGCGCTCATGTGGGGCGGGTGACCGATACGAGCCTGGGTCGTGCCGGACGTGGTTATGTGGACGCGTGGGCCGCCACCGCAGCCCAGGATCACGAGAAGGTGGTCAGCAGCATCCTGGGCATGCAGGTTGAGCTGAGCATCTGGTCGCGAGCAGCGACCTCGGCGGTTCTTCTTGGGCGCTCCCTGTTGCACAGCGGGAGGGCACAGGCGCTGCCCGCCCTGATCACCAAAGCCCGCGCCGATGAGCATTCCTCCGCCACGCACCGCGACTATGTCCTGCGGCATCTCCGCGGACTCGCCGCCCTGGGTGCTGGCAAGCACGCCGCGGCGCATGAACACCTGACCGCAGCCATGTCAGCCATCACGGCACTTCCCGGTCTGAAATCCGCCCATATCCCCGGGGACGGGGGTGCCCTGAGCATCTACCGGGGACTGCTGGCTCTGGACCTCGGTCACTGTGTGGTCCAGGGATTGGACACGCTGCAGGACAAGGCAGACGAGACCGCCGAGTCAGTGCTGTGGGCGGCCTCGATGTTCCAGGGCTGCGGCGCCGAGGGACTTTTCCATCAGGCCGATGAGATCTTCCGCACCCTGCGCAAGGTGACCGCGGGACAGACAGCGCAGGAACGGCCCCGAATGTTCGACCTCCCCGATGGGCTCAGCTCCAAAGCGCGGTTTGCTCTGACTGCACTGACGACGAGGGAGCGGGAGATCGCGCTGATGGTCGGTCAGAGCCTGACGAACAAGGACGTCGCCGAGGAGCTCGTGCTCTCCGTGCGCACCGTCGAATACCACGTGGCGAACGCGCTGGGGAAGCTCGGGCTGGACTCTCGCCACGCCCTGCGGCGGATGCTGCAGGTCGAGGACGAGGACGACCTGCGCACCGCATAAGCCCCTGTGGGTGGCCTGCGTCACATCTGCTGGGTTTCCACCACGGGGAATCACGGGGGTTCCCACGTAGTCCCTGCGGGGGTTCGTTCACCCCCGTGACGCGAAGCTCGGGCGTCGGCCTAACGTGAACCTCACACCGTGATGGGCGCCCCACCGTTCCAGGGGCGTCCTGCCCGGTGACTTCTGACCACGCACCGGGAAAGTTGTCACATATGAACATGCAAGATTACCTGCGCATCTGCCGTCGGCGATGGGCCATCATCCTTCTCACCCTGGTCCTCGCCGTGATCGGCGCTGCGGCCACCTACCCCTTCCAGCCGATCAGTTATGCCTCCACGACCAAGGTCTTCGTCTCGGCCTCCAGCGGGACCGATCTGGCGCAGCTGCAGCAGGGCAGTTCATTCGCGGAACAGCGCGCTGCCACCTACGCCGATCTGGTCAACACTCCCGCGGTCCTGGGTCCCGTGGTGCAGATGCTCGATCTGCCGACCTCGGCCTCGGCGCTGGCAGACGACGTTGAGGCCCAGGCCCTCGCGGACACCACGCTGCTGGAGATCACCGCGACGGCGGGCTCGGCCCAGCAGGCGGCGGACATCGCCGATGCTGTGGTCACCAGTCTGCAGAACGTGGTCGACGAGATCGAGACCTCACTGGAGGATTCGCCCGCCGGGGCCCCGGGGATCATGGACCTCGCCGTCGTCCAGGCGGCACAGGTGCCGACCGCCCCGCAGAGCCCGCAACTCGATCTCACGCTGGGCGCGGGATTCGCGGTGGGCCTCATCCTGGGCATCGGACTTGCGTTCCTGCGCGAGGCGCTGGACACCACGGTCCGCCGCCCCGAGGACTTCGCCCCGCTCACCGTGGCACCCCTGCTCGGTGTGACCAGGCGGGAGGGCGGTGGTCGGGAAGCGCGCCGGCGCAAGGGCCGCGGCACGGCTGACACCGCGGCGGCGTTCCGGGAGATGCGGATGCGACTGCGTTTCGGTGAATCCTTCAGCTCGCCCAGCTCCTACGTCATCACCAGCTCCGTGGAGGGGGAGGGGCGGACGACGGTTGCCGTCAATCTCGCCCGCTCGCTGGCCGATGGTGGCCGCAAAACCCTGCTCATCGGAGCGGACTTCGAGAACCCTGACCTCGCCGAGTGGCTCGACATGGGGGCGGAGTCCGGAGAGACCGGCGGCCTGCGGGATGTGCTGGGAGGAACCGTCTACCTGGAGGACGTCATCATCCCCGGGGTGGAGGACGGCCTCGATGTGATCCTCCCCGGGGCGCGAGAGGACCAGAGCATGGAACCGGCCAGCGTGGAGAAGGTGCAGGCGCTTCTCGAGGCATGTGCCGAGAACTATGACGTGACGATCATCGACACCCCGGCCCTGCTCTCGGTCTCCGACGCGGCGCTGCTGGCGCAGATCACCACCGGGGTGATCGTCGTGACCCGCTACGGCACCGCCACCCGGGCGCAGCTCGCGACCAGCTTCGAACTGCTCGCCCGGGCGCGGGCACGCGTGGTGGGTCTGGTCCTGGCAGGGGTCCCGATGCGCGGCCCGGACAGTCTGCAGGAACGCCGACAGCGCCCATCGCGTCGCACCCGCAGCGAGCTTGAGCCAGCGGGGGGCAGCCGGTTGGCGGCCTCGGAGCCCATGCTCTCCGGACCTCGTCGGCTCTCCGAGCCGGAGTCGGATGCTTCCACCGCCGATGCTCGGAAGAACCGAGTCGTCGTGCTCCCGCGGGAGAGGGGGTGATCCGCGCCCATGCCGAGGCAATGGCAGACCGCGTCCGCGCGCCCTGGCGCAGACGCCACAAGACACACGGGAGGGGTCGAGATCCCGATCTGGCTTCAGCGCCTGCTCTATCTGGTGCTGCTGGGAAGCGCGCTGGTCAGCGTCGTCTACGTGGGGGAGTTCTCACCGCTGCCGATGACTGCGATCCTCGATGCTTGGGTGCTGCTCCTCGCGGGCTGGATCTTCATCCGCGGACGGATCATCGCGAATCTCACCCTCGTGTTCCTTGCCGCCTACATCGGGACACGAATCGTCGGTGCGCTGTCCGAGCAGCCGCCGCTGGAGGATCTGCTCCAAGCGCACCGCTGGCTGGTGTACCTGGTCGTCTTCGCGATGGCGCACGGCCATCGGTGGAGCAGGACTGATCTGCTTCACCGGCTTGCCTGGTGGCTGATCGGACTGGCGACGCTCAAGTCGATTCTCACCGCCGCACTGGTCGGCCTGGACGAGCGCCCTGGTCTGTTCCTGGAGAACAACTTCGAGCTCGCGCTCTTCACTGCCCTGGCCGCCGTCGTGCACCGTCAGAAGGCGCCCCATCGGTTCCTGCTGGTGCTGCTGCTGGGGGTGCTGACCGTCCTGTCGGGTTCTCGCAGCGGAGCCTTCACCTACCTGGTCCTGGTGGCCTATACGCTGTGGAGCACCCGAAGCTCCGACATCTTCATGCGCTACCTCTCGGCGCTGGCACCGCTGGCCGGGCTGTGTATTCCTTGGCTGATCTTCCGGGAGCGCGCCGGTGAGTCCCAGGTCATCGACCGGGTGAGGTTCTTCGAGGTGCTGCAGTCCGAGACCGCCGGCTGGGGGTGGGTTCAACGACTGTTCGGAACACCACCCATCACGCCGCTGTCCGCCGGCGCGTGCGAGGAGCTGTCCTACTACGAGGAGCTGTTCTCCTCGGCCGGGGATGGTCAGTGCTACTCGGTGATCCTGCATTCCTTCGTGATGCGCCTCTACTACGACGGCGGCCTCCTGGCTCTCGCGATCGCCCTGCTGATTCCACTGATCATCCTGCGCATGTCTCGCGTGCCCTGGTCGCTGAGCGTCGCACTGATGGGGATCGCGACCATCAACAGCCTTTCGGTGAGCGGACTGAACAACCCCTACGTCGCGCTGCCGATCCTCCTCGCGGTGCTCACGGCACCGACCGCGGTGAAGAGCTCATCAGCGGTGCAGGCGTCTCGACAATCTCCCAGCCAACCGTTCGTCCCGCTTGAAGGAGCGTTCCGATGACCCCGATCCCGACCGTCGAGGTCCCGCTGCTCGGCGTGCGCGTCTCCCCGCTGCGGCGCCAGGAGCTGCTGGGTCACATCCAGGAAGCGGTCCGCGGGGACCAGCGACTGGTGATCGCCGGCCACAACCTGCACTCCGTCTACCTCTGGCACCAGCTGCCAGAATTTCGCGACTTCTACACCCGATCAGACGCGGTCATCGTCGACGGGATGCCGGTGCTCGCGCTGCTGCGGCTGACCCGCACAGAGACTGCACGTCGTTGGTGCACAGAGCACCGGCTCGGCTCCACGGACTGGGTGGACGGGCTGGCAGAGGTGGACGCCGTCACACGGGTCACCACGCTGGGCGGAACCCGCGAATCAGCCGACGCGGCGCTGCGGCACTTCGGCTCGCTGAGCAGCGCCATCTCCTGGCAGGCGATCCCCGCGGACCCCTGGTCCGACACGGACCTGGCGAGCGTCTGCGAGCGCATCCGCCGTCATGACCCGCAGGTGTTGCTGATCGGGATGGGGATGCCTCTGCAGGAGCGACTTGCTGACCAGCTCGCACGGCGACTGGAGGTGCCGGTGATCGCCACCGTCGGTGGTGCACTGGACCAGCTGGGCGGAGTCCAGTCTCTGGCACCGCGACGACTGGGAGCCTGGGGCCTGGAGTGGCTCTGGAGGCTCGGCTCGGACCCACGACGCCTGGCCGGTCGCTATCTGCTCGAGCCCGTGAAACTGGCCGCACTGCTTCTCAGGAGGACCCGATGAACACGACCCCCTTTCCCTTGATGAGCTCCCTCGCCGAGGCCCCGACCCTGGACTACCGAACGCTCAACGGTGCCGCCCGTCCGGCCGAGACCCTCACCGCGATCATCCCCTCGGTCGGTCGGGTCACACTGAAACGTGCCGTGCGATCCGTGCTGCGACAGTCGCGCAAGACCACGGCGCTGGTGGTGCTGGACCGTCCCGCGATGCGCTCGAGCGTGGAGCGGCTCTTGGAGGGTCTGCCCCATGTTCTGGTGCTCACCCCGGGAGGGGTGGGAGGCGCCGCGGCAAGGAACCTCGGGGTCCAGGCGGCGCAGAGCAGCCATATCGCGTTCCTGGATGACGACGACGAGTGGGTCTCGGAGAAGTCGGCGATGCAGCTCGTCCATGCCGGCAGAGACACGCTGGTCAGTTCACGATCCCTGCTGGTCGGGGCCTCCAGCCGTGTCGTGCCCGAGAAGCTCTACCGCGGCAGCGATTCACCCGATGGGTCCGTGGTGGACTACGTGTTCGACCGTTCCACGGTGCGTCTGCGCCGGCACTTCCTGCAGACCTCTTCGCTGTTGTGCAGCCGCGATATCGCTCTGCAGGTGCCCTGGGACGACTCTCTTCCGCGCCACCAGGACTGGGACTGGCTGCGACGCGTGGAACGTGCCGGTCACCGGGTGCAGATGCTTCCCGAGGTCCTGGTCCGGGTCCATCAGGGCACACACGGGTCGATCTCGCGAACACCGGACTGGCGGGCCAGTGCAGCGTGGGTCGAATCGCTGGGCGCCGATATCGGCTCGCATTCCCGTGCCGACTTCCTCACCTCGGTGATCGCCCGGGATGCCTTCGCCTCACGAGCATGGCTGTCCGGAGCACGACACCTGGCCGCCGGGCTCCGCGCCAAGCCGCACCCTGCCGCCGTCGTCGTGGGACTCTCCGGCGTGATTCGAGCGGTGAATCGTGCGGGCTGAGACTCCGCGGCGCACCGCCCGCCCTCGCGCTGGTTCCGCTTCTCGCAGCTGGACGACCATGCTCCTGCGCACGGCCGGGCTGCGCGCCGCAGTGCTGCCGATCAGCGGGGCCTTTGCGCTGACCTCCGCCGGGCTCACCGTGCACTACGCGGGTGCGCTCGCCTACGGATTCATCACCATGATCGCGCAGCTGCAGATCGCGCTGCCGTTCGCCGATCTCGGGCTGGGCGCGGCGGTGGCCCGAGCCGTGGCGCGTGCCAGTGACGGCAAGCAGGCTGTGCAGGAGATCAGGATCCTGGTCCGACGAACGGCCCTGGTCCTTGCTGTCGTCGGACTCCTCGGCGCGACGACGGCGACGCTTGCAGGAGTCTTCGGACTATGGTCGATCATCTTTGATGTCCCGGAGACCCTCGCTCCCCGGGTCGACCTCGTGATGAGCATGGTGCTGAGCATCTTCTTCCTGAGCCTGCCCCTCGGACTCGCCGCCCGCACCCTCGTGGGCCGCGACCGCTCCGATCTGCTGGTGCTGCTGGGGCTGGTTCCGCCCGGGGGAAACCTGCTGATGATCCTCCTGCTCGGGGAGCTCGGCGTGCCCCCGGCGTGGCTGGCCGTCGGTCTGGCGGTGAGCACCCTGACCTTTGTCTCGATCTGCTCCTACCTCGCGTTCCTGCATCCCCGGATCGGGCTTCGCGGGCTCTATGCCGAACAGGAGGCAGCACAGCAAGAGCTCGGCGCCCGTTCGACGACTGGCGACGAGGAGCTCTCGAGCGGGAATGGACTCGAGCAGGAGCGGTTCTTCTCGACTGTGCGACGGATCCTCCTCGGGGGTCTTCCGGTGCTGATCGCGATGGCGGGGCTGGCGCTCTCCGAACAGCACGGAAGGGTGCTGCTCGCGAGCATCGCGAGCCCCAGCGACCTGAGCGAGTATGCGATCGCTCTGCAGATGTACCTTCCGATCTATTCGGTCCTGTTCATGTCTGCCACCGTCCTCTGGCCGAGATTCGCGGTGAACCCCGAGCCTGGACTCTGGCGCCGGGCGAACCTCATGCTCATCGGACTCGGCAGCGCCGCGGCGCTGGGCTTCGGCCTTCTGGCGCGCCCCGTGGCGACCCTGGTGACCGGCGGCGAGATCACCCCCTCCTGGGCTGTGGTCCTCGGGATGGCCGCGGCACTCGTGGCCCAGTCGGTACACCTCACCCAGGCGAACCTCTTCACCGACCGGCAGGGATTCTGGCGGCAGGCCGCCATGTCCTCGACGCTGCTGATCCTGGTGGTCTCCGGAACCGTGCTCGGAGTCTCGCTCGGTCTCGGTGCCGCCGCCCCCGGCATCTCCATGGCCTGCGGCGTCCTCCTGGCCCAGGCGATCCCCGGACTGCTGATGGCGCACCGGCTGGTCCATCGAGTCTCACCGGACTCCCCACTTCCTGACCCTGAGCATGCACCGGCTCAGTCGCCCACCGTTCAAGAGAAAGGCGAACACCGTGAATCACTCGTTCCACAGTCCAGCCGAGCGCAGTACTGAGTTGCACCACAGTCTCGCAGCGCCCATGCACCACAGCACCCTTGCCTCAGCGACGCTGGGGGTGCTGTCATGACCACTCAGACCAGGACGGTCAGCACCGCACGTCGTGGCGCCGCGGACTGGATGACGGCCCCCTCCGGGCCTGCTTCCGCACGGGAGTGGCACAGCGGCTATGGCATGCGGCTGCTCGTCACGGATCTCGCCGTCGTCGCCGGTGTCCTCGGGGCGGTGCACGGTCTCATGCTGCAGGGCCAGCACCCGGTGGGGATGACGCTGGGACTGGGGGCGCTGTGGGTCCTCGTGCTCGGTCTGGGCAGGTCCCGCGACTGGAAGCAGATCGGTTCGGGACTCACCGAGTATCGGCGGGTCCTTGTGGGAACCTTCGTGACCTTCGGCGTCTTCTTCGTCGCCGTCGTCGTGCTCGACCTCGACGTGCCCCGCGAGCACACCACCGTCTCGCTGCCGCTCGGGGCCGCGGGTCTCCTGCTCGGCAGGCACCTGTGGCGCCGGTATCTCCTGGATCGATGGCGTCACGGTGAGTGGACGCACCGCGTCGTCGTCGTCGGTGATCCTCGGAAGGTGCGCCATGTGGTCTCCGCGGTGGAGGGGTCCAAGACCTCCACGGGAACCACGGTCACGGCCACCTACACCGAAGGCATTGTCCATGCGGACGGCGGAGTCACAGATCCGGGGCGCACCGTGGCGAAGATCATCGATGTGGTCACACGCAGTGCTGCGGACCTGGTGATGCTCACCGAGACCGATTTCCTGCCTCCCGAGTCGGTCCGCGAACTGGGCTGGGCGCTGGAAGCCCTGGATGTGAACCTGGTCGTGGTTCCTTCGATCTCCGAGGTCGCGGGCTCTCGCATCGAATCCCATATGGTCGGCGGCGTTCCGATGCTGTACGTGGCGTACCCCCGGATGTCGAGCATGGGGCGGATCACCAAGCGCGCCTTCGATATCGTCGTCTCCGCGACGGCGCTTCTCCTGCTCTCGCCGCTGCTGCTGGTGATCGCCGTCTGGGTCAAGCTGGACAGCACGGGGCCGGTGCTCTTCCGTCAGGAACGCGTCGGGATCGACCACTCGCGCTTCTCGATGCTGAAGTTCCGCTCGATGGTCGTGGACGCAGAGAAGCACCTTTCGATGCTGCAGACCCTCTCAGAGGGAAACGGCGTGCTCTTCAAGATGCGCAAGGATCCTCGCGTCACCCGGGTCGGTGCGGTGCTGCGCAGACTCAGCTTTGATGAGCTGCCGCAGTTCTACAACGTGCTGCGCGGTGAGATGTCGGTCGTGGGACCCCGTCCGCCCCTGCCCCAGGAGGTGGAGGCCTACGATGACACCACCCACCGGCGGATGCTCGTCAAGCCAGGGATCACCGGGCTCTGGCAGGTCGCCGGTCGTTCCGACCTCAGCTGGGAGGAGAGCGTGCGTCTGGATCTGTACTACGTGGAGAACTGGTCGCTGATGGGGGACATCGTGATCGTGCTGCGCACGGTGCAGGCAGTCGTCGGAGGGTCCGGCGCCTACTGATCCGGCTCAGATCCGGCTCAGTCAGACCCGGCGAGTGCACGGTAGTACGGGATGGACTCGTGCGGCGGGCCGTCCGCGATCAGGTGGCCGTGATCGAAGACCAGCACCCGCTGCGCCCGCGCCGCCAGGCTGAGGTCGTGGGTGGCCACGATCATCGGGGGTGCCAGGTTCATCAGCATCTGGGTGAACTCCACGGTGCTGCGCAGGTCCAGCAGCGTGGTGGGCTCGTCGGCGAGCACCAGCTGCGGCTCCGCGGCGAGGACTCCGGCCAGCGCCACCTTCTGCCGCTCTCCGGAGGACAGGTCGTAGATGCTGGACTCCTCCCGGTCACCCAGGCCCATAGTGTCCAA
This sequence comes from uncultured Nesterenkonia sp., assembly GCA_947494195.1. Lineage (GTDB taxonomy): Bacteria > Actinomycetota > Actinomycetes > Actinomycetales > Micrococcaceae > Nesterenkonia. Next base: position 202,305 of record CANLUC010000003.1, on the reverse strand, counting down.
GATCTCACGGCTGCGGTTCCGACGCTCCGCTGCCGAGCTGATGCTCCTGCGCAGCGAAAAGGCGATGTCCTCGCCGACCACGGGCATGATCAGCTGTGCCTGCGGGTTCGCGAAGATGAACCCGGTCCGCACGCCGGCGGGGCTGAGCTGGACCGATCCCGAGCTGGGCGCCACGAGTCCGGCGATGAGGCGCAGCAGCGTGGACTTTCCCGACCCATTGGCGCCGATCACGGCGATGCGATGTTCGGGCAGGCTCAGGGTCACCGGGTGCAGGATGCGTCGCCTGTCGCCGGCTGAGGTGTCGACGTCGAATGCGGCTGCATCCAGGGTCGTCGTTACACTGGAAGGGTTGTCCACTGAACCCACCTATTCAAAGTTGTCAGGCCGGCGCGCTCTGCGCGGCCCGAAGGGAAACTGCACCGTTGATCAGCGTATCCAATCTTGAACTCCGCGCCGGAGCGCGCCTGCTGATGGACGAGGTCGCGTTCCGCATCGATTCGGGAGACAAAGTCGGCCTCGTCGGGCGCAACGGCGCCGGCAAGACCACGCTGACCAAGGTCCTCGCGGGGCTGACCCAGCCTGCCGCTGGGCATGTGGAGCGCCGGGGGAGCATCGGCTACCTGCCGCAGGACCCCAAGATCGACGACATGGAGCAGCTCTCCCGGGACCGGATCCTCGCGGCCCGGGAACTCGACGTCATCTCCGCCAAGCTTCGCCAGGCAGAGCAGGACATGGCCAGCACCGACGACGCGGTCCGCGACAAGGCGATGACCCAGTACGCCAAGGTGCAGACCCGGTTCGACGCCGCCGGAGGCTACTCCGCCGAGGCCGAGGCCGCGATGATCTGCAACAACCTGGACCTGCCCGAGCGCATCCTGACCCAGCCGCTGAAGACGCTCTCCGGCGGTCAGCGCCGGCGTGTCGAGCTCGCCCGGATCCTGTTCTCCGACGCGGACACCCTGCTGCTCGATGAGCCCACGAACCACCTGGACGCGGATTCCATCGTCTGGCTGCGCGATCACCTGCAGAGCTACGCCGGGGGCGTCCTGATGATCTCCCACGACGTGGACCTCATCGAATCCACCGTCAACAAGGTGTTCTACCTCGACGGCAACCGGATGACGCTGGATGTCTACAACATGGGCTGGAAGAAGTACCTGGTCCAGCGCGACCAGGATGCTGCTCGGCGCAAGCGCGAATACGCCAATGCGGAGAAGAAGGCCAGCCAGCTGCGCTTCCAGGCCGAGAAGATGCGCGCGAAGGCCACCAAGGCTGTCGCCGCCCAGTCCATGCTCAAGCGAGCCGATCGCATGATGGCGGGACTGGAGGGTGAGCGCGCCGCGGAGCGCGTGGCGAACATCCGCTTCCCCGCCCCGGCCTCCTGCGGCAAGACTCCGCTCATGGCGGAAGGGCTGTCCAAGTCCTACGGATCGCTGGAGATCTTCACCGGACTCGACCTCGCGATCGACCGTGGCTCCCGCGTGGTCATCCTGGGGTACAACGGCGCCGGCAAGACCACGCTGCTGCGCCTGCTGGCCGGCGCGGCGGAGGCGGACTCCGGCCGGGTCATCTCCGGGCACGGGCTCAAGCTCGGCTACTTCGCCCAGGAGCACGACACACTGGACACCGAGAGCTCCGTGCTGGAGAACATGAAGACAGCCGCGCCCTTCCTCAACGACACCGATCAGCGGAAGATCCTCGGCTCATTCTTGTTCTCCGGCGATGATGTGAGCAAGCCCGCTGCGGTGCTCTCCGGCGGCGAGAAGACACGGCTGGCGCTGGCCTCGCTGGTGGCCTCGAGTGCGAACGTGCTGCTGCTGGACGAGCCGACGAACAACCTGGACCCCGCAAGCCGCGAGGAGATCCTCGCGGCACTGCGCACCTACGAGGGCGCTGTGGTCCTGGTCAGCCACGATCCCGGAGCGGTGGAGGCGCTGAGCCCCGACCGGGTGCTGCTGCTGCCCGATGGTGAGGAAGACATCTACACGAAGGACTACGAGGACCTCATCACGCTGGCCTGATCACGCTGTCCCGCTGGGGATGGCTTGATCACGCAAGACTGATCCGAGCGGTCCAGGTCCCTGGTCGCTAGGCTGAGCGCATGGCTCTGACCCCCGACACCCTGCTTGATGGTCCGCGCGGACGCCGACTGCTGTTGGAGTTCGCGCTGGCCTCCGAGCGGCGTTCGGACCCGAGCCCCTCTGAGCTCGCCGGCACGGTCCACGAGGCGGCGACCGCGCTCGAGCCCGAGGGAGAACACCGTGGCCGGCTCATGTCCCGATGGCCGGTCTTCGGCTCCCCGGTCCGCGTCCTGTCGACCGCGGTCGGTCCTGCCGAGGTCGCACGGGCCCTGGACGCCACAAATCTGGAGGAGCCCACCGAGGATCTGCTGCGTCTTGTCCTTGGCGATGTCGTGGCGTTCGCCCGTTATTGGCAGGAGCCTGAGGGTGAGGACCTGCTCGCCGGCTCCGCAGAGCTGCGCGGCGCTCTGCTGCGCGTAGCCGGTCACCTTCTCGATTCTTCGCAGACGAGGTGGTGGAACGAGCCCGTGGTGCTGGAGGACCAGGCCTGCGTGCAGTGGCCAGAGATCCCCGGATACGACCACTCAGGCGAACCCACGCAGGTGCTCTCGGACTGGCGTGCGGAGCAGCAGGCCCTGGAGCTTCGGGCACGGCGCGACCGTCCGCAGGACCCTGCGGCGAGCTATGGCGGAGTGTGGTGGTCCCGACCGCCGGAGAAACTGCTGCGCAGCACCGCGCGGTTCTCCGATCACGCACCGGCGGTCCTATACTTCTTCGAGGACGGCTTCGGCTGGGAGACCGCCCACACGCGCCGGCTCTGGGTCTCAGGAGCCCCCACTGTCTATGAGATCCGCGTTGCCCAGGACTGGGTGGTGCTCTGCGAACGTTTCCCGCTGGAGGTCACCGCAGAGAAGCGCCATGACTGGTATCGCACCACCGGAAGAGCGGGGCGGTGGCTGATTCCCGACTGGGAAGCTGTGTCGAAAGAGTACGACGGCGTGCACCTCAGCGTCGCGGGCTACCTGAGAAGTGCCGGTCTCGCCATCCCGGTGGGGAAAGACACGGCCAGTGTGATCGCGGGGTGGAACCCGGGGGAGACCTGGTGGTTCACTGCTGAGACCAGCCTGGGCCCGAAGATCGCGCACTGGCAGCTCGACGACGAGTCTCTGCACTGGTGGGAGGTCGCCTCCTGCGCCGGAGATGAACTGCCGCCCGCCGGGTGAGGCTCAGCGGCCCAGCCGCTGGTCGACCCAGGCGTCCTCGAGGTCCTCGTCCGAGAGCCGTCCAGTCGTGATCCGGCGACGCCGATTGGCCTCGCGCACTCGATCCTGCGCCGGCACCGGGGAGGCGGCATGCAGCGGGCCGCCATCTTCGGAGATCGCGTGCGGAGTGGTCCCGCTCGCCGCGGCCTCCGCCTCATCGAAGTCCCGATTGCGGGCGTGGATTCGCGCGGCGTAGCCCCAGCCGATGAAGCCCAACAGGCCGAAGGTGAGCCACTGCATCGAATAGGACAGATGGGGTCCCTCCTCCATGGAGGGACGGGTCAGCTGTCGCGGCGCCGTCTCTGGGGCGGGCGATTCCTCGGCCATGAGTCCGTAGCCGCCGGTGAGGAGGCTGTAGCCCAGCTCATCCTGATACTCCTGAAGATCGATCGAGGCCAACTGGCCCTCGGGAGCACCACGGTTGATGGCCGGCTCGGCGGGTCGGATGCGAGCCACCAGATCGACCTCGCCCTCAGGCGGCGCAGGGGAGTACTCGGGACGGGAACCATCCGAGCTGTCAGTGGGCAGCCATCCGCGGTCAATGACCACCACGTCGTCGGTGCCGGTCACGGAGAAAGGCACCAGTGACTCGTAGCCCACGGACCCGCGGTGCGCCCGGTTCCTGACGAGTCGGGAGTCGTCCTCGAGGTACTCGCCGGTCAGCTCGACCACGGTCCATTCGTCGTCGGCCTCGGCTGCGTCGAAGAGCTCTCGGGCCTCGGAGTAGGGCACCGGGTCGGCGTCGTAGTTGGAGACGATGCGGTTGATCTCTTCCAGCGAGGCCTCGCGCCGGTCGATCTGCCACTGGCCCAGGAACACGCAGGCCACGGCGAAGAGCGTGCAGATGGCAAGCCACCCGAGCCAGGTGGGGGTCAGCAGAAAGCGGTAGCGCGTCATGGGTGGACCGGAGGCTCGTCGTCGGGGCCGACCGTCCCGGGATCCGCGTCAGCGCCGGCCAGGGGCTCGGTGCTGCGCCAGAACAGTCGCTGGGCGAGGAAGTTCTCCAACCACCCGCGGTGTTCGTCGCAGGCGAGCCAGACCTTGCGCCGATCGGGGTCATGGATCTTGGGGTTGTTCCACAGCACCTGCCAGTCTGCGGCGTTCCGGCAGCCCTTCCGAGAGCACTCGGGGGACTGCGGGCCCGGCTCCGCGCGGCCGAGGCTGTTGAGCAGATCCATCAGCGGCGTTCGTCCTGTTCCTCGTCGGTGTCTTCCGTGCCGTCGGTGTCGTCCGTGTCTTCGGAAACCTCGGGGTCCTCGAGTTCTCCAGCGATGACCTCGGGCCGCGCGGCATAACCCTCGGAGTCGGCGTCCTCATCCCGGGCGTCCTCCTCGTCCTCCCACCACTGACGATCGGCCGCTGCCGGGGCCTCTTCATGAGAGGTGCCCAGCAGGGAGGGGGATTCGAGATCCTCAGACTCGCTGCGCCGCATATAGCGGTCACCACCGACATTCGCCGTGGTCACGGCCACGTAGGGCAGCACCACCGCGAGGGCGAGCAGGACCCAGGTCATCCAGTTCTGCAGGATCACCGCAAGGATGAAGCACACCATGCGGATGCCCATCGACACCGCATAGCGGACCATTCTCCCGTGCTGCTCGTCACTGTGCTTCTGCGGTGCATCAGTGATCGAGTGGACCTGTTCGCTCACCCGGACAGTCTAGGCGCCGAACCTGGAGGCTGGTCGGCGATGTGACGCGACGGTCACATAGCCGCTGACATAGGCTGGGGACAGACCATTTCCCTCGCCAACGGTGGCCGATACCACCGGGCCGCTGGGAACGAGGCTTGTAATGAGGAGACTTATGAACGCACGCAGCGTATTGATCACCGGCGGAAACCGCGGCATCGGGCGTGCCATCGCCGAGGCCTTCATCGCCAACGGCGACAAGGTCGCCGTGACCACGCGCAACGGGGAGGCCCCCGAGGGCGCGCTGGGCGTGGCGGCGGACGTCACTGATTCTGCTTCCGTGGACGCCGCCTTCACCCAGGTGGAGGAGGCCCACGGCCCGGTGGAGATCCTCGTGGCGAACGCCGGGATCACCCGCGACACCCTCCTGATGCGGATGAGCGAGGATGACTTCACCGATGTCCTGGACACCAATCTCACCGGTGCCTTCCGGGTGCTCAAGCGGGCGTCCAAGGGCATGATTCGGATGAAGAAGGGCCGTGTGGTGCTGATCTCCTCCGTGGTGGGCCTCTACGGCTCTCCAGGCCAGATCAACTACGCCTCCTCGAAGTCAGGCCTGATCGGGATGGCCCGCTCGCTGACCCGTGAGCTTGGCGGGCGCGGCATCACCGCCAATGTGGTCGCCCCCGGATTCGTCCGCTCGGACATGACCGATGCGCTGGATGAGGCCACACAGTCCAAGTACCTGCAGAACATCCCCGCCGGACGTTTCGCCGAGGCTGGCGAGGTCGCCTCGGTGGTCCGCTGGCTCGCCTCTGACGAGGCCTCCTACATCTCCGGAGCGGTGATCCCGGTCGACGGCGGCCTCGGGATGGGCCACTGACCTTTCGAGCTGCGGCGACCGCCGCACGCGAGACAGCACAACACGACGCAGAACTGAGGAAGAACTCATGACACAGCAGGACCTGGCCGGAACCGGCGCCATCATCACCGGATCCTCCCGCGGCATCGGCGCCGCCACCGCAGCGCTGCTCGGCGCCCGCGGAGCCGGCGTCGTGATCAACTATCGACAGAAAGCCCCCCGGGCAAAGAAGGTGGTGGCCGGCATCGAAGAGGCCGGCGGTCGCGCCGTCGCCGTCGGTGCGGACCTGACCGAGGCGGCCGGCGCGCAGGCCCTGGTGGATGCCGCCGTGGAGAACTTCGGCTCGCTGGATCTGCTCGTGCTCAACGCCTCCGGTGGAATGGAGTCCGGCCGCGGCGAGGACTACGCTCTGATGCTCAACCGCGACGCCCAGGTCCAGATGGCGCGCACGGCGATCCAGGTGATGCCCGAGGGCAGCCAGATCGTGTTCGTCACCAGCCACCAGGCGCACTTCATCAAGCAGACCGCCACGATGGACTCCTACGAGCCCGTGGCCCGGTCCAAGCGGGCCGGTGAGGACGCGCTCCTGGAACTCATCCCGGAGCTCGACGCCAAGGGCATCACGCTCACCGTGGTCTCGGGGGACATGATCGAAGGCACGATCACAGCGACGCTGCTCGAACGCGCGGAGCCGGGCGCGATCGCCTCCCGCCGTGAAGCCGCTGGTCGGCTCTACAGCGTCGAGGAGTTCGCGGCGGAGATCGCAGCGCTGGTGGGACGTGAGGACCTCGAGCAGGGCCACACCGAGCTCGTCGGAGGCGCCGAGGATTTCCTGGCGGCGAACGGCTAGCCACCTGGGCGCCCTGCGCTGAGCGCTCAGGCACCCAGCAGAAGCGCCGCCGCCGGCACCAGGACCAGTGCCGCAGCGATGCCGACCACGCCCCCGAGGGCCGGTCGGGACAGCGGCTCCGGCGGTGCCAGGAGTCTGCGCAGCCGTGCCGTGGTGATCAGCGAGGACTCTGCGCCGTCCCCGCTCGTGGCGTCAGCATCGAGGCCGGGCTCGGCGCCGCGTACAGTCTCTTCTGCTGCCGCGGCGCGGTTCTCGCCGGCGGTCTCAGTTCCCCCGCGGAGGACATCCTGGTGATCCTGGCCTGCTGAGCTCAGCGCGAGTGCGCGCAGCAGATCCTGACGCGAATGGGCGCGCAGGGCGCCGTCGTCGGCGAGCATCTCAGTGAGCTCGGTCACCGCAGCTCGGCCGTGCCGGGTGGTGGGCAGCCAGGGCAGCGCGCGGTACCAGGCCTCGAAGGCCATGGTGAGGAAATGGTGCCGTTGCTGCAGATGGGTCTTCTCATGCGCGACGACGGCGCCCAGCTCGGCCGCCGAGAGCTGGTTCAGCAGTCCGCGGGAGAGCACGGTCACGGACCCGGCGTTCGTGCGTCCGGGAAGGCAGTAGGCCAGCGGGGCCTCGTGTTCGAGGACGTGGGCATCGCTCAGCTCGGCAGACAGGTTCAGGTGCCGTCCCAGCACGGCGGCCTGATTGCCGTCGACCGGGGTGGAGAGCAGACGCACCACATCGCGGTGACGGCGGCGCTGGCCCAGCACGCGGATGTAGGTCAGCAGCAGGGTCAGCAGCAGATGCCCACCCAGCAACACGCTCAGGCAGAGCGCGAAGATGTGGCCTGGGTGCACTCCCAGGTCCGTCAGCGCCGCGAAGTCTGCGGTGGCCATGAGTTCGAGCACCGTGGACGCGGCGGCCGGCACCGAATCCCCGAACGGCCCGAGGCCGTAGACCATCGGGGCGCCGACCATGGAGACGCCCCCGGCCAGCGCGATGGCCTGCCACAGCAGCATCGCGGCCCAGGGGGAGCGGGACCGGAACTGCGCTTCCCTGAGCAGCCGCGGCACAGAGATCGCCAGCACGAGGGCCAGTGCGGCGAGGCATGCGGCGAGGATGGTCACCGAGTCAGTTTAGTGCGGAACGCTGCGGGGTTCAGTCCTGCAGCAGGCGGCGCAGCGCGGCGGCCTCGGAATCGGGGATGGTCCCGATGAACCGGGCCAGCACGGCCTCTCGATCTCCGGCGGTGCCCAGGACCTCGTTGAGCATCTCCACGGTGTGCTCCTCGCGGGAGGCCGTGGCCGAATAGCGATGGGGCCTCGTGGACCGCTCGCGTCGGACCATCTCCTTGCGCTCGAGCCGGGAGAGCACGGTCAGCACCGTGGTCACAGCCAGATCCTCGCCCAGGCGATCACGCACATCATTGGCGCTGAGGGATTCGGCGCTGTCCCAGAGCAGGCTCATGACTGAGCGCTCAAGTCCTCCGAGAGTGGCCATCTTCGGGTGCTCCTTATCGGGTGTCACAACAGTGGTTCTTCTACAACGGTGCACCTGGGAGCGCCGAAGGGGCCGCGCCTACGTGCAGGTAAGCCACTAGGATACTCCTGCTCGAGAGTGATTTCTACACGCTGTAGTAATCGTGTGTCACGCTGTGTCAGCAGCAGGGGCGTTCAGCGTCTCGGGGCTCGGCGCGACGGCGTCCACGGCGCGTTCCAGCGGCACGCCGGAGGCGTCACGACGGGCCATCTCCGAGGGAAGATTCCGCGCCGTGCCGTTCTTCGCGGCGCCCAGCGCGGGTCCGATTCCGGCCCAGCCCAGCCGGAGATGATCTTCTCCCCGCATGAACCGGTGGGAGCGCACGCCCGCGGTGCCGCGACCCTTGGCCGGAAACTCCGCCAGATCGGTGAGCTTGATGCTCCCGGACTCAAACCCTTCCAGCGGGGTGTCTCCGGCGGCCAGGGTCACGACCAGGGCATTGGAGCTCGGTGGCTGGGCTGAATCGACGGCGTCGCCGTCTCCGGTCGTCCCCGCCAGGGCGTGTGCCGGAACCACGGAGAAGCCGACGACCGAATCCCCTTCGGCGAGCTTGATTCCCAGCATGCCGGCGGCGGTGCGCCCCTGGGCCCGGACAAGTCCGGCCTCGAAGTGCAGCAGCTGCGCACCCTGGGTGATGAAGCAGAGGTGATCGGCGTCGTCCTCGGCCACTGCGGCGCTGATGACCCGATCCTGGGTGCGTCCCTCGCCCTTGAGCGAGATGATCTCCCAATCGTCCCGGTTGAGCGGGTATTCGGGGTTCACGCGCTTGACCCGCCCCTGGGCGGTTCCCAGGGCGATGACCACGTCCAGCGGGACGAACGCGAGCAGCTCCTCGTTCTTCTCCAGGTGCAGGAATTCCTTCGCCTTCACACCATGGGTGAGGTTCACCGCGCCGGAGGACATCTCGATCGCGGGCATGTCCATCACCGGGACCCGGACCATCCGACCCGTGGAGGTGACTGCGCCGATCTCTCCGCGGGCAGTGGTGGACACGGCGGAGGTCAGGGCGTCGTGCCGGGCGCGTCGGGAGGGATGGACCAGGGTGCTGCGATTCGTGGTCCGGGCCAGCTGGCCCGAGGTGGAAAGCACTGCCCAGCAGGGCGCGTCCGGGATCTGCAGGCTGGTGGAGCCCGCCGCCGGACCGGCTTCTGCCGGTGCCGCTGCGGCGGCGGGGGCTGCCTCGGCGTCGAGCAGCTCGGTGCGTCGGTCGTCGCCGTACTTGGCGGCCACCTCATCCAACTCGTCGGCGACCAGGCTGCGCAGACGCTGCTCAGACCCGAGGATGGCTTGGAGCTCGGCGATCTCCGCTTCCAGGCGCTCCTTCTCCTGTTCGAGCTCCAGCGCCGAGTAGCGGGTGAGCTGGCGCAGCCGAAGCTCGAGGATGTGATCGGCCTGGGCCTGCGTGAGCTCGAAGATCTGCATCAGCCGCTGGCGGGCGGAGCCGGTGTCATCGGCGGCACGGATGACCTGGATGACCTCGTCGATGTCCAGGATCGCGATGAGCAGTCCCTGGACGAGGTGCAGACGGTCCTCACGCTTGCGCAGTCGGTAGGCGCTGCGCCGGCGGACCACGTCCAGCCGGTGGTCCACGTAGACCTGGAGCATCTCCAGCAGACCCAGCGTGCGGGGCTGCCCGTTGACGAGGGCCACGTTGTTGATGCCGAAGGAATCCTCCAGCGGGGTCTGCTTATAGAGCTGCGCGAGCACCGCCTGCGGGTTGAAGCCTGCCTTGAGCTCGATGATCATGCGCAGCCCGTGCTTGCGGTCCGTCAGGTCCAGGACATCGGAGATCCCGGTGAGCTTCTTCGCCTGGACGGCGTCCTTGATCTTCTCGATGATCTTCTCAGGACCGACCATGTACGGCAGCTGGGTGACCACGATCCCGGTCTTGCGCGCGGAGACCTGCTCGATGGAGACCTTGGCCCGGGTCTTGAAGGAGCCGCGCCCGGTGCGGTACGCGTCGGCGATCCCGTCCAGACCCACGATGCGACCGCCGGAGGGCAGGTCCGGGCCCGGGATGTGCACCATCAGATCTTCCACGGTGGCCTCGGGGTTCAGGATCAGGTGCTTGGCGCCGTTGATGACCTCGCGCATATTGTGCGGAGCCATGTTCGTGGCCATGCCTACGGCGATTCCTGATGCGCCGTTGACCAGCAGATTCGGGAAGGCGCTGGGGAGCACGCCGGGCTGGGTGAGCTGATTGTCGTAGTTCGGCTCGAAGTCCACGACGTCTTCGTCGAGGTCCGCGGTCATCGACAGCGCCGCCGCGGTCATCCGCGCCTCGGTGTAGCGCGGGGCCGCGGGGCCGTCGTCGAGCGAGCCGAAGTTGCCGTGTCCATCGACCAGGGGCAGGCGCAGCGCGAAGGGCTGCGCCATGCGCACCAGCGCGTCATAGATCGCGGCATCGCCATGGGGGTGCAGCTTGCCCATCACCTCGCCGACCACGCGCGCGGACTTGACGTGGCCCTTTTCGGGGCGCAGGCCCATGTCCGACATCATGTACAGGATCCTGCGCTGCACCGGCTTGAGCCCGTCGCGGGCGTCCGGCAGGGCGCGCGAGTAGATCACCGAGTAGGCGTACTCCAGGAAGGAGGTCTCCATCTCCGCAGAGACGTCGATGTCGATGATGTTCTTCTCCGGGGTCACCGGGGGAGTCTCGGCGCTCTTGGATTGGCGGGCCATAGCGGGTGAGCAGATCCTGTTTCTGTCGGAGGGCAGGTGCCTGCCAGAGGGCAGTATCCATTGCAGGGACGTGATGGTTAGTCTTGATCCTATGGGCGAGTCACCTCGAACCGGCGGATATCCGGCGCACTGGGAAGCAGATGTCGTGCTGCGTGATGGGGCTGCGGCGCATCTTCGACCGATCAGTCCCCAGGACTCCGAACGGCTGCAGCGCATGCATGCGGCGCAGTCCGACTCCTCAATCTACCTGCGATATTTCACCTTCAAGTCTGCGCTGACCGAGAAGGAGCTCATCCGCTTCACCCAGGTCGATCATGTGGACCGTGTGGCGATGGTGATCCTGCTCGACGAGGAGATCATCGGGGTGGGCGGATTCGACCGGATCGAGGGTACCAGCGAGGCCGAGGTCTCCTTCAACATCTCGGACAAGCACCAGGGCCGAGGACTGGGCTCGGTGCTGCTGGAGCATCTGGCGGCCGCCGGTCGTGAACGCGGTCTGGAGCGCTTCTCCGCGGAGGTGCTCCCGGAGAACCGCAAGATGCTCACCGTCTTCTCCGAGGCGGGGTATGAGACCCAGCGGCGCTTCGAGGACGGTGTGGTCATGCTCGAGTTCCCGATCGACCCCACGGAGAAGTCCCGGGCGGTGATGGAGGCGCGGGAGCACCGTGCCGAGTCACGCAGCGTGGCCGAGCTGCTCGCGCCGGAGCAGGTGGCCGTCATCGGCGCCTCCCGCGAGTACGGGTCGGTGGGTTACCACCTGGTCCAGAATCTCGTCGAGGGGCACTTCACCGGCGGGGTCCACTCGGTCAACCCGGAGGCCTTCGAGGTCGGGGGAGTCCAGGCCTCCGCCTCGCTGGCCCATATCAAGCAGCAGATCGACCTCGCGGTGGTCGCGGTGCCGGCCGAGCGGCTGGCCGAGGTCGTCGCTGACTGTGGTCGCAACGGTGTCAAGGGGATCCTCGTGGTCACCGCACCCGAACTGGGGCCTCAGGCCGAGGAGGCGGATCATCGACCGTTCGACCAGCGTGAGCTGGTGCGACTGGCCAGACGGTGGGGGATGCGGGTGATCGGGCCCGCGTCGGTGGGACTGATGAACACCGATCCGGACGTCTCGCTGAACGCCTCGCTCTCACCGACCATGCCGCTGCGCGGCGGGGTGGGTCTGTTCAGCCAGTCGGCGTCGATCGGGGTCTCGCTCTTCGCGCAGGCCAATCGGCGTGAGCTCGGCCTGTCCTCGGTGATCTCCGCCGGCAACCGGGCCGATCTCTCCGGCAATGACGCGATGCAGTACTTCGAAGATGATGACTCCACCCGCGCGGTCGGGGTCTACCTCGAGAGCTTCGGCAACCCGCGCAAGTTCTCCCGGATCGCCCGGCGCCTCTCGCGGACCAAGCCTGTGGTGGTCGCGAAGTCAGACGTGATGGGCCGCAGTCTGCCCCCGGGGCATGAGGTGCGCACCACCCGCGCCCCGATGGGAGCTGTGGATTCGATGCTGGAGCATTCCGGGGTGATCCAGGTGGGCAATCATGATTCACTCATGGACGTGCTGCAGGTGCTGGCCACCCAGCCGCTGCCCGGGGGTGACCGGATCGGGATCCTGTCGAATTCCCCGTCCATGGGAAGGATCCTGGCCGATACGGCCGACACGCTTGGCCTGACGGCGGTGCGCGTGGTCGGGGATCTGGACCTCGATCTTCCCCGCGCTGCCGCCGACGCCGCGCTGGCCGGTGCGCTGGAGGAGCTCTTCACCGCCGAGGACGTGGACGCCGTCGCCCTGTGTCTGCAGCCCGCGGTGACCGGCGAGCACTATGACCACAGCAGGCTGATCTCCCAGACAGCCCGTCAGCACACCAAGCCGATGGTGGCCTCCTGGATCGGGGTGCTCGATGCGAGCGTGCCGCTGAACCATATCGGCAACGCGGCTCCGGTGATCGAGGACGGCTCGCTGCAGCAGGGATTCCCGGTGTTCTCCTCGCCCGAACGGTCCCTGGTCGCCCTGGCGAAGATCGTCCGCTACCAGCGCTGGCGCTCTGCCGGCATCGGCGAGGCCTACGTGCCGCAGGGCCTGGACGGCAACGCCGCCTCGCGCAGGGGGGACGAGCTGCTGGACGGCTGGCTCGACGGGGTGCAGGGTGCCCAGCTTGAATCGCTGGACGCGGATCGGTGTGCGGAGCTGCTGGGGGTCTACGGCATCTCGATGCTGCGCTCCGTGGCCTTCTCCACCGAGGAGGAGGCGCTGGCGGCCGCCGAGGAGCTGGGCTATCCGGTGGCGGTGAAGTCCACGAACACGTATCTGCGTCACCGGCTCGACCTGGGCGGGGTCCGGCTGAACATCGAGGACCCCGACGGGCTGCGCCGCGCGATCGCGGAGATGCGCCATGTGCTTGCCGACTACGCCGCCGCCGGGCTGGAGCTGCAGTCGATGGCTCCGGCCGGACAGGGCTGCGTGGTCCGGGCGATCGAGGACCCGCTGATGGGACCGGTGGTCTCCTTCGGGCTCTCCGGGGACGCCGTGGAGCTGCTCGACGACTGGGCGCACGCGGTGCCCCCGCTGACGGACCAGGACCTGCGCGGTCTGGTGCGTCGCCCGCGCGCCGCCCAGCGGCTCTTCGGGTACAAGGGCGTGCCTGCGGTGGACATCGCGGGATTGGAGGACACGCTGCAGCGGGTGGCCATGCTCAAGGACAACCACCCGCAGGTGGCGTCCCTGGAGCTGACCCCGGTGCTGGCCTCACCCGAGGGCGTGCAGGTGCTGCATGCAGCCATCGAGGTCGCGAACCCGGAGCAGCGCACAGATTCCGCCCGCCGCGCGATCAGCCGATACTGACCATGGCCGGAGAGTTCAGAGCACGCTCCCGGTGCGCTGGATATGCTCGCGCAGCCTCGCCAGGCCCTCATCGACGCTGATCCGCGGCGTCCAGTCCAGCGCCTGCTGGGTGGCGCGCTGGTCGAACCAGTGCGCGGTGGAGAGCTGCTCGGCGAGGAACTTCGTCATCGGCGGCTCATCGGCCCGCGGGCCGGAGACCCGTTCACTGAGCGCCCAGAGGCGTTCGACGACGGCGCCCGCCGCCTTCGCGAGTCCAGGCGCCAGGCGCAGCCGCGGGGCGGGAGCGCCCCCTGCGGCAGCGATGCCGGTGATCAGCTCACCGATGGGCCGGGGCTCGCCGTTGGTGAGGACCAGGCGCTGCCCGGCGATCTCTGGCAGCCGGCGCAGCCCTGCGACAAAGGCGTCCACGGCGTTGTCGATGTAGAGCGTGTCCACCAGGGCCGCGCCGGAGCCCAGGATCGGCATGCGTCCCGAGCGGGCCCGCTCGATGATCCGGCTGGTGAGCTGTCCGTCGCCCGGACCCCAGACCAGATGCGGCCGCAGGATCAGGACATTCAACCCGCTCGCACCGCGGGCCTCGGCGATCAGCTCCGCCTGGGCCTTGGTCTGTGCGTAGCTTCCCACTGCGCCGCGGGGATCCGCCGGGCCTGCTCCGGCGCCGATGAGCGAGGCCCCGGCATGGGCCACCGAAGGGGAGGAGACATGGAGGAAATCGGTCACCCCGCTGGCCTGGGCCGCGTCCAGGAGCCGTTCGGTGCCGCGCACATTGACCTCGACGAAGTCCTCGTGGGGCCCCGAGACCGAGACCTTGGCCGCCATATGGATCACCGCATCCTGCCCCTGCGTGGCGCGCGCCACCGCGGCAGGGTCAGCAAGCGATCCGCGGATCTCATCAACGCCCTCCAACGCCGAGGTGCCGCGCTGCAGCACGGTGACGGCATAGCCTTCCGCGGCGAGGCGCTGCGCCACGCTGCGCCCGAGCAGCCCCGAGGCGCCGGTGACCAGGACGTGGGCGCCGGGCTCGATGAAGCGGGTCACGGGGTGCCGACCTTCTCTCCGGCGAGCACCCGCTCGGCCCAGCCTGCGAGACCGGTGCGGTCGATCTTGGAGTTGTGCCGCACATCAGTGGGAAGCTCTTCGAGCACCAGCACCGCGGCGATCTGGATCTCCGGCACGGCGGCGCGCACCCGTGCGGCGAAGGAGACCTCGGCCACCGGGGAGCGGCCCTCGCGCAGGGGGAACCGCTCGGATGTGGACTCGGACTCGGGCTCGACGATCACCACGACTGCCTGGGTGCCCTGTGGTCCCACCGGCACGGCCGCGCTCCGGGCGACCTCGGGCAGCGCATCCACCGGGGTCTCCACGGTGCCGGGGCCGATCGGGCCCGCGGCGGTGGTAAGCACATGCTGCAGGCGTCCTTCGATCCAGAGCCGTGACTCGGCATCGAAGTGACCGATGTCATTGGTGCGGTGCCAGAGGAGCCCGTCGTGGGTGTCGCGACGCGAGATGCGATCGGTGAACCAGAGCCGGTCGTAGCCGGCTTTGAGATGAGCGGCCGAGACGACGATCTCGCCGAGCACACCCACGGCATCAGCAGGGTCCACCAGCTCCTCAGCGGGAACGCCGGTCGAGTCCAGCGGGGCCAGGGCGAACCGCACCCCGCGGACCGCGGAGCCCACACAGACCCCGGGCTGGGCCGTGGTCATCGCGTCGAGCACCTCACGGCGTTCGATGTCTGCCTGCAGCAGCCCCTCGGTCATGCCGTAGGGGGTGTGGATCTCGGCGACGGGGAAGACGCGCTGGACCGCGTTCAGCAGATCCGGATGCACCGGTGCGCCGGCCGAGAGCACCAGGGAGATCTCCCCGAGTGCTCGACGCTGCAGCCCGGAGAGCTCGGCCGCTGTGGCGACCACATTGCGCAGCGCCGCCGGTGAGCCGAAGAACATGCTCGCCTCACCGGCCAGGGCAGCGTCGGCCACTGCCGTCGCGGTCAATGTGGCGGGCTTCGTCACGGACATCTCAGGAGTGACCGAGGTCGCGCCGATGGCGGGCCCCAGCAGCGCGAACGGGGCGAAGCCCGCGATCAGCGAGGCTCCGGGTCTGATGTGGAACTGTTCGACCAGCAGCGCCACCAGGGCTCCGAGGCGCGCGTGGGTGTAGACCACGCCCTTCGCCGGTCCGGTGGATCCGGAGGTGAACAGCACCGCCGCCGGGTCGTCGGCACCGGGTTGCGGCTCGTTCTCCGGAGTCTCACCCTCATGGCGGCTCAGCAGGGATTCCACCGAGGCCACGGTGTCCAGCAGCCGCTGCCGGCGCGCGGAGAGCCGCTGGGCGCTGATCCTCTGGCCGGGCCAGCCGAGGCTGCGCGCCAGGGTGAGCCCGGGCTGGGCTCCGATGACCCAGTCGGGGCGTGCGCTGCGGACCGCGCGGGTCATTCCGCGCACACCCAGGCCGGCGTCGGCCACCACTGCCACCGCACCCAGGCGCAGGCAGGCGTAGAGGATCACGGTCAGCGAGTTTCCAGGCTGCACCAGCAGCGAGACGCGATCGCCGCGGCGGACACCGGTTGCGCGCAGACCGACGGCGAGTGCGTCCACCTGCCGGGCGAGCTCCTCCCAGCTCAGCGCCCGGTTGCCGGTGGCGGCGTCCTCGGCGGTGCTCCACGCCTCGGGCTCGGCAGTCATATCGACGACGGCGGCCTCGCTGCGCCGCGCGGAGGTACTCAGCGCGGTGAGCTGCTCGTGCAGACCCAGGATCGTGCCGGCGGGCTCCGGGCTGCGCCGGCTCTCCCGCATCGCAGACTCGCCGAACTGGTCCTCGAGCCAGGTGAACAGCGGGGCGGCGATGTCGCGGTCCTCCACGAGCATGTGCCCGGCGCCCTCGAAGCGGTGCAGGTCGGCATGCGGGACGCGGGCCTGCAGGTCGGCGAGGTAGCGGTCCTGGAAGACCGGGTCCTTGGGTCCCCAGAGCAGGAGCGTGGGCTTGTCCCATTCGCTCAGCCCGGCCGAGATCTCCTGAAGACATGCGCGGGATCCGTGTGAGCTCAGCGCCGGGATGTCGGCCACGAATCCGCCGATGCCCCCGCGTCCGCTGCGCGAGGTGTACGGGGCGCGATAGGCCTCGCGCGCCGCCGCCGGAAGCGTCTCCTCGGCCAGGCCGAGCGTGACGCGCAGGAAGGCATCCGTGGTGACCGTGGCGGCGGGCAGCGCCGCAGGTGCCATCGCGGCGCGCAGTGCGGCCGGCACAGGCTCAGCAGTGGGGTGATCCACGGCCGTGTTCAAGGTGATGGCGGCATCGACCTGACCGCGCTGACGCACGGCCCAGCCCAGCGAGATCACCCCGCCCCAATCGTGTCCCAGCGTGACCAGGGTGGAGGTGTCGACGTCGAGCGCGTCCATCAGCGCGTCGAGGTCACCCAACCGGGTCTGCAGCTGCCGGTAGCTGGGCGCATCGGGCGCCGGTGCCACCGGGTGGGCCAGCCGCTCGGAAAACCCCATGTCCAGCTGATCTGGTGCGATGACGCGCCAGGCGGCGCCGTCGGTGGCACGCTCGAGCGAGGCGCTCAGCACGGAGCGCCACAGGTAGGACCAGGTCGGGTTGCCGTGCACGGCGAGGATCGTCCCGGTGGGAGCGATTCCTCGCGCGGCCAGTGCCGGCCCGGTGTCCAGCACGTGGAACGTCCGGGCGCCGTCGTCGGTCTTGGCTCGTACCAGGCGCGACCATTCCGGATCGAGCCCTGGGAAGGCCAGGCCCGCGTCGGGAGCGTGATCGGCGGGCAGCCGCGCGGGAGCGGCCTCGATGGGGGAGAAGCGGCGCCGCAGGCTCACCATTCGATCTCCAGCATCGCGGTGTTCAGCCCCGAGCCCACGCCCATGCAGAGCACGCGGTCTCCGCGCTGAAGCCGCTCGGACTCGCGGGCGAGGGTGATCGGCAGCGAGGCGGGTCCCACATTGCCGAGGTCCGGGTAGGTCACGGGCACACGCTTCTTGTCCAGCTTGGCGGCCTTGACGATGGAGGAGGTGTGCAGCTGGGAGACCTGATGCGTGATGTAGGAGTCCATGGAGTCCCAGTCGAAGTGCTCACGGGCATCGGTCCAGGCGTCCATGACCAGTTCCAGACCGCCGTCGAGCAGGCCGCGGGCATCGGTGAACATGCCGTGGTGGTCGCCCACGCACAGTGCATGGTGCTGCGTCGCCGCGCGGGTCACTCCGCCGACGATGCGGTGCCCTTCGGGGTGCTGGTCCGCAGGTCCGACGACGGCGGCGGCAGCACCCGAGCCCAGGGTCAGCGAGGCGAACTCGGCCATGAAGTCGTCCCGGGACGCCATCTTCTCCAAGGAGTTGATGCGCTCGACGGTCGCGTCCTGGACCTTCTTGGCGTCCTCGCCGTTGACGATCAGCACATAGCTGGCCTGACCGGCGTCGATCATCGAGCTCGCCAGGGTGATGGCATTGACGAAGCCGAGGCAGGCATTGGTGATGTCGAAGTTCATCGCCGAGGTGGGAAGGCCGAGATCGTGGTGGATCCCCACCGCCACAGACGGTTCGAGGTGCTCGCGGGTGACCGAGGTGTTGATCATCATCGAAACCTGGTCCGGGGCGATCCCTGCGGCTGCCAGCGCCCTGCGCCCGGCCTCGACGGTGCCGGCCCGGACATCGCCGGGCTTGGACCAGTTCCGCCGCGCCTTGACGCCGGCCACTCGGTGGAGCAGCCCCGTGGGCAGCTTGAGACGTTTGAGCGCGTCCCCCAGCCGCTTGTCGAGGTCCTTGGACGTGAGGACCTCGGGGGCTTGGACCTCCGTCACAGAGAGGAGGGAAGCGTTGCGGTGATGAAAAGTCGCGTTTCCTGGCACCGCACCAGTATCCCGTATGTGGACCGCGCCCGCGAATCCCTGCACCGGATACCATGGATCCCATGACTTTCAGCCAGCACGGTTCCGGCGAGAAGCACCGCACCGCCGCCTCCACCTTCTCTCTGAAGGAGGCCATCGAGCGCGGCGGCTTCTATCCCGCCCTGGTGCACCACACGATCACCGAGGCGCTCGATGGACGCGATGCCACGCACCAGATCGTGCATGTGGACACACATTTCGACATGGAAGAGGTTCACCGCCACATCACCGTGGTGGCGCTGGCCGACGAGGTCGTCATCGTCGCCCACCTCGATGACCATGACCTCGAGGCTGAGGACGGTCCAGCCTTCGACCACGGGGACTCCCCACATCCTCCGCGCGCCGACACCGTCGCGCGGATCTCCACAGAAGTGGTGCCGGTGAGCCGGATCCGCTCGCTGATCCTCTCCGAGGTGCACAGGCATCCCGAGCACTTCACCCCTGACCGTTCACTGGCCGAGGTCTCCCTGAACCTGACGTGGACGGGTGGGGCACGCTTCGACAGCTACCCCGCGGACTGCGGCAACCCCGAATGTGTCGCAGACCATGGCGACACCGGCAGCTGGGTGCCCGAGGACATCGCGCTGCGAATCGCGGCCACCGCTGAGGGTGACACCGCCGTCGACGAGGCGCGCAGCTTCGTGCGGGCCCTGCGCCGCGCCTGCGTCAAGCACGCCCGCTGAGCGGGGCCGACCCGATGAGTCTGACCCTCCCGCCTCCACCGGACTACGAGGGCGCCCACCTGCGCCACGTGATGACCTCTGCCGCCGCCGCCCTGGGGCTGGAGGGGTTCGAGAACCGGCTTGGGCTGCCAGCGTCCAACATCACCGTGGTCCTGATGGTGGACGGACTCGGTGATGCGCTGCTGGCCCGCTGCTCGGGCCACGCGCGGTTCATCGCCTCGGCCTGGCGGCAGGCGTCGCGCGCCTCGATCCTCGACGTCGGGGTCCCGACGACGACGGCGGCCTCCCTGGCTTCGCTGGGCACCGGCGCCACCCCCGGTGAGCACGGGCTGGTCGGCTACGACGTGCTCTCTCCGGAGCTGGACCGGGTGGTCAACATGCTTGGGGGCTGGGACGCCGAGGTGGACCCGGCCCAGTGGCAACCGCATGCCTCGGTGCTGCAGCGTGCCGCGTCCGCCGGTGCCTCCGTACTCACCGCCTCGCGACCGAAGTTCGCCGAGTCCCAGCTGACCCAGGCGGTGCTCTCCGGCGGCGACTTCACCGGCGCGGCGCGCATGGACGCCCGGTTCAGCCGCGCCGCCGAATGGATCGCCCAGCAGCGGCCCGCCAAGGGAGCGGTGCGGCAGGGCCCCGCGCCGAAGCAGCTCATCTATCTCTACATCGATGAGCTGGACAAGACAGGTCACCGCTACGGCGTTGATTCCCCGCAGTGGCTCTCCATGCTGGAGATGCTCGACGCCGAGGCCGAACGGTTCACCGCTGAGCTGGCGCGGCGCTACGGAGATCAGGCATCGGTGCTGCTCACCGCCGATCACGGGATGGTGGACATCGCCCCCGAGCACCGCATCGACTTCTCAGCGCGTGGAGACCTGCTTGCAGGAGTGCGGCACACCGGCGGGGAACCACGACTGGTCCAGCTCTACGCGCAGCCGGACGCTGAGCCCGGCGACATCGCCGCCGCGTGGAGTGAGGAGTTCGGGGACCGCGCCTGGGTGCTCACCAAGGCTGAGGCCTGCGACGCCGGGTGGTTCGGTCCGGTCCAGGAGCGGGTCTCCGGCAGGATCGGGGACGTGCTGGTCGCAGCGCACAGCGATATCGCGCTCTATCACGCGGACCGGGTGGGCGCGGGCCCGTTGGAGATGGTCGGGCAGCACGGCTCTCTCACCGAAGCCGAACGTCGTGTGCCGCTGGTGCAGCTCGCTGGAGCGTAGTTCAGCTTTCCACGGGGGTCAGTCGTTCTTCGAACCGAAGAGGATGTCGTCCCACTTCGGCATGTTCGCACGCCGGGGAGCAGGCTTCCGGCGTGGCTTCACAGTCTCCTCATCGGTCTGCGCGTCTGCGCTGGAGGCCCCAGGCCGTTCGGCCTCCGCTGAGGCGTCGTCGTCCTCGGCCCCCGCCTCAGGGGAAGGCTGGGTCTGGTCGTAGGCGAAGCCCCAGGCATCGACCCCGCGCTCCGCTGCGACCTCGTCGGGAGCCGCCTGCGGGTCCTCGGGCGCAGCCGACCCCACCGCAGGTGTGGAACCCTCTTCCTCCCGTGGTCGGGCGCCGACCTGGGGACCGGATCCTGTGGGACCACTCTGATGCCCCGTGGAATCGTCGGCGACCGGGCGAAGCCGTGGAAGCGGGACGGTGGAATGCTCATCGCCGTCGTCTCGCGCGGCTTCGGCCCCGGCGTCGCGCTCGGCGCCCCGATCCTGCGGGTCAGGGCGATTGAGCATCAGCGCAAGGCGGTCGTCTGCCTCCGCGTCTGCACCGAGACGCTGACCGCGGCGCGCCCTGAGGACCTCCAGCAGATCCTCGTGCTCGTGTCCCTCGCCGCGCGGAGCGGACTCCCCGCCGCGCCGCGGAGAGCCGGCGAAGCGACCAGTGGTGACGTTGGAGCTGCGCTCTGCCGTGCGTGCGCCGTCGTGGCCGGAGCTGCCGCGAGACTGGTGGGCACTGCCCGCGGCGGAGCCCGTGGTCTCTGAGCTTCGGGTCTGACTGCGGGAGCCGCGCCCGGCGTCCTCCACATTGAACGGGGTATCCACAGCGGTGAGTCGACGTCCGCGGGGGAGCTGGGGGCTCTGGTCGCCCGGTGAGGTGTCGGGTCCCAGGATGCTCAGCGACTCGGCCCATCGGTTGGCTGCTCGCAGATGACGGGTCTCGGCCTGGAAGACCCATTCAGCGGGCGGCTTGAGGCCTATGCCCGGACCATGGGTGGTGGACGAGTCGACGTCGAACTCGCAGGTGATCTGCCAGAGTCCGTCCTCACGGCGCCAGGCGTCCCAGCTGACCGTGGAAAGGTCCACGTCCATCGCACGCAGCCGGACCTTGACCATGGCGGCCAGGGTCGCTGGGGCGTCCCCGAACGCCACCCGGTGGGCCTCGGCGGCAGAGGCAGGTGCGATCTGCGTGGTCTGCGCACGCTGGGCCATATACGCGCGCTCGGCCTGGACCGGCCCTGCGTAGCGCTCGACATGGGCGGTGCTCAGCCCGGAGGCGGCCACCACCTGATCCACTGTTGCGCCTGCGCGCAGCCGTGCCTGGATCTCTCGCGGGCTCAGCGGCCGGGCGGAGAGATCTGATCTGTTGGGTCGCACGGTCGGCCGGGCTGCGGCCTGACGCAGCGCCTCGTCCACCGGCAGCGCGAACTCGTGACCCGAGTCGTCGGAAAGGATGAGCTGCGGATCGTTCTCCCCTTCATTGACCCCGACGATGCGCAGGTGCTGCATTTGGGCTTCCTCCGAAGAACGAGCTGGTGGTTATTCGGGCCACTGTATCGCGGTGGGGTTCAAAAGCGACCGAACTGCTCAACCACTCCTGGAAGGATTGCCTTGCTGCGGTTCTCGTGACATTGTGTGGTCCTTGCTCGAGGCGCAGCCGCGTCCGACGAGTGCCCCAACGTGTCCCACAGTGATTCGCAGGTCCGCCCAGGCGCCCATCCTCGCCGCGCGGATCCGGCTCGATGTCCGACCCAGATCGCCGTCTGTCAGCCCAGGGCTCAAACGGCGGGACAGGATTTGGTCCTGGGGTCCGGATGGGACACAATCTGTCCGACCAGAATTTCCCACGTGTGCTGCGGGACGGGCGTCAGTCCGATCCGACAGGGGGCCACGCCACAGGGAAATCGCGCTCACTCAGCTTCCCCACGAAGCCGTTCATCGAGCGCTTCGATCTCAAGAATTCGGAGTGTGGAGCACCTCTTATGGCAACTGATTACGACGCCCCGCGGAAGAACGACGACGAGACCAGCGAAGATTCGATCGAAGAGCTGAAGAACCGCAACACCTCGCGTCAGTCCTCCGTGGTGGATGAGGACGAGACCGAGGCGGCGGAAGGGTTTGAACTCCCCGGAGCCGACCTCTCCGACGAAGAGCTGCAGGTCCGAGTGCTGCCTGCGCAGTCCGATGAGTTCACCTGCTCCTCCTGCTTCCTGGTGCGCCACCGCTCCCAGGTTGCTCGCGAGGAGAACGGGATGTTCTTCTGCAAGGACTGCGAGGGCTGATCCGCCCCCAGCACACCTGCTTCCAGGCCCCTGAGCGACCCCGCAGTCGGTCGAGACTCAGCGGTGAGGCGAGGCGGTGCCCGGGTCGCAGCTGACCCGGTTCACTCGAAACTGACGCCGTGCTCTTGCACGGGCTCCCTTGAGCCCAGTGCCGAGAGCACGGCGTTCGGCTTTCTGCTGGAGAAGATCCAGTACGGCGTCGTGTCCTGGGGGTCGAGGATCTGCACGGTGACGACGGGACCGATCCAGCCCCGGATGCACTGGTAGGAGCTCGCGTCGAAGCCTGGGCCGAGCTGCTCCCGGGCGGCATCGCCGGTGTGGGCCACGATCTTGCCCAGATGAACCCGCTGGATCCGGGCCCGCCCCACGCGCAGCCACCCTTCGGAGACCTCGACGCGCGGGGTGGTGATGACCAGCCCGAAGATCACCAGCGCGATGCCGATGACCGCGGTGATCAGCCCGAAGGTCACACTGATCGGGAAGAAGATCAGAGAGATCGAGGCCCCCAGCAGCACGCCGGCGACCCACAGCCACCAGGCCGGCCACAGCTTCTCGCTGTAGACGGGAATCTGCTCCGCGTGGGAGGACGCTTCAGCACTCAGACCACTCGTGTCACTCATACCACTATCGTCGCATGTCCGGCGGACCTCTCGGGTCGAGCCCGAAGGTAGACTCAGGGCTGTGAATCGCATCTCAGTCCCCGTCAGACAGCTGGACCCCGGCTTGAGCCTGCCGCTCTACTCCCATCCCGGCGATGCCGGTGCCGACCTGCTCAGTGCAGAGAAGTTCGCCCTTGCACCAGGCGAGCGCCGCCTGGTGCCCACGGGCATCGCCCTCGCGCTGCCGCACGGCTGGGTCGGCCTGGTGCACCCGCGCAGCGGCCTCGCCGTTCGCCACGGCGTCACCGTGCTGAACGCACCAGGGACTGTCGACGCTGGGTATCGTGGTGAGCTCAAGGTATGCCTGCTCAACACGGACCGCCACGAGGCGGTTCATTTTGAGCGCGGGGACCGGATCGCCCAGCTGGTTCTGCAGCAGGTCGATCAGGCCGACTTCATGCCCGTGGCCGATCTGGACGCCAGCGACCGCGGTGCCGGCGGCTTCGGCTCCACCGGACGATAGACCAGCCGAGAACCTACCAGGAGGACAGGCATGCTCTTCGGCAAGAAGAAGACAGCAGCATCGAAGAACGCGACCGAAGAGGTCAGCGCACCGACCGACACAGCGACGGACGCCCCCGACGTCGTCGCGCCCGCGGCGGCGTCCCCGGAGGAGTCGGCTCCGAGCACCGCAGATCTGCATGGGCCCCGGGACTTCAGCGAGATCCAGTCGAAGAAGGGTTACCTCGACTTCGGCGCACTGCTGATTCCGGCGGCGAAGAACCAGCAGGTGCGACTGGACATCGATCAGAAGACCAAGCGCGTCGTCGCGCTGACCATCATGGTGGAGCAGGCGAGCATCCAGGTCCAGCCCTTCTCGGCGCCCAAGTCCGGCGGCACCTGGAACGAGGTGCTCGAGCAGATCCAGGACTCCGTGATCAAGCAGAACGGCAAGGTCAAACAGGTGGACGGGCGCTTCGGCAAGGAGCTCGCCGCCCGCGTGCCCACAGTGCTCAAGGACGGACGAAAGGGCTGGCGCGTGGCGCGCTTCATCGGATTCGAGGGCCAGCGCTGGTTCCTGCGCGGCGTCGTGGGCGGCCGCGGAGCGATCGACGCCTCCGCCGCCCGGGCAGTGGAGGAGCTCTTCTCCAAGATCGTCGTGGTCCGCGGCGATGACCCGCTGCCCCCGCGCGAACTTCTCAGGCTTCAGCCCCCGGAAGGCGCCAGACGAGTGGCGGTTCCACGCAACCGGGCGCAGCGTCGCGATGACGCACCCAGCCCCAACCCGGCGGCAGCCCCGGTCAGCAATGACACCTGATTCGCATGGGCGGCCCGGCTCGCGTCCGGTCTCGCGAGACGGAGAGATGCAGCTCAAGAGCGCGGCCGGGTCCCGAGTTCGGACCACCTCCGACGGTTCCCTGGACGTGATGGCCTCCATCGGGGGAGTCCGCGGTCTCATCGAGAGCTCTCTGCCCTCCGTGGCCTTCCTGGCGGCCTTCCTGGTCACCGAGGACCTCATGGCGTCACTGATCGGCTCCGTGGCCGTCGGCGTCGCCTTCGCCGTCGTGCGCCTGGCCCAGAAGGGCTCCCTGGTCCAATCGCTCGCGGGACTCATCGGGATCCTGATCTGCGCCTTCGTCGCCTACCGGTCCGGCGACGCGCGTGACTTCTACGCCTGGGGATTCCTGATCAATGCCGGCTACCTGCTGGCCTTCCTGGTCTCGATCCTCGTCAGATGGCCGTTCCTGGGCCTGCTCTTCGGCATTGTGCGCGGAGAGGCCTTCGAATGGCGCAAGGACCCAGTGCGGCGCCGTCGATACGCTCTGGCCACCTGGATCCTGCTCGCTGTCCCGGGCCTCCGCCTGTTGGTGCAGGTTCCGCTGTACCTGGCCGACGACGTCGCAGGACTCGGCACCGCTCGTCTGGTCATGGGCATCCCGCTCTACGCGCTGGCGCTCTGGATCGGATGGATGATCACCCGACCCGCAGCTGCCCCGCCCGCCGCGACCGCCGAGCCCGCAGGTGAGTCCCCGCGCACCGAGGGGAGCAGCTGAGGCCGCCATGACGCAGACACTGACGCTTGACATCGGCCCCATGGCGCACGGCGGCCACTGTGTGGCCCGACACGAGGGCAGAGTCGTCTTCGTGCGCCATGCCATCCCCGGAGAGACGGTCCGCGCGCGCGTGACCGAAGGTGGCCCCGGCGCGAAGTACTGGCGTGCCGACGTCGTCGAGGTGTTGAGTCCCTCGGACTACCGGCGCCGTCATATCTGGAAGCTCGCGGACTCCCTGCGCGCCCATGAGAACGATCGTCTGCCCGTCGGCGGCGCAGAATTCGGGCATATCACCGATCAGCATCAGCGCCGGCTCAAGGCGCAGGTCTTCCGAGACACGATGCAGCGCATCGGCGGCTTCTCCATCCATGATCAGCACCTGAAGCTGGCGACCGGTGACGGGGAGCTGCATGTGGAGGATGTCCTCTCCGAGGGTCCCTATCACGGACTGCACTGGCGAACTCGGGTGAGCTTCGCGGTGAGTGCCGAGGGCGCGCTCAGCATGAAGCCGCACCGCAGCAACGAGCTGATCGAGCTCCGCGGAATGCCGCTCGCCGTGGACTCGATCCACGAGAGCGGGATCTTCGGGTGGAGCTTTCTCGGTGCCGAGCGGGTGGACGCAGTTGCGGCCGGCGCCGGCGCCGAGGTGACGCTGCTGATCCAAGCCCGCGCCGGACTCCCTGAGGCACAGCGCGAGGATCTCTGCTCACGACTGCTTCAGCTGCACCACCGCGAGCCGGGGATCGCCAACATCGTGCTGGTCACTCCCGAGCCTGAGCCGACCCCCGCCCGCGGCCGAGGGCGGAACGCTCCGGGCCGCAGGGGGCGCGGCGGAAGAGCACGCCCCGCCGCCGGCCAGGATGGGTCGGCGGATCCCAGTCCCGCAGCCCCGCGCCGAGCCAGCTACGCGGTCATCGCCGGGTCCCGAACGATCATCGAGCCGCTTCCGCTGGGTGGACCGCAGGGGGCGGCATCCTCGGTCCAGATCCAGCCCGAGGACTTCTGGCAGATCCACCGCAATGCCCCGTCGGCGCTGGCCTCCGCGGTCCATGCGATGGCAGACGTGCCCGCAGGAGCCCGCGTGGCTGACCTCTACGCCGGTGCCGGGCTTTTCACGGCCTGGGCCGCGCAGCTCACCGGGGAGGCAGGATCGGTGCTCAGCGTGGAGGGTGCCCCGGGGTCCAGCCGCAGCGCTCAGGCGCTGTTCGCGCAGACGCCCCAGGTCGAGGTCATCCAGTCCTCGGTGGAGCGCGCGGGGGAGCGTCTGCGTGACCGGGACGTCATCGTCCTCGACCCACCGCGAGCCGGAGCGGGGGAGCAGGTGATCGCGTCGCTGGACGCCACAGCTGCCCGGGAGATCGTCTACGTCTCCTGCGAGCCGTCCTCCTTCGCTCGGGATGCGAAATCGCTGCTGGCCCGCGGATGGCAGCTGGGAGACCTGAGGGTATTCGATCTGTACCCGAACACCCACCATATGGAGTCCGTGGCGCTGTTCACCCGGTCTCGCCGCAGGTGAACAGCCCGGGCGTGGCCGCAGGGCGTCAGGACTCCGCTGACATGACGGGCATCACAGAAATCTGAAAGAGTAGAATGTAACCCGATTCATCGGTCCGGATATTGACCTGTCCGGGACGGCACGACTGGCAACTACAGAGGAGTCCCGCGTGAAAAATGTGGACAGCTATGGGGCCAAGGGCGCACTCAGCGTCGATGGCACCGACTACGAAATCTTCCGACTCAACGCTGTGGAGGGGGCCGAGACCCTTCCCTACAGCCTGAAGGTCCTGCTGGAGAATCTCCTCCGCACCGAAGACGGCGCGAATGTGACCGATGAGCACATCAAGGCGCTCGCCCAGTGGGACGAGAACGCTCAGCCGGACACCGAGATCCAGTTCACCCCCGGACGTGTGCTGATGCAGGACTTCACCGGCGTCCCCTGCGTCGTGGACCTGGCGACCATGCGTGAGGCCGTGAAGGAGCTCGGCGGCAAGCCTGAGCAGATCAACCCGCTGGCTCCGGCCGAGATGGTCATCGACCACTCGGTGCAGATCGATTCCTTCGGCAATTCTGACTCCATGGAACGCAACATGGACATCGAGTACCAGCGCAACGGCGAGCGGTACCAGTTCCTGCGCTGGGGCCAGACGGCCTTCGATGACTTCAAGGTCGTCCCCCCGGGCATGGGCATCGTCCACCAGGTCAACATCGAGAACCTGGCGCGCACCATCATGACGCGCGAGGTCGACGGCGCCCTGCGCGCCTACCCCGACACCTGCGTGGGCACTGACTCGCACACCACCATGGAGAACGGCCTGGGCGTGCTGGGCTGGGGCGTGGGCGGCATCGAGGCCGAGGCTGCGATGCTCGGCCAGCCCATCTCGATGCTCATTCCGCGCGTGGTCGGCTTCAAGCTCAGCGGCTCCATCCCCGCCGGTGCCACCGCCACCGACGTGGTGCTCACCATCACCGAGATGCTGCGCGAACACGGTGTCGTCGGCAAGTTCGTCGAGTTCTATGGCGAAGGCGTGGCGGCGGTGCCGCTGGCCAACCGCGCCACCATCGGCAACATGTCGCCGGAGTTCGGCTCCACAGCGGCGATGTTCCCGATCGACCAGGTGACGATGGACTACCTGCGCCTGACCGGTCGCACCGAGGATCAGCTCGCACTGGTCGAGGCCTATGCCAAGGAACAGGGCATGTGGCACGATCCCTCCCGCGAACTGCGCTTCTCCGAGTACCTCGAGCTGGACCTCTCCAGCGTGGTTCCCTCGATCGCCGGGCCGAAGCGCCCGCAGGACCGGATCGAGCTGACCGACGCCAAGCAGCAGTTCCGCAAAGACATCCATAACTATGCCGAGGCCGCACAGGCCCACGGACACGTCGATGAGACCTCTGAGGAGTCCTTCCCGGCCTCCGACGCTCCGTCGCACTCAGCCACGGATGAACAGTCGCCCACCGACAAGCCGCGGGAGACCTCGAACGCCGAGGCCGACGGACGCCCGTCGAACCCCACCCACGTCTCGATGCCCGATGGTCGCGAGTTCGAGCTGGATCACGGGGCGGTCTCCATCGCCTCGATCACCTCCTGCACCAACACCTCGAACCCCAACGTGATGCTCGCCGCCGGCGTGCTCGCGCGCAACGCAGTGGAGAAGGGACTCGCCAGCAAGCCGTGGGTCAAGACTTCGCTGGCTCCGGGCTCGAAGGTGGTCACCGACTACTACGAGAAGTCAGGGCTGACCGAGTACCTGGAGAAGATCGGCTTCTACCTGGTGGGATATGGCTGCACCACCTGCATCGGCAACTCCGGTCCGCTGGAGGAGGAGATCTCCCAGAAGATCCAGGAGCAGGACCTGGCGGTCACCTCCGTGCTTTCCGGAAACCGGAACTTCGAGGGGCGCATCAACCCCGATGTGAAGATGAATTACCTGGCCTCTCCGCCGCTCGTGGTGGCCTACGCGCTGGCCGGCACGATGGACTTCGACTTCGAGAGCCAGCCCCTGGGTCAGGACGGCGACGGCAAGGACATCTACCTCGCCGACATCTGGCCAGACCCGATGGAGGTCGAGAAGATCATCGAGGAGTCCATCGACACCGAGATGTTCACGTCCAAGTACGCGACGGTCTTCGACGGAGACCACCGCTGGCAGGGGCTGGAGACCCCGGAGGGCTCCACCTTCGCCTGGGACGAGAAGTCGACGTACGTGCGCAAGCCCCCCTACTTCGAGGGCATGACGCTTCAGCCGGACGCGGTCACCGACATCGAGGGCGCCCGGGTGCTGCTCAAGCTCGGCGATTCGGTCACCACTGACCACATCTCGCCGGCCGGCTCCTTCAAGTCCGACACCCCTGCCGGGCGGTACCTGCTGGAGAACGGAGTGGAGCGTAAGAACTTCAACTCCTACGGCTCCCGCCGTGGCAACCACGAGGTCATGATCCGCGGCACGTTCGCGAACATCCGGATCAAGAACGAGCTTCTCGACGGTGTGGAAGGCGGCTACACCCGTGACTTCACCCAGCAGGGCGCCCCGCAGGAGGCGGTCTACGACGCGGCGATGAACTACCAGGAGGCGGGCACCCCGCTGGTGGTCCTGGGCGGCAAGGAGTACGGCTCCGGATCCTCGCGCGACTGGGCCGCCAAGGGCACCAGCCTGCTCGGCGTGAAGGCTGTCATCACCCAGTCCTTCGAGCGGATCCACCGTTCGAACCTGATCGGCATGGGAGTGCTGCCGCTGCAGTTCCCCGCGGGCGAGTCCGCCGAGACGCTGGGTCTGGACGGCTTCGAGACCTATTCCATCTCCGGCGTGACCGAGCTCAACGAGGGCACCACGCCGAAGACCGTGAAGGTCACGGCCGTCAAGGACAACGGAGATGAGGTCAGCTTCGACGCGGACGTGCGCATCGACACTCCCGGCGAGGCCGACTACTACCGCAACGGCGGGATCCTGCAGTATGTCCTGCGTCAGCTTGCCCAGCAGTAGAGCAGCTGAGCCCAGGCGTCTCCACGCCTGAGCGGGCCTGAGCAGAAGGGGCGCCTCGACCTAGTGGTCGGGGCGCCCCTTCTGCTGTCTCACCCATGCGGCCCACCGGCGCGTCACGCGCCCGGGTGCACCCGGGCGGAGCGAGCCGCGCGAGGTAGACTCGAACCATGAGTATTCTGCAGACCATCACGTCTCCGCAGGAGCTGTCCAAGCTCACCGACGAGCAGATGGAGAGGCTCTCCGCGGAGATTCGGCAGTTCCTCATCGCCAATGTCTCCAAGACCGGCGGGCACATGGGGCCGAACCTCGGCGTGGTCGAACTGACACTGGCGATCCACCGCGTCTTCGACTCACCACGTGACTCGATCATCTTCGACACCGGCCACCAGTCCTATGTGCACAAGCTGCTCACCGGGCGGCAGGACTTCTCCACGCTGCGGCAGGCGGGCGGCATCGCCGGCTATCCGGACCGCTCCGAGTCGGTGCACGACATCGTCGAGTCCTCTCATGCCTCATCCTCTCTCTCCTGGGCCGATGGGATCTCCAAGGCCCGTGTGCTGGCGGGGGAGAGCGATCGATGTGTCATCCCGGTGATCGGGGACGGTGCGCTGACCGGTGGCATGGCCTGGGAGGCGCTGAACAACATCGCCGCGGACAAGAACCGTCGGGTCGTCATCGTGGTCAACGACAATGGTCGCTCCTACGCCCCGACCGTGGGCGGGCTGGCGAACCAGCTGGGTCGGCTGCGACGCGGGTTCCTGGACAAGGTCCGAACCCACCGCACCTACGAGACCGTTCTGGACGGGACCAAGCACAGGCTGCAGAACGGCGGCCCGGCCGGCCAGATGGTCTACCGCAGCCTGCATGCCGCCAAGAAGGGCGCCAAGGACTTCTGGTCTCCGCAGGGGCTCTTCGAAGATCTCGGGATGAAGTACATCGGCCCGGTGGACGGTCACGACCAGGGGGCGCTCGAGGAGGCCCTCACGGACGCGAAGAACTACGGCGGCCCGGTGATCGTGCACGCGCTGACCGAGAAGGGGCGCGGATATGCCCCGGCCCGCGCCGATGAGAATGACCAGTTCCACGCCGTCGGGGTGATCGATCCCGAGACCGGAGAGCCGGTGCACCGCGGGCGAGCCCGATCCTGGACCTCGGTCTTCGAGGAGGAGATCACCGCGATCGCCGACGAGCGGGAGGACATCGTGGCGCTGACCGGTGCCATGACGATCCCCGTGGGGCTTCGCAGCCTGGCGCAGAAGCACCCCGACCGGGTCTTCGACGTCGGCATCGCGGAGCAGCACGCACTGACCTCGGCGGCGGGACTCGCCTTCGGCGGGCTCCACCCGGTCGTGGCGATCTACGCCACCTTCCTCAACCGCGCCTTCGACCAGCTGCTGATGGATGTCGCGCTGCATCGAGCCGGCGTCACGGTGGTCCTGGACCGTGCAGGCGTCACCGGCCCCGACGGGCCGAGTCACCACGGCATGTGGGACCTCTCGCTGCTGCAGATCGTGCCCGGACTGCAGATCGCCGCTCCCCGTGACTCCACCCGATTGCGCGAGGAGCTCCGAGAGGCCGTCGCGGTCCACGACGCCCCCACCGTGCTGCGCTTCTCCAAAGGATCGGTCAACGGGGAGATCGAGTCGCTCGAGCGTCTCGAGGACGGCGTCGACGTGCTCTGGCGCTCCACGACCAGCACCGACGCCGAGACCGCCTACTCCCACGACGTGCTCATCGTCTCCGTGGGGACCATGGCCGAGCTCTCCCTCGACGTCGCCCAGCGGCTCTCCGATCAGGGCATCAGTGCGACCGTCGTCGACCCGCGCTGGGTCCTGCCGGTCCCGGAGTCCGTGGTCTCCCTCGCCGCACGGCACCGCACGGTCATCTGCCTCGAAGACGGGGTCAAGGCTGGCGGCGTCGGGTCACGCATCCGGCAGAGCATGCGCGAAGCCGGGGTGGACACCGGTCTCAACGAGGTCGGACTCCCGGTGGAGTTCCTCGCCCACGGCAGCCGCAGCGAGGTGCTGGCCCGCGTGGGACTGACCGCGCAGCAGATCACCCAGGACGTCGTCGGCCAGGTGCTCGGCACCAAGGTCCCCTATGCACGTCCACTGCCCGGTGAGACATTCCCCACCGGGCAGATCCCCAGTCTCCGCATTCGAAAGGCCTGACCTTGCTCACCCTGTACCGCCGAGAAGACCAAGCCTGGACCTACCGCGAAGCATGGTTCGACGAGACCACGCAGGAGTTCGTCATCCACCACGGAACGCTCGGCACCAACGGCAAGATCACGGCCGAGAAGGCAGACCCCGAGGAAGCAGATCAGCTGCTGGACAGCTTCCAAGCCCAGTGTCGCGAGGATGGGTTCGAGGAGGCTCGGGCGGAATCGCTCACCGAGCTGCGACTGGTCTATCCGCTGAAGGCACAGCGACCCAGCTCCTCGGAGGAGCGCAACGTCCAGACGGTGCAGCGCGAGGTGCTCGCCGTGCTCGCCTGGCGTGGACTGGGCGCGCTCGGTGATCCCGTGGTGGAGACTCATCAGAACGGACACGCCAGCGTGATGCGGTTCTCCACCCTGCACCAGGGCAAGGCGCGTGATGCGGTGAAGGCGGCCATCCGTGGCTCTGATGTGCCCGCATCGAAGGTCGATCTGAAGCTCGGCTGAGGTCAGACCCGGACGCGCACCGTGTCTCCGCTGATCTCGGCGGGGTAGCTGGCCAACGGCTCCTGAGCGGGTCCGCTCTCGGGCGCTCCGGTCTGAAGGTTGAACAACGAGCCGTGACAGGGGCAGGCAAAGCGCTCCTGCTCGGCGGCCACCGCGCAGCCTTGATGCGTGCACACGGCCGAGAAGGCGTGGACCGTGGCCTCCTCGCTGCGATGCAGCAGCAGCTGGATCTCGCCGACCGAGGCTTCACGGCTCGTGCCCACAGGCAGCTCCGCGGCCGGCAGCACATCGCTCCAGGGCGCGTCGCTCGGCGGAGTCTCCACGGCGGGGCTCGAGGGGGACGCGCTCTCGGGAACGCCGCA
Organism: uncultured Nesterenkonia sp.; assembly: GCA_947494195.1. Taxonomy (GTDB): domain Bacteria; phylum Actinomycetota; class Actinomycetes; order Actinomycetales; family Micrococcaceae; genus Nesterenkonia. The sequence continues at coordinate 169,431 of CANLUC010000003.1, read as the reverse complement.
GCCGCTCAGCACCGCCGCCCCGGCGGCGGCGCCGAGCGCGGAGGTGTGCAGGAAGCGGCGGCGCGCGCAGGGGGATTGAGTCATGCTCCGAACGTCCTTCCGTTCACCCGCTGGCTCGCACCGACCTGGTCCAGATACGGGGTGATGCCCCCGCGGTGCAGCGGCCAGCCGGCTCCGAGGATCATGCACAGGTCGATGTCCTCGCGGGAGGCGACGACGCCCTCGTCGAGCATCATCGAGATCTCCTCGGCCAGCGCGTCCTGCACCGTGGTGAGCAGCTCCTCGGCACTGCGCGGCGTGCTGCCGAAGCGCATCAGCTCACGGGTGCTGTCCTTGATATAGGGCCTGCCGGCCTCGTCGGTGCTCCAGATCTCGGTGACCCCGGCGTCGATCAGCCGCTGCAGGTTCGCCGAGACGTGGAACCGCTCGCCGAAGCTGCTGTGCAGCGACTCGGTGACATGCTGCGCCACCGGGATCCCCACCATGGCCAGCAGGGTGAACGGGCTCATCGGCAGTCCGATGGGGCGCAGCGCGGCATCGGCGGTCGCGGCGTCGGTGCCCTCGTCGAAGGCCCGCTGCACCTCAGCCATCAGACGAAGCAGCACGCGGTTGACCACGAACGCGGTGGAGTCGCTGGTGAGCACCGGAGTCTTGCGCAGGCCCGCCGCGAGCTGGAAGGCCGTGGCGATGGGAACATCAGCCGTCTGCGGTGCGCGAGCGATCTCGACCAGCGGCATCGCGGCCACCGGGTTGAAGAAGTGGAAGCCGATGACCCGTTCTGGGTGCTCAAGGGCAGCGGCCATCTCGCTCACCGAGAGCGAGGAGGTGTTGGTCGCGAGGATGGTCTCGGGCGGCACGATCTGCTCCAACTCCGCGAACACCTGCTTCTTCACACCGGTCTCCTCGAACACCGCCTCGATCACGAAATCGGCGTCGGCGTAGACAGACTTGTCAGTGGAGCCGGTGATGAGACCCTGGACCGCGGCGGCCTGTTCAGGATTGAGCCGGCCCTTCTCCGCGAGCCTGCCGATCTGCGACTCGATATGCGCCAGGCCCTTGTCCACCCGGGCCTGGTCCACATCGGTGAGCACCACAGGGACCTTCAGCTGCTGGGCGAAGACCATGGCCAGCTGGCAGGCCATCAGACCGGCGCCGACGACGCCGACCTTGGCGATGCTGCGAGGAGCCGCCTCGGGAACTCCTGCGGGACGTTTGGCACGCTTCTGCAGCAGACCCAGGAAGGAGTACACGGTGTTGCGGAACTCGTCGGTGAGCATCAGCTCGCCGAGCGCGGCGCATTCGGCCTCGCGGCTCTGCTCTCGGCTGCGTTCTGGCACCCGGCGGAAGAGTTCCAGGGCGCGCAGGGGGGCGGGAGCGGTGTCTCCCAGCTTCGCGGCGACGGTGCGCTCCGCTGTCGTGATCGCTCGCTCCCAGGCCTCGGGAGAGTCGTCGCGGCGGCGGTGCGCCACGAGCGCCTCGGTGGTGGTGGGGTCCGCGCTGAGGATCCGCGCCGCATAGTCCAGGCTCTCCGCCTCGAAGTTCTCAGCCTCCAGAAGCTGATCGGCGATGCCCAGTGAATAGACCGTGTCTCCCGTGAGGGTGCGGTTGTTGCTCAGCGCGTTGGAGAAGATGACCTGGGCCGCCGCTTCAGGACCGATGAGGCGTGGCAGCCGGAACACGCCGCCCCACCCGGGAACCAGCCCCAGGAAGGCTTCGGGCAGGCCGATGCCTTTGGCCGCCGTGGACACGGTGCGATGGTGGGCCGCCAGTGCGATCTCCAGCCCACCGCCGAGCGCGGTGCCGTTGATGAACGCGAAGCTGGGGACGGGAAAGTCCTCAAGCAGTCGGTAGGCCTGGTGACCCAGGTCCGCCATCGCGTAGGAGTGATCTGCGGAGTCCACACGCTCCGCCGCCCCGAGGTCAGCCCCGGCGGCCAGCACGCCCGGTTTCCCGATCACACCGATGCCGGCGATCTCACCGGCGCGAGCCCGTGGCAGCGCGGCGGCGAGCGTCTCGCCGAACTCGATCAGGCTGCTCGGGCCGAGCGTGGACGGCCGCTTGGGGTGGTCGTTGTCCAGCCGGATGAGCAGGAACGTGCCCGCGCCGTGCGGAAGCTCGATGTCCTCGACCCGGCTGTGCGTGACGACCTCGTCGCCGAAGACCGACGCGAGCTCGGTGAACCGGGAGAAGTCCAGTGCGTCTTCGTCGATGTCGTGGGCGTTCGCTGCTGCCATGTCGTGGCCTCCGTGACGTGAGGATGAGCGCGGACATGCCGCGCCTCGGATGAGTCTCAGCTCACATACTACCCGTGGGTAACCAAGGGGGAAACCGTGACCCCTGCGGAATCCTGCCTGGCCTCAGAAGGCCTCCAGGGGCTCCGGATCCAGCATCGCCACGGTCACGATGGCCGCGCACTGCGCGATCTGCCATTCCCGGGCGCCGAGCTCCCGCAGCGCGGCACTGACGCCGTCCAGGTCGATGACCTCAGGCGGGGTCCAGCACAGCTGCTTGAGCACCGCAGGAGTCAGCAGCGTCTCCGGCATCAGGTCGAGCTCATCCGCGTGGTGGGTGAGCCAATCACGCGCGGTTCGGTAGCGCCGGAAGGCCAGCGGGTTGCGATCCTTCCACGCCCGAGGCGGAGGCGGGCCGGCCGCGCGGCGCTGTGCGGGAGGCTGGTCATCATCCTTGCTCCCTGACTCGATCGCGCGCAGCCACTTCGGCGCTTCCCGCTTGGCAGCGCGTCCATGGAAACCACGGACGCCGAGCAGCTGCGGAACCGTCCGCGGCATCGCATCGGCGGCCGCGACCAGCGCAGAATCCGGGAGGATGTGACCGGGGGAGACGTCCTTGGACTCCGCCATGTTCTCCCGCGCGGCCCAGAGCTCCCGGAGCACGGCAAGCTTGCGCGGGGACTTCAGCTTGTTGACCCCCGAGGCCTTGCGCCACCGCTCGCTGCGCGGCATGGTCACCGGCCGGTGGGTGCGCAGGTGTTCGAACTCCTCCTGCGCCCAGTCCAGCTTTCCCTGCTCCCGCAACAGGTCGAGCAGCCGCTGACGCAGCGGGATCAGCAGGTCGACGTCGAGTGCGGCATAGCGCAGCCAGTCCTGGGGGAGCGGGCGCTTCGACCAGTCGGCAGCTGAGTGCTCCTTGGCCAGGCGGACCTCGAGCAGAGACTCGACGACGGCGCCCAGGCTCACCCGCGGAAGTCCGCTCAGCCGTGCGGCGAGCTCTGTGTCGAAGAGACGGTGAGGGTGCATGCCGAGTTCGGCCAGACAGGGAAGGTCCTGCGTGGCGGCGTGCAGGATCCACTCGGCGTCTGCGAGGGCCTCCTGCACCGGAGCGAGCGTGCTGAAGGGTTCGGGATCGATCAGCCAGAGGCCGGAGCCTTCGCGCTTGAGCTGGACCAGGAAGGCGCGCTGACCATAGCGGAAGCCCGAGGCTCGTTCTGCGTCGACGGCCACTGGGCCGGTGCCCTGGGCCAGCGCCTCGGCGCAGCGCTGCAGTCCACGCTCGGTGTCGATGACGAAGGGGACCCCGTCCTCGGGCTCGGTCAGCAGCGGCGGCGGTCCCGCATCGGGGGCGTCCATCGAGGTATCCGACACGTCGTCAGCTCCTCCTGATATGTGGCAGGGCGATCACTCCATCGGGCAGCGGCGGCAGCCCGGCGAAGGAGCAGACCATATCGGCCCACGCCTGCAGATGTGATCCGAACCTCGGCCCCGTGGGGCTCCAGGAGGCGCGGAGTTCCACGTCATTGCTGGGCTGGCGGTTCTCCATGCTCCCGAAGCTCTCGGAGAGGATGCGGGTGGCCGTGCCGCCCGCATGACTGTACTCCACCCCGTGCTGGGCCAGGGAATCGCAGAGCCAGGTCCAGGCGACCGAACCAAGGAGCGGGTCGTTGCCCATCTCGGCATCGAGTTCGGCGCGGATGTAGATGACCACCCGGAAGGTCCCGCCCCAGGCCTGCTGTCCGGCCGGATCGTGGAGCAGGATGAAGCGTCCGGTGGCGAGGATCTCGGGGTCCTCCGGCTGCGGCCGCAGCCTGCTGGTCGGATGGGACCCCAGGGGAGAGACGCTGGGCGTCTGGACTTCGGCGCGCAGGGCCACTGCGTAGGGTGCCAGCTTGGAGGGGGCGGGCACCTCCGCCACGTGCGCCTCGGCTCGAGGAGACGCCTGACGGAGCCCGCTGAGCGCACGCAGGAACGGCTCGGGCAGGCCTTCGATGCCAGAAGCTTCGCGTGGGTCGCTCGTGCTGGTGCGGGTCGCCCCGGGCTGGTCGGGTCCTGAGATGGGACCGAATGCTGTCACGCCCCAAGACTAGAAACCGCAGTCAGCCTGACGTGCTAGGCGCGCCGCGCGCACTCCACCAGGGCCTCGATCTCCGCGTCGCTGGTATGCCAGGAGCACATGATGCGCAGCACCGGATTGCCGCTGGCCGCAGTGTCCCAGACATGGACCAGATAACGCCGCCGTATTGCGTCGGCCACGGCCATCGGCACCTCGGGGAAGGTGGCATTGACCTCGGTGGGACGCGAGAGGGTGACTCCCGCGACCTCGCTGAGCGCGCGGCCCAGCTTGGCTGCCTGCGCATTCGCGTGAGTGGCGTTGCGCCGCCATAGATCGGTGCCGAAGAGCTCCAGGAGCTGGGCCGAGACGTAGCGCTGCTTGCTGGCGAGCTGCATCGAGTACTTCTGGATGTAGTCCGTGCCGCGAACCCGATCTGGCTCGATGACCACCACGGCCTCGGCCGCCATGGCGCCGTTCTTGGTCCCGCCGAGACTGACGACGTCGACCCCTGCCGCAGTCGTGATCTCGCCGAGCGAGCAGCCCAGCGCGGCGGCAGCGTTGGAGATCCGCGCGCCGTCCATGTGCACGCCGAGTCCGTGCCCATGCGCCGCGGCGGCGATGGAGGAGATCTCCTCAGGCGTGTACACCGTGCCGAGCTCCGTGGACTGGGTCAGCGTCACTGCCAGCGGCTGCGCCGCATGGACGAATCCGAGGTTCTTCATCTCCACCTCGACATCGGAGGCGCTGAGCTTTCCGCTCAGCGTGGGCCGCGGGAGCAGCTTCAGCGAGCCCACGTGCTCAGGCGCGGCGCCTTCATCATTGTTCACATGCGCCTGCACAGAACAGATGGCGGCCCCCCAGCGTGGGAGCAGGGCCTGCAGCGAGACCACGTTGGCGCCGGTGCCGTTGAACACCGGCAGGATCTCGGCCCGCGGGCCGAAGACCTCCTTGGTGACCTCGCGCAGCTCGGTCGTGACGGGATCAGCGCCGTAGGGCAGTGCCGAATCCGAATTGACCCGGCTCAGCGCCTGCAGGATCTCGGGAGAGACGCCGGCCACGTTGTCCGAGGCGAAGGAGGCGTCGAGGACGTGGGCGGGTGCATCGGTCAGCGTCACGCTCAGCCCTCCTCGCTCGGGTGGAAGTCCATCGAGATGGAGTTGATGCAGTAGCGCTGATCCGTGGGGGTGTCGAAGCCTTCGCCGGTGAAGAGATGCCCCAGATGGGAGTCGCAGGAGCCGCAGCGCACCTCGACGCGTTCCATGCCCATCGAGACATCCCGCAGATACCGGATGTTCGCGTCTGCGGCGGGCTCGAAGAAGCTCGGCCAGCCGCAGCGGGAGTCGAACTTCTCGGTGGAGGTGAACAGCGCGGCGCCGCAGGCCCGGCAGGAATACATGCCCGCCGCCTTGTTGTCCCAGTATTCACCGGTGTAGGCACGTTCGGTGCCCCCTTCGCGAAGCACCTGAAACTCCTGCGGACTGAGCTTCTCGCGCCACTGGTCGTCGGAGGGTCCAGGAAGTTGATTCTCACTCATGTCTCTATCTCATCATGATCCGTGGGCGCGCGTAAGCTGATCGTCATGAAGTCCAGGCTGAAAGAGCACAGTGCACCGGCCGCACTCGAAGGTCCCGGCGAACGGCGCGTCGGATCATGGTGGGGTCGCCGGAGATCCTCCGCCAAGACGACGCATCAGGCGCCTACTCCGTGGGTCCGGGCAGTGGCGCTGGGAACCGGCACCGGACTGGCGACCGGCATGACGCTGGCCGCCGCCGCTTCCGGGCTCGCCGGGTACTTCGCCCGCGCCGTCGTGACCCCGGTGCGGGAACGAGCAGAGGATCTCGAGATACTGGCCGTCACCCGTGGACCCGACGGTGACGAGGTGATTCTGCCCATCACCGCGGAGACGGTGGTGGACGGCACCTACGGGCTGTTCTTCCATGGGGGTCGATCCCTGGCGCGCATCGGACCGATCTCCGCGCTGGAGCCCAAGGGCGGCACCGTGACACGCCCAGTGGAGAAGGTCTACGGCGGAGATCTCCGCACGGCAGTCCGTGGCTGGTGGACCTCTGTGGTCTACCTGAACCCGAGCCACGCCGGGTTCGAGAGCGAAGAAGTCGTCATCACACTGCCGGGCGGGCCCTCGCCGGCCTGGCACGTCCCGCCCCAGCCTCGTGCGGCGGGCCGACCCGAGGGCGAAGGGCCTCCGCTGGCCGGACGCAACATCTGGGCCATCGGAGTCCACGGCCGCGGCAGCAACCGCACGGAGGGCATCCGTGCCCTGGCGGCGACCTCCGCGTTGGGCATCGACACCCTGCTGATCTCCTATCGCAATGACGGCGAGGCTCCTGACGCCTCCGATGGACGGTACGGGCTGGGCGTCACCGAGTGGGAGGACGTCGAGGCGGCGATCGACTATGCGCTGGAGCGCGGCGCGGAGGACATCGTCCTGCTGGGCTGGTCCATGGGCGGTGCGATCTCGCTGCAGGCCGCAGACCGGTCACGGTTCGCCGAACACATCCGCGCCCTGGTGCTCACCGGCCCGGTCATCGACTGGATGGATGTGCTCGCCTACCAGGCCCGCGCGAACCGGATCCCGTCTGTGGTGGGCCGGCTGGGCCAGTGGTTCATCTCCAATCCAGGCGGACGGCGCGTCACCGGGCTGGCCGCCCCGGTGGATCTGCAGGCCATGAACTGGATCGACCGCGCCGAGCAGCTGCGCCACCACGTGCTGATCATGCACAGCGTCGATGACAACATCGTGCCCTACGGGCCCTCCCGGGATCTCGCCCGGAAGAACTCGAAGGTCAGCTATGTCTCCTTCGCGCAGGCCCGCCACGTCAAGGAATGGAACCACGACCCGCGGCGCTGGGATGCGACGGTGGTCGAATGGCTCACCGACCTCTTCAGCCGGCCCGCCCCGGGGCAGTCTCGGCCAGGTGAGCCCGGATATTACGTTTGATCCGGCCTAACATCGCAGTCATCCCCCGCAGGCGCAGGGGAGTGATCGCCCGGGCCAGCCCCAGTCGTTCGGAGAGATCGTCGGGCACGCCGAGGATCTGCTCGTAGCTCAACCCGTTGAGCCCTTCATGCAGGATCGCGGCGAATCCGCGGGTCGTCGGAGCCTCGGGCGGCGCCGCGAAGAACAGCTCGGCCGTCCCGGCGTCGTCGTCGTACTCCACCGTGAGGAACAGCGGCGACTGACACTCCACGACCTCTTCCATCTGGTCGTAGCTGCCGGAATAGCGCTCGGGAAGATCCGGGAGCTCCCGGGAGAACTCCAGCAGCATCTCCAGCTTCTGTCGCTCCTCGAGCTCGGCGAACTCCTCGATCACTTCGGCCAGCTGCTCGGGCAGCGCGCTGGACTCCGGATCGGTGCGCGCTGCACTGCGTTCTGGATCCGTCGTGCTCATCGGGCGGGGGCCTCTCCGGGCTGATCACCCGTGGTGATCGGCAGCCGCACGGCGTTGCCCCATTCGGTCCAGGAACCGTCGTAATTGCGCACGTTCTGATAGCCCAGCAGGTGCTGCAGCACGAACCAGGTGTGCGAGGACCGTTCACCGATCCGGCAGTAGGCGATCACCTCATCGGCGGCGCCCAGCCCGGCCTGCTCGGTGTAGATCTCTTCGAGCTCGGCCCGGGACCGGAAGGTGCCGTCCTCGTTGGCGGCCTTGGCCCACGGCACGGAGGCGGCCGAGGGGATGTGCCCGCCGCGCATGGCTCCCTCCTGCTCGTAGCCTTCCATGTGCGTGCGCTCCCCGGAGTACTCCAACGGCGAACGCACGTCCACCAGGGGCTTGCCGAAATGCTCCAGCACGTCCTCGCGGAAGGCGCGGAAGGTCGAATCATCGCGGACTGCGGGGGCGGGGTACTCGGCGGGAGCGGCGGGAGTCGGCTCCGTGGTGAGCTCGCGCTCCTCGGCGACCCACTTCTGCCGCCCGCCGTCCATCAGGCGCAGGTCTGCATGGCCGAAGAGGGTGAAGACCCAGAGTGCGTAGGCGGCCCACCAGTTCGACTTGTCGCCGTAGAAGACGATGGTGGTCTCGCGGGTGATCCCCTTGGAGGCCGCGAAGTCGGCGAACTGCTCAGGCCCGAGAAAATCACGGGTCACTGAGTCATTGAGGTCGGTGTGCCAGTCGATCTTCTGAGCCCCGGGGATGTGACCCGTCTCGTAGAGCAGCACATCCTCGTTGGACTCCAGCAGAACCACGTTCGGATCATCTTTGTGCTGCGCCACCCAGTCGGTGGAGACCAGTGCCTCGGGGTGGGCGTACTGGGAGAAGTCTTTCGCTTCGGTCATGGTGTGCAGAACCTTCCTTCATATGCTCATCGATGCCGGCAGGTGTGCAGGACGCTGCGACCCTGCTCCGTCGCTTCCGGCAGGGCCGTGGCAGCCGGTCCTGCGGACGCCGCGGCGTGGGTCCCCCTCCAGGATAGGGAATCGACGGGTCAAACGAAGAGTCGTGGGTAGAGTGGTCCTATGCCGACCAATGTCACTCCGCTGAGCCAGCGGACCCCCCAGCTCGGCGTGGGTCAGCTGCTCGAAGGCCTGAAGCCCTCCTTCCGGTTCTCCGAGGTGTCCTTCGACTCCTACATTCCCGACCCCGCGCACCCTTCACAGGAGAAGGCCGTCACTGCGCTGCGCGAGTTCGCCTCCACTGCCGGGCGCAAGCCTGCCGCAGGCGGTTTCTGGGGCAAGCTGTTCGGCCGGGGCGGCTCAGGGGCCCACGAGCCCGCCGGCATCTATCTCGATGGCGGCTTCGGCGTAGGCAAGACGCACCTGCTGGCTTCGCTGTATCACGCGGTCGAGGGCCAGCGCGCGTTCGGGACCTTCGTGGAGTACACCAACCTCGTCGGCGCCCTGTCCTTCCGGCGCACCGTGGACGTGCTCAGCGACTACACCCTGGTCTGCATCGACGAGTTCGAACTCGACGACCCGGGTGACACAGTGCTGATGTCGCGACTCATGCGTGAGCTCGCTGACGCCGGAGTGAAGCTCGCGGCCACCTCCAACACGCTGCCCGGGTCACTCGGCGAGGGTCGCTTCGCCGCCGCAGACTTCCAGCGCGAGATCCAGGTGCTGGCGGACCAGTTCACCGTCATCAAGGTCGACGGCGAGGACTACCGTCACCGCGGACTGCCCGAGGCACCCGCCCCGCTGACCAGCGGGGAGCTCGAAGACTTCGCCGCTGAGCATTACCCTGAGGCGGCGATCGCGGTGGACGACTTCGGTGCACTGTGCGAGCGGATGACCAGCGTGCACCCCAGCCGGTATCGCCAGCTCGTCGATGACGTCGACGTCCTGGTGCTCAAAGACGTGGAGACCATCGAGGCGCAGGCACTCGCGCTGCGCTTCGTGGTGCTCGCCGATCGACTCTATGACCAGGACGTCAAGATCATCGCCTCGGGCGTCCCCTTCGACAAGCTCTTCACCGAAGAGATGATGTCCGGCGGATACATGAAGAAGTACCACCGCACGGTCTCGCGGCTCACCGCTCTGGCCCGCGCCGGCCAGATGGGCGAAGAGACGCTGTAGCGCCCAGCCCGGCGGAGCCTCTCGGACTCACAGCTGGCGTCCAGGTTCTGCCAGAACAGTTAACAGACCAGTTAACGGCGTGTTCACGCACCTCTGCTTGGCTGGAGCGAGCCGAATCTCGAGAAAGGCTGTTCTGATGAATGATCCGATCTTCCAGGTCGACGGTACGGCGCGCAAGAATCTCCGCGAGTTCATCGACGAGCTTCGCGACGGCGGATACACAGTCCAGGACGGCCACACCCCTGACCCGGACCTGATCGACCCGCAGGGTCGCGCCGTGGAGACCTGGCACGAGAACTACCCGTACGCCGAACGGCTTGGTCGCGACGTCTACGAGATCGAGAAGTACCACCTGCAGGTGGAGCTGCTGAAGTTCCAGTATTGGGCAGAAGACTACGGGCTCAAGCATGTGCTGGTCTTCGAAGGACGTGACGCCGCCGGCAAGGGCGGCACCATCAAGCGCTTCACCGAGCACCTGAACCCGCGGACGGCGCGCGTGGTGGCGCTGAACCGTCCCTCGGACCGGGAACTCGGACAGTGGTACTTTCAGCGCTATGTGGACCATCTGCCCACTGCCGGGGAGATGGTCCTCTTCGACCGCTCCTGGTACAACCGGGCAGGCGTGGAGCGCGTCATGGGATTCTCCTCGGAGCAGGAGTACGAGGTGTTCATGCGGCAGGCCCCCCAGTTCGAGCAGATGCTCGTGGACGCCGGGATCCATCTGACGAAGTTCTGGTTCTCGGTCACGCAGCAGGAGCAGCGCACCCGCTTCGCCATTCGCCAGATCGACCCCGTGCGGCAGTGGAAGCTCTCTCCCATGGACCTGGAGTCCCTCGACCGCTGGGAGGACTACACCGAGGCGAAGGAAGAGATGTTCCGCCGCACCGACACCGACCACGCGCCCTGGATGACGATCAAGTCCAATGACAAGAAGCGCGCCCGGCTCAACGCGATGCGGTGTTTCCTCTCCCAGTTCGAATACGAGGGCAAGGACCATGAGATCGTGGGCGAGCCCGACCCGCTGATCGTCCGCCGCGGTCGCGACGCCGTGGGCGACTGATTTCGCCATAGCCGGACAACGGGCCTGCCCGGCGTCGAAGCGGTAGAGTGAACGTGCTCGCCACGCGAACATCGAGGTTCACGATGGCGGGATCCCATGTCAGACGAACGAGCGCACCGCCCTTTGCAGACGTGGGCGGGACCCACGACGCTGCAGCGCCCACCCTGCCTGGATGGGAAGAGACTGTCTGATTGACCTCGACGAAGGAGAATGCATGAGTGCCCACATCGGAGTGACCGGCCTAGCGGTGATGGGAGCCAACCTGGCTCGCAATCTGGCGCGCAACGGCTACACCGTAGCCCTGCACAATCGCTCTGCATCGCGCACCGACGCGCTCCTTGAGGCCCACGGCGGCGAGGGCGAGTTCATCCGCACCGAGACGCTCGCCGAACTGGTGGAGTCCCTCGAGCGTCCCCGTCGAGTCCTGATCATGGTCAAGGCCGGTGCCCCGGTGGATGCGGTGATCGAGGACCTCGTGCCGCTGCTGGATGAGGGCGACATCATCATCGACGGCGGAAACTCCTTCTTCGAAGAGACCCGCCGCCGCGAGGAGACTCTGCGCGGCAAGGGCCTGCACTTCGTCGGCGTGGGCGTCTCCGGCGGCGAGGAGGGTGCCCTGAACGGGCCCTCCATCATGCCCGGCGGCTCGCGCGAGTCCTACGACTCGCTCGGCCCGATGCTCGAGACGATCTCCGCGAAGTACAACGGCGAACCATGCTGCACCTGGATCGGCACCGATGGCGCGGGACACTACGTGAAGATGGTCCACAACGGCATCGAATACGCCGATATGCAGGTCATCGGCGAAGCCTTCGACCTGATGCGATCCCTGGCCGGGATCGAACCGCGCGAGCAGGCCGGTGTCTTCCGTGAATGGAACACCACTGACCTTGCCTCTTACCTGATCGAGATCACCGCAGAGGTGCTCGAGCAGGAGGATGAGACCACAGGTCACCCGCTCGTCGATGTAGTGGTCGACTCCGCAGGGCAGAAGGGGACGGGACGCTGGACGGCGATCTCTGGCCTGGAGGTCGGTTCCCCGGTGACTGCCATCGCGGAATCCGTCTTCGCACGGTCCATCTCCTCGCAGCGGGAGCTGCGCGCGGTCACCAACGCCACCTTCAGCGCAGGGATCGATGAGACGCTCTCCGCTCAGGAGAAGTACGGCAGCGCAGAGGACCGCCAGGACTTCGTCGAAGATGTCCGCCGGGCGCTCTACGCCTCCAAACTGGTCGCCTACGCGCAGGGCCTGGACATGCTGGTCGCCGCCGGCGAGGAGTTCGGCTGGGAACTGGATCTGAAGGCCATCGCGTCGCTCTGGCGGGCGGGCTGCATCATCCGCGCCGATCTGCTGGACACCATCATGAAGGCCTACGACGCCCCCCGGGAGGAGCAGCCGAAGAACCTGCTGCTCGCCCCGGAGTTCAACGAAGCGGTCAACGAGTGCCTCCCGGCCTGGCGCCGCGTGGTCGCCGCCGCCGCGACCTACGGCGTGCCGGCACCGGTGTTCTCCTCCTCGCTGGCCTATTACGACAGCCTGCGCCGCGATCGCCTGCCGGCCGCGCTGACCCAGGGTCTGCGTGACTACTTCGGTGCGCACACCTATCAGCGGGTGGACAAGGAAGGGACCTTCCACACCCAGTGGTCGGGTGACCGCAGCGAGATCGAGGCCTGAGCCTCTGCTCGGCAGCAAGGTTCCCCGGGGATGTGATCGGCTCGCCGATCGGGTCGGGGTGAACCCATGAGTCTGCGCGCCACGGGCCTGTTGGCCGAACTGGGTGCCGCCACTCCACTGGTGGCGGCACCCATGGCTGGCGGGCCGAGTCGCCCCGAGCTGGTCGTAGCGGCCTCCCGGGCCGGCGGCCTGGGATTCCTCGCGGGGGGATATAAGAGCGCCACCCAGCTCGCTGCGCAGATCGGTGCCGTCCAGTCGCAGGCCTCGCTGTTCGGGGTCAATCTCTTCGTGCCGAATCCCGTTCCGGTGAGCCGCGAAGACTTCGGACGCTATCGCTCAGCGCTTGAACGCTGGATCGCTGAATACGTGGACCGGTCACACGACGCCGGAGATACAGCGGTCCGGGAACGTCTGGCTGAGGTGGTCCTGCCCACGGATGCCCGGACCGACGACGACGGCTGGAACGAGAAGCTTGAGCTGCTCGAGCGGCAGCCGGTCCCGGTGGTGAGCCTGACCTTCGGACTCCCCGCCGAGCAGGACATGCGTCGCCTACGGGCCACCGGTGCCACGGTGATGGTGACCGTCACCGATGCGGGCGAGGCTGCACGCGCTCAGGCAGCCGGTGCCGACGGGCTGATCGTGCAGTCCACCGCTGCCGGAGGACACCATGGCAGCTGGGCTCCAGTGCGCGAACCGCAGCAGGTCAGTCTGCGGGAGCTTCTGGCGGGTGTTCGTGCGAGCAGCGATCTGCCGCTCTGGGCGGCGGGGGGACTCTCCACGCGAGAGGCCCTGCACGCCATGCTGGTGCATGGCGCCGAGGCCGCTGCAGTGGGCACGGTCCTGCTGCGCACGAATGAAAGTGGGGCCCACGAGGCGCACCAACAGTCGCTGGGGCAGGCCAGCCCGGAGCTTTCCACGGTGGTGACCACGGCGTTCTCCGGTCGCCCCGCCCGTGCCCTGCCCAACGCGTTCACCGCTCATCTCACGGCCGAGGCGCCCGTGGGCTTTCCTGCCCTGCATCACCTGACGTCGCCGCTGCGTCGGGCCTTTGCCGAGTCAGGAGATCCGGCTGGGCTCAATCTGTGGGCCGGCACCGGGTTCGCCGACGCCCGTCAGGAGCCCGCCGAGGTGACCCTGCGCCGCCTTGCCGGACAGTGAGGCCGCTCCGATGAAGCCCGGGGATTGCCGCTCAGATGAACAGCGCGGGATCCAGGGCGTACTCGGCGGGGTCGACGTGCGGCTTCTTCTCGGCCACGCCGCGCTGACGTGCCTTGGCAGGGATCCCGGTCAGGATGGAGTTCGGTGGTGAGGACTTCACCACCACCGCGTTCGCGCCCACGGCCGAGCCTGCGCCGATCTCCACCGGGCCGATGACCTTCGCGCCGGCACCTACCACGACGCCGTCGCGCAGGGTCGGATGACGCTTGGTGTGCTCCAGAGACCGACCACCGAGGGTGACGCCCTGATAGAGCATGCAGTCGTCGCCGATCTCAGCGGTCTCGCCGATCACCACGCCCATGCCGTGATCGATGAAGAACCGCCGACCGATCTGCGCTCCTGGATGGATCTCTATCCCGGTGACCCCGCGGGTGAACTGGGAGAGCATCCGTGCCGGCGTCTTGAGACCCTCGTGGCGCCACATGCGGTGTGCCAGCCGGTGGGACCATACGGCATGCAGGCCGGAGTAGACGAGGACGACTTCAGCGGAGCTGCGGGCCGCGGGATCGTGTTCACGCGCGGCCTTGATGTCCTCGCGCAGACGCTTCAGTGGGCCCAAGGGGTCATCACCTTTCGGGGTAGATCAGATGGCGGGCAGGTCAGAGCCCGGCGTGGCGACGCACGTCGGGATCAGCCGCGGATGTCTTCGTAGAGCAGCGTAGAGATATACCGTTCGCCGAAGTCGCAGGCAATGGTCACGATCAGCTTGTCGCGATTCTCCTCGCGGGAGGCCAGCTCCAGTGCGGCCGCGATGTTGGCGCCGGTGGAGATTCCGCCCAGGATTCCCTCTTGCATCCCCAGGTCCCGCGCCATGGTGACGGCCTTCTCGAGGTTCGCCTGGTAGACCTCGTCGTAGATCTCCTGATCCAGGATGTCTGGGACGAAGTTCGGACCGATGCCCTGGATCTTGTGCGGGCCGGCCTTGCCGCCGGAGAGGATGGGGGAGTCCTCGGGCTCGACCGCCACCAGGTGGATTCCGGGCTTGTACTCCTTGAGCCGGCGACCGGCACCTGTGATGGTGCCGCCGGTGCCGATTCCCGCGATGAAGATGTCGACTTCGCCGTCGGTGTCGCGCCAGATCTCTTCGCCGGTGGTCCGGTAGTGCGCCGCAGGGTTCGCCTCATTGGCGAACTGGCGGGCCCAGATGGAGTTCTCGGTCTCCTCCACGATGGACTTGGCGCGCTCCACGGCGCCGCGCATGCCCTCAGCTCCGGGTGTCAGGACGATCTCAGCTCCGTAGGCGCGCAGCATCACGCGACGCTCCGTGGACATGGTCTCCGGCATGGTCAGCACCACGCGGTATCCCCGCGCGGCCCCGACCATCGCCAGGGCGATTCCGGTGTTGCCGGAGGTGCCCTCCACGATGGTCCCGCCGGGCTTGAGCATCCCCGAGGCCTCCGCGGCGTCGACGATGGCAGCACCGATGCGGTCCTTGATGGAGCTCGCCGGCGAGTAGAACTCGAGCTTCACGGCGATGTTGCCGGGGAGGTCTGCTCCCAGGCGGTTGAGCCGCACCAGGGGAGTGTTGCCGACTGCCTGGGTGATGTCGTCAAGAATCTTGGCCATTAGCGGGTGGACCTTTCTTCCTCGGGTTTCAACCATGAAGCATAGTCTCTGCGGAGCTTCGCGACCTTCGGGTCGATGATGACCTGACAGTATCCGACTTCAGGTCGACGGGAGTGGAAGTCCTGGTGGACCTCTTCGGCTTCGTGCACCGGGCCCAGCGGCTCCAACGTCGTCACGATGGGCTGGTCGAAGGAGCCCTGCGCGCGCTGGATCGCCGCAGCGAACTCCTCATGCTCGTCCTCGGTGGAGTAGAACATCGCGGAGCGGTACTGCGTGCCGACGTCGTAGCCCTGTCGGTTCAGGGTGGTCGGATCATGGCTCGAGAAGAAGACGTCGTAGAGCACCTGGTCGGGAAGCACGGCGGGGTCATAGCTGATCTCCACCGCTTCGGCGTGTCCGGTGCCTCCTGAGGCCACGGCCTCATAGACGGCGGGGCCGGTGCCCCCGGTGTAGACGCTGCGCACTGAATGGACACCGCTGAGCCTGCGCGCCACGGAATCCAGGCACCAGAAGCAGCCTGCGGCCAGGACCACGGTCTTGAGTGAGTTCTCCATGACCAGCACAACCTTCCGTGTGCCGTGCTGTATTCCTGGGCAGTTCCCTGTAGAACTGAGGCATGTCTTCGAGCCCAGCCCAGCGTCCGGTGCAGTCCTCCTCAGGCGGTCCGGTGCCGCTGCTCGACGAGGTGCTGAGCATCGCGGAGGAGCTCTGGCCACAGGCGCTGGCGGAATCCTGGGATGCGGCGGGTCTGGTCACCGGTCGCCGCGACCGTCCGGTGCGGCGCATCCACTTCGCGGTGGACCCCGTGCAGGCTGTGGTGACCGAGGCCTGCACGAGTGGCGCCGATCTGCTGATCACGCACCACCCGCTGCTCCTGCGCGGGGTCCACTCGGTGGAGGCTGGGCACTTCAAGGGCGGCCTGGTCCACGATCTCATCGAGGCGGGCTGTGCGCTGCTGAGCGCACATACGAACGCCGATTCTGCGATCGGCGGAGTCAACGACGTCCTGGCCGGTCTGCTGGGGGTTCATGACGCGGAACCGCTTCGGTCGGCCGCGGCAGGTCTCGTGGATGAGGGCCTGGGGCGGATAGGCACCCTCGCCGCGCCCGTCACCCTTGCGGACTTCGCCTCCACGGTCTTCTCGGTCCTGCCTGCGGTGGCAGGAGGCGTGCGAGTCGCCGGGGACAGGGACGCCCTGGTCCAGCGCGTCGCGCTGTGCGGAGGCGCCGGCGATTCCCTGCTGGACGCCGCGGCGCAGGCCCAGGCGGATGTCTTCCTGACTGCCGATCTGCGTCATCACCCAGCCTCTGAGGCGCGCGAGGCCGCGGCCCAGGGACGCCCCTATCTGATCGACGTCTCGCACTTTGCCTCCGAATGGCTGTGGCTGCCGGCGGCGGCTGAGGCACTTGACCGGGCGCTGAGCGATCGCGGCTACGATGTTGAGGTCGCGGTGAGCGGCATCAACACCGATCCCTGGGATTTCGTCCTGACCCCGGGACACTGACTTCAGCCCCGACCCCGAGGACTTCGGCCCTGAATACCCGCACACAGAGACTCGCCCCGAACCGGGGCGGGGAGCAGCCCCATATCCAGCAGTCCATGAAGGTGCGTGAGCCATGACCACTCTGTTCGTCGAGGCCGACGGCGGAAGCCGCGGCAATCCCGGAATCGCCGGCTCCGGGGCCCTGGTCCGCAATGAAGCAGGTCAGATCCTGGCCACCAAGGCCACCCCGCTGGGGAAGGCGAGCAACAACGTCGCCGAGTACACCGGGCTCATCGAAGGTCTCCGGCTTGCCCGCGAGCTGGATCCGGAGGCCTTCGTCGAAGTGAAGCTGGACTCCAAGCTCGTGGTGGAACAGATGAGCGGACGCTGGAAGATCAAGCACGAGGACATGCGACGCCTGGCCTCCGAGGCCGCAGCCGTCATGAACCCCATGCAGGTGCGCTACACCTGGATCCCGCGGAAGGAGAACGGCGACGCCGACGCCCTGAGCAATGAAGCCATGGACGCCAGCGCCGCCGGTGTTGCCTGGGATCCGAGCAGAAGTCGGATTCGACCCCAGGGCTGATCCGCGCTAGGTCGTGGGCAGTGCGGTTCCGTTGCTCGACGCACTGCTCGATGCAAGAAGTCCGGGTTCCACCCGCGGATACTTCACCGGGGCGCTGTTGGTCATGTGCTCCAGCACGCGGACCACCTGCGCGGAGTAGCCGAACTCGTTGTCATACCAGACATAGAGGATCGCTTGGCGACCGTTGACGATGGTCGCCAGTCCATCGACGATGCCGGCGGCGCGGGTGCCCACGAAATCGGTGGAGACCACCTCGGCGGAATCGATGTAGTCGACCTGCTTATGCAGCGGGCCCTCGAGCGATTCCCGACGCAGAAATCGATTGAGCTCATCCTTCGTCGTCGCTCTCTGAAGCTCGAGGTTCAAGATCGCCAACGAGACATCGGGTGTGGGCACGCGGATGGCGTTGCCGGAGAGCTTGCCGCTCAGATGCGGGAGCGCCTTGGCCACTGCCTTCGCGGCGCCCGTCTCCGTGAGCACCATGTTCAGCGCGGCGGAACGGCCCCGGCGTTCGCCGGAGTGGAAGTTGTCGATCAGGTTCTGGTCATTCGTGTAGGAGTGCACGGTCTCCACATGCCCGTGATCGATGCCGAAGGCATCATCCATCAGCTTTGCCACCGGGGTGATCGCATTGGTGGTACATGAGGCGGCCGAGAGGATCTGGTCCTCCGCACCGATCTGCTCGTGGTTGACCCCGAAGACGATGTTCTTCAGCTCACCCTTGCCCGGAGCGGTCAGCAGCACCCGGGAGACGCCCCTGGCCTGCAGATGCTGACTGAGGCCCTCTTCATCGCGCCACCGGCCCGTGTTGTCCACGAGGACCGCGTCCGAGATCCCATGCGCGGTGTAGTCCACTGCGGCAGGATCGGAGGCGTAGATGACCTTGATGAACGTGCCGTTGGCGATGATCGCCTGGTTCTCCTGGTCGACTCTGATCGAGCCCTCAAAAGGACCGTGGACCGAGTCGCGACGCAGCAGCGAGGCGCGCTTGGCGAGATCATCCTTGGCACCCTGGCGCACCACGATGGCGCGCAGCCGCAGCCCCGAGGCCGAGGAGGCGTTGCCGAGGATGATGCGGGCCAGCAGACGTCCGATCCGGCCGAAGCCGTAGAGGACGACGTCGCGGGGCGGGGCCAGCCCTTGACCCGCGCGTCCGAGAACCTCGGCCAGCTCCTCCCGCAGAAAGGAGTCGAGATCGCCTGAGGCGGCGTGGGCGGAGGTCCGATAGCGGGCATGCAGACGGGCGATGTCTATGCTCGCGGCGCCGAGGTCCAGCTCCGTCAAGGCTCGAACGAGGGGAAGTGTCTGGGACACGGGCAGCTCGGTCTCGTCGACCTGGCGGGCGAAGCGATGGGCCTTGAGTATGTCGATGGCCGACCGGTTGACCAGGCGGCGTCCATAGATCCCGGTGACGACATTGTTGTCTCGGTAGAGCCGGCCGATGAGCGGAATCATGGCCTCCGCCTGAGCCTCTCGGTCTATCCAGCTGCGCAGGTGCTGTTCTGCTTCAGTGGGCATGTTCAGATGTGTCCTCACGTTTAAGACGTCATTGTCTAGTCGGACCATCGGGGGTGCGTGCACGAACCTGCGCCGCGTTGGCCTCACGCCACGCGGGGTGAACACGCCGATGTGTCCGAGAGCGAGTCTAGCCGAAGGGCGCGCGGGCAGGGCGTGATGTCAGCAGGCGAAGCCGGACATGGCTGGAGGGGGACGGGTCGGTCGATAAGCCGGGTTCTGTCCGGCGAGTGTGATTGCTCACCTGCCGGGACCATCATCCATCTGGGCCTCGTGTTGCCACGGACCTCAAGCGATCAACCCGGATGCTCAGGCGGGCAGCCTTCAAGCACATCCTGTTCGACCTTGCACCGGATGGGGTTTGCCGAGCCGCCTCAGTCACCTGAGGCGCTGGTGGTCTCTTACACCACCGTTTCACCCTTACCAGCGACATCGAGTGCCGCCGGCGGTCTCTTTTCTGTGGCACTGGCCTGCGGGTTTCCCCGAGTGGGCGTTACCCACCATCCTGCCCTGTGGAGCCCGGACTTTCCTCGGCGCGCAGACAGTTATCCGCTGTGAACAGCGGGCCGCAGTCTGGGCCGCGATGGTCTGACCGACCCGTCCCGGCTCATCATCCTACGGGATCGGCACCGATTCTCCACGGCCCTGAACCCGGCTGGCCCGAGCCTGGCTGCGGCGTTGTTAGCCTTGATCGGTGCTGATCTTTCTCCCGCCTTCTGAAGGCAAGACGCCACCGCAGGACAGCAGCGCGCCGCCGGTGGACCCGGAGCGACTCGCCGTGCCCGAGCTGGCCGAGCAGCGCCGCGCGGTCATGCGCGCGCTGGTCGCGCTCAGCGGCACCGAGGCCGCACAGGAGACGCTGAAAGTGGGCGCCCGGATCATGAGGGAGGTGCGGGCGAACACCGAATTGTTCAGCGCGCCCACCGCTCCCGCGCACAAGATCTACACCGGTGTGCTCTACGAAGCCCTGGACGCCGGCTCACTGGATCCGGAACAGCTGACACGAGCCCAGCGCGACGTGCTCGTCTTCTCCGGTCTGTTCGGACTGACATCGCTGACGGACCTGATTCCCGCGTATCGACTCTCCATGGGCGTGACGCTGACCGGCTCAGGGGCCGTAGAGGGCCCGGGAGCCGCCCCTGCGCGCACCCGCCCGGGTCCTCTGGGGAGCTTCTGGAAGGACGCGCTGAAGGACCCGCTCGACACCCTGGTGGGAGATCAGCTCGTGGTCGATGCCCGCTCCAGCTCCTACGCGCAGGTCTATCGCCCCGCCCCCGAGCAGACGCTGGTGGTCAACAGCGTCACCGAGCGTGACGGCACACGCAAGGTCGTCACGCATTTCGCGAAGCACGCCCGAGGACTGCTCGCCGGGATGCTGCTGAGGGCCCCGCAGTCTGCGGAGGCGGAGTTCGCAGTGGAGGACGTGGCCGAGCTGGCGTCTCAGCGCTGGCGCGTGGAGCTGCGCGGCGCCACCGGACGCAGACCGCATCAGCTGGACCTGATCAGCTGAGTCGGTCGTCTCGAGAGTGGTCCATTAGCAGAATCTCTGCTCCGCCGACTAGCCTGGAGACCATGGCAGAGTTTATTTACACCATGGTCAGTGCCCGCAAGAAGGTGGGCGACAAGGTCATCCTCGACGACGTCACGATGTCGTTCTACCCCGGCGCGAAGATCGGCGTGCTGGGTCCGAACGGTGCGGGCAAATCGACGATCCTGAAGATCATGGCGGGGCTCGATGAGCCCTCCAATGGCGAGGCCCGGCTCTCTCCGGGCTACTCGGTGGGCATCCTGATGCAGGAGCCCGCGCTGAATGAGGACAAGACCGTCCTGGGCAACGTCCAAGAGGGCGTCGGTGAGATCTACGAAAAGCTTCAGCGCTTCAACCAGATCTCCGAGGAGATGGCGAACCCGGATGCGGACTTCGATGCCCTGATGGGTGAGATGGGCAAGCTTCAGGAGGCGATCGACGCCGCCAACGCCTGGGACCTGGATTCCCAGCTCGAGCAGGCGATGGACGCCCTGCGCTGCCCGCCCCCGGAGGCAGATGTCAGCGTCCTCTCCGGTGGTGAGCGACGCCGCGTGGCCCTGTGCAAGCTGCTGCTCTCCAAGCCCGACCTGCTGCTGCTCGATGAGCCCACGAACCACCTGGACGCCGAGTCGGTGCTGTGGCTTGAGCAGCACCTCGCCGCCTATGAGGGCGCCGTCCTCGCCGTGACCCACGACCGCTACTTCCTCGATCACGTGGCGGAGTGGATCTGTGAGGTCGACCGGGGCCGGCTCTACCCCTATGAGGGCAACTACTCCACCTACCTGGAGAAGAAGCAGGCCCGCCTGAAGGTTCAGGGCAAGAAAGACGTCAAGATGGCCAAGCGACTCTCCGAAGAGCTGGAGTGGGTGCGCTCCAACGCCAAGGGTCGCCAGACCAAGTCCAAGGCCCGCCTGAACCGCTACGAGGAGATGGCCGCGGAGGCCGAGCGCACGAAGAAGCTCGACTTCGATGAGATTCAGATCCCACCTGGGCCGCGCCTGGGCACCCAGGTCATCGAGGCCGAGAACCTGCAGAAGGGCTTCGGCGACCGTCAGCTGATCGAGGGCCTGTCCTTCTCGCTGCCGCGCAACGGCATCGTCGGTGTCATCGGTCCCAACGGCGTCGGCAAGTCCACACTGTTCAAGACCATCGTCGGCATGGAAGAACTCGACGGAGGCAAGCTGGCCGTGGGCGACTCGGTGAAGCTCTCCTACGTCGACCAGTCCCGTGCGGGCATCGATTCCGAGAAGAGCCTCTGGGAGGTCGTCTCGGACGGACTCGACTTCATCCACGTCGGTGCCGTGGAGATGTCCTCCCGGGCCTATGTCTCGGCCTTCGGGTTCAAGGGCCCCGACCAGCAGAAGAAGGCCGGAGTGCTCTCCGGCGGTGAGCGCAACCGTCTGAACCTCGCGCTGACGCTGAAGCAGGGCGGAAACCTGCTGCTGCTCGACGAGCCCACCAACGACCTCGACGTCGAGACCCTGGGTTCACTGGAGAACGCCCTGCTGGAGTTCCCCGGCTGCGCCGTCGTGATCTCGCACGACCGGTGGTTCCTCGACCGCGTCGCCACGCACATCCTCGCCTGGGAGGGCTCCGATGAGGACCCCGCGAACTGGTACTGGTTCGAGGGCAACTTCGAGTCCTACGAGGCGAACAAAGTTGAGCGTCTCGGCGCTGACGCTGCGCGTCCGCACCGGGTCACCCACCGCAAGCTCACGCGCGACTGACGAAGGCCCGCCGCGCAAGCCAAGGCCCGCCCGCATCCATGATGCAGGCGGGCCTTCGCGTTCCGTGGCCCGCCACAGGTGAGGAGGCGCCGGTCAGAAGGGAGCACCCTGTCCGGCCCCCTGAAGCTCGCGGTCGCCGGACTCCGGGTCCGTGTCGGAGCTCTCGGAGCCGTGTGCCGCAGAGCCCCCTGGAGCGGCGTCGCGACCACCGTCCTCCTGTGTGGAGGAGGACGCCAACCGGGTGAATGACCCCGTTCCGAAGGTGAGGTCATAGCCCACGGACTCGGCGTCGATCTCCACCGAGGTGCCACGCTGCCCTTTGTCGTTCTCCCACTGGCGGACCCGCAGCCTTCCGGTGACGACCACGGGGTCCCCCTTCGAAAGGCTGCTCTTGACGTTCTGGGCAAGCTGCCTGAACGCAGAGACCGTGTACCAGTTGGTCTCCCCATTGACCCATTTCTCCGACTTGCGGTCGTAGCGGCGGGGGGTGCAGCCCAGTCGGAAGTTCGAGATCGGCAGGCCCTGCGGGGTGGTGAAGTCTTCGACCTCGCCACCGAGGAAGCCTCGCACGGTGATTGTCTCGCTCATCATTGCCCTCCATCTCTTCACGGCGGTCGGGGTAGGAGCTGTGCTCCCCGCCCACCTCGAGCGCCGTGGTGCCGCGATGTGGGGGTGCACCCAGTCTGGGCAGCCAGGCGGAGGATCGACACCCAGTCCCGCGGTCTGTGGAGACACATCCGTCTCCACGCTGTCGAACCGTGCCTGGGGAAAACCACCGCGTCTGCGAGAACCCAGAGGGGGAGACCAGGTAGACTCTCTGCCTGGACCTGCGCGGGAAGGCCATTCCTGCGCGTCCACGCCTCGGTAGCTCAGGGGATAGAGCAGCGGCCTTCTAATCCGCTGGTCGGGGGTTCGAATCCCCCCCGGGGCACTTGTCCAGACCGCATAGACTCCAGCTGGCCGCCGTCATGACGGCGGCCGCTCTGCTGTACCTGGCGCATTCTGTGCTGCGATTCCGCAACTTTGAGGCCAAGGGCTACGACCTCGGCATCTTCGACCAGGCCGTTCGCCAATACGCGATGTTCAAAGCGCCCATCGTCCCGATCAAGGGCGAGGACTTTCACCTGCTGGGAGACCATTTCCACCCGATCATCGCCGCGCTCGTGCCGCTGTACTGGATCTGGGACGACCCGCGGATGCTCAACATCGCGATGATCGCGCTGCTGGTCTCCACGGCGCTGCCGGTCTACCTCGTCGTGCGAGGCTGGTTCAGTCACGTTCCTGCGCTGCTCGCGGCCGTCGCGCTGCTCCTCTTCTGGCCCTTTCAGGCCCTGGTGAACTGGGACTTTCACGAGATCGCCTTCGGCGTGCCGATCATCGGCTGGGTCATCTGGGGCATCGAGCGGCGCAGGATGTGGCTTGCAGCCGGGCTGGGGTCGCTGCTGCTGCTGGTGCGCGAGGACATGGGGGTCACCCTGATCGCGCTGGCGATGGTGCTCGCGTGGAAGCGGGCCTGGGCGCCTGCGGCGACGACTGCCGTGCTGGGCGTCGCCGGATACTGGTTCGCCGTCGAGGTGGTGATCCCGCATTTCTCGGCTGCCGGGGAGTTCGGCTACTGGGAGTTCACCGCCCTGGGGTCCAGCGCCGGTGCGGCGGTGGCATTCTTGCTGACCCAGCCGTGGAACGCCGTGGGTCTGCTCTTCGACCACCCGGTGAAGCTCGGCCTGTGGGCGCTGCATTTCCTCCCGCTGCTTCTGCTGCCGCTGGCTTCGCCCTATGTGGTCCTTGGAGCTCCGATCCTGCTCTCGCGGCTGTTCAACGATCGGCAGAACGTCTGGGAGGTCATCTATCAATACGACGCGATCCTGGCGCCCATCTTTCTGCTCGCCGGGTTCGACGTCGCGCGCCGGCTGATTCTGAGCCGGCCGCAGGTCAGGTCGCTGGCGGTCGTGCTTCCAGGGGCGGTCATAGCGGTGGGGCTGGTGGGCACGCTCGCATTTCCCGGGGTGTTTCCGCTCCAACGCACGGTCACAGCCGAGAACTGGAGCATGGATGAGCGTGCCCAGGCCCACCAGCGTGTTGTGAACGCGGTCCCCGACGGTGTCTGCGTGGAGGCGGCCGATACCGCGGTGCCGCATCTGCTGGACCGCACGTCGGTGGGCCTCAACGGCACCACCGACGAGGCGAATCTGACCTGGATCATCATCGATGACCAGGTGGAGGAGCTGGGAGGATCCGATCCCCTCACGCCGACACAAGCCTTCGACCGAGCCCAGCGACTGGGCTTCGAGACGGTCATCGAAGACGACGAGGGGCTCTGGGTGCTGAGCCGAGAACTGCCCGGAGAGCACTCCGACCAGCAGTGCGCGGAATACCTCCGACCATGACCGCGCTGTAGCATAAGCACCGAACCACCACACCCTCAGCCGCGTCGAGACTTCGCGCGGCGTCATGGAGAGCCACATGTCCACCGACTGCGTCCCCTCGGCGCTCCGCGGAGCACCGCAGACCGGTCATCAGTTCATGCGCGTGGTGATGGTCAGCCTGCACACCTCTCCGCTGGCCCAGGCCGGCAGCCGCGACGCCGGCGGGCTCAACGTCTACGTCAACGAGCTCAGCCGGGCACTGGCCCAGGCCGGCGTCGCGGTGGACATCGTCACCACCGACGCCGACGCCGAGCAGCCGCTGCGCGCCGACCGGCTCAAGGTGCTGAGCGACGGTCGGCGCGTTCATACCCTCGCCGTCGGCCCCCAGGCACGGTCCGAGAAGTCGCTCCTGGTCGGGCAGATCGACACACTCACCCAGCGAGCGCTGCGCAGTCTTGAGGCAGCGGACTCTACCCAGGTCAGCGCGGTCCATTCGCACTATTGGATCTCCGGTCTCGCCGGGATCAAGATCGCCCAGGAGCTCGGTGCGCCCCTGGTGCACACCATGCACACGATCGCCGCGGTCAAGCGCGAACGTGACCCGAGCACGGCGGAGAATCCGCAGCGTCGGCTCGCCGAGGCCCGCATCGCAGCGGCGGCAGACCTCATCACCGCCAACACCGACCGCGAGATCGCTGACCTCAAGCGGCTCTTCGAGCTCGACGGCACCCGCATCGCGCTGGTCAGGCCCGGCGTCGACCTGAGCGTGTTTCACCCTCCGCGGGGCAAAGATCCCCGCAGCGACCCGCTCGAGGCAAGACCGCTGCGCCTGGCCTTCGCGGGCCGGCTGCAGCCCCATAAGGGGCCCCAGGTCGCCGTCAAAGCTCTCGGGGAGCTTCGCCGCGCGCTGCCTGAGATTCCGGTGGAGCTCGTCGTCGCCGGCAGTCAGAGCGGAGAGGATCTGTTTGATCTGCAGGCCGCCGCCGCCGCGGCGGGCGTGGCGGACTGCGTGCACGCGGTGCCTCCTCTGCCGCATGAGGAGCTTGCTGAGCTCTTCCGGCGCAGCGACGCCGTGCTGATGCCCTCCTACAGCGAGTCCTTCGGACTGGTGGCGCTGGAGGCCATGGCCTGCGGCACTCCGGTGCTCGCACACGATGTCGGCGGGCTCTCCTCGCTGGTGCGACATCGTCGCAGCGGCAGACTCATTCCCAGCCTGGATCCCCACGAATGGGCAGGACACCTCCGTTGGCTGGTGCGTCACCGCGACGCGTGGCGTCGATACAGCGTGGCAGCCGCAGCGACCGCCGGCTCCTACTCCTGGGAGGCTACCGCCGCCGCCACACTGCAGGCCTATCGCAGTGTGGCCCTGGTGGGCAGCAGCTGACTCAGCTGTCCAGGTAGCGCGAGGACCAGGTCTGTGAGTACTTCTTGTTGACCTGCCGGGTGGCTCGGGAGCTGTGGACCAGGGTCTGCTGCACCTTCTCAGAGAGCTTCGGTCGCAGACCTTCCGGTGGACGGACCATGCCCTCCTGGGCCACCGAAGCCACGAGAGCTCCGTCGCGGCTGTAGATCGAGCCCTGCGCCAGCCCGCGCGCATTCTGCGCACTGGGGCTCTGCTGAACGTAGAGCAGCCATTCGTCGGCCCGTGCATCGCGGTGCCACCACATCGCATGATCCAGCGATGCCACTTTCATCTCCGGCTTGGCCCAGTAGAGCCCATGACGACGCAGAATCGGTTCCAGCAGCGTGTAGTCCGAGGCGTAGAGGATCGCCGCACGGTGGATATTGGGATCATCGGGCAGGGGAGCCTTGGTCCGCAGCCATACGGCGCTGGTGGCATGTGGGTCCAGGTCTGCCTCCAGGTAGATCGGCCGGTCCACGTGCCTGATGTCGAAGGGTCGGCCGTGCGCCCATTCGTGCACGATCGGATGTTTCACATGGCCGACGAGCTCCTGCGGTTCCGCGAGGTCCTCCGGATCCGGGACGCCCTGCGGCATCCGCCGCTGGTGCGCGACCCCGGGGGAGGGGCGCTGGAAGGAGGCGATCATGGACAGGATCGGGGTGCCGTCCTGGTAGGCCTGGCTCCTGCGTGCGGAGAAGGAGCCGCCGTCGCGCAGCCGTTCGACCGAGACCTGGATCGGCTTGGTCGCGTCTCCCGGACGCAGGAAATACCCGTGGACCGAATGGATGAGTCGTTCCGGCTCGACGGTCTGCATCGCAGCAGTCGCCGCCTGCGCGAGGACCTGTCCGCCGAAGACTCGCCAGTACGCCTGTTGGAACACCGGGCCCAGGAAGTGGTCCTCGGCGCTGGGGCCTGCCCCCGCGGCGTCGTTCGGATCGAGGTGTTGCAGCTGCAGCATGTCGACGAGCTGCTGCACGGACTCAGCGGCGCTCGGCACGCGGTACCGGTGATCATCGGGCATGCGATGTCCTTCCAGGCCTGGACAGGGTCATTGCTCCTACTCTAACGGCCCGTCCCCGAGTCTGACCTGGTCAGGCCAGACCCGGGGACGGGCCGTTAGGGGGTCAATGCGCAGCGTGGTGAGCCGGCACCCGGGTCTGCTTGATCAGTCCCGGGCGATGCGATCAGACCAGCGAGGCGACGCCGAAGAGCGCCCAGGCCAGCAGGAAGGCCATCACACCGATGAGCGTCTCGAGCACGGTCCAGGTCTTCAGCGTGGTCTTCACATCCATGTCGAAGAAGCGGGAGATGAGCCAGAACCCGGAGTCATTGACGTGGGAGGCGATCACCGATCCGCCTGCCACCGAGATGACCATCGCGGCCAGCTGCAGCTCGTTGAAGTCTGCGGCGGCCACGCCGGTGGCGAGCAGGCCCGCGGCAGTGGTCAGCGCGACGGTGGCCGAACCCTGAGCGATGCGCAGCACGCCGGCGATCACGAAGCCCGCGACGATCAGCGGGATGCCCATGCCCGAGAGCGAGTCCGACAGGGCCTCGCCGATGCCTGATTCACGCAGCACTCCGCCGAACATGCCGCCCGCACCGGTGATCAGGATGACGGCACAGACAGGAGCCAGTGCCCGGTCCATGACGTCCTGGGCGCCGCTCATGCCGCGTCCGCCCCGGGTGCCGACTGCGGCGACCGCCACCAGCAGCGTGATGATCAGCGCCACCGGAGTCGCGCCCAGGGTGGCCAGAAGTCCGTACCAGGCCGACTCGGTCTGATCCGAGGAGATGACGCCCGCCGTGGAGAGGGTGTCCAGTCCGGTGTTGAGGAAGATCAGCAGCATCGGCAGCAGCAGGATCAGCACCACGGTGGAGAACTTCGGTGGGTTCTTCTCCGCCTCTTCATCGGCCTGGCCCAGCAGCATCGGGATGGGCAGCTCGAACCGGCGACCGGCCCACATGCCGAAGAGGTAGCTGGTGACGTACCAGGTCAGGATCGCGATGGGCAGGGCCACCAGCAGCAGGATGCCGACGTTGGCCTCGAAGAACTCACTGGCGGCCACTGGGCCGGGGTGCGGCGGGACCAGGACGTGCATCACCGAGAAGGCGCCCGCCACGGGGAGTCCGTAGATCAGCACCGAGCCGCCCAGACGACGGCCCACGGCGAAGACCACAGGCAGCATCACCACCAGACCGGCGTCGAAGAAGATCGGGAAGCCGAACAGCAGCGAGGCGACGCCGAGGGCCAGCGGTGCTCGCTTCTCGCCGAATCGGCTGACCAGGGCGTCCGCGAGGACCTTGGCGCCGCCGGAGACCTCCACGATGCGTCCGAGCATGGCGCCCAGACCGACCAGAAGTGCGACCGAGGCGAGCGTGGAGCCGAACCCTGAGGTCAGCACCGGAACGATCTGTCCCGTGGGGATGCCCGCCGCGGCTGCAGTCAGCAGCGAGACGAGGATGAGGGCCACGAAGGCGTGGACCTTGAATCGGATGATGAGCAGCAGCAGCACCGCAATCGAGGCTGCGGCGATGCCGAGCAGCGGTCCGGTGCCGAGGGTCTGTTCCCAGCCTTCGAGGGTCATGAGTTCTTCCAATCCGTGCTGTGGTCTGTGGGGGTGTCCGCGTCTGCGGAGAGATCCGCGTTCAGCGTGGAGCTGAGCCAGCTTCGGGCCGCGGAGAGGAGGTCCTCGATCGTGGTGTTGTTGGGCAGCCGCACGCCGTCCTCGTCCGGGTCCAGGGGCTCCAGGGTCTGCAGCTGAGATTCGAGCAGCTCAGGAGGCATGAAGTGTCCGCTGCGGTGGGCGAGTCTGGTGCTCAGCCGTGGGATGTCGACATCCACATGCAGGAAGATCACCCGTCCCTCAGCAGTGCTCAGCAGGTCACGGTAGCTTCGGCGCAGCGCCGAACAGGTGATGATGCTTCCGGTCTCGGCATGGTCTGACATCCAGTCCCGCAGAGCGCGCAGCCAGGGCCAGCGGTCTTCGTCGGTGAGTGGAGTCTGGGCGGCCATCTTGGCGATGTTCGCCTCGGGATGGAACTCGTCGGCCTCGGCCATGGGCAGCTCAAGCTGCTCAGCCAGCGCCGCGGCGAGTGTCGATTTGCCGGAGCCGGAGACCCCCATCACGACGAGGTGACAAGGGGGAGCCGCTCTGCTCGGGCTAGGGTTGGTGGGGGGATTCGTCATCGAATTCCTTTGTGCTGAGGACATGTGCTGCGGGCCCTGTGACGGGGACCACGTGTCAGCTAAGATAGCACCTTTATTGCTAAAGGTGTCACGTTTGCCTCATCGATCGATCAGAAAGCAGTCCTGTGCCGAAGAGCTCCGCCGTCGCCCGCGTAGGCCGCGACGCGATATCCGAGACCCTGGGCCGCGAGATCGTGGACGGTGCGCTGAGTCCAGGCAGGGTGCTCACGCTTGAGTCGCTGCAGCGGCGTTTCGGGGTGTCCCGCACGGTCGCCCGGGACAGCGTGAAAGTGCTGGAGTCCCACGGGCTGCTCTACTCGAAGCGCCGCGTCGGGCTCGTCGTGACCGCGCCTGAAGACTGGAGCGTCTTCGCTCCGGCGGTGATCGCCTGGCGCCTGGCGTCGCGTCATGCGCGCACCGCGTTCATCGAGCTGACCCAGCTGCGCATCGCGGTGGAGACCGAAGCGGTGGTGATGGCGGCGCTGCGGCGCACTGAGGACCAGGCGCGCCAGCTCTTGGACCTCGCCGCGAGCATGCGGCGCCTCGGTGAGGCCGAGCAGGTCGAAGAGTTCATGCGCGCGGATGTGGCCTTCCATCGGCTCCTGCTCGAAGCCGGGGCGAACTCGATGTTCGCGGCCCTCGCCGAAGTGGTGGCTGAGGTGCTCACGGGGCGCACCAAGCACGGCCTGATGCCGACTCGCCCCATGCCAGAGGCGCTCGACGCCCATGAGGGTGTCGCCCGCGCCATCGCCGACCAGGATCCCGAGGCCGCGCGGCGGCAGATGGAGATCCTCGTCGGAGAGGTGCGCTCGGCTCTGGAACAATGAGGGCCATGACTGAATCGCTGCGATTCGCAGAGGCCGTCTCCCTGCAGGATCTCTCCACCTATATCAAACGCGCCCGCCGCATCCAGGAGCAGGGCATCCGACTCCAGTCCGTGGGTCAGGTGCTGGCCGCGTGGGTCCCGGTGATGACGCCCAGCTCGCTGACGGGTCAGCTGCCCGCGGTGCTGGGGCTGCGCACCCTCGCGTTGGCCGAGGCATCGCAGACCGACGTCACTGCCGAACTCAGCTCGATCAGCGAACGGATCGCGCGGATGAACCCGGCAGAGACGACCCTGGCACTGCCCCCGAGCCGGCTCACCGTGCCCTGGGCCGCGGTGACCCCGCCGCGTTCCGGCTGGGAGCCGCTGGGGAGCCTGGGCGACGACGAGCTCAGACGCCAGGCGGAGTCCGGCATCGCGGAGATCGCGCAGGCATTGCCCACCTCGGCGGGCGCCGCCGTCGTCGAACAGGTCCGGGAACGGGTGTGGGGGAGGGCCTTGGAGGTGGAGGCGGATTCGGCCGCGGAGCATCTCCCGGCGGGTGCCGCCTTCGGAGCCCATGCGCTGAACTTCCTCGCGGGCGACGGCGCAGGCGGGCTGACCACCGTGCACCGTCGTGGCCGCTGGATCCGGCTGAGCTCTCAGGGCGGCTTCATCCTGTGCCGCAGCACCAAGGAGCCGTGAGAAGGCGAGCTGAGGCGCCGCAGGGCAGAGCAGTCAGCTGTTGACCATGGAATGGGCGGCGCGCTCGAGGTAGTCCCAGAGGATCTGGTCATGCAGCGGGGAGAGCTCCGCAGCGTCGACCCCTGCCCGCATGAAGCGCAGCCACTTGTCCCGCGCCTCTGCGTCCACCGTGAAGGGCATGTGACGCATGCGCAGTCGGGGGTGGCCGCGCTGTTCCTGGTAGGTCCGGGGACCGCCCCAGTACTGCTCGAGGAAGGTGAGCAGGCGCTCTTTGGCGGGCCCCAGATCCTCCTCGGGGTACATGGCTTTGAAGTCGTCGTCCTCGGCGACGTGGGCGTAGAAGACGTCGACGATCGTCTGGAAGGTCTCCCGTCCGCCGACGGCGTCGTAGAAGCTCTGCTGCTCGGCCCCCGCCTGCTCCGCTGATCCCTGCTCCGCTGATCCCTGGTCCTGGCCGGGCTGCTGTTGGGCGGGCTGGTTCTCGCCAGGCTTTGCCGAGGGCAGGCCGGAGACCTGCGACGGAGGGCGACCCACCGGTTTCACGGTGGCGATCGGCGCACCGAGGCGGTTCGAGAACTTCGGAAGCTCGCGAGCGGGCTGTGGATCTTCGGCAGACATGTTCCTCCTGGACGCGGTTCGTCCTCGACGCTATGCAGGGTGCAACGATACTCGCTGCAGGCATGTTCCCCTCCTGAAGAACGTAGGATTGTCCCGGCCCACCCGTCCCGCGCACTGCTGCCGAAAGATCCCGGAGACCACATGGAAGACATCATGGAAGTCCACATCGCCACTGACCACGCGGGCATGGAGCTCTCGGCCCACCTGGTCAGCCATCTGCGTGGACTCGGCTATCAGCTCATCGATCACGGCCCGCAGGAGTACGACGCCGCGGATGACTACCCGGCGTTCTGCATCCGCGCCGCCCAAGCCGTGGTCGCGGCTCGAGCCTCGGGCAAGAACGCCCTGGGCATCGTCCTCGGCGGCTCGGGCAACGGCGAGCAGATCGCTGCGAACAAGGTGTCCGGGGCACGCGCGGCCCTGGCCTGGAACCTCGACACCGCGGTCCTGGCCCGTGAACACAACGACGCCAATGTAGTCGCTCTGGGCGGCCGCCAGCACAGCCTCGAGGAGGCGACCAGCATCGTCGAGGCATTCCTGAACACCGGATTCAGCGGAGACGAGCGCCATGCTCGACGGATCTCGAAGATCGCCCACTATGAGCTGACCGGCGACGTCCTCGACTGATCGATGCCTGAAGGTCACACACTCCATCGACTCGCTGCCCAGCTCAACGCCGTCTTCGTCGGTCGGGACTGGAGGGTCAGCTCGCCGCAGGGCAGGTTCTCGGCGGGGGCGAAGCGACTCGATGGCGGCATCCCGCAGCGTGCCGAAGCCTGGGGGAAACATCTCTTCGTCCACCTGGAGTCCGAGATCTGGCATGTGCATCTGGGCCTTTATGGCGCCTTCAGCTTCCGCGGCGACCGTCACTTCTCCGCTCCGCCCTCGATCGGCGCGCCGCGCGTCTGGGTCGAGGAGCTGACGCCTGACTACGACGAGGAGGGCTGGCTGATCCCGGAGCCACCGCGGGGAGCGGTGCGGGCGCGGATCCAGTCCAGATCGGGGTGGGCGGATCTGCGCGGGCCCACCACCTGCGCGGTGCTGGAACCGATCGAGTATCACGCCCTGATCGCGCGGCTCGGCCCAGACCCGTTGCGGCATCTGCCGGAGTCTCCGGATCCGACACCCGATTCCCAAGCCGCAGCCTCCGAAGACTCTGCCTCCCAAGCCACAGCCTCCCAAGACTCCGGCTCTGCGCGGTTCCTGCACAACCTCTCGCGTCGCCGGATCAGCATCGGCGCGGCACTGATGGATCAGGCCGTCATCGCCGGGGTGGGGAACATCTACCGAGCCGAATCGCTCTTCCTCGAAGGGATCGACCCGGCCACGCCCAGCAATGCACTCAGCCGAGTCCAGGGCGAGGCGCTGTGGAACCGGCTCACGGAACAGCTGCGCACCGGCGTGCGGGAGGGCCTGATCCGGACCCTGCGCGCCGAGGGCGACCGCCGGCACTGGGTCTACCAGCATCAGGGTTCGGCCTGTCTGCGCTGCGGAGCGCAGATCTCGGTCCGCGAGCTGCAGGGCCGTCGGCTGTACTGGTGTCCCGGCTGCCAGCGCGGCTGAGTCGGATCGGGACGCCGCGCCGGGGTTCCCGTAGAATCACCTGGTCCGTAGAACATCCGTGAGGAGTACACCCCCCGTGTCCGAGAACGCAGCGTCGGAAGCCCCGTCCCAGGCAGCCCAGCCGGCTGAGTCCATCAGCATCACCGTAGACGGTGAGACGACGAGCATCGAGCACGGCACCACCGGCACCACGCTCTTCGCAGCGAACAAGACCACAGTGGTGATGCGGGTCGACGGCCAGCTCTGGGACCTCGCCCGGGAGATCCCGGCGGGCGCCGTCGTCGAGGCTGTCGACATCAGCACCGAGGACGGACTCAATGTGCTGCGCCACTCCACCGCCCACGTGATGGCGCAGGCCGTGCAGGAGCTGTTCCCCACCGCCAAGCTGGGCATCGGCCCCTACATCACCGACGGATTCTACTTCGACTTCGACGTCGCCGATCCCTTCACCCCGGAGGATCTGAAGAAGATCGAGAAGGCGATGCAGAAGCTGATCAACCAGAATCAGCTGTTCGAACGCGAGGTCGTCTCGGAAGGGCAGGCCAAGGCGGCCATGGCGGATGAGCCCTATAAGCTCGAGCTGCTCGGCGTCTCCAGCAGCGAGGGTGAAGCGGCAGAGGGAGCCAGCGTCGAGGTCGGGGGCGGTGAGATCACCATCTACCACAACGTCGATCGCCACGGAGAGCGCGTCTGGTCCGATCTGTGCCGAGGCCCGCATCTGCCCAACACCAAGCTGATCGCCAACGCCTACGCCGTGATGCGCTCGGCCGCCGCCTACTGGCGCGGCAAGGAGTCCAACCCTCAGCTGCAGCGGCTCTATGGCACCGCCTGGCCGACCAAGGATGATCTGAAGGCCTATAAGGAGCGGCTGGCGGAGGCCGAACGTCGCGATCACCGTCGTCTTGGCTCCGAGCTTGACCTCTTCAGCTTCCCCGACGAGCTGGGCTCCGGACTCCCGGTGTTCCACCCCAAGGGCGGCATCATCAAGCGCGAGATGGAGGACTACGTCCGAAACCGCCACATCGAGGCGGGCTTCCAGTACGTGGGCACCCCACACATCTCCAAGGACGGGCTGTTCCACACCTCCGGCCACCTGCCCTACTACGCGGACACCATGTTCCCTCCGCTGCATGTGGACGAGGAGCGCGACGCCGAGGGCAACATCACCAAGCAGGGCCAGGACTACCGGCTCAAGGCGATGAACTGCCCCATGCACAACCTGATCTTCCGCTCCCGCGGGCGGTCCTACCGAGAACTGCCGATGCGGCTCTTTGAGTTCGGCTCGGTCTACCGCTACGAGAAGTCCGGCGTCATCCACGGCCTCACCCGAGTCCGCGGCTTCGCCCAGGATGACTCGCATTCCTATGTGGCCAAGGAACAGGCCCCCGACGAGGTACGGCACCTGCTGACCTTCGTGCTCTCCCTGCTGCGCGACTTCGGGCTCGATGACTTCTACCTCGAGCTCTCCACGCGAGATGAGAATTCGGAGAAGTTCATCGGCAGCGCGGAGCAGTGGGCCGAGGCCACGGCAGTCCTCGAAGAGGCAGCGACCGAGACCGGGCTCGAGCTCGTTCCCGACCCGGGCGGCGCGGCCTATTATGGGCCCAAGATCTCGGTACAGGCCCGCGATGCGATCGGACGCACCTGGCAGATGTCAACGGTGCAGTACGACTTCAATCAGCCTGCCCGCTTCGGGCTCGAATACCAGGCGGCAGACGGCTCCCGCCAAGAGCCGGTGATGATCCACGCGGCCAAGTTCGGTTCCATCGAACGATTCCTGGGAGTGCTCACCGAACACTACGCGGGTGCGTTCCCGGTCTGGCTCTCGCCGGTCCAGGTCCGCGCGGTGCCGGTGGCGGAGCCCTTCAACGACTACCTCGCCGAGGTTGTGGACAAGCTCAAGGCCGCCGGAGTGCGCGCCGAGCTGGAGGACAGCAGCGACCGGTTCCCCAAGAAGATCCGCACCGCCTCGAAGGACAAGATTCCCTTCGTGCTGATCGCCGGGGGCGACGACGTCGACGCCGGCGCAGTCTCCTTCCGCTTCCGCGATGGCAGCCAGGACAATCAGGTACCGGTGGACGAGGCCGTGGCGCGCATCCTCGCCGCCATCGAGTCCAAGGAGGCCTGAGCGGCCGTGGGGACTGCAGACGAGTTCGAGCTGGCAGGTGTCCCTGACGCCTTTCAGCGACTGTGGACCCCACACCGGGCGGCCTACCAGAAGCGCGGACAGGACCAGGTCAGCGGTGCCGCTGACTGCCCCTTCTGCCAGGGCCCCGGCCGCAGCGATGAAGACTCCCTGATCGTGCACCGGGGGAAGAGCTGCTTCGTGCTGCTGAACCTCTATCCGTATAACCCGGGACATCTGCTGGTGTGTCCCTACCGGCATGTGCCCGATCTCACGGATCTCCATGACGCGGAGGCCCAGGAGTTCACTGCACTGACCCAGCGTGCCATGGTGGTGCTGCGTGAGGCTGCGAACCCCGGAGGCTTCAACCTGGGGATCAACCAGGGGAAGGTCGGCGGTGCAGGGATTGCGGCTCATCTGCATCAGCACGTGATTCCACGATGGAACGGGGATACGAACTTCATGCCGATCATCGCGCAGACCAAGAACCTCTCGCAGACCCTCGGGGAGACCCGGGACCTCGTGGCCTCGACCTGGGACTCGAGCCGCTGATGCTGAACCGTCATGCCCGCGCATTCTTCAGCGGCCTGTTCACCCCCCTCGCGAAGGCGCTGCTGGGCCTCGGAATGACCCCCAACATGGTCACCGTCATCGGCACGATCGGCGTCAGCCTCGGAGCGCTGGTCTTCTACCCGATGGGGGAGCTGTTCTGGGGGACCTTGTTCATCACGGTCTTCGTCTTCTCCGACCTGATCGATGGTCTGATGGCTCGGCTGAGCGGCAGCGGCTCCGTGCTGGGTGGATTCCTGGATTCCTGCCTGGACCGTGTGCAGGATGGGGCGGTGTTCCTGGGCCTGCTCATCTGGTTCTTTACCGGAGGTGAGAACATCTGGCTGGGCATCGCCGCGGGCCTCTGCATGCTCACCGGCAACCTCGTCTCCTATGTGCGTGCCAAGGCTGAGTCGCTGGGTTATGCCGCCGACGTCGGGATCGCTGAACGCTCGGAACGCATGGTGCTGACGCTGGTCTTCACCGGGTTCACCGGACTGGGTCTGCATCCCGGAGTCCTCCTGGTGGTGCTGACACTGCTGGCGGTCGCCTCCGTGGTCACCATCGTCCAGCGATTCCGCACAGTGATCGCCCAGACCGCCACCGCAGACTGAAGCGACGGGCATGGTGACAAGCCCCGTGATTCTACGCCGCTCCTTGATCAGCGCGATCGGCGAGATTCGGTAGCGTCGACATCATGAGCGATGGGACCATGCGCACGGCCGGCGTTGATCTGGCGGCGGAGAACAAGGGCACGGCCCTCGCGGTCATCGAATGGGCCCCGGAGCAGGCTCGATCGGAGCAGCTGAGGCTCGACGTCGGTGACGCGGAGATCACGGCTGCCGGGGCAGATGTCTCGAGGATCGGCATCGACTGCGCCCTCGGCTGGCCCGATGAGTTCGTCGAGTTCGTCACGGCTCACGCCGACCTCGCGCAGCCTCAGACTCCCGACGGTGGCGTGGCGTTCAGGCGCACGCTCGCGTACCGGGAGACCGACCGGCACGTGCGCGAGCGGAGCGGACGGTGGCCGCTGAGCGTGTCCACCGACCGGATCGGTCTGACCGCGATGCGCTGCGCGGGCCTGCTGGGACGACTCACCGGCAGCGGGCTCACTGTGGACCGGTCCGGACGCCACGGCGTCGTCGTGGAGGTCTACCCCGGCGCGACCCTGAGGACGTGGGACTGGCCCATGCGCGGGTACCGCACAGACCCCGAGGTGCGCCGATCGCTGGTGGAGCGGATGCGCCGGGAGGCACCGTGGTTCGAGCTCGGCGTGCACGCCGAGCTGATGCTGAGATCCACTGACGCGTTCGACGCCGTCGTGGCCGCGCTGGCGGCGCGGGCGGCAGCCACCGGACGGTACGAGCCTCCGCCCGCCGAGCACCAGGAGCGGGCCGAGCGAGAGGGCTGGATCATCCTGCCCTCCTGCCCGCTGGGGGAGCTGCTCTCCTGGCCATCCAACGCATCCTCTTCCCTGCCGACGAGGACCGCGCTGTAGAGGCCTTCACCAGCATCCGGGATCACTGATGCGGTCCGGGTCAGGACTCTGCAAGGCCCAGCTGACGCAGCAGGGGGCCCAGCTCAGGGTCTCTGCCGAAGCTGATCCGGTAAGACTCCAACGGATCGCGCGTATTGCCGCGCGCCAGGAGCCCCCGGCGCACCCGGGACCCGGCGGCCGCCACCGCCTCACTGAGCTGCTGTCCCTGCTTTCCGGCCAGCTGTTCTCGGTACCACTCGGAGGCATCGGCAGCGAGCACCCGCGCCCACAGATACGAGTAGTATCCGGCCGCATAGCCGGACCCGGCGAAGATGTGCTTGAAGAATCCGATGCCATACCGCGGGGGCACCAGTGGGTGATCGAGCCCCCAGGCTGCCAACGCCTTTACGGAGAACGCCTCGGGGTCCGCGGCGGCGGCCTCCGCCTCCTCCACCGAGAGTGTGTGCCAGGCGAGGTCCAGCACCACGGCCGCTGCGTGCTCGACGGTGCTGAACCCCTTGCCCCACAGCTCCTGGGCGGTGGGCTGCTGCCCGGGCGCGGAGAGACCAGCGCTGAGCTGCTGGAAGATCTCGTTCACCTGGGACGGGAATTCGACGTTGTCCCGCGGCACGGCGGTCCCGGAGAGCTCCTCGAACTCGGCTTCCGCAAGCAGTCCGTGCAGGGCATGGCCGAACTCGTGGAAGAGGGTGCGCATCGCGGAGGGTCCCAGCGCAGTCTGCTCTTCCCCGGCAGGAGCGGTGATGTTGAGCGCGTTGATCACCACCGGTGCGGAGCCCGTCAACGTGGAGGCCACCGAGAAGGAGTTCATCCACGCTCCTCCCGACTTGCTCGGCCGTGCATAGAGGTCCAGCAGGAACAGGCCGATCCCTGCACCGGGGTGCTTGTCCCCGGAGGTCTCAAAGACCTCGAAGCTGCGCGCTCCGGGGGCGAAGCTGGGCAGGTCCTCGCGTTCGACCACCGTGATCCCGTAGAGCTGGGCGGCGGCGGCGAAGACCTGCCCCAGCGCCTGCTCCAGAGGGACGTCTTGCTGCTGCTCTCCTGCGGGAGTCGAACCCATCTCGGTGGACGCGTCCGATGACCCCTGTCGCTTCGCCAGCGCCGCGATGCCGAAGCTGATGTCCCAGGGTCGGAGTCGGGCCGGCCCGCCGGGGTCGGAGGCTTCGATGACGCCGGCGTCGCGCAGAGTCTGGATCTCGGCGTCAAGCCGAGCCACGGCACCTGTCACGATGGTCTCGAGCATCCTCTCGATGTTGTCGCGGTCCGGGGCCGTGCGTGTGGGCAGGACGCTGTCCAGGTGATGCTCGAAGCCCAGGAGCCGGGAGCGGCGGGCGCGCAGCACGGCGATGTGTGCGCCGATCTGGCTCGTGGTGCGTCCGTCGTCGTCGGTCAGCGTGCCACGTGAGACGGAGGCCTCATGCAGCCGACGGCGTGCGGAACGCCTGGTCATTCGCTCCAGCGGCCCCTGCTGCACTGGCAGAGTCAGGCTCAGCAGGGCTCCGCCGGTGTGACCGGCCTCCCGTGCCGCCGCCTGAGCGGCAGCTGTCTCCGCAGCATCGAGTCCTTCGAGCTCTGCGGGATCGGAGAAGAAGACGGCATGGGCTTCAGCCTCACGGCGCTGAAGCTGCTCGTAGGCCGTCTCGGCCGCACCGAGCTTGAGGTTCAAGGAGCGGAGCTGATCCTGGGCGGTCTCACCGAGCCCGGCTCCGGCTGCGCGCGCTTCCTCGAGCACGTGCTGCAGCATCCTGTGCTGTTCCGCCGTGGCGCTGGTCTCGCCCCGAGCCAGCGCCGACTGCAGTGCCTCCAGTCGCCGATAGAGACCCCCGTGCATGGCCAGCCAGTCGCGGTGCGCCGCCATGCGCGCAGTGACCTCGCGCTGCACCTCCTGGCGCGCCTGCGTCGCATGGACCGAGAACATGCAGGAGAAGGCACGTTCGACTCGAGACAGGAGTTGATGTGAGCCGCCCAGCGGGTGCAGCACGGTGGACACCTCAGCGGGGGCGGGATCCTCGGCGATGTCCTCCACGGCCGTGCGCTGAGCCTCGATCCCAGCTTCCAGGGCGGGCAGCCAGTGCTCGTCGCGGATCTGACTGAGCTCGGGCAGTCCGTAGTCGAGTGTCCCCTCCCGGAGCAGGGGATTGCCTGCTGCCGATGGTGTGCTTCGGGGCATCTCTGCGTGCACCGGTGGCTCTGTGTGCTCCACGTGTCACCAAGTCCTCTCCGATAGGCTGGTGGCAAGACTATATGACGGTTGCCCTGTGCAACTGTTTTCCGTGAAAGTTGTGATCTCATCCACGAGGAGAACTATGGCCGGCCATTCCAAATGGGCCAACACGAAGCACCGCAAGGCTGCCGTCGATGCCAAGCGCGCCAAGCTCAATGCCCGCTACATCAAGCAGATTGAAGTGGCAGCGCGCAACGGGGGCCCCGATATGGCCGGCAACCCCGGACTGGATCTCGCGGTGTCCAAGGCGAAGAAGAACTCGGTGCCCAACGACAACATCGACCGTGCCATCAAGCGCGGAGCCGGGCTCACCGGGGACAGCGTCGAGTATGAGGAGATCACCTACGAGGTGCGCGGCCCACAGGGCTCCGCACTGCTGGTGGAATGCCTCACCGACAACCGCAACCGCGCGGCCGCCGAGGTGCGGACCGCAGTGACGCGTTCCGGCGGCACTGTCGCCGATCCCGGTTCGGTGGCCTATATGTTCCAGCGCAAGGGCGTGGTCGCGCTTCCCAAGCAGGAGCTCGCCGAGGATGACGTGCTCGCCGCCGTGCTGGAGGCCGGAGTCGAAGATGTCATCGAGCACGACTCCAGCTTCGAAGTGCGCTGCGAGCCGCAGGACCTCCAAGCTGTCGTGAAGGGCCTCGAAGAGGCGGGCATCGAGTACGAGTCCGATGAGGTCGAGTTCATCTCTGAGGTCACGGTCGACCTCGACGTCGACGCGGCGAAGAAGTTCTTCAAGCTCGCCGACGCGCTTGAAGACCTCGAAGACGTCCAGAACGTGCACAGCAATGCTGACCTCAGTGCCGAGACTCTTGCAGCGCTGGAGGACGAGGACTGATG
Source organism: uncultured Nesterenkonia sp. (assembly GCA_947494195.1). Taxonomy (GTDB): domain Bacteria; phylum Actinomycetota; class Actinomycetes; order Actinomycetales; family Micrococcaceae; genus Nesterenkonia. The sequence continues at coordinate 129,374 of CANLUC010000003.1, read as the reverse complement.
CAGCGGAGTCGAGGGTGAGTGAATGAGGCTGCGAGTGAGGCAGGGAGCCTGGGCATGAGCCACTCCGCCGCAGTCTCGGGCACCGCCGGGACGTCCCGCACGGCGCAGCGGATCCTGGGGGTGGACCCTGGGCTGACGCGCTGCGGGTTTGCAGTGGTGGAGATGAACCTCAACCGCACCGGTGCCTCGCTGCATGTGGAGGTCACCGGGACCAAGGCGAGTCAGGATCTCGCCGAGCGGATCCTGAGCATCCAGCGTGCGGCCGAGGTGCTCCTGGACCGCTTCGCCCCGGATGTGCTGGCCATCGAACGTGTCTTCGCCTCGAACAACGCGCCCACCGTCGTCGCCACGGCGCAGGCCTCCGGGGTCATCATCGCGGCCGCGGCCGCCCGCGGCATCCCGGTGGCCTGGCACACTCCCTCCGAGGTCAAGGCGGCCGTCACCGATGACGGAAACGCAGACAAGCAGGCCGTTGCACGCATGGTCCAGCGGATCCTCAAGCTCCCTGGGCTGCCCAAGCCGGTGGACGCGACAGACGCCTACGCGGTCGCCATCTGCCACGGCTGGCGCTCCGGCATCGGGGCTCGTTTCAACATGTCGGCCGGGACGCAGACCCACCAGGGGGCCAGCACCGCCCTGCAGCGCGCCCAGGCGGCGGCCGCCGCGCAAGGCTCCACGGCGAAAGGCTCCGCGCCCAGAGGCTCCGGCCGGCCAGGCGATGATCAGCTGACCCCTGCACAGCGCGCCTGGATGGCAGCCGAGAAAAGGGCGCGCTAGAGTGTTCGAATACATGTTCTAGTCATGACGGGGGTCCGCCCTCAGCATGCGACCAGTCGCCAGCGGCGACGGTGAGGTGAATGATGATCTCTTCCATCCGGGGCGACGTGCTCCACATCGGCACCGACCACGCCGTGGTCGAGGTCTCCGGATTCGGGCTGCACGTCTCCGCGACCCCGAAGACCCTCGCCGACCTGCGTGCCGGGACCGAAGCCAAGCTGCATACCAGCTTCGTACCTCGCCAGGACGATGCCCCGCTGCTCTTCGGCTTCTCCGAGCTGGCCGAGCGCGTCATCTTCACCACCCTGGTCGCGATCTCCGGGATCGGTCCACGCATGGCCCTGGCGGTGCTCGCTGTGCACACTCCCACGGAGGTCCACCGCGCCATCGCCGAATCCGACACCGCGGCGTTCACCAAGGTGCCCGGAATCGGCAAGAAGACCGCGCAGCGCATCCTGCTGGAGCTGGCGGGCAAGCTGGTGATCGACCAGCCCGAGCTTCCGGGCGGACCCGATGCCGGCCGGGCCGAGCCGGAGGTCGCCGCGCAGGTGCGGGAGGCACTGGTCTCGCTGGGCTGGATCGAGCGCGATGCCAGGACTGCGGTGGAGAAGCTCCTCGTCGCGGAGCCGGAGCTGGCGCAGGCCGACGTCAGCACCGTGCTGCGCCAAGCCCTGCGGAGCCTGGGAGGTGCCCGATGAGCACTGACGGGCCCCGCGAACTGCTCGACGGCTCCTCGATGACCGAGGAGCGTGCCATGGAGGCCGCCCTGCGGCCGAAGGCGCTCAGCGACTTCGTCGGGCAGCAGACTGTGCGCCGTCAGCTCTCGCTCGTGCTGGAATCCTCGCGCATACGAGGCACCGCCTCCGATCATGTGCTGCTCTCGGGGCCTCCTGGCCTCGGCAAGACCACGCTGGCCATGATCATCGCGGCGGAGATGAACGCAGCCCTGCGAATCAGCTCCGGGCCAGCGATTCAGCATGCAGGGGATCTCGCTGCGATCCTGTCCTCGCTGACCGAGGGCGAGGTCCTCTTCGTCGACGAGATCCACCGCATGTCCCGCCCCGCTGAGGAGCTGCTCTATATGGCGATGGAGGACTTCCGCGTCGACGTCATCGTGGGCAAGGGGGCCGGGGCGACCTCCATCCCGTTGGAGCTTCCGCCGTTCACCCTGGTCGGAGCGACGACGCGGGCCGGGCTGCTCCCGGGTCCGCTGCGTGACCGGTTCGGGTTCACCGGGCACCTGGAGTTCTACAGCGAGCACGAGCTGGAGCTCGTGCTGCGCAGGTCCTCGGTGATGCTGGACATGAACGTGGCGGGAGCGGGCTTCGCCGAGATCGCCTCGCGCTCCCGCGGAACCCCGCGCATCGCGAATCGGCTGCTTCGACGGGTGCGCGACTGGGCCCTCGTGCATGGGGTGCACGAGGTGGATCAGGCCACCGCCGCCGCCGCGCTGGAGATGTATGAGGTCGACGAGCGCGGGCTCGACCGACTGGACCGCTCAGTCCTGGAGGCACTCTGCCTGAAGTTCAACGGCGGCCCGGTGGGCCTGTCCACGCTGGCAGTGCTGGTGGGGGAGGAGACCGAGACCGTGGAGACCGTGGCGGAGCCGTATCTGGTCCGCGAGGGACTGCTCGCGCGCACGCCCCGAGGGCGCGTCGCCACCGATGACGCGTGGCGGCATCTCGGTCTGACTCCACCGGAGCGCCACCCTGATAGTCTGTCGGGTTGAATGCCCGGCCAGGTCCAGCAGCGGTTGAGCCGCGCCCCTGGCAAGCACCTCCCGCGACGAGAGATTGGCCCGATCTGTGAACGCTCTGCTCCCTTACGCCCAGGTCTCTGCCTCTGAAGGCACCGGCTCGGCACCCGGCTTCGATCCGCTCCTGCTGATCATGATCGCCATCCTGGTGATATTCATGGTGCTGACCTTCCGCCGCGGGAAGAAGCTGCGCGACGAGCAGTCCAAGGCCCGAGGCGGCGCCGTGGTGGGCGCCCAGGTCGTCACCGCCGGCGGCATGGTCGGAACAGTGGTCTCCCGTGATGAGGAGGCCCAGCGCGTGACCCTGGAGTTCAGCTCAGGAGACCGGGTGGACTTCCTCATCGGCGCCATTCAGCAGGTGGTTGAACCCGCCGCCACCACAGAGGACTGATTCACGCTCTATGGCGACACGTACCCCCGCCGCACATGCCCGCGGCGTTCTGATCGGCCTGCTCGTGCTGCTTCTCGGCATGGGCGGACTCTTGGCCTTGGCCGTCCAGGACGGCCGCGCCCAGTGGGCGCCGCTGTTGGCCCTGGACCTCGAGGGCGGCACCCAGATGGTCCTCTCTCCGCAGGTCGACGGGGGTGAAGAGATCGACGAGGAGCAGCTCCAGCAGGCGGTGGAGGTCATCCGTCAGCGTGTGGACGGCTCCGGTGTGACCGAGGCCGAGATCACCACGCAGGGTGGTGAGAACGTGGTCGTCGGCCTCCCTGGAACGCCCGACGCGGAGACCCGAGAGCTCATCCAGGCTTCCGCGGATATGGAGTTCCGGCCCGTGATCCGGGCGGAGCAGGACATGGCGTTCATGGAGGAGCTCCTCGCGGAGGAGGGAGACCTCTCCGAGGAGGACGCGGAGGCTCTTGAGGAGCAGCTCGGCAGCGCTGAGGATGAGGAACAGGCGCAGCCCGAAGACTTTGAAGAGCCCACCGCTGAGTCCGAAAACGGCTCGGACCCCAACTGGATCACCCCCGAGATCGCAGCAGACTTCGCGAACTTCGAGTGCAGCACCGAGATCAGTCTTGAGGATCGAGCAGAATCCTCGCCGGATGAACCACTGGTCTCCTGCGACCCTGAGAGCGGCATGAAGTATCTGCTGGGGCCCGTGGCAGTGCCCGGGACCAACATCGAAGACTCCAGCTTCGGCATGGAGCAGTCCGGAGCCGGCCAGTCCACCGGGCGGTGGGCCGTGACGATCAACTTCGACGCCGAAGGCACCGAGGCCTTCAGCGACACGACGACCCGGCTGCTGGGTCTGGAGGCTCCGCGAAACCAGTTCGCCATCATGCTCGACGGACAGGTCATCTCAGCCCCCACCACGCAGGCAGCCATCGTCGACGGGCGTCCGCAGATCACCGGCGACTTCAGCGAGGACGAGGCGCGGAGCCTCTCCGAACAGCTGCGCTATGGCTCGCTGCCGATCAGCTTCGAGATCGAGTCGGAACAGCAGATCTCTGCGACCCTCGGTGAGGAGCAGCTGCGACTCGGCCTGCTTGCCGGCGTCATCGGGCTGGCGCTCGTCGCGGGCTACGCGCTCTTCCAGTACCGCACGCTCGGCCTGGTCACGATCGTCTCCCTGGTCGTCGCCGGCGTCATGACCTGGTGGGCCATCGCGCTGTTGGGCTGGAGCGACGGCTACCGCCTCTCCCTGGCCGGCATCGCGGGCCTGATCGTCGCCATCGGTCTGACCGCCGACTCCTTCATCGTCTACTTCGAGCGCATCAAGGACGAGCTGCGCGAAGGCAGATCTCTTCCGGGTGCCGTCGAGGCCGGCTGGTCGCGTGCCCGGCGAACGATCCTCGCCTCCAAGGCGGTCAACGTGATCGCCGCCGTCGTCCTCTACCTGGTGGCCGTGGGCAACGTCCGCGGATTCGCCTTCACGCTGGGCCTCACCGCTGTCATCGACGTCATCCTGGTCTTCCTGTTCACCCATCCGCTGATGCAGCTGATTGCCCGCAGGAAGTTCTTCGCAGCTGGAAAGAAATTCTCCGGGCTCTCCGAGAAGGAACTCGGCGTCGACGTGCTCTACCGGGGCTCGGGGCGATTCAGGCGTCGCGAGGCGAGCGAGAGCACTGAGACCGCCGCTCAGGGCGGTCCCGCACCAGCTTTCGCCGGCCTCTCCGCGAGCAGCCTGCCGAGCTCCCCGCTGCGGCCTTCGGCGGGCACAGCAGGGGACGCCCGTGAGGACCGCGTCCAAGAGGTTCCGCAGATCTCTGAGAGTGAGTGGTCCCAGATGACCATCGCCGAACGGCGCCGGGCGCGTGCCGCTGCGTCACGTCAGCAGGACACCGACGAGACCGAGGAGGGGCGCTGATGGCTGCGAACTTCGCCAAGGCAGGCAACCAGCTCTACACGGGCGAGCGGGCCTATCCGTTCATCCAGCGATCCAACCTGTGGTTCATCCTCGCCGCGGTGCTCATCCTGGCATCGATCGCCGTGCCGTTCTTCCGGGGCGGCTTCAATCTGGGCATCGAGTTCACCGGCGGGTCCGAGTTCACGGTCTCGCAGACAGAGAACACGGACATCGCCGTGGGCCAGGACGCAGTGGAGGAGGTCTCCGGGCAGGAGGCCATCGTCACGAACGTGGCTCCGGGGACGGTACGCGTGCAGACCGAAGAGCTCAGCGACACCGAGACGCTCGAGGTCGCCGATGCGCTGCAGCAGGGCTATGGCGTCTCGGCCGAACAGGTCAGCTCCACCTTCATCGGCCCCGTCTGGGGAGAGCAGATCTCCGAGCAGATGCTGCTGGGGCTGATCATCTTCGTGGTCCTGGTCGCGCTGTACATGGCCTTCTACTTCCGCACCTGGACCATGTCCATGGCGGCGATGCTGGGCCTGGGCTTCGTGGTCATCGTGACCGTGGGGATCTACGCCGCGACCGGGTTCGAGGTCACCCCCAGCGCCATCATCGGCTTCCTGACCATCCTGTCCTATGCGCTCTACGACACCATGGTCGTCTTCGACAAGATTCGCGAGAACGTCGACGGGCTGCGCTCCCAGCGGGACCAGACCTTCACCGAGCGAGTCAACCTGGCCGTGAACCAGACCCTGGTGCGCTCGATCAACACCTCCGTGGTGGGCATCCTCCCGGTCGGCTCGATCCTGTTCATCGGCTCGCTGCTGCTCGGCGCCGGGACGCTGCGTGACATCTCGCTGTCTCTGTTCGTGGGCATCATTGTGGGCACCCTGGCGACGATCTTCATCCAGGCGCCGCTGTATGCCCGGATGCGGCGCAACGATGCAGAGATCAGGTCCCACACTGCAGAGGTGCTCGCCCTGCGCGAGCAGCGCGGGGTCCATGCGGTGACCTCCTCCGGCATGGCGCTGGACGCAGCCGGCCAGCCGACCGTGTTCCCGCCGCTTCCGGAGCCTGAGCCGGAGGGCGAGATGGAAGACGACGACGAGTACCAGGTCATCATTCAGGCGCCGCACGAGCACTGAGTCACGGGGTGACCTGGAATGGGGCTAGAATTGCCGACACGCCGTCTTCGGCATCCCGATTCCGCTCAAGGGAAAGCAGGTCCGCACTGGTGAACGAGGATCGCCCGGCTCCAGAGGGCACCACGCAGCTCGCGGCAGCGAGTGCAGCCTCACCGCCCGTGGTCAGGCGAGCGCGCGCGGTGGGTGTGGTCAGCGACGAGGCATCGTCCTCCCCGCTGCTCGAGCCGCTTCTGCGCGCCATGCGAGCCAATGACTCCCAGCAGGACTTCCCGCTGGTCGAGCGTGCGTTCGCGGCGGCCAATCACCATCACCGGGACCAGAAGCGCAAGAGCGGCGATCCCTACATCACCCATCCGGTGGCGGTCGCGACCATCCTCGCCGAGCTCGGGCTCACCGGGTCCACTCTGGCGGCGGCGCTGCTGCATGACACCGTCGAGGACACCTCCTACTCCCTGGAACAGCTCACCGAGGAGTTCGGCGCAGAGATCGCCCTGCTCGTCGATGGCGTCACGAAGCTGGACAAGCTGAAGTTCGGGGACGCGGCGCAGGCCGAGACCGTCCGCAAGATGGTCCTCGCCATGGCCAAGGACATCCGTGTGCTGATGATCAAGCTTGCGGACCGGCTGCACAATGCCCGGACCTGGCGCTACGTCGCCGCGGAGTCCAGCGCACGCAAGGCCAAGGAGACCCTGGAGATCTTCTCCCCGCTGGCGCACCGGCTCGGGATGAACACCATCAAATGGGAACTCGAGGACCTCTCCTTCGCTGCGCTCTACCCCAAGGTCTACGAGGAGATCGTGCGTCTTGTCGGGGACCGGACACCGCAGCGGGAGAAGTTCCTCTCCGAGGTGCGGGAGACCATCGCCGACGACCTCAACGAGGCGAGCATCTCCGCGACCATCACGGGACGCCCCAAGCATTACTACTCGATCTATCAGAAGATGATCGTGCGCGGAAAAGAGTTCGACGACATCCATGATCTGATGGGTGTCCGCGTCCTGGTGGACACGATCCGTGACTGCTATGCGGTGCTCGGAGCTCTGCATGCCCGCTGGAATCCGCTGCCCGGGCGCTTCAAGGACTACATCGCGATGCCGAAGTACAACATGTACCAGTCGCTGCACACCACGGTTCTGGGACCTGCCGGCAAGCCGGTGGAGATTCAGATCCGGACCCATGAGATGCATCGACGTGCCGAGTACGGCGTGGCCGCCCACTGGAAGTACAAGCAGGACTTCTCGGCTCCGCAGGCCTCCTCAGCGCCGCCAGCTGGCGGCTCCCTCGCCGGCACCGCCACCCAGCAGTCCCAGGCCACCGAGGACATCGGCTGGCTGCGATCGCTGGTGGACTGGCAGTCCGAGACCAAGGACCCCGACGAGTTCCTGAATTCGCTGCGCTACGAGATCAACGCCAAAGAGGTCTTCGTCTACACGCCCAAGGGCGAAGTCATGTCTCTGCCCGCGGGGTCCACCCCGGTGGACTTCGCCTACGCAATCCACACCGACGTCGGGCACAAGACGATCGGAGCGCGCGTCAACGGCAAGCTGGTGCCGCTGAACTCGGAGCTTCAGCACGGGGACTGGGTGGAGATCTTCACCTCCAAGTCCGAGACCGCGGGCCCCAGCAACGACTGGCTGCAGTTCGTCAACAGCGCCCGCGCGCGGAACAAGATCCGGCACTGGTTCTCCAAGGAGCGTCGCGAGGAGTCCATCGAGCGGGGCAAGGAGAGCCTGACCAAGGCCATCCGGAAGTCTCAGCTTCCGCTGCAGAAGGTGATGAATCCCGAGGTCCTCGACACAGTCGCCAAGCAGCTGCACTACACCGAAGTGGCGGGACTCTATGCCGGGGTGGGGGAGGACCATGTCTCCACCCAGAACGTCATCGAGCACCTCATTGCGCTCTTCGAGCCCGAAGAGGAGGAGTCCGAGGAGCACGACACCACCCCGATCACCTCGCCGGTGACGCCGGCGAACCAGTATTCCGATGCCGGAGTGATCGTCAAGGGCGCCGGCAATGTGCTGGTGAAGCTGGCGCGCTGCTGCACGCCGGTGCCCCCCGATGAGATCGAGGGGTTCGTGACCCGCGGACAGGGCGTCTCGGTCCACCGTGCGGACTGCCGCAACGTGGAGCAGCTGCGGGACCAGCCCGGCCGGCTCGTGGAGGTGGAATGGGCACCGACGAAGTCCTCGGTCTTCCTGGTCGAGATCCAGGTCGAGGCGCTGGACCGCAAGTCGCTGCTCTCGGACGTCACAAGGATCCTGGCCGAGTCTCAGGTCAACATTCTCTCGGCCAGTGTGCAGACCTCCCGCGACCGGGTGGCGCTGTCACGCTTCTCCTTCGAGATGGGCGACCCGCGCTACCTGAACCATGTGCTGAACTCGGTCCGGCGCATCGACGGGGTCTATGACGTCTACCGAACGGTGGGCAAACGCCGCGAGCATTGAGCGTAGTCGGCTCATAAACGGACGCCGAAGACCCGTGACCTCAGCAGGGCGGAGATCTGCTCCTGCCGACGCGGCACCGCGGTTCTTCCACGCAGCTGGTGGACGATCTGGGCAGTGAGCCGGTGCGCTGAGACCGCCTCGGGGTCTGCGTCCGCCAGGCGCCGGATCAGCTCCCACCGACGAGCGGACGCTCGGGTGTTCTCCCTGTCGGCGGCTTCCGGCTGCTGGGCGGACTGATCGAGCGCGCTCCTGCTTGCCGAGGTGCCGATGCCCAGAAAGACGTCCGCGGCCGTACGCAGTGGAGAGGTCACGGCGATCCCATGCAGATGGACCACGTGACCAGGCTCCAGCGGCATCTGATGTACCTGCCAACCGGTGAAGGCCGCGGTCGTGCGGCGGAAGACCCCGTCGGTGATCACCGAGACCTTCTCGGGCCGGACCGTGCCTCCCAAGTGGACCCAGGCTGCCGTCTCTCCGCAGAGCACGGCCCCCGCACGCAGTCCAGGGGCAAGAAGCTCACGGCAGCCGAGGGCACGGAGGCCGGGGGAGTCCGGCAGTCGCACCGACGCATAGACGTCCGCGACCAACGGGCGGAGTGCTCCCTCATGGACGAGGACCTGGAGCTCGGCAGCGCTGAACTGCGGACCCGCTCGGTAGAGTCCTTCGGGCATGTGCGCCGCAGTTCGTGGGGTCATGACCCAAGCTTGCGGCAGTCGCGATGTCTCTGCGACGAGTCAGACCCAGGCTGTGGAGATCCGGCAGGGTCCGACGCCGGCGCGGTCGGCTGTGGAGAAGCTGAGCAGCCTCGTCGCCACGCACCAACAGGTCTCGGGGCCCGCAGGGAGTCGTGGTCGTCGTTCAGTTCGCGGCGACGGCGGCGCCCGGTTCCCGACCCCAGGCCTGACGCAGGTCCATGGCGTGGGTGAGAATCTCGACGGCGGCCGCCTGATCGATGCGATCCCGCTGCTCCCGTGCGGTCACCCCGGAGGCCCGCATCTTCTCAGCGGCCGAGACGGTGGAGAGTCGCTCATCCACGAGATAGACCCCGGCCGCGACCTCGGCCTCCTGCAGAAGCTGGACCAGCTGCTGCGCATAATCGCGAGCCTTCTGCGTGGACAGGGTCTCGGTCCCGGAGAGCGAGAGCGGAAGGCCCACGTAGATCGCAGCGACGTTTCGCTCACGAACGATCTTGAGCAGCATCTTCAGGTCGGAGGCTCGATTGTGGTCGCGGCGGAGGGTCATCACCGGTGTGGCGACCAGCGCGTCGGGGTCTGATGCCGCCAGCCCCACCCTCGCTTCTCCGACGTCGACGCCGAGGCGGACCCCGGCGCGAGGTGCCGCAGGGGACGAGGAAGTCGGCTCAGCCACGTTGTCCGACCGCTGCGAGGACGACGTTGAGTGCCTCCGTGATCTTGGTGGGGTCCTGCCCGCCGCCCTGGGCGAGGTCGGACTTGCCTCCGCCTCCGCCTCCGAGCACGCCGCAGGCGAGCTTGACCAGGTCTCCGGCAGAGACGTTCTGCTGCCGCGCCGCCTCGGTGGTGGCGACCACGATCACTGGGCGTCCCTTGGCCACGCCGGCAACTGCTGCCACTGCGGAGCGCGAGCCCAGCCGGCCCCTCAGGTCCAGCGCAAGACCGCGCAGATCATCTGCGCTGGACACCGCTCCGGCGTCGTGGGCCAGCACGTCGATCCCGCCAGCATCCACGGTCTGGGAGAGCAGCTCGGAGGCCTTCGCGCGCAGCTGGGCGCTGCGCAGCTTCTCCAGCTCACGCTCGACCTCTTTGAGCTTGGTCAGCGTGGAAGCGATCCGATCCTGCACCTGGTCCGCGGGGACCTTGAGCATCTCGGTGAGCTGGTTCACCAGCGTGCGCTCTGCTGCGAAGTGGTTGAAGGCGTCGAGACCGACGAGGGCTTCTACACGGCGGTTGCCTGAACCGACCGAGGCCTCCGACATCAGGGCCAGCGTCCCGATCTCAGCCGTGGCACCGACGTGGGTGCCGCCGCAGAGTTCACGCGACCAGGCGCCGTTGATCTCCACCATGCGGACTTCTTCGCCGTACTTCTCGCCGAAGAGCATCATCGCGCCCATGGCCTGAGCCTCTTCCAACGAGGTGACTCGAGTCATCACCTCGTAGTTGTCGCGGATGGCGACATTCGCGGCTTCCTCGAGCTCCTGTCGGGCGCCGGCGCTCATCGCCTCCTCGGCGGTGAAGTCGAAGCGGAGGTAGCCCTCCTTGTTGAAGGAGCCTGCCTGCACGGCTTCGGGGCCCAGCACGTCATGCAGCGCGGCATGGATCAGGTGGGTGCCGGTGTGCGCCTTCTGCGCGTCCAGTCGGCGCCGCACGTCGATCGCACCGAGAGCCGCAGCTCCCACCGGCACCTCACCGGAGAGGACTCGCGCTCGGTGCACCGAGAGTCCCCTGATGGGGGACTGCACATCGAGCACCTCGAGTTCGAAGCCGTCGCCGGTGACCCGTCCGGTGTCCGGTGCCTGTCCGCCGGATTCGGCGTAGAAGGGGGTCGCGTCGAGGACCAGCTCGATGTCTTCACCGGCGGAGACGCTGCGCCGGGACTCGCCGTCCACGAGGAGCCCACGCACCGTCGACTCCGTGGTGTGCTCGGTGTACCCCGTGAAGCGGGTCGGGGAGTCCGCGCGCAGCTGCTGATACAGCCCGGTGTCGGCGTGGCCGGACTTCTTGCCCTTCGCGTCGGCCCGAGCGCGTTCCCGCTGTTCGGTCATCAGGGCACGGAAGCTGGTCTCGTCGACGCTGACTCCGGCCTCTGCTGCCATTTCCAGAGTGAGGTCGATGGGGAACCCGTAGGTGTCATGCAGGGCGAAGGCGTCGGCACCCGTGACGGCCGCCCCGGCGGTCTGCGCGGAGGACACGGCGGACTGCAGCTTGGCAGTGCCCGCGGAGATGGTCCGCAGAAAGGCCTGTTCCTCCTTCACCGCGGTGGCGTGGATCTTCTCGAAGCCGGTCTCCACCTCTGGGTAGACGCCCTTCATCGCGTCCTTGGACACAGAGACCAGGTCACCGAAGACCGGCTGCTCCACGCCCATGAGCCGCATCGCCAGAATGACCCGTCGAATGAGACGCCGCAGCACGAAGCCGCCACCTTCGTTGGAGGGGCGCACGCCGTCGGAGATCAGCATCAGCGAGCTGCGCACATGATCGGCGATCATGCGCAGGCGCACATCATTGGCATGGGCGGGATCGGCGGGATCCTCGGTGGAGGTGTAGCTGATTCCGGCGAGAGCGGCGGCTCGGTCCAGCACGGGGCGGACCTGGTCGGTCTCATACATGTTCTCCACGCCCTGGAGCACCATGGCCAGGCGTTCGAGGCCGAGACCGGTGTCGATGTTCTTGTTCTGCAGCGGGCCGGCGACCTCGAACTCGGTCTTGGAATGCACGGCAGAGAGCCGGTACTGCATGAAGACCAGGTTCCAGATCTCGACATACCGGGTCTCATCGGCCGCCGGGCCGCCCTCGATGCCGTAGGCGGGTCCCCGGTCATAGTAGATCTCGGAACAGGGCCCGCCCGGCCCCGCCTGACCGGTGTTCCAATAGTTGTCCTCGGGGCCGAAGCGCTGGATCCGCGCCTCGGGCACACCCACCTCATCGCGCCAGATGGCGTACGCCTCGTCGTCGTCCTGGTAGACCGTGACCCAGAGCCGCTCAGGGTCCAGTCCATAGCCGCGCAGGCCGGTGGCAGGGTCGCCCGAGGTGGGGTTGGTCAGCAGCTCCCAGGCCATCGGAATGGCCTTCTCCTTGAAGTAGTCCCCGAAGGAGAAGTTTCCGCACATCTGGAAGAACGTGCCGTGGCGGGCGGTCTTGCCGACCTCTTCGATGTCCGCGGTCCGGATGCACTTCTGCACGGACACCGCACGTGAATAGGGCGGGTTCTCGGTTCCCATGAAGTAGGGGATGAACGGAACCATCCCGGCGATGGTGAACAGCACCGAGGGGTCCGGTGAGATCAGTGATGCGCTGGGGACGCGCTCATGCCCCTGGGCGGCGAAGTAGTCGTACCACGTCCGGGCGATGTCCTCGGTCTTCATGAGATTCTGGGATCCTCCTGCTGATGGTCGCTGCGAGTCGGCCGCCCTGGTGTTGTGACCTGGGTGGATCTGCGCCGGGACCAGCTTAGTTCAAACACAGAGCCCGCTGCGGTCTCCCCGTGGGGGAGCGCAGCGGGCTCTGTGGATGTCAGAACGTGTGTGTTCTGGTTGATCTGTGGAAGATCAGCGTGCGTAGTACTCGACCACGAGCTGCTCTTCGCAGGTCACGGGGACCTCTTCACGCTTGGGTTTGCGGGAAAGAGTCGCCTGAAGCTTCTCGATCTCCACGGTGAGGTAGCCGGGAACTGCGGGGAGCGCGTCCTGGTGGGTGCCTGCGGCGGCCACCTGGAAGGGCTCGAAGCTCTCGGAGCGCTCGTGCACCGCGATCATCTGACCCGGCTTCACGCGGAAGGACGGACGGTCCACGCGCTTGCCGTTGACCGTGATGTGGCGGTGCACCACGAACTGGCGCGCCTGAGCGATGGTGCGGGCGAAGCCTGAACGCAGAACCAGGGCGTCGAGCCGGGACTCGAGCAGCTCGATGAGGTTCTCACCGGTCAGGCCCTCGTGGATGCGCTTGGCCTCTTCGTAGTAGCGCGTCATCTGCGCCTCACGGATTCCGTACTGCGCGCGCAGACGCTGCTTCTCCTTCAGACGCACGGCGTAGTCGGAGTCCTGCCGACGACGCGTACGCCCGTGCTGGCCGGGGCCGTAGGGGCGGCGGTCCAGGTACTTCTGAGCCTTGGGGGTCAGCGCGATGCCAAGGGCACGCGATGCCTTCACAGTCCGACGACTGCGCAATGGTGATGTGGGCATTGACTGCCTTTCTGTCTTGTCGGCGATTGATGTTTAACCCTGATCGCGACAAACGATCAGGTACCTGGCCTCCGGGATCCCAGAACCGGAGAGCGTGAGCTGCCGAAAGCTCACATCACTGCGACCTCGCATCGGCACACGGCAGCCCCATCGACGTTCTGAGGGGGATGTCCGAATGCAGGATCTTCTCTTGACATGCGAGGCCTGCCAGACAGCACAACAGCCTAGCATCGGGGACAGCAGAACCCCAATCATCACCAGGATGATCAGGGTTCTGGAAGCTGTGGAATGCTGGAGAAGTCTAGCCGCGCAGCGCCTTGCGGTCAGGACGAGTGCGGTAGGGATCGACGCCCTTGGGGATCGGGGGCCGGGAAATCGGGAGGGCGGCAAGGCGACGCTCGACGGCGTTGACCTCGTGCTTCGTGAGCTTCTTGTCCAGCTTCTTGATCGCCCGGTTCAGCTTCTGCAGCGGCACCTGCTGGTCTCCACGACCGGCCTGGATGACGTGGATGGGGACTCCCGTGTCGCGCAGGATGGGGCTGAAGCGCTTGCGCGTCTTCGCCACCAGCTTGCTCACCCGGTGCGAGGGACCCTCGGTGACCAGGATCAGTCCAGGCTTGCCCACGACGCGGAAGATCGCGTCCTGAGTCTTCGGGTCCATGGCCACAGGTTCCTCCGTGACGATCCAGCCGCGCTTGAGCGTGCTCAGCGCGGCGGCCGCAGCACCGGGGCGGCCCTCGATGCGGGAGAAGGCCGCCTTCTCAGCGCGTCGATTCATCAGAATCATCGCCGCCAGCAGAGCCAGCGGCAGAGCGATCAGAAGTCCGGTGACCCAGTTCAGCAGAAGCGTGACGATCAGGAAGATCACCGCAAACGTGGCGAAGAACGCCAGCGCCATCCACCACCCGATGTTCGGGTCATAGGAGCGGGTCATCGAGAAGACCTGCTTGATCCGAGCGAAGAAGCCGTCCTGCTTATTGGCCTTCTTGCGGGCCTTGCGGTCCTGCTTCTCCGCCTTCTGCTGGGCCTTGAGGTTCTTGAGCGCGGTCTTCGCCTCCGCCTTGGAGGAGACCGGTGGAGTGGTGTCAGCTGGTGCCATAGTGACCCCAGTCTACCGCAGGCTCAGAAGCCCGCCGCGACCAGAGTCGAGGCCTCCTGCTTGGTGGCTCCCGAAGGTTCGATGTGCGCCAGAGCGGCCGGGATCTCCCAGCCCTTCTTCTGCATCGCCTTGGCCCAGAGCGAGCCGGCCCGGTACGAGGAGCGGACCAGGGGCCCCGACATGACGCCGAGGAAACCGATCTCCTCGGCCTCTTCGGAGATGTCCAGGAACTCCTGCGGCTTGACCCAGCGATCCACCGGAAGGTGGCGCGGGGTGGGACGCAGATACTGGGTGATGGTCAGCAGATCGCATCCGGCGTCGTGCAGGTCCTGCAGCGCCTCGGAGACCTCTTCACGGGTCTCACCCATGCCCAGAATGAGGTTGGACTTGGTGATCATGCCGTGCGCCCGGCCCTGGGTGAGCACGTCCAGGGACCGCTCGTAGCGGAAGGCCGGACGGATGCGGCGGAAGATGCGCGGCACCGTCTCGACGTTGTGGGCGAAGACCTCGGGAGCCGCCTCGCAGATCCCGGCGATGTTCTCCTCGCGACCGGAGAAGTCCGGGATGAGGATCTCGACGCCGGTGCCGGGGTTCAGCTCGTGGATCTTGCGGATCGTCTCGGCGTAGAGCCACACGCCCTCATCCGGGAGGTCATCGCGAGCGACCCCGGTGACGGTGGCATAGCGCAGCTGCATCTCCTGCACGGACTGGGCCACCTGCAGCGGCTCGGACTCGTCGACGGCGCCCGGCCGACCAGTGTCGATCTCACAGAAATCACAGCGTCGAGTGCAGGCAGAGCCGCCGATGAGGAAGGTGGCCTCGCGGTCCTCCCAGCACTCGAAGATGTTGGGGCAGCCCGCCTCTTCGCAGACCGTGTGCAGCCCCTTCTCGCCGACCCGCTTCTTCATTGCGGCGAACTCATTGCCCATCTTGACCTTGGTGCGCATCCATTCGGGTTTGCGCTCCACTGGAATCGAGGCGTTTCGTGCTTCGACGCGCAGCATGCGTCGACCTTCCGGTGCCACAGTCACTGTGGGACTCCTTCTGTTGTTCGAGAGATGTCGCAGCCGCGCTGGCTGACACGTGCGTCGGGGGAGTCGGCAGCCCCTGCTGAACCTCGTGCATGAGCCAGGGGAGCGGACGAGGGTGTGCTCCTGAGCAGGGGAGGCAGGACGGACTGGAGACGGGAGGTCACGCTGTCGGCGACTTCCTCGGGTGTGACCCAGCGTCCCAGCTCTGCGCTGATGCTGGTGGTGCCGGCGTCGCTGATTCCGCAGGGAATGATGTTCGCAAAGGGAGCGAGATCATTCGAGCAGTTCAGTGCGAATCCATGCATGGTCACCGAATGGTGGACCCGCAGACCGATGGCCGCGATCTTGCGCTGACCCTCGCCGTCGATCAGCCACACCCCGGACCGGCCCTCGACCTGGGTCCCGTGGATTCCGAAGTCCTCGGAGAGCAGGTTGATCAGCATCTTTTCCAGAACGCAGACATAGTCCCTCACCAGGGAGGGGTCACGGAGATGCAGGATCGGGTACCCGACGAGCTGGCCGCGGCCGTGCCAGGTGATCTTGCCCCCGCGGTCGACGTCGAGCACCGGGGTCCCGTCTTTGGGGCGATCCTGTGGCTCGGTGCGCCGTCCGGCGGTGTACACGTCTGCGTGTTCGAGCAGCAGCACGGTCGAGGGCGCCGTGCCGCCCTGCACGGCGGCGTGCAGCCGCTGCTGGACGGCGTGCGTCTCGGAGTAGTCGAGAAGCTTGGGGTCGAAACCCAGGCGCGTGAAAGCGAGCTCCATGAGCCCAGCCTAGACCCAGATCTGTCCTCGACGGGGAACGTGTCGGACGAGTCCTGTGGATAACTCATATGCCGGGCTGCCGCCGGGTCCACAATGATGTGTATGCAGCTGGTCAGTCAGGATGCGGTTCAGACGAGCGTTGACTCGTCGTCACCCCTCGCCGGGCGGCGCTCCGAACGTCCACGGGCCGCGGGGATCACGGTAGAGCGGATCCTCGGCGTCGGAGGTTCCTGCACGGTGTGGCTGGCAAGCTGGGACGGTTCAGCTGCGCCTGACTGGCACCTGGTCGATGCGGTGCCTCCTTCGCGGTTCGCCGTCAAGCTGCCGCACGTGGCGGGTCTGCGTCGTCCGGCTGCGACGACGGCGGCCAAGGAACTCCGCGCGCTGGACTGGCTGCGTCACGAACATCTGGTGCGCGCGTACGGAGCCGTGGAGACCTCGCACGGTCTCGGACTCATGCTGGAACCCTACTGCGCAGGTTCTCTGGGAGCGGTGCTTCGCAGGGCCGGGCGATTGAGCACAGGCGAGCTGGTCACCGTGCTCACCCCCATCGCCACCGCGCTGGAGAGTCTCCACCAGCAAGGCGTCGTGCACGGTGACGTCTCTCCCGGGAACATCCTTCTCGCTCCGGACGGGAAGCCAGCTCTGGGCGATCTCGCCGACGCCCAGGCGCTCGGCCTGCCGGGGGCACGCACCGGGACCGAGGGATTCATCGCCCCAGAGGCGCTGTCGAACCGGTGGAGCAGTCCCGGCACGGGCAGGGCGAGGCAGCGATCGCCGTTGCCTCGTGTCGAGTCCGATGTCTATTCACTCGCCGCTGTGGCCTGGTTCGCGCTCTGCGGCGCGGTGCCCGCACGGACGCAGTACCGGGCTCCGCTGCAGGCCCTGCGACCCGAGGTTCCCACCGCCCTCGTCCAGCTGCTGGAGTCCGCACTGCAGGATGATCCGCAGCTGCGTCCCGAAGCGGGGGACTTCGCGGCGGCGCTCTTTCGAGCGGTGGTGCCCACGCCTCTGGACCTGACTCCCTACGTGGATGAGGATGCGGTGCCGGAGCTTCCCTCGGTGAACCAGAGATCACCGCACCCTCGACGTGGCGCGGCCCTCGCCGTCGCACTGACGCTGCTGGGCGCGGGGGTCGGGGCCGTGGTTCTCGCCCCACAGCACGACGACGGCGACCCTGGCGTCACATCTGCGATGCAGGCCTCAGCCGCACCGGGTCCGACAGGATCCGCCACACCGACCGCTACTCCGACCGGATCCACCGCCCCGACAGGTTCCGCAGAGCCGCCGCAGACTCCGGACGCTGAGACGCTGCTGCGCCGCGAGGACCCGGCTGCGGCTCTGGACGGAATCGCGATGCTCAGGACCCAGGCGCTGCGGCGCGCCGACCCCGGCCTGGTGCGTCGCTACACCGTGGAGGACTCACCCGCCCGGCTGGCCGATGAGGAGCTGATCCGGACTTTTCGTGCGCGGGGGCTGAGCTATGAGGGCCGGGCACTCGAGATCGTGATGCGGCCGGACCGGCAGCACGCTGCTCGCGAGGTCTCTGGCGACGCCAGACTCCAGGTCAGCGTCACGGCCGCGGGGCTTCAGGACGGACCGACGCAGACCCAACAGGTGGTGCTGGGACTGCAGCGGCACGACGGGGCGTGGCTGTTGAACAGCGTCGATGAACCCGACTGAGCCGGTGGATGACCATCGTGGGCGATCGCGACCGGGGCCTGGACGCGAGAAGAGGGCCCGTCCTGATGGACGTGCCCTCTTCTCGCGGAATCACGCAGTGTTGCTGGTCAGCCTTCGAGACCCAGCTGAGCCTCGAAGTTTCCGCCTTCCAGCCGCGCCTTCAGCGTCTGCATGAACCGTCCGGCGTCGGCCCCGTCCACCAGACGGTGATCGTAGGTCAGCGACAGATACATCATGTGCCGGATGCCGATGGTCTCATTGCCATCCCCATCTTCGACGATCATCGGACGCTTCACGATCGCGCCGGTGCCCAGGATCGCCACCTGCGGCTGGTTGATGATCGGGGTGTCGAACAGCGCGCCCACGGACCCGAAGTTGGTGATGGTGAAGGTGCCCCCGGAGAGCTCTCCGGGGCCGATCTTGGACTTGCGCGTCCGGTCGGCCACGTCGACGATCTTCTTGGCCAGCCCGGCCATGCTCAGATCTCCGGCGTCGTTGATGACGGGGACCAGCAGGCCCTTTTCGGTGTCCACGGCCAGGCCCAGGTGCTCACTGTCGTGGTACGTGATCTGCTGGTTGGTCTCGTCGTACTCGGCGTTCAGCTTCGGGTGCTGCTTGAGCGCCTCGGTGACGGCGGTGCCGATGAAGGGCAGGTAGGTCAGATTCACGCCGTTCTGCTCGCGGAACGAGACCTTGGCCTTGGCCCGCAGGTTCACGATGCGCGTCATGTCGATCTCGTGGACCTGGGTGAGCTGAGCAGAGATGTCCAGCGACTCGTTCATCCGCTGAGCGATGACCTGGCGGATGCGCGGGGCCTTCTCGGTAGACCCACGCTTGGTGGTGTCTGCCTCGACCTTGGGGGCGGACTTCTCTGCCGCGCCGGCGGCCGGAGCCTTCTCGGAGGACGTGGACTCAGACTTCTTCGCCTCGGCGGCATCGACGACGTCCTGCTTGCGGATGCGACCACCGACGCCCGTGCCCTTCACGTCCGAGAGGTCGACGCCCTCCTTCTTGGCGAGTCGACGCACCAGGGGAGTCACATAGCCTTCGGCCGAGGAATCGGAGGAGTCGGACTTCGCTGCGGAAGACCCGGAATCACTCGACTTCTCAGACTTCGCGGGGGCCTCGGACTTCTCGGACTTCGACGACGAGTCTTCGGTGCGCTCCTCGGGGGCGGGCTCCTCCGCAGGTTCCGACTTCTCCTCAGCGGGCTCTTCGGACTCGGCGGACTCGTCTTCGGAGGATCCCTGATCGGAGGAACCTCCGTCACTGGAGGATTCTGAATCCTGCTCGGGTTCGCTCTGCTCGGGCGCGGAGGATCCGCCGCTGCCGGACCCGACGAGTGCGAGGACCGCCCCGACCTCGACGGTCTCGTCCTCAGAGACCTTGATCTCCTGGATCGTGCCTGCCACGGGGGAGGGCACCTCGGTGTCGACCTTGTCGGTGGAGACCTCCAGCAGGGGCTGGTCGACCTCGACGGTGTCACCGACCTCGACGAGCCAGCGGGTCACGGTGCCTTCGGTCACGGATTCACCGAGCTGCGGGAGCGTGACCTCCTGAGTGTCACCGCCCGAACCTCCGCCTTCAGAGCCGCCGTCGCTGCCTTCGGAGCTGCCCTCGTCCTGCTGGGGCGCCTTCTCCTCGGCAGCCTCCTCGGTGGCCTCTGGCTGCTCAGCCTCGGTGGCGGCATCTTCAGCCTCTTCGGCATCAGCCTCGGGGGCGTCGTCCTGTGCCTGCTCCTCATCGGAGTCGCTGTCACCGGAATCGCTGTCGGCGGATGCCTCCGCCTCCCCGCTCTGCGCTTCGGAGTCGTCGGAGGAGTCATCGCCGGAGCCGGAGCCGTCACCGATCTTGACCAGCGGCGCACCTACTTCCACGGTCTCGTCCTCGGCCACGAGGAGCTCCTCGATGGTGCCGGCGGCGGGGGAGGGCACCTCGGTGTCCACCTTGTCGGTGGAGACCTCCAGCAGCGGCTGGTCGACCTCGACGGTGTCACCGACCTCTACGAGCCAGCGGGTCACGGTGCCTTCGGTGACTGATTCACCAAGGGCTGGAAGGTTCACGGTTTCAGACATGGTGTCCGACTCCTACTCTCAAAGTTCGACGCAGCCTCACGGCTGGAGCATTGTCTCAACGGGCGGTACTGGAAGGGCCCCGGCGGTCCGGGAGGGGTGGATCAGCCGTGGAGCGGGTGGCCGAAGAGCGCCATCGCAGCCTCGCCCATGGCTTCGTTCTGCGTGGGATGGGCGTGGACCAGGGAGGCGACGTCCTCGGGGTAGGCCTCCCAGTTCACGATCAGCTGGGCCTCGCCGACCTGCTCGCTGATGCGGGTGCCGATGCCGTGGACTCCGACGATCGGACCGCCCTTGACGCCGACCATCTTGATCATGCCGCCGGTGCCCAGGATGGAGGACTTGCCGTTGCCAGCGAGGTTGTACTCGGTGATCTCGATCTCGTCCTTGCCGTACTTCTCTTCGGCCGCGGGCTGGGTGTAGCCCACCGACATGATCTCCGGGTCACAGTAGGTGACCTTGGGGATGTTGATGTCCTCGACGATCATCGGGTTGTTTCCGGCGATCTCCTCGGCGACGAAGATTCCCTGCTGGTACCCGCGGTGGGCGAGCTGCAGTCCCGGGACGATGTCCCCGATCGCGTAGATGTTGCCGACGCCGGTGTGCAGCCGCTCGTCGGTGATGACGAAGCCGCGATCCAGGGTGATTCCTGCGTCTTCGAAGCCGAAGCCCTCGGTGACCGGTCCGCGCCCGACGGCGACCAGGCAGATCTCGGCCTCAAAGGTCTTGCCGTCTTCCAGGGTGACCTTGACGCCGTCGTCGGTCTCTTTGACCTCGTTGAAGAAGGTCCCGGTGTTGAAGGTGATGCCGCGCTTCTTGAAGGTGCGCTCAAGCTGCTTGACGATGGAGGGATCCTCGTTGGGCACCAGGGAGGGCAGGCCCTCGATGATGGTGACCTCGGTGCCGTAGGAGGTCCACGCGGAGGCGAATTCGCAGCCGATGACGCCGCCGCCGAGCACGATGGCCGACTTCGGGGTGGAGTCCATCTCCAGCGCCTCGGTGGAGGTGATGATCTTCTTGCTCAGCGGCAGGCCGAACGTCTTGGAGCTGGAGCCGGTGGCCAGCACGATGTTCTTGCCGGTGTACCGGGTGCCGTCCACCTCGATCTCGTTCTCGGACACGAGCTTTCCCTCGCCGGAGACGACCGTGACCTTGCGCATCTTCAGCAGACCCGTGAGGCCCTTGTACTTTCCGGCAACGATGCCGTCCTTGTACTCGCGGACCTTGGCCATGTCCACGCCCTCGAAAGTGGTCTTGACGCCGTACTTCTCGGAGGAGCGCGCCTCGTCGGCGAGCTCAGCAGCGTGCAGGTAGGCCTTCGTGGGGATGCAGCCCCAGTGCAGACACGTGCCGCCGAGCTTGTCCTTCTCGATGAGGCCTACGGTGAGGCCGTGCTGGACCGAGCGCAGCGCCGCAGCATAGCCTGCGCTGCCTCCGCCGAGAACGAGTACGTCGAATTCCTGAGGCTGGTCGGCCACTGTCATTGCTCCCTTGCATCGAGTGAGACGTGAAGTTTCTTGATTTCGCCTGTGGCGCGACGGGGGCGGGACGTTCGACCCGCTCTCGGCGCGCCACAGGTGTTCACTGCGTTCAGCCTATCGCTTGTGCGCAGGCATCAGCCACTGGATCAGCGGGTCAGGCCCTCGAGGTAGCTGATCAATGTGCGCACCATCACGCCGGTGCCCGATTTGTGCGTGTATCCGTAGGCGCCCTTCTCGTTGAACGCGGGGCCGGCGATGTCCACGTGCGCCCACGGGATGCGGCTGGTCTCCGGGTCCAGAGCCTCGGCCGAAGCCCCGGCGCGGTCGCCCACGAACTCGCGCAGGAAGGCGGCGGCGTTCATCATGCCGCCGAAGCGGTCACCCAGGTTGGTCAGGTCGGCGACCTCGGAATCGAAGCCGGCGCGCGCCTCCTCCGGGATCGGCATGGGCCACAGGCTCTCGCCTGCATCGTCGGCCGCCATCACCAGGGCCTCGCGCAGATCCTCGTTGCCCATGACCCCGGAGGTCCGGACGCCCAGAGCGATCATCTGAGCGCCGGTCAGCGTCGCGACGTCGATGATCGCATCGGGCTGCTCGGCCGACGCGGCCACCAGGCCGTCGGCGAGAACCAGGCGACCCTCGGCGTCGGTGTTCAGCACCTCGACGGTCTTGCCGCCGTGGATGGTGATCACGTCTTCAGGACGCTGGGCGGTGTCCGAGGGCATGTTCTCGGCCAGGCAGAGCCAGCCGGTGACCTTGACCGGCAGGTTCAGATCAGCGACGGCGCGCACGACGGCGGCCACTGTGGCTGCGCCCCCCATGTCCAGCTTCATCGTGGTCATCGCCGCGGCGGGCTTGAGCGAGAGCCCGCCGGAGTCGAAGGTGATGCCCTTGCCGACCAGCGCGATGTGCGCGATCGGCTTCGCGGGGGAGTGCTCCATGCGGACCAGCCGGGGCTTGCGGGAGGAGCCGCTGCCCACGCCCAGGATGCCGCCGAACCCGTCCCGGGCCAGCTCCTTCTCTCCCCAGACCTTGGTCTTGACCTTGGCGGCGCGCGCCGAGCCGCCGCCGTGCGCCGGGGCCTTGGTGCGATCCGAGAGTTCGGTGACGATGTCCGCGAAGCTCTCCGGGAACAGGTGACTGGGGGGAGTGTTGACCAGGTCGCGGGTCGCCCGCACGGCGGAGCCGACGACGGCGGCGCGGTCCAGCGCCGCCCGGGTCTGCTTCTCCTTGAGCTCGGTCAGGATCTGCACGTCGCGCACCGGAGTCGAGGTGCGAGCCTCCTCGGAGCTGCGGAAGTGATTGAAGGAGTAGGCGCCGATCGCGGCACCCTCGGCGATGGCGCCGACCTGCTCCACCGTGGAGGCGGGCAGGGCGATGGCCACGGACTCGATGCTGCCCAGCTGGCGGACCGCGGAACCCGCGGCGCGGCGCAGGGCCTCCAGCGTGATGCCGCCAGTGGCTTCACCGGTCAGCGGCCCCACACCGATCAGGACCAGCGTCTCGGAGCTGAAGCCGTCCATGCCGGGCAGTCGCAGCAGCTGATCCGGAGCACCGGTGGCTCCCAGCGCCTTCAGCGAGTCGGCGACTCCCTTGGCGGCTTCATCGGCCAATGGGTTGGGAAGCAGGATGGGGCCCTGGGGGCTCTTCGCGACGCCGAGCACGAGGGCGTCGGTCGCGGTCTTCTCGACCGAGGTCGATACGGTGGAGAGGCTGGGCTGAAAATCGTTGATCACATCTATCCCATCTGATTCCGAGGGTGACGGAATCTGCAAAGTCGTCATGGTGGTTCTCGACCATCGATCCTAACCACAATCCGCGCGGGAATGCCCGCAGCTGGCATCCTGTTGTACCTATGACTCTCTGGGTCGGCAGCACTGGACATTCTCCGGTCTCGCCCTCCCAGCCCCGACATTGAAGAGGAGCCGTCCGGTGAAGGACCCCCTGGATCTGCTGCACGTCCACCCCGCAGCCGATGCGAACGAGGAGCCCGACTCCTCCGTGAACCTGGGCAGCCTGGCGGCGCCGGAGTCCACGGTCAGTGCCGAGGGTGGTGCGCTGGTGCTGCGTGAGGACCAGGGACCCGCGCGGAGCCTGAGCATGCTGGTCTCCTGGTCCGGTCACACGGATGCTGGCAGCCTGAGCGAACAGCTCTCCGAATCGCTGCTCAGCTCGCTTCCGCACCACCGCCTCGCCAGCTTCGACGTGGACGAGCTCTTCGACTACCGATCACGGCGCCCTCAGATCACCTTCACCGACAATCAGTTCAGCGACTACAAGAGTCCTGCACTGGACCTCTACGAGGTCCGCGATGCCCTGGGTCACCCGTTCCTCTTCCTCACCGGAGACGAACCGGACTACCAGTGGGAACGTGTCTCCACCGCAGTGCTGCAGCTCGTCGACCGTCTCGACGTGAAGCTGGTCGTCCTGGTGGACGCCCTCGGCCTGCCCACTCCGCACACCCGCCCGATCGGCGTCACCGCCCACGGCAACCGGCAGGACCTCATCGAGGGGATCTCCACCTGGGGACCCAGCGCCCAGATCGAGGCTGGTCTGAGCCAGTTCCTGGAGCTGCGCATGACTGAGGCGGAGCGCGACGTCGTCGGCTACACCCTGCACGTGCCGCATTACCTCGCCGGCGGGAAGTTCCCTCACGTCGCCGTGGCTGCGATGGAGTACGCAGGCGCGGCGCTGGAGCTCATGCTCCCCACCGAGGAGCTCCGTGAAGCCTCCCGGCTGGTGGAACAGGACATCTCGCGCCAGGTGCGGCAGAACTCCGAGATCGAGGGCATGGTCGAACGCCTGGAGCGCAACTTCGACGAGTACGCGACGCCGCAGCAGCGCTCGCTTCTGGTCAAGGACGACGACGCCGTCCCCGACGCCGAGGAGCTCGGTGCCGCCGTGGAGGCCTACCTGCGCCACCATGACCCGGCCGAGGACGCCGCTGCCGCCGCGGACGACGAGGCCCCGGACAGCCCCGCGGCGCTCGGCGCCTCGGAGTCTTGGGGTTCACCAGGGCCCTCGGGTCCGTCCGAGGCGCAGGACGATTCCGAGACGCAGGACGGTTCCGGCACGCCGCAGGAGCCGGGCGCAGACCCGACTGATCGCCCGACCGACGATGGCGAGACCGACTAGGATCCCCCGCAGGACCGCTGACGAACTGGCGGGTTTTCCCCAGGGGACACCCTGGATCCGAAGGTGCCCGCCTCGTCCACAGGGCGGGCACGGCTCAGGTCTCGTCGGCACCTCCGCCTGCAGTCTTGGTCCATGGATTCAGCGATACCTGCGGCGCACCCCTTAGACGGCCCCCACGCCCCGGCAGCAGCGCCAGCCGAACGAACCGGCTCCTCCCGGATGGACATTCAGCAGCCCGGGGATTCAGCGCGACTCGTGGAGCACACCTTCGGCTGCCTTCCGAGCGACTCGCTGATCGTCATTGGGCTGCTGGGCGGATTCACCGGTGGACACATGCGGATCAACCTCGGCCCCGCCCTGGCTGACCCGTTCGCCGCGGCCCGGATGATCGCTGAATGCCTCGCCGGACCCGGCGCCGAACCAGCACCGGAAGCGGCGATGGTCATGCTCATCGGCGAAGCACCCACGTCGCCGGAGCAGGACGCCGCGTGGAGCAGCTGTCTCGAAGCACTGGGGCTGATCCTGGAAGCGGAGTACTGCGTGCGCATCGTGCAGTGCTGGTTCCTCGCTGCGGGGCGGATCCGCGACCCGGCCTGTACCGAACACTCCTGCTGCAAGCTCCCGGGCCAGCCGCTCCATGAGCTGCTGGGCCACCCGGATGAGCACTCCGGGCGCCCCGGAGGCACCGGACCCGCAGGCCGCAGGCCCCTGCGTGACGCCGCAGAGCGTTTCCTGCAGCAGGCCCCGGCCCCGGAGGCGACGGTGCTGGATCGGGTTCAACAGGCTCGTCGAACCCAGGAAAGGCGGCTGGATGCAGCAGCGGCTGAGCGACTGCTCCACCGCTGGGACGTGGTTCTGCAGGCTCTCCTCCGAGGCTCCGGGAGCCCCACTGCTGACGAGGTCCCGGAGCTGTTGAAGCAGCTGCGCACCGCATCTTCAAGAGACCTGCTCATCCCGCTGGCCACCGTGGGGCTGCCCGCCACGCTCGCAGGGCTGCAGGCAGACCACAGTGACGCACGTGGACCGCGCGGTCCCGCACAGGAGCAGCTGTTGGCCGACTATGCGTCCTGCTTCCTCGGAGAGACCGGTCGTCGACCGGACTGGGACCGTGTCGATGCCCTCGAGCACGTGCTCGGTGCGCTGGTGCCCTATGTGGTGGGATCCGAGCGCGAGAATCTGCTCTGCCTCATGGCATGGATCGAATGGGCCCGAGGCCGTGGCACCGCCGCAGGATCGTTCATCGATCAATGTCTCGCGGAGTTTCCCGAGAACCAGTTCAGCCGGTTGATCGACCGGCTCATGCAGCTGAAGGGCGTCTGTCTCTGGGCTCGAGTCAAGAAGCACAGCTGGTCCTGGGCACAGAACCAGGCTCAGTCGGGCGGCTGAGATTTTTTCTCAGATTGGGAATGCGAGCCGAACACGCTATGTTGTCAACCACTGAGACCCTGCAACCATTGTTGGGATCACACCGAGTGCGGGAGCTGTTGACAGCTCCCCAGCGGTTGTGACTTCAATTATGGCCTTGACAGGGTCATAGGTGTGTTGACCATCAAGTTCAACGCATCTGCTTCATATGTCCAAGTCGGAAGGTCACCGTGCCCACTACTGCGTCCAAGTCCACTGAAGAGAACGCGGCCGCTGCCGAAGCGGAGAAGAAGGCGCCCGCCAAGAAGGGCACCGCCGCGCGCGGTGCCAGCAGCGCCACGTCCACTGCGGCGAAGAAGAGCACCGCCGGTGCTGCGACGAAGAAGACCGCTGCCGCCAAGACGGCTCCGGCAAAGGCCGCCCCCACCAAGGGTGCCGCCGCCAAGAAGGCCCCGGCTGCCGCGGCGACCAAGCCTCCGGCGAAGAAGACCGGTGGTCGCAAGAAGGCCGCAGACCCAGTCGATGAGGTGCTGGCCGAAGTAGACGCCGAAGAGCAGGCGGCGCCGACAGCAGCCCTGGAGAAGGCCGTCGCCAAGGCGGTCGCTGACGGAGAAGACCCAGAGGCGATCGCGGAGGACGGCACCAAGCCCAAGGACAATGACGAGGAAGAGTCCAAGGGCAGCGGATTCGTCATCTCGAATGCCGATGAGGATGATGCCCCCGCCATTCAGGTCGTCTCCGCCGGCGCCACGGCCGATCCGGTCAAGGACTACCTCAAGCAGATCGGAAAAGTCGCGCTGCTCAACGCGGAGCAGGAGGTCGACCTCGCTCTGCGCATCGAGGCCGGTCTGTTCGCAGATCACAAGCTGGCCCGCGAAGACATCAAGGACAAGCGACTGCGCCGCGACCTCGAGCTCGTCGTCGCGGACGGCAAACGCGCCAAGAACCATCTGCTCGAGGCCAACCTCCGCCTGGTGGTCTCGCTGGCCAAGCGTTACACCGGGCGTGGGATGCTCTTCCTCGACCTGATCCAGGAGGGCAACCTCGGGCTGATCCGCGCGGTGGAGAAGTTCGACTACACCAAGGGCTTCAAGTTCTCTACCTACGCCACCTGGTGGATCCGCCAGGCCATCACCCGTGCGATGGCTGATCAGGCACGCACGATCCGCATCCCCGTGCACATGGTCGAGGTCATCAACAAACTTGCCCGCGTGCAGCGCCAGATGCTCCAGGATCTGGGCCGTGAGCCGACTCCGGAGGAGCTGGCCCAGGAGCTGGACATGACCCCGGAGAAGGTCGTCGAGGTGCAGAAGTACGGCCGCGAGCCGATCTCGCTGCACACACCGCTCGGTGAGGATGGAGACTCCGAGTTCGGCGATCTGATCGAGGACTCGGAAGCCGTGGTCCCCTCGGATGCCGTGAGCTTCACGCTGCTCCAGGAGCAGCTGCACTCGGTCCTGGACACCCTGGCCGAGCGTGAGGCCGGCGTCGTCGCCATGCGATTCGGACTCACCGACGGTCAGCCCAAGACCCTGGACGAGATCGGCAAGGTCTACGGTGTGACCCGCGAACGTATAAGGCAGATAGAGTCCAAGACGATGTCCAAGCTGCGCCACCCCAGCAGGTCCCAGGTGCTGCGGGACTACCTGGACTGAGCAACACGTTCAGACGACAAGAGGGGTGGCCCGGATATTCTCCGGGCCACCCCTCTTGTCGCTGAAGACTGCTGGGCGGCACTGCTTCACAGCGCCGCCCGGCCAGCTGGTGACCTACTTGGCGGTGACCAGTCGATCCGACTCGTCGATCCACTCGACGGTCTTCGGCCGCAGCGAATCCTCGACCTGCCGTGCATGGTGGTTGCAGAAGAGCAGAACGCCGGACGGCAGGGCCGCTCGCACATAGGCCTGTGCCCCACAGCGGTCGCAACGGTCAAGGGCAGTCAGGGTTGTCGGCTGATTTTCCAGGGTGCCAGTTGTTCCGGTCATGCTCTTCGCCTCCTCAGGGTGAATACTCCAGAGGTCCGCCGAGCGGAGTGTCCCGCTTCAGGATCTCTTGGTGTTCCATAGAACCACGAAGCACGGCGTTTCATTCGCAGGAAGGCCCCAGAAGCGGCGAGCTTTCGCTGTGCGCGTAGCCGCTGCGGCGCTTCTGCGCCGCCGCGCCTCGGCGCGCCACTACGATATGAGAGATTCACCCCCACCACAGGAGGACACTGCGTGGCCCAGCGCTCCGAGTACGACGCCCGGCACCTATCGGTGCTGGAAGGCCTAGAGGCTGTCCGCAAGCGTCCCGGCATGTACATCGGCTCCACGGACTCGCGCGGCCTGATGCACTGCCTCTGGGAGATCATCGACAACTCGGTGGACGAAGCGCTGGCCGGCCACGCCTCCACGATCTCGATCACCCTGCACCCAGACGACTCCGTCGAGGTCAGCGACGACGGCCGCGGCATCCCCGTGGACATCGAACCGCGCACCGGACTCTCCGGACTGGAAGTGGTCTTCACCAAGCTCCACGCCGGGGGGAAGTTCGGCGGCGGCTCCTACAACGCCGTCGGCGGCCTGCACGGAGTCGGCGCCTCCGTGGTCAACGCCCTCTCAGCCCGGCTGGACGCCCAGGTCACCCGCGGCGGGAAGGTCCACCAGCTCTCATTCCGCAGGGGTGAGCCCGGTGTCTTCGCCGGCACGAGACCAGACCCCGAGGCGGAGTTCACCCCCGCCGCCGAGGGTTCCCCGCTGGACGTGGTGGGCAAGGCCAAGCGTGGCGTCACCGGCACCACCATCCGCTACTGGTCGGACCGGCAGATCTTCACCTCGGACGCTGGATTCGACGACACCGAGATCGCCAACCGCGCGCGCCAGACCGCCTTCCTGGTGCCGGGGCTGCGCATCACCGTCCGCGACGAGCGAGGTGCCGAGCCGCTGGAGGAGGTCTTCCAGTACGACGGCGGGATCAGCGAGTTTGCAGAACACCTCGCCAGCGATGCCTCGGTGACCGATATCTGGCGGATCCAGGGTCACGGAAAGTTCTCCGAACGCATCCCGGTGCTCGCCGAGGACGGGCGCAGCCACATGCAGGATGTGGAGCGCGACTGCGAGGTGGACATCGCGCTGCGCTGGGGGATCGGCTACGAGACCACCGTGCGCAGCTTCGTCAACATCATCGCCACCCCCAAGGGCGGCACCCACCTGACCGGATTCGAACAGGCCCTGCTGAAGAGCCTGCGCAAGACCGTGGAGGCGAACGCCCGTCGGCTCAAGGCCGGCAGCGACAAGCTGGAGAAGGACGACGTCCTCGCCGGCCTCACCGCCGTGGTGACCGTGCGGATCGCCGAACCACAGTTCGAGGGCCAGACCAAGGAGATCCTCGGCACGCCCGCCGCCCGTCAGATCGTCTCTCGGGTGGTCAGCAAGGAGCTGGAATCGCGGCTGGCCTCCACCAAGCGCGGAGACAAGCAGCAAGCGTCGGCGGTGCTGGAGAAGGTCGTCGCCGAGATGAAGTCCCGGATCTCGGCAAGGATGCACAAGGAGACCCAGCGCCGGAAGAATGCGCTGGAGACCTCCTCGATGCCGGCGAAGCTCGTCGAGTGCCGCTCCAAGGGCGTCGCGGAGACCGAGCTGTTCATCGTCGAGGGCGACTCAGCTCTGGGCACCGCGAAGCTCGCGCGATCCTCAGACTTCCAGGCGCTGCTGCCCATCCGCGGCAAGATCCTCAATGTCCAGAAGGCCTCCGTGGCCGACATGCTCTCGAACACCGAATGCGCAGCGCTGCTGCAGGTCATCGGCGCGGGTTCCGGGCGCAGCTTCGACATCGACGCCGCCCGCTACGGCAAGGTGGTGCTGATGACCGACGCCGACGTCGATGGTGCCCACATCCGCACGCTGCTGCTGACCCTCTTCTTCCGCTACATGCGCCCCATGATCGAGGCCGGGAGGGTCTTCGCGGCAGTCCCACCGCTGCACCGGGTGGAGGTCATACATCCTGGCCGCCGCGCGAACGAGGTCAAATACACCTACTCCGAGGCGGAGCTGAACCGCCTGCTGGCTGAGCTCCAAGAGCAGAAGCTGAACTACAAGGAGCCGATCCAGCGCTACAAGGGGCTGGGGGAGATGGACGCCGATCAGCTCTCCGAGACCACGATGGACCCGGAGCATCGGGCGCTGCGTCGCATCAGGGTCCAGGACGCCGAAGCCGCAGAACGAGTCTTCGACCTGCTCATGGGGTCCGTGGTCGCGCCGCGAAAGGACTTCATCATTGAAGGCTCGCAGGCGTTGGATCGCGAGCGGATCGACGCCTGAGGCTGCCTGCTGCGCCAGCGCCGACTCGCGATCCCCGACGAGACCTGCCACGCGTATAGTTCTACCGCGTGTAGAAATAATTCGTGCATTAGCCTGGTTGGCCCTGATGACCCCCTCCACGACCGGTACACTGAACGACGACGACGAGTGCACCTTGACCCCAATGTGAGCTGAGACGTGACCCAACAGACTTCTGTCGCCCCGACCGGCGATGCCGCCCCCGCAGCCGATGGCGCGGTGGTCGAGCAGCCTCGATGGCGACGCAAGGTGGCCGCCTACTGGTCGCTGACCAAACCGCGCGTCATCGAGCTTCTTCTGGTCACCACTCTGCCCACGATGTTCTTCGCCCAGCAGGGCGTTCCGAGCTTCTGGCTGGCCCTGGCCACATTGGTGGGCGGTGCGATGGCCGCTGGCTCCGCGGGAGCATTCAACTGCTATATCGACCGCGACATGGACAAGTTGATGAACCGCACCAAGAAGCGCCCACTGGTGACCGGAGAGCTGAGTCCTCGCGAGGCACTCATCTTCGCGTCAGCACTGGGCATCGCCGCGATCGTGGTGCTCTGGTTCGGCACCAACCCGCTGGCCGCGGGTCTCGGCGCCGCCGCCATCTTCTTCTACGTCGTCGTCTACACCATGATTCTGAAGCGCCGGACCGAGCAGAACATCATCTGGGGCGGCATCGCTGGATGTTTCCCGGTGGTGATCGCCTGGGCCGCTGTCCGGGAGACCCTGGAGTGGCCCGCAGTGGTGCTGTTCGTGGTCATCTTCCTGTGGACGCCGCCGCACTACTGGCCGCTGTCGATGAAGTACCGCACGGACTACCAGACCGCGCATGTCCCCATGCTGGGTGCCATCGCGACGGCGCAGACGGTCTCGGTCCAGGTGGTGCTCTACGCCTGGGCGACGGTGATGTGCTCGCTGCTGCTGATCCCGATGGGCTGGGCCGGCATCACATACTCCGCGTTCGCCCTGGTGGCCGGCGCCTGGTTCATCTTCGAGGCCCACGCCCTGCATCGTCAGGCAGGAGATGGAAGTCTCACCGATAAGAAGGCCATGAAGGTCTTCCACCTCTCGATCCTCTACCTCACCCTGCTGTTCATCGGGCTGTGGGTGGATCCCTTCATCGGCTCGCCGCTGATGGGCTGAGCCCTCGCCCGCCAGGCGCTGATCGCCTCGGGATAGACGATCCCGGCAGGCTCCTCCCGGTCGAGGACCAGCAGCGGTCGCGTGGCATCCAGCGAGGAGTTCAGCAGGAGCTCCCGAATCGAGGTGCTCCGCTGAACCGGCTGATCACCCGGGTGGACCATCCCGGCACAGCGTTTTCTCGACCAGCCGTGCGGGTCCTGCTCCTGCACTCGCAGCAGATCCGCTCGGGTGATCAGACCGATCGGACGGTACGAGAGATTCAGCACGACGGCGGTCTCGGTGTTTTCAAGCACCCGCGCGGCGTCGGCCAGCGATCGGGTTCCCAGGATGGTCGCCCCCAGCGGGCTCATGACCTCATCCATCTCGAACATATCCACTCTCCTGGAGGGGAAGATGCGCGGCGTCTGAGCGGCGGATTCGCCCGGTGATCTCAGGTCGTTGCGAAGTGAGGCCGCGATGCCGCGTGGCTCGCCCTGCAGTGGTCGTATCATGGCTGCTCCTGGGAGAGACGGTCCGAGCCCACTGCTGAACTCCATCGCCAGTCTAGCCAGTGCTCTTCTGCGGGAGAAGGGGTGAGGCCTCATTCGTTGAGCGCAGTGCACGGAGGTGTTCGTCAAGTAAACTCGCACCTGTCGCCGCGGTCTGCATGGCCGCGGCCCTAGCAGATCGGAGACGCGATGAGCACAGAGCCGAAGTTGAGCGAGGCTGCTCTGAACACGGACACCGTGGACGACGCGGTCCTGGATGCCATCGACACCGAGGCCGCCGAACTCAACGTCTCAGCCGACTTGCAGGTGCTCATCCAGGGGGACAGTGACATCTCGAGCTTCCTCCGCGGGTTGGCCGAAGCCACCGCAGAGCGATTCAGCGGAACTCAGCCGGTGCTCTGCGGCATCATCCTCGATCGGTCCAAGCGCAATGTGGTGGTGGCCGCGAGCAGCCCCGAGGCGGAACGGCTGGACGAGGTCCAGGCCGGCTTCGACGAGGGACCGTGCCTCGAGGCTCAGCGCACCAACACGGTGATCAGCGTGTCAGACGTGCGCTCCGAGCAGCGGTGGCCGGGATATATGACCGCGGTGCGGAAGTTCGGCATGCGCAGCGTGCTCGCCATGCCGCTCACCCTGCAGTCCGAGGCCCGCGCAGCCATGAACCTCTACACCAGCACGCCGGAGGCCTTCGGGCCCGCAGAGATCGCTGCCGCCCGCCAGTACGCGGACCTCGCTTCCAAGGTCGGCGTCATCGCGCTGCGTCTCGCCGCGTATTCCGAGAACGTGGAGCACCTTCAGGCAGCGATGCAGTCGCGCACCGCGATCGACATCGCCGTAGGGGTCGTCATGGCGCAGAACCGCTGCAGCCAGGAAGAGGCCTTCGGCATTCTCCGCCAGGCCTCCAGCCACCGCAATGTAAAGCTGCGGGTGCTCGCTGAAGAGCTGGTGTCCTCTGTGGGACGTGCGACCCCCACGACAACCTTCGACACCTAGACCGTGCGTGCTCACGAGCCGCTGCGGTCCACCCAGTGATGGCCCGCCGGCTCCGGGACGGCGGCTCCTGAGCTGAGTCTTGCCACGTGCCTGTGCAGCTCGGCGATCTGTGTCGTGGAGTCCGGCACCGCGATCAGCAGTTCTGCCGCGGCTCCGTCTGAGCTGTAGTCAGTGTCCACCACCTCGGCACCGAAGGCCCGGAGATCGTTCTCCCACCGCCCCGACTCGGTGATGGGAGCAGGGATCTGAAACCGTTGCATGCTCATACGCGTGACCAGGTCGCCCTGCTCGGCGCTCTTGTGCAGGGCGTCGAGGACCGAGTCCGAGTAGGCGCTCACCAGCCCGCCGGCTCCGAGCAAGGTGCCCCCGAACCAGCGCAGCACCACCGCAAGGACGTCGCTCAGGTCAGCCGCGCCGCTGGGCATGTCGGACTTCAGCAGCGCTGCGAGCATGGGTGCGCCTGCCGTGCCGGAGGGTTCGCCGTCGTCGTGTCCGCGCTGGATTGAGCGCTCGGCACCGATGACCCAGGCGCTGCAGTGGTGTCGCGCCGTGGGATTCTCCCGGCGCAGCCCCGACAGCACGCGCTGCGCCTCCTCAGGGGTTTCGACGCGGCAGAGCACCGTCTGGAAACGGGACCGTTTGCGCACGATCTCATGCTGAACCTGCGCGCCGCGTCTCAGGACTGTGTAGGACTCAGCGTGCTCGGGCATAGCGGGAAGTCTACGATGCCGCGACGCCCTCCGCGCCAGCGATGAGTGCGGCGCGCTCAGGCGCCGACGGAGGAAGCAGCCGAAGCGCGAGCCTGATCGCCTCCTGGTCCTCCGCTGCCTCTGGCAGCTGGAGGTACCGCCAGAGTTCCGCGGTGGTTCCGTCGGAGAGGATGCTCTCCCTCAGCTGCGTGGAGAGCTCGCGGCGCACGCGGAGGACTCCGGGGGCTTCGCTTCCGGGCAGCAGCTCTCCCGAGTAGATCTCCAGCGCGCGCTGCCGGTCACCTGCGTTGAGCGCAGCTTTGACCTCCTGAGCATCCAGCTTCAGCGGGGCGCTGAGCCGATAGGGACGCGAGAGCAGCTCGAGCGGGCCCAGACCTCGGGCCAACAGGAGGCGACGCAGCCTCACCAGCTCGGCGCGCACGGCGACCTCATGGGCAGGTTCACCGTAGAGCAGGTCTGCCAGCTGCTCGGCGGAGAGCCCGTGTCCTGTGCGCTGCTGTCCGTGCCAACTGAGCAGGAACAGGATCTCGGCATGGCGCAGGCCGAGCGGCTGCTCCGCGCCGGAGATGCTCAGCGACGCAGCTCGTCGACCCAGGGTGTCCAGGCAGACGGGGGAGTGTTCCGCAGGGAGCATTCCGAGCTGTGCCTCGGCCGCAGAGATCGCCGCCCAGAGCAGCGGCAGGGAATGCACCGCCACGGCGTGGTCCCCACCGGTCAGGTCCACCACTCCCAGCAGCTGCCCAGTGCCGGGATGGCGCACCGGGGCCGCCGAGCAGGAGAACCGGTGCGCGGTGTAGGAGAAGTGCTGTTCGCGGTGCACCTGAGCACCGCTGCCAGTAGCCAGCGCGAGCCCGGGTGCCGAGGTCCCGATCGCCTGCTCGGACCAGTTCGCCCCGGGTTGGAACCCCGATCGCTCCGCTTGGCGCAGCGTCTCACGAGCCCCATCGACCCAGAGCAGCCGACCTCGCGCATCCCCGATCGCCACGACCAGACCGGCCTCAGCGGCCGGTTGCACCAGCAATCGACGCAGCACCGGCAGCACGAGACCCAAGGGGTGGCTTCGGCGGTAGCTGGCCAGCTCTGCACCATCGAGTTCGATCGGAGGCAGAGCTCGGACCGGGTCCTCCACCTTCTGCGCCGACCGGTGCCAGGACTCGCGCAGCGCAGGGGGCAGGCTGGACCAGGTGTTCGGCTCGGTGGGCAGAGCCTGCATGGCAGCTCCTCATGCTCGCATTCTGTGGTGCCGATCACAGTCTAATCCTGCAACCTTCATGCAACCTCTTCAGGTCTACGCTGTGGAGTATGTGATCCACATCACCTCATGGTGTGGGTCTCGCGAGCAGTGCCGAGAAGAAGGGAAGACTCATGAGCATCTATGCACAGCCAGGGACCGAAGGTGGTCTGCTGAGCTTCAAGCCGCGCTACGAGAACTACATCGGGGGTGAGTGGGTTCGGCCGGTGAAGGGCGAATACTTCAAGAATCCATCACCGGTCACCGGAAAGACCTTCACCGAGGTGCCGCGCTCCACCGCGGAAGACATCGAGCTCGCGCTGGACGCGGCCCATCGCGCGGCCCCGGCCTGGGGAAAGACATCGGTGGCGGAGCGGGCGGTGGTGCTCAACAAGATCGCGGATCGGATCGAAGCAAACCTCGAGATGCTGGCCGTGGCCGAAACCTGGGAGAACGGCAAGCCCGTGCGAGAGACTCTCGCGGCGGATCTGCCCCTAGCGGTGGACCACTTCCGTTACTTCGCCGGGGCCATCAGGGCCCAGGAAGGCGGCATCAGCGAGATCGACGGCGACACGGTGGCGTATCACTTCCACGAGCCCCTCGGTGTCGTCGGCCAGATCATTCCGTGGAACTTCCCGATCCTGATGGCGACATGGAAGCTCGCCCCAGCCATCTCGGCGGGCAACGCCGTCGTCCTCAAGCCCGCGGAACAGACCCCCGCGTCGATCCTGGTGCTGATGGAGCTGATCGGAGACCTGTTGCCCGCGGGCGTGCTCAACGTGGTCAACGGATTCGGCGCGGAGGCCGGCGCTCCACTGGCCTCAAGTCCCAGGATCCGCAAGATCGCCTTCACCGGGGAGACCACCACCGGACGTCTGATCATGCAGTACGCCTCGCAGAATCTGATTCCGATGACTCTGGAGCTCGGGGGCAAGAGCCCGAACCTCTTCTTCGCCGACGTGGCGCGCGAAGATGACGCCTTCTATGACAAGGCGCTGGAGGGGTTCACCATGTTCGCGCTGAACCAGGGCGAGGTCTGCACCTGTCCGTCCCGGGCGCTGATCCAGTCCAGCATCTACGAGCAGTTCCTCGGCGACGCTGTGGAGCGCACCAAACTGGTCAGACAGGGCAACCCGCTGGACACCGACACGCAGGTGGGCGCCCAGGCCAGCAACGATCAGCTGGAGAAGATCCTCAGCTACATCGACATCGGTCAGCAGGAGGGCGCGGAGGTGCTCACCGGCGGCAGTCGCGCCGATCTGGGCGGGGATCTCGCTGAGGGATACTACGTGGAGCCGACGATCTTCAAAGGTTCGAACTCCATGCGGGTCTTTCAGGAGGAGATCTTCGGACCCGTCGTCTCGGTCACCGAGTTCAAGGACTATGCCGAAGGCATTCAGATCGCCAACGACACGCTCTACGGCCTGGGCGCCGGTGTCTGGTCACGCGAGGCGAACATCTCCTACCGGGCTGGCCGGGACATCCAGGCCGGGCGCGTCTGGACGAACTGCTATCACCAGTACCCGGCGCATGCTGCCTTCGGAGGGTACAAGAACTCCGGCATCGGCAGGGAGAACCATCTGATGATGCTCTCGCACTACCAGCAGACGAAGAACATGCTGGTCAGCTACAGCGAAGACAAACTGGGATTCTTCTAGAGGAGAAATCATGAGTGTTGCACGCATCGCCGTGACCGAGTCCGCGGCCGACCTGCTGCGCAAGCTGCGGGAGAGCCACGGCAAACCGCTGATGTTCCACCAGTCTGGAGGATGCTGCGACGGCTCGGCGCCCATGTGCTTCACCCAGGGCACATTTCTGACCGGCCCAGCAGATGTGCTGCTGGGCCGGTTGGAGCCTGGAACACCGGAGCCTGTGCCGGTCTGGATCTCCCAGGCCCAGTTCCAGTACTGGTCCCATACCCACATCACCATCGACGTCACGCCCGGTCGGGGAGCGGGGTTCAGCATCGAAGGCCCCACCGGGCTGCGATTCATGATCAGGTCGAGGCTGTTCAGCGACGAGGAGTCGCAGCAGCTGGAGCCCGTGTCTTACGGGTGATCAGATCACGCCCTGAGCGATCATGGCGTCTGCCACCCGGGTGAACCCGGCGATGTTGGCTCCCGAGACATAGTCTCCCGGGATCCCGTACTCCTCGGCCGTCTCGGCGCAGCGGGTATGAATGCCCTCCATGATCTCGGCCAGGCGGGCTTCGGTGTACTCGAAGCTCCAGGAGTCCCGGATCGCATTCTGCTGCATCTCCAGCGCCGAGGTGGCCACGCCGCCGGCATTGGCGGCCTTGCCGGGTCCGAAGAGCACGCCGGCCTCGCGCAGCCGGTCGATGGCGATCGGGGTGGTGGGCATGTTTGCGCCCTCCACCACGGCGGTGACCCCCGCCTTGATCAGGGTGGCGGCGTCGGACTCATCGAGTTCGTTCTGGGTGGCGCAGGGCAGCGCCACATCCACATCGTGCTTCTCTGCCACGGCCCATACCGACCTGCCCTCGATGAACTCGGCACTGCCGCGCTGTGCGGCATAGTCTGTGATGCGCCCACGCTGGACCTCTTTGATCTCGCGCATCAGATCCAGATCGATGCCCTCAGGATCATAGACCGAGCCCGAGGAGTCGGAGGCGCCGACCACCAGACCGCCCAGGGACTGGATCTTCTCGATGGCGTAGATGGCCACATTGCCGGAGCCGGAGACGAGCACCCGGGTGCCTTCCAAGGAGCGACCGGTGGCCTCGAGCATGTGCTCGGTGAAGAAGACGACGCCGTACCCGGTGGCCTCGGTGCGCACCAGCGACCCGCCCCAGCTCGTTCCCTTGCCGGTGATGACCCCGGCCTCATAGCGGTTCGCGATGCGCTTGTACTGGCCGAACAGATATCCGATCTCCCGTCGGCCCACTCCCATGTCCCCGGCCGGGACGTCGACCATGGAACCGATGTGTCGGTAGGCCTCGGTCATGAAGGACTGGCAGAACCGCATGATCTCGGCATCACTGCGACCCTTCGGGTCGAAGTCGCTGCCTCCCTTGCCGCCGCCGATGGGCAGTCCGGTCAGCGCGTTCTTGAAGATCTGCTCGAAGCCGAGGAACTTCACCGTGCCGAGCATCACCTCCGGATCGAAGCGCAGCCCGCCCTTATAGGGACCCAGGGCGGAGTTGAACTGCACGCGGAAGCCACGATTGATGTGCACGCTGCCGGCGTCGTCGGTCCAGGGGACGCGGAAGATGATCTGCCGCTCGGGCTCGCAGATCCGCTCCAGGATGGACTCATCCACGTACTCGGGGAACTTCCTCAGCACCCGGTGCAGGGACTCGAAGACCTCACTGACGGCCTGGTGGAACTCGTGCTCCCCGGGGTTGCGGGCGACCACCTGGTTGTACACGGCATCTATGCGCTGGCTGCTGGGACTCATGGGTCTCAGCCTAGTTGAACTGAACCTGCCTGTGCCTGCCCTGCCTGCGCACCTCCTGCAGCACCGTCCGGCCGGGGGCCCATGGCGGGGCGTCTCATTTGACGCTCCCCGCCACCAGGCCCGAGACGATATAGCGCTGCAGGGCCAGGAACAGCACCACCGGGATGATCGCGGCGAGCACCGCTCCGGCCGCGAAGACGGACCAGTTCTGTGAGGTCTCCTGGGAGATGAACTGGTAGAGCCCCACCGCCAGGGTCTGCTTCTCAGGGTCACGGAGCAGGACTGAGGCGATGACGAACTCGCTGAGCGTGGCCACCAGGGACAGCAGCGCCACCACTGCGAGGATCGGTGAGACCAGCGGCAGGATGATCGTGAAGAAGATCCGGGCGTGACCGGCGCCGTCGATCCTCGCGGCCTCGTCGATCGAGGTCGGGATGGTGTTGAAGAAGCCATACATCAGATACGTGTTCACCCCCAGCGCGCCGCCCAGGTAGACCATGATGAGGCCGATCTGGCTGTTCAACCCGATGGCGGGGAAGATCTCGCCGATCGAGAGCATCAGCAGGAAGATCGCCACCATCGCCAGGAGCTGGGGGAACATCTGCACCAGCACGATGCCGATCAGGCCGAGGCGTCGTCCGGTGAAGCGCATCCGCGAGAACGCGTAGGCGGCGAGGGCGCCGAGCAGAACGCTGCCGGCGGAGGCGGTGAATCCGATGAACAGCGTATTGAGGTACCAGGCCGCGAAGGGCTGCTGCGGCCGATTGAACAGGTCCACATAGCTCTGCAGACTCGGGTTCCCGAAGAGCGTGTTGGCAGTGATCAGGGTGCCGCCGGGATTCAGCGAGGCGGAGAACACATAGACCAGGGGAAAGGCGGCGAAGACGACCACGGCGAGGCCGACCAGGTGCCGCCACCCGATCTGCACGAACCAGCGTCGGAACGATCTCCCGCTCATGGACGTGCGCTGCGGCTGGGACTCGCCCATCTCAGTTCAGCTCCTCAAGTGCTCGGGTGCGTCGGAACGCGATCACGGAGATCGTGCCCACGATGAAGAAGATCAGGATCGAGAAGGCGCTGGCCAGTCCATAGTCGCTCTGTGCTCCGACGAATGCCACCTTGTAGACCATCGAGATCAGGATGTCGGTGGAGCCCACGTTGATGCCGGCCTCGATGTCTCGGGGACCTCCGCCGGTGAGCATGTAGACGAGATTGAAATTGTTGAAGTTGAACGCGAAGGAGGAGATCAGCAGCGGCGCGATCGAGACCAGCAGCAGCGGAAACTTGATCTGGCGGAAGGCCTGGAAGGGTCTGGCCCCGTCCATCTGGGCCGCCTCGGTGAGCTCCTCCGGTATCGACTGCAGCGCTCCGGTGCAGACCAGGAACATGTAGGGGAAGCCCAGCCAGAGATTCACGATCAGGATGCTCAGCTTCGCCAACCAGGGGTCACTGAGCCAGGGGATCGCGGCTCCGCCGAAGAGGACGCTGTTGATGAAGCCGAACTCCTGGTTCATCATCCCGGCCCAGACCAGAGCGGAGAGGAACCCGGGAAAGGCGTAGGGCAGGATCATCACCAGCCGGTAGTACCGGCGGGACCTCATCCGCGGATCGTTGAAGACGATGGCGAGGAACAGACCCAGGACGAAGGTGCTCGCCACGGAGAGGAACGCGAAGGCGAAGGTCCAGGCCGTGACATAGAGCAGGGGACCGCGGATGGACTCCTCGGTGATGGCACGCACGAAGTTGTCCAGACCCACGTTGACCCGCCAGCCCGGCATCAGCTGCTCGCCGGACTCCGTGACGAATGCGCCCTCGCCTCCGTCTGTATAGGTCTCGCCGGATTCCGTGTTGGTCATGGTGTCGGAGGACTCGTCATAGACGAACCGCGAGGTGTAGACATAGGCGCGCTGCCCGTCCTGCGTGCGCAGCGCTCCGGCGTTGGGGTCCTCGTCAAGCGGGACCGCCAGCGTGCTCAGCTCCTGCTGACGCTCCATGAGCTCGGTGAAGCTCAGCACCGTGTGGCCAGGCACGTCCACGATTCGTCCCTCCTCGACGAGGGCGCCGTCGATCGCTTCCAGCGGCGCATCGGCCGAGCCGACGAGGACCTCTCCCTCCTGCGCGGTGACCGCGAAGGCCAGCTCCCCGGACCGTTCCACGACGGTGAGCGGATACGTGGGTGAATCCGGCACGCGATCCTGAGTCTGCAGCATGATCGCGTGGATCGCGTGCTCTTTGGTGCTGTTGTGCCCGGTGCCGTAGTTGGTGAAGGCCACGTATCCCGAGTAGAGGATGACGAAGACCTGGAAGATCAGGAGGAACGTCACCCCCGGGGCCAGGTACTTGGCGGGGAGGGCACCCCGCTGGAAGTAGATCCAGGTGATCAGGGCACCGGTGACCACCACCAGAGTGCCGATGAGCCACCTCTCGTTGAAGAAGAGCACCATCGCCGCGTAGACGGAGGCCGCGTTGAGCAGCCCCAGGACGGTGATCTTCAGCAGCAGAAGCTTCCATCCGAGGCTCGCGGTCTCGGCGGTGCGCCGTGCGCGTCTGCCGTCGAGGGCGCGAGCATCGGCTCTGGTGGTGGTCGGTGTCAGCATGGATCAGTCGATCGCCGCGGCGATGTCCTCAGACATCTTCTGCCAGAGTTCCACGGGATCACCGTCGCCCTTGATGATGGCCGCCTGACTTGCTCCCCAATCGTCCCAGACCGCGCCCATCTCCGGGATGGCGGGCATGGGGACGGCCTCTGCCCCGACTTCGCCGAAGCCGGCCACGATCTCGTCCTCGCCGAGCGCCTCTTCGAACGACTCGCTCAGCGCCGGGGCGCGTCCACCCGTCTCATACAGCGCGGTCTGGACCTCAGCGGTGCCGACGTAGTTGACCAGGAAGTTGCTCGCGGCCAGGACATTCTCGCTCTGAGAGGAGAGGAAGAAGCCCTGGACCCCAGCGAACGGCTGAGCCGGCTGGTCACCGGCAGCCGGGATCGGATCCACGGCGACGTCGATGCCGGCCTCCTGCGCGGCGGTCACGTTCCACGGTCCCGTCAGGAAGAAGGGCGCACTGCCGTCGTTGAAGCTCTCCTGCGCGAGATCTCCGTCGATGTTGAGGTTCAGCACGCCGGCTTCACCCTGCTCCGCCAGCCACGTGGCGAAATCCTCCCCACCGGCGTCGCCCATGGCCAGTTCCGTGGAGTCATAGCTTCCGTCATCGGCGGTGCCGAAGACCGGAGCCCCGAAGGAGGTCTGGAAGGGGTAGAGGTGATACGGATCGCTCTCATTCGGGTCCAGGCCGACCAGGAACGGATACTCAGTGCCGGCCTCCTCGCCCATCTCGATCATCTCTTCAAAGTCGGCCGGCGCCTCGGGGGCGAGCTCCGTGTTGCGCAGCAGCGCGATGTTCTCGATGGAATAGGGCAGGCCATAGGTCTGGCCTTCATAGGTCCACGCGTCCACGGCGATCTGCTCGAAATCCTCTGCGGCGTCACCCAGCTCCACCGGCGCCACGACCCCGTTGTCGACCAGCACACCCAGCCAGTCATGGGCTCCCACGGCGATGTCCGGCCCTTCACCGGTGGGGACCTGGGAGACGAACTGGTCCCTGATCTCCTCGAAGTCCTGCTGCACGATCTCCACCGCGATGCCGGTGTCGGCCTCGAAGTCGGTGGCGACATCCGCGAGCACCTCCGCGCGGTTGGCATCTGCCCAGACGGTGAGACTTCCTGAGGCCTCAGCGTCTGCGGTCTGGGCAGTGCCTGCGGTCTGGGCAGTGTCTGCGGTCTCCGTCGGTTCGGCAGAGGCCGCGCCGGGGGATTCGCCCCCGGAGCCGCATGCGGTCAGCGCCAACGCCCCCGCGCCCACGAATGCAGTCATCGCCGTCAATCGTCTGGTGTTCACCGTCATCGGTGTCCCTCTCTGTGAAGAAGCGGAGTCAGTCACGCCGCCATCTGGAGTGCAAGCGCTTCCAGTATGCGTACAGAATGTGATCTGCGCAACTCTCTTCTGCTGTCGCTCGAATCTCGAGCGAAGCAGGTCCTGAGGTGCATTTATGACTCACGATGGGGCTTATGTGGACATGACAGAGCCTGGTCTGTCTGCCTGCAAGCGGTTGTAGCGTCCCTTGATGCGGTTGGAAGCGCTTGCATATACTCTGGAGCCATGACTGTTCATCATGACCTGCGCACTCCGGACGCCCCTGCCCTCCGTCCCGATGAGAAGGAGCTCGGGCAGGAGCCCCGCCACTGGTGGAGCAGCGCGGTGATCTACCAGATCTACCCGCGCTCCTTCAGCGATTCCAGCGGGGACGGAGTGGGGGATCTCCCCGGGATCACGGCTCGACTCGGCGAGCTGCGCGAGCTTGGTGTGGACGCGGTCTGGCTCAGCCCTTTCATGACCTCCCCACAGAAGGACGCGGGCTACGACGT
Organism: uncultured Nesterenkonia sp.; assembly: GCA_947494195.1. GTDB lineage: Bacteria > Actinomycetota > Actinomycetes > Actinomycetales > Micrococcaceae > Nesterenkonia. The sequence goes on along the minus strand of CANLUC010000003.1, from coordinate 86,746 downwards.
CGCGGACTACTGCGACGTGGACCCGATCTTCGGCACCCTGGCGGATTTCGACGCCCTGCTGGCCCAGGCCCATGAGCTCGGCCTCCGCGTGATCGTGGACCTGGTGCCGAACCATTCCTCGGATCAGCACGAGTGGTTCCAGCGCGCGCTGACCTCCCCGGTGGGAAGCCCCGAGCGTGCTCGCTACATCTTCCGCGACGGCAGGGGAGCACAGGGGGACGAACCGCCGAACAACTGGCAGTCCATCTTCGGCGGTCCCGCATGGACCCGCATCACGGAGCCAGACGGGGCACCCGGGCAGTGGTACCTGCATCTCTTCGACGCCAGCCAGCCAGACTTCGACTGGTCCCAGGAAGAGGTCAAGGCGGAGTTCCGGCGCATTCTGCGCTTCTGGCTCGATCGCGGCGTGGACGGGTTCCGTGTGGATGTCGCCCACGGACTGGTCAAGGATCAGGAGTTCCCGGACTACACCCCGGACCCCGAGGCGGCCTCCATGGGTGGGGAGGAGACCCCGGCGCCGTATTTCGAGCAGGCTGAAGTGCATGAGGTCTATCGCGACTGGCGCAAGGTCCTCGAGGAGTACGAGGGTGATCGCGCCCTCTGTGGGGAAGCATGGGTGTCCTCCGTCGAGAAGGCCGCGCTGTGGGTGCGTCCCGACGAGATGCACCAGACGTTCAACTTCCAGTACCTGGAGACACCTTGGGAGGCAGGCAGGCTGCGTCGGGTCATCGATGACTCGCTGAGCGCCTTCAGCGCTGTCGGTGCGCCGAGCACCTGGGTCCTGTCGAACCACGATGTGGTGCGCCACGCGACGAGACTCTCCCTCACCGGTGAGAATCCTCAGGGCTCCGGCATCGGACCGGATCATCCCGGTCTGCCCGATCGGGAGACGGGACTGAAGCGCGCCACCGCGGCGACGGCACTGATGCTCGCTCTGCCGGGATCCTCGTATCTGTATCAGGGGGAGGAGCTCGGACTCGACGAGGTGCATGACCTGCCTGACGACGCCCGCCAGGATCCGACCTGGTTCCGCACCGCAGGACAGCGCTACGGCAGGGACGGGTGCCGTGTCCCGCTGCCCTGGGTCGCCGACGCACCGGCCTTCGGGTTCAGCGCGGGGGAGAGTCCATGGCTGCCCCAGCCAGATCGTTGGAACATGCTGGCGCGCGATGTGCAGCGAGCAGCCCCGGAATCCACGCTGAACCTCTACCGGCGCATGCTGGAACTGCGTGCAGAGCGCCGGCTGGGCACCGGGAACCTCCACTGGCAGCACAGCGAGGATGAGGCGGTGCTGATCTTCACCAATCGCGACGTGCTCGTCCTGGCCAACACCGGCACGCAGTCGGTGTCGCTGCCAGCAGGACATGAGGTCCTTCTCTCCAGCTCGCCGCTGCAGGGTGCACAGGTGCCTGCGGACTGCACAGTATGGTTGCATCGACCCGAAGACTGAACAGTGGTGACCGGGTACCGCCCGCATTCACCGGCCCCCAAGCCGCAGCACCCAGCCGCAGCACCCAGAAGCAGGAGAGAGCCGCGCGTGACAAGCCTCGATGATGTAGCCAGAGCCGCGGGCGTCTCCGCGGCCACGGTCTCCCGCGCCCTGAGCGGCCGCGGAAACGTCTCGAGGTCCACGCGGGCCAAGATCGAGACAGTGGCGGGAGAGCTCGGCTATGTCGCGTCCTCGGCCGCCTCCAGCCTGGCATCCGGGCGGATGCGCAATCTCGGCGTGATCATGCCCGAGCTGCACCGGTGGTTCTTCAACACGGTGCTCACCGGGATATCCGATGAAGCCACACGCTCCGGCTATGACGTGACCCTCTACAACGTCACCGAGGATCCCGAGGTGCGCCGGGAGATCTTCAGCGCCTTCCTCCGGCGGCGGCGCGTGGACGCCGTCGTGGTCGTGGCGCTCGAGCTCAGCCAGTGGGAGGAGCAGGAGCTTCAGCGCCTGGGCATCCCGGTCGTGATCATCGGAGGCACCTCCGGGAACCTTCCCGGGGTCTCCATCGACGATCTGGCGATCACCGAACTGGCGGCGGCACATCTGCTCGAGCTCGGTCACGAGGTGCTGGGATTCATCGGCGGCGCCGAACGCTTCGACGCCGACTACAAGGTCCCCAGCCAGCGCCGAGAAGGCTTCTGTCGAGCACTCCAGCGACGAGGACTCTCCCTCGACCCAGGACTCCTGGGAGAGGCCGACTTCACGATTCCCGGCGGATTCCACGCCGCGAGACAGCTGCTGGGGGTGCCGGGGAGCGGCATGACCGGTCTGGTCGCAGCCTCAGACGAGATGGCCATCGGTGCGATCCTCGCAGCACGGGAGCTGGGGGTCAGAGTCCCGGAGGACCTCTCGGTCGTGGGCGTCGACGGCCACGAGCTCGGAGCGCTGTTCGAGCTCACCACCGTTGATCAACATCCCCAGCGACAGGGGGCCCTGGCCGCCACGCTGATCCTCGCCACTGTCGAGGGCGGCGACGCCCAGCCGTCAAAGGTGGACCTGCCCTTTGACCTGCTGGTCCGGCGCAGCAGCATGAGGCGCCCTCCGCTGCCCGAGGCCTGACCACGGCGCGCTGCAGGATGCTCCTCGCCCGCGGGCATGCCGCAGGCCCGAGACATCACGGAAGACCGGCCCTTCGGCGGGTGCGCCGACTGGCGTGCACCGAGTATCGGGGAAGCCAGCGCAGCAGGGCCGCGCTGGCCAGCGGGCCCATGAGGGACGCGGCCCAGATGCCGCCTGCGAGTGTGCCGAGCGCCGCACCGGCGGCCAGTGTCAGCGGTCCGGCCGCAATGCCGAGATCCTGAAGCAGCCTCCAGGCCCCGAGGAACTGCGGACGGTCCTCGGGCGGGGCGATGTCCGAGGCGATGGTCATCATCACGCCCGAGCCGAGGCCATTGCTGATGCCCAGCAGCACCGCCACGAGAGCCAGGCCGGTCGCTGAGGCGCTGAGCGGCACCAGCGCCATCGCCAGGCCGAGACCGACCATGGAGGGGACCCCGATCCAGAGACGGCCGAAATGGTCCATGATCTTGCCCGCAGGATAGAACAGCAGCATGTCGATCCCGCCTGCGAGTCCATAGATCAGCGAGATCGCGGTCGGATCCAGTCCAATGTGTTCGCCCCACAGCGGGATCACCTGCTGACGGGCACCGCGAACGGCTCCGACCAGCATGGACGCCATGCCGAGGGTGAGCAGCAGCTCCCGGTGCGCAGTGATGACGGCGCTGAAGCCCTTGCGCGCGTGGCCGGGCGCGCGGAGCGGCTGGGTGTCCATCTCCGGGGCCAGCACGACAGTGACTCCTGCGGCGAGAGCGGTGAGCAGCGCCAGGAGGAACACTGCACGGAGGTCACCGAGAGCGATCACTCCCGCCCCGAGGAAGGGACCGATGAACTGACCGATCCGATGCACCCCGCCGAGGGTGGAGAGGACCCTGGCGCGCTGGTGGACCGGAGTCACCTGGGTCAGATAGGAGTGTCGGGCGAGCTGGAAGACCGCGTTGGCCGCTCCGACCAGCAGAATCGCGATTCCCAGGGTGATGAGTGAGGGTGCGAGGCCCGCCGCCAGGAATCCGAGAGCGGCCGCGCCCGAGGCGAGCAGCATGGCGCGTCGATCGCCCACACGCGCCGCCAGTGCTCCCGCCGGCAGATCCGCGAGGATCTGTCCCACCGGGAGCATGGCCGCGATGATCCCTGCCACAGCCAGTGTGGCGCCGCGCTGGACGGCAAAGGGAGCCAGCACCGGAATCATCGCTCCCACACCGATGCTGAAGATGAATGCGGGAAGCAGAGCTCCAAGCAGGATCTGCCGTCGCGCGGAACCACCAGTGGTCATCGCTGAAGTCTAACCAGCTCGAGGGTCCGGTCCGGAGAGGGCTGTGCGTGCGGGGTGACCGAAATCTGCACCCGGTGACGATGTCATAGGCTGGAGGCATGAGTTCACCGGCCGAGCGCTACGCAGAGTCACGTCGACGAGCAGCAGAGGCCAAGTCTCAGCTCGGCGTCTTCCGCCAGTCCCAGGCCTTCGACCTGGATGACTTCCAGCTCCAGGCATGCCGCCATCTCGAGGCGGGTCGAGCCGTGCTGGTCGCGGCTCCCACCGGGGCAGGCAAGACCATCGTGGGCGAGTTCGCGGTTCATCTGGGCCTGGCCCACGGCACCAAGACCTTCTACACGACGCCGATCAAGGCCCTGTCGAACCAGAAGTATCAGGAGCTGGTGGAGGATCACGGCGCCGAGCGTGTGGGACTGCTGACCGGCGACACGTCGATCAACTCCGAGGCACAGATCGTGGTGATGACCACCGAAGTGCTGCGCAACATGCTCTACCAGGACTCTGCGACCCTCCGCGACCTCGGCTACGTGGTGATGGATGAGGTGCACTACCTGGCGGACCGATTCCGTGGCGCCGTCTGGGAAGAGGTCATCATCCATCTGCCCGAACATGTGCAGGTCGCCGCCCTCTCAGCGACGGTCTCCAACGCGGAGGAGTTCGGCGCCTGGCTGGACACGGTGCGCGGAGAGACCTCGGTGGTCGTCTCCGAGCACCGCCCGGTTCCGCTGACCCAGCACATGCTGGTGGACCACCAGCTCCATGACCTTTTCGTCTCCGAGGACGACGGCGCGCCCGGCACCCTGGTCAATCCCGAACTTCAGCGGCTGGCCCACCACAGTCAGGCACCGATGTCCCGGCGCAGCGGCGGAAACCGCTCCCGGGGCAGCGGGCGCGGCCGCGGACCCCACCGTGGGCCCAGCGGAGGGCCGGGCCGCGGGTCCGGGGACCGCTCCCGCGGCGGAGACCCGCGTCGTCAGACGGGCAGCAGCCCCGCCAGCAAGCGCGGGGGAGGGGAAGTCTCGGGCATCTCCGGGTCCGCCGCGGGACGCCCCCGGCTGAACCGTCCGAAGATGATCCGCGCACTGGATCGCGAGGGGCTGCTGCCATGCATCGGCTTCATCTTCTCCCGAGTGGGCTGTGAGGCGGCCGTGGAACAGTGCCTCAATGCCGGCATCGTGCTGACCACCCGCGAAGAAGCGGCGGAGATCACGTCGCGGGTGGAGCAGATGGGCTGGGAGCTGCCGGCGGAGGACCTTTCGATCCTCGGATTCGACAGCTTCCGCGAAGCGCTGATCAATGGCGTGGCCGCCCACCACGCGGGCATGCTCCCGCCGTTCAAGGAACTCGTCGAGGACATGTACGCCGAAGGCCTGCTCAAGGTCGTCTTCGCCACAGAGACCCTGGCTCTGGGGATCAACATGCCGGCGCGCACCGTGGTGCTGGAGAAGCTGGACAAGTTCAACGGCGAATCCCATGTGGACATCACGCCGGGGGAGTACACCCAGCTGACCGGCCGCGCCGGCCGGCGCGGAATCGACGTGGAGGGCCACGCCGTCGTCGTCTGGCAGCCAGGCATGGATCCGCGCCAGGTCGCAGGGCTGGCGTCCAAACGCACGTACCCGCTGAATTCGAGCTTCAAGCCCTCCTACAACATGGCGGTGAACCTGACCGCACAGTTCGGCAGGCGTCGCGCTCGCACGATCCTCGAGTCCTCCTTCGCCCAGTTCCAGGCCGACCGATCCGTGGTCGGCATCGCCCGGGACGTGGCCAAGCGGGAATCGTCGCTGGCCGGCTACGAGGAGGCGATGTCCTGTCACCTGGGCGATTTCCGGGAGTATGCGGCGCTGCGCCGTCGTCTCAACGAGGCTGAGAAGGACCAGGCCAAGTCGAGGCACCGGCAGCGTCGGCGGGAGATCATCCGTGTGCTGGCTGCCCTGCAGCCCGGGGACATCATCGAGGTGGAGGGCAAGCGTGGCTTCGGCGAATCCCTCGTGGTGCACAGCGCGCCGGAGCATGACCCCCGCCCTGGAGTCATCACCACCGATGGCAAGTTCCGCAACGTCACCGCAGAGGACTTCGGGCAGCCTCCCGAGGTGATCTCCAGCATCCGACTTCCGCGCAAGCCGCAGGTCAAGGTCCCCAAGGTGCGCCGTGACCTCGCCGCATCGATGCGATCGGCGCTGCACGAGCGGGTCCCGGCCCGCAGCAGCGCCCCGACCGCGGGCTTCGGCTTCGTCGAGGAGCAGCCCGACTCTGAATCACTCGAAGACCTGCTGGCGCAGCTGCGGCGCCACCCCTGCCACGGCTGCAGCGAGCGGGAGGATCATGCGCGCTGGGCAGAGCGAGGGTGGAAGCTTCAGCGTGAGATCGATCAGCTGAAGGTCAAGATCGATCGGCGCACCGGCTCCATCGCGAAGATCTTCGACCGCGTCTGCGGGGTCCTGCATGAACTGGGTCATATGGAGGTCGTGGATCCCGAGCTGATGCCCCAGGTGGGACCGCCCGAGCTGCTCCACGACGCGATCGCAGCACCGGGTCCGCAGAGTGTCGGATCCGCCGACGACGAGTGGTACGCCGCAGAGTTCGCGGTGACCGATCGGGGGCAGCAGCTGCGACGGATCTACGGGGAGCGGGACCTCTTCACCGGGCTGCTCATGGAGCGCGGCGTGCTCTTAGCGCTCTCCGCCCAGGAGCTTGCCGCGTTCGTCACTGTGCTGGTCTACCAGGCCAAGCGTGAGGACGAGGGTTCCATGCCGGTCATGCCCACCAAACGTCTCGCCCAGGCCGCCCAGACCGGCATTGAGGTTCATGCTGAACTCGAGACGTTGGAGAAGCGCCACCATCTCGAGCCCACCGCGGCTCCGGAACTCGGACTCGTCCTGCCGATGTACGCCTGGGCCGGTGGCCAGAGCCTGCGCAATGCGCTGAACGATTCACCGCTGGCCGCCGGGGACTTCGTGCGGTGGACCAAGCAGTGCATCGACACCTTGGACCAGCTCGCGAAGATCCCCCATACCCCGGCGAAGCTGGCGGCGCGCTGCCATGAAGCAGTGGAGCTCATCGGCCGGGGAGTGGTGGCATACTCCTCCGTGGCCTATCAGAACCTGGAGGAGCCCACAGATGATTGACAACGGTGCCGCACGCCCCGCGCGGCTGCTGACCAACGGCACGATCCACTCGCCCGCCGAGCCGTACGCGGACGCCATGCTCGTCGAAGACGGGCTGATCGCCTGGGTCGGCTCCGCGGAGACGGCGGAGACCTTCGACGGTTCCGACCTGGAGGTCCAGGACCTCGACCGGGCTCTGGTGGCACCGGCCTTCGTCGGTTGGGCGGACGTCGTGGGTGACGGCCCGTCCGGGGCGGACGCTGCGACGGACACGGCGAAGGGCCGGGGACTGGACGCTGCCGCGGTGCAGGCCCTGGACGCGGCAGCAGTCCAGGGCTGCGGGGCCGTGCGGCTGAACGTGGAGCTCAGCGCCGCACGCCTGAGCGAGCCGTCGGCCGCCGTGGCGCTTCAGTCGGTCTTCTCCGCGGCGGCGTCGCACGCGGTGCGCGCCTACCCGGTGGTCACGCTCACCGAACTGGGTCTGCTCGACGCCGATGATGCGCTGGCAGCTCTGGGCACGGTCTTCTCCCTGCTCGAGCCGGTGGATCTGCTGCTGGACCGCCCCGCTGCGGTCCAGCTGCTGGTCGCTGAGGTCCTGGACCAGCTGCACGAGGTCCGACTGCTCGCGGCTCAGGCGAAACGTCAGCTGCTCCTGCGTGTGTCAGAGGAAGGAACGACTTCGACGCGCACCCAGGCCCCGGCTCCTGCGGCGCTGGTCGCCGCGCTGGTGGACTCCACCGCGGGGATGCGCGCACAGCGCCGCAGCACCCCGGGCGGGCTGCCCACCGTGCTTGTCGGCTTCGACTCCGCAGAACGCCAGGACTGGGAGGCGCTGCTCAACACCGGGGTCCAGGTGCTCATCAGGGATCGCGGTCACCTGGCGACGGCGCTGAGCGTCGGCGTGCCGGTCAGTGCAGTCGGCTCACCGGGGGAGAACCCGTGGGCCGTGGTGACGCGCCACGTCCACCACGCACAGGATCCGGTCTCGGTGCGGGCTGGATTCAACGCCCAGACCCGCGGGGCGTACAGGTCCCTGCCGGAGGCCAGCGGGTCTGCGGCCACCGCTGCCCAGCTGGACCCCGGGGCCCGGGCGACCTACGGAATCTGGGAGGTGGATTCCCTGGCCGTGCAGACACCGGATTCCCGGACCGCCGCCTGGAGCACCGATGTGCGTGCGCGCACACCGCTGCTGCCGTACCTCGATGGCGAGACGCTGCCGGTGCTCCGCGCCACGGTCATCGATGGCGCCCAGGTGCATCCGCGCACCAGCTGAAGGCTCCGCCGCAGCTCACTTAGACTGGCAGGGACCGGTCCCATCTACCCCGAAAAGGACTTGAGACACCACGTGAAGATCTTGACGATCATCCCCACCTATAACGAGATCGACGCGCTGCCCGGCACGGTGGAGCGGCTTCGCGCTGCGGTGCCGGAGACTGATGTGCTCATCGTCGACGACAACAGCCCCGACGGAACCGGTGATTTCGCAGACGAGCTGAGCGGGCAGGATGCCCAGATCCACGTGTTGCACCGCACCTCCAAGAACGGACTGGGCGGGGCCTATATCGCCGGGTTCGGCTGGGGGCTCGAGGCGGGCTATGACATCCTCGTCGAGCTTGATGCCGACGGATCGCATCAGCCCGAGCAGCTGCCGAGCCTGCTGGCCAAGATCAATGAGGCCGACCTCGTGATCGGCTCGCGCTGGGTGCCGGGCGGTTCGGTGGTGAACTGGCCGCTGCATCGCGTCGCCATCTCGCGTGCCGGCAGCCTCTATTCACGCACCCTGCTGGGCCTGAAGGTCCGCGACATCACAGCAGGTTTCCGGGTCTTCCGGCGCTCGGTGCTCGAGGAGATCGATCTCAGCAGCATCGAATCGGTGGGCTACGGCTTCCAGGTGGACATGACCTTCCGCGTGGCCACTATGGGCAAGACCATCGCCGAGGTGCCGATCACATTCGTCGAGCGCACCCAGGGAGTGTCCAAGATGAGCTCGGACATCATCGCCGAGGCGATGATCAACGTGACCCGATGGGGCCTCGCCGCGCGGGCCAGGACCTTGAAGTCCCGGCTGACCGGGAGCTGAGCCGACACAGAGACAGACAGCGACGGCGTCCACCCTCACGTTCGAGGTGGACGCCGTCGCTGTCTGTGACTGGGCTGCGCAGAGTCAGGCGGCTTCGCCGCGGCGCTCCCGGAGCAGCTTGAGTCGATCCTCGAGGATCACCTCGAGGTCTTCTGTGGAGCGCCGCTCCAGCAGCATGTCCCAGTGGCTTCGGACGGCCTTCTGCGGCTCGACCTCGGGACGGTCCACATCGACGCGCAGACCCTCCTTGCCCGTGGGGGAGACCCACGTGGCGGGCACCTCAGCCTCGGCGGAGAACATCACTCGCATGATCTCACCATCTTCGGTGCGGTACTCGATCTCCTGGCGGGGCGCCGGCTCGACACCTTGCTCGGTTTCCATGGACTGTGCGCCGAGGCGCATGCCACGCAGGCTGCGATCGCTCATCGATATTCCTCCAGTGTGATGGGCAGACTTATTCTCGGTGTACAACTCTAGAGCACGGCCGAGTTATTCCCCTACTGGTGTCCAGCCCGGCGGCACTGCGGCCGAAACTACGTGCCGGAGGCGAGGGAGGCCGCTCGGCTCAGCGCTGCTCCTCGCCCATCGGCTCAGGCCCCGGCTGGGTGAACCTCGGCTGCGACTCCATGTCTGAACCCGTCTCGGCGGGGGAATCGGTGCGCTGCTCGGCCACGGCGGCGTTGCCCACCTGCGCCTTCTTCGCCTCGCCCTCGATCTCTTCGCGACTGGTGTAGTGCGGGTTCTCGTCGGTCACGGAGGTGCTCCGGGCCGATTCCGCGAGGTCAGCGATGGCCGAGGAGATGGCAGGCTTGCCCTTGTTCTGCTGGGCGTCCTGCTCCTTCTCCCGGCGGCGCTGTTTCAGCCGTTCGGTGCGGGCCGCGCGTTCGGCCTCACGATCTTCCAGGCTCAGGCCGGGCTGGGTCGACTCGGGGCCGCCGAAAGCCCCGGCGAGGTTCTTCAGTGCGTCTCCGAATTCACCGGGAATCATCCACATGGTGTTGGACTCCGACTTGGCGATCTCGGGGAGGATCTGCAGGTACTGGTAGGACAACAGCTCCGGTCCCGGCTCGGAATCGTGAACTGCGTTGAACACGGTCTCGATGGCCTGCGCCTCGGCGTTGGCTCCGAGGATCCGAGCCTGAGCATCACCCTCGGCCGCCAGGATCGAGGCCTGGCGTTCACCTTCGGCTGTCAGGATCGCTGCCTGCTTGGTGCCCTCGGCGGTGAGGATGGCGGCGCGGCGTTCACGTTCCGCTCGCATCTGCTTCTCCATCGAGTCCTGGATGGAGTGTGGGGGCTCGATGGCTTTGAGCTCGACCCGGGCGACGCGGATGCCCCAGCGCCCGGTGACCTTGTCCAGCTCGCCGCGGAGCTGGCCGTTGATCCGGTCACGTGAGGTCAGCGCCTCCTCCAGGTTCAATCCGCCCACCACGTTGCGCAGAGTGGTGGTGGTCAGCTGCTCCACCGCGATGATGTAGTTCTGGATCTCATAGGTGGCGGCTTTGGGATCGGTGATCTGGAAATACACCACGGTGTCGATCGACACCACGAGGTTGTCCTCGGTGATCACCGGCTGGGGCGGGAAGGACACGACCTGCTCACGCATATCAAGCATCGGCAGCAGCCGGTCGATGAAGGGGACCAGCAGGGTCAGACCCGGCCCCTGGGTGCGCTGGTACTTGCCGAGGCGTTCGATCAGGCCGGCACGGGCCTGGGGGACGATGCGCACGCTGCGGGCGATGATGATCACCACGAGCGCGACCAGGACCACGAGAACTATCAGTGCGGTGAATTCCATTGCGTTCCGATCTATACGTGTGCAGCGCCTGAGGGTCTCTCAGGCACCTTCCGGTCGGGGACTGTCAGGCCCCAGAGTGTCGGGCCTGTTCTCGTCCCATTCGATCTCCCGCTTTGCGCGCAGGTACAGGGTCGCCCCGTCCACGGACTCGACGACGGCGGACATGCCGAGCTCAATCCTGGCGTCGCCCGCGGTGCGCGCGGTCCACGTGTCTCCATCGACCTCGGCGAGGCCAGAGTCTGCGGTGATGGTCTCCAGCGGGCGGGCATCCATCCCGGCCACCCGGTCGATGTTCGTGAGCTGGTTCTCGGGACCCTTCTTCAAGTGCTTGAGCGCCACGGGACGAACCGCGCCCAGCATCAGCAGCGCCGTCGCGCAGCCCACGATCACCTGGAGCCAGGGTTCACCACCGGCGAGGGCGACGGTCGTTGCGGCACCTGCGCCGACCGCGAGCATCAGGAACAGCAGATCGAGCGTGATGGACTCGAGCACGAGCAGTCCCAGAGCAAGTGCGAGCCACGGCGCCCAGAGGTTATCTCCGAACCACTCGATCATCTCAGCTCCTCGTCAGCCCTTGTTGCCCTGCCAACAGCCTATCCGCGCCACAGGCTCACGTCGAGGTCGACGGTGATGTGTGACACGCCGGCGACCTCGGCCTGATCGCGCAGCTCCTCGTGGGGTCTGTGATGTCCCGCAGGCCCCATGAAGACCAGGTCAGCGACCAGGTCGGAATCCACCGAGACCGTGGAGGCGACGCGCTGGGTGGACTCCGGGACGCCGAAGGCCGGCGCCATCTGGGCCAGGAGCTGGTCCAGCTTCTCGCCCTGCATGCCCAACAGTCCGATGTCGCGCAGCTCCGCGAGGTGGCCCTGGCGGGGTGTGACGACCACTGCCGCCCCGCCGGGACGGAGCACCCGGGCATACTCGCTGACGTTGCGCGGGGCGAAGACGTCGATCAGCAGGTCCACGCTGTCCTCGTGGAGGGGGAGGGGCTGCCACAGGTCCCAGGCCAGGGCGAGGATCCGCGGGTGGCGGGCTGCTCGTTTGAGGCCAGCGGTGGAGAGGTCCAGTGCGATGCCGCGGCCGTCCGGGTGGGTGTCGAGCAGCTGGTGGAGATAGTGCCCGGTGCCGGCGCCGCAGTCGAGGAGCAGCGGGGCGGGCCCCGACAGCTCCACCTGGGACAGCAGGTCACTGAGGGCGGTGAACACGCCGGCGGATTGCACGCGCTCTCGGGCCATGATCATCTGTGCGGTGTCCGGGGTGAAGCGGGTTCCACGTCCTGCCAGCAGGTTGACATAACCCTGGCGTGCGGCATCGAAGCTGTGCCCGTTGACGCAGGTGAGGCCGGCTCGTGCTCGATCCTGCGGAGCACCCTCATGAGCCGGGTCTACGTTGCCGGGTGCTGCAGGGCGAGTGCCGATCGGTGTGGATCGAAGATCTCCTGACGCGGAACGAGGCTCCAAGGACATGGCGCAATGGGGGCAGCTCAACGGCCAAGACGTGTTCACCCTGTCTACGGTATCGGCCTGCAGGCCTCGGTGGCGCGCTGATGGACACGGCTGGCGATGACGACCACCCGCGCTGCGCATCGATGGACGATGATCCGGTCTGAGCTCGGCTTGGCGGCGCAGTCCGCTCGGCAAAGCGCCGATAATCTACATTATGTCAACTTAGACAAACGAGACCTAGACTATGTCCATGTCCTCATCCGCTCCGGCCTACTCTGACCACCTCGGCTCGCCGCGCGAGGTCCTCCCCTGGATGCTGCTGGCAATCGACTCCCTGCTGGTGATCGGCTTCGCCGCGTTGGGAAACCGCAATCACTCGACAGGCCTGGCGGTGACCGATGTGCTGCAGACTGCAACGCCGTTTCTCGTGGGACTGCTGATCAGTTCTCTCGCGATGCGCTTCTGGCACCGCCCCTCGAGACTCTGGCCCGATGCCCTGGTGGTGATCCTGGGCACTGTCGCACTGGGGATGATCCTTCGGGTACTCAGCGGCACCGGCGGAGCCCAGTGGTCCTTCGTTCTGGTGGCAACCGCAGTGCTGGGCGTGCTCCTCCTGGGCAGGAGGATCATCAGTGCACGATTCGCGAACGCAGCCAGCAGGTCCATTGAAGGCAAAACCCGCGGTGGCATTCAGGAAACGCCAAGGTAGGAGTCGATACCGTGGTGTCTGACAGGGTAAGTGGCGGAGTGAGAAATGACAGCGCTCCCCGGTCTGCCTTCGAGAGACTTCAAGAGGAGACACATCGTGAAAGCAGTGACATGGCAGGGCCATCACAAAGTCAGCGTCGAGGAGGTCCCGGATCCGCAGATCCAGCAGGCCAACGACGCGATCATCGAAATCACCTCGACCGCCATCTGCGGCTCGGATCTCCACCTCTATGAAGTGCTTGGTCCGTTCATGACACCGGGTGACATTCTCGGACACGAGCCCATGGGCCGCGTGGTCGAGGCCGGCCCGGAGTCGAACCTCACCGCCGGCGACCGCGTCGTCGTCCCTTTCCAGATCTCCTGCGGCAGCTGCTTCATGTGTCAGCGCGGCCTGCAGACCCAGTGTGAGGTCACCCAGGTCCGCGATCAGGGCATGGGCGCCGCACTCTATGGCTTCTCCGCCATGTACGGCGCCGTGCCCGGCGGGCAGGCCGAGTACCTGCGCGTGCCTCACGCCGACTACAGCCCGATCAAGGTCGGCAACGAGCTCCCCGATCACCGTTACCTCTTCCTCTCCGACGTCATCCCCACCGCGTGGCAGGGTGTCGCCTACACGGGGTTGAAGAGCGGGGACAGCATTGCGATCATCGGACTCGGCCCGATCGGCCAGTTCGCCGCACGCATCGCCAAGCATCACGGCATGAAGGTCTACGCGATCGATCCGGTGGCCGAGCGTCGCGAGATGGCTGCCCGCCACGGCATCATGGTCTTCGACACCGGCGAGGAGTCCATTGAGCAGATCCGCGAAGCCACCAATGGCCGCGGACCCGACGGCGTCGTGGACGCGGTCGGAATGGAGGCTCACGGCTCCCCCGTGGCCAAGGCCGCGCAGATCTCGGCGCAGTTCGTCCCCGACGCCGTCGGCCAGGCGATGATGCAGACGGTCGGCATCGACCGGCTGGCAGCCCTGTACTCAGCGATCGAACTCGTGCGTCGCGGAGGCACCATCTCGCTGAGCGGCGTGTACGGCGGAGCTGCCAGCCCGCTTCCGCTGATCACGATGTTCGACAAGCAGATCACGGTGAAGATGGGCCAGGCCAATGTGAAGAACTGGGTCGACAAGATCCTCCCGCTGGTCGAGGATCCGAAGGACCCGCTGGGTGTCGACGATTTCATCACCCACACCCTGCCGCTCACCGGAGCACCGGGTGCCTATGACATGTTCCAGAAGAAGGAAGACGGCTGCATCAAGGTCGTGCTCGACCCCACCCTGGCCTCCGCCTGAACCTCCGAGCCAGTTTCTGCGCGGCAGAGTCCGCCCTGAGGTTTCCCGAAGGGAGACAGATATGACTACTGACCCAACCGCTATGCAGGATCCACGCACCAAGTACCGGAACGAGGCTCTGCCTGAGCAGGAGCAGTCCGCTCAGCCGGGCCTCACCGGAGCCACGGATCCCTCGCCCGACCATGGCGAGAAGAGCTGGGTCGGTCGCGGTCGCCTGCAGGGCAGGCGGGCGCTGATCACCGGAGGGGACTCCGGGATCGGCCGGGCGACAGCGATCGCCTTCGCTCGCGAAGGCTCCGATGTCGCGATTGCTCATCTTCCCGAGGAGGAGCAGGACGCTCAGGACACGGCAGCTCTGGTCCGCGAGGCGGGTCGCACCTGTGCGACCTACCCGGTGGACATCACGGTCGAGGCGGACGCTACAGCAATCGTCCGCCGCACGATGGAAGACCTCGGTGGCATCGACGTGCTGATCCTCAACGCCGCCTATCAGCGGGCCCGCACAGGGATCGACTCGGTGCCCACGGAAGAGGTGCGCAAGGTCTTCGAGACGAACCTCCTCGCGCAGATCGTCACCACCCGTGAAGCGGTGCCGCACATGAACCCGGGGGCCTCCATCATCGTGACCACCTCGATCCAGGCTGCTGAGCCGAAGCCGGTGCTGTTCGACTACGCGATGTCCAAGGCCGCCCAGGTGGCATTCATCGAATCCATGGCCGCGGAGCTGGCGGAGAAGGGCATACGCGTCAACGGAGTGGCTCCGGGCCCGATCTGGACCCCGCTGATTCCTGCCACAGGGTTCGACGGCGTCGCTGAGTTCGGCCAGGACACTCCCCTGGGTCGCCCAGGACAGCCGGCGGAACTTGCAGGTGCCTACGTCTATCTTGCCAGCGAGGAGGCGTCCTTCGTCTCCGGGTCGGTCATTCCGGTCACCGGCGGCAAGGGCTTCTGAGACAGACCCAGAGTCAAGATCAGCACGCAACCACAGAAAGGAGATCCCCATGGCAGGGTCCCCGATCAAGGACGAAGAGCTCTACGATCGCCTCCGCGAGGAGGGCAACTCCAAGGAGAAGTCAGCGCGCATCGCCAATGCGGCGGCGAACAAGGGTCGCAGCGCGGAGGGCGAGAAGGGCGGCGAAGCCTCGAACTATGAGGACCGGACCGTGGCTGAGCTGCAGGATCGCGCCAAGGAACTTGGCCTCAGCGGATACTCAGACATGAAGAAGGATGACCTGATCGAGATGCTTCGCAACCACTGAAGCAGCCTGCACTGACACAGAGATGGCCGGAACCCAGCAAGGTTCCGGCCATCTCTGTGTTCTCAGCGAAGCACGCTCAGCGGCACGGCTCGAGGTCTCGAGTCATGCCGCGGAGCAACAACTGGCTCACTGGCTGTAGCTGGGGCTTCCCAGCGTGCCGGCGAGCACATCTTCGCCGGAGGCCTGGCGGTTCTCCACGGATGCGGTCCAGGTCCCCCACGCCTCAGGATCAATGGTGTCCCCATTGTTTCCGAGGTTCGCGAGACGCTGCTCCTCCTCCTCGGTGAAGTTCTGCACTGCCAGTGGCTTCAGGTGCTTGACGTCATCCACCGTCAGACCGATGTTCTTCGCGATCCGCTGACCGTAGTCATCGTGGATCATGAAGAAGTGCCAGACGATGCGTTCCTGGACGTCCCGCTCGGACTGCTCCAGCATTCCGGTGAGCACATTGATCAGTTCGTCGCGCTCCCAGTCCATCATGGTGTTGTAACGGCCCCGGGCCTGGAGGTAGTCGTTGCGACGATCCAGGTTCGCCTGCACCACCTGGCCACCCACGGCCGGCGCGTTGTTCGGCTGCGGCTCCGGGGACTCGTGCAGTCCGTTGTGGATGGACGGCTGGTAGTTCACGTGCGGGTTCTGCTCGGGGTGCACATCGTTGCCGAAGGACATCACTCCGCCGCGCTGGTTCGTGTAGACCCGGCCATCGCGGCCCTTGGGCTGGTTCACCGGCAGCTGCAGGTAGTTCGCACCGACGCGGTAGCGCTGGGCGTCCGAGTAGGAGAACGTCCGGCCGACCAGCATCTTGTCATCCGAGAAGTCCAGTCCGTCGACCAGGACACCGGTGCCCATGGCGATCTGCTCGTTCTCGTTGTGGTGGTCATCCACGTTGCGGTTCAGCGTCATCACGCCGATCTTGCGCAGCGGGAACTGATCCTCGGGCCAGATCTTGGTGTCATCCAGCGGATCCCAGCCGAGCTCGGGGTGCTCGTGGTCTTCCATGATCTGGACATGGACATCCCACTGCGGGAAGTCGCCGCGTTCGATCGCCTCGAAGAGGTCCTTGGAGGCGTGCCCGAGGTCCTGACCCTGGACCTTGGCGGCCTCGGCCTCTGTCATGGAGGCGACGCCGGAGCGCGGGTGGAAGTGGTACTTCACCAGGACGGTCTTGCCTTCGGCGTTCACCATCTTGTAGGTGTTGACGCCGAAGCCCTCCATGTGACGGTAGGTCGCCGGGATGCCGCGCGGGCTGAAGAGATGGGTCAGCATGTGCATCGACTCGGGGGTCTGGCCCATGAAGTCCAGGATGCGGTTGGGCTCCTGGCGGAAGGTGATCGGATCTGGCTTCAGCGAGTGGATCACGTCGGGGAACTTGATCGCGTCGCGGATGAAGAACACCGGAAGGTTGTTGCCCACGAGGTCCCAGTTGCCGTCCTCGGTGTAGAACTTCACCGCGAAGCCTCGGGGGTCACGGGCCGACTCCGAGGAGTCCCGGCCGCCGATGACGGTGGAGAAGCGGATGGCCAGATCGGTCTTCTTCCCGGCTTCCTGGAAGAGCTTGGCGCGGGTGTACTTCGACGCCGGCTCGTCGCCGATCATGCCGGTGGCCTCGAACTCGCCGTAGGCGACGAAACCGCGTGCATGGACGACGCGCTCAGGAATCCGCTCACGGTCGAAGTGGCTGATCTTCTCGAGGAACTGGTAGTTCTCCAGCGTGGCGGGTCCGCGGTTGCCCACGGTGCGCTGGTTCTGGTTATTGGCGACAGGGTGGCCCTGTCGAGTGGTCAGGATCGGATCGGTCTGTGCCAATTCGGTCTCCTTTCGCTGCAGTCCGGCGCCGGAGTCTCGACGACTCGCGGGGCCCGGACCGGCCCGCCTCATGATGGGCAGGCTGATGGGGTGGACTCTCCCGAGCTTAGCAAGCTCACCCTGTTATTACGAGTAATTCAGAACAAGGCTGTCATCGTGTCTTCTCGAAGGTCTCGCGCTCGGTCCGGAAGGCTCGGCGGCGGGCGTAGCGATGCACGGTCTCCAGCTGGTCACGCTGGACCTCGGCATCGTCGATCAGGGACTGGAAGACCGCCGGGTCGACCCCGAGGGCGTGGGCATGTTCCTTCATCGTGGACCAGCCGTGCAGCTTGCCGGTGACGGCGGAGAGCATCATCTCGGCTTCCAGCACGAGGGTCGAGGGTGAACGGTCCAACGGAAGCCGACCATTGGGCTTGAGTCTTCCCACCCGCTCCCCTGCCCATGCCATCGCAGCGGAGCCCATGGCGCGGGGAAAGCCCTGTCGCTTCATCAGCTCGATGAGGAAGACCCGTTCACGCCTGATCGCTTCTGCGGCCTCCGAGATCTCCGGGAAGACGGGGGTGTCCACGTAGTCTGCGGACATCCGTTTGATGCGATTGACCCCCACGGTGGCGCCGGCCAGGTGATCCGCCATGTAGTGGCGAAGCAGCACGGGGTCGACCTGGTCGTCCAGCTCGTGGTTCTTCGCAGGCAGCTCAGAGCGGTCCCGAGCGTTCAGTTCGCGCGGACGCAGCGGCACCGAGGGCCTCCCCTCCCCCGCCGCCATGCCCTGGATCAGTTCTTCCAGGGCTTCGGCCGCGGTGTACCGGGGAGACCAGTCCAGCTGGTCCCGGGCCTTGGTCGCGTCCATCACCGGGACGTGACGCGCCAGGTCCAGCCACCCCTCATCCATCGGGAGCACCCGCGCGCGGTGCGCCGCCTTGATGAGCGCCCTGACCACGTTCGCGGGAAGCGGCAGCTGAAGCGCAAGCGGGCCCGCCCCGGAGGTGACCCGAGCAATGGCCTGTCCGTCGAGCAGATCGTCGGCGCAGATGTTGAACGCACCATGCGCCCCCAGCACCGCAGCCTGGGCATAGGCGGCGGCCAGATCTTCAGCGTGCACTGCCTGTGTCCGGACCCCGGCCGGCAGCGGAACCACCGGCGGTCTCAGGACCTGGAGCAGCTGAACCGGGGCCAGCTCCCCGGCGAAGTAGCGCTGGATCTCCGATCCGGCACCGCGTTGGAACACGAGACCCGGTCGCAGCCGTGCCAGCGAGAAATCGGGGTGCTGCTGGAGAAACTCGTCCATGACCCGTTCTTGGGCGACCTTGTCCACGCTGTAGTGCGAACCGGGAATCCCCTCGGTGGGCCAGTTCTCATCGCGCGGGCTGGCATCCTCGGCCGGAGAATAGACCCCGACCGAGGAGGCCACCACGGCCTGACGGACGCCGGCGCGGGCGGCTGCCTGCAGCACATGGCGGGTGCCGTCCACGTTGACCCGGCGCAGCAGGCTGCGCTCACTGTTGGGCTGGATGAGCCAGGCCAGGTGGATCACCGCGTCGCAGCCCTGCAGCGCCTGGGCAAGCTCGGGGATGACCCCGCGGTACTGGATATCAGCCTGATGCCACTGCGCTGCTGCATAGGGTGCGGCGTCGGTGTCGGGAAGTCGACGGGCGACTCCCAGGATGGACTCCACCTCGGGGCGGCTGCTCAGGTGCTCGAGCACGGCTGTCCCGACGTTGCCGGTGGCTCCTATGACGGCGATGCGCATGTGGTCTCCTGGGGATTCTCAGACGGCGTCACCAGCGGTCGTGCACTGCTGGCGCGATCCGTTCTTCGTAGAGCGCCTTGACGCCCTGCTGGAAGGAATCGGAGAGCTGCGGGGCGGACCCGGCCTCCGCGTTCTGACGTGCCTGCTCGGGATTGCGCGCTCCCGGGATGACGGTGCTGACGCCGGAGCACTGGGTGATCCAGGCGAGTGCCGCCGTCGTCGGCTTCAGACCCTCGTGCTGGGCAAGCTCGGAGAACTCGGCGGCGGCGTCGACCCCGGTGGCGAAGTCGACCCCGGAGAAAGTCTCCCCGATGTCGAAGGCGTCACCGGAGCGGTTGTAGCTGCGGTGATCGGTCTCCTCAAACGTGGTGTCCTTGGTATAGCGTCCGCTGAGCAGGCCGCTGGCCAGGGGGACGCGGGCGATGATGCCCACTCCTGCCTCCCGGGCCGCGGGCAGCACAGCCTCGAGAGGCTTCTGCCGGAAGGCGTTGAGAATGATCTGCACCGAGGCGACGTTGGGCCGCGCGATCGCGGTGAGGGCCTGGTCGACAGTCTCCACGCTCACGCCGTAGTGGGCGATGGCGCCGGATTCCACCAGCGCATCGAGGCGATCGAACACCGCATCGGAGCTGTAGACGTCATCTGTGGGGCAGTGCAGCTGCACCAGGTCCAGCGTGTCCATCCCGAGGTTCTTCCGGGAGCGATCGATCCAGGCCTGGAAGTTCTCCGCTGTGGCGTAGGCGAGGCTGGGCTCCTCGGCACGGCGGATCATCTTGGTGGCGACCATTCCCGTCCAGGAGGGGTTCTTGGCCAGCCACTTGCCGATCAGCTGTTCGCTGAGTCCATCGCCGTAGACGTCGGCGGTGTCGAACAGGGTGACCTCATGTTCGGCTGCGGCGTCCATGACGGCATAGGCATCGGCTTCTTCGACGCGGCCGAAGTCGCCGCCGAACTGCCAGGTTCCAAGACCGATGGTGGACACTTCGCGACCGGTGCGGCCGAGGACACGATGCTGCATAGGAGAACCTCCAGGGTTGGCTGTGACGTTGCTTCCCACCCTACTCCTGGATCAGCAGTCACCGCCGAGGTCAGGTCTCACACGCCGCAGATTCATGAGCTGATTCGGCTCGAAAAGTGTCCGGAGACGAATCAGGCCCGAAGTCCGGGTGGACTTCGGGCCTGATTCTCGTGGTGGAGGTAAGGGGATTCGAACCCCTGACCTTCCGCATGCCATGCGGACGCGCTACCAGCTGCGCCATACCCCCATGATGTTGTGCATCTGCCCTCCGGATCATCGTCCGGGCCGCGGCAACTCCCCTACTGTACTGTGAACCTGAAGTGCTGTGCAAATCGACGCGCAGTATCCGGAAGCCACCGTGGCCCAGGCGCTGACCTGGGGCTTAACCGCGAACCTAGGCGGTTTCGGGAAGCTGGAGATCAACCTTGTCGACGTCGGCGTAGAGCCGATCCAAACCATAGACTGCACGCTCTTCCTCGTGCTGAACGTGGATGACCATGTGACCATAGTCGAGCAGCACCCAGGTGCCGGTTCCGCGTCCCTCGCGGCGCAGCGGGGAGGAGCCGTGGGTCTCTTTGAGCTGACGTTCGACTTCGTCGACGATGGCGCCGATTTGCCGTTCAGAGGGTGCGGAGCAGACCAGGAAGGCGTCGGTGATGCCCAGCCGCTCCCCCACGTCCAGTCCTACGATGTTCGTGGCGAGTTTGTCCGCGGCCGCTGAGGCGGCGGTGCGGAGTTCGGTGAGCACAAGTTCGGTGATAGCCATAGACGTCCCAGCTTAGAGGATGAATGAGAGAACGACGCCGACGGCGATCACCAGCAGCACCGCGAGAATGATCACAAGCCACCCCATCATGGACTGACGTGCACCTTGGCGGGTGCTGTGCTCGACCATCGCGTCGATCTCGAGGCCGTGCGCGCCCCGGGCCTGGATGGGCTCGATGGACCCGGTGGCGTAGTCGGTGTGTTCCTCGGCTTCGTCGGACTCCATATGCGCGCGCAGCGCTTTGCGCGTGATCACCTCGGATTCTGGAAGAAGCCGACGACGGCGCATGCGCTCGTCCCGCTCGGCCTCGACCTGTTCCGCCCGGCGGCGTTCCTGGTTCGCCTGCATGGCGCGGGCGGCCAGCGCCTGCTGCTTCTTCAGCAGCTCAGGGTCGACGCGGTTCGGGTCATCGTTGGCGATCACCGTTTGGTGGATCTCGTTGAGCTCCGCCAGCTTCTCCTGGGAGAGCACAGACATGCTGCCGGTCAAGCGCAGGCTGCGACGGGATTTTCTGGAGGCGGGCACCGGGGCCTCGTCCTCATCTTCGATCTCCGTGCCGGGCAGATCCTGCGGGCGCGCGGAGGAGGCGTCCGTCCGCGGAGGCTCGGGCAGGCTCAGCGAGTGCCCGTCGGTCTCTTCCTCGTCGGTCTCCGCACGATCCTCCGGCAGACCGGCGTCTTCGGCTCCAGAGACCTCCTCCTCGTCCAGCTGGGCCTCTTCAGCGACCGCACTCTCATCATCCGCGAGGTCTTCGTCATCAGTGTCAACAGTGTCTTCGGCACCAGTGTCAACAGTGTCTTCGGCACCAGTGTCAACAGTGTCGTCAGCCTCAGGAATGTCTTCGTTATCAGCGACACCCGCCGGGTCAACCTCATCGAGATCCGCGGCGCCGTGGTCACCATCGTGGTTCTCGGAGTCCTCGGGCCGCTCTTCCGGGAGGTTCTGATGATCCGGCGTCGGCGACCCGGCGGTCGCGGAGGCTCTCGGGATCGGTGAGGTGAAGCCCCAAGGCTCGGGCTCCGGCTCCGGCTCGGCCTCAGGAGCATCCTGGGCGGCGGGGTCTTCTGAGGAGTCTTCGCGGTCCTCCGACTCCAAGGCTCCTCCGGGCGTCTCTGCTGAGACCGCCGACGGGAGTGGCTGCTCCGCGTCATCGAGATCTTCCGCATCGGCCCCACTGGGAGTCTGGAGGTCAGCGCTGTCCTCGTTTGAGCCCGTGGCGGCGCGTTCGGCAGCGAGCTCGGCCTCTCGGCGGCGGCGCAGCTCCTTGCGTGAGACCGGCAGATACCTGGCGCGCAGGTCATCTCCGCCCGAGGCGTCAGTCGACTCGGTGTTCTCTGCGGTCATCGTCCAGCCTCCTGAAGGCCCTGGTCAGGCTGTGCTGCCCGAGCCAGAACATTGCCTGCCAATTGATCGGTCTCATCGATGGAGCACCACTGTCCATCGTATGTCGCGCCACGGCGGTCCGGCACGCTCAACGCGCGGAGGAGGTGGAATCCGACTGATAGAGCCGATGCTTGGCGATGTACTGCACGACGCCGTCGGGGACCAGGTACCAGACGGGCTTCTCGGCCCGCACGCGCTCTCGACAGTCGGTGGAGGAGATCGCCATCGCCGGGATCTCCATGAGCGAGATCTCGTTGGTGCGTCCGAAGTCCTCGGAGATGTAGCCCGGCCGGGTCACCGAGACGAAGTGGGCGAGCTCCCAGAGCTCATCGACGTTCTTCCAGGACATGATCTGCGCCATCGCGTCTGCCCCGGTGATGAAGAACAGTTCGGCATCCGGATACATCTCGCGGAAGTCCCGCAGCGTGTCAATGGTGTAGGTGGCCCCACCTCGGTCGATGTCCACGCGCGAGACGGTGAAGCGGGGGTTGGCGGCGGTGGCCACCACGGTGAGCAGATAGCGGTGCTCGGCCTCCGCCACCTCGCGACCCGCCTTCTGCCAGGGCTGTCCGGTGGGCACGAAGATGACCTCGTCGAGCTCGAACTCCGTCGCGACCTCGCTGGCGGCCACCAGGTGTCCGTGGTGGATCGGGTCGAAGGTTCCACCCATGATCCCCAGTCGGAGCGGACCGGGCGCGCGCTCAGAGGTGGCGGCGACCCGCGGGTGTCGTTGAGCCAACGGCGTCAGTGGTCGCCGTGGGCCTGGGCTGGCAGCTCGCGGCCCTTGTTGGCGAAGCCCAGCGTCACCAGCAGCAGCAGGAGCAGCAGGGCGAACATGATGATGCCGTACCAGTGCGCCTCGATCGGCAGCGCGTGGTGTTCTTCAGTCTCGGCGCCGAGGACGGTGGCGAGCACGTGCAGGTTGAGCATGCTTCTCCCTCATATGGGATGAACGACGATGTGAACGCGGATTTATCGGTCCCCAGTGTACGGGAACTATTGACGGACCTGGCCCTCGCCGCGCACGACCCACTTGGTGGTGGTCAGCTCGGCCATGCCCATCGGGCCTCGGGCATGCATCTTCTGGGTGGAGATGCCCACTTCGGCTCCCAGGCCGAACTGCCCACCATCGGTGAAGCGCGTCGAGGCGTTGACGATGACCGCCGCCGCATCCACCTCCGCGACGAAACGATCAGCGTTGGCCACCGAGTCGGTGACGATGGCCTCGGTGTGCCCGGTCGTCCACCGGCCGATGTGGCTGATCGCGTCATCAAGGGAGTCCACCACGCCGACCGCCATCTCCAGGTCATGGAACTCCGTGGCGAAGTCTTCCTCGGTGGCCTCGCTGACCGTGCCGAAGGGCGCGCGGTCCTGCGAGAGGTCCGCCGGCTCTTCCGCAGGGAGCCATTCCCGCACCCGGGGATCCACATGCAGGTTCACTCCAGAGCGCAGCAGCCCGCGCAGAACCTCACGGCCTGCGTCCTCTGCCTGGGCGTGCAGCAGCAGCGTCTCAGCGGCGTTGCAGACGCTCGGGCGAGAAGTCTTGGAGTTCACCACGATGTTCCGGGCGGTCTCCGGGTTCGCGTTGGCGTCGATGTAGATGTGCACATTTCCCTCGCCGGTCTCGATGACCGGAACCCGGGAATTCTGCACCACGTGTTGGATAAGTTCGTGACCGCCGCGCGGGATGAGCACGTCCACGGAGCCGCGCTGGGTCATCAAAGCGGTGGCGCCGGCCCTGCCATAGGCGTCGATGGACTGCACGGAGTCCACGGGCACGGAGGTGGTGCGCAGCGCCTCGCGGATGATGGCCAGCAGCATCTCATTGGTGCTCTTGGCCGCGGAGCCGCCGCGCAGGATGACCGCGTTTCCTGACTTCAGGCCCAGCGCCGCGATGTCCACGGTCACGTTGGGCCGGGCTTCGTAGATCACCCCCATGACACCCAGCGGGACGCTGACCTGGGTCAGCCGAAGCCCGTTGGGGAGGGTCCGTCCCTGCAGCACTCGACCGACGGGGTCGCTGAGACCCATGACCTCTTCCACGGACGCGGCAAGAGCCTCGATCCGCTCGGGGCTCAGGGCGAGTCGATCCAGCAGCGAGCGGCTGAGCCCGGCCTCACGGCCGCGCTCCAGGTCCTCATCGTTGGCCTGGGTCAGTGACGCTGCCGACTCCCGCAGTCCGGACGCGACGTCCGCCAGCGTCCGGTCCTTGTGCTCCCGGTCCATGGATCCCAGGCCGCGCGAGGCAGCCCGCGCCCGCGAGGTGACCTCGCGGATGCCTGACTCAACGTCCTGGTCGACTTCCTGATCGGTCTGCTGGGTCTGCTGTTCCTCTGCCATGTTCACAGCCTAGTCTCGATGCGGACGATGTCATCTGCGTGAATCACTGCTCGTTCATATTCAGGGCCAAGGTCCGCACCCAGCTCCGCGGTGGAACGGCCCAGCATCTGCGGCAGTTCGGCGGAGGAATACCCCACCAGTCCCCTGGCCCGCACCGTCCCGGCGCGGTCGGTGATCTCCACCGGGTCGGAAGCCTCGAAGTTGCCGCTGAGCGCGATGATTCCGGCGCACAGCAGCGAGCGGCGGCCTTCGACGACGGCGGCGATGGCGCCGTCGTCGATGATGAGCCGACCCTTGGGGTGAGCCAAGTGAGCGATCCAGGCCGAGCGCGCCCCCCGCCTGCGACCGCGGGCACCGAAGAAGGTCCCCACCTCTTCGCCCTGGAAGAGGCGCCGCGCGTTGGGTGCCGAGGTCAGCAGCGCGGGGATGCCGTTGGAGGCGGCGATCTGCGCGGCCTCGACCTTGGTGACCATTCCCCCGGTGCCGACGCCGGCCTTGCCGCGCCGTCCGAGGGTGACCCCGCGCAGGTCCTCGGGACCGGCGACGTAGGGCACCTGACGGCCCCCCTCCTCGGGGGGACCGTCGTAGAGCGCATCGACGTCGGAGAGCAGGATCAGTGCGTCCGCGCGGAGCAGGTTCGCGGTCAGCGCGGCGAGCCGGTCATTGTCACCGAACCGGATCTCGTGGGTGGCCACGGCATCGTTCTCATTGACCACCGGCACCGCGCCCAGGCTCAGCAGCTTCTCCAAAGTGCGCAGCGCGTTGGTGTACTGCGTGCGTCGCATGAGGTCCTCCACGGTCAGCAGGACCTGGGAGACCGTGGTCCGGTACTGGGTGAAGGCACGCGTGTAGTGCGCCAGCAGCAGACCCTGTCCGACCGCGGCTGCAGCCTGCTGGGTGGCGAGATCCTGCGGACGACTCCCCAGACCCAGCGGCGCCAGACCGGCCGCAATGGCGCCGGAGGAGACCAGCACGACCTCGGTGCCCCGCTCGCGCAGCACCTGAAGGTCTGCCACCAGCCGGTTCAGCGCGTCCACGGAGATGCCTCCGTCGAGCGTGGTGAGCGAGGAGGACCCGATCTTCACCACCAGACGCCTGGCATGGCGCAGATCGGCGCGGGAGGCCACCAGGGACTCGGTCAGGCGCGGGGTGCTCATCGCGTGTCGGCCTCCACCTCGTCAGCGCCGAAGCCCTCGTCCTGCAGATCATCCGGGTTGCCGTGCGGATAGTGGATCTCCACGCCGTCGGCGTCCCTTGTGCTGGCGGGCGCACCGTCGTCGCGGCGCTCGGCGGTCGCCGCCCCGGAGGTGCGCTTGGTGGGCGCGCCGTCCTGGGCCCGATAGTCCGCCTCCATCTCGGCACGCGTGGAGGCCTTGGCGGCCCGGCGCTCTGCCTGATCCTGCTTCTTCTCGGCGCGGGTGGGCCGCGAATGATCATCAAAGCGCAGGTCGGTGCCGCGCGGACCGGCCAGGTGCTCAGCGCCCGCTGCCATCGTGGGCTCCCAGTCGAAAACCACACCGTTGAGCTCGGAGCCGATCACCACGGCATCGCCGGGCTTGGCGCCCTGTTTGAAGAGTTCGTCCTCGATGCCCACGGCGACCAGCCGGTCGGCGAGGTAGCCGACGGCTTCGTCGTTGCCGAAGTCTGTCTGCACGATCCACCGCTCGGGCTTGTCGCCGCGGACGCGCCACAGCGGTTCCCCGCCCTTGGACTCGGCAGTGACGCTGAACTGCTTGCGGTTCACCGCCCGGGGACGCACGGTCACCGGGACCGGAGCCGGCTCGATCTCCCGCTGGGCGCGGGCCTCGAGCACCAGCTCGGCCATGGCGAAGCCGAGGTCGCGCAGTCCGTCGCGGTTCAGCGCGGAGATGTCGAAGACGCGGTAGCCGCGCGAGGTCAGCTCCTCGCGGACCAGCTCGGCCATGGCCGCCCCGTCGGGAAGGTCGGTCTTGTTCAGTGCTACTAGCCGGGGCCGGTCGTTCAGCGGGACGGCATTCGAGGAGTTGTCCGCCGTGCCGCCGGCGCCCTCCACGGCGTCGGGAGCGTAAGCCGCAAGTTCAGCCTCGATGGCGTCGAGGTCGCCGAGCGGGTCGCGATCGGTCTCCAGTGAGGCGCAGTCGAGCACATGCACCAGGGCGGCGCAGCGCTCCACGTGGCGCAGGAACTCATGTCCGAGGCCCTTGCCCTCGGCCGCACCGGGGATCAGGCCAGGGACGTCGGCCACGGTGAAACGGGTCTCACCAGCTTCGACGACGCCGAGGTTCGGGACCAGGGTGGTGAAGGGGTAGTCGGCGATCTTCGGCCGGGCGGCGCTCATGGCGGCGATCAGGCTGGACTTGCCGGCGGAGGGGAACCCGACCAGTGCGATGTCCGCCACGGACTTCAGCTCCAGGACGATTTCGTTCTCCTCGCCCGGGGTGCCGAGCAGGGCGAAACCGGGGGCCTTGCGCTTCCGCGAGGCCAGCGCCGCGTTGCCGAGGCCTCCCTGACCACCCTGGGCGACCTCGAAGCGGGCGCCCGGCTCGACCAGGTCCGCGAGGACGTGTCCCTCTCGGTCCTTGACCACGGTGCCCTCAGGCACCGGGAGCTCCAGCAGCGGACCGCGGGTGCCATGGCGCAGGCCACCCTGGCCTACGCCCCCGTTCTCACCATTGCGGTGGGGCCGGTGATGGTATTCCAGCAGCGTGGTGGTCTGCGGATCGACCACGAGGACCACGGAGCCGCCGTCGCCGCCGTTGCCGCCGTCGGGCCCGCCGAGGGGCTTGAACTTCTCGCGGTGCACGGAGACGCAGCCGTGGCCACCGTTACCGCCTGTGGTGTGGAGGACCACTCGGTCGACGAAATGTGCCATTGCTGGAGACTCCTAGAAAAAGATGCTGACTTAAGACAAGTCGAGGGTGGGCCCATCAAGTGGGCCCACCCTCGACTGTACGTGCGAAACGTCTGTGCAGGCCTGGATCAGGCTGCTGGGACGATGTTCACAACCTTGCGCCCGCGGCGGCTGCCGAACTCGACAGCTCCGTTCGAGAGCGCGAAGAGCGTGTCGTCGCCACCGCGGCCGACGTTGACGCCGGGGTGGAACTTGGTGCCGCGCTGGCGGATGAGGATCTCACCAGCGTTGACGGTCTGACCGCCGAAGCGCTTCACGCCCAGGTACTGGGCGTTGGAATCGCGGCCGTTGCGAGTCGAGCTCGCACCTTTTTTATGTGCCATTGGGTCTGCCTACCTCTCGGGGAGAACGGGGAATTTGCGAACCTCGAACGCCTCAGGCGATCGAGGTCACCTTGATACGGGTGAGTTCTGAACGGTGACCCTGGCGCTTGCGGTAGCCGGTCTTGTTCTTGAACTTCTCAATGACGATCTTCTTACCGCGGATGTTCTCCAGAACCTCGGCCTCGACCGAGACTTTGGCGAGCTCATCTGCTGCGGTAGTGACCTTGTCCCCGTCCACCAGCATCACTGCCGGCAGCTTAATGGTGCTGCCTGCCGCGCCCGGAACTCGGTCAACGGTCACGAGGTCTCCAACGGAAACCTTTTCCTGGCGGCCGCCAGCGCGGACAATCGCGTACACCACTTGGGACTCACTTCTCTCGATGATCATTTCGGACTAAACCAATCGCACATCTCTACGGGAATCCTCTGCTGAGAAGTTCTCCGCTGAGCTGTGCGGAAGACATGTTGGTGCCTATAACACCAAGGGTCAACCTTACGCGACGTGCTCGGTGACAGCAAGTTGACCGGACCCTTCCAGCGGGCCCGGCCCGCCGCCTATTCGGGCCGTGCGATCTCTTCGGCCGTGACGCCCACTCCGAGCATCACCGGCTCAGCGGCTGAGGCCTTCTTAGGGGCCTGCTCAGCCGGCTGCTCGGTGGCAGCGGAGGAGAACGATTTGCTCGCCGGCTTCTCGGCGGCAGCGATCTGCTGCACCTCTCCGGACGCGCCCTGGACCGAACCGGCAGCACGGCGACGACGGCGCGCCGGCCGTGCTGGGGTGCGAGGCTCACGCGAATCCAGCGCCTGCCCGAGCGTGTCGAGGGAGACCTGCTTGTCCTCGGCCGCCGTGGGCTTCTCTCGGGACCCTGCCGCCTCGCTCTTCTCGGCGCGCGGCAGCGGCACCTCTTCCCCACCGATCCGCAGCACCTCGGCGCTGGAGGGCTGGGCGGCGGACTCGGCTGAGCTGGCCTTCTCCTGCTTCGAGTCGGCTCCGGTGCTGGCGTCCGACGATGCGGAGCCCGTGCTGCCTGCCGGCTGACTGGCGCTGCGGCGACCGCTGCGCCGTGATCCGCGCGGCTGCTGCGCTGGGCTCTCCGCGGAGGCGCTCTGCTCCTCCTCCTCGGCGTGCTTGCTCGCCGTGGCGGCTGCGACCTGGGCGAGGGCCTGGCGGGCCTTCTCCTGCCGCTCCTTCTCCTGCGGGTCCACCTCGGGGGTCGACTGCTGGGTCTCGGATTCGTCATCACGACGGTTCCGGCCCTTGCGACGCTTCTTCGCGGGCTTGGAGTTCTGCTGCTCGCCGTGCGAGGTGTAGGCGGCGCGGTGCTCGACGGGCTCCGCGTGCGTGATGACTCCACGTCCCGCGCAGTGCTGGCAGTCCTCGGAGAAGACCTCCAGCAGCCCGGTGCCCATCCGCTTGCGGGTCATCTGCACCAGACCCAGCGAGGTGACCTCGGCGACCTGGTGCTTGGTGCGATCCCGGCCCAGGCACTCCACCATGCGGCGCAGCACCAGATCGCGGTTGGCCTCGAGGACCATATCGATGAAGTCGATGACGATGATGCCGCCGATGTCGCGCAGGCGCAGCTGACGGACCAGCTCTTCGGCCGCCTCGAGGTTGTTCTTCGTGACGGTCTCCTCGAGGTTGCCGCCGGAGCCGGTGAACTTGCCGGTGTTGACGTCGACCACGGTCATCGCCTCGGTGCGGTCGAAGACCAGCGAGCCGCCGGAGGGAAGGTTGACCTTGCGCTCCAGAGCCTTGTTGAGCTGCTCGTCGATCCGATGGTGGGCGAAGATGTCGTCGGCCTTCTGTTCTTCGGGGATCCACTGCTTCAGCCGGTCGAGCAGGTGCGGCGCCACATAGGTGACATAGGCCTCGATGTTGTCCCAGGTCTGCTCGCCCTGGACCTCCATGGAGGAGAAGTCCTCGTTGAAGACATCGCGCACCACCTTGATGGTGAGGTCCGGCTCGGCGTAGAACAGCTCCGGCGCCAGCACCTTCTTCTCTCCGGTCTGGCTCTGGATCTGCTCCCAGAGTGCACGCAGCCGGTTGATGTCGTTGGTCAGCTCCTCCTCGGAGGCGCCTTCCGCCGCGGTGCGCACGATGACTCCGGCGTTGTCCGGCATGTGGTCCTTCAGGACCTTCTTCAGCCTCGCCCGCTCGGTGTCGGGGAGCTTCCGGGAGATGCCGGTCATGGACCCGCCCGGGACGAAGACCAGGTACCGGCCGGGGAGGGAGATCTGGCTGGTCAGCCGGGCTCCCTTATGTCCCACGGGGTCCTTGGTGACCTGCACCAGGACCGAGTCGCCGGACTTCAGCGCGTTCTCGATCTTGCGCGGTCCACCGTTGAGCCGTGAGGCGGCCCAGTCGACTTCACCGGCGTAGAGCACGGCATTGCGTCCGCGGCCGATGTCGACGAACGCTGCTTCCATGGAGGGCAGCACGTTCTGCACCTTGCCGAGGTAGACGTTGCCGATGAGTGAGTCCTGGGTGGTGTGCGAGACGTAGTGCTCGGCCAGGACGCCGTCCTCCAGGACGCCGATCTGGATGCGCTCTCCGCGCTGGCGCACGATCATCTTGCGATCCACTGATTCACGGCGCGCCAGGAACTCTGCCTCGGTGATGACCTGGCGGCGGCGACCACCTTCGCGTGAAGAACGACGACGCTGCCGCTTCGCCTCCAGCCGGGTGGAGCCCTTCAGGCCGGTCACCTTGTCCGAGGCGGGCGCTTCAGCGGCTTCGCGGGGAGCCCGCACGCGGGTGACGGTATGAGCGTCATCCTCATTCGACTCCACCTCGAGATCCGAGGTGCCACGACGACGACGGCGGCGCTTGCGGATCACCGGGCCTTCGTCATCCTTGCTGTGGGAGTCGCCTCGCTGCGAGCTCCCCCCGTCACGGGAGTCGTTGCCGGAATCGTTGTCCGCGTCAGACGCGGAGGATCCCTTCGAGCTCCGACCCGCCGAGATGCCCTGCGAGTCGCTGGCTCCGGAGGCCCGTTCGGCTTTCTGATCCGAGTTTCTGCCGGCGTCCTGGGTCTCCGAGTCATTCGTGGACTCGCCCGACTGAGCGTCGGAGCCACGGTTCTTGTTCCGGCCCCCACGGCGACGCTTGCGCCGTGAGCGGCGGCCCGAGCCGTCCTCGTCCTCGGTGTCGCGATCCTGCCAGTCCTCGGAATCGCCGCCCGGGGAGTTCCCCTGGCCGGCAGAGTCCTGCTGTGTCTGGCGGTCGCTGCCGCGGTCCTCCTCGTAGTCTCGATCCTGCGAGTCGGGCTGCGGGCCAGCGTCCTTGCTGGAGCGGCGACTCGTCTTCGGCTTGGCGGTGGCCAGGTCCGGCGCCTGGAAGAGGACATTGACCGGGTCCGCCACGGAACCGGACTCTGCCGGCTCAGCGGACTGGCTGGAGGCGGTCTCTGATCCGCTCTTCGGGGCCGGCGGCGCGCTGAAAGGATTGAAGATGTCGTTATTGCCCGCCGTGTCGCCTGCGGGGGTCTCGTTGTGGGACATTGTGGAATTGCTCCTGACCGCTCCCACGGTGCCACACTCACCGCGTCCGCGGCTCTGCTTGGGTGGATTCAGCCGGTCGCGTTGCCCCTGGCTCTCACGACGGGTGCGACCTGCTCATTCCACGTATTGATGTTGTCTCAAACCTATATTCAAGCTCCACTGGCGTTCCGGGCGCTGCTCCGATTCTCGCGGAGCGCGCTCTGCGCGGCCTTCCAGTGACTTTTCACCACTCCTGAGCATCTGCTGCGGGGTGTTCATCCGCGGCGTCATTCGTCCGATGCAGGAACGATGGCGTGCAAGCCTTCTCGGTCTGCGGGTGTGGTCCGCTCGCCGATGCCACTCAGTATCGCATACCCCTCCAGCTATCCTGCGTAGAATCCCCGCATGGCCCTTCACCCTGCAGACCAGCGCACCCCACCCCGCATCGCCTCCTCCCCGGCCCTCGGGCTGTGGCTGCTGGTGACGGCGGTCATCGGCGCCGTGGCCAGTGTTGCGCTGATGCGTGAGCGGATCGCGCTGTGGCAGGACGCGGACTACACCACCGCCTGTGACATCAATCCGTGGGTCTCCTGCGGCCTGGTGATGGACTCCTGGCAGGCATCGACCTTCGGATTTCCCAATATCTTCCTCGGCGTCGTGGGCTTCCCGCTGGCGATCCTGGTGGCTGTCACGATCCTCGCCCGGGTGCCGCTTCCCCGCTGGTACTGGCTCGGACTTCAGGCCGGCGTCACCTTCGCCTTCGGGTTCTGCATCTGGCTGTGGTCCCAGGCGGTCTATTCCATCGGGGCGCTGTGCCCGTACTGCATGGTCGTGTGGGCCGCCGTCGTGCCGATGTTCATCGTCGTGACCGTGGGCAACATCGCCAACGGGGTCATCCCCGCCGGGCCCGGGCTGCGCAAGATCTCCGCCGACTGGTGGTGGGTCGCCATCGTGCTGATCTACCTGGTGGTGCTGGCCAGCATCATCGTGCAGTTCCCCCACGTGTTCACGGGCTGAGAACACCCCTCCTGGCCCTGGGTTATCGTGGAATCAGGCAAGCAATCCCCGCTTCACCTGAGACCTGCTGATATGGAGGGCTGGCTATGTCCCAGACCGTAAATGCCGTCGTCGTCAAAGAGAAGAACGGACCGGCTGTTCTCGAGCAGATCGTGGTTCCCGATCCGATCGCCGGAGAGGTCGTCGTCGACGTCCTGACCTGTGGCGTGTGCCAGACCGATCAGCATTACCAGCAGGGCGAGGTGGGCGACAACTTCCCGTATCTGCTCGGCCATGAGGCCACCGGCCGGGTCTCGCAGATCGGTGCGGGCGTCACCAACGTCAAGGTGGGTGACACCGTGATTCTGAACTGGCGCGCGGTCTGCGGTGAATGCCGGGCGTGTCGCAAGGGTCAGCCGCAGTACTGCTTCGACACGCACAACGCGGAGCAGAAGATGACGCTGACCGATGGCACCGAGCTCGAAGCTGCTCTGGGCATCGGGGCGTTCGCCGAGAAGACCCTCGTGGCCGCCGGTCAGTGCACCGTGGTCGAGGACCTTCCGGCAGAGTCCAACGCCGCCGTCGGCCTGCTGGGCTGCGGCATCATGGCGGGCATCGGCGCTGCCATCAACACCGGGGAGGTCCAGCGCGGCGAATCCGTCGCGGTGATCGGCGTCGGCGGTGTCGGCACCGCCGCCGTGCTGGGCGCGAAGCTTGCCGGTGCGACCACCATCATCGCGGTGGACCTCGACGAGCGGAAGCTGGCCACGGCCGCCGAACTCGGCGCCACACACACGGTCAACCCCAGCGAGGCCGACGCCGTGGAACGCATCCGTGAACTGACCGGCGGGTTCGGCGCAGACCTGGTCATCGATGCTGTGGGCCGCCCCGAGACCTATAAGCAGGCCTTCTACGCCCGCGACCTCGCCGGCCGCGTCGTGCTGGTCGGCGTCCCCGACCCCTCGCACACCCTGGAACTGCCGCTGGCCGACGTCTTTGGTCGCGGCGGCTCACTGAAGTCCTCCTGGTACGGCGACTGCCTGCCCTCCCGGGACTTCCCGATGCTGGTCAGCCACTATCGCAACGGAAACCTGGACCTGGACGCCTTCGTCACCGAACGCGTGGCGCTGGACCAGGTCCAGGAGGCCTTCGACACGATGAACCGCGGTGAAGTGCTGCGCTCCGTCGTCGAGCTTCAGTCCGCCCCAAAGAATTGAGGACCCCCATGAGCACCAGCTTCGAGAACCTCGTCACCTCCGGCACCTTTTCACTCGACGGCGGCACCTGGGAGGTGGACAACAACGTCTGGATCATCGGTGACGAGAACGAGGTCATCCTGATCGACCCCGCTCACGACCCCGACGCCGTGGTGGCGGCCGTGGGCGAGCGTGCGGTCACCGACATCCTGCTCACTCACGGGCACGATGACCACATCAGTCAGGCCCTCGAGGTGCAGAAGCGCCTGGGCGGTCGGATCCACCTCAACCCCGAGGATCAGATGCTCTGGGACGCGGTCCATGAGGGCACCATGCCGGATGTGGACATCAGCGACGGGGATGTCTTCACCGTGGGAGACGCCCAGCTGGTGGCGATTCACACCCCTGGGCACTCCCCCGGCTCCACCTGCTTTTTCTCGTCCTCCCTCGCGGGGCCCGACGGCGCGGTCCAGCCCGTGCTGTTCTCCGGAGACACGCTCTTCGCCGGCGGCCCAGGAGCCACGGGACGGTCCTTCTCCAGCTTCGAGACGATCATCGAGTCGATCAGGACCCGGCTGTTCCAGGAGCTTCCCACGGAGACCCTGGTCAACACCGGTCACGGTCCCTCGACCTCGATCGGCGCGGAGGCTCCGCACCTCCAGGAATGGATCGACCGCGGCGAGTGACGCCGCCGTGCAGCCGAGCTTCTGCTGAGCGCCGCTAGAGCGATGGGGCTTCAGAGCTGCAGAGCTGGTGTGCTGGAGGAGATCGCCGGAGTCTCCGTGATCTCTTCCAGCTCCCAGTGCTGCCGGTAGACGTCGAGCACCGACTTCTCCACGTCCTCCACGGTGAGATCCATGCCGAGCTCGGTGGCGGATCCCGCGGTCAGCGGGTCCCAGGGGATCTCCAGCGCCGCATAGGCCTCGGAGAGCACCCGGCGAACGGTCGCGCCGTCCTCCACGATGATCGATGAGGAGAACAGCCAGCCGGAGCTGATGACCCGCTGAGCTGTGCCGACGAGCTTGATGCGCCGGTCCGGGTCCACCAGCGAGATGCCGTGAACAGAATGATCCCCCAGGCAGTACTCCCCCGGGATCGGCCCGAGCCGGGCGTCGACTCCCACCAGGCCGAGCGCCTCCTGGAGCAGCTCGCCGAAGGCGGTGAAGCGCGCCTGGGTCTCGCGGATCGGGTCTGGGTCCGGTTCGATGTGGTCGATCACCAACGACCCCTGGTGGTACGCCGCAGCGCGTCCGCCCGCGCGACGCACCAGCGGCGTGAAGCCGGAGCGGCGACAGGCCGCCGCGGCGTCGTCGAACCCTGGTAGTCGCTGATCCCGCTGACCGAAGGCGACTGTGGGCTCGGGGCGATAGAGCCTGAGCAGCGGCGCCGGATGGTCAGCGGGGCGTCGGCCCTGGCTTCTGGTGCGCTGCAACAGCGCGAGGGCCAGCTCCAGGTCCCCTTGAGCACCATTGCTGGTCTGCTGTCGGTAGACCTGAAGCCGGCCCGCGTGCGTCATCGCTTCGTCTCTGCTCGGTTCTAGAAGTCCCAGTCGTCGTCTTCGGTCTCCTCGGCCTTGCCGATCACGTAGGAGGAGCCGGAGCCGGAGAAGAAGTCGTGATTCTCATCCGCATTGGGGCTCAGCGCCGAGAGGATGGCCGGGTTCACATCGCTGATCTCCTTGGGGAACATCGCCTCGTACCCCAGGTTCATCAGCGCCTTGTTGGCGTTGTAATGCAGGAACTTCTTGACGTCCTCGCTGAGGCCCACCCCGTCATAGAGGTCGTGGGTGTACTGCAGCTCGTTCTCGTAGAGCTCGTACATCAGTTCGTAGGTGTAGTCCTTGAGCTCCTGCTGACGCTCCGGGCTCTCACGCTCCAGCGCCCGCTGGTACTTATAGCCGATGTAGTAGCCGTGCACGGCTTCGTCGCGGATGATCAGCCGGATGATGTCAGCGGTGTTGGTCAGCTTGGCGCGGGAGGACCAGTGCATCGGCAGGTAGAAACCGGAGTAGAAGAGGAAGGACTCCAGGATCGTGGAGGCCACCCGCTTCTTCAGCCCGTCATCGCCGTGGTAGTAGTCCATGACGATCTGCGCCTTGCGCTGCAGATTCACATTCTCCTTGGACCAGCGGAAGGCCTCGTCGATCTCCTTGGTGGAGCACAGGGTGGAGAAGATCTGCGAGTAGGACTTGGCGTGGACCGACTCCATGAAGGAGATGTTGGTCATCACCGCCTCCTCGTGCTGGGTCAGCGCGTGCGGGATCAGCGCGACGGCGCCCACAGTGCCCTGGATGGTGTCCAGCAGCGTCAGCCCGGTGAAGACCCGCATGGTGAGGGTCTTCTCCTCCTGGGTCAGCGTGGCCCAGGACTGGACGTCGTTGGAGAGCGGGATCTTCTCCGGCAGCCAGAAGTTGTTGACCAGCCGGTTCCAGACCTCGCTGTCCTTCTCGTCTTCGAGGCGGTTCCAGTTGATCGCCTCGACGTGAGAGAGAAGACTTGAGGAGCTCGAAGCTGCTGCTGCTGATGTGGTCACGTTAACTCTTTCCGTGTGCTTCTTCATGGGCAGAGGTGGAAGGGGGAACACATCCCCCTTCCACCTCTCCACCTCAGTGAACTAACGCAGTAAAGCTGCCGCTGTCAGAGACCTCGACACACTACTTCCTAGCGCTTGGGCGTCACCGTGATGCGAATGCGCGATGGACGGATACGAATGGTCCGCCGAATATGCATAGTAGTCACTTTGGCACCTCCTTTCCGGGTGTAAAACCCGGGCGGAGGACCGTTCGACAACGGTCTGAGGACTCCTCTAGACTGAAGCTCCACTTTGGATATGTGGGAGCTCGGCCTAGGCCGGGTTCTTCATCGGGGGGCCGTGTGCTAGCACGGCCCCCCGAAGTTTTTTAGGTCACAGCATGCAGGAGACGCAGCCGTCGACCTCGGTGCCTTCGAGCGCGAGCTGGCGCAGACGGATGTAGTAGAGCGTCTTGATGCCCTTGCGCCATGCGTAGATCTGCGCCTTGTTGATGTCGCGGGTGCTGGCGGTGTCCTTGAAGAACAACGTCAGCGACAGGCCCTGGTCGACGTGCTGGGTGGCAGCGGCGTAGGTGTCGATGATCTTCTCGTACCCGATCTCATAGGCATCCTGGTAGTACTCCAGGTTGTCATTGGTCAGGTAGGGCGCCGGGTAGTAGACGCGACCGAGCTTGCCTTCTTTACGGATCTCGATCTTCGAGGCCACCGGGTGGATCGAGGAGGTCGAGTTGTTGATGTAGGAGATCGAGCCGGTGGGCGGCACGGCCTGCAGGTTCTGGTTGTAGATGCCGTGGGCCATGACCGAAGCCTTCAGCTGCTTCCAGTCTTCCTGGGTCGGCACGCTCACGTGGCTGAACAGCGTGCGCACCTTCTCGGTCGCAGGCTCCCAGAGCTGCTCGGTGTACTTGTTGAAGAACTCGCCGCTGGCGTACTGCGAGTTCTCGAAGCCGTCGAAGCTCTGGCCGCTCTCGATCGCGAGCTGGTTCGAGGACCGCAGCGCGTGGAAGAGCACGGTGTAGAAGTAGATGTTGGTGAAGTCGATGCCTTCTTCGGACCCGTAATGCACGCGTTCCCGCGCCAGGTAGCCGTGCAGGTTCATCTGCCCCAGACCGATCGCGTGGGAGCGGCGGTTGCCTTCGACGATGGATGGCACCGAGTTGATGTAGGACATGTCCGAGACGGCCGTCAGGGTGCGGATCGCGGTCTCGATGGTCTGTCCGAAGTCCGGGGAGTCCATCGCCTTGGCGATGTTCATCGAGCCGAGGTTGCAGGAGATGTCCTTGCCGATCTCGGAGTAGCTCAGATCATCGGCGAACTCGCTGGGCTCCGAGACCTGGAGGATCTCCGAGCACAGGTTGGACATGGAGATCCGTCCGGCGATCGGGTTGGCCCGGTTCACCGTGTCCTCGAACATCACGTAGGGGTAGCCGGACTCGAACTGGATCTCGGCCAGGGTCTGGAAGAACTCGCGGGCGTTGATCTTGGTCTTGCGGATCCGCGCGTCGTCGACCATCTCGTGGTACTTCTCGGTCACCGAGATCTCGCTGAAGGCCTTCCCGTAGACGCGTTCCACGTCATAGGGGCTGAACAGGTACATCGGCTCGTTCTTCTTGGCCAGCTCGAAGGTGATGTCCGGCACGACCACGCCCAGCGAGAGGGTCTTGATCCGGATCTTCTCGTCCGCGTTCTCGCGCTTGGTGTCGAGGAAGCGGAAGATGTCCGGGTGGTGGGCGTTGAGGTACACCGCGCCGGCGCCCTGGCGTGCGCCCAGCTGGTTCGCATAGGAGAAGGAGTCTTCCAGAAGCTTCATCACCGGGATCACACCGGAGGACTGGTTCTGGATGTGCTTGATCGGGGCGCCGTTCTCGCGGATGTTGGTCAGCGAGAGCGCCACGCCTCCCCCGCGCTTGGAGAGCTGCAGGGAGGAGTTGATCGCGCGCGCGATGGACTCCATGTTGTCCTCGATGCGCAGCAGGAAGCAGGAGACGAGTTCGCCGCGCTGCTTCTTGCCCGAGTTCAGGAACGTCGGGGTGGCAGGCTGGAAGCGGCCGGAGATCATCTCGTCGACCATCCGGCAGGCGAGCTGCTCGTCACCGCGGGCCAGATGCAGGGCGACCATGGTGACGCGGTCCTCGTAGCGCTCCAGGTAACGGTCGCCGTCGAAAGTCTTCAGCGCATAGGAGGTATAGAACTTGAAGGCGCCCAGGAAGGTCGGGAAGCGGAACTTCGCGGCATAGGCACGGTCGAAGATGGCGTTGATGAACTCGTCGGAGTACTGCTCCAGCGTCTCGGACTCGTAGTAGTCGTTTTCGACCAGATAGCCCAGCTTCTCCTGGAGGTTGTGGAAGAAGACCGTGTTGGTGTTCACGTGATCCAGGAAGTACTGGCGGGCCGCGAGCTGATCCGCCTCGAACTGGATCTCACCGTCGGGACCGTAGAGGTTGAGCATGGCGTTGAGCTCGTGATAGCTCAGGCCCTGCCACTGGGCGGGCATCGCCTTGGCCAGCGGTGCGTCCATGGAGTCCCGGCCATGCTTGGTGGGGGCGGTGCTCGCCGCGTTCAGCGGCTTGGTTGCTGTTTCCAAAACTCTTCCAATCCCGTTTCGACCGTGGCCACGTCTTCGGGTGTGCCCATCAGTTCAAATCTGTATAGATGAGGGACCCCGCATTTGGCGGCGACGATATCCCCTGCGATGCAATAGCTCTCGTAAAAATTCGTGTTGCCTGCGCCGATCACTCCGCGCAGGAGGTTCCTGTTGGATTCAACATTGAGGAACTTGATGACCTGCTTCGGCACAGAGCCTTCGCCGGCATCGGCGCCGTAGGAGGGAAGGACCAGGACGAAGGGCTTCTCCGCCGCGAGGGTCTCATCCTTGGTCCGTAGCGGGAGTCTGGCGATCTCCCCCGCCCCGCAATTCAGCTTCTCCACGAACCGGTGCGTGTTGTTCGACACCGAGGAGAAGTAGATCAGGCGTGCCGTGGTGTTCACGGCTGCATCAGGCGACCGAGCTGACGGCGGCGTGCTGGACGGCCAGCTCGGAGATCTTGTCGGGTCGGAATCCGGACCAGTGGTCAGCGTCGGTGATGACGACGGGAGCCTGCATATATCCCAGCGCGCGCAGCCGCTCGAGCGCCTCGGCATCCTGGGTGATGTCGACGGTCTCGTAGGTCACGCCGTTCTTGTCCAGAGCGCGATACGTAGCGTTGCACTGGACGCAGGCAGGCTTGGTGTAGACAGTGACAGACATGTGGCTCCCCGATTTTCTCCGTGGTGTTCTAACGATGCTTCAATACTACATCTTGGGTTCTGGGATATCACTAGCCACTAGATGCTGTACTCACACCGGTGTAGTTCTCCACCGCGAGTCCACAGGACCTGTGGATCATCACTTCGCTGCAATGGCGCGGAACCAGTGGGGAAGCTTCCCGGTCCTCCACAGCTGGGGAGGACGAAACTCCCAAGAAGAAGTTTCTGAGCAGGCGGCGTGTCTCGGCGTGTCATAGGGTCCAAGCCGAAGATGTTGAGTCCGTGCAGCCGCGACGACACTAGATGTGGTGTTCTGGGTCTCCTGATCTGGAAGGCCTGAGAGCTTGGACAGACACTTTCGAGGGACTTCACAGACTGGGCACCTAGGGTCGAGAATCGAACCATCGGTCCTGTGACCGGCGCCTCGCAGCTCCACGTTGCGGGTCCCTGAACTTCAAGGAGCTCTTCCCCATGTCCGCTGGACGCCCTGCTGCCATTGACAGTCAGTTTCTTCCCCCGGAGACGCCCAACGTGGCTGCCGCAGGCACCGACGGGCGTCGGCTGGGAAACCGGGATCTGGACCGCCACCGGACCACGACGCGGACCCGGCAGAACACCCCGCGGCACAGCGGCTCGAGCGGAGCCTCGACGGCCAGCTCCGGCGGAAGAGCCTCGGGCAGCGAGAGCAACGTCTACCAGCAGCTGCTGTCTCAGCTGCACACCACCTCCGGGACGCAGGGCGAGGACGTCGCCGTGCGGATGGCTGATATCCGCCGCCAGCTCACCGAATTTCAGCTGCACTACAAGTTCGGCATGGATGAGGTGCTGACCAAGATCAACGTGCTGCGCGAGGAGTTCGAGCACACCCGCGACTACTCCCCGATCGAGCATGTGAACTACCGGCTCAAGTCCCTGGATCGGATCCTGGACAAGGTCCAGCGCTACGGCTGTGAGCCCACGCTGGAGAGCATCAAGCATTCGATCCGCGACATCGCCGGGATTCGAATCACCTGCTCCTTCGTCTCCGATGCCTACTGGGTGGCCGA
Source organism: uncultured Nesterenkonia sp. (assembly GCA_947494195.1). Classification (GTDB taxonomy): domain Bacteria; phylum Actinomycetota; class Actinomycetes; order Actinomycetales; family Micrococcaceae; genus Nesterenkonia. Next base: position 46,457 of record CANLUC010000003.1, on the reverse strand, counting down.
GATGCTGTGCAGCCAGCCGGACCTGCGCGTGGTGGAGGTCAAGGACTACATTCGCCGGCCCAAGCTCAACGGGTACCAGAGCCTGCATGTGATCGTGCAGGTCCCAGTCTTCCTCTCCAACCGCACTGAGTTCGTCTATGTCGAGGTCCAGATCCGCACCGTGGCCATGGACTTCTGGGCCTCGCTGGAACACAAGATCTACTACACCTACGACGGCGAGGTTCCCGGGGACATCCTCGACGAGCTCCGCGACGCCGCTGTGCAGGCGGCGGCCCTGGACAAGCAGATGGCCTCGATCCGGGATCGGGTGACCGCGTTGAAGGATCAGGCTCCGGTCTCCGGTCAGGGTGCCACCGGACCGACCCCCAGTGACCGGACGACGGGCGCGTGGTTCCCCTCCGACGACGCCATGGGCACCACCTGGCAGTGGGAGGACATCGCCAAGCATGCCAGCGGCCCCCACGAGGGCCCCGAGGCCTAGCGAGGGCCGCACTCCCGGTCCAGATTCGAGGTCGTCCTGCTTCGGCTCAGCTGCCCGCTCAGGCCCAGAGGTCCGTGAAATGCTGGATGGGTCCGTGGCCGGTGCCGACATCGAGGGTCTCCGAGGCCTCGAGCGCGTGCGTCATCCATTCCTTGACCACCGGCAGCGCCTCGGTCCAGCTGCAGCCGCGGGCCGCGAGTGTGGCCAGAGCCGCAGAGACGGAGCATCCGGTGCCGTGGGTGTTCTGGGTGTGGATGCGCGGGGAGGTGAACTGTTCCTCGCGCGGGCGCTCCCCGTGCTGGAACGGGAAGACCAGGGTGTCCACCACCTGCTGCTGCGCGGTGTCGTCCTCCAGGTGGCCGCCCTTGGCCAGCACCACCACCTGGTGAGCGTCCGCCACGGCACGCGCCTGGAGCACCATGGACTGCGGGTCCTGCGCCTGCACGTTGCCGGCGAGCAGGGCGAGCTCGGGCACGTTCGGGGTGATCAGCTCGGCGCGGTGGAGGAACGCGATCAGCGCAGTCTCTGCGGCGGCGTCGAGGAGCCGGTCGCCCGAGGTGGCGACCATGACGGGATCCAGGACCAGCCGCGGGCGCGCGGCGTCGTCGTCGGCCCAGGTGGCGTCGAGCCATTCGGCCACGGTGGTGATGATCTCCTCGGTGCCGAGCATGCCGATCTTGATCGCGTCGATCGCGACGTCGTCGGAGACCGCGTCGAGCTGGGCTCGCAGGAAACTGGCTGGGGGCAGGTGGATCTCCCTGACCCCCTGGGTGTTCTGCGCGACCAGGGCTGTGACCACACACATCCCATATCCGCGGTGGGCCGCGAAGCTCTTGAGGTCTGCCTGGATGCCGGCTCCCCCGGTGGGGTCGGTTCCTGCGATCGAGAGGATGTTCGGGATCGTGCGCGCGGGAGTGGAGCTCATAGCCCCATGCTAATCGTCACTCCAGCACCGAATAGGTGCCGACCCTGCGGTCATCGGTGGCACCGGTGACCTCGCCCGTCTCATAGTCCACCTCGAGCGCCTGCACCGAGCCGAAGCCGCCCCACTCGTCGGGCCAGACCTGCAGCTCCCAGCCCACGTCCTCGAGGTTGCTCGCAGTCTGTGCTCCGGGCTGATCATCGAGGAACAGCGTGCTGGACTCGTCGTCGAAGCGGAAGCGCAGGGCGTCGAAGGAGTCCTGCAGCGAGGCGTCCTGCAGGCCCCACCGGGTGAGCACCGTGCCCATGATGTTGAGGATCTGGTTGCCGCCAGGGGTGCCGATGCCCAGCACGGGGCGCTGTTCCTGATCGAGGATGATGGTCGGCATGGACCAGGTCACCGACCGGCGGCCAGGCTCGGGGCGGTTTGCCGGAGAGTCCACGGCCTCGAAGCGGCTTAGCTGGTTGTTCAGGAAGAAGCCGTTCGTGGCCTCCCCCGCTCCCCAGAAGTTGGTGAGCGTATTGGTCATCGAGACCATCACACCGTCCTCGTCCACCACCGAGATATGGGTGGTGTTGGCGTCGATGGGCGCGCGAGAAGCTGCTGAGGCCTGGCCCGTCTCGGCGGTCTCTCCCAGCTCGGATCCCGGCTCGGGCGCGGTGTTCGCGGAGAGATCGATCTGCGCGTTCGCCTCCTGGTCGGTGATCTCCTCCACCGGGACCTGAACGAAGGCGGGGTCGCCCAGCTCGGTGAGCACGGTCTCCTCCGCGACCAGCCAGGCCTCGGAGAGCGTCTCGATGTACTCGGCGGAGTCCGGCTCCATCTCGGCGATGCCCTGGGCCTCGGCGACCTGGAGCATCTGCACCAGGGCGACACCGGGGAGCGCGGGGGCGGCGGCGAGCACGCCGTAGTCTCCGAACTCACCGGAGACCGGATCCGAGAGGGTGACCTCGTAGTCGGCCAGGGTCTGTTCGTCGAGGCCCTCGACCGCGGTGAGATCGGAGGCCAGGCTGCCGGTGTAGAACGCCTCCGAGCCCTCCTCGGCGATCGTTCCCAGGGACTCGGCGAGCTCGGTCTGGACCAGCTGCTCGCCGGCCTGAACCGGGGCACCATCGACCTCGAAGGGCTCCACCCCCTCGATCGCCTCAGGTCCGAGGTCCTCGGTCATCCGGGTGGCCAGGAAGTCATAGACCTCGAAGCCTTCGGAGGCCAGCTGCTGGGCCGGCTGGACCAGCCGGTCCCATTCGAGGCTGCCGTGCTCTTCGTGGAGGCGCCCCATGCCGGCGACGAACCCGGGAACGCCGATCCCCGATTCGGGGATCTCTCCGTCGACCCCCACCTCTTCGCGGTAGTCATAGAACAGCGGGTCACCGTCCTGTCCGGCGATCACCACGGAACCGCCGCCGCCGAGTCCGGAGGCGTAGGGCTCCACCACCGAGATGGCGAAGGCGGTGGCGATCGCGGCGTCCACGGAGTTCCCGCCCTCGGCCAGGACTTCCTCGCCGGCCTGGACCGCGAGCTCGTTGCCGGCACTGACGCCCTGCTGCAAGAGGACCGCTTCCTCCTCCGGCTCGGTGGAGCTGCTCGGCTCCGGCGGTTCCACGCTGGGCTCTTCGGGCTCCGAGGTCGGCGGTGGCGGCGGTGGTTCCTCCTCTGCCGCGCAGGAGGCGAGCATTCCCAGGGTGGCGAGCAGGGCGGCGCTGCGTCCGGCGCGGCTGCGTCCCAGACGGCCTCTGCCGGCTGGAGCATGAAGGCTCTCTGGAATGCGGTGGTGGCTGGTCTGTGGCTGCATGATTTCGTCTCCCTCAGGAAGGCGTCGGCTTCTGCTCCATGGATGTTCCGGGCTTGGCCCGCCGGGGGTAGGCGCGGGCGTGCTGCCGTCGGCGGTGGCGTTCGGGCAGTCGATAGTGCACTCGTAGGAAGGTCGGGGCCTTGCGCAGCAGGGCCTCCAGCGGCCCATAGCGGAGGTTGGCGATCCAGACGACGGCGAAGAGGACCAGCCCCAGCATGATCGCGCAGCTGATCAGCAGCCCCTCGAGGGGGTCCTGCGGGCCGGGGTAGATCAGCAGGGCGATGATCACCAGATGGGCCGTATAGGCGGTGAGCGGCATCTGGCCCACGGCCACGAGCAGTCGGATGCGCTGGCTGAAGTACGGCACCACGATCAGCAGGATCCCCAGCAGCATCACTGCGGTGCCGCTGGCGCTGATCAGCCACAGCGGCATCTGTGAATGCCCGACGGCGGAGATCAGCCGGTCAAAGTCCACATCGCTGGTGTCTGGCTGACCGAGGATCCGCACCAGCAGCTGGGACAGTCCGAAGGCCCCGAACCCGGCGATCGCCCCGACGTAGAGCAGCCGTCGCTGGACCTTGATGTTGCCCAGCGGCTGCCGGCCGATCCACACCCCCAGGAAGAACGGCGCGATCCATACGACCAGCGGATAGGGACCCGAGACGAGGATCGCCGCCACGATCTGGAACGGCGAGTCGCCCAGCTGCGCAGGTTCGATATGGAAGTCAGTGGACTGACGAGTGAGGATCCAGAGCACCGGGCCGAGCAGCGCGGAGGCCGTGGCGGACCAGAACAGCCATCGCGTGGACATCTTCACCATGAACGCCGCCAGGAAGAACAGCGCAGCGTAGGTGGGGAGGATGACGTTGACCCCGTGATCGAGCGTCTGCAGCGCGAGTCCCAGCGCGAGGAGCAGCAGGCCGCGCCAGAGCAGCGTGCTGCGCCGGGTGATGCCCTTGGTCAGGGATCGGCGCGCCAGGAAGGTGACCCCGATGCCGGCGAGGACGACGAAGAGGATGGATGCCCGCCCGTTAAGCCCGCGCACGATCCAGGAGGCCCAGCCGTCAGTGTTGTACGGTCCGACATTGACGATGATCATGCCGAAGATCGCCAGCGCCCTCGCCACATCAAGGGCGTAGAGGCGACTCAGTCCGCGAGCCTGGGAGCTCAGCATGCGGGAGGGTCCTCCTAGCCCGGGCGATCAGGTACCTCAAAACTGTACCCCCTCCCGGTACGGACGGGGCGGCGTGCGTCCTTCAGAGCACCGCCCAGCCCAGCACTCCTGCTGCGATGACCACGGCCCAGGCCGGCGCCCGCCAGCTGTTCAGCGCCACGAACGCGAGCACCGCCAGCACCAGCGCAGTGGTGCCCACCTCGAGCACCCCCACCGTGAACACTGGGGTGTACAGGGCTGCCGCCAGGATGCCGACCACCCCCGCGTTGACGCCGAGCAGCACCCGCTGGGCACGGGAGTTGCTGCGCAGGCGCTCCCAGAACGGCACGGCCGCAAGGACCAGCAGCGCCGCGGGGAGGAAGATCGCGGCGACGGCGAGCCCCGCCCCGGCCAACCCTGACACGCCCGCTCCGCCGGAGGCGCCCAGAAACCCGGCGAAGGTGAACAGCGGTCCTGGCACTGCTTGAGCCGCCCCGTAGCCGGCCAGGAACACCTCGGCGTCGACCAGCTGCGGGACCGTCTCGGACTGCAGGAGCGGCAGCACCACGTGACCTCCGCCGAACACCAGAGCACCGGCACGGTAGAAGGAGTCAGCCGCCGTCGCCCAGGCGCTGCCGCTGAGAGCTGCCAGCAGGGGCAGTGCCAGCAGCAGCATGAGGAACAGGGCCAGCGCGGTGACCGAGACACGGCGCGAGACCCGGACGGTGAACGCGTCCTGCTCCTCGGGGCCGGACTCCGGCGCGCGCAGCCAGAGCGCCCCTGCCAGACCGGCGGCGAGGATCGCCGCCACTTGGATGAAGGGGTGCGGCACGAGCAGCACGAGGACCATGGCCCCCGCCGCGATGCTGGCTCGCGGCGCATCGGGCGTGAGGGCGCGGGCCATCCCGATCACTGCATGGGCCACGACCGCGACGGCGGCCGCCTTGAGTCCCTGGATCCAGCCGGCCTCGGCCAGGTCACCGGCGTTCTGGACCCAGAACGCGAACGCGACCAGGAGGAGCACCGAGGGCAGGGTGAAGGCGAACCAGGCTGCGGCCATCCCGGCGTAGCCGGCGCGCTGCAGCCCCAGTGCCATGCCCACCTGGCTGGAGGCGGGTCCTGGCAGAAACTGGCACAGCGCCACCAGGTCCGCATAGGCCTTCTCGGTGAGCCACCGGCGGCGCGTCACGAAGGCTTCGCGGAAATAGGCGAGGTGAGCCACCGGCCCCCCGAAAGAAGTGAGGCCCAGGCGCAGAAACACCAGAAAGACTTCGATCACGGTCCCCGGGTGGCGGGGGGCAGAGGAGTCGACGGCGTCGGCGTCGTCGGAGGGGGTCTGCGGGGGCTGGGTCATCACCGCATACCCTGGAACAGCAAAGTGAACAGCAGTTGAATTCGGGCCGCGCCGCCGAGGTGCGCCGGCGGAGGGACAGCATGGAGATTCACGACGTCGACCTGGTCCCGCTGCTGCGCGGCGCGCTGGAATACGAGTCCACCGCGCGCGGGCTGATGCCGTGGCGGCTCCCCCGCTGGGCGCGTGGACAGAGCTTCGATCCTGCCGTGGCACGTGTGGCGGGAGAATCAGCTGGAGTCCGCCTGGACCTCCGCACCGCCGCGACCTCGCTGGTGCTTCGCACACACCCGACCCGGCGAATCTCTGCAGGCGCGGCCGTGCCCCAGGCCTTCTATGACGTGCTCGTCGACGGCGCACTCTTCGCCCGCCTCCCCTCCCCCGGCAAAGACGCTGGGACCACCGTGCGCACCGATCGCGGCACCGGGAAGGTCACCACCGCCACAGGCACCGATGCCCAGCTGCAGGTGCCCCACCTCCCCGCCGGAGAACACCAGGTGCAGATCTGGCTGCCGCACAACGAGACCACCGAACTGGTCAGCCTGTCCTCCGACGCAGAGGTCCACCCGAGCCCGGCGGGCTCGCAGACGCGCTGGCTGCACCACGGCAGCTCCATCAGTCACGGCTTCGACGCCGCCCACCCCACCGGAACCTGGCCCGCCGTGGCTGCGGCGACCGCCGGGGTGGAGCTGGCCAACCTGGCGCTCTCGGGTCAGGCCATGCTGGACCCCTTCACCGCCCGCACCATCCGCTCAGCGGAGGCGGACGTCATCAGCGTGAAGCTGGGGATCAACATCGTGAACGAGGACGCGATGCGGCTGCGCACCTTCGTGCCGGCGGTGCACGGATTCCTCGACACCATCCGCGAGGGTCGGCACTCCCACACGCCGCTGCTGCTGATGTCCCCGCTGCACTGCAGGATCCAGGAGACCACACCGGGGCCGCTGCGCTTCGAAGAGCCCGACTCGGGACCCCGCTACTCTGCCCTTGGAGACCCGGACGATGTGAGCCAGGGCAGGCTCACCCTGCAGGTGGTGCGGAGCACCTTGCGCCAGATCGCGGATCAGCGCATGGACACAGACCCGCATCTCCACTTCCTGGACGGGCTTGAGCTCTTCGGCCCGGCCGATGAGGCGGAGCTCCCGCTGCGCGATCACCTGCACCCGGGCAGCGCGGCCCAGCGCCGCATCGGGGAACGCTTCGCAAATGTTGCACTGGCCCCCGGGGGTCCGCTGAACCTGCAATGATCAGGGACGTGCTTCTGCGAGATATGCCCCCGCGCGCCTGGGTCGCCACGGTGCTGCAATGGATCCGGACGATTGCGCTGGCGACCCTCTTCCTCGCGCTGGGGCGAGTGCTCGACGAGGCAGTCGCAGGCAGCGACAGCTCCGCGGCAATGATCCTTGGGGCCGCCGCGGGTGCTGTGGCGGTGGTGTGCTCCGGCATCGCCGCAGCGCTGCCGCCCAGACTCCGGGCGGCCGAGGAGCAGCTCTGGCGAGGCAGCGGAATCCGAGCCGTGCTGCACCGTGATCCTGCGGCGACCAGCGCACCGGCCCCAGGTCGCGACGGCGGAGGCCATGGCGGGGCGCGCGACGGCGGAGGTCATGGCGGTGCTCGTCCCGGCACCGGCGAGGCCGAGCTGCTCACCGGCGGGGTGGAGCGGATCGCCGAGTATCGCGCCGAGTTCCTCGGCCCCGCACTGGCGGCCTTCACCGCCCCGGCGCTGGTGCTGCTGGCCCTGGGCCTGATCGTGGACCCGCTGATCGCGGTGGTGCTGCTGGTGCTGGTGCTGCTGGTCCCGCTGCTCGTCCGATTCTTCCTGGCACGCTTCCGCGGGCCCACGGCGCAGTACCGCCGCCTTGCCGGGGCAGCCACAGGCAGGTTCCAGGAGGTCCTGCGGTCCCTGGGCGGGCTGGTGCTGCTCGGCGCCGAGGACACCGGACGCAGGACCGTGGCGGAGGCGGCCGCGGCGCTGCGCGTGCAGGCCGTGGCCCTGCTGCGGCGCAGCCAGCTGATGATCCTGGTCAACGATGCACTCTTCTCGCTGGTGATGATCACCGCCACCGTGGCGCTGGCCCTGTGGCGCTTCCAGGGCGGGGCGATCTCGGCGGGAGACTTCCTCGCCGTCGTCCTGCTGGCCACGCTGCTCTATGAGCCCATCGACAAGCTCGGCCGGTCCTTCTACGTCGCCATGGCCGGACGCACGCAGCAGGGGATGTTCACCCAGATCCTGACGACGCCGCCCATCGACACCCACACCACCGGCACCGCTGTCTCTGCTCCGACGGAGGAAACCCCCGATACAGTCCACCCGCTGGTGCGGCTGGAATCCCTGAGCGTGGAGCGCGGGGGCTCCAGCGTGCTGAGCGGGCTGACTCTGGACCTCCCCCGCGGCAGCACTCTCGCGGTGGTCGGACCCTCGGGAGCAGGAAAGTCCACTATGGCGGGGCTCCTCCAGGGACTGCTCCCAGCGGCCTCGGGGCGTCTGCTTCTTGATGGACGCGAGGCAGATCCACGAGATCTTCAACGGGCCGCGGTCACGGTGGCGCAGAAGCCCTTCCTCTTCTCCGGGACGGTGGCCGAGAACCTGCGCCTCGCGCGTCCCGAAGCCACCGACGAGGAACTCTTGGACGCGCTGGAGAAGGCCCGACTGGCCGCTGAGATCGCAGCCAAGCAGCGAGGCCTGGCCACCCAGGTCGGAGAAGACGGCGGCTCCCTCTCTGGGGGCCAGATCCGTCGGCTGGCGATCGCCCGGGCGCTGCTCTCCGATGCGCAGCTGCTGATCTTCGACGAGCCGACGGCGGATCTCGACCGACGCGCCGAACGACTGGTGGATGAATCGCTGCAGGCACTGGCCGGAGAACGCACGCTGGTCGTCATCGCCCACCGCCTCGCCACCACGCGGTGGGCCGATCAGGTGCTGGTCCTGGACTCGGGGCGTCCGGCGGCGCTGGGCAGCCCTGATGGTCTGCTCCGGCAGAGCGGCTACTACGCCGAGGCCACCGCAGGAGAGGGGGAACACCGATGATCGGCCCTCTGTTGTCCATGGCCCGGGAGTCCGCCGGGCTGCTGGCGCTCTCCGCTGCAGCGCGCACACTGACTCTGCTCTGCGCGGCGGCGCTGCTGGTCTTCCCCGCCTGGCTCGTCGGCCGGCTCGCCGAGGGCCTGAGCGTCCCCGGACTGGGAACCGTGATCGCGGTGATGGTCGGACTGGCGCTGGCGAAGGGGCTCACCCGCTACGCCGAGCAGCTCTCGGGACACACCGCGGCCTTCGCGCTGCTGGAGCAGCTGCGGCTCAGGCTCTACGAGAAGCTCATCCCGCTGGCTCCGGCAGTGACCGCCGCGCGCGGCAGCGGTCGGCTGCTCTCGAGCGCGACCCGCGATGTGGACCGGGTGGAGGTGTTCTTCGCGCACACGCTCGCCCCGGTCATCACCGCGGTGCTGCTGCCACTGGCTGCCGTGGGGCTGGCTTCCATGCTCGCCGGCGCCGGCATGGGCATCGCGCTGCTGATGATCTACCTCGCCGCCGCGGCCGCGCTCATCGGCATCGGCAGGCGCAGCAGCCGCACCACCAGCGTCACTGGGGTCCGCACCCGTGGCTCGCTGGCCCAGGAGGTCAGCGATGACCTCCGCGGACGCAGCGAGATCACCATCTTCGGTGCCCAGGAACAGCGCGCCCAGCGAGTCGATGAGCTGGGCGAGCAGCTGGGATCCAGCGCCCGCGGAGCCTCGGTGATGCAGGGGCTGCGGGCCGCAGCCGGACAGGGCTGGCAGGTGGTTGCGCTGTTCACGGTCCTGCTCCTGGGACTGCCCCTGGTGCGCGCAGACGAGATCGGGTGGACCGAGCTCCTCGTGGTGCTGGCCCTGGTGCCGGGCACCGCCCCGGCGCTCTCGGCGGTCGAGGCGCTGGGCATCTCGCTTCCGGCAGCGCTGGCTTCGGCGGGGAATCTGCGCGATCTCGAGGAGAGCCCGCCCGCCGTCGTCGAGCCGACCCAGCCCGTGATGGTGCATCCCGAGCACCCAGGCGCGGCCTCGGTCCGCTTCCGCGGGGTGAGCTTCGGCTATCCGAGCACCGACCGCGAGGTGCTCAGCGGCGTGGAGCTGCGCATCGAACCGGGTGAGGTGGCCGCCGTCGTCGGCGTGAGCGGCTCGGGCAAGTCCACGCTCGCCTCCCTGCTGACCCGGGTCTGGGACCCCCAGCAGGGTCAGGTCCAGCTCGCTGGGACCGATGTCCGCGAGCTCTCGCTGCGCTCGCTGCGCGAAGCAATCACTGTGGTCGAACAGCGCCCGGTCCTGGTCGGCGGGACGATCCGCGAGAACCTGCTGCTCGGCAGCCCCGCCGCGACCGAGGAGCAGATCCTCGCCGCCTGCCGCGCCGCCTGCCTGGACGGTGACATCAACGCGATGTCCGACGGTCTGGACACCGAGCTCGGCGCCGAAGGGGCGCGGCTCTCCGGCGGTCAGGCTCAGCGGCTGGCGTTGGCGCGCGGGTACCTGCGGGGCAGCCTGGTGCTCATCCTGGATGAGATCACCTCCGCTCAGGACCCGCTGACCCAGGCGGAGATTCTGCGTCGGATGCCGGACGCGACGAGTGCCACCGTGATCATGATCGCCCATCGCAGCGCCGTGCTGCGCCACGTGGACACCGTCTACGAGATCGACCAGGGACAGCTCAGAGCAGCAGCTCAGCCAGCAGCGGGAGCGTGAGCAGACACGCCAACGTGCTGGTCACCAGGATCGATGCTGCCAACCGACCGTCGCCCTCATACTGCTGAGTGAAGACGTAGACGGTGGTCGAGGAGGGCATCGCCGCAATGATGATCAACGTGCCGGCCCAGACCCGCCCGAGCTGGTCATAGAAGGGCAGCACCGCCAGCCAGGTCAGCACGGGGAGCAGCAGGATCTTGCCCAGGGTGCCCAGCGCGATGGATCGTTTGGGCACTCCCCCGCTGCGGATGCCCTCGATGGCCGGATGCAGCGCCAGACCTACGCAGAACAGCGCCAGCGGGACCGCGGTCTGGCCCAGCAGCCCCACCGACTCATCGATGGCGGCAGGCAGCCGCAGCGGACTGAAGACCACCAGCAGGGCCAGTGCCATGGAGATGAACACCGGATTCATCAACAGCGCACGCTTGAGGATCGGCGCGATCTGCCGGCGCAGCAGCTCCGCCACACCGCCCGCACGCTCCGGGCCCGGCGCTGCGCGGGATGCCACCACCGTGCGCACCAGCGGGTAGCCGTTGAGGTAGATCAGATTGTGCAGCATGTGGATGATGCCTGCCGCGAGTCCGGCCTCCGGACCCAGCACGCTGATCGCCACCGGGATGCCGAAGTACCCGACATTGCCGAAGCTGCCGGCCAGCGAGGTCGCCGCCGCGCCGTCGCGCGCTTGCGGACCCAGCAGAAAGCTCGCGTAGTACAGCCCCACTGAGACCAGCGGCGTGACGACGGCGACGATCACCACCGCCAGAACCGGGAAGCCTGCGCTCGGCGGCGCGGTGACCATGGCGGTGTAGATGAAGGTCGGCAGCGCGAAGTAGAAGAGGAAGCCGTTGAGGTGGTCCTGACCTGCACGGAACCTCGGGATGAATCCGGCGGCGAACCCGACGGCGATCACCAGGAACATCGGGCCGATGACCTCGAGCATCTCAAGCATCGGAGACCACCCCCGACGTCCGACGCCTCAGCGGCGAGGCCTCGCGCGCACGGATCCGTGACGCAGCCCGGCTGGCGCCGATCACCAGCGCAGCTTCACGGATGTCCTGCGGCCCAGCCCCGGCAGAGCGAACACGTCCTCGCGGCCTCGCGTGACTCCGGCCAGCGGGTCGGTGGTGCCCAGGTCCTGCTGTGTCGTGCCCCGCTGTGCTGTGCTCCGCGCATCCGCGGCCGGCCGGCCCGGCTCGCTGCGCACGATGTCCCGCGCAGGATCCAGGATCTCGCGGATCACCTGCACCATCAGGTAGATCAGTGTGGCCATATGGGCCAGGATGCCCAGGTGGTAGGCCCAGTCGATCAGCTCGGTGCCGCCGGCGAACTCCCCTCCCGAGGTGATCTTGGCGCTCATCATCCAGACCGCGACCCAGTGGAAGACCTCCGCCGCCTGCCACATGAGATAACCCCGCACGCGGGGACGTGCCAGCACCAGCAGCGGGATCAGCCACATCACGAACTGCGGCGAGTAGACCTTGCCCAGCAGCAAGAAGCTCGCCACGATCAGGAAGCAGATCTGCGCCAGCCGCGGCCGTGTGGGTGCGGCCCAGGTCAGGTAGGCGATGCCCAGGCAGCACACCAGGAACAGTCCGTTGGAGAGCAGCGAGAACCCGGCCCCGTCCAGCGGCAGCCAGCCGAAGAACAGCCAGACCGAGGAGAAGCTGACGTCGCGGTCCGAGGAGAACCGGTAGAAGGTCGCCCACTGATCGAACTGCAGCAGCATGAAGGGAACATTGACGGCCAGCCAGGTGACGACGGCGGCGCCGGTGGTGAGCGCGAAGGAGCGCAGCCTTCCGCTGCGCACGCACAGCACCAGGATCGCGCCGAGGAAGAAGAGCGGATAGAGCTTCATGGCGGCGCCGAGGCCGATCAGCACTCCCGCCCAGAGCGGATGCGAGCGTCCCCACAGCAGCAGCGCGAGCCCGCCGAGGAAGACGGCCCACATGTCCCAGTTGATGGACAGCGAGAGGATGATCCCCGGTGCCAGCGCCACCATCAGCGCATCATGGCGGCGCCACCCGGCCGTGGAGTAGGCCGTGGCGAGCACCACCCCGATCCAGCAGAGGATCACCGCCACATGGTTGAGGTCGTAGAAGGCGAGGATCCGCGCGTCGCTGATGCCTTCTCCCGGGACCAGCTGCGCGAGCACCCCGGCCACCATGGTCAGCAGCACCGGGTACTCCATCACCTTCTCTGCCGGGACGTCATCGACGAAGGGAAAGAGCCCCTCTCCCAGGCCGCGCTGGCTGAACAGCAGGGAGAAGTCCGAATAGCACATGTGAATGTGCTGGTCCGGGTCGGCCCAGCCGTTGATGCGGCACCATTGGACCGCCAGCACGGAGAGGGCCGCGCCCAGCACTGTGGCCGTGAGCAGCAGCCAGAGCAGTCGTGAGCCGGGGATCTTCACCTGGAGTCCTTGTCGTAGATGTCCTCGGCCGTCCAGGAGCGGCGCGGCGGAGTCAATTCTCGCAGGCGTCTCCATCCGAACTCGGCATTCCAGCGTTGTGAGCGGCGCCTCATGTCGAAGAACTCGGTGGTGTTGGGGTCCAGGAAGACCACGTAGATCAGGTACAGCGAGACCACCGAGATCGCGATCGCGTTGATGACCCCGGCGTCGATCCATTGCGCCACTGAGAGCTGACCGACCATGGAGAGCAGCACCATCACGGTGATGATGGTCGTGACCAGCACCAGGGCACGCCCGCGATACACATGGACCACTGCGAAGAAGGGCAGCAGCCACAACAGATACCAGGGCTGGATGATGGAGGAGGTCAGCACCACCACGGTCAGACCATAGGCGGCCCAGAGCACCGGGTTGCCGACGCTGCGGCGCAGCAGCAAGGTCGCGACCACCACCCCGGCCACCACCCGCGCCACGGTATACACGGCTTCGGTCACCAGCGCGGCGTCCACTCCGGAGAGCACCTCGACCACCGCGCCGATGCCGATGCCCAGCAGTCCCACCGGGGCAGCCTGCAGCACCGCTGCGCCTGCGCCCAGGGCCGCGGAGACCCAGCCCAGACCGATCCCCAGCGCGGCGCCCCCGGCCACCAGCAGCGCGACGGCGACCGCTCCCCCGAGCGCCCATTCACGGGCGCGCCGCCAGAGGCTTGCAGTGTCTTTCAGCGGAAGCAGCAGGATGAAGGGCAGCACCACCAGCGCGATGGGCTTCACCGCGATCGCCGCGACCAGCAGCAGCACTCCGAGCAGCCGGCGTCGGCGCAGCGCGGCGAGTGTTCCGGCCAGCATCAGCCCGATCATCAGTGAGTCGTTATGCGCGGCGGCGACGAAGACCAGCAGCGTCATCGGGTTCAGCAGGCACAGCCACAGCGCCCAGGAGGGCTCGGAGCCGAAGGCGCGGGCCAGCCGCGGGATGCAGTAGAGCATCAGCGCCATGCCGATCAGCGAGAGAAAGCGGAACAGCAGGATGGCGATCTCCGGCACGCCGCCGGAGACGAACCAGATGATCTGCGCGAGCACCAGGAACAGCGGCCCGTAGGGAGAAGGTGACTCCGCCCAGAGCCCGTCGGCGCCCTCCATGAACCAGCCGGGCAGCTCGGAGACGCCGTCCTCGTAGGGGTTCAGCCCCGCATGCAGCACGCGGCCCTGCGCCAGATAGGAGTAGACGTCGCGGGAGAAGATCGGCAGCGAGAACATCAGCGGAGCGGCCCACATGAACAGCGTTCGACGCATCACCGATGTGGCCCGCGGTGACCAGGACCCCACGCGTTGGGACAGCCGAAGCCAGGACCGCAGCAGCAGCAGCGCCCCCAGCACCAGCAGCACGGTGCAGACGACGACGCCGACCGTCGTCGTGCGCAGGGGCAGCAGCAGCGGGTTCAGCGCCAGCAGGGACTGCGGGGTCATGGCCAGCCATCCGACGCCCCAGGAGCCCACCATGATCATCAGCGCGGCGAGCAGGCCCTGCCGAGCGGTGTGTGAAGCGGCCGCCTCCTCGCCGCCGATGAGCCAGGCGGTGGGAGGCCACTGGCCCAGGACTGTGCGCACGCGTTCGGCGTTGCGCGAGACGGGATTAGCGTGCACCGGAGGGTCGCTCCTCTCCGGTGGGGTCCGCGGGACGTTTGGGATCTGCGGGGTCTGTGCGCACGCCGGACTCGACGGAGGTGAGCGGCTCGCGCCGTCGTCGTCGGGGCCACTCCCAGCGCATCGGTGGCAGACCCCAGTCGTCCCAGATCACCCAGCGGGTCTGTCGGTCCACCAGGGCCAGCCAGATGATCGCGAACCAGGAGACGGCGATGGACAGCGCCAGCATCTGCTGGTCCAGCTCCAGGAACTGGTAGATGGAGAGCTGATCCGAGGCGCCGAAGGCGAGGAAGAACACGATGGTGAACACGACCCATTTGAACTGCCAGTCCTTGCGGATCCCGGTGATCGCGAACAGCGGCAGCAGCCAGAGCAGGTACCAGGGCTGGATGATCGGTGAGAGGACCACCAGGGCGGTGAACGCCCAGACCATGCGCTGGACGATGAACTTGTCGCTGCCGCGGAACATCAGCCACAGCACCACGGCGACGGAGAGGATCCGGCCAGCGATCTTGAACACCTCCAGCGTCCACCCGCTGTCCAGACCGAAGGAGCGCAGCAGCGTGCCCAGCCAGCCATCGGCGATGCCGATCGGGGACCAGTAGACGCTGCCGGTGCCGGTGCCGGCCAGGACGGCGAGCCAGCCGAAGCCGTAACCCTGCACCAGACCGATGGTGATCATGACGGCGGCGGCCAGACCGGCGGTCAAGAACCAGTAGCGGAACTTTCTCGCCCAGGAAGCCCCCTGGCCCGCCCAGAGCAGCCCGATGAAGGGCAGCAGCACGATGGTGATGGGTTTAATGCCGATGGAGACCACCACGAGCAGCGTGGCGAGCACTCCCCTGCCACGCGCCGCTGCGTAGATCCCGGCCAGTGCGAAACCCACCATGATGGCGTCGTTGTGCGCGCTGGAGATGAAACTGACGATCAGCAGCGGGTTGGCCAGCGTGATCCACTGCGCGCGGGCCGGATCGATTCCATGCAGGCGGGCGAGCTTCGGGACGAAGATCATCATGATGACCACCCCGACCACGCAGGCGAGGCGGAAGAGGAACAGTGCCAGGTCCGGACTGTCAGCGGCGGTGCGCATGACCGCGGCCTCGATCCAGAGGAAGAACGGACCATAGGGAGTCTCGGACTCCGCCCAGAGGATGTCGGTGCCTAGGTGAAACCAGTTGTTCAGGCTGGAGACCCCGGTGGTGTAGGGATCCTGCCCCGCCAGCACCAGCCTTCCCTGGTTCAGGTAGGCAAAGACATCTCGAGAGAAGATCGGCACCGTGATCAGCTGCGGGATGGACCAGAGCACCACCGCCCAGTTGACCACGCGCAGTGAGCGCGCTGGCCAGTGCTGGCGAGGGTCAGGGTCCTCCAACACCCGGCTGAGCCGCAGCCAGGCGCGCAGCATGATCCAGCAGCCCAGCGTCAGCGCGATGGTGGAGACCACCACGCCGGCGGGCTCGGTGCGCAGCACGATGAGCCAAGGGTGACGGGACAGCGGGGAGGAACTGACCAGCCAGCCCACCCCCAGAGACCCGAACAGCACCAGCAGAGATCCGAGCACGCCCTCGAGGAGGGGCGACCAGAGATGCTTGGGGCGGGTGGAGGAACGCAGGATGTGCAGCCAGGGGTCGCGGCGCCGGGCACGGGGCGTGCCCGATGCTCGCTCGGGTGCGGAGGTGGGGTTGCCGAGCCCAGTGGAGCCCTCGGCACCTCGGGGTGCGGGGCTGTTCTCGGCGGCTCCAGCCTCAGCGCTCATTGCCCTTGAATTTATCACCACCGTTTCCGGCCTCCCCCGCGCCGTGGCGCCCGTCGGTAGAGTAGTCAGCGTGAGTTCCCATATGACTGAGACCAATGACTCATCCACTCCAGAAGCACCCGCGCGCCCGGGGGGCTCCTGGGCGGGACGCATGGTGTGGATCGACTGCGAGATGACCGGACTGAATCCCGATTACGATGTGCTCGTCGAGATCGCGGCCCTGGTCACCGACGCCGAGCTGAACATCCTCGGCGAGGGCGTCCAGGTGGTGATCGCTCCAGACCCGGCCGAGCGGCTGGAGACGATGGCCCCGATCGTGCAGAAGATGCATACGGCATCGGGCCTGCTGGAGGACCTCAAAGATGGCGTGTCGGTGCAGGTGGCGGAGCAGCGCGTCCTCGAGTACGTAAAGGCCTGGATCCCCGAGGCCGGCGTGGCCCCGCTTGCCGGGAACTCTGTCCACGCCGACAAGGCCTTCCTGCGGATCGGCATGCCAGAGCTGATGAAGCACCTGCATTACCGGATCATCGACGTCTCCACCATCAAGGAGCTCTCTTCCCGGTGGTACCCGGAGGCGAAGAAGACGGCACCTGCCAAGACCGGAAACCACCGGGCGCTGGGTGACATCCGGGATTCCATTGACGAGCTCCGGCACTACCGCCGCACTGTGTTCAAGCAGGACTGAGCCTCAGCGGGACGGATTTCGGGAAAACAGCGGATTCTGTGTAGACTGATATGCGTTGCTTTTCGGCCGTATCGGATCGAGTCGCAGCAGCTCAGGGAGCCGGTCACGGCTCGCATGGTGGGCGTAGCTCAGCTGGTAGAGCATCGCGTTGTGGTCGCGAGGGTCGCGGGTTCAAGCCCCGTCGCTCACCCCATGTGTTGTCCTCGAGGACAGCGAAGAAGCACCCCGAACCGTCTGGTTCGG
This sequence comes from uncultured Nesterenkonia sp., assembly GCA_947494195.1. Classification (GTDB taxonomy): domain Bacteria; phylum Actinomycetota; class Actinomycetes; order Actinomycetales; family Micrococcaceae; genus Nesterenkonia. The sequence continues at coordinate 29,317 of CANLUC010000003.1, read as the reverse complement.
GGTGCTTTTTTCTGTGCCTGGAACCACTGACAGGCGCGAGCGATGCCGTCGACATCCCGCAGTCAGCGGGGCTTGCCCTCAGCATCCTTCCAGCGTGCATCAAGACTGTGCCGAAGAACACTGAATAGCGTTCACCCCGTGGGCCAGAGAAACCATCGACTTGATCGCGCAAAGGGTGCGCTGGTGTTCCTCGTCGTCCTGGGACACATGTTGGCGGCAGTCTCCCCCTGGGAGTCGGACGTCCTACGGGTGCTGCAGACAGCCATCTATTCCTTCCACATCCCCGCCTTCGTCTTCTTGGCAGGCATCACCGCCAAATCCGACAGGCTGCCCCAACGCGTCGCCTTCTTCCTGGTGCTGCTCGCCACAGCCATGCCTCTGTACTACGGGTGGATGAGCCTCATCGGGCTCGACCCGGAGTTCGACTCGCTGGTGCCGTACTGGCTGACCTGGTTCCTGCTCGCCATGGTGTGGTGGACGCTGAGCACACCACTGATCGAACGGTTTCCCCGAGCACTCCTGTCCGTCTCAGTGCTCGCAGCTCTGTTCGGGGGCATCATCCCGACCTATGACTACGAGCTGTCGCTGTCCCGGACCCTGGTGTTCTGGCCGTTCTTCGTGGTCGGGAAGCTTTATGGGGCACAGATCCTGAGCTGGGCAGGCAGCCGGACCCCCGTCCAGAGGGGCGGCCTGGCCCTGGCAGCCGTGACACCGATGCTGCTGTTCTACCTCTATGACCCCGACAAGCTCTGGTTCTACGGCGTCAGAAACTTCGACTGGCACGATGTCGGCATCCCTGAGGGAGCGGCCACCCGCCTGATCGTGGGGCTCAGTGCCGCGCTGAGCACCGTGGCCTTCTGTACTTTCATGTCGAACCGAGAGGGCTATCTCTGCAAGGTGGGGCGAAACTCGCTGGCGGTCTACCTGCTCCACGGGTTCGTCATCCGACTTCTCGACATACCGCTGGACGGCAGCCTGGACCATGTGTCCTCCCCCGTGATGCTCGTGGCGGGTGTGCTCCTGGCGATGCTGACCACCTGGCTGTTTGCGCTGCCGCCGTTCAATGCCGGCCTGCGCGCCTACGGTGAATGGGTGGTGCGCATGATATTTTTACCTTTTTCAAGGTTGCGATCCGTCAGAGCCGCATCATGATGCGCTCTCTCTGACAGTTCGCGACCATACCGGTCCTAGATTCTCCAGGTGTAGTTCCATGTCCACTATGCAAACGCAGGTTGAACAGCGTGAGAATACTGCCTCGCCATGGCCCTACACCCTTGCGGTGAGTGTCTCGATCCTAGTAGGCGCCACGGCGATAGTGGCATCGGTCTCCGCAGGAATCCCCCTGAAGGATCCGGAGGGGTTCCTCGGTCCAGCTTGGGTTCGACTGCCCCTGCTGGCGCTGCTCCTCTTCGCCGTCGGACTTCTCCCCGCCGCAGTGCGACGATCCGGTTGGAAGAACCTGGGGACCGGCGTGAGGGACGTGTTGCGATACGAGTGGAGCGTCCGGCGGGTGCTCTACATCGCCACCGGGCTGGCAACCTTCTACGCCTGCTATGTCGGGTATAGGAACCTCAAGAACGTGCTGCCGGTCTACCGCGACGGCGTGCTCTTCGACCGCCAGCTGCTTCAGCTGGACCGTTGGATCTTCGGGGGCCTCGACCCTGCGCGGGTGCTCCATGACGTCTTCGGCGTGGAACTGACCGCCCAGGTGCTGTCCTTCATCTACATGGCCTATCTGCCGCTGATCCCGCTCACCCTCGGGATCTTCCTGGTGCTCAACCGCAACCTCGCGGTCGGCGCCTGGTATGCCACCACGCTCAGTCTGAACTGGGTGATCGGTACCCTCAGCTACTACCTGCTTCCCGCCCTGGGACCGATCTACGCCCGACCAGACCTCTACGACAGCCTTCCCGAGACGCGAGTCGCCGAGCTCCAGGAGTCGCTGCTGAGCAACCGGCTGCAGTTCCTCTCGAGTCCGGAGACCAGTGACGCCATCCACGGGGTCGCGGCCTTCGCCTCGCTGCACGTGTCGATCACCTTCGCTGCCGCCTACTTCATGCACCGCACCGGACAGCACCTCGGAGTTCGGATCTTCGCCTGGGCGTTCTTCGGCCTGACGGTCCTCTCCACGCTCTATTTCGGATGGCACTACGTGGTGGATGACATTGTGGGCATCGTGATCGGCTACCTGGCAGTCGCGCTCGCCGCGGCCGCCACGGGCCACGGGTTCTTCAACAGGCAGGGCATCGTCGCCGCCGTGCTGTCCCGGCCGGAACTGCTCCAGGATCGCACCCGCACGGTGAAGGACACCAGGAACGGCCAAGCCTGAGTCTCGGTGATCTTCGGAACACGGCCCGTCTGCCCCGTCGGCCTCAGCCAGCTCGGCATGGACCGGCTCAGCGGCAATGGTGCGTAGTCTTCTCCTATGGACGCCATCACCGCTGACACCCTTGCCTACCTCGCTATCGGCACAGTGGCGGTGGCCGCCGTGATCGCCGCGATCGTGCGGGGACATCTTCAGGCCGAGGTGCCGATCACGGCGGAGCATCGACCGGGACAGATCATCCTGACCGCCGGTGAACCGATTGACGTCCTCTCCGTGACCAACGACGACGACGCCCTGGGCGAAACCCTGAAGCTCGAGCCGCTCAGCGTTCCCTTCACCCTAGGCCCCGCCGAGCCCTACACGCTGGAGTACCGCGAGATCGGCGAGGCCCCGCAGCCGGAGAAGGTGCGGCTGCTGCTGCGCGGCGACAAGGTCAGGGAGATCGAGCTCCCCCCGCTCGGAGCTCCCGAGAGCCCAGCCCGCTCCTGACCTGACGCGCCCGCCCCTACGGTGAGGCGGCGTCGTCGTCGTCCTTCTTCTTCGGTCGCTGCGACTGAAGGCCCGCGCCGAGCGCGACCCCCATTCCCGTGCCGATCGCGATGCCCAGTCCGACGTTGTCGAAGAAGATCAACCCGAGCGGCACCCCGAACCCCGATCCCAGGGCGATCCCGAGCGCGAGATGGTTCGTGGAGTCCTCTTCTTCATCCGCCATGACAGAAGTCTAAGCTCCGGCCCCCATATGACGGGGAGCGTCCGCCCGTGCTGTGGCGCAGGATATTCTTGAGTCTGCAGCAGTCGCCACGAGACCTCAGCGGCAGCACCCGCCATGACGGCGTCACCGAGACGGAGGCCATCCTTGCAGGACACCGCGACACCGGCGCTGATCGACGTGCCAACACAGATGAACACCACCGACTTCCTGGAGCAGCAGCGCCAAGAAGACCCCGACAACGTCCTCTTCACCCGCCGGGACTCGACCGGAGCCTGGGTGGATGTCACGGCTGCGCAGTTCCACGCCGAAGTGGTGTCGCTGGCGAAGGGCCTGATCAGCCGTGGCACGCAGCCGGGAGACCGCGTGGGCATCATGTCGGCCACCCGCTTCGAATGGAGCCTGCTGGACTTCGCCCTCTGGTACGCCGGAGCCGTCTCGGTGCCGATCTACGAGACCTCCTCGGCGGCGCAGATCGCCTGGATCGCCGAAGACGCCGAACTCAGCCTGGTGTTCGCCGAAACTCCAGGGCACGCACAGACCATCCACGAAGGACTCGATGCCTCCGCGCTGCAGTCCCGGCCATCGGTGCTGCAGATCGAAGGTGAGGACCTCGCCGCGCTCCGGGACTCCGGCAGCGAGTCCTCCGCGCATGAGGTGGAATCTCGCCGGTCCGCCGCGACCACCGAGGACCTCGCCACGATCATCTACACCTCCGGAGTCACCGGACGTCCCAAGGGCTGCGAGCTGACCCACGGGAACTTCGTGGAGCACAGCCTGCAGACCATCGCCGCGCTGGAAGGGGTCGTGGGCAGGCACTCCTCCACCGTCCTGTTCCTGCCCATGGCTCATGTCTTCGCCCGTTTCGTCTCGGTGATCTTCATCGCCGCCGGGGGCCGGGTCGCGCACACTCCAGATATCAAGCAGCTCATCGACGACCTCGGCGACATCGCACCGACATTCCTGCTCGGCGTGCCCCGGGTCTTTGAGAAGATCTACAACTCCGCGGCGCTGAAGGCCGACGGCGACGGCAGGAAGCACATCTTCGACGCCGCGGTGGACACGGCCGTGCGCTGGTCCCAGGCCAACGGCGCGGGCAAGGTTCCATGGACTCTGCGCCTGAAGCATCGAGTGTTCAGCAGGCTGGTCTACTCGAAGCTTCGTGCTCGGATGGGTGGGCGCGTCACTCATGCCTTCTCCGGCGGCTCTCCGCTGGGTGATCGTCTCGCGCACTTCTTCAACGGTGTCGGAATCCAGATCATCGAGGGCTACGGTCTCACCGAGACCACCGCGCCGGTCACCGGCAATCTGCCGTCGCACTACCGGATAGGAACCATCGGCCGCCCACTGCCCGGCAACGCGGTGCGCATCGCCGAGGACGGCGAGATCCTGGTGCGGGGCAGCTCGCTCTTCCGCGGCTACCGCAACCGCCCGGAGCTCAACGCCGAATCCTTCAGTGCCGATGGCTGGTTCTACACCGGCGATCTCGGGCGGCTCGATGATCAGGGCCGGCTGATCATCACTGGACGCAAGAAGGAGATCATCGTCACCGCAGGGGGCAAGAACGTCTCCCCGGCTCAGCTCGAGGACGCCATCCGAGCTGACCTTCTGGTCTCCCAGGCAGTCGTGGTCGGGGACGGCAGGCCGTTCATCAGTGCCATGATCACCCTGGACAGTGATGTGGCGCCGAGCTGGCTGCGCGGGAAGGGACTGGATCCGGAGACGCCCATGAAGGAGCTCACCGAACATCCGCAGGTCCTGGAGCATCTGCAGCAGGTGATCGACTCAGCCAACGCCTCGGTGTCCCAGGCCGAGTCCATCCGCAGCTTCACCGTTCTCGAGGACGACTTCACCATCGACTCCGGGCATCTGACACCCTCGCTGAAGATCAAGCGGACCGAGGTCATGCGTGACTTCCAGCGGGTGGTGGAGAACCTCTACGAGAAGGCCGCCAACCGCGCGAGACGCCGCTAGCAATACGGGCTTACCCGCGTGGCATGCGCTCGGCAGATCCCATCAGGACTCGGAGGCGAGGGTGATGAGCCGGCGCACCGTGTTGAGGTTCCGCGCCGTGCCGGGCACGCCCAGCGCCTGCCCGATCGCGGCGTCCTTCATCTGGGCCCGGCCGGCACCTTCGGCGTAGCGGATGTGCATCTCCTGGCCGATGACCCTCCATTCGTCTGCGCCGGTCTCGAAGCTCTGCGCCTTCGCCACCGCCTCAGCGGTGGGCTCTCCGGCCAGGAACGTGATGTAGGAGAAGCGGGGGTCGAGTTCCTCGAAGGGGTGCGCAGCCAGCGCGGCGCTGACCTGCTGGACGGAGCGGCTGATCACCTCGCGGAAGAAGCCAAGCTGGCGCTCCACGGCAGCCTCCAGCGCGCGGTCAAAGGCCTCCGGGTCACCTTCCGGGGCGCACACCATGTTGCCGGAGGCGATATAGGTCCTCACCCGCGTTGCGCCGAGCGATTCGGCAAGCGCCCGCCACTGCGCCATGGGCAGCTTCGCGGTGCCGCCGACGTTCACGGCGCGGACCAGAACGATGCGCGGCACCAGGCTGCTCGCCGGGCCGCTCACCGGGCTGCTCACCGAATGAACTCCGGCTGATCCGCCAACCGGTCGTCCTTGAGATAGGGCACGACCATCACTGGACCTGTGGCCTTGTGCAGCACTCCGCGCGAGACAGAACCGAGCATCGTGCCCGCGATCTCGCCTCGGCCGCGTGTGCCGATGACCGTCAGCTGTGCCTGGTCCGTCTCTCTGGCCAACAGCGCGGTGGGATCCCCCGGCCTGACCTGTGCCGTGACCTCCAAGGAGGGGTAGTGCCTTTTCAGCCACTCCACCTCGGCCTCCAGCGACTGCTCCAGTTGCGTCTTCCGGCGATCAGTGACCGCCTCCTCGGGGGCGTCCAGCTCCGGATACCACTCCAGCCATCCCTCCAGGGAAGGAAGAGCGAGCAGCAGGTGCAGCGCGACCCCGCGGTTCTGCGCGGCCTGGGCTGCCTGGAGCGTGGCGACACGGCTCTGGGCTGAGCCGTCGATTCCCACGACCACCGGACGCTGGTCCGGGCTCGGCTCGAACCGCGCCTCGCCCTCGGCGTCGCCGACCTGATACTGCCGAGGCACCACGACGGTGGGGCAGTCGGCGTGGGCGGGCAGCGCTGCGGACACGGACCCCAGAACTCGTCCGAGGAAACCGCCGCGGCCGCGCGCGCCCACGACCGCCAGTTCGGCGATGCTGGAGAGGTCCACCAGCACCCCGGCGGCATCGCCACGTTCGGCCCGGTAGATGACCTTCCCCGGGTAATCCGTGAGGTAGCTGCGAGCTTCTTCGAGCACCTTCTTGGCAGCTGCAAGATGGCCTTCAGCCTCGGACTGCTCAGGCAGGGCAGCCAGGGTCGTGTACAGCGGTGTCGGGACGGTGAAGGCGGTGATCACAGTCAGCACGCGTCCGCTGCGACGGGAGGCGCGCGCCGCGTAGTGCAGTGCCAGGAACGCCTGCTTGGAGCCGTCGAAACCTACGATGACCCCGAGCTCCCGCCGGGCGGGCTCGAAGGGGATCGGCCGGGTGGTGTGATGAGTGTCGTGGCTCATGAGGACGCTCCCGCGGGGGCGTCGTGGCAGCCGACGGGGGTGGCGCCCCCGCAATGAGGGCCATCCCCGTCAGCTACCACTCTACCCACTGCGCTCACGCGCGCCAGGTGTTTGGCGGTGACGCCTCAGGGCACGACGACGGCGCGGCCACGCAGCTCCCCGTCGTGCAGCTTGCGGTACGCCTCAGGCGCCTGGTCCATGCTGAACTGCTCGGTCTCCACCTCGAGGTGGCCGGTCCGGGCGAGTTCAACGACCTCCATCAGCTCCGGGCGCGCACCCCAGTACGGGGCACGGATCCGCGAACCGTAGGGCTGCCCGAGCAGACCCACGCTGGTCTCCACAGCCCCCGCACCGACGAGCACGAGATCGGTGCGTGGACCGCTGAGCGAGCGGGCGATCTTCATCACCGGTTCATTGGTGACGAAGTCGAAGATGGCGGTGACCGGTCCCGGGCCGACGGCCTCCGCGATGTTCGCGGCGGCGTCGTCGTCGGAGAGGAAGGCATGGTGAGCCCCCACCTCACGGGCGAACTCGAGCTTGTCCTGACTGATGTCCAGCGCCACCACGGTGGCCGAGGTGAGGCTGCGCAGCAGCTGCACGGCGATGTGCCCGAGGCCGCCGACACCGACGACCACGGCCACGCTTCCCGGCACCAGCAGGTCCAGGGAGCCCTTGATCGCGTGGTAGGGGGTGAGTCCCGCGTCGGTCAGCGCCACGCTCTTGACCGGATCCAGATCCTTGATCGGGATCAGCAGGCGCGGGTCGCTGACGATCAGGTACTCCGCCATCGCTCCGTCCCGGCCGAGGCCCGGAGGCGTGATCCCCATGCCCGCTGCATGCGGGCAGTAGTTCTCGAAGCCCTGGGCGCAGGAGTGGCAGCGGCCGCAGCCCAGCGGACCGTAGACGGCGACGGCGTCACCGAGCTCCACGCCGGTTGCCCCCTCCCCCAACGAATCGACGACGCCGACCCCCTCATGACCCAGCGTCATGGGCAGCGGATAGCCGAACTCCGCGTACTGCTCCTCGCTCAGACTCATCACGAAGCTGTCGGAGTGGCAGGCGCCGGCGGCGGTGATCCGCAGCCTGACCTCGCCCGGACCGGGTTCTGGCGTGGGGACTTCACGGACTTCGGGCGGCTGGCCGATGGCGACGTACTGGAGTGCTTTCATCGTGTTCCTCTCAGAGTTGGTGCCTGGTGCTGCATCCACGATCCTGTCACTCCGGGCTGGGCACTTCCAGCGGGTCTCGACTCAAGGGGGTCAACGGAAATCCCCTGGGGCGACGCCGTGACGCAGTCCCCAGATGGCTGCCTGCAGCCGGTCCCGGCTCTGGGTCTTCATCAGGATCGACTGCACGTGGTACTTCACGGTGGTCACCTCCACGAAGAGGGACTCCGCGATCTCGGCGTTGGAGAGACCCTGGGTGATCAGTCGCAGCACCTCCGTCTCCCGGGGCGTCAGCGCAGGGGTCTTGAGAGTGTCGTTCTCCCGTGCAGGGGCTCCCGGCGTGACCGCGCCCAGCTCGGTCCCGGCCCATGTGCCGCTGCGGCGCTGGGCGAACTCGGTGATGACCTTGTGGGTGATGCGCTGATCGAGGGTTCCCCCGCCGGCGGCCACCGAACGGATGGCCTGGGCGATCACCGCTTCCTCGGCGCCCTTGAGCAGGAATCCTGAGGCCCCGGCTTCGAGTGCGGCGAAGACGTACTCATCGATGTCGAAGGTGGTCAGAATCAGGACCTTGGCGGCGGACCCGGAGCCGATGATCTCTCGGGTGGCGGTGATCCCGTCCGAGCCGGGCATGCGCACGTCCATGCACACCACGTCTGGCGCGAGTTCTGCCGTCAGCCGGGCGGCTTCCGCTCCATCTGCTGCTTGGCCGAGCACCTGCAGGTCCGGTTCGGCGTCGAGCACCACGGAGAGCCCCGCACGGACCACGGGCTGGTCATCGACGATGAGCACGGTGATCACAGCAGCTGTCCCTTCACGGCGGGTTCGGCGGTTTCGGCTCTCACGGAGGGTTCGGCGCTCTCGGTGGGCTCGCGCGGAATCCTGAACGCGGTGCGCCAGCCGGATGCCCTCGGCTCGGCCTCCATGGTCCCGTGGACCAGCCTCAGGCGTTCGCGCAGCCCGGTGAGCCCATAACCGCTGGCCGGCAGGGACGTGGCGGGCTCAGCGGCGCCGTCGTCGTGGACCTCGATGCTCAGCTGATCACTCCCCCAGTCCACGGTGAGCCGCGCTCGGGCTCCGGGGGCGTGTTTGGTGATGTTGGCCAGCGCCTCCTGGATGCCGCGGATGACGACGACGCCGGCCACCGGTCCCAGCTGCCAGGCCTGACCCTGCTGGTGCAGCTCCACCGGGGTGCCACGGGATTCGGCGTCCTCGATGACCTGGGGCAGATCGGCCATCGAGGGGGCGCCGAGCGTGGTGGAACCTTCTTCGGCGCGCAGCAGACCGAGCGTGCGGCGCAGGTTCTCCAGCGCCGAGCGGGCGTCCCGCTGCACCGAGTTCAGGTACCCTCGCTGGGCCTGTGGGTCGGTCTGCGCCAGGGCGCTGGCGGCTTGGGTGCTGACGATGATCCCGGTGAGGTGGTGGGCTGCGATGTCGTGCAGCTCCCGGGCGATCAGGGTGCGCTGGTCCTGGACCGCCTGCGCGGCGACGAGCTCCTGCTCGCGCTCGGCGATCTCGGCGCGTTCGATCAGTGCCTGGATCAGCTGGGCCCGTCCGATCAGAATCTCGGCGGCCAGCCAGGCGAGTCCGAAGAGCACGACCCCGCGGGCAAGGGCCAGCGGGATCTCACCGTACTGGGCCAGCTCGCCGGTGGCGCCGGTGGTCGCGGCCACGATCACGCTGAACACGGCCCAGGGGATGATCCGTCGAGCTGCGGCGTCACGGGGCAGCGATCGCCTGGTGGCATAGGCGGCGAAGAGCACCGCGAGCCCAGCGCTGGTATTGCCCTCATCCAGCGCGAAGAGCAGCGCGTCGCTGAGTGTGACCATCGCCAGGATGGTCCCGGGCCATCTCCAGCTGCCCAGCAGCAGGACCGCCTGGACCACGAGTGTTGCGGTGGTGAGAAGCACCGCTGTGCCGGAGTTCAGGAACTCCGGCACAGCGAAGAGCAGCGGGATGATGGCCAGGATGACCAATGAGGGGGTCCACGTCCAGGTATGCGCGGTGGGCACGTCAGCCGTGGAGTGCTTCATGGGTGTTCTCCTGTCACCAGACCGGATGGCGAGTCTCAGAGGTCCCGGCGGCGCAGCGTCACCCAGGCCACGCTTGCCGCTGCCAGCGCCATCATAGTCAGGATGCCCAGGGCCAGGCCTGCGTCGGCGCCCCCGGACGGGCCTGTTGCTGTGGAGACCAGCGCCAGCGGGGTGTAGCTGGCCCAGCTGCTGGTGGCAGGGATGACGGCGAGGATCGCCCCGAGGGTGACATCGGCGACGGCGGCGCCGATGAGCACCAGGAAGGTGGCGCTCTGGCTGCGGATGAGCATCCCGGCAGCCAGGCCGAGCACGCCCAGTGGAATCAGCACAAGAATCCCGCGGCCGAGCACATCGGCGACGTCGAACCAGCTTGCCGAGAACCCTCCGGCCCCAAGGGTGCTGGGGGCGACCGCCACCAGAAGTCCCTGCACGAACGCGTAGCAGAGGCCCAGGACCACCATCGCCACGACGGTGGCGGCCGTCTTGGCTCCCATGATGCGGCCCCGGCGAGGTGAGGCGAGGGCGGCGTTGATGATGCCGCCGTGGCGGAAGTCCGTCGTCGCGATCAGTGCGCCGAGGAGCAGCACGGCGATGAGTCCGATGCTGACGGAGCCGCTGGAGAGCGAGCCCCCGCCCAGGACGTTCATGGCCGCGAGCTGCTGATCCGCTGTAGAGGTGGCCATCTGCGCGACGCTGTCCTGCAGATCGGGATCCATGTGGCTGATGGCCGGCAGCAGCCACCCGCTGGCGAGCCCGGTGGCGGCGACACCGAGGATGCCGACGGCGGCGGCGATCTTCGGGGCCTTCGTGGTGGTCATTTTGAGCAGTTCGGCGCGGATCATCGCAGGGTCTCACGATCTGTCGAGGTGGAGCCGGCCAGGTTGCCGGGGGTGTACTGGGAGTGCTGGTCTGAGCCGACGGAGGTCATCGAGAGGTAGAGCTGTTCGAGGTCGCTCTCTGCGGTGAGAGCGTCGAGTGCTCCGCTGATGAGGCTTCGGCCACGATCAATGATCACGAGGTCATCGGCGACCAGAGCCACCTCGGTCAGCACGTGAGTGGAGAGCAGCACCGTCCCGCCCTGGGCGGCGAAGGAGCGCAGGTACTGGCGCAGCCAGCGAATGCCTGCCGGGTCCAGTCCATTGGCCGGTTCATCCAGCACCAGGATCGAGGGGTCTCCGAGCAGCGCGTTGGCCAGCGCGAGACGCTGGCGCATGCCCCGAGAGTAGCCGCGCACGGGTCGGTCAGCGGCCTCCGTCAGGCCGACCTGCTGGAGCACGGGTGAGATGATGCGCTGGCCGACGCCGATCATGGCGGCGGTGATGCGCAGGTGTTCCCGGGCGGTGCGGTCGGTATGGAGCCCGCCGGCGTCGAGCACAGCGCCGACGCGGTGGGCGGGCGACGAGAGCGCGGGATAGGCCTTGCCGTCGATGAGGGCATGTCCGCTCTCCGCGGTGGCCAGGCCGAGCAGGATGCGCATCGTGGTGGTCTTGCCGGCCCCGTTGGGGCCGAGCAGTGCCAGCACGCGGCCGGATTCAGCATGGAAGCTGACGTCCGTCACCGCCTGGGTGGAGCCATAGCTCTTGGCGAGATGGGAGATCTCTATGCTGGGTGAGGTGGTGGTCATGGTGGTCAGTGTCCGTCCCGGCGCGGCTGCGCCTGTCCTGGAAGTTCGGTGACTCCAGTCCATCGCAGCGACGAAGAAAACACCCCCTCCCAGCGGAGGGACCTTGCCCCCTCCTCAAGGAGGGGTCGGAGCGGACCACAGTTCAGTGCGATCGCAGAGAGGACCCGTATGAGCACCCATCGGATTGACACGTGAGCTTCGGCGCGGTCTATCCGCACTATGTGGCCAAGGCGGAGAAGAAGGGGCGGTCTCAGGGCGTGGATGAAATCCTGCCCAACTGAACGTCACACAGGTCCCTTTCCTCTGCACAGCCTGACACACGTCAGGACCGTGGTGACCTCAGGAGTGTGACTCCTTCAGGACCATCGCCTTGTCAGGACCAATCGACGCTGAGGTACTGGACCTCGGTGAACTCCTCCATCCCGAAGGCGCCGCCCTCGCGGCCTATCCCGGCCTGTTTGACCCCGCCGAACGGAGCACTGGGGTCCGAGACGATCCCGCGGTTGACGCCGACCATCCCGGCCTCAAGCCGTTCCGCGATCTTCATCGCGGTCTGCAGCTTCCCTGCGTAGACGTAGGAGGAGAGCCCGACCTCCGGGGCGTTGGCGAGTTCGATCATCGCGTCCAGGTCGGTCCATGCGACCACGGGGGCCACCGGGCCGAAGATCTCTTCGCTGAGGATCTCGGCGTCCATGGGGACCCCAGTCAACAGCGTGGGCGCGAGGAAGGCCGGGTTCGCGTCGTCGGGCAGCTGCGCCTGGGCGGCGATGACAGCTCCCTGCTCCCGGGCGCGCTGCACCATACCGCGGATCTCCGCGGCCGCCTTCTCCGTGATGACAGGCCCGATGTCGGCTCCCTGGGCGGGATCTCCCACGCGCAGGGCCGCGATCCTGGCGCCGAACTTCTCGGTGAATTCGCCCAGGACGTCCTGATGCACGTAGAAGCGGTTGGCTGCCGTGCAGGCCTGTCCCCCGTTGCGGAACTTCGCCAGCATGGCTCCTTCCACCGCGGCATCGATATCAGCTCCAGCGGTGACGATGAAGGGCGCGTTGCCGCCGAGCTCCATGGAGGTGTTGACCACCCGCTCCGCGCACTGGGCGAGGAGCCTGCGGCCGACGCCGGTGGACCCGGTGAAGGAGAGCTTGCGGACCCGGTCATCGGCCAGCCATGCGGAGACCACGGTGCTGGCGCTGCTGGAGGCGGCCACCTGCACCACGCCCTCGGGCACTCCTGCCTCGGTGAGGATCTCGGCGATGGCGAAGGCCGTCAGCGGGGTCTCGCTGGCGGGCTTGAGCAGCACCGAGCAGCCTGCTGCCAGGGCCGGTCCGATCTTGCGGGTCGCCATGGCCGCCGGGAAGTTCCACGGGGTGATCAGCACTGCCACTCCCACGGGGTGCCGGGTGACCACATTGCGCACTTCCCCGGCCGGGGCCTCGGTGTACTCACCAGGGGTGCGCACCGCCTCCTCGGCGTACCAGCGGAAGAATTCACTGGCATAGCTCACCTCGGCCGCCGCATCGGCACGAGACTTGCCGTTCTCCGCCACGATCAGGTCCCGCAGCCGCTCGGCGTTGGCGCGCATGCCCAGGAAGGCAGCAGTGAGCACCTCTGAGCGATGCCGCGGGCTGGTGGCGCGCCAGGCTTCGAAGCCTGCCTGCGCGGCGTCGACCAGGGCTGCCGCCTCCTCGCCGGAATGATCGTGCACCCGACCGACGGTCTCGCCGGTGGCAGGGTTGAGCACCGCAAGGGTGCCATGCTGGGTCTGTTCGGTGGTCATGACGTGGGCTCCAGGAAGATCGGTGCGAAGAAGTCGGCCAGGGCGGCGGTGTCGGTCAGCGGGAGCACGTGCGCCACGTATTGGTCGGGGCGCACGACGACGACGCAGCCCGTCCGGCTGATGCCGCGCTCGGTGAAGATGTCGCGTTCGGGGTGGGTGCCGAATACCCGGTCCCTGGCAGTCAGGCCGAAGGGCCCGACCACCGGCAGGAACGCGCGCGGGGCGTCGGTGACCTCCAGAGCGGGATGCCGCTGCTGGTAGATGACCTTGATGTCGAAGAGCGCGTCCTCGTCCTCTCCGGCGGGGGTGAAGCGCCGCACCGGGGAGCTGGGATCGGTGTGCAGCCAGTGTGCCCAGTCCCGCAGCGCGGAGTCCTCGCCTGCGGTCGGTGCATCGGCGAAGGCATAGAGCCGCCAGCGTCCATCCGCCGTGGCGAGGTGACCCAGGTGCAGCGGGTTGCCATCGCTGACCCGGCAGACCAGCTCCGACTTGAACCGCTTGCCCACGGTGAAGCCGCTCGCGAGATCCTGATGCGCGTCGCCTCCGGTGATGATCGAGGGACTGTACTGGGTCATGAAGCCGGCCGGGAACTCGATGGTCTTGACGTAGAAGTCCTCCAGCGTGGAGGGGTCCTCCATCTCCTCCGGCTTCTGCGCCATCAGGGTGGACCATTCCTTGTCGAAGTCGATCAGGTTCTGCGCGATCACCTGACGCTCCCCGGAGTAGGTGCGCAGCAGGGCGGCGGGGCTGCGTCCCTGCAGCACCTGGCCGAGCTTCCAGCCCAAGTTGAAGCCGTCCTGCATGGACACGTTCATGCCCTGCCCGGCCTTCGCGCTGTGCGTGTGGCAGGCATCTCCGGCGATGAACACCCGGGGGTCGCGTTCGCCGGTCAGCTCCTCGGGAACGTCGTCGAACTTGTCCGTCACCCGGTGCCCGACCTCGTAGACGCTGTGCCAGGCCACATGTTTCACGTCCACGGTGAAGGGAGCCATGATGCTGTTGGCCTTCTCGATGATCGTCTCGATGGTGGTCTGGCGGACCTGGGCGCCCTCACCGGGCTGGACCTCGCCGAGGTCCACGTACATCCGAAACAGGTGGCCTCCCTCGCGCGGGATCAGCAGAATGCTGCCTCCGGAGTGGGACTGGATGGCGCATTTGCGGCGGATGTCGGGAAAGTCGGTCACTGCCAGCACGTCCATGACGCCCCAGGCATGGTTCGCCTTGTCACCGGTGAGGCTGCGACCGATCGAGGTGCGCACGCCGCTGCGGGCACCGTCGGCGCCGAGCACGTACTTCGTCCAGACGGTGCGTTCGGCTCCGGCCTCCGGGCCGGCGGCCCGGCGCAGGGTCACCTCGACGGGGTTTTCGCCCGCGTCGTGGACGGTCAGCCCCAGGAACTCCCAGCCGTAGTCGGGGGTCATCCGCGACGGTGAGTTGGCCATGGACTCTCCGAAGTAGTCCAGCACCCGGGCCTGGTTGACGATCAGGTGCGGGAACTCGCTGATTCCCTCCGGATCATCGTCAGGCCGGGCCGTGCGAGTGATGTTCTCCGGCGCCTCCGGGTCGGGCTTCCAGAACGCCATCTCGGTGATGTGATACGCCTCGTTGGAAATCTCGTCGGCGAAGCCGAAAGCCTGGAAGGTCTCCACGCTGCGGGCCTGGATCCCGTCGGCCTGACCGACCTCGAGGCGTCCGTCGCGCTTCTCGATGACGCGCGTGTGCACCTGCGGGAACTGCGCGAGCTGGGCGGCGGCGATCATCCCGGCAGGCCCGGTGCCGACGATGAGCACGTCCATGTGCTCGGGCAGCTGCTCGGGCCGATCGAGTCCGATCCCTGCCGGGGCCTGGACCCGCGGGTTCTGCGAGACGTAGCCGTGGTGGTGAAACTGCATGTCTGACTCCTCAGTGAGCGGTGCGTGGGATGAAGTCCGCGGTGAGCTTCTCCGAGCCGCGGGCCACGAGCGAGACGTCCGCGCCTACGAGCACCCACGCCGCTCCGGCGTCGAGGTAGTCCTGGGCGGCTGTCGGATCGAAGGCGTTGACCCCGGCCGTCTTGCCGGCGGCCCGCGCGGCGGCGAAGCTGCGCTTCACGGCGGCGACGACCTCGGGGTGGGTCTGTTGGCCCAGCAGTCCCATGGAGGCTGAGAGGTCGCTGGGCCCGGCGAAGATGCCGTCGATGCCCTCGACGGCGGCGATGACCTCGGCGTTCTCCACACCTTCGACGGTCTCGAGCTGGACGTACACGCTCACGTGGGAGGCGGCGTCGTCGAGGTAGTTCTGTACCCGGTTCCATCGTCCGGACCGGGCCAGGGCGTTGCCGATGCCTCGGATGCCGCGCGGCGGGTACTGCGTCGCCGCGGCCACGTCGCGGGCCTGCTCCGGTGTGGAGATCATCGGCACCAGGAGATTCTGCACGCCCAGGTCCAGGACCTGTTTGATGATCACCGGATCAGCGGAGGGCACCCGGATGATCGGTGTCACCGGATACCCGGAGAGCGCGTGCAGCTGGGCCAGCACGGACTCGATGGTGTTCGGCGCGTGCTCCATGTCGATGAGCACGACGTCGAGCCCTGAGCCCGCCATGATCTCTGCCATCACCGGGGAGCCTGAGCAGACCCAGCCTCCGATGAGTGCCCGGTCCGCGGTCGCGAGGTCCTCGCGCAGGGTCTGCTTCATTTGAAACGGCATGTCAGGGTTCCTAGTTCTCCGTAGTCACAGGTCACGGTGTCGCCCTGCTCGACCCACATGGGGCGGGTGAAGGAGCCGGCGAGAATGAGTTCTCCCGCCTGCAGGCTGTCTCCGTGCTGCGCGAGCTTGTTGGCCAGCCAGACCACTCCCATGGCGGGGTGGTTGAGCACTGCGGCGGCCACCCCGGATTCTTCGATGGTCTCGTTGCGGTAGAGCAGCGCCGAGATCCAGCGCAGGTCCACCGCGTCCGGGGCCACGGGGTTGCCTCCGTAGACCATCGCGCCCATCGCTGCGTTGTCGCTGATCGTGTCCACGATCGTGCGGCCGGCCATCTCGATCCTGCTGGAGAGGATCTCCAGGGCCGGCACCACGTAGTCGGTGGCGTCCAGCACATCGAAGACGGTGACCCCGGGCCCGGAGAGCGGTTTGCCGAGCTTGAAGGCGAGCTCCACCTCGATGCGCACGTTGGAGAAGCGGGAGTGTTCGATCACCGAGCCGTTCTCGTAGACCATGTCGTCGAAGATGGCGCCGTAGTCGGGTTCGGTGATTCCGGTGGCGACCTGCATGACCTTCGAGGTGAGTCCGATCTTGCGGCCCACCAGTCGGCGCCCCGAGGCGACGGCGCGGCGTCGCCATTGATTCTGCACCGCGTAGGAGTCCTCGATGGTCATCTCGGGGTACCGGGTGGTCAGCAGCGGGATCGTGCTGCGCTGTGACTCGGCGGCGGCGAGCTCATCGGCGATGGCGGTGATCTGGTCCTTCTCAAGCATGGTGTGTCTCCCGACGGCTCAGAGCTGGTGACCCAGCTTGTACTCGCCCTGTTTCCAGGAGGGCATGGACTCCTCGTCCTCTTTGCGGGTGTAGGAGAACCCGTCGGCGCCGATGGTGACATCCATCTCCGAGGCATCGGTGCGCTCCGTGGCCGGGACGGGACGTCCGTGGAGGTCCAGCACCGTGGAGGCCTCCGTGTACCAGGAGGGGACCACCGGGTTGCCCCACCAGTCACGGCGCTGGTTGTCATGCACGTCCCAGGTCACCACGGGGTTGTCCGGATCCCCGGTGTAGTAGTCCTGGGTGTAGATCTCGATCCGGTGCCCGTCGGGGTCACGGATGTAGAGGTAGAAGGCGTTGGACACGCCGTGCCGTCCGGGGCCGCGCTCGATATGGTCCGAAAGGCGCAGCGCCCCGAGCTTGTCGCAGATGGCCAGCACGTTGTGCTTCTCGTGGGTGGCGAACGCGACGTGGTGCATGCGTGGTCCGGCGCCGCCGGTCATGGCGGTGTCGTGGACGGTGGGCTTGCGTCGCATCCACGCGGCGTAGGTGGTGCCGTGCTCGTCCTGGATGTCTTCGGTGACGCGGAACCCGAGGTCCTCCATATACGCCACGGCCTTGGGCACATCGGGGGTGACCTGGTTGAAGTGATCCAGGCGGACCAGCGCGCCGGGGGTGTAGAGGTCATAGCGCCAGGCAAGCCGTTCCACGTGTTCGACCTCGTGGAAGAACTCGTAGGGGAAGCCCAGCGGGTCCTGGACCCGCACGGAGTCGCCGATGCCGCGGGTGAAGCCCTCTCTGCGACGGATGACCTCGCAGCCGAGCTCGGTGTAGAACGCGTCGGCCTTGTCGAGGTCCTCGGGGGCCCGGACGCGGTAGGAGAAGGCGGCGACGGCGGCCTGTTCACCGCGGCGCAGCACCAGGTTGTGGTGGATGAACTCCTCCATGGACCGGAGGTAGATCGCGTCCTCGTCCTCGGCCGTCACGGTGAGGTCCAGGACATCGACGTAGAAGTCCCGCGACCGTTTCAGGTCGGTGACGATGAGCTCCATATAGGCGCAGCGCAGGATGTCGGGGGCCGGGACGGAGGGAGTGGGGACTCGCTGGAAGGAGGTGTCTGTCATCTGAAGCGTCCTTGCTTGATGGTGAAAACGTGAGGGCGGATAAGAGTGCTGGTCAGTCGGCTTTGCCGAAGACCGGGTTGTGGACTTCACCGAGATTGATGTGCACTGCCTGCTGGTCGGTGTAGAAGTCCAGCGAGCGGTACCCGCCCTCGTGCCCGAGACCGGAGGCCTTGACCCCGCCGAAGGGGGTGCGCAGGTCGCGCACGTTGTTGGAGTTCAGCCAGACCATGCCAGCCTGCACCGACTGGGCGAAGTTGTGCGATCGCTTGAGGTCGTTGGTCCAGATATAGGCGGCGAGCCCGTACTTGGTGTTGTTTGCCAGCTCTAGGGCCTCCTCCTCGGAGTCGAAGGGCGTGATGGCGACCACCGGTCCGAAGATCTCCTCCTGGAAGATCCGGGCCTCGCTGGGCACATCGGCGAAGACCGTGGGAGCCACGAAGTTTCCGGTGGGGAACCCCTCGGGGCGTCCGCCGCCTGCCACGAGCCGGGCCTCACCCTTGCCGATCTCGATATAGCTCATGACCTTCTCAAAATGCTCCGGGTGCACCAGCGCACCGACCTCGGTCTCGCGCTCATGCGGGAAGCCGACCTTGACCCGCTTGGCCTGGGCGGCGTAGCGCTCGACGAACTCGTCATAGATGCTGCGCTCGACCAGGATCCGGCTGCCGGCGGTGCAGCGCTCACCGTTGAGCGAGAAGACTCCGAAGACGGTGGCGTTGATGGCGGCTTCCAGATCGGCATCGGCGAAGACGACAGCGGGCGATTTCCCGCCCAGCTCCATGGAGAGCCCCTTCAGCGCCGGCGCGGCGTTGGCGAAGATGGTCTGTCCGGTGCTGGATTCTCCGGTGAAGGAGATCAGCGGCACCTCCGGGTGCTTCACCAGCGCATCGCCGGCCTGCTCCCCCAGCCCGTTGACCAGGTTGAACACCCCGGTGGGCAGTCCCGCCTCGGCAAAGATGCCGGCCCACAGGCTGGCCGAGAGAGGGGTGAACTCGGCAGGTTTGAGCACCACAGAGTTGCCCGCCGCCAGCGCCGGGGCGAGCTTCCAGCTTTCCAGCATGAACGGAGTGTTCCAGGGGGTGATCAGCCCGGCCACGCCGATGGGCTTGCGACTGACGTAGTTGACCTGGCGTCCGGGGACCTTGTAGACGTCGTCGGCCTGGGCCACGATCAGGTCGGCGAAGAAGCGGAAGTTCTCGGCGGCGCGGCGCGCCTGACCCAGTGCCTGGGTGATGGGCAGGCCCGAGTCGAAGGACTCCAGCTCGGCGAGGCGGTCTCCGCGGTCCTCGACCAGGTCGGCGATCCGGTGCAGCACTCGGGAACGTTCTCGCGGGAGCATCTCGCGCCAGGGGCCGGTCTCGAAGGCCCGGCGGGCTGCGGCGACGGCACGGTCCACGTCGGCTTTGGTTCCGGCGGCGGCGTGGATATAGGTCTCATTGGTGACCGGGTTGAGCACCTCGAAGGTGCCGCCCTCGGCTGAGTCCACGGACTCGCCGTCGATGTAGTGCTGGATCCGCTCGGGCAGATCGGCAGGGACGGGGGTCTGGTAGTCGTTCATCGGGTGTCTTCTCCTTCTTGCGCGCAGGCGCTGGGTTCAATGGGTGCCCGTGGCAGGTCAGCGGGCAGTCGCGGGAGTCGGGACGCCATGGTGGCCCTGTTCTCGGTAGGCCTCGACGGTGCGCCATTTGTGCTGGCGGACTGCCATCTCGATCTCCATCGGTTCGGCGTGCTCACGGATCAGCCGCAGGATCTCGTCGTGCTCCTGCACCGAGCGTGGCGCGCGCTCGGGCACGAAGCTGAAGGTGGAGCTGCGCAGCCCGGCCATCCGGTTCCATCCACGATCGGCGAGTTCAGCGATGTGTGGATTGGGACAGCGGTGGAACAGCGCGCGGTGAAACTTCTCGTTCAGCGAGGTGAACACCACCGGATCGAAGCTCTCCAGCATGGCGCGCATGGAATCGTTGATCGACTGCGCGCGGTCGATGTCCTCCTGGGACATCTGTGGCAGCGCGAGCGCTGTGGCGGCCCCCTCCAGGACCCCGAGGGTCTGCATAGTGTCGATGTACTCGACGCTGTTGACCATGGCGACTCGGGCGCCGACATTGCGTTCGAACTCCACCAGGCCCTCGGCCTCGAGGCGGCGCACCGCCTCCCGCACGGGGACCACGCTGATCCCGAGCTCTTTGGCGATGGCGCCGAGCACGAGTCGATATCCCGGATTGAACTCCCGGGCGATGATGCGCTCGCGGATCCAGTCATAGGTCAGCTCGGACTTGCTGATGCGTTCGTCGATGCGGATCACGGGCCCTCCCCCTCGACGACGGGAGCCTCCACCTGCGTGTGGCTCTGCGGCTCGACCGTGCCCTGGGCCTGACCCCGCTCCTGGTCATACCGGGCGCGCCAGGTGGAGTTCATCGGGAAGAGTCCGTCCACGGGGTGTCCGGCCTTGACCTGGTCGGCGATCCAGGCGTCCTCGGTCTCCTTGGTCAGCGCCGCGTCCGCCACATCCTCGGCAATGCCGGGAGGCAGCACGATCACGCCGTCGTCGTCGCCGACGATGATGTCCCCTGGCTGGACCGTGGCGCCGCCGCAGGCGATGGTGAGGTCGGCGTCCCAGGGCACATGTTTGCGTCCCAGCACGGCCGGGTGCGCGCCCTGACTGAAGACTGGCAGCGCGATATCGGCCACGGTGGAGTAGTCCCGTACGCCGCCGTCGGTCACGACCCCAGCCGCTCCCCGCTGCAGCGCGCGCAGCGCAAGGATGTCGCCGAGCGTGCCGGAGCCACGCTCGCCGCGGGCCTCGATGACGATCACCTCGCCCTCCTCCACGGAGTCGAACACCTGCTTCTGTGCGTTGAATCCGCCGCCGTGCGAGGCGAAGAGGTCTTCGCGGTTCGGCACGAAGCGCAGGGTGCGAGCGGTGCCGATGAGCTTGGTGCCGCTGCGGGTGGGGCGCACGCCGTCGATGGTGACGTTGTTGAAGCCTCGCTTGCGCATCTCCTGGGACAGGCCGGCGACCGGAGCCTCGAGCAGCTTCGCGCGCAGCTGCTCGCTCAGCGCGGAGCCCTTCTGCGGTGCCAGCCCGGCGGCCTCGCGAGTGCCCCAGGCTTCTTCGCGCTGGGTGTCGTTGACCTGGGGCAGGCTGCCCAGGGCGGGGTCGAAGTGCCCGGGACCCTCGGCGACCGTGGTGATCAGCCGACCGCTGCTGAGCGCGCCGGCATCGACCTGAACCTCGACGACGTCGCCCGGCTCCGCCACTGAGGCCCCCGCCGGGGTGCCGGTGAGGATGACGTCCCCTGCTTCCAGGGTCATGTGCTGGAAGAGGTCGGCGAGCAGCTGTCGCAGGGGGAAGATCATGGCGGCGGTGGTGTCCTCCTGGACCAGCTGGCCGTTCTTCCAGGTGCGCAGGCGCAGTGACTCGGGGTTCACTTCGTGCGCGGGGATCAGTTCGGGGCCCAGTGGGGTGTACCCGTCGCGGCCCTTATTGCGGACGTTTGACCCCTTGTCTGCCGCACGGAGGTCGTAGAGCCCCCAGTCGTTGGCCGCGGTGACCGCACTGACGTGGGACCACGCGTCTTCTGCGCGGATATGGCGGCCGGTGGTGCCGATCACCAGGGCGATCTCCCCTTCGAAGGCGAGCAGCTCGGTGCCAGCCGGACGCTCGACAGTCTCCCCGGAGGATGCCATGGAGCTGGTCGGTTTGAAGAAGTACGAGGGCGCCTCCGGCCGCCGGCCGCGCTCGGCCGCGCGGGACTCATAGCTGATGTGGACGGCGATGATCTTGCCGGGCGTGCCCAGGGTCTGCGCGGTCATAGGTCTCCTCGACGAGCCGGTCCGGATCGCTCCGGCGGGATGGTATTCCAGATCGTATACGGTATGTGATGCGGCGCACAAGACGTGGCCCTGATTCTGCGTTCAGGCACTTCGTGATCCTCATTCGGGTGTGGGTGCATGCATCCGCGCGCTGAAGGGTGCAGCCGAGGGAAGCACCCCGGCCACACCCTTCGACGGTCGGGCCTCAGCCGATGTTCGCCTCGCGGACACCGCGGTAGATCTCGGGGCGTGAACGCTTGAGATAGTGCCCCCAGAGCAGACCGACCAGACCGGAGCCGACGATCACCCCGGGCAGCAGGATCACCAGGACGGAGAAGCCCTCCGCATCGATCATGACGTCGAAGTTGAACATGATCAGAACAGCGATGATGCCGAGTCCTATCGCTGCGAGCAGCGGGGCGATGGTCCGCGCGAAGAGCGGGTGACGCTCCGGAGCTCGGTTGAAGTAGCGCAGCGCCGCCACGGAGGTGATGCAGAGCAGCAGCACCAGGCCGAATCCCGCCGCGTTGGTCAGCCATGGAAACATCGTCAGCACCGGGAACAGCGGCCCAAGTTCGGAGCCTGCCCCTGCGATGGCGAAGATGATGATCAACACGAGCCCGAGCCCGCTCTGGGTGAGCGAGCCGGCCACCGGAGCGCCGCTGACCTTGCCGGTGTGTCCCAATATGGAGGGCAGGACCCGCGCCCGCCCCATGGAGAAGAAGTATCGGGCCGCGGCGTTGTGGAACGCCACCAGCGCCGCCATGATGCTGGTCAGGAAGAGCACTGCGGCGAGGTTGACCAGCAGGGCCGGCAGCTTGCCGTCCAGGAAGACGAAGACCAGATCGGGGCCCCACTCCTGAGCCTGCGCCACGATCTGCGAGGGGCCGATTCCGGCGGCCAGCGCCCAGGAGGATGCGGCGTAGAACACCGAGATGATCGCGACGGCGATGTAGGTGGCCCGTGCGACGGAACGCTCCGGGTTCTTCGCCTCCTCGGAGTAGATCGCACCGGACTCGAAGCCCATGAAGGCAGCCATGCCGAAGGCCAGCAGCGCGCCCAGACTGCCGTTCAACCAGTTCTCCGGCAGCAGCGTCTCGGCGGTGACGCCTTCAGGCGCCACGGACAGTGAGAGCAGGCTGACCACGATCACCACGAGGAACTCCAGCAGCACGATGACCGCGAGGAGCTTCGCCGAGAGGTCGATCCGGTTGACCCCGAGGATTGCCACCAGCAGCCAGCCGACCAGGGCGCAGATCCACCAGGCGACGGTGACCCCGAAGAGGTCATTGATGATCGAGGACGCAGTGAAGCCGAAGACTCCATAGATGCCGATCTGCATCGCGTTGTAGGTCATCAGCGCCAGGAAGGAGGTGCCGATGCCCGGACGAACCCCGAGCCCTGCCGCGACGTAGGCGTAGAAGGCGCCGGCATTCTGCACGTAGGTGCTCATCCGGCCGTACCCGACGGCGAAGAGTCCGAGGATGACGCCCAGCAGCAGGTAGCCCACGGGCACCCCGGTCTGCCCGGTGATGGCGAAGCTGGTGGTGGCACCGCCGGCCAGCACGGTCAGCGGTGCGGAGGCGGCGATGATCAGGAACACCAGGGCTGGGACGCCCAGGGTGCGTCGGGCCAGTGCGGTCTCCTCGGCTGTAGGCGGTCGTGCCGGGGCGGTGGATTCAGCCATGTCTGTTCTCCTCATCTGGTGAACTATCAGGGATCTGGGCGACGTCGTCGCCGCCTGTTGCCGAGAAGTATCCCGAGCCGACGCCGGAGGAGTCTTGCGTCACGGTGCATCTGTGTTGTTCATTCCGGCGGGTTCTGGCTCCGCCCTTCTGCGGAACGGTGCTTTACAAGCGATGTGAGTGGTGTCACACTCAGCGAACATGAAGGTTTACACACCCGAAACGCCTCTGCCATCAATATTGAGCGGTTGCTCAATATCATGGAGGGAACTCACTTGCAGGAGGGACTATGCACACCAGCCACCGTTTCGGCCCTGCCCTTGACCGCGCCCATCCCGCGGTGAACCTGAACACGTGGCGCGAAGCCATCGCAGCCGCAGTGGTACCACTGGAGATCCGGGAGAAGCCAGGGGTCCCCTTTCAGGGCCACCTGCGTCATACCGCGTTCGACGGCGTGGGGGTCTTCGAGCTGGCCACCACGGCCCACACCGTCCGGCGCACCCCGGAGCTGATCTCGCGTGAGGATTCACGGTTCTACAAGCTCAGTCTCCAGCTCTCCGGGCACGCCGTGCTGGAGCAGGACGGCCGACGAGCGGTGCTGGGCCCCGGGGATCTGGCGATCTACGACACGCACCGCCCGTATTCGCTGCACTTCCCCGAATCCAGCCGCACGATGGTCATGGTGATCCCCCAGGAACCGGTCGATCTGACCCCAGAGCAGATCTCCCGCGTGACCGCGACCTGCTTCTCCCGTGAACATGGATTCGGCCGATTGATCAATCCGTTCTTCGTGGAGCTCTGCAACAGCATCGAACAGCTGCCGGACGCCTATGGCAGCCGGCTGGTGCATTCAGCCCTGGACCTGATGGTCACGATGCTCGCTCACGAGCTGGATTCTCACCACGAGGGCCCCAGCTCCCCCACCCGGGGTCTGGAGCGCGAGGTCCGCGAATACATCCTGGACCACCTCGCCGAGGACACGCTGACTCCCGCCTCCATCGCAGCGGCGCACTTCGTCTCGGTCAGGTACCTCTACACGATCTTCGCCGAAGAGAGCCAGACGATCTCCGCCTGGATCAGGGCCCGAAGACTGGAACATATCCGTCGTGACCTCCTCGACCCGGTCTATGCCCAGCGGCCGGTCTCCTGGGTCGCCGGACGGTGGGGGCTCCATGATGCCGCCCACTTCTCCAGGGTCTTCCGCGCCGAGTACGGCGAGTCCCCCAGTGCCTACCGACGCCAGCGGATGCACCACGAGACACTCGCCGCCGCAGCCTCCTGACCCGCCGCAGCGCGCCTGGTGACCTGGAAAGGCCTGCGGTGGGGAAGAATCATGACCATGCCGAAGAAGATCGACCGCGAAGCCCGCCGAGCGCAGATCGTGCGGACCTATCTGAAGATCGCTGCGCGCGACGGGCTCGAGACCACCACCTCGCGTGCTGTGGCGAACGAGCTGGGCGTCTCCACCGGGGCGCTCTGGCATTACTTCGCCGGCTTCGATGACGTGGTCTTCCGCGCATTCCAGCTGATCTTTGATCGCACCAACGACCGTATCGCCAAGGGCGTGGCGGAGCATACAGGTCTGCGCGCCCTCTGGGAGATGCTCGAGGAGATCCTCCCTGTGGGCCCGGAGACCGAGCGGGAGGCCTTCGTCGTCGTCAACTTCTGGGGCCGCGCCACTTCCAAGCCCGACCTGGCGCAGTTTCAGACTGAGGTCGCCGCGCAGTGGCGGCGGCAGCTCCTCACCCACCTGCAGGAGGCGGTGGACGCCGGCGAGCTCGCCCCGAGCGCCCCTGTCGCGGGACTCGCCGATGTCCTGATGGTGCTGATCACTGGCTTCCAGGTGGAGTGCGCGCTGCAGACCACGCTGGCCTCAGCACAGAGGCAGTGGCAGACCATCCACCACTGCCTCTCCGCCTGGCTCACCGGGGCCGGCGTCGAGGCCATCGCACACGCCTCCACGAGCAGCCCCCGCCCGGTGAAGCGCTAGCCTACGCTCAGCAGCAACCCGATCTGCTCAGTGCCAGCCCGTCGACTCAGTGACAGGAGCAGCCGCCAGCCTCGGCGGACTCGGCCGCCCCTGAGCCTGCGGCACAGTGGCCCGGAGTTTCGGGCGGGACGTCGAGCGTGGGGTTGCGGTCGAAGAACCCATCCGGGGTGAGCTTGAACCCGGCGTAGTCCACCGGCATGATCGGCCAATCCTCTGTGCGCGGGAAGTGGGTCAGGCCGAAGGTGTGCCACAGCACCAGGTCCTGCCCCTCGAGCGAACGATCTTGGGTGATGTACGCGGGCAGACCGCCGGAACCTGGGTTGAGGTTCACCTGATCCCCGGCCGGGAAGCGCTCGTCCCGGTCGTACTGGGTCACCCACAGATGGTGTCCGGCGAAGGCTGCGCGCTTGCGGATGGAGGAGTCTTCTGCCGCGAGCAGCGTGGGGCTCTCCTCGGGGTGCAGCACGTATGAGGTCGGGGCGCCCATCCGGTTGGTCCGATCGGCGCTGCTGACCCGCCACACCCTGCCCACGGATCCCTTGGCGTCGCGGACCGCCTGCTGCTCCGTGGTCAGCCGGGTGATGTCGCGAGTGAAGGCATTGCCCCAGGGGTTCTCTGCGCTGGAGGGCACGCGCGCGGCGTCGATCTCGTCCACGGAATTGCGGGTCCCGTCCACACTCATATCCAACCGGGCGCAGAACAGATGCTGGTGCACCGGTGCGCCCAGTCCGGGGGCGATGTGCGTGGCGTAGGGATAGTCGGCCGAGGGCATTCCGGAGGTGAACACGATGCCGGTGGCCTTGGACTCGAGCTCGATCTTGCCGTCGAGGTAGAGATACCAGTAGAAGCCGTAGTCGTAGTTGCCCACTGTGACGAAGAAGGAGATCACGAGGCGGCGCTGGCGGCGGACTTCTCGGGTGCCGGAGAAGTCATCGCTGTGCTTCCACAGCACCCCAAAGTCCTCCTCATGGATGCAGATCGCGTTCTTGAGCGTCTGCGGCTGACCGAGATCATCGACGACGACGGCGTCCACATAGGTGATCTCGCCCTTGCAGTCACAGCCGAGTTCCAGGGCGTTGGCGAGTCGTCCGAACTGGTACTCCCCGACGTCGAAATAGTTCTGCCAGGCGTGGGAGGGGGTGGGGTCGCCGTAGTTGACCACCATCTCGGCGATGGAGCCGCGATAGAGGATCGGCCGGTCCTCCCCCTGGTCGCGGAAGCTCAGCTGATGCAGCGTGAGTCCCTCACGACCGTTGAATCCCACCCGAACCTTCCAGTTCTCCCAGGCCAGCACGCCGTCCTCGAGGGAGAAGCTGACTCCCTCGGGCTGGGTGATCGAGATCGGCTTCAGGCTGGTGCGGTACTCCCCGCGCACCGCCGGATCCAGATAGTCACCGGACTCCTCGGGGACGTGCATGACCTCGGTCTCGATGACGCGCAGCACCTTCTGACTAGTCAGGTCCACATGGGCGACGACGCCGTCGATCGGATGCGCCCAGACCGAATCCGTGGGGTAGTCCTGACGGAAGGCCAAGGCGCGCACCACCCGGACACCCACTTCATCGTCATAGCCGAAGACACCGGCCGAAAGTCCCACGACGATCACCTTGTCCAGGTCGGTGACACCGCGCTTCGCGATCGCGTCCACCCAGCGCTGATCCGACTTCACGATGGGATCCGCACCCGCGAGGTCCTCGTCGAAGCTCGGGGCGGTGCCCTCAGCGACGGCGTCGACGTCGCGGCGCTCCACGATGCTGCGCTGATCCAGGTCCACCACGAGATCGGTCAGGGTCAGTGTGGAGAGGTCGGTGAGCAGCAGCGAGACCTCGCGGGGCGGCCGGTCCTCCGGGGACCAGTCGAGAACTGCCTGCTTCTCGGGTTCCCGCAGCGTGACGTAGGAGACGCGGGTGGCCTCATTCATGAGTCCTTCACGCTCGAGCACGCTGCGCATGGACTCGATCTCCTGCACAGAGAGTGGAGTGAGGGGATGTCGGGGCTGCGGGGTTGACGTCTTGTCAGCCATGGTGGTCCTCCTTATAGTTGAGCGCACGCTCAAGAATAAATATGACACATTTCACACGTATTTCGGAAGGGTCACATGGACGTGTTGTTGCGGATCCGGCGCACAGCCGCCGTGGGCGCCGGCGTTTCCGGGGTCCTACACCTGCTGATGCTGGGGCACGGAGGTCATCTGGGCTGGAGCCTGCTGATGACGGCCATGGCCATCGTCTGCCTCCCCTGCGCCGGTCACCTCTGGCGCATGGCGAGCGTGCGCTCCTGGACGCTGATCGGCGTGATGAACTCCGGCATGTTGGCCGTGCACCTTGGGATGCTTGCCTCGAAAGACTCCACGCCGCCAGTGGCGGACGGTGCGCTCACCAGCACGACAGCACTGGTGAACGCCGAGGGTGTCGGGGGTGCCGTCGCCCGGGCACACACTCACGGGGATTCAGTCATCAGCCTCGCCGGGCTGCATCCTGCGCTGCTTCCTCTGGCGACCGCGGTGGCGGCACTGGAGATCCTCCTGGCGGGACTCGGGTGGTATCTGCTGCGCAGAGCGGACCCCGCCGTCGCCCAATGCTAGGTGACAGAGGTCAGCTGGATCCGAGTCCCCGGGGTTCTCGGGCCTGCTCGGCGCCGGGTCCAGCCAGCGCACCCAGCAGCGCCGCCGTGCGCAGCACCGTGGCGAACTCTCCATCCAGGTTCGTCGCGGTGATCCTTGAGAGCGTGGCCGCGGAGACTTTGTCACCCTCCGGTGAGATGCGGTCGAAGGTATGGGTGGCATCGATGGCAAAGTACGTCTCATAGCCGAGATTCCCGGCCATCCGAGCGGTCGTCTCACAACAGTGGTTTGTCGTGATGCCGCAGATCACGACCTGCTCGATGCCCTCCGACCGAAGCCAGTCATCAAGGTCTGGTGTGCCATGGAAGCTTGAATTGACGCTCTTGTGCACCAGAAGGTCTGGGCTGCCGGTGACGACGTCCTTGAACTCATGGCCGGCAGAAGCTGGCGCCAGCGGCGAATCGGGGTCTTTCGAGTCGTGCTGGACGAAGACCACGGGCCACTGTCGGTCTCGCCAGTGCGCCAGCAGCGTCGAGATGTTGCGCTCGCAGTCCAGGTTGTCGCGTGGGCCCCAGAACTGCACGTCATCGAATCCGCGCTGCACGTCGATGACGATAAGCGCTGGCCGCTGTGGGGAGGTCGCGAGTTCTGACATGGGCCCATGCTAGACGTGGTCGCCGTCCACGCTCACTCGGGGAGCTGGTCGAGCTCCTGCAGTGCGGCGCGCGCCGCCTCGAGCCGCGCTGACTCGTCTCGCTCCCACCAATAGGGGCCGCGCTCCCCCAGGCCGGTCTTGGCGAGATTCACCCGCTTCCGCGCCCGGGCGACCCGCTCCTCGTCGCCGGTCTTCTTCCCGGCTCCCACGGAAGATCTTCCCCGGCCTAGATGGGATTTCAGCTGCGCTTCAAGCTCTGCCGGGAGCGCGGGATCGGTGCGCCGCCAGCGCCGGCCCTTGATCACGAGCCAGCGCGCGGAATCCTCCGCCGGATTCTCAGCGGATTCAGAGTTCTCAACAGTTTCAGCGCCCTCCGCCATCGACATCTCCTTGACCGGCCCAGTGTGTGAACGTGTAACCATATGCGGCAGTTGGGATCACCGCGACCTTTCTCTGTGACTTCCTCGCGCTGAGGCTGGCCGGCAGCCGAGTGGTAGCGACGCTGTTCTCACTGGACCCTGCAATCGGCGCAGTGCTCGGAATCTTGGCCCTTGCAGACCCCTTCACCGGGACGATGGGCCTGGGTATCGGCATCATCGCAGCGGCTGGGACGATCACCGCAGGTACTCCGGCGTCCGCAGAGAGGACCGCGAGGCGCCCAGTCCGACCCCCCGGCTGATGACCCCCAGGTTCGAGGGTTCGGGGCAAGCTCGCGCCCGATTGCCGATCCTTGGGTTCTTGCGGTGATTGCAACACTGAGTAGATGGGTGTTGATATGACGGGCTACTCGATCTTCGTGCGACCGG
>CANLUC010000002.1 GCA_947494195.1 uncultured Nesterenkonia sp. | reverse complement strand
TCTACCAAGACCCCGCCGCCCCGATCGCATCCGAGCACTCTCTGGCCGCTTGACGAAAACCATAGAGGCACCCCCTGAGACACTGAGAGCCAGCTGAGACGCGAGCGGGCCCGGGGTGATCAGAGATCACCCCGGGCCCGCTCACCTCACCTGCAACAGGTGACGACTGACTACTTGACGTCGTCGTCCACCCAGTCGAAGGTCCGCGTGACGGCCTTCTTCCAGAGTCGCAGCTGACGGTCGCGCTCAGCCTCCTCCATGGCAGGCTCCCAGCGCTTGTCCTCGGCCCAGTTGGCAGCAAGCTCATCGGTGTCGCTCCAGAAGCCGACCGCGAGACCCGCCGCGTAGGCGGCGCCCAGCGCCGTGGTCTCGGTGACCTTGGGACGGACCACGGGAATCCCGAGGATGTCTGCCTGGAACTGCATCAGGGCATCATTGGCCACCATGCCGCCGTCGACCCTCAGGTCCTCCATGTCGACCCCGGAGTCGGCGTTCGCGGCATCCAGGACCTCGCGGGTCTGGAAGGCTGTCGCCTCAAGTGCTGCGCGAGCGATGTGCGCCTTGTTCACGAAGCGCGTCAGGCCCACAATGGCGCCACGGGCTTCGCCGCGCCAATAGGGGGCGAACAGGCCGGAGAACGCCGGCACGACGTAGACGCCGCCGTTGTCCTCCACCGACTCCGCCAGCTTCTCGACCTCAGGGGCAGTCTTGATGAAGCCCAGGTTGTCGCGCAGCCACTGGATCAGCGATCCGGTCACGGCGATCGAACCTTCCAGGGCGTAGACCGGCTTGGCGTCACCGAGCTTGTAGCAGACCGTGGTCAGCAGCCCGTTCTCGGACCGGACGATCTCCTCACCGGTGTTGACGATCAGGAAGTTGCCGGTGCCATAGGTGTTCTTGGCGCCGCCCTTCTCGAACGCGGCCTGCCCGAAGGTGGCGGCCTGCTGGTCGCCGAGGATTCCGGCGACCGGGGTTTCGCGCAGAAGCTGTGCGCCGTGGACCTTGCCGTAGACCTCGGAGGAGGACTTGATCTCGGGCAGCATCGAAAGGGGCACCCCGAACGCCTCCAGGATGTCTTCATCCCAGGTCAGCGTTTCGATGTCCATGAACATGGTCCGGGAGGCGTTGGTGACATCGGTGATGTGCACACCGCCCTCGGTGCCACCGGTGAGGTGCCAGGTGATCCAGGAGTCGGTGTTGCCGAAGACCAGGTCACCGGCCTCGGCCCGGGCGCGGACACCTTCGACATTGTCCAGGATCCACTTCACCTTGGTGCCGGAGAAGTAGGTCGCCAGCGGCAGGCCGACCTTCTTCTTGAAGCGCTCCACTCCGCCGTCGGCGGCGAGCTCATCCACGATCGACTGGGTGCGGGTGTCCTGCCAGACGATCGCGTTGTAGACCGGCTCTCCGGTGTTCTTGTCCCAGACCACCGTAGTCTCGCGCTGGTTGGTGATGCCGACCGCGGCGATGTCGTGCCGGGTCAGGTTCACCTTGGACAGCGCGTTGCCGATGACCTCGCGGGTGTTGTTCCAGATCTCCATCGGGTCATGCTCGACCCAGCCAGCCTTGGGGAAGATCTGCTCATGTTCCTTCTGGCCCGAGGACACGATGTTCCCGGTGTGATCAAAGATGATCGCGCGGCTCGACGTGGTGCCCTGGTCGATCGCAATGACGTACTTCGACATGTTCTTCTCCTCTTTGAGTGTTCTATCGGTCGATCATGCTGTGGCAGGCCATGATGGAATCACCTGACCTGCGCGGGACTTCAGCTGACTGCCGGGAAGCTGACCACCATGGCAAGCAGACCACCCAGGGCACCACCGATCAAGGGGCCCACCACGGGGACCCATGCATAGGACCAGTCGCTGCCGCCCTTGCCCTTGATGGGCAGCAGGGCGTGGGCGATCCTGGGGCCCAGGTCACGTGCCGGGTTGATGGCGTAGCCCGTGGGGCCACCGAGCGAGGCGCCGATGCCGACCACGAGCAGCGCCACCGCCAGCGGACCGAGCCCCGAAGGCGTGCTCCCCTGGGCGATGATCACGAAGACCAGCACGAAGGTGGCGATGATCTCGGTCACCAGGTTCCACGCATTGGACTTGATCGCCGGGCCGGTGGAGAAGACTCCGAGCTTGGTGGCGGCATCAGGCTCTGCATCGAAATGCTGCTTATAGCTGAGGTAGCACAGCACCGCACCGATGATCGCTCCCAGCATCTGGGCAAGGAAGTACAGCACGACGTTGAGGAACGTCTTGTCGATATCAGGACCGAGGGTGGCGGTATCACCGTTGACGAGCAGGCCGATCGTGACTGCGGGGTTCAGATGGGCTCCGGAGAGCGCCGCGACATAGACGCCGGCGAAGACGCCGAGACCCCAGCCGAAGTTGACCATCAGAAACCCGGCGCCGTTGCCCTTCGTACCACGGAGGGCGACGTTGGCGACGACGCCACCGCCGAGCAGCAACAGCAACATGGTGCCGAAGGTCTCAGCGACAAATACTTCAAGAGACATCTTTGGCTCCTTTCCTTATTCTTTTCTTCTTTAGTTGAACCGATGAGGCGGAGCGCCCCGTCGGAGTTATGCCACCAGATCCTTGACATCGACGTTGTGCCACTCGCGCAGCACTCGTTCGGCGCGTTCAATCTCAGCGGTGACGGTCTCAGCGTCCCACCCCTTCAGCGGGGCAAGAGCGTCTCCCAGCTCGCGGAGAAGCTCGCCGGTGACGAGTCCACGGAAAGCCAGGGAGGTGCGGCGGATGAGCACGTCGACCAGATGGCCCACCTGCTCGTGCTCCACCATGTAAGCGAGCTCGCGCTCACTGAGCTCTGGGGTCGAGTCGAGCACCCGGTCGGATCCTGCGCGGAGGTGGTCGATGACCTCGCTGGCACGCGCCCCGTAGCGGATCAGCAGTCCCTCGACACGCTCGGCGGAGAGCCCGTCACCGGCGTGGGACATGACCCAGGCCTTCTCTGCGGAGGCGGTCTTCGGGAAGCCCTTTCCGCCACCGATGGGCAGTCCCGCGGTGGAGACGGCGCGACGCCGGCCCAGCACCTCGAGCACGTCGTTGCTCATGTGCTCAGACAGCGCACGGAAGGTCGTCCATTTGCCGCCCACCAGGCTCAGCGTGGTGACGTCACGACCCTGGACGCGGTCCTGCCGCTGCTCGATCCGGTAGTCGCGGGAGACGAAGCCGGGCTGGGTCTCATCGTGCTTCGGAAGCGGGCGGACGCCGGAGAAGCTGTAGACCACGTGGTCCGGTTCGACCGTGATGTCCGGGAACACCTGCCCGATCAGGTCGATGAAGTAGTCGACCTCCTCCGGGGTGCAGACGGGCTGTTCATCGACGTCGACGTCGATGTCGGTGGTGCCCACCAGCACTCGATCTTCGATGGGGTAGATGAGCACGATGCGCCCGTCGGTGTTCTCGAAGAACATCTCCCGTCCCGCGCAGGCTGCGAGCAGGGCGGGGTGGTCCAGCACGATGTGCGAGCCCTTGGTGCCGCCCATGTACGAGCTGGGCTCGCCGAGGGAGTCATTGGTCCCGTCGACCCATGCGCCGGTGGCGTTGACGACGACGTCGGCGGTGAACGGGAACTCTTCGCCGGTGAGCTCGTCGCGCAGCGTCACGGCCTCGCCGCTGCGTCCCACGGCACTGACGTAGTTCGTGGCGCGCACGTCCGGGTTGGCGTTCAGCCCGTCGCGCAGGACATCCAGGGTCATGCGCTCAGGATTGTGCACCGAGGCGTCGAAGTAGGTGGCTGTGTAGCGCACGTCGTCGCGGAGATCGGGAAGCTGCGCCAGTGAGGCACGGCGACCGGCGAAGCGGTGGCGGGGCACAGAGCCGCCGTCCCGGGAGAACCAGTCATACATGGTCAGCCCCGCCTTGATCAGGAAGGCACCGCGCTCGCGCGGCTGGCCCTGCTGACGATGGGTGAGGAACCGCATCGGTGCAGCGAGGATGCCCGAGAAGGTGCTGTAGATCGGGATGGTGGTCTGCAGCGGCTTCACGTAGTGGGGCGCGGTCTTCAGCAGCGCGTTGCGCTCCACGACAGACTCGCGGACAAGTCTGAACTCGCCGTTCTCCAGGTACCGGATACCACCGTGGATCATGTGCGAGGAGGCGCCGGAAGCGCCTTGGCAGTAGTCGCCGCGTTCCACCAGTGCGACGTCGACACCCTGCAGAGCCAGGTCGCGGAACGTGCCCACGCCGTTGATGCCGCCGCCGATGACCAGCACGGACGCGCGAGGGTTCTCTCGCAGCGCTCGCACTTCATTCCGCTCCGCGGGTGCCGCGGTCTTGCCAGTGTTCACAATTGTGTCGGCCATCACAGTCTCCTCAGGGTGTCGCGTGCTGCATCGGTGTCCGCAGTGCGTATGGGTTCACTCTTGAAAGAATGCAACGATTAGTCAATGCTGATGCACAGACGTGCAGAAATGAGGAGTGCCGTGGGAGAAGATTCCGCCACCGAGCCCGACCGGGGCGATCGTGCTGCACGTTATTCCAACGCACAAGCGTCGCGGTCCCGCGGCAGCGACGCCCTGCGCGCGGCGCAGATGTATTACCTGCAGGACCTCACCATGAATGCGATCGCTCGAGAGCTGCGCACCTCCCGCTCCACGGTCTCCCGCCTGCTCTCCACAGCCCGTGACACGGGATTGGTGGAGATCCAGGTCAACAATCCGCAGCACCGGGCGCCCTCCTTGGAGCACGAGATCCGCCGCCGGTTCGGTGTGGAGGCCCACGTGGTGCCGGTCTCGGAGCTGGTCCGAGATTCCGAGGTGCTGGAGCGGGTCGCCATTCAAGCAGCGCGCACCATCGGCCCCCTGGTCGAGTCAGATGCAGTGATCGGCGTCGCCTGGGGCTCGACGCTCAGCGCGGTGAGCCAACACCTTGCACGCAAGGTCACCCACGACACCACCGTCGTCCAGCTCAACGGTGCCGGGAACACGCAGACGACC
This sequence comes from uncultured Nesterenkonia sp., assembly GCA_947494195.1. Lineage (GTDB taxonomy): Bacteria > Actinomycetota > Actinomycetes > Actinomycetales > Micrococcaceae > Nesterenkonia. The sequence continues at coordinate 610,116 of CANLUC010000002.1, read as the reverse complement.
GGAATCGCCTATGCCAGTGAGATTCTGCAGCGCTTCGGCCACGCCTACGGCGCCCGCGTGGAACAGTTCCCCGTCCCCGCCTTCTTTGATCATGCCGAGACCAAGACGGCGATGTGGGCCGAGCGCAGCGTGCGCAGGATCCTTGAACTTCAGGAGCGCATGACCATGGCGATATTCGGTGTCGGGTCGACCAACTCAGGCATCCCGAGTCACGTGTACTCGGGCGGGTACCTCGACGACGCAGACCTCCTGGCGCTGAATCAGGAACGCGTGGTCGGCGATGTGGCGACCATGTTCTTCCGCGCAGACGGCAGTCACCGTGACCTGCTGATCAACCAGCGGGGCACAGGCCCGGAGCTGGAGCTGCTGCGGCGCGTGCCCCGGCGCATCTGCGTCGTCTCCGGCGAGGCCAAGATCAGCGGCCTGCGGGGTGCCCTGGCGGCAGGCCTGCCCACGGACCTCATTCTGGACGAGGCGACCGCACGGTGGCTCGTCCAGGACGAGCCCCGCTGAGCGGCGCCTCAGCAGCGGCCTCGTTGAGCGACGCCTCGGCCCAGACTGCGAGTCAGCCCTCGGGGTAGTCGTAGAAGCCCTTGCCGGACTTCTGGCCCAGCTCCCCGCGGGCGACCATGTCGCGCATGAGCTGGGGTGGAGCGAAGCGCTCCCCCAGCTGGGACTCGAGATACTCGGCGATGCCCAGCCGGACATCGAGACCGACGATGTCGGTCAGCGCCAGGGGTCCGATCGGGAACTTGTAGCCCAGCACCATCGCATTGTCGATGTCGGCGGGCGCGGCGACGCCTTCTTCCACCATGCGGATGGCCTCCAGACCGATGGCCACTCCCAGCCGCGAGGAGGCGAAACCGGGCGCGTCCTTCACCACGACGGGGGTCTTGCCCAAGGCTTCGACCCAGCGTGGGCTCAGTGCTGCGAGCTCCTCCCCGGTGCGCTCGGCGAGCACCACCTCCACGAGTTTCGAGGCGGGCACCGGGTTGAAGAAGTGCAGCCCGCAGAATCGCTCGGGCCGATCGAGGTGTCCCGCGAGATCGGTGATGGACAGCGAGGAGGTGTTGGTGGCCAGCCATGCCTCCGGCGCGAGCTGCGCCTCGGCTCGGCGCAGCGACTCCACCTTGAGGTGCATGTCCTCCGGCACTGCCTCGATGACCAGGCCGCAGCGGCCGAACGCGGTCACATCTGCCGTGGTGGTGAGCCGGTCCGTCCAGTCCGAAAGCTCGCCCTCGATCTTCCCGCGAGTCAGCGAGGCCTCGAGATACTTGGTGATCCGCCCGGCGGCGGCCTCCGCGGCCGCTTCAGACACGTCGACGACGACGACCTCCCTGGCCCCCGCCACCAGGAAGGCGTGGCCGATGCCGGCGCCCATGCGGCCTCCGCCGAGCACGCCGACGGTGGCAGGAAAAGGCGTGCTCGACGCGAAAGGCGTGCTCATTCGTTGTCTCCTGAGGTGCGTTCCGATGCTTCGTGGCCCTGTTCTGAGGTGGGCTCAGAGGCCTGGTCTGTGCTGATCTGGGCCTGGTCTGTGCTGGCCTCGTCCCGGTCTGCTGCTGGTCCGGCGGTCTTGGCGTCGCGGCGGTCCAGGAACGCCTGCATCCGTTCGAACTTCGCCTCCGACTCGAAGAGGATGGCCTGCGCAAGGTTGTCCACCTGGGGGTGGGCCTCGCGCGGCATCGAGAAGACCTGTTTGCTGATGCGCACCGCCAGCGGGTCCTGCTTGGCGATCCGATCCGCGAGCGCGTGGGCGGCGTCGAGCAGCTCGGCAGCCGGATGCACGGCGTTGAGCAGACCGTGGTCCAGAGCTTCTTGTGCATCGAGGATGCGTCCCGCCAACAGGATCTCCTTGGCGATGCCCTCACCTGCCAGTTCACGCAGCCGCCAGAGGGCTCCTGCGGCGGGGATGATCCCCAGCCCGGTCTCGGGCTGGCCGATCTTCACCGCAGGGGTGCCCAGCCGGAAGTCAGCGGCCCAGGCGAGTTCGGCGCCGCCACCGAGGGCGAATCCATCCAGGGCGGCGATCACCGGCATGGGGAGCTTGGCGAGGCGCTCGAAGGCGGTGGAGTTGACTCCGCGCAGGGCATCCGCGCGCCGTCGCTCGCGGAGCTGCCCGATGTCTGCACCCGAGGCGAAGATGCCTCTGCCTCCGGATTCGGTGCCGGAGAGGATCAACAGCTTGGGGTGATGCTCAAGATGCGCGCAGACGGCGTGCAGCTCGGTGATCATGGTGGCGTCGATGGCATTGCGCACCTCGGGGCGGTCCAGCTGGGCATGCAGCCGATCCGCAGTTTCGGTGATCCGCAGCGTGCTGAAGCCGGAGTCATCCAGGGTCGGGGTCTCGGCCGCGCTCACCGCGTCACACCCTTTCCAGCAGCAGGGCTGAGCCCTGGCCGACACCGACGCACATCGTGGCGAGGCCGCGCGCCACGCCCCCGTCCTCCATGCGACGGGCGAGGGTCAGCACGATCCGGCATCCGGAGGAGCCCAGCGGATGGCCCAGCGCGATCGCGCCGCCGTCGGCGTTGACGATTCGAGGGTCAAGCCCGAGCCTGCGCATGCTGGCAAGTGACTGGGTGGCGAAGGCTTCGTTGAGCTCGACGGCCCCGAGATCCTCGATCCCCCAGCCGACGCGCTCGAGCACCTTGCGGGTGGCCGGGACCGGACCCATCCCCATGATCTCCGGGGCGACGCCCGCACTCGCAGCGCCGACCACGCGGGCTCGAGGGGTCAGCCCGTATTTCTGCACCGCGGCCTCGGAGGCGACGATCACCGCCGAGGCGCCGTCGTTGAGCGAGGACGCATTGCCTGCGGTGACCACGCTGCCGCCTGCGACCACCGGTCGCAGTCCCGCGAGAGACTCTGCCGTGGTGCCGGGCCGTGGCCCCTCATCGGTGTCCACCACGGTGACGGCGCCCTTGCGGCCTGGCACCTCGACCGGGGTGATCTCGCGCGCCAGCCGACCTGCCTCGATGGCGGCCACGGCGCGGCGCTGCGACTCCGCGGCGAAGGCGTCGGCGTCCTCGCGGCTGATCCCCTCCACCCGGGCCACCTCTTCGGCGGTCTCGGGCATGGAATACGTCCGCTTGTCGATCTCGAGGAACTTCGGGTTGGTGAACCGCCATCCGATGGAGGTGTCCACGACCTCCCCGGGCTTGGCGAAGCCGGTGGTGGGCTTGGCCATCACCCAGGGGGCGCGGGACATGGATTCCACTCCCCCGGCGACGACGATGTCGGCGGCCCCCGCGGCGATCATGTGCTGGGCCTGGGCGATCGCACTCATGCCCGAGGCGCAGAGTCGGTTGACGGTGATGCCCGGGACGGAATCAGGGAATCCTGCGAGCAGCCAGGCCATGCGCGCCACATTGCGATTCTCCTCGCCGGCGCCGTTGGCGTTGCCGAGAATGACCTCGTCGACGTCGGCCGGGTCGATGCCGGATTCCTCCACCACCTGACGCACCACGAGGGCGGCGAGGTCATCAGGTCGGACCGAGGAGAGAGCGCCTCCGTAGCGACCCACTGGAGTACGGGTGCCGGAGACGAGATATGCAGGGCTGATCGCCACGTCATGCGCCTTTCGCAGGAATAACTGACCGATCGTTCACCTATCACTCTTCCATGAGTGCACTGTGCGGTCAATCACAGCACAGTGCCCTCACGGAAGGGGTTGATTCACTGCAGCAGCGTCTTGTCGTCGACCACAGCGCCCTTGAGCTTGCCGAACTCGGCGAGCAGGTCCTGGGAGGTCATCTGCGCTTTCTTCTCGGCACCGACGTCGAGGATGATCCGGCCTTCATGCATCATGATCAGCCGGTTGCCCACCTCGAGCGCCTGGACCATGTTGTGGGTGACCATCAGCGTGGTCAGACCCTTGTCCTGGACCACGCTGCGGGTCAGCCGGGTGACCAGCTCGGCCCGCTGCGGGTCCAGCGCCGCGGTGTGCTCGTCGAGCAGCAGCACCCGGGGGTCAGAGTAGGTGGCCATGAGCAGGCTCAGCGCCTGGCGCTGACCGCCGGAGAGCAGTCCGACCTTGGTCTTGAGCCGATCTTCCAGACCCAGCTCCAGCTGCTTGAGCGCCTCGGCGAAGCGTTCCCGCTTGGCTCGGGTGACCCCGCGGGACAGTCCGCGGGGACGTCCCCGGCGGTCAGCCAGCGCGAGGTTCTCCTCGATGCTGAGGTTCGGCGCGGTGCCCGCCATCGGATCCTGGAAGACCCTGCCGACCTTCGCTGCCCGCTGGTGCTCCTTGAGCCTGCTGACATCGACGCCGTCGAGGGAGACCACTCCCTCGTCCTGATGGATGCGTCCCGCCACGGTGTTGAGCAGGGTGGACTTGCCAGCACCGTTGGAGCCGATGACGGTGACGAAGTCGCCCTCCTGCAGCTCAAGGTCGACGTCGACCAGCGCGCGACGCTCGTTGACGGTGTGCGGGAAGAAGGTCTTGGAGACTGAGTCGACTTTCAACATGTCAGACTCCCTTCTCTGCCGAAGTTGTGGACAGCGGGGCATCGGAGGTCGTGGCGGGCTCAGCGGCGGCCGCCAGCGGGGAGCGGCTCCGGCGCCGCAGGCTCAGCCGCGAGAAGCCCTTCCACTGCGGCAGCAGCAGCGCCGCGACCACGAGGACAGCGGACATGAGCTTCATGTCGTTCGGGTTCAGCCCGATGTTCAGGGCGAACTGGATCGCCAGGCGGTAGACCACAGCCCCCAGGATCACCGCGAGGGTGGCCTGGATGACGGTGCGGCTGCCGAAGATGGCCTGGCCCACGATCACCGAGGCCAGCCCGACCAGGATGAGCCCGATGCCCATCCCGATGTCTGCGAAGCCCTGATGCTGGGCGACCACGGCGCCGGCTATGCCGACCAGCCCGTTGGAGAGCATCAGCCCGATGATCTTCTGCCGGTCGGTGCTGACCGCGAAGGAGCTGATCATCTGTTCGTTGTCGCCGGTGGCACGCAGCGCCAGACCGTTGTCGGTCTGCAGATACCAGTCCATCACCAGCTTGAAGAGCAGCGCGACGACGGCGAGCACCGCCACGGAGCTCCAGCCCACGCCGGTGAAGCCGCGCATCATGGAGATCACGGTGTCCTGGCCCAGCAGGGGCACGTTGGCCCCGTCCATGATGCGCAGGTTGATCGAATACAGCCCGATCATCGTGAGGATGCCGGCGAGCAGTCCGTTGATGTTTCCCTTGGTGTGCAGCAGGCCGGTGATCAGGCCCGCGAGGCTTCCGACCACGAAGGCCACGGCGGTGGCCAGGAAGGGGTCCACCTCGTTGGTGATCAGAATGGCGGCGGTGGCAGCGCCGGAGGTGAAGGAGCCATCGACGGTCAGGTCGGGGAAGTTTAGAATTCTGAAGGTCAGGTACACGCCCAGGGCCATGATCGCGTAGATCAGCCCGAGCTCGAATGCAGTGATCATGTGTCCTCAATCGTCGTCGCGACCGGATCATCGGCCGTCGGCGGGTCCACGTCCACCCAGGCCGCGGGCGCCGGTCCAGCCTGGTGAGGCTGTTCCGGCGCCCGGCCAGATGGTCATTTATCGGTCGTCTCCACAGGTGGACCGACCCTTGGAGGTCGGGTCGTCACCTGCGGCAGGAGTCACTCCTCCTCGTCGGCGGCCTCGTCACCCTCTGCAGGATCCTCGGCGTCGACATCCTCACCGACGACGACGTCGGCGCGATCGAGCAGCTCCTGATCCAGCTCGACGCCCATGGCCTCGGCTGCCTCCGGGTTGACGATCAGCTCGAGCTCCTCCAGAGTCTCCACCGCCATGGTTGCGGGGTCCTCCCCGTCTTCGAGGATCCGGATGGCCATCTCGCCGGCCTGGCGGCCGAGGTCCTCATAGTTGAGCCCGTAGGTGGCCACCGAGCCGCGGATAACCGAGTCACCCTCGGAGGCGATCACCGGGATGCTGTTCTGCTGGCCATACTGCAGCACTGATTCCAGCGCGGAGACGACGGCATTGTCGGTCGGAACCCAGATCGCGTCCACGTCGAGAGATTCCACGCCCTGCTGGACCTCGGAGGAGTTCGAGATCGTGGCTTCCTGGATCTCCAGCCCGAGCTCGTCGGCGGCCTCCTGGGCCAGCTCCACCTGGACCTCGGAGTTGGCTTCACCGGAGGAATACACGATGCCCACGGTCTCAGCCTCGGGTGCGATCTCCTGGAGCAGCTCGAACTGCTCCATGACCGGGTTCAGGTCGGAGGCTCCGGTGATGTTGGCCCCGGGCTCCTCCCAGGAGTCCACCAGACCGGCTTCCTCAGGGTCGGTGACCGAGGAGAAGACGATCGGTTTGTCGGTGATGGCCTGAGCCGCTGCCTGCGAGGTCGGCGTTGCGATCGAGTGGATCAGGTCCATATCGGAGGAGGCGAAGGTGCCGGCGATGTTGCTCGCCGTGGCCTGTTCACCCTGGGCGTTCTGCTCGTCCCACTCCACCTCGAGTCCGGCATCCTCGAACGCTGCCTTGAAACCATCACGGGCCTCATCCAGCGAGGGGTGCGAGACGATCTGGGTGATGCCGATCGAGTAGCTGCCGCCTTCTTCGCCGGCTGCACTCTCCGTATCCTCCCCCTCGCTGCTGCCGCCGCAGGCGGTCAGCATCAGGGCTGAGGCGGCGACCGCCGCAGAGAGCTTCAGGGTGTAGGTGCTGTTTCTCATCAAGGGTCCTCTTCTGTGGTGCGTTCAGATGGTGTGAGTGATTCAGCTGGTCGGGGTCGTCGAGCGTGCCCCTGGGGTCACGGAGAAGTCCTCGCGCTCGCTGTCGTCGTTGAGGTTGATGCCCTGGAGCTTCTTCGGCACCACCGAGACGGCCAGGAATGAGATGATCGCCAGCACCGAGATGTACAGGCCGATCAGCCAGGACTGGCCCGTGGCGTTGAGGATGCTCTGCGCGATGGTCGCCGCGAACGCTCCGCCGATGATCGAACCCAGCGCATAGCCGATCGAGACGCCGGAGAAGCGGATGGAGACGGGGAACATCTCGGCGTAGAGCGCGGACTGCGGGCCGTAGGACGGGCCGAGACCCATGGTCAGGATGAAGATCGCCAGGGCGAACAGCGGCAGCGAGGCAGTGTCGAGCAGGAACCACATCGGGATCGACCAGACGATGATGATGCCGTAGCCGATCTGGAAGGTCTTGACTCGGCCGATGCGGTCGGAGATCCAACCGCCGTAGAGCGTGAAGATCAGCCAGCCCACGCCACCGATCAGCGAGGCGATGAGCGTGTCGTTGCGCTCCATGCCCAGAGTGTTCACGCCATAGGCCGCAAAGAAGGCGATCACCAGGTAGCCGGCGGCGTTGTTCGCTGCGAAGATCAGGGCCGCGAGGAAGGTGAACTTCTTGTGCGTGGTCAGCAGCTCCTTCAGCGGAGCCGAGGACTCCTTCTTGCGCTCCTTCATCTCCAGGAAGACCGGGGACTCATCGACCTTCATGCGGATGAAGAAGCCGACGAGGATCAGCACGAAGGAGAACAGGAACGGCACGCGCCAGCCCCAGGAGATGAACTGCTCCTCGGTGGTCACGGCGTTCAGCGCGAACATGAAACCGGTCGCCAGCAGCATGCCGATGGGCACACCGATCTGCGGGTAGGCGCCGAACAGGCCGCGCTTGTGCCGCGGCGCGTGTTCGACGGCGAGCAGCGCAGCGCCGCCCCATTCACCGCCGGCGGAGAGGCCCTGGAGCACGCGCAGCAGGATCAGCAGGATGGGAGCAGCCACACCCCAGGTGGCGTGGGTGGGCAGCAGGCCGATGAGCACGGTGGCTCCACCCATGCCCATCAGGGTCATGACCAGAACCGCTTTTCTGCCGTACCGGTCACCCATCCAGCCGGCCAGTACCGCACCGAGCGGACGGAAGAGGAAGGAGATGCCGACCGAGGCCCAGGCCACGATCTGCGCCAGTGCCGCGTTCTCCTCACCGAGGGGCTCGAAGTACAGCATGGCCAGCACGAAGCCAGCCGCCTGCGCATAGATGAAGAAGTCGTACCACTCGATGGTGGTGCCGACGAGCGTGCCTGCGAGGACCTTCTTCTCCTCACGGCTCAGCGCATGCCCCTCGCTGCTGAGGTAGGTGGACTGGCTCATATCTGCTCCAAGTGCTGGACACGTCGCGTGGACGTACGAGTGATTCGTGGATGTCGTCTGTGACCCAGGTCACGGACATGAGCGCTAATGTATCAGATTAAATGACCGAACGGTTGGTCAGTCTTGTGACCTGCAGAAACCTCGTCAGCTACAGTGATTTCAATTGTCTCGCGCCAGCCGTCTCGCGATTCCCCCTTCCTGATCGCCAGAGAGAGCCAGTTCCAGGACCATGCCCCACCCATCTGCTGAATCGACGCAGCGCATGCAGTGGATGGATCTGCTGCGGGGAGTGGCGGTGCTGCTGGTGGTGGTGCTCCACGGCTCGGACATCCCCCGGGCGAACGGCATCGAGGTCTCACAGTGGGCTCAGCTGAACCTGTATCTGGAACCGTTCCGCATGCCGCTGCTGATGTTCCTCTCCGGGACCCTGCTGCCACGGTCACTGCGCAAGCCCTCGCTTGGATACCTCTGGGGAAAGTTCGGCGCCGTCGTCTGGCCGCTGATGGTCTGGCTCGTGGGCTTCGGGGTGCTGATCTACCGTGGCGGTCCCGGAGATCCCGGCTACTGGCAGAACGGGGACTACCTCTGGTTCCTGATGGCACTGACCCTCTGCTACCTGGTCGGTCTGCTCTTCAAGCCGCTGCTGACCCATCCCCTGCTGTTCACCGGGGTCGCGGCGTCGCTGTTCGTTGTCATGATCTTCACCCGCCAGTGGATCGAGGTCGACCAGGCGCTGTTCAATCGCACGCTCTACTACGGCGCGTTCTTCTTCCTCGGTGCCGCCAGCGCTCGCCTGCTCTCGCGGTGGACCCGCGCACCCTGGCTGCTGGTGGCAGCCCTCGCGGCGCTCGTGGCATGGTTGGCGCACCACGGGCTGGAGAGCCCAGAGTTCCGGGCAGGCACGATCTATTCGGCTCCCACCGCGGGGCTCGGAATCGCCCTGATCCTGTGGGTGGCTCCCCGGATTCCGGCGGGACGGGTCCATCGCTTCATGCAGTGGGCGGGACGGAACTCGATCGTCGTCTACGTGAGCCACTTTCCGATCATCATCCTCCTGCACCGCTGGGTCGATGAGCTCGGGGTGGAGGCTGGGGTCCATGTGGCAGTCTGCACCGTGGGCGGGCTGGCGCTGACCCTCGCGGTCGTCTGGCTGCGGCCGTGGACGCGCTGGCTCTACACCGTCCCGGGGAACCGCAGGGTGGCACAGCGGCTCGCCTCAGGGGCCGCTCAACGGGGCTGATCCGACCCTCCCCCGAGCCCTGCGAGTTCCGGCGAACCCCTGCTGCATGCGCATGTCCGAGGGAGCAGATAAGGTTTCTGACTGTGAGCACCGCCCTGTACCGCCGCTATCGCCCCGACACCTTCGCCGAGGTGATCGGGCAAGAGCATGTCACTGCTCCACTGATGACAGCTCTCGGCAAGGACGCGGTCTCCCACGCCTACCTCTTCTCCGGCCCCCGCGGCTGTGGCAAGACCACCTCGGCACGGATCCTCGCCCGCTGCCTGAACTGCGCGCAGGGGCCCACCGGCACTCCCTGCGGTGTCTGCGACTCCTGCGTGGACCTCGCCACCGGCGGATCCGGCTCGCTGGATGTCATCGAGATCGACGCAGCCAGCCACGGCGGCGTCGATGATGCCCGTGATCTCCGAGAGCGCGCCACCTTCGCCCCGGTACGAGACCGCTACAAGATCTTCATCATCGATGAGGCCCACATGGTCACGGCCGCGGGCTTCAATGCGCTGCTCAAGATCGTCGAAGAGCCGCCGGAGCACATCAAGTTCATCTTTGCGACCACGGAGCCGGACAAGGTCATCGGCACGATCCGCTCGCGCACCCACCACTACCCCTTCCGGCTGGTGCCGCCCGAGCCGCTCATGGACTACCTGCACCGGCTCTGCGAACAGGAGTCCGTGAGCGTGGCACCCGGTGTCCTGCCGCTGGTGATCCGTGCCGGCGGCGGCTCGGTCCGCGACACGCTCTCCGTGCTGGATCAGCTGATCGCCGGCTCCACCGACAGCGGGCTCGACTACGACCGCGCGACGGCGCTGCTCGGCTTTACCCACGCCACGCTGCTCGATGACGTGGTGGACTCCGTGGCCAGTCTCGACGGAGCCACCGCCTTCGCCGTGGTCGACAGGGTCGTCCAGTCCGGACAGGACCCCCGGCGCTTCGTCGAGGACCTCCTGGAGCGGCTGCGCGATCTGATCATCGTGAAGTCCGTTCCCGAGAACCCCGGCGCCATCCTGCGCGGTGTGCCCGAGGACCAGATCCGCGTGATGCAGACCCAGGCCGGGAAGCTGGGTTCGGCCGAGCTCTCCCGGGCGGCTGACATCACCGCCCAGGCGCTGACCGATATGGTCGGCGCCACCTCTCCGAAGCTGCACCTCGAGCTGCTCATGGCGAGGCTGCTGCTGCCCCATGCCGAACAGGGTCATGCCTCGGTCGCCGCACGGCTGGAACGCGTGGAGCGACGGCTGGACTTCACTGCCGGCGTCGGCGTGACCCCCGAGCCCGAGTCGGCGGCACCGGCCGACTCCCCGGTCAGTGAATCCAGCCAGACTGCGCCCGCGGCACCCTCCACCCAGCCCTCCCGGGCCGACGACGAGAGTCAGCCCGTCGGCGAGGCACAGCGCACCGCTCAGCCCGAGAGTGAAGGCGCCTGGGAAGCCCCGGCACCCGCCGCCGATTCCTTGGCGTCGCAGCCACCCCAGCCGCATTCGAAGCCCGACTCTGCCCCGGCGGCCTCCACAGCCCAGGCGACCTCAGCCCCTTCGGCACCAGAAGTCCCGGCAGCCCCGGGGCCGTCAGCGCCAGCATCCCCGGCAGCGCCGAGGACTCCCGCACAGCCCGACTCCTCCTCCGGGGTCTCCCCGGCTGAGATGATGCGCCGCGCCTGGCCCGACATTGTGGACTCGATGAAATCGCAGTCACGGATGCTCTGGATGCTGGTCAAGGGCAACGTGGAAGTCGGCGATTTCGATGGTCAGACCCTGACATTGAACTTCGCCAATGAGGGCGCGAAGTCCACATTCGCGAATCGACATGGCGAGCAGGCGCTGAACTCAGCAGTCCAAGACGTGTTGGGCATGCAGGTGCGCTTGACGCTCAACAGCGGTGGCTCCTCTTCCCCGGGTGGTGGTGGCGGCCCAAAAGCTGAGCGCCGGCTGAGCCCGGCGGACGCAGGGGATGCGCAGACCGCAGGCGGGAGCCCCGCATCTGCCGATGAACCTGCAGACGGGTCGCCCGCGTGGGTCCAGGAAGAGCCCCCCGAGCCCTATGACCCCGGATTCTACGAGGCCCCGCCAGAGCCTCCCGCCGAAGCGCCGTCACCGCGCCCCGCTGAACCTGAGCAGCTCGAACCTGAGCAGCTCGAGCGCGACCGGGACGAACTCGATCGGGACCCCAACCCGGCTGCCGCCGCAGCTCCTTCCGCCGCCTCGGCCTCCTCTGCGAGTGTCACCGCCACTTCGTCCCTCGCCTCTGGCACGTCGCCCTCTTCTGCGCCCTCCCCCTCCTCGGCCCAGGACCTCCCCCCGAGTGAACCCGAGTCGTATAAGCCGCTGGAGACGAAGCCACCAGTCCCCGCGTTCGCGCGTCGAGCCTCAGCTGGCCCTCGGTCCGGCAGCAGCCCCGCCAGCGCGACGAGCCAGTCGGAGACGGCGGCCGCTGCGCCGGCGACTGCCCCGGCCAGTGGCGGCGCTCCCAGCCGGGCTGCCGAGATTCGACGTCGACTCGCTCAGCGTCGGGGCGAGTCGCCTCCAGCGCCGACCGAACCACCGGCTGACCACGACCATCCGGCACCCCCGCCTGATCCTGCGTGGGATTCGGGACCTCCCAGCGACTATGACCAATCGGCGCCGCCGTCGTGGGCCCAGACTCCCGGTGCACTCGGAACGACCGCCACCAAGGCACCCGAGCCTGAGGACATCGCCAGCGAGGACGATGTCGCTCTGGAACACTCCGGGGTCTTTGGTCGCAAGGCGTTCGAGAAGCATCTCGGAGCCACGCTTCTCGAGGAACGCTGGCTCAACGAGTAACCCCGATAGACTCAATCACCACCCCACCTGGAAGGCTCGTCCCCACCGTGTATGAAGGCGCAGTCCAAGATCTGATCGATGAGCTCGGACGTCTCCCCGGCATCGGACCGAAGTCGGCCCAGCGGGTGGCCTTCCACATCCTTGAAGCCGACGGCGAGGATATGAAGCGGCTGGCGGACGCGATCACCACGGTGAAGGAGAAGGTGAAGTTCTGCTCCATCTGCTTCAACGTCTCCGAGGAAGACACCTGTCGGATCTGCCAGGACTCCCGCCGTGACGCCAGCCTGATCTGCGTGGTGGAGGAGTCCAAAGATGTCATGGCTATCGAACGCACTCGATCCTTCCGGGGCAGGTACCACGTGCTGGGAGGCTCCATCAATCCGATCGCCGGCATCGGACCTGATCAGCTCCACATCCGTGAACTTCTGGGACGCCTCTCCGATGATGTGATCCAAGAGGTCATCATCGCCACGGACCCGAACCTCGAAGGCGAAGCCACCGCCACCTATCTGTTCCGGATGCTCGGCTCCATCGGAATACCCGTCACCCGCCTGGCCTCCGGCCTGCCCGTCGGAGGCGATCTGGAGTACGCAGACGACGTCACCCTGGGCCGCGCCTTCGAGGGCCGCCGCGCGATGTCCTGACCCAGCGTCGCTGGCAGATTCTAGAGGTGCCGCAGAGATAGTTATGCAAGCGTGATCAGGTAATACTCAGGTTTCTACGATTCGTATTTCGGTGGATTTACCCGGAGCGCACATGCCTAGGCACGTCAGGCAACCGCGCTCACACTCCGATCTAACCTCGGATTTCTCGCACCTATTTCCGACTCGACTCTTCGGCTCTGCGTGTTGTCTTATCTGATCAATTCAGTTTCCAAATCCTTTTTATCGGTCTAGCGTGTGAAGCCAGGTGGAACGTCGCCGTCGCGGCGCACTATCCACCGACTCGCACCAGACGAACCAGAGGATGAGGTAAGCACCGATGAGGAACAAGACTTCTATGGCAGTCCGCGCCGGCGCCGTGAGCGCCGCCGCGCTGCTCGCCCTGACCGCCTGCGGCGGAGACGACGCCGAGAGCGACGAGGCCGCAGCCGATTCCGGCGAAGAGACGATCACCGTCGCCATCAATGGCGAAGAGCCCTACTCCTACATCACCGAAGAGGGTGAGCAGGAGGGCGCGACCATCGCTCTCGCCGAGGAGATCTTCGGCGAGATGGGCTACAACGTCGAGGCCGAGCTGGTTCCTGATTGGGACAGCCTCATTCCGGGCCTCCAGGCCGAACGATACGACGCGGTCTCAGCCGGCATGTCCATCACGCCCGAGCGTTGCGAGCAGGCCTCGTTCGCCGAGCCGGAGATCATGTACACCACTGCGCTGCTGGTGGAAGAGGGCAACCCCTACGGCGTGGAGAACCTGAACGACGTCGCTGAGGCCATGGAGTCCGGCGAGGACATCACCCTGGCCACGCTCTCCTCCGGCATCGAAGCGTCCTATGTGGATGAGCTCGGCATCGACGCTGAAGGCGTCGGTTCACCCGACGACGGAATGGACATGGTCACCGGCGGTCGCGCCGACGTGTTTGCACTGACTGCTATCTCACTCAACGCCATGGCCGGTGACACCGAAGGCGTCGAGGTCACCGAGGGCTTCGTCCACGACATGGATGGCACGCTGCAGTACGGCGCAGGCTCCACCGTGTTCCCCCAGGGCTCAGACATGCTCGAGGAGTACAACGAGCACCTGGCAGAGCTCAAGGAGAGCGGCGAGCTGCTGGAGATCATCAGCGAGTACGGCTTCACCGAGGCGGAGATCCCGCCGGCAGAGATGACAGCAGAAGCTCTCTGCGAGGGCGATCTGGAAGCACTCCAGGACATCGAAGACTGAGCCAGCACTGACATAGCTCTCACGGTGGTCGGTCCCGGGACGGGGCCGGCCACCGCTTCGGTGACATCACCTCCAGCAGAGAGGAAAGACCTCCTACCGTGGACTGGTTAGATCAACAGCAGCAGTACTTCGAGACGCTGCAGAACTTCGGGCCCAGACTCTGGGACGGGTTCCTGCTCACCGTCCAGCTCACCCTGGTCGGAGCCGCACTGGCCTTCGTCATCGCGGTGATCCTGGGATTGATGGCCGGCAGCCCGAATCTCTGGCTCAGAGGCCCGGCGCGGGTCATCATCGAGTTCTTCCGCGGCACCTCTCTGCTCGTGCAGCTGTTCTGGGTGTATTACGTGCTGCCGCTCTTCGGGCTGACCTTGGAGAGCGCCTTCACCGTGGGCGTCATCGCCCTGGGTGTGAACTACGGGGCCTACGGCGCAGAGGCCGTCCGCGCCTCGCTGACCTCGGTCGCTTCTGGACAGTGGGAAGCCACCGTCGCGCTGTCGATGTCCTGGCCGCACAAGATCCGCCGGATCATCTTCCCGCAGGCCTGGGCACTGATGATCCCCTCCCTGACCAACCTTCTGGTGCATCTGCTCAAGGGCTCAGCCATCGTCTACATCGTCGGGCTCAACGACTTCAACTGGGAGCTCGACCAGCTGCGCCGCGTCACCGACGCCTGGTTCTCCTACGCCTTCATCGGGCTCATCGCATACTTCCTGTTCGCCCTGCTCCTCACTCAGGGGATGCGGCTCCTGGAGATCCGTGCCAAGCACCGGCTCGGCCAGGGCCCCACCATCCGCGAGATCCTCTCACCCACACCCAAGATGCCCATCGCCTCCGCGCACCCCGGCTCCGCCCCGCTTGTGCCGGGCGGCAAAGCTCCAGGGGGACAGGGATGAACACGTTGACTCCACTCTTCACCGCACAGCCCTCCGGCGAGGCCACCGGCAACATCTGGGACTGGGACTTCGCCCTCGAGATCTTCCCGGAGATCCTCACCGCCTTCATCCAGGTCACCCTGCTGGTGACCGTGGTCGGCACAGCCATCGCGGCGATCCTCGGCCTGGTCATCGCGATCCTGATCCGGGTGCTCCCCACGCCGCTGGCGCTCATCGTGCGCTGGGCCGCCAACTTCATCCGCATGACCCCGATCGTGGTCCAGCTGCTGGTGCTCTACTACGGCTTCACCTGGATGGACCCGCTGCTGATCGGTTTCATCGTCTTCGGAATCCACTACGCCACCTATATGTCCGAGGTCTACAGGGCCGGCATCGAATCCGTGCCCAAGGGGCAGTGGGAGGCCACCAAGGCGCTCTCGATGAGCGCCGGACGCACCTGGCGCCGCGTGGTCATCCCCCAGGCGCTGCGCTCCACCATTCCCTCGCTCGGAAACTACGCGATCTCGATGTTCAAGGACACCCCGTTCCTCTTCGTCATCTCGGTGGCGGAGATGGTCAGCGTGGCCCAGGACCTCGGTGCGCAGACCTTCCGCTACACCGAAGCCATCACCATCGCTGGCCTGATCTTCCTCGCCGCCAGCTACCCCACCGCACTGCTGATCAACCGTCTGGAGAAGCGCCTTGCCTACGCCAACTGATCCCGAAACTCCGGTCATCGAGTTCGTCGATGTCGAGAAGCGCTTCGGCAGCAACACCGTCCTGAAGGACCTGAACTTCTCGGTCCGCCGCGGCGAGCGTGTCACGCTCATCGGCCCCTCCGGCTCGGGCAAGACCACCATCCTGCGTCTGGTGATGACGCTGGAGGAGCTCACCGGCGGCTACATCTTCGTCGACGGCGAGCCGCTGACCCATCGCGAGAAGGACGGCAAGCGCGTCGCCGTCTCCGCCAAGGAGCAGAAGCACCTGCGCACTCGGATCGGTATGGTCTTCCAGCAGTTCAACCTGTTCCCGAACATGACGGTGCTGGAGAACATCATCGAAGCCCCGATCCACGTGCTGGGGCAGTCGAAGTCGGAGGCCACCGCGAAGGCACATTCGCTGCTGGAGCAGGTGGGCCTGCCGGACAAGGCCAACGAGCATCCGATGAGCCTCTCGGGCGGCCAGCAGCAGCGTGTCGCCATCGCCCGCGCCCTGGCCATGGACCCGGAGATCCTGCTGCTGGATGAGGTCACCTCAGCGCTGGACCCCGAGGTGGTCGGAGATGTGCTCAACATCCTGCGCACCGTCGCGGACACCACGAAC
Organism: uncultured Nesterenkonia sp.; assembly: GCA_947494195.1. Classification (GTDB taxonomy): domain Bacteria; phylum Actinomycetota; class Actinomycetes; order Actinomycetales; family Micrococcaceae; genus Nesterenkonia. The sequence continues at coordinate 593,914 of CANLUC010000002.1, read as the reverse complement.
GTCACCATGCTGATCGTGACCCACGAGATGAGCTTCGCCCGCGACGTCTCCCACAAGGTCATGATGTTCGACGGAGGCCGCGTGGTCGAAGAGGGCGCTCCGGAGAAGATCTTCTCCGACCCCACGCACGAGCGCACCAAACAGTTCCTCAGCGCCGTGCTGCGGGACGCCTGACCAGACCTAGAATTGTCCTAAGTTCCTTCCCATCCCTTTCCAGGAGTGAGACAACCTGTCATGAGCCTGATCGTTCAGAAATACGGCGGATCATCCGTCGCCGATGCCGAAAGCATCAAACGAGTGGCGAAGCGGGTCGTCGAGACCAAGCACGCCGGCCACCAGGTCGTCGTCGTGGTCTCGGCCATGGGTGACACCACCGATGACCTGCTCGACCTCGCCGGACGCATCACTTCGGCGCCCCCCTCCCGTGAGATGGACATCCTGCTCTCCTCCGGCGAGCGCATGTCCATGGCGCTGCTCGCCATGGCCATCCACGAACTCGAGGAGAGCGCGCAGTCCTTCACCGGTTCGCAGGCTGGCATGATCACTGACGCCATCCACGGCAAGGCACGCATCATCGAGGTCAGCCCAAAACGTGTGCAGGAGTCCCTCGATGAGGGCCATATCGGCATCGTCGCAGGGTTCCAGGGCATGAGCCGGGAGTCCCGCGACATCACCACCATGGGCCGCGGCGGCTCGGACACCACCGCCGTCGCCCTGGCGGCAGCGATGCACGCCGATGTCTGCGAGATCTACACCGATGTGGACGGCGTGTTCACGGCCGATCCGCGCGTGGTCAAGACGGCGCGGAAGATCGACACCATCTCCAGCGAGGACATGTTGGAGATGGCTGCTGCCGGCACCAAGGTCCTGCACCTGCGTTCGGTGGAGTACGCCCGGCGCTTCGGAGTGAAGCTGCACGTGCGCTCCTCCTTCAGCCAGCTCGAAGGCACCTGGGTCATCCCCGACCCCAAAGACACCGTGACCATTCAGGAAGGCGAACCCTTGGAACAGCCCATCATCTCCGGCGTCTCGCATGACGCATCCGAAGGCAAACTCACCATCACCGGGGTCCCCGATGTCCCCGGCAAGGCGGCTGAGATCTTCAATCTCATCGCCGAAGGCGCGGTCAACATCGACATGATCGTCCAGGACGTCTCCATGGCGACCAAGACCACGAACATCTCCTTCACCCTTCCCGGGGAAGACGGGGAACGCGCCCAGGAGATGCTCAACGCGCATAAGGACACCATCGGCTTCGAGTCCATGGACTTCGTCCCGCAGGTCGGCAAGGTCTCGCTGATCGGCGGCGGAATGCGCAACCATCCGGGAGTCTCGGCACGCTTCTTCACCGCCCTGCGCGACGCCGGCATCAACATCGGTCTGATCTCCACCTCCGAGATCCGCGTCTCGGTCATCACCGATGTCGAGCTGCTGGACCGCGCTGTGCAGGCCATCCACACCGCCTTCGGCCTGGACTCCGATGAAGAGGCCAAGGTCTACGCCGGGACCGGTCGCTAGGCCCGAGCATGGTCACCGAGGTGCGCCCCGCCGTCGGACGCTTCGCCGACTTCCACGAGGTGGTCGGGGTCAAGAAGCCCGGCGGTCTGGGGTGCTGGTGCATGTCCTACCGGGACTCGCGTGTCGCGAATGAGGACCGCCCGGAGTTCATGCGCGAGCTCTGCGCTCAGGAGCCCGGCCCCGGGGTGATCGCCTATGTCGAGGACGAGCCCGCGGGCTGGTGCTCGGTCGCGCCACGCAGCAGCTATCGACGGCTGATGAACTCCCGGACGATCCCCTTCCTCGATGACCGCGACGCGTGGTCCGTCGTGTGCTTCGTGATTCGTCCGGGGTTTCGCGGCCGTGGCCTGATGCATGATCTGCTTGAGGCAGCGGTGGCCCACGCGGCGGAGCATGGAGCCGAGGTCGTCGAGGGGTATCCCCTGGAGCTGGAGACAGAGACTTCACGGGTGGACGTGATCAGTGGTTACGTCGGCACCACCGAGCTCTTCGCGGCCCACGGGTTCGAGGTCGCCGGGCCCACCACGGCGCACAGCGGGCACCGTCCACGCTGGATCATGCGCCGAGAACTCGGCTGAGCCGACGGCGCTGAACCGAGGAAGTGGTCCCGCACAGCACACAGGCGGCAGGTGTACCCTTTACGGGTTCCCTGCCGCCTGCGCACTTGGTACGAGTGATATACCCGATGGTAACCCAGACACCAGCTCCTCTCGAGGCAACTCACGGGCTGACGGTGATTCCTGAACAGGAGCACCGAGACAAGGCCGCCGCCCACCAGAGCGCGGTGGATCGTCTCACCGAGGGATTCCTCGCGCGCCGGCACGCCGGGGTCAAGCACCCGGTCGAGGACTTCCTGTTCACGTACTACTCCCACTCCCCCGGCAAACTCTCCCGCTGGCATCCCGGAGTCGGGGTCCTGCTGCGGGGGGATCAGCTCGATCACGCCGGATGGAAGCACTACCGCGCCACCGGCGGCGGAGTGACCCTCGACGTCGAGGGGTTCCGCCGCGATCGGGCCTCCATGATCGGTTTCGCCCGTCGGCTGCTGAGCACGACGGCGGCCACACCTGCGCAGCTGGGGTGCTTCGGTCTGCATGAATGGGCCATGGTCTACAAGTCCGTGGAGCACGGCCAGCGCCACGACCAGGTGCCGCTCCGCCTGGGCCCCTCCGGGACAGACGAGGTGGTCGAGGCCGCGAACATCCGCTGCACACATTTCGACGCCTACCGCTTCTACACACCCTCGGCGAAGCCGCTGAATGCGCTGGAGCCCACTCGGGAATCGCAGACACGTATGGAGCAGCCCGGGTGTCTGCACGCGAACATGGATCTCTACAAATGGGCCTATAAGCTCATCCCGGCGGTGAGCAGCGACCTCCTGCTGGAATGCTTCGACCTCGCCTCCCGGATCCGCGAGCTGGATATGCGCGCCTCCCCCTATGACCTCAGCGGATGGGGCTACGAACCGGTCCCGATCGAGACGCCCGCCGGTCGGGCCGCCTATGCTCGGGCACAGAAGAGCTTCGCCGAAGAGTCACAGGTGCTGCGCGGGAAGCTCCTCGCGGTGCTGGATCAGCTGGAGGGACCGGTCTGATCGGCATGCTCGCTGACGTCAGGCGTTGGACAGGACGCGGCTGCATTCGCTGAGCAGCTCCCGCATTCGAGCGGCGCCGTGGCGGCCGTTGAAGATCTCGGTGCCGTTCTCGAAGGCCTTGCCGGCCGCAAGAGGTCCGGCGTCGACCGGGTCGTATCCCAGCGAGTCGATGAACTCGGAGACCAGGCTCTTGGCCTCGGCGTCATCGGAGGCAACCGCCAGGGCGCGGCGGTGAGGATCCCCGGCGGGGTAGGAATCGACCTCGAGGTCGCCGTAGCCGATGTGGTTGAGCGTCTTGACCACGCGCGCGGCCCCGAGGAAGTCTGCGATGACCTCACTGGTGCTGGTGCCGGTCTCGAACTCGTCCATGAACCCGTCCACGGGGGCCCAGTAGTTCATCGTGTCGATGACCACCTTGTCGCGCAGCACCGAGGTGTCCACGCTCTGGTACTTGTGCAGCGGCACGGCGAGCACGATGATGTCCGCGCCGCGCAGGTCCTGACGATCCACGGCGGTGGCGCCGGGGACGATGACCTCGGTCAGCAGCCGGATGTCATCGGCGGGTTTTCCGGTCGCGATGGTGACCGTATGACCGGCGCGCACGGCCTGCCGCGCGACGGCTGTGCCGACCCGCCCTGCGCCGAGGACTCCGATGTTCAGTGGCTGCTGCGTCATAGTGTTCCCATTCCTTGACTGGCGGAGCGTCGACCCTGCGGCTCCGCGGCCCCGAGTTGCTTCACATGTGCTTCAAAACTGAAAGATTCCGTGGGCATAACGTGAGGTGCCGGCGTTTTGTTCCACCTTCTCGATCAGCTCACATCCCCATCGATGTAGAGCCACTGGCCTGATTCGCGACGGAACCTGCTGAGCTCATGGTGATGTCCGCGTCCCCGTCCGTGGCCCGCGCTCGGACCCTCATAGCTGGCCACGAACTCCACAGTTCCATGCGTCTGGAAGGGTCCGCCGCCGGAGGCACTCAGGATGGAGAGTCGCGTCCAGCGAGCGCCCGGCCTGGAGAGGACCGCGAGCGCTGGGCGCGTCTCGGGCGCCCAGCTCCGGTGCAGATAGCCGCCGAAGAACGCAGGATCCTCGCTCATCAGGGCGTTGGCGCTGTACCGCGCCCGCATCAGAGCCTCCGCAGTGGGAGCCGGCGCACCGGCGTGGAAGCGTCGACAGCAGGCGCCATAGGTGTCTCCGGACCCGCACGGGCAGCGCTGCGCGAGATCGAGCGCCACTGACGTGGAGTGGCCTGACGTGGAACGGCCTGTCTCGGGATCCTGTTCGGGGTGCATCTCGGTCATCGCTTCAGCATCTCATCCGGAAAGGAGCCCTCATCTATTGGGCGTAAAACGTCGCTATGACCCCACCAGCAGACGCGTATTCCACCGTTTCTCGCCCAATGGATGAGCCAAGCCTCGCGGGGCGGGCTGCTCGTGAGCAACCGGTAGACTGGACCGGCAAGCTCGCGGAGCGTGCCGCCGTCGTCCTCAGCCGTGCTGATCCGGTCACGGCAGCGCGTGAGACGGCACCTGGCAGCGGTCCCGCGCGCTCACCCGCCCGCACCATCGCACAGGAGAACCTATGCCGCGCATCATCGTCGAGGTCATGCCCAAACCCGAGATTCTCGATCCCCAGGGCAAGGCCATCGCCTCCGCGCTGCCCCACCTCGGCTTCACCGGCTTTGCCGGAGTCCGCCAGGGCAAGCGCTTCGAGCTCACCGTGGACGGCGAGATCACCGATGAGGTCCTGGAGAGCGCCCGCACCGCGGCCACCGAGATGCTCTCGAACCCGGTGATCGAGGACGTCATCAGTGTGCGCGTGGATGACCAGGATGCTGCATGAGCACTGAGACTCCCCTGATCGGGAACTTCCATGCCGCTCCCGCAACCACCCCCCTGGGTGGCGCGCGCATCGGCGTCGTCACCTTCCCCGGCACCCTCGATGACCGCGATGCCGCTCGCGCCATCCGCCTCGGCGGCGGCACCGCCGTGCCGCTCTGGCACGGAGACGAATCGCTCCAGGGCGTGGATGCAGTCGTGCTGCCGGGTGGATTCTCCTATGGCGACTACCTGCGCGCCGGGGCGATCGCCCGCTTCGCCCCGCTGATGAGCAGGATCATCGACGCCGCCACGGCCAGCTCAGGAACCCGGCTCCCCGTCCTGGGCATCTGCAACGGCTTCCAGATGCTCACCGAGTCCCACCTGTTGCCCGGTTCCATGGTGAAGAACGAACACCTGAAGTTCCTCTGCAAGGACCAGGTGCTGCAGGTGGAGAACACCTCCACCGCATGGACCTCCCAGTTCACCCCCGATGAACTGATCGCCATCCCGTTGAAGAACCAGGACGGGCAGTACCTCGCCGACGCGAACACCCTTGAGGCGCTCGAGGCCGAAGGCCGCGTGGTCTTCCGCTACGTGGGCGAGAACCCCAACGGGTCCCGCAACGGGATCGCCGGGATCAGCAATGAGACCGGCAACGTCGTGGGCCTGATGCCGCACCCTGAGCACGCCGTCGAGGCCGGCTACGGCCCTGATGACGCCACCGGGATGCGCAACGGCACCGACGGCCTGACCATCTTCACCTCCGTGATCGCATCTCTTGCCGGAAGCGCCCAGTGAGCGAGCAGACTATGACTGACAAAGAATTCAACATCGACACCGTGGAGCAGGCCTCCACCACCCCGGACACCGACCTGCCCTGGGCGGAGCTCGGTCTGAAGTCCGATGAGTACGACCGGATCGTGGAGATCCTGGGCAGGCGTCCGACGGCGGCCGAGCTGGCCATGTACTCGGTGATGTGGTCCGAGCACTGCTCGTACAAGTCCTCCAAGGTCCACCTGCGCCAGTTCGGCGAGAAGGTCACCGAGGAGATGAAGAAGGACCTGATGGTCGGCATCGGCGAGAACGCCGGTGTGACCAACCTGGGCGACGGCTGGGCCGTCACCTTCAAGATCGAATCCCATAACCACCCCAGCTATGTGGAGCCCTATCAGGGTGCCGCCACCGGGGTGGGCGGGATCGTCCGCGACATCATCTCCATGGGCGCCCGTCCGGTGGCGGTGATGGATCCGCTGCGCTTCGGCGCTATCGACCACCCTGACACCTTGCGCGTGCTGCCCGGAGTCGTCTCCGGCATCGGCGGTTACGGCAACTCCCTGGGTCTGCCCAACATCGGCGGCGAGGTCGTCTTCGACTCGGTCTACCAGGACAACCCGCTGGTCAACGCGCTGGCTGTGGGCGTGATGCGCCACGAGGACATCCGCCTGGCCAACGCCTCGGGCGTGGGCAACAAGGTCGTGCTCTTCGGTGCTCGCACCGGTGGAGACGGCATCGGCGGCGCCTCGGTGCTGGCCTCGGAGTCCTTCGACGACTCCAAGCCCTCCAAACGCCCCGCCGTGCAGGTCGGTGACCCGTTCGCCGAGAAGGTGCTGATCGAGTGCTGCCTGGAGCTCTTCCACGCGGAACTCGTCGAAGGCATCCAGGACCTCGGCGCTGCCGGGATCTCCTGCGCCACCTCCGAGCTCGCCTCCAACGGTGAGGGCGGCATGCATGTGGAGCTGCAGAACGTGCTGCTGCGTGATCCCACGCTGACCCCGGGTGAGATCCTGATGTCAGAGTCCCAGGAACGCATGATGGCCGTGGTGACCCCTGAGAATGCCGCAGAGTTTGAGCGCGTGATGGCCAAGTGGGAGGTCGAATACTCCTGGCTCGGCGAGGTCACCGACACCGGCCGGCTCATCATCGAATGGGACGGCGAGACCATCGTGGACGTGGATCCACGCACGGTCGCCCATGACGGACCCGTCTATGAGCGGCCCTATCACCGCCCCGCCGGCCAGGACGCCCTGCAGGCCGACACCTTCCGCTTCTCCGAGGCGGGCAAGGACCTGCCACAGACGGGCCAGGAGCTCGGGGGTGCGCTGGTGGAGCTCATGACCAGCCCGAACATGGCTGACGTCTCCTGGATCACCGACCAGTTCGATCGCTTCGTGGGCGGCAACACGGCGCTCTCCCAGCCGGATGACTCCGGCGTGATCCGGGTGGATGAGGAGACCGGGCTCGGCGTCGCACTGGCCACCGATGCCAATGCTCGCTACGCCTATCTGGACCCCTACACCGGGGCGCAGCTTGCCCTGGCGGAGTCCTACCGCAATGTGGCCACCACCGGCGCCATCCCGATGGCCGTCTCGGACTGCCTGAACTTCGGATCCCCGGAGGACCCCGAGGTCATGTGGCAGTTCGCCGAGGCCGTCCGTGGACTTGCCGATGGCTGCCAGCAGCTGGGCATCCCGGTGACCGGCGGCAACGTCTCGCTGTACAACCAGACCGCGGGCCGTGCCATTCACCCCACCCCGGTGGTGGGCGTGCTCGGCAAGTTCGACGACGTCGGACGCCGCACCCCCTCGGGCTACGAGCGCTGGGCCGATGGTCAGGCGATCTACCTGCTCGGCGTGACCGCTGATGAGCTCGACGGCTCCGAGTTCGCCCGGGGTCGCGGCCACCTGGGCGGAATGCCGCCCGCAGTGGACCTGGAGGCCGAGAAGAAGCTGGGCGAGATCCTGATCAACGCCTCCCGTGACGGCATGATCGACGCCGCGCACGACCTCTCCGAAGGCGGGCTGGCCGCAGGGCTGGCCGAGATGAGCCTGCGCTTCGGCGTGGGCGCCCGGGTGGCTGTGGATGGGCTCTGTGAGCGCGACCGCGTGGACCCCTTCACCGCGCTCTTCAGCGAGTCCCAGGCCCGTGCACTGGTCGCACTGCCGCGCTCGGAGGAGCTGCGCTTCACAGATATGACCACAGCGCGTGGTTTTGCGGCGCTGCGGATCGGCATCGTGGACGCCACCTCGGGTGATCTCGAGGTGGCCGGTCCGTTCGACGGCGGCAGCTTCACGATCGGGATCGATGAGCTGCGCGAGGCGTGGAGCGCGGTCATCCCCTCGCGCTTCGCCAGCCTGAGCGAAGCCACGGAGGCCGTCCGCCAGGAGAAATGATCCGGAGAGCAGCGGGTGACGTGGGGTGATTCGCCTAGGATGGTCGCAACATCCCAGGAGAGGAACACGATGAAGGACACCTATCGCGCGCTGGTCATCGAGGACGACGACGATATCCGTCGTCTCCTCGAGATGGTGCTGACGCAGGCCGGTTTCGGCGTGGAGACAGCCGCTCAGGGTGAGGAAGGTGTTGCGCTGGCTCGGAGTGGAAGCTACGACCTGCTCACCGTCGACGTCGGGCTGCCTGACATCGATGGGCTTGAGGTGGTTCGGCGGGTTCGACCGGAGTTCACCGGCCGGATCGTGATGGTCAGCGCCCGGTCCTCGGCCGCCGACCAGTCCACCGGTATTGCTGTCGGCGCCGACCGGTACATCACGAAACCGTTCCGTCCCCGCGAGCTCAAGCAGACCTTCATCGAACTGGTGACCGAGCAGAGCGGCTCAGAGAAGAGCGGCTGAACCGTCCCCTTCACTGCGAGCAGCGTGGTGCACGCGGCAGTCGATCCCTGCGCTTCAGGTCGCGCTACGCCGAGATGAAGCGTCCGCGGATCTCCTCAACCGTGGCTTCCCCGATATCCGAGATCGTGGGGAGCGCCCGACGCAGCGATGCATAGTCTTCCGCCTCCAGATGGACGCTGAGGTCTCGTGCGCTTTCGGCCAGTCGCTCTGCTCCCAGCATCTCTGAGGACACGCGAATGCTTGCCAGTGCGTCAGCGGTCGCAGTGAGGTCCTCCGCCGCCGCGGCCAGGCGCAGATTGGCCCAGCGACGCGGCCAGATGAGCCCGAAGGTGCTCACCAGCTCTCGCGCGTAATCCTCTGCGCCGTCGAGCTCTTCGGCAAGACTGACGATGATATCCGGATCAAGGAGCTGCAGCCCCAGCAGACGCTCGCTCGGAACAAGTGTCGGCAGCTGCAGACCGTCAGCATTCCGTGCAGTCTTGGCCCAGGAATTCTGCCCCGTGGCCATTCGCGTCATGGCTCGCGGGTAGTAGATGTAGGTCAAGTAGACGTAGACGAGGTAGCCAGCGCCGAAGAAGATTCCACTGGCGAGGCTGATGTCCTCGCGGCAGACGTATTTGTAGAGGATCCCCCAGAGAAAGTACGGGAGGATGATGAACACTGCGGCGAGCAGGACGATCCACTCCACACGCTCGCCGGAGGCGAAGCCGACGCGTCCCTCAAGAACGGCGAGCACCAACAGCACCGGCCCGAGCACCAGATTGGTCATCAGCAGCCACGGCTGACCCATGAAGTAATGGATCTCAGCCCACCCGGAGCTGCGCAGATTTCCGCTGCGCCGAAGCGAGGGCAGCAGCTCCGCGCACTCCATATTCCCCTGCGCCCACCGCGTGCGCTGGGTCAGCAGGCGGCGGGTGTAGGGCAGAGCCTCCTGAGAGACGTGGGCCTCGGGAATGTAGTGCGTGCGGTGGCCTCTGGTGATGATGTTGAGCCCGAGTTCGTAGTCCTCACTGAGCTTCTTGCCCCAAGGCTGGCCATAGTCAGCCTCCAGATCGTCGAGCACCGAGAGCCGGGTGAACTGCCCGTTGCCGCCCATGCCCACGGTGCCGGTCTTGATCCGCAGCATCTGCATGGCGGAGTTTGATGTGCGGAACTCCATGTCCTGCATACGGATCAGCGTGCGCCCAAGAAAGTTCTTCACGCGCCCCGAGAGCGGCCGAGGCCTGCGGTCTCCCCGATTCTTCATCCATACTTCGAGCTGCACCGCCCCGACGGTGTCTTCGCCGAACGCATCGGGGCCGGCCAGCAGGTCCAGGGCATTGCCCGAGAGGAAGCCATCGGCATCCAGCACCCCGATGACCGTCTTGTGACGCTGAGCCCGATCCTGGCTGGCCGCCGCAGAGATCACTCGGTACGCGGCGTTGAGCGCATGCCCCTTGCCTGTTCGTGCATCTGGCCGACGCCGGGAGATCAGGTGGACGCGGTCGTCGAAGTCCTGCAGCTTTCGCACGATGGACGCGGTGCTGTCCTCGCTGTCATCATCAATGACCCACACGTGGAGCCCCGGAAAGCTCGTGCGGGCGGCAGACACTGTCTCGGCGATGACACTCTCCTCGTCTCGGCAGGGGATCATCACGTGCCAGGTCAGGGCATCCGGGTCTCCGCTGCGATTGGGGCGGCGGACAAGGTAGGTGTGGACCAGCAGGCTGATATAGGTCAGTGCGATCGACGAGATCAGAGTGACCGTGACGAGTCCGGCATCCCGCAGCGGGTTCTCACCGAACTCCCCGAAGGTCCCCGAGAAGCAGAAGACGGCGGCGGCCACTGCCCCATAGATCGCGCACAGGATGAACACCAGCGGTGAGACACGACGAACCCGCGGGCGGGTCGATGTGTTCTTGGGTCCGGAACTCATGGGGTCTCCTTAGTCTTCTACCTCGAGGCCGCCCCGGACGGCACCCGTACCCAGCGTGAATTTGAAGCGCGCCCCCTCTCCGGGAGCCGATTGAACCTGGATCGTGCCTCCGTGTGCCTCGATGATCGCCTGCGAGAGAGCCAAGCCGAGACCCGCACCCGGGGTTGCGGAGCTGCGCGCAGAGGGTGCCCTGTAGAAGGCCGTGAACACCTGGCTCGCCTCATGCTGAGTCATCCCGGGCCCATCATCGGCGACCTCCACTGTCACCGCCCCCGACGTGGAGGACGTCCGGACAGTCACGGTCCCCCCGGGGTGTGCGTACTTCACGGCGTTGTTGAGCAGGTTGTCCAACACCTGTGTGAGTCGCAGCCGGTCCACGATCACTTCGCCGGTCGACTCCAGGTCCACCTCGAAGGCGATTCGACGCTGGTCCGCCAGCGGTCGCAGTCCCTCCACGCTGTCAGCGACCAGTCGGGACACCTGCACTGGTTCAAGATCAAGCGTCAGCCGTCCCACTGCCGCCTGCTGTTCCAGCAGGAGGTCCTCCACGAGTTTGCTCAGCTTCTCGGCGTTCCGTCGAATCACCTGGAGGTGCTCCATTGCTCCGTCACGATCAGCAGACTCGGGAAGTTCCAGCAGCGAGTCCTCGGTGAAGTCGGCGAAGCCCACGATGGACGTGAGCGGCGTCCGCATCTCGTGCGATACCGAGGCGATCACTTCATGCTGCGCGCGCCGCATGAAGTACTCCTCGGTGACGTCGTGAAAGATGAGAAATGCCGCATCCCGCGCACCGTTCTCGGTGAACACCGTTCTGGAGCTCACAGAAATCACCCGTTGAAGCGGGCCCGGGTGCCCAGCCAGGACCTGCAAGTTGTCGAACTCTTCACCGCGGTTGGCCCGAGCCGCAGGGCGCTTCTCAGGTGGAATCGACCGTCCGTCGGTATAAAAGATCAGGTGTCCAGCCTCGGTCGGATCCTCATTGCTCTCTGGTGAAACGATCGAGTGGATCTCTCGTTGAGCACGATTGGTCATGACATCGTTGCCCCGTGCGTCCATCACGAGGACTCCGACATTGAGATTCTCTCCAACTTCTCGCAGGAGCCTGTCTGTGAGTTCGCGCTGAACCCGTTCTTTCCGCTCCCTCGACGCGGCCCTTCGCAATTCTTCGTTGCTGGCTTCCAAACTTTGGAGTATCCCGATGACGGCGAACGACATGAGAACAAGAGAGATCGGGAGAAGCATGTATCGAAAGAAGGCAACAACTGTCAGCGTCTCTTCGACCACGAGCATTGACGGGAGGCTGATGGTCAAGATCACCATGAGTAACGCCAGTGCAGCACCTCGGATACGGAAGCGCACCACGAGCCAGACCGCAGGGACAAGGCTCAAGGTCGAGAGAATTCCACCCTCGGGGTAGGTCGCCAGTCGGCAGATGCCACAGGCAACGATGCTGCTGAGCGGCACCAGCCATTCGAACGCCGGGCTGAGGCCCGAATGAGGAGACAGAATCACCACGAGCGTTGCTGCCAATATGATTCCAAGGCCCACGGCGACCCCGAGCATTGAACTGGTGTCCGACCCGGCGATGGCGAGCGCAATCACCGGAATGATGAAAACGACCAAGAAAGTGAGCTGCTGCACGAGGGCGAAGGATTTTCCGCTCGAGTGGTAAAGCAGGGCTCCCACGAATGTGCCGATGCGCGTCATAGTGTCACCACTTTACTGGTGAATAACCTGACATCGGTGCTTTGACCTGGAGCAGGCCATAAACTCCTCAGAAGCCGAGCGAGCGCTGCACCCCGGCCAGTGCCTCGGCCGAAGCCCGCAGCGCCGAGGCCTCCGCCTCGTCGAAGGGAGTCGTGACCACCGGGTCGGCCCCTTGGGCGGAGACCACGGTGGGGATGGACAGCGCCACGCCGTCGATGCCCAGGAACCCGCTCAGCACGCTGCTCACCGGCAGGATCGCGTGCTCATCGTGGAGCACCGCCTCCACGATCCGCGCGGCGGACAGGCCGATGGCGTAGTTGGTGGCTCCCTTTCCGGCGATGACCTGATAGGCCGCGTTGCGCACCTCATGCGAGAGCGCGTCGAGCTCCTCGGCATGGAAGACCGGGGTTCCTTCGCGCTCCCAGTCCAGCAGCGGAGTCACGCCGATGCTGGCGGAGGACCACAGCGGGAACTCGGTGTCCCCGTGCTCGCCGACGATATGGGCGTGCACGCTGGACTGCGCGACTCCGGCGCGCTGAGCCAGCTTCCAACGCAGCCTCGCGGTGTCCAGCACGGTCCCCGAGGAGAACACCCGGCTGCTGGGGAGCCCAGAGATCTGCTGCGCCGCCACGGTGAGCACGTCGCAGGGATTGGTCACGAGCAGGTACACAGCGTCCGGGGCGCGCTCGAGCAGCTTCGGCAGCATGTCGCGCAGGATCCCCACGTTCGTCGCCGCGAGATCAAGACGGGTCTGGCCCGGCCGCTGCTTCGCCCCGGCGGTGATGACGACGACGTCGGCGCCCTCCACATGCTTGAGGTCCGCGCCTCCGGAGATGTCACTTGCCCCGGTGAACTGGCTGCCGTGAGCAAGGTCGAGGACCTCGGCATCCACGCGGGCGGCGTCGATGTCGTAGAGCCGGACGTGCCGGGCGGAGCCGCGGATCATGGCTGCATAGGCCGTGGCGGTGCCCACGCTGCCTGCGCCGATGATGGCCAGGGTGGAATTCTCGATGACGCTCATGGGCTCAGCTTCGCACAGCGCACCTCGGCTGGACAGGGGCGGGCCACACGGGTCAGAGCAACGGGGGTCATCAGTGCCGCTGGGGTCAGTGCCAGCAGAAGCAGAAGGGGTGCCCGGCAGGGTCCGCGTACACGTTGAAGCGCTGCCGCCCGGTGGCCATCTGCAGCACGGTGGCACCGAGTTCGACAGCCTCGGCATGAGCCGAGGCGATGTCCTCGACGTCGAGGTCCAGATGGATCTGCTGCGGCTGGCCATCGGGCCACTGGGGAGGCTGGTGATCAGGGGCCAGCTGCACCGCCACCGGTGCCGCACCCTGGACCATGACGGTGTGCCAGTCGTCCTCAGCCTGCACCTCGCCGCCCAGCATGCGGGCCCAGAAGCTGCTCTCGGCGTCGAGGTCGGCTGCGTCGAAGACGACGGTGGTCGCGGTGATCTTCATGGCACCCAGTCTCCGCCCGGGCACCCGGGCGGTCAAGGCTACCAGCGGCCGGCACAGTCCAATTCAGCTCGGTTCAGAAGGGGTTGAGCAGCCGGTGCACGAAGCGCTGGGTGCGCTCCTGGGTCGGGGCGCGCAGGACGTCCTCCGCGGGGCCCTGCTCCACGACCACGCCGTCGTCCATGAAGACCACGGTATCGGCGACCTCTCGGGCGAAGGCGAGCTCGTGGGTGACCAGAACCATGGTCCAGCCCTCTTCGGCGAGCTCCTTGATCACCGAGAGCACATCGCCCACCAGCTCGGGGTCGAGTGCGGAGGTCGGCTCGTCGAAGAGCAGCAGCGAGGGCTCCTGGGCCAGGGCGCGCACGATGCCGACGCGCTGCTGCTGACCTCCGGAGAGCTCGTGCGGGTAGTTGTCGCGCTTCTCGGCCAGGCCGACCCGCTCCAGCAGCCGTTCGGCGCGCTGCGTGGCGTCAGCCTTGGAGCGCTTCTGGACCTGGACGGGACCCTCGATCACATTCTGCAGAACGGTCTTGTGCGGAAAGAGGTTGTAGCCCTGGAACACCATGGCCGAACGGGTGCGCAGAGATTCCTTCTCGCGCTTGCTGGTCTTGGCGCCGAAGGTCACGGCGGGCCCTCCGGAGAAGGCCACCGTACCGGCGTCGGGCTGTTCCAGACCATTGAGACAGCGCAGCACCGTGGTCTTTCCCGAGCCGGAGGGTCCGATCAGCGCCAGCACCTGCCCCGAGTCGACCTGCAGGTCGATGGAGCTCAGGACCTCGTTGTCCCCGAAGGACTTGTTCAGCCCGGAGACCTTGAGCAGTGGGCCCGACGAGGGGGCTTCAGTGTGCGACATATCGGTCCAATCTGCGCTCGAGACGGTCTTGGATCATGGAGAGGACCAGGCAGAAGACCCAGTAGATCACCGCCGCCTCCACGTAGACGAGCATGAACTCCTGGCTGAAGGCGGCGATCTGCTGGGCTTCGCGGAACAGCTCGGTGACCAGGATGGTCGAGGCCAGGGACGTGTCCTTGACCAGGGAGATGAAGGTGTTCGACAGCGGCGGGACCGAGACTCGCGCCGCCTGGGGCAGGATCAGGCGGCGCAAGGTCAGGTTCCGGGACATGCCGATGGTGTATCCGGCCTCCCACTGGCCCTTGGGCACCGAGAGGATGGAGGCGCGGATGATCTCGGCGGCATAGCCGCCGACGTTCATCGAAAAGGCGATGATCGCGCTGGGCCAGGGGTCGATGGTGAGACCGATGGAGGGCAGCCCGTAGAAGATCACGAAGAGCTGCACCAGCAGCGGCGTCCCACGGATCGCCGAGATGTAGAAGCGGGCGATCCCGGAGAACAGCCGGTTGCCGCTGATGCGCATCATGGCGAGCACCAGCGCCAGGGCCAGTCCCAGCGTGAAACTTGCCAGGGTGAGCGGGATGGTGCCGGTCAGGCCGCCGCGGAACAGCGGCCAGAAGGACTCGGCGACCAGCGTCCAATCGATGTCGATCACAGCTGAAGCCTAACGGGAGACGCTGGGGAGGAAGCTCACTGGGTGACGTCCTCGCCGAAGTACTTCTCCGAGATCTCGGTCAGCGTGCCGTCCTCGGCGAGCGTGGCCATGGCCTCATCGACGGCCTCGACCAGCGAGTCGCTGCCCTGGCGGAAGGCGAGTGCCGAGAGAGACTGGTCCTCGGTCTCGGCGGCGATCTTGATGTTCTCGTTGTTCTCCGTGGCCTGGTAGTCCAGGTAGGTCAGCTTGTCATTGATGGTCGCGTCCACGCGGCCCTGCTCGAGAAGGCTCACCGACTGCGCCCAGCCCTCCACTGCCTCGACGTCGGCACCGGACTCGGTGGCGAGCTCGTACCAGTTCGAGGTCAGTGACTGCGCGGTGGTCGCTCCGTCGAGGTCCTCGAAGCTGGTGATGTCCTGGTTCTCCTCCAAGGTGACGACCACGCCGTTGGAGACGGTGTAGGGCTCGGAGAACTGGTAGCTCTCCTCGCGCTCATCGGTGATCGAGACCTGGTTGGCGATGACGTCGAAGCGGGCCGATTCCAGTCCGGCGAAAATGGCGTCCCACTGGGTCTCTTCAAATTCGACGTCGACGCCGAGCTCCTCGGCCACCGCGGAGACGACCTCCACGTCGAAGCCGGTGAGCTCGCCGGAGCCGTCCTCGTGGTAGCTGAAGGGCCGGTAGGTCCCTTCGGTCCCCACGGTCAGCACGCCGGCCTCCTGGACCTCCTCGAGGCTCAGACCTGAGGCGATCTCGCCGTCGGAGGCTCCGGCCGCGCCGCCGCTCTGCGCATCTTCGCCCCCGCCGCAGGAGGCGAGGGTCAGGGCCGCAGCGGCAGAGACGGCGAGAGTGGAGAGCAGGCGTGTGGTCATAGGAAATTCCCTTGATTCGGCGCCCCATGCAGGCAGCACGCAGACGTGATCGGTCGAGGACAGGCACAGAACGCTATCACCCGCCCCCGGCGAATCCGGGCCCTCTGTTACGCCATACGTCGCCGCGCAGCGGTAGCCTGTGCCGATGCGCATCTGGAGCCTCCACCCCGGCCATCTTGACCGTCAAGGCCTCGTCGCCTGCTGGCGGGAGACCCTGCTGGCGCAGGCGGTGCTGAGCGGACGCACCAAGGGGTACCTCAATCACCCTCAGCTGGTCCGCTTCCGCGCCCAGGACGACCCGCTAGCCGCCGTCGGACGTTATCTTCAGGGCGTCGTGGAGGAGGCGGAGGCCCGGGGCTACCGCTTCGACCGCAGCAAGATCCTTCGCCCCAGCGATGACGCCAGCACCGACCGCGGCACGAGCGCCCACGCCGCGCCGGAGCCCGGTGCGAACATCGTAGAGAACATCGTGGAGAACATCGACGTCACCGCCGGGCAGCTCGCGCTGGAGTGGGAGCACCTCTCCGCGAAGCTGGAGCTGCGCTCTCCGGAGAAGGCGCGGGAGAACGCGCTGGCGGCGCAGCAGCAGACGCCTGCCCGGCCGGTGCCGGCCCCGCACCCGATGATGCGTGTCGTCCCCGGAGGCGCGGAGCCCTGGGAACGCGCCTCACCGGAAGCGGAGAACCTGGCACCGCCGGCCAGCTGATCAGCCGCACCGCTCAGCGCAGCGCATCAGAAGGCGGGAGTCAGCGTCGCGTCGTGCTCCTCGACCAGGAAGTCTCGCACCTCGTCGCTGGTCATGGCGTCCTCGAGCACCTGGATCTTCTCGGTGTCGAGGTCCGCCTCGTTCGCCACCAGGGAGATCGCGAAGCGTTCGTCGACGTTCTCCTCCACCGCGATGGCGTCCTCCGGGGTGAGCCCGAGGCTGCCGATATAGGTGGGATAGTTGAAGACCGCCGCGATGCCGTCCTCCTCATAGGCCGAGGTGAGGTTCAGCAGGTCGACCTGCACCCACTCGATGTTCTTCGGGTTCTCCTCGATATCGGCCAGTGTGCCTTCGAACCCGATCCCCTCAGGAAGTGTGATCAAGCCCTGATCCGCCAGGATGGCCAGCGCGCGTCCCTCGTTGGAGGCGTCGTTGGGGAGGGCGATCTGGGAGCCCTCGGGGATCTCGTCGAGGGACTCGTAGTCCTGGGAGTAGAAGCCCACACGCGCGTTGTAGATCGGGTGGACGACGGCGAGCTCGGCGTCGTTGGCCTCGTTATAGGCCTGCATATATGGCTCATGCTGGGCGAAGTTGGCGTCCACCTCGCCGTCGGCAAGCAGCCGGTTGTACTGGACGTTGTCGCTGACCTGCACCAGTTCGATGGTGTAGCCCTCAGCCTCGGCGACCTCGGCGGCGGCTTCCACCACATCGGTCATCGGGGTGGTGTGCGAGGCCACCTGGATGAGCGTGTCCTCACCTGATGCCTCGTCGGCCTCCTGGGACTCGCCCCCAGAGCAGGCGGCGGTGGCGAACAGCGCCAGGGCGACGGCGGCGGCGCTCAGTGCACGGACGGGACGGTTCTGCAGGGATTCGGCGTTCAAGGTTCTCCTCGATCGGGATGGACGGACCTGGTCCAGGTCCGTATATATCAACGACTCAGGCGCGTCGGTTATGCCATGCGCGGGGTCGCGACGGGTGTGTCTCAGCGCGAGCGATGATCCAGCGCCATCGAGAGCCTGGTCCCGAACGCCTGGATCAGCATCACCAGGACCACGATCACCGCGATGGTCACGTACATGATGTCGTATTCGTAGCGCTGGTATCCGTAGCGGATGGCGAAGTCCCCGACGCCGCCGCCTCCGACCACCCCCATGATGGTGGAGTAGGAGATCATCGAGATGGTCACGGTGGTCAGCGAGAGCACCAGTCCGGAGCGCGCCTCGGGGTAGAGGAAACGGGTGACAAGCTGCCACGTGCTCGCGCCCAGGGAATCGGCCAGCTCCACGGTGGCCTGCGGCACTTCCACCAGGGTCTGCTCTGCCCACCTGGCGTAGAGCGCGATGGCCACGAAGGAGAGCGGAACGGCCGCCGCCGTGGTGCCGAAGGAGGTGCCCACGGCCCAGCGGGTGAACGGGATCAGCGCCACCACGAACAGCAGGAACGGCACGGAGCGCACGACATTGACGAATCCGTTGAGTCCCGCGTAGAGCCAGCCGCGCTCCTTGGGCCCGCCCCGGCGGGCGAGGTACATTCCGGTGCCCACGGGCAGCCCGATCAGCACTGCGGCCAGCAGCGACCATCCCAGCATCGCCCCGGTCTCCAGGATCGAGGTGATGATCTCTTCCCTGTACTGCGCGAGCCTCTCGCCGAACTCGTTCACTCCTGGCCCCCTTCCAGGTAGCGCCGGGCGCGCTCGGAGTAGGAGTTGAAGCGCTCGCGCGCCTCGGGTGCTGCGATGTCCACGACCCCGGTGAGCCGGCCCGACTCGAGGATGGCGGCCCGGTCACAGGCTCCGCGGATGACCTCGAGCTCGTGGCTGACCACGACGATGGAGGTGTCCATCTCCTGGCGCACGCGCAGCAGGGTGGCCATCACCTCATCAGTGTGCTGGCTGTCCAGCGAGGAAGTCGGTTCATCGCAGAGCAGGATGTCTGGTTCGTTCACCAGTGCGCGGGCGATGGCCACGCGCTGCTTCTCGCCGCCGCTGAGCTGGGCGGGGTGCTTCGCGGCGTGGGCGCCCATGTTCACGAAGTCCAGCATCTCGAGTGCACGCTCCCTGGGAGCCCCGCGGCCCTTCGTCTCCGCCGCCCCGCGGCTCTTCGTCCCCGGCATCCCGCGGTGGAGGCTCAGCGGCAGCGCGACATTGGCGGCCACGGTCTTGTTCGCCAGCAGGTTGAACTGCTGGAAGATCATGCCGATCCGGCGCCGCTGGAGGCGCTTCTCCGCGGGACGCAGGGCGGCGAGATCCACGCCGTTGACCCTGACGACGCCCGAGCTGGGCGCCTCCAGGGCGTTGATCAGCCGCAGCAGCGTGGACTTCCCGGAACCTGACTCCCCCACGACGCCGAAGATCTCGGCCTCATCGATGCTGAGGCTGATGTCGTGCAGGGCCTGCACGGTCTTGCCCCTGCCGGTGGCTGAACGCTGAGTGAAAGTCTTGTTGACCTGGTCGAACTCGATCATCGAGGAGCGGACGGCGGAATCAGCTCAGGCCGTAGGCCAGCAGCGACCGGGACCAGTCCTCGATCCCGGGCCAATCACGCAGGTCGGCATTCTCCGGGGCCTTGGCGACCTTGAGCATCAGCTTCTCGAGGAAGCTCAGCTTCTCCGCGTCGATGGCTCCACGGAAATAGGTGACCTCGCGGTGCGGGTAGCTGCGCAGCTGCTCGGTCAGCTCCGGCGCCAGGCTGGGTCCGCCGCCGACGGCGAAGAGGAACAGCGGCTTGCCGGCCAGCTCGGTCTGGTTCGCCTCGAGGAACAGCTTCCCGGGGCTCCAGAGCTTCTGCTGATACACCGGGATGCCGAGCACGACGTTGTCCGTCTCGTAGAGCCAGGCGCTGGCCTCGGAGACATCCTTGACATGCGCGGAGACACCGCGATTCTGCAGCGTGGAGGCGATGTGCTCACCGATCTCCGCGGTGGACCCATGCTTGCTCGCGACAACGACCATCGTGGTCATAGTTCAACCGCCTTCTTCGCAGAAAATCTGGTTCGCCCATGAGCTTACCAACGCCAGGCCCAGGTCGGGTCGGGCAGGGTGTTGCCCGCTGTACTCAGCGCACCCCGCGCAGGTCCAGCGTCAGCTCGGTCTGCGCCCCGTCCTCCAACCGGACCGGAATGCCCCAGTCCTGCTGGTAGAGGTGGCAGGCGGCGTGCATCGGGATGTCTTCCCCGGGGGCGCCGTCACAGGCAGCGGCACGGGCGGTGATGTGCAGGACACCCTCGGCGACCTCGGGGTTCAGCCGCAGCGTGCGGTGCAGCCCCTCGGAGTTCCCGCCGCCGTCCAGCAGCAGGTTCTCCGGTGAGGAGGAGATCTTCAGCTGGGTGGGATCGCCCCAGCGGTCATCGAGCTTCTGGCCTGTGGGGGCGGCGAAGCCGATGTCCAGAGAGAAGTCTCCTGGAGCCACCGCGGTGGTGGGGCGCTGGGTCTGCGACGCTCCCTCATCCACGGTCAGGTAGTCCTCCGGGATGGCGATGCGAACCAGCTCGTGGGCGTTGGTCTCCACCACGAGCAGGCTGGTGCCGTCGGCGTCCAGGAGCACGTCGGAGGGTTCCTTGAGCCCGCGGGCGACCGTGGACACCTCGGCGGCCACGGTGGTGCCGTCGGCGGCCAGGTGCTCGCCGCGGTAGCGCCTGATCGCGCCGTTGTAGGTGTCGGCAACCAGGACCGAGCCGTCCGGCAGAGCGGTGACTCCCAGCGGGTGCTGCAGCCGGGCCTGCCCCGGTGCGCCGTCACGGAAGCCGAAGTCGAACAGGCCTTCGCCCACCACGGTCTCCACAGCGGGCTGCGCAGCTTCGGCGGCGGCGCCGGTCCGGATGACGCGCAGCGAGGAGGTCTCGGAGTCAGCGATCCAGAGATCGCCGGCAGCATCCTCGGTGAGCCCCGAGGTCTGCGCGAACCAGGCCGCGTCTGCCTCGCCGTCGAGCAGTCCCTCGAGCCCGGTGCCGGCGAAGATGGACAGTTCGCCGGTGCGCGGATCGAAGGTGAAGATCTGGTGGGTCCCG
Source organism: uncultured Nesterenkonia sp. (assembly GCA_947494195.1). Taxonomy (GTDB): domain Bacteria; phylum Actinomycetota; class Actinomycetes; order Actinomycetales; family Micrococcaceae; genus Nesterenkonia. The sequence goes on along the minus strand of CANLUC010000002.1, from coordinate 573,180 downwards.
GCCATCGCGACGACGACCCGACCCAGGGTCTCGGACCACAGCACGTCCCAGGGCGAGGACAGCGAGACGTTCAGCGGGTCGAGCCCCAGGGACCCGGACTCGACTGCTCCGGCCCGGGCGCGCTCGGCGTCGAGCAGGCGCTGGACGCCGTTGCCGGCAAGCGTGGTGACCCCGCCGGTGGAGGTGTTGATGCCGCGGAGGCGGTGATTGACCGTGTCCGCGACCACGATGTCGTAGCCGACCTGGGCGCTGAGCGCCTCCGGGAGAACGGTCAGACCCTGTGGCTCGTTGAACCGTGCGTCATCGGCAGCGCCGTCGTGGTGACCCTTCTCCTGGTCCTCGCCGCCGCCCCAGGAGCGGACGACGGTCTGCAGGTCCGGGTCCAGCTCGACGATGCGGTGGTGTCCGGTGTCCGAGACCAGGAAGTTCCCGAGCGAGTCCTGCTGCCCGCCGAGTGCACGGGTGACCGGAACGGCCTTGCCGGGGAACCGCAGCGTGCGGGAGACCGGCTCGGGGGGCACATAGGGTCCGTCGCCGCGGTGCAGCGTCCCCTTGGCCTCATGCTCAGCGGCGAGCTCCTCGACCAGCGAGGTCAGCCCGGCCACGTGTCCCTCTCCGGCGAGTGATGCCGCGATGTAGCCCTGAGGATCGACGACCACGAGGGTCGGCCAGGCACGGGCCGAATAGGCCTGCCAGGTCACCAGGTTGGGGTCATCGAGCACGGGGTGGGCGATCTCGTAGCGCTCCACGGCTGCAGCGAGCGCGTCGGGGTCTGCCTCGTGCTCGAACTTCGGGGAGTGCACGCCGACGGTGACCAGGATGTCGCTGAAGCGCTCCTCGAGCGGGCGCAGCTCATCGAGGACATGGAGGCAGTTGATGCAGCAGAACGTCCAGAAGTCCAGAATGACGATCTTGCCGCGAAGGTCCTCCAGGGAGACCTGCTTGCCTCCGGTGTTCAGCCAGCCTCTTCCGACCAGCTCGGAAGCGCGCACACGCTCGGCGCGGCGAATCGTCTCTGTCATGCGGGTTCTCCTGTCGGTCCTGCGGTGGTTCGTGCCGGTGCGTCCGAGATCATGGTGTCTCGTCGAGCGCGGCGGCCGTTTCTGCACTGATGGCTTCGGCGATGGATGTGAACTCCGCCGAGGCCGCCTCCTCACCTCCGGTGAAGGAGACCATGATGATGTCATCGTTCACCTGCGTGAACAGGATCTGGGCGAAAGTTGTTCCTTTGCCGGTCCTCTCCCAGGAATAGCTGATGCTCTGCTCCCCGGAGGACTCTATGTCGGGCTCGGTGATGCTGAGCTCATAGTCGACCCCGTCCAGGGTGAACTCCGTGTCCGCGCAGCTCTGAAGCAGCTGACGCACGTTGTCACGGTGGGCCTGGACCTGCTCGGCATCCTGGTCGTCCTCCAGCTCCGCCAGCTCGAGCGACCCGGCCCCGGAGAAGCTCTCCGCGAAGAAGTCGGCCCGGACGGTGTCCTCGCCCAGCAGCAGCGGGGAGAAGTCCACCGCCGCGAGCGGCTCGGCGCAGGAGGCCGGTGTGACCTCGACGTCGGGGTCCTCTCCCGCCAGGGAGTTGCCCTCCAGGAGGTCTCTGTAAGACTCCGCCACCTCGGCCGAGACGAAGCCTGCCTCGGTGAACCCGAAGCTCGCGGCTCGACCGAGTCCCGCCTGGGCGGCATCGATGAGTCGTGGGGATCCATTGGCTTCGGCCTCCGCGGTGGACTCGGCAGGGGTCTCTGCGGGATCCGACTCCTCCGTGGCGGAACACCCGCTTAGCAGCAGCAGCCCGCTCAGCACGAGGGCGCCGGATCGTCGTGTCAGATGCATCTCCGCTGACCTCATCGTGGCTGGTCCCGTTCTGCCATCTCGGCGAACATGTCGTTGTAGTCGTGCAGCTCCGCGTCACCGGAGCGGTCGGCTTCGCGGTCGAGGCGCTTCGTCTCGCGCTTGTCGTCGCGCGACCAGATGACACCGGCGGCGAAGGACATCAGGATCGCGGGGATCTCTCCCAGCGCCCACATGAGCTCGCCACCGCGGTGCTGATCCTCCAGCGCGGTGAAGCCCCAGTCGTACCCCATGTTGCCGAACCATGCAGCCTGGATGAGCTGGTCGGAGCTGGTCATCGCCACCGCGAGGAAAGCATGGAAGACCATCGTGGCCAGCAGGATGATCAGCCGCATCGGATGCGCGGGACGCTGGGGCAGCGGGTCGGCTCCGATGAGCACCAGGGCGAAGATGTAGCCGGTGGCCAGGAAGTGGAAGATCATCAGCTCGTGGCCCACGTGATAGTTGAGCACGAGGCCGAAGATCGGGGTGTAGTAGAAGATCAGCAGCGATCCGGCGAAGTTCACCGCCGCCACGATCGGATGCGTGACGATCTTCGAGAAGCGCGAATGCACGAGCCAGAGGATCCACTCTCGCGGTCCGCGGGTGCCGTCGGTGCGCGCCGGCAGCGAGCGCAGCGCCAGCGTGACCGGAGAGCCCAGCACGAGGAAGATGGGGGCGACCATGGTCAGCGTCATGTGCTGGATCATGTGCCCGGAGAACAGCACCATTCCGTAGACCGCCGGCCCTCCCGAGGTCACCCAGAGCAGCACCAGGAGACCGAGCAGCCAGCTCGCCGCCCGCAGCACGGGCCAGCGGTCGCCGCGTCGACGCACCCTGACCATCGCGAGGACGTACCAGGCCGCGAGGAAGACGATCACCGCAACCCAGAGCCAGTCCGGTCGCCAGAGCGTGAACCAGAGGCTTCCCTCGGGCTCGGGAGGGAGATCATATCCGGTCAGCGTCCGGGCAGGACTCGCGTCGCCGGGCAGCTCCTCCGAGACCGGAGGAGCGGTGCGGCCCAGGATCGTGCTGATGCCGATCACGGCAGACATGATCGCGACCTCGACCAGGATGAGCTGGAAGAGCATGCCAGCAGGTCGGGTCCTGCTGTGCAGCCGGGGGATGATCCAGCTGCGATGCAGCCAGCCGATCAGCGCGAGGCCGGCAGTGGCCAGCAGCTTCGCGCAGAGCAGGAGGCCGTACTCGGTGCTCACCAGCTGGTCCAGCGATTCGATCCTCAGGCTGGCGTTGATGACCCCTGAGGCGGCCACGGTCAGCAGGGCCAGTCCGGCGAGCGTGGAATAACGACGCAGCAGCGTCTCCGTCAGGTCACCCGAGTCGGTGCCGGCCCGGCGCCGTGCCGCCTCCCGGCCGAGGCTGGGAGCCAGCAGCGCCAGGACCACGAGCCCGCCCACCCAGACGACGACGCCGAGCAGGTGCAGTCCCAGCGAATTGACTGCGGCGTAGTGGTCATCTCCTGAAGCGGAGTGGCCCACCAGCGCCATGGGCAGGATGGCGGTGAGGCCGAGCAGCCCGATGAAGAACAGTCCGGCGGGGGCCCGCACCGCGGTGACCAGCGTGGTGAAGACTGCGGCGATCAGCACCACGGCAGTCCAGGCCTGTCCGTTCGCAATGGACTGGACATACCCGAAGAACCCGGAGGCGAAGGAGTCAGAGGCAGAGAGCTGGAGGCCGGAGAGATCGGAGAAGGTGAGCACCAGCACGGCCACGGCAGCCACGGTCCAGACGACCCCTGCCAGACCCGCGATCTGCAGGATCCGCGTGAAGATTGGATGTTCGGCCGCAGCGTCGGTGTTCCCCAGCTTCCTGCGCTGGCGTGGTCCGCGCTGGGGCGGCACGGCGACTGCCGCGAGAATGACCGCCGCGAGGGCTGTGGCCATGGCGAGGTGGTGGATGAAGCGCGCCACCGGCAGGCCCCAGCGGGTCAAGGCTCCCGAGTCGGAGAGCTCTCCGGGCTCAGAGACGCCGGTGAGGACGCCCGCGATGATCAGTGCCAGCAGACCGGTGCACAGCACCGCCGCGGTCATCGGCAGGGGTGCTCGCCAGAGATCGCCGCGAGACCCTCCCTGGGTCGAGGTGCTGACGGTGGAGGTGCTCACGCGCCGTCGTTCCTGCGTGGATCGTCTCCGGGCTCGGCCGGCCCGCTGGAATCGGGGCCGTTGGAATCAGGGCCGTTGGAATCAGCGCCGTTGGAGTCAGTGCCGCTGCGCCAGCGCTGGGATTCGTTCATCTTGCGCCGAGCGAGCACGATCACCAGCACCACCACGAGCAGGCTCACCAGCCCGAAGACCAGCGGGGTCCATTCCGGCAGGCCGTCGGCGGAGGCGGCACCCGCCGTGGGGGCGAACGGGACTGTCATGATGCTGCACCTTCCTGCGGGGGAGCCCGGCACGGGGCGTCGATCAATTCTACGCCGCGTAGAAAGTCGGCGTGGGAACGCGGGGAGGACCGCTGCGTGAGATACGTCGGGGAGACGACGTCGGCCCCCCACCCAGCGAACTGGACGAGGGGCCGAGACGTTCAGCGCGGTCGCGGTCCGCCCGCGATGGGGCGGCTGCGACTCATCACGCTCATTTGCCGGTGGCAGCAGCCTTCAACTTGGATCCGGCGGAGAGCTTCACGGAGTAGCCCTCGGGGATCTGGATGGTCTCGCCGGTCTGCGGGTTGCGTCCGGTGCGGGCGGCGCGCTTGGTGCGCTCCACTGCCAGCCAACCGGGAATGGTGACCTTCTCGCCCTTGGAAACCTGTTCGGTGAAGACCTCGAAGACCGAATCCAGAACGCCGTTGACGGCGGCCTGGGAGTTGCCGGACTTCTCTGCGACTGCTGCGACGAGCTCGCTGCGGTTCAGTGCCATATGTTTGTCCTCCTGGACTTATTCGGTGGCAGTCCCCGGCCTGAGCGCGTGCCGCCGCTGCGATTCTGAAGCGGTGGCGCGCGGGTCATGCCGCGTGGGGCTTTCAGAACGGCAACTTACCACGCAGGCCCGGACGAACCAGCATGGAAGCCCGTGATTCTGGGCCGAATCGCCGCATTTTCCGCTCCGCGAACACATTTCTGGACAGCGCAAAGCGTGTTCTGAACAAAAAAACCACCCGTGCGAGGACTGATGCAGTTCCTCCAGGGGGTGAGGAACAGCTGCCTGTGCACGGGTGGCGGTCTTTGGGTTCTGCACTGATAAATGTACAGCAGAACGAGCGACGGGGCGGGTCACCCGAAGGTGGCCCACCCCGTCACAGAGGTTCGCGAGTCAGACCCGAAGGATCACCAGGAAGACTTGGTGATGCCGGGAAGCTCACCCTTGTGAGCCATGTCGCGGAACCGGATGCGTGAGATGCCGAACTTCTGGAAGGTGCCGCGGGGGCGACCATCGATGGAGTCGCGGTTGCGCACGCGGATCGGGGAAGCATCACGGGGAAGCTTCTGCAGACCCACGCGAGCTGCTTCGCGGTCCTCATCGGAGGCGTTGGGATCAACGAGGGTCTTCTTGAGCTGCAGGCGCTTCTCGGCGTAGCGCTCGACGATGACCTTGCGCTGCTCGTTCTTTGCGATCTTGGATTTCTTAGCCATGATCAGCGCTCCTCTCGGAAGTCGACATGCTTGCGAACGACCGGGTCGTACTTCTTGAGCACGATGCGGTCGGGGTTGTTGCGGCGGTTCTTACGGGTCACGTAGGTGAACCCGGTGCCTGCCGTCGACTTCAGCTTGATGATGGGACGTACGTCCTTGTCCTTTGCCATTAGAGCTTCTCACCCTTCTCGATCAGCTCGGCGACGACTACGTCGATGCCGCGGACGTCGATGGTCTTGATGCCCTTGACGGACAAGGTCAGCGTCACATTGCGTCCCAATGAAGGGACCCAGTAGCGCTTCTTCTGGATGTTCGGGTCGAACCGGCGCTTGGTGCGCCGATGCGAGTGGGAAATTGAGTTGCCGAACTGCGGCCCCACTCCGGTCACCTGGCAACGTGCTGCCATGATCACTCCTCTGACGTAAGTACGTGAATGTATACGGGCGGCACCCGATTCTGGGTCCCGCCACCAGCTATGACACCGTTACTTGCGAGGACGGACCAGGCTGGGTGAGATCCAACCGAAGTGTCTTCTCATTCGCGCAGCGAGACGCTGCACGGACGGTGGTGCTTGATGTGGTGCTCTGGAATCCAGGCTTCACAACGGCCGAGCTGCTTTCCGGCGCCTAGCCCCGGCGGCCCCCTTCCAAGAGGACACGCATGAGCACAGCGCAGCACGGCTTGCGACTGTCCATGATAGCCCGGGCCCGAAGATTGAGCAAAGCGGATCGGCTCGAGCGGATCCGGCAGGGCGGCGGTACAGTCAGGGCGTGACTCAGACTGTACCTCTCACCCGCAGGACGCTGCCCGTGGCGGCGATCATCGCCACAGTGCTCATGTGGGCCTCCTCCTTCGTGCTGATCCGCTGGTCGGCGGGCGAGCTCTCTCCCGGACCGCTGGCGCTGCTGCGACTGCTGGCGGGCGCTGCGACCCTGACGATCCTGCTGCTGTGGGTGCGGCGCGGTCGCATCACGCTGCCGACCCGGGCCGCGATCGGGCTGACGGCGCTCTTCGGGGTCATCTGGTTCGCCCTCTACACCCTGGTCTTCAATCTTGCCGGGCACTACATCGACGCGGGAACCATCGCGATGGTGGTGAACCTGGCCCCGCTCATGGTCGGCGTGGGCGCCGTGGTGTTCTTCAAAGAGTCCTTCTCACCGCGACTCTTCCTCGGCATGGTGGTCTCGCTGTGCGGGATCGGCCTGATCACGGTGGCGGGCTCCACGGGACAGCTGGCGCTGACCGGGCTCGGCATCGCGCTGGTCGCCGCCTTCCTCTATGCCGGCGGCATGCTGATCCAGAAGGTCGCGCTGCGACACACGGACCCGCTGACCGCGACGTGGATGGCCTGCGCGGCAGGGACCATCGCGCTGCTGCCCTTTCTCAGCGCCACCATCACGGAGGTCCAGACCACCTCCACCCCGGTCATCCTGGGGGCGATCTACATGGGCATCGGGCCCACCGCACTGGGATTCTGGTTCTGGGGCTACGCCATGAACCACTTCCCCACCGGCAAGGTGGCCGCGAGCACGCTGGCCGTCCCGGCCGTCGTCGTGATCATGTCGGGACTCACGCTCGGGGAGATCCCCCCGCCGCTGGGAATCCTCGGCGGGGCGATCACCCTGACCGGTGTGGCTATCGCCCAGCTCCGCCGACCCGCGCGGCCGGTGAGACCGGCGCGCTGAACTTCTCGCCGCTGGCGATCTCGTAGGCGCGCGCAGCCCGCAGAGCGGAATGGTCCCGCGTGCGCGCTGCGACGATCTGCAGGCCCACGGGAAGCCCGGAGCTCGTGAGCCCACAGGGCACCGAGACAGCAGGCTGCTGGGTCATGTTGAACGGGTAGGTGTAGGGGGTCCAGCTGGTCCACAGCTCCGAGGGCCAGCCCGCGGGGGCCTGCCGGGTGGCGTCGAAGGCCGGGATCGGCATGGTGGGAGTCAGCAGCAGGTCGTACTTCTGATGGAAGTTCCCCATCCGCACCCCCATGTCCATGCGCACCGCTGTGGCGCCGAGGTAGTCCAGCGCCGAGGCGTCCGCGTACTTCTCGATCCCCTGGCGCAGGCCCGGGTCGATCTTCTCCAGCGCGCCGGGCCCGTAGGCCTCGAGCACCTTGGCCGCACCGGTGAACCAGAGCACGTGGAAGGCCTCCACCGGGTCCTCGATGTCCGGGTCGACCTCCTCGACATCGGCACCGAGCGAAGCCATCACCTCCACGGCCTCCCGCACGCGCTGTTCCACCTCGGGATCGTTGGTGCCGAAGCCCAGGGTGGGCGAATAGCCGATCCGCACGCCCGCCAACGAGGACGAATCGGCCTCCAGCGCGGCAAGGTCCGCCGCGAAGGGTCGCGTGGGCGAGGGAAGTGCAGACCAGTCACGAGAGTCGAAGCCGGAGATCACATCGAGCAGCAGCGCCGTGTCCGTCACCGTGCGGGCCATCGGCCCGGCGTGGGCCAGCGTGCCGAACGGGCTGGCGGGATACATCGGCACCGTGCCATAGGTGGCCTTGATCGCGACGGTGCCGGTGAAGGCTGCCGGGATCCGCACGGACCCTCCCCCGTCGGTGCCCACGGCCCAGGGCCCCATTCCGGCTCCGACGGCGGCTGCCGCGCCGCCCGAGGATCCTCCCGCGGTGAGCGAAGGGTCCCACGGATTGGAGGTGATGCCGAAGCGCTGGGAATCCGTGGTGCCCTTCCAGGCGAACTCCGGCGAGGCGGTCTTGCCGATGAGCACCGCCCCGGCGTCGCGCAGCCGCGCCACACAGGGGGCGTCGACGTCCCAGGGGCCGGCCTCATCGATCAGGCTCGACCCGCGCAGCGTCGGCCACCCGGCGGTGTAGAAGATGTCCTTGATGGAGGTCGGGATTCCATCCCCGGGCCCGAGTGATTCGCCGTCGGCCCAGCGCCGCGCGGAGTCCCGTGCGGAGGCCAGGGCAGACTCGCGGTCGACCAGGACGAAGGCGTTGATCGCGCCGTCGTGCGTCTCGATCCTCTCGAGCGCCGCCTCGGTGGCGTCCACCGGGGTGAACTCTCCACTGCGGTATCCCGCGAGAAGCTCGACGGCGGTCAGTTCAGCAAGGTGCGTCATGCGCCCCTCCTCAAGCTCTTGAGTCCTTGGACTCTGCGGGTGGGTCTGGATCTTTCGGTGATTCGGATCGACGAGGTTCCGTTCAGCCGCTGGGAACGTATCCCTTGGCGGTGTCGACGACGTTGTGCAGCGGCTCTCCGTCCAGCCAGCGCTCCGCGTTGCGCACGAACTGCTCCGCGAGCGCGTTGCGCCAGCCCTGGACATCGCCGGACATGTGGGCCGAGATCGTCACGGCCTCCATGTCCCAGAGCGGGGAATCCTGGAAGAGCGGCTCCTCGACGAAGACGTCGAGCGTGGCTCGGGAGAGCCTCCCCGCCTGCAGGTGACGGATCAGCGCCTGCTCATCCACGGACTCTCCGCGTCCGATGTTGATCAGATGCGCCCCTTCGCGCATCGCGGCTAGGGTCTTCTCCCCGACCAGGCCGGTGGTCTGCGGGGTCAGCGGCGCGGCATTGATGACGTGGTCGAAGTCCCCCACATGCAGGTCCAGCTCGGCGCTGTCGATCACCGTGCCGAAATCCGGGTCCTGCTCACGGGCGGTGCGCCCGGCGCCGGTGACGGCGATCCCGACGGCGCGAAGCAGCCGGGCGGTCTCGCGGCCGATGGCGCCGGTGCCGATGACCAGGGCGGTGCTGCCGTGGACCTGCTGCGTCTCGCGGTGCACCCACTCCCGGTTCTGCTGGTGCCGCAGACTGCCGGCAAAGTCCTTCGCATGGGCGAAGATCGCGGCCAGCACATATTCGGCGATCGGCCGGTCGAAGATCCCCTGCGCGTTGGTGACGGTGACGGCGGAGTTGCTGAGCTCCTCGAACATGAGCGAGTCCACGCCTGCCGCCGCCACATGGATCCATTCCAGCGCGGCGGTGTGCGGCCAGGCCTGCTGGACCGCCGGGGAGAAGAAGTCCCAGAGGAAGAGCGCCTGCGCCCCGTCCAGCGCCTGCGGCAGGTCACCGGCTTCGGTGTAGCGGATCTCGGCGCGCGCAGCGACTCTCTCGAGTCCACTCGGGCGCGCATTCTCTCCTGCGGTCTCCGCCGAGGGACAGAGCACGGCGATGATCGGCGGAGCTGCTGACATGCTCACCTGCCCTTCACTGCGGGGGATTGTGCCGGCATCACTGATCTGACGACCTTTCATACTGAGGTCCGGCTATGCTATGAATACCTGTGAAGATTGTCAACAATCCGGAGATGCCATGAGTTCCCCCGCAGGTTTTCAACCCGTCCACCGTGAGTCCACCTCCTCACTGATCACACGAGCGCTTCGCGAGGGCATCATGAACGGCCGACTCCCGGCTGGGGCGCAGCTCTCCGAGGCGGGACTGGCGGCCGAGTTCGGAGTCAGCCGCGGACCGCTGCGTGAGGCCATGCAGCGCCTGGTCCAGGAGGGCCTGGTCCGCAGCGAGCTGAACCGAGGGCTCTTCGTCAAGGAGCTCGATGAGGCCGAGATCCGCGACCTCTACCTCACTCGCACCGCGATCGAGACGGCGGCGGCCTACACCCTCGCCCACTCGGCCAGGGCCTCCGAAGGCGCCCAGCGACTCCGCGAGCGCGCCGCGGCGATGGCGGAGGCAGTGGCGGCCGGAGACCTGAATGCGCTGGCGGATGCGGACTTCGCCTTCCACGAGGAGCTGGTGAGCCTCTCGGGCAGCCCCCGACTGCACCGCGTGCACGAGACGCTGATGGTGGAGACCCGGATGTGCATGACCGCCCTGCAGGAGACCTATTTCGACCCCGAGGACCAGGTGGCCGAGCACAGCCGCATCGCCGAAGCGATCGCTGCCGGCGACGACGAAGGGCTCCGGCGCGAGATCGAGGAGCATATGCAGGAGGCCCTGGACAGGCTGGTCCGGGCAGGCCACCAGGGATAGGCTCGGCTCATGGAATTCAGATACCTCGGAAACTCTGGCCTGAAGATCTCTGAGATCACGTACGGCAACTGGCTCACCCACGGCTCGCAGATCGAGAACGACGTCGCCACCACCTGCGTCCATGCCGCCCTCGACGCCGGGATCACTACGTTCGACACCGCTGACGTCTACGCCAATACGGTGGCCGAGCAGGTGCTCGGTGACGCCCTGGCCGGGCAGCGCAGAGAATCCCTGGAGATCTTCACCAAGGTCTACTTCCCCACCGGCCCCAAGGGACCCAACGACACCGGACTGTCCCGCAAGCACATCATGGAGTCGATCAACGGCTCGCTGAAGCGGCTCGGCACTGACTACGTGGACCTGTACCAGGCCCACCGCTACGACCATGAGACCCCGCTGGAAGAGACCATGCAGGCCTTCGCAGATGTGGTCCGCTCCGGGAAGGCGCTCTACATCGGTGTCTCCGAGTGGACCGCTGACCAGCTGCGCGCCGGACATGCGCTGGCCAAGGAGCTGAACATCTCGCTGATCAGCAACCAGCCGCAGTACAACATGCTCTGGAGGGTCATCGAACCCGAGGTGATCCCCGCCTCCGAGGAGCTCGGCATCTCGCAGATCGTCTGGTCACCCATCGCCCAGGGCGTGCTGACCGGCAAGTATCTCCCCGGAGAGGCGGCACCCGAGGGCTCCCGCGCCTCGGACAAGGAGGCTGGCAAGTTCATCGAGCGGTACATGAACGAGGAGATCCTCACCGCGGTGCAGAAGCTCAAGCCGATCGCCGAGGACCACGGGCTGAACCTCGCCCAGCTTGCCGTCGCCTGGGTGCTGCAGAATCCCAACGTCGCCTCCGCCCTGGTGGGAGCCTCGCGCCCTGAACAGATCGCCAGCAACGTGGCCGCCGCCGGGGTCACCCTGGATGACGCCGCAATGCACTCGATCGACTCGGTCCTGGGGGATCTTGCGCAGCAGGACCCCAGCCTGACGAAGTCTCCGGAGTCGCGCCTCGTCTGACGCCGAAGACCCCGGCCGTCTTTACCGGATCGTTATGAAAAAGGCGTCCCGCGTCGTACACTGGCCGCTGAACTATTGACATCAGCGGCAGAGTCGGGGCTCGGCCGCCCACCACACAACGGGGGCAAGACTGGATGAAGCGGGGAGCGCAGTACGCCGCGTCCTGGAGCGGCACTGCGCTCCTCAGCCTGGCTCTGATGTTCGCCGCCACTCCTGCGGCGGTCGCCGCCTCCTCGGCGTCACCGGCTGAGGAGTCCGGGGCGATCTCCTCGGCGGGGACCGCGACGCCGTCCGAGACGACACGCACCTCCGAGTCCACTCAGGGCACGAGCGAGGACTCTGCCGGGGCCGATGACTCGACTTCCCCCGAGCCCGCGCCCACACCTTCGGAGACGCCAGGCTCCACCGCGCCGACAACTCCGGCACCCGGAGAGACCACGTCCCCGGACCCCGGCGGAGCACCCACGGAGTCCACACCGACTCCGGATGAGCCAGCTGAACCGACTCCAGAACCCACCACCCCCGGGACGCCGGACCCCAGCGAGGATCCGACGCAGCTCCCCGACGAGCCGACTTCCAGTGATCCCAACCCCAGTGATCCCAACCCGAGTGAGCCGGCAGCGACCACGGCGCCCGGGTCCGGGTCCCCCGCGGACGAGCACTATCTTCGCTGCGGCTCGGCCTTCGCCGGACCGGGAGAGACCGAGGCGCTGCGGCTGGACATGAGTCGCGGCATCACCGATCTCAGCGCGGGCTCCAGCCTGACCGGAGCCGCCATCTCGATCGAGGACGGAGTCGTCTACTATCAGGCGCCGTCTCCCCTGCCGCGCGGTTCCTCCCAGGACGATTTCGCCGTGCGCGGGCAGGCTCCCGACGGGACGAGGGTCCAGGCTCGCTGCTACGTGGGACTGCAGGAGTCACCCGAGGAGGACGCCGGTCCCAGCGCGCCGAGCCCCTCGACGCTGAGCCCCACCCGAGCAGCGCAGACCGAGGAGACGCCGGAGGGAGCCCCCTCGGCACCCGATTCATCGACCCCGGGATCGGGCACCTCGCGAGCCACCCTCGGCGGCCCTCCGATTCCTGGAATGCCCGGCTACCCGCTGCCCGAGCTGGACTCTCCACAGACCGACGCCGCCACCGAGGCCGCAGACAGTTCTCAGGCCGCGGCCGGCACCCAGGACCCAGAGTCCGGACCGCTGGCGCAGACCGGACTGGACACACTCCGAGTGTCCACCGCCGTGACCCTGGCGCTGCTGGCGATCATCGCCGGAGTCACCGCTCTGGTGCTGGCCGCACGCCGGGGCCGCTCAGCGCAGTGAGCTGCGGCGGTGTCACCAGCGATTGGGAGCAGGCTTCCGGGCTGAGGGAAGCGCCGAATCAGCGCGCCACCGCAACAGGTCCTCACTGACGCTGAGATCCGCGGGCACCTCGTGCCCGAGTTCACGGATCACCTCGAGGATCTGCTCGTTGGAGACCGGGCCCTGCGCGGAGAGCAGCCGACCTGCGATGTGGGCACGGACGTAGATCTCGCCGTCGACCACTGCGCGCTGTTCGAAGTAGAAGCACTTCTCATCGAAGCCGATCATCCGGGTGTGGATCTCGAAACGGGTCATGAAGGTCACCGAACGTCGGAAGGTGATCTGCTCCGACTGCACGACCGGTGACCATCCACGCCGGCGCATCTGCGCCCAGAGCCCGGATCGCGCCATGAGGTCGAAGCGGCCCAGGTCGAAGAGCGAGAAGTACTGCCCATTGTTGATGTGGCGGGCGATGTCGATGTCGGTGGGCAGCGCGCGCAGCGCGAGCACCGAAGACTCCCATGGGGTGATCGAGGGCCGACGCCGGGCACGCAGCAGAATCAAGAGGGTGCGAAAGATCACATGCATGGGCTCAGTGTGCCACAAGCTACCGTCGAGTAATAAGCCGCCCCACGAGGGTCGCCGCCTCAGCGCGGGGAGGAGCTGGTTACCGACTGCTCCGCGGCAGCCTCGGTCTCGGCCGGGCGCAGCACGTAGCCGGCACCGCGCACCGTGTGGATCATGCGCGGCATCCCCGCCTCGATCTTCTTGCGCACGTAGGAGATGTAGAGCTCGACGATGTTGGCCTGCCCAGCAAACTCGTAGGCCCAGACCTGTTGCAGTATCTCGGCCTTGGGGAGCACGGTCCTGGCGTGGCGCATGAGCAGCCGCAGCAGCCGGAACTCGGTGTCGGAGAGGTCGATGTCTCGCTCTCCCCGGCGCACCGTCCGAGCCGTGGTGTCCAGCTCCAGGTCTCCGACCACGAGTCGCTCACCCTCGGCCCGGGCGGGAAGTCGAGCGGTCATCAGGTGCAGCCTGCGCAGGGACTCCTCCACCGTGATCACCCCGGTCATGTGGTCGTCCAGCGGTTGGACCACCTCCAGGACCTCCGCACGCTCCACCTCGGCGTCGAACCACAGCAGCGCCGCCGTGTGTTCCCCGCTGGCCCGAAGCTCCAGGAGAATCGCGTCGAGATCGGCGACCCTGCGGCTGGAGCGGACGTCCACCACGAAGATCTCCGGCACATCCGCACGCAGGCTCGCTCGCGCAGCCTCGCCGCTGGAGGCCTGGAGCACCTTGACGTCGAGCCCGCGCAGGCGTTGGCTCAGCTCAGAGGCCGCCGGAGATGGCCCGCCGAGGATCAGCACGGGCGAGGAGATGGAGAGACTTCGACCGGCACTGACAGCGGACGACGACGGCAGGGCCTCCCCGCGCTGGCGCCCAGCATCGTCCTCGTGCTCCATCGAATGAGTCTCCAGATCGTTCTCACAGTCATGCCTATCAGGGCGCAGCAGGTGTCCTGAGTCTCCTACAGACTGTCAAGATCTTCGCCCGGGGTGAAGTCACAGGCTCAACAACAGCTTGACCCCTCTCGTGTGTGGCGAAGACCTCAGAGACGATCCCCGACAGCGAGCGGCATCCGTGACAGACTGACCACAGTGACCGACATCACCCCACGTCGGCACTCGGTTCCGCCGCTGAACCGCCCACTCGGCTTGCGAAGAGGAGAACAGATGATCATCGGAGTCCCCGCCGAAGTCAAGAACAACGAATACCGTGTGGCACTGACCCCCGCTGGAACTCTTGATCTGATCGGCCGCGGCCACCAGGTGCTGGTGCAGAGCGGTGCGGGGAAGGGCTCCGGATTCGCTGACGCGGAGTATGTGACCGCAGGGGCCGATATCCGCGACGGCGCGGAGGAGGTCTGGGCTCAGGCCGAGCTCATCCTCAAGGTCAAGGAGCCTCAGGCCGAGGAGTTTCCCCGGATGCGCGAGGGCCAGCTGCTCTTCACCTACCTCCACCTGGCCGCCGAGCCCGAGTGCGCCCGCGCGCTGCAGGAGCGCGGCGTCACCGCCATCGCCTATGAGACGGTGACCGGTCCCCATGGGCTGCCCCTGCTTGCGCCCATGAGTGAGGTGGCTGGTCGGCTCGCCCCTCAGGTGGGCGCCTATCATCTGATGCACTCTCAGGGTGGCCCCGGCATCCTGATCGGCGGCGTGCCCGGCTCGCGCCCGGCCAAAGTGGTCGTGATCGGTGGCGGCAAGGCTGGAGAACAGGCGGCCCTGACGGCGCTGGGAATGGGTGCCGATGTCACGGTGCTGGATCTCAACATCGATCGCCTGCGGGAGCTCTCGGCGCTGTCCGGGCGGGGACTGACCACGTTGGCCTCGAACACCCTGACGCTGAGCCAGGAGGTCGCGGACGCGGACCTCGTCATCGGCTCCGTGCTCGTCCCGGGGGCCACCGCGCCGAAGCTGGTGACCCGCGAGATGGCCTCCGCCATGCGGCCCGGTTCGGTGCTGGTGGACATCGCCATCGATCAGGGTGGCTGCTTCGAGGGGTCACGGCCCACCACCCACGCGGAGCCGACCTTCACGCTGGGTGAGCAGATCTACTACTGCGTGGCGAACATGCCCGGTGCGGTGCCGCACACCTCCACGGCAGCGCTGACGAACTCCACGCTGCGCTTCGTGTTCGCACTGGCGGACAAGGGCTGGAAACAGGCTCTGCGCGAGGACCCGCACCTGGCCAATGGGCTCAACGTGCACGCAGGAGCCATCACCAACGCCCCGGTCGCGGAGGCGCTCGGTGCGCAGTACCGCGCAACCTCGAGCGTGCTCGCCTGATCGCTCAGAGCGTCTGGACCTCTGGGCCTCAGAGCATCTGGACCTCAGAGCGTCTGGAGCTCGCGGAGCCGGTGCCCCGGCACGGGGGTGAAATACGTCTCCACCAGCGAGTCATCGACCTCCTCGAGCCGGGCAGGACTCCACTGCGGCGTCCGGTCCTTGTCGATGATCTGAGCCCGGATGCCTTCGCGGAAATCGTGTGAACGCAGCATGTGCACAGCGATGGTGAACTCCTGGTCCAGCGCCGCCTCCAGCGTGAGCTGCTTCGCCGCCCGAATCGCTCGGTGCGCGACGCGCAGCGCGATCGGCGACTTCCCGCGCAGCGCTCGCGCGGCGGCGGCCGCCTCATCCTGTTCAGCAGCCAGCTCGTCGAGGCGCTCGAGCACCTGCTCCACGGACGGGGCCGAATACGCATAGTCGATCCACCCCCGACGATCAGCCGCGGCCGGGATCCGCGGCGCCACGGTGAACCCCGGCAGCACCTCCGCCACCGGGGAGGTGCTCAGCGCCTGGGTCAGCTCCCCCAGCGCGGCCGCGGGAACTTCGACGTCGGCCAGTCCCGAGGCGATGGTCTCGGCCGCGTCGAGGTGAGCCCCGGTGAGTCCTGCATGCAGGCCGAGCTCCCCGGGTGCCTGCCCCAGCAGCCAGGTCCCCCCGACATCCGGGGAGAACCCGATGGTCGTCTCCGGCATGCCGGCCCGGGTGCGCTCGGTGACGACCCGGTGCGAGCCATGGGCGGAGACGCCGATCCCGCCACCGAGCACCAGACCGTCCATCAGGGCGATGAAGGGTTTGGGGTACTGAGCGATGGTGCGATTGAGCGCGTATTCGTTCGCCAGGAACGTCTCGCTGGTGAAGTCAGCGGCATATCCGGGTTCGCCGGCCGGAAGGATCCCGCCGCCGTTATGGTCCTGCAGCGCGACCATCTCGGCATAGAGGCTCGAGACGTCCCCGCCGGCGCAGAGCCCCCTGTCGCCGGCACCGCGGATCAGGACCTGGGTGACGGCGTCGTCGACGGCCCAGTCCTGGAGCTGGACCAGCAGACACTCGCACATCAGCTGAGTCAGCGCGTTGACCGAGCGTGGCCTGTTCAGCGTGATGATCCCCAGGTGGCCGCGCAGCTCGAAGGCCACATCACCGGTATACGTCTCCCTGCCCATGTGACAGAGATTACCCTGCGGCTTCGCTGGGCCGAAAGATGGGACCTGAGCGGGGCCTGCGTCCGTAGAGTCGGGGCCCGCATGCGCGGGTCAGGCGTTCCAGAGTCCGTAGGAGTCTGCCAGCGAGGCGATCTTCTGTGCTCGGGCGAGCCGCGGCAGATAGGAGCCGTCGCCGATGGAACCACCGGCCTCATGGGCTTCGATCAGCTCCCGGGCCCAGCTCAGCTCATCCGCAGAGGGCGCCAGACCAGTGTTGATGTGCTCGACCTGCGCGCGATTCAGCGAGAGCTTACCCGTCATGCCCATGTTCGCCGTGACCAGACATGCCTCGGCAGTCTGATCCGGGTCGGCGTCGGGGGCAGTGGGGCCGTCGATCGCTCCGGGCAGGCCTCCCACGCGGGAGGCGATCACCAGGCGGGACCGCGCGTACGCCAGCGCCATCGGATCGGCCGAGACGCCGACGTCCTTGCGGAAGTCATTGGTGCCGAAGGCCAGCCGGAACGTGCCCGGTGCGGAGGCGATCAACGTGGCGTTCTCGACCCCGAGGGCGGATTCCACCAGGGCGATGACGGGGGTGCCGGCGCGCAGTCGCATCGCCGTGTAGGTGACCTGTTCGGGGCGCTCGGTCTCGGCGAGCATGACGCCGCGGAGACCGTCGGCCCGAGAGAGTGCACTCAGATCATCTTCCCAGTGTTCGGACGTCGTGGGGCTGATGCGAACCCAGGCCGTCATGCCGCCGTTGAGCGCCCGCAGCACGGCCTCGCGCGCGGCCACCTTGCCGTCGTCGGGGACCGAGGCTTCGAGGTCGAAGATCACTGAGTCGGCCTCACTGGCCAGTCCGGGGGCGAAATCCTCCTCTTTGGCGGCGTTGATCAGCAGCCAGGAGCGGGAGAGTTTTGCGGGAAGCGCAGCGGCGCGCCGGTTCCGGATGGGCATGAGCTCCAGCGTACCGGAGAAGGCAGTCCCGGATAGAGCCGGTCACGACGCTTGCCGGACCCCCGCGCAGGACTGTTGACATTCCGGTGCGCGGCGCTCAAGATTAATCTCGGCAGACGTTCAAGTTTGAAATAGATCGCTTGACGCGTCGCCCCAGACGCAGGGTCAGGAGTCCCCCGTTCTCTCCTGACCGGCGCCGCCCGAGGGATGAGGCTCCACTGGCCGCGTGCATGACAATCCGCCCCCGTCTGCACCGGCCCCTCATCTGTCCCGCGGGTGGAAGGCTGCCCCCCGTAATGGCCTTCCACCCGCGAGGGCATGGGCACGGGAGACGCTGAGCAGACATCACCGGGCGGTGGATTCGGTGCGGGCCGCTGCAGCTTCTATTCTGGTGCCATGACAGCCACACGGTCTTCTCGAACCCGGAACCGCTTGGTCGCGGCCAGCCTGGGACTCACCGTATTGATCTCCGGCTGCGGCGACTCCCCCGAGACCGAGCAGGAGCAGACCGAGGAGACCGGCAGCTCCATTCCTCAGCCCGAGTACGACGCCGACGACTCCGTACGGCTGCCGCTGGCGATGATCAGCCCCGCTGCGCAGAGCCAGGACGCACCGCTCGAGGAGGATGGCAGCCTGGAAGGCACCGGGGCACCGGGAAGCCCGGTGGAGGAGTCGGACGGCCAGGAGGCACACGAGACCGAGATCGCGCGCACCGAGACCTTCGGCTGCGGGGACACGCTCTCGGTGATCCAGACGGTCCCCATGGTGACCGAGGACCCCGCCGTGGCCGCCTTGGAATACCTGATCAGCGACGAGCTGTATTCACACGGCTCTCCGGCCTTCGGCAACCCGCTCTCCGCCTCGGACGACCTCAGCGTGGACTCCGTGGAGGTCGACGGGGACACCGTGACCGTACAGCTCAGCGGCGAGCCGGTGTCCAGGAGCGAATGCGAGTCATGGCAGATCCTCACGCAGATCGAGACCACCGCCCGAGCGGCCACCGGCGCCACCGACAGCGAAGTCCTTCTCGACGACCAGCCACTGGCAGAGGTCCTTGGCCTCGGTCCGACGCAGGGCCCGGTGGAGATCCGCGAGATCACCGACTGACCAGTCATTCAGCCCAACCGGCTGGACCTCAGTCGATCAGCAGACCCGGCTGCTCCATGACCGCGGCCACGTCGGAGATGAACCGGCCCGCCAGGTCCCCGTCGATCAGCCGGTGATCGAAGGAGCCCCCGATCACCATGATGTCGCGCGGAACGATCTGGCCGTCCACGACCCAGGGCTTCTTGCGCACGGCGCCGAGGGCGACGATCGCGGCCTGCCCCGTGGGAAGGATCGGGGTTCCGCTGTCCAGACCCAGTGTGCCGATGTTGGTGATCGAGACCGTCCCGCCCTGCATCTCACCGGGGGTCGTCCTGCCCTCGCGGGCGTCGATGGTCAGCTGGGTGATCGCTGCCGCCAGGCCTCGGGTGTTGAAGGCATGGGCTTCGTGAATCACCGGAACCACCAGACCGCGCGGGGTGGCCGCGGCGATCCCCAGGTTCAGATAGTTCTTCAAGGTGTAGTACGTGTCATGCCAGGTCGCGTTGACCTGGGGATTGCGGCGCGCGGCCCAGACGATGGCCTTGGCCGCGAAGAGCATGGGCGAGACGCTCAGTCCGGCGTAGGAAGGGTCCTGCTTCAGCGCGGAGCGCAGCTCCATGGTGCGGGTGACGTCCACCTCTTTGAACACCGAGACATGCGGAACCGTGGTCGCGGAGGCGGTGACGTTGCGGGCGGTCGCCTTGCGCACCCCACGCACCTGCACGTTGTCCTCACGCGGGCCCTCGTAGAGCAGTCCCTCCTCGGCCGGCGTCGTCTTGCGGCGTCCCGGCGACGGTGCACCCGTGGCGGGGACCTGGCCGGAGGCGCGCTGTTCACGCTTCTGCCGCGCCTGGCGCTCCACGTCATCCCGAGTGATCTGGCCGTTGCGTCCGGAGCCGACGAGCTCCCAGACGGCGACTCCGAGCCGCTTCGCCAGCGCACGCACCGGCGGACTCGCGCGCGCCACGATGTCGGCGATGTCCGTCACGGCACCTGCAGGTGCCGCAGGGGCGGAGATCTCAAGCCCCTCCACGTCAACCAGGTCCGGTGTCGTGGGACGTGTCCGGCGACGGCGGGTGGCGGAGTCGGCCTTGGGGCCCGAGCCCACCAGCGCCTGGTTCTCGCCGTCGCTCTCCGCCTTCGCAGCCCGCTCGGAGGCGGCTGCCTGCTCAGCGGCTTCAGCCTTCTCAGCGGCTTTGCGTCCGCGCCCGGAGCGGGACCTGCTGCTCTTCTCGGCGGGAGCGACGGGCTCCTCCGGCGCAGCCCCTGGGGCGTCCGCATCGGGTGCGGGGACGTCTTCTCCCGCGGCGGCGATCCTGATCAGTGGGGAGCCCACCTCGAGGGTCTCCCCCTCGCTCGCCACAAGCTCGGTGACAGTCCCGGCGAAGGGCACTGGCAGCTCCACCAGGGACTTGGCCGTCTCGATCTCGACGACGATGTCGTTGACCTCGACGGTGTCCCCCACGGAGATGCGCCAGCTGACGATCTCCGCCTCGGTGAGTCCCTCGCCGACATCGGGAAGGTTGAAGGTCTCGGCCATGCTCAGACACCCCTCTGGTAGCTGAAGCTGCGTTCCACGGCTTCCAGCATGCGGTCAATATCGGGCAGGTACCGGTGCTCCTGCGAGGCCGGCGGATAGGGCATGTGGAATCCTCCCACCCGCAGCACCGGCGCCAGAAGACGGTGGTGCGCGCGCTCGGCGACGCGGGCGGCGATCTCTCCGCCCATGCCGCCGAAGGTGGGCGCCTCGTGGGCGACCACGAGCCGCTGGGTCTTCGCGGCCGAGCGTGCGATGGTCTCGTCATCGAGCGGGCTGATCGATCGGATGTCCACCACCTCGATGCTGCGCTGATCCGCCCGCGCCGCCTCGGCGGCGGCGAGCGCCACCGGAACCAGCGGACCGTACGTGGCGATGGTGGCATCGGTGCCCTCGCGCAGCACCTGCGCTCGGAAGGCGTCGGGCGCCGGATTCTCGGTGTCCACCTTGCCCTTGAGCCAGTAGCGGCGCTTGGGCTCGAGGATGATCACCGGGTCATCGCTGACGATCGCCTGCCGGGTCATCCAGTAGGCGTCCTGCGGGCTGGAGGGGGCCACGATCCGCAGTCCGGCGGTGTGCGCGAAGAGCGCCTCCGGGGACTCCGAGTGGTGCTCCACGGATCCGATGTGACCGCCATAGGGCAGCCGGATGGTCACCGGCACCTTGACCTTCCCGTCGGTGCGGCTGTGCATCTTCGCCAGCTGGCTGGTGATTTGGTTGAAGGCCGGAAAGACGAAGCCGTCGAACTGGATCTCCGCCACGGGCCGGTACCCGCGCATGGCCATGCCGATGCTGGTGCCGATGATGCCTGATTCCGCCAGCGGGGAGTCGATCACCCGGTGCGTGCCGAACTCCGCCTGGAGCCCATCGGTGACCCGGAAGACCCCGCCGAGGGCACCGATGTCCTCACCGATCAGCAGCGTGCGCTGATCGGCCGCCAGCTCGTCGCGCAGCGCTGCCGTGATCGCCTTGGCCATCGGCATCTCTTTGATCGCGCTCATCGTGTGCCGCCCGCTTCCGTGGTCGTCTCTTCGGCGAAGCCGGCCTCGTAGTCCTTCAGCCAGGCCTTCTCGGCCTCCACCTGCCGGTGCGGCTCCGAATAGACGGTGTCGAAGACCCGCTCGATGTCGATCGGCTCCAGCGCCAGCACCGACTTGCGCATGTCCGAGGCGAGATCCTTGGACTCGGCGTCGACCTGCTCGAAATAGGCCTGATCGGCCTCGCCTGTGGAGTCCAGCCAGGACCGATAGCGCCGGATCGGGTCGCGGCCCTCCCAGAGCTCGAGCTCCTGGTTGCTCCGGTACTTGGTCGGATCATCG
Source organism: uncultured Nesterenkonia sp. (assembly GCA_947494195.1). Lineage (GTDB taxonomy): Bacteria > Actinomycetota > Actinomycetes > Actinomycetales > Micrococcaceae > Nesterenkonia. The sequence continues at coordinate 551,619 of CANLUC010000002.1, read as the reverse complement.
GCGGTGGTGTGCGCGCCCATGCGGTAGGTGACCGATTCGATGAGCTTGGGGCCCTTGCCGGCCCGGATCTCAGCGGAGAGCTTGGTGGCCACCGCATAGCTGGCGAGCACGTCGTTGCCGTCCACGCGAACGCCCTCGAAACCGTATCCCTGTGCGCGGTTCACCAACGGTCCGCGGGACTGGGTGCGGGTGGGCACGGAGATCGCCCAGTGATTGTTCTGGATGAAGTAGAGCATCGGCAGCTCGTAGGAGCTGGCGAAGACCATGGATTCATGCACGTCGCCCTGGCTGGTCGCACCGTCGCCGATGCAGGCGACGACGATCTCATCCTCGGCCCGGTCGCGCGGGATGCTGCCGGTGCGCTGATCCTGGTTGATCCCCATGGCCCAGCCAGCGGCATGCAGGGTCTGCGCCGCGAGCACCAGGGTGTAGACCTGGAAGTTGTGCTGCCGCGGGTCCCAGCCGGTGTGACGGGTGGCGCGGAACATGGTGAGCAGCTCTTCCGGGGCGATCCCCCGGTACAGCGCCATGGCATGTTCGCGGTAGGTCGGGAACACCATGTCGGAGGACTTCAGCGCGGCGATGGTGCCCACCTGAGCAGCTTCCTGGCCCAGTGCAGGAGCCCAGAGTGCGAGCTGTCCCTGCCGCTGCAGCGAAGTGGCTTCGGCGTCGAGCCGACGCTCCATGACCATATAGCGGTAGAGCTCGCGCAGCTCCTCGCCGCTCAGCGCTGCGATATAGGGACCGTAGACGTCGTTCTCAGCGAGCTTCCCGTCCGGGGCGAGCAGCTGTATGGGCTGCACCTCTTGTGGCTGCACTGTGTGATCCTCTCCGGTGGCACCGCTGATGACCACCCTGCAGGTGAGGAGGGCCACCGTTCATTCTGTCAGCTCGACTCAGTCGTGGAATCTGTAGGTCCGACACAACTCGATGAATCGATCATTGGCCTCGACCTCACCAATCGTGACCCGCACACCCTCGCCGGCGAAGGCGCGCACTGCCAGCGCCTGCACTCCGGCCCGCTGGGCGAAGTCCTGGGACCTCTCGCCCAGCGGGAGCCAGACGAAGTTGCCCTGCGGCTCGGGGATGGTCCAGCCGGCCTCGGTCAGCGCCGTGAACACGCGCTCCCGCTCGGCCACCAGGGAATCGACCCGCGCCGTGACCTGATCCATGTTCTGCAGCGAGGCCAGCGCCGCGGCCTCGGCCAGCGTGGAGACGCCGAAGGGCGGTGCGACCACGCGCAGGTGCGCGGTGATCTCCTGCGAGGCGATGGAGTAGCCCACGCGCAGCGCGGCCAGGCCGTGCGCCTTGGAGAAGGTGCGCAGCACCACCACGTTGGGGTGGCGGCGGTAGAGCGAGAGCGCATCGAGCGGGTCCTCGCTGCGCACGAATTCCTGGTAGGCCTCATCGAGGACGACGACGACGTCGCTGGGAGCCTTCGTGAGGAAGCCTTCGACCTCGCTGTGGCTCAGCGCAGGGCCAGTGGGGTTGTTCGGGGTGCACAGCAGGATCACCTTGGTCTGCGCAGTGATCGCGGCGAGCATGGCCTCGAGATCATGGCGTCCGTCGGAGGCGACCGGAACGGTGACGTCCTTGGCTCCCGCGGTGCGCACCACGATCGGGTAGGCCTCGAAGGAGCGCCAGGCGTAGATGACCTCATCCTGGCTTCCGTCGCTGTTGGAGCCTGCGAAGGCGTTGATGATCTGAGTCAGCGCGCCCAGGCTGCCCGTGCCTGCCACGATGTCCTCCACCGGCACCTCGAGGGCGCTGGCCAGTCCGGCGCGCAGTCCCTCGGCGGTCGGGTTGGGGTAGCGGTGCAGGGTGTCGATCTCGGCGAGTGCCTGCGTCACAGCGGGCACGGGGCCCAACGGGTTCTCGTTGGAGGAGAGCTTATAAGGGGTGAGCCCGTCGGCCGGCTGCGGCGGCTTGCCTGCCGCATACGCTGGCAGAAGGCTGACACTTTCCCGTGGGGTGATCGACCCGGCGCGTGAGAACATAGTCACCGTGAGAATCCTACTGGCAATCATCTTGAACGCCCTGGCACTCGCCGCGGCGGCTTTCCTCATCCCCGGCATCTATGTGGACGGCGACGAGACGGGCACCGGCGCGACGATCCTCGCCTTCCTGTTCGTGGGAGCCGTCTTCGGACTCGTCAACGTGGTCATCAAGCCCATCATCGCGCTGCTCTCGCTGCCCATCACCTGCCTGACGCTGGGCCTGTTCGCTGTGGTCATCAACGCCGGCATGCTGATGCTCACCGCGTGGCTCACCTCCTGGGTCCCGGTGAACTTCGTGGTGGAGGACTTCTTCTTCAGCGCCATCCTGGGCTCCATCGTGGTCTCGCTGGTCTCGGCGCTGCTGAACCGATTCATCCTGCGTCCGCTGGAGAACTAGCGGACCCGGTCCACGCCCGAGAGCACCTGCTCCGTGCCCGAACGCACCTCCTCCGTGCCTGACTGCAGCCTGCCGGCCCATTCAGTGATCGTCTGCTGCACCCGTTCTGTGCCGGCCGCGTCCCACTCCGTGGAGTACACCGTGGCCTGATGTTCGCCGGAGAGCTCTTCGGCAAGCTCGCGCAGGTGTTCTCGCTGACCCGCGTCCAGATGCGTGTTCGCGTCGCCTTCCAGGATTCTGATCGCTTCAAGGTTGTGCGTGTAGCTGTGGCTCTGACCGAAGATTCCGCCCACCCGCCCCTCGGGCGCCTGGTGCTCGTAATGGATCTCCACCCGTGCTGAGGAGAGCTGACTCTGCTCGTTCATCAGCCGCGGCACCGGGTCGTTGACGTCCTGAAAGCTCGTGGTGCGCACGCCGGGAGCGATCGGTCCCTCCCGTCCCGGTCCCGCGACCGTGACCACCTGCGAGATGCGGTACCTGCGAGCGAGTCGGCCGCCTGCCGCGATGTTCAGTGCGTGCAGCGCCCCCTGGGAGTACCCGGAGATGAGCAGCTCATCTCCGGTCTCCGCACCCGAGCGCTGCAGAGCCTCCCCGATGACCTCCTGCAGGTTCGCCGAGTCGTTGGTGACGGCGTCCGCGAGGCTGTTCACCCCGCGTCCGGCACTCAGGTCCAGCTCACCGGCGGCGAGCGCGTCCAGGTCCATGTCTTCGAGGTCCTCGGGAAGCTCCAGCCCCGGGATATGCACGATGTGCCGCTGGCCTGTCTGGGTCGTTGAGGAGGAGATGCTGAAGTCCCCGGCGGCGGCGACCCCGGCCTGCGCCTCGAGATAGTCGGTGAGCCCGTGTGACTCCATGCGTGGGAGCTGCTGGGAGTCCACATTCAGCGTCTGCGTGCTGGCCTTGGAGGCGCGGCGCACCTCTTCCAGCAGAGTCTGCGCCACGAGTCCGCCGGCCTCGCCCGAGGCGCGTATCGCCGGCTGTTTCCTCGTCGCTCGTGCGAAGAGCAGGACCCCGGCATGCCCGAGGTTCACCAGCGCCGTCCGAGCCCAGGCCGCCGCCAGCGCCCGGTCCCCCTGCGGATGGACGATGTGGGGGTACATCTCGGGGTACTGCGTGATCTGCTGGGCCGCCCCGAGCCAGCGCACCACCAGGGATTCAGTCTCCCGATAGCTCTCGTGCGCTCGCTCCACGGCGTCGGAGGTCCGCTCCATGGCCGAGCTGCCGATCGCTGACTGCGCGGTGCTGATGCCGAGCTGCGCGCCGAAGAGTGGGATCCGCCAGTGCGGGGCGAAGCCGGCGAGGGAGCCGAAGATCTCGTCGGCGATGCTGGCGAGGTCCTGCCGCTGTTCCTCGGCGATGCGCGCGGCCTGCCGCAGCTGCTGGCTCCCCAGCTGGAGCGTCTCCAGGACCAGATTCGCCTGAGTGGGCCCGCCATAGGCCTGGACGGCGAATTCACGGTCACGTGGCTCGCCGAACTGATCGACTCTGAGGATGTACACGGCGGGGTCCTCAGCTTCCGGCTCCGCCGGCCCCGGCCAGAAGCCTCAGCGGCAGACCTCCGTGCCGCTCCAGGAACTCCAGGAAATCGGCTGCGCTGTCTCCGGCGCTGTGGGCGCTCCCGAGCAGGGAGCCGGCACCCAGCTCGGCGCCGATTCCAGCCCCGGTCGCCGTCGCGGTCAACGCGTCCACTGCTCCAGCGAGCACACGAGCCAGGTGGGCATACTCGTCCAGGTCAGCGGAGATGAGCCGGGCGCGCGCCGCCAGCTCGGTGATCGATACCTGCCGCTCACGGGCCGAGGTCACGTGATGAAAGGTCAGCGCGCCGAAGGCCTGTCCCGCCGGCGAGTCCCAGCGCACGCTCTGCGCCGAGGCGAGGATCGCTGCGATGCAGTCCTCACTGCGCGCCGCCACCGCCTCCAGTGCCGAGGCGGCTCGCTCATAGGCGAGTGCGGACTCCTGCAGCTGCTGCGCGGCCGGGGAGAACCCGATCATCAGCCGTCCCTCCCTCCGCCCAATGGCTGTTGTGCTGGTCCATGTGCTGCGAATCTAGGCCGATGGCGGGGCGGACAGAGCATGTCGGGGCGGCCCGTGGAGACCGGGCCGGGCGGCGTCGTCGTCACCGGTGCTGGGGAAAACTCGTGAAAGAATCAGCCCATGGTCACCTCCTCCACCACCCCTGCCGCCTCCATCGAGAACACCGCGAGCCGCGTCCCGCTGGCCGACGCCGTGCCGCAGATCGCGCTCGGCGCGCTGGACGGGCGGTACCGCAGCGCCGTCGCGCCGCTGGTGGACCATCTCTCCGAGGCCGCGCTGAACCGCAACCGGGCGCACGTGGAGATCGAGTGGTTCATCCACCTGTGCGGCGAGGGTGTGCTCGAGGGGCTGCCGAGACTCAGTGAGGAGCAGCTGCGCGGTCTGCGTGGCATCGTCACCGGATTCGGGACCGAGGAGCTCGCCGAGCTGGGGGCCATCGAAGCCAAGACCCTGCACGACGTGAAGGCCGTGGAGTACTTCATCGCCCGCCGACTCCCGGCGCTGGGACTGTCCGAGCTGACCCCGCTCGTGCACTTCGCGTGCACCAGCGAAGACATCAACAACCTCTCCTACGCCGTGGGCATCCGCGACGCCGTCCACCAGGTCTGGCTCCCGGCCGCCCGCACCGCGCTGGATTCCCTGGCCACGCTCGCCCAGGACTCCGCCGAGGTGGCGATGCTGGCCCGCACGCACGGGCAGCCCGCCACTCCGACGACACTGGGCAAGGAGATCGCCGTCTTCGTCCATCGACTCCGACGGCAGCTGCGCCGCATCGAATCCCAGGAGTTCCTGGGCAAGCTCAACGGCGCCACCGGAACCTATGCCGCCCACCTCGCGGCGGCCCCCGAGGCAGACTGGCCTGCGCTGTCGCAGCGGTTCGTGGAGAAGCTGGGACTGACCTTCAACCCGCTGACCACGCAGATCGAATCCCATGACTTCCAGGCCGAGCTCTACGCCGATATGGCCCGATTCAACCGGATCCTGCATGGATTGTGCGTGGATCTCTGGAGCTACATCTCGATCGGCTTCTTCCGCCAGATCCCTGTGGCCGGCGCCACCGGCTCCTCGACCATGCCGCACAAGGTCAACCCGATCCGCTTCGAGAACGCCGAGGCGAACCTGGAGATCTCCAATGCCCTGCTCGACGCACTGGGCTCCACCCTGGTGGAATCACGCTGGCAGCGAGACCTCACCGATTCCTCGGGACAGCGCAACATCGGCACCGGAATCGGGCATTCGGTCCTCGCGCTGAGCAATGTGAGCAAGGGTCTGAAGCAGCTTGCCGTGGCCGAGGAGGTCATCGCCGCAGACCTCGACGCGAACTGGGAGGTGCTCGGCGAGGCGATCCAGACCGTGATGCGTGCCGAGGCAGTGGCCGGCGTCGCAGGCATGGAGAACCCGTATGAGCGACTGAAGGAGCTCACGCGCGGCCGCCGGGTGGACGCCGAGAAGCTCAAGGAGTTCGTGGGCGGGCTGGGCCTGTCCGAGGCCGCCGAGGCTCGGCTGAAGCAGCTCACCCCGGCCGACTACACCGGCCTGGCGTCGAAGCTGGCCACACAGTTCGGCTGATCGGCGCGCATGGACCACGGAGCCTTTGCCGATGACCACCGGACCCAGTACCAGCGCCTGCGGGACGGGCACTGGTACCGGGCCGACGAGGAGATCCTCGAGCGGGCCTTCGCGGCTCATCAGCTCTCTCACCGGTACAGCCAGGCGGCGGCCCGGGGCGACGACGACGCCGCCGCCGCGCTGCTGCCGCAGCTGATCGGTGAGCTCGGCGAGGACGTGGCGATCCGTCCACCGCTCTCCGTGGACTATGGCGCCCACATGTCCATCGGCGACCGCGTCTTCATCAACACCGGCCTGGTGGCGCTGGACGTCGCCCCCATCCGGATCGGGGCCGACTGCCTGCTGGGGCCCAATGTGCAGCTGCTGACCCCCATCCACCCCTTGAAGCCGGGGCCGCGGCAGCAGAAGTGGGAGACCGCGGAGCCGATCACCTTGGAGGAGAACGTGTGGCTCGGCGGCGGCGTCATCGTCTGCCCCGGAGTCACCATCGGTCGCAACAGCGTGATCGGAGCAGGCTCCGTGGTGACCCGCGACATCCCCGCGAACTCTGTGGCCGTGGGCAACCCCGCGCGGGTGATCCGCCAGCTGGAGGGCTGAACCGCCCGAGGCATTGCGCCGATGCCGCGATGTCGGGCTAAGGAGTCACTGACCAGAAATCAGCCGGGCCGCAGCACTTCCCACGCTGCGCAGGGACAGGTGAGAATGACCGCGTCCCACAGTCCGGGCGCATCGGCGCCCCGGTGAAGAGAGGCTCTCCATGACCATCGGCCTGACCCCCTATCTGCAGTTCTCCGGCACCGCGCGCAGCGCCCTGGAGTTCTACCACTCGATCTTCGGCGGTGAGCTCGGCATGATGACCTATGCCGAAGGCATGGGCGCCGATGATGAGAACAAGGATCTGCTCATGCATGGCTCTCTGTTCGTGGACCGGGGCATCCACCTCATGGCTTCCGACGCTCCGGCGGGGGTGCCCGCCGTGCTGGGCACGGTGTCGTTGAGCAACAGCGCCGCCGACGACACCGAGCACTCGACCCTTGAGCAGTGGTGGGAGAAGCTCTCCGAGGGCGCCGAGATCACCGAGCAGCTGGCGAAGTCGCCGTGGGGCGACACCTTTGGCATGCTCACCGACAAGTTCGGGGTGCCCTGGATGGTCAACGCCGCGCGCTGAACAGCATGATCAGATCGCGCCTCACCAGATCCAGATCAGCATCATCGTCGCGAGGAATCCGCAGGCGTAGTTCAGCCAGATGAATCTGCGCCAGGCAGAGTTCACCGCGGCCGAGGTCTCATCGGTGACGTTGAACCAGGGCAGCGAGATGGCCATATAGGGCACGACCAGCACCGCCGCCAGCGGGGTCGGCCACTGCCCGAACAGCAGCAGCACCCCCGCCGCCGCCCAGAGCAGCACCGCCATGCGCACGGTGAAGCGCGCCCCGAGCGCAGTGGCCACCGAGGCGATCCCGCCTTCACGGTCTGGCACCACGTCCTGCACGGCCCCGAAGGCGTGGGCGGCCATGCCCCAGAGGAAGAAGGCCGCCAGGATGAGCATCACCGTCGCGCCCGGAGCGTAGCCGACGCGGTCATGCGCGAGGGCGAACCCGACCACTGCGGGGCTGACGAAGTGAGTGCTGGAGGTCAGCGAGTCCAGGAACGGGCGCTCCTTGAAGCGCAGGCCCTTGACCGAATATGCGGCGACGGCGAAGAGGCTGACCAGCATCGCAACCCAGGTGACGGGTCCGCCGCCGAGCATCAGCGCCAATGCGGGCGGCAGGGTGCTCAGCGCCGAGATCCACAGCACCGGGGCGTGCAGCGCTGGATCCAGCAGGGCCCCCTCGATCCCGCCCTTGCGCGGGTTGCGAAGGTCCGACTCATAGTCGAACACATCGTTGATCCCGTACATCGCCACGTTGTACGGAACCAGGAAGAACAGCGCACCCAGGATCAGCACCCAGTCGATCTCGCGTGCGGCGTAGAGATACGCCGCGGCGAACGGAAAGGCGGTGTTGATCCAGCTGAAGGGTCGCGAGGACAGCACCAGCTGGCGGATCAGGCTCATCGGCCCACCTGGGAGGCCCGCTCGGTGTTCCGGCGCAGCACATGCCAGAGCGCCGGCAGCAGCAGCACCCCGGCCAGCGAGTAGCTGAAGTCCTCGATCGGGGCGAGCCACAGATACACCCCGAGCAGGTGCTCATGGCCGTAGCGCACGATGTCCAGACCGATGATCACATTGTCGAAGACCGCCGTGAGGATCACCAGCACGAGCGTCGTGGCTCCCACCGCGGCCCAGTGGATCCGATGTCGCAGCACCACGGCTGCGATCACGGCGGGCACCATGAACGCCAGGCTCAGCCAGAAGTAGGCCATCAGGCGTTCCCCCGTCCCTTGGCCGGCGCAGCCGAACGGGCAGTCCGCCCAGTGCGGGAGTCCAGAAGCTTGGCCGCACCGGTGTAGAGGACCATCGTGCACAGGCTCAGGAACGCGAGGAACACAGGCTCCTCCAGCGGCATCTCCGGGGCAAGCATGATGCCGGTCATGTAGTCGCTGTGCCCCACGAGAAAGATTCCGAGTCCGATTCCGGCGAAGTCCCAGAGCAGGAAGAACACGACGCCGATCACGGTCACCGCTGCCGCCACGCGTGGGTCTCGGAAGAAGAACAGCCGAAAACGGCGATCGATCAGCAGCATGCAGGCGGCCGAGAGCAGCAGTCCTCCCAGGTAAAGATTGGACACGCTCAGTCCCCCGCGCCGCGGGCGGTGGAGCCGGTGGACAGCGGGCCGGCGCTGTAGTCCCGGCGCATGTGCTTGAGCACCAGCTCAGCGCTGATCAGGCACATCGGCACGCCGATGCCCGGCGCCACGGTGCCGCCGGCGTAGTAGAGACCGCGCACTCTGGCGGAGGCATTCTGTGGACGGAACATGGCTGACTGCCGCAGCGTGTGCGCCTGGCCCAGCACCGATCCCCGCCAGGAGTTGTAGTCGTTCGCGAAGTCGGCGGGGCCGATGGTCTCGCGCAGCACGATCCGCTCTTCGAAGTCCTCGATCCCGGCCCACTGGCCGATCTGCTCGATGGCGGCCTGAGCCACCTGCTCCACGGCGGGGTCACCCTGTCCCTCCGCTCCACCGTGTCCCAGTGAGACGTCCGCCGGGACCGGCACCAGCACGAAGAGGTTCTCGTGATCCTCCGGGGCCAGTCCTGGTTCGCTCGCGCTTGCCCGGCAGACATAGGAGGAGGCAGGGGTGGGCACGCTCGGATGCGCGCCGAAGATGGACTCGAAGTTCGCGGTCCAGTCTCGGGTGAAGAAGAGCGAATGGTGCGCCAGCTCGGGAAGCTTCCCGCGCACTCCGAGCATCACCAGCACCGCCCCAGGTCCACTGGTGACCTTCTCCCACCAGGACTCCGGATAGCTTTGGTCCGCTTCCCCGAGCAGCGCGGTCTCGGTGTGGTGCAGATCTGCGGCGGAGACCACATGGTCCGCCTGCTCGGCATGGATCGCCCCGTGCTCGTCGCGCCAGCGCAGTCCGGTGGCCACCCGCCGAGGCCCCCGCCCCAGACGACGACGTCGCGCGGGCGCCGTGACGATCTCGGTGACCTCTGCGCCGGTGATGATCTGCGCTCCGGCCTCCTCGGCGAGCCGGCGGAAGCTGGCGAGGACCTCCCAGAAGCCGCCCAGCGGGTATCGCACCCCGTCGTCGAGGTCCAGGGCGCTCATCAGGTGGTACATCGCTGGAGCGTCCTGCGGCCGGGTGCCCAGGAAGACCGCGGGGTAGCCGAGGATCTGGCGCAGCACAGGATGGCTGAAGCGGCGCTGCACGTAGCGTTCCAGCGAGGTCAGCAGCAACCGGGCCAGCTCCGGGCCCGCCGCGAGCACCTCCGGCACCGCCAGGTTGTTCAGCCGCTTGAAGGGGTTGTAGAGGAAGCGCCGCTCGGCGATGTCGGTGGTCCGTTTGGCCGAGTCGATATATCGGTCCAGGGCGGGGCCGCTGCCGGGTTCCAGCTCCTCGAAGAGCTGCCGGACTCGGTCAGCACCGCGCGGAAGGTCCACCGGCTCCGGGGCCGCGCTGCCCGGTTCGGGTTCCGAGTACACGCGATACGCGGGGTCCAGGTCCACCAGGGTGAGCTGCTCCTGCGTCGTCGTGCCCAGCAGGTTGTAGAAGTGCTCGAAGACCGAAGGCATCAGATACCAGGAGGGTCCGGTGTCGAACTGGAAGCCGTCGCGCTCGAGCACGCCGGCACGCCCTCCGGTCCGGGCGCCCTTCTCCAGCACCGTGACCTCATGGCCCTCTCGAGCCAGCAGGGCGGCGGTCGCCAGTCCGGCGACGCCGGCGCCGATCACAAGGGTGCGAGGCATCAGTAGGACTCCAGTCGTGTGGTCAGGGCCGAGCGGAGTGCCAGACCCGCTTTGCGGACATTGGACACCCTGACTCGGGTCTCGTAGAGCTCGCGCACCTCTGTGGCGGCGACCTTCTCCAGCAGGGCCTCGAAGAGCGAGCAGGCGCTGCGCACGGCAGTGCGGGCATCTCGGGGCAGGAGCGGCATCGCCGCGCGGGCGTCCTCGAGCTGGTCCTGGACGGTCTCCACCCACTCATCCCGCTGGGCCTCCGTCAGCCCGGCGCCCCCGCCGAGGTAGTCCCGGCCCAGCTCGGAGGTGTCCTCGGCGAGATCGCGCAGGAAGTTGATGTTCTGGAAGGCGGCGCCGAGCTGGCGAGCACCGGTGACGAGGATCGCCCGCTGCGCGGGGCTGCGCTGCTCCTCGCGGAGGAACACCTGCAGGCACATCAGACCGATCACTTCGGCCGAGCCGTAGACGTAGCGGGAGTGCTCGGAGGCGTTGTAGCTCGCAGGCGAAAGGTCAGCGCGCATCGAATCGAAGAACGGATCGATCAGCTCGGGACCGATCTGCGCCTCGAGCGCGGTGCGGGCGAAGGCGTGAACCACCAGATCGGTGCTGTACCCACGGTGCAGCGCCGCCATCGTCTCCTCGGCATATCGTTCCAGCGCCTGCTCCTTGGCCTCCGCATCCAGACCGGCCGCCGTCGCCGCTCCATCCACGACCTCGTCGGCGACCCGGACCAGCGCATAGATGCTGCGAATATGGCTGCGATGACGCGCACCCAGCAGCCGGGTGGCGAGTCCAAAGGAGGTCGAGTAGGAGGAGATCACCCGGTCCGCCGCGGCGCGCGCCGTGGCGGTGAAGTGGTCGGCGGGATCCGTCGCTGCGCTCACGCGGGGACGCCCCAGCCTGCTGCCTTCAGCGCCGGCAGCTGCTCCACCATCCACGGGCTGAACGCGAAGGGGGTCTCAGACGCTGCTCGCTGCACGGCCTCAGGGTCCACCCACTGCCACTGGCTGACCTCCTCGGCCGCGGGGTCGAGCTCGCCCACGAGGACCGCGGTGAACACCGGGCAGATCTCATTCTCGACGACGCCGCTGGCGTCGACTGCGCGGTAACGAAAGTCCGGCAGGACTTCCTGGACGGAGTCGACCTCAGCACCGAGCTCCTGCAGCGCACGGCGTCGAACCGCGAGCGCCAGGTCTTCGTCACGGGCTGGGTGCCCGCAGAAGCTGTTGGTCCAGACTCCCGGCCAGGTGGCCTTGCTCAGCGCCCGGCGGCTGAGCAGCAGCCGACCCGACGCATCGAAGAGATAGCAGGAGAAGCCCAGGTGAAGCGGGGTGTCCTGGGTGTGCACCGTGCGCTTGGGCGCGACGCCGATGGCCGCTCCGGTCTCCGAAAGGAGAACAACGTGTTCCTCTGTCGAGGGCGAGCCTGAGGTCATGCGTCGAGCATAGCCAGTCACGGGGCCTCCCTGCTGTATGCGTCGCGCGGGTTGACACCCTCGAATCCATGCGGCGCATCGGTGTTAGATTGGCCAAGACGTGCCGCGGCGCGTCTCACGCAGGACTGCCCGCCGCGGAGACTTCCGAGCGAGGATGTGTGCCTGATGGGAACAGCAGCGGTGACCGGAGCGACCGGATATATCGGAGGACGGCTGGTGCCCCAGCTGCTCCGCGCAGGGCACACGGTCCGTGTGCTGACCCGCCGGGCCGAGGCCCTGCGTGACGTTCCCTGGCGCGATGAGGTCACTGTGGTCGAGGGCGACCTCACCGATCCAGAAGCCGCGAGGGAGCTCTGCGAGGGCGCGGACACCGCCTACTACCTGGTCCATTCGATGACCTCGGACCGCAGCTTCGAGGAGCTCGATGAGCGGTGTGCCCGCGTTCTGGGCACCGCGGCGAGCGAGGCCGGCGTCGGCCACCTCGTCTATCTCGCCGGGCTGCACCCCGACGCTCGAGAAGGTCAGCTCAGTGCCCACCTGCGCTCCCGCGTCCACGTGGGCGAGGTGCTGGAGTCCAGCGGCGTGCCCACCCTGACCCTGCAGGCCGGGCTGGTGATCGGCTCGGGCTCGGCAAGCTTCGAGATGATCCGCCACCTCACCGATGTGCTTCCGGTGATGCCCGCCCCCAAATGGGTGATGAACCAGATCCAGCCCATCGCCGTGCGGGATGCGCTGCACTACCTGACCCGCGCCATGGAGATCGAGCTGGCCTCGAGCGTCCGCGCCGACATCGGTGGACCCGATGTGCACAGCTACGCCCAGCTGATGAAGATCTATGCCCGCACCGCCGAGCTCAACGAGCCCCGTGTGATTCCACTCCCGGTGCTGACCCCGTGGCTGGCCGCGCAGTGGGTCAACCTGGTCACGCCGATCCCGCGCACCCTTGCCATCCCGCTTGTGGAGTCGCTGCAGCATGACTGCGTGGTCAAGGACAAGGTCATCGACGAACTCATCTCCCCTCCCGAGGAGGGCCTCACCGACTATGAGACCTCCGTGCGTCTGGCACTGGAGAAGATCTCCGCCGACCGGGTGGAGACCACCTGGGCCGCCGCCCACCCGCTGGACGTGCCTTCGGAATCGCTTCCCTCGGACCCCGACTGGACCGGCCGCTCGGTGCTGGTGGATGAGCGTGAGCGGCTCTCCAGCGCGTCCCCTGACGCGGTCTTCGCCGTCATCGAGGGAATCGGCGGCGAGACCGGCTACTTCTCGCTCTCTCGTGCCTGGGCGCTGCGTGGACTCGCCGACAAGCTCGTCGGCGGGGTCGGGCTGGGCCGCGGACGGCGCAGCCGCGGAGAGCTTGCGCTCGGGGACACCCTCGACTGGTGGCGGGTGGAGGAGCTTCAGCGCGGCCGGCTGCTGCGGCTGCGCGCTGAGATGAAGGTCCCGGGTCAGGCTTGGCTGGAGTTCAGCGTGGAGCCCGAAGGAAGCGGTTCCCGCTACCGGCAGCGGGCGATCTTCTTCCCCAGGGGACTGGCCGGTCGCGCCTACTGGCTCGGCGTGACACCTTTCCACGCGATCATCTTCAAGAAGATGGCGGCGCGCATCCTGGCCGACGCCGAGAACGCCGGCCCCCAGAACGAGACCAAGGACTGAACCACGCGCTCACCCGATTCGGCCGGGCGGGAAAAGAATCTGAGATTCTTCCCATCCGATCCTGAGGTTGCTCCGAACTCTAAGCACATGACCTGGTTGAGACAACGATCAGATGTCATGCCCTAGACCAAAGTGCGATCAACAGGAGATTCAGCCATGAAGACCGAGATGCGCAAGACAACTTCCCTGCTGGGAATCGGAATGGTCGCCCTGCTGGGCCTGACCGCCTGCGGCGACTCCGAGGAGCCCGCCGAGGACACCGGCGCGGAGATGTCAGACGAAGAGACCATGGAGTCAGAGGCTCCGATGGACGAGGAGTCCGAGCCCATGGACGAGGAGTCCATGGAGTCGGAAGAGCCGATGGATGAAGAGTCCATGGACGAGTCCGATCCCGCGGCCAGCCTGGTCGGCGCTTCCTGTGAGGCCTACGCCGAGGAAGTTCCCGACGGCGCCGGTTCAGTCGGCGGCATGGCCGAAGATCCAGTGGCCACCGCAGCCTCGAACAACCCGATGCTGACCACGCTGACCTCGGCAGTCTCCGGCGAGCTGAACCCCGATGTTGATCTCGTCGACACCCTCAACGGCGGCGAGTTCACCGTGATCGCCCCCACCGATGATGCGTTCGCAGCCATCCCTGAGGAAGACCTCAACGCAGTGGTCGAGGATGCCGACATGCTGACCGACGTGCTGACCTACCACGTGATCGAGGGCCAGATGTCCCCCGATGAGATCGCCGGTGAGCACGAGACCGTCAACGGCGCGACCGTGACCATCGAGGGCGAAGGCGAAGACCTGATGTTCGACGACGCAGGCCTCGTCTGCGGCGGCGTCCAGACCGCCAACGCCACTGTCTACATGGTGGACGCCGTCATGATGCCTGCGGCAGCAGAAGAGTGATCCGCACCGGGCGCGGTCGCTGCTGACCGTTCCTGACGCGTTGTGATCAACGCACTGTGATGAGCGATGGCGGCGTCCGGCACCCACCTGCGGGACAGGGTGCCGGTGCCGCCATTGCTCTTTCACCCCGAGGTGAAGTGTGGACGGTGCGGTGTGGATGCAGAAGACACCCCCCGGGGTGTGGCATCCTATGGGGATGCATGACATGGGCACCACCGGTTCAGCCGCTGACGGCGGAGAGCCTGTGCATGGTTCCTCGGATTCTTGCCGAGAGCTCCTGCTGAGGATCCAGCGCGGCGATGAACAGGCCTTCGAGCAGCTGTACCGGGAGCAGAGTTCCATCCTCCTGGCGACGGCGCTGCGCGTGCTGCGGAATAGATCCCTCGCCGAGGAAGTTCTTCAGGAGATCTTCACCGAGGTCTGGGTCAACTGCCACAGCTACCGGCCCCAGGCTGGAAGCGGCAGGGCCTGGCTGACCACGATATGTCGTCGACGGGCCATCGACCGGGTCCGCGCCGTGCAGGCTCAGCAAAACAGAGACTTCACCCAGGGGGTGAAGGAGGCACACGCGTATGAACCGGACGTCCAGGACTCGGTCCTGACCCAGGTGGAGGCCGACCGCGCACAGACAGCGCTTCGTGCCCTTCCAGAGGACCAGGCCACCGCAATTGCGATGGCTTACTATCAGGAATTGTCTCATTCCGAGATATCCCGACGGCTCGAAGTGCCGCTGGGAACCGTGAAGTCTCGAATCCGAGACGGAATGCAGAGACTCAGAGCCCAGCTAGGGGGTGCCGGATGAACGCCGATCGTGAATACCTGGCAGCCGGCTGCGCGCTGGGGACCCTC
The DNA here is from genome assembly GCA_947494195.1 of uncultured Nesterenkonia sp. Taxonomy (GTDB): domain Bacteria; phylum Actinomycetota; class Actinomycetes; order Actinomycetales; family Micrococcaceae; genus Nesterenkonia. Next base: position 536,449 of record CANLUC010000002.1, on the reverse strand, counting down.
GCCGAGGCCGAGCTGCTCGAGGCTCGCGCCCTCGAAGCCACGGACCCGGAGTTCGCCGAAGAGGTGCAGTCCTTCCGCGAGACGATGGGTCTGCTGGCCGAATCCGATGACGCCATCGCGCCCAGCGCCGAGGTTGAAGCCAGCATTCTGGCGATCCCTCGGCTGGAACAGCAGCGACCGACATCGCAGCGACACCAGGATTCGCAAGCGCACTCTGCACCCGAGCGTCACAGCGCGTCGCGCTCTGACGGGCAGACCGGCGGCCCAGTGCCGGCGACCAGCGGCGAGTCCGCCGCCGCGCCTGAATCGGGACGACGGACTCGGCGCCGCAAGCCGGTGACCACGCTCTTCGCGCTTGCCGCCTCCACGCTGCTCCTGCTCTCGGCGGCGCTGGCGGGCGTGCTGGTCAACCAGCAGCAGGACACCACAGAGATGGAGGAGTCGTTGACCGTGGCGCAGGCCGAGGCTGAGCGCGCCGAGCGACTTCTCGCCGCCTCTGACCTCTCCTTCACCGAGGCCGAGGCGACCGTGGGCGGGCGGGTGACGCTGGCCTACTCGGTCTCCGAGCAGATGCTGCACCTGACCCCGCATGACATGCCTGAGCTGCCTGAGGACCAGACCATGCAGCTCTGGCTGATCGACGAGGCCGGTCCACGCAGCGCAGGGCTGATGAGCGGCACCCGTGCGGAGATGATCACCGGCGCACCCATGGACGAGGGCATGACCTTCGGCGTGACGGTCGAGCCGGCCGGAGGCTCCGACGCGCCCACCACCGAGCCGGTGCTCCTCGCCGAACTCTGAAAATCTTTCGCTGGATCCCCCATCCAGCATCCCCCTCCGCTCCGAATAGCAGACATGACACAGACCGTACGCAAGCACCCAGATCAGGCCCACTACGGCGCGGGCCAGCGACTGCTGCGTCTGGTCCCCCACGCATTGGCCGGCGTTCTCGCAGCAGCCATCTTCCTCGGGGTGGCAGACCTTGTGTCCCGCCTCTTCGGGCCGACCTCCTCCACGCTCGTGGCGCTCGGTTCCGCGGTCATCAGGCTCTCTCCGAGCTGGTTGCAGGAGTTCGCCATCTCGGCCTTCGGCAACAACGACAAACTGGTGCTCTACATCAGCATGGGCGTGGTCGGCGCCGTCGTCGCCGCAATGATCGGGGTGCTTGCACGCTCACGCATGAAGCTCGCACTGGGTGCCTTCAGCCTCGTCGCTCTCATCCTGCTGGCAGCGGTGTTGGTCCGCCCGGAGAATTCGGCGGTAGACGCCCTGCCCACGCTCATCGGTGCGGTGCTGGGACTGCTCGCTCTGCTGCTGCTCAGCGGCGCCGCCACCGGCTGGCTGCGCCCACGGGACGAGGGATCTCACGCAGAGGTTGTGGAGACCCGCTCATCTCGCTCCCGCGCGGAAGAGTCTGCCCATTCACGACGCCGATTCATCGGCCTCGCTGCGGCTGGAACCGCCATTGCTGCAGGCTCCATCGCCTTCGGCCGTTCGGTCAACGCGTTCGGACAGGACGTGGGGCAGGCCGCAGCGAAGACGATGCTCCCCTCCCCCGCCGTACAGGCCGCCGCCATCCCCGATGCGGCCAGCATCGGTGTCGAGGGCATGCCGCCGTTCATCACACCCAATGACAACTTCTATCGGATCGACACCGCGCTCGCGGTCCCCGAGCTGAGCCCGGAGGACTGGTCGCTGCGCATCCACGGCATGGTCGAGGAAGAGGTCACCATCACGATGGAAGAGCTCCTCGAACTCCCGCTGGTCGAGCACCACGTGACCCTGACCTGTGTCTCGAACCCGGTCGGCGGCGACCTCGTCGGCAACGCCACCTGGCTCGGCTACCCCATCCGCGAGCTGCTCGCCCGAGCCCGTCCCACGGGCGACGCCGACATGGTGCTCTCCCGCTCCGTGGACGGCTGGACGGCGTCGACCCCGCTGGAGGTGCTCACCGACGAGGACCGCGAGTCCCTGGTCGCGGTCGGCATGAACGGCGAGCCCCTTCCCGCTCAGCATGGCTACCCCGCCCGACTGGTGGTTCCCGGCCTCTACGGCTTCGTCTCCGCCACGAAATGGGTCACCGAGCTGGAGCTCACCCGCTTCGATGAACAGACCGCTTACTGGACCGACCGCGGCTGGAATGAACGCGGACCGGTCCTGGTCGCCTCGCGCATCGATGTTCCGCGGCCGCTGGCCGAGGTGCCGGGCGAGGAGCTCGTCGTGGCGGGCAGCGCCTGGGCCCAGCACGTCGGCGTCGAGACCGTCGAGGTCCGCCTCGACGACGGCGACTGGGAGTCGGCTGAACTGGCTGAACAGGTCACCGATGACACCTGGAGGCAGTGGAAGCACACCTTCGCGGATGTCGACTCGGGACGCCATTCCGTCACGGTGCGCGCGACGAACGCCGAGGGTGAAGTCCAGTCGGGCGAGCGCCGGGACTCGATTCCGGGTTCCGCCACGGGACATCATCGGATCGAATTCAGCGTCAGCTGATCCGGTCAGGCTGGGCACGGTGGCCCGCTTGGAACCGCAGAATCCTTCGGATGCCCTCCGCCACCGCGGGCGCTCCGGGCGCCAGGCTCAGTCTGACCCATTGGCCGCCTGCCACCGGATCGAAATCTGTGCCGGGCACGATGGCCACACCGACCTCCTCCAGGAGCGCCCTGCAATAGTCCGCCGAATCCCCGAACCGGTCGAGCTGTGTCCCGAGATGCGCGTACACATAGAACGCGCCGTCGGCCGGGGCGACCTCGCCCCACCCCAGCTCGTCGAGCTGGCTGAGCACCACTTCGCGCGCCGCCGCGTAGCCCTGGACCTGACCGGCGGCGAAGCTCAGCGAGGCAGGGGTGAATGCCTCCACTGCGGCCAGCTGCGTGGCATGCGGAGGGCACAGGGCGATATTGCCGGCGAGTCTGGAGACCGGGTCCACCAGATGCTCAGGCAGCACCATCCAGCCCAGGCGCCAGCCGGGCATCCCCCAGTACTTGGAGAACGAGGAGATGACCACCGCACGTGCGTCGACCTCACGGGCACTGACGTTTTCGGCGCCGAAGCTGATGCCGTGGTAGATCTCATCGCTGACGAGCTGCACCTCATGCTCTGCGCACCAGCCGGAGAGCGCGGTCAGCTTCTCGCGGTCGATCATGGTGCCGGTGGGGTTCCCCGGCGAGGCGAGGATGACCCCGGCGAGCCCGCCCTCACGGCGCTCGGCCTCAAGCTGCGCCACCGTGGGCTGGAAGCGCTCCGCCGGACCACAGTCGAGGTCCACCACCTCGATGCCCAGGGCGGTGAGGATGTTGCGGTAGGCCGGGTAGCCGGGTCGTGCGAGAGCCACGCGGTCCCCCGGGTCGAAGGCCGCCAGAAAGCTGAGCATGAAGGCGCCCGAGGAGCCTGTGGTCACGGCGATGCGCTGCACCGGCACGCTGATCCCGTACCAGCGCTGGTAGTGCTCAGCGATCGCCTCCCGCAGCGGCATGATCCCCATCGCGGCGGTGTAGTTCAACACGGTGTTCTGCGCGTGGATCTTCGCCGCAGCCTGGTTCACCCCCGCGGGAGCTCCGGAGCCGGGCTCCCCCGCGGTCAGCGAGATCACGTCTCGGCCCTCGGCGCGCATGGCGTCGATCCTGCCCAGAATGCTCATCACTTCGAAACCGGGCACCTGTGATCTCTTCGAAGGCAACATCCATCCAGCCTATAGACTCAACCCCTATGCGCAGCTCAGCCGGACTCCTTGCAGCGGCGCTGTTGATTCTCCCAGGCTGTGCCTCAGCTCCGAGCGCCGACGGCCAAGGGACCGAGGAGGAAGCCTCAGCAGCCCAGGTCACGGTCTTCGCCGCCGCCTCCCTGGATGAGGTGGTGACCGCAGTGGCCGATGACTACGAGGCCGCATCCGGAGTGGACGTGGAGATCAGCTCAGCAGGCTCGGCGGGGCTGCTGGCCCAGCTTCAGCAGGGGGCGCCGGCCGATGTGTTCATCCCCGCTGATGAGCAGACCATGGAACGCGCCGCATCGGCCGAGCTGATCTCACCGCCTGCCCGGCGCATCGCGACGAACACCTTGGTGATCGCGGTCCCGGACGGCAACCCGGCACAGATCCGATCGCTGCAGGATCTCGACACCTCCCCCGGAGGTGATTCCGGCTCTTCCCCCGCCCTGGTGGTCTGCGCCGAGCAGGTGCCCTGTGGCGCGGCGGCCGTGCAGGCCGCCGACGCCGCTGGGGTCACGCTGTCCCCGGTCAGCGAGGAGCTGGCGGTCACCGATGTGCTAGGCAAGGTCAGCAGCGCAGAGGCCGACGCCGGGCTGGTCTACTCCACGGACGTTCTCCGCGCAGGAGATCAGGTGGACTCCGTGGAGATCGAGGGGGCCGAGGCCCATCCCAACCGTTACCCCGCGGCCGTGCTGCAGGACTCCGCGCAGCCAGCCGCCGCCCGGGAATTCATCGATTTTCTGCTCAGCGAGGCCGGACAGCGGACGCTGCGTGAGGCCGGATTCTCCCCGGGAGACCCTGAATGAGCCGGGGACCCACAGTGATCATGCCGCGCTGGGTCCTGCTCCCCGCCGCGCTCGGGGCCCTGTTCATCCTGCTTCCCATCGTCGCACTGCTGACCCGAGTCGATCTTGAGCAGCTTCCCTCGCTGCTGAGCTCCCCCAGCGCGCTGGCTGCGCTCTGGCTGAGCCTGCGCACCGCGCTGCTCTCCACGGTGCTGTGTGTGATCCTCGGGGTCCCGCTGGCATTGATGCTCGCCCAGTTCAGGTTTCCAGGCAGTGGGGCGCTGCGCACGCTGATCCTGCTGCCGCTGGTGCTGCCCCCGGTCATCGGCGGCATCGCGCTGCTGACCACCTTCGGGCGGCAGGGACTGTTGGGGCAGAGCCTGGAGATCCTCGGTGTGCAGGTCGCGTTCTCCACGGCCGCGGTGGTGCTCGCGCAGACCTTCGTCTCGCTGCCCTTCATGGTCATCGCCGTGGAGGCCGCGATCCGCGGGGTGCAGAAGGAGGTGGTGGAGGCCGCCGTCGTCGACGGTGCCGGTCCGACCCAGCTGCTGCGCAGCATCGTGCTGCCGCTGATCATCCCGGGGCTGGCCTCGGGGGTCGTGCTCGCCTTCGCTCGATCACTGGGGGAGTTCGGCGCGACCATCGCCTTCGCCGGCAGCCTGCAGGGCGTCACCCGGACGCTTCCGCTGGAGATCTACCTGCAGCGTGAGACCGACCCCGACGCCGCCGTCGCGCTGTCTGTGCTGCTCATCCTGGTGGCGGTGGTGGTCATCGGGATCACCCGGCCACGTAGCGCGCCAGATGCTCTCCGGTGAGAGTGGAGGCCGCGGAGATGAGATCGCCCGGCGTGCCGGTGAAGACCACGCGGCCGCCGTCGGTGCCTGCTCCGGGTCCCAGGTCGATGATCCAGTCGGCATGGGCCATCACCGCCTGATGATGCTCGATCACCACCACCGAGGTCCCGGAGTCGACCAGCCGGTCGAGCAGGGCGAGCAGGTTCTCCACATCCGCCAGGTGCAGCCCGGTGGTGGGTTCGTCGAGCACATAGACCCCGCCGGGGTCTGACATCTTGGTGGCGAGCTTGATGCGCTGGCGCTCACCGCCGGAGAGCGTGTTAAGCCGCTGCCCCAGCCGCAGGTAGCCCAGCCCGACGTCGCTCAGCCGGGTCAGGATCTTCGTGGCGGCGGGCAGCCGAGCAGCGCCGAGGGCGAAGAACTCGAGCGCCTGGTCCACTGAGAGGTTGAGCACCTCACTGATGTTCAGCGCCGTTCCTTCGCCGTGTGCCCCGCTCTGCGCATCGCCCAGGGTGTACTCGAGCACCTCATTGCGGAAGCGCCGGCCTTCGCACTCTTCGCAGGGGCTCGCCACGGTCTCCATCACGCCCAGTTCGGTGTAGATGACTCCAGCTCCGCCGCAGCTGGGGCAGGCGCCTTCGGAGTTTGCGCTGAACAGCGCAGGCTTGACGCCGTTGGCCTTGGCGAAGGCCTTGCGGATGGGTTCGAGCAGTCCCGTGTAGGTTGCCGGGTTCGAGCGGGAGGATCCCTTGATCCCGGTCTGATCAATGAAGGCGACACCCTCGCGCCCTGCCAGGCTGCCCTCGATCAGCGTGGACTTGCCGGAGCCGGCGACACCGGTGACCACGGTGAGCACGCCGGTGGGGATGTCCACATCCACGTGCTGCAAATTGTTGGCCTGCGCCCCGCGGACCTCGATCACCCCGTCAGGCTTGCGCACTCGGTCTTTGACCTGCGCGCGATAGTCCAGGTGCCGGCCGGTCAGCGTATCGGCCCGGCGAAGGTCCGCCACGGCGCCTTCGAAGCACAGCTCGCCGCCGTCCTCCCCGGCGCGAGGCCCCAGGTCCACCACATGATCGGCGATCTCGATGGTCTCGGGCTTGTGCTCCACCACCAGGACGGTGTTGCCCTTGTCCCGCAGGCGGAGCAGCATCTGGTTCATCCGCGCGATGTCATGCGGGTGCAGCCCGATGGTGGGCTCGTCGAAGACATAGGTGATGTCGGTCAGTGCCGAGCCGAGGTGGCGGATCATCTTCACCCGCTGCGCCTCACCACCGGAGAGCGTCCCGGCAGGCCGGTCCAGGCTCAGATACCCCAGGCCGATCTCGACGAAGTGCTCCACCGTCTCCAACAAAGAGTTGCGCAGCGGGGCCACTCCCGGTTCATCCAGGGTGCGCAGCCAGTCGGCGAGATCGCTCAGCTCCATGGCGCAGACCTCGGCGATGTTCATTCCCTGAACTGTGACCGAGCGGGTGAGCTCGCTCAACCGCGTTCCGTTGCATTCGGGGCAGGTCACGAAGGTCACTGCCCGGTCCACGAAGGCCTTGATGTGGGACTGCATGGCTTCACGGTCCTTGGAGAGCATTGACTTGCGCACCTGCGGCACGAGGCCCTGATAGGTCATGTTGACCCCGCTCATCTTGACCTTCTCCGCCTCCCGATGGAGCAGATCATGGCGCTCCTGCGCGGTGTAGTCCCGCACCGGCTTGTCAGGATCGAAGAATCCTGATTCGGCGTAGAACTTCACCGACCAACCGCCGGCCTTATAGCCGGGCACGGTGATCGCGCCGGCGTTGAGCGAGAGCGACTCGTCGACCAGCTGGGAGACATCGATGTCATTGATCTGACCGCGCCCCTCACAGCGGGAGCACATGCCCCCGGTGATGCTGAACTCCCGGCGTTCCCTGGTCTTCTCCCCGCCGCGCTCGAAGGTCACGGCACCGGCTCCGCTCATGCTCGCCACGTTGAAGGAGAAGGCCTGAGGTGAGCCGATATGCGGTTCCCCGACGCGGCTGAAGAGGATCCGCAGCAGCGTGTAGACATCGGTGACGGTGCCGACGGTGGAGCGCACATTGGCACCGAGGCGTTCCTGGTCCACCACGATCGCAGCGGTCAGCCCCTGGAGCTCGTCGACATCCGGACGGTTCAGGCTGGGCATAAATCCCTGCAGGAACGCGCTGTAGGTCTCATTGATCATCCGCTGGGATTCGGCGGCGATCGTGCCGAAGACCAGCGAGGACTTCCCCGAGCCGGAGACCCCGGTGAAGACTGTCAGCGCCCGTTTGGGGATCTCAAGACTGAATCCCTTGAGATTGTTCTCCCGCGCCCCGACCACGCGGATGACGTCATGGTGACTGCGCTCTTCGCTCACGGGGTGGGTCCTCTGCCTCGGTTCTCGGGGTGCGTCAGTCCTCGGCCGCCGCCAGCTGGCCGCAGGCGCCGTCGATCTCTTTGCCTCGGGTGTCGCGCAGCGTGGTGGGCACGCCGAGCGATTCGAGCCGGTTCACGAAGGCGCGCATGACCTCGGGCTCCGAAGAGGTCCAGATGGACCCTGGCGTGGGGTTCAGCGGGATCGGGTTCACATGCACCCAGCCGCGGCCGCGGGCATTGAGCTTCTCAGCCAGCAGCTCGGCGCGCCACAGGTGGTCGTTCATGTCCTTGATCAGCGCATACTCGATGGAGACTCGCCGGCCGGTGGTCTCGTAGTAGTGGTACGCGGCGTCGATGGCCTCATCGGCCTTCCAGCGGGAGTTCACCGGGATCAGCTCATCGCGCAGCTCGTCGTCAGGGGCGTGCAGGCTCAGCGCGAAGGTGATCGGCAGGTTCTCATCAGCGAGCTTGCGGATGGCCGGGACCAGGCCCACGGTGGAGATGGTGATGCCGCGGGCACTCATTCCCAGACCCTCCGGAGCGGGGTCGACCATGCGGCGCACGGCGTTCATCACGCGCTTATAGTTCGCCAGCGGCTCGCCCATCCCCATGAAGACGATGTTCGAGACGCGCTGCGGACCGACCCCCGACGACGACGCACCCTTGCCCGCCGCTGCCGAGGCCTCGGACTCGGCGAAGTCGGTCTCCTCGCCCAGCGCCGCGTGATCCTGCTCCTCGGCGATCTCGGCGGCGTTCGGGGCATCCAGCTCTCCCGCAGCGATCGCCCGGTTAGCCTGGACGATCTGATCCACGATCTCTGCGGAGGACATGTTGCGGGTCAGCCCGTTCTGGCCGGTGGCGCAGAAGGGACAGTTCATCCCGCAGCCACACTGCGAAGAGATGCACAGCGTGATCCGGCTGCGATAGCGCATCAGCACGGACTCCACCAGGGCGCCGTCGAAGAGTCGCCAGAGGAACTTGATGGTGGCGCCGTCGTCGGTCTTCAGCCGACGGACCTCGGTGAGCAGCGGGGGAAGGAACTCCTCCACCAGTTGCTCGCGGGTCTCCGCGGGAAGATCGGTCATCTGCCCCGGGTCGGACGTGTAGTGCCGGAAATAGTGCACCGAGAGCTGCTTGGCGCGGAATCCGGAGATCCCCAGCTCCTGGGCGCGGGCGGTGCGCTCATCCAGGGTCATGTCCGCCAGGTGCTTCGGAGGCTGCTTGACCTTCGGCTGGGCGAACTGCAGCTTGGGCCGACCCTCGGCGTCCATCGGCTGCTGCCAGCCCTCGGCTTTGGGCCGGATCTGCGGGCGCGAGGCATCAGCATTCGACCCGCCCGCCGGGGCCTTGGAGCCACTCCCGGCGGCAGGCGGCTGACCTGCGGCGCGGCGGGCCGACCCCTGCTTGGGTGCGGAGCTGGAAGGTTCTGGGCGCGAGTTCTTCGAAGGAGACATCCTTTTGATTGTCCCACGGGCACCGGGGAACCGGTATGCCCGTTGCGAACCTGCGCGACGGCGACCCTCAGGCCCCTGCGCGGCCGTGCTTCCAGTAGCCCATGAACGAGACCTGCTTGCGGCTGAGCCCGATGTCCTTGACCAGATGCCGGCGCAGCCCGGTGATGACCCCTGCCTCCCCGGCGAGCCAGGCGTATTCACGGAAGCCGTCGGCGTCGGCGACCTCCCAGAGCAGGTCCCCTTCGGCGATCTCACCGAGCTCTTCGGCACCTGAGGGCGCACCCACCGGCTCACCGCGGGAGGGCTGCCAGGAGGAGCGGCGCTGGGCGAAGATCTCCGCCCGTCGCCGGCCCCAGTTCTGCACGGCCCGGGTCAGCGGCTCACCGCGGTCGGTACCCTCGCGGGGAAGCCAATAGATCTCCACGCCGGAGCGATTCACCATGTCGAGCGCGTCGGCACGGGTAGGGATCTCCAGATAAGCCTCGCCGTGGATGCGCTCGGGAAGCGCCTCCAGAATGGCGCAGATGGCGGGCACCGCCGTCTCGTCACCGGCGAGCAGGATGTCGCGCGCCGTGCCGGGGTTGAACTCGATGCCGCCGCCGGCCTTGGAGGACCGACCATCGGGGCCGATGATGACCAGCACGTCTCCGACCTCGGCCTGGACCGCCCAGGCCGATGCCGGGCCCTCCGTGCCGTGGACCACGAAGTCGACGTCGATCTGATCCTGACGGGGCCTGATGCTTCGCGCAGTGTAGGTCCGGATCGGATTGCGCTCGGCGTCGGGCAGCTGCCTCCAGGCGGTGTACCAGGCCATCGCCTCCGGCTGCGGCTCCTCGAAGAGCCCCAGCTCGGGCAGCGTGCCATCGGGGCGGGGAAGCAGCAGCTTGATCCGCTGATCGAGCCCGCCGGTGTAGAAGTGCCGCAATGCCTCGTCCTGCAGGGTGAACCGCAGGAAGTTCGGGCTCAGTCGCTGCACCCGGGCCACCATGGTGCGGTAGGCGCGCTGAGGGGTGGGTTCGGCAGCCACCCCCGCGGTGGCGCTGCGGGGGGCCGCTTCAGCCAGGCTGGAGCGCAGCATCACTGACCCAGCGCTCCCTCGATCTCCCCGGTGAGCTCCTCGAGCGCGAACATCTGTGCCTCGGGCGTGCCCAGCGAGAATGCGTTCGCAAGGTCATCGGTGATCACCATGGAACGTCCGTCCTCCACGGCGGGGATGCTGTTCCACCCCTCGTCCTCGGTGATCTCGCTGGCTTCGATGAAGATCGGGAAGCCGATGAGCAGGTCGGCGTCGAGGAGGTTCAGCTGCTCATCGGAGATGTTGACGCTGAACTCACCCTCGCCACCGAGCTCGGCGACCTCTGCGTTCTGCGCGAAGCCGAGGTCCTGCATGAACTCCACCCGGCCGTCCGCCTCGGTGTAGGCCCCCCAGCCCTCTGCGGTGCGAGTGGCCACGGTGACGGTCTGGCCCGCCCAGTCGGGGTGCTCCTCGGTCGCGGCGGCGAACGCCTCCTCCTGCTCGGCGAGCATCTCCTCGCCCGCCTCGGACTGGCCCAGCGCGGTGGCGATCATCTGCACCTGCTCCTCGGAGTCGGTCAGATAGTTCGCACCGTCCGGCGCCACACCCACGGTGGGGGCGATCGAGCTCAGCCGGTCATAGCGCTCCTGGTCCCCGGAGCTGCGCACATCGAGGATCAGATCAGGCTCGAGGGCCGCGACCGCCTCATAGGAAAGCTCCAGCGTGCCCAGGATCTCGGGATCCTCGCTGTAGGTGTTCTCCACCCAGGGTCCGATCCCGTTGGAGTCCTCGAAGCCGATCCAGTCGGAGGCGCCCACCGGCTCCACACCCAGGTCCAGGGCGACTTCCGCGTCGCCCCAGCCCAGGGCGACGACGCGCTGCGGCTCCTCCTCCACGGTGACCTCGCCGAACTCGGTCTCCACGGTGGCGGGAAACGCTCCCGCCGACTCCGCGCTCTCCGTGGACTCACCCTCCTCTGCCCCGGGATCCTCCTCGGCCGAGGATGAGCAGCTGGTCAGCGCCAGCAAGGCCGCCGCGGCGACGGCGATCCCGGCCGCAGGCGTGCGGGTGAGTGAGAGTGAGACGGGGCGTGATCCGCGCAAGAGGATCCTCCTAGTGGTGAAAGGATGTCGGGGGGGCCGATTGACCGCCCCACCAGAATAGAACAAATTAGAGAACGAGACAGTACCTATTTTCTACTAAGGCTAGACTAATCCCGGCATGACGGCAGAATCACGCACCCTGAGACGCCCCGGACGCCCCGGCATGCATCCGCATGCCCTGGGACGCAGCGCCACGCCCAGGACCCGCTTCGCGCTGGTGGCGGGCCTGCTCGTGCTGCTTCTGCTGTGCCTGGCGAGCATCAGCATCGGCAGTCGCGGCATAGGGCTGGACACGGTGTGGGCCGCGCTGGCCGGCGGAGATGTCAGCGCCGCCGATGACCACGCGATCCTCGGCCTGCGGGTGCCGCGCACCTTCGCCGCCGTCGTCGTCGGGGCGTCCCTGGCCGTGTCGGGGGCGCTGATGCAGTCGCTCACCCGCAATCCGCTGGCCGAGCCCGGGCTTCTCGGGGTCTCCGCCGGCTCGGCCTTCGCCGTGGCGATCGCCATCGTGGGCTTCGGCATCACCGCCCCGCTGGGATATATCTGGTTCGCCCTGGCGGGCGCGTTCTTCGCCACCGTGACGGTGGCGCTGATCGGCGGGATGTCCTCGGGACGAGTGGATCCGATGCGACTGGTGCTGGCCGGCGTCGCACTGTCTGCTGTGCTCTCCGGGGTCATCGGGGCGCTCCGCGTCTCGGATCCGCGCACCTTCAACGCGCTGCAGGTCTGGGAGGCCGGGATCCTGGCCGGCCGTGGCCTCGATGTCACGCTCACCGTGGCGCCGCTGGTCCTCGCCGCCCTGCTGGTGGCGCTGCCACTGGGCAAGGGACTGAACACGCTGGCGCTCGGCGATGAGCTGGCGGCGGCCCTGGGGGTCTCGCTCTGGAAGACCCGCGTGATGAGCATCCTGGCGATCACCGTGCTGGCCGGCGGGGCGGCCGCCATCGCTGGGCCCATCGCCTTCATCGGCCTCATGGTGCCGCATGCCGCCCGCTTCTTCGCCGGGGCCGATCAGCGCTGGGTCCTGCTGCTCTCGATGGTCTTCGGTCCGATCCTCATGCTCACCGCCGACATCATCGCCCGGCTCATCGTCTGGCCCGGAGAGATGCCGGTCGGGCTGGTCAGCGCGCTGCTCGGCGCGCCGGTGCTGGTGCTGCTGATCCGGCGGCGGAAGGCGCTGAAGCTGTGACGGCGGACCTGGACCCGCGAGCCGCGAGGTCACCCCGACCCGCTCGCTTCGGGCTCCCCGGACGGCGAGTGCACGCCGACCGCGCGCCCCGGCTGACCCACCGGCCGGTCCGCTCGATGCTGGTCGCGGCCGGCCTGTGCCTGGCGCTGATCATCCTGACCATCATCGCGCTGGGGATGGGGGACTACCCGCTGAACCCGTCGGAGGTGCTGACCGCGCTGGCCGGATCTGGAGACTTCGACTCCACGGTGGTACTGCAGTGGCGGCTGCCCCGCATCACCGCCGCGCTGGTCTTCGGCGCCGCGCTCGCCGTCTCCGGAGCGCTGTTCCAGACGCTGACCCGGAACCCGCTGGGTTCTCCCGACATCATCGGCTTCTCCACCGGCGCGTACACCGGCGTGCTGCTCGCCACCGTCGGGATCGGCGGCGCGACCCTGGCGAACGGTCTCATTGGCACCGCCCTCGGTGCACTGATCGGGGGTCTGGGCACGGCGCTGCTGGTCTACTTCCTGGCCTACCGGCAAGGCGTGCAGGGATTCCGGCTGATCGTGGTGGGCATCGGGGTGACGGCCGCGCTGCATGCGGTCAACTCCTGGATCCTGCTGCGCGCCCAGACCGAGACCGCCATGAGCGCCACCATCTGGGGTGCCGGATCGCTGGGGCTGACCAGCTGGTCAGATGTCCTTCCAGCGATCGGGATCGTGCTCGCGGCGCTTCCGCTGCTGCTGATGTCGGTGCGACCGCTGCGGCAGCTCGAACTCGGCGACGACGTCGCCGCCTCGCACGGCGTCCGGGTGGAGCCCACCCGCCTGGTGATCCTGGGAGTCGGGGTGCTGCTCACGGCGCTGGTCACCGCCGCCACGGGCCCCATCGCCTTCGTCGCGCTGGCGGCCCCGCAGATCGCCCGGCTGGTGGCGCGCTCCCCCGGCATCCCACTGGTGCATTCAGCGCTCATGGGAGCGCTGGTGCTGCTCGGCTCGGACATGATCGCGCAGCAGGCGCTCGCGCAGCCGATTCCGGTCGGCATGGTGACGGTGATCCTGGGCGGCGGCTATCTGGCGGCGCTGCTGGCATACCAGGCGCGCCGCGACTGAGCCGGCACTGTCGGCAGCTCAGCCCCGGCCGGCGCCTCAGCACCAGCCCGCAGCTCAGCACCAGCCAGCCGCTCAGCTGAGCCCGTCGTAGGTCAGCCGGCCGCCGAGCAGCGTGGCCGAGACTCCCATTTCGCGCAGACCTGAGGCCGCCGGATCCGCCAGCGTGTCGATCAGCGGATCGCTGTCCACGAGCACCAGATCGGCCACATCCCCGGTGCGGACCTGGACCGACGCGGTGCGCGTGGCCGCCCCCAGTGCCGTGGCCGGGTCGAGCCGCTGCTCGGGGTGCCAGGCTGCGCGTCCGTCTCGGCTGCGACCCACTGCGGCGGCCATCGCCACCCACGGGTCCAGCGGCGCCACCGGCGCGTCGGAGCCCAGCCGCAGCTTCACTCCCGCGCGGCGCATCGCCTCCAGCGGAAAGGCGCGATCGGTGCGCCCGGCCCAGAATGCGTCCGCGACGTCGCGGTCGTCCATGGCGTGCTCGGGCTGCACGCTGGCGGTGAGGCCGAGCTGGGCGAAGCGCGGGATGTCCTCCCAGCGCAGCAGCTGCGCGTGCTCGATCACCCCGGGCATCCGCAGCGCCTCGAAGGCGTCGAGCACGGCGGTGTTCGCGCGGTCACCGATCGCATGGATGGCCGCGGCGATCTGGGCGTCCCGGGCCCTGCCCATCACCTCCTGCAGCTCCTCCAGCGGGACGGTCTGCATCCCGCAGCTGTGCGGGTGCATCAGGTCCAGATCGGGATACGGCTCCCAGCACCAGGCAGTCCGCGTGTTCAGGGAGCCGTCCGAGATGACCTTCAGCGGGCCCATGGTGACCAGGCCGCGCTCGTCGAGCACATCACCGGTCTTCAGTCCGGCGGCGATCGCCGCCTCCAGCGAATCGGGCCATACCGAGACTTCAATGCGCAGCGAGTCCACCCCGGCGGCGGTGCGCAGCGGCCACTGCCCGATGTTGTCGGCGTTCTCGAACTCGACGATCCCCACCACTCCGCGACGGGCCGCAGCGGCCGCGGTCTTGGCGTAGATCTCATGCGTCAGCGCCGAGGGGTCCTGCAGCTGGTCCATCACGGCGAAGGACTCCCCCTCTCGGAGCAGCCCACTGGCATCCGTGGTCACGTCCAGCTTCGTCTGCAGCGCGGAGTTCAACCACATGCAGTGCAGATCACCGCTGATCAGACCCACCGGCACCGACCCTGTGGCTTCATCGAGACTGGCGAGCGTGGGCTGATCGGGCCAGAGTCCGTCGCGGAATCCATAGCCGACGACGCCGGAGCTCGCCGCCTGCTGATCATCGGCCAACGCACCGCGGACCAGCTGGAGCACGTCTGCGGCGCTGCTGGTGTCCGCGAGGTCGAGACGCTGGCGCTGGATGACCCATTGGGTGAAGTGGACGTGGTGGTCCCAGAGTCCGGGGATCAGGAACCGGCCCGCCGCGTCGATGCTGGTGGTGGGGGTCGGGGTGGCGGGGGTCGGGGTCGCGGGGGTCGGGGTCGCGGGGGTCGGGGTCGCTGGGTCAGGGACGGCGGGGACCGGGGCAGCGGAGCCAGAGACGGGGGAGCCCGCCGGGACCAGCGCGATCACTCGGCCCTGCGCGAGATGGGCGTCCAGGAGCGCACCGCCGCCCGCCAGGCGCACATTGCGCAGCACGAGCGGATCCGGCGTCACGGGGGGAGCCCCCGCCGCCCGGGGGTCCAGAGCTGTCTGCACGTTCTGTCCACTCATGCGGGGCCCTCGAGCGTGTCGGTGTTCAGCTTCTCGGCGTTGACACGTTCCATCCGGTCGGCGAGCGCCGGGCTGGAGTACGGCCCCGGTGCACGCAGCTGCTCGATGATGGTGAGCACCGACTCGGCGGGCTTGTCCTGGTTCATCTTCTCCTTGGCCTCGATGCGGGTGATCCGCATGCGGAATCCGACCGTCCCGCGCACGATCCGCTGAGCGTATTCGCTGTTCTCCTCGGTGGCGTCGAGCAGGTGCGGGTCAGGCAGCGGCGACTCGAAATGTTCCGCCAGCCGGTGCAGCACCGCGAGATTCTCCGCGTCCGAGAGCACCTCCGGCACGCCATAGAGGTGCGCCGTGGCGAAGTTCCAGGTGGGCACGTTGGGCCGGTAGCCGTACCAGCTCGAGGAGATGTAGCCGTGAGGCCCTTGGATGATGGCCAGCAGCTCGCCAGACTCGCCCGAATCGCCGTCGCCGCCCAGCCCGAGCTTGACCTCGTCCGGCCGGCCCACGTGGCTGAGCAGGACGAGCTCATCGTCGTCGTTCTCTTCGAGCATCACCGGGTAGTGGGAGGCGATGAGCCCGGCCGGGGTGTTCGCCACGAAGGTGCACCACGGGTGCGCCCTGATGAGCTCCTTGATGCCCGCAAGGTCCTCGAGGGCGTAATCAGGGTTATGGCGCATCCCACTAGGATAGGGAGCTGCCTCGACCGCCTCCAATTTCTAAGGATCCACGACGATGCACTCCCGCGGGATCACCGCCGCCCCGGCACCGCTGCGCCGCGAGGAGATCCTGGATCGGGCGGCGGGACTGCCGGAGGCCCACCACTATCCGAGCGTCGATGAGCTGAATCAGACCTTCGCCGAGCTGGAGGCAGCGCATCCGGAGGTGATGAGCGTCCGACAGCTCGGTCATTCGCGCGCGGGCGACCCGATCCTGCTCTACACCGTGCACGGCGGGCCGACCGCGGAGCTGAGCGGACTGCTCGCCGGGGGTGTGCACCCGAATGAGCCGATCGGCTCCTGGACGATGCTGCACCTGGTCCGCGAGCTGCTCGGCGATCCGGACCTGCGCGCCCGACTGGGCACCAGCTGGCACTTCCTGCCCTGCGCGGATCCCGATTCCATGCGACTCAACGAGGGCTGGTTCCACAGCCCGGGTGAGCGGACTCGGTACTTCCAGCACTTCTATCGACCAGCCGGACCGGAACAGGTGGAGTGGACGTTTCCCTTCAGATACAAGCGCGCGCATTTCGATGCGATGCTGCCGGAGACCCAGGCACTGCAGCGCGCCATCGATCTGAGCCGACCCGACTTCTACATGCCGCTGCACAACGCCGAGGCGGGTGGGGCGTACTACTACCTCTCGGACGCGATGCAGCCGCTGCACCAGCTGCTCGGCGAACTTCCGCGGGCACTCGGGGTCCCGCTGCACCGAGGAGAGCCCGAGGGGGCGCATTTCGAGGTGCTGGCGCCGGGCATCTTCGCCATGGGAACGCTGGAGGAGGCCTATGACTGGATGGAGGCCCTGGGTCTCGATCCTTTCCCGGAGGGTTCGGCCGGTGAATCCTCCACCGGATACGCCAGGACCTACGGCACGATCTCGATGGTGGCCGAGATGCCGCTGTGGAAGCATCCCGGTGCCGACGACGTCACCCCCACGCCGCGCAGCTACGCCTGGCTGCTTCAGGACCAGGCGCAGGAGCTCGCGGCCGCGGGAGAGCTCCTCATGGACCTGCTGCGACGCTTCGATGCGCTGCCGCGGCCGCGGGAGTCCGCGGAGCCGCCGCTGCTGCGCGCCAGCCGCGCCTTCCTGCCGCTGCTCGCCCAGGCTGCTCGGTCTCAGCGCGCCCGCGCCGGCGAGGAGGCGTCACAGCGCCTCGCCACGGTGGCCGAGGTGCACGGGGTTCGGGGAATCTTGCACATGCTCCGGCTGCGCTTCGGCGGGATGTTCCTCCGTGCGCTCCGCGACGCGGCGCAGGAACAGTCGGACGCGTCACCGGGCATGGCGCCTGGTTCAGCCGCGTCTGTCACGCCCCTCGTCACCGAGCTTGAGCCGGTCTACGCGCGCTGGCTCGAGGAGGCGCGCAACGAGGAAGCCGAGCTGCAGGTCATTCCGATCAAGGATGCCGCCGGCCTGCAATACGGCGCGGTCCTGGCGCTGGCGGCGCATACGCTGCGCCGGCGCCAGAACCTCGCTGCGTCGGCGCCAGAACCTCGATGCGTCGGTGAGCAACCAGCCCGCTGAGGCCTGACCGGCCATGACGCTGGCCTGACCCGCGCCTGGCCAGCACGCTGCGGTCCGACACGCGCCTGATCAGCGCGCCTGCACCAGCTCCTGCGCGAGCCGGTGGAAGTCACGTGCCGGGTTGCCGAAGCGGTGCAGCGTCATCGACACTGCCTGCTCCTTGACCCAGTAGCGCAGCTCGACCCGGCCGGATGCCGTCACCTCGTCGGCGAGCAGCGCAACCTCCGGACGCTCCGCCAGCTGCTGCTGGAGCTTGAGGTCCAGCGTCCCGACCATGCGGACTCGTACCCCGACTCCCCGATCATGCGCACCGTCGGCAAGCTCGGTGGAGAATCTGCGCGCAGACTCCTCCTGGACCCGCAGGTCCATGACGCGCCGACCCAGCTCCACGGCCTTGGCTGTCTTGCCCGGAAGCCCCGGCTCCGCCGAGATCTCCACGGAGGCACCGGCCCGCTGTGCGGCGAGCAGGACGCGCAGCACCTGCGCGGCCGAGGCGTCGACTCCCACGCGCAGCAGCACGTCCTCACCCAGGTAACGGAAGATGTTCGCCTCGCTGTCCAGTCCGGTGTGGTCCTTGGGCTGACCGAACTCCTCGGTCCACCAGTGCTGGTCATCGGCTGCGGCGGCGGCGAGCCAGGCCCGGTCGGCCCCGGAGACCACCCCGCTGCTGACCGCCAGGTCCAGCAGGGACCTCACCTCGGGAGCCAGCGCTGCGCCTGACGAACCGCTGCTGGCCGAACCGGCACTCCCGGCGTCGTCGTCCTCCCAGCGGCCGAAGAGCATCACATAGTTGGGGCCGCCGGCCTTGGAGCCGAGGCCCACCGAGGACTGCTTCCAGCCGCCGAAGGACTGGCGCTGCACGATGGCGCCGGTGATCCCGCGGTTCACATAGGCGTTGCCGACCTGCACGCGGCTGAGCCATTCGCTCACCTCAGCGGGTTCCAGCGAGTGGATGCCGCCGGTGAGACCGAAGTCGACCTGGTTCTGCAGCGCGATGGCCTCATCGAGGTCCGTGGCGTTCATCAGACCCAGCACGGGTCCGAAGACCTCGGTCAGGTGGAAGAAGGACCCGGGCTTCACGCCGTCCTTGATGCCCGGTGACCAGAGCAGCCCGGTGTCATCGAGCTGCTTGGGCTCCAGCAGCCAGGACTCACCGGGCTCGAGCGAGGTCAGCGCGCGCTGGAGCTTCTCGCTGGGGTCCTCGGTCAGCGGTCCGACCGTGGCGGAGAGGTTGCTGGGCCAGTCCACGACCATCGAGGAGGCGGCGTCCACGAGCTGGCGGCGGAACCGCTCGGAGTCGTAGACGCTGCCGACCAGGATGCCCAGCGAGGCGGCCGAGCACTTCTGTCCGGCGTGCCCGAAGGCGGAGGTCACCAGATCGGCCACCGCCAGATCGCGGTCGGCGGAGGGGGTGATGACCAGGGAGTTCTTCCCCGAGGTCTCCGCGTTGATCTGCAGCTGCGGCTTCCAGGAGCGGAACATCGCGGCGGTCTCGGAGGCGCCGGTGAGGATCACCCGATCCACGCCGTCGTGGGAGACCAGACGCTTGCCGTCCTCACCCTCGAAGGGGTAGACGCCGTGGAGCACCTCGCGGGGCACACCGGCCTCCCAGAGCGCCTCGAGGATCGCCATGGAACAGTGCGGGGTGTGGTTCGAGGGCTTGTGGATCACCGCGGCGCCGGCCGCGAGCGCCGCGAAGGTGCCGCCGGCCGGGATGGCCAGCGGGAAGTTCCACGGCGGGGTGATCAGCACGAGCCGATCGGGGATGAAGGTGGCATGTTCGACCTTCTCGATCTCCAGCGCACTGTGCGCGTAGTAGCGGGCGAAGTCGATGGCCTCGGAGATCTCTGGGTCGGTCTGGGCGACCGATTTGCCGACCTCGGCGGCGGCGATGGAGACCAGGTGACCGCGGCGCGAAGCGAGGATGTCGGCAGCCCGGTAGAGGATGCGAGCACGTTCGACGGCGGGGCGTGCCGCCCACTGCTCGCCGGCCGTGCGGGCCTGGGCGACGAGCTCGTCGATGCGGTCGCCGCTGATCTTCTCCGGCAACGACTGCTTCTCCAACCATCCGGTCTCCCCTGCCCGCGCGAGCGCCTCGGCGGCCCAGCGCTGGTTCGCCGGCAGAGCAGGGTCGGTGTCGGGCTCGTTGACGAAGTCCGGCAGCGCGGCGTGCTCCCGCCCCTGAGTCGGCAGGGTCTCGGCGGTGCGGTCCTGGGTATGGGCAGGACTCGGTGCGGCATGCCCGTTCGTGTCCAGGATCTCTTCGAGCAGCTGGAGGGACTCCTTGAAGCGCTTGGCCTCGCGCTCGAAGACCTCGCTGCCACGGCCCTGGGCGTCGACCTCGAGCTCGAAGATGCCGGACATGAAGTTCTCGCTCGCGGCGTTCTCCTCCAGCCGGCGGACCAGGTAGGAGATCGCGACGTCGAACTCAGCCGGGCGCACGGCCGGGACGTAGAGCAGGAGCTGGCCGACGTCGGCGCTCACCGCCTCTGCCTGTTCCGTGGCCATGCCCTGGAGCATCTCGAACTCCATCTGCCCGGTGACGCCGCGCTGGGCGCCGAGCAGGTGGGCGAAGGCGATGTCGAAGAGGTTGTGCCCGGCCACGCCGATGCGCACGCCGGACATGTTCTCGCTGGTCAGCAGCCAGTGCAGGACGAGCTTGTAGTTCGCGTCAGTGGCCTCCTTGGAGTCACAGGTGACCTGCGGCCAGCCGGCGATCTCGGCGTGGACCTTCTCCACCGCGAGGTTCGCGCCCTTGACGAGCCGGATCTTGATCCCGGCTCCCCCGGAGGCGACCCGGGCGTTGGCGAACTCGGCCAGCTCCTGGACTGCTCCCAGCGCATCCGGCAGATACGCCTGCAGCACGATGCCGCCTTCGTAGTGCTGCAGCTCGGGACGGGAGAGCAGGGTCTTGAAGACCGCGATGGTCAGGTTCAGATCGCGGTACTCCTCCATGTCCAGGTTGATGAACTTGGACCCCTCGGGGGCCTTCGCGGCCTCCTGGTACATCGGGATCAGCCGCTCGACCACATAGTCGACGGTCTGCTGGAAGCCCCACATCGAGATCTGTGAGGCGATGGAGGAGACCTTGATCGAGACGTAGTCGACGTCGTCGCGGCGCAGCAGCTCCACGGTGTCCTGCAGGTGCTTGTCCGCCTCGACCTCCCCGAGCACGGCCTCGCCGAGCAGATTGATGTTCAGCCGGTGACCATCCTGCTTGATGGTGGCGACGGCCTTGCCGAAGGGCTTGTCCCGCGCGTCGACGACCATGTGTCCGACCATCGACCGCATGCGAGCCCGCGCCGCAGGCACGACGACGTCGGGAAGCACCTTCGCCAGCGCGCTGCCGGTGCGAATCTGCGCCCGGTCCAGCGCCGAGAGCGTATCGGGAGCCAGTTCTCCGAGTTCAGCCAGCGCCGAGGCGGCGGCCTTGGTGTCCTCTGTGCGGATGACCCGGTCGACGAAGCCGACGGTGAAGTCCAGACCGTTGGGGTGGGACAGCACGGCGGAGAGTCGTTGGGCAGACTTGTCAGCCGCGGCGTGATTCTTGCTCGGCTTGGTCGAGCCCGCTTCCTTGGCTGGGCTGGGCTGCAGCCAGCGGGTCACCTTGCTGATGGCCGCCTCGGCGATCTCGGTGAGCTCGGTGGTGTGCACAGTGGACATCGGGGCCTCAATTCACGCGGTGCTGCGACTGCAGCTCTCGGGTAGCTCAATCTGCTGACTTCAAGTGTGGGCTGTGGCACAAGGCGCTGGCACGGTTCAGAAGAGATTCTCGGTACCACTTGAGTCAGAAATCGGCGATGATGATAGGCATGACCACTCCCGTCCGAGGACGCCCCCGCGTCCAGGAGACGGCTGACGACATCGTGGCGAGCGTGCTGGCCACCGCCGGGGCTCGAGTGAGCACCCCGGACTTCTCCACGCGCCGGGTGGCCGAGCTGACCGGACTGAGTCAGTCGCTGGTCAGCCGTTCGTTCAGACGACTGCGCCGAGCCGCTGCCCCGCACGACCCGGAGGCGGCTGGCAGTGCTGAACCTGTTGTGCTGGCAGAGGTGAGCGTCCGCTTCCCCCAGATCCTGGTGCGGTTCGAACCGGCCTCTGCGGCTCCGGCGCTCGAGCCAGACCCGTTGGCGACCCGCAGGACCGACACGGAGCGCAGAACCACCGCCCTGATGGCGGCGCTGCGCGTCTCCGAGGCGGGAGCATGGGTGGTGCGGGAGGCCAAGGCGCCGCGGGAGGCACTTCCCCCGGGGGGAGCGTCAAATTCACCGACCTCGCCCACTGCGCCAGGCGTTCAGACCTCCCCCATCGCGCGGGCCACCTCCCTCACCGCGCCGCCCTTCTCTCCCCTGCCATCCTCGCCAACCTCTCAGGACCCGACTCAGGCACCCGAGGCGCTGTGGGACCCCCGCCACGAGCAGAGCTGGGAGCAGTTTCTGGACCACGTGGCCGCCCTGCTCTCTCGATGCGAACCCGGCCCGGACGCGGTTCCCGGGGACCTGCTCGATCTCCTCGCACGCCGTGCGGCGCGTGGCCTGCACGGCGCGCAGTGGCGCCGGACGTCGGAAACTGGAGAAATTCGTCTGAATTCTGACTCAGAACAGCCGAGTGACCCAGCACTGATGGAACCCGAGCGTTCTCCACGAAACACATGGTTCTCCCAGGTCGAGCTCTCAGTGACCGAGCAGATCGCCATCGCGCTGCGCAAAGAGATCACAAACTCGGGATTCCGTGCCGGCGACAGGCTGTCTCCCGCAACGCTTGCGGACCGTCTCGGGCTTCGCCTCGCCATGGTGCGCACCGCGATGCTTCGGCTGGTCGATGACGGCCTCCTTGACCTCGACCAGGGCAGCTTCCGCATCCCCGCCGTGACGGGCGCCGATGTGGTGGATCTCTACGCCGCCCGACTCCATGTGGGGATGGTGCTCCTGCGAGCGTGCACGGTGCAGCCTCGGCACAGACTGCTGCCCGCGAGACTCGCGCTCGGGGCCGTGGAGGCTGCAGCATCCCAGGGCACGCGGTCAGATGTCGGCCTCACGGATCTGCAGTTCCAGCAGGAGCTCGCCGAGGCCTCGGGATTGGGTCAGTCCGCACGCGCCTTCCACGCGCTCACGCTGCGGGTGCGGATGTTCATTGCGGTGCTGCAGCTGGACTACAGCCCAGCGGTGGAGCGGATCGTGAGCGATGACCGCCGGATCCTCTCGGCGATCCTGGCTGGAGATGCCGAGAGCGCGGTCCGAGCCTGGAGGCTCAAACTGGACAATGCGGTGAGGCATATGTCGGCGCTCGCCCCCGAATCCTTCGATGCGGAGCTCTGGTCGCGGCTGAGCCGCTAGGAGCACTGCGGGATTCACCTTTTGACGGCATAGCTCAGCTGGACCATTCCATTGCTGAATCGGTGTTCATCCAACAATGAGAGTGCGATCCTCTGGTCCGGCAGCATGCGGAGCCCACCACCGAGAATGAGCGGGCAGACCAACAGGTGAACCTCGTCCACGAGGCCGTGATGCAGCGCGTGGGCAGCAAGAGTGGGACCCTCGATGGTCAGGGCCTGGGCGCTCTCCTCTTTGATCCGTTGGACTTCGGTGGGGTTGAACTCGCGCTCGATCCGGGTGCGGGAGGTCGTGGGTTCGGCGAACGTCGTCGAATAGACCATCTTCTCGGCGGCGGTCCAGATCCTGGCAAAGTCTGCTGACCCGGGAGAATCTTCGACCAATGAGGGATCCGTCTCCCAGACACTCATCAGCTCGTAGATCTTGCGACCGTAGAGGTAGGTGCCGATGTCTCGGGTCTGGTCATTAATGGACTCCATGACTTCCTCATCAGGCTCCCCCCATTGGAAATCACCAGCCGTGTCGGTGACGTAGCCATCGGCCGAGACCAGCATGAAGAAGATGAGCTTTCCCACTGCGACCTCCTGCGAGTTCCTCCTCGATGCGCAGAAGTCTCACACGGTCCAGACCCAGGGTGGAAGGCTCGGTGCGCCAGCCACCTCCTCAGGGCACCAGCCACCTCCTCAGCGGACCGGCGCCTTGGGGATCATCAGCGGCTTGCCGGTCTCCGGGTCTTCGATGACCCGCGAATCCACGCCGAAGACCTCTCGGATGGTGTCTTCGGTGCCCACCTCTTCGGCGGTGCCCTCGGCCACGATGCGACCGTCCTTCATCGCCACGATATGTGAGGCATAGCGCAGCACCTGATTGATGTCGTGAAGGACGGCGACGAGGGTGCGCCCCTCGTGCTGGAGCCTTGCGCAGAGTTCGAGAATCTCGATCTGATGGGCGATGTCCAGGTAGGTGGTCGGCTCGTCGAGCAGCAGCAGCGGAGTCTCCTGGGCCAATGCCATGGCGATCCACGCACGCTGCCGCTGGCCACCGGAGAGGGCGTCGACCTCACGGCTGGCGAGCTGGGTCATCGCGGTGTTCTCCAGCGCTGTGCGCACAGCTGCTTCATCCTGATTGCCCCAGCGCTTGAACATGTGCTGATGCGGGTGCCGGCCGCGGGAGACCAGGTCAAACACCGTGATCCCGTCGGGAGCGATGGCCGATTGCGGCAGCAGGCCCACAGTGCGGGCGAGCTCCTTTGTGGGCATGTTGAAGATGGACTCCCCATCGAGGAGCACCTGACCGCCGGTGGGTTTGATCAGCCGAGCGAGGCTGCGCAGCAGGGTGGACTTTCCGCAGGCATTGGGGCCCATGATGACGGTGAACGACCCATCGGGGATGGTGATGGTGAGGTCTTCCAGAACCTGACGCTCCTCGTAGCCGGAGGTCAGGCTTGCGGCGGAGAGGCGATATTCGTCGGTCATCGGGTCCTTTGCAAAGGGGCGCGCTGCTGCGCCAAGTTTACGCCGTGGGCAAAGGCTCCCGGACCGCAGGCACCTCCAGCAGACCTGCGGTCTTGAGGCGATGATGCTTGCGGCACAACGCCCACAGATTGGCGGCCGTCGTCTGTCCTCTCGGCCAGGGAATCCGATGGTCAATATCGCAATGCTCCGCAGCCACTGTGCAGCCGGGAGCCTGACACGTTCCATCCCGGAACTCGACCATTCGGCGCAGCACCCGGGGCACGAAGCGACTCTGGTACACCCGCTCCATGACGTCCTCTCGATTGCCCTCAGTGAGCGGCTCCTCGGCCGAAATATCTGCCCGCGGAGGATTCAGGAATCCAGTGGCCTCGAACGCCCCCGGCACCGGGGTCCATGTCAGCTGGTGATGCTGGGCGCCGACGATTCGACGAATCATCTCCGCGGGATATGCGTGGCGGCGGTTTCGGCTCACCGCCGGCGCATCGGAAATTCCGAGGAGGCTCTCCGCGGTGATCAAGAAGCCGACGTGCCCATTGATGGGGATGTCAGAATCTGTGTCTCCGGTGAGCAGCCAACAGGAGAGAAGGTCCGCCTCGCGCTGCGCCTGCGTCCGAGGGTCTCCGCCAGCTCGAGTCGTTCCAGCTTCGACACTGTGGTCGCTCTCGTCGCCGGCTGCTGGTGAGGCCCCGCCACCCGAAAAGGTGCTCTCCCCCTGCACGTGGAGCGATGTCCACCAGGCCTCCTCCGAGACCCGTGTTTCATCAGCCACGTCCGCGTGGCCCAGGCCGAGCCAGTCGGTCGCGCCCCCGGAACCCCAAGCGCGCTCGGCACCGGCATCTCGCTTCGGGACGAGCGGGCGTTCGACGCAGGGGTCGTAGGGCACCGCCTGTCGGGGGCTCCGAGCCACGTCGACCAGCCGGTTCTTGATCGCCTCGGCCGTCAGCGTGGGGAGCATCGCATGCAGGATGCTGAGTCCGTCGTCGAGGTGTTCCAACCAGACTCGGCGCTCGGCATGACCCTGGTGGCATCGTCGAGCCTGGTGTTCCGGCTCCACGCGTGCGACGAAGCGTGAGAGCCAGGCATTCAGCTGCGCCGGGCGATGACTTACGGCGTAGGCGGAGGCATCTCGATCCAGCCGCTCCAGGTTGACCGGAGACTGCAGCTTCTCACCGGCCGCCACCACTCGGAGCAACGAGCGCACGGAGATGTCCCCACGGCGGGTACAGTCCCAGACCCCAGGCAGATGCTGGCGTGCGAATCGCGCCTGCTGGTACTGGCTGAACACGTGACCCTCACCGGCGGCCAGGGCCTCGGCCGCGTTCATGATGGCCGCGGACTCCACGGTGGCGCGCCCCTGAGCTGTTCGCATGAGATGCGGCTCGATGAGGTCGGTCTCACGAAGGAAAGATTCCACGTAGTTCACGAGGATCCTCAGCTGCTCCGCCTGCGCCTGATTCAGCTTCCGCTGTGACTCCCACAGCGGCTCTGTCATCGGGTCAGTGAGTACTGCCTTCATGATTCGAATATACATTCGAATCGATTGGAATGCAAGAGTCTAGAAGATGCCGTTTTGATCTCATTTGGTGACTCTCGCAGCGCCCATCAGCCTGCGTTCAGGAGGGGTCGTCACTCCGCGGCGCCCGGTACCGAGCACCAGCGAACATGAGAAGAATCTGGACCGTCAGCACCACGAGGTAGCCCACGACGCCTATGGTGACGGCGGACCCAGCCGCGCCGTCGCCAGCTGGACTCCCACCAACAATCGCCGCACTATCGCCAGCGCTCTCTGCGACGCCCAGCAAGATAGCCGCCAACCAGCTCATCAGCAGAAGAGTCGTGCCGAACATCAGCTCGAGATCCGAGATCAACCGCGCATTCAGCTCGGGGCGACGCTCGGGCGTCGTCCAGTATCTTCGCCCCGCCTCGGATGGGAGCGAAAGGACCTCGGGCCTCAGCCGGGGAATCATCCGGCGAGACCCCCATGCCAGCCCCAGCAGCAGCAGACCGAACACGATCTCGACGGCGAGCACCCGGACCTTCGACTCCCACCGAGTGACGTCGCCGCTGATGCCGAGGTGGGCGGGCATGGAGTCGGGCCCCACCAGCGCAGTCCCCCCCCAGCACGGCCGCGTAGATCAGCGCCGAGACCCAGAAGACACAGCTCCCCACCCGGACTCGCCGGGTGGGCGCGGTACTCACTGCTCAGGGGCCTCGACGGGAATGTCGACGCTTCCGCTGATGGCCACGTGGGTGCGACCGCCGACCCACAGCGCCTCACCCTCACCCTCGATATGAACGCGGCCGCGGCGCTTCAGCACCGTGCCCTGGCTGCTCACATAGGGCGGTGACATGCGCCCGGAGTACTCGAGCCACTGCGCCACCGAGGCGTTCAGGCTGCCGGTCACGGGATCCTCGCGCAGCGCCCCGGTGTCGTCGGGGAAGAAGGCGCGCAGCTCCAGCGCAGTCTCCGAACCTTGAGACTGGACGCCGACGACGCCAAGGAATCGGTATTCAGCCTCCGGAATCTTGGTGACGTCCGGGGTCACCGCCAGCACCGTCTCCGCACTGTCGAGCAGCACCGCGACCCAGCCTGGGCCGTTGTCCACCCACGCCGCATCCACCACCTGCTCCTCGGTCACACCCAGGGCCTCGGTGAGCATCCTGCGCCCGGCTCGGGAGACGGGCCCCGAACGCACGAGGCCCGGAGCGCCGAAGGACAGCGTGTCCTCGCCGATATGCACCGGGACCAGCCCCACGCCACATTCCTGGACGACGACGCCGGCCGAGCGCGGCTCGTTCCCGAGGTCCAGCCAGGCGCGTGCGGCGCCCAGGGTGGGATGCCCGGCAAAGGAGAGCTCGGTGTCCAGGGCGAAGATGCGCACCCGGTAGTCCGCCTCGGCGGTCGTGGGAGGGAGCAGAAAGACGCACTCAGAGAGGTTGGTCCAGCGCGAGATGGCGCGCATCTGCTCATCGCTCAGGTCCTGCGCCTCCGCGATGACCGCGACCGGGTTGCCGGTGAATGGCCCGTCACCGAAGACGTCGACCTGGAGAAATGGCTTCAACATGGACCTATCTTAGGCAGAGTCCTGACCTCCACCCGCCCCAGCCCACGCTACACCTTGCCCGAGCCGCTGAACCCGCGCAGGCGCAGACTGTTGCCCAGCACGGAGAGCGAGGACAGCACCATCGCGGCCCCGGCGAGCATCGGATTGAGCAGCCCCAGCGCAGCCAGCGGAATAGCCGCGACGTTGTAGCCGAAGGCCCAGAAGAGGTTGGAGCGGATGACCCGCAGGGTGCGGCGGGAGAGCGCGATCGCATCCACCACGCTGCGCAGGTCCCCACGCATGAGGGTGATTCCGGCGGCGTCGATCGCCACATCAGTCCCGGTGCCCATCGCGATGCCCAGGTCCGCCTGGGCCAGCGCGGCGGCATCGTTGACGCCGTCGCCCACCATCACCACGCTTCGGCCCTGCTCCTGCAGCCTCGCGACCGCGGCGACCTTGTCCTGCGGCAGCGCCTCGGCGACCACCTCGTCGATCCCAACCTCAGCGGCCACCCGGCGCGCGGCACCGGCGTTGTCGCCGGTCAGCAGCACCGTGCGCAGTCCCATCGCGGCGAGACGCGCGACCGCATCGGCGGAGGTCTGCTTCACCGTGTCGGAGACGATCAGCACCCCGGCGAATCGTCCATCCACCGCGACAAGCACCGGGGTCGAACCCTGCGACTCGGATGCCGCGAGCATCGGCTCCACCTCCGCGGGGATAGCCATCCCCCGCTGACGCAGCAGTTCACGCCGGCCCACCAGGACATCCCTCCCCAGGACCGCGCCGGAGACCCCATAGCCCTGGTGGCTCTGGAAGTCGATCACCTCGGGAAGCGTGCCTGAGGTGGAGCCCAGCGACTCACGGGCTGCATTGGTCACTGCGCGCGCGATCGGGTGGGCGGAGGCCGCTTCCAGCGCCCCGGCGAGCCGGAGCAGCTCGGCGTCGTCGTCGTCGGATTCGTCCCAGGATCGAGCGGAGTGCATCGCGGCGAGCTGCATCGCCCCGGTGGTGACGGTCCCCGTCTTGTCCAGGATCACCGTGTCCACGCCGCGCGAGGCCTCGAGCACCTCCGGGCCGCGGATCAGGATGCCGAGCTGGGCGCCGCGCCCGGTGCCCACCAGCAGCGCGGTGGGGGTGGCGAGACCCAGCGCGCAGGGGCAGGCGATGATGAGCACCGCCACCGCTGCGGTGAACGCGAACTCGGCCGAGGGCCCGATCAACAGCCAGGTCAGCAGGGTGAGCAGTGCGATGGCCAGCACGACGGGCACGAAGATTCCGGAGATCCGCTCGGCGAGCCGCTGAACCTCGGCCTTGCCCGACTGGGCCTGCTCGACCAGGCGGGCCATCTGAGCGAGCTGCGTATCCGCCCCGATGCGGGTGGCGCGGATGCGCAGCCGACCCGAGGTGTTCATCGTCGCTCCGGTGACCCGGTCTCCGGCGGCGACCTCCACCGGCACGGACTCGCCGGTGAGCATCGACATGTCGACCGCGGACGCTCCGGAGAGGACCGTGCCGTCGGTGGCGATCTTCTCCCCCGGCCGGACCAGGAACTCATCCCCCACAGCCAGCTCGCGCACCGGGATGAGGACCTCGTCGCCGTCGCGCAGGACCGCGACCTGCTTGGCTCCCAGATTCAGCAGCGAGCGCAGCGCCTGACCAGCGCGGGACTTGGAGCGCTTCTCGAAATACCTGCCGAGCAGCAGGAAGACGGTCACCGCAGTGGCGACCTCGAAGTAGATGTTTCCCGCGCCCGCAGCATGCGCGGTCTCGGAGAGCCAGGGTGGCTCGGCGAAGAACACGAACTCATGGCGCAGCTGGGGGTCTCCGGCCTGACCGAAGACCATGGCGTAGCCGGACCAGAGCAGAGCGGCGAGGGTCCCCAGCGAGATGAGCGTGTCCATCGTGGCCGCCCCGGACCGGGCATTCAGCGCGGCGGCGCGGTGGAATGGCCAGCCGGCCCAGAGCACCACAGGCAGGCTCAGCGCGAGAGAGACCCAGTTCCACCCGGTGAACTGCAGCGCCGGAATCATCGCCAGCGCGACGACGGGCAGCGTGAACCCCGCCGCGACCAGCAGACGACGGCGCAGCCCGGTGAGATCGCGCTCAGCCAGGCTGGCAGTGCTGGCCTGCTCATGCGGCGGTGCCGGCACCTGGGCGCTGTATCCGGTCTTCTCCACCGCGGCGATGAGCTCTGCGATGAGCGCGGCGCGGTCAGCAGCGCCGGCAGCGCGGGCGGTGGTGGCGTTGTTGGCGTTGTTGGGGGTGGAGTCGGCGGTGGCGGCAGAGTCGGCGGCATCGGTGGTTCCGGTGGTGTCCGCCGTGGTTCGATGGACTGCCGCCTTTTCGGTGGCGTAGTTGACGCTGGCCGTCACACCCTCGAGCTTGTTCAACCGGCGTTCGATGCGCTGGGCGCAGGCGGCGCAGGTCATCCCACCGATCTCCAGCTCGATGCGCTCAGCGGCAACCGGCGCGGGATCAGCCTGCACCGCTGCGGCGGGGGCGCCGCGGGCCGCGTCTGGCCGGGTCACGACTGCCGCGTCGCGTCGTATCCCGCCTCGTCCACCGCGGCGAGCACCTGCTCGTCCGCGGGCGCAGGCTCGGCGAGGGTGACCTCGAGCCGCCCCGTGGAGGAGTCCACCTGCAGGCTCGTGACACCCGGAAGCTGCCCGACCTCCTCGCGGATGGCGTTCTCACAATGACTGCAGGACATGCCGGTGACGGAATAGCGGCGAACCTCGGTCATGATGCGCTCCTTGAGGGTGTGGGATCATTCGACAACACCTCAAACATACCCCCTTAGGGTATATTTCTGCACAACGGACCATATAGTGGTGGCCTGGCCATCGGAGGAGGACTCATGGATCCCCAGCACGGGTACATGACGGAGAAGGACAAGTATCTCAGCAGACTGCGCCGGATCGAGGGGCAGGCCCGGGGGCTGCACCGCATGGTGGACGAGGACACCTACTGCATCGACATCCTGACCCAGATCAGCGCCACAACAGCCGCGCTCGAGAACGTGGCAATGGCGCTGCTGGAGGATCATCTGCGGCATTGCGTGGCCGACGCTGTGAACGCGGGCGGCGAGGAGGCCGAGGAGAAGATCCAGGAAGCCACCGCCGCCATTCGTCGACTCGTGAAGTCCTAATCTCGGCAATGGCTGCGGCGCAGCATATGACCCCGGCTCGCGGGGTCGTCCTGATGGTGCTGGGCACCATGGCTCTTGCCTCGTCAGCGGCGATGATCGCCGTGATCGACGGCGAACCGCTGAGCGTGGCCGCCTGGCGCTGCCTGCTCGCGGTACCGATGCTGCTTCCGATCGCCGCCTGGGAGCTGCTGCGCCGCCGGGCACGACCCACTCGCCGCACCCTGTTCGGCGCGCTGATCGCAGGCGTCGCACTGGGTGCGGACTACGGCTTCTACAACACCTCGATCGCCATGATCGGACCAGGCATCGCGACCGTGCTGATCAACGTGCAGATCGTGATCCTCCCGCTGATCGCCTGGGCGCTTGAGGGAACCCGGCCGATGCGCCAGCTCGCGCTCATCATTCCGCTCATGCTGGCCGGCGTCGCGCTCACGGCGGGAGCCCTGGATCTGCAGAACCTTCAGCTGGCCGGCGTGCTGGCGGGCCTCGCCGCCGGAACCGGGTACGCCCTCTATCTCGGGATCATCCGACGCAGCAGCCCGAAGGCCGCACACCCGAGGGGATCCGCGCCCTTCACCGTGCTGAGCCTCGTCTGCTTCTCCGCAGGCGCGACCACCCTGCTGACCGCGGCCGGGCTGGGCAGGCTTGAGGTACCAGAGGGCACAGGAGGCTGGGGAGCGATGCTCGCACTTGCCTTCGTGGGCCAGGTCTTGACCTACCTGTGCTTCAACATCGCCATGACCAGCATCTCCGAGACCGCATCGAGCACCCTCATGCTGCTCTCCGCGGTCTTCGCCGTCGCGCTGGCGGCGGTGCTCTTCGCCGAGATCCCCACCACCTGGCAGCTGCTGGGCTGCGCCATGATCATCGGCGGCGCGTGGTGGACCGCTGCGGCCGCACGCCGAAGGGCCGGAGGCGTGGTGCCTCCGACCCTTCCCGTCAGCGACCCCGCGGGAAGCCGACGGCGCTCCTAGCAGAGGGACTCAGTTGCCCTCACCCGCGGGTGGGCGGGATCAGTGATCGTGATCCTCGTGCTCATCGGCTGAGTGCTCGTCGCCCTCTTCAGCGTGGTCGTGGCCTTCTTCTGCATCCTCATGACCCTCTTCAGCGTGATCGCTGTCTGATTCCGCATGGTCATGGCCCGATTCCTCGGCGCCCTCGACGGCGCGCCCGTCGACGGCCGCAATCTCGTTCGGGGTGAACTCGAATTCAGCAGAGTTGATGATCTCCATCGTGGTCAGGTCCACCATGTGCACGCTCTGCGCATCAGGCTCGGTGATGTAGGCGATGTCATCCAGCACGCGGATGGCCGGGCGGGCCTCCTGCCACTCCTCCGGCTCGGTCCACTCGTCCATGATCTCCAGTTCGTCGGTGTGCTCACCGGTCTCGGGATCGATCACATGCAGCACCCCGTCTTCAGCCAACACGAGGGCCTCACCCTCCGGCCCGCGGGCCAGCGAGCGGAAGTTGTACGCCGCGCCGATCTCCACGGTCGAGATCTCTTCGCTGGCGGCATCCACCAGGGCGACCTGCGTCATCGGCTCCTCACCGTCAGCGTCGAGGCTGTAGTCACCGAGAAACACCCTGGAGTCCTCCGCGGGGAAGAGGTTGCCGGTCCTGGCGAAGTCCTCACCGGCATCGATCTTCGAGAATTCCTCGCCGTCCCAGATCAGCACGCCGTCCTCGCAGCCGACCGCAATCATCCCCTCTGGGCCGGCCGCCTCACCATGGACGCCGGGGCAGTCCTCGTTGCGGGCCAGCTCTTCCCCGTCTGCGTCGAGCACGCGCGCGCCGGTCCGCGCATCCTCGTTGTCGAGAGTCTCGAAGCGGCCACCGTCGGGGAAGACCGCCGCAACGCCATGATGCGCCTCCTCGGTCGCGGCCACCTCAGTCTCCAACTCGGACTCGGAACCGAGGTCGAGATCAGCGAGATCAGTCAGCTCATAGCTGTGAATCTCGCCATTGCCGTCGAAGAACAATGTTCCGATTCCATCGTGAGAGACCACGCGGCCCGGGGCCGGACCGCCCACCGTGACATCGCTGAGAAGCGGATCTGTGGTGTAGAAGTGGTCGTGGTCACCGTGGGGCTCTGCCCAGGTGCCGCCGTCAAGCAGCCGGAAGCTCTCACCCTCGGTGAGGAAGAAGTGCCGACCATCCCCAGCAGGGTTCACCCGGACGAAACCCTCAGCCTCGTCCTCGCTGAGCACCTCGAGGGTGGCGCCGTCGAGCACGGCGACGCCGCCGTCGTAGGTGACCGCTACACGCGGGCTGGGGCCTCCCGCTTCATGAGTCTCGCGATCCGAGGGCTCGACGGCGGACTCGGCATCCTCGGTCGAGGCCGCTTCGGGGTCGGCCGAAGACTCGGCCGCAGCGCCCTCCATGGACTCAGGATCGGCGCTGTTGGAGCGGTCGGCACAGGAGGTCAGCGCCAGCGTGGAGACCAGGAGCAGAGAAGGCAGGGCGAGAGAGGGCAGAGACCGGGATGACAGTGTGAGTGATTTCGTGTTCATGCGAACCATTCTCATCTAAGCCACGCACTAATTGCAAGTCATTCGCATTAATCGACACCAGAGCACGCGAGTGTCGGAATGTGTCAGAACCCCGGCGGTGGCCCCTGACCCACACTTAGACTCGATCCATGCCCAGCACCCAGTGGAATCCGGGGGCGTATCTGACTTACGCCTCCGAACGAACCCAGCCCTTCATCGACCTCCTTCAGCGCGTGCGAGCCCCGAAGGCCGCCCGGATCGTCGACCTCGGGTGTGGACCTGGCAACGGCATGCCGGTGCTGCGCGGAATGTGGCCCACGGCGCAGATCACCGGGATCGACTCCTCGGAGGAGATGCTCCAGCGGGCCCGCGAGGCCACCGATGACGACCGCATCTCCTACACCCGGGCGGACATCCGCGACCTTCAGCTGCAGGAGCCTGCCGACCTGATCGTCTCCAACGCGGCGCTGCAGTGGATCCCCGAGCACCGCGAGCTGTTGCCCTCCATCATGGACAACGTCGCTCCCGGCGGCATGCTGGCGGTCCAGGTGCCCGGCAACTTCAACGCGCCCAGCCACCAGCTGCTCGCCGAGTTCGCCGCTGCCCAGCCCTATGCGCAGCACATCGATCCCGCAGCGCTGCTCAAGCCCACGGCGGAGCTGACCGATTACATGCTCGACGTCGCCCAGCCCGGCTGGGAGGTCGAGGCCTGGGAGACTCGGTACCACCACGTTCTCCAGGGCGAGGACCCGGTCTTCGACTGGATCTCCGCCGCGGCGGCCCGTCCGGTGCTCCAGGCGCTCCCCGGTGGGGTCCGGGAGCAGTTCAGCGCCGAGTACAAGGCCGCGCTGCGCGAGGCGTATCCGGCGACCCGCATCGGCACGATCCTGCCGTTCCGGCGGCTGTTCTTCATCGCCCGACGTCAGCGAGCCTGAGCGAGGCTGGATCGTCCAGCCGGAGCCGGTAGGGTCGTCGCGTGAGTCTTCCCACCAACACCCTGACGGCGACGCCGCGCACTCCCCTGGTCATACTCAGCGTCTTTGTGCTGGTGTCCCTGGGACTCGGCTGGATCGTCGGGCTGCCGCTGGTCCTGATGAGCCCTGAGGAGCGCAGCGCCGCTCCGGACGACGTGTACCTGAACCTCTTCATGCTCACTCCGGCGATCGCCGCAGTCGTCGCCTACCTCATGGAACGGCGCCAGCCTCCCGGGGTGCTCTACGGGCACACGGCCGCCGAGCGCGAGCAGGCAGGCGCGCAGCTCAAGTCACAGACCATCACCGATGCGCTGGGCATCACCCCGCTCCGACCGGTGGGGAGGCTGCTTGCATGGAGCGTGCTCGCGCTGCTGCTCTTCTTCGCGTTCAGCCTGGCGGCGCTGCCGATCGGCGCCGCGCTGGGCGCCTACCCCCTCGACCTCTCCATGCCGATCTTCGTCCAGGATCTGAGTTCCCGGCTGGGACGCGAGGCCACCGAGTTCATCGCCACCGGCCTGCTGGTCGAGGTGGGGTACATCTTCTCCGGTGCGGTGCTCGGCGTGGTGATCCACGCGGGCATGGAGATGGGGTGGCGCGGCTACCTCTTCCCCCGCCTGCAGGTGCGCTGGGGGGCTCGCGCCGCCGTCGTGCTCACCGGCATCGTCTCGGGACTCTGGTACGCGCCGCTGCTGGCGGTGGGCTTCTTCTACGGCCAGACCCCGGTGTTCCTGGCGCTGGGCCTGATGGTCGGCTTCTCGATCATCATCGGCGGTGTGCTCGCCTGGCTGCGCATGCGTTCGGGCTCCATCTGGCCGGCTGCCTTCGCCCAGTCGATGATCTCGGCCGCCGCGATCCTGCATTTCTGGTTCGCCGAAGCGGGTGCACCCACCGACTTCCGCGTGGCCACGCTGCAGGGCGTCACGGGCTGGATCCTTCCCGGGCTGCTGCTGCTCGGGCTGCTGATCTTCGCCCGCCGCGCCTACGCACCGGCTCGCTCCAGCTGAGAGCCTCAAGATACATCCGCTTTACACTCCCGACAACACCGAGAAACCACCGCGCCATAGCCTGAGATCAGGCAGCCCATGACATGCCTGACGACACCCGGCATGGTGAGGAGCGGTGATGGCGATCCCAGCGCACCAGCATGCCGATGAGGACCAGGTCCTGCGGCTGCAGACCCGCCGCGGGGTGATCCGGGTCTCCGGAGACACCGTGCACCTGCCCGGGCCGAGCGCCGCTGCGGTGCAGCTGGCGCCCGGCCCGCTGGCGCTGATGCGGGCACTCATGAAGGCGCAGGGGGCCGTGCTCTCCAGGGAGCATCTGTTGGCGGTGCTTCCGCACTGCGGCTCAGAGCACGCCCTAGAGATGTGGGTGTCACGGCTGCGCCAGTCACTGCCTGACCCCTCGATGGTCAAGACAGTGGTGAAGCGCGGCTACCGCTTGGTCGTCTGACCCTGCGGATCCTGCCCAAGCTGCGGATCCTGCCCAAGCTGATCATCCGCTGCTGCGGGCTTGGAGTCATCGGTCACCACGGTGCCGATCTCCCCGGTCTCCGGGTCCCAGCCGTCGGCCCACTCGCCGGTGGCGAAGTCGTAGCCGACCGGAGCCCCGTCCTCATCGGTGCGCTGGTACCACTCGGTGTAGTCCCCGTGTTCGGAGTCGACCTCGGCGCCGGCACCCTCGCCCGGGTGGGTGGGGACGACCTCCAGCGCGAAGTCATCGCCGTAGCGCTCCACGCCGTCGAGCACGGCGTTGCTCACCGCCAGATCGGCGTACTTCTCGCGCAGCGCATGCGGATCGGTGGCGAGCTCACGGGACCAGGCGATCATGATTAGGATCAGCACCAGAGCGAAGGGCAGCGCGGTGACGATCACGAGGGATTGCAGACCCTGCAGGGCGGTGCCCTCGCCGAGCAGCAGCATCACTGTGGCCACGCCTGCCATCACGAGGCCCCAGAAGACCACGACCAGCTTGTTCGGGTCCTGGTCACCGCGGGTGGTCAGGATTCCCATCACCACCGAGGCGGAATCGGCCGAGGTGATGAAGAAGATCGCGAGGATGACGACGACGACGATCGGCAGCCACTGCAGGTACGGGAGGGCGTCGATCACAGAGAAGAGCACCTCTGGAGCGCTGAGTTCCGGGCTGACATTGCCCTGTCCCTCACGAGCCAGCCACATGGACACGCCGCCCATGACCCCGTAGGCCACGAAGAGCAGCGAGGAGGGGACCAGGATGACGCCGAGGATGAACTGGCGGATGGTCCGGCCGCGGGAGACCCGGGCGATGAAGATGCCGACGAAGGGGGACCAGGAGATCCACCATGCCCAGTAGTAGACGGTCCATGCCGACTGGAAGTCCAGAGTCTCCTGGCCCCAGGAGGCCGAGCGGCCCATCATCTGGAACATGGTTCCGAGGTACTCCATGAATGCCGAAGGCAGCAGGTTCAGCAGGAACAGCGTCGGGCCGGCGAAGAAGAACACCGCGATGACACCGATCGTGAGCACGATGTTGATGCTCGAGAGGTAACGGATGCCTCGGGAGATGCCGGAGACCGCGGAGACGACGAAGCATGCGCTGAGCACGGCGATGATGCCGATCATCATCATGTTGGTGAGCTCCGAGGCGCCGGCCACGATCACCACACCCTCGCCGATCTGCATCACGGCGATGCCCAGCGCCGCGGCGGTGCCGAAGAGCGTGGCGATGATCGCGAACATGTCGATCATCTTTCCGGCGAAGCCTTCCGAGTGCTTCTTGCCGAAGAGCTTCTCGAAGATGGCAGACATCAGCGGCACGCGGCCGCGGCGGTAGGCGGCGTAGGCCACCGCGCCGCCCACCAGGGCGTAGATGCCCCAGGCATGCAGGCCCCAGTGGAAGTAGGTCTGCGCCATGGCGCTGTGCAGAGCCTGATTGGACTCGGGCTCGTACTCCAGCGGTGCGGGCACATTGTAGAAATAGGCAAGCGGTTCGGCAGGGCCCCAGAAGAGAACGCCGATGCCGATGCCTGCGGCGAAGAGCATCGCGATCCAGGCAAAGGTGGAGTATTCAGGCTGTTCGCCGTCCTTGCCCAGCGGAATCCTGCCGTAGCGGGTGGCCGCCAGGATGAGCAGGAAGACCAGCACGACGATGGCGAGCGCGTTGAAGAGCCAGCCGGCGTGGACCATGGTCCAGTCGTAGGCCACTCCCGCCACCTCACCGACGCTTGCCGGGTTCGTGACGCCCCAGATCACGAAGGCCACGGTCAGCGCACCGGTGATCGCGAAGATGAACCAGTCGATGCTGTAGCGGCGGCGCTGCTCGTCGATGCCGATCCCAGGCACGAGCGCCGGGTGGGTGTCATGCGGGTAGCGGGCCCGGGAGATGGGGTTCAGCTGGCCCAGCGCCTGTCCGGCCTGCCGCGACACGCGTCGGGTCTCCTCCCCCAGTCGCTGACTCCGTCGGGGTGGCTGCTCTTCAGACATGAGTGTTGTACCTCAATCTCGTTGTTCTGCCGGCCTTGTGGATCCGGCAGTTCGATACAGGTGCGAGTCTGCATCTGGCTCACCGCTTGTGTGTGAGTGTTCTCGGTTCGTCCGGGCCTGGCTACGACTCCCGTCCACCAGGGACGGAGGCGGCACCAGCGCCGTCGAAGCCTCAGGGGTTCTCCGCCGACCTCCTGATGAAGGTGAGGTCGAAGATCTTCCGTCCGACGGTCAGCGCCTTGGTCTCGAAGTCGGTCTGTGCGCGACCCGAGAACCTGGGCGCCCAGCCGCCCTCGTCGTCGCGAGCCTCCTGAAGGTCGAGCGGCTGCGCCTCCTTGCCCATGGACTGTGCGTCAAGATCGTACAGGCGCACCTGCGTCAGCGCAGAGTCCTCACCGGCACGCTCCCCCGCATGCGGATTGATGAACTGGGGCGAGGCACCGAGAACCTCGCGCATCTGCACGGCGTAGCCGGACCAGTCTGTGGCGAGCCGAAAGACACCGCCCTCGGGAAGCACCCGGGCCACCTTCTCGAGGAATCCGGCGTCGATCAGTCGGCGCTTGTTGTGCTTCTTCTTGTGCCACGGGTCGGGGAAGAAGATCCAGACCTCTGAGACCTCCCCGGGGTTGAAGAGCTGGTCAAGGACCTCAGGCGCGTTCGCCACGGCGACCCTCACATTGCACAGGCCTTCGCGGCGGAGTCGACTCACCAGCTGCGCGGCGCCGGGCTTATAGACCTCGATGGCCAGGAAGTCGGTCTCCGGGTTCGCCGCGGCGGCGTGCGCCACTGCCTCGCCGGAGCCGGAGCCGATCTCCACGATGAGCGGCGCGGTGCGGCCGAACTCGGCGGCCCAGTCGATCGTGAATCCCTCCGCCACAGAGGTGTCGCGCTCCCCGTGGGGGATGTCCAGCAGCTCATGGCCCAGCGCCGCGTCCCATGTCCGCTGGTAGCTGGGCTTGAGCCGGTTGCTGCGGCGCACGAAGGACAGCGGTCGGCGCATCGGGAGGTCGGAGGCTGGCTGGGAGGTGTCGGACGAAGGGGCGTCGGGCTGGAAAGTCACCGCTACAGGATAGCGGAGGCGCCCTCGAGGAACTCCTGGAGCAGCGGGCCGTTGGTAGATCCGCCGAACTCACCCTCCTCCAGGAAGATCGCGACGGCGAGGTCCCCCTGCATGGCGATGGCCCAGGTGTGGGAGTATGCGTCGTCGCCCTCGCCCCGCTCCGCCGTGCCGGTCTTCGCATAGATCGGCTCGCCCGGCACGTC
The DNA here is from genome assembly GCA_947494195.1 of uncultured Nesterenkonia sp. Lineage (GTDB taxonomy): Bacteria > Actinomycetota > Actinomycetes > Actinomycetales > Micrococcaceae > Nesterenkonia. The sequence continues at coordinate 497,786 of CANLUC010000002.1, read as the reverse complement.
CCCCATGGACTCCAGGGAGCCGAAGTTCACCGTGTCGGTCATCAGCGTGCGCAGGTCTTCAGCCTCCTGCTCGGTGACGCCGCCCTCAGGAGCATCCGGCGCCTCCTCGGGCACCACGAGGTGAGGCTGAATGGTCTCCCCCGCCGCGATGGAGGCGGTGACCGTGGCCATCCCCAGGGGGGAGGCCTCCACATTGCCCTGACCGAAGAGGTTGGAGGCGTGGAGGTTCTCCTCGGAGTCCGAGGGGATCGAACCCATGCGGGCCGGGACGCCGATGCTGGGATCCTCGCGCAGCCCCAGATCCACTGCGGCCTGGTGGACCTCTTCGGAGGTCACATCGTCATAGGCGTCGGCGAAGACGGTGTTGCAGGAGACTGCCACCGCATCACGGAACTCGATGGTGCCCAGGTACGCCGGAGGGAAGCCGGAGTAGTTGCCGAACTGCTGCCCGTTCACAGTGGTGCCCTCGGTGCATTCCACCGAGGATTCCGGCGTGAGACCGCTGCGGAGCAACGCCAGGGAGGAGACCACCTTGAAGGTGGACCCCGGAGCGTAGGTGGACTGGGTGGCGACCGGGACGTACCCGCCTTCGGGGTCGTGGCTGGCGGCTGCAAGGATGCCGCCGTCGGAGGGGCGGATGGCGACGATCCCGGCGGTGGTGTCCTGGTCGTCGGCGATGTCCTGGGCAAGGTTCTGCAGCCGCGGCACCATCGTGGTGTCGAGGTCCTCACCGGCTTCGGGCTCCACGGCGAACTGTGTCTCGCCGTTGAACTGGATCTCCATGCCCGGGGTTCCGCGGAGCGTGTCCTCGTAGGCGGCCTGGATCCCGGTGAGGCCCACCGTGTCTCCCACCGAGAGGCTCGGATCGGACTCGAGGATCTCTGCGGTGACCGGCCCCACCCGGCCCAACAGCAGCGGGGCGAAATCACGCGAATCGGCAAGCGGCATCTGGTCATAGATGGAGGCGGCGCCGGGGATCTGTTCGACCTCGGTGGCGGTGACCTCACTCTCCTCGCGGCGCAGCGTGATCGCCTCGACGAAGGCCATCTCGCCTCCGGCCACGACGATGTCTGCGTAGTCACCCGGGTCCCGGCCGACCAGCTCGGCAAGCTCCTCGGCGGAAGAGCGCAGCCTCTCCTCGTCGGCCGGCTCCCCGTCCTGCGCAAGCTGGGCCTTGTCGATGCCGAGCCGCACCACGTCGCGGTTGTAGACCATCGCACGTCCGTCATCGTCCATGATGCGGCCGCGGTCGGCCGAGGTGGTCACCAGGTCCAGCGTCTGGTCTCCGGTGTAGTCAGGGAAGATGATCTCGGGCGTGCCCTCCACGGACCAGGTCTCGGTCTCCTGGTCATAGACCAGTTCGGCCGTGGTGTCGTAGCTCCAGGTCTCCCCGTCGATGCCCAGGTCCTCGAGCTCCCAGGTGTGCTGCAGTTCGACGGTGGCGGTGACCGGTCGTGGGGAATCGTCCCCCGGCTCATCCAGAGTGATCTCACCTGTGGTGACCGTGGGGTCGATCTCTCCGAGCGGCTCATGCAGGTTCTCCACGGCGGCTGCCAGGGATGCCGCGTCGCCGGAGGCGAAGCCCAGCTCGGAGAAGTCTCCTGTGCTCACGGCGGTGGCCAGCGACTCTGCGGCGTCGTCGACCGTCTCGGAGGGCTCAGCGCCGCAGCCTGCAAGCATCAGAACTGTCGCGGCTCCCAGGGCACCGACGGAGATGGACCGGGGGAGCTTCGAAACAGACATGTCCTCCAGTATCCCGGGGACCACCGCTCGGGACATGGAGGACTCGCTGAGTGCAGGTCAGACGCCCGCACGGGGATCGATTTCAGCGACGGCGCCGGCCAGGCTCCCACAGGACCAGGGCCTGGGTGTTCGCCCGAGGCCGGCGACCGCGAGCCACGGTGACCACGTCCCCATGAGGGCCGACGGCGAAGATCCGGGGCTTGGTGGAGTGCCGTTCGGATTCGCGCAGCTCGTGGCGGAGCACGTCCACGGTCTCTTCCAGGACCTCCACCCGATTCTGCAGCTCGAGGATCCGGCGGATGCCCTCAAGCGAGACGCCCTCCTGGGAGAACTGCTGGATCTGGCGGAGCTGCTCGATGTTGTACGGGGAGTATCTGCGGTGACGCCCGCCCTGGCGGCGTGGGGTGACCAGGCCGATGCGGTCATACTGCCGCAGGGTCTGGGGGTGCATATCGGCGAGCTCGGCCGCCACGGAGATGACGAACATCGGCGCATGCCGCTGGTCCGCCTCAAGCATCCGCGCGTCGAGCCTCATCCGAGCATCCATGATCACAGCACCGCCTTGGCCTCTAGGCCTTTCCGGGGATCCATCCCCTTGGTGGCCTCCGCATACGCCTTGATCGCGTCCAGGGCCTCGTCGGGAAGATCCTTCGGCACCTGGACCTCGACGGTCACCAGCATATCGCCGGAGACTTCGCGGCCCTTCTCTCTGCGGCGCACGCCGTGTCCCTTCAGACGCAGCACCCGACCGGTCGCTGTGCCCGCCGGAATCTTGATGTGCACCTTTTCGCCGTGCACCGTCGGCACCTGGACGTTGGTGCCCAGCGCCGCCTCGTCGAAGGCCACGGGCAGGTGGATGCGAATATCGTCGTCCACCCGTTCAAAGAACTTGTGCGGGGAGATGGCCACCTCGACGAGCAGGTCACCGGAGCCTCCGGGGCCGCGCTGACCCTTGCCCTTGACCCGGACCTTCTGTCCGGCGCGGATCCCTGCGGGGATCCGGACGTCGATGACGCTCCCGCTGGGCTCACGGAGCCCCACGGTGGTGCCGCGAATGGAACCACCGAAGGAGATCGTGGTCTTGGAGGTGCGGTCTGCCCCCTTGGCGGGCGCGCCGCCGCCGCCGAATCGACCACCGAAGCCGCCCCCGCCGAAGCCTCCGCCACCGAAGATGTCGGAGAGGTCGGGGCCGCCTGCGGACTGGCTGCCACCGCCGCGACCGAAGCCGCCGCCGGAGCCGCCGTTGAAGAGGTTTCCGAAGAGATCCTCGAAACCTCCGCCGGCTCCGCCGGGGCCCGGGCCACCCGAGAATCGGGCGCCCGAGCCCATGGCGCGGACGGCGTCGTACTGTTCGCGCTGTTTCTTGTCACCCAGCACGGAGTGGGCCTCGGCGATGTCCTTGAACCTCTGCTCGGAGGCATCGTCCCCGGGGTTCTTATCGGGATGATGCTTCCGAGCGAGCTTCCGGTACGCCTTCTTGATGTCCTCCTCGGAGGCATCGCGGGAGACGCCGAGGATGGCATAGAAATCTTTATCGATCCAGTCCTGTGAGGCCATGGCGCCTCCCTCCTTCCTTGTTTCTCGTTCAGCTCTCGGCGGGTCCTGAGGAGACCATCACCTGGGCCGCCCGAAGCAGGCGGTCACCGTGGCGATAGCCGGCACGCAGCACGACGGCCACATGATCGGCGGGGATCTCCTCATGAGGCTGGGCCATGATGGCTTCGTGCTGGTTGGGATCGAAGGCTTCACCGATCTCCCCCACCACCACGAGGCCCTGCTGCTGCAGCACCGACTCCAACCGTGAGGCGATGTGGGCGAAGGGACCCTCCTCGAGATCGCCCGCCTGGCGGGCCGAGGAGATGTCATCCAGAACCGGCAGGAGCTCGGTGACGAGCTGGCCCTTGGTCCGGTCGCGCTCTGTGGCCCGATCTCGTTCCACGCGGCGGCGATAGTTCACATACTCGGCCTGGAGTCGCTGCAGGTCAGCCTGCAGCTCCGCTTCGCGCACAGCGTCCTCGGCAGTGGTTGCCTCATCTTCTGATGCCATAGCCGCCTCGGCGATCTCCTCCTCCTCGGTGCCGCGGAGGAACTCATCAGCTGCTTCGATGCGCTCCTCGGGCTCAGTCTCGACACCCCCGGTGATGCCTTCGTCACCGGTCACCTGCTGCAGCTCCGGCTCCTCGGCGACCCTGGGGTCGAGATCCTCGGAGGAGACGCCTGCGGCCTCTTCCTCGGTGACCGGATCGCCGGCCGCGCCGTAGTTCTCGGCGTTGCCCTCGGCCCCGATCGTCTCGGTGTCCTGTGCGTCCTCCACTGGAAGGTCCTGCAGGATCTTCTCAGCCTGAGCCAAGGGGTCCTGCACCGGGTCCTGTTCCTCGGGCTCTTCGCCGCTGGGGACCTCAGGGTTCTTATGATCTGCCATGAGTCAGACCCCTTACTTCTTCTCGGCTTCGTCCTCTTCGTCGACGACCTCTGCGTCGACGATGTCCTCTTCTTCAGGCGTCTCGCCGGTGCCATCTGCGGCGCCGTCGGGAGCCTGCGAGTAGAGCGCCTCGCCGATCTTGACCTGGGAAGCCTGGAGCTTCTCATACGCGGCGTTGACCTCATCCGCGTTGTCCTCGCCCTCGAGCGCCTTCTTGAGCTCGTCGACGTCGGCCTGGACCTCGGTCTTGACCTCTTCGGGCAGCTTATCGCCGTTGTCCTTGAGCAGCTTGTCCACGGAGTAGGCGGTGGACTCGGCGGCGTTGCGCTTCTCAGCGGCCTCGCGACGAGCCTTGTCCTCCTCAGCGTGCGCCTCGGCGTCGGCGACCATGCGCTCGATGTCTTCCTTCTCCAGCGAGGTGCCGCCGGTGATGGTCATCGACTGCTCGGTGCCGGTGCCCTTGTCCTTGGCGGAGACGTGGACGATGCCGTTGGCGTCGATGTCGAAGGTGACCTCGACCTGCGGCACGCCGCGCGGTGCCGGCGCGATGCCGGTCAGCTCGAAGGTGCCCAGCGCCTTGTTGTCCCGGGTGAACTCGCGCTCGCCCTGGAAGACCTGGACCGCCACGGAGGGCTGGTTGTCCTCAGCGGTGGAGAAGACCTCGGAGCGTTTGGTCGGGATGGCCGTGTTGCGCTCGATCAGCTTGGTCATCACACCGCCCTTGGTCTCGATGCCCAGTGCCAGCGGGGTGACGTCGATGAGCAGCACGTCCTTGCGCTCACCGGCGAGCACGCCTGCCTGCAGGGCTGCGCCCACGGCGACGACCTCGTCCGGGTTGACGCCCTTGTTGGCGTCCTTGCCGGAGAGCTGCTTCACCAGGTCCGCCACGGCGGGCATACGGGTGGAGCCGCCGACGAGGATCACGTGGTCGATCTCAGAGATCTTGACCCCGGCCTCGGTGATGACGTCGTTGAACGGCTTCTTGGTGCGGTCCAGCAGATCCGAGGTCATGTCTTGGAACTTGGCCCGGGACAGGGTCTCGTTCACATGCACCGGGACGCCGTCGTTCTGGGTGGCGTAGGGGATGTTGATGTTGGCGCTGGAGGTGGAGGAGAGCTCCTTCTTGGCGCGCTCGGCCTCTTCCTTCAGACGCGGCACGGCGATCTTGTCCTTGGAGAGATCGACACCCTCCTTGGACTTCACCTGTGCGACGAGCCAGTCCATGATGCGCTGATCCCAGTCGTCGCCGCCGAGGCGGTTGTCACCGGAGGTGGAGCGGACCTGGATGGTGGAGAAGTCGTCCTCGTCCTTGCCGACCTCGAGCAGGGAAACGTCGAAGGTGCCGCCGCCGAGGTCGAAGACCAGGATGAGCTCGTCTTCCTTGCCCTTGTCCAGGCCGTAGGCCAGAGCTGCGGCGGTGGGCTCGTTGACGATGCGGGAGACCTTCAGGCCGGCGATCTCGCCAGCCTCCTTGGTGGCCTGGCGCTCGGCGTCATTGAAGTACGCCGGCACGGTGATGACCGCTTCGGTGACGTCCTCGCCCAGGTATGACTCGGCGTCGTGCTTGAGCTTCATCAGGGTGCGGGCGGAGATCTCCTGGGCGGTGTACTTCTTGCCGTCGATCTCGGTGGACCAGTCGGTGCCCATGTGGCGCTTGACCGACGCGATCGTGCGGTCGGGGTTGGATACTGCCTGACGGCGGGCGACCTCGCCGACGAGGACCTCGCCGGACTTGGAGAAGCCGACGACGGAGGGAGTGGTGCGTGCACCCTCTGCGTTGGCGATGACGGTGGGCTCGCCACCTTCGAGAACTGTGACCACCGAGTTGGTGGTTCCGAGGTCGATACCTACTGCGCGAGACATACGAACTCCTTTCGAGAGCTGAGTCGAGAGCTGCGTTGAGCGAACTACGCTCAAGTCTTATCCTCGTTCGACGCGGTGTCAAACTGACTTGAGTGAAGTCGACTCAACTTCTACTCCCGGTCCAACCACACCCCCGCGGAATCCATTCCCGGAGCCTGTACACGGCTTCCGCAGCGCCTCACCGAGCGCACCCTCCGGGCGGCGACGATGCTGCGCCCACCGAGGGGGCGAGAGCAGAGCGGGCCCAGCTCCTCGGAAGGAGTCTGGGCCCGCTCGGCAAGGAGGATCAGACGTGCCTCGCCCGGATCGTCACCGCGCTGTTCACATGGCGATGCCGATGTACTTGGTCTCAAGGAACTCCTCGATGCCGATGTCACCGCCCTCGCGGCCCAGTCCGGACTCCTTGATTCCGCCGAAGGGGGCTGCCGGGTTGGAGACGGCGCCCTGATTCAGGCCCACCATTCCGGACTCCACTGCTTCGGCCACTCGGATGCCGCGGCGCAGGCTCTCCGTGTAGACGTAGTTGACCAGACCGTATTCAGTGGCGTTGATCCACTCGACGACCTCCTCCTCGGTGTCGAAGGCGGTCAGCGGAGCCACGGGTCCGAAGATCTCCTCATCCCGCATCCGCGCGCCCTCAGGAATGTCGGTGAGGATCGTGGGCGGATAGAAGTAACCCTCGCGGTCCACCGGCCTGCCTCCCAGCAGCACCTTCGCGCCGCCGTCGACCGCGTCGGTGACCAGCTCATCGACCTTGTTCAGCTGCTTGGCGTCCACCAGCGGGCCGACGCGCACGCCGTCCTCCACACCGCGGCCCAGCGGCAGCTTCTCCAGCTCGGCAGAGAGCTTCTGAGCGAACTCATCCATCACGCTGCGGTGGACGAAGATGCGGTTGGCCGCCGTGCAGGCCTCTCCGGTGTTGCGCATCTTGGCCAGCAGCGCGCCCTGCACCGCAGCCTCGAGATCGGCGTCCTCAAAGACCACGAAACCTGCGTTGCCGCCAAGCTCCATGGAGGTGCGCAGAACATGCTGCGAGGCCTGCTCGAGCAGCTTGCGGCCGACACCGGTGGACCCGGTGAAGGAGAGCTTGCGAGCGATGCCCGAACGGATGAGCGGCTCCATGACCTTGCCCGAGGTCGAGGTCACCAGGATGTTGACCGCTCCGGCGGGCAGCCCCGCCTCATGCAGGATGTCTGCGAGCGCCAGCATGGAGAGCGGGGTCAGCTCAGCAGGCTTGAGCACGGAGGTGCAGCCGGCGGCGATCGCCGGTCCCAGCTTGCGCGTACCCATGGCCAGCGGGAAGTTCCACGGGGTGATGAGGATGGAGGGCCCCACGGGCTGCTTCGAGACGAGGAAGCGCGCATTGCCGGCGGGGGCGGTCTGGTAGCTCCCGCTGATCCGGGTCGCCTCCTCGGCGAAGTGCCGGAAGAACTCTGCGGCGTAGGTGACCTCGCCGTAGGAGTCGCTCAGCGGCTTGCCCATCTCCAGGGTCATCAGCAGCGCGAGGTCATCCTTGCGCTCATGCATGAGCTCGAAGGCGCGCATCAAGATGTTCGCTCGTTCCCGCGGCGCCATCGCCGCGAGTCCGGGCTGGGCGGCCTCGGCTGCCTTCAGCGCGTCCCATCCGTCCTGCTCGGAGGCGTCGGCGACGGCGCAGAGCGGCTTGCCGGTGGAGGGGTCGATGACCTCCAAGGTGGCCTTGCCCTGGGCGTCCACCCACTCTCCATTGATGTAGAGCTGCTTCGGCACAGCCTGGATCAGGCTGGCCTCGCGTTCCGCAGTGATGGTCTGTTCTGCCATGCGTCCTCCTCAAGAGGTGTACCGGGCGTCGGTGGGCCTGCTCGCTCAGCCTACGCCGCCCGCCTGCCCGGGGCATCTGGTGTGTTCGGGTTGCGTCAGCGGCCCGGATGACGCCGGCGCCTCAGGCTGTGCCGGCGGGTCCTGGGTCACCTGCTGCACTGGTCATGTGCCGCTATGCGCGCTAGCCTAGTCCGGACGCAAGATTGTCAACAATCCGAAAGGTGCACACGATGGCGACCCTCTCCCCCCTCCTGAAGCAGGCAACCCCCCTGGTCGCGACCCGGGGTGAGGGAGTGTGGCTCTACGACGAGTCCGGGCAGCCGCACCTCGACTTCACCGCAGGCATCGGCGTGACGAACACCGGACACTGCCACCCGCGGGTGGTCGCCGCAGCGCAGGAGCAGGTCGGTCAGCTCATCCATGGCCAGTACACGACGATCATGCATCAGCCCCTGCTCCAGCTCACCGAGAAGCTCTCCGAGGTGCTGCCGGTCGGGCTGGACTCCGTCTTCTTCTCCAACTCGGGATCCGAGGCTGCCGAAGCCGCCCTGCGGCTTGCCCGCCAGGCCACCGGGCGTCCGAACATCGTGGTCTTCCAGGGCGGGTTCCACGGCCGCACGGTGGCCGCGGCGTCCATGACCACCTCGGGCACCAAGTTCCGGGCAGGATTCAGCCCGCTGATGTCCGGGGTGATGGTCGCACCGTTCCCGAACCCCAGCCATTACCGCGAGTACGGCTGGGACCAGGAGCAGGCCACTGATTTCGCACTCCATGAGCTGGACCTGCTGCTGCAGACGCAGTCGAATCCAGCAGACACCGCCGCCTTCATGGTGGAGCCGGTGCTCGGTGAGGGCGGCTACGTCCCGGGCAACGAGCGCTTCTTCGCGGGCCTGCGCGAACGGGCGGATCGGCACGGGATCCTGCTGATCGTCGACGAGGTGCAGACCGGATTCGGGCGCACCGGCCGGTTCTGGGGGCACGAGCACTTCAGCCCGGCGGACGCCAAGCCGCTGGCAGACATCATGATGTTCGCCAAGGGCATCGCCTCCGGCTTCCCCATCTCCGGCATCGCGGCCTCGGCCGAGCTCATGGCAAAAGCCTGGCCGGGCTCGCAGGGAGGAACCTACGGCGCCAATGCGGTGGCCTGTGCCGCGGCAGTGGCGACGCTCGACGTGATCGCCGATGAGGGCCTGGTGGAGAACTCTGCCGTCCGCGGCGAGCAGCTCCGGGCGGGACTGCGAGAGGTGGCGGCGACCGCGAATGAGTCCGCGGGCGCGCAGCGCATCGCCGAGGTGCGCGGACTCGGCCTGATGGTGGGCAACGAGTTCCGCGACGCCCACGGCGCCCCCGATCCGGCCACCGCGACGGCGGTGCAGCAGGAGGCGGCGCGGCGCGGTCTGCTGCTGCTGATCTGCGGCTCCTGGGGCGAGGTGGTGCGCTTCATCCCCGCGCTGGTGGTCTCCGAGTCCGAGGTGGACCAGGCTGTCGCACTGTGGTCCGAGACGGTGAGCGCCGTCGTCGGCGGCTGAGCCGCCGTATCGCGAGTCAGGAGCGCGAGTCAGGATCGCGAGCAAGTGTCGCGGGCCAGGAGCGCGACGCTCGGGCTGAGAGCTGAAGCCTGGGGCCTACCAGACCCTGGAGGTGAGCCGCGGGTACTTCGGGGACATGTCATCCCCGGAGGAGGTGCCGGTGACCCGGCGCTTCAGCCACGGGTAGAGGTAGTCCCGGGTCCAGGTCACCTCACCGATGAGCCGTTCCGACAGCGAGGCCACCGGGGACTCCTCGATCTCTGGATCCTCGATCTCATCCTTCTCGCCGAGCACCTGGAGCACCTTCTTGGCCATGAGCATGTGCCCGGCGATGCCCAGGTGCATGCGATCCACATCCCAGTAGCGCCAGTCCTGGAACTCCCGCATATGCCAGAAGTCCACCAGGTCCAGCTCGAAGTCGGCGGCGATCTTGCGCACATGCTCGTTGTAGATCGCCGTCCGGCCGCGGGTCGCTTTGAACAGCGGAGCCTGTCCGGAGTCGAACCCGGTGAAGAGCACCACGCGCGCACCGGTGCTCATGAGCTTCTCCACGCCCCAGCGGTAGCGCTCCATGAGGCCGTCGATGTTGACCGTGGGGCGCAGGATGTCGTTGCCGCCGGCGTAGACGGTGACCAGTGTCGGCTCGAGCCCGATCGCCGGGTCCAGCTGCTCGTCGAAGACCTGCTGCAGCTTCTTGCCCCGCACGGCGAGGTTTGCATAGCCCCAGGAGGAGTCATTGGATATCAGCTGACCGGCCACCCGGTCGGCCCAGCCGCGCACCCCATTGGGGCTCGACGGGTCAATGTCCGCCACGCCCTCGGTGAAGGAATCCCCCATAGCAACGAATCGCTGCTGAAAGGGGCCGTCGAGTTGATCTGATGCGGACATTGAGCCCTCCCGTTCGCATACCGCTGTGCTTGTCTCACCAGCAACCCTACCGGTGGGCAGTGCAGTACTGAACCCGGCGGGCTGAGCGGCCGACGCCCCCTGGAGCCCACGGGCCGAGGCTGACGCGGCAGCCTCGAGGGCCTCAGCGGTAGAGCGGGTTGGCTCCCGGAGGCTGCTCCGATTCGGCGATCGGCCCGGGAGCGGAACCTTCCCCGAAGGGTGAGCCGCCGAGGGCTTCGCGGCCGTGCTCGCTCAGCCAGTTCTCCAGGTCCGGTCCGGCCGGGACGATCTGGGTCGGGTTGATGTCTTCGTGAACCTCGTAGTAGTGGCGCTTGATCTGATCGAAGTCCACCGTGTCGCCTAATCCGGGGGTCTGGAAGAGATCCCTGGCGTAGGCCCACAGGTTCGGCATCTCGGAGAGCTTGTTCCGGTTGCACTTGAAATGGCCGTGGTACACCGGGTCGAAGCGGACCAGCGTGGTGAAGAGCCGGACATCGGCCTCGGTGATGTGCTCTCCCATCAGGTAGCGGCTGGAATCGAGGCGCTCCTCCAGCCAGTCCAGAGCCGTGAAGAGCCGGTCGTAGGCCTCCTGGTAGGCGCTCTGCGAGCCGGCGAAGCCCGCGCGGTAGACGCCGTTGTTGACCTCGGTGAAGATCCGCTTGATCACCGGAAGCATCTCCTCGATCTTGTCCTCGGGGAGCAGATCGGGTGCGCCCGCGCGGTGATGCTCGCGCCACTGGGTGGAGAGGTCGAAGGTCAGCTGCGGATAGTTGTTGGTGACCACCCCGCCGGAGGGCACGTCCACCAGCGCCGGGACCGTGATCCCGCGGGGGTAGTCGGGGAAGCGGGCGAAGTAGTTCTCCTGCAGCCGTTCGGTGCCCAGGACAGGGTCCACCCCGCCGTCGTCCAGGTCGAAGGTCCAGGAGCGTGCGTCATGCGTGGGCCCGGGAGTTCCCAGCGAGATCGCGTCCTCGAGGCCGAGCAGGCGGCGGATGATGATCGAGCGATGCGCCCAGGGGCAGGCGCGCGCGGCGACGAGGCGATAGCGCCCGGGCTCCACCGGCCAGGCCTGGCCTCCTTCGGTGAGGCCTGCTGCGCGAGGATCTCCGATCGAGGATGACTCCTCCGGGGAGGCGGCGCGCGCCGCCTCCGGGTCCGCGACGACGCGATCCTCGATGTAGTTGGTGTCCCGGGTGAACTCGCCTCCGGTCACGTATGCACCCTTCGTGGAGTGCTCGGTGCCTGCGGTCTTCTTCGGTTCGCTGTTCTCGGCCATGGGCTCAGCCTACGCGTCTGGAACTGGCGGGATCGGTGCGCCTGGGGCCCGCATCGGTAGGCTGTGCCCATGCCTGAGGCGCGACCAGTGAGACGGATCACCTGTGACAACCCTTCTCCCATGACGCTGCAGGGGACCAACACCTACGTCCTCGGCGGCGAGGAGGTCTCCGAGGCGATCATCGTGGATCCCGGGCCGGCGGATCACCCGGGGCATCTGGCGCAGGTGCGCGCCGCCGTCGGCTCTCGAACGGTGACCCAGATCCTGGTCACACACCGTCACACCGACCACACCGGTGCCGCTGCCGAGTTCAGCGAGGCCTTCGCCGCGCCGGTCCGCGGTCACGACGGCGCGCAGTGTCTCGCCCTCGATTCCTCACCTGCTGCTCCGCTCACCGACGGAGAGGTGCTGAACCTCGGCAGCCTGCACCTTCAGGTGCTGCACACCCCCGGCCACACCTCGGATTCGGTGAGTCTGTGGCTGCGCGATGAGACTCGAGCTGAGGCTGAGGCGATGATCACCGGGGACACGATCCTGGGCGAGGGCACCACCATGCTGGATCATCCCGACGGCACCCTCACTGATTATCTGCACAGCCTGGAGCGCCTGCGCCGGTACACCGCGGCCCGCCTGCTGCCGGCTCACGGCCCGGAGCAGGACAGCGTGGCAGCTGTGGCCGAGCGCTATCTGGAACACCGGCTTCAGCGGCTGGACCAGGTTCGCGGCCTGCTGCGCGACGCGGACCGGGCCGAGACAGAGATCAGCGCCGCGACGCTGGGGGAGATGATCTACGGGGAGCGCAGCGGCCTCCCCGCAGGCGTCACCACCAAGATTGCAGCGGCGCAGCTCGATCACCTGCAGCGATTGGGCGAGCGGGGCCCGCGCTAGAGCACCTCGGTGCTCGGCGATCTTGAGGCTAGAAGGGCCGCTTGATCGGGCCCGACTCGGTCCAGCTGATCGAGTCCACCACGATCCCTTCCGCGTTGAGGTAGTCCACCAGAGCCGAGGCCGCCGAGTTCAGCCGCGCGAAGGCATCGGGACTGGACCCTGCCACGCCGGCGGCGTAGAGCGAGAGCGCCAGTGCGCGTCGGCCACGCGCATCGGTGACCTGTTCCTTCACCACGGCGAGCTGACCATCCGTGACGCCGACGACGGGGCTCCCGTCGAGGTCTTCGCGGAAGGGGTCCATGAACCCCGTGATCTCTTCCACGGCGTCGTCCACAGCTATCAGGTCTCCTGCCACGATCTCTGCCTGCAGGACCGCCCATTCATCGGCACCCAGTGGACGGCCTCCCCACGCGGGGCGTCTCTTCCAGCGCACTGATCCTCCTGACGGGTACGACTCGATGGCCGCAGATCCGGGCTTCTCCGGCAAGTCTGAATAGACCCTGAACAATACTGGACCCGCTGCACATCTGGGCACTCTAGGATATCCACCATGAGCAACCACACGGCTGTCATCACCGGTTCCACCGCCGGCCTCGGCGCTGCGTTCGCACGTCAGCTGGCCGCCCAGGGGTACGACCTGGTCCTGGTCGCGCGCGACGGCGACCGGCTGCGGATGCAGGCGGAGTCGATGTCCTCGCAATATGGCGTGGGGACCTCCGTGATCGTGGCGGACCTGGTCACCGACGACGGCGTGGCGGCGGTCCAGGAGCGCCTGGCCGACCGCGCGCACCCGGTCCATCTGCTGGTGAACAATGCGGGGCACGGACTGGCCACGGACTTCATCGACTCCGATCTCGAGGATGAGCGCAAGCTTCTGCGCCTGCACGTGCAGACCACGCTCGAGCTCTCGCACACCGCGGCCACGGCCATGGCCCGGCGGCGCGGCGGGCGCATCATCAACGTGGCGTCGGTGGCGGGGTATACCCCCACCGGGACCTACTCTGCGGCGAAGTCCTGGGTGATCAACTTCTCCAAGGGCCTGCACAGCCAGCTCCGCTCCCGCGGGGTGACCGTGACAGCCCTGGTGCCGGGTCTGGTGCGGACCGAGTTCCACCAGCGATCCGGCATCACCGTCAAGGCCGCGAAACGCTGGATGTGGCTGGACGCCGACGACGTCGTGCGCGAGGCGCTGACCGCCAATGCCCAGGGCGCTGCCATCTGCGTTCCGGCGCGCAGCTATCAGATGCTCACCGCGGGGCTGCGGTTCATGCCGGATTCGATGGTGCAGTGGGCCGTGGACAAGCGGACCAGCGACTCAGAAAGCGGCGAGTCGACGGCGCCCGGGGCGGAGTACGGCACCTCCGCCGACGGCACCGCAGAGCCCACCACGGAAGCGATCAACACCGTGGACGCCTATAAGGCGGCGAAGGCCAAGAGTGCCTCAAAGGCCGGCAAGGGCCGAGCCACCCCACCCCCGCCGCCGACCTGAGGTCCAAGGGGCCTGAGCCTCAGCGCGGCGGTGCCGCCTCGCCGGGCCGGCGGGTGGCTGCCGCCGAGAAGGTCTCCTCCTCGGCGTTCACCTTCTTCTCCAGGTCCTCGGCATTGGCAGTCCCGTCCGCCTCGATCTCACTGCGGTCCTCCTGGCGTTCCATCCGCTCGCGGTAGGCGCTTTCGCCGGGGCCGGAGAATTCTCGGTTGCGCTGCACCGCGGCGATCGATCCGGTGAACACCGAGGCGCCTTCTCCCGCCTGCGTGACCGGTTGGGAGTCAACGCTGGAGTCCACCACCCCCACCTTGCCGGTGCTGACGGGGTCGGGAGTCTTCACCAGAGCCTCCTCGTTGCTGAGCAGCATGCGCTGGGTGAAGACCGCATAGGGATGCTCTGCGCGGAGGTAGTTCACCAGGTCCTCACGGATGAGGCAGCGCAGGTCCCACAGCTCTCCGGAGTTGCGCGCTGACACGACGACCCGGGCCTTGACCATCCCGCCCACTGCGTCGGTGACCTGCAAGGAGTAGTCGCGTCCGTCCCACAGCTCCGCAGAGTCCAGCAGTCGCTTCAGCCGGGCGCGCAGCGGGTCCATCGGCACCCTCCAGTCCACGTCGAGCTCCACCGTGCCGAGAATCTCGGTACCCACTCGCGTCCAGTTCTCGAAGGGGGTCGCCACGAAGTAGCTGGAGGGGTAGATGAACCGACGCTCGTCCCAGGATTTGATCACCACGGCGGTCAGCGTGATGTCTTCCACGGAGCCGTAGTTCCCCTCCACCACCACCACGTCGCCCGCACGGATGGAGTCGGTGAAGGCCAGCTGGATGCCCGCGAAGACGTTGGTGAGCACAGACTGCATGGCCAAGCCCACCACCACTGAGGCCACACCGGCCGAGGCGATGAGCCCCGCCCCGAGCGTGCGCACCTGAGGGATCATCAGCAGGATCGCCGCCACCGCCAGGGTGATGATCACCGCGGTCAGGATTCGGCGGATCAGTGAGACCTGGGTGGAGAGACGGCGCCCCCGCCGATCCTCGACGTCCAGCTCGCCATCGACATACCCGATGTACTGCGACTGGATCATGGCCTCGGCGATCCGCACGATCCGCAGGGCCCACCAGGCCACTCCGATGACCACCGCCACCAGCAGGGCGAAGGAGACCGGGGGAAACCACTCGGTGGCTTCGGCGGTGATCCGCAGTGTCAGCCACGAGCCGATCAGCACGAGCGTGATGAACAGCGGGGTTCGGGTGCGGTTGATCGCGTGCTTCACATGGTCGTTGTGCCGGAAGATCTGTTTCAGGACCATCGAAGAGAGAATCGTGACCGCCAGTGCGATCACCACCGCCAGAGCTATCCCGGTGAGGATGCCGAAGACCGGCCCCTGCTGGTAGAGCAGGCTCTCCACGCCATCGGGCACGCTCTCCTCGACCACTTCGTCCACTCCCCCGGTGGGCTCACCCTCTCCCGGGGCAGCACCCTCTCCCGGGGCAGCACCGAGGATCAGGGGCACAGTGTGCGCCCATGGCGTTGAGAAGATATCCATGAGGGAAAAGGCCATGGCCAGCATCATGCCATGGGCTTCTGAATGGCTACTGAGATCTCCCCGCGCGTCCGGTGTGTGGGCTCTCACGTCACGAAGTGGGCAACAACGTGCGCCAGTGGAGACAATGGGGAGATGCTCACTCTCAAAGACCTGCGCGGAAGCTCGGTCGACGCCGCTTCCGTGCTCCCCCGCGCCTCCCAGGACATCTCGGCCACCATCGAGACCGTTGCCCCGATCCTCGATGATGTCCGTCAGCACGGGGTCTCGGCGCTGATGCAGTACTCCGAGAAGTTCGACGGCGTGCGCCCTCCCTCGATCCGTGTGCCTGCGGAGAGGCTGCGCGAAGCCGCAGACCAGCTGTCCGCAGAGGTCAGAGAAGCGCTGGAGACGCTGATCCTGCGGGCCCGTGAGGTGCACAACGCTCAGCTTCCGGCCGCCTCGGTGGTCTCACCAGGACCCGATGCTCGGGTGACCAATCGTTGGACGCCGATCCGCCGAGTCGGCCTCTATGTCCCCGGCGGACAGGCGGTGTACCCGTCCTCTGTGGTGATGAACGTGGTGCCCGCGCAGGTGGCCGGCGTGCGTTCCCTGGCGATCGCCTCCCCGCCGCAGAAGGACTTCGGCGGGCTCCCCCACCCGACCATCCTCGGTGCCGCCCATCTGCTGGGCATCGAGGAGGTCTACGCCGTGGGCGGTGCCCAGGCAGTGGGGATGTTCGCCTACGGCGCCCGCGATGAGTCGGGGACACAGGTCTGCCCCCCGGTGTCGCTGATCACCGGGCCGGGCAATATCTTCGTCGCCACCGCCAAGCGCGCCGTGCAGGGCGTGGTCGGCATCGATGCCGAGGCTGGCCCCACGGAGATCATGGTGCTCGCTGATGAGACGGCCAAGGCCCCCTTGATCGCGTCCGACCTGATCTCCCAGGCCGAGCACGATGCGCTCGCCGCGGCGGTGCTGGTGACGACCTCGATGCCGCTGGCCGAGGCCGTGATGGAGCAGGTCGAGGTCCAGGCGCGCAGCACCTTGCACGCAGAGCGTGTGAAGCAGGCGCTGACGGGATCCCAGTCCGCGGTGCTGGTGGTCGACACCATGGAACAGGCGGTGGAGATCGCCAACGCCTATGGCGCGGAGCACCTGGAAGTGATGACCGCCGACGACGCCGCCGTGGTCGAGGAGATCCACAACGCGGGAGCCGTGTTCCTCGGAGATTTCACCCCGGTCTCGCTGGGTGACTACTGCGCGGGATCCAACCATGTGCTTCCCACCGGAGGTGCCTCGGCGTACTCCTCGGGGCTGAATGTCTCCAGCTTCCTGCGCTCCCAGCAGGTCATCCACTACGGCGAATCAGGACTCCGGCAGGTGGCTGCACACGTCATGGCGCTGGCCCAGGCGGAAGGCCTGCCGGCCCATGGTGAAGCCGTCGAGGCACGCTTCCGCTGAACACGACGACGGCGGACGCGACTCACCCGCGAATGAGTGAGTCGTGCCCGCCGTCGTGTCAGGACTGAGCTCTGGGCTCAGGCCTGGGAGATGTAGCTGGTGTTCACCCAGCCGGTGTGGGTGTCCCCGCCTGAGGTGTACTCCACCTTCAGCCAGGAACCATCGCGCTTGAGCTGCTTGAGCTCGGCACCGCGCGGGACCTGGACCAGCTTGTCGCTGGAGGTCGCTGCCGATTCGCGCAGCGGCACGCTGTACGTGGCAGTCCAGGACTCCGCCTGGGTGAGCGTTGAGGCAGTCTTCGCGTTGGGATGGACCCGGTAGTAGTCATCCCCGTACCCGCCTGGATCACCCTTGAGACCCAGCTTGGCGTTGCACAGCGGCCATGCGTTCCAACCCTGCTTCTTGTACAGCAGGTAGGCGCGCTTGATCTGCTCTTCTCGGCTGGCCTCGTGCGGGAAGCCGGACCCGCCGACGGCTTCCCAGGACTCCGGGCTGAACTGCACCCCTCCGTAGAAGCCGTTGCCGGTGTCGATCTTCCAGTTCTGGCCGGACTCACACTGCGCGAGCTTGTCCCAGATCGCGCTGTACGGCCCGTTCTTGCTCTTGGCGTGCATATTCGAGGAGCTCGAGCTGCCCGAACCGCTGGTGGAGCCGGAGGATCCTGAGCTTCCCGAGTTCGCCGGGCCGGTGGAGCTCGGCGCCTTGCTCGTCAGCAGCTGGGCGGACATCCAGCCCGTGGCTCCGTTGACCCTGACCTCCTGCCAGCCGTCCTTCTTCTTCTCCAGCAGCTCGACCTTGGTGCCCGACCTCACTGAGAACATCGCGCTGTGATTGACGCTGGGGCCCATCCGCACATTCACGGCATTCGTGCTGTAGGCAGTGCCCACAGCCTTGCTGCTGCTGTTCGTGGAGTTGGCCTTCTTGGCCGGTGCGCTCGTGGATCCGTCGGAGCCCGATGGCGCTGCATCACGGGCCGGGCCCTTTTCGAGGAACTCGGCGGTGACCCAGACGTCCTTGCCGCTGTAGGTGAATCTCATCCAATCGCCGCTGCGCCCGGTGACCTGGATCTCGCGCTTGGGGTTGAGATTGAGCACCACTCGGTTCGAGAGGCCCGGCCCACTGCGCGCGTTCAGATAGACACCGCTCCTGACGTGGTAAGTCCCGCTGGCAGAGTTTATGGACGAAGAGTTCGAGCTCTGGGCTGGCTTTGACGAGGTGCTGCCCGAGTCGCTGCTGGAGGAGGAGCCGCTCGAGGATCCCGCAGACGAGGCCTTGACCAGGTAGCCCGAATGCACCCACAGGGTCCGCGAGCCGTCCTTGAAGCTGACCCACTCACCCTTCTTCCCGGTGACAGAGACCTTCGTGCCAGCTTTGAGCACCTTCGCGCTCGAACTCGAGGTGCTGGCCCCGGTCCGCGCATTCAGCGAGATGCCGGACTTCACCTGGAACGAGCCGCTCGCAGCCGTCGTCGAACTGGACGAGGACTTCGAGGAGGAGGTGCTGGACGACGAGCTGCTCGAAGAAGAGCTGCCCGATGAACCGCTCGCCGAGGCCTTGACCAGATAGCCCGAATGCACCCACAGGGTCCGCGAGCCGTCCTTGAAACTGACCCACTCACCCTTCTTCCCGGTGACGGAGACCTTCGTGCCAGCCTTGAGCACCTTCGCACTCGAACTCGAGGTGCTGGCCCCGGTCCGCGCATTCAGCGAGATGCCGGACTTCACCTGGAACGAGCCACTCGCAGCCGTCGTCGAACTGGACGAGGACTTCGAGGAGGAGCTGCTCGATTTGCTGTCCGACTTTTTGCTCGGGGAGGTGGACGTGGAGGAAGACGCCTTCGTCAGATAGTCCGAATGTACCCACAGGGTGCGGGAACCATCCTTGAAGCTGACCCAATCCTCCTTCTCGCCGGTGACCTTCACCGTGGTACCGGGCTTGAGCATCTTCACACTGGCGTTCGAGGTGCCAGCGCCTGTCCGGGCATTCAGCTGCACGCCGCTGCTGACCTTATAGGTGCCGTTTGAAGTTGTGCTGGCGGAGGACTGCGAATATTCGGTACCCCCGGGGACTGTCTCGGAGCCGGATCCGGAGCCGGTGCTCTTCGATGCGCTGACCTTGTCCAGGTAGCCCGAATGGACCCACACGGTGCGAGAACCGTCCTTGTAGCTGAGCCAGGAGCCCTTCTTACCGGTCACCTTGATAGTCGTTCCCGGCTTGAGCGTCGTGACCTTGGAGCTCGAAGTAGTCGCCTCGGTACGCACATTCAGATTGACGCCACTCTGGACCTTGTAGCTGCCACTGGCCTTGGTGACCCCGCTGCTGGACGCAGGGGCAGAAGCGGTGACCTTGTTCACGTAGTTCTTGTGCACCCACAGATTGCGCGAACCGTCATCGAACCGGAGCCAGGAGCCCAGCTTGCCGTTGACCTTGATCGTGGTGCCCGGCGCCAGCGTCTTGGCCACCGAGTTCGAGGTCCCTGCACCGGTGCGCACATTCAGTCGCCCGCCAGGCTGGACCTTAAAGGTGCCACTGGCTTTGGCAACCGAGCTACTCGACGCGGGAGCAGAAGCGGTGACCTGGTTCACGTAATTCTGGTGCACCCACAGATTGCGCGAACCGTCACTGAACCGGAGCCAAGAACCCAGCTTGCCATTGACCCTGATCGTGGTGCCCGGCGCCAGCGTCTTGGCCACCGAGTTCGAGGTCCCTGCACCGGTGCGCACATTCAGTCGCCCGCCAGGCTGGACCTTATAGGTACCACTGGCCGAGCTGACCCCACTGCTGGACGCAGGGGCAGAAGCGGTGACCTTGTTCACGTAGTTCTTGTGCACCCACAGATTGCGCGAACCGTCATCGAACCGGAGCCAGGAGCCCAGCTTGCCGTTGACCTTGATCGTGGTGCCCGGCGCCAGCGTCTTGGCCACCGAGTTCGAGGTCCCTGCACCGGTGCGCACATTCAGCCGTCCGCCAGGCTGGACCTTATAGGTGCCACTGGCCGAGCTGACCCCGGGGACTGCCTCGGAGCCGGATCCGGAGCCCGTGCTGACCGCGTTCACGTAGTTCTTGTGCACCCACAGATTGCGCGAACCGTCATCGAACCGGAGCCAGGAGCCCAGCTTGCCATTGACCTTGATCGTGGTGCCCGGCGCCAGCGTCTTGGCCACCGAGTTCGAGGTCCCTGCACCGGTGCGCACATTCAGTCGCCCGCCAGGCTGGACCTTATAGGTACCACTGGCTTTGGCGACCGAGCTGTCCGACGTCGCTGGGGTGGTCGTCGAGGAGCTCGAGACCTTCTTGAGGAAGTCGCCGTGGGACCAGACGGTCTGCCCGTTGCGACTGAACTTCAGCCAGCTGCCGTACTTGGCGGTCACCGTGACCTCGGTACCCGTGGCCAACCCCTGGAGCACCCCGTAGTTGGCGCCAGGGCCGCTTCGTGCGTTCAGCGTCGTCGTCGTCTGGTACTTCGTGGGAGTCACCGAGGTGCCCTTGGGAGCGCTGGACGCCGGAATCGTGCCGCCGCTGGAGCCGCTGGGCCGCGACGGGGTGACCGCGGAGTGCGCGACCCAGCCGGTCCGCCCATTGGTCTTGACCCGCACCATCGAATTGCTGATGTCACCTGGAACTGCAGTCAGCGCAGTCCCTGCAGCGAGCTGCATGATCACCGAGCTCGAGCTGCTCGCGCTGGAACGCAGCGGAGTGGACGTGGCGGTGTAGTAGTCACACGAGGCAGGTGCCGAGATGTTCATGACCGAGGTCGCAGCCGAGCGCAGGTTGATCCCGCGCTGGGCGAGCCAGGTGGTCGGATTGTGCGACTTGCCGCTGAGCCACGCGCCTTCCCAGATCTCCAGATGCAGGTGAGGGGCCGTCGACGGGCCCGAGCTGCCGACCCGCGCAATGGTCTGTCCGGCCTTGACCGTCTGCCCCGTCCTCACGTGCGTGTTCGCGTCCCACATGTGGAAGTAGGCGCTGTAGAAGGTCTTGCCGTCGATCCGATGCTGGATCACGACGTATCCGGCCTGGTACCGGTTACCGCTGAACGTGCGCACCACGGTGCCGTCGGCCACCGAGTAGATGGGGCTGTTGTTCGCAGCACCGAGGTCCTGACCCAGGTGATAGGTGGATGCTCCCTGGACCGGCATGCAGCGTGCGCCGTAGGGAGAGGTGTAGCTGAAGGACCGCTGGGCGAGCGGGTAGCGGAACTGCGTCGCATTGCGCGTGGCGGAGATGTCGACGGTGCTCAAGCTCGCTGCACTGGCCGCTGTGGTGTCCACCCCTGTCGCGGGCAGCGGAGCCAGATCGGTGGGAGCGGCTGCTGCGGCGTTGGCAGTCAGCGGCATGGTCAGGCCGACGGCAAGAGTGCCGACAACGGCAGAAGAGAGTTTTTTCGGCACAGCTGATTCCTCACTAGTCGTTCACATCCGAACGGCTCCATGAATACGAGGACAAACGCCTGTGGCAGCTGCTGAACCTCTTTTCCAGATAGGACACCAGAGAATCCCCTTGAGGGGGCGAGGACCAGCGTGCGGCAACAAGCGCAGGCACGATATTCATAAGCAGATATGGGCGACTGGGGAAGCAGCGAACTGTACTTGAAGATGGGAAGCCTACGCGTACAGCCTGCCGAGTCAGGACTACTCTAACCTATGAATAGATGCAGCTGACAAGGGATTCCAAAAAAGCTTCCAGTCGAACTTTAACCAGTATGTGATCGCGGTATCGAGGGAGCAGCTGTTCCATCACGCAGTGATTACCGCGCGGGTGTTCAACGGTCGCTTGTCCGCGGCTGACCGGGGTTGACCTGGGCCCATGGGGAGAGGGCAGTGCAACAGCCGAATGTCACTACCGCAGGACATTCAGGGTGCGTCACACTGCCCTCTTGTTAGAAGTATCTCAGTCCCGTTGTAGATCAACGCCACGCTTTCCGACCTTGAAGAGCATTGTGATGCGTTCGTGACCCATTGCCGAAGCGACGTGCCACACTGGACCCATGAACCTGTTTCCTGCTCCTCCGACGGTTCGGGTACGAGACTCCCACCCGTTCCCGAACCGCCTCCGCGCCGCTCTCTCGATGGCGGCGATCGCGCCCCTGATGCTCGTCAGCTGCGCCGTGGAGGAGGAGCCGAGCTCCAGCTCCAGTGACTCTTCGAGCCCGTCCAGCGTCACCTCGGAAGAAGTTGAACCCGCCGAGACACAGGCTGCTGACCCGGAAGGTGGCGCGGACTCTGAGCCTGGAGGGGAAGACCCCTCTGAGGCAGAGCCCGACGATGAACTGCCGGACCCTGACGCAATGGACATGGAAAGAACCGAAGAACTCGGTGCATATTTCTCCGAGGAAGAAACATGTCTCTCCGTCGGTTCAATGGTTGATGGACTGCGCTCAGATATGAATCAAGGTGTCGAAGAACAAGACGTGCTGGACGAAGCATACTTGGCTGTCGAGCAGACATATGTACTCGTTCCTGAGGAATTGCGTGACCCGCTCGAGAACATTCTTAACCTGCTGAACACGCAGGTTGAAGATCTGGATGAAGAAGCGGTTCTTGTGGCAGCAGAACCGGTAGAGGGATGGCTCACTGTAGAATTCTGTGAAGGCGAATACCACAATCAGAGTCAGGGCGAGGCAGGCACTGAAGACTGAGGTCCAGGCTCCGCCCAGGAGGCATCCACTCTTCACCCAAAGAGCAGCCCTAGTGTCAGGAGTGCCTCTTGAAGGTGCGAGTGATTCAACAGACCCCGCGTCACGGAACAGTGTCCCCTCACATTCCGGGCGCGGGGTCTGTGCATTCCACACGCCCGCCGGACTGCTCCTAGACTGGTGAGATGACTGAGACCGCCCCCACCGGTCCGCGTGCCCCGGTTCGCATCGATGCCTGGCTCTGGTCCGTGCGACTGTTCAAGACGCGATCCGCCGCCACCTCAGCCTGTCGTGCCGGGCACATCACCATAGATGGAGATCCGGTCAAGGCCTCGGTGCGAGTCCGCCCTGGAACGCGCATCCATGTGCGGCGACCCGGACACGAGCTGATCCTCGACATCGTCCATACGCATTCCAAGCGGGTGGGAGCTCCCGTGGCCCAGCAGGCCTACCGCGACCACTCCCCGGAGCGT
The DNA here is from genome assembly GCA_947494195.1 of uncultured Nesterenkonia sp. Lineage (GTDB taxonomy): Bacteria > Actinomycetota > Actinomycetes > Actinomycetales > Micrococcaceae > Nesterenkonia. Next base: position 474,797 of record CANLUC010000002.1, on the reverse strand, counting down.
ATTCGACCCCGTGACGTCGGTCTTCCTGTGCGAGAGCGCGGCGCGGGTCGTCCGACCAAACGAGAACGGCGCCAGCTCGAGGAGCTGCGCGGGTACTGACGCGCGCTGAGACAATACAGGCAGAACATATTCATCTCTGTGAGAGGCATTCCATGTCATCGACTGAACCACTCCCCCCTGTCGACCTCGGCCCTGCGGCCCAGTATCCAGAAGGGGAGGTGTTTCGAGTCGCGGCGGAGACCACTGGCTGGGATGACGACATCGCAGTCGTCCACGCGGAGGACGGCGGCTTCTACGCCTTGGATGACACCTGCTCACACGAAGCGGTGTCGCTCTCCGACGGCTACGTGGAGGAGGACACCCTGGAGTGCCCCATGCACGCCTCCGCGTTCTGTCTGCGTACGGGGGTCCCGGAGACCCTGCCTGCCCTCACGCCGGTCAAGACCCACCAGATCTCGCTCGACGGGGACCGCCTCATTCTTCACCCCGGGGCCCCTCGGCCTGACGGGAAATAGCGTCCGGGAAAAGACCCAGGAACTTCCCAGGATTTGCACCGAGAACTGCCAAGAATCGTCAGTAGAGTCATGACTACCTCATCAAGGTGCGAGTGATTCGGAAGCCCCGAGTCGGCCATATATAGCGTCCCTCACGCTGGCCGACTCGGGGCTTCTTCTTGTCCGCTCGATGCAGCCGATATTCCCAGTGACTTAACAGCTCATTGCAAGTACCCGTTCAAGAAGACTTCCTAGAGTAGGTACTACCTCATCAAGGTGCGAGTGATTCGGGAGTCCCGGATCGGCCGATATAGCGTCCCCCTCACGCTGGCCGATCCGGGACTCCTTTCTTATGCGTCGCGATCAGAGCCGGCCGCCGTCTGGCAGTTCGTTCAGGGGGTCGGGACTGCTCGTCGGATGACCACGTAGTTCAGGACGGTCAGGCCCAGAGTGAGCAGAAGCACCCAGCCTGCGAACGTGTAGGAGCTCTGCACCGCCAACCAGTCCCCCACATGGGGCCACCAGTCGTTCTGCGTGATCACCATGACGATCACGACCAGCGCCGACATCACTGCCAACGCCGTCAGCCACAGCATGGCGAGGCTGACGCGGCGATACAGGATCGACCAGAAGAAGCCGATCATCATCGACGACAGGCACACGGCGCCTGCCATCAGACCTGCTCCCAGAACACCGGCGTTCTGTGTCATCAGCGGGAGATCGAAGGTGTAGCTCTCCGCCCAGAATCCTGCTGTCGCCCGTTCAAGGAGGATGGCGACCGAGAACAGGGCGCCGAAGCCTGCCGAGATCGCTGCAAAGGCAAGGAATGCTCCCAGCACGAAGACGCGTCGGCTGTAGCTCAACGCCATCGAGAACGGGAAGGTGTGCGAGGCCGAGTAGGCGGCCATGAAGAGCAGGCACCAGATGGTCGCCTGGGACGCCCCGGTATAGAACGGCTCCCCCTCGCCGTCGGCGAGGTGCCGGATCCACAGTCCGATTACTATGGCCACCGCCCAGGCGCCGAAGAACACGATCAGCGGCACACCGATCATGGCGGAGGGGACGGTGAACTGCAGCTTGAACGCTGCTGGAACCCTGGCGAAGCTCGACCGCGATGCCAGGTCCGCATGGACCGGCTTCGCCGCCTCGGAGTGAACTGCTGCGCTGCTCATCGGGCCACCTCCTGCGCGGGGTTCGTCGTCGAGTTCATCGCGGGGTTCGTCGTGGAGTTCATCGGCGCTTCTTCGCGTGCCGTGAGGCGCACGATCAGCTGCTGCAGCGAGACCGGAACGAGCTCCACCTCCCGCTCCTTCACGGCTCGTCGTTCCGCGTCGTCGAGTGCGCCCAGGACCGTGGTCCGCACGATCCGTCCCATCGACTCCTGATGCAGCACCTCCCGGGTGCCAGCGATCTCGGCGACGGCATCCGCCCGGCCCACCAGCGTGACCGCACGGTCGCGGAGCTGTTCCACGGGCTCCTGGAGGAGGATCTTCCCCTGGTCGATGACCACCACGTTCTCAATCAGGTGAGCAATCTCGTCGATCAGATGGGAGGAGATGACCACTGTCCGCGGGTGCTCCGCGTAATCAGCCAGCAGCCGGTCGTAGAAGAGCTGCCGGGCGACGGCGTCGAGGCCCATGTACGGTTCATCGAAGAAGGTCACCTCGGCGCGTGAGGCGATCCCGATGATGACTCCCACGGCCGAGCGCTGTCCGCGAGACATCTTCTTGATCCGGGTCTTCTCCGGGACCCTGAAGTCTCTCGCGAGTGAGGTGGCCAGATCGTCATCCCAGCGGGGAAAGGCTCGGGCCGCGGCGGCGAAGGCGTGCCGGGCAAGTGCGTCGTCGATGTAGCGCTGCTCTTCACGCACGAAGCAGATCTGCGGCAGCACCTGTTCGTTCTCGTGCGGACGCATGCCGAGGATCTTCACCTCTCCCGCGCTGGGCCAGTCCTGGGCCGTGGCGATGGACATCAGCGTCGTCTTCCCGGCGCCGTTGCGACCCAGCAGTCCGTGGATGGTGTCCTTCTCCAGGCTCAGTGAGACGTTGTCCAGTGCAGTCATGCTGCGATAGCGCCGCGAGACCCCGGTGATTTCGATGGCGGTCCTCATGTCCGCCTCCTTCCTTCAGCGCTTCGGCACGTTGTTCACGCCCGTGAGCGAAGCATCTCGATGATGGTGTCCACCGAGAGCCCGACGGCGCGGGCTTCGGTGAGGATCGGATCGAGGTAGGCCGCGGCAAACTGCTGGCGACGCTGCGCGGTGAGCACCTCCTGGGCACCCGGGGCGACGAACATGCCGAGCCCCCGTCGCTTGACCAGGATCCCGCGGTCCACCAGGAGGTTGATCCCCTTGGCCGCCGTCGCCGGGTTGATGCGATGGAAGGTGGCGAGCTCATTGGTCGAGGGGGCGCGTTCGCCTTCAGCCAGCGAGCCGTCCAGCACGGACGCCTCCAGCTGCTCCGCGATCTGCACGAACAGTGCGCGACCCTCTTCCACGGACTGACCACCTTTCGTTCGGCAACGACAACAGCATAGCCAGTCAGCTACCTCGATGGTTAATTACTGTACTAATGAACCATAGAGGTCCAGAAGGGTCAAGAGCTCGCGATCCGGCGGCCCTGGGAATCGGCCGAGGCGTGCTCGAGCGGCGACCGGCATCTGCCTCCTAGTGGGCCCACAGGCGAAGGACATAGGATCAGGGCATGAATGGTGAGAACATTGAATGCTGGCTGACCGATATGGACGGCGTCCTCGTCCGGGAGCAGGAGGCGCTCCCTGGTGCCGCCGAGCTTCTGGAGCAGTGGAGGCGACAGGATCTCCCCTATCTGGTGCTGACGAACAACTCCATCTTCACTGCAAGGGATCTCAGCGCGAGGCTGCGTCACTCCGGGCTCGTCGTGCCCGAGGAACGGATCTGGACCTCTGCACTCGCGAGCGCCACCTTCCTCGCAAATCAGATCGACCCGGAGTCCAACGCCCAGGGCAGCTGCTATGTCATCGGTGAAGCCGGCCTGACCACCGCCATCCACGCGGCGGGGTTCATCATGACCGAGACCAACCCTGATTACGTGGTCGTGGGTGAGACGCGGAATTACAGCTTCGAGGCGATCACCAAGGCCGTACGGCTGATCAACAACGGCGCCCGATTCATCCTCACCAATCCGGATGCCACCGGGCCCAGCGCCGAGGGAGTCCTGCCGGCGACCGGCGCGATCGCCTCACTCATCACCAAGGCCACGGGCCGGGAACCCTACGTCGTGGGAAAGCCGAACCCGATGATGTTCCGGTCTGCGCTGAACCACCTCGGCGCACACTCCATGGAGACGGCCATGATCGGTGACCGGATGGACACCGACATCGTCGCTGGCATGGAGGCCGGGATGCACACCATCCTGGTGATGACGGGACTCTCCAGCCGGGCCAGCATCGCCGACTTCCCCTTCCGCCCGAACCGCATCATCGACGGCGTCTATGAGCTGCTGGATGAACCCCTGCCGGGTGGGGACGAGGACGACTGAGGCCCCAGCCCACCTCACCTACCCACCCCGGCAGACAGCCCTCGGCGCGCTGATCTCGAGCGCTCCGAGGAGGACAGAGAAATGCCCGGCCACCGCTCGCGCGGCGCCGGGCATTCTCATGTCTGGACTCAGATATCCCGGCCCGCGGAATCGTCGACCATCTTGCGCTCGAGCTTGGCGCCCTCGACGTCCACATCGGGAATGATGCGATCCATCCACTTGGGCAGCCACCAGGCCGCCGGCCCCGCGAGATGCAGGAGCGCGGGCACCAGCAGCAGCCGCACCACGAAGGCATCGAGCAGCACACCCACTGAGAGCCCCAGACCCATGGAGGCGATCATCGGATCGTCGGTGAAGATGAACCCGGCGAAGACCGAGGACATGATCAGCGCCGCGGCGGTGACCACGGAGCGCCCGGCGTGCAGGCCCTGGCGCACCGCCAACCGCGGTGCAGAGCCGTGGGCGTAAGCCTCCCGCATGCCCGAAGCGGTGAACAGCTGGTAGTCCATCGCCAGCCCGAAGAGGATGCCGACCATGAGCACCGGCAGGAAGGTCACGATCGGACCCGGTTCGGTGACACCGACGAGATCGGCGAACCAGCCCCACTGGAAGACGGCGACGACGATGCCCACCGCCGCTGCGAAGGAACCGATGAACCCGAGAGTGGCGATCACCGGAAGCAGGATCGAACGGAAGACCATGATCATCAGCAGCAGTGAGAGCCCGATGACCAGCGCGAGGTACAGCGGGAGGGCATCGGAGATCACATCAGACATGTCGACCTGCGCCGCGGTCATGCCGGCCACGGAGAGTTCGACGTCGGCCGCCTCGGTGCCATCCAGCATCCCACCGGCCCGGAACTCGTGCACAAGCTCCTCGGTGGACTCCGCCGCCGGGCCGTCCTCTGGGATGACCTGGAAGACGCCGAGCGTGTTGTCATCGTTCAAGGCCGCCGGCACCGCTGAGGCGATGGAGTCATTGGCAAGCAGCTCGTTGCCGATCTCGATCTGATAGTCCTGGGCGGCGGCGTCGTCGAGGCCCGCCGGCATGTCCGCCAGCACCAGCAGCGGCCCGTTGACTCCGGCTCCAAAAGCCTCTTCAGTGGCGTGGTACGCCTGATAGGAAGCCGAATCTTCAGCATTTGAGCTGGCATCGGGCAGCCCCAGGCGCAGATCGAAGGTCGGAACCGAGAGCACACCGAGTCCCAGCAGCGCCAACGCCGCGATGACCACTGCCTTGCCGTGGCCCATCGGTTCGGTGACCTGCTTCGACCGGAAGTCGCCCATGTGGCGCCGTTCCTTGCCGCGCAGGATCTTGTGGCCGACGATCGAGAGCATCGCGGGGGTCATCGTCACGGCGATCACCACCGCGATGGCGACGCAGGCGGCCGCGACCGTGCCCATCAGCGCCAGGAACGGCAGACCGGTGACGTTGAGCGCCAGCAGAGCGATCACCACGGTGGCCCCGGCGAAGACGACAGCATTGCCCGCAGTGCCGGTGGCAAGGGCAATGGAGTCGTGGAGGGGCATGCCTTCCTTCAACTGGCGACGATGCCGGTGAATGATGAACAGGCAGTAGTCGATGCCGACCGCAAGGCCGAGCATCAGGCCCAGGATGGGAGTCATCGACATCATCTCGACGACGCCGGAGAGGGCCATCGCGCCGGCGACGCCGACGCCCACGCCCACCAGGGCGTTGAGCAGCGGGAGACCTGCGCCGATGAACGTGCCCAGCATGATCAGCAGCACGGCTGCGGCGATCAGCAGACCGATGAGCTCTGCCACCGAGAACAGGTGCGGAAGCTCCATGTCGAGGTCACCGCCTGGAAGCGCGTCCACGCCGTCGATGTCGGCGTTGCTCAGCTCCTCAGAGATGGAAGAGAGCTCCTCGGTGCCCACACTCTCCATGGGCTCACTGAAATTGATCATCAGCACCGCGACATCGCCCTCATCGGAGAGGACCTGCGCGCCGGAGGAGAGCTCCAGCAGCGCCTCGCCGCGATCCAGTTCGCTCTGGGCCTCGGAGAGATCATCCTCCCCGGAGGAGAGCTCCTCCTGACCTTCTTCGAGCGCCTCGCGATTGGCGTCGATCTCGGCCTGCTGGGCTTCGAACTGCGGCGCGGCGGCCTCGTAGATGCCCTGCTCACGGGCCTGGGCGATCGCCTCGTCGAGCTGCTCCTGGCCCTGCTCGAGCTGATCGAGTCCAGCCTCGAGCTCCTCGCGGTTGGACTCGAGCTCCTCGCGACCGGCGTCGAGCTCGTCCTGACCATCGGCGATCTCGCTGCGCGCATCGTCCAGCTCAGCCTGCGTGGCGAAGGGATCCGTCACACTGCTGATGGCCTCGTCGGACTCGAGCTCCTCCATGAGAGCGGCGATCTCATCCTTCTGCTCCTGCGTGAACGGTTCACCGTCCTGCGTGCGCAGCAGCGCCGAGGCATTGCCTCCGCCGGAATCCGGCATCTCCTCCGCCAGTCGATCCGCCACCTTGGTGGTCTCGAGGTCGGGAAGGCTGATCTGGTCTGTCAGCTGACCGCCGAAGGCGAGGAATGAGCTGACAGCGAGGGCGAGCAGGACGAACCACGCTGCGACGACCGTCTTGGCTCGGCGTGCAGACAGCAGGCCGAGACGATAAAGGAGCTTTGCCATGGGTCGATCATAAACGGAACGCCGCGTCTCGAAATTCACTCAGCGGCGTCTGCGTACCATATGTGACGAATTTCATGGCAGCTCAGGAGGACCGAGAGGCTTCAGCCGGACGCAGAAGGCCCGTCACCACGACATCGACAAGCGACTCGGCCCAGCTCAGCGGCGGGGCAGAGCCGATGAGCATCCGAAAGATCAGCGGATCCCCCATGGCCGAGGCCGCCGCGGCGATGTCGACACCCTCGCGCAGCTCACCAGCCCGCTCCGCCTCGCGCAGCCTTTCGGCGAGCGGACCGTGGTCCCACATGCTGGCCCGCTGAAGCAGGTGCTCTGTGCCGGCGTCGCCCTGCAGGCCTGCCACGACGAGACTGCGCGCCATTCCTACATGGGTCTCCTGGAACGCTTCCACCAGCATGGAACGGACCCAGCTGAGGCAGTCCCGGCGGAGATCGCCGGTGGAGGGCATAGGAACGATCTCGAACTCCGCGTCGCCGGTGAGCATGACCTCGAGCACCACCAGAGCCTTGGATCTCCACCAGCGGTAGATGGTCTGCTTGCTGACGCCCGCCTCCGAGGCGATGGCCTCCACCGTCAGCTCCTCGTAGGAGCTCTGGCTCAGCAGCCGAGATGTGGCATCGAGGACCGCCTGATGGGATGCTTCGCTGCGCGGCCGCCCCCGACGCGGTTCCGCAGTGCCGGATCGCTGTGCCTCACATGCCATGAGCGACATCGTAGCGCGGCGCAGGTGGGGAGCCTGTGCCATCCTTGACCCATGACAGCGGCGGGACAGGCCTTCTCAGTGGCGGAAGCTCAGTTTCGCAGCAGCATCCTCGAGCAGCACGAGGAGAGCGACGACGCTGAATCCGGCACTCCTGGTCCCGAAGACCTGGCCCTGAGCCTGTTCACGGCATTGAGCGCCCTGCTGCCGGGGGCCCCTGCCGCCCTGCTCGACAGCAGCGACCATGCGCACACCGAGAACCCGAGCCGCAGCGCACAGAGCATCCTCGCCTTCTCCTTCGGCGAGCACGCCAGCACGGTCAGCCACACCGACGGGGTGACGACCCTCGTGACCACGGCAGGGGCGAAGATGCAGGATCAGCCGTTCTTCTCCTGGCTCGAGCAGAACTGGACCGGTGAGCAGCGAGCCGACGGCCTGCGGCCAGGCGGCCGGCAGGCTCACGAGCAGCCGGAGTCCCACGAGGACTCCTCGGACACCCCCAGCTTCCGTCTGGGCTGGGTGGGGTGGCTCGGCTACGAGCTCAAGCGTGAGGCCGGCTCCCCCGTGACACCGGCCTCGGCCCGAGGAAGCCTGCCGACCGAAGAGGCCAGTCTCTTCCGCGCCACCCACGCGGTGGTCCTGCACCACCACAGCGGCCAGCTCGAGCTGCAGTGGCTGGAGTCGGCGGCACCGGATGCCGCAAGGTGGTCGGACCTGGTGCGGCAGGCGCTGTCCCAGCTGCGATTCGCCGAGACAGAGAGCGTGACAGAGCTCGAGCACCATGACCATCGGCTGAGACTCGAGGACCTGGAGAGCCGGGACTCGCGCAGTGCGTATCTCGCGACGATCGAAGCTGCGCAGCGCGAGATCACCGCCGGCAACAGCTATGAGATCTGCCTGACCACCGCGGTGACCGCAACCCTGGGCACGGTGCCGGCGAGCGCCGAACCCACCGGCCGCGGCGTCGAGCTCTTCAAAACGCTGCGGGCGCAGAACCGGGCACCCTTCACCCAGTTCCTGCGGATCGGGGAGACCGAGGTGGCGTCCACGTCACCGGAGCGATTTCTGAGCATCAGCCAGGGCGGCACGCTGCGTTCCGAGCCGATCAAGGGGACACGTCCCCGGGGCCGGACCGCCGCCGAGGATCGACGCCTGGCGGAGGATCTCGCGACCCATCCGAAGGACCGCGCCGAGAACGTGATGATCGCGGACCTGGTACGCAATGACCTCTCCATCCACGCGATCCCCGGCAGCCTGCGCACCGAGCGGCTCTGCGCCGTGGAGAGCTATCCCACGGTGCATCAGCTGGTCTCCACCATCAGCGCGAGGATCCCTGCAGGGACCTCCCGGGCGCGAGTCATCGCCGACGCCTTTCCTCCCGGATCCATGACCGGAGCGCCGAAGATCTCCACCATGGACATCCTGGAACGCCTGGAATCCGGGGCGCGCGGACCCTACTCGGGGGTGGCGGGGTACTTCAGCAGCAACGGAGCCGCCGATCTGGCGGTGCTGATCCGCACCGCCGTCCTCACCGGAGGCGCGGAATCCCGCAGGCTCCACCTCGGACTGGGAGGAGCGATCACGGCCGACTCCGACCCGGAACAGGAGTGGGAGGAGGTCAAGGTGAAATCGCGCGGCGTGCTGGCCGCGCTCGGAGCGCAGTTTCCGGAGCGGGGCGGCTCCGAAGATCCGGTGCTGCAGCCCAGTCCAGCGTCTCAGTCGCCGTTCTCGTAGCGGTAGGTGGCGAGCTTGTCGGCCTGCAGCTCCACGATGGTGCTGAACGTCTCGGCCTTCATGTTCGCCGCGCTCACCATCAGCAGATGCCTGCCATAGTCCAGGCTCGCGGAGTAGCCGAGCACCTCAACCATGCCCTCGCCGTTGTGGACATCCATGTCCAGCTCGATGCCCTCGAATTCTCGAACCTCAAAGGGCTTCACGCGCACCGAGTCTGTCTCGCCGCGGAGCGGCGTGTCCGCGCAATGGTCAAGCACCTGTTCCCAGACGGCCGCGGAGTCCTGAGGCTCCTCGAGGCCCAGCATCCATACGTAGAGGCTTTCGGTGCGGTCCTCGAGCTGGTGCTCGTACTCCTGGACGACGCCGCCCTGCGGGCTCTCCCCGACCAGCTCGGCGTTGACCCGGTCCATCGCCGCGGCGCAGGCTCCCTCGCCGAAGTTCTCGGTATAGACGTCCGCGCCGACCGCCAGCTGCTCCTGGAAGAAATCCAGTCCGGTGAAGGTTGAGTGGCGGTCCGGGGTGAAGGGCAGCTCGCTCTCGGTCAGCAGGATCTCCGCGATCTCCTGTTCCTCGAGCAGCTCCTCGGGCTCGCTCTCGGACTCAGAGCCTTCCTCCGTCGGCGCGCTCGAGGCACCGGACGCGGGATCACTGGACCCGGACTCGGAATCACTGGATGAGGCACCGGCCTCGGCGCCATCCGATGGGGCCGCGGGACCGGTGGGGTCAGCCGCGGAGGCTGAATCACTGGCGAGACTCGGATCCCCGGCACCCTGCGCGCAGCCTGTCAGTGAGAGCGCGGCGGCGGCGATCAGCGCCGCGAACCCGGTAGCGCGCGCCTTGGGCGGCGCGGCTCCTCGAGCGGCAGAACGCATTCGGGACATGTTTCCTCAGGTCTCATCGGTGCACGGTGCAAGGGGGCCGGGGCATACCCGGACTTCACCGCAGAGAGTATATAACGCCGCAGGAAGTCGGCCCCAGGGGCACGGGCGAGGACGGCCGGTCGGCCGGTCGGCCGTGTCAACGTGCTCGGGCTGCCGGCATGGGCGGCGGGCATGGGGACTATTGGAGGGCAGAAGTGAGCCGGAAGGTGTTGTCCAGGTATCGGACATACCAGGGGCGCCTCGACCACTGCGCAAGGTCCAGTTCGGTGGAGAGCATGAGGTAGCGGGCGAAGACCTGCTCGATCTCGGCAACCTTGGCGTCGTCGACGATCATCAGCGTCACTTCCAGGTTCAGCGAGAAGGAGCGCATGTCCATATTCGAGGAGCCGAGCACGGCGACGTCGTCGTCGATGATCATGAACTTCGCGTGGAGCACGTCAGGGTCCGGATAGCGGAAGATTCGCACGCCTGCCTCGAGCAGGATCTGGTAGTAGGACTGCTGGGCGTGCTGAACCGTGAACTGGTCTGCCTTCTTCGAGACCAGCACCAGAACCTCCACGTTGCGGTGTGCCGCATTGGTCAGTGCGTAGAGCAGGGAATCATCAGGCACCAGGTAGGGGGTGGAGATCACGATCCGGTCCGTGGCCTGGTAGATCAGATCATTGAAGAGTCGGAGGTTGTTCTCGTCGGGGAATCCTGGCCCGGAGGGGACCACCTGCACCAGACTGCCTCCGGAGGCCGCCTCGTCCGCCTCGAGGTCCACCAGCAGCTTCTCGCCCAGGTTCTCATTGGTCTCTGCGTACCAGTCGGAGGCGAAGACGATGTCGAGTCCGGTCACCGCAGGGCCGGTGAGCACCACGTTGAGCTCCACCCAGGCGCGCCCCATCCGCACGGCGGAGGCACGCTGGTAGTGCGGCTCGATGAGATTCGTGGACCCGGTGAGCGCCGTGAGCCCATCGATGACGACGATCTTGCGGTGATTGCGCAGATCCAGGCGCGAGAAGCGGCGACGCAGCGGACGCACCGGCAGCACCCGGTGCCACTCGATCTGCGAGGCGCGCAGTCGTCGCTTGAGCCTGCGGTATCCGTGCACGCGGGCGGTGCCGAGGTGGTCGAAGAGCAGACGGACCTTGACGCCGCGCTGCGCCGCGCGCTCCAAGGCGTCGAGCACAGGGCCGGTGTATTCCGGGTCGTCGCCGATGATGTAGAAGAGGACGTGGACATATTCGCGCGCCTCGTCGATCTGATCCACGAGCCAGTTGAAGGTCTCCTGATAGTCGGAGATCAGCGTCAGCTGGTTGCCCTCCTGGATGGGGAACGCGCCGAGGTTCCGGTTCATCACCGCGGTGGCGCTGAGCTGCTCGTCGTAGTCACGGAGCTGATCCGAGAGATCCATATGGCTGGTGGCCTCCAGCAGCGCCTCATTGATCCCGCGCTGGCGCTCCTGACGTCGCGAGGAGAGCTTGCTGCGACCGATCAGCAGGAACAGCGGCAGGGCGACCGCGGGGATGAAGAAGACTGCCAGCAGCCAGGCCATGGCGGTGTTCGGTCGTCGATTGTCCGGGATGATGCCGATCACGGCCACCCTGATTCCGACCTCCAGCACCAGGATGCTCAGAAAGATCCACTGCGGGAGGGACTCGATCCCCAACCCGCTTATCGGCCACAGCACGTCATCGCCTCCAAACCCTTCTGGGACAGCTTACTGGGTGCTCGCTGGGTGCCCAGCACACTCGGGCCTCGCCACGGGCGTGCAGGCGCTAGGCTGTAGCCATGGCTGAGCACTTTCGCGATGACTCCGTGGCCGCCGTCGCTGTACGGATCGACGCCGAACACACCTCCGGACTGGTATTCGACCCGCACCAGCCCCAACTGCGCATCACAGACCTCGGTGCTGTGCGCGGAGACGGCATCTTTGAGACCATGCTGGCGGTCAACGGGACTCCGCGGAAGCTCGACGCGCATCTGGCACGGTTGCGCCGGTCAGCTGGCATCCTGGATATCGGCATCCCGCCGGCAGAGTCTTGGGAGGCCGCGATCGGACTGGGCCTCGAGGAGTACCGGGCCCGCGGCGGCGTGCCGGAGGAGCTGGCGATCAAGCTGGTGGCCACCCGCGGCGTCGAGGGTGAACCTGCCTCTGAGGACCCAGCCTTCGCCGGAACCTACTGGGCCACGCTGACCCCGGTGGCGGAGTCCATGCGCGCGAACCGCGGGACGCCGCTGGCGGTCACCCTGCTGGACCGCGGATACGACTCCACCGCCGCTGAACGGGCCCCTTGGCTGGTGCTGGGCGCGAAGACGCTGAGCTACGCGGTGAACATGGCCGCGCTGCGGCATGCCGATGCCCACGGGTTCGACGACGTCATCTTCACCACCTCCGACGGCCAGGTGCTTGAAGGACCGACCTCCACGGTGCTGATCGCCAGGCGCGGCGCCGAGGGTGAGCCGCCGACGCTGATCACCCCTGTGCTGGAGACGGGCATCCTTCCCGGCACCACGCAGGGAGCCATCTTCACCGCCGCCGAGCGTGCGGGATGGAAGCTCGGCTACGGGCCGCTGACCCCAGAGGACCTCTACACGGCCGATCACCTGTGGCTGCTCTCCTCGGTGCGGCTCGCCGCGCCCGTGGAGCGCCTGGATGAGCACCGTCTCGCGGTGGACCCGGAGCTCACCGCCACGCTGAACAGCTTCCTGGACCAGGATCTGCCGGTCAATCACCCGGTGGACTAGCGCGCCGCGCGTCAGGACGTTCCGGAGAGGTTCAGCGTCTGGTCCTTTTCGGGACGCTCAGAACTGACGCGCGTTCTCCAGCACCGGCACCATGGTCCGGGTGTGAGAGACCACCGCTGGGTCGACCTCGGCGAGCAGCAGCTCCGGTGCGTCGCCGGCCTCTGCGAGCGGCACCCCCAGGGGGGAGACGAGCATCGAATGACCCACTCCGGTGGGTGCGCCCTGGATCGACTCGACGCCGGCCGCCGCCGGGTCTGCCTGGCCACAGGCGAGGATGTACTGAGTGGAGTCCAGCGCCCTCGCCCGCGCCAACAGCCGCCACTGGTCGAGCTTTCCCTCCCCCGCGCCCCATGAGGCGGGCACCAGGGTCACGTGGGCGCCCGACCGAGCGTGCGCGACGAAGAGGTTCGGGAACCGGATGTCATAGCAGGTTGCCAGGCCGAACGTGACGCCGTCCAGCTGGAACTGGGCGGGGCTTCGACCGGCCTGGACGCCGTCGGACTCCTTGAAGCCGAAGGCATCGTAGAGGTGGATCTTGTCGTAGGCCACATCGATGTCCGCATCCGGCCCTACGGCGAGCAGCGTGTTCACCACTCGAGGGTGCCCGTCCGCGCTCGGAACGCCCGGGGTGAACATCCCTGCGACGATCACGATGCGGAACTCGCGGGCCAATCGACGCACCGCCTCGGCCCAGGGACCGGTCACGGGTTCTGCGATGGGCGGCAGCGGGTGCCCGAAGGCCCGCTGGGTCGCCTCGGGAAAGACCACGACCTTCGCGCCGGCATAGGAGGCACGGTAGGTGTACTCGCGCATCAGCGCGAGATTGGCCTCCGGATCAGGGCCGGTGGTGATCTGAGCAGCAGCGATGCGCATCGGATCAGACCTCGGAACCGGCTCCGAACTTGCTGCGCATCTTCTTCACCGTGGAGCTCGCGCCGCGCTGGGAGAGCACCTGCACGGCTGCCGAGACCACCGCTGAGCCGATGGAGAAGGCGAGTGCACGCTTGAGCGTCATCTCATCATTGGCCACCCTGGGGGCGTCGTCGCCGGTGGCCTTCTTCCACACGAAGTCGAAGAGCCGAGTGGCGATGAAGCCACCGCCCAGTGAGATCCCAAGAGCCATGCCCTTATCGAGAAGCTTGTCCACAGTGTCCTCCGTTGCAGGTGGTTCGAGTGTCTCTGGTGCTACTCTAGTGCACGTCATTTGAGACACGACAGGGGAGCGCCCCTCGGTGCCAGGCACAGCTGACCAGCTGTGATGTCACCGCCAGGACGCTGAGAGTGGGCTGAAGGCCCAGACCCTCGAACCTGATCAGGTTAGGACCTGCGAAGGAAGTCGAGATTCTGCACTCGGATGCTGATGCTTGTGAGCAGCAGCTTTCCTCCTGCGTGCTCCTGGTCCGCCCTCACCTGTACAGGGAGAAGCATCATGAGCAGCAGAAAGACAACCACCAGGTCATGGTCCTGGACGGTCTCCGATATCGTGGTGGCCTCGGTGCTCGCCGTCGCCTCAGGTGTCATCTTCTGGGGCTGGAACCTCAGCTATCACCTCATCGGGAACCTCTTCGTCTTCTACCCGCCCGTGGAGACCCTCGTGCACGGCATGTGGCTCTTTCCGGCGGTACTCGGCGCGCTGGTGATCCGTAAACCCGGTGCCGCCATCTACTGCGAGATGGTCGCGGCGGCGATCTCCGCGCTGCTCGGCTCTCAGTGGGGGCTGACGGTCCTCTCCTCCGGCTTCATGCAGGGACTCGGTGCCGAGCTGGTCTTCCTCGCGGTGCTCTACCGCAGGTTCAGCCTGGAGTTCGCGATGCTCGCCGGCGCGGCCTCGGGGCTGACCGGCGGCATCACGTACCACTGGATCGTGCCGATGTATGCCTACGCACCGCTCGAGACCATCATCCACATCTCCTGCTTCGCCCTCTCCGGGGCGGTCATCGCCGGAGTGCTGCCCTGGCTCGCCACGCGTGGGCTCGCAGCCTCCTCCGTGCTGGGGCCGCTGGCCTCACGTCGCGCCCACCGCGAACCGATGCTGCTGGGCGGCACGCCGCGTGGGTGAAGCCCCTGGCGTCGCCGTGGCGGCCGAGGGCTGGAGCTGGCAGCACGCCGAGCGGGAGACCCCCGCGATCGCGGCGCTGGACCTGCAGATCTCCGCTGGGGAGAAGGTGCTGCTGGCCGGAGCCTCCGGAGCCGGCAAGTCCACTCTGCTGCATGGGTTGGCGGGCGTCCTGCACGATGAGGATGCCCAGGCTGCCGGGCAGCTGCTGCTGGACGGGGTTCCCGCCGAGCAGGCCAGGGGCCGCGCGGGGCTCATGCAGCAGGATCCGGAGTCCCAGGTGGTGCTCTCCCGCATCGGCGACGACGTGGCCTTCGCCGCCGAGAACCTCGCCGTGCCGCGTGCTGAGATCTGGGACCGCGTGGACAGTGCGCTGGAAGCTGTGGGGCTCAGCGGATTCGAACTCGAGCATCCCAGTGCCAAGCTCTCCGGCGGTCAGAAACAGCGGCTGGCCCTCGCTGGAATCCTTGCCATGCGGCCGGGGCTGCTGCTGCTGGATGAGCCCACGGCGAATCTGGACCCGGCCGGAGTGCGGCAGGTCCGCAATGCGGTGCTCCGGGCAGCAGAGCTCACCGGCGCCACGGTGATCGTGGTCGAACACCGGCTCGAGATCTGGGCGGAGCACATGGACACGCTCGTGGTCCTGGAGACCGGGGCGGGAGTTCGTCGCCGCAGCCCGGCGGCGCAGATCCGCACGGACCAAGCCCTCGGCGACGAGCTCTCCAGCATGGGCCTCTGGGTGCCGGGTCGAGACCCGCTGCATGGACTGAGCATCCCCCGCGGCGCAGGTGCTGACCAGGAGGACCCGCTGAAGGAACCCCAGTGCCCTGACCAGCAGGGGGAGCTGCTGCTGCATGCCGGCAAACTGGCAGTGGGCAGGCATTCCCCCACCACGCGATGGCGGCGCGGCTCCATCGCCCCGCCGACGCTGACCGGCGTCGAGGTCGAGATCCGTCGCGGAGAGACGCTGGGGATCACCGGCGCCAATGGTGCCGGAAAATCCACGCTGCTGCTGACCCTGGCCGGACTGCTTCCGGCTCATGGAGGAACCCTCACGGCCACCGCCGGGCTCAAGGGAGATGGGCCGGGTCAGCTGCTGGCCGCCGATCCCCACGAGTGGCGATCCGCTGATCTCGTGGCTCGGATCGGCATGGTCTTTCAGGAGCCGGAGCATCAGTTCGTGCGCGGCAGCGTCGCCGCGGAGCTTGCACTCGGTGCTGAGCAGGCCAAGGTCCCCGGCACGGCGGAACCTCTCTACACCCCGGCCGAGATCGACGCTCGCGTGCAGCTGCTGCTGGACCGGTTGGGGCTGCGCGCCCTGGCTCAGGCGAATCCCTTCACACTCTCCGGAGGGGAGAAGAGGCGGCTCTCGGTGGGCACGGTGCTGGCGGCGGGGCCCGAACTGCTGATGCTCGATGAGCCCACGTTCGGGCAGGACGCACACACGTTCCGCGAGCTCATCTCCTTGCTCCGGGAACACGTCGACGCGGGAGGCACCGTCCTGGCCGTCACTCACGACGCCGCCTTCCTGCGCGGCCTCCAGGCGCGGGAGCTCGAGCTCAGTCGCGACACTCCCCCACCCGAAGCCCCAGCCGCCGGCGAACTCTTCGGTGGGATGCGGGCGGATTCCTGGCTGGGTCGACGCAATGCGCTGGCCAAGCTCATCGCCGTCTTCCTGATCACGGCGGCATTGGTGATGACCATCGACGTGGTGAGCGCCGGCGTCGTCGTGCTCGCGAGCCTGGCTGCGCTGCCGCTGGCGGGCATCCGCGCCGCGGGGCTGTTCAGACTCATGTGGCCCTTCGCGCTGGGGGCGGTGGTGGCCGCCTGGGGCACGGCGCTGGCCGCCGAGGAGTCAGGAGCGGTGCTCGTCGATCTGGGATTCACCACGATCAGCGAGGGATCCCTCGCGCTGGGCCTGGCGCTCGGGGCACGTGCCTTCGCGATCGTGCTGCCCTCGGTGATCATCTTCTCCACCACTGACCCGACAGACCTGGCAGACGCGCTGGCGCAGCAGCTGCGACTGCCGGCTCGGTTCGTGCTCGGCGCCCTGGCGGCGATGCGGCTGCTGGGACTCCTCGCCGAGCACTGGACCACGCTGGGCCATGCGCGGCGTGCGCGCGGAGTGGGTGCCCACGGCGGCGCCAGGCAGCGGCTGCGCAGCACACTCTCGCAGGCGTTCGGGCTGCTGGTCCAGGCGATCCGCATGGCCACTCGACTTGCAGTGACGATGGAATCCCGTGGGTTCGGCGCCGGCAGGCGGACGTGGGCTCGTGCCGCCCGATTCCACGCAGCAGATCTGCCGGTCATCCTGGGGGGCGCCCTGATCGGGGCCGCGGCCGTCTGCGCAGCCGTCGCAGCGGGCACCTGGAACTTCGTCTGGTCCTGAACCCGGGCATGCGGACGGGCTGCTCACCTGGCGGAGCGATCCGTCGGCCGCGATCCGTCAGGAGCGACCCATCGGCCGCGATCCGTCAGCAGCGATCGGTCAGCCGCGGTTGGGCGGCTGTTCCCGGCTGATCCGCTCCACCGCACTGGCCAGCTCGTCGTGGGTCAGCAGGTCCCGGCGCATGTGTTTGGTGCGGTAGCCCGAGCGGCCCACCACGTGGGCGCTGACCGGAGCGGTGAGCAGCAGCAGACCCCAGGCGAGCACCACGATCGGCACCTGCTCCCAGGATCGCCAGGTGATCGCGGCCGCCAGAAGCAGCGCGAGCAGGCCCAGCACCTGGGGCTTGGTGGCCGCGTGCATGCGCGAATGCAGATCCGGCAGCCGAACCAGTCCGATGCCGGCGGCAAGGGACATCAGTCCACCGACCACCAGCAGCACCGACGCCAGGGCGTCCAGGATCACGTCTGCGGTGGGTGACTCAAGCATCGCGGTCCTCCTGCTGCTGGGGGGATGACGTCGACTCAGGCTTCGGCGTGGAATCGGGCTGTGACTCCGGCTCCGGCGGCTGCGGGGACTCCGGTGCCGGCGGCTGCTGTGACTCCGGCTCCGCCTCCTCAGGCATGGGGCCCTCGCGCCGCTTCGGCGTGAAGCCTGACCGGGCCAGCGCCGAGAACCACGAGGTGGACTCGTCCTCCAGCGGCCCGACGCCGGGCATCACCGGGGTGGAGATCGGCTGATGCGGGGTCTCGGGTTCGCCCGCCTGCTGGGACGAGCTGCTGACCGGAACAGCGGGCGGGAAGGGGACCGGGTCGTGTGCGGGAGCATCGGGTACGACCTCCTCGGGAGAGCGCACCACCACATAGCGGGCGATCGCGACGGCGCCCAGGAATCCGATCACCGCGGTGACCACCACAAAGAGGATGAAGTCCTGGTGATCGTTGATCACCATGTCCACGATCATCATCGAGGCGACGATGATGAGCATGACGTCGAGGCTGATCACTCGGTCCAGCACCGAGGGGCCCTTGTAGATCCGGTAGACGGTGCCTGCGGCGCCCAGGGCGAGCAGCACCTGGGTGATGTGCACTGCGGTCTCGAGCATCAGTCCTCCACCTCCTCGATGGTGATCCGCGCGTCCGACGCGGAGTCGCCGCCCCCGTGCACCTCGGCGGGTCCGTGACGGCGGAAGGGCGCTTCACGCTCGGTCTTGGAGAACCCCGACATCCTGCCGAGGCGCTTCTCCGCCTTGACCACTGCGAGATCGGAGCGGCTGCCGCAGGTCCGGATGATCAGCGCCTCCGTCGTCAGCGCGTCCAGGCGGATCTTCTCTGCGTCCTCATCGGAGGTGACATCGAGTGCGTGGAGGTAGAGCGTCGCCGTCGTCCGGTCCACATCGAGGACCAGGGAGCCCGGCACCAGGGAGAGAGTGTGTCCGGTGAGTGTGACGATGAGGTCATCGTGGCTGCGCAGCTGGACCGAGATGACGGAGTTCCTCACCCGCGGTCCGGTGACCACCGAGAGCCAGGAGACCTGGAACGAGGCCGTCACCGTCTTCACCAGGAAGCGCGCCGTGAACATCGCCCCCCAGAGGGGGTTCAGCCGCCCGCTGCCGCGCAGCGGAGGGAGGTAGAACACGCGCACGATGATGGTCGCGTAGATCAGCCCGATGATCAGCGTGCCCAGTGTGAAGTCACGCCAGATCGCCATCCAGAAGAAGCCCAGGAAGACGATCAGCGGGAGCTCGAGCCGCAGCGGAGTCTTGGGTCGCTTCATCGGTGATCATCACTCTCATCGGTGATCTCGGGGACTACCTCGGCCGCTTCGTCGTCGGGCTGCAACGAGGTCTCCACGGGGGCGTGTTCTGCGGCCCCGCCGTCGCCGGTCTCGTAGTCGATCAGGAAGGTGGCCGCGAAGTCCTCGAGCTCCTCGCGGACTCCCTCGGAACGCTCCGGGCCGAACACCGCCTCCAGATACGGGGTGCGCTCATACATGTCCTGGGCCGCGGCACGGGAGAAGTCCATCAGCGGCCCGGCGAAGACCGTGAAGGCCAGCGACATCGCGACCAGGGCCGCCGTCGGCGCCACCATGGACATCGGCAGATAGCGCTTGTTGGCCGCCCGAGCGTGGGCCAGCGTCTTGGACATCAGCTGACGCTCCGGTGCCTCATCGGCATCCTCCGGCTTGCGCCAGAATCCGCGGGTCCAGATCCTGGCCACCGCCATGAGCGTGAGCAGGGAGGTGAGCACCGAGGCGAAGACCAGGGTCCAGGTGATCCAGGTGTTCTCCGCGATGCCGCCCTGCAGCATTCCCAGTTTTCCGATGAAGCCGGAGAAGGGCGGGATGCCCGCGAGGTTCATCGCCGGGATGAAGAAGAGCAGACCCAGCACCGGGGAGATCTTCGCCAGGCCGCCGAGCCGGAGCACATTGGAGGTGCCGGAACGTCGTTCGATGAGCCCCGTGACCAGGAACAGTGTGGTCTGGATGGTGATGTGGTGGGCCACGTAGTAGATCGTCGCCGCCATGCCGATGATCGAGCTCAGCGCGAGGCCGAAGACCAGATAGCCGATATGGCTGATCAGCGTGAAGGAGAGCATACGTTTGATGTCCGCCTGGGCGAGGGCACCCAGGATGCCCACAATCATGGTCAGTGCGGCGACGATCATCAGCGCCGTGTTGATCCGCTCCCCGGGGAACAGCAGCGTCTCGGTGCGGATGATCGCGTAGATGCCCACCTTCGTGAGCAGCCCGGCGAACACCGCCGTGACCGGGGCCGGGGCCGTCGGATAGGAGTCGGGGAGCCAGAAGGCCAGCGGGAAGACCGCCGCCTTGATCCCGAACGCCACGAGCAGCATCACATGCAGGATCAGCTGGGTGCTCAGGTCGAGATCACCGAGCTTCAGCGCCAGGTCGGCGAGGTTCACGGTGCCGGTGGCGGCGTAGATCATGCCGATCGCGATCAGGAACAGCATCGAGGAGATGATCGAGACCACCACATAGGTGACTCCCGCCCTGATGCGAGACTCGCCGCCGCCGAGGGTGAGCAGGACGTAGGAGGCGGTCAGGAAGATCTCGAAACCCACATAGAGGTTGAACAGATCCCCGGCGAGGAAGGCGTTGGAGACGCCCGCGACGAGAATCAGGTAGGTGGGGTAGAAGATCGAGACCGGACCCGAGTCCTCCTTCTCCTCCGCGGCACCCTGGCCGACGGCGTAGAGCAGCACGCACAGGGTGATGATCGAGGAGACCACGAGCATCAGGGCGGCAAACCGGTCGATGACCATGACGATCCCGAACGGCGCGGGCCAGCCGGCCAGATGCACCGCGTGGGCACCGCCGTACCAGACCTGGGCCAGCAGCGTGACCTCCAGGATCACGGTGAGGATCAGCGCGCCGATCGCGATCGCGCGCTGGGTCGACTTGTTGCGGTAGAACGCGAAGGCGAAGGCCGCCCCGAAGAAGGGAATGAGCACTGCCAGCGGGGTGAAGCTCAGGAGTTCGGTGACCATCAGCGCTCCCCCTGCTCTGCGATGGCGGGGCCGTTGCCGGGATCGGGTGCGTCCTCATCGGCGCCGCGGCGCGGATTGAGCATCGCGCGTCCGACGGCGTCGGTCTCATCGGCGAACTCCGTGGTCTCGTCCTCGGCCGAGGCGTCCTCCTCTGCGTCGTAGGCGCCGGCATAGGACGCCACGCGGCGGTCCTCCTCATCGTCGGCGAGCTCATCCTGGCGGGCCAGCACCCAGGAGCGGTAGATCAGCGCGAGCATGAAGCTCACCAGTGCGAAGGCGATGACGATCGCGGTGAGCAGCAGCGCCTGCGGGAGCGGGTCCAGATAGTCCTCGGCAGGGATCTCCGGGTCATAGAGCGGGGCGAGACCTGCCCGTCCGGCCGTCTGCAGCAGCAGCAGGTTCACCGCATTGGAGATCAGGATGATCCCGAGCAGCACCCGGGTCAGCGAGCGTTCGAGCAGCAGGTAGATCCCGATCGCGAAGAGCGCCCCCATGAGGATCAGCAGCGTGAGGTTGATCGTCATCGCGCCACCCCCGCGGAGGTCTCGCCGTGGATGCCGTGACCGGGCGAGGAGGCTCGCTGGCCCTCCCGCTCGCTGCGCACATCGATCTCCGAGCCCAGGCTGCGCAGAATGTCGACGATCAGCCCGATCACCACGAGGTAGACCCCCACATCAAAGAGGACGGCCGAGACGAAGTGGTGGTAGCCGAAGAGCGGCAGGGTGAGCTCGACGTCGAAGGACTGAAAGGCCTGCCCGCCGGCGAGCAGCGGCACGAGCCCGGTGAAGCAGGCGACGGCGAGCCCCCAGCCCATCAACGCTCCAGCGGAGAAGGGGATGGCGGCCTCCAGCTCATAGCGCCCACCCGCCAGGTAGCGCAGCACGAACGCCAGCCCGGCCAGCAGACCACCGGCGAAGCCGCCGCCGGGAAGGTTGTGACCCGCGAGCAGCAGGTAGAGCGAGATCATGATGATGCCGTGGAACATGAGGCGGGTGACGACTTCGAAGACGATGCTGCGGTGTTCCGGAGCCACGGTGCGCCCGGCCACGAGCCAGGCCTCCCTGGCCACCGTGGCGAAGGAACGGGCGACCTTGATCTCCCTGAACTGTCGCGGGGACAGCGCCTTGTCCGAGAGCACACGGCCCACCGTGCCGCTGGGGACCTCGTGGAGCTCGCGGCGCTGGACATCACGGCGTTTGACGAAGATCAAGGAGGCGATGCCGGTGGCCGCCGCCGCTAGCACGGTGATCTCCCCGAAGGTGTCCCAGACACGCAGGTCCACCAGCGTGACGTTGACGATGTTGGCGCCCTGTCCTATTTCGTAGGCCATCCAGGGGAACTCCATCGAGATGGGCTCAGCGATGCGGGCGTCCATGGACATCGCGGCGACGACCATCATCACCACTCCGAAGCCGATGCCGAGCAGCGCGCGGCCGAACTTGAAGCGCGTGGGGCTCTGCGTCCAGATCCCGGCGGGCAGGCTGCGCAGCGCGAGCACGAAGACCACCAGCACGATCGACTCCACCAGCAGCAGAGTCAGCGCAAGGTCGGGGGCGCCCTGGAGGGCGAAGATGCCGGCGATCCCCCAACCACACATGGAGACCATGAGCACTGCCATGAAGCGCTTGGGCGCCCAGATCGCGCCCGAGGCGCCGGCGAGGATCACCAGAGCGAGCACGATCTGCAGCGGCTGCTCCGCGATGATCACCGAGTCCAACGACGCTCGCTCCGCGAGGCTGCGCCCCCCGGGTGCTCCGAAGATCACCACGGCGAGCGGCACCAACGTGGCCACTGCAAGGATGATGAACAGATACCAGCCCAGCGCGCCGCGCTGCGTCCGCGCGGTGACCCAGGAGGAGAGCAGGTCCACGCCGCGCACGGTGCCGCGATACCCGCGTTCGGCCTCGACGACGGCGGGGACGTTCGCCTGCAGCCTGCCGAACGCGTCACGCACCCGGAACAGGGCAAAACCGAGCACCCAGGTGAGCACGGAGAGCCCCAGCACGGGGGTCAGCCCGGGCCAGAGAGCGAGGTAGGTCGCCTCCACCCCGGGCTCCATCGGATCGAAGAGCGTCGAGAAGGATTCCGCGAGCGCCTGCACCGGCTGCGGGACCAGCGCCAGCACCACTGTGAACGCGGTCAGGATCATCGGAGCGGCGAGGAACACCCGCGGCACCGGGCCGTGGAAGACGGTGCGCGCCACGGCCACCCCGGGGACGGGACGCTTCGTGGCGAAGGCCCCCCAGAGGAAGCGAGCGGAGTACGCCACGGTCAGCGCCGAGCCGAGGACGACGCCGGCCACGACCAGCCAGCCCAGGGTCAGCAGCGAGGAGGAGCTGGTGGCCTCGGCGTAGCTGAAGAAGGACTCGAACACGACCTCCTTGGCCACGAAGCCGAACAACGGAGGCAGTCCGGCCATCGAAGCGGTGGAGATCAGCGCGACGAGGAACAGCGGCCTCTGCGAGCGGCCGAGCCCGGAGAGCTTCCGCAGGTCGCGCGTGCCCGACTGGTGGTCGATGATCCCGACCACCATGAACAGCGCGGCCTTGAACAACCCGTGCGCCAGCAGCATGGCGAGGCCCGCGAGCGCCGCGTCCTCGGTTCCCAGCCCGTTGATCATGACCAGGAAGCCCAGCTGGGAGACCGTGCCATAGGCGAGGATCAGTTTGATATCGGTCTGTCGCAGGGCCCGCCAGGCCCCGACCAGCATGGTGATCAGTCCCAGCCCGAGCACCAGCGGCAGCCAGAAGGTGGATTCGTGGAATCCCGGAGCGAAGCGCGCCACCAGGTAGACACCAGCCTTGACCATGGCGGCGGCGTGGAGATACGCCGAGACCGGGGTCGGCGCCGCCATCGCAGCGGGCAGCCAGAAGTGGAAGGGCACGAGCGCCGACTTCGAGAGGGCCCCCAGCAGGACCAGTGCCACCGCGATGTCCACGGCGGTCGCCGTGCTCGGGTCAGCAAGCAGGCCCGGACCGGCGGTGAGGACCTCGGAGAGTCGGTAGCTTCCGGTGAGCTCGCCGAGCCAGACCAGACCCACGAGCATGGCGAGTCCGCCGAAGGTCGTCACGATCAGCGCCTGGATGGCGGAGCGGCGGGCGTAGATGCGGTGTGCCGAGAAGCCGATCAGCAGGAAGGAGAGGATCGTGGTGAGCTCCCAGAACACGAAGAGCATGACCAGGTCATCGGAGAGCACCAGCCCGAGCATCGAGGCGGCGAAGGCGAAGAGCTCTGCGGCGAAGGGACCGGCAGCCCGCTCCGAGGTCGCGAAGTACCGGGCGCAGTAGAGCATGACCAGCGCACCCACGCCCAGGATGAGCACCGACATCGCCAGCGCGAGCGCGTCGACGCGGAACGCCAGCTCCACGCCGAACTGCGGGATCCACTCCATGACCTCGGCCGGAGGCGCATTGGGCTCGCCGATCGCGGCTGCCTGGTCCGCCGCGAGCACCGCAGGGACATAGCTGAGGATCCAGACCAGCGCCGCGGTCAGAACGGCTGCGAGGAGGAAGAAGGTGCGGCGTCCGAACCGCTGGAACATGAACGGGGTCAGGATGCTGACCGCGAAGAGCGCCGTGAGCATCCCAAGGATCATCGACTCCGCTCCTCTCCATCGCCTGTGCCTCGCACGCCCAACTGCGAGTTCCTGGAACCAGGGTCAGCGGCGGCAATCCCTTCAATGTTAACAAACCAGCGTTACTATGCGCCCATGACCAGCACCGAGTCCGCTCAGGCACCAGCTCCAGCTCCGCTGAAGAAGCGGCTCATCGCCATCTGGAGCCTCTGGAGCTGGGGCAACGCGACCGTCAGCGCGGTCATGGTGACCTTCGTCTTCGGCACCTACATCGCCGACGCCGTCGGGCCCGGCGGGCAGGGGACGCAATATCTGACCACCGCAAACACCATCGCGGGACTCATCATCGCACTCACCGCTCCGGTGATCGGACAGCGCGCCGACAACGGCGGCCGACGACGACGCTGGCTCGTCATCAACACCATGATCGTCATCGCGCTGGTGGCCGCCTGCTTCTTCGTGAAGCCAGACCAGGCCTATCTCGTGCTCGGTGTCACGCTGATGGCCACAATGACTCTCTTCGATGAGTTCGCGAACCTGAACTACAACTCGATGATCACCGATATCTCGGATTCTGAACGGATGGGCCGTGTCTCCGGCATCGGCTGGGGCTCCGGATACCTCGGCGGCATCGTGATCCTGGCCATCGTCTACTTCGGCCTGGTGGCCGGGGAGCCGCCGCACCTGTTCGGACTCGGCGAGGACGAGATGGTCAACGTCCGGGCGGTGGCCCTGGTGGCCGCCGCGTGGTTCCTGATCTTCTCGCTCCCGCTGCTGCTGACCCCGATGAAGACAGCGGACCAGCGTGTTGTGGAGGAGAAGGTGAGCATCCTGGAGTCCTATCGCCGACTCATCGGACTGGTCATCGGGCTCTGGGCCGAGGATCGCAACACCTTCTGGTTCCTGGTCTCCTCGGCGATCTACCGCGACGGCCTCTCGGCCGTCTTCACCTACGGCGCGATCCTGGGCGTCACGGTCTTCGGGTTCACCACCTCAGACATCCTGCTCTTCGGCATCGCCGGCAATGTGGCCGCCGCCGCCGGAGCGTTCATCGGCGGGTGGTTCGATGACCGGGTGGGCCCGCGTCGAGTGATCGCCACCTGTGTCACCGCGCTGATCCTCACCGCGGCGATCCTGTACTTCCTCGATGTGCAGCGCAGCATCGGTCCGCTCGTGCTGACACCGCAGACGGCGTTCTGGATCTTCGGACTCATGCTGTGCGTCTTCGTCGGACCCGCCCAGTCCTCCTCCCGGGCGTTCCTGGCCAGGCTCGCTCCCCCGAGCCGGGCCGGTGAGCTGTTCGGCCTCTACGCCACGGCTGGCCGCAGCGTGTCCTTCCTGACCCCGGGGCTGATCGCGCTGCTGCTGTTCACAGCAGGTGGGGACGATAAGGCCATCATCATCGGCGTGGTGGTGATCCTCACCGCCGGCCTGGCCACCCTGGCGCTGGTGCACAACCCGACCGGGCCGGCGAAGATGCGGGAGCATCGGATCCTGCGCGGCAGCTGAGGCCGGTGGGCATGAACCCTGGCTGGCGCAGGCCCCGGTCTGGCTCCGACCTCGGCCTGACTCCGATCCAGGCCTGGCTGCGGCCTACTCGACGCGGGTGCGGTGGAAGTTCGCGTGGCTGCGTGAGGCCGTGGGACCACGCTGGCCCTGATACCGGGACTGATGAGCTCCCGCGCCATAGGAATGCTCGGCCGGTGATGTCAGTCGGAAGAAGCAGAGCTGCCCGATCTTCGATCCGGGCCACAGCTTGATCGGCAGCGTCGCCATGTTCGACAGCTCCAGGGTGACCTGGCCCGAGAACCCCGGGTCGATGAAGCCGGCGGTGGAGTGGGTCAACAGGCCCAGGCGTCCCAGTGAGCTCTTCCCCTCGAGCCGAGCCGCGACGTCGTCCGGGAGGGTGACCGTCTCGTAGGTCGCACCCAGCACGAACTCTCCCGGGTGCAGGATGAAAGGCTCATCAGGATCCACCTCGACCAGTCGGGTCAGATCCGGCTGATCCAGGGAGGGGTCGATGTGAGCGTATTTGTGGTTGTCGAAGAGTCGGAACATGCGCTCCAGGCGCACGTCCACGCTCGAGGGCTGGATCATCGAACGGTCCAGCGGGTCCAACGTGATCCGCTCGGCGTCGATCTCGGCTCGGATGTCTCGATCAGATAGCAGCACCCGCTCAAAATACCGCACCCCGACCGCATGGCAGCCCTACGGGCGCTGCGGTGCAGGCCAGCCCGCATTGCATTCTGCGCGCGTCCATGATCGCGTAGAGGTATGACTGAGACCCCGAATACCCAGCCAGAGCAGACTCCACAGCAGGACACCGAGACCGTGGGTGCCAACGGCACGCTCGAGCAGATTCTGATCGAGGGCAAGGACGGCAAGGCGCAGGCCGGTGAGATCATCCGCACCTTCCTGACCAGCAGCGTCTACTTCCTCAGTCCAGAGGAGGTCACCGACGAGACCGGATCGGTGAACCCCCTCACGCTGCAGGACAACGAGGGAAACCCGCTGATCGCGCTCTTCAGCACCAGCGAGAACATCCCCGAGGACTATAAGGAGCACGCCCCGCACGCGGTCGAGGCTCCGGGCGTGGCCGTGGTGCAGTCCATCACCGGTGCCGGCATCATGATCGACGCCGGCCAGGAGCACGGCTTCCAGATCTCCGCCGAGGGCGTGGAGCGCATCCGCACCGATTTCATCAGCCCCGCAGAGGACGCTGAAGCACAGCAGTGAGCTGAGTGCTCGCCGACGGGCAGCGGCGAGCACGGCTTCATGACTCCCCAGGGACCGCCCCTGCCCTCCCCCAGCTAGAGTGAGCAGCTGAATCTACGCTGCGCGGCCGAGGGGAGAGACATGGGGGCGGTCCTGTCCGGTTTCCTGGTCATCTGGCTGATCATCGGGGTCGGCTGGATCATCGGACGCTTCGGCGTACTGGGCGCGGACGCGCGGGTGGTGCTCAGCCGCGTCGCATTCTTCGTCGCCTCACCCTGCCTGCTGTTCGTCACCATCTCGGACTCGTCGATGAGCCAGGTGCTGGGCCCGCAGTTCGTCATCGCGGGCCTCGGCGCACTCACGACTCTGGGCGTGTACATCCTGCTGGGCCGCCTGGTGCTGCTCAAGGGCCGAAGCGGCTCCGATCTGATGATCGGCGGCATGAGCGGCTCGCTGGTCAACGCCGCGAACCTCGGTTTCCCGATCGCGGCCTACGTGCTGGGAGACATCGCCCTGGCAGCGCCGATCATCATGTTCCAGCTCGCCGTCTACACCCCGATCTACGTCACCGCCCTGGACCTGCTCGGCAGGGATGAGGGCGGCGCCTCCCGGGTGCGCCCCCACCCGCGGACCTCCACCCTGCGCAGCCTGGGGCAGTCGGCGGTCAACCCGATGATCCTCGGAGCTCTGCTGGGCCTGATCTTCTCCTGGCAGGACTGGCGCTTCCCGGGGCCGGTGCAGGAGTCCATCGAGCTCGTCGCGGGCGCCTCCATCCCGCTGATGCTGCTGGCGTTCGGACTGGCCCTGGTCGGCAGCCACCCGCTGGACAAGCGGGCAGACCGACGTCGTGATGTGCTTCTGGCCACAGGGCTGAAGCTGATCCTGCATCCGTTGCTGGCCTGGCTGCTGGCCGACGTGCTCTTCGGTCTCGACGGTCCAGCGGTGCTGGCCGCCGTCGTGCTCGCCGCCCTTCCCAGCGCACAGAACGTGCTGGTCGCCGCCGTGCGCTACCAGACCGGGGAGGTCATCGCGCGCGACACGGTGCTGCTGACCACCATCGCGGCCATCCCTGTGGTGGTGCTCGTAGCGGTGCTGCTGGGCTGATCTGCTGGGCTGAGCTGCGCGGTCATCGCCTCGCCGGGTCATTGCTAGGCTGGCCCCTATGTCGCAGGCCCCTCCCCCACCTCCGAGAAACGACTCGGAGCACTCGCCGCACGCCTCCCGCGTGGTCCTCTTCGCCTGGGTGGCGGCGCTGATCATGGCCCTGGCAGCCGGCGGCGCGGCCATCTGGCAGGTGAGCGAGAAGATCTACACGCCGGGCCACACCGCCCAGGAATACTGGGATTCGATCAGTCGCGGAAGCGGCTCCGAGGCGCTGGGATTCTTCGACGCCGAGGGCCTGGACACCGCCGGCGAGGAGAACGTGGACAGCGTCCTGCTCGACGGCTCCCCCCTTCAGGCCAGCAGCACCGCGATCGAGGGTCCTCGCTTCGAGGAGGACCCCGAGGGCGGCGGCGATGCCGTCATGCAGTTCACGGTGGAGGGTGAGAACTACGAGACGCGGCTGCCGATGGAGTCGCATGAGTCCACCCTGGCCGTCTTCAAGAACTGGGAGCTGACCTCCGGGGCGATGAGCCAGCTGCAGATCGACGTGCCGGGCGCCGCCGCGGGCGGCATCGCGCAGATCGACGTGAACGGAGAGCCGGTAAACCTCGTCGACGACACCGCCACCCTGCGCTCCTACGTCCCCGCTGTCGTCGAGATCGCGGTGGACAGCGAGTGGCTTGTGGGCACGGCGCGCTATGTGGTGGTCCAGGATGCCGGAGCGCAGGGCGAGACGCAGACGCACCAGATCACGCTCGACCTGAAAGCCTCCGAGGCGGCCGAAGAGGTCCTGCACCAAGAGGTCGAGGAGTACCTCGCCAGCTGTGCTGACCAGCAGGTGCTGATGCCGGCGGGCTGCCCGATGGGTATCAACACGCCGAACCAGGTGGTCACGGAGTCGATCACCTGGCAGATGCCGGAGCCGGAGGATCTCTCCCTCGGCTTCGACGAGGACGGCTGGGAGACCTCTGAGACCGAGATGGAAGCCACGATCAACTTCGACTCTCGGCATTTCCACGACGGCGCGAGCCTGAAGGAGAGCCACGAGGTCGGGTTTGACCTGGACGTCGAGGTCGGCGCCAGCGGCGAAGAACTCATCGTCTCGGTGACCGGCGCGGAGCCGCCCGAACTCTAGAGGCCCGGACGGTAGACTCTGGCCCTGTGGCTGCCCAGAGGACTGAGATCCGCGACCCCGCGGAAACCCGGTCCGCAGTGGACCCTGCCACCCTTGAATCGGAAGGCCTGAACTCCGTCCAGGTCCTGGAACGTCACCGACTCGGGCTGGCGAATGTCCAGCCCCGCACCACCTCTCGTTCACTCACCGAGATCCTGCGCACACACCTGATGACGTTGTTCAACCTCATCATCGGTATCTGCGCGCTGGCCATCATCGTGCTGGGCCGGTGGTTGGATCTGCTCTTCGCCGTCGCCGCTGTGGCCAACGTGATCATCGGGCTGTTCCAGGAATACAGCGCCAAGCGCAAGCTGGACGCCATCGCGCTGCTGCATCAGGACAGCGTCCGTGCGCTGCGGGACGGGATGCTGCTGGAGATCCACCGCGAACAGATCGTCCTTGACGACGTCATCGAGCTGCACCGCGGCGATGAGGTCCCGGCCGATGGCACCGTGCTCAGCGCTGCGGGCCTGGACGTGGACGAGTCCATGCTCACCGGAGAATCCGATGCGGTGCCGAAGCGCCGTGACGAGCAGCTGCTCTCAGGCACCGCCGTGGTGGCGGGCTCGGGGCGGTTCCGCGTCACCGCCGTGGGAGAGCGCGCCCACGCCGTCAAGCTGGCCACCGAGGCGAAGCGCTACCAGAAGATCAACTCGGAGCTGCGCCGCGCGCTCGAGAAGATCGCCTTCTGGCTCTCCCTCATCCTGCTGCCCATCGTGGCCGTGGTGCTCAACGGACAGATGCAGGCCTTCGGCGGGTGGAACGCCGCCTGGGCCTCCGGGCAGTGGCGCGACGCCGTGGTCACGGCGGTCTCCTCCGTGACGGCGATGATCCCGCAGGGTCTGGCGCTGATGACCACGATCGCCTTCGCCGTGGCCGCGGTGAAGCTCTCCCGGCAGAACGTGTTGATCCAGGAACAGCCCGCAGTGGAGATCCTCGCCCGTGTGGACGTGGTCTGTCTGGACAAGACCGGCACACTGACCGATGGCACCATCGCGTTTCACCGGGCGACGCCGTTGACGTCTCGTGGGCGCCCGGCGGCGGTGGATCGGGGCCCGGACTCCACCGCACTGGAGGGAACCGATGGATGGGAACAGGCGCTGGCGTTCTTCGGCGCCGACGAGCACGCGAACCCCACCGCCGCCGCACTGCGAGCCCCCTATGGGGCGCTGCCTCGGCATCGGGCCGCCAGCCAGGTCCAGTTCTCCTCGGCCCGCCGGTGGTCGGCGGTGACCTTCGCCGAGGACGCCGGCGCCCTGGCGGGACACTGGGTGCTCGGGGCCCCCGAGATGCTGCGTCAGGATGCGGTGGCCTCAGGCGTAGAGGTCGAAGCGCTGCTGCGCCGCACGGACGACCTCTCCAGCCGCGGCCTGCGAACCATGCTGCTCACCCATGCCCCTCTGGACGGGCCGATCGTCCCTGGCGGCACCGGACCATTGGGGCGTGGAGAGCACCTCCCGCCGGACATGTCGCCGGTGGCCCTGCTGACGTTCAAGGAGAATGTCCGGCCCGAAGCCCGCGCCACCCTGGAGTATTTCCGCGAGCAGAACGTGGCGCTGAAGGTGATCTCCGGAGACTCGCCCAAGACCGCCGCGGCAGTTGCCCGGGAAGTGGGAATGGCGGTGGAAGGCGATGCGGTGGACGCGTCCACGCTTCCCAGCGACGGCGCTGCATTGCGCGAGGTCCTGGAGCACCACTCCGTGTTCGGACGGGTCTCCCCCGAGCAGAAGCGGCTGATGGTCGAGACGTTGAAGTCCGCAGGGCACGTGGTGGCGATGACCGGCGACGGCGTCAATGACGCGCTGGCCATGAAGAAGGCTGACCTTGGAATCGCGATGGGCGACGGCGCCCCGGCCACCAAGGCGGTGTCCCGCATGGTGCTGTTGGACGGTCGCTTCGACCGACTGCCCTCCGTGCTTGCCGAGGGACGCAAGGTCATCGCCAACACCGAGCGGGTGGCGCACCTGTTCCTCTCCAAGACCGCCTACGCCATCCTGCTGGGCCTGCTGTACGGCCTGTTGTTCTGGGAGTTCCCCTTCCTCCCGCGCCAATTCTCCACGGTGGACTTCCTGATGCTCGGCTGCCCGGCCTTCTTCCTGGCGCTGATGCCCAATCCCAGGCTGTATCGACCAGGGTTCCTGCGCCGATCGGTGGTCTTCGCGATCCCCACGGCGCTGGCGATCGTGCTGAGCGTGATCACAGTCAGCGCGTTCGGACGCTACCTGACCGAGCCCGCTGCAGCGATCCAGACTGCCGCGACGCTGTGCCTGACAGCAGTGGGCCTCTGGGTGCTCAACGTGGCGCTGCGTCCGCTGACCCCGCTGCGAGTGACCCTCATCGGCTGCATGTACCTGCTCCTGGCCGCAGTGCTGCTCGTCCCGATCTCCCAGCAGTACCACCTGTTCGCGATGCCCTCTGCCGAACTGCTGAGCGCCACGGTGGTCTCCGTCATCATGGGCTGCGGACTGGTGGAAGTCGGAAGCCGGGCCACCAGGGCGCTTGCTCAGCGCCGCGGTGGCCCCGGGAATTCCCGTGCGCGGGTCAACGCTGAATAATGAGGAACCTGTTCATCCATCCCGGCGCTTCGCCGGCTTCGTCGAAAGTGAGCCCTTCATGCTGAGGACCGTCATGGGCGGGAAGATCCACCGCGCCACGGTCACCCACGCGGACCTGCACTACGTAGGTTCGGTCACCGTGGACTCCGACCTCCTGGACGCTGCCGGAATCATCGAGGGCGAGAAGGTGCAGGTCGTCGACGTCACCAACGGTGCGCGGATCGAGACCTACACCATCGCCGGACCCCGCGGGACCGGGGTCATCGGCATCAACGGCGCCGCCGCCCATCTGGTGCACCCGGACGACCTGGTCATCCTGATCTCTTATGTGATGCTCGACGCAGCAGAGCTGGCCGCGCACCAGCCCCAGGTCGTCCATGTGGACGGGCAGAATCGGATCGTGCAGGTCGGCAATGATCCGGCCGAGCCCGTGCCGGGAGCCACTGATCAGCTCAATCCGCGGACCGCGGTGCTGCACTGAGCTGTTCATCCGGAGCAGAACTGAGCCTTATCAGGGGTCTTCAGCGGTCATGGCCGTGACAGACACCCGGTGTTCCGGCTAGGTTCGATTCAGTCACGCAGTACAGACGCACCACAGTCATCGGCAGAACGGAGTTGATCATGAAACTGTTCACATTGGGCACAGGCATCGCCATCGGCTACCTCATCGGCAGCAAGCGAGGCAGGGCAGAATTTGAGCGCACGCTCAGCACCGTGAGGAAGAACGCCGCCGAGAAGTGGAAGGACCCCAAGGTCCAGGAGCAGGTCTCCAAGGCCGAGGACACCGCCAAGAAATACGCCTCCGAGGCGGCAGGGTCCGTGAAGAAGCGCGCCGAAGACGCCAAGGGCCCCGTTGCTGACGCCGCGGTCGGTGCCGCGGCCCGGGTCGAGGAGACTGCCAAGAAGTCGGGCTCATCCTCCACCGGATCATCCTCCGGGTCCAGCTCCGGGTCCGGGTCCAGCTCCGGCTCGACGACGAGCAGCACACGCTCGAACTCGAACAACGGCTCCAGCTCCAGCAGCTGAGACTGAGCGCTGAATCGTTGAGCTGGCCGTGGTGCCTGCCCGCCATGCGCGGGGCAGGTGCCACGGCCAACCTATATCCTGAGAGCTATGCCGCCTGAGACCATCGACGCACGAATGATCATCGACACCCTCGCGAACCGTTCGATGAACGCGTGCGCCGACGTGCCACGCCACGATCAGCTCATCCGCCTGGCGCTGCGTCGGCGTCGCGTGGAGCTGCGCCCCGTCGGTGAACGCAGCCTGGTCTTCGTCTTCGGCGGCGTGGTGGTCGGCGGGATGGACGCCACCGTGACCACGCTGGTCAGCGCCCACGCACGACGCATCACCGCTGATCAGAACCTGCTGCGGAGGCACCTGGAGATCCAGGAGATCGCCGTGGAGCCGCAGGCCGCCGAGGCCGCGCCTGAGCCGCAGATCACCGAGGAACCGCCGTCCGCGCCCGGCGCGAGCTCGCAGGCTTCGCCGCGTCCCGCGAACAGCGTCCGCGTCTTCGTCGTCGGGGATCGCGTCTGCGCCGCGCTGCTGCGAGTGCCTCCCGTGGTCCTCGGCGACGGAACGTCAACCCTGCGTGAGCTCCGGGAGAAGGATTCCGAGGCCCGTGGTCGGCACGCCCTGCTCGCTTCCCCCCTGGAGTGGGAGCCGACGACGCAGGCGACGGGATCCAGTGAGGACACACGGGTCCCGACCGCGAAGGAGCCGGTGTTCCTCGGTGAGTCCCGGGAGCTCTCCGCCGGAGGCCTGCACATCGATCTCACCGCCGAGCTCCCCGACTCGTTGCGGGAACTTGCCGTCGAGGCGGTGGCCGCGGTGCCCGGACTGAATGCCGCCGCCGTCGACCTGGACGTCGAGGAAATCGAGACTGCCGAGGGCGCGTTCGTCCGGGCGGTGCTGCCCGAGGCCGACATCAGCCCCGCCCACTACCCCGCGTATGGGGACTCCCATGACGTCGCGGGAGCCATCGCTGAGGAGATTCTGCTTCGTGCATCCCGATAATCACAGCGCTACGGCCGTCAGCGAGACCGCACCCCCGGCACCGTCTGCCAGGCCCGCCCTGGAACGCAGCGCCGCCCCAAGCCCGCTCGAGAGCTTCATCGCCGAGCACCTGGAGCCCGCGTTCGAGAAGCTGCACCGCTGGCAGAACATCATGGACCATGAGATGCTGCTCCATCGTGCCGCCCGTCGCAAGAAGATGACGATCACGAAGATCAATGACTCCAATGTCCTCTTCTTCCTCTCCGGCATGGTCGTCGGTGGGATGGACACAGTGGTGACCTCTCTGGTCAGTCATCAGGCACGCCGGGTCTCTGCCTCCAAGGCCATGACGAAGAAATACCTTCAGGCGGCGGAGGTCCCGACACCCAAGGGACGGGCGATCAACCCCACCGAGTTCACCCGCGCGGTGCAGCACCTGAAGAAGTCCGACGGGCCAGTCACGGTCAAACCCTCCGCCGGGCGCGCCGGCCGGGGCATCACTACAGACATCACCACGCGGGAGCAGCTGCGCCAGGCCTGGACCTCCGCGATGGCGGCCCGTTCGGCCACCTCCAGCGCCCGCTACGTGATCATGGTGGAGGAGCACCGCCCCGGCCTGGACATCCGCGCCTACGTGGTCGGTGAGACGGTGGTCGGCGCCGTCGCCCGCATCCCGTTCTATGTCATCGGTGACGGTGTGCGCACGGCCGCCGAACTGGCCGCCGAAGAGATCCAGCGCCGGCAGGCCAATGCCTATCTTGCGGCCCGGCAGCCGCGTGTCACGGACACCTTCCTGGCACCGATGGGAATCACGACCGAGACGGTCCCTGAGCACGGAGCGCTGCAGCTGCTCACGCCGACGGCGGACACCGCCCGCGGCGGAGGGCTCGCCGTCGATGTCCTGGACCTGCTCAGCGACGAGCTCAAGGATCTCGCGGTAGACGGACTGTTGGCGGTGCCCGGGCTCGGTGCCGCTGCGGTGGACATGTTGGCACCGGAGCTGGGGTCGGCGGCGGAGGCCGTGGTGCTGGACGTGAATCCCTATGCGAACCTCATGCAGTTCCACTACCCCGCCTATGGCACCGCGCGCCGGATCAACGATCCGATCCTCGACCAGCTGCTGCACCGCGCGTCACGCTGACCCAACGGTCAGGGCGCAGGGCGCGCAAGACGACGCGCAGGGTGATCCGGGCGCAGGTGTGGGCCTTCCTGGAGCAGAGACTCACGCAGGGTCACCGGGTGCTCAGGGCTCTCTGGCAGCAGACCGCGCCGGCGCAGCTCTGGAGTGACGAACTCTTCGAAGCGTTCGAAGTCGGCCGGGCGCACCGCTGCTGAGATGTTGAACCCGTCGACACCGGAGATCTCCTTGAACCGAACGAGCTCGTCCACCACCTGGCGCGGATCGCCGACGATCAGCGGTCCGCGGCCGCCGATGGAGACGAACTCGGCCACGTCCCGCACGGTCCAGCGTTTGCCCGGGTCCCGGGTGAACATCGCCAATGCTGATTGGTTTGCCTCCGTCTGCACATCGGCCACCACGTCGTCTTCGTCGAGATCCGAGAGGTCCACGCCGGTCCAGCCTCCGAAGAGGGTCAGCGCCGAGGCAGTGTCCACATACTCGCGATACTCCTCAAGCCGAGCCTGGGCCAGTGCCTCGGTCTCCGCGACGATGATCGTGGCCATGGCGAAGAACTTCACCGATTCAGGATCCCGCTGCGCCTGCAGCAGCGCGGCGCGCGTATCGGTGACCTGCCGTGCCAGTCGCTCCGGTGAGGAGCTGATCACGAAGATGGCCTCCCCGTGGTCCACGGCGAACTGCTGTCCGCGCGCCGAGGATCCCGCCTGAAAGAGCAACGGAGTGCGCTGCGGTCCTGGATGCGTGAGCATCTCCCCGGGGACGGTGAACCACCGGCCCTGGTGACCGATCGGGTGGACCCGCTCGGGGTCGACAAAGACTCCCGTGGACTTGTCCGCGAGGACGGCGCCGTCGTCGATGGAGTGCTCGAAGAGCTTGTACATGACCTCCAGGTACTCATCGGCGCGGTCGTAGCGCTCATCGTGAGGAATCTGTTCGGTCAGACCGAGATTGCGTGCAGCCGAGTCCTGGTAGCTGGTGACGATGTTCCAGGCGATGCGGCCCCCGGTGAGGTGGTCCAGGGTGGCGAAACGTCGGGCGAGCGCGTATGGAGCCTCGTAGGTGACCGAGGCGGTCAGGCCGAAGCCCAGGTGTGTGGTGGCCGCGGCCAGGGCGGGCACGATCACCTGGGGGTCAAGCAGCGGGTACTGCACTCCCCCACGTGCTGCGGCTTCGGCGGTGCCGCCATAGACGTCGTAGACACCGGGAATGTCCGCGAGGAACAAGCAGGAGAAGCCGGCGCGCTCCACGGTCTGCGAGAGTTCGGTCCAGTAGTGCAGTGTGTCGAACTCCTCGACTCGCGATTCCGGGTGCCGCCAGAGGCCTGGCGACTGGTGGACCGGCACCAGCATGTCGAAGGCGTTGAAGTAGATCGTCATCGTTTCTCCTTGGCCTCGCCGATGGCATTGAGCCCTTCCGGCAGGATTCCGTTGATCTCATAGTCACCGAGGGACCGAGCCCGGAAGACGATGGGGTTATGGGTGGCGATGGTCTGCGCATTGCGCCAGTGTCGGTCCAGCGCCTTGGTGCGCGCCGTGGCAGAGGCACCCACGGTCTGGAAGAGTTCGGAGGTCACCGCGAGCACCAGCTCCGGCACGGTGACCTGCGCCTTCTCGACGGCGATCTCGGCCTGATGGGGCTGCGCTGCTTCGACGCTCGGCGCCAGCGCGTGGTCGAGCACTCGTGCGGCTGCCAGCACGGCGGACTCGGCCACGAAGGTCTTCGAGGACATGGTGCCGATGATCTGCTGGATGAGAGGGTCCTGGCTGAAGGGCAGGCCCGAGGCCGAGGTGTTGAACGTCCGGGTCCGCCGAGCCAGCGTGGCCGTGGCGTCGCCCAGCGCAGATCTGGCGATCCCCACCTGCACGGCAAGCAGGTAGAGCTGGAAGAACGCCGCCTCGTGCACTGATTCGGCGTCTCCCGGCCGCCGCTCGAGCACGGCGATGTCCTCCACCGCCACGGCGTCGAGCACCGTGGTGCCGGTGCCGGTCAGCTTCTGTCCGAAGCCGTCCCAGTCATCCATCAGCGTGACCCCGGCGGCATCGGTGGGGACGACGGCGAAGCGCCGACCCTCGCGCTCTTGGGCCTGCGCCGCAGAGACTCGGGTGTAGTCGGAGAAGATCGTGCCGGTGGAGTAGTACTTCTGCCCGTTCAGCACCTGGCGGCCGGAGTCATCGGTGTGCAGGGTGGTGTTCAGACTGCCCAGCGCGTTGCCGCCCTTCTCGGTGGAGGCATTTCCGATCGTCGCGCCCTCGAGCACTCGTGAGTACCAGGTCTTCCTGGTCTCTGCGGGTTGGAAGCGCAGGGATTCCACGAAGCCGAAATGGCCTCGGTAGAGGTGGGCGATGTTCGAGTCGGCCTCTGCGAGGGCGATGACCTCGCTGATGAGCTCCTCGACGCTGAGTCCTGGTCCGCCGAATTCGACGGGAACGCGCAGCGCGCCGAACCGCACCTCGTCGAGCCAGCCCACCTGTTCGAAGGGCAGCGTGCGCTCCAGCTCGCGCTGCACTGCACCCGCACGGATCTCTGTCAGCAGCTGCGCTGAAAGTCCTGCGCTCATGCGCTGTTCACCTGCTCCCATGCCTGGTCGATGTCGCGGTCGAAGGCAGGGGTCAGCAGCCCGTCCAGATACTCTCCGTACCACTCGCGCACCTCGTCCGAGTGGTAGGCGGACTTCAGCGCCTCATACCGCTCCGGCTGTTCCTCCCGGAACCCGGGCCTGGCACACACTGCCAGCGCGAAGGGCAGCGCCTCCTCGGGGGATTCCATGATGAGGACCTCATCAGGCAGCACGTCGATCTCAGCAAGCAGACGCGCAAAGCCGAAGACGGCGTCGACGTCGGAATAGATCTGCCCCACGGACTGCTGGTCGACCTCGATGAACTCGAAGTTCTTCGGATTCGCGGTGATGTCCTGGACGCTGAGTGCGGCCACATGTTTGGATTCATCGATCTCGATCAGTCCCGCACGCGCCAGCAGGCGAATCCCTCGGCCGTTGTTCGCCGTGTCCACCGGAAGCGCGATCTGCGCGCCCTCGGGGATCTCGTCCAACGAGTCATATTGCTCCGAGTAGATTCCCGAGGGCTGTTCGAACATGAAGAAGATGGGTTCGATGTCCAGATCATTGTCCTCGTTGAACTGGCGGAGATAACTGATGTTCTGGAAGAAGTTGACGTCATACTCGCCGTTGCTCACGGCGTGGTTGGGCTGGATGATGTCTGTGACGTAGGTGGCGTTGAAGTCCCAGCCCTGCTCCGTCAGGATCCGCTCGGCGATGCGAGTGGGCTCCTGGAAGGGGGCGTTCTCCGTCACGACGAGCCGCAGCGTGCGGTCCTCGGTGCGAGCGCCGAGGAGTCCGCAGCCTGAGGTGAGACTCCCGACGCCGAGCAGCACGGCCATGCCCAGTGAGCCGCTCAATACTCGACGCCGGGAGAGTGTGTGGGTGTCTGCGGAGCTCATGAGGTGAAGTCCTCCCAGATCTCCTCGTTGTTCTCCAGGGTGATGAAATCTGCGTAGTCGATGACGCCGCCCTGGTAGTCCTCGAACCACTGCTCGACCTCCTCGGACTGGAAGGCGTCCTGCAGCGCCTGGGCCTGCTCATCGGTGACGCCGTCCGGTCCGACCGCCACCACACAGGTGAAGGGGGTGCGGATCTCTTCGCGGCCGTCCTCGATGCTGAGCATGGTCTCGTCCACGTCGTAGTCGGCCTCGGCGATCAGCCGCACGAAGGCGAAGCTGGCGTCGACGTCGGGCAGCACCTGGGCTGCCGACTGCTGATCGGTCTCGACGAACTGAAAGTCCCGCGGATTGTCCGTGATGTCGTTCTGGGTGAGGTCGATGACCGAGACCGACTCGTCGATCTCGATCAGCCCCTCGTCGGCGAGCAGCTGCAGCGCCCGTCCGTTGTTCGAAGGGTCCACCGGAAGATTGATCTCAGCGCCGTCGGGGAGGTCTTCGAGAGAGTCGTGTTCGAGGGAGAAGAGCCCCGCAGGCGCGTAGTACACCGAGAACAGCGGCTCGACGGCGGTGTCGTTGGATTCGTTGAAGTTGTTCAGATACGCCAGGTGCTGGAAGTAGTTGCCTTCGTACTCCCCCTGGTCGACCACCTGGTTCGGCTGGACGATGTCCGTCATATAGGTGATGTCGAGCTCGTAGCCCTGCTCCTCGAGCAGCTCGTCGGCGATCTCGGCCGGCTCCTGGAACGGCGCTGACTCGGTGACCACGATGCTGATCGTGGAATCGTCCTCGACGAAGCCGCAGCCGGTGAGGCTCAGGGCGGCCACTGAGAGGGCTGCGCCGGTGAAGAGGAGTGGACGTCGAGCATTCATGAGGGTGCTGCTTTCTGTTGCTGGGCCTGCGGCCCGGGATCAGGACAGGGGAAAGTGCCACGGGCGACGTCGGACGTCGGCCGCAGGGGTGTGTGGTGTGGTCGGGAAAGAGGCGACCGCTGCTGGTCAGGCGGTGATTCTGATCAGGCGGTGATTCTGGTCAGACCATGACGCAGGTCAGGCGGTGATGCGTCGGTCCGCCGCCCGGGCGATCCGAGTTCCGCTGAATTGCACGATGGTCACCAGCAGGACCATGAGCACGATCGCGGCGATCATGGTGGGGGTCTCGTAGCGGTAGTAGCCGTAGCGGATCGCGAGATCGCCGATGCCCCCGCCGCCGACGAGTCCAGACATCGCCGAATAGGAGATGAAGCTGACCGTCGTGATGGTGATGGACCCGATGATGCCGGGCTTGGCATCCACGAGAAGCACATTGCGGATGATCTGGCGCTGCGTGGCCCCCATAGCTCGGGACGCCTCAACGGCCCCAGAGCCCAGCTGGGTGATGTTCTGCTCCACGAGTCGAGCGAAATAGGGGATGGCGTTGATGGTCAGCGGCACGATCACCGCGGCAGTTCCCACCGAGGTGCCGACCACGAACCGGGTGAAGGGAATGATGGCGATCAGCAGGATCAGGAACGGGAAGGATCTGATCATGTTCACCAGCCCGGACACCACAGCGTGTGAGCGTGGCCGCGGAGCGAGGCTGTCGGGGGCGTGGATGAAGAGCCAGATGCCGAGTGGCGTGCCGAGCAGGACTGCCACCGGAATGGCGACTGCGATCATGGCGAAGGTCTCCAGCATCGCCTGGTAGATCTCAGGCAGACGTTCGATCACGAGATCCATCAGCGAACACCTCCCGCTGCACCGGCGAGCGTGGCGTTCTGCTGCACCGATTCCGAATCCTCTGGGCCGGAACGACTCTGAGCAGGGAGGTCCGTGCGGGAACGTCCCGTCCGGTCCAGCGTGATGCCGTCGCTGAGCAGGTACCGTCCGATCGAGGTCTGCGGGTTGAAACCCTCTCGCGTCAGCTCCTGAGCGGGGAACTCCTCGACGACGCGTCCGTCCTCCATCACGGCCACGTTGTCCGCCAAGGCCTTGATGACGTCCATCTCGTGGGTCACGATGACCACGGTGATCCCGAACTCACGGTTCACATCTGCCAGGTACTGCAGCACGGTTGCGGTGGTGAAGGGATCAAGCGCGGAGGTCGGCTCATCGCAGAGCAGCACCTCGGGCTTGGTCGCCAGAGCTCGAGCGATGGCCACCCGCTGCTTCTGCCCGCCGGAGAGCTGTGCGGGGTAGACCGCAGCCTTATCCGTGATGTCAACGATCTCCAAGGCCTCGGCGGCGCGGCGCAGGCGTTCACGACGGTCCCGCACTCCGGCGAACTTCAGCGAAAGCTCGACATTCTGCGCCACCGTGAGGTTGTTGACCAGGTTGAAGCCCTGGAAGATCATGCCCATCTGGTGCCGGGCCTTCCGCAGGGCGGCGTCATCGAGGCTGGTCAGCTCCGTTCCAGCAACCCGGACCTCGCCCGAGGTGGGACGCTCCAACAGGTTGATGTTCCGCAGAAGAGTGGATTTTCCAGCACCCGAGAAACCGATGATGCCTTGGATGCTTCCGCGAGGCACGTGAAGGCTGACGTCATCCACCGCGGTCAGCGGGTCCTTGCCGCGGCCGGCAAAGGTGGTGGACACATGGGACAGGGAAATCATGAGGCATACTCCATCGGTCCTGGCGTTAGCACCCGTCCGGAGCCCGTGGGCCCTGCGGGTTGCTGCGACGTCTTCGAGCCAGATCTCTCAGTCGCTCTGGATGGTTGAGTGCCTCAACTCTAAGCTTGAACATAGTAGAAATGTCAAACAGGACGCCGTGTGTCGTTTTGTCTCACCCAATGAACTCAGTTTTGATCAGATTCCGCGCCTGTGCGTATTCTGGAGGCTGTACCATCCCGAGCGGCCGAGAGATCTGGCTCGTCGACGCCGCAGCAACCCGGGCAGGGACACCTTGATCAGGTGTCTTTTCGCCGGGTGCTACCGCCAGGATCGATGGGAGTATCCTCTGATGATTTTGCCTGCCTCCACCCTGACCGAGGACGATGTGA
The DNA here is from genome assembly GCA_947494195.1 of uncultured Nesterenkonia sp. Classification (GTDB taxonomy): domain Bacteria; phylum Actinomycetota; class Actinomycetes; order Actinomycetales; family Micrococcaceae; genus Nesterenkonia. The sequence continues at coordinate 433,439 of CANLUC010000002.1, read as the reverse complement.
GCACCACTGGTGCTGCCGCCGCCGCCTCCGTCCCGATCTCCGGCTCGTCGCCCGCAGCATCCAGCCGGCCCGGCTACACCTCACTCGATGTCCAGCTCAGCGGCGTCGGTCGGTCCTTTGGGGACCACACCGTGCTGCGAGACGTCAGTCTGCGAGTCGCCCCCGGCGAGGTGCTGGCCATTCTGGGCTCCTCCGGGTGCGGGAAGTCCACTCTGCTGCGCGCCGTCGGCGGTCTCGACACCGGCAGCACCGGAGAGATCCTGATCGACGGCTCTGCGGTGCAGCGCTACGACGAGCGCACCGCGGTCGGATTCCAGGAGCCGCGCCTGCTGCCCTGGCGCTCGATCTACAAGAACGTCAGCCTTGGGCTGCCGCGGAGCCTGTCCAAGGCCGAGGGTCGCGAACGAGTGGATGAGCTCCTGGAACTGGTAGGGCTCAAGGACCGCGCCGCACTTCGTCCACGCGAGATCTCCGGCGGCATGGCTCAGCGCGCCTCGCTGGCACGTGCACTGGCACGCCGCCCCGGAGTGCTGCTGCTCGACGAGCCGTTCGGCGCCCTGGATGCGCTGACTCGACTGAAGATGCAGGACCTGCTCCTCGATGTCCATGCACAGACCGGCACCACCGTGCTGCTGGTCACCCATGACGTGGATGAGGCTCTGCAGCTGGCCGACCGTGTCCTGCTGCTGGGCATGAATGCCGGAGATCCGACCGCCGCAGAGGGAGCGACCATCGCTCGGCTGCTGAATGTGCCGGGCTCCCGCCCCCGAGACCGCGCCTCCGCAGAGCTTGCAGCTCTGCGCGGGGAGCTGTTCTCCGGACTCGGCGTGGACTCCCACACCCACTGACGCCCCAACGCTGCACGCTCGACGTCTGCACTCGTCCCACCGAGTGGCGCGTCGGTCCAGGGCTCCCTGCAGAAGACCCGGCTGACGCTCTTGCCGCCGTCCCAAAGAATCATTGCTGAACATAACTGCTCCGGCTTCCCTGAAGCCCGTCCACCGTTGAAGAACTGAAAGGCTCTCCCATGCCCCGCACCACCGCATCCCACTCGTCCGGCACCTCCCGCGGATCCGCCGCCAAAGCCGTCTCGGTCGCCGCAGCCGTCGCGCTTCTCGCCACTGCCTGCGGATCAGACGGCGGTGAGGACGAGCAGCTGGAGACGCTGAACATCGACTTCGCCACCTACAACCCGCTGAGCCTGATCATCCTGGAGAACGGGTGGTTGGAAGAAGAGCTGGAGGAGCTCGACGTCGACGTGAAGTGGGTGCAGTCCACGGGTTCCAACGTCGCCAATGAAAACCTGCGCGCCGGCAACATCGACGTGGGATCCACTGCAGGCTCGGCCGCGCTGCTCAACCGCGCAGTCGGCGCGGACACCCACACGATCATGATCGAGAACCAGCCGGAGTGGTCTGCGCTTGTCACCAACGGCGACTCTGACATCGAATCCGTGGAAGATCTCGAAGGCGCCTCGATCGCGGCGACGCCGGCCACCGACCCGTACTTCTTCATGGCTCGCTCGCTGCAGGAGGCCGGGCTCAGCGTGGATGACGTCGAGGTCCAGTCGCTGCAGCACGCCGACGGATGGCAGGCCCTGGCCAACGGCGACGTCGACGCCTGGGCCGGCTTGGATCCCATCATGGCCGGCGCCGAGGCGGACGGCGCCGAGCTGCTCTATCGCAACGTGGACTTCAACACCTATTCGGTGATCAATGCGACCGGCGAGTTCGTCGAGGACCACCCAGACATCGCTCAGATCGTGGTCAACGTCTACGAGCAGGCCCGCGAGTGGGCCAAGGAGAACCCCGAGGGAACCGCAGAGATCCTGGCGGAGTACGCCGGGCTGGAACCCGAGATCGCCGAAGCCGTCATCACCGAGCGCACCAACTTCGAGGTGGATCCGGTGCCAGGAGAAGAGGTTCGTGCGGCCATGGAGGCAGCCGGGCCGTTCTTCGTGGAGAACGGCGACGTGGACAGCCAGGAGGCAGTGGACGAGGCCCTTGATTCGCTGTTCTACACCGAGTTCGCCGAGAACATCGAGGCCACCGACGCCGAAGGCACCGAGAATGCCGCCGACGAGGCCGATATCGAGGAGACTGACGAGTGACCGAGACCCTTCCCGCAGCACCCACCACGCAGCCGGCCGATGCTCCGGCCAGGACGCCAGGACGCCAGGGCGGCGGCGACGCAGGAAGCTCCCCGGGGGCGGGCTGCTGATCGGCGCCGTCGTCCCGGCGCTGCTCCTGGGCCTGTGGTGGCTGGTCACCGAGGGCACCGGCACCTTCAGCCCGGTCCAGCTTCCCGCTCCTCAGACGGTGTTCAGCGCCGGGGTCGGGCTCTTCGAGTCCGGAGATCTGATCGACCACATGACGATCTCGCTGCAGCGCGTGCTGCTGGGCTTCGCGGCCGGCGCTGGGCTCGGCCTGGCCCTGGGATCGCTGCTGGGACTGTCCTCGATCGCCGATGCCCTGCTGCATCCGACCGTGGGCGCCTTTCGTGCAGTGCCCTCGCTGGCCTGGGTCCCGCTGCTGCTCCTCTGGGTCGGCATCGACGAGGACTCCAAGGTCATCCTGATCGCCATCGGCGCGTTCTTCCCGGTGTTCACCGCCGTGCATTCGGCGCTGCGGCATGTGGATGCCCAGCTGGTGGAGGCCGGGCGCGCCTTCGGGTTCCACGGCGTGCGGCTGCTCGGCACGGTGCAGCTTCCCGCCGTCGTGCCCAGCGTGTTCTCCGGCCTGCGCCTGGGCCTGGCTCAGGCCTGGCTGTTCCTGGTCGCCGCCGAGCTGCTGGCCTCCTCCGAAGGACTGGGCTTCCTGCTGGATGAATCCCGGAACAACGGGCGCACGGACCGGCTGCTGCTGGCCATCGTGCTGCTGGCTCTGCTGGGCAAGCTCACCGACACGCTGCTCGGCATCGTCGAGCGCAAGGCCCTCAAGACCTGGGCCTGACCCTCCGCTCCAGCGTTTTACCGGGGCTTCCGCGTTCTACCGGCCACACCGTTGGCCTGGTATAACGCGGAAGCCCCGGTATTTTGCGTGGAGGGGAGGATCAGCCCTTGCGGCGAAGCTGGAACTGCGCGCCGTGGTGGTCCTCGGGGAGGTGGTCGCCTGCGCCGAAGAGCTTGTTTCGCAGCGTGCCTTCGGCGTACTCGGTCTTGTACCGGCCAAGCCGCTGCAGCTCGGGCACCACGTGCTCCACCACATCCTCAAAGGTCCCGGGAGTGATGTGGTAGGCCAGGTTGAACCCGTCCACGTCGGTCTCCTCCTGCCATTCGATCAGCTGCTGCGCCGCGCTCGGACCGTCACCGATGATGACGGGCCCGAAGCCACCGACGCCGACCCACTCGGCCAGCTGCCGGACGGTCCAGACCTCGTCCTCTCGCCCTGAAGCCTTCTGGAAGGTCTCCACAGTGGACTGGATGGCGTTGGACTTCACGTCGCCGATCGGCTGGTCCAGGTCGAACTGGCTCAGATCGATCCCCATCCAGCCCGACATCAGCACCAACCCGCCCTCGGCATCGATGTACTGGGTGAGATCGTCGTACTTCGCCTGGGCGGCATCGTTGTCCGGGCCGGTGACGATGGTCTGCATCGCGAAGATGCGAACCGAATAGGGGTCCCGTCCGGCCTCGGCCACTGACTGGCGGATCTTGGCCACCGAGGCCTTGGCCAGCTCTTTGGTCGGTGGATTGATGAACACCGCCTCGGCGTGCTTGCCGGCGAAGGCGCGGCCGCGGGCCGAGGCCCCTGCCTGGTAGATCACCGGAGTCCGCTGCGGGGAGGGCTCCACCACACCGATGCCCGGGGTCTTGAAGAACTCACCCTGGTGTTCGATCCGGTGCACCTTCTCCGGGTCTGTGAACACTCCCGAAGCCTTGTCGGCGACCACCGCGTCGTCCTCCCAGGAGCCCTCGAGCAGCTTGTAGACGACTTCGAGGTACTCGTCCGCGTGGTCGTAGCGGCGGTCGTGCTCCATCTGATCGTCCTGGCCCATGTTCTGCGCGGCCGAGGGAAGGTAACCCGTGACCACGTTCCAGCCGACGCGTCCACCGGTCAGGTGATCGAGGGTGCCCAGTCGGCGGGAGAAGGGGTAGGGGTGCTCATAGGCAGTGCCGGCCGTGATGCCGAAGCCCAGGTTCTTGGTCACTGCGGCCATGGCCGAGACCAGCAGGAACGGATCCTGCAGCGGAATCTGCGCGCCCGAGCGCAGCGCGGCGTCGGGGTTCGAGCCGAACACGTCGTAGGGGCCCAGCACGTCGGCGATGAAGAGTCCATCGAAGAGACCACGTTCGAGAATCTGCGCGACCTCGGTCCAGTAGCCGATGGTGTTGTATTCCCGGGCGCGGTCATCGGGATGGCGCCAGAGCCCCGGGGACTGGTGGACCACGCAGTTCATGTCGAAGGCGTTGAAGAGGATCTCGCGGTTGCCGGCCTCGGTGGTGCGGTAGGTCATTTTCGTGCTCCTTCAGAATCGGATCGAGCAGAACTGCATTCAACGGAATCGGATGCAGCTGTGGAAAGTCTGGGCGCCCGCTGTCTCATTTCACGGCGCCGGTCGTGAGCCCCTCAACCAGGTGTCGTTGCAGCAGGACTGCGATCGTGAAGATCGGGATGATCGCCAACAGGGAAGATGCGGCAATGCGCCCGAAGTCCTGCACGCGTTCGCTGAGCATCCCGGCGAGGACCACCGGGACCGTCTGGGAACCCTCGCTCTGGGTCAGGAAGGTGGCGAAGAGGAACTCGTTGTAGTTCAGGATCACCACGATCACACCGACGGCGATCAGCGCAGGCCCCAGCACGGGCACGACCACCCGGCGGAGCAGCTGCAGCTCCCCGGCACCGTCCAGGCGCGCGGCCTCCTCGATCTCCACGGGGATGCGACGGATGAAACCGTCGAGCAGCCAGATGGCCACCGGGACATTCATCAGCGCATAGACCAGCGTCAGTCCGGGCAGCGTGTTGATCAGACCGAGCATTCGCAGCAGTGTGAGCAGCGGGATGATCGCCACCACGGGCGGCAGCAGCCAGGGGCTGAGAATCAGCCCGCTCAACGCGGAGCCACCGGTGCGGTGCCGCACGATCGTCCATGCTCCGGGCAGCGCGAGGGCAAGTGTCAGCAGGGATCCCAGGAAAGCCGCGATCAGCGAATTCGTGATCCCGCGTGGAATCGCCGAATTCCACGCGTTGCCCCAGTTCTGCCAGGCCGGCTCGGCCGGGAAGAGCAGGCCGGCGGAGATCTGGCCCTGCGTCATCAGGGAGAGCGAGACGAGATACCCCAGCGGCACCAACACGACGACGACGGCCAGCGCCACCCAGCCGAGGCTCAGCGCCGAGCCGGGCAGCCCGCGTGGGTGACGTCCGACTCCTCGTCGCACACGCTTTGGCTCGTCCGAGTGGGCAGCAGGCGTCGCGGCACCCTCGATCATGCGGCTGCTGGGTGCATCGGCGGTCTCAATCATCGCGGAGCCTCTTTGTGAGATGGAAGATCGGGAGGGTGACCAGGGTGACGACCACGGCGAGCACGAGTGTGATGGCGGCGGCCATGCCCACGTCGAAGTTCTGCAGGGCCGCCCGCCAGACCAGATAAGCGGGAACCTGGGTCGAGGAGCCGGGTCCGCCGGAGGTCATCACGTAGACAAGGTCGAAGACCTTGAACGCGAGGATCAGCCGGATCAGGAAGGCCGCCGCGACGGTGCCCGCGATCGTCGGCAAGGTGACGTGGAAGAACTGCTGCACAGGCTGCGCGCCGTCGAGCTGAGCCGCTTCCAGGATTTCAGGGTCCTGGCCGAGCAGCGCGGTGAAAACGAGGAGCACCACCAGCGGAGTCCATTCCCAGACATCGGCCATGGCAACCCCGATGATCGCCCAGCTGGGGTCGGAGAGCACTGCGAAGGAGCCCGAGAAGGAGGTGAACTGTCGCAGCAGCGTATCGATCAGGCCACCGGAGGGACTGAAGATGAAGCTGAACAGGATCCCCACGATCACGGGCGGCACGATCATCGGCAGCAGCAGCAGAGTGCGCAGCACAGCGCCAGAGCTGACCGAGCGCCACAGCGCCACTGCGGTGGCCGTGCCGAGCAGAGTGCTCACCGCCGCGACTCCCAGCCCGTAGGCGGTGCCGAGGAGCATGGAGTCCTGCACGGCGGGGTCGCCGGCCGCGGCGCGGAGGTTTTGCAGGCCGGTGAACTCCTGGAAGGGCTGCCCCAGGCTCGACCGGGAGAGGGCCGCGGCGGCGATGAACAGCAGTGGATACAGCGCCAGCACCAGGAGCACCAGCACGCTGGGGGTCACAAAGAGCCGGTGCTGGAACCGCTCCGCCCGGCGCCTACGGGATGTCGGGGCAGCATCCGGTGAAGCCTCCGGCTGCGGCGGGAAGGTGGCTGCAGGGGGAATCCTTGTGCGCTCACGCTGGTCAGTCGACAAGGAGCCTCTCCCATTCGCTCTGTACGGTGTCCAGGGTCTCCTGGGCAGAATCGCGCTGCTCGGAGAGATGAGCCGCGATCTCATCGGTGAGCACCTGTGCCGCCTCCGTGGCGTTCTCTCCAGTGGGCCAGGCCAGAGCCCCGTCAAGGGTCGACTCGTTGACTTCCTGGAGCTGCGGAAAGTCCTCCGAGTAGGTCTCGTCCTCGAGGGAGGTCACTCGGTTGGGGTCGATCCCTGTCGGGGGAAGCGCTGTCAGCAGCTCTGCGTTGACCTCGGCCGAGGCCGCCCAGGTGATGAACTGCTGGGCCAGGTCGGACTTGTCGGTGTTTCCCGCAACCACCCAGCTGAAGCCAGCCACGAGTGAGGCGCGAGGACGCTCACCCTCTTCGGCTCGGGGAAGATAGGTCACACCCCATCCATCTGCGACTTCTGAGCCGGATTCGGGGTCCTGCGAGCGCACCCCGAGGTCCGTCCAGTTCTCGATGAACCCGACATTGCCGGCGAACCACGCCGAGTTGCCGGCGCCGAAGTCGGTCTCGGCGGGAGTGGGCAGCGCATCTTCCCAGACGTCCTCGAGGGCTTCCAGGGACTGCACCGCTTCCTGCGAGTTGATCACCGGTCGGCCTTCCCCATCCAGGAAGTCCCCGCCGAACCCGGCCAGCCGGTTGGCGAAGCTCGCGCCGAGGATCATCGGCGACTGTTCGCCGAACACCGCTGCGCCGTAGACGCCATCCCCGCCCTCGTTCTCAGTGATGGTGCTGACCTGTTCGGCGTACTCGTCCCAGGTGGCTGGGGGCTCCTGGAAGCCATTGCGCTCAAGGATCTCCTCGTTGTAGAACAGCGCGTGGATGTCGCCGTCGAAGGGGAGTCCGTAGATCTCCTCATCGACCAGTGCATAGGGTTCCCAGATGCTGGGGATGAAGTCCTCCACGTCGATCTCCGGGGTGGACTCCACGTAGTCGGTGAGCGGGGCGATGCTGCCGTCGGCAGCCAGATCGCCGAGGGAAACGTACCAGGGAGCTGAGACATCGTAGGTGTTGGCCCCCGACTGCTGGTCCAGGGTCAGCTGAGAGGCGATCTCGTCATAGGGGACGGTGGTGACGTTGATCTTCACGCCCGTCTCCGCCTCGTATTCTTCCGCAAGCCATTCACCGGCTCCCTCGTGGGAGGCGTTGAGCAGCAGATTGAGCTCCTCGCCCTCATAGTCTCCCGATGCCGCGTCGCCCTGGGACTGCGCCCCGGCGTCGGCGGAGCAGGCTGTGAGTGCCACCACGGAGAGGACGGCTGCGAGCGCGAGGGGCGCGTGCCGGGGGATGGAGTTCTTGGTAGGCATGAGCTGATGTCCTGTTCTTCTGTGTGCTGGTCTTCTGTGTGCTGGTCTGCAGATTGTCGGATGAGCAAGTGGGGTGCCGCTGCTTGGACGTGTGGCCTCTCGGGCGGAGGCGACGGTCAGCGGGAGCCCAGGAGTGCCTCGCGGGGCACCTCTGTGGCCTGGGCACTCAGGTGCCTGAAGGCTCCCCGATACTGCGCGGCAGGATGCGTCTGCGGCAGTCGATCGGCTCCGGTGAGGCGCTGGCGAAGGGTGGCCGACGGCGCAGCGCTCTCCTCGAGCGGGCGGGCAAGTCCGCGGTCACGCAAGACCGGCAGGATGTGGTCGATGAACTCGTCATAGCTGCCGGGGATCGTCGAGTTGATGACGTTGATCCCGTCGATGCCCGAGTCCTGCCAAGCCGCCAGCTCTCCGGCGATCTGCTCAGGAGTGCCCACCACCCGAGTGGACTGCGCCCGGAACCTGGCGAGATCCCGGAGTGTGACGCGGCCGTTCGGGGCCATCTTCTTGATCTCCTCCAGATGGCCCTGGGCCTGTTCCGTGTGCTCAAGCTCCTCGAGGGGCGTATCGATGGGGAGGTGCCCCACGTCCACGCCGAGACTTCCCGCTGTGTGCGCGATCAGCGCATGATCGTCGATGGACTCATCAAGCTCGACGGCCTTCTCAACAGCCTCGGCCTCCGTGGAGCCGACCACGAAGGACAGGCCCTGGATGAAGCTGACGTCCTCCGGGGATCGTCCGAATCGACGCACCCTGGCTTTGACGTCGGCGGCGTGAGCTGCAGCGATATCTCTGCGCGGGGCCATGGAAAAGGTGGCTTCGGCATGTTGTGCTGCGACGTCGCGGCCGCGATCCGATGACCCGGCTTGGAACAGGAACGGGGTCCGCTGCGGTGAAGGTGCCACCAGGTGTGGACCCTCCACGCTGTAACGCGGGCCCACGTGGTTGATCTTTGACACCAGAGCCGGATCCGCGTGGAGCCCTCGGCCGCGGGGATGCTCCGTCTCTTTGTCCTGCCTCAGTGCCTCGTCGCCCCAGGAACCCTCCCAGAGCTTGTAACAGACGTCGAGGTATTCCTCGGCCCACGCGTATCGGTCGTCATGGCCTGCGAGACCGGTGGCATCGAAGTTGCGGTGGGCATTCTCCTGGGCGCTGGTCACCACGTTCCATCCCACTCGTCCGCCGGAGAGGTGGTCAAGAGTGGAGAGCTGGCGGGCGAAGCTGAACGGGTGCGCCTGGATGACCGAGGATGTCAGGGCCAAGCCGATCCGATCTGTGACCGCGGCCAAGGCCGAGAGCAGCACCAACGGATCGTTCGACGGGACCTGGAGTCCACGGCGCACATGGGAGGCCCAACCGCCCTCGTGATCGCCGTAGAGACCGACCACGTCGGCGAAGAATGCGATGTCGAATCCTGCACCCTCGAGCTTCTTCACCAAGGAGGTCCAGTGGCTGAGTTCGTTGAATCGATGCTGTTGGGCCTCTTCGCGGCGCCAGGCTCCTCCGATGATGTGGCTTGTGGTGTTCATCAGGAAAGCCGAGAGGATGAGCGGCTTGCGGGGCATAGAGCTACTCCGGTTCATGTGTAGAGAGAGATGGGCTGGAACTCGCCATTGAGGAAGTGCGCGCCGACCTCGAGCTTCTTGTAGTCCACGGGGTCGTGCAGCGAATGGGTACGGATATTTCGCCAGTAGAGGTCGAAACCGTGCTTTGAGGCCGTGGAGGACGTACCTGTGGCCTCGAAGATCTGGTGCGTGAGGCGGGTGGCGACATCGGAGGAGACCACCTTGAGCTCGGCGATCTCGATGGCCAGCTCCCCACGGACCGTGTCGGTGACCGCGTCTCCCAATGTCAGCACCTGCTCGAACCTCTGGTTGACCCGTTCAGCAAGGGCGGCGATCCCAGCAGTGAAGGCTTTGAGCTCGCCGACAAGACGTTGGACGAAGGGATCATGCCGGTACTGCGAGGCGGTGGAGAGGAACCAGGCGTTGGGGCGGGCATTGATCAGCTCGCGCCCCTTCGCGAGCGCCCCCTCCGCAATTCCGAGGTACAGATTGCCGAAGGCAAGCTGGATCCCCGGAGTGACCAGCGATGAATAGGGCTCCTCAGAGAGGAAGCCGAGAACGTCCTGCTCCTGGACCTGCACACTGTTGAAGATCACGGTGTTGGAGGATGAAAGACGCTGGCCCAGGAAGTCCCAGTCGTCCAGGTAGGTGACTCCTTCGCGGCCGTTCTCCAGGACGAAGGCCAGGACGCGTCCACGTTCGGGACCTTCGGAGACGCGTGCGTTGACCAGCAAGACATCTCCGACGGCGGAGCCCGTGGCGTACCGCTTGCGTCCGCTGAGCCGATACCCGCTCCCGGTCGGAGTCAGAGTGAGATCCGGATCTGTCGGATTGACCGCGTCACCCCAGACCCACTGCTCTCGAGCCGTGGCGCGCAACCAGCGTTCGCGGTCCCCAGGCTCTGGGATGCCGAAGACGATGTTGGCCTCATTGACGTAGTGGTATGCCAAGAGCTGCGCGATGGACGCGTCGGCCCGAGCGAGGATTCTCACGGCCTCCAGGGCGGTGGCCCAGTGGCCGCCACCACCACCGAACTCGCTTGGGACCAGCAGAGTGACCAAGCCGGATTCCTTCAGAAGCTGGGTCTCGCGGTGGGGGATCTCGTTGGCGCGGTCGCGTTCTACGGCGTCCTGAGAGAGAGTCTGCGCCACTTGGGTGGCGATGGATCTCCAGTCCTCGAGTTCTGCGGCCGAGGCACCGGCACTCCAGTGGGTGCGGGCTTCTGTGCTGATGGGCGAAGGGTATGACACGGATTCTCCTGGGCAGGGCGGGGCGGGCAGAGAGCGAGCGCTCATGGGATTCAGACAGCGCACGCCAGGGCGCTGCCGTGGGAAGTGTCAGACGGGCTGGGTGACGGCCGGAATGTCTGGCTCGCCCACGCTCCACAGCCGCACCGGCTCGGTGCCGTTGACGCGGTGATCTCCGGCTATCCGCGCCTTGTACACCCAAGGGTTGTGACTGGTGACCGTGCGTGCGTTGCGCCAATGACGGTCCAGACCTCGAGTCTGGCTGACTCCCGAGGCGCCCAGCACGTCGAAGATGCGCGTAACAGCTTCAAGCGCCGGTCGGTGCAGCGCCACCTGGGCACGTCCCGTCGACAGCTCGGCGGCGTTGGCCGCAGCGATCGCCTCCTCCGGCCCGGAGGTGCGCGCGGCGAAGGCGGCGTCGAGATACGTGGCGGTGTGAAGCACCTGCGCCCTGGCGAGCGCCGCGACCGCGTCCACCTCTCCGATCGCCTGGAGCAGCTGAGGGTCCGTGCGGGGTGTGCGGGTGTTGGCGTGGGTATAGGTGCGAGGACGATCGTGCAGCAGTGCCGCCGCGTCCCGCGCTGCGGCTTCGACGATCCCGGCCAGGACGATCAGCAGAATGTGCTGGTACAGCGCCGTCTGGTAGGGGAAGCGGTCCGTCAGTCCACGCAGCTCCGAGGTCTCCACCGCGGCATCGGAGAGCCGTGCGGTCCCTGAACCTGTAGTGCGCTGACCGAATCCATCCCAATCATCCTCGATCTGGACACCGGGCTGATCCCGACGAACCAGCACCGCGAGCTCGTTGTCGTCGGCATCCCGGGCTGTGACGTCGAGCCAATCCGCGAAGATCGCACCGGTGGTGTAGTACTTCACACCGTTGACCACCGGTCCTGCGGAAGTCTCGCTGACGAGGGTTCCGGACCGGTGAAAACCACCCTTGCCGGGTTCGGTCCAGGCGTTGCCCACCAGTTCACCAGCGGCAAGTCTCGCCAACCAGCCCTGCACAGGCTCGTCCGCGGCGGGGCGCCAGAGCAGGTCCTCCTCCACCGCGAAATGCCCGCGCAGCACCTGAGGAAGGTTGCTGTCCTGGGCCGCGAGCTCCAGCAGCACGACACTGGTCTGCACCCAGTCGAGCCCGCTGCCTCCGGAGGACACCGGGAGTCGGAGCCGGCCAATGCCGGCGTCGGCGAGAGTGCGCACCTGTTCACGCGCCAGTTCCCCATGGCGTTCACGGTCCAGGGCGGAGAGCCCTGCGCGCTCCACGGCGTCTCGAAGCTCATCAGAGACAGGCAGATGTATGTTCATACTTTCCTCCATCGATTCTGGCGGTAGCACCCGGCAGTCCCGGGTTGCTGCGACGTCAACGGGCCAGATCCCTCAGTCGCTCTGGATGGTGATGGGCTCAAATATAGAGGACAAGCACGCTGTTTCGTCAAATAATCATGACGCCACATGTCGCATTGTGTTCAATTACTCTCTCTGAACACACTTCATACGCGGGAGCATCTGAACGTCATATGACGTCTCACAGTGCGAACAAATCTTGCTGCTCGACGGTGCGACCCCGTAGCTTTGATCCTGTAACCATCCCGAGCGGCTGAGAGATCTGGCTCAGAGACGCCGCAGCAACCCGGATATGCCGGGTGCTAACGCCAGGACCGATGGAGTTGATTGACATGTCTGTCCCTGCTCGTATTCTCGAAGACCCTGCGGTCGCATCTCGCGTGGACTCCTTTGCCCTGCGCCATGCCCTCGCTCAGTTCCCGCAGGGCGTGGTCGCCGTCGGCGCGGAGGTCGACGGCTCCCCCGAGGCGATCATCGCCTCCACCTTCACGGTGGGAGTCTCCTTGGAGCCGCCGCTGGTCACCCTCGCCGTGCAGCACGACTCCTCCACATGGCCCAAACTCGAGCGCAGCGGCAGCGAGCTGGGGATCTCCGTGCTCGGCAAGGATCAGAACGGGCTCTGCCGACAGATCGCCTCCAAGGACCGCGCGAACCGCTTCACCGGGGTGGAGTACCAGCTCCACGGTTCCGCCCTGCTGCTCGAAGGCGTGCCCATGTGGCTGCGCACCCGCATCTATGACCAGGTCAGGGCTGGTGACCACGACATCATCGTGCTGGAGATCCTGGATCTGGGATTCACCGAGGACGCCGCCGGGCTGGTCTTCCACCAGCACGAGTTCAAGACCCTGACCCCACTGAGCTAACCCAGAAGGACCCCTCGTTGACCACCTCGCACTCCCCTGCCCTGGCCACAGCTGCGCCATCTGCGACGGCGCAGCGCGCCCTGGCCCCCGCAGACCCGATGGTCGCCGACGTCCACAGCTGGGCCGATCCGACCGACGAGGACCAGCGCCTGGCGTTCTGGTCCGAGGCCGCCACCCTGCTCGACTGGGAAAAGGCCTGGGGAAGCACGCACACCTGGACCCCGCCGAACCCAGACACGAAGCGCGGACCGAAGATCGGCTGGTATGAAGGCGGGACACTCAACGCCGCCGTGAACTGCGTGGATCGCCACATCGCCGCCGGCCGAGGTGAGAAGATCGCGCTGCACTTCGAGGGTGAGCCCGGCGACCGCGAGGACGTCAGCTACGCCGAGCTTGGCCGCCGGGTCAATCAGGCGGCCAATGCCCTGACGGCTATGGGCATCGTCCGTGGAGACCGTGTGGTCATCTACCTGCCGGTGCTGGTGGAGACCATCGTGATCACGCTCGCCTGCGCCCGGATCGGCGCGGTGCACTCGCTGGTCTTCGGCGGCTTCTCCGCCGAGGCGCTGAAGTTCCGCGTGGAGGACACCGGGGCGAAGCTGCTGGTCACCACGGATGGTCAGTTCCGCCGCGGCAAGGCAGTTCCGGTGAAGGCCAATGCTGACGCCGCGGTGGCCGCGGCGACCCGCGAGCACGGCGGCAACCTCGAGCACGTGCTGGTCATCAACCGCACCGACTCCGCCGTGGAGTGGACCCCCGGGCGTGACCTCTGGTGGCACGAGGTGGTGGAGACCGCCTCCACCGAGCACACACCCGAGTTCTTCGACGCGGAGACCGAGCTGTTCATCATGTACACCTCCGGGACCACAGGCAAGCCCAAGGGACTGGTACACACCACCGGCGGCTACCTCACCGGCGCGCTCTACACCTACCTGCGACTCTTCGCCCACCCCGATCCGGCCCGCCGCACCGAGGATGTCCACTGGTGCACCGCCGACCTCGCCTGGGTCACCGCGCACACCTACGAGATCTACGGGCCGCTGGCCGCCGGGGCCGCCCAGGTGATCTTCGAGGGCACTCCGAACACCCCGCATGAGGGCCGGCACTTCGAGATCATCGAACGGCATAAGGTCACCACGTACTACACCGCCCCCACATTGGTGCGCTCATTGATGGGCTGGTTCCCCGAGGGTGTCCCGACCAAGTACGACCTCTCTTCGATCCGGCTCGCCGGCACCGTGGGCGAGGCAGTCAACCCCGAGGCCTGGCACTGGATCCGCCGCGAGATCGGCCGAGACACCACCGACGACGCCGGCCAGCCCGCCCTTCCCATGGTGGACACGTGGTGGCAGTCCGAATCCGGGTCCACGGTGCTCTCCCCGCGTCCGGAGGACGCACGCTCCGAACACCACGCGCTCAAGCCCGGTGCGGCCACCCGCGAGATGCCGGGCTGGGGCGCCGCCGTCGTCGATGATGCCGGCCACCGCGTCCCCGACGGAACCCAGGGAAATATCGTGCTCACCCATACGGGCCCGTCGATGGCGCGCACGGTCTGGGGAAATCCCGAACGCTATTTCACCTCCTATTGGGAGAAGTACGCCGACCGAGGCTGGTTCCTCGCCGGTGACGGCGCGCGGAGGGATGAGGACGGCGACATCTGGATCCTGGGACGGATCGATGACGTCATCAACATCTCCGGGCACCGGCTCTCCACGATTGAGATCGAATCTGCGTTGATCTCCCACCCGGATGTGGTCGAGGCCGGGGTCTGCCCGGTCTTCGATGAGATGACCGGACATGCCGCCGTCGCCTTCGCCGTGCTGACCACCGCGGCCCGCGAGCGCCTGGAGGCCGCGGGCGGGGCGGGAAGTGAGACTGAACGTGAGCTGCTGAACGCGCTGCGCCATCACGTGGGCAAGGTGATCGGTCCCGTGGCGAAACCGCGCAGCGTGATCCCCGTGCCGGAGGTGCCGAAGACCCGTTCCGGGAAGATCATGCGCCGGCTGCTGACCCAGCTGCATGACGGTGAGACCCTCGGGGACACCACGAGCCTGCAGAATGAACCCTGTGTTCCAAAGATTGAAGAGATCTGCCAACGGCGCGGGACCGCGCCGAGAAGAGAAGAGGTAGCTCCATGAGCGATCGCCAGTTCGGCTTCCGCACCCGCGCCCTGCACGCCGGGGCCGTCCCCGATGCCGTCTACGGTTCGCGCGCTGTGCCCATCCACCAGTCCACCTCCTTCGTCTTCAAGGACACCGCAGACGCGGCGAACCTGTTTGCGCTGCAGAAGTACGGCAACATCTACTCGCGCATCGGCAACCCCACGGTCTCGGCCCTGGAGGAGCGGATCGCCTCACTGGAAGGCGGCATCGGCGCGGTGGCCACCGCCTCGGGGATGAGCGCCGAGTTCCTCGTCTTCGCAGCACTGTGCGGCTCCGGGGACCACATCGTGGCAAGCTCCAAGCTCTACGGCGGCACCATCACCCAGCTTGATGTCACGCTGCGCCGCTTCGGGATCGAGACCACCTTCGTGGACTCGCTGGAGCCCGCCGACTATGAGGCCGCGATGCAGGAGAACACCAAGGTGGTCTACACCGAGGTGGTCGCGAACCCCAGCTCAGACATCGCTGATCTGCGTGGACTCTCCGAGGTCGCCCACAAGCACGGCGTCCCGCTGGTGGTGGACTCGACGCTGACCACCCCGTACCTGATCCGCCCCTTCGAGCACGGCGCGGACATCGTGATCCACTCCGTCACCAAGTTCATGGGTGGTCACGGCACCACCCTGGGCGGGGTCATCGTGGAATCCGGCGAATTCCCGTGGGACAACGGGAACTTCCCTGCCATGACCGAGCCTGTGGCCTCCTACGGCGGACTCTCCTGGTGGGGCAACTTCGGCGAGTACGGCTTTCTCACCAAGCTGCGCGCCGAGCAGCTGCGTGACATCGGACCCTCGCTGGGCCCGCAGGCGGCGTTCAACCTGATCCAGGGCATCGAGACTCTGCCACAGCGGATCGACGAGCACGTGGCCAACGCGCAGAAGGTCGCGGAATGGCTCGAAGCCGATGAGCGCGTGGTCTACGTGAACTACGCAGGGCTGCCCTCCCATGCGGATCATGACCGCGCGAAGGAGATGCTGCCCCAGGGTGTGGGCTCGGTGTTCAGCTTCGGCATCCGCGGAGGACGCGAGACCGGGGCGCGCTTCATCGAGTCTCTGCAGCTCGCCAGCCACCTCGCTAATGTGGGTGATGTGCGCACATTGATCCTGCACCCGGGATCCACCACCCATCAGCAGCTCTCCCCCGAACAGATGAGCGCCGCCGGGATCCCCGAGGACCTGATCCGCATCTCAGTGGGCATCGAGGACGTCGATGACATCATCTGGGACCTGGACCAGGCGCTGAGCACCGCAGTCGAAGGAGACAAGTGATGAGTGAGCAGACCCTGAGCAACGACGCCGAGGCCACCGCCGAACATCCCCATGGCCGCTGGGCCGCGCCGTCGCCCTCTCGACGCCTGCAGATCATGCGCAGCGCGAAGTCCGTGGCGATCGTGGGCATGTCCGACAAGCCCGCGCGGGCCAGCTACTTCGTGGCCACCTACCTGATGAGCTCCTCGAGCTACACGGTCTACTTCGTGAATCCGCGACTCAAGGAGGTGCTGGGCCAGCCGGTGTACGCCTCGTTGAAGGATCTGCCCGAGGTCCCGGACATCGTCGACATCTTTCGTCGTCCCGAGGATGTTCCCGCCATCGCTGCGGAGGCTGCCGAGATCGGTGCGAAGACGATCTGGGCGCAGCTCGGGATCAGGTCCGAGGAGGCCATGCAGCTGGCTCAGGATGCAGGGCTCAACGCGGTGCAGGACCGTTGCATGAAGATTGAACACGGCCGCTTCCACGGCAACCTGCACCTCTCCGGCTTCAACACCGGGGTCATCTCGGCGAAGCGGCAGATCCTCGACGGCTGAGTGTCTGCTGTTCCCGGCGTCCCTTGCGTTCCTGGCGGTGCCGCATCAGCCCGAAGAACATCGCGAACAGCCCGAAGGTGCCGAAGTGGTTGTACGTGAAGAAGATGACTTCGGTGGGTGAGGCGATCAGGAATGTCACCATGACCATCAGCAGGGCGACGCCGGTGCGCAGTCCTGCCTCCGTCTCGGCGGAGCGAGCGTAGGTGTACGCGGTGGCCGTGGTGTAGATCAGCACGAAGATCAGGATCAGCAGGCCGAGGAGCCCGAGGTCGACGCCGGTCTGCACGTAGGAGTTGTGGAAGTGTGGGATGTCGTAGTCCCAGAACTGGTAGGTGTAGCGGCTGGGCAGGGCGCCGTAGTCGGAATTGAAGTAACCGACGAAGCCCCAGCCCAGGACCGGTCGCTCGAGAATGGCACCGAAGCCCCACTCCCACAGCAGGGTCCGCCCGGTCAGGGTCGGGTCGCGTCCGACCAGCTCGACCACCGGGACCCACACCTGGCTTGCCACCGCGGCAAGCACCAGGCCTACGGGTGTCCCCACCGCGAGGAGGCCTCCGAGTGGAATTCGGGGGACCACCAGCTGGGCCAGCGGGACGATGATGATGCCGGCGACGGCCAGCAGGAATCCGGTGGCAGATCCCGCCCAGAGGACGAAGACGATGAACGCTGCCAGCACCAGGAGTCTGCGGAACCCGCGCAGGAGGGTCATGGCCAGCACCGCGCCCGTGGCGGAGAAGAACCCCGCCATGATGTTGTGTGCGAAGAAGCCTCGGATGGGCTCGCTGCCGAGGTAGTTGAGGCGGGCGTGTGGGTCGACGTCGAAGACCTGACCGTAGCCGAGTGACGCCCCCACCATCCCGGCGAGGACCATCACCGTCAGCACCCGAAGCATCATCTTCGCGATATCGGGCAGCGAGCGCTCGGCGCCGAGCACGCAGGCGGTGAGGATGTTCCCGGCCGCCATCGCCCCATAGACCAGGGAGTTCATCCAGGAGACCGACCAGGCCGAGCTCAGCACGATCAGCCCGCCGATTCCCACCGCGATCAGGATCGGCACGGCACGCAGCGAGCGACTGGTGACCAGCACGAGCACCGAAATCATGTGCAGCAGCACCCAGCTCAGCGAGAAGATCGTATTGTCTCCGGAATTTCCCGCAGCATCCACCGGAATGAGCAGAACTGCGTTGGCCCCGAGGGTGCAGGCGATGTAGATGTAGAAGAAGGTGGTGCGCAGCCCGGCCCCCAGCCCATGGGACGACGGACTGTCGGCAGGTGCTGCAAGGTCCTCACGCACCGTTCCGCCACCTGGCATGGTCATGATGCCGTCGACCGCACCCTGGACCGTTGGGCCGGAAGGGGCGCACGGTATGCGCGGTGTGGCGCGCTGTTCGCCGGCAACCGGGTCGGCACCATCCCGTGGATCTTTGCCTCCACCATGCGCAGGGCCTCGAGGGCCTTCTGCACCTCAGGCTTGCGCGCCCGACCGAGCCCCACCACGAGCACTACCCCTGCGGTCACGGTGCTCAGCAGGCTGGCATCACTGACCGGCAGCACCGGAGGCGCGTCGAAGAGGACGACGTCGTAGTCCCGGTTGAGCTCGATCAGCAGCTGCGGCAGGACGGATGATCCGAGGAGTTCGTTGGGGTGGGACGCGGGCGCGCCCGCAGGGAGCACCGCGAGGCCGTCAGCGCCCCAGCGTTGAAGCGCCCCAGCGAGATGTACCTGCCCGGCAAGGACATCGGCGAGCCCTGGTGCATCTGCGAGCCCGAGCATCGTGGTGGCGGTGCGGGCGCGCATATCTGCGTCCACGAGCAGGACCCGCTGGCCGGCGTCGTGCATGCTCATCGCGAGGTTCACTGCCACCGAGGTCGCGCCCTCTCCGCGGACCGATGAAGTGATGACAAGGCTGCTGGCGGGCTGATCGAGGAACTGCACGTTGGTGCGCAGCGTCCTGAAGGACTCGACCCAGGAGCTGGACGGGTCGGCTTGGGAGACCAGCGTCCCCTTTGCGATCTCGCGATCACGAGGGACGCCGCCCAGGACGGGGAGGTCAGTGAGCCTGGCGAATTCTTCTTCGGTGCGCACTCGCGTGTTGAGGACCTCGCGCAGGGCCAGGACGATGACGCCCAGCGAGAGCCCGACGAGGAGACCGAGTCCAAGGATGATCCCGGTCCTGGGCGCGGAGGGCGCGGTGGCGATGGTCGGCTCCTCCACCGGCGTCAGGGTGATCATCGTGCCTCCTCCGGCCTCCGAGAAGGTGAGGCCCTGGACGACGTCGTCGAGGGAGGCTGCGAAGGCGGTGGCGATCGCGGCCGCCTGCTCGGGATCACCGTCCGAGACCGTGGCTTCCAGGATGACCGTCTGAACCTGAGTCTGGACATCGATTCGTCCTGCGAGGGCCCCGACTGACTCATCCAGCCCAAGCTCCTCGATGACCGGTTCGAGGACCGCTGGGCTCCCAGCAAGTTCCACGAAGCTGCGGGTCAGCTCTTGGGTGTAGATCGCGCCGAGACCCAGCTCGTCGGCATCAGCTGGGTCATCCACGGAGACGTAGATGCGCAGGTGGGATTGATAGGTCGGTGGGGTGAGACCGATGATTGCGACCGCACCGAGGAGCGACACCAGAACGGCGGCCACCAGGAGCAGCCATCCTCGCCGAAGCACACTGAGATAATGACGAAGCTCCATAAACGGATCACCAGTTTTCAGGGAACGGATAGCTACGAATTTAGATTACGGTGTGGAATCGATGTAGAACAGGCTTTTTTCCTGATTCGAGGAGAGATATCTCAATCACCTTTGGCATTCGCGGGTCGGCCCGCCTTCCGGAGAGCTTCCTGTGACCTGGTGGTGACATTCGATCTCGTCCGCCACAGATACAGGATCTGCAGCAGGATTGACCCGGACAGGATGACCGCCCACCAGGGGAACGGAAGCTCGAAGGGATCCGTCGTGAATGTCTCAGTCTCCTCCGCGGGGGTCGTGGTGCGCTCTGCCGTGACCAGGATCCGATGCGTGTTCAACCCCAACGGAGTGCAGGTCACCAGCGTGACGAGGTCACGCCCTGCCTCGGGGTAGAGCGACTCGGTCTCCTGAGGCTCCACCACCTGAGTGCGAATGACTTCATAGGTCAGGGTCTCGCCGAAGGTCTCCACCGAGAAGGTGTCCCCCTCTCCCACTTCATCAAGCCGGGTGAACATCTCCGCACTGGGAAGCCCACGGTGCCCGGTCAGCACGGAGTGGGACCCCTGCCCGCCCACGGGCAGCGCCGTGCCTTCGAGGTGGCCGACGCCGCGGGCCAGAATCTCTTCGCTGGTGCCATGGAAGATCGGAAGGTCGGCGTCGATGCTGGGGATCGTCAGCCGCGCCATCACGTCCCCGGGACCGTCCGAGAGCAGCTTCCGGTACTGCTCTTCCTGTTCGACGGCGGCTCCGGTTTCCCCGGCCGCATCAGTAGAAAACGGATCGATGAGTCCGGAACCGGAGGCAAGGTCGGTGTTGTACTGCTGGGCCCGTTCGACCTCGGCGGCCAGATGTTCCGGGGCGGCCTGGTTCATCGCATCCGAGTAGTCATCCACCTGCCCCTGCTGCTCCCACGCGGTGAACCACTGGGCGGCGCTGGGGTAGAGCATCAGGACGACCCCCAGCACGAGCAGCGTCGAGACCACGAGGGCTCCACGGATGCCGCCCTGCGCCGGACTCGGGGTGGAGCCAGGCGCAGGGGCAGCATGCCGAGGAACGGGGGCGAGGACCGACATCAGTTGGCTGGATCAGACCGCGCGAGCGAGCCGACGACGACGGCTGCGGTTGACGATCAGCGCGGTCGCGACGAGAAGTAGGCCAGCCAGTAGGAAGGGCAGTGATCCGAAGGAACCGGTGATCGGCAGCGCGAAGCCGGAGACCTGGGTCTTCTCGAAGGTGATGACGTTCTCGTGACCCTCATCGCCTGCGACCTGGGTAGTGTCGGCAACCACCGCCTGGAATCGCTCGTCGCTCCCGGTGCGGTAACCAGCCGGCGTTCCACTCTCCACCAAACGATATTCATGACCCACGCGGACACCCGCAATGATCAGTTCACCGTTCTCATCGGTGGTGAACGTCTTGCTTCCCTCCACCTCGATGGGTTCGTCGTGCCCCTCGGTCCAAAGCTGATAGCTCACGCCCGCAAGAGGTTCACCATTCTTCGTCTTGGTGATGACGCGGACGGCGCCCCACTCACTCTCCGCGTCGGCCTTAAAGGAACTTTCTCCATTGACGTTTACCCATGCGTTCGCCCTGACGATTCCTTTCTCGTCATCGTTCGCTGTCATCTTCGTAGCGACGACCACGCGAACTTTCTTGCCCTGGTGCTCGTTGAGGTAGTCGCTGCTCAAGTTCGGCGTCAGAGTGAGGATGCCTTCGTCACTCACGTTCGTTGAGTACCACTCTCTCAGTACAGGGTTCGGATCTTCATCTACGTATAGCGTGACGTCAGCAGCCGTCGGCTCCGTGAGGTGATCACTGGCATCAACGGCAATCGAGTAGGAGCGAAGTGGCTGATCGGCCGGCATGTAGGGAATGGTCGTCTCGATCTTCCAATCGATAGTGCCGGTGCCGTTCATGCCTAGTGCCTCGGAGTCGTCCCCCTTCATGTCAAGGCCAACCACTGAGTTCTTCGGGTAGGCGTGCACGTCGTAGAGCCATTCGTTCTCCGGTCCGGATGTTGGAAGGCTCACCAAGAACGGAGTCACTGGGGCGACGACGTTATTGTCACCACGATCGGTTTCTTCTACAAGGTAGAGCCCCACCGGCAGGTTCTGGCTGACTGTCCCCTGGTTTCCGGTGACTACCTCGGTACGGTCCAGCGAGTCATTGCTTGAGGCGTCTCGGACAACATCGAAGATGTCTTGATTCCGAAGGCCATCAGCAGCTTTCCAACCGTCGGAGGTGTCAAGTTCAAGCCCCAAGTTGGTGATGGTGAAGGTGACTCCGGCAAGGGGCAAGAAGTCTTCCGTCACAGACGAATCCAGCTCCTGACCCGTGGATGAAATGTCAGCGCTTCCGGGCTCAGCGAACTTGTGGATAGTGATCGACCCGGATTCTCTGTCGATGTAGTGCGTACTTCCGGTGGTCGCCGTGACCGGGGCTGTTCCGCTGAGGAGCAGGGCGAAGGCTCCGATCAAGGCGGCCACCGAGATGGTGGAGCGCCGGGCGCTAGGAATGGGGGACATGGCGGGTCCTTTCAGTTCTTTTCACAGGGGAAGCTGCGCGAGTGAGTTGACGTGCGAATGATGCGAGGCGTTTGGTGGACAAGGAGAGAGCGAAATCAGGCTGAGAGCCTCCGGGATTTTCGAGCAGGATGACGGAGCTTGAGACCAGCGAGTGCGGCAAGCGTGATCAGCGCGCCGCCTCCGATCAGGTAGGGCATGGAGCCGAGACCACCGGTCTGTGGCAGCACGGAGGGGGCGATGTCGTAGCTGACCAGACGGTAGATTTCCGCGCCGTCCGCCTCGACCGTGATCTCGCCATCGGACACCGTCTCCCAGAGCCGAGCATCCTCGTGATCGATCGCCTCGGTGGGAGCGCCCGTGTAGCGCTGGAGCTCCCCGGTGCGGAAGGCGAGATTTTCGACGAGTGACTCTTCGGAGACGGTGTAGCTCTGAGCGGGCCGCACGAGCACGGCGGTGCTCGCGCTGGGCGCGCCGCTTCCAGGGACGGTCTTGGATGCCAGCACTGTCCCGTTGGTGGTTGGGGCCGCCTGCAGCTGGAAATCCTCCGGAACGATGGTGCCGCCATGCTCATTGACCACGTGCTTGAGCAGAGTCGCCTCTGCTGTACGGCTGGTGGCCTTGCAGTTCAGGTCCGCACCCAGCGGAACCTGGACGGTTCCATCCTCACCACCGACCGGCAGGTCTGTCCCAGGCGCTGAACCTCGGCCATCGGAATGGACGCAGGTCCAGGAACCCGTGGCCAGTGGCGCACGAGAGGGGTTCAAGCGCCTGTCATCTTGCACGAAGACCTCAGGCCCCTGTTCGGCGGCAAGCTGGAGGGTCTGACCCGCGGCGATGGAGCGGCTCTTGACCCCTTGAGAGCCGGAAAGCACCGGCTTGCCCCTCCTTGGGTCCGCTGGGGTGGAGTAGGCGGAGAGCTTCCAGCGCGAGGCCTCGGCCCTCTTGTCCTTGGCCTCCATAGTCAGCGTCAGGCTCTGCTCGCAGGTGACGGTGCTGGTCACTGAGAATCGGGTCAGTCCGGCTGAGAGCGCGTCGGAGCGGAAGCCGCCCTCCGCAAGTGAGGTGGGGGTGTCCAGCGGGGCACTGTTGATAGCGGAGACCTCGGAGTGATCGAGACTGCAGCCGGGGCGAATCTCGCTGATGTTCAGGTCTTCATTGAGTCGGACCTGATCCCCGGCGGAGTATCCCTCGTGCGGTTCGGCCCAAGCCGCCTGCCGAGTCTCACCAGTGGAGCCCCCGGGAGCGGAGAGGCGGAGCTCTGCGTTGATGCCCTCGGGCTGCGTCCCCTGCGCGTACTCGGTTCCGTTGATCACCCAGGTCTTGTCCACGGCGACAGAACTGGCGCAATTCTGCTCGAGCATGCCGGCGAGTTCATCGCGCGCTGCCGAGAAGCTAGTGTTCTGGATTGTGGCTCCGGGCCCGGAGATCGACAGTAAGTTTCCGCTGGACACCGAGCTGGAGATCTCGCGGTTCCCGGTCCCGACCGCGATCACCCGGGTACCCTCGGCTTTCAGCGCATTCGCGGTGAAGACTGCGTTCTCCACCTCCGAGAACCGAGTACTTCTCCCATCCCCTTGGCGATTGCCGAAGAATGTCGGATTTCCGTCCGTGATGATGACCGCGGCATCGTAGGGGTTCCTCATTTCACCAGCCGCGCCGAGCCCACGATCCCAGTTGGTCCCCTCCGCGGACGGGTGGATCCAGAAGTTCGCACGGCGCTGCCACGAGGACCTCGCATCCCGCTTTGAGTACAGGTCACGAACGGCGTCTGCATCGCGGGGTAGTCGGACTGATTGGGGCGTTGTGTCGTAGCGAGGCATCCAAGCATTAGAGGCCGGGCTGGAAGTCCCGAAGCTGAAAATCGAAACTGAAGATGGAGATCCCTGCAACTGGTCGACCACCGCGTCAGCGGTCTGAGCGAGGGAGTCTTCTGAACCACTCATCGAACTGGAGAGGTCCATGATGACGGCCACGCTCATCCCGCACCGAGAAGGCAACGCGGGGTTGTCCCGGATGAAGGGAAAGACTCCACTCGAAGCCCCGTCTGCACTCATGAAGCCTGACTGCCCCCTACTGTCGAACGAGCGATACGTTTCGCCGCCGCGAAGCTCCCAAATGGTCGAAGTCGAACAACCCCAGTAAGAACACTGCGAAACGTCAGACTTCTCGCCAACACGAAATCCGTAGCTGCTGCTGGAGACTTGACCAGGGCCTCCCACACCCATCTGAGCTACGGTGCTGTAACCCTGGGGTGCAGAGATCGCCTTGACGAACAGCTGAGCATCACGATTGGGCTGCCAGTACCCGCTGCCCGCGTCCGGCACGCTGAACGTGCAGATTCCGTCAGGGTTCGAGGTACACACACCCCACTGTCGGTTCACCGGCGTGGAGGATCTCAATGAGCTGAAGAGGCCAAGCTGCGCCCCGGCCAACGGGGTGACACTCGATTCACTTCTCGACCCCCCTACCTTGACTTCAACCGTTGCCGTGTTGGATCCGCCCCAGTTCCGCTGCATGCGCTGCTGGGGAGCTGGCTCTTTCTCGGTGGCGTCGTCCTCGACCTGAGCCGCGGCGTCGTCGTCTTCGGGGGTGGCAGAGGAAGAATCCTCCGGCTCAGTGGGCGCTGCAGACTCGGGGGCCTCGCTGGGTGACTGCTCGGGCTCCACGGGAACTTCGGCAGCGACACTTTTCGAAGGCGAGGGTGCGGGGGACTCTTCTGGTGCATCCGTGCTGTCCTCCGGGGCGACCGGTGCCGGCGACTCAGCTTCCCCCGGAGTCTCCGCGGCACTTGCCGGGCCGGCGGCACCTGGACCGACAGCCAGAACCACGATCAACAGGAGGGTCGACAAGACAGCACTCCAGTTGATGTGTCCTGTCATGCCCGTCCGCCCGTCACCTAGTGCTCAGGAAACGCACACACGTTTCTATTGCACTCACAGGCTAGAAAGAAGAGGGCCGCGATATAGACCAAAGTGGCCAATTTGCTGAAAGTCCGGCAAGAAATGCCGGGCCACCAGGTCATACCTGGTATAGATCACCAGGTGACTTCCGCCGGTGACGAACCCCCTCGGACTGAGGCCCGTGAGAAGAGCCTCAGCCGCCAGCTATCCCATGGCGCAGCCGGTGTCGGATCTCATGACGGGAGCTCACATCAAACTTGGTCAACGCATTGCGCACGTGGAAGTCAATAGTGCGCACGGAGACCCCCAGCTCCTCGGCGATCTCCTTATTGGTCCACCCATCGGCGATCAATACCGCCACCTGACGCTCCCGCCCAGACAGCCCGTCCAGAGGGCCAGTGTGGTCGTTCGCCACATTCTCGCGGAAGATCTCCGGTTTCAGCTTGGGGATGACTCCCGCTGAAGTCAGCGCCGGCGAAGGTCGCTGCACATGCGGGACCCGTTTGAGCGGGGCGTGCCGGTCCAGTCGTGGCCTCAGCGCAGAGAGCTGCTCCACGGCCAGCTTCAGAAGGCCCGGCGACCCCACGCTGGTGAACAGTGCAATGGACCACTCAAGCGCCTCGATCACGGTGACGCGATTCCGCTTCAGCTCCTGCGGATAGGCGATGACCAGCGCACCCATATCCAGGTATGTGAAGGCTCTGAAGAGCCGGAATCCGCCTGCGTCAGAGATCTGCTGCGTCAGGTGCAGGGGAGGCTGGGATTCCAGCCATGCGTCGACTCGCGCGAATCGTCGCATGGCTTCAGTGGGATCGTGCCTCGCCCAGGCCTGGAAACCCTCCATGTAATCCGTGACCGCCTCCTCGAACTCTGGCGCAACCGGACAGTCACCAGCTTGGACGACGCGTTGCAGCGAGGGGATCATGGAACTCAGTCCGGCGTAGTGGGCCGCGCGAACGAGCATAAGCACCGCGTCGATTCCGACGTTCAACCAGCCACCGGCCTCATCGCGAAGTCGAAGCAGGTGCTGCACGGCGCGCTCATGATCGGCATCCACCACGGCGGTCCACGCGTACAGGTGTTCGAGTGCAGAGCAGACCAGCACGCCCGCCCCCTTGCGCACGGCCGAGATCTCTTCGATCATCGGGGCGACGTCATCGTAGCGACCCCTGCTGATCGGTATCAGCGCCCAGGTCAGGTAGGCGACGAGCGCCGTGGCGTCCTCTCGCCTCAGCAGCGCGCTGTCCGTCGCGGCCGCAGCCACGTCCATCGCGTCCTCCCAGAGGCCTGCAGCGAACAGGACCTGCGCAAACTGGGCCTTCGCGTACGTCAGGAACGTCATATCGGGAGACACCGCCATGACTTCGGAGAGGTCCGCATACGCCCCGACCGGGTCGCCGAGGTAGCGACGCCGGGCGCCCCTCGCGGAACGCAGCCCCACCTGGAAGAGCTCCGAGTTGGGTATCTGCTCAAGTCTCTGAATCTCTCGAGTGATCTCGGCCTCGGCCTCCCGGACCGTGCGGGGATCCTGAGCGTCGAAGACCTGCCACAGCTGAATGAAGGCGCGCAACCCCGCCGCATGCGCTCGCTCCCATTCCAGCGCCTCTCGAGGCGCGTGACCGTAATCCTGTGAGGCGAGACGTCGGTCGAGGTGTTCCTCCCTGACTGCGAGCATGCGCAGCGTCTCACGCTTTGCCGCCTCGGCGCGGCCAGGAGCGCCCATGATGCCCAGTTCCGCCGCCACCAGGGCGACTGCTTGTGCAAAGACCAGTGCCGCGGGATCCTCGGGATCGACCCGGGTCTGCCGTTCCAGCGCGGCGACAGCCTCCTGCAGGTTGTCGCGGTCCAATGCCACGAGCGCGAGCCCCCCTTGTCGCAGTGGACCCGGCTGGAGGCATCGCAGAGATGACTCATACGGCGCGAAACAGTCCAGGTGCCCCAGGACCGCTCCGAAGTACAACAGATCCAGGAGTGCCTTCGCGTCAGCCCCCAGGCTCGTCACGGCAAGGAAATGTTGGAACGCCTGTTCCAGGTCCCCACGCACCAGGGAATCCGCTGCGGCATCGCGCAGATCGTGGATCAACTCACTGTTAGGTTCAGAGTCAGGCAGCACTCGCGCGATCTCCACGCGGTGGCTGATCGCAGCAGCTTCATCAACGATGCCGATCAGTTTCTGGCGGAGCTCGGCGAGCTCCTTGGGGCACATCAGCGCCAGCAGCGCTTCGGTGATGAGGCCGTTGCGAATCTTGTAGCCGAACAACCTCTCATCCCAGGCCGCAAGCCCTGATTCCAGGACGTCGGACAGGTCTGCAGGAGAATCCAGCGCGAGCGCGATCTGGTGCTTTGCAAGTGGCACGGAGGATACGGCGAGAAGACGCAGAACCTCTCTCGTGTCTTCGGTCAGCGGCACCAGGGCCTCTTCGAATGCTCGCCGCATCCACTGGGCGGCGGGCCCGGCCTTCGTCGCATTGATCGACATGGCCAGTCGTCGAGTGCCGATGGGAGTGGCCGCGAGATGGCGTCCCACCTCATGCACCAGCAGAGGGTAGCCGGCGGTCGCCGTCTGCACCGTGTCGATGACCCCGGCGCTCAGCGGAGTGGTCAGATACTGCGCCAGAAGCTTCTTCGTCTCGGCTGGGCGGAACGGGTCGACCCGGATGTAGGTGCCATTCGGGCTGTTTCGAGCAAAGGCGCTGAGTCGATTGACCTCCGGTCGGGCGGAGGGACGCCCAGACATCACCACCAGGATCGCCGCGTCACGAAGCATGGTGCAGATGCGCAAGAGAGCCTCAGCGGACTCACTGTCGATCCACTGGGTGTTGATCAACGTGATCACCGTCGGGCGTCGCAGGATCTGGGCCCGCTGCAGGCCTTCGGCGACGAGCTCATCGACACTCTGGCCGCACAGCTGCGTATCCGGCGGGAGTACGAGGCGGCGCAGCAGATCTCCTGAGATATCGCTCTGCTCCTGGTCCAGGACGACGACGATCTCCCGCCAGTCCTCGAAGTCCGCAAGGGCATCCCGCATGAGTGCTCCCTTGCCCACGCCCGCGAACCCTTCGAGATAGACGACCTGCGCCCGGCGCTCTGCCGCCTGGCGGGAGGCCTGGCGAATCAGCTCAAGTTCCTGCTCGCGTCCGACGCGAGGACCTTCAGTGCCCAAAGATTCCCCTCAAAATCATGAATGTAACCTCACTCACAATACAGGCCTTATTTCTAATTTACTACTGTCATTCTCAAATCTCGTTAGAGGGTCAAATTACGGACGCAGAGGCTTCCGATGAGGGGCGGTCCTCTACGCGGGCCTCACGTGAGGCCTGCGTGCCGGAGGGCGACGCCACCCGTAGGTGACGCCGCCCTCGAGATCCTGCGTGCCGCTCAGGCGACGCCGCGCGGATCAGCAGTGCAACCGAATGTACTTACTCGTGGTCCGTGACTCGGCGCTGGCGTGACGCCACGTAGAGTCCGATACCGATCAGAGTCAGCACCAGAGCGACCAGACCGAGCGTCGCCACAGTCGCGCCGGTCGTGGCGAGGGGCCCGGAGCCGGCGGCTCCGTCGTCGTCGCTGTCACTTTCAACGGGGACGCCGTCTCCGTTTCCACCGCTGCCGGCACCGAGCACCTCGAGCGGAGCGCTGGCGGAGTTGCCATCCTCATCGGTGGCGGTCACGACAAGCTCACCGGGCTCGATGTCCTCGGGAATGGCCCAGTCCACAATGAACTCGCCGTTCTCGTCGACCTCGATATCCTCGATGGTGCCGACGACGTTGCCGTCTTCGTCGGTGACCTCGACGTCCACCGTGGTGCCGGGGGTGAAGTCGTCACCCTCGACCGTCACGGTGTCACCCGGTTCGGCAGTGTCGGGATCCACTGAGACTGACGGCTCATCAGTTCCGTCCTCGTCACCAGAACCACCGTCGCCGACGATGACCAGGGGTGCGCTGGCGCTGTTGCCCTCCTCATCCTCGGCGGTCACGGTCAGATCCCCGGGCTCGGTACCCTCAGGCACCGTCCACTCCTCAGTGAATTCGCCGTCGTCGTTCACCTCGACATCTTCGATCGTGCCGATGACGTCTCCGCTCTCGTCGGTGATCTCGATATCGACGGTGGTGCCGGGGGTGAAGTCATCACCCTCGATGGTGACGTCTTCACCAGGTGCTGCGATCTCGGGGTCAACCGAGACCGAGGGATCGACGTCTGAGTCGTCGTCATCCCCGCCGTTGCCTCCGCCTGGAGCGACGATCGACAGATCAGTGGTGGCTGGAGTCTCGGACTCATCACCCACTGCCGTCACGACGACATCACCGGTGGGATAGTCCGCAGGGACCGGAAGGTCTACGGTGAATCCACCATCGCCGTCCGTAGTTGTCTCCACGGTGATCGAATCATCGCCATCCTCGGCGCCGGGGATGCTCACCGTGACCGTTTCCTCGGGAGCGAACCCGATTCCGGTCACCTCGGTGGAGTCACCCTGCTCGACGGTGGAAGGATCCACGACTACAGCAGTGTCGAAATCACCCTCATCGTCGCCGCCATCGCCGGGAGCGACGACGTTCAGTTCAGTGCCGGCAGGAGTTTCCGACTCAGCACCCACTGCGGTCACGACTACCTCACCGAGCGGGTAGTCGGCAGGAACCGGGAGGTCCACGGTGAAGCGACCGTCAGAGTTGGTGGTGGTCTCCACCGTGATCGGATCATCGCCATCCTCGGCACCCGGGATGCCCACCGTGACCGTTTCCTCCGAAGCGAAACCGATACCGGTGATCTCCGTGGAGCCACCCTGCTCGACGTTGGTGGGTTCGGCCACGATATCCGTGTCGAACGCGCCATCCTCGCCGTCATCGCCGTCGCCTGGGCCTTCACCCGGAGCAACCACGGTGATCCCCGTAGTTGCCGGCGTCTCAGACTCAGCACCCACAGCAGTGACCGTCACGTCCTCAGTCGGGTAATCCGCCGGGATCGGAAGATCCGCAGTGAACTCACCATCAGCGTTCGTAGTGGTCTCCACCGTGATCGGATCATCGCCATCCTCGGCACCCGGGATGCTCACCGTCACCGATTCCTCAGCGGCGAAACCATCACCAGTGATCTCAGTGGACTCACCCTGCTCCACCGTGGAGGGATCCGCAGTGATCGCAGTGTCGAAATCGCCATCATCTCCATCGCCGCCATCACCCGGGGCGACGACGGTGATCCCCGTGGTGGCTGGAGTCTCAGACTCAGCACCCACAGCAGTGACCGTCACGTCCTCGGTCGGGTAATCCGCCGGGATCGGAAGATCCGTAGTGAACTCACCATCAGCGTTCGTAGTGGTCTCCACAGTGATCGGATCATCGCCATCCTCGGCACCCGGGATGCTCACCGTCACCGATTCCTCAGCGGCGAAACCATCACCAGTGATCTCAGTGGACTCACCCTGCTCCACCGTGGAGGGATCCGCAGTGATCGCAGTGTCGAAGGCCGGTACCTGGACGTCTGAACTTCGGACGGTGGAGGAGGCGAGGTCGACCTGTGCAAGTGGCGTTGCCCCGGATAGCAGCGACAGGGTCGCTGCACGCTGGGTAAATGTAGCGTCTGCCTGTGCAGGCGCCGGGTCCTGAACGTTGACGACGAGACTCACGATGTCGTCCACGGTGCTGAAGATCGGGGACAACCCCGTAAGCGTAGGTGCGGTTACACCAGACAAGGTCTCATCAAGGTTGGAGACCACGCCGGACTCGTCGGCGAACAATGCCTCGTTGATGGGAGCCGCGAGTGCATTGACAAGATCTCCCGCTGGGACCTCTACATCAACTCCCAGGAGAGTGGCCGAGACCGAGGCGCCCCCTTCAGGCACATCTTCCCCAGCGATCTGTCCGAGCGTCGCGTCGACGTCGATATCGAGTGTAGTGAGACCCTCGGCTACAGAAGCCTCAAGGTCTATCGACAACTCTGCGTCCCGGACGGCCTGCTCGATCGTAGCGAGCACCGCGTCCGATACATCGTCGACTGCGGATTCCAGACCATTGCTGATCGCAAGTAGCGCCGCGTCATCAATCACTTCTGTATTCGGCCCGAACGCGTTGAGGGAACCTTCGCCTCCGAGAATCGTATCGAGGTCGACACTGACTGTGCCGTTCTCCAAGTCGAGCACGACGCCCTCCTGGCCAAACTGCTGCTGCAGCACGGGCGCCAGGACTTCCTCCAACTCAAGATCCACCTCGATCTGTGGCTCGACGCTGGCGAGAGGTCCAAGTACTTCAGAGAGCCCGTCGACGTCGTCGAGAGCCCCGGCCAGCGCTCCCCCTGGACCTGTCAATGTCGCGACGGCACCGTCAACATTGGGCACGACTTCCTCGTTTACTCCAGCCACGAGTTCATCGACCAAGGGGCTGTCTAGTTCCAGCTTCGCCCCGGCAATCTGGTAGTCGCTCGTGGGCACCTGGCCTGGTTCTGCCACCGCCGAGGACGATAGCGCTCCTAGGGACAGTGCGAGATCGGTGACAGACCCCTGGAACTCAGACCCGAGAAGCGCGGTGAGGTTCACTTCGGCATTGGAGGGAAACTCCTGTGAGCCACCAAATGAGATGGCACCCTGATCATTCACTGCACCTGAAGCCGCGGCTGCGTACCCACTATCTTCGGCCTGGCCGAATTGGTTTACGGCACCCAGCTCGATAACTCCATTCGGGCCGAAAAGCTGCAGTGAGTCATTAAGGTCCACACCGACCGAATTCAGCACTTCCGCACTGAGCGGGTTGGCATCGACCGGATTGACCCCGCTGGG
This sequence comes from uncultured Nesterenkonia sp., assembly GCA_947494195.1. GTDB lineage: Bacteria > Actinomycetota > Actinomycetes > Actinomycetales > Micrococcaceae > Nesterenkonia. The sequence continues at coordinate 401,822 of CANLUC010000002.1, read as the reverse complement.
ATTCTCGGCGTAGGCACCCTCCACCTCGGCAATGCTGTCAAGGTCAATGCCTGCAGCCTCTCCGCCTAGGAACTTTCCTAGTCCCTCCGAGACATCCCCGGGGACGGCCTGCGCAGGCACGGCACCTGCCATCGTCAGGCCCGAGGCCAATACGAGTGTCGAGGCGGCCGCCGTCAGCTGCCTCCATCTGCTTCTGTGCGCTGGAGGCCGAGCCTCCGGACGCGTCGGTGTGTCGTTCCTCATCTACGGGATCCCCTTTTGAATAGGTTCTCCCGCCCCGCGAGCACGCCCCCTGCGCGCATTGCGTGACAAGTTTCTGCCACCTGCCGTACCGGGACGAGGCGAGTGAATACGATCGTCCTGACAACATTTTGTTCAACAAAGCGAGTTAAGTCGCCTGATGATTAGCCCATGCAACCAACACATTCAGGTCACGTCAAGGTCACGAACCAGGTTTCTTCAGTCAGGAGATTGCGGACAGGTGTCCGCATTTTCTGCCGGAGCCCGCCGTCGCACGGCGAAGAATTCATCACTGGCGATCAGCGAGCTAGATCAGGAAATGTGAACATTTCAGACTTGGTTGGGCGATCGAATTACCTCCGGATAGAGAAAACCCCCGGAGCGGGCGGCCTTTACTCCGCCCCCTCCGGGGGTTCGCTGAAGCTGTTTCCGCGAAAGACTCAGTCTTCGATGAGATCGTGAATCGCGATCACCTGGTCACGTCCAGGGCCCACGCCGACACCGGAGATGCGGCAGCCGCTGAGCTTTTCCAGGGCCAGCACGTAGTCCCGCGCATTGACCGGCAGGTCCTCCAAGGTGCGCGCCCCTGAGATGTCCTCGGTCCAGCCCGGATAGTTCTCGAAGATCGGCTTAGCGTGGTGGAACTCGGTCTGCGTCATCGGCATCTCATCGTGGCGCACGCCGTCGATCTCATAGGCCACGCATACCGGGATCTGCTCGATGCCGGTCAGAACATCGAGCTTGGTCAGGAAGAAGTCGGTGAAGCCGTTGATGCGGGACGCGTAGCGCGCCATGACGGCGTCATACCAGCCGCAGCGGCGGGGACGGCCGGTGTTGACGCCGAACTCTCCGCCGGTCTTCTGCAGGTATTCGCCCCACTCGTCGAAGAGCTCGGTGGGGAACGGTCCGGCACCCACACGGGTGGTGTACGCCTTCACGATGCCGATGGAACGCCTGATCCGCGTCGGCCCGATGCCCGATCCCACCGAGGCTCCGCCCGCCGTGGGGTTCGAGGAGGTCACGAACGGGTAGGTGCCGTGGTCGACGTCGAGGTAGGTGGCCTGCCCGCCCTCCATAAGCACCACGTCACCGCGGTCCAGCGCATCGTTGAGCAGAATAGTGGTGTCGACGACCATCGGCCGCAGCCGTTCAGCGAAGTCCAAGAAGTACTCGGCGATCTCATCCACGGCGATCGCGCGCCGGTTGTACAGCTTGACCAGGAGTTCATTCTTCTGGCGCAGTGCCCCTTCGATCTTCTGGCGCAGGATCGACTCATCGAAGATGTCCTGCACACGGATGCCCAGGCGGGCCACCTTGTCCATATAGGTGGGACCGATGCCGCGCCCGGTAGTGCCGATGGCACGCTTGCCGAGGAAGCGCTCGGCAACTTTGTCCATGGTCTGGTGATAGGGCGCAACCAGATGGGCATTGGCAGAGATCTTCAGCTTGGAGGTGTCCGCGCCTCGAGCTTCGAGCCCGTCGATCTCATGGAAGAGCGCCTCGAGGTTGACCACCACACCGTTACCGATGACTGGCACGGCGTTCGGGGAGAGGATGCCGGCGGGAAGGAGCTTGAGCTCGAACTTCTCGCCACCGACGACCACGGTGTGTCCGGCGTTGTTGCCGCCATTGGGCTTCACCACATAGTCGACTCGCGAACCGAGCAGGTCTGTGGCCTTGCCCTTACCTTCGTCGCCCCACTGGGCTCCGACGATCACAATGGCTGGCATGGCGTTCCTTTCCCGGGCTGAGCTGGTCTGGAAGCTCGCGCAGCGGCGAAGGCATCCCGGGAGATTCTATCAACGCGGTTCCGCCTCACCCCTGAGCGCCGTCATCTGACTAGCCGAGCCGACCTTCGGACGCTTCCAGATAACACGCGGCGCAGAGGGACTCGTACCAGATATCAGTCCCGTCGATCGCGACCTGATCTCCGTCGAAGATGATGCCGTCACCGGAACGACGAGTGTTGAACACGGCCTTCCGTCCGCAGCGGCAGATGGTCTTGAGCTCCTCCAGGGCATGGGCAAGGTCCATCAGCCGCGCCGAGCCCGGGAACGCCGTGGTGCGAAAGTCGGTACGGATCCCGTAGGCGAGCACCGGCACGTCGTCGAGCACCGCAATGCGCAACAGATCCTCGACCTGCGCGGGGGCGAGGAACTGGGCCTCATCGACAAGCAGGCACGCCACGGGCTTGATCTGGCGGTTCAGCGCACCGGACTCCGCTTCCATATCATCCAGAAGGGTGCCAGGCGTGGTGCCGTGGGCGTGCTGCGCGACGAGTTCGCGCAGTGGTGCGTCAGGAGGGATCAAGAAATCAACGTTCCTCGTGACCCCCAGGCGGGAGACGATCTCGTCCTCACCCTTGGTGTCGACCTGCGGCTTCGCCAGCAGGACACGCTGGCCGCGCTCCTCGTAGTTGAACGCGGCCTGCAGCAACCCGGTGGATTTCCCCGAGTTCATGGCGCCGTAGCGAAAATAGAGCTTAGCCATGGTCAGGCCACCCTCCCAGCATGCGTGTCAGTGAAGGTCTGCGCAGGCCAAGGCCCGCCAGTCCGCGTTCAGCGCAGGCGACTGATCGCTTCAGGGGCCGAAGGATCACAGTCCCGCAAGAGCTGGGAGATGCGCTCGACCTCGGCGGTCTCTCCGATCGCGGCAGCGGCCTGCCCCAGCGCGCCGAGCGCGCGCAGGAACCCGCGGTTGGGTTCATGACTCCACGGGACGGGGCCAGCGCCGCGCCAGCCCGAGCCACGCAGCGCGTCGAGACCGCGGTGATACCCCACGCGGGCGTAGGCGTAGCCTTCCACGGTGTACCCCTGGTCCAGCGCATCCTCGGCGAGCAGCGCCCAGACCAGTGAAGATTCAGGGTGCTTGGCCGCCAGGTCGACGGGCTCTTCGCCGGCGACCAGCGATTCGGAGACTTCGGGCTCAGCCGGAAGCAGTGTGGGCTCCGGTTCCATCAAGTTGTGACCGACGATGCTCATTCGCCCATCCTACTGCTCGAGAAGCTAGAGCCCAGCAGCCGCCCGGTTCTCCTTGGGAGCCGGATCGTTTTCCACCCGCGGCTCATTCTCAGGGCCCGGGCCGGCGTCGTCGTCCTCTTGCGGCTCCCCGCCGTCACTGCGGAGGTCGCCACCGTGGATGACGCGGTGCCGGATGAATGCGGAGATCTGGTCCACAAGCATGGTCACCACGATGATGACCACCAGGACGATGCCGATCCGGTCCCATTCGCGCGCACCGAAGACGGTGGAGAGCAGCGCGCCGATGCCGCCCGCGCCCAGGACGCCGAGGATGGCCGAGGCACGGATGTTGACCTCGAAGCGGTAGAGCCAGATGGCGATGACCTCCGGCATGACCTGGGGCATCACGGCCCAGCGGATCATCTGCATCTGATTGCTGCCCGAGGCCCGGGAGGATTCCAGCGGACCGCCGTCCACGGCTTCGATCGCCTCGGAGATGAGCTTGGACAGCGTGCCGATGGAGCTGACCCCCAGCGCCATGGCGCCGGCGAGAGCTCCACCGCCGCCGCTGCCGAAGCCGAAGAGCGGCAGCATGATGGCGATGGCGAAGATGATCTCCGGGACCGCGCGGATGACCGAGAGCACGAAGCGCACCACGATGTAGACAGGCAGCGGGGACATGTTGCGGGCCGCCAGGAAGCCCAGCGGCAGGGAGAACAGCGCTCCAACCATGGTGCCGACCCAGGCAATTGCGACGGATTCGAACATCGCGTCGAAGGACTGCGTCCAGTACCCGGCCACCGTCTCATCCGGGGCCTGGAAGACGCCCGCAGCCATGAGTTGCCCGTATTGGATGATGCTGGCCGGAAGGTTCAGCAGCGCGCCGAAATCCATGCCGGCACCGTAGACGGCGGCGATGAAGATGATGCCCACGGCCAGCATGCCGAGGTTGTAGCGAAGCTTGGACGGGCGCACCGGACGTCGGTCCAGCGCGTCTTCAGCGAAGCGGGGTTTCGTCTGCGAGGTGCTCCCCGGTCCGGCGTTGAGGTTGGCGGTACTCACAGCAGCTTCCTCCGGATGTACATGGAGAACATGTCGACCAGCAGCACCACCACGATCAGGGCTATCAGGATGGCGGCCACGTTCTCGAATTGGAAACGGTTCAGCTGCAGCATCATGGCTGAGCCGATGCCGCCCACGCCGACGATTCCCAGTGCCGCCGATGCGCGGATGTTCAGCTCGAAGACGTAGAGGCCATAGGAGACGAAGCCGGGGAGCACCTGCGGGAGGATCGCGAGCCGGTTGCGCTGTGTGAGGTTCGCACCAGAGGCATCGGCTGCCTCCACGGGGCCCGGGTTCACGGAGTCGATGGTCTCGCTCGTCAGCTTGGCCACGATTCCGATGTTGAACATCAGCAGCGCCAGGATGCCTGCCATGGGGCCCAGCCCGTGGGCGGTGCCGCCGATGAAGGCCACGAAGAGCAGCGCCCAACCGACGTCGGGGATGGAGCGGATGACCGAGTTGACGGCCTTGATCGCCTGCGAGGTGCCTTTATTGGGGCTGGAGACCGGGGAGGCGTACATGGCCAGGACGAGTCCGATGGCGCAGCCGATCAGCGTGGCCACCACCGCCATGGAGATCGTGATCAGCCACTGGTCCCGGACGGTCCAGATGTAGCTCCAATTGGGATCCAGGAACGCTATGAGGCGAGGCTCCACATTCGACCAGCGTTCGGGGATCTCGAGCAGCGTGAAGCCCACCGTGGCGCCGGCCCAGTAGCTCATGATGATGAAGGCGACCGTTCCGAAGGCCGCCATCGTGCCGATCCTGGCCTTGAAGCAGACCGCGAGCGCGACCAGCATTACGACGAGACCGATGACCGGGTTCAAGGGCGCCCACAGCGTCACGAAGCCCAGCGGGATCAGCAGAACATCCCCGGACTCCTGGATGACCCAGAAGACGATGAACGCGAGGAGGGCGAGTCCGGCGAGACCCAGGTAGACCAGGCCGCTGGGCCGCGGGGGCTCGGGACGGACCGTCGCCGCCGCCTGAGGTGCGGCACGGCGCTCCGCGGTGGAAGTGGTCACCACGCGTTACTCCTGGGCCGCTTCAGCGGTCACGATGTCCTCGGCGGTCAGCGAGCGCTGGTAGACCTGTTCGATGACCTCATCCGTGGCTTCTTCCACGGGTCCGTCGAAGACCACCTCACCGGCGCGCATTCCGATCACGCGATCGGCGTAGCTGCGGGCGAGGTCCAGGTGGTGCATGTTCACGATGGTGGTGATGCCCAACTCCTGCTGAATGCGGCGCAGGTCGCGCATGACCTTATGCGCGGTGGGCGGATCCAGCGACGCGACCGGCTCATCGGCGAGGATCACCTCGGGGTCCTGAGCCAGCACACGGGCGATGGCCACGCGCTGCTGCTGGCCACCGGAGAGGGAGGCGGCACGCATATAGGCCTTGTCGACGATTCCGACCCGTTCCAGGGACTGGAAGGCGAGCTCTTTGTCCTCGGCGCGGTACCAGCCCAGCAGCGACCGCCAGGTGGGGGTGTCCGCGGAGCGCCCCACGAGCACGTTGTTCAACACGGAGACCCGGGTGACCAGGTTGAAAGACTGGAAGATCATCCCCACGCGGGACCGGAGCCGGCGCAGCTTCGCCTTGCTGCGCGGATCGACGACGACGTCGCCCACGGTCAGCGTGCCCGAGGTGAAGGGCACCAGTCCGTTCACGGTCCGGATCAGCGTGGACTTGCCCGCCCCGGAGAGCCCGACGATGGCCACGAACTCGCCCTTGTTGATCTGCAGATTGACGTTGCTCAACCCCTTGAAGCCATTGGGGTAGACGACGTCGATGTTCTCGAAAGTGATCATGGTCTGGTGTCCTAGCCGAGTCCGGGTGCGAACCTCACGCCTCAAGCGTAAGAGCTTCGCACCCGGACCGCGGACTGATGGAGGACTGTTTCCTCTCAGAAGGGGTTGCTAGAGGTTACTCGCCGCCGAAGTCGTTGTAGACCTGGCGCGCACCGTCCAGTGCGTCCTGATCGGCTTCGACCATGCCCTCGATCTCATAGACCTCATCCAGCGCAGCCAGGCCCTCTTCGTCCTCTGCCACGGCGAGCCAGGCGTCGGTCAGGACCTGCTGCTCTTCCTCGGTGAACTCGGAAGAGACGACGATGCCGTCATTCGGGATCGGTCCGGCCCAGGCGAAGACGACGACCTCTTCACCCACATCGGGGTTCTCGGCGACGACGTTCTCGCGAGCGTCATCGAAGGAGGTGCCGATGGTGGCGTTGTCGTTGTAGACGTTGAGCACGGAGTTGTCGTGGCTGCCGGCGAACTGCTCATCGATGTCACCCTCACCCGGGGCGAAGCCGAGCAGGTCGTTGAGCTGGGTGGCTGGGTAGTAGTAGCCCGAGGCGGAGCCCTGGTCCACATAGGAGACCGTGGTGCCCTCTTCGATCTGCTCCAGCGCCTCGGTGCCGACGGCGCCGGGCTCGGCCTCGTCGGTGCCGTTGCAGAAGAGCATGGTGTTGCCCTCGTCATCGGGCACATCGACGGGCTCGTCCATGCAGTAGGTGTCCGGGTCATTGGTGAACCACTGGGTCACGTAGACATCGGATCCGTAGCGGATGGACTGGGTGATCGGCACCGCGTCGGCCTGCTCCTCGGCCTGAATCATGCCCACTGGACCGGACATGACGACCTGTGCGTCACCGGTCTGCATGGCGGTGATGGCACCGAGGTAGTCCTGGGTCTCCTCGGCGCGGACCGGGAAGCCGTCAAGTGCATCGCTGAGTGCGTCGGCCAGTGGCTGGGCGCTCTCCACGATGTTGTCGACGTCGTTGGAGGGGACCAGCGCAATCACGATCTCGTCGACGCTGGAGATCGCCGCCTCGGAGTCCGTGCTCTCTTCGGCATCGCCGCCGCCGCCGGCCTCTCCCTCATCTGCGACACAGCCGGAGAGGGCGAGCGTCAGCACGCCCGCCAGGGCGAACGTGGACTTGGTCTTCATACGCATATGGAGTTTCCTCTTCATCAAGATGCAAGGGCGACACCGGTCCGGCCCACCGTGGAACTCTCAGTGCTGCGGTACTCGGCGAGTCACACCCCAGGTCAGCGCAGTGATGACGCTGCCCACGGGCGATTCTGGATTCACTCTAAGGGCCACCTCAGGCCCCCTCCAACCTGTGAGAGGGCTGTTCGACAACCCGTCACACACTGTTAACACAGGGTTATCAGCGTTGTGACGGAGATTACACCCTTGCTGCGCTAATGGACCAGGTCAGGATCGACTGGGCGGCGCCGTCGAAGTCTTCCACGCGGTGGTCCGGCTCCCCCAGTCCCGTGGCGAAGCGGTCGATCAGGACCGTGCTGCCCCCCAGGGCGGCGACGTGTTCGAGGTCGTTGCGCCAGATGTCCCCCACCGAGAGGATCTGGCGGGGGTGGATAGGCGGTCCGGATGCGTCCGGTGTCGCGGCTCCCGCGGCCCGTGCGCGCCCCAGCGCCTCCGGCATACCGAAGGGCTTGCGCGCATCATTGATGACCAGATCGAAGGCCTGGCTCAGCCCGAGCGCCTCCAGCCAAGGCGCGAAGACCTCGGCCGGCGAGTTCGTCACCAGCACGACGACGGCGTGCTCGCGAACCTCCGCCACCAGCTCCCTGGCCCCGGAAGGAGCGTGGACATCGGTCTGCCCGAGCCCATGCGCCAGCAGATCCCGCCGCGCCCCGCGGAAGCACTCCCCGGACTCGGCGTCGGTGAGCCCGGCCTGCCGCGCCAACAGCTGGACGAGCTGGTAGCCGTCCTGCAGCGGCCAGGAGACCGGGTGCGCCTTGGCATCGTCGTGAGTGGGCTCGCTGCCGACGGTGAGCGGGGCCCCCGCGGCGTCGTACTGGATCTCCGGGGCAAGCAGGGTGTTCATCGTGAAGGCCCGGGTCGCGATCTCACGGACGGTAGTGCCCGCGAAGTGCCCTACCAGTTTTCTGGCCCGCAGCTGGGCGTCCACCCGATCGGCGTAGAAGAGCACCGGGTCGTCGCCCAGGCAGAGCGTGCCATCGAAATCGAGCAGGAGCAGCTTCTCGCGGGTCATGAGGATCGCTTTCTCGCGGGGGTCAGCGGTCAGGCAGCGGCGGATCGGCAGTCAGCCAGCGGGGCGGGGCGGCGATTGATCGGCCGGCCGGTGGAGTCGAGCGAGTCGGCTCTACTTGCGGCTGGACTTCTTGGACTTCTTCGACTTCTTCGACGTGCCGAGGTCGACCAGTGCGATGGCGATGGCGGCGAGCCAGGCGTCCTTGGCGATCGGCGTGCCGTCCTGCGTGGGGCGGACGCCGTCGCTCTGGGTCATGGCGTCGTTGCGGAAGTACATGCTCAGCATGCCGCTGGCGAAGGTGCCCAGGGCCACGCCGGCCACTCGGTTGCTCACGAAGGGTGTCAGCAGCGCGGTGCCGAGGGTGATCTCGCCCCAGGCCAAGGCCTTGCCGAACTGCTCCGGGGACAGCTGCTTGACGGCGGGAACGCCGGTGGCGGCCATTCCCTGCATGCCGGCGAACGTCTCGGCGTCGAGCTTCAGCTTGCCGATGCCGGCGTTGAGAATGAAAGCACCGGGCACGGTGCGCAGAGCGATTGAGGACAGGTTCATGAGGTTCTCCGAGCTGTGGTGACGTCCGGCCGTCCGAGAGGTCGGCCGCGGAAGAGGATTTCCCAAGGCTCAACCCTACCCAGACCTGCTCCATTCCCACGGCGGAACGATCGGGGAGGAGCGCCGCGTGAGACCCGTCCCTCCCGAGAAAATCGTAGAACTCTAGCGAATCGTAGAGCTATAGCTCTACGAAATGTGGATAGCTCTACGATTTTTCCCGAGCGACCCAACCAACGTCCCCGGGGCGCCACCCCAGCCGCCCACGTCCAGCCAGTGGACGACTCCGGTAACCTCACGGCATGAGTGGACTCGTGCTTCCCGTGATCTCCTGCAGCCTCGATCCGGAGAGCAGAAGCCGAACCCTCGCCACGCAGGCCGCAGAACTGCTGGAGTCAGCCGGACACCAGGCGCCCGTCCTCGACCTGCGTGAGCACGCTCTTCCAGCCTTCGACAACGCGAACGTCTTCGACTCCGAACCGTTTGCTCGGCTGCATCGCGCGATCGCAGAATCGGACGGCATCATTCTTTCCACGCCGATCTACAACTGGGCGCCCTCCGCAGCCACCAAGAGCCTGATCGAAGCGACCGGTGCCACCGACGAGGAGGGGACGAGCGCTGCGTGGTTCGACAAGGTGGTCACGTTCATCTGCGCCGCGGGCCTGCCGCAGTCGTACATGGCCACAGGCCAGTTGGCCTCGTCATTGATGCTGGACTTCAAGTGCGTGATCAATCCCTACGTGGGCTATTTCAGCGACCGAGATTGGGACGACGACGGCGGACTGATCCCCGATCGGCAGTCGCGGCTCGAGAAGACCGTCGCGGTTCACACGGAACTCGCCGCGCTGCTTGCACACCGCAGCTATAGCTCCCGCTGGGAGGTCTGATGTGGTCCAATAAGCCCATGCAGCAGCCTCGCACCTCCGACCTCTCCCGCGACCCGCTTCCGCTGCGCGGTCGCAACGTGCTGGTCACCGGAGTGAGTCGCAGGGCAGGAATCGGCTACGCCACGGCATGCCGGATGGCCGCCTACGGCGCCAGCGTCGTCTGCCACCACTACTCCCCTCATGACCGTCAGCAGCCTTGGGGCGAGGACGACCTTTCCCTGGTGCTCGACGGCGTCCGGGGTCACCTGGTCGGAGACGCCCGGCTCGCCGAGGTCCATGCTGACCTGGCCAATCCTGATGGCCCGGAGCACGTGCTGAATATGGCGATCGCTGAGCTGGGCTCAGTCGACGCACTGGTCTGCAATCAGGCGCTCAACGGTCGGGACGGCGCACTCGGGGAGCTGACCGCTGCGAAGCTCGATGAGCACTGGGCGGTGGACACCCGAGCCTCAATCCTCCTGGCGCAGGCGTTCCTCCACCAGCACTCCGGCGAAACCCCGGGGTCGATCGTCTTCCTGACCTCGGGGCAGGGGCTGGGACCGATGCCGGGCGAGGTGGCCTACGCGGCAGCCAAGGCCGCTCTCGCGGGCATCACTGCGACGCTCTCCGAGCAGCTGATCCACCACAACATCCGGGTCAACACGGTGAACCCCGGTCCGGTGGACACCGGCTACCTCGGACCCGAGGCGTGGAAGCAGATGTCACACCTGTTCCCGCTGGGCCGCTTCGGTGAGCCCGACGATCCAGCGCGGCTGATCGCCTGGCTGTGCACCGATGAGGCCAGGTGGATCACCGGCCAGATCATCAACACCGAGGGTGGATTCCGCCGGTGAGTGAGTCGCGGAGCGTGAAGACCGGGCGACGGCGGCGTCGACGCCGCATTCACTGGTTGCTGTTCATTCTGGGTTGCTCAGTGGTGTTCGGGGCCACGATCGGCACAACGGACAACTCCCCCATCGCGGGGTCCTGGATCGAGACAACCGCCCTCGTGCTGGGCGCCGTCCTTGCGTTGGCTGGTGCAGCATTGTTGCTCGCGGCGCGACAGAGGCGCTCCCCTCTGAAAAAATCGTAGAGCTGTCGACTTTTCGTAGTGCTCTAGCGATACGACTTGCTAGAGCTCTACGATTTTTTCCGCGGGGCGGGATGACCGGGGAGCGGTTCCGACCAGACGACGACGGCGGCCGCTCCCCCTCGCGAGAAAGGGTGCGGCCGCCGTCGTCGGTCAGCTTCTAGAACTGAGCCAAGGGACTTACTTGATGGACTTGCCTGCGGAGCCGAGGCGCTGGGAGGCCTCGACGATGCGGGCCGCCATGGACTCTTCGGCCTTGGCGCCCCAGACGCGCGGGTCGTAGGTCTTCTTGTTGCCGACCTCGCCGTCGATCTTCAGCACGCCGTCGTAGTTGGCGAGCATGTGACCGGCCACCGGGCGGGTGAAGGCGTACTGGGTGTCGGTGTCGATGTTCATCTTGATCACGCCGTAGGAGACGGCGTCGGAGATTTCCTGCTCGGATGAGCCGGAGCCGCCGTGGAAGACCAGGTCGAAGGGGGCGTCCTTACCGTACTTCGCACCGGCCTCGTCCTGGATGGCCTTGAGGATCTCCGGGCGCAGCTTCACACCGCCGGGCTTGTAGACGCCGTGGACGTTGCCGAAGGTCAGCGCGGTCATGTAGCGGCCGTGCTCACCCAGGCCGAGGGCCTCGATGGTCGCGGTGGCGTCCTCGATGGTGGTGTAGAGCTTGTCATTGATCGCGTTCTCCACGCCGTCCTCTTCACCGCCGACGGTGCCGATCTCGACCTCGAGGATCTGCTTGGCGGCAGCGCTGCGGGGCAGCAGCTCGGCGGCGATGCGCAGGTTCTCTTCGAGGGTCTCTGCGGAGCCGTCCCACATGTGGGAGTTGAAGATCGGGTCGCGTCCGGCCTTGACCTCGGCCTCGGAGGCGGCGAGCAGCGGGAGCACGAAGCCGTCGAGCTTGTCCTTGGGGCAGTGATCGGTGTGCAGAGCGATGTTCACGCCGTAGCTCTTGGCGGTCTGCTTGGCGAACGCGGCGAAGCCCAGGGAGCCGACCACCATGTCCTTGACGCTGGCGCCGGACCAGTACGCGGCACCGCCGGTGGAGACCTGGATGATGCCGTCAGACTCGGCTTCGGCGAAACCGCGGATCGCGGCGTTCAGGGTCTGCGAGCTGGTGACGTTGACCGCGGGGTAGGCGTATCCGCCAGCCTTCGCTGAATCGATCATCTGGTGGTACTTGTCCGGGGTTGCAATAGCCACGTGTGAGCTCCTTTTTGCGTTGAGTCAAAGACGGCAGCGTCTTCGGTGCACTGCCGCCATCCTATCGGTGATGGGTTTCTGTGACAGGGGGCGAAAGCTTCACTCTGCCGGTTCGACGACGAGCAGCAGGTCTCCCCCGTCCACCTGTTGCACGCCGGTGAGCACCACGCGGGAGACTGTGCCGCCTACCGGGGCAGTGATCCCGGCCTCCATCTTCATCGCCTCGATGGTGGCCACGTTCTGCCCGGCCTCCACGGTGTCGCCCTGCTCCACGGTGAGTGAGACCGCTCCGGCGAAGGGAGCTGCCACATGACCCTTATTCGAGCTGTCGGCCTTCTCCGCGACGGCAACGGAGGCTTCCACGGAGTCATCGCGGGCACCGACCTGACGCGCCTGGCCATTGAGTGTGCACATGACGGTCCTGACACCCTTCGGGTCAGGTTCTGAGACGGTCTGCAGGGTGACGAGCAGCCGCACGCCTTTGCCGAGGGAGATGACGTGCTCGTAGCCGGTGCGCAGACCGTAGAGGAAGTCGCGGGTATGCAGCACCTGGACGTCGCCGTACTTGTCGCGGGCGGCCTCGAAGTCCTTGGTCGGGCCGGGGAAGAGCAGCCGGTTAAGCGTGCGGCGCCGCTCGGCGGGATCCTCGGAAGCCAGCACAGCGGAGTCCTCTCCGGAAAGCTCCTCGGCGATGGGCTTGACCGTCCGGCCCTCCAGCGCCTTGGACCGGAACGGCTCGGGCCAGCCACCTGGCGGGTCCCCGAGCTGTCCGGCAAGGAACTGGATCACCGAATCCGGCAGATCGAACCTCTGCGGGTCAGCCTCAAACTCCTTGGGGTCCACATCCATGCCGACCAGCTGCAGGGCGAGGTCCCCGACCACCTTCGACGACGGCGTGACCTTCACCAGCCGGCCCAGCATGGTGTCGGCGGCGTGGTACATGTCCTCGATCGCTTCGAACCGCTCCCCCAGACCCAGTGCGATGGCCTGCTGACGCAGGTTCGAGAGCTGACCTCCCGGGATCTCATGCCGGTACACCCGGCCAGTCGGGCTCGGCAGCCCGGACTCGAACGGCGTGTAGATCGAGCGCACGGCCTCCCAGTACGGTTCCATGGAGGCCACAGCCTCCAGGCCCAGTCCGGTATCACGCTCGGTGTGCTCCAGCGCTGCCACGAGGGCAGAGGCCGGCGGCTGGGAGGTGGTCGCTGCCATGGAAGCCACGGCGACGTCGACGGCGTCCACTCCCGCCTCGGCGGCGGCCAGCAGGGTGGCCAGCTGCCCGCCGGCGGTGTCGTGGGTGTGCAGATGTACGGGGAGATCGAAGCGGTCGCGCAGGGCAGTGACCAGGGTTTTCGCTGCGGCGGGACGAAGGAGTCCGGCCATGTCCTTGATCGCGAGGATGTGCGCGCCGGCGTCGACCATCTGCTGTGCCAGGCCCAGATAGTAGTCCAGGGTGTAGAGGTCCTCGGCGGGGTTGTTGAGGTCCCCGGTGTAGCAGAGGGCGGCCTCGGCCACGGCCGTACCGGTCTTGCGGACCGCCTCGATCGCCGGGACGATCTGGTTGACGTCATTGAGCGCGTCGAAGATCCGGAAGATGTCCACCCCGGTGGCCGCGGCCTCGGCCACGAAGGCGTCGGTGACCTCCAGCGGGTACGGGGTGTAGCCCACCGTGTTGCGACCGCGCAGCAGCATCTGGATCGGGATGTTGGGCAGCTCGGCGCGCAGCAGCCGCAGCCGATCCCAGGGGTCCTCGGAGAGGAACCTCAGGGCGACGTCGTAGGTGGCGCCGCCCCAGGCCTCCACCGAAAGCAGCCCTGGAGTCACATGCGCGACGGCGGGCGCGGCCGCGAGCAGGTCGCGGGTGCGTACGCGGGTGGCGAGCAGTGACTGGTGGGCGTCCCGGAAGGTGGTGTCGGTGACTGCCAGCGCGGTCTGTTCGCGGAGTTTGCGGGCGAAACCTTCCGGGCCCTCGGCTTGGAGGACCTGGCGCCAGCCGTCGGGCTTGGGGTGATCCGAGGGGCCGTCGAAAGGGCTTCGGTCGGGCTCGTCGCGCTTGTCTCCGGGAAAGTGCGGGAGCTTGTCCCGCGGGTCGATGCCTTCAACGCGGGGCCCGTGCGGCTGGTTCACCGTGATGTCCGCGAGGTACTGCAGGGCCTTGGAACCGCGGTCCAGGGAGCGGTTGATCTTGGCCAGCTCGGGGTGGGCGTCGATGAAATCGGTGGCCACGTCCCCGGCGAGGAACTCCTTGGAGTCCAGCACGTTGAGCAGGAAGGGGATGTTGGTGGCGACCCCGCGGATGCGGAACTCGGAAAGCGCGCGGCGGGCCCTGGCGATGGCGGTCTGGTGGTTGCGGCCGCGTGCGGTGAGCTTGACCAGCATGGAATCGAAGTGCGGGCTGATCTCAGCCCCGGTGTAGACGGTGCCGCCGTCGAGCCGGATCCCGGAGCCGCCGGCGGAGCGGTAGACCGTGACCGTGCCGATGTCCGGCCGGAACTCGTTGGCCGGGTCCTCGGTGGTGATGCGGCACTGCATGGCGGAACCGCGGACGCGCAGGTCCTCTTGGCGGATGTCGAGGTCTTCGAGGGTCTCACCTGCGGCGATGCGCATCTGCGCGGAGACCAGGTCAATGTCCGTGATCTCTTCGGTGACGGTGTGCTCCACCTGGATGCGAGGGTTCATCTCGATGAACACGTGCTGCCCGGCGCGCTCCCCGACGGTGTCCACGAGGAACTCGACGGTGCCGGCGTTGCGGTAGTTCATGGCTTTGGCGAAGGCGACGGCGTCCCGGTGCAGCGCCTGGCGGATGTCCTCGTCCAGGTGCGGGGCCGGGGCGATCTCGACGACCTTCTGGTAGCGGCGCTGCAGGGAGCAGTCGCGCTCGAAGAGGTGGACCACGTTGCCTTCACCGTCGGCGAGGATCTGGACCTCGATGTGGCGGGGGCGCAGTACGGCCTGTTCGAGGAAGACGGTGGGGTTGCCGAAGGCGGTCTCGGCCTCATGCATGGCCGAACGCAGGGATTCGGCGAGGTCCTCGCGCTTGTCCACGCGGCGCATCCCGCGGCCTCCGCCGCCGGCCACTGCTTTGACGAAGATCGGGAAGCCGATCTCCTCGGCAGCTGTGGTGAGTTCCTCGGTGTCCTTGGAGGGTTCGGAGCTCTGCAGGACGGGCACGCCTGCCTTCTTCGCGGCGCGCAGGGCCTTGACCTTGTCCCCGGTGGATTCCAGCACATCGGCGGGCGGTCCAATGAAGGTGATGCCGGCGGCTTCGGCAGCGCGGGCGAGATCCGGGTTCTCGGAGAGGAAGCCGTAGCCAGGGTAGATGGCATCCACGCCGGCGTCCTTGGCGACGCGGATGATCTCCTCTACATCCAGGTAGGCGCGGACGGCGTGGCCCTCTTCGCCGATCCGGTAGGCCTCGTCAGCTTTCTGGCGGTGGAAGGAGTTCCGGTCTTCATGCGGGTAGACGGCGACGGTGCGGGCGCCGAGTTCGACGCCGGCGCGGAACGCGCGGATGGCGATCTCCCCGCGGTTGGCGACCAGGATCTTCGAGAACATAACTGCGGTCTCCCTCAACTCATGGCGCCGCCACCTCATTGTGGCGGCGTTGGGGCGATCCTACCGGGTGCAAAGTTTCGGGAGGAGGGGTGCGCTTCAACAATCCACCACTGAGCAAGGCCCAGAGCTTCGACAATATTCTTGCGAGCCGCGCAAAAAACCTGAACTGAAATCTATCCTGAATGGCCGTGAATTATGGGAAGTCGCACAACGTCAAGCGGTCAAGGTGTTGCTGTGGCCGATCTAGAACTCGGGAAGCTGAAGCAGATTGTTCGTCCACACCCGATCTGCGCGCGTCCGGAGATATGGCTGACCCCGATCCGGGCGCACCACAGCGACGCTGGCCCTCATGCCCCCAGCCTGCACATAAGCGGTTCCCCGCTTGTTCTCCACCCAATCAACCATGATGAGCTTATTGCTGGAACCGGAATGTCCGTCATCTGGGTTGCGCCACTGGTAGGCAACAATCTCTGACTCTGTTCTCGAAGTCGTGCCGTACCGAACATGCGTGATCTCTACTGCCACGTGTCACTCCACCTCGTGGGAGAGACCAGACTGGCCACTCCATCAGAGACATATTTGCACAAAGAAGTGCAAATTTGAAGAGTATTTTGAAACTTTAGTGCACATTCGTCGCAGCGGGAGGCAAAGCTCAGATGGCTGGCCAATCCCGGGTGCATACAGGGATGAAGAGTGGAGCTAAGGGGAGTCGAACCCCTGACCTCGTCGATGCGAACGACGCGCTCTACCAGCTGAGCTATAGCCCCGGACTTTGCCCTCTGCCACGCGAACCAGAACTTTCCGAGAAACCGGACGCGCGACGTCGACCTGTACAGGATAATGGATAGGTGACTTCTTCTGCTGAGACCGCCGTCTTCAACCCCACCCCGCCCTTCGGACTCCTGCTCGACGTGGACGGGCCCATCGCCTCCCCGGTGACCCGGAGCGTCGCCATCGAGTCCATCGCGCGGGATCTGACCGTGATGGCCAATCAGGGCATTCCGGTCATCTTCAACACCGGGCGCTCCGATGATTTCATCGCCAAGCAGGTGGTCCCTCCTATGCGCGCGGCGGGGCTGCTCCCGGGCACCCCGGTCTTCACGGTGAGCGAGAAGGGGGCCGTCTGGGCGGAGGTGACCCCGGAAGGGCTCGGCGAGATCAATGTCGACGAGGAGCTCAAACTCCCCGCGAAGCTGTTCGACGACGTTCGTGACCTCGTGGCGGAGCGCTTCAGCGAGCACATGTTCTTCGACGAGACCAAGAGAGCCATGGTCTCCGTGGAGCAGTCCACCGAGGTGGAGAACGAGGACTACCTTCAAGCCCAGAAAGACTTCGACGCCGCGATCCCTGATCTGCTCAAGAAGCATGCGCTGGAGCATGTGCGCATCGACCCCACCATCATCTCCACCGATGTGGAGCACGAAGGGCTGGGCAAGGACCTCGGTGCCCGCCGCAGCCTGAGCCTGCTCGAGGCACGCGGCATCACCGCCGAGACCTGGTTCACCATGGGTGACTCGCGCAGCGACTACGCCATGGCCACCTGGCTGCACGAGCGCGGGCTCCCGGTCAGCCACGTAGATGTGCGTCCCAAGGACGGCATCCCGGAGACCGAGTACGAGGTGCTCACCTCCTCCACCGGCGCCATCCACGATGAGGCCGGCGCCGAGTTCCTCGCGCGCTGGGCCGCCGACCCGGCACGGACCCGGGCGGGCCGCGGTGACTGAGCACCGCGAGCTGACCCTGCCCGACGCCGCTGCCTGGCGCGCCTGGCTGGATCAGCACGAGGACAGCTCGGACGGGGTCTGGCTGGTGATGGAGAAGAAGGGCATCACCACGCCCACCTCGCTGGGCTACGCAGACGCGCTGCAGGAGGCACTCTGCAGCGGGTGGATCGACGGGCAGCGGAAGTCCCGGGATGAGAGCACCTTCCTGCAGCGGTTCACCCCGCGGCGCAAGACCTCGATCTGGTCACAGCGCAACGTCGGCTACGTGGAGGCGTTGATCGCTTCGGGGCGCATGCGGGAACGAGGTTTCGCCGAGATCGAGCGTGCCCAGACCGACGGCAGGTGGGATCGGGCCTATGCCGGTCAGGCCGGGGCAGAAGTGCCGCCGGATATGGCAGCGGCACTGGAGAACTCCCCCACCGCGAAAACGACTTTCCAGGCGATGGGCAGTCAGGGTCGATATCACGTGCTGCATCAGCTGATGATCGCAGCAAACCCGGTGACTCGGGCTCGCAGGATCGCGCGGTTCATGGACAAGCTGGACCGCGGAGAGACGCCCTAGCTTCAGCTCGCATGTCGCAGCGCGGGCTCAGCCGCTGAAGCGGTGCTGCCGGATCCAGGCGTGCATCGCGATCCCCGCGGCAGTGCCCGCATTGATGGACCGGGTGGAGCCGAACTGCGCGATGGAGAGCGTGTCCTGTGCGGCCTCCCGAACGTCCTCACTGAGTCCGGGCCCCTCCTGGCCGAACACCAGCACGCACCGCTGGGGCAGCTCATAGGTCTCAATGGGTCTGGAATCGGGAAACAGGTCGACGCCGAGCACCGGAAGCCCCTCCGAATCCGCCCAGGCGACGAAGTCCTCCACTGTTGGGTGGTGGCGCACATGCTGGTAGCGATCGGTGACCATCGCCCCGCGTCGGTTCCAGCGCCGGCGCCCGATGATGTGCACCTCTTTGGCCATGAACGCATTGGCCGTGCGGACCACCGTGCCGATGTTGAAGTCGTGCTGCCAGTTCTCGATCGCCACGTGGAAGTCGTGGCGGCGTGAATCGAGGTCCGCGACGATCGCCTCGTGGGACCAGTACCGGAATTCATCGGTGACGTTGCGGCGATCCCCCTCGCGCAGCAGCTCCGGGTCGTAGTGCTCACCGTCGGGCCAGGGACCCTCCCACGGGCCCACACCGATCTCGCGTTCGGTGGGCTGCGCTGCGCCGTCGGCTTGCCCCTGCTGCTCCATGGTTTCGAGGCTATCCCACCTGCGTCAGTTCACCCGCGCGAGAAGGAACCCGTCCCAGCCCTTGAGCCCCACCGTCTGCAGCGCGGTGGTGCTGAGCCGATCATCGGCCTCGATCTGCTTCATCAGCGTGCGGATGCCCTGAATATCCGGATCGGTGCTGTCTTGATCGACCACCGCACCGCCGCGCACCACGTTGTCGATCACGATGACGGTGCCGGGATGCGACAGCGCCAGCGATGCCTCGAGATAGTGCGGGTTGTTCGCCTTGTCCGCGTCGATGAACACCAGGTCGAAGGGCTCTGCCTGTTCCGCGATCAAGGCCTGGGCAGATTCCAGCGCCGGACCCACCCGCACCTGGACGCGCTCCGCCACGCCGGCAGCCGTGAAGTTTCGCCGGGCCACCTGGGCCGCCGCCGGATCGATGTCCAAGGTGACCACTGCGCCGTCGTCGTCCATGGCTCGCGCCATCCAGATGCTCGAATACCCCGCCAGGGTGCCGAATTCCAGCACCCGCTTGGCCCCGGAGATCTGCACGAGGAGTGCCAGGAAGGCGCCCATATTGGCGGTGACGTCGATTCCCGGGGTCGCGGTCTCTGCGGAGCTGCGCCGAGTTTCAGCAAGCGCCTCGTCCTCCGGCACCAGGTGTTCGATGAGGTAGTCGTCTACAGCCGTCCATTCTTTTTCCATTTCACCCATGTCAGCACCCTAGGCCCGCGAGCGCGCCGCCGGGAATGGTTCGCCGATCCGGAGCCGCGGCGGGATTATGCTCCAGATATGGCTGACACTTCGCTCACTATTCGACCCGCCGAGCCCCGTGACCTCGCGCAGGTCGTGATGATCCAGACCCACTATGCCCACCACACGGTGATCACCTTCAGTGAGGAACCGATGGGAGTATCCGAGTGGGCCGCCGAGCTGGAGGAGAAGCGGGCCGCTGGCCACCCCTTCCTGGTCGCTGTGGAGGCCGGCGTCGTCTTGGGTTTCGCCTACGCCGGTCACTGGCGGCGCAAATCCGCATACCGCCACACCGTGGAGGACACGGTGTATCTGCGCCCGGGAGCTCAGGGACGTGGGATCGGACGCGCCCTGCTCAGCGAGCTGCTGGTTCGCTGCGAGGAGGCCGGACACCGCCAGGTCATCGCGGTGCTCTCCGAGGATGAGTCCACCGGCGCCTCCTATGCGCTGCACGAGCGGCTGGGCTTCACCGAGGTGGGCCGACTGGCCGACGTCAGCGTCAAGCGCGGACGAACGCTGAGCACGATCCTGATGCAGCGCTCCCTGGGTGGGTGATCACCTACGAGCCAGCGCCGCACGGACCTGTACCACCGCGCGCTGGAATCCTTCGCGGGAGTCATCCTGGTTGAAGCGCAGCACCCGCCAGCCCTCCGCCAGGAAGACGTTGTCGCGACGCTGATCAGCGCGCTGCTGGTTGGGCGTGAAGTGGGTCTCGCCGTCATATTGAATGGCGATCTTCAACGCCGGGTAGCCCAGATCGGCGCGCGGAGACCAACGAAATCCCGGCTGGGCGGGGACCTGCAGCTCGGGCTCCGGCAACCCCGCGCGGATCAGCGCAAGCCTGAGAAGCGTCTCTTGCACTGAATCTGCGCCGACACGGACCCATGGCAACGCGGTGAGGCAGCGTCGGCGTCCTGGTGTGCCGGGGCTTTCCTCAAGCAGGTGTCGAAGCTCGGCGACGGTGGCGTGAGGCTCCACGCGCCCCTCGAAGCGCGGGTAAGGCTGCCGCACCAGCTGGTCGCCGATGATGATCAGGTCGCGGACGGTGCAGTCGCGCGCCAGGTCCAGCCAGGTGCGCGCGGGGGTGGTGACTCTCAGTGCGCCGCGTGTCACGACATCCTGGGGTCGCAATGAGACCCGGTGCCCACAGACACCCTTGCGCCGCGGCCAGACGTCCGGTCTCGCCGGGTGAGTCAGATGCAAGCGCCCGTCCCGCAGGAACCTGTCCGGGAGCCACAAGCCGTGAATTTCAGCGGCCGTCGTGTGTGAGACCCACATCTCTGGCCGATCGCGGAGGAGAGCTTCCGCTTTCATCTCGAGAGTTTCCCCGGGAGTCAAGCACTCCGCGAGCGCCCGGGCGACATGGACTCCCGAGCCTAAAGCGAGGATGTCCCGGCGTCGCAACCGCTCCCGGGGGATTCCTTCGCGAAAGGCTTCAGCGGCGGTGAAGGCTCGTCTCGTGAGCTGCGGTGGGAGCACATCCATGACGCAAGTGTGCCGACAGCCACCCGATGCTCGGCCTGTTTTCCACACCCGCACATCTGCTGGGCGCTTTTCGGCAAAATCCCGACAGATTTCGCTTCTGGAATCCCTAAAATCGCTCGATAGATGAAGGCGGGGGCCCGGGCGAGGCCGGGGCGCACGTGAGCGTTAGAACCGTCACCGCCGGGCGGCCTCCGCCGGGATGCTGGCCGCGATCGCACCGATCCCCAGCACGGCCAGTCCGGCCAGCACGCCGAACATGGCCTCGTAGCTGCCCAGCCAGTCGGCGAGGATCGCACCCAGAAAAGGAGCGATCGCCACTGAGAGCATCATCGGTCCGTTGAGCACCCCGGAGAGCCGCCCATAATCCCGCGTCCCCCACCGATCGGTGACCGCCGTGGCCTGCAGAAGCGTGACGATCCCGCGGGCGACGCCGGCCGCCAGCGAGATCACGATCAGCAGCGCCGCGGCCGTGATGTCCCAGGCCAGTGCACCCGTGGTGATCGCCAGCAGCGCGTAGACGAACACGCTGCGTTGCCGCACGGTGGTGCCCCGATCCAGCCGCGCGTAGAAGAAGCGACCGATGACCTGCCCCACCCCGCCGAGACCCAGCACCCAGGCGGCCAGCAGCGGAGAAACCCCGCGCTCCACGAGCATCGGCACCAGGTTGACCAGTCCCGCATACATCGCCACGGCACCGAGCGCCACACCGATGACCAGCAGCACGTAGGGACGGCTGCGCATGATCCTTGGGGCATAGTCCGCACTCGAGGCGTAGTCCGTGAGGGGCGCGCCGGTTCCGGAACCCTTCGGAGGCGCGGTCTTTGGCCCGACATCGGATGTCTCCACCGCGACGGTCTCCGCCGGCCATGGTCTGCGCAGCACGACCGCATGCACCGGGACCACCAGGGCACCGAGCACGACCGCCAGCACCACATAGGTCTCTCGCCAGCTGAGATGCCCGGCCAGCACCTCGGTGACGGGCGCGAACACGGTGCTCGCCAGTCCTCCGGCGAGCGTGACCATGGTCAGCGCGAAGATGCGTCGTGAGCCATACCACCTGGTCAGCGCCGCGAAGGCAGGCGGGTAGAGCGTGCCGGACATCGCGACGCCGATCCCCAGCCAGCCCAGCAGAAACACCCAGTACGACGACGCCGCGGCCACCACCAGCAGCCCCAGGACCGCGAGCGCAGCACCTGCCGTCATGATCAGCCTCGGCCCACGCCGATCCAACACCCGCCCCAGCGGGATCCCCAGCACGCCGGAGACCACCAGTGCGCCGGAGAAAGCCGTGGTCAGTGCCGTGGCCGACCACCCGGTGTCTTCTGCGATGCGAGGCTGGAGCACCGGGAACGCGTAGAAGAGCACGCCCCAGGACGTGATCTGGGTCAGGCAGAGACCAGTGAGGACCGCCCGCTTGGTGGGATGCACTCGTACAGTGTTGCCGTGCTCAGCCGTGGCGTCCGTGCAGCACGCCGGTGGAGACACCGACCCTGGTCCCACCGGAGACTCCTCCGACTGCCGCCAGTTCGGGTGCGCCACAGGACTGCGTCTCCCCGGCCGCCGGCTCGGGCGCGCCGCACGACTGCGGCTCTGCCGGATCCGGCGCGCCCACTCCGGAGCAGACCCCGGTCTCGGGCAGGTTCAGGTTCTGCGGTGACGCGTCGGCGCCGGCGAGGTGGGCCGCGATGGAGCGGACCTGCTCATAGCCGGTGGCCAGCAGGAAGGTGGGCGCCCGGCCATAGGACTTCATGCCGGCCAGGAAGAATCCCTCCTCCGGGTGCGCCAGCACATCGGCGCCATGGGCCTCCACCGTGCCACAGGAGTGGAACTCCGGATCAATGAGGGTGGCGAGCCGTCGCGGAGATTCCACAGCGGGATCCAGCTCCAGGCGCAGCTCGCGCAGCATCTCCAGCTGCGGGCGGAAGCCTGTGGCGGCGGCGAGATACTCCACCGTGATCCGGCGACCATCCGCAAAGTCGACCTCCAGCGCGGAGGGGGCCGCGGCGTCGTCGTCCGGGGTCTGAGCTCGCGACTCGGTGACGGCAAGTGCGTGGATTTCGGCACCGGTGAGCAGCGTGATCTCGCCTTCCTCGACGAGCCGGCGCAGCCGCTGGCCCAGGGCGCCGCGAGCGGGAAGCTGATCAGCGTCACCGCCGCCGTAGACGCGCTCGGCGGAGTCCCCACGGATGGCCCAGGTGATGGTGGTGGCGTGGTCCTGACGCTTGAGCGCGGCGAGGTTGAGCAGCGTGTTGATCGCGCTGTGCCCGGAACCGACGACCAGTGTATGGTGCCCGGCGAGGCGCTGCGCCTCGGCGCCGAGGACGTCCGGCAGCGAACCGAGCAGCCGGTCGCTCACCGCGGGATCCTCCTCGCCCAGGGCGGGAAAGCCGGCGGCACCGAGCGGGTTCGGGCTGCCCCAGGTACCGGAGGCGTCGATCACTGCACGGGCATGCAGCTCGGTCACCGTCGAGGCGTGGGCCACGCGCAGGACGAAGGGCTGGCCAGCACGCGCCTGGACATGGGTCTTGTCCCGCCCGCCGCGACTGACGGCGAGAACTCGATGATCCGTGCGGATCCGTCCCGCAAGCTCTGGGAGCGCTGCGAGCGGTTCGAGGTAGTCCTGCACCAGCTCGGCACCCGTGGGCAGAGCGGTGGGACGCGGTGGCTCCCAGCCTGTGGACTCCAGCATCGCGCCGGATGCTGCATCGACGTTGTGCCGCCACGGGGAGAAGAGCTTGATGTGTCCCCATTCTCGAATCGAAGCGCCCACCTGGGACTCGGCCTCCAGGATCAGCGGCTCGAGACCTTGATCCAGCAGATGTGCGGCTGCGGCGAGGCCGATCGGACCTGCGCCGATGACGACGACAGGCAGTTCTTCGGTGCTTGTGGACTTGGCTTCCATCACGGCTCCATCTGGGCGACCAGTTCACTCGATACGCATCGCATCGATGAATATCGATCTTCTTCGATGCACTGAGACTAGACCGGTGTATCGATGAACGTCAATGGATGCCGAGAGGCAGCTCAGTCCAGGCCGAGGTCGCTCTTCGAGTACGCGAAGAGGTACGGCACCCCGGCGGTGGCCTCGATATGCTCCTTCGCGCCGGTGTCGCGGTCCACGATCACGGCCACGGCCTGGACCAGACCTCCGGCGGCGCGCACGGCGTCTACCGCCGTCAGCGCTGACCCACCGGTGGTGGAGGTGTCTTCGAGCACCACGACCTTCTGACCCTCGACGCTCGGACCTTCGACCTGGCGGCCCATGCCATGGGACTTCTGCGCCTTGCGCACCACGAAGGTGTCTGCGGCCTCCCCCTGCTGCGCGGCGGCGTGCATCACGGCGGTTCCTACGGGGTCCGCCCCCATGGTCAGACCGCCGGCGGCGACGTAATTGATATCTGCCTCTGCGAGCAGATGCCGCATCACCCGCCCCACCAGCGGAGCAGCCTCGTGCTGGAGCGTGATGCGGCGAAGATCGATGTAGTAGTCAGCCTCCTTGCCCGAGGAGAGCGTCACCTTGCCGCGGACGACGGCGAGCTCACTGATGAGCTCCTGCAGTCGACGGCGGTCGGCGGCGGGGTCGGAGGCGGGCTGCGGGGTGCTGGCGGCAGTCTCAGTCATGGTCTCCATCCTAAGACTCTGCAGGGCTCGTCGACCGGCCCCGTTCGGTGAACGCGTCTGGCCAACACACAGACATCAGTGACGTGGTCGAAACCTCGCGCTGAGTAGACTCGCCTCATGCGTGAGCTACAGAGTGTCATCGTCGAAGAAATGGGCGTGAAGCCTGAGATCGATCCCGCTGAGGAGGTCGCCCGCCGGGTGGACTTCCTGGTGGACTACGCGAAGTCCGTGGGGGTGAACGGTTTCGTGCTGGGCATCTCCGGCGGGGTGGACTCCTCCCTGGCCGGTCGGCTCTGCCAGCTCGCCGCGGAGAAGCTCCGCGAACAGGGGCATGACGCCCATTTCCACGCGCTGCGCCTGCCCCACGGCGTACAGCACGACGCCGACGACGCTGCGGCGGCGCTGGAGTTCATCTCTCCGGACCGGACTGACTCGTTCAACATCGAGAAGGCCGTCACCGGCGTGGACAGCGCGTTCAACGACACCTTCGGGCGGGCCCTGCAGGACTACCACCGCGGCAATGTGAAGGCGCGCCTGCGCATGACGGTGCAGTACGCCGTGGGCGGCGAGCATGGACTGCTGGTGGTCGGCACCGATCACGGGGCTGAATCCACCACGGGCTTCTTCACCAAATACGGCGACGGCGGCGCCGATATCCTGCCGCTGTTCACCCTGAACAAGCGTCAGGTCCGTCAGCTGCTGAAGCACCTCGGCGCCTCGGAGACCCTCTGGTCCAAGGCCCCCACCGCGGATCTGCTCGACGACACCCCCGGTCAGCTCGACGAGACCGAACTTGGGATCAGCTATGACCACATCGATGACTACCTCGAAGGTCGCGAGATCCCGGACAGCGAAGCCGCTGTCCTCGAGAAGCATTTCCTGCGCACCCGGCACAAGCGCACGGTGCCGGTGACGATCCAGGACGACTGGTGGCGCGAAGGCTGAGGCCGCCACCCCACACCCCAGGGTCCCGCTCCCGAGGTTCCGCACCCGAGCTCTCGCTCCCGACGCTCGGCACCGAGGAGCGCGCTGGTAGCTTGAAGCCATGCGGATTGCGACATGGAATGTGAACTCAATGCGGGCCCGGGCCGATCGGGTCGAGGCCTGGCTGGACCGCTCCGACGTGGATGTCCTGGCGATCCAGGAGACCAAGTGCAAGGACGAGAACTTCCCCTGGGAGCTCTTCGAGGCCAACGGCTATGACGTCGCGCATTTCGGCCTGAGCCAGTGGAACGGCGTGGCCATCGCCTCCCGCGTTGGCATGAAGGACGTAAAGCGCACCTTCGCAGACCAGCCGGTCTTCGGCAAGGGCGGCAAGGATCCCATCCAGGAGGCCCGCGCGATCGCCGCAACCTGCGGGGGCGTGCGCATCTGGAGCCTGTACGTACCCAACGGCCGCTCGCTCGAAGACGAGCACATGGAGTACAAGCTCAACTGGTTGCGCCAGCTCAAGGACAATGCCCAGGGCTGGCTCGCCGAGGACCCGCACGCCCAGATCGCGCTCATGGGTGACTTCAACATCGCCCCGCACGATGAGGATGTCTGGGACATCGACTTCTTCCGCGACCAGGGCCTCACCCACGTCTCCGCCCCCGAGCGTCAGGCGTTCCAGGGCTTCCTGGACAGTGGGTACACCGAGGTCGTGCGGCCCCACACTCCCGGCCCCGGGGTCTATACCTACTGGGACTACACCAAGCTGCGGTTCCCGAAGAAGGAAGGGATGCGGATCGACTTCGTGCTGGGTTCCCCCGCGCTGACCGAACGCGTCAGCTCCGCCTGGATCGACCGCGAAGAGCGCAAGGGCAAGGGCGCCTCGGATCACGCTCCGGTGATCGTGGAGCTGAGCTGACCCCTTCTTCAACCCGACGACGACGGCGCCCGATCCTCCACGTGGTGGATCGGGCGCCGTCGTCGTCGGGTGCGGTGGTGAGCCAGAACTAGCCGCGGTTCTTCAAGTCCGAACGCAGCGCTTCGATCTCCGCCCGAGTCCCGGCGGTGTTCTGCGAGGTGCGCACCAGCGCGATCATGAACTCCAGCGTGATGCGGAACAGGATGAGGTAGATCATCGCCGGGATCCAGCCCAGCAGCAGCACGAGGAGCCCCGCAACAGCATTCTCACTGAAGGCTGAGATGACCACGAGCAAGTAGCCGAGAACGATGAAGGCGATCAGGATCGCGTAGATGAACTTTGCGAACTTCACCGTCACGAAGCTCTGGAATGAGAAGTCGAACAGAGCGGCGAAGAAGTTCTTGCCCTCCACCGAGGTCCGACTGGGCGATTTCGGCGGCGGGGAGTTCGGCGGGGACTGCTGGGGATAGGGCTGTCCTCCCCCGTACCCGTAGGGTGAACCGCCCTGGGCGGGCGGATTCGGCTGACCATAGGGGCCGGGATTCTGGGGAGGCGGGCCACCCGGGGGCCTGTTGCCACCCACCTGCCCGTCGCCGTCCTCGGGTCCGTAAGGTCCTGGGTTCTGAGTCATGACGCCTCCTGTGAAGTGCGGTCGCTCCGCCCTGAACACAACTTATACGAGCCCCCATGAACAGTCGAGGATTCTATCGGGGGACCGCACCGATGGGCCCCGGCCCCGAGGCGAACTGGGTGTGGGGCGGCACGACGGTGACCCCCGTTCGACCCTCAGGCCCGTTGCTCCGAGAGAAGTGCAGCGATAGCCTCAGCGCGAGAGCCTGCGTTCAGGGTGTGCAGAATGCGCGAGATGTGGAACTTGACCGTGTTCTCGCTGATCCCCAGCTCTTCGGCGATCGCGCGGTTCCTGCTGCCTGCTGCCAGCAGGTTCGCGACCTGCATCTCCCGTGGTCGAAGACCTGCGATCGCCGCAGTGGAGGGGCGAATCGGAGGTGGATTCAGCGGCAGGGTCACCGAGAGTTCTGCACCCCATCCTGACGTTGCGGTGCAGGAGAGCTGACCCCCCAGCGCCTCAATCCGGTGCCCGGCAATCTCCAGCAGCGTCTCGGCGTCCGCGGCCCCGCCGGCTCCATCATCACGGAGGTCGATGAGGAGCTGGGTTCCGTCGCACTCCCACTGCACCCGCATGCGACTGACCTCGGAACTCTCCATGCGGCTGAGAATGACGCGTTGGACCACTGCGCGGGCACCGCGAGCAACCTCGTCGGGCACCTGGTGATCACCGCAGGAGGGACCGACGAACTCGAGTTCACCATGCCAGTAGCGTGCCGCGGACCTGAGCTCTTCTTCAAGGCGCGCGAAGGACACGGTCACCGTCTCCTGAGCCAGGGTTCGCGCCTGTCCGGACATCGCGCGGAGACGATCAAGCCCGGCGACCGACCGATTCAGGGCAGCTTCTCGGGCTGAGGCATCTGAGAGCCGCCCCGCCCTGAGCGGGGCGAGGATGCCGTCGAGGGTCGCCGAATACTCGTCTCTGATCTCGCTCAAGGCCAGGAGGCGCACCCCGGCAGTGGATCGGGCGTGACGCAGATACTCGGGCGCCGCTTCATCGGCTCGCTCCTGCACGTGCAGCGAGACGATGTTCCAGAGGTTCGTCACGGACGTCGGACTCGAGACCGGACCAGGATCGACGATCAGGAGAAGCGCGCCGTTGCGAGCCGTCATCTGCAGAACAGGCCGCTGGGCGTCACCGATGTGCAGAGCCGCCCGATGGATTCCCTCCACGCTGCCACTTGTGCGGCGGAGGCGGTCCAGAACGAGCCCGCTCATCCCCTGGTGAATCGTGGGATCACCCCACCAGTGGAGGCGACCACCGCTGACATCGGCAGTGAACAGGACCAACGCCGAGTGCGCCACGAACGGAGCCAGCAGCTCAGAGAGACCACGACCGATCGACCCCAGCGGAGAGGCGAGCACCTCGTAGAGCTGGTGGAGCAGACCATCGGATAGCGCGGCGCGATCCATGTTTCAGATCCTAGAGAAATGACCTGCCCAAAGGTAGGGCTCAAGCCCGCCTGATGGGTCATTGAGGCGCGTCTGACCCGGATGGAGACTCAAGTCGTGTGATGCAGCCCGTAGATCACCGTTGAGAAATGAGGCAAGCAATGTCTGAGAACAGAGCGATCGCATATAAGAGCCCCGGCGTGGTGGAAGTTGTGGATACTCCGTACCCCGAGTTCGAGCTCAAGGATGGCCCAGGGGTGAACCCTGCGAACATCGGACGCAAGGTCCCACACGGCGCGATCCTTCGGACCGTCGC
This sequence comes from uncultured Nesterenkonia sp., assembly GCA_947494195.1. GTDB lineage: Bacteria > Actinomycetota > Actinomycetes > Actinomycetales > Micrococcaceae > Nesterenkonia. The sequence continues at coordinate 373,287 of CANLUC010000002.1, read as the reverse complement.
GACGAACATCTGCGGTTCGGATCAACACATGGTTCGAGGACGAACCACGGCACCGGCCGGGCTCGTGCTCGGCCACGAGATCACCGGCGAAGTCGTTGAAGTCGGCCCCGACGTCGAATTCATCAAGGTCGGAGACATCGTCTCCGTTCCCTTCAACATCTCGTGCGGACGGTGTCGCAACTGCAAGGAGCGCAAGACCGGCATCTGCCTCAACGTGAATCCGGATCGCCCCGGAAGCGCCTACGGATATGTGGACATGGGGGGCTGGGTCGGAGGACAGGCTGAATATGTGCTGACGCCCTACGCCGACTGGAACCTGCTCAAGTTCCCCGACCGTGAGCAGGCGTTGGAGAAGATCCTCGATCTGACCATGCTCTCGGACATCTTTCCCACCGGGTTCCACGGTGCCTACACCGCGGGCGTCGGGCCTGGTTCTACCGTCTACATCGCCGGGGCTGGGCCGGTCGGGCTTGCCGCTGCCGTCGGCGCACAGCTGCTGGGCGCGAGTGCCGTGATAGTTGGTGACCTCAACGCGGACAGATTGGCACAGGCCAGGTCATTCGGATGTGAAACCGTGGATGTCTCAAAGGGTGATCCGCGCGAGCAGATTGAGCAGATCCTCGGCGTGCCGGAGGTCGAGTGCGGCGTTGACGCCGTCGGCTTTGAGGCCCGTGGGCATGGAGCCGATTCCGCACAGGAGGCACCGGCAACCGTCCTCAATTCACTGATGGACCTGACCCAGGCCGGTGGCGCGCTCGGCATTCCCGGTCTCTACGTCACCGGTGATCCGGGCGGAGTCGACCAGGCCGCCCAAGTTGGTTCGCTCTCCATCCGTCTCGGCCTGGGCTGGGCAAAATCGCTGTCATTCGCCACCGGGCAATGCCCGGTGATGTTGTATAACCGCCGCCTCATGCAGGCGATCCTTCAGGACAAGGTGGAGATCGCCAAAGCAGTCAAAGCCACTGCCATACCGCTCGATGATGCGCCGGCCGCCTATGCGGAGTTCGACAAGGGTGCGGCCAAGAAGTTCGTGCTCAACCCCAACGGCTACATCAAGAGCTGATGCGGGCGTTCCGGCACCGTTGTACGCCCTTCTATGCGCCCGGTCTTGAGAGTTCGCTGACCCCGGTGTAGATCGGTGAGGTCTCCACTCGACCTCAGACGCAAGAAAGCCCCTGGAAATCCAGGGGCTTTCTTGTAACGGTGGCTCCGACCGGCGTCGATCCGGTGACCTTTCGATTTTCAGTCGAACGCTCTACCAACTGAGCTACAGAGCCATCGACGCCATCTCAAGCGACGACTCGCTCTCCGGCCAGATCCTCTGTACAGAGAGTGAAGCGACCCTGACGGGACTTGAACCCGCGACCTCCGCCGTGACAGGGCGGCGCGCTAACCAACTGCGCTACAGGGCCTTACTTTGTGCCTTGGCACGGAGGAAAACTTTACCAGTCTCACCCTTGCTGTCCAAATCACTGCTCTTCATTGCTGAAGCGTACCCCCAACGGGATTCGAACCCGTGCCGCCGCCGTGAAAGGGCGGTGTCCTAGGCCGCTAGACGATGGGGGCCCGATCCCTGTAAGGGAACTGTAAAAGTTTAGGTCGAACAGCTCCCGCAGAGCAAATCCGGGGCCGGGCAACGCCGCCCGACGAGCGGGATCCTTACACTGGCCCCATGGCTTTTCAGATGAGCGACGAGGAGTTCGACTCCGCCACGACTGAGGCCCTGGATCTGATCCCTCCGGATCTGGCCGATCAGCTGGACAACGTCGCCATCTTCGTGGAGGACACGTACGAGCCTGAGCCCTGGGAGGACCCTTCCACCGTGCTGCTGGGCCTCTACGAAGGAATCCCGATGACCGAACGCGGCGGCGAAGGCTGGTCCATGCCGGATCGCATCACGTTATATAAGGAACCCATCCTGCAGATGTGCCACAGCAGGGAAGAGGTCATCACCCAGGTCACGATCACCGTGATCCACGAGGTCGCGCACTTCTTCGGCATCGATGACCAGACGCTGCATCGCCTCGGTTGGGGCTGAGCGCCGCCAGAACGCTGAGTCAATTGCACTATCAAATTTGTGTATCAAAAAGCCTTAGCACAGAGTGATCCCAATGTCTCGGAAGCTTCAACCTTCAACCTACTTGAAGGTTGAGACAAGCAGCTTTCGCCTCTACATCCCCGGAATGACGAGGAAGTAGCGTTCACAGCTTGATCACAGGAACGACACGACCTGTTGCCAAGATGACAAATCCACAACTATCGTTGCCGGCGTAGCGCCAAAAGGCTCGAATCGCGGTTCCCATAGTTCCGCTTCGGCCTCTGAATCACATGGCTAGCACCGCACGGCGATCACTTGATGGATGAGGGTTTCCCAGACTTTCCTCCTAAGTCCCGCCTGGCCATGTGGGCTCAGGAGCTGAGGCACCCGCGATTCGACCGGCCCCCTGAGAAGGGCTGCGGCGCTGCCCCAGTGAGGACTAAGTGAGGATCTACCGTGAAATACCGTCGCAATCTTGCGGTGGCCGCAGTTACTGCCGCCGTCGTGACGACAGCCTTGGTCGGGACAACTCTTCCCGATCTGGTGGCAGACCGTGCCGCCAATTCTGTCGAACAAAATGACAACAACGCCTCCGACTCGGTCGCCCTGACCGAGCTCCCTGCCGTTCCCTCCGCCAAAGAGATCTCTACCGCCCGGGACTCTTCCCAGGCCACCGAGCAGATGATCGACGAGATCGCCGATCGCATCTCCCAGGCCAGCCAGCGAGCACTGGAACTGGAAGCGGCCATGCAGGAGCAGCACCAGGCCGCTGTGCAGTCCCAGGTCGAGGCCGATGAAGCCGCAGCCGCCGCCGATGAGGCGCGCGCCGCAGCTGAAGAGTCACAGGCCGCTGCCGCCGAAGAGTACCAGGAGCCCGATACCTCCGCCGCGGAGGTCCTGCTCACCGAAGAGGACAGCCTGGCCGACGCCGCGACCGACACTCAGCTGGAGGACCAGGCTGAACTGGACGCGGTCTCTGCCGAACAGGCCGCTCAGGAGGCGGAGAGCCTCGCCGAGCAGGCTCGACAGAACTCCACCAGCGCCGCCGAGGCCCGGGAGAATGCCGAGCGCGCCACCGAGACCACACGCACCGACGTCGAGCAGGTGGGTGAGAACCTCCAGGAGCTGCTGAAGACGCTCATGGAGCTCGAGGGCTGGGAGGGCGATCTGCAGTCCTTCTTCGAGAACGTCCTTGGAAACGCGGACTTCGTCGACGAGGACGGTCAGGTCGACAACGAGGAGCTGACGTACCGCATCACCGCCCTTCGCGCCGACGCCGAGCAGGCTCAGGTCACGGACGAGGATGCCGAAGAGGCACCCGCCGAGGATGAAGAAGCTGAGGCCACCGACGCGGCAGAGGCTACAGAAGCTGAGGCTGCCGCAGCCGCCGAGGCAGAGGCAGAGGCAGCAGAGGAAGCTGAGGAAGAAGCAGCAGCTGCTGAAGCCGAAGCCGCCGAGGAGGCAGCCGCAGCTGAAGAGGCTGCTGAAGCCGAGGCCGCTCAAGCAGAAGCTGCCGCAGCAGAGCAGGCTGAAGCTGAGGCCGCTGCCGCCGCCGAGGCGGAGGACGAGGCCGAGGCCGCCGAAGAAGCAGCCGCTGCAGAGGCCGAAGAGACTTCCTCGGAAGGTGCGGATGGGGAAGCCGCACCTTCCGAGGAACCACAACCCACACCGGAGCCGGTCATCACCTCCTTCGGTGATCTCAGCACCAGCATGCAGACTCTGCTGCGCCAGGGTGCCGAGCTTGAGTCCAGTGGCAGCGCCGAGGACTACTACCGGACGGTGCTCGGCAACGAGTCGCTCACCAACGCCGACGGCAACGCCTCCTGGACCCAGCTTCGTGGGCACGTGGACTACCTGCGCGACCAGGCTGAACCAGAGCCCGAACCAGAACCTGAGCCCGAACCAGAACCTGAGCGAGCGCCGGAGCCCGAGCCGGCACCTGAGCCCGAGCCAGCGCCAGAGCCCGTCATCGCGTCCTTCGGCGACCTCAGCACCAGCATGCAGACTCTGATGCGTCAGGGCGCCGAGCTTGAGTCCGGCTTCAACGGCGGAGCCCAGGACTACTACCGGGCCGTGCTGAGCAACGGTTCGCTGACCAACGCCGACGGCAACGCCTCCTGGACCCAGATGCGCTGGCACGTGGACTACCTGCGGGACCAGGTCGAGCCGGAACCCGAACCAGAGCCGGAGCCAGAACCAGAGCCGGAGCGTCGTGAGGCTACTGCTCCGACTCAGTCGCAGAGTCAGTCTCAGCCCTCGGCGAATGTGGTCCCGGCCAGCAGCAACTCGAACGCTGCCGAGATCGCGATCAACTGGGCCGTGTCACAGGCCAACCGCAGCGATGTCCGCTACGTGCTGGGCGCCAACGGGCCGAACGCCTTCGATTGCTCCTCGCTCGTGCAGCAGGCCTTCGCCCAGGCCGGGGTCGGCCTCAGTCGGACCACCTACACCCAGGTCAACGAGGGGCAGGCAGTCTCCGTCGGTGACATGCGCCGCGGCGACCTGGTGTTCTTCGGCAGCGCGAGCGCCCCAGGACATATGGGCATCTACCTCGGCAACGGGCAGATGGTCGACGCCTCGAACCCCTCCCGCGGACTCACCGTTCGCTCGCTGTATGAGACGCCCTCGGCAGTCCGCCGAGTGGTCTAATCAGAAGACCCACAACTGAATAACCTCTCACTGGATTCTCGCGCTCGCGGTAGGGCGCTGAGATGATCTGAAAAGAAGGGGGCTCCCGGCGTCGGACACCGGGAGCCCTCTTCTTTGGGTCTCCGGGGTTGTTCAGCCGTGGTCGGTCTGTCAGTCTTCGGCGTGTCCGCTCCGTAGACTCATCCGCCCAGCACGGGTCCGAACTCGCCGCGGTTGCCCAGTCGGGTGTCTTCGTGATCGGGAACCACCATCAGCGGCCCCTCCGCGTGGTGCAGGACGCCCTGGGACGTAGATCCCAGCAGCATCCCTGCGAATCCGCCACGGCCGCGCGTGCCGATCACCGTGAGCTGCGCGCCCCGGGTCTCCTGCACCAGGACATCGACCGCGGTGCCGTCGATGACCTCGGCGTCGATCTGCAGCTCCGGGTAGTGGCTGTGCAGCCACCGCTTCCCCGCCTCGAGCTTCTCGCGGAGCTCCTTGAGCGCTGCGTCGTTGTCGATGTTGGTCGGGATCCACACCAGCGTGGCGCCCACGGGGGGCAGCGCGCAGACGATGCGCAGCCTGGTCCCCCGCTCACTGGCCTCCCGCGCCGCCACCAATGCCGCGACGCGACCAAAGTCTGAACCGTCCACGCCTGCCGCGACCGGACGGGCGTCCTTGGAACGGATGGGGTGGGCGCCCTCTGCGATGACGGACTCCGGCACAGCCGTGCCCGGGCGCTGCGATGCCGAGACGATCGGGATCGCGCCGGTGGACGTGGTGACGGCGTTGGACTCTTTGGCAGAGAACTTCAGCGGCACCAGGACCGTCGGACACTTGGCGTGGGCCGGCAGCGCGGAGGAGACCGAGCCGAGCAGACGGCCGAGGAAGCCTCCCCGTCCCCTGCTGCCGACGACCAGCACGACGGCCTCGTGAGAGTAGTCCAGCAGGACCCCCGCGGGATCACCCGATTCCACCTCATAGTGGACCTCACCGGGGTAGTCCCGCAGGAACTCGGCCGCTTGTTCGATGACCCTCTCGGACCCCTGCCGCAGCGCTGAGTCGTCCATCAGGGCATACCCGCCGTCCATGGACGAGGCCGCGAAGGCGGGGATCGAATAGGCGGTGACCACCGTCAGCGGAAGCATCCGACGATGCGCCTCGGCGGCCGCCCAATGTGCGGCGCGCAGAGACTGCTCGGAGCCGTCGACCCCGACGACGACGCCGCGGGACTTCCTCCCCGGGGCAGCCTCATCTGGTTCGTGGATTCGTGGGTCAGTCATGGCGAACTCCTGAAGGCCGTAGGCGGTCAGCTTGCGCCCATGATATCGCTCACGTGCCCGCTGGGACATCTGCCCGTGCTTCAGCGGGCCGGCGTCACGGCCTCCAGCAGCCGAGCGGGATAGTTCGTGGTGATCTCCTGAACGCCGAGGTCCAGCAGGAATCGGGCGTCCTGCGGATCATCCACGGTCCAGACCCGCAGACGCGTCCCCCGCGCGAGCCACGCCTTCACTTCGGCCCGGTGCTTCCTCAGGTAGGCGAGCCCCGGACCGGCGATGCCGGCGCGCCCCTTCCACACCAGGGCCTCTGAATCTCGCAGGGTCCCGCGCATCACTGCGGCCACCACGGGCCGGACCGCGAAGGCCATCGGCACCCCACGCAGCCGCTTCCGCACCTGCGCCTCGGTGACGTCGCTCATCAGGGCGCACAGCTTGTCCGGAGCCACCATCTCCGTGAGGTAGAGCAGCGATCCCGGGTAGAAGCTCATGAAAGAGACCGTCACCGAGTGCGCGGCCGCATCTCCGGCGGGGATCACGGACGTCTCGGGATCCCACCCGAAGTGCAGGAGGGTCCGCAGCACTTTGGTCTCGAGTCGATCGCCATACGGGGACGGATGCTTGAACTCGATGGCGAGGCTGATGTCGCGCCCGGCGTCAAGAAGCATCTCCAGCACATCGGAGAGCGTCATCAGCTGCTGGTGGCGAGCCCCATACTCCGCGGGCAGACGGGGGGTCTTCCAGCTGGTCACGTCCAGGGACCGCAGCTGGGCCAGGCTCAGCTCGGCAACGGCTCCAGTGCCGTTGCTGGTGCGGTCCACGGTCGCGTCATGGAAGCAGACCGGCTCCCCGTCGGCGGTCAGGTGCAGGTCGATCTCCAGCCCGTCTGCACCCTCTTCGATGGCGCGCTGATAGGCGGCCCGACTGTGCTCGGGGAAGAGCCCCGATGAGCCGCGATGGGCGAAGATGATCGCTTGGCGGGACTCGGCCCCAGGTCTCACATGAGGAGCGTCTGCCGGAGAGAACAGGTCGCGGTGTCGTGAACTCCGACCGACCGGGGGCGCCACAGGCAACGCGCTGGGAAGGTCGTGGGTCTGCGCAAGATCAGTGGTCACACGCTCATTCTGCGCCTCGGGGGACAAGGGGACACGTCCGTCTGGCGGCATCTCCGGAGAAGAGCAGATGAACATCGTGTGACTGAGGGTTCGTCGCCGGAAGGCGCCTCAGCGCCTGGCGGTCTTGGCGGGCGTCGCGGAGCTGCTCTCCGCTGTGAGCTCAGGCGTGGCGTTGCCGCTGTTCCGTCCAGCCGCCCCGCGCTGGGCGAGGATCTCGCGTTTGCGCCCCCGCCGCTGCCGGCGCTCGGCGCGCTGTCGCTCACGTTCCTTGGCGCGCTTCATGTCGTGCAGCAGGGAGTCCGGCGTGTGTTCGGGGAGGTCGCCGAAGGTCAGATGAGCCGACTTCACGATCTGACGCGCGAGGCTGTGATTGGCGGCTCCACCGACGACGGCCCCGATCCCGAAGGGAATCGCTCGGCCGACCATGGAGGTGCCCTGACGGATGAAGAACCGGCGGACGAACTGCCGCTTGATCTGGTTGACCAGCACACCGGTCATCCCTGGGGAGCTGGACGATGAGTTCATCGGCACCAGTGAGGCGAAGGGTCCTGTCCCCTTGCCGCCGGCCTGCTGTGAAAGCTCACTGAGCAGCTTGCGGCCCTGATCTCCGAGCATCACGCCCATGACGAGCAGCTTCGCCCGTTCCGGGTCCTCGGTGCTGATTCCGGACAGCTCGGCCATGGACTGGGCATACAGGGCGCAGGCTTCGAGGAAGGTGCCTGTCGCAGCCGCGGAAAGACCCAACGAGGTCAGCGTCCCCACCGCGGGAACCGCCGCCGTGGCTCCGATGAGCGCGCCGCCGCCGGTCAGGCCGCGCACGAACTCGCGCTCCAGCTGAGCTGCGAGCTGCCGGTTGGAGAAGTCTGGATGGGCCTTGCGCAGCCTGCGCAGATTGGCCAGCACGATCGGACGCTGGACGGTCACCGCCCGGGTCAACATGCTCTCGGCGCGGGGGGTCAGGCTCCCGCGGTCATCGAAGGCGTGGTCCTTGACCGCGGACACCGTCCGCTGGACGAAGAAACCGGTGGCTGCAGTGCGCATGAGCGTCCGTTTTGTCGGTGCCATGGCTTCAGTCTAGGGCTTCACCCTGACTGCGAGGTGAGCGGTTCAGCTGGTGGCGATGTCGAGCCAGACCAGCCGGCCCGAGGGCGAAGCCGACTCTGCCGGGTCCACCAGGTCAAAGCCGAACTCGCCCTCTGCGGGCCAGAAGACCCCCGTGCCATCCACCTCGAGGGCGGTGGCGGGAAGCACATAAGAAGATCGCACCGCTTCACCGTTGCTCAGTCCCTGAGTAGCCTTCGGATCCGCATCCCCGTCACGCTCTGGCAGCGGCTCATCCGTCACGGCCTCCGGGGCTGGGTCCTGCAGCACTTCGCTCTTCAGCAGAGTGGAAAGCTCGGGCACCTTCTCAGCTGGCGAAGTCATCAGCTCCTGCTCGTCGGCCAGGCTGCCGGCGATCACGAAGGAATCCTCTGCCCCGAGACCGCCGCGGGCGCCGTCGTCGTCGTAGAGATACCAGGCTGAGCCGGAGACGAAATCTGTGACCATGCGACGCTGGTCCTCGTTGCGCGCCTCGTCGGGGCGCGCGGACCGTGGTGAGCTGTTGAGGTCGGTGGCGACCACGTGGACGTGTCCGGGTTCGCCCGGGACCTCGATCGGGACGTCCCACATGCTGGTGCTGGGAAGTCGCAGCACGGACTTCTCGAGGTTGGAGAACTGACCTTCGGGGATCGAGTTCTCGGGCATGTCCTCCCAGAGGAACTCCTGGAAGGTGCGAACCTCGTCCTGAACGATGGGGTGGGCCGAGAACACTGCCATTCCGCGCTCCCCGGGGTGATTTCCGTAGCCGATCGCGTCGGCAGGCCCGCCCACGCGGCCGTCACCGTCGAGGTCGGCACCTGAATCGATCCCCGAGTTCGTGGGAGCCGTGTAGGTGTAGGAGTACTGCATGCCCGTCTGCCCGTTCTGGCCGCGGGCGAGGTACTGGCTGTTCAGGGTCTCCGCGATCTTCTCATTCTCGTCATAGCTGATGCCGGTGAGCACCAGAACATCCGGGGCGTTGGCCTGCACGGTCTCCGCGAGCACCCGCGCCGCAGGATGCATTCCCCCCTCAAGCTCGTCCAGGAGTTCAGCAGAGGACCCGGCCCTCAGGCCCGCGTGGAGCGTCGCCACTCGGATGTCGCTCTCATCCTTCTCCACGGTCGTAGAGGGCCGCTCCTCGGCAGCAGGAGACACTGGCTGGCCGGGAGTCGGGTAGCCCGGAAGCTGTGCGGTGACTGCGGACTCTGACGTGGACGCCTGCGCCGAGGCGGACCCTGCCACCATCAACGAGGCCAGCAGGCAGGCAGACGTGGCGCCTTTGAGGACTCCCCTGGTGCAAAACGCAGGGTGCATCGGGCCAGTGGGCATGGGTTACACCGTAACGCCGTGGCCTCTCGCTGCCAACCCCAGAAGCGGTCTTGGGGAAACAGTTATGAAGGCGTGACAGTCGCCATCCAAGAGGTCCCTGGCCTGGTCGGGGCCGCTCTGCGGAACCCCTCCGGCGGTCTCATACGGGGAACGGCAGTTGCATTATAAGCGCATTGAGTGTGTAAATAGTAGGTGGACGCTACCGATTCACCCGCGCAGGAACGCAGGTGTCAAGACCCTTCTGACGACGACGCAGGATCTCTGCCGCCTGTCACACCGGGCTGGGCCCATACCCACCTGGTGAGGCAACAGAGTCGGCGTCGTTTTTGCGTGTCTGGCCTGAATCGCATGCGCAAGAGGTGAATCACCTTGCACGAAACTAGAGAACACTCTCACCTGACTGAGGAGGACTTCATGGCTTCGGAACCCGAAGCTCGACTACGGGACTGGTCGCCGGCTGATGCCTGGCGCGGCCTGAACAAACCCGTCTTCATTCCGGCGGTGCTCATCATCGTCATCGGACTGATCTTCGCCACCATCTGGGGATCGGCGAACGGCGCTGACGCGTTCGAGACCCTGAACTCCACCATCGTGGACACCATCGGCTGGTGGTACGTCCTGATCGCCACCGGCTTCGTGGTCTTTGCACTGTGGGCGGGTCTGTCCAAGGCCGGCAACATCCGTCTGGGCCGCGACGACGAGAAGCCTGAATTCTCGCTCGGTTCATGGTTCACCATGCTCTTCGCCGCCGGCATGGGCATCGGACTCGTCTTCTGGGGCGTGGCCGAACCGCTGTGGCACTTCATCGCTCCCCCGGATGTCACGGGGTCAACGGGCATGGATGCCAACGGTGAGATCGTCTCGGCCTCTGAATCCGCGCTCTCCGGAACCGCCATGGGTCAGGCAGCCTTCCACTGGGGCCTGCACGCCTGGGCCATCTACGTGGTCGTCGGACTTGGTCTGGCGTATATGACCTTCCGCCGCGGACGTCCGCTGTCCATCCGCTGGCTGCTGGAGCCGATCTTCGGACGCAAGCTCATCGAGTCCTGGGTGGGCCACGTCATCGATGTGGTCGCCATTGTCGGCACCGTCTTCGGCATCGTCACCTCACTGGGCATCGGCACGCAGCAGATCGCAGCGGGCCTGGGCTTCATGGGCTGGATCGAGGACCCGGCCAACACCGTGCTGCTCACCGCGATCATTGTGATCATCATGGCCATCGCCACCTTCTCGGTCATCACCGGCGTGAACAAGGGCCTGAAGTGGCTCTCCAACTTCAACATGGTGATTGCCGCGCTCCTCGCACTGTTCGTGCTGATCGCCGGACCCACCCTGTTCCTGCTGCAGTCCTTCGTCGGGAACCTGGGTGAGTACTTCATGGCCTTCCCGCAGCTCATGTTCGAGACCGGCGCAAACTACGTCGGTGGGGATGAGGCTGGCTGGTCTGCTGACTGGACGATCTACTACTGGGGCTGGTGGATGAGCTGGTCACCCTTCGTGGGCATGTTCATCGCGCGGATCTCCCGCGGCCGCACCATCCGCCAGTTCGTCATGGGCGTGCTGCTGGCGCCGACCCTGGTCAGCCTCCTCTGGTTCACCATCTTCGGCTCCTCCGGCATCTGGTACCAGATGACCGAGGGCGTCATGGTCCAGGACGGCAACATCGACACCGTGGGGGCCACCTTCACTCTGCTCGAGCAGCTGCCGCTGGCCTCCATCACGGCCGTGGTGGCGATCCTGGTGATCGCGATCTTCTTCGTGACCTCCGGGGACTCCGGCTCGCTGGTCACCGATGTGCTCGCTTACGGCGGACGCACCGACACGCCGAAGCTCACGCGGGTCTTCTGGACCGTCTTCATCGCCATCACTGCGATCGTGCTGCTGGCAGCAGGAGGCGAAGCCGCCGACGCGGCGCTGCGCGTCCTGCAGGTCACCTCGATCGCTGCGGCAGCCCCGCTCTCGATCGTGATGGTCCTCGCCGTGATCGCCCAGGTGCGGATGTTCAACTACGAGACCGCAACCATGCCGCGCTACGTGCGGATCCGCCCGACGGCGAGCAAGGCGGCCCTGGTGGACACCGCGCGCAGTGCACCGGGCGGCGGGAACTCCGCCCCCGGCGTACATCGCAATCTGCGCTCGATCCTCAGCGGTCAGCGCACTGCGTTGAAGGGCTTCCTGGGCAACACCTCGGCGACCCTGGCCGGCCTGGACAAGCCCACCTCGAAGGAATCGGGCATCTCCACTCCCTTCGCCTCCGACGACATGGTGTTCGCCATCCAGGATGTGCCGTCGCATTCCACCACGGTCAACCCGGAGACGGGCACCATCGGCTGGGACGAGGACGTGGCGTTCAACGATCCGATCGCGGATCAGGTCTTCGAGACTCCCGAGTTCGCTGAATCGGCCACCGGCCAGCAGTGGGAGTCCGAGCAGATCTACGACGAGGCAGTCAGCAACGGCGACGTCGAGCAGACTGACCCGAAGACGACCGAGGACAAGACTCAGCGCTGACCCGCTGAGCGACTCGGTCGCATAAAAGAGCAGGGCCCCAGTTCTCATCGAACTGGGGCCCTGCTCTTTTTCGTGCTGCTATTAGCTGCTGATCAGGTTTGGTGCTGTTTCAGCTTGTTGGCCGAACCATCACCCTCCCGATTCAGGAGGGGTTGAACTCGCCCGGGTTGGGGCCCGTGCGACCGTCCCGCTCCAGGGAATCGATGGCTGAGAGCTCGTCCTCGCTGAGCTCGAAGCCGAAGACGTCAAAGTTCGAGGCGATGCGCTCCGGAGTCACAGACTTGGGGAAGAGGATGCGACCACGCTGCAGATGCCAGCGGATGACCACCTGTGCAGGTGAGACATTGTGCGCCTCGGCTGCGGCCTTGACCGGCTCATCCTCGAAGACCGCGCCCTGAGCCAAGGGGCTCCAGGCCTGAGTCTTGATGCCGTGCTTGTCATTGGCCTCCTGGATCTCGCGCTGCTGCAGCGCCGGGTGGATCTCCACCTGGTTGATCGCAGGCACGATGGTGCCAGCCTCGAGGACCCGGTCCAGGTGCTCCGGGAGGAAGTTCGAGACACCGATGCTGCGCGTCAGTCCCTCCGACTGCAGGTCCTCCATGGTCTTCCAGGCGTCGAGGTACGCCTCGTCCGCCGGTGAAGGCCAGTGGATCAGGAACAGATCCACGTAGTCCAGGCCCAGCTTCTGCAGGGAGGTCTCCAGGGCCTGTCGGGTGCGGCCCGCCTTGAAGTCGTTGACCCAGACCTTCGTCGTGATGAACAGCTCTTCACGGGGCACGCCGGATGCGGCGATCGCGCGGCCCACGCCCTCTTCGTTGCCGTAGACGGCAGCGTTGTCGATGTGCCGGTAGCCGACCTTCAGCGCTTCGGTGACGACCGTCTCGGCATCATCCGCGGGGACCTGCCAGACGCCGAAGCCGAGCTGAGGGATCTCAGCGCCGTCGTTGAGTGTGATGGTGGGAACAGTAGCCATGGAAACCTTTCTAGTACTCCGTGCATGTTGGGGAGCATCCTTGCTCTCGTAATCTGCGAACCACCGCGTGGACAGGTTCATTCCATGTGATGAGTCGCAGACACTCCTGAATGCCCCTTCAGGCATCATACGAGCCTGTCCTCACTGGTCAGCAGGTGTCAGCGGGCTTAAGCTGAGATCAGCACCGGAGGAATCCGCCCCACGCCGATCGCAGAGGAAACACCATGCCAGCAGAGGTCACCACATCACGACGCCGCGCCACGGGGCGGACCCTGCTGATCATCTCAGCCCTGGGCACCGCTGGATTCGCCGGCTGGTCCATGGCCCAGCTCCAGCAGTCCGGCCCCGAGACGTTCCTCGCCGAAGCGTGGCACGCCTTCGGTCTGGTCGTCTTTGCGGGCCTCTTCGCGCTGGTCGCGTGGCGCCCGCGGGCCTACCCGGGACTGATGGAACTGACCATCCTGCACAGTGCCGGCATGTTCGTGCTGGCGTTCAGCAATCAGGATGCAGCTGGCTCCACCGCAAACATGGTGCTCCATGGGCTGCTGACACTGGCGCTGCTGATCGCCTACGTGATGCTCGGCTGCATCAAGGCATGGGGCCGGCAGAGCACGCCAGTGGAGCGGAAGGACTCGGCCAAGGATCACAGTGCCGCGAAGGAGTCCGGGAAGAAGCCCGCAGCCGAGACCGAGCAGCGCAAGGGACTGGAACGAGATCCTGGTTCCCCGGCGCCGGCCTCGGCGCCACGTCAGCAGTCTGCCCCGGCGCGGCAGGCTCAGCCCACCAAACCGATGCCGCAGAGCCTGCCGGAGGACCGCCCGCGCAGTTGAGCCGGCAGTTGGCCTGGTGGCCGCGAGAGCGGTTCACAGGCCCAGGCGTCTTCGCAGCTCCGGCGCATGCCGACGGGAGACCTCTACCCTGCTGCGCTGGCGATCGTTGAGCACCAGCACCAGGGTGCCGCGGAAGTCCGGCACGAGTTCACGGACGTAGCGCAGATTCACCAGATATGAGCGGTGAACACGAAAGAAGTGACCCTGCAGCCGTCGCTCGAGTTCGTTGAGCGAGAAGGAGACCAGCACACGGTCATCCGCCAGCTTCAGCGAGGCGTAGCCGCGCGCTGCGACGGCGTAGGCGATCGCGTCGCCCTCCACCAGCACGGTGCGCCCGTCCTTCTGGACCGGGATCCGCACCAGCTGATGCTGCCCCGCGCGTTCCGAAGGAGCAGTCTCTCCAGGGGCCGCCGCGGCTGGCGCAGACCGAGCAGACGACGCCGGGGTCGAGGCCGGGGTCGCTGGGGGTTCCGCCCCGGCGAGCGCTCGTTCCACAGACCGCTGCAGTCGCTCCGCCGAGAAGGGTTTGACCAGATAGTCCGCCGCCGCCAGGTCGAAGGCCTCGACGGCGTGGTCTGGATAGGCTGTGGTGAAGATGACCTGGGGGCTCCGGGTGCCCTCGACGCCCACCGACCCGCGCAGCCGCTCCGCTACCTGAAGTCCGGTCAGCCCGGGCATCCGGATATCCAGAAAGACGAGGTCATAGGCCAGCGAGTTCAGCAGAAGGAGGGCCTCTTCACCATTGGTGGCCTCGCCGACCACCTGGACACCGCCGATCTCCTCCAGGAGAAAGCGCAGCTCTTCACGGGCCGGCGCCTCGTCGTCGACAATCAGGGCCCGGGGGTGCATCCGCTCAGTATAGAGCTGATGTTCAGCTCCATGTGATTCGCATCACCGCAGTGGAATGGTCAGTTCCACCACGGTGCCGCCGGAGCGCGGGGTGGAGATGGAGAGGTCGTAACGATCCCCGAACAGCGAGTTGAGCCGTTCGGTGATGTTCTGCAGCCCTACGCCGGCGTGGCTGGGGTCTTCTTGGATCGATTCCAGGCCCCGAAGCTCCTGGGCACTGTCGGCCATCTTGGCCAGCACCTCTGGGGCCATGCCGACGCCGTCGTCACTGACCCTGATGCTGGTCGTCCGGGCCAGCGGGTCCACCCGGGCACGCAGATGCACCGTGCCGCCTTCCGGCTTGCCGGCGATCCCATGTTTGACTGCATTCTCCACCAGCGGCTGGATCATCAGCACCGGTACCCGCGTGGTGAGCACCTGCGGGTCGATGTCGTAGCGGACCTTGAGTCGATCCCCGAAACGAGCCTGCTCCAGCGAGACATAGGTGCGCACGAAGTAGTACTCCTGCGCGAACTCCGCGTAGTGGCCCTCCTGCCGCACCGCATAGCGGAAGAACTCGGAGAGCCGCAGCAGCAGCTCACGGGCCTCGTCCGGCCGGGTGCGCGCCTTCGAGGCGATGGTGTTGAGGATGTTGAAGAGGAAATGTGGATTGATCTGGGCCCGCAGCGCGTTCAACCGTGCGTCCGTGGCGAGCTGCTTCTCCCGGTCCAGCTCCGCGAGCTCCAGGTGCAGTGACAGCATTGCGGCCATATCCTCCACGAGCCGGCGCGGCGGGATCTCCGTCTCGGCCTGGTAGACCCCCAGCGTTCCGATCACGCGACTGCCCACGCGCAGCGGGACGATCACGGCTGAGGTCACCTCACAGTCGGTGGTGCGGCAGCCCACGGACGCGCGATCACGGACCACCTGGGTCTTGCC
Organism: uncultured Nesterenkonia sp.; assembly: GCA_947494195.1. GTDB lineage: Bacteria > Actinomycetota > Actinomycetes > Actinomycetales > Micrococcaceae > Nesterenkonia. The sequence goes on along the minus strand of CANLUC010000002.1, from coordinate 357,739 downwards.
CCGGGCGATCGTGCGAGGGGCCGCAGAGGTCTGCATCTGCGCACCCTCACGGTGGTGGTCCGCCCCAGGGCCGACATAGGCGAGAATCTGCTCGCGGTCCGTGATCGAGACCGCGTCGCCGGAGAGCATCGGGCGCAGCAGCTCGCAGGTGCGCCGTGCGGCCTCCGGAGTGAGGCCTGCACGCAGCGGCATGGAACGTCCTGCGGCGGCGAGATCTCGCACCCCCCGGCTGACCTCGACCTCACGCGGGGAGACCGGTCGCTGTCGGCGCCGCCCGGTGGCCCCGCGCAGCGCGGAGGGATATCCCAGCACGGCTCCGACGGTCAGGAACAGCCCGAGCCCCAGGGTGGGGACCATGGGCAGCGCCGGATCGGCCAGGACCTGGGTGCCCACGTAGACCAGCACCCAGATCAGCGTCACAGCCGCCGCCAGTATCGCGCTACCGCGCATCCACTCCCCCTCGCGTCAGTCGGGCCATGCGTTCCGCCCGGCGATCCGCCGCGGTCCCATGCATCTGCACCCAGTGTGCCTGCACGCCGACCGGCGCGCTGGTGCGCAGCGAGACCAGCACCACGACCGCCACGGTGATCGGGGCCACCACCAGGGTGGGCGCGGCAAGCAGCTCGCGCAGCCAGGTGACCTCGATCAGGCCGGCAGTGAGGAACATGCTCACCGAAAGTCCCGCGCCGGTGAGCAGACCGGCCAGAGACCCGGCCGCCGTCGTCCTGTGCCACCAGATGGCCAGCACGAGCACCGGTGTCAGAGCCGACCCGGCGACGGCGAAGGCCCAGGTCACCATGGTGGCGACCAGCGAGGGCATGGCGGGGGCGAAGGCCTCGGGCCGCAGCGCGATGGCCAGGCCTGCCGCGAGGGCGGCTCCGAGCAGAGTGGTGATCCGCCCTGCCCAGACGGCCTGACGCTGAGTGGCCTTGGGATTGATGTGGCGCTCATAGACGTCGTGCCCCCAGGTCGCTGCCGAGGCGAGCAGCAGTCCGGCGACGGTGGACATGGCGGCGATCAGCGCGGCGGCGGCGATCAGGCCCAGTCCAGACTGCTCCCCGTAGATGCGCCCCAGCACCGGCAGCGCGTGTTCCGGAGTATGCAGCACGCCGTTGATGGTGAGCTCCTCCAGCCAGGGCCGGCCGGCGACGGCGTCGGGGATGATGTCTCGCGCGGCGGTGCCGAGCATGATCGCCATGGCGTAGAAGGCGCCGATCAGCATCAGCACCCAGACCGTGGTGGTGCGGGCCGCCTTGCCCGTGGGCGAGGTGAAGTATCGGTTCATCACATGCGGCAGTCCTGCCGTGCCGAGTCCCAGGGTCACCACCAGCGCCACCTGCCCCAGAGGGCCGTAGCGCGCTCCAGGTTCCCCGAAGAGCGCGGGCTCTCCGGGATGCATCTGGTTCGTCTCCTCCGTCAACACCCACTCCTGACCTGCAGGCCCACCCAGCGTGGGGTTGGCCAGCGGCGCCTGACTGAGACTGTGCACCGCGTCGCCGTAGCGGAAGCCGTCCGCGGTCACCACCACGGCCAGCCAGACCAGCGCGGCGAAGAGCAGCAGGAACTGGACTGCCTGATTCCAGGTGGTCCCGCGCATGCCGCCGAAGGCGACGACGACGGCGACCACAGCCGTGGAGAGCAGCACCCCTGTCGCATAAGGGGAGAGTCCGAGCAGTCCCTGTCCGACGAGCAGCTCCCAGGTGATCCCCCCGCCCACGGACTGTGGGACGAGGTAACAGAGGATGACCAGCTGAACCACCCCCACCGAGGCCAGTCGGACCGGGGCCGACTCCATTCGACGCCCGAGGAAGTCAGCCAGCGAGAATTCTCCGAACCGGCGCAGCGGTGCGGCGATCAGCAGCAGCACTGGCACGAAGCCTGCGGCGAAGCCCACTGCGTACCAGGCGCCGTCCAGCCCCGAGACATAGACGGCTGCGGCAACGCCGAGGAAAGAGGCGGCGGAGAGATAGTCCCCGCAGATGGCCCAGGAGTTGGTCATCACACCCACTCGCTGGCCGGCGAGGTAGAAGTCCACGGTGGACGGACCGCGGGGGCGGCTGAGGAAAGACACCCCGAGTACGATCACCAGGACAGCTGCCAGGGTGACCACCGCTGTGGAGGTCACCGGGACACCTCCTCGGCTGAGATCTCGGGGTCGTCCAGCTCCTGCTGTCCTCCGAGCATGCGTGATTCGACGGAGGCGCTGAGCCGGGCGGCGGCTATGCCGACGACCGCGAAGATCAGGTAGAGCCCACCGGCCGCAGCCACGAAGCCGGGACTGAGCCCGCCGAGCACACGCGCCCCGGTCCACCACTGCAGGGTCAGGGTCAGCAGTGGAAACGCGGCGACGAGGATGAGGAACAGGAAGAAGTAGGCCAGCGCAATCGCACGCTGGGCACGGAAGGCGGCGTCGACCTCGGCGGGAGTGTCGCGCACCTCTCGGTCGGAGGACGCGCCGACCTCGGGAAGCGTCACCTAGATCTCGCTTCGGTTCAGGCGGGCATCCACGTGCGGTACATGTTCCACGCGGACTTGATCAGCACGACGGCTCCGCCACCCGCGAGCACGAGTCCCATGCCGGGCAGCAAGCCGCCCCAGGCGTCGGCCTGGGCCGAGAACGCCACGATGTTCCAGGCCTGGAGCAGCACGATCGCCGCGACGAGCAGGCCAGGGACGACTGCGTGGGCGATGGCAAGCCGGCGCCGGGGGACGAACGCTCCGGCGAAGGCGAGGAAGCCCACTGCGAGCGTGATCACACCGGGACCGTCCGTGCCCCGCAGAGCATAGGTCTCACCGGTGACCTGCTCCATGAAGGGCAGATAGACCCAGGGCAGGAACGCCGAGACGATCAGCATCAGCCCGCCCAGGATCATGGCACGGCTGCCGGGATGGAACACTCCCCAGCCGGTGGCGCGTCCAGCCTTGAGGCGGGCAGAGATGCCGCCGTAGATGCCCTTGTCAGCAGTCGTGGTCATGCGGCCATCCTAGATGTGATCGATGCCACAGCAGCAATCCTCGGCCGAAAACCCAGCCAGCGGTTGATATGCGGCGCTGAACGGCGTCAATCAGCCGCCGAGCGGCTCCCCGGAGCCGATTCTCCGCTCGTCGAGGAATATCTGCCGTTGGCAAACACAGATGCACCACTGGGAGGCATTGCCCTTGTGATCTGTTTCACATTTTGAGTGGCTTAGACATGGCCCCGCGCATCCCGTGCGGGTGAATCGCCTCGCACAGATAAGAAGGGAGACTCCCATGTCCGATGTGGCACATGAGGGAAACTCCGGCGTACCGCCCGAAGCGGAGGACATCAGCTGGCGGCAGCGCTACTGGAAGAAGAACCTGCGGCTGATGCTCGTGCTCCTGGCGGTGTGGTTCACCGTCTCTTTCGGCTTCGGCATCCTGCTGATCGAGCCGCTGAACAACATCGTCATCTTTGGCTTCCCGCTGGGGCTCTGGTTCGCGCAGCAGGGGTCCGTCTACACGTTCCTGATCCTGATCCTCGTCTACGCGCTGTGGATGGACAAGATCGACGACGAGTTCGGCGTGGCCGAGCGCAATGACGAGGGAGGCTACAAGTGACTGAGACACAGTTCTGGACCTTCTTCTTCATCATCCTGACCTTCGGGATCTACATCATCATCGCGTGGCGTTCCCGGGTGAAGGAGACCAAGGAGTTCTACGTCGCCTCTCAGGGTGTGCCCACACTCGCCAACGGCGCGGCCATCGCGGCCGACTGGATGAGTGCTGCGAGCTTCATCGGCATGGCGGGTCTGATCGCGTTCCTGGGATCGGACGGCTCGGTCTACCTGATGGGCTGGACCGGCGGCTACGTCCTGCTTGCACTGCTGCTGGCCCCCTACCTGCGTAAATGGGGCAAGTTCACGGTTCCCGAGTTCGTCGGGGACCGCTATTCGGAGTCGGTGCGCCTGGTCGCCGCGATCTGCGCGATCGTCGTCTCCTTCACCTATGTCGTCGGTCAGATGGCTGGCGGCGGCATCGTGTTCAGTCGATTCCTCGGACTGTCCATCGAGTGGGGCGTGGTGCTGGTCGCCGTCGTGATCTTCTTCTACGCAGTGCTCGGCGGCATGAAGGGCATCACCTACACCCAGGTGGCGCAGTACACAGTGCTGATCATCGCCTACCTGATCCCCGCGTTCGCCGTCGCCTACCAGACCACCGGCATCCCGATTCCGCAGATCTCCTACGGACAGATCCTCAGCGAGCTGGACGCACTCAGCGCGGAGTTCGGACTGTCTGCCTTCACCGAGGCCTTCGCCGGACGCGCCGGCGGTCAGGTCGACGTCTTCCTGGTGACACTCTCACTGATGCTCGGCACGGCCGGTCTGCCTCATGTGATCATCCGCTTCTACACGACCAAGACGGTCCGCGGTGCTCGCTACTCAGCATTCTGGGCGCTGTTCTTCATCTCGCTGCTCTACCTCACGGCTCCCGCAGTGGGCGCCTTCACCAAGCTGAACCTGCTCCAGGGAGTCCAGGGGCAGAGCCCTGACACCCTTCCGAACTGGATCAACACCTGGGGAGCCACGGGGCTGGTGACGGTCAACGAGGACGCAGAGACGATCCAGACGGTGTCCAACATCGCAACCTCGGGCGCGGACCTGATCGTCAACAACGACATCCTGGTCCTCGCTTCTCCGGAGATCGGCGGACTCCCCGCCCCGATCGTCGGCCTGATGGCTGCAGGCGGCATGGCGGCCGCAATGTCGACTGCGGCTGGTCTGCTTCTGGTCATCTCCTCGGCGGCTTCCCACGACCTGTACTTCCGGGTCATCAAGAAGACCGGCGCCACCGACAAGGAGCAGATGCTGGTGGGACGCATCGCGATGGCTGTGGCGATCCTGGTGGCCATCTGGGCCGGCATCAACCCGCCGGCTTTCGTGGCCCAGGTGGTCGCGTTCGCCTTCGGACTCGCGGCCTCCACCTTCTTCCCGATCCTGATACTGGGCATCTTCTGGAAGAAGGCGAACGGCCCCGGAGCGACAGCAGGCATGCTCAGCGGCCTGGTGTTCACCTCGACCTACATGATCTACACGCTGGAGGTCTTCGGCACCGGCGCGAACGATCACATCCTCAACGTCTCCCCCGAGGGGATCGGCGCTGTGGGTGCTGCGGTGAACTTCATCGTCACCGTGGTGGTCTCCAAGCTGACCGCCCCGCCGAGCCAGGTGGTTCAGGAGATGGTCGAAGAGATCCGCTATCCGCAGACGCGAGCTGCTGCGCGGTCCTGAGACCCGGCTGGCTGAGTCAGTCAGTTCCAGATAGACAGGTGGCCCCCGCTCCGGTGATGGAGCGGGGGCCACCTGTCTCTGTGCTCACTGTGCTCGCTGTGCTCGAGTCTGGATCAAGCGCCGGGGGTGGGTGATCAGGCCTCGCGCCAGGAGTGCTGCGGCTCGTAGCCGAGTTCGCGCCGGGCCTTCTCGATGGAGAGCAGCGTGTCGTGGGTGCCGAGGTCACCCTTCAGCGGCACGTCGGGGAAGACCTCGGCGACGAGCTCGGCATTGGGGCGGGACATGACGGTGTCGGCGGCGGCGATGATGTAGCGCTCGAAGCCGGGACCTGCCGTCTGCAGCGCACGTTCGATGGCCTGCGCGCCGTCGCGGGCGTCGATATACCCCCACAGGTTCCACTTGCGCGCCATCGCGTCGGCGTCGAAGTCTGGGAACTCTGCATAGTCTTCAGGGTTCATGACGTTGGAGAAGCGCAGCGCGGTGATGGAGACCTGCGGGTTCCAGCGCACAAGCTCGATCGCCATCTGCTCCTCGAGGTGCTTCACCAGCGAGTAGGTCGACTCGGGGCGGGCGGGATACTCCTCGTCCACCGGGATATAGGGAGGAGGAGTATCGAAGGGCAGACCGAGCACGGTTTCGGACGAGGCGTAGACGATGCGCTCGATGCCCAGCCGGATCGCAGCCCAGAAGACGTTGAAGCTCGCGGTCATGTTGTTGTGGAAGGTGGCGGCGTCCGGACGGATCCCGGGAGCGGGCACCGCGGCCAGGTGCACCACGGCATCCACGCCGTCGTGCTGATCACCGACTCCGCCGAGAGCGTCGATCACCTGCCCGTAGTCAGTCAGGTCCAGCTTCACGAAGCCAGGCCCGCGGGCACCCGCCACGTCGAGACCGAGAACCTCGTGTCCTGCCGCGCGGAGCTCCCGGGCCACGACACTTCCGAGCTTGCCTGTTGATCCTGTGACTGCAATTCTCATGCCGCCACGCTACTTCACATAGGGCGCTACTTCACGTACGGCGTGCCGTTCGCGGCCGGGGGCCTGATCCGCCCCACGAAGCCTGCCACCGCGAAGATGGTGATCACGTAGGGCAGCATCAGCAGCGCCTCGGAGGGCACCGGGGTGCCGATGGCTGCCAGCACGTTGCCCAGTGAGGTGGAGAACCCGAAGAGCAGGGCGGCGAGCACCGCGCCGATGGGGTTCCAACGTCCCAGGATCATGGCGGCCAGGGCGATGAAGCCAGCTCCCGCCGACATCTCCTTGCCGAACGCCAGTCCCTGGCCGATGGTGAAGAAGGAGCCGCCGAGTCCGGCGATGCCGCCGGCGAGGATGACGTTGTAGACGCGCATCCGGTTGACCTTGATGCCCACAGTGTCTGCAGCCTTGGGGTGCTCACCCACGGCGCGGGTGCGCAGCCCCCAGCGGGAACGGAACAGGAAGACGTTCAGGACAGCCACCAGGACGTACATCAGGTAGACCAGGATGGTCTGGTCGAAGAGCACCGGACCGAGCACGGGGATCTGCGAGAGCAGCGGGATCGGCAGCTCAGGCAGCTGCTGCCGGGTGTTCCACAGGCCCGGGTTGTCCGAGAGTGCAGTGGAGAACAAGAACCCGGTCAGGCCGATGATGAGCACGTTGAGCACCACACCGACGATGATCTGGTTGACCTGGTACCTCACCGAGAAGAAGACCAGCACGGCGCCGACCATGGCGCCTGCCAGCGGCGAGAACAGCAGGCCCATATAGGCGTTGGTGAAGACCGAGGCGGCGACGGCGGCCAGGAACGCGCCTGCCAGCAGCTGGGCCTCGATGGCGATGTTGATGACGCCGGAGCGCTCACCGACCAGTCCGCACATGGCCCCGAAGATCAGCGGAACCGAGAGTGCCAGGGCCCCGGTGAGCATGGTGACCAGCGGGATCACGGCGCCGCGGTCGGCGCCGGCCCAGACCAAGAATGCGAGCACGAAGAGGATCCCGAAGAGCAGCGGCAGCCAGAGTCCGGTGCGCGCTCGGCGAGCAGCCTGCCGGAATGCGAACACCGCGAGGGCAAGCAGGACGATGGCGAGCACCCATCCCGCGGGACGAGAGGGCAACTCGATGATCGGGATCTCGAAGAAGTCCCCGGCAGAGGCGAACCTGAAGTGCGTGCGCGCTCCCGCGGGATTGGTCAGCGCGAAGATCAGCCCCAGCACCGCGAGGATCGCATAGGTGATGGGGTACTTCCAGGAGATGGGTCGCACTCCGGTGGAAGGCCCCTCGGACGGTTCTGCCCTGACGGCAGTGGTCTCAACGGTCTGACTCACTTGTCCGCCTCCTGTGTCGTAGTCGGCGCTGAACCGGAATCGGCCGTGGCGAGGGTGGACTCGCGCGAAGCTGACTCGTCGGTTCCGGCGGCCTGGGGCCGGCGGCGGTGCTTCTTCTTCAGTCGTGGTCGTCCGTCAGCGCGGGGCAGGAAGAAGATCGTGCGCACCAGCGGTGGGGCGGCGATCATCAGCACGATCACTGCCTGGAGCACCAGGACGATGTCGATCGGGGTGCCCGTCTGGGCCTGCATCAGCACGCCGCCGGCGCGCAGACCGCCCAGCAGCAGCCCCGCCAGGAAAGTCCCCAGCGGTTTGGATCGTCCGAGCAGCGCCACGGTGATCGCATCAAAGCCGAGCGAGCCCGCGATGCCTCCGGCGATGCGGTACTCGGTGCCCAGCACATGCGCTGCTCCACCGAGCCCGGCGAGTCCACCGGCGACGATCAGGACCAGAGCAGTGGCCTTGGTGACGTTGATCCCTGCGGTGCGGGCCGCCTCGGGGTTCTCTCCGATGGCTCGGAACTCGAATCCGATCGTGGAACGCTCCAGCAGCCACCAGACGAAGACCGTCGCGAGGATGGCGATGAGGAACCCGGCGTGGATCCTGAAGCCCGAGCCCAGCAGCGAGAAGAGCTGGGCCGATTCGTCCACCGAGCTGGAGAGCGGCTGGTTGGAGCCTGTCTGCTTGAACCAATCCTGCTTCAGCAGCCAGGCCAGCAGGTAGATAGCGATGTTGTTGAGCATGATGGTCACGATGACCTCGTTGGCCCCGGTGCGTGCCTTGAGCACACCGGCGATGCCGCCCCAGATGGCGCCGCCGATGATGCCTCCGGCGAGAGCCAGGAGCACATGCAGCCCGGCTGGGAGTGAGAGGGCGTAGCCGAGGAAACCGGCGGAGGTGGCACCCAGGATGATCTGTCCCTGTCCACCGATGTTCAGCATTCCGGAGCGGAAGCCGATGGCGATGCCCAGGCCCGCCAGGATCAGCGGCACGGAGTAGACCATCGTCTCGGTCAACGGGCGGATCGCGCGTTCCACCGAGGAGGCCTGCCAGTCGAAGACGGCACCGCGGAACAGCGAGGAGTACGCCTCACGAAGCACCTGGAAGGAGGTCTCGAGGAAGTCGGTGGGCTGGGCGAAGAAGTAGCTCAGGCTCCCCTGGACCTCCTCGTTCGCGCCGAGGATCAGCACCGCCCCGACCACCAGCGCGACGACGACGGAGAGCACCGTCACCAGCCAGGAGGTCTGGCTCAGGTCGCGGAGGGCACGCGAGAGCCGCCCCTCGGCCTCAGCCCATGGACCCTCCTGCTTTGATGTCTGGGCAGGGGAAGTCCCCGGCTGGGGCCCTGAATCGGTCACTTGTTCTCCTCTGCTTCGGCCGTCTCATCGGCCTCGGACAGCATGGTGTGGTGGGTTGCCGCCTGCTGCTTGGCCTCATCCAAAGGAACGCCGGCCATCATCAGACCCAGCACATCCCGGCTGGTGGTCACCGGAACGATCCCCACGATCCGCCCGCGGTACATCACCGCAATTCGATCAGCGAGGTTCAGCGCCTCGTCAAGCTCGGTGGACACGATCACACACGGAGTGCCCTTGTCGCGCTCCTCGATGACCGTGCGGTGCACGAACTCGATGGAGCCGACATCGAGGCCTCGAGTGGGCTGGCTGGCCACGAACAGGCGGAGGTCCCGGCTCATCTCTCGGGCCAGGACGACCTTCTGCTGATTGCCTCCGGAGAGCGTGGAGATCGGGTCATCCACGCTGCCCATGCGGACGTCGAAACGTTCCGCCTGGGTCTGCGCGGCCTTCCGCATCACCGGCAGACGGAGCGCCACGTTTCCGGGACCACCGGCATAGGGAGCGGTGTCATACATGTCCAGCCCATAGTTCTCGGTGACGGTGAAGGCACCGATCACGCCGTCGGTGCTGCGATCCTCCGGCACGAAGCCCAGTCCTGCAGCGAGCCGCTGCTTGACACTGAGCGGGGCCAGATCCTGATCATCGAGCAGGATTCGGCCGGCCACGGGTTCGCGGATGCCCAGGATCGCCTGGGCAAGTTCGCTCTGACCGTTGCCGTCGACGCCAGCGATGACGAGGATCTCTCCGCGCCGGACCTCAAGGTCGACGTTGTCGACCACGACCTTGTCCATCGGGCTGAGCACCGTCAGTCCCTGGACCGAGAAACTGACATCTCCCGGCACGCCGGGCTCTTTGGCGGTGGTGAGATTGACCTCGCGGCCCACCATCAGGCCCGCGAGCTCGGTCTCAGTGGACTCGGGAGTGGTCTCCCCCACCACTGCTCCGCGTCGAATCACCGTGATGCGATCAGCCACGGCGCGAACCTCGCGCAGCTTATGCGTGATGAAGACGATGGAGGTGCCGGAATCCCGGAGCTGTCCCATGATGGTGATCAGCTCATCGGTCTCCTGCGGGGTCAGCACCGCGGTGGGCTCATCGAGGATGAGTACCTTCGCGTCACGGGAGAGCGCCTTGATGATCTCCACGCGCTGCTGAGCGCCGACCGGCAGGTCCTCGATGCGGGCATCGGGGTCCACATCGAAGCCGAAGCGGCCCGAGATCTCCAGCACCTTCTCACGCGCCTGTTTCATATCCATGATGCCAGCGGCACGGGTGGGCTCGTAGCCCAGCGCCACCGACTCGGTGACGGTGAACACCGGGATCAGCATGAAGTGCTGGTGCACCATGCCGATCCCGGCGGCCACAGCGTCTCCGGGACCATTGAAGCTGACCGGCTCATCATCCAGCCGAATCTCACCTTCATCAGGGGCGTAAAGCCCATAGATGGTGTTCATCAGGGTTGACTTGCCGGCCCCGTTCTCGCCGAGGAGAGCGTGTATCTCCCCCGGTTCGACGGTGAGTGATATCCGGTCGTTCGCGGTGAAGGAGCCGAACCGCTTAGTGACCCCTCTCAGCTCAAGCTTCATCTCTGCGGTGTCACCAATCAGCTCAGCGTGGGTCAGGAAGGGGCGTTCTCGGACTCGACGACTGTCTCGCCGTCGATGATCTCCTGGCGAAGCTGCTCGATCGCATCCTGCACCTCGGAGGGGACCTCATCCTCGAAGTCGTGGAACGGTGCCAGGCCGACGCCGTCGTTCTCCAGGGTGCCCACGTAGGGCTCGCTGGTGAACTCTCCGGCGACGCCCTCTTCGATGGTGGCGTACACCGACTGGCCGATCTCCTTCATCACCGAGGTGAGCATGATGTCCGGGAAGTCGGTGGACTCGTAGCCATCGGAGTCGACCCAGATCATCTTCGCGTCGGCGTCTTCCAGAACCGGTCCTGCGCCGACTCCGGCATTGCCTGCCACCGGCATGACGATGTCAGCTCCCTGGCTGAGCAGCTGCTCGGTGACCTCGCCTCCCTGGGTCTGGTCGCTGAAGTCGCCCGAGAAGGTGCCGGACTGCTCTTCCTTGTCCCAGCCGACGAGCTCGACGTCGCCGTCATTGTCCTCGTTGTAACGGTCCACGCCATCGGCGTAGCCATCCATGAACACGGTCACCGAGGGGATCTGGATACCACCCCAGGTGCCGACGGTTCCGGTCTCGGTCATGGCGGCGGCGACATAGCCCGCCAGGTAGGCGGCCTCGCCGGTGTTGAACACCAGCGGCTTGCCGTTCTCCAGCTCACCCTCCAGCTCTTCCTCATTGAAGTAGGAGTCGATCAGCGCGAAGTTGGTGTCTTCATTGGACTCAGCGGCGAGGCGCAGACCCTCCTCGAGCAGGAAGCCAACACCGAAGACCAGGTCACAGTCCTGCTGGACCATAGTGTCCACATTGGGCGCGTACTCGGATTCGGCGGTGGACTGTGCCTCTGCGTGCTGGATGCCGATCTCATCGATGGCCATCTGCAGGCCCTCGTAGGCCGACTGGTTGAAGGAACGGTCGTCCCAGCCGCCTTCATCCGAGACCACACAAGCCTTGTAGTCGACTTCCTCCGCGGCTGCGGCGTCGCCGCCCTCGGACTCTTCCTCGGGTGCTTCGCCGCAGGATGACAGGACGAGTGCGGCAGCTGCGGTGACGGCGAACGCGCCGCTGGTCTTGAAGGACCTCTTCATGGGGATGCTCCTCATGGTGCAAGAACGGCACCCAGGTGGGTGCCGTGAAACGAGTGATGCAGGCAATAGTACGACACATTTTCACATCAAACATTGCGCGGATGTTTCTGGGATGTTCACCGCGAAATGACCGGCTCCCTGGCCGATGCAGGGTTCAGTCAAGCTGCTTGGAGGTGGTGTCGGGGGCGAGTCTGAGCATCAGCAGCACGGCTGCGATCACGCCGATGAGGCAGATTCCGAAGGCTCCGGCCAGTCCGAAGGTCGGTTCCATCCAGGCGATGAAGACCAGTGGGCCCAGCCCGGCTCCGATTCGAGAGATGGTCGAGGCCCAGCCGAATCCCGAGCCGCGCAGCTCGGTGGGATAGAGCTCTGAGACATAGGTGTAGAGGACCGGAATGCTGATCTGGATGACCATGCCGAACCCCAGCAGGAGCAGCAGCACTGCGGTGGGAAGATGCATCGAGAACCCGAGCACCACCAGCATCGCCGTGGCGACCGGAGCGGAGACGGCGAGGAGTGCCCGGCGCCCGGTGAGCTCGACCAGGACCGTGGAGATCACCACGCCGAGAAGTCCGACGGCGGCCATCCCCGCCGTCCGGATGAAGGCCTGGTCCTGCTCATAACCGGCTTCGATCAGCAGTGTGGGCATCCACTGGATGGCGATGTAGTAGACGGTCATGATCGCGAGGAAGAGCACCCAGGAGACGGTGGTGACCCGCCAACTGTGCGCCCACACCAGCTTGAGCTGCTCGCCGATCGCGCTGAAGCTCAGTTTCGGCGGAGCCTGGGTGGGTGCCAGCACATACTCGCGCACCTCTGCGCCGGTCCGCGCCACCATGGAGTCGATGACCTTGCGGGCCTCGTTCATCTGCCCCTGCCGCATCAGGTACATCGGGGATTCGGGGACGAAGAGCCGCACGGCGAAGACCAGGAGCGCGGGCAGGATCATGGCCAGCAGCGGCAGCCGCCAATCTCCCCAGGTGCCGATGAGCCAGGCCGAGACGAACCCCGCGAGCGCGGCTCCCAGCGGCCACCAGCCGTCCATCGCGGTCAGCACCCGCCCCCGGTGCTTGGCCGGGGTGAACTCGCCCACCAGGGCGTAGTCCACCGGGATGCAGCCACCGAGTCCCACCCCGGCGAGGAAGCGGAACAGCACGAACCATTCGAGACTGCCGGTCATCACCCCCGCCAGCGTGAACACCGAGAAGATCAGCAGGGTCCAGGCAAAGGCCTTCTTGCGCCCGATCCGGTCCGCGATGGTGCCCCAGAGAACCGCCCCGACGGCCATGCCGATCAGGTTCGCGGTGCCGATCCAGGCGGCGTCCGAGGAGGTGAGATTCCACTCCTCGGAGAGCAGCGGGATCAGGATCCCGTTGAGCGAGACGTCCCAGGCGTCGAACATGAACCCGAGCCCGCCGACGATGAAGATCCGCCCCTGCGTGTTCCACCGCCAGGGCAGGTTCTGCAGGACCGATTCTCCCGTAGGCAGCGCCGTCGAAGGCGTCGAGGTGTTCTGGTGCACGAGGAGAGTGTAAGCCACCGGGCCTGGCCACCGAGCTCTGCGTCATCGGCTTCACGCACGCCTCGGCCGCGCCGCCACTGTGGCCGGCTCGGCTCTAATCCAGCGTGCCGGCGCGGAAGCCGCGGGCGGCGCTCTCCAGCTCCTCGGCCGTGCGCAGCAGCTGGTTCGCCCGCTCGGTCAGCCGACGGGCGGACTCGGGACTGTGACGCTCCGAGCCTCCGGCCCAGAGAGCCTGACCTCGAGCGACCACACGGCAGAAGGCACCGGCCCGGTCGAAGGCTGAGTCGATGTCACCGCGATACATCCCGGCAAGCACCAGGTCCGCCAGGCGGTCCATCTCCTGGGCGGTGGGCGGCTCGGCCACACCGGCGATCGCATGCGGCGCGGAGTCGGTCTTGCCAAGTGTGTAGTACTCGCTCATCCGCTGCGGGTCCTTGTTCACGGCGGCACGGATCGCGTAGATCCTCCAGAGACCGCCTGCCAACGAGTGCGCGGGTGAATCGGACCAGAGCTCGGCGATCGCCTCGATGCCTTCGGTCTCGGCCAGCCGGATGAAGCGCTCGGTCACCTCGGGATCATCGGAGTCCCGACCGTGGAACACCAGCGCGTGTGCCGTGTCGTGGGCCGCCTGGGAGATGATGGCGGGGTCAGCCCCGCCCTCCCGCTGATCGAATGCTGCTGGTTCGGTGTACCTGGGCCTGCGGTGGCGAGGCTGGCTGCTCATCGCGTCCTCCTTGAAGAGATTCGCTTCGGTCCGTCGTCGGCATCATCGCCGTGCTCGCATGGTGTCCGTCATTATGCCGCAGGCCGCGGCGGCGATACCATAGGGCACGTCTTCAGGGGCTTCTGAAGGGGCCTTTAGCTCAGTTGGTAGAGCATCGGACTTTTAATCCGCTGGTCGCGGGTTCGAGTCCCGCAGGGCCCACCGGCGCATGCCGAAGATGACAGTGATGCCCAGGTCCACGCTACGGCGTTGACCTGGGCATCACTCATTCTCCAGCGCAGATGAGGCGCCCGGAACCGCTTCCTCTCAGACGCTCAGGACGCAGTTGACCTCGCCCCCGGACAGGGAGCACACTGGAGATGTGCCGGGCTGCGGTAACCCCCGGGCTCCATTCTCGAGCCGCTTCGAGCGGCCACGCGCCGTGAGGCGTTCCCAGCCCGGCACACCCCCACTCTTAATGCGCAGTCGCCTTGCGGGCCGTGTTTCCTCGCGTCTGGCCGCTGACCTGCCGCTCCCTGCTTCAACGTCTCAGTGGTGTTCATCTGCGCGCTATACACTCGGGGCCGACACGTCGACACTCGTTCACCCTGGGGACACGCACCGCATGATCGTACGCAGAGGCCAGCGCAAGCCTGAGGCCACCGACCTTCTCGCGAGCATCGCTCGTGAAGTGCGCGCTGGTGTCCAGCTGATCTCCCAGCTCCTGGGGAGCACCCAGGACGATCGAGCAGCTCTGCGGGAGCAGCTGATCGAGTTCGAGGGTCGCGCGATGGACCTGCATTTCAGCCTGATGACCCATATCCGCAGCGTGTTCCTGACTCCGCTGCCGCGTCAGGACATCTACGCCCTCTCCCAGCAGCTGAACCGCACCATGGAGCACGTGGTGGCCGCCGGTGACCTCATTCTGGCGCGCCCCAACCTCATCCTTCCTACGCAGAGCGCTGACCAGCTGGAGACGCTCAGCCGTCAGTTGGACCTCACGGTGGCAGCCATGTCCCGTCTGGAGGACTTCGATCTCCTCGAGGAATATTGGATTCAGATGCAGCGGCTGACCAAGCAGGCGAACCGTACTCATCGCGTGTGGATGACGTCGAGTGACAATGCCTTCCAGCCCAACATCGCACTGCAGCAGGCCCAGGTCGCGGATGCGCTGTTAGCGGCGGTCGAAGACCAGCGGAGCGTCGCGGTCACTGCCGGGTCCATCATCGTCCGCGAGTCCTGAGGCGGCTCCGTGGAGTCG
Organism: uncultured Nesterenkonia sp.; assembly: GCA_947494195.1. Lineage (GTDB taxonomy): Bacteria > Actinomycetota > Actinomycetes > Actinomycetales > Micrococcaceae > Nesterenkonia. The sequence goes on along the minus strand of CANLUC010000002.1, from coordinate 342,628 downwards.
ATTCTGCTGGGTCTCATCTGCGTTCTGCTGGTCCCGAACGCGTTCGTCGCAGGCCTGCATGATGTTCCCAATGCGATCGCCATACCGGTGCGCACACGTGCACTCACGGCTCGCGCCGCGACCCGGATGGCCGCCATGTTCAACGCCCTGGGCGTCCTGTTGGCGCTCCCGCTGGGCATCTACCTCTACACCTGGTTCGAGTTCCCGAGCATGGAACCGAGTCTGCTGCTCGCCGTCGTGCTCTCGGCCTCGGTCTCCCTGCTGGGCTGGAACCTGTTCACCTATATGCGCGGAATGCCCACCTCCACCACGCACGCGCTGCTCGCGGCCCTTCTCGGCGGTACTGTAGCCGCCTCCGCCATCGCTGACCTAGACATCGCTGAGGTGTTGGCGATGCCATGGATCGGCGTAGCCATGACGCTGCTGCTCTCGCCTCTGGTCGCCTTCGGCCTCGCCTACCTGCTGGTCTTTCTCGCCGTCCGCTTCGCCCGCGGGGAGGATCCCGACGCGGTGAACACCACCTCTCGGATGGCACAGTCGGTCAGCGTCGGAGTGACCTCGTTGGGCACCGGGCTGCAGCAGGGCCAGCGACTGTCCTTCGTCCTGCTCACTGCACTGCTCGCCGCTCAGGTGGAGGATGCTCAGCAGTGGCTACCTTATGTCTATGTCGCTTTCGCCGTCCTGATCGGCGCCGGCTGCTTGACGGGCGGGTGGCGCATCGGACATACGTTGGGACACCGTCTGGTGGACATCGATCCGCTCCGCGGCATGGTCGCCACGACGACGACTTCCGCGCTGCTGTTCATCGGTTCACTGGGCTTTGCGCTGCCACTGTCGACCTCGCTGACAGCCGCCTCGACCATCATCGGAGCCGGGTCGAACCAGCGGTTCGCCACGGTGCACTGGCGACAGTTTCGGCGGATCTGCCTCTACTGGATGCTGACGCCGCTGGCGGCTGGTCTGGCTACCGCCATCTTCACACTGGCCATGAGCCCGCTGCTGGGCTGAGACCACGCAGCACCGAATCAGGGTCGGCCGGTCCGCCAGCCGACCAGGAGCCACCCGACCAGGGCCACCCGCCCCGGATCAGCCGAAGCGACCCGAGACGTAGTCCTCGGTGGACTTCTCCTTCGGAGTGTTGAAGATCGCCGTGGTGTCGTCATACTCGATCAGCTTGCCGGGTTTGCCGGTGCCGGCGATGTTGAAGAATGCGGTCTTCTGCGAGACGCGGGCCGCCTGCTGCATGTTGTGGGTCACGATGATCACCGTGTAATCCCGTTGCAGCTCACCGATCAGATCCTCGATGGCCAGCGTCGAGATCGGGTCGAGCGCCGAGCAGGGCTCGTCCATGAGGATGACATCGGGTTTCACAGCGATCGTGCGCGCGATGCACAGACGCTGCTGCTGGCCGCCGGAGAGGCCGGAACCTGGCCTGTCCAGCCTGTCCTTGACCTCGGCCCAGAGATTTGCGCTGCTCAGCGCAGACTCCACGATGTCATCGGATTCAGACTTCGAGAGTCGGGCGCCGTTGAGCTTATAACCTGCCAGGACGTTCTCCCGCAGGCTCATGGTGGGGAAGGGGTTCGGACGCTGGAACACCATGCCGACCTGAGTGCGGACAGTCACCGGGTCGACTCCGGGGTCATAGATATTCTCCCCGTCGAGCAGCAGCTCCCCCTTGACACGGGCACCGGGAAGCACCTCGTGCATGCGGTTCAGCGACCGCAGGAAGGTGGTCTTGCCACAGCCGGAGGGGCCGATGAACGCTGTCACCGCACGGGCATCGATGCTCATGTTGATGCCTTCCACAGCAAGGAAATCACCGTAATAGACGTTGAGATCAACGGCATCTACACGCTTAGACATATCTGGTCATCACACTTTCTGTGGGTGGATCAAGGGGCAGTCCGCGCAGTGGCGGTCAGCGCCCGGTCTGCTTGGGAGCGAAGAGGGTGGCGATGAGGCGGGCGAAGAGATTCAGCCCCATCACAATCAGGATCAGCACCAGGGCCGCAGCCCAGGCGCGCTGTTCCGAGGGGTCCGAGAAGTTCGGCGAGGTGGGGTTCTGGAACTGACGGAAGATGTAGACCGGCAGGGCGGTCATCCAGCCCTGGAAGAGGTTCCAGTTCGTATTCACCACGAAGCCGGCAGTGACCAGGATGGGAGCGGTCTCACCGATGACGCGTGCAATGGCCAAGGTGACACCTGAGGCGATCCCGGAGATCGCCGTGGGAAGGACCACCTTCAGGATGGTGCGCCACTTGCGCACACCAAGGGCGTATGACGCCTCGCGCAGCTCGTTGGGCACCACGCGGAGGATCTCCTCGGTGGTCCTGACCACGACGGGCACCATCAGCACGGCGAGTGCAATGGCCGCTGTGATGCCCAGCGTGGAGCGCTGTGTGGAGAGAAGCCCGGTGACGCCGCTGAAGACGGAGAGGAACCATGCCATCGCGGCACCGGCGAACAGACCGGCCACGATGGAGGGAATACCCGTCATCACGTCCACAAAGAACGTGATGGCGCGAGAAAGCGGGCCCCCGCGGGAGTATTCCACAAGGTAGATCGAGGTCATCAGCCCGATCGGCACGGAGATCACGGTAGCGGCGATGGTGATCAGCAGCGAGCCGATCATCGCATGGCGAATTCCGCCGAGGACGGGAGCACCTTCCGTCTGAGACGACTGATCGGTAAGCCCCGTGACGCCCTGCATATCGGAGGCCAGGAAGCCCGGTGCCATCAGACCCTGGATGCCGACGGACGCAACGGACCAGATGACCGAGATGAGCGGAAGGATCGCCAGCGCGAAGGCAAGATAGATGAGATTCATCCACAGTGCATCCGTCGCCCGGCGCTTGTTCACGCGGGTCCGCGTCACGATGTAGCTGCTGACCACATAGATCACAGCAGTGAAGATGAACCAGGTCGCAAGGTTGAAGCCGAGCAGTGCGGAGAGCGCCGCGCCAAGCACAACTGCGGCGCCGAGCAGTGCCATCCACAGCCAGGAAGGCAGAACGTTCTGCGTGAGCGAGCTTCGACGTGAGGTGCGCTCGCTGATCTGCGGCGGACCCGCGGGACTCTGAACGGAGGTAGGAGTAGGCGTCTGTGTCATCAGTTGGCTCCCGAGAATTCCTTATGGCGATTGACGATCCAGCGTGCCGTCATGTTCACCAGCAAGGTGATTACGAACAGCACCAGGCCGATGGCGATGAGCTGAGCCTGCCGCTCGGAGCCAGGCGGGGCCTCGGGGAAGCCGAGGGCGATCTCAGCCGGGATGGTGCTGTTTCCGTTCGAGATCAGTGAGGCGGTGAGCATCCCGGGCGAAAGAACGAGTGCGACCGCCATGGTCTCGCCCAGCGCGCGACCGAGTCCCAGCATGATGCCTGAAATGATGCCGGCCCTGGCGAAGGGGAAGACAGACATCTTGATCATCTCCCAGCGCGTCGCTCCCAGCGCCAGGGCGGCCTCTTCATGCAGTTTGGGGGTCTGAATGAAAATCTCTCGACAAACCGAGGTGATGATCGGAAGGATCATCACGCCCAGCACGATGCCTGCGGTGAAGATTGTGCGACCGGTCTGCGAAGGGTCGCCGGCGAAGAAGGGAATGAATCCGAGGTTCTCGTGCAGCCAGTTGTAGACCGGGATCAGTTCCGGACCCAAGAAGCTCATGCCCCACGCGCCATAGACCACGGAGGGGATCGCAGCCAGAAGATCGATCACGTAGCCGATGGACTTCGACCAGCGCGGTGGTGCGTAATGCGAGATGTAGAGTGCCACACCGACCGCTACCGGTGCGGCGAGCAGGAGCGCGATGAGGGAGGCGATGAGCGTACCGATCACCAGCGGGTACGCGTAGTCGAAGAACGCACCGACGATCCATCCACCCTGGTCTTCTTGATATACCGCGCCTCGAGAGTTCGCGGCAAGGAACAACACGACGAAGGTCAGGGTCAGGAGAATGATGACGCCTGCTGTCACGGTCAGGGCCGAAAAGACTCGATCTCCGGCAACCCCTCGTTTATCCGACTGAGTCAGTGAGCTGCTCACCTGGTCTGCCTCTCAAATCTTGGAACATTCTTCCTGGTGCAGCATGCATGAACGTCGGGCGGCGGGAATCTGGTTCAGACTCCCCCGACCGACGTCCATGTGCACTACGCGCTGCGGTGACGACTCAAGCTCACTCGGCGACGGTGATGGCGGAGAGGGACTCCATGGCCCCATCGCGCAGTTCATCCGAGATAGGAGCGTTGCCTGCTGCTGCCTCAGCAGTCGCCTGGCCGTCCTCGGAGAGGACGTACTCCTCGAAGGCCATCGCCAGGTCTGCAGTCTCCTGGTCAGGGTACTCGCTGCAGAAGATGTGGTAGCTCACCAGCACGATCGGGTAAGCGCCGGACTCTTCAGTGCGACGGTCCAGTTCAAAGGCCATGTTGTTCGGCGCCTGCCCCTCCACCCGGGAGGAGGATGCGACAGCCTGGGAAGCGGCTTCCGGAGAGTACTCGACGTATTCTTCACCGACCTGCACGGCGACCGTGTTCAGGTCCCCGATCTGGGAGGCGTCGGCGTAGGTGATGGCGCCATCGGTCTCGGAGGTGAGGCCGACCACGCCTGAAGTCTGCTGTGCGGACTCGGCCGCGATCTCGCCCGGCCATTCACCGGAGACTTCGTAGTCCCAGACATCGGAAGCCGTGGCGAGATAGTCGACGAAGTTCTCGGTGGTGCCGGAGTCATCGGCACGGTGCACCACCGAGATCGGGGTCGACGGCAGGTCCATGTCTGGATTGTGCTCGGCGATGGCCTCATCGTCCCAGCTGTCGATCTCCCCGGCGAAGATGGACGCGATGGTGTTTGCATCGAGGTTCAGGGTCTCGTCGATACCTTCGACATTGAACGCCACTGCCACGGGAGAGATGTACGCAGGCACATGGAAGGCACCGTCCGGTCCGCAGACCTCTTTGGATGACTCCCACTCTTCGTCGCTCATGGCAGCGTCGGAGCCAGCGAAGGAGTACTCGCCTCCGAGGAAGCCGTCGCGGCCGCCGCCGGAGCCGACCGAGGCATAGTTGACCTGCGCGTCGGGAGCAACCGAGGTGAAGCCGTCGGTCCATGCCGTCATGGCTGCTTCCTGAGCGGACGAGCCACCGCCGACCAAGGTGCCCGAGACGTCGCTGCTCGCTGCGTTCTCATCGTCACCCTCCGAGGTGGGGGTGTTGGATTCTCCGCAGCCCACGAGGGCCAGGGATGCCACGGACAGGATGGTCGCTGCGCGACCGAAGCTCTTCATCTTCACGTTTAATTGCCTCTCTGAGGTTTCATCAGGCACTGATCGCGCCGTTTGAAGGAGTCTGTGCGGCAGGCCGGAGGTGCGTCCCGGCGAACCTCGATTCACATTAGGCAGTGCAGGTGACTTGGCGACCCTGCTCAGGTGTCCCGCTTGCCCACGTTGGGTGAACGGTTGGTGAACAAGCTTCGGGTTCAGGTGTGAGCCGGCTCGTATCCCCGATCCGTCCTGCGGAATAGACTCTGGGGGTGACATCTGAGCGCAGCACCGACTCCTCGCTGACTCGTGCGCGCCGTTTCACCACACGTCGGGCGCGGGTGGGACTCCGCAGGGCACGGCATTCGGTGCTCCCCGCTCTGCAGATGACCGTGGCCGGGGTCGGGGCCTACACCGTGGCGGAACAGGTTCTGGGGCATGATGCTCCCCTCTTCGCCGCCATCGCGGCGCTGATCGCCCTGGGGTTCTCCAAGGAACCCCGGATGCGCAAGGTGCTCGAGGTCAGTGTGGGGTGCACTCTCGGCATTCTGATCGGCGATGTGCTGCTGCAGCTGCTGGGCTCCAACCTGGCCACTGCGGCGCTGGTCCTGTTCCTCTCGATCATGCTGGCACGGTTCCTCGATCCGGGTCCGGTGCTTGCGATGCAGATGGGCCTCCAAGCTCTGCTGGTGGTGTTGATCCCGCCGCCGGAGGTGGGCCTGCTCGGCCCCTTCACCCGCAGCGCCGATGCCATAGTCGGCGGGGCGGTGGCTCTGCTGATCACCCTGCTGACCCCGAAGGACCCCCGACGGGAGCCCATCGCCGAGCTCAAGAGCGTCGTGGACTCGATGACCGCCTCACTGCGCGACGTGGCCGAAGCCGTGCGCAGCTCCGACTCCCGGCAGGCCTGGCACTCACTGATCCGCTGCCGTGGGCTGCAGCCGCAGATCGACGAGCTGCGCACGGCCGTGAACTCGGCCAAGGAGCTCACCAGCTTCTCCCCCGCCTACCGCAAGCACCGGCACTACGTCCGGCACATGGCCGAGGTCGCCGATCAGGTGGATCTGTCTGTGCGCAGCATGCGGGTGGTTGCGCGGCGGATCATCAGCACTGTGGACAACGCGTCCCTGACCGACGCCGGCGTGGAGAACCTCTCGGCGGTGCTGGATGAATTCGCCGACGCCTCGCTCCTGCTCTCCCAGGCCGTCTCTGAGCCTGGTTCCGCCTACGCGCAACGCATGGAGACCGCCCAGGAGGCGCTGGCAGCGCTGGCGCAGCGCCTGCACCCCAAGTCGCTCGGGATCGTGACCCTGGAGGGTGAGACAGTGGTGCTGCTGCTGCGCACGCTGGTCGTGGATCTGCTGCAGGCAGCCGGGTCCACCCACGAAGATGCCCGCGATCAGCTTCCCGAGCTCTGAGCCCTGCGGGAAGGCCTCGGCTCTGTGACTCCAGGTCTCAGAGCTGCAGGATCATGCGGGTGTTGCCCAGTGTGTTCGGCTTGACCCGGGCGAGGTCGAGGAACTCGGCCACGCCTTCATCGGGTGACCGGAGCAGCTCGGTATAGACCTCGGGGTCGAGGGTCTCCTGGTCGTCCATGATGCCGAACCCGTGGCGGGTGAAGAACTCGACCTCGAAGGTCAGACAGAAGACGCGGCTGACGCCGAGCTGCCCGGCGCGACTGGTCAGCTCCTGCAGCAGCGCGGAACCCACTCCGTGGCCGCGCCAGCGTGAATCCGTGGCCAGGGTCCGCACCTCGGCGAGGTCCTTCCACATCACATGCAGCGCACCGAAGCCGACGAGGGTGCCGTCCTCTGCCTCGGCCACCATGAATTCCTGGATGGCCTCGTAGTAGGCGACGGCCTCCTTGGGCACGAGCACCCGCTGATCGACCAGCGGCTCCGCCATCCCCATGATCGCTGAGACATCGGCTGTGCGCGCAGGCCTGGTGATGAAGGAACCCATCTGCTCAGTCTAGGCGGCGGAACACTCAGCCCTCGCTGAGGATGAACTCCTGCGGCTCCGAGCGGACTCCGCGCAGACTCACGGTCAGCTCGTAGCTGCCAGGGCTCAGCGAGCTGTCCGGCTGGGTGCAGTCCTCCGAAGAGTCGGAGCGCGGCCAGGTGAAGTTCGCGCGTTCAATCTGCCCGGGCTCCAGCTTCACCTCGAGGTTCTCTCGAGACAGCGAGCACTCTGCCGTGGAGAAGACGATGGCACCGGCATGGGAGACGACGAACTCCTGTTCGGCGGTTCCCAGATCTGCGGTGCAGGCATAGTCGGCGGAATTCTCCACCTCCATGACGAGCATCGGCGCGAATCCAGGCCCGTAGGACTCCGAACCCGTCTCTGCGCGGACCAGCAGATCGCCGCTGCGGCAGCTGCCGTCCTCCGGAGCCTCGTCTTCAGATTCCTCGGACTTAGGAGACTCGTTCCCAGAGTCCTCTGCGTCGGGGCTCTCCTCGCCGGAGCCGGTCGAGTCTCCCTCTTCGTTCTCTGCCTCTGAAGCTCCTTCGTCCGCGGAGCCGGAGACGCTGGCAGGTGCGGAATTCGATCCATCCTCGGACTGGTCCTCATCGCTGAACCAGCCGACCACGAGAAGTGTGAGCAGACCGCCGAGGGCCATCAGCAATACCGCCAGGGTTCCTACGAGGATGCGCCGACGCCTGTACACCTCGGCAGACTGCCGCCTTCGCTTCGAACCCATGGCCCCAGGTTAGCCGAGGTCACCGGGGGTGATTCTCAGCTGAGCAGCCGTTCCCGCAGTTCGCGCACCCGCAGGTGGATGTCGTCGCGGACAAGCTCCATGCGCTCGCGCCCCTCGATGCCGCGGTCGCTGGGCTCATCGATCTCCCAGCGCTCGAGGGTGACCCCGTCGAGCTCCTCCACCTCGGCTTCGGCACCGATGACCACGACGTGCCCAGCCTCACGCATTGCTTCGGGAGTCAGCTGGGTGGGGGTCTCACCGGTGATGTCTGCACCGATCTCTTGAAGCACCTCGGCGGAGAGCGCGTTGATCTTCGAGCCGGGCTGTGTGCCAGCCGAGGAGACGACGACGGCGCCTGCTTCTCCGGCGGTCGCCAGATCATGGCGAAGCAGCCCGGCGGCCATCTGGGACTTGCCGCCGTTCTTCACACAGACGAAGAGCACCGCAGGGGTCTCCGTGCGCGGAGCCGCCGCGGCGACCGGAGCGATCTCCTCCTCAGCCCCGCGAACCGGCTGATCGGCGGGGTGGGTGGAGGCATCCTGGCTGTTCAGGGAGGCTCGCTCTGTCACTGATCGGTCCTTTCGGTCATGGCGTGGAAGAGTTCGGGCAGCGCGCCCGGCACGAGAGAATAATAGGACCAGGTCCCGCGCTTCTCCCGGGAGAGGAAGCCGGCGTCGACCAGGACCTTGAGGTGATGGGACACGGTGGGCTGACCCAGGCCCAGCGGTTCGGTGAGGTCGCAGACACAGGCCTCGCCCTTCTGCTCCGCGGCGATCAGCGTCAGCAGGGTGATCCGGTTGGGGTCGGCGAGCGCCTTGAAGCCCACCGCCAGCTCGGCAGCCTGCTCAGGATCGATGGAGACGGTTGCCAGCGCGGTAGCCTGGCAGTCGATCTGAGTGGTCATGGCATCTCCTTCGATCCTGCTTGCAGCACAACGAAACGGATGGATTGACATCCATCGATGTTTCTGACGATACTCGGAGCATCGAAGTTTGTCGATCTCTTCAGGAGTGCCGTGAGTCAGTCTGCCCCGCCCGTCCCCGACACCTCAGCCGTGGTGGCCAAGCTCTCGCTCTTGGACCGGTTCCTGCCGGTGTGGATCCTTGCCGCCATGGGGCTGGGGCTCGCTCTGGGAGCCATCGTTCCCCAGGTGGGCGTCGCGATGGAATCCATGGAGGTCGCCGGAGTCTCGCTTCCCATTGCGATCGGGCTGCTGGTGATGATGTATCCCGTTCTGGCGAAGGTCCGCTACAACGAGACCGGACGGGTGCTCACGGACAAGAAGCTCGTGGTCACCTCCTTGCTGATCAATTGGCTGCTGGCACCCGCCTTCATGTTCGTCCTGGCCTGGGTCTTCCTGCCCGATCTGCCGGAGTATCGGACCGGTCTGATCATCGTGGGCCTCGCCCGCTGCATCGCGATGGTGCTGATCTGGAATGACCTCGCCTGCGGGGACCGCGAGGCGGCCGCCGTGCTGGTCGCGATCAACTCGGTCTTCCAGGTGTTCATGTTCGGGGTCCTGGGCTGGTTCTACCTCCAGGTCCTGCCCAGCTGGTTGGGCCTGGAAACCACGTCCGCGGAGTTCTCCATCGTCGCCATCACCGTCTCGGTGCTGGTCTTCCTCGGCATACCCCTGGTCGCCGGGTTCCTGACCCGCACGCTGGGCGAACGCGTTCGCGGCCGCGAATACTACGAGTCCAAGGTTCTGCCGAAGATCGGTCCCTGGGCGCTCTACGGCCTGCTCTTCACCATCGTGGTGCTCTTCGCCCTGCAGGGTGAACAGGTGCTGACCAATCCCTTGGACGTGGCGCGGATCGCGCTGCCGCTGCTGGTCTACTTCGTGGTGATCTTCGGCGCCTCCATGGTCATCGGCTGGCTGCTGCGGATGGGCTATGAGCGCACCACCACCCTGTCCTTCACCGCCGCCGGCAACAACTTCGAACTCGCCATCGCCGTGTCCATCGCGACCTTCGGCGCCACCAGCGGACAGGCCCTGGCCGGCGTCGTCGGCCCGCTGATCGAGGTGCCTGTCCTCGTCGCTCTGGTCTATGTCGCACTGTGGACCCGGCGGTTCTTCACCGGCCCCAAGAGCCCCGCCGACCAGGTCGGCGCCTTGGCTGCGACACCCCCACACTCCGTCTGACTGCAGCCGTGGCGCCTGCCCCAACCACCACACGTCTCCGGAAGGAAACCCATGAACACCTCCAAGCCCGTTGTGCTCTTCGTCTGTGTCCACAATGCTGGGCGATCACAGATGGCGGCCGGGTTCCTGCGTGAGATTGCGGGAGATTCCGTGGAGGTCTTCTCCGGCGGAACTGCACCTAAGGATTCGGTGAATCCCGTTGCCGTGGAGGCGATGGGCGAACTGGGAATCGATATCTCCGAGAACCTGCCGAAGAAGCTCACCGACGATTCGGTGAAGCAATCAGACGTGGTCATCACCATGGGCTGTGGTGACGAATGCCCCTTCTACCCCGGCAAACGCTACGAGGACTGGAAGCTCGACGACCCGGCAGGCCAGAGCATCGAGCAGGTACGCATCATCCGAGATGACATCCGGGGCCGGGTGCAGAAGCTGGTGGGCTCACTGAACGTGAAGGTCTAGAGCGTTCACGCGCCACGGCCGATGCCCCGGGTCTCTAGACTCAGGACGATGACATCTAGCGCCACGACCGAGGACCTGAGCTCAGCTGTCCCTGCCTCGGTACCCCCAGCTGACCCCGCCACGGCAGCTGCCGCAGCCCGGGCGGACATCGTGTTCACCCCGGAGCCCACGCTGGTCCATGAGCGCGTGATCGACTGGTTCGAGGTCCACGCCAGAGACCTGCCCTGGCGCGCCCCCGAATGTTCGCCCTGGGGCGTCATGATCAGCGAGGTCATGCTCCAGCAGACCCCGGTGGTGCGCGTCCTGCCGCGCTGGCGGGACTGGATGCAGCGCTGGCCGAGCCCGAGAGATCTCGCCCAGGCTCCGACGGCTGAGGTGCTCACAGCCTGGGACCGGCTGGGCTATCCGCGTCGGGCGCTGCGCCTGCAGGCCGCGGCCCAGGCGATGGTGGAGCGGCACTCCGGTGAGGTGCCCGACACCGTCGGTGCGCTGCGGGACCTGCCAGGCGTGGGGGAATACACCGCAGCCGCGGTGGCCTGTTTCGCGTTCAACCAGCCCGAGGTCGTGGTCGACACCAACATCCGCCGCGTGCACGCCCGCGCGTTCACCGGACATGCGCTTCCCGGCAAGACCTATACCTCCGCGCAGCGCAGGCTCGCCGCTGAGCTGATGCCGGCCACGGCGCCCGACGGCGGAGCGGCTGCCTGTGCCTGGAACGCCTCGGCCATGGAGCTCGGCGCGCTGATCTGCACCGCTCGTGCCCCACAGTGCGGAATCTGCCCCGTGGCGGATCTCTGCGCCTGGAGGGCTGCCGGATCCCCGGCCCCCACCGAGGAGCAGCAGACCCGCGGGCAGGGCTGGGCCGGGACCGACCGGCAGGTGCGAGGAGCCATCATGGCCGTGCTGCGCACCGGAGAGGCCGTGGAGCGAGATCAGCTGCTGGAGGGTCTCCCGCTTCCCGAGGCCTCAGCCGAGCAGCGCGCGCGCTGCCTGGATTCTCTGATCGGTGACGGGCTCGCCGGGCAGCTCGGGACCCGCGTCAGCCTGCCCGGAGCCTAGACGTCTGACGGCAAGTCGGCTGAAAGGCAAGTCGGCTGAACGTCCTACGGATCAGCCTGACTGACCGCCGTCGAGGACCAGGCTCAGTGCCTCGGAGAGGGAGCCCACCTCGCGGACCCGCATGCCCTCTGGCACCGCTTCCTTCTCGGTCCCGGTGGACTTCCGCGGGACGATGGCGTGGGTGAATCCCAGCCGCTGAGCCTCCTCCAACCGTTGGCGAAGCCCGGGGACAGGGCGCACCTCCCCCGCCAGTCCGACCTCACCGAAGGCCACGAAACGATTCGGCAGCGGCTTCTCCAACGCAGCAGAGGCCACCGCCAGGGCTATGGAGAGATCCGCCGCCGGCTCGGTGATCTTGACCCCACCGACCGTGGCCACGTAGGCCTCGGACTTCATCAGAGCGGTCAGCTTCGCACGGCGCTGCAGCACCGCCAGCAGCATCGAGACGCGCGGCGAATCCAGCCCCGAGACGGCCCGGCGCGGCTGTGCCGCCTGAGACTCAGCAACCAGCGCCTGGACCTCGGCGGTGAGCGGACGCCGACCCTCCAGGGTGATCGTGATGCAGGTGCCCGGAACCCGTTCGGTCATCGCCGAGACGAAGAGGCCGCTGGGATCGGCGAGGGAGGTGAGCCCGTCCTCGTTGAGGTCGAAGCAGCCCACGTCATCGGTGGGTCCGTAGCGGTTCTTCACCGCGCGCAGCAGGCGCAGCCGGGAGTGCCGATCTCCTTCGAACTGGCAGACCACGTCCACCAGGTGCTCAAGCATCCGCGGCCCGGCGATGTTGCCGTCCTTGGTCACATGCCCGACAAGGATGGTGGTCATGTTCTTGCGCTTCGCGGCCTCGATCATGGAGGCCGTGACCTCGCGGATCTGGGTCACCCCACCTGCGGCGCCGTCCACCTCGGCGGAGGAGAAGGTCTGCACCGAGTCCATGATGGTCAGCTGCGGGGAGAGCTTCTCCACCTGACCCAGCGCCTGGCCGAGATCGGACTCTGCCGCGAGATACAGTCCGTCCGAGATGGCGTCGATGCGCTCGGCGCGCTTCTTCACCTGGGCGGCCGACTCCTCTCCGGTCATGTAGAGCACCGGTGAGCTGGTGTGCGCCCGGGCCACGGCCGCTGCCACCTGCAGCAGCAGCGTGGACTTTCCGACCCCAGGCTCGCCGGCCATGAGAATCACGGCCCCGGGGACCAGGCCTCCGCCCAGGACGCGGTCCAACTCCCCGATGGAGGTGGGTCGGAACTCTGCCTCGGAGGCATCCACCTCATGGATGACCCGCGCTGGGGTGGCGAGCTGACTGGCCGCCGTCGTCCTGGACGTGACCTGGCCCTTCTCCTCCACGGAGCCCCAGGCCTGGCATTCGGGGCAGCGGCCGACCCATTTGACGGTCTGCCAACCACATTCGGTGCATTCGAAAGCTGGGGACCCCTTGGAGCGCGAGCTGCTCCGTGAAGCGGTGCGAGTTGCCATGTCTCCTACGTTACCGCCGGGCACTGACATATTCCGGCGCACCTGCTGCCCGCCTCAGGCGGACCCCGTACGATGCTCGAAGACCTATCCCCGCCGACTCTCAGGAGATCCGTGTTCCGCTCCCCCAAGATCTTCTTCCGCGTGCTGGCCTTCGCCGAGGCGGTGTCCTGGACCCTGCTCATCGGTGGGATGATCCTGCGCGCCACCAACGACCTCGACATCGCAGTGAGCATCGGCGGAGGCATCCACGGCTTCGTGTTCCTGGCCTACGGAGCCACTGCCGTGATCGTCGCGAAGAATCAGCGCTGGTCCCCCGGGCCGACGGCTATCGCCCTGATCAGCGCCGTCATTCCCTATGCGACCATCCCGGTGGACCTGTGGCTCGCGCGCAGCGGTCGCCTCGACGGGCCATGGCGCACCGAGGCCACCGCCGATCCCAAGGATCACAGCTGGCATGACCGAGCACTGCGAGTGCTGCTGCAGAAGCCTGCGCTGATCGGCGGGGCGCTGGCCGGCGTCGTCGTCCTGGTGTTCGTGGCGCTGCTGGTGATCGGCCCGCCCGGCTCCTGAACCACCGCCCATGCGCGCGCGGGGGCACCCGAGCCGAAGGGTGCAATGCCGCAGAGATGAGTGAAGCGCCGCCGGAAGATTCCGACGGCGCTTCACTCATCTCGACCGCAAGGGTCCGGCTGAGTCTGCTCAGCTCTCGATCGCGGCGGGCTCCTCAGCTGCCTCGATCTGATCCTGCGGCTCATGCCACTCGAAGGAGAGCTTGCGCTCCTTGCCTTCACCCGTGACACCGATCTCGATGCCGGCGCCGTGGGGGATCTCGCCGTAGAGGATCCGCTCGGAGAGCTCGTCCTCGATCAGGGTCTGGATGGTGCGGCGCAGCGGCCGGGCACCCATCGCCGGATCGTAGCCGGTCTCCGCGAGGAACACTCGAGCCGGCTGGGTGACCTCGAGGGTCATCGCCTGTTCGGAGAGCCTGGTGCGCAGACGGTTCACGAACAGATCCACGATCTGGACGATCTCTTCCTGCTTCAGCTGCGGGAAGACGATGGTGTCGTCCACACGGTTGAGGAACTCGGGCCGGAAGTGCTGGCGCAGCTCCTGGCTGACCGTGGCCTTCATCCGCTCATAGTTGGTCGTGGTGTCTTCACTGGAGGTGAAGCCGGTCATCACGCCCTTGGAGATGTCCCGGGTGCCCAGGTTCGTGGTCATGATGATCACGGTGTTCTTGAAGTCCACCACGCGGCCCTGCGAGTCGGTGAGTCGACCGTCCTCGAGGATCTGCAACAGGGAGTTGAACAGATCCGCGTGAGCCTTCTCGACCTCGTCGAAGAGCACCACGGAGAAGGGACGACGCCGCACCTTCTCGGTGAGCTGTCCACCCTCTTCGTAGCCCACATAGCCTGGAGGGGCGCCGAAGAGCCGTGAGACGGTGTGCTTCTCGGAGAATTCGGACATGTCCAGGGTGATGAGTGCCTCTTCGTCACCGAAGAGGAACTCGGCCAGGGACTTGGCCAGCTCGGTCTTGCCGACGCCCGTGGGTCCGGCGAAGATGAACGAGCCCGAGGGCCGGTTCGGGTCCTTCAGCCCGGCTCGGGTGCGGCGGATGGCCCGGGACAGGGATTTCACTGCCTCGTCCTGGCCGATGACCCGCTTGTGCAGCTCCTCCTCCATTCGGCGGAGGCGATCCGACTCCTGCTCGGTGAGCTTGAACACCGGAATACCGGTGGAGAAGGCGAGCACCTCAGCGATCAGATCCGCGTCGACCTCGGCGATCTCATCGTTCGAGCTCGACTTCCAGGCATCTTCCTTCGCCTGACGCTCCTCGACAAGCTTCTGCTCCTTGTCACGCAGGCTGGCAGCACCCTCGAAGTCCTGGGCGTCGATGGCGGATTCCTTCTCCCGCCGGACATCCTCGATCTTCGCGTCGAACTCCTTGAGCTCCGGCGGGGCCGTCATCTTCTGGATGCGCAGCCGCGCCCCGGCCTCATCGATCAGGTCGATGGCCTTGTCCGGCAGGAAGCGGTCATTGATATAGCGGTTGGCCAGCGAGGCGGCCGCCTCGAGCGCCTCCTCGGTGATGGAGACCTTGTGGTGCGCCTCGTAGCGGTCGCGCAGACCGCGCAGGATCTGCACGGTCACCTCGACCGAGGGCTCCTCCACCTGGATCGGCTGGAAGCGACGCTCCAGCGCGGCATCCTTCTCGATGTGCTTGCGGTACTCATCGAGCGTGGTCGCACCGATGGTCTGCAGCTCACCACGGGCCAGCAGCGGCTTGAGGATGTTGGCGGCGTCGATGGCACCCTCGGCGGCACCTGCACCGACCAGGGTGTGGATCTCATCGATGAACAAGATGATGTCGCCGCGGGTGCGGATCTCCTTGAGGACCTTCTTCAGCCGCTCCTCGAAGTCACCGCGGTAGCGTGAACCGGCCACCAGAGACCCGAGGTCAAGCGTGTAGAGCTGCTTGTCCTTGAGCAGCTCCGGCACATCGCCGTTGACGATGGCCTGCGCCAGGCCCTCGACGACGGCGGTCTTGCCGACGCCGGGCTCACCGATCAGCACCGGGTTGTTCTTGGTGCGGCGGGACAGCACCTGCATCACGCGCTCGCGCTCGTAGTCGCGACCCACCACTGGGTCCAGCTGCGCCTCTCGGGCGGCTGCGGTGAGGTTGCGACCGAACTGATCCAGCACCACCGAACCTGCGGGGGTGCCCTCATTCGAGCTGGACTGTCCGACGCCGGCTCCGGCCTTCTCCTGATTGCCCCCGGAGTAGCCGGAGAGCAGCTGGATGACCTGCTGGCGGACCTTGTTCAGGTCGGCATTGAGCTCCACCAGGACCTGGGCTGCGACACCCTCGCCCTCGCGGATCAGCCCGAGCAGGATGTGCTCGGTGCCGATGTAGTTGTGGCCCAGCTGGAGCGCCTCGCGCAGCGAGAGCTCCAGGACCTTCTTGGCGCGCGGGGTGAAGGGGATGTGACCGCTCGGCGCATTCTGGCCGGGACCGATCTTCTCCTGCACCTTTTCGCGCACGCCGGTCAGTGAGATGTCCAGCGACTCAAGGGCCTTGGCCGCGACACCCTCACCTTCATGGATGAGACCGAGCAGAATGTGCTCGGTGCCGATGTAATTGTGGTTCAGCATGCGTGCCTCTTCTTGGGCAAGCACAACCACGCGCCGGGCGCGATCAGTAAATCTCTCGAACATAGCCACAGACACTCCTAGCGTTGGTGCTCTGCCTCAAGGCTACGGGCCTTCCGCGGCCGCGTCGCCGCTGTTCGCCATAGGGGAAAGTCCTCCCGGACATGCGTGGAGCCCGGCGCAGCGTCATGCTGCATCCGGGCTCCACGCAGAACGGTGAAAAGTCTGGTGCTTTATCGCTTCTTGGCGTTGCGATAGGCCTCAACGATGTCGCGGTGCAAACGACCTCGGCTGGAGACCTGATACCCATTCTTCACGGCCCAGTCGCGAATCTGACGGGCCTCGTTCTGCGGCGAGGGCGGGGCGATGGCCCGACCCTTCCGGATGTACTTCTTGAGCGTCTCGCGGAGCTCCTTGGCATGGTCATCGCTGAGATCTATCTCATAAAACCTGGAGTCCAGGCCAAATGTGACAGTCTCCTTGGCTTCGCTGCCGTCGAGATCATCAACGAGAACCACTTCTACCTTTTGAGCCATCTCTAACACCTCACTCCTCACTCACACGTCAGAAGCGATCCAATTCATCTCTTCCGACGCTTATCCCACGACGACAGACCAAAAACGATCTATGTCAAAGTGAGTATTTCAATAAATACAATTCGCGGTCAAGCTGGAAGCTTTCAGGTTTTCTTCAGCTCAGAACAAGTTTCTCGTCAGTAACCAGGCTCTGCCACCAAGACACTACTGACGCGCGACTTTTTCAGCGTGGGCTGGGCGCAGAATGGGCAGACCTCTCCGCTGTCTCGTGGCTGCGATGCAAAGCCTGCTGAGAAGCATCTTTACGCACCTGCGCCTCTGCCGCGCGCTCGTTGCGGTCGGCGCGGAAGATGGCACGCATGGCAAACCAGAAGACGAGGCCAACACCGATGGAGGGGACAAGAACTTCAAAGTACGTCCAGAAGTTTTCCATTAAATTCCTTGCCTACATTCAGGTTTCATGGGCATTCCTGGCTATTTTTCAGCCTACCCCGAGTATAGGAGCAGGTTCAGGCCTGAGCCTCAGGCTTGAGCAGCGGAAACAGGATCGTCTCGCGAATACCGGCGCCGGTGAACAGCATGACCAGGCGGTCGATTCCCAGACCGATGCCGCCCATCGGCGGGGCCCCGTACTCCAGCGCGCGCAGGAAGTCCTCGTCGTGCTGCATGGCCTCGTCATCGCCGGCGGCGGCGAGCCGAGACTGTTCCACGAGGCGCTCGCGCTGCAGCACCGGATCCACCAGCTCGGAGAACGCCGTTCCACGTTCCATGCCACCGATGATCAGGTCCCAGGCTTCGATGACGCCTGGCTTCTCGCGATGAGCACGAGCAAGCGGCTGGGCCGCCGGAGGGTAGTCACAGACGAAGGTGGGCTGGATCAGCTGCGGCTCGACGATCTCACCGAAGAGTTCGATGACCAGCTTCTGCGCGTCCCACGCCGGGTCCACGGAGACGTCATGGGTCTGAGCGATCTCACGCAGCTGGGCCGCAGGCGTCTCGGGCGTGATCTCCTGTCCCACCGCCTCGGAGAGTCCCGGGTAGACCGAGAGCCACTTCCATTCGGCGTCGAGGTCGATGACACCGGCCTCGGTCTGGATCTGTCGACTGACCCCTGCGGCGTCCGCGGCAGCCAGAATCATCTCGCGCATGCGTTCGGCCATCACGTACATGTCCGCCCACGCCTCATAGGATTCAAGCGTGGTGAACTCTGGTGAATGTGTGGAGTCCACGCCTTCATTGCGGAAGACCCGGCCGATCTCGAAGACTCGGTCAATCCCGCCGACCACCGCACGCTTGAGGTAGAGCTCGGTGGCGATTCGCAGTGTCATGTCCTGATCAAAGGCGTTGAGATGGGTCTGGAATGGACGAGCCTGGGCGCCTCCATGGATGAGCTGGAGCATGGGGGTCTCGACCTCCACATAGCCGCGGCCATGCAGGGTCTCACGAATCGAACGAGTGATCGCCGCGCGCTGATAGACCATGTGGCGAGCCTCATCGCGGACGATCAGATCCGCGTAGCGCTGGCGCACACGAGTCTCTTCATTGAGCTCTGCGTGCAGCACCGGCAGCGGTCGCACCGACTTGGATGCGATCTCGAAGGAGCTCGCCATGATGGAGAGCTCACCGCGGCGGGAGGCGATCACCTCTCCGGTGACCTGCACGTGGTCACCCAGATCAATCAGCGACTTCCACTGGGCAAGCGCATCCTCCCCGATCTCGGCCAGTGAGAGCATGGCTTGCAGCCGAGTGCCGGTGCCGTCGGGACCGCCTTCCTGCAGCGTGGCGAAGCACAGCTTGCCGGTATTGCGCACGAACATCACACGACCGGCCACGGAGACCGTCTCCCCGGTGGAGGCGCCTGGCTCAAGGTCGGGGAAACGTTCGCGCACCTCGGTGAGCGAAGCGGTCCGCTCGACCGTGACCGGGTAGGCCTGGACACCGGATTCGAGCAGGCGCTCACGCTTGTCCAGGCGCACCGCGCGCTGATCGTTGTTGTCGATGTCTTTTTTGCCGGCTGGGGCGGGAGTCTGATCGGTCACAGTCCGCCATTCTACGTGCCCGGCGCCTGGTGGCCTTGCGGAGCGCAGTGCCCCGCGGGCAACGCGACGCGGAGCGCTGGGCTCACCAGATCGTGACGCGCTCCTGCTCAGGCATATACATCCCATCACCTGGCTGAGTCTCGAAGGCCGCGTGGAAGGCGTCGAGATTCCGCACCACCTGGCTCGCTCGGAACTCCGCTGGGGCGTGGGGATCGATGCTGATCAGGGTGACCGCCCGTTCCGGACGCGTGAGGTTGCGCCACGCCTGGGCCCAGGCGAAGAAGAAGCGCTGATCGGCGGTGTAGCCCTCAAGCTCCGGGGCTTCGATGTCCTGCTGCTCGAGCCAGAGTCGGTACGCCTTATGTGCGATTCCGAGTCCACCGAGGTCACCGATGTTCTCCCCGAGGGTGAGCTCACCATTGACCGTGTGTTCCGGAGCCTGGGAGGGCGAGAGAGCGCTGTACTGGTCGACGAGCTTCGCCGTGCGCTCCTCGAAGGCCTCGCGGTCGGCCTCGGTCCACCAGTTCTGCAGCGAGCCGTCTGCCCCGTAGCGCGAACCCTGGTCGTCGAAGCCGTGACCAAGCTCATGTCCGATGACGGCGCCGATGGCTCCGAAGTTCTGCGCCATGTCCCGCTCGGCGGAGAAGAACGGCGGCTGGAGGATGGCGGCGGGGAAGCAGATGACGTTCTCCAGCGGCGAGTAATAGGCGTTGACCGTCTGCGGGGTCATATGCCATTCCTCGGGGTCCGGCCCCTCGTCCAGCTTGGCGATGTCCCGGCCCCACTCGAACTCGGCTGCCCGACGGACGTTGCCGACCACGTCGTCGGCGTCCACCTCCACGCGGGAGTAGTCGATCCACCGATCGGGGAAGCCCACCATCGGCGTGAAGGCATCGAGCTTCTCCAGTGCCTTGGCCTTGGTCTCCTCACCCATCCAGCTCAGCTCGCTGATGGACGCTCGGTAGGCCGCGATGAGCGAGGCGATCAGCTCATCCATGGCTGCCCGGGCCTGCTCCGGGTAGTGCCGGGCGACATAGATCTGGGCCACGTCTTCGCCGAGGTTCGCGTTGGTCAGCGCCACCCCGCGCTTCCAGCGCTCCTTGAGCGCCTGGGCTCCGGAGAGCTTCTTGGAGTAGAAGTCGAAGTTCTGCTCCACGAGGTCGCTGTGCAGCAGCGGCGCGGCCCAGCGCATGAGCTGGACCCTGAGCCAGAGCTTCCAGGTCTCGAGCGGGCGCTCGGTGAGCACGGTCTGCATGCCGGGGAGCACATCGGGCTGGGCGAGCACGAGCTCTTCGGTGTGCCGCTGCTGCAGGCCCCACCCGGTGAACGCTTCGCGCAGCAGGGGCATCAGGGCCAGCGCCTCTGACTCCGTCACCAGGTTGTAGCGCTTCTGCGCATCGCGGGTGGTCACCTTGTCCCAATGTTGGTCGGCGATGGCGGACTCCAGGCCGACGACGGCGGCGGCCGCGCGTTCTGCATCCTCGATCCCGCTGATCTGCAGCATCTGCACCAGGTAGTCCTGATAGGCGCCGAGGATGTCGGTGAGCTTCTCCTCGCGGTAATAGGACTCATCGGGAAGACCGAGGCCGGACTGCATGATGTGCCAGAGCATCCGGGTGGGGTCGCCCGCATCGCGCATGGCTCCGGCGACGAAGATCCCTTCGACTCCCTGACGCTGCCAGGCCGTGGAGAGTCGGATGAGGTCTTCGATGCTGCTCAGCGACTCGAGCTGGGCGAGCATCGGCTCGATCGGGGTCAGACCGCGGCGTTCGGCAGCCTCGGCGTCCATGAAGGAGGCGTAGAAGGACCCGATGCGTGCGGCGATGGCGGGATCCTCGATCGGGGCGTCTTCGCGCTCGGCATCGGCCCGTGCGGCGGTCTCGGGTCCGGCGCTGAAGGCGGCGGCCTGCTCCAGGATCTCGCGCACATCCGCTTCGGCCTTGTCGCGCAGCTCGTGGAATGAACCATAGGCGTCCATGTCGGCGGGAATCTCGGCGGTCTTGAGCCACTCGCCGTTGACGTGCTTCTGCAGATCGTCCTGAGGGCGCACGCTGCGATCGATATAGGGGAACGAGCTCGCGGCGCTGGCTGTGCGGGGGGTGGTGCTGGCGGTCTCAGTCATCTGCCCAGCCTACTCCGGGCGAGGCGTCGAGCTTTCCCCGGCGGATCCTCCTGGGACGAGCAGCACGTTGTCGATCAGGCGGACCGGGCCCACTCGTGCAGCGATGAGCGCCAGGGCTTCCCCGCGCAGGACCCCGTCGTGGTTCTGCAGCTGATCTCCGGGTTCGATCTCGCGCAGCGAGGCTGGATCCAGGACCACGAGGTAGTCCAGTTCGACACCGTCGGCGGAGCTGAGCTCTGCGACCTGGTCCGCCAGTCCCAGGGGTCTGCCGGCGGCCGCGTCCTCGGCCAGGGCGCTCAACGCGAAGGGCAGCGCCAGCGCCGCGGCGTAGTCCTCCTCCTGGAGGCGCTGGTTGCGGCTGGAGAGCGCCAATCCATTCTCATCGCGCACGATCGGGACCGTCCGGATGCCCACTTCGAGGTCGAGGTCGGCCACCATGCGGGAGACGATCGCGACCTGCTCGGCGTCCTTCGCGCCGAACCAGGCCTCGAACACCGCCGGGGCGGGCGGAGCCATGATGTGGAAGAGCTTGACGACCACGGTGAGCACCCCGTCGAAGTGTCCCGGGCGGGCTGCGCCCTCCCAGCGCCGTCCCAGCTCGCCGGCGCTGAGCCTCACCAGCGGCGCGTCCGGGTAGCCCGGGTACATCTCCTCGATCTCCGGTGCGAAGACCAGGTCCACGCCGTGATGTCCCAGCAGCGCGATGTCCTTCTCCGGCGTACGCGGATAGTGGAGGTAGTCGGCGTCGTCGTCGAACTGCAGCGGATTCACGAAGATCGAGGCGACCACGATGTCGGAGTGCTGCCGGGCGGCGTCGATCAGTGCGGCGTGACCGGAGTGCAGCGCGCCCATGGTCGGGACGAGCCCGACGACCGGGGCGTTCCTGCCGTCACGAACGTGTGCGGCGACCGCTTCGGCGAGCGCGGCCCGGAAGCTGGCGATGGTGGTGGGAACCTTCGGCTGAGTCACCGATCCAGTGTAGGTCCGCTGGGCGAGGCGTCCGAGACGAGCACCTGCGTCTCAGTCCCCGAGGACGTCGAGCAGCTCGGCGGCCTTGCCGGCGGAGATCAGTCCCCGGTCCAGAGCGCGCTGGGTCGTCGCCCGAGCCATGGTCAGATAGGCGGTGCGGATATCGGCCGGCAGGTCCGAGGAGGCCAGCAGCCGCACATGGTGGCTGACCGTGCCCACGTCTCCGCGCGCGACCGGTCCGGTCAGCGCACCCTCACCCGAGGCCAGCGCATTGTCCAGGGAGGCCTGCATGAGCGGTCGGAGCACCGTCTCGGCGTTCTCGACCCCGATGCGGTGCAGCATCTCGGCGGACTGGCCGGTGATCGTGTTCAGATGATTCGAGGCATGCGCCAGCGCGGCGTGATAGATCAGCCGGTCGGCCTCCCGGATCACGACAGGCTCGCCGCCCATCTCCACCACCAGGGCCTGCGCAATGGGCAGCACCGGTGCCGGGGCGGTCACTCCGAAGGCGCAGGTGTGCAGCTTCTGCAGGTCCATGCTCAGCCCGGTGAAGGTCATCGCAGGATGGATGGCCAGACCGATGGCTCCGCGGCCCATCGCCGGTGCAAGCACCTCGGTGCCGAAGCGCCCGGAGGTGTGCACGATCAGCTGTCCGGCCTGCACGTGCCCGGCCTCGGCCAGACCGGAGACGAGCTCCCCGAGCGCATCGTCGGGGACAGCAAGCAGCACAAGTTCGGCTCGGCGCATGATCTCCGGGATCTCCAGCACCGGAACACCGCCGAGCAGGGACTCGGCGCGCGTCCGGGAGTCCTCGGAGACGGCGTGGACCCCGAGGACCGAGTGCCCGGCGCCGCGCAGCGCGGATCCCAGCACTGCACCCACCTTTCCGGCAGAGATGATGCCGACACCGAGACGACCCTCCCGTCGAGAAGGCGGCAGCTCCGCCGCATAGGGGTCGACGGGCTGCTCAGCGTTCACGGAGATGCTGCTCCTCTGCCTGGTGGGCTGCGGGGGTCTCGTGGTGTGCCTGTACCGGCTGGCCTTCAGTGCCGGCTGGGGTCTCGGCGGCGCCGCCGGCCGGGGCGATCGCCTCTGCGGCCTTGCGTTCAAACTCCTGCAACTCCTCCGGGCGCATCCAGTGGTTGCGATCGCTGTAGCGTCGGGCGGTCGCGGCCTGAGCCGACTCGTACTCGAAGAGCTCCCGCGCCGCGTCCAGGTCCTGGTTCTTCAGCCGCGCCTGGAAGGGGCCCGCGGGGGAATGGACGAAGATGTCCGCCACCGCCCGACCGCGCTGCAGCGGTCCCTGGTGCATGCTCAGCGACTGGATCCGTTCATGCGGGATCATCGTCAGGCGTCGCGCGGCGCGGCCGTCCCGGAACATCAGTGCGGCCGGGGTGGTGCGGAACCCACGACGACGACGCACGTATGGGTCGAAGAGCCGGGCTCGGCGGGGGACCTCGGTGAAGTTCAGCTCGGTGCCGCTGTTCAACAGCCCCGCGGTGAAGACCTCCTCCGGGTTCTCCACCTGCAGGTCGGGGAACATCTCGGCCGCGGTGGCCATGACGTCCTCGATCCGTCCGACCGGAAGCAGCACCGAGCGCTTCTCGCCGATCCCATAGCCGGCAACAGTGACCACGATGCGGAACCAATGGAAGGGCCGCCAGAGCACCGGCTGCTGGATCTGCAGCGCCTGGACCCTGCCCGGGGGAATGGTCTGGTTGGTGGTCTCCAGCAGTCCGTAGCGGATCCGCAGCCCCGCGCTGGTGGCCGTGGAGGTGAATCCGAAGCCGGAGCTGAACTGTTGGTAATAGATGGTGATCGCGGCGATCGCCATGGGAAGAAAAGTGGGAAGACCGAGGGCGGCGACCACTGGCCAGACCGCTCCGAATCCCTCAGTCGGGTCGAGCGAGGCGGTGATCAGTCCAACGATCAGGGCGCCGACCGCAACGAGGATCAGCAGCAGCACGAAGACCGTCCCCCAGCCGCTGAGCACCGAACCGATCAGCCGTCCCGTGGGCACCTTCGCGACGAGCCGGTCGGGGCTCCCGGAGGGCGCCGTCGTCTGGTGGTGCAGCTCCGGCGCGAGCCGCTCACCGTTAGCGGTCGCGGTGCCGTCCGGGCCGGCGCCTGGCCCGGTCGAGACCTGTTCGGTCGCTGCGGCGCTGGACGTGTTGCCCGCGGCGCGGTCCATGATCTCGGCGCGGAGCTCCTCGGCCTGCGCCTTCTTCAGGAACGCCAGGGTGGCAGCGGTCCCGTCACCCTCGGCCACCTCGAACTTCAGTTCGGCCAGACCGGTGATCCTCGCCGCCAGAGGCTGGCGAAGGTCCACCGCCTGGACCCGATCGATGCGTGCCTGGCGGTGCTGACGAACGAAGACACCCGACTTCACCATCACGTGCTCGGTGGTGATCTTGTATCGGGTGAACCACCAGGAGAGCACGAAGCTGCCGAAGATCAGCACGATGATCAGCAGCGCGCCGACTCCACCGAGGATGAAGGGCATCGGGTTCGCTGAGACATCTCGCTGGATCTCACCGCTCTGGACGGCCTGCCAGGCATCCGCCCACATCTGCCAGTTGTAGCCGAAGATGATGCCAGGAATCGCGAGCACCGTGACCCAGCCACGCACGAACGGGCTCAGCGGATGAACCTTGGTCCAGCTGGGATCGAACCAGCGTTCGGGACCGGAGTCGGGGCTCTCGGACTGCGTGGCTGAAGGCTGCAGATCTGGGGACTGCATGTCCGGGGGCTGGCCGGTGGCTCCTTCGGTCATGTGCGAGCTCACAACCCAGCCAGTCGTGCCTGGCCACGGACGGAGAGCTCTTCACGCAGCCGGGCACCCTCCTGGCGCGAGGCCCCGGGGATGACCGCATCGGTGGCCGCGGCGGCGGTCTTGAGCTGCACTGTGCAGAGACCGAAGCGCCGCATGAGCGGACCCGCCTCGATGTCGACGTACTGAAGCCGACCGTAGGGCACAGCGACGACCCGCTGGAAGAGGATCCCTCGCCGGATCAGGAGGTCGTCCTCGCGCTCGTGGTAGCCGATCGAGCGGATGCGCCGCGGGATCAGAAGCAGATCCGCCGCAGCCCAGAGCAGCAGCACCGCGACGACGAGGATCTCGATCCATCCGGGGATGTTGCCGATCACTCCGAGAACATCCAAGACTATGGGCGTCGCCACTGCTGCCAGGGTGATCACCCATCCGACGATTCCGGTGATGAACTTGACGGTGATGTACCGATCATCCACCCGGGTCCAGGTGACACCTGTGGGGTCAATGGGTTCCGCGGGCATAGCCCCCCTCTGGTATCGGTCCTGTGCTGCGGCGGGGTCCCCTGCTCTTCGCCCGGTTCCCCCCTGGGGGATTCTCATCCGGGGGTATGCGGCAGAGCAGCTCCACGACGAATCCTATGATGACCCAGATCGCTCCCCCGGTGATCATCAGCAGGGATGAGATCACGGTAGGTGCCGTGAGCGAGACGGACGGCATCAGATCCATCAGGACTCCCGCATGCCAGCCAGCGATCAGCGCTCCCGCGTAGGCGCCTGCCTGGCCCGCGGCGACCACTCGGACCGCTTGCAGCGGGTGCAGCCTGCGCGGAGTGCGCGGTGCGCGGAGCCCCTGTTCGGCGGCACGGGCGATCTGCCGCTGGTCCCTGTAGACCAGCAGCCCCAGGGTCAGGATGATCGCAGCGATGCCGAGCAGCGTGATCAGTGAGGTGCGCGGAAGCACCGGGGACCCGAATCCCGCCGATGCCATGAGCATGGTCGCGAACAGGCCGCCGAGCGCCGCGGCGGCGGCGATGATCAGCAGCCACAGCGGACGCAGCCGGCTCATGGTCTCACCACAGCGTTCGTGTGCTCCTCGACGAATTCCACGGTGCCGGAGTCCGCGGCCTGAGCGGCGAGCTCGGCCACCGAGGCTCCGTCGAGGGTGGCCTGCGGGTCCATCCACATCCAGGGCACCAGCACGAAGCCACGCTGGGCGGCACGCGGATGAGGGATCTGCAGGGAGGGTGTGGAGACGCGCGCGGAGGCGTAGGTGATGATGTCGATGTCCAGCGTGCGCGGGCCCCAGCGGATCTCTCCGTTCTGAGCGCCCCGGGCGCGGTGGTGTTCTGCTTCGACCTGCTGGGTCAGCGCGAGCAGCTCCTGGGGGCTCTTGGTCGTCGCGATCTCGATCACCTGGTTGAGGAAGTCCGGCTGATCCTGCGGCCCGCCGACCGGGCGTGTGCGGGCCAGCGGTGAGGCGGCGAGCACGCGCAGCCCGGCACGGCTGCGCAGCGAGGTCACGGCGGAAGCGAGGGTCGCCGCGGAATCCCCGAGATTCGACCCCAGCGCCAGGATGGCGCGCACCTCGGCGCCCCCGGCCGGCGAGTCCAGGTCCGAGCGTGTCCGGCGAGCGGTCACGGAGACATCGTGGAAGCTCTGAGACAGCGGCGCCTGGGGCTTGTGCACTGTGATCTCGGCGGCGAGCAGGCGTTCGTCGCTGCGCAGTATCTGACGGGCGAGATGATCGGCCAGCGCCTCGATGAGGTCGAAGGGCTCGCCGGTGATCGCTGCTTCGATCAGCTCGGCGATCTCGACGTAGGAGACGGTGTCCTGCAGCTCATCGCTGCGGCCCGCTGCCCGGAAGTCCAGGGTCAGCTCGGCGTCGATCCGGAAGGGCTGCCCCTCGCGCTTCTCGAAGTCGAAGACACCATGGTGGCCGGTCGCGGTGAGGCCTGTGAGCCGGATGGTGTCGCTGAGATCGCTCCTGCTGGACATGCCCCTAGCTTCTCAGCTTGGAGATCACTTGCACAGCATCTCGGCTTCCCTGCACGTCGTGGACCCGAACGCCCCAGACTCCGGCCTCGGCCGCCACTGCGGAGAGCACGGCAGTGGCCGCGTCGCGCGGATGGGCCGGCCCGGTCAATGCAGCGCTGGACACGGTCGCACCGGTCTCATCAGCCCCGGATGGGCCTCTCGCGGCGGCACCGGTGTCCGGAGCCGAGACCGCGCCGAGGAAGCCCTTCCGAGAGGCCCCGAAGAGCACTCGGTGTCCGAGCCTGACGAAGTTCTCCAGGCCGCGGACGAGTTCCCAGTTCTGCTCGTGGGTCTTGGAGAAGCCGATCCCCGGGTCCAGGATGATCTGCTCCCGACGGGCCCCGGCCGCCAGATAGCGGTCGCGCAGCCCGGTGAGCTCCGCGATGACGTCCTCGAGCAGGGAGTCGTAGCCGGTGAGCGAGCCCATGGTCTGGGAGTCGCCGCGGTTATGGGTGATCACGATCTGCGCACCGGTCTCGGCGATCAGATCGGGCATCGCAGGGTCGGTGAGCAGCCCGGAGACATCGTTGATGATCAGTTCCCGCGGATCCACTCCCGCCTCGTCGGCGCATTTCAGTGCGGCCAGCGCCGTCGCGGCGCGGCGGGTGTCCACGGAGACGCGGATGCCGCATCCGAAGAGTTCACTGAGCACCGGCAGGATCCTGCGCTGCTCCTCCTCGACAGCAGTGGGCTGGGCCCCGGGCCGGGTGGATTCCCCGCCGACGTCGATGATCTCGGCTCCCTCCTGCGTCATGCGCATCGCCTCGGTCACCGCGGCCACGACGTCGGGCGACCCCGCGCCGTCGTCGAACCGGCCGCCGTCGGAGAAGGAGTCGGGGGTGAGGTTGAGGATCCCCATGATGGAGGTGCGCATCTGACTCTCGCTTCGGCTGGGACTGGGCAACAGGCATGGCAGAACAGCCGCGATGGCTGGGCTCCCATTATGCCCCTGGGGTGCTCCGATGTACGAGGTCGGGGTGGATCAGCTCGGGCGGCCGTGGAGCATCAGGCTCATCGCCTCGGAGCGGGTGGCCGCGTCACGCAGCTGACCGCGCACTGCCGAGGTGATGGTCCGCGCACCGGGCTTGGACACCCCGCGCATCGACATGCACAGGTGCTCCGCCTCGACGACGACGATGGCCCCGCCCGGGGCAAGGTGCTCCACCAGGGCGTCGACCACCTGCGTGGTGAGCTGCTCCTGGACCTGGGGGCGCTTGGCGAAGATGTCCACCAGCCGGGCGAGCTTGCTCAGGCCGGTGACCTTGCCCTCCGGGGAGGGGATGTAGCCGATGTGCGCGTGGCCGAAGAACGGCACCAGGTGGTGCTCGCACATGGAATAGAACGGCACGTCGCGGACCAGCACGAGCTCCTCGTGGCCGATGTCGAAGGTGGTGGACATCAGTTCGGCGGGGTCCTCGCGGAGGCCCTGGAAGGCCTCCTCATAGGCCCGCGCCACGCGGGACGGGGTGCCCTTGAGTCCGTCGCGCTCCGGGTCCTCGCCCACGGCGAGGAGGATCTCGCGCACTGCTGCCTCGATGCGGGGCAGATCGACCGGCTCTCTCAGGTCCGTGGCGGGTCGATCAGCCATCGCTGCGCTCACCGTCGAACTGATACTCGGGGTCCCGCTCGCCCTCGGGCACCACCTCGGAGGTGATCGTGACCGGACGCCCGGGAGAGGACTCCCAGACCTGGCGCACCGGACGCTTGACCACATCGGTGAAGATGGCAGCGACCTCGTGGGCGTTGAGCGTCTCTACGCGCAGCAGCTCCTCGGCCAGTCGGTCCAGCACATGCCGGTTCTCATGCAGGGCGTGGTACGCCTCATCGTGCGCCTCGTCGATGATGGCGCGGACCTCCGTGTCGATCACGGCCGCAAGCTCCTCGGAGTACTCCTTGCCGTTGGACATCTCGCGTCCCAGGAACGGGCTGGTGTCCCCGGTGCCGAGCTTCACGGAGCCGATCTTGGCGCTCATGCCATACTCGGTGACCATCTTGCGCGCCGTGTCGGTGGCCTTCTCGATGTCATTCGCCGCGCCCGTGGAGGGGTCCTGGAAGACGATCTCCTCGGCCACACGGCCGCCCATGGCGTAGGCGATCGTGTCGAGCAGCTCATTGCGGGTGGTGGAGTACTTGTCCTCCTCGGGCACCACCATGGTGTAACCCAGGGCGCGTCCGCGCGGGAGGATCGTGATCTTGGTGACCGGCGCGGAATAGTTCAGCGCCGCCGCCACAAGCGCGTGCCCGCCCTCGTGATAGGCGGTGACCCGACGTTCGTGATCCTTCATCAGGCGGGTGCGCTTCTGCGGTCCGGCCATGACCCGGTCGATGGCCTCGTCGATCGCGCGGTCGTCGATCAGGTCGGCGTTGGACCGAGCGGTGAGCAGGGCGGCCTCGTTGAGCACGTTGGCGAGGTCGGCGCCGGTGTAGCCCGGTGTCTTGCGCGCCACGGCTCTGAGGTCCACGTCATCGACCATCGGCTTGCCCTTGGCGTGGACTTCGAGGATCGCGCGGCGCCCGGCGAAATCGGGGGCCTCCACCGGGATCTGCCGGTCGAAGCGACCGGGACGCAGCAGCGCCGGGTCCAGGACGTCGGGACGGTTGGTGGCGGCGATCACGATGATGTTGGTGTTGGCGTCGAAGCCGTCCATCTCCACCAGCAGCTGGTTCAGCGTCTGCTCACGCTCGTCGTTGCCTCCACCCACGCCGGCGCCGCGCTGGCGGCCCACGGCGTCGATCTCATCGACGAAGATGATGGCCGGCGCGTTCTCCTTGGCCTGCTTGAACAGGTCACGGACGCGGGAGGCGCCCACGCCGACGAACATCTCCACGAAGTCCGAGCCGGAGATGGAGTAGAAGGCGCCGCCGGCCTCGCCCGCCACGGCCTTCGCCAGCAGGGTCTTGCCGGTGCCGGGCGGCCCGTAGAGCAGCACGCCCTTGGGGATCTTGGCGCCGAGGCGCTGGAACTTCTCGGGCTCGGAGAGGAACTCCTTGATCTCGTGGAGCTCTTCGACGGCTTCCTCGGCGCCTGCGACATCGCCGAAGTTGACCTGGGGCATGTCCTTGTCGAACATCTTGGCCTTGGACTTGCCGAACTGCATGACTCGGGAGTTGCCGCCGGACATCCTCCCGATCAGCCAGATGAACAGCAGCGCGATGATCAGGAAGGGGATCATGAAGCCGAGCATGGACAGCAGCCAGTTCGACTGCTCCGGCTCATCGGTGTATCCATCGAGGTCGGCGTCGGAGATCGCGTTGACCACATTCTCGGCGCGGGCGGTGGAGTAGAAGAAGTGGACGACGTCGCCGACCTCTTCGCCGTCCTGCTCATAGGGCGAGCTCAGGTTCAGCGTGACCCGTTGGTCCCCATCCTCGACCTGGGCCTCTTCGACCTCGCCGTCAGCGAGCAGCTCCAGGCCGACATTGGTGTCCACGCGCTGGCCGTTGGCCGAGGAGGAGAACATCATGGGCACGACGAGCAGCAGCAGCACCACTGCCAGGAGAATCCAGAACAGCGGTCCGGTGAAGATCTTCTTGAAGTTCATGCAGCTCCGTCAGACGCAGATGTGCCTAGCCTGTCTAGGGTGCTAGGGCCTCTAAAGGTACTCGGGCCGGGCGGCACGCGGGTAACCGGTCCGGCGACGTTCGCCGCCAGCTCACTGGTAGACGTGCGGAGCCAGGATCCCGACGCAGTCGAGGTTGCGGTACTTCTCGGCGAAATCCAGGCCGTAGCCGACCACGAACTTGTTCGGGATGTCCATGCCGACGTATTTCACGTCGATCTCGACCTTGACCGCTTCGGGCTTGCGCAGCAGGGTGCAGATCTCCAGGGAAGCGGGTCCGCGCGATTCCAGGTTCGTCTTGAGCCAGGACAGAGTCAGCCCGGAGTCGATGATGTCTTCGACGATGAGCACATGTCGGTTCATCAGATCCGCGTCCAGGTCCTTGAGGATGCGCACCACACCGGAGGATTTGGTGCCCGAGCCGTAGGAGGACACCGCCATCCAGTCCATGGTCACGTGTGACTTCATGGCGCGGGCGAGATCGGCCATCACCATCACCGCACCCTTGAGCACGCCGACCAGCAGCACGTCCTTGTCTGCGTAGTCGCGATCGATCTGCGCGGCCAGTTCCTTTATCTTCGCGTCGATCTCGTCCTTGGTGTAGAGCACCTCGGTGAGATCTGCACTGACATCCTGAGCGTCCATGGGCGGTGTCCAGCTCCTCGTAGATAAGTCTCGCGTTCCTCAGTTCAGGCGTGGAACGAGGACAAGTTTCCCATAGTCCGGGCTTTCGCGTGTGCCACGGTGCGCGCTCAGGTGTCCCTCGAGCTCCACGGGGCCCGCGGAGCCTTCGGTGATCAGCAGCTTCTCGACCGCGCCGAGGCGTTCGAAGGACGGTACGGACCCTCCCGCGGCGACGACGGCGAGCGCGATCACCCGGCGGCGGATGGCCGGCGGCGCACGGTGCAGGGCGGCGAGGTCCATGCGCAGCTGCCCCTCGGCCCCTGGGTCCTCGAGCAGGGCGGCGAAGACCTGTTTGGCCTCCTGCTCGAGATAGGCGGCGTCCTCGGCGGCGATCTGCGCGGTGCGCGCCAGCGACTCGCGGATCGAGCCGCTGAGCTCGGCCTGCAGAAAGGGAAGGATCCGGGTGCGCACCCGGGAGCGCAGGTACCGCGGATCCGCGTTGGCCGGGTCCTGCCAAGGGGTCAGGCCGGCGTGGGCGCAGATCTCCTCGGTCTCGGCGCGGCTGAGCCCGAGCAGGGGACGGCGGAAAGGACCCCGCTCGGCCGGGATCCCTGCCAGGGTGCGGGTGCCGGAGCCGCGGGCCAGGCCCAGCAGCACCTGTTCTGCCTGATCGTCCTGCGTGTGGGCGAGCAGCATCCGGCTGGCACCGCTCTGGGTGAGCGCCTGCTCGAAGGCGTGGTATCGGGCCGTGCGTGCGGCGGCCTCGGGCCCGGTGCCGGAGCTGGGGTCCACGGAGGCCTGCAGTGAGATCAGCGGTTCCAGGCCGAGAGCCTCCAGCTGGCGCAGCGCCGTCGTGGTGACGGCTTCACTGTCCGGGTGCAGCTGGTGGTCCACGACGACGGCGCCCACCCTCGCCTGCGCCAGCGGCCCCGAGCTGCGCTGGTGGTGGAAGGCGGCGGCCACCGCGAGCGCCAGGGAGTCGGCGCCCCCAGAACAGGCCACCAGGGTCAGCCCCGCAGGATCGAGGACCGCTTCGACGGCACGGCGGGCGCGGTTGAGTGAATCTGGGAAGCGCGGGCTCACACCAGCCCCATGCGCTCGATCCACTCCTGCGGATGGTGCAGCTCGTGCTCGGTGGGCAGATGCTCCGGGGACTCCCAGATGGTGTTGAAGGAGTCCATGCCCACGGCGTCGACGATGTGCCCGACGAACTTCTGGCCGTCGCGGTACTGCGCGGCCTTGAGATCGAGCTGCAGCAGCCTGCGGATGAACTTCTCCAGCGGGGTGCGGGTCTTGCCGCGCGCCTCGAAGCGTCGGCGGATGGTCTTCACACTGGGCACGATCGAGGAGTCCACCGAGTCCATGATCACGTTGGCATGGCCCTCCAGCAGGCTCATCACGGCTGTCAGATGGGACATGGTCTCGCGGTCGGCCGGGGACTGGATGACTTCGATGAGTCCGCGACCCTTGCGCACCTCGGAGATGATCTCGCCGAGACGCTCACCGAAGCCGGTGGCCATCCCCATGGTGGAGGAGCTCAGTTCGGTGATCTTGGACCGGAGATGGTCGGCCAGCCAGGGCGCGGCGGCGAACTGCACCCGGTGGGTCTGCTCGTGCAGGCAGACCCAGAGTCGGAAGTCTTCGCGCACCACATTGAGCTCGGTGCTGATCTCCACGATGTTCGGCGCGACCAGGATCAGCCGGTTCTGTCCGAAGGGATCGAACTGGCCGAGCACATTGGCCGAGAGGAAGGAGAGCATGGTACCGAGCTCTGCTCCGGCGAAGGAGGATCCGAAGACCTGCGCGTTGGAGCCCTCCTTGCCGAGCTCGGGCTTCTGCTCCAGGACGACTCTCAGCGCAGGCCCCAGCAGCTCGCGGAAGCTCTGCACATTCGCCTTGGACCAGGTGGCGCGGTCCACGACCAGGGTCTCGGCCGGGTCGGTGCCGAGATTCTCGGCGGCATCCAGACCGGTGATCCGATGGACGTGACCCACTGCCTGCGCGGCGGCACGGCGAAGGGCAGCGACCTCTTCGGTGACCTGTGCGGGGGTGAACCGGGGGCCGGCGGGTGCCAGCTTGGCCGCCGTCGTGCTGGCGATCTCCCAATTGATCATCAGGTCGCCGGCGTGGGCCTCGGAGATGCTGTTCATCGCCCCATCACATCACAACAACCTCGGTGCTGGCCCGAATGCATCTGGTGGGCGATATTCGGGAGGATCCCGGCGCAGAACGCGCAGAAATTCCCGATTACCGCCCACCAGTCGGCCGTGCAGAGGTTCGGTGGTGCAGAGTTTGCGTGGCGCTGGATCAGCCCTTGAAGCGCTCGATGGAGCGGGTCAGCTCGGCCTCAGCCTCCGCGCGGGACGCCCAGCCCTCGATCTTGACCCACTTGCCGGGCTCGAGGTCCTTATAGCGGGTGAAGAAGTGCTCGATCTCCTTGCGGGTCCACTCGTCGACGTCCTCGAGCTCCTGGATGTGATCGAAGCGCTTGTCCTTGGGGACACACAGCAGCTTGGCATCGCCTCCACCGTCATCGGTCATGTTCAGCACGCCGACAGGCCGTGACTCGACGACGACGCCGGGGACCAGATCCACACCGGGGATCCAGACCATGGCATCGAGCGGGTCACCGTCTTCACCGAGGGTGTCGTCGAAGTAGCCGTAGTGCGTCGGGTACTGCATGGGGGTGAACAGCACGCGATCGAGGCGGAGACGATGGGTCTCGTGGTCGATCTCGTACTTCACGCGGGAGCCTTCGGGGATTTCGACGGTGACATCGTGAGTCAGGGCCATGGGTTCTCCTCTGATTGTGCGTCAAGGGCTGTGCTGGGTCTCGCGTCGGGCTGACCTCAGAGGTCACGCTCGAACGCGTCCTTCTCTGGGCCAAGCGTACACATTCCGAACCTCCGCAGGCGCGGTGTCCGCCGCTCCTGCCATGTGCTGGTTCACCTCGCGGCCTCGCCCGAGACCTGCACCCCGAGCTGGGCGGCGAGCGTCTTGGCTCCGGCTCGTGCGCGAGCGGCCACCGATCGTCGGCTATGGCCGGATTCGCTGAAGATGCGGTTGAGCTGCAGCACGCCCGACACCCGTTGAAGATCGACTCGGCCGAGCATCTCCGTGCCGGAGAGCACCCCCATGACGTAATGCCCGAAAAGCCGCTTGTCCCGGGGGACGTACGCCTCGAAGGTGTAGTCAAAGCCGAAGATCCGCCGGGCACGGCCGCGGTCGCGCAGCAACGGGTCAAAGGGACCGATGAGCCGGGCTGCGGATGCCGGGCCGGAGCCGGGCTCTGTGGGCTCGTCCACCGGCATGGCCTCCAGCAGCTCCGGAAGGCAATATGCGGTGTCCTTCCATCCGGCGACCTGCAGCGGCCGCAGCCCGGCGAGCTCGATGCCCAGACCGGCGTCCGCGGCCGAGAGGTGGTAGTGGTGGGCGAAGTCCCCGACTGTCATCACCGCCAGCGTGCCCGCAGCCCGGCGAGCGAGCCCGGCGCGCAGATGTTCCGGGGGCAGGTGCGAGGCTTCCCGGACCGGGGCCGGCAGCGCCCGCTCCGGCAGGTCGAAGAGTCGGATGATGCCGTTTCGTGCGGTGATCACCAGGTCTCCGGTGCGCACCATGAGCTCAGCTGTCTTCTTGATCTCGGACCAGTTCCACCCGGTGGTCCGAGATTCCCCCAGCGTCGATTCGATGGCGCCGATCTGCGCGCCCTGCGGCCGCTGCGCGACCACCTCGAGGATCTGTTCACGCATGCCCTGGTCGATCTGGCGCCCATAGGTCTCTCGCACCCGCTCACGGCGCAGCTGCAGCAGCGGCCAGTCTTCGAGCGGGAACAGGCAGGCGACCTTGGTGAAGGCCTCGAAGGAGACCGGCGGCTCATGCAGCGGCGCCCCCGCTGGCCAGAGCGAGGAATCGACGTCCTCAGCCCGGGCGCTTCGCGGAAGCCTGGTCAGCGAGGTGAGGCGCTGCGCCGTGGAGACCCGGGTGAGCGGATCCAGCTGGATGAGCCCGATCCCGCGGAGCACCTCGGCCGCGGTGGCGTAGGAGCTGGGGCCGCGAGGGTCCGGAATCCGCTGGGCATGGAGGACCGCGGCGCGCACCCACTCCACGGTCACGGGGACTGCACTGAGTTCGGCCATCCCGCGATCCTATCGGCGGTCGCGGCGGTGTGAGGGCGAGGGATCCAGTCCCCAGGCGCCGAGGACGCAGCCGGACACCAGGACTCGCATGTCGACAGTGTGAGGCGCACCTCACACTGCGTACCATGGTGGGCATCACATCACTGCGCCCAATGCGCGCCCACCCTCGGGCAGGTGCACCTCAATGAGGAGGAGAACATGGACGGGATCAATTCCCTGATCATCGCGATCATCGGTGTGGCGATGATGCTCACCGGCTACTTCCTGTATTCACGCTTCCTGGCACGGAAGGTCTATAAGCTCAACGCCGAGTTCAAGACCCCCTCCCACCAGTTCAACGACGGCGTGGACTTCGTTCCCACCAACCGGTACGTGCTCTGGGGCCACCACTTCACCTCGGTGGCAGGAGCTGCCCCCATCGTGGGCCCCGCCGTCGCGGTCATCTGGGGCTGGCTCCCGGCGTTCCTCTGGGTCACCTTCGGCACCGTGTTCATCGCGGGCATGCATGACCTCGGCGCGCTCTGGGCCTCCCAGCGCAACCGTGGACAGTCCATCGGCACACTCTCCGGGCGCTACATCAGCGCACGCGGTCGCAACCTGTTCCTGGTCGTGGTCTTCCTGCTGCTGCTCATGGTCGTGGCCGCCTTCGCCGTGGTGATCTCGAACCTGCTGGTCTCCCAGCCGGGCTCGGTCATCCCCACCTGGGGCGCGCTGATCGTGGCGCTGCTGGTCGGCCAGGCGATCTACCGGTTCCGGATGAACCTGTTGGCGGTGACGATCGTCGGCGTCGTCGCACTCTATGCGCTGATCGTGGTGGGCAACTCTTATCCCATCGAGCTGCCGGAGAGCACCTTCGGGCTGGCCCCCAACGGGGTCTGGATCATCGTGCTGTTCCTCTACGCCGGCATCGCCTCGCTGCTTCCGGTGTGGGTGCTGCTGCAGCCGCGCGACTACATCAACGGCGTGCAGCTGTTCATCGGCCTGGGCATCCTCTACGGCGCCACGCTGATCGCGACGCCGACGATCGTGGCACCGGCCATCAACACGAACCTTCCCGAGGGAACACCGTCGATGGTGCCGCTGCTGTTCGTGACCATCGCCTGCGGCGCGATCTCAGGCTTCCACGGCACGGTCGCCAGCGGCACGACCTCGAAGCAGCTGGACCGCGAGTCCGATGCCCGCTTCGTGGGCTACTTCGGCGCGGTGGGCGAGGGCCTGCTGGCTCTGGGCGCGATCATCGCCACCACCGCCGGGTTCCAGTCGCTGACCCAGTGGGAAGAGGTCTACGCCTCCTTCAACGACAACCCGGTCGGGAACTTCGTGGCCGGCGGCGGGACGATCGTCAATGCCGGCCTGGGCATCCCCGAGGACCTCTCGGCCACCATCCTGGCCACCATGGCCGTGCTCTTCGCGGCCACCACCATGGACACCGGCGTGCGACTGATGCGCTTCGTGGTCCAGGAGATCGGTGAGCTCGCGAAGGTGCGGATCGGGGTGATCGCGGCGACCATCATCGTGATCGTGATCGGTGGCGGCCTCACCTTCTCGCAGGGCGCCGACGGTTCAGGCGGCATGCTGATCTGGCCGCTCTTCGGCACCACCAACCAGCTTCTGGCGGCTCTGACCCTGGGCATCATCGTGGTGATGCTGATGAAGAAGAACCGCCCGTTCCTGCCGGTGCTGATCCCGATGGCCTTCGTGCTCGTGATGAGCTCCTACGCCGCAGTGGTGCAGGTGTTCAGCTTCTTCAACGAGGGACAGTGGCTGCTCTTCACGCTGAACGTGGTCATCATCTTCGCCGCCGTCTGGGTGCTGGCCGAGTGCATCATGTCCATGAAGCGGGCCTGGAGCGGGGAGAAGGAGCAGGAGGACGACGTGGCGCTGACCGAGGACGAGAAGCTGCCGCTGCGCTAGATCCAACCAGGCGACCCTGAGTGGAGGGGGCGGCGCGCCGCTGCCCCCTCCGCCGCTGCGTTAGGTGCCGCTGCCCCCTCCACTGCTGGCGCAAGCCACCAGGACGGAATGGGGCGACCAGTGGAATGGTTGTCCATCCCATGAGTGAGAAGACGGTTCTTCAGCCTGGCCCGGATCACCCCATCAGCGTCACCGCGAGCGCCGAGCGTGTGCGCGTCACGGCCGCGGGTGTCACCCTTGCGGACACTCACGCCGCGCTGGTGCTGCGTGAGCACGGATATCCGCCCTCCTACTATCTCCCGCGGGCCGATGTGCAGATGGCGGCGCTTCGGCGCACCGAGCATGAGACCTACTGCCCCTATAAGGGCGAGGCGAGCTGGTTCACCGTTCTTGCCGGAGACACGGAGCTCGGCGATGTGGTCTGGAGCTACGAGCACCCCCACGCTGCGGTGGCCGAGATCAAGGACCACCTGGCGTTCTACCCCGACCGGGTCGACGTCGAGGTGACACCAGGCTGACGCGCGCCCGCCCGCTGTCGCCGCCGTCGTCGTGCGAAGGCGGGCCTCAGCCCTTGAGCACCCGCTGCAGCACGCTGACCAGTCCGTCCTGCTCCACCGGGGCGGTGACCTCGTCGGCGGAGTCGATGACCTCCTGAGGGGCCTGCCCCATGGCCACACCGAGGGCGGCCCAGCGCAGCATCTCGATGTCGTTGCGGCCGTCGCCCACGGCGACCGTGTCTTGAACCGGCACCTGGAGGCGTTCGCGCAGCGTCTCCAGGGACGAGCCCTTGGTGACCCCGGCGGCCGCGATGTCCAGCCAGGCCGACCAGCCCACGGAGTAGGTGACGCCGTGAAGGCCGATTCCCTCGACGGCCGCGGTGAAGTCCTCGGCCGTGGAGTCGGTGGAGTTCACGACCAGGCGCACGGCCTCGGCGTCCTTCATCTCTTGGAAGCTCACCCCGCGAGCATCCAGGCCGAAGGACATGTCCTCGAAGCGCTCAGTGGAGAGGAAATCTCCCACGGAGGTCTCGATCGCGTAGCGCGCGCTCGGCAGACGCTCCATCAGCGCGTCCAGCGCCGGGGCGGGATCGAAGATCCGCCGGTCCAGCACCTCATAGCCGTCCTCCAGCGAGGCATCGATGCGCACCGTCACACCGCCGTTGCTGCAGACGGCGTAGCCGTGCTCGATCCCGAAGGTCTCGACCACCGGCAGAGTGGCGGGCAGCGAACGACCCGTGGAGACCACCACGGTGTGCCCCTCGGCCACGAGGGAACGTCCGATCTCCTTCACGGCATCGGACATCCGGCCGTCGTGGTGGACGATCGTGCCGTCCACGTCGAGGCAGACCATCTTCTTTCCCCGGCCATGGGAGAAGCTGCCACCGGAACCGGCCGCCGGGATGGAGAATTCTTCAGAGGCTGTCATTGCAGATGTATTCATAGTCTTCACACTCGCTCGAAAGGGTAACGAACCATTATGCCTTATCGGTCAGTCTCACACCGTCACCGCGCCACACATGCCCAGGAATAGGCCGGACTATAGCCTTTTGGGTACTGTTGACCTACATGTCACTTTGCGTTTCATTGTTACCGTCCGCCTGGTCTTCAGCTTGGCCGGGACAGTGTCAGGGAGACGCACGGTATTGCGACGCTTCGTAGGAGGCACCACATATGGACGCGACGAACTCGGTATCCATCGACGGCGGCGGATACTCAGCACAGATCAGCCTCCTCGGCGGTCAGCTGCTGCGCCTCAGGCACCACGAGGACGAGCTCGTCGTTCCCGCAGGCGAGGCCACTGAGGGCGCCTTCGCGGGGGCTGTCCTGGCCCCCTGGCCCAATCGCACACAGGGCGGCATGTACTCCTACGACGGTCAGGACTACGCGCTCCCGGTCAACGAAGAGTCCACCGGCGCCGCGCTGCATGGCCTGATGGTGGACCTCCCGCTGCGCGTGCAGGCTCATAAGGACACCGAGGTTCAGCTGCAGGGGTTCCTGGAGCCCACCGAAGGCTATCCCTTCGGACTCGACATCGCGCTGACCTACCGCGTCTCCGCCGACATCGGACTCTCCGCCACGCTGATGGCCCGATACCACCCTCAGGTGGAGCCCGAGCTGACCGCCGACGAGCTGGCCGACGCCACCGACGCCCCTTCAGCGGAGGATCTCCCGCTGTCCGAGCCGCTGAAACCCGAGGCATCCCCCGACGCTGATGGGGATTCCGTGGAGATCGACGGCGAACCCGCCCACCGGGATGATGTCACGGAGACGGATGTGGCGGCTGACCCTGCACAGACGGATCTGGCACAGGAGGATCTGGCGCAGGAAGACTCCAGGCAGGCCGACACGACGCAGCAGGATCAGGCAGAGGCCGACGACGACGTCGCAGCTGCCGCACGGCAGACCGCGCCCTTCGGCGCCGGCTTCCACCCCTACCTGACCGCGGGCGGTGCCTCGCTGAAGGAATGCCGCCTTCGCCTGCCGGCTCGCACGATGCTCAGGACCTCGCCCGATGGCGCTGTGACCGGGCGCGAGACCGTCTCCGGGGACTTCGACCTGACCAACGGACCGCTGCTCGCCGGACGGCGTATCGACCATGCCTTCACCGACCTTCCCCCGGAAGGGTGGACGGCAGAGCTCGTCCACGGCCCGTCGGGATTCGTGGTGCGCATGATCGCTGACTCCCCCTGGGTGCAGGTCTACACCGGCGAGCGCATCGATCGCGCGGGAGTGGCCATCGAGCCGATGAGCTGCCCGCCCAATGCGCTCAACTCCGGGGAGGACCTCGTCCACCTCGCCCCCGGTGAATGGTTCCGCATGGGCTACAGCATCGAAGCCATCCGCGTCGACTGACCCCCCGGGGTCGAGCGACCTGGGCTCTCCCAGCACCGCCACTCTCCCAGCACGGCCACGGGCCGGACGAACTGTCCGGTTCAGAGCGGCAGCGGCACCCACTGCAGCGGGGCGTCCACCACGCAGCGCATGGCGCGCAGCGCCCCGCCGGTGGCTGCCGGTGCGGGCTGCCCTGAGGCGGTGCGCACTCGGAAGGTGCTCCATTGGGCAGAGAGCACCCGTGAGTTGAGCTCCTCCTCGATCCTGGGACTCAGCATCTCTGCCAGCGGCCCGTAGACCCCTCCGAGCACGATGTCGTGGATGTCCAGGAGGTTCATCGCACCGGCCAGGGCCACGCCGAGCGCCCACCCGGCACGGTCGATCGCCGCGCAGGCCTTCCGGCCGTCGTCGTCGTCGCGCCGACTCAGCTCCACCAGCTCCTGGGCACTGGCGGTCCGGGGCATTCCGGCCGCCACAAGCAGCGAACGCTTGCCTGCGTAGGTCTCCAGGCATCCCAGGGCGCCACAGCCGCACTGCGGTCCGTTGGGCTCCACTGAGATGTGCCCGATCTCTCCGGCCCAGCCGTGCTGTCCGACATCGACCACCGATTCGATCACCACTGCGGCGCCGATGCCCATCTGGGCAGAGACGTAGAGGAAGGTCTGTTCCTGCTGATCTGCGGCGGCCAGTTCCTGGGCCACGGCGAGCGCGGCGAGCTTGGCCTCATTGGCGGCGTGGATGAAGCCGCCGAAGACCTCTCGCTCGTCTCCGACCAGCAGGGAGACCGCGTCCACGCCGCGCCAGCCCAGGTTCGGTGCGAGCACCAGCGAGTGTTCGTCCGCGCCGACCAGGCCGGGCAGGGCGAGCACGGTGCCGACGATCGTGGCTCCGCGCGCAGCCGCCGCGCGTGCCACTCGGATGGCCATCGCTCCGGCCTGCGGGAGCACCGCCTCCGGATCAGATCCGCGGAAGTCTCCGTCGAGGGTCTCCTCGGCCAGGACCTCCCCGGTCAGGTCCAGCGCTCGAGCTGCCATGAAGTCCACGCTGATCTCCACTCCCAGACCCGCCAGAGTCGCGCGCGCAGGGTGCAGCGGCACCGCGGGTCGGCCGCGGGCGCCACCGCCGACCGCGGGTGATCCTTCGCGGATGATGCGCGCGGCGAGCAGGTCATCGACCAGACGGGAGACGGTGGAGCGCGTCATGCCGGTGCGCAGCGCGAGGTCTGCCCGGGAGAGGGCTACCCCTGCGGAGAAGATCTCTTCGGTCAGCAGCACCAGGTTCGTCTCGCGCAGCGTCTCCTGGCGGGCACCGGGACGCGGGCTGTGCGCGGAGGCTGATCCCTCGCTGCGCGGGGATCGGGCGTAGTCCGCGTGGTCGGCTCCGGAGCTGCGGCCGAGGCGTGCCAAGGAGCCGCGAGAGGTCACACCGAAGCCGGTGCTGGGTCTCGGTCCGGCCGTCTTGCTGGAAGTGTCTTGGGTCACGGACTTGATCTTAGCCCCAATTCGATTTAGGTTTCATCTAGAAACAAAATGAGTGCCGGGTCACAGCTTCCCGGTGCACCCCGGAACTATCCCTTGCAGGAGGCCCCCCATGGCATCGATGCCAGCATCTGACTACAAGCTCTCCTTCGGTCTCTGGACCGTCGGTTGGACCGCCCAGGACCAGTTCGGTTCGGCCTCGCGCCCCGAGTTCGAGCCCTGGGAGTACCTGCCCAAGATCAAGGAAGCCGGCGCATCGGGCGTCACCTTCCACGACGACGACGTCGCCCCCTTCGGCACCGACGACTCGGAGCGCGAGAAGTACTTCACCCGTTTCAAGGAGGTCGCTGACGAGGTCGGCCTGAAGGTCGAGATGGTCACCACCAACACCTTCTCCCACCCGGTCTTCAAGGACGGTGGCCTCACCTCCAACGATCGCTCCGTGCGCCGCTTCGGCCTGCGGAAGCTGCTGCGCAACGTCGACCGCGCCGCCGAGTTCGGCGCCGAGACCTTCGTGATGTGGGGTGGCCGTGAAGGTGCCGAGTACGACGGCTCCAAGGACCTCTTCGCAGCCCACGAGCGCTACGCCGAAGGCGTGGACACCATCGCCAGCTACATCAAGGACAAGGGCTACGACCTGCGCATCGCGCTGGAGCCCAAGCCCAACGAGCCCCGCGGTGACATCTTCCTGCCGACCATCGGTCACGCACTGGGCTTCATCGCGAAGCTCGAGCACGGCGACATCGTCGGCCTGAACCCGGAGACCGGCCACGAGCAGATGGCTGGCCTGAACTTCACCCACGGGATCGCCCAGGCACTGTGGGCAGGCAAGCTCTTCCACATCGACCTCAACGGTCAGCGCTCGATCAAGTACGACCAGGACCTGGTCTTCGGTCACGGCGAGCTGGCCTCCGCGTTCTTCACCATCGACCTGCTGGTCAACGGCTTCCCCGGCGGCGGAGCGAAGTACGACGGCTGGCTGCACTTCGACTACAAGCCTTCGCGCACGGACTACGTCCAGGGCATCTGGGATTCCGCGAAGGCCAACGTCGAGATGGTCACCATGCTGGCCGACAAGTCCAAGGCATTCCGCGCGGACCCAGAGGTGCAGGCTGCGCTGAAGGCCTCCGGCGTCTACGAGCTGGGTGAGACCACCCTCGCCGCCGGAGAGTCGCTCACCGACTTCCTCGCCGACACCTCCACCTACGAGAAGTTCGACGTGGACAAGGCCGCCGAGCGCGAATACGGCTTCGTGAACCTGAACCAGCTGGCAATGAAGCACCTGATCGGCTGATTCTCAGCACCACTCGGCGGAACCAACGCATGTGGCCGGTCGCACCAGTGTTCTGGGGCGGCCGGCCACCGCTGTGAGATCCTGATCACAGCTCTTCACCCACCCCGAGGCGGCCCTGGCGGGCTGCTTCAAGAAAGGAGACTGCGGTGCCCACACTCGTCGCAGGAATAGATTCCTCCACCCAGTCCTGCAAGGTCGTCATCCGCGATGCCGCGACCGGCGCCCTGGTGCGCACCGGCTCGGCCAAGCATCCGGAGGGCACCGAGGTCGCCCCCGCCGCCTGGTGGGACGCCCTGCTCAGCGCCATCGAGTCCGCCGGCGGGTTCGCCGATGTCGCCGCCGCGTCCGTCGGCGGCCAGCAGCACGGGATGGTCGCCCTGGATGCCCACGGCGAGGTCATCCGCGATGCGCTGCTGTGGAACGACACCCGCTCCGCCGATGCCGCTGCGGACCTGATCAACGAATTCGGCGGAGGCTCCGAGGGCGCGGCTGCGTGGACCTCGATGACCGGCTCGGTGCCGGTAGCCTCGCTGACCGTGACGAAGCTGCGCTGGCTCGCCGACGCCGAGCCCGAGAACGCCGGCCGCGTGGCCGCCGTCGCGCTCCCCCACGACTGGCTGACCTGGAAGCTCTCAGGCTCCACAGATCTCAACGAACTGGCCACCGACCGTTCGGACGCCTCCGGCACCGGGTACTTCGACACCGCAGCCGGCACCTATCGCTACGACCTGTTGGCCCGCGCCCTGCGGATCAGCGAGGAGGAGGCGAAGGCGATCATCCTCCCTCGGGTCTGCGGCCCGCGTGAGCAGGTCGGCACCGGGGATGATTCGCAAGGCTGGGGCCACCTGGTCCTCGGGCCGGGGGCTGGCGACAACGCGGCTGCGGCCCTGGGCCTGGGCATGAGCACGGGCGACGTCGCGATCTCCATCGGTACCTCGGGCGTGGTCTCCGCCGTCTCGCCC
Organism: uncultured Nesterenkonia sp.; assembly: GCA_947494195.1. Lineage (GTDB taxonomy): Bacteria > Actinomycetota > Actinomycetes > Actinomycetales > Micrococcaceae > Nesterenkonia. The sequence continues at coordinate 299,118 of CANLUC010000002.1, read as the reverse complement.
CAGCCGATCCAGGACCCCTCCGGAATGGTCACCGGCTTCGCCGACGCCACCGGCCAGTTCCTGCCGCTCGCGGTCACGCTCAACGGCTCCCGCGTCATGGACGGCGCCGCGCGGATGCTCGGCGTGGATCACGCCGGACTCGCCGAACTTGCCCTGGCGGCCGAGCCCGGCGCCAACGGGCTGACCCTGGTGCCCTACCTCGAGGGAGAACGCACGCCGAACCTGCCCTACGCCACCGGTTCCTTCATCGGGCTCACCCTGGCCTCGATGAACCCGCAGGATGTGGCACGCGCCGCCGTGGAGGGTCTGCTCTGCGGACTCGCCGACGGACTGGAGGCGATGACCTCGCTGGGCGTCCCGGTCCATTCCATCAAGCTCATCGGTGGGGCTGCCCGGTCCGCAGCGGTTCAGCAGATCGCACCCGCGATCTTCGGCCGCGAGGTGCAGGTGCCCGCCCCCGGCGAGTATGTGGCCGATGGAGCCGCCCGCCAGGCAGCCTGGGTGCTCTCCGGGGAGGCAGAAGCGCCCTCCTGGACCACCGTGGAGTCTGAGACCATCAGCGGCACCCCCACTCCCCAGGTGCGCGAGACCTACGCCGACCGCCGGGCGCTGATCGCCGAGAAGCACTGATCCTGAGGGGCACTGATCCTGAGGAGCACCGATCCTGAGGAGCACTGAGACGACCTGATCCCCTCGGCAGGATCGGTCGCATGTCTATGCCATGTCCCAAGGCTTTGAACTGAAATAACCATGGGACATGGCATAGGCGTGGGACATCCGACGAAACTCAGGCAACTGACCACCGCTGACCAGGATTGAAGAAGCCCCCGACGCTGCTGCGTCGGGGGCTTCTTCCACCTCGTGGCGGTGTGTGGGCCGGGCTCCAGCCCGGCAACGAGTCAGCTCACTGTGGCCGGAGTTCTCAGCACGCGCTGGCCCTGGACCTCCCGGACGGCTCCGGTGAGGTGCAGCTCAGCCTGCAGCGGCAGCTCGCCCACCGAGGGGCCGGCGTAGAGATCGATCGCGCCCGGCTCCACGATCCGGCGGTAGTCCACTCCGGTGAACGAGAACCGGTCGGCATGGACCTCGAAGGTCACGGTGCGGCTCTGGCCCGGGGCCAGCTCCACCTTGGTGTAGCCGAACAGCTGCCGGACAGGGCGGGCCACGGAGGCGACGCGATCACCGAAGTAGAGCTGCACGACCTCCTCCGTGGGGCGCGCCCCGGTGTTGGTGACCGTCACGCTCACCTGAGCCGTCCCGTCCACCGCCAGCTCCGCGGCAGAGACCGAGAGCTCCGAGTACTCCACGGTGGTGTAGCTGAGACCGTGTCCGAAGGGGTACAGCGGGGTTGGATCAAGGTTGGAGACGCCCTGGCTGTTCTGCCCGAGCGGCGCCGCGATGTAGCCGACGGGCTGCCCGCCCGGCTGGGCCGGAACGCCGATCGGCAGCCGACCGGTGGGCTCGATGGCGCCGCTGAGCAGGTCCACGATGGCGGGACCGCCCTCTTCGCCGGGGAAGAAGCCCTGCACCACGGCGGCGCAGCGTTCAGCGAGGCCTCCCAGTGCATAGGGCCGCCCGGAGATGACCACGAGCACCACGGGGGTGCCGGTGGCCAGGACGGCCTCCACGAGCTCGTGCTGGGCGCCTGGAAGCTTCAGGTCCTCCACGTCGCAGCCCTCGCCGGAGGTGCCTGCGCCGAACATGCCGGCCAGGTCGCCCACGGTGACCACGGCGATGTCGGCCGCTGCCGCGGACTCCGCGGCGGCTTCGATCTGGCTGTCGTCGTGGGTCACGATCGGCGAGCCGTAGCTGTAGGTGACCTCGGCGTCGGCGTAGGACTCGCGCAGTGCTTCCAGGACTGAGGGCATCGGCACGCCGATGCCCTTGTGCGGGAAGGTCCCGGCCGGGTACTTCGCCAGCACGTGGTTGGGGAAGGAGTAGCAGCCCATCATGGTCCGCGGCTCGTCCGCGGAAGGTCCGACGACGGCGATCCGCTTTCCGGCCTGGGAGGCCGGAGCCAGCGGCAGCACGCCGTCGTTCTTCAGCAGCACCAGTGACTTTGCCGCCACAGTTCGGGCCAGGGTCCGGTTGCTCTCTGAGTCCAGGTTCACCGACTCATCGATGGTGGGCTCCCAGTCGGCGTCGTCGGTGCCGCGGTCAAGCAGACCGAGCTCGGCCTTCTGCCGCAGGACACGACGCACCGAGGCGTCCAGCACCGACTCCTCGAGCAGTCCGTCGCGGACCTGCTGCGCCAGGGTGCGGAAACCGCCGGTGTGGGGCAGCTCCACGTCGAGCCCGGCGGAGATGGCGAGCCGCGCAGCCTCGGCCTGGTCGGCGGCGACGTGATGCATCTTCTCCAGGAAGGCCACGGACCAGTAGTCGGCGACCACGGTGCCCTCGAAGCCCCACTGCTCGCGCAGCACCTCGGTGAGCAGCCAGTGCGAGGCGGCAGGAGCCTCGCCGTCGATGTCGGCGTAGGAGTTCATCACCGACCCGACCTTGCCCTCGCGGACGGCAAGCTCGAAGGGATAGAAGATCATGTCCATCAGCTCGCGCTTGCCCATGTGCACCGGCGCGTGGTTGCGCGCGGCGCGGGAGGCTGCATAGCCGGCGAAGTGCTTGAGCGTCGCGATGACTCCGCTCGCCTGCAGGCCCTTGACGTAGGCGGTGGCCAGCGTGCCGATCACATAGGGATCCTCACCGATGGTCTCTTCCACGCGACCCCAGCGGGCATCACGGACAACATCGAGCACCGGGGAGAGTCCCTGCTGGACGCCGGTGGCGGCCATGTCGGCGCCGATCGCGGCGGCCATCTCTTCGATGAGCTCCGGATCGAACGTGGCGCCCCAAGCGAGCGAGGTCGGGTAGACCGTGGCCTGGTAGGCGGTGTAGCCGGTGAGGCACTCCTCGTGTGCGATCGCGGGGATGCCGAAGCGGTTGGCAGCGACCACGGCGGCCTGGCGCTTACGAAGATCTGCGGCGCCTTCGGGCACCGACAGGGCCACGGTGCCGTAGGTACGGGTCAGGTGACCCTCTCCGTCGAGGATCTCGGATTCGAAGGGAAGCTTGCCCGCAGACATCGCGTCCTCCATGGGTGCGACCTCGCCCTGAGTGTCCGGATCCTCCCGCATCTCCCAGTGGGAGCCGAGCTGGGACACCTTCTCCTCGAGCGTCATCTCCGCCAGCAGCGCGTCTGCGCGCTTCTCTGCTGAGAGGGAGGTGTCGTTCCATGGGCCGGTGATTCGTTCGGGGGTCTGCTTGCTCACGTATGAACTCCTTGGGTTGTTTCAGCGACGATGAGGCATTGGCATGGCAAAGCCGCCGCATCGGAGCTGATGGACAGCTTCGATGCGGCGGCGCCGAGGGTCAGGCGTTGATGCCGATTCTCACTTGCCGAAGCCGGCGGTCAGACCCGCCACGATGTGGCGGCGAGCGAAGATATAGGCGACGAGCAGCGGCAGGGCCGAGAGCACGACGGCTGCCAGGGTTGCTGGAACGTCGATGCCGAACTGGCCGCTGTACTCCCACAGGGAGAGCGGCAGCACGCGCACTTCGCTGCTCTGGGTGAGCACCAGCGGGAACAGGAAGCTGTTCCAGACCTGCAGGGCCTGGTAGATGCCCACGGTCATCAGCGCCGGCTTCGCCATCGGAAGCACCAGCGAGGTGAGGATCCGCCACTCCCCTGCGCCGTCGACCTTCATGGACTCGAAGAGCTCGGCTGGGATGTCGCGCACGAAGTTCACGATGATGAGCACGCTCAGCGGGATCGCGAACGCGATCTGCGGCAGGATCAGCGCCCAGAGGGTGTCATAGAGACCCAGCTGCTGGATCAGGTAGTACACCGGGATGATCGTTGCCTGCACCGGGATCGCGATGCCGAGCAGGATGATCTGGAACAGCCGCTTGCCACCCAGGGTGGTGGAACGAGTGATGTAGTACGCCGCCATCACCGAGGCCGAGAGCACCACAGCTACGGTGGCGAGCGTGACGATGACGGAGTTGGTGAAGTAGTGCAGGAAGTCGTTCTGCAGCACCTTGATGAACGGCGCGATCGTCGGGTTCGTGGAGGGCAGCAGCTGGTTGTTCGCCCGGAGGTCCTCACTCGTGCGGAACGAGGTGATGACGATGTAGTAGATCGGGAGGATGATCACTGCCAGCCAGAGCCAGCCGCCGAGACCACCGAGGATGTTCAGCTTCTCCCCCGGAGCACCGGTGCGCCGGACCTTGTTCTGCTTGATGTTGCCGCGGTCTGCGCCGGCAGTCTCCGGAGTGATCGCCCGGTCCGACTTCGCGTCCGGGGTGACTGGTTCGCTGCTTGTGGTGTGGGTCATCATGCGCCTGCCTTGTCGCTGTCCATCTTGGAGGAGCCCGAAAGGACGTTCAGCAAGAGGGAGAGGGTCAGTCCGATTGCTACGAGGATCACCGCGATGACCGAGGCGTAGCCGAGGTTGTACGAGGCGAATCCGGTGACGTACATGTCCAGCGGCAGGATGCGCACTGCGTCTGCAGGCTGTCCGCCGGTCAGCACGTAGATCAGGTCGAAGTAGGTCAGCGAGCCGACCAGCATCAGCGTGGAAGAGGTGATGATGGTGTAGCGCAGCTGGGGCAGCGTGATCGAGAAGAACTGCCGCAGACGGCCTGCACCGTCAATGGTGGCGGCCTCGTACATGGACTGGGGTATCTGGCGCACGCCTGCCTGGTAGAGCAGACCGTGGAACGGCACGAAGCACCAGCCGACCACGAAGATCATCACCCACATGACCAGGTCGGAGTTCGCCAGCCAGTCGTTGGGAAGCCATTCGAAGGGCAGCGCTGCCGAGAGGCCGTAGTTCGGGGAGAACAACGACTGGAAGGTCAGGCCGACGGCCACCGAGGAGAAGAGCAGGGGAAGGAAGTACAGGACCGCGAGGAGGGCGCGGTAGCGCTGCTGGCCCGCCATGAAGACGCCCAGGAGCAGCGCGACAGGGGCCTGGAAGAGATATGAACCGATGACGAACGTGACCGTCAGGCCGAGTGCAGTCCAGGTGAACGGGCGATCGAAGAGCACCGCCTCCCAGTTGGTCAGGCCCACCCACTTGGGGGACCCCAGCACGTTCCACTCCATGAAGGAGATGACGACCACTCCGATGAGTGGGATCAGGGCGAATATTCCGAAGAACGCGACAGCGGGCAGCGCCATCAGGAACGAGGGTCCCTTATGACCAAGCCCGGTCGTCTTGCTTCGAGAAGCGGTTTCAGTCATGAGCTCGATTCAGATTCTTGTTGTCGGTGCAAGGCAAACGGTCCGGGGCGACCAGTAGTGGCCGCCCCGAACCGAATGTGGGGTTGTTACAGTGCGTTCATCGCGTCGACGAACTCCTGCGGAGTCATCTCCCCGCGGAGAATTCCGGACAGGTTGTCCGTCAGCGGCTGGGCCACCTCAGGGGCGACAGCCTGGTCCCAGGAGAGCTGGAAGTGGTTGGCGTCGCCCACCAGCTGGCTGGAGAACTCCAGGAAGTCCGCGTCTTCAGTGGCAGCGATCTCTTCCTCGATGTCGTTGAGCGGCGGCAGCGAGCCGGCCTCGAGCATCGCCGTCACGGTCTCCTCGTTGTAGAGGTTCTCGCTGATGTAATCAGTAGCGATCTGCTGCTCTTCTTCCGAGGCGTCAGCCGAGACCGACCAGAAGTTCGCCGGGTTGCCCACGATGTTCGAGGGATCCCCCGCGCCGTCTTCCAGAGTCGGGAAGGAGGTGAAGCCGAAGTTGCCCGAATCAGCGAACTCTGGGAAGTCGTTGTTGATGGTGGCGTAGACCCAGGAGCCCTGCAGCAGCATGGCGGCCTGGCCGTCAGCCAGCAGCTGGGCATCCTCGTTCTGGTCTGCGGTCACGGAGTTGTAGGAGTCGATGAAGCCACCGTTCTCCCCCAGGTCCTGCATGGTCTCCAGTGCGAAGAGGATGGACTCGTTGTCCCATGCGTCCTCTTCACCCTCGACCACTGCCTGGAACACCTCTTCGCCGCCGTGGCGATCCGTGAGGTACTGCAGCCACATCAGGGCCGGCCAGACGGAGCCGCCTGCGAGGGAGAACGGAGCAACGTCGTTCTCGTTGAAGGTATCGATGGCGGCCTCGACGTCTTCCCAGGTCTCTGGGATCTCGACACCGGCCTCGTCGAAGACCTCCTGGTTGTAATACATGACCACTGGCTGCACATCGTTCATGGGCACGGCGTAGGTGCTGCCGTCGACCTGGCCGTTCTGCCAGACCGAGTCGAAGACGCGCTCTTCGAGGTCACCGGTCTCGCCGGTGAGGTCCACGATGGCATCCTGCTCGGCGTATTCCAGCAGCGCGCCGCCGGTCCAGGACATGATCAGCGTGGGGGCCTCGCCGGAGCCGACCGCAGTGCGGATCTGACCCTTGTAGGAATCGTTCTCGATGCCCTCGACATCGATCTGTGCGTCTTCGTTGGATTCGTTCCAACGGTTGAAGTCTTCTTCGATGGCGGGCCAGCCGCCACCGGTCAGGATCCATGCGTTGGCGTCTGCGTCTCCGCCTCCACCGCCGTTGTCTCCGCCGCCGCCACAGGCGGAGATCGCCATCAGGGAGGTGACTCCGAGGCCTGCTGCTGCCATACGAGTTGCTTTACGCATCGTCGCGCGTCCTTTCTCATCAGTGCGAGCTCCAGCGCTGTACCGGTACATGGCCGAGGCTTCCCCGCGTCCCGGATCGGCCGGGCGGGGGTGCTCAGCGGTACAGAGCCGCAGTCCGAACCAGATCCGGGTCTGAAGCCCGAGTGGACCTGAAACAGACTGTGATCTGGATTTCGTCTTGCCGTAAGACTAAATAGCCGATCAGTGTGTGTCAAGACACAACCCATGACGACAGTCACACTTGCGTCTTATGGTGAAACTTAACTCGCAGCAGGTCTGATCAAGGCGGACACTCGCCACAGTCGTAAGGCCTGGTCACCAGCGATCTTCTGCCGGTGCCCAGGCCTTACGGTCTGTGAACAACCCTCGATTACTCGCTGGTCTGGGCTTCGTTCATGTTCGTCGCAAACTCCTCAGGCGTGATCTCGCCGCGGAATACCTGGGAGAGGCTCTGCAGCAGAACCTGCACCTGCGCGGGATCGACAGCCTGATCCCAGGACAGCTGGAAGTTGGGGGCATCTGTCACGGTTTCGTAGGTGAAGTTGAGGAACTCGGAATCCTCGGTCTCTGCAATCTCATCCTCGAGCCCGGTCAGCGGGGGGATGTTCCCGGTCTCCAGCATGCCGTCGACATACTCGTCGTTGAACAGCCAGTCAGAGAGGTAGTCCACCGCCGCCTGCTGCTCGCCTTCGGAGGCATTGGCCGAGACCGACCAGAAGTTGGCTGGATTGCCGACGATGTTCGCCGGGTCGCCTTCTCCGCCCTCGATCTCGGGGAAAGTGGTCACACCGAGATTGCCGGTCTCCATGAAGTCGGGACTCTCCTCAAGCAGACGCGAGTAGACCCATGACCCCTGCAGGACCATAGCCGCCTTGCCGTCCGCCACGAGGTGGGCGTCCTCGTTGTTGTCAGCCACCACCGAGGCGAACCCTGGGTCGAAGGCCCCCGCCTCCACAAGCTCCTGACAACGTTCCAGCGCCTCGATGATGGCCGGGTGCGACCAGGCATCTTCCTCGCCCTCCACCACGGCCTGGAACGCCTCCGGACCACCGATGCGGTCGGTCAAGTAAGAGGCCCACATCAGCAGGGGCCAATTGGAGCCTCCGGCGAGGGCGAAGGGATGGACGCCTTGCTCATTGAACACCTCCACCGCTTCGAGGGTCTCTTCCCAGGTGGTCGGCACCTCGATGCCGGCCTCGTCGAAGACTGCCTGGTTGTAATACATGACGACGGGCTGGACGTTGTTCATCGGGACGGCGTAGGTGGAACCGTCCACCTCACCGTTGGCGACCACCGACTCGATCAGCCGACCTCGCAGCTCCTCGGTCTCCTCGGTGATGTCGGTGACGTAGTCCCCTTCGACGTACTCCAGCAGTCCTCCGCCGGTCCACCCGACGATCAGCGTGGGTGCTTCCCCTGAACCCACGGCCTGGCGAATGCGGTCCTTATAGATGTCGTTGGCGAAGCTCTCCACGGCGAAGGCCTGGTCAGGGTTCTCTTCGTTCCATGCCTCGAAGTCCTCCTCCACCTCGTTCCAGACGCCACCGTTGAGGACCCAGGCGCTTGGCTCGCCGCCCTCTGAGCCGCCGCCGTCCCCACCTCCGCATGCTGACACGCTCAGGAGCGCACCTGCCGCGAGGACCGCGGTGCTCAGCTTGGTTTTCTTACCCCACATAGAAATCATTCCTATCCTCATCAATTGCGATGTTTCTTACGGTACGAGAGATCTAGCGCGTGCAGACTCAGGCGGCGATGGCGTAGACGCCCCAGCTGAGGAAGAAGGCCATGAAGCCGATGGCCGTGGCCATGACGGACCAGGTCTTCAACGTGGTGATCGTGTCGAAGCCGCAGAAGCGGCCGACGAGCCAGAAACCGGAGTCATTGAAGTGCGAGAAAGTGATCGAACCCGCCACGATGGCAACCACAAGCGATGCCAGGGCGAAGCCGTCGAGTCCCAGCTCCATGACGCCGGGCGCCATGATGCTGCCCGCTGTGGTCGCGGCCACCGTGGCCGAGCCCTGCGCGACGCGGATGACCACCGCGACGAGGAAGCCTGCGAGGATGACCGGCAGACCCAGCGCATCCAGCCCCTCCGCGATGGATCCGCCGATCCCGGTGGCCGTGAGCACGGCGCCGAAGGCACCGCCGGCACCCGTGATCAGGATGATCGAGCAGACCGGAGCGAGCGCGTTGTCGATCAGGTCGGACATCGCGTCGCCGAGTCCGCCCGAGCCCCTGCGTGGCTTGATGAAGAGCAGGTACATCGCGGCCAGTGTTGCGATCAGCAGCGCCACGGGGGTGGGACCGATGAGCTGGGAGAGCGCGTAGCCGAAGCTGTCCTCGCTGATTCGGCCATCGGCCTCCAGCGTGTTCGACAGTGCGTTGTAGAAGATCAGCGCCAGCGGCAGGAGCAGCACGAAGATGACGGTGCCGAAGGCTGGCCGCGCATACTCTTCGGTGACTCTGGATTCACCGAAGAGGTTCGGGACCGGGAAGTTCGGGTAGCCCTTGGCCATCACCAGTCCGAGCCGGTAGCCGGCGAGGTACCAGGTGGGGATTCCCACCATCATGGCCACGATCAGCACGAGACCGATGTCCGCGCCCATGACCGTGGCGGCCGCCGTCGGCCCGGGGTGGGGTGGGGTGAGCGCATGCATCATCAGGAACGCGCCGATCGAAGGCAGCACGTAGAGCATGAAGCTGCCGCCGAGCCTGCGCGCCACGGTATAGATCACCGGGAGCATGACGATGAAGCCTGCGTCGAGGAAGATCGGGAAGGCGTAGAACAGCGAGGCCACGGCGAGGGCCAGGGGTGCTCGCTTCTCTCCGAAGGTGGCGAGCATCTTGTCCGCCAGGACCTGCGCGCCGCCGGAGATCTCGACCAGACGGCCAAGCACCGCGCCGAAGCCGATGAGCAGCGCGACACTGCCCACTGTGGTGGAGAAGCCGCCGACCACCACGGAGAGCACGTCGCCGACGGCGATGCCGGCGGCCAGTGCGGTGATCAGTGAAACGATGATCAGCGAGAAGAAGGCGTGAAGCTTGACCTTCACGATGAGCACCAGCAGCAGGAGGATGGACGCCAGTGCCAGGCCCAGGAGGGCTGGGGTGGGAAGCTCGAAGGCGAGCGTCAGATCATCGGTCATTTCTTACCCTTCGGTGCCGGGCCCAGCTCGCGCAGCAGGTCGCCCATGCGGGCGTAGGCCTTGTTGCGGTAGGCGATGACGGCCGCCTTGGTCTCCTCGTCGAAGTCCCCGGTCCAGCCCTTGCCGTTCTTGACTCCGTGGCGACCAGCGGCGACGTTCTCCGCGAGCAGCTTCGGCGCGGCGAGGCGTTCACCATAAGCCTCGGAAAGCGTGTCGAACCCGTTGGCGTAGACATCGAGGCCCGCCTGGTCGGCGATCGCGAAGGGGCCGAAGAAGCCGAGCCGGAAGCCGAAGGTGGTCCGGACCACGGTGTCGACATCTTCTGCGGTGGCGATGCCCTCCTCGACCACCGAGGCGGCCTCCTTGAGCAGCGCGTACTGCAGCCGGTTCAGCACCATGCCGGGAGTGTCAGCGACCTCGGCACCTTCGCGGCCCGCGCGAGCAAGGAGCTCCTTGACGGCATCGACCACGTCCGGGGTCGTGGCCTCACCTGAGACCAGCTCCACGCCGGGGATGAAGGGAGCAGGGTTGGAGAAGTGCACGGTGAGGAACCGTTCGGGGTTCTTCACCGCTGAGACCAGCACGTGGACCGGGATGGTGGAGGTGTTCGTGCCGATGATGGCGTCTTCGCGAGCGTGCTCGGAGATCTTTCCCAGCACCTCGCGCTTGACCTCGGGGGACTCGAAGACGGCCTCCTCGATGAAGTCAGACTCGGCGACTGCCTCTTCAAGCGTGCGGCCCGCCGTCAGGTTCGCCTTGATGGTCTCAGTGGATCCAGCGGCATAGAGCCCCTGGTCCTCAAACTCCTGAGCCTCCTGGAGCAGCCGCTCGAGACCCTTCTTGGCCGCCTCGACGTCGACGTCGACGATCTCGACTTTCAGCTCCGCCAGGGCCAGGGACTGGGCGATGCCGCCGCCCATGTATCCGGCGCCGACGACTGTCACGGTGTTGATGGTCTTGGCCATAGTTCTCATGTCTCTTTCGTCATGGTGCACTGTCTGGTGGTGTTCGTGCCTGATCGCTGCCGATTCAGCTCGTGGCTGGGCGTGCGGCGGCGAGCAGTGGACTGTTCTCGGCTGAGGTCAGAATCTGTGCGATGTACTCGCGATTCTCGGCACAGACTCCGATGGAGTCCGAGCCGTAGTGCTCGCAGCAGAACGGCCCGGTGTAGCCGAGCTCCAGGGCTCGGCGGATGATCTTGCGATAGTTGATCTGGCCGTACTTCAGGGGCATCGGCGCCGAGGAGTAGCCGCCCGTCGCCGGGTCTTCGTCCCGGGTGTAGTTCTTGATGTGCCAGAAGTTCGCGTGCGGGAGGACCTTCTCGAACATCTCCTCATAGGCCGGCATCGGTCGGTGCAGGCGGATGAAGTTGCCGAGATCGGGGTTCAGGCCCACGGCGGGGTGGTCGACGTCGGCGTGGAACGCGACGGCGTCGTCGGCGGTGCCGAGGAAGGTGTCCTCATACATCTCCAGGCTCAGCTCGATGCCGTTGGCCTGAGCGTGGTCACCGAGTTCGCGGATTCGCTCCACGGCCAGCGGGCGCAGCGCGGGGTCGTCGTGGTGGCCCTCTTCGAGCCAGAACCAGAGCGCCTGTTGCTGGACCGGTGTCAGCGCCTGCATGAAGCCGGTGTTGACGATCGTCGCACCAAACTCGGGGGCGATGTCGATCAGCCGATGGGCATCGGCGAGATTGCGTTCGCCGTGCTCTCGATCCACCACCGAGTTCCGCGTCATGGAGATCGAAGAGATTTTGAGCCCCTCATCCGCGAGGACCTTCTTGAAGTCTTCGAGACGGGATGGGGAGAGCTTCTGCAGAGGAAGCCAGGCATCCGTGGGATCGATGTGATCGAAGCCGAGTTCGCGCATCTGGCGCAGGCAGTCGGACCAATAGGTCGTCGATGCCTCCCAGACCGGGACACCCTCGGATGTTGTGCCTCCGAAGGCGAGCATATTTCCTGCGATGGGCCACGTGGCTGCTGTGAACATCTGTTCCTTTCAAACGTGCATGCGGGTTCATCTTTGAGTACTTGGTCTCGTGTGTCAAGCGTCACACGTGATTGTGGGGCTACGCGGGGAGCCGAGTGCTGCGGAATCTAGGCGGCGGAGGGCCGGGCCGCGAGCTGGAGAAGTTCCAGATATCCCTGCAGGGACCATGCCGCGCGTCCGATGAACAGACCCTGTACCCCGGGGATGCCCAGCAGTTGCGCAGCGTTGGCCGGTGTGACCGATCCTCCATAGAGCAGGGCCTCGACTCGGCCTCCGTACTCCCGGTGCAGCACGTCGAAGGGCTCGAGGAGCTCACCGACCTCGGCCGGGCGTCCCTGCGCGCCGATCGCCCAGATGGGCTCATAGGCGATGAGGACCCGGCTCAGCTGCTCCTCGGTGAGCCCCTGGAGCGCACCGCGCGCCTGATCAAGCAGGAAGTCGGCCGTGCCGCCCTGCTGGCGGATCTGGGCGGATTCGCCGATGCACAGCAACGGGATCAGCTCGTGCCGCAGGGCTGCCTCGACCTTGAAGCGGGTGGTCTCGACGGTCTCCGCGAAGTGTTCGCGGCGCTCGGAGTGGCCGATCTCGAGGAGCACGGCACCGGCATCTTTGACCTGGGGAACCGAGACTTCCCCGGTCCAGGCCCCACTGTCCTCCCAGTGCGCGTTCTGCGCGCCGAGGTGAACGCCGGGGGCCGATCCGGCCCCTGGGGAATCCGAACTGAGTTCGGTGGCCACAGCTGCCAGCGCAGTATGGGGAGGGATGATGAACGGCTGCACCCCGTCCGTGAGCTCAGGCCGGCTGCTGAGCGCCTCGTGGAGCCCCTTGGCGTAGGCGCGCGCCTCGGCCAGGGACTTGTTCATCTTCCAGCTGGTGCCGATCCAACGGGTCATCCGCGGGCCTTCTTCAGGTGGTCCGCCAGAGCCTCCATGAGCAGGGCGAAGGAGGTGGCCCCTGGATCAGGCGTGCCGAGCGATTTGTCACCGAGGACCCGGGAGCGGCCCAGGCGCGCCTTGAGCTCTGCGGTCTCGGCAGCGGCCTCGGTAGCAATGGCAGCCGCTGCGGAGAGCGCGGAGGGCAGATCCTCTCCGGCCTGCGACTGCTCCTTCAGGTGCGCAGCGAATGGAGCTGCGGCGTCGACCATGGTCTTGTCCCCCGGCTGTGCGCCACCGAGCCGACGGACGGCCTCGACCGCGCTGAGCAGCGCCTGCACCGCGGCTTCCGGGTCAGCCTTCGTCTCATCGGAGAGCGCGCCACCGGCTGCGGTGAGCGCTGAACCCCAGAGGGCACCAGAGGTGCCGCCCGCAGACTCGGCCCATGCCGTTCCGGCGTGGAGCAGCACCGTCCTGGCCCCTGCCCCTCTCTCGAGCGCTGCGCGGCCAGCCTCAACCGCGCCGCGGCTGCCCAGGACCATGCCCTGGCCGTGGTCGCCGTCGCCGGCCACGGCGTCGAGCCGGCCGAGTTCGCCCTCGTTCTCGGCGCAGACCCGCGCGAAGAGCTCAATGACCTCCTGCACGGAGGCCGCGGTGGTCTGCGACTCCGAGGTGGCCGCGGGAACATTCTCCTCGCCGGGAGTGTAGAACTCGGTGCGCGGAGCGCGGTCCTGCATCGAGGAGAGGTCCCGAAGCTCGCCTCGGCGATAGGCGGGAGTATCCACGGCGGCCGTCCAGTGCTGCTCGAGCTCCTCATCGAGGAACACCACGGTCAGGGACAGTCCCGCCATGTCCAGACTGGTGACGAACTCCCCGACCTCGGGCTGCACGGCAGTGAGACCTGCTTCTGCCAGACGCTCAGCGATCCGCCCATAGACCACGAAGAGCTCTTCATACTTGACTCGACCCAGACCGTTGAGCACGACGGCGACGCGTCCGCTCCGATCCTGCGGCACCTCCTCAAGGATGCCTTCGAAGAGCAGGTCGGCGACCTCACTGGCGGTGCCCATCGGCAGATCTCGAATGCCGGGCTCCCCGTGGATCCCCAGTCCGACGCCCATGGTGGACTCGGGCACATGGAACAGCGGCTCCTCGGCACCTGGCAGCGTGCACCCGTCGAAAGCCAGCCCGAAGGAACGCGTCGCGTCATTGGCCTTCCACGCGATCCGCTCGGCCTCATCCAGATCAGCGCCCGCCTCGATTGCGGCTCCGGCGATCTTGAACACCGGAAGGTCACCGGCGATGCCGCGGCGATCGCGATGGTTCTTGCGGCTGTTCGAGGCGATGTCGTCGCTGACTCGAATGATCCGCACGTCGATCCCCTCAGCACGGAGCTTCTCTGCGGCGGCTCCGAAGTGCAGGACGTCTCCGGCGTAGTTTCCGAATCCCATGAGAACTCCGCCGCCGTTCTCGGCGTTGCGGGCCACCGAGTAGACCTGGGAGGCGGAGGGGGAGGAGAAGATGTTTCCGCACGGGGCGCCGTGGCCCATCCCGGGGCCGACCCAGCCGGCGAACGCGGGGTAGTGTCCCGAGCCGCCGCCGATCACCAGCGCCGGCTGGCCGGCGGGGGTCTGCGTGGAGCGAACCACTCCCCCGTGCACGGCGGTCACGTATTGCGAGTTGGCGGCGGCGAAGCCGAGCACCGCCTCGTGGGAGAAATCAGATGCAGAGTTGAGCAGGTAGGTCATGACTGTCCTCGTGGTCCCGGATCGGTACGCCCTTGACGGGCGGTACAGATGTGCGCTGACATATGTGCTGAGGCCACCCTAGAGCAGATGGCGTGACCAGCACCACTTTCACTGTGAAGTCAGGTGGACGGATACGATGTCCCGATGGAGGCAACAGAGGTCATGAACGACGCTCCCGCGGGCACGTCTGAGCTGGAACGCCTGTATCGGGCTGCTCAGCTCTACTACGAGCAGGGCGCGACCCAGGCCGAGGTTGCCGAGCAGCTGAAGGTGTCCCGCCCCTCGGTCAGCCGCATGTTGGCAGAGGCGCGGGCGCAGGGAATCGTCGAGATTCGAGTCCACCGCCCTGCGGCCTCCGGCATGGATGAGCTCAGCGCGCGGCTGACGCAGAAGCTGGGCGTGGAGGCTGTGCACCTGGCACCGGGAGATCAGTCGCAGCGGGTCGGCCTAGGATTGGGCCCGGTGACGCGGCAGGCCCTCGCAGGTGCGAATCTGCGCGCCGGCGACGTCCTGCTGCTGGCCTCAGGGGAGACGACCTACGCATTGGCACAGCAGCGCCTGGGCGACTTCGCGGGCGTGGTCATCGCCCCCACCGTGGGCGGCCAGGCGGAGCCGGATCCCTGGCACCAGACCAATGAGGTGGTGCGGGCCTTCGCCGCGACCTCCGGGGGCTACCCCCACTACCTCTTCGCGCCATCGATGCCCTCACCGGCCCTGCTCTCGGCGCTGCAGGACGACCCAGGCTATCGCCAGGTGGTCGCCGATTGGAACACCGCAAAGGTGGCACTGGTGGGCATCGGCGCGGCGCCGCTGTCACGCAATTCGATCGCCCAGTCAGTGCCCCGTCATCACCCGAACCTCGCGCAGTCCATCGGCGATGTCTGCCTCGCGTTCTACGATCCGCAGGGCCACGAGGTCACGTTCCCCGGCAGCGAGCGGATGGTGCGCGTTCCTGGCGAGACGCTGCGTGCCGTTCCCACGCGCATCGCGGCGGCAGTAGGGGTTCACAAGGCGCCGAGCATCATCGCTGCGGCCAGCGCAGGATGGTTCAACATCCTGGTGACCGACGAGTCAACGGCTCGCGCGATGGACCGCCAGCTCTAGCTGCAGCTGCCGGTGTCCTCATAGCGCGTGATCGCTCCGACCTTTTCGGCGGAGGCGCTCGAGGGGTCGAACTCATGCTTGAGCCACTCATCGACCAGCTTGCGGGCAAGCTCTCGCCCGATCACACGCTGTCCCATGCAGAGCACCTGGGCGTTGTTCGAGAGCACGCCGCGCTCCACGGAATAGGCATCGTGCGCGGTGACTGCGCGAACGCCCTTGACCTTGTTGGCCGAGATGGCCACGCCGAGACCAGTGCCGCAGAGCAGCAGCGCCCGGTCGGCCTCGCCAGCGACGATCTTTTCTGCGGCGGAGACCCCGACATTCGGATACGGAGTCTTGTCCGCGTCGTCGCCGACGCCGACGTCGACGACCGAGGCCACTCGAGGATCGGCCTCCAAATCAGCTTTCAGCACTTCTTTATAGGCAAAACCGGCTTCATCGCTGCCGATGACGATTCGAAACTGACTGCTCATGATGGCTCCTCAACTCGTACCTGGGTCTTCCTCCATGCTACGTCGCGCAGAACAAACGTCAAATACATCTGTTCAGAGTGAACCCCGTGATGGAGCACCTCGGACACAGCAAAGCCCGACGTCGGCGCGCAACTCACGCGCCGTCGTCGGGCTTTGTAGAGAACCAAGCCTCAGCAGGTCAGGAGGTGGCTCCGGCCTTGTCCAGGTGGGAGCGGATGAACCACTGGAAGAGCTCGAGCGCCTTCGCCTGTCCGATGAGCAGGTCCTCGGTGATCGGATCGAGCTCGCCGACCTTGTTCAGCACGTCGCGGTGGTCGCCGATGACGCCGTCGTAGACCTTTTCAAGCTCGGCCAGGTGAGTGGTCCCGTCTGCCTTGAACAGCGGGTAGTCCTCCCAGTGGCGCTTGGAGACCAGCTCTCCGCTCAGTCCGGAGGGGGATCCACCCAGGGTGGCGATGCGCTCGGCGACCTCATCGGCGAATCCGCGCACGACCTCGGTCTGCGGGTCGAGCATCTCGTGGATGGCGATGAAGTTCGGGCCCACCACGTTCCAGTGGACGTGCTTGAGGACCAGATGAAGATCATTCAGGGCGTACAGGCGGCTCTGCAGCAGACCGGCAATTTCGTGGCCGTTCTCCTGCGCCAGACCTGGCGCGGTGTAGTCGGAGTACTTCTCAGTCATGTCACACTCCTTGTGCTGTTGATGCATTAGCGCTGTTCGGCGCGGACACTGTTGATACTAGTGATTCATAAAAGGGACCGCTAGGCAGTTGAGCCTATCCTCAGTTGCCAGTTCAGGCCGGCGGGGTCATCACTTCCATGCCGCCGAGGTAGGGACGCAGCGCCTCGGGCACGCGCACAGTGCCGTCCGCCTGCTGGTGATTCTCCAGGATCGCGACCAGCCAGCGCGTGGTCGCCAACGTCCCGTTCAGCGTGGCCACGGGGCGCGTGGGGCCCTTGGAGCCGTCCTCCTTCAGCGTGCGTTCCCGGATGTTGAGCCGCCGTGCCTGGAAAGTGGTGCAGTCGGAGGTGGACGTGAGCTCGCGGTAGGTCGATTGGGAAGGAACCCACGCTTCGCAGTCGAACTTGCGGGCCGCGGAGAGACCAAGATCACCGGCGGCGATGTCCACCACCCGGTAAGGCAGCTCCATCTTCTGGAGCATCTTCTCCTCCCAGGCCAGGAGCTTCGCGTGCTCCGCGGCGGAGTCTTCGGCCGAGCAGTAGATGAACATCTCGAGCTTGTTGAACTGATGCACGCGCAGGATCCCCCGGGTGTCCCGGCCATGCGAGCCGGCCTCGC
The DNA here is from genome assembly GCA_947494195.1 of uncultured Nesterenkonia sp. GTDB lineage: Bacteria > Actinomycetota > Actinomycetes > Actinomycetales > Micrococcaceae > Nesterenkonia. The sequence continues at coordinate 281,865 of CANLUC010000002.1, read as the reverse complement.
GGCGGTAGCAGGTGGACCATCCAGCGATCCGCTCCGGACCCTTGTCCAGGTCAAGGATCTCATCCGAGTGGTATCCGGCGATCGCCACCTCCGAGGTGCCGACCAGATAGAGGTCGTCGCGCTCGAGACGGTAGATCTCGTCATCGTGCTCCACGTCGAATCCGGTGCCTGCCATGGTCTCGGGGCGCACCAGGGTGGGAGTGATCATCGGAGTGAAGCCGGCCTCCACCGCCTGGTCCAGGCCCATCTGCATCATCGCCAGCTCCAGTCGCGCGCCGATCCCCTTGAGGAAGTAGAATCGCGCGCCGGAGACCTTGGCCCCGCGCTCCATGTCCACGGCGGCCAGACGCTCGGCCAGTTCCAGGTGGTCCTTGGGGGTGAATCCCTCGGCCTCGAAGTCACGGGCCGCGCCTTCCTCACGCAGAACGACGAAGTCGTCCTCACCGCCGGCGGGGACACCTTCGTGGATGAGGTTCGGGAAGGCACCCTGGAGTCGGCGCAGCTGGTCCTCGGCCTCACCGGAGGCGGTCTCGGCAGCCTTCACCTGGTGTGAGAGCTCCTTGACCTCCGCAAGCAGCTGCTGCTTCTCCTCGCCGCTGGCCTGGGCGACCTTCTTGCCGAAGGACTTCTGCTCCGCTCGCAGCGTCTCAAAGCGGGTGATGGCGGCGTTGCGGGACTCCTGGGCGGAGATCAGCGCATCCACTGCTGCTTCGTCCGCCTGGCGTGCGCGCTGGCTGGCCCGGTAGGTCTCGGGATTCTCGATGAGGTCCTTGATGTCGATCACGACACCAGCCTATCGCCACACCATCCGGGCGCTGGAACGCGGCACCGACCCACGACGCTGCGTCTCACCGCCGCTCTCCTAGACAGTGGTGTACTTCCGCAGCAGGTCGCTCAATTGCGTGCGCTCCTCACACTCGTCAAAGCGGAAGGAGCGGGCGAGAGCGCGAGCCTGGTCGGGGTCAACGCCCCGGAAGAGGTCCCCGAACTTCTCGGCCAAGGGTTCCGCTAACAGAATGTTGCGCACAAGCAGACTGATATGACGCTTCTGGCCCCAAGGATAGGGCTTGAAGTCCGGGAACTCGCGATCAAAGAGTTCCTTGACCGGATCCAGTATGTGCGCCACACCCGTCTCGGATCCGCCCCAATAATCGGTGCCGAGCGACTGTTTGAGGTCATAGGCCGGCTGGATACGTCTCATGTACTCGGAATCCGGCCGCGTGTGAAGGAGGCCCTGGAGCCCGACGTCCTTGAATGTCCACAGCGCCCAGCTGGCCTCATGCTCTGCATAGATCTCCAGCTGGTCCTGCAGCAGCTGGTAGCGCCATTCTTGATCGTGCTGGTCTTGGGGGTAGAAGGGCCCAAATTCGCCCACCCAGATGGGCGTGCCTGTTCTGCGCATGTATTCCGTGCGCCGGAGAAATGTCTCCTCGACCCTTCGACGGTCGTACATCTCGCCATTGGTGATGCCGGGATACCGGCCCTCGCGGCTGATCCCGGGAAGCGAGTAGTCGTGAGCCGTATAGACGCTGTTGGGCAGGGGGTCACCCTGCTTCTCAAACACGCTGAAGTCGGTGGACTGCTTATTGCCATCCAGGAACAGGACATGTCTGGGATCCACGGCCCGGATGGCTTTCGCCACACGCTCATAGAACGCAGAGAGCGCATCGCCGGTTTCCTCAGCAGGTTCATTCAGCGGGTTGTACCCCGCGACCTCCGACCGATTCCGGTACCGATCAGCGATCGCTTCCCAGAGGTGCACGGCTCGATCCTGAAAATGCGGATGCTGCCAGAACTCGGCGAGGTGGCCGGGGTTGTCACTGTGCCACTGCTGATTCTGCCTCCCCGGGACGGCGTGCAGGTCAAGAATCGAGTAGATGCCATGGCGCGCGAAGAGGTCGATGACACGATCGAGCCGCCGAAACCCTTCTTCCTTCAGCTCGAACGGTGCCGCATCATCCTCGAAGTGGCGGTAGTTGAAAGGGATACGGACCGAGTTCAGGCCGAGTGACGCGAGGTGTCTCGCGTCATCCTCTGCGATGAAGTCCTCGTAGAAGGCTTCGAAGAACGCATCGAAGGAGTCCCGCCCCATTCGATCCAGCATGATCCGGCGAATATTCTCTTCGTTCCCCGGGTAGCCGCTGATGAAGTTCTCCATATTCATCCACCCGCCCATGCCCACGCCATAGAGCCTCACGGGTGCTCCAGATTCATCGACGAGATGTCGTCCCTGCACCTGCAGCCACGGCAGTCGAACCGCTGCTGCGTCCTGGTGGGCGGGACCTCTGCGCGGCGTCTCCTGCGCCATCACAGCGCGTTCATCGCCTCGATGAACTCGTCGGGCGTGGCATCTCCCTGCAGAAGCGAGGCGAGATTGTCGAGGAGCGCCTGCACGTCATCTGGAGCGACTGCCTGGTCCCAGGAGAGCTGGAAGTGGTTGGCCTCCGACACGAGAGTGTTGTTGAACTCCAGGAACTCGGAGTTCTCGGCGTCTGCGATTCGGTCTTCGATACCTTTGACCGGCGGCAACGTGCCCTGTTCCAGCAGCGAATCGATGTACTCATCGTTGTAAAGCTCTTCTGAGAGGAAGCTCAGCGCCGCCTCCTGCTCCGCTTCGGAGGCGTCGGCAGAGACCGACCAAAAGTTCGCAGGGTTGCCGACGATGTTGCTGGGATCACCGGCACCGCCCTCCACCGCTGGGAACTCGGTGAAGCCGAGGTCCCCTGATTCCGCAAACTCGGGAAAGTCCCGAGCGAAGTTCGGGTAGACCCAGGAGCCCTGCAGCATCATGGCCGCCTCACCATCGGCGAAGAGTCGCGTGTCCTCATTCTGATTGGCATTGACAGCATTGAAATCCTCGCCGAACGCGCCGGAGTCGGCCAGCTGTTTCAGCTCCTCGAGCGCGAATCGGATCGACTCCTGGTCCCAGGCGCCTTCCTCACCTTCCATCACACGCTGGAAGACCTCCTCTCCCCCGTGTCGATCCGTGAGGTACTGGACCCACATGAGCGCGGGCCAGACCGAGGCCCCTGCGAGCGCAAACGGACGCGCGTCGATCTCCTCGAAAGCCTCCACAACCTCTTCCACCTCCGACCACGTGGTGGGGACATCGACCCCAGCCTCATCCAGCACTGCCTGGTTGTAGTAGAGGGCGACGGGTTTGAGCTCATTAAGCGGAACGGCGTACACCGAACCGTCAACCACCCCTGCGTTCCATACCGACTCATGGATCCTCTCCTCGAGGTCGCCGACATGGTCGGTGAGGTCCAGGACACGATCCTGTTCCACGTACTCCAACAGTGCACCGCCGGTCCAGGACATGATGAGCGTGGGGGCGTCACCCGAACCCACCACTGTCCGGATTCTCTCCTTGTACGCGTCATTCTCGAAGGATTCGACGCTGAACTCCTGACCTTCCTCGGCCTCTTCGTTCCAGCGGTCGAAACCTTCTTCCACCTTCGGCCACCCATCGCCCGTCAGCACCCAGGCTTCTGCACCATCTGGCTCGGAACCGCCGCACGCCGTGAGCATCAGTGCGGCTGCACTGAATACGCCGATCGCGCGGACTGCGCAGGAGTTGTTCTTCTTCATGACCGCCATCCCTCCGGGAAGTGAGCCCACAGACTATGAAACTTTTTCCGTGACTCATCGAGATACTTCTTTGTGATCTTCGTCTCACCCTTATAGTAGGAGAGAAAACAGGAGTCGATGCGCTCACTTTTGCTGAAACTTTTTCCGTAGGTCGTGGAGTGCAGAGGGGAGATCGGAGCGCATGGTGGCAGAACACAGAGCCCGCCCCACGTTGGAGCTCGTGGCACGCACCGCCGGCGTATCCAAGGCGACTGCATCCAAAGTGCTCAACCACAGGCCCCATGTGTCGCCGTCCACGCGAGAGCGGGTCGAAGCAGCGATCAAGGAGCTCGGCTATGTGCCCAGCACAGGGTCGCGGGAAGCAAACTCTCTGCGAGAGGTCCACGTCGTCTTCAACACCGTGGTCAACATGTACGTCATGCAGGTCCTCGACGGCGTTCTGGCCGCAGCATCTGAGCACGGAGTAGAAGTGCTGGTGGACAGCCTCGCCCTGGAACGCAGAGGGCCCGATGGGCCGCTGTCCGAATCCTGGCTTCGACATCTCTCCGCTCGCGGTCGTGCCGGGGTCATCCTGGTGACTGCGGAACTGACTTCCGACCAGCGCACCCTCCTGCGCAGGCTCGGGATAGCACTGGTCGTGGTGGACCCGATCAACCCATTCGACGACAAGACGCCCTCCGTGGGGGCGACAAATTTCACCGGCGGTGTTCAGGCGACGAGTCACCTGCTTAACCTGGGGCACCGAAGGATCGGCTACGCCGGGGGCCCGCCTGGCTCCACTGCCTCCAGAGAACGACTGCACGGCTTTCTCAGTGCCATGCGTGCGGCCGGAGCGCCCGTCGACGACAGGCATGTGCTCGAGACCCAATTCACCTTCGCGGCGGGACTCGAGATGGGCTCCATGATGCTCTCCACGCCTCACCGTCCGACCGCCGTGTTCGCAGGCTCCGACAGGGCCGCACTGGGGATCATCGAGGCCGCAAGGGTGCAGCACCTACGCGTTCCCCAGGACCTCGCCATCGTGGGCTTCGATGATACCTACGCGACCATGCCCGTGGCTCCCGCACTGACCACTGTGCGACAACCCATTTCCGATATGGGACGCGTAGCGCTTCGCACACTGCTTCAGCTCGATCGGGGCGAACGTCCTGACTCCCATCACATTCTGCTCTCCACTGAGCTCGTTGTCCGTGAATCCACCGCAGCGCCCGGGCCAGCGGTCGGTGGACCATCCGATCCGGACGCCTCCGCGGCAGTACACTGCCCTTGATGACTAACGACGCCCTCAGCACACTTCTCTGGTTCGCCCTCGCCGCGGCAGCGCTGCTGCTCATTGCGGTGATCTGGCTGAGCGTCTCGCGCCACAAGCTTCGCCGCAGCAACGCCGCCCTCGAACGCGAGCGCGAACGCAGCAGCACCCACTACTCCCCGAGCGAGCACGCTCCGGGGCGCCTGGTGGCGGTGGTGGTCAACACGACCAAGGACTCCTCCGACGACGTCGTGCGGCAGATCCACTCCACCTGTTCCCGAGCCGGCATGCCGGCTCCGCTCGTGATGGCCTCGAGCGCCGAGGATCCCGGCCATGAGATGACGCGCCGAGCGTTAGAGGCGGGCGCCGCCGTCGTCGTCGCCGCTGGTGGAGACGGCACCGTCCGCGCTGTGGCCGCGGAACTTGCCGGAACCGAGACCGCGCTGGGGATCGTGCCGCTGGGCACCGGAAACCTCTTCGCGCGCAACATCGGCCTGCCCTATCAGGACCTGCATGCCTGCGTGGACGAGGCCATCCACGGCCGCAGTCACCGCGTGGACACGTTGGACCTGGTGCTCGAGCGGGTGGGCGGTCGCACCGAAGAAGAGATCTCCCTGGTCATCGCCGGTGGCGGTCTGGACGCCGAAGTGATGGGCGACACCCGCGAGGCGCTCAAGCAGCGCGCTGGCTGGCTGGCTTATGGCGAGGCCGGACTGCGCCACATCATGGGCGCGCGCTCCAGTGTCACCGTCCAGCTCGACGACGGCGAGGCGCAGACCCACAAGGTCCGCTCGGTCCTGCTGGCCAACTGCGGCTCACTCCAGGCCGGAATGCTGCTGGTGCCCTCCGCCGAGTTCGACGACGGGCACATGGACGCGGTGCTGTTCACTCCGCGCCACGCACTGGACTGGGCGCGGATCTTGGCCAAGACCATCACGCGCTTTGCGGCCGACATCCCCGTGATGACCGTGCGCCAGGCCAAGCAGGCCCGAATCACGATGGCCGAGCCGATGCCCTTCCAGATCGACGGTGACGCGGTCGGTGAGGTGATCAGCGTCTCCGGGACCGTCAACGCCCACGCGCTGAAGGTCAATGGAGTCACCGTCCGGGGAGTCCAGGAACTCGACGAGACCACCGCCACCGAGGACGGCCTCGGCAGCGACTCCAGCACAACGGCCGAGAACGATGGTGACCCCGGCCTCACGGAGGCCAGGGTCACCAAGGAGCCCACGAGCTGATCCCGTTTACCCGGGCTCTCTTACGCGTGTCTCAGCGAGCTGATCCCGTTCACCCGGCACCCACCCTCGGCTGACGCCGAGCGCGGGGCCCGCGCCGGGTTCTCTTACGCGTGTCTCAGCGAGCTGATCCACGCGGCAGCGGCGGTGAACGCTTCGTCGGAGACCTCTGCGGTGGTCTGCTGAGGCTTCTCATCGGCGCGCGGATAGGACCCCAGGAAACGGATCCCCGGCGCGATGCGATGAATGCCAGCGAGCGCATCTGCCACCCGCGCCTCGGCGATGTGGCCTTCGAGGTCGATCGAGAAGTAGTACTCCCCCAGCCCGTTGCCTGTCGGCCGTGACTCGATCCGGCAGAGGTTCACCCCGCGTGTGGCGAAGTGCTCGAGCAGCTCCATCAGCGCACCGGCCCGGTCCTGCGGAAGCGGGATCATGATCGTCGTCTTGTCCGCCCCGGTGATCGAAGGAATCTCCCCGGGACGCGCCACGAGCACGAACCTCGTCACAGCCCCGGCCACATCCTCGATGCCGCTGGCCACCACATTGAGTCCGAGCTCGGCCGCCACCAGCGGAGAGCACACCGCAGCATCGGCGCTCGGCGTCTCCTCAAGCAGCCCACGGGCGGCGGCCGCGGTGGAGGAGGCAGGAACGAACTCAGCTGCCGGAATCGTGGCCTCCGCCCAGCGCCGGACCTGTGCCCAGCCGTGGGTGTGTGTGGAGATCCTGCGAATCTGCTCAGCCTTGAGCGGGGCGGCCGAGGCCAGCACGAAGCTGATCGGCACCAGCGCCTCACGGACGATGTGCAGCCGATGCGCCACAGAAATCGCATCAAGGGTCGCGGTGACTCCGCCCTCCACCGAATTCTCGATCGGCACCATGGCGGCGTCGACCTCCCCGGCGTCGACCATGTTCAAGGCGGTCAGCACCGAGCCCGCCGGAACACGCTCTGCCTGCTCCACGCCGGGAACCTGCAACAACGCCGCTTCGGTGAAGGTGCCCGCTGGCCCCAGGAAGGAATAGCGCAGAGACCCTGCCTCATCGCGGCTGCCAGTGCTCATCGAACCTTGGGCTCCTCACCGGTGGACGACTCCAGAGGTCGCCCGGCCACGAGCCAGCCGTCCATACCGTCCGCGACGAAGATCGCCGAATACCCCTTGCCGGTCAGCCAGGTGGCGATCTGCACCGAACGCCCGCCGGTCCGACAGATCACGTAATAGTCCTCGTCGGGATCCAGCTCCTCCTCAAACCGGGCAGGCACCTCGCCCACAGGGATGTGCAGCGCCCGCGGAGCGTGGCCCTCGGCGAACTCGTAGTCCTCGCGGACATCGAGCAACGCGGCGTCGGCGGGCACATCTGCGGCACGAACAGTCTCGAAGTCCGACATTTCAGCCTCCTTCAGGGCAGGGCGAACAGGCCTGGTGCGCCCTCAACACTAGCGCGTGCGCGCAGCGCCGCGCATAGAGTGAGCCCATGGAGCAGACCACCGATCCAGACTCACCATCCACCGCCGTCCAGCTGCGCAGCGACTTCTTCCACGGCGAGGTCTCTGCGGTGGAGCTGGCGACGGCCGCGCTGACCGCAGCCGCGGTCCAGGCTGAGCTGGGCGCGTTCATCCACCTCGATGCGGAGTATGCACTGCGCCGCGCAGAAGAGGTCGATCAGGTGCGCCGTGCCGTGCTGGACTCCCGCAGCCCAGACTCGCGCAGGGCGGCCATGGCGGAGCTTTCCGCCCGAGCACCCCTGTTGGGACTGCCCACCGCGTTCAAGGATCTCGTCCAGGTCGCGGGGATGCCCACCACGATGGGCACTGCGGCGATGCCTGCCGTCATTCCGGGTCGCGACGACCCGCTCGCCCGGCGCGTACATGCCGCCGGCGCGATCAGTCTGGGCAAGACACAGGTCCCCGAGTTCGGACTCCCCTGCTACTCGGAGAACGAGCTCGCCTCACCGGCACGCAATCCCCTGGATCCCGACCGGACTGCGGGGGGCTCCACCGGTGGCGGGGCCGCCGCCGTGGCGGCCGGCATGCTTCCGTTGGCCCCGGGAAACGACGGCGGAGGCTCCGTCCGCATCCCCGCCGCCGCCTGCGGGCTCATCGGCCTGAAACCCGGCCGGGCGCGTCTGCCGGACGATCAGCAGGACCCGAGCGTGCGCAACCTCGCAGTCTCGGGTCCTCTCGCCACCACTGCCGAAGACGCTGCGCTGCTCTTCGACGTGATGGCCGGTCATCGATTCTCCGAGAGCACCTCGGGGCTGGCGGAGGGCCCCGCCATGCGAACAGTCCGTCGGGGGCTGCGGGACGGCCTCCCCCCGCTGCGCATCGGCGTGACCACGGAGTCCCCGTTCTCCCCGGATCTGGACATCGTGCTCGCCGAGTCCGCCGTGACGGCCCTGGAAGAGGGCCTGAGTGCTCTGGAACGGCTCGGGCACATCATCCAGGGCAGCAGCCACTGCACCGGAGTGGACGCGTTCTGGCCGGATGAGTACCACCAGAACTTCCAGGCACTCTGGACCTCTCGACTGGGTCAGCTCGACTTCTCCGCTGAAGAGCGGGCGAAGCTGGCCCCGCTGACCCGGTACTTCATCGATCTGGCGGCCCGGCGACCCGGGGCTCAGACGCAGGAGGCCATCGCCGCACTGGAATCCTTCTCCGCCGATGCGGACGCCTTCATGGGGCCATGGGACATCCTGGTCACACCGATGCTCGCCTTCGCCCCGCCGAGAATCGGATGGTTCACCTCGCTGACGCCCGAGGAGAACTACCGAGAGCAGTGCCGCTTCACCCCGTACAGCTCGGTGATCAATGTGATGGGCCTGCCTGCGATCAACGTCCCCACCCACATCGACGCCGACGGGTTGAGCTGGTCGGTCCAACTGATCGGTCGCCACGGCTCGGAGGAGGCCCTGCTGGCACTCGCCGCCACCATGGGCCAGGGCTGAGACATCATGGCGATCGGCACAGTATGCGGGCAGCCTGTGCCGACACAGCAGCGCCGGGCCCGATGAACTCGGACCCGGCGCTGAGTGATACACAACCGCCCACCTGGCGGACTGTCTTACCCGGTGGGCGGGCGTGAACGTTTGAGCCAGACTACTTCTTCAGGCCCTGGACGAAGCCCTTGACGCTGTCCTTCGCGTCCTGTGCTGCGTCGGCGGCCTTGGCCTGGGTCTTCTGGCTGTTGCCTTCAGCCTCGGTCTCTTTGTCGCCGGTCAGCTTGCCGAAGCCTTCCTTGGCGGAGCCGGTTGCCTGTTCGGTCTTGTTGTCGGTCTTGTCATCGAGTCCCATAGGTGACCCCTTTCGTCGGCGGACAAGTCCCTCGTCACGCTACAGATCACGCCGTGGACTGTCACTCAGAACATTGGTTTCCCAGGGAACTCACAGTGAACTCCCTCGGTGGCTCAAGGCCTGCGCGGCTCATCCTCCTCGTCGCGCGAGAGGTCTCTCTCATTGACCGGGGTGGCCAGGGCGGCGTCCTCGTCGGTCCCGAAACCGACATCGGTGCCTCGGATCCGGGCGATCGCGCTGAGCACGTGGTGGATCGCAAGCGCGGCGAAGCTGCCCAGGGCGATGCCTTCGAAGACGATCTCCCCGAAGACCATGGTGAAGTTGGCGATGGCGATCACCAGGGGCACCCCCGCGACCGCCAGGTTGATCGGATTGGCGAAGTCCACCCGGTTCTGCACCCAGATCCGTACGCCCAGCACGCCGATCATCCCGTAGAGCACCGTGCCGGCACCGCCGAGCACCCCTACGGGGACTGTGGCGATCAAGGCTCCGAACTTCGGAAGCAGTGCCAGCAGTATGGCGAAGAGACCCGCCACCCAGTAGGCGGCGGTGGAGTACACCCGGGATGAGGCCATGACCCCGATGTTCTCGGCGTAGGTCGTCGTGCCCGAGCCGCCGCCGGTGCCCGCCAGCATGGTCGCCGCGCCGTCGGCGATCAGCGCCCGCCCGGTCAACGGGTCCAGGTCCTGCTTGGTCATCAGCGCCACGGACTTCACGTGGCCGACGTTCTCGGCCACGAGCACCAGCACCACTGGAATGAACAGACCCAGAACGCCGATGTGGAAGCTGGGTGCCGTGAACTCGGGCAGGCCGAACCAGCCCGCGGACCCGATGGTGGAGAAGTCCACCTCTCCGCGCAGCACGGCCACCACGTAGCCGGTGACCACTCCCACCAGGATCGACAGGCGGCCGAGCAGCCCCTTGAACAACACGCTGGCCACCAGGATCGTCGCGATGGTCACGGCGGCGGTCACCGGTGCCTCATTGACGTTGTTCCACGCCGCGGGCGCAAGGTTCAGTCCGATCAGCGCGACGATCGCCCCGGTGACGACGGGGGGCATGATGCGCTGGATCCAGTGGCTGCCAGCGAAGTGGACGACGACTCCGACCACCACGAGCCCCAGTCCGGCCAGGAAGATCCCGCCCAGCGCGCCGGACATGCCGTATTGCGTCGTCGCCGCACCCACAGGGGCGAGGAACGCGAACGAGGACCCCAGGTAGCTGGGGATGCGGCCGGCGGTGATGATCAGGAAGAGCACCGTGCCGATGCCAGAGAACAGCAGCGTGGTCGACGGTGGGAAGCCGGTGATCAGCGGCACCAGGAAGGTGGCACCGAACATCGCGACCACGTGCTGCATGCCCACGCCGGTGGTCTGGAACCAGCCGAGACGCTCTCCGGGAGCCACCACCGCCCCGGGCCTGACGGTGCGGCCGTCACCATGCAGCGTCCACCCGAATCCGGGAAACCGGTTCTTCTTCTGCGTCTTCATCCCACACACATTAGCGGCACCTGGGCGTCGGCACGCCTGGTCCGGGCAGCCCGCGGATCATCATTCAGCTTTTCGAATATCTTGAACACCATCACATGATGATTACATTCGACGCAATTGCCGCAGTTGATCGGCGGTATCCGCGCATTCCCCAGGCTCACCTGGGCTCTGGCGCCGCGGATATCGCTGGGCCTAAACTCCAGAACGTGTCATGAACCCCTGTTTCACCGGGTATTCATCCGATCTGCGGTTGAATCTCCGAGCCAGCTCACTACTGTGGAGAGTGATGCCTCATACCGCAGACACCCCTGCCCAGAACTCCGCCGAGTCCTCTTCGACCTCGGAGCGAGTTGAGATCCGCACGCCCACAGTCGACGATGGCTCTTCGCTCTGGCGACTCGCCGCCGGCACGGGCGTCCTGGATGTGAACACCCCCTATGCCTACATCCTGTGGACCCGGGACTTCGCCGAGACGTCAGTGATCGCTGAGGTCGACGGAGAGCCCGCGGGATTCATCTCCGGGTACCGCCGACCCGATGCTCCGGAGACGCTGTTCATCTGGCAGGTGGCGGTGGACTCACGCTTCCGCGGACGCCGGCTCGCGTCCCGGATGCTCACCACACTGGTGGAATCGGTCGCACCCCAGCGCCTGGAGACCACGATCACATCGGACAATGCTGCATCGATCGCGCTGTTCACCGGCCTCGCCCGCGATCAGGGTGCCGAAATCACCACCACCACGTTCTTCACCGAGAAGCACTTCCCCTCGGCTCAGGAATCCGGGGAGGAGCACGCCCCCGAGGACCTCTACACGGTGGCCCCGCTCGGGTCCCGCACCGCCTGAGCATCACCTCCACGAACTTCCAGCACGACTTCCCCGAAACCTAAGGAATCGATAAGCACCATGGCTACAGATATCTTCGAAACTCGCGAATCCCAGGTCCGCAGCTATTGCAAGAACTGGCCCGCGACCTTCGCCAAGGCATCGGGGCCCTACCAGTGGACCGAGGACGGCACCCGCTACCTGGACTTCTTCTCCGGAGCCGGTGCACTGAACTACGGGCACAACCACCCGGAGCTTCGCGATCTGATCGTGGACTACGTGGCCAACGACGGCGTCACCCACTCGATGGACATGAAGACCCCAGCCAAGCGCCACTTCCTGGAGACCTTCGAGCGCGTCATCCTCGAGCCTCGCAAGCTGGACTACAAGGTCATGTTCCCGGGCCCGACGGGCACCAACACCGTGGAGGCCGCGCTGAAGCTGGCCCGCAAGGTGACCGGTCGGCAGCACATCCTGTCCTTCACCAACGCCTTCCACGGCATGACCCTGGGCGCACTCTCGGTCACCGGCAATTCGATGAAGCGTCGCGGTGCCGGCATTCCGCTGACGAACTCCTCGAAGATCCCCTATGACGACTACTTCGACGGCGATATGCCTGACTTCCTGTGGCTTGAGAAGATCCTCGAGGACTCCGGTTCCGGCGTGGACAAGCCCGCTGCCGTGATCGTCGAGACGGTCCAGGGCGAGGGCGGCCTCAATGCCGCACGCATGGACTGGCTCAAGTCCCTGGCGTCGCTGCTGCGTCGGCACAAGATCCTGCTGATCGTCGACGACGTCCAGGCAGGCTGCGGACGCACCGGCAAGTTCTTCTCCTTCGAGGAGGCCGGCCTCTACCCCGACATCGTCTGCGTCTCGAAGTCGATCTCCGGCTATGGCCTCGCCATGGCGCTGACCCTCTTCAAGCCCGAGCTGGATGTCTGGGAAGGTGGCGAGCACAACGGCACCTTCCGCGGGAACAACCTCGCCTTCGTGACCGCAGCCCGCGCGCTGGAGCTCTTCTGGTCCGATGACAGCTTCGAGAATCAGCTCGCCGAACGCATCACCGAGCTCCATGACGGCCTGGCGAAGATCGCTGAGCACGTCCCCGGCGCTTCGATCCGCGGACGCGGCTTCCTCACCGGCATCCACTTCCCGAACCCGGACACCGCCGGCAAGACGGCGGCAGAGGCCTATAAGCGCAACCTGCTGGTGGAGACCTCCGGTCCGCAGGACGAGGTCCTCAAGCTCATGCCCGCGCTGAACATCGAGTCCGAGGACCTGCAGAAGGGCCTCGCGATCGTCGAGGAGTCCGTGCTGGCGGCCACCGGCAACCTCGGTGAGCCCTCCCGGCTGCGCGCACCCCGCTGAACCTGCTCCCGGGGCACTGCGCCCTTCATTATTGACAGCCACTGATCGGAGATCTGCGTGTACACGATGAACATCGACACCCTCAACGGCACTAACCGCGACATCCAGCAGGAGAACTGGCGCTCGCGCCGCATGGTCCTGGCCAAGGAGAAGGTGGGCTTCTCTCTGCATGAGACCACCCTCTACACCGGCACCACCAATGAGTTCTGGTATGCCAACCATGTGGAGGCCGTCTACTGCGTGGGCGGCAAAGGCACCCTGACCGACCTCGAGACCGGAGAGAAGTACGCCATCACCGACGGCTTCCTCTACATGCTCGACGGCCAGGAAAAGCACCGCGTCGAGGTCGAAGAAGAGATCCGCGTGGTCTGCGTCTTCAACCCCCCGGTGACCGGCCGTGAGGTCCACGACGAGAACGGCGTCTACCCGCTGATCATCGAGGACGAGACAGCCTGATCTGTTGAACCGCTGAGCCTCGCTGCACTGATGTGCAGCATCCGACGGCGCCCGCTCACCTCCACCACGGAAGACACCGTGGACGAGGCGGACGGGCGCCGTCGTCGTCTCTGCTGACAGCTTGTGGCCGCACCTGGTTTGGACTTCTACGACTTGTTGTGATGTGATTCAGCTGACATGTGACCCACAGCACGCGGGGAACTGTCACACAACCACCTTCACAACGGATCGTCGGGCACGTACCTGCCCGTGAAAGGGACATATCATCATGGCTTCAGTGACGTATGACTCCGCCAGCCGCATCTACACCCCGGGCGCGCGGCCTGCTATCAACCAGCTCCACCTCGAGGTCGCCGACGGCGAGTTCCTGGTCCTCGTGGGCCCCTCCGGCTGTGGCAAGTCCACCGCGCTCCGCATGCTCGCCGGCCTCGAAGAGGTCAATGAGGGTCGCATCATGATCGGTGGCGAGGACGTCTCCCACGTCTCCCCCAAGGACCGTGACATCGCCATGGTCTTCCAGAACTACGCGCTCTACCCGCATATGTCCGTGGCCGAGAACATGGGCTTCGCGCTGAAGATCGCCGGGGTCTCCAAGGAGGAGCGCGCCGAGCGGGTGAAGAAGGCCGCCGAGATCCTGGACCTCGTCCCCTACCTGGATCGCAAGCCGAAGGCGCTCTCCGGTGGTCAGCGTCAGCGTGTGGCCATGGGCCGCGCGATCGTGCGCTCCCCCAAGGTCTTCCTCATGGATGAGCCGCTCTCGAACCTCGACGCCAAGCTGCGTGTGCAGACCCGCACCCAGATCGCAGCGCTGACCCGCGAGCTGCAGACCACCACGGTCTACGTGACCCACGACCAGGTCGAGGCCATGACCATGGGTGACCGCGTCTGCGTGCTCAAGGACGGCGTGCTTCAGCAGGTCGACTCCCCGCGCAACCTCTACGACACGCCCGCCAACGTCTTCGTGGCCGGTTTCATCGGCTCTCCTGCGATGAACCTCTTCCATGCGAAGATCCAGGGCGAGGGTCTCGTGCTCGGCAATGACATCATTCCGGTCACCGGCGGCCACCTCGCCAAGAGCACCCGCGATGAGGTCGTTCTGGGCGTGCGCCCTGAGGACATGGAGCTCTCCACGGACGGCACCGGACTGCCGATGACCGTGGACCTGGTCGAGGAGCTCGGCGCAGACGCCTACATCTTCGGCAAGCCGGACGGCGTCTCCAGCTTCCAGCCCTTCATCGTCCGCGTGAACGGACGCCGTCCCCCCATGCGCGGCGAGCAGGTCTTCATCAAGCCGAATCCAGCGCATCTGCACCTCTTCGACATCGAGAACGGCCTGCGCCTCAACGGTGACGTGCCGGAGCACACCCCGCATGCCTCGCTCTCCGATGTGGAGGCCCTCGCCGACTCCGAGGACTGATCAAAGTGCTGGCGTCCAGCCGGTGCTCAGCAAAACCCCCGTAGAGTGAAGAACATCGCTCACGGACCTGTGATCGACTGACGGGTTCGTCATTTCAGCGACATCGACGTCGACGACAGAAAGGACCGGGCAATTATGCATAAGTCAGTACTTCCAATCAGCTTGACTACAATCCTGCTCATCGTGATCATCGTCATTCTGGTGACCTGATCCAGATAGACCAGCAGCAGGAGGGCGTGATCCGAGCATTCGGGTCACGCCCTTCTGTTATGCCCGCTGTTGTCATGCCCGGCGAAGCTGCAGCGATGAGTTGATCAGTCGGTCCGGCACCGGAGTGTGCGAGAACAGCACCACGCTCCGCTCGGGACCGGTGGCGCCCAGCAGCTCTTCGAGCATCAGCGCGGCGGTCTCCGGGTCCACGTGAGCGGTCGGCTCATCCAGGATCAGGACGCGCGCCCCAGAGAGCAGTCCGCGGGCAACAGCTATGCGCTGCGCCTGACCTCCCGAGATCAAGGCCCCGAACATGCCCACGGGAGTCTGCAGACCCTGACGAGTCTGCGCCCAGTCCCAGAGTCCGACGGCGCGCAGCACCTGCTCGAGCTCGGCATCCTGCGCCGCCTCCGGACCATCGGGGTGGGCGAGCGCCAGATTCGCGCGCAGGCTTGATTCGAAGATGTGCGCCTGCTGCTCGATCAGACAGACCTCCCGGCGCAGCCGCTCTGGACTCCAGCCCCCTACATCCTCACCCGCCACCCGGTACCGGCCCTCGATTCTCAGGAACCCGGTGAGCCCGAGTGCCAGCGCGGTCTTGCCCACACCGCTGGGCCCGGTGATGAGCAGGTTCTCCCCAGGAAGCAGCCGCGCCGAGAGGGGCGCTCCGACCGGGGCATCGCTCTCGGGCCACCGCACGGTGACATCGCGCAGCTCCAGAACGGGCACGCACCCCGCAGAGGAGTCCGCACGAACCTCGGCGCCAGAGGTGGGCTGCGCCTGGGCGTGCGGTCGCTGCTCGTCCGCCGGCAGCCGGGGCTGCGGCTGCGACTGGGGCTGGGGCTGGGGCTGCGGCTGGCCCGGCGGCGCCGGCTCTGGCGCGATCTCCGCGATTCTGCGCGCATGGGTGAGCACGCGCCGTCGTGCACTCCACGCCAGCGGCACCGCTGCCGCCAGTTCGAAGACCGCCAGCGGAATCAGCGTCAGCGTCACCAGCACAGCCGGGTCCACCTCGCCGAAGCCCAGCGCGACGTCGGGGCCCAGGGGCACCGCGGCCTGCAGTGTGGGCCCGGTGATCAGCAGCGCGGCCAGCACCGCCGCGCCCGTCCCGGCTGAGAAGACCGCTGCGAGGAGACCGGCCCCGCGCGCGCCGATCAGCGCCTCCCGACGCAGCCGGGCGTCGAGCTCCGCGACCTTCTGAAGCTGAGCGTCCACGGCGTCGTAGGCGATCAGCACGTCAAGTTCGCCGACGAGATCCACTACCTCATCGGCAAGGTCTCCGCGCAGCCCTGCGGTGCGCCGCTCGGCGCGCACGGTCAGCGTCTCGGTCACCAGGGTTCCCAGCACGAGGGTGAGCAGCAGCAGTCCCGCAAGCGTCAGGGCGAGGAGCGGCGAGAACCAGAGCACGGCGACCAGCGTCAGCCCCACCACGGTCAGTGAGGACACCAGCGGCTGGATCACTCGGGTGGGCAGATCCACCAGGCCATCGACATCGCGGATCACCCGGGTGAGCAGGTCCCCGCGCCGTCGGGGGCCCAGCTTCACCGGGGCGAGCGGTTCGAGCCGGGAGAACGCGTCCACGCGGACCTCGCCCAGTGCCCGGAAGGCGGCGTCATGGGTGCTCAGCCGTTCGAGGTAGCGGAAGAAGCCCCGGGAGAGGGCGAAGGCGCGCACCCCGACCACGAGCAGGCCGAGGTAGAGGATCGGTGGCTGTTCGGCCGCGCGGGTGATCAGGTACGCGGAGCTTCCCAGCAGCAGCACTGCGCTGAGCCCGGAGAGGATCCCGAAGATCAGCCCCGGGGCCATGGCGCGCCAGGAGGGTCGTGACGCCGCCAGCAGACTTCGCGCCTGGCGGTGTCGGTTCTGCTCGGCCGTCCTGGCGGTCATCTCGGGGCCCCCGCATACGCCGGACTCAGCTGCACCAGGTGATCTGCCGCCTCACGCATGGCCTGGTGGTGACTGATGACCAGGACCGTCCTGCCGGCGGCGGCCTCGCCGCGCAGAGTGTGGATCAGCTGCTCCTCGGATCGTGCGTCCAGGGCGGCGCTGGGCTCGTCCAGCAGCAGGATGGGACAGTCCAGGCTGCGAGCGCGGAACAGTGCCCGTGCGATCGCTGCTCGGTGTGCCTGGCCGCCGGAGAGCCCCGCCCCGCGCACTCCGAGCCGGTGGTCGAGCTGGACCTGGAGTCCGACGTCGTCGAGCACCTCTCGGGTGAGATCCTGGTTTCTTGGCTGGTCCATCGCGATGTTCTCCTCCACGGTCCCGCTGCGCAGGCCATGTCGCTGACCGCTCCACGCGATGAGCTCGCGCCGCTGCGGGCCGGTGAGCCCCGAGGTCGCACTGAAGGTGCCATGCGGCTGCAGAAGGATCTCTCCGCGGCTGGGAAGAAACCCCATGATCGCGTCGAACAGGGAGGTCTTCCCGGTCCCGCTGGGCCCGGTGATCACGGTGAGCTCTCCGGCGCGTGCCCTCAGGTCCACTCCCTGGAGCACGTCGGCCTCTCCGCGGCGCACCTGAAGCCCGCTGATGACCAGATCCACGGAGCCTCCGCGCAACGCCGGCACTGGTGTGAGGCTCTCCCCGGCGGGGCGACCCTGGTGAGCGGCGTCGTCGTCAAGGATCTCGAAGACGTCCTCGGCGGCAGCCACACCCTCGGCGGCCGCGTGGTAGTTCGCTCCGACCTGGCGCAGCGGGGCGTAGGCCTCCGGGACGATGAGCAGCACGAAGAGACCCACGGCAAGGTCCATCTGCCCGTCGATCAGTCGGATGCCCACGGAGACTGCCACCAGGGCCACCGACAGGCTCGCCGCGAGTTCGAGCACGAACCCGGAGAGGAAGCTGATCCGCAGGACCTTCATCGTGCTGCGGCGGTGCTGGTCGGAGATCTCGCGCAGATTCTCACGTTGGCGATGCGCTCGGTTGAAGACCTTCAGGGTGGACAGCCCCTCCACGATGTCCAGATAGGTGCGGGAAAGCCGGTCAAGACGCCTCCACTGCTGCTGCTGGGCTGCCTGCGTGGAGAAGCCGATGAGCGCCATGAAGACTGGGATCAGCGGCAGGGTCAGCGCGACGATCACCGCCGTGGTCAGGTCCTGGGTGGCCAGCACACCGAGGTGGAGCGGGATGGCCAGAATGGTGAGCACCAGCTGCGGAAGGTAGCGGGAGAAGTAGGAGTCCAGCGCGTCGAGCCCGGAGCCCAGCACCGTGACGGCATGGGCGCTGTCGCGGGAGCGCGGGGAGGCCTCACTTCCAGCCACGGAATCCGCGAGCGCCCGGGTGGCGTGCCTGCGCAGCTGACTCTTGGCCTTCACGGCTGCCCGAGCGGCCGCGAGCTCCACCGCCCAGGCCAGCGCCGCACGCCCGAGGACCACCCCGCCCAAACCCAGCAGCGCCGGCGCCAGTTCGGGAAGCAGTGCCCCGCTGCCGGTGCCGGGCACCTCCCCGAGGATCCCCACCCAGGCTGCGGCGCGGGCAAGGATCGAAGCCACCAGCCAACTGAAGAGGATCACCAGTGTCACCTGCCCCAGTCCGAGCAGCGCCGCCAGGATGAGGAAGCTGCGTGACGCGGCGGCATATCGGAGCAGGCGCGGATCAAGGGGTTTCATGGTGACCGCCGGGCTCAGTGCGCTGCCGCGGGGATATGGTCACGGCTGAGCCTGCGACGGAAGACCCAGTAGGTCCAGGCCTGGTATCCGATGACCAGCGGGGTGGTGATCAGCGCAACCCAGAGCATGACCCCGAGCGTGTACTCCGAGGAGCTCGCGTTGACTATGGTCAGCGTCCCGGCCGGCGTCGTCGTCGAGGGCATGACATTGGGGAAGAGCGAGACGAACAGTGTCGCGACGGCGGCCGCGATCGTCAGTGCCATGGCGGTGAAGGCGAATCCCTCGCGGCCGCGCAGGCTGAGCAGCCCGGCCGCGATGAGTGAGGCTGCGGCGAGCCCGGCGAGCGCGATGATCCAGACCAGATGCGGCACCTGGATGTGCATCAGCACCGTCCAGAAGAGGAAGGTCGCGGCGACCGCAATGGTGGGGAGCATGAAGCGCAGGATCATGGCACGTGCCCGGGCGCGGATCTCTCCCTCGGTCTTCAGCGCGATGAAGATCATCCCGTGCACCAGGCAGAGCAGCACCAGGGTGATCCCGCCGAGCAGGCCATAGGGGTTGAGCAGGCCGAACAGCGAGATGGAGACCTGGTGATCAGCGTCCATGGGGACTCCGCGCACGATGTTCGCGAAGGCCACTCCCCAGAGGAAGGCAGGCAGGAAGGAGCCGATGATGATCATCAGGTCGAACCGGGCGGCCCACTGGGGCTCTCTGCGCTGGTGCCGGTATTCGAAGCTCACGCCGCGCAGGATCAGCGCGAGCAGGATCAGCAGCAGCGGAAGGTAGAAGCCTGAGAAGAGGCTTGCGTACCACTCGGGGAAGGCGGCGAAGAGCACGGCACCGGCGACGATGACCCAGGTCTCGTTGAGGTCCCAGACCGGGCCGATGGTGTTGATCATGACGCGGCGGTCGGTGTCATCACGGCCGAGCAGCGGCAGCGCCATGCCCACGCCGAAGTCGAATCCGTCGAGCACGAAGTAGCCGATGAAGAAGAAGGCCACCAGCGCGAACCAGATCTGTTCGATGTCCATCAGTGGATGTCCCTTCTGCGCATGTGGCTCGGTGCCCCGTGATTCGGCGTGTGGTGCGGCAGTTGATTCCGCAATTGATTCCGCATGCGAGGCTCAGTAGACGATCGCCAGTGAGTCGGGCTCGGCATTGTCGTCCTCTCCCTGCGAGATCTCGGGGGGACCCTCCTGGGCCGCCTTGCGGATGAGCTTGAACTCGACGACCGCCAGGCTGCCGTAGATCGCGGTGAAGGCCGCCAGCGAGAGCGCCACCTGCCAGCCGGCGACATTCGGGGAGACTGCGGCCTCGGTCTTCATCAGGCCGAACACGATCCACGGTTGCCGGCCCATCTCGGTGAAGAGCCAGCCGACCAGCGAGGCCACCATCGGCAGCGGAGCGGTCCAGATGAGGACCCGCCACAGCCGATCCTGCACCAGCGCCGAGCGCTGCGGGGCCTTGGCGCGGGTCATCCACAGCATCACCAGGGACACCAGCGCGGAGAAGACTCCCAGGCCGATCATCCAGCGGAAGGCCCAATAGGTGATCCAGATGATGGGTGAGTAGTCGCCCGGGCCGAACTGCGAGACGTACTGCGCCTGCAGGTTGTTGATGCCTTCCACCTCGCCGTTCATGGTGTGCGTGGACAGCAGCGAGAGCAGGTGCGGGATCCGGATCGAGAAGAGCTCGCTGGCACCGTCGGGGGTTCCCAGCGTGAAGATGGAGAAGCTGGCCGCGTTCGTGGTCTCGTAGAGTCCTTCGGCGGCGGCCATCTTCATCGGCTGCGCGTCCACCATGGCCAGCGAGAGCTGGTCTCCGGAGAGTCCGACGCCCATGAAGGCCAGCACATTGGTCCAGAGCCCGGCCTTCAGTGCGGTGCGCATGGTCTCGATGTGCTGGTTGCGGCGCAGGTGCCAGGCGGCGACGGCGATCATCACGGTGGCGGCGAACATGATGGCGGCCAGAATGGTGTGCGGGAAGGCCGCGAGCACCACGGGGTTGCTCAGCACCTCCCACAGGCTGGTCAGCTCCGCGCGGCCACGCTCGGCGTTCATGGTGTACCCGACCGGGTTCTGCATGAACGCGTTGGCGGCCAGGATGAAATAGGCCGACATGGCGCTGGCGAAGAAGACCATCCAGATGCTCAACAGGTGGGCGAGCCGGGGAAGCTTGTCCCAGCCGAAGATCCAGAGGCCGATGAAGGTGGCCTCGAGGAAGAAGGCGGCGAGGCCCTCGATCGCCAGCGGGGCTCCGAAGACGTCTCCGACGAAGCGTGAGTACTCTGACCAGTTCATGCCGAACTGGAACTCCTGGACGATCCCGGTGACGACACCCATGGCGAAGTTGATCAGGAAGATCTTGCCGAAGAGCCGGGTCAGTCGAAGGTACTTCACGTCCTTGGTGCGGTACCAGGCGGTCTGCATGATCGCCGCCATCAGCGCCATGCCTATGGTCAGTGGGACGAAGATGAAGTGATAGAGCGTGGTCAGGCCGAACTGCCACCGGGCCAGGGCCAGCGGGTCGAAGAACTCTTCCATGCACACTCACCTCAACAGCACGGGCGGGCATCCGCTGATGGGCGCCAGACCTGCTCCGGAGGTTCTGCGTGCATGACCCCCGGTGATGCTGGCCGTCCACGGATGGTGTCGCGCTGGGTGCGACGTCCGCTGTGCTTGAATTCTACGTCGTGTAGAAGAGTTCTTCTACACGACGTAGAAAAGTGTGTCTAAGCACTCAGCCCCGGCTGAGGGAGGTCACGACACGGGGCCCCGGCGGCCCAGGCGGCCCCGTGCCGGCTTGGCGGCTCCGGACTCAGTCCTCGCTGAGCCCGGCCGCCGGCTCCACCTTGGACAGTGCCCGAGCCGGCAGCATCGCCGCGAGGCCTGCGGCCAGCAGGGTCACCGCCCAGAGCCCGGCGATCCGCAGCCACGGCATCTCCAGGACCACGCTCCAGTCCTCGCGCGCCACCATGGACGCCACGCCGGCCCAACCGAGGAAGGCCCCCAGAGCGGTGCCGATCAGCAGCGCCACCCCGGCAAGCAGCAGGGCCTCGATGGTGATCATCTGCCCCACGGAACGCCGATTCATGCCCACGGCTCGGAGCAGGGCCGCCTCGCGGCGCCGTTCCAGCACCGAGAGCGAGAGCGTGTTGCTGACGCCGATGACTGCCACCAGCACCGAGGCGCCGAGGAGCACGAGCACGATCAGCAGCACCATGTCGATGCTCTGCGAGTAGCTGGCTCGCATCACCGCACCCTCGTCGTTGAATTCCTCCGAATGATCGTCCATCAGCGACGCTAGACCGAAGGACTCATCGGGGCTGACACCCTCGGCGACGCGGATCAGCGTGATGCCCTGAGCATCGCTGAAGGTCCAGGGAGACCCTTCCTCGGCCAGTGCCTCTTCAGGCAGTGACTCCGCGGTGATCAGCACCGTCCCCCCGGGCAGCCAGGACGCGATCGAGGCCTCTACGGTGATCGCCAGCTCCTCGGCGCCGGAGGACGCCGTGCCGTAGGGCGTGAGTTCCAGCTCAGCGCCACTCCCGGAGTACACCTCGCCGTTGAGCTGCCCGGCGACGAGCGCCTGGCCAGGTGCCGGAGCGAGGCCCTCGACACGGGCCACCCCGGCGAAGGTCTCTTCGTCCACCAGGACCACACGACCCTCGGCACTGCCGAGCTCACCCTCCACCGTGGCAGCGGCACCCTGGGCGCTGCTGACGGATTCGACGAGATCACTCTCGGTGAGATCTGCTTCCAGATCCTCACCGACGGCGGCCACCGAGGCCTCCACCGGGTACCGTTCGGCGAGCTCGTCATAGAGCACCGTCTGTGCTGTGGAGGCCCCCACCATCATGGTCCCCACCAGGGTGACGCCCACCAGCAGGGCCGATGCGGTCGCCGTCGTGCGTCCTGGCACCTGCCGTGCGTTCTGACCGGCGAGCCGCGCGTTGACGCGCAGCCCCGGGATCCGTGCGAGCAGGAGGCCCCCTTGGGCCACCAGCTCGGGCACGGCCAGCCGAGCCAGCACGAGCACCCCGGTGAAGCCCAGCACGGCACCCGCGGCGCCGAGAAGCGGGGCGGGCAACGGAAGCGACCCGTCGGGATCGGCCAACAGGGCGGCGGCCAGGACCACACCGAACCCACCCAGGGTCAGGATCAGTCCGATGCTCACCCGCAGGATCGAGATCTTCGGCGCGGCGGCGCCGAGTCCTGCGGGGCGCAGAGCCGCCATCGGGGAGACCCGCCCGGCCTTCAGTGCCGGAAGCAGAGCGGAGAATACGCTGACGATCAGTCCCAGCCCGAGCCCGACAATCGTGGCCAGCAGCGTGGGCCCCGCCAGGGGCAGCTCCGGCGCGAAGGTCGCCCGGGCGATCGCGGAGAAGCCCAGTGCCGCTGCGGTGCCGAGCACCACGCCGGCAGCGCCGCCCAGAAGCCCGAGCACGGCACCCTCCATCAGCGTGGCGCGTTTGAGCTGCGCCGAGGTGGCGCCGACCGCCCGCAGCAGCGCCAGCGTGCGCTGGCGCGAGGCCACCAGCACCTGGAAGGTGTTGGAGATGACCAGGGCGGAGACGAACACCGAGATGCCTCCGAAACCGATGGCGAAATAGGCGAGGGCATCGCCGCTGCCCGTCTGCTCCGCCATCCGAGTCTCCACGATCTCCTCGGTGGTCCTCACCTCGAGGGATTCGAGGCCCGCGGCCCGGGTGGACTCCAGACCTGCGGCCGCGTCGCTGATGAGCCCGCGGATCTGCTCCTGCACCTCGGTCGCGTCACCGTCGGGACTGAGCTTCACGCGGATCTCGACCGGGCTCCCGCCGGCGGGGACGCGTTCCATACCCTCAGGCGTGAGGAATCCGCGGGGTGCGCCCTGGGCATCCATCACGCCCACCACGGTGTAGTCCTCCTCGATCACGGTGGGCTCCGCATCCTCTGCGGCACCCTCCTCGTAGACGAACTCCTGCGCGGTCAGCGTGGTGCCAAGTTCGATTCCCTGACCCTCGGCCGCGGCAGAGCTGATCACGACCTCATCCTGGGCCTGAGCCTCGCGTCCCGCGCTGATCTCGCCCTCCCGCGTCTCGGACTGCTCGGTCACCGGAAGTCCGATGGTGGCGGAGCCGTCCTCTTCCACGTCGCTGAGGTAGGCACCGCTGACCGCGTCGGCGACGTCCACGCCGTCGAGGTCGTCGATCTCCTCGGCCAGCGGCACGTCGTCGCGCAGATAGTCTTCGGTGTCCTCGTCCCAGGTCATGGCCATGGCGGTGTCGATGATCAGGTCGCTGCCGGCGGCCTCGGCCTCGATCTGCTGGGTCAGGCCGCGATTGAAGGAGTCCACCATGAGCATTCCGGCCACGATGAACGCCACCGAGATGGCGACGGCGGCCCCCGCGGCGAACAGCTTCTTCCCGGCTGAGCGCAGATTGACCTGCAGCACGGGGTTGCGCCTCATGAGCCGGCCTCGACGAGTGCTGCGGCGAGCTGGGCGGCCGTGGGGTTCTCCAGGGTGCCTGCGACGCGGCCGTCGGCGAGCAGCACCGTGCGGTCCGCCTGGGCGGCGGCATTGGCGTCGTGGGTCACCATGATGACGGTCTGGCTGAACTCATCGACGGCGGTGCGCAGCAGCCCCAGCACCTCCGCGCCGGTGGCCTGGTCCAGGTTGCCGGTGGGCTCATCGGCGAAGATCACTGCGGGCTTCGAGACCAGCGCGCGGGCCACGGCGACGCGCTGCTGCTGTCCGCCGGAGAGTTCGAAGGGGCGGTGCCCCAGTCGGTCCTTCAGTCCCAGCCGCTCGATGACCTGCGCGTAGAACGCCTTGTCCACGGCGTTGCCGCCCAGATTGGTGGGCAGCAGGATGTTCTCCTCGGCGGTCATCGCCGGGACCAGGTTGTAGGCCTGGAAGATGAAGCCGATGGATTCGCGGCGGACTCGGGTGAGCTGCTTCTCGTTGAGCCCGTTCAGTGTGGTCTCGCCGCGCGAGGAGGAGAGGATGACCTCGCCGTCGTCGGCGGTGTCCAGTCCCGCCAACACATGCAGCAGGGTGGACTTCCCGGAGCCCGAGGGCCCCATCACCGCGGTGAAGCGCGCGGCGGGGAAGTCGATGTTCAGTGAACGCAGCGGGTGGACGGCCGCGTCTCCGGAGCCGTAGGTCTTGTTCAGGTCCCTGGCGCGCAGCGCGGGGGTCAGTGCAGTCGTCATGCTGTTCACCCTACGAACCACCCGTGGTGGTCCACATCGGACTACAGGCCGGTCAGCACCTCATCCTGCAGGATGAGCTGGAGTGCAGATTGCCGCTTTTCCGCCCTGCGGCAGCCCGCCCAGGTCTCAGCCCTGCGTGTCGGTGGGTGCGGCTCGATCGTCCACGGCGTTCGTCGCAGCGTCGATGCGGTCGAGCGCGGTGTCCAGCGCTTCGACGCTGGCCCAGAGCTTCGTGTGCTGCTCTCGGACCTGCTCGAGCGTGGAGCCGGAGGACTTCAGCGCAGCGAGGTCGAAGCTCGCGTTGGTGCGGGCCCCGGTCACCGCGGCGCGGAGCGCCCCGAAGGCGACGACGACGTCGGCGATCAGCGCCGAGTTACCGTTCTCGGCGAGCCAGGTGAGGTCATCGATCGCGTCGACGGCGTGCTCGCCGAGGATCACCGAGGAGCGCGCGGCACCCAGGGACGCGTCGCGGATGGCCTTCTTGCGCTCCTCGCCGCGTTCCATGGCGAAGGCCTTGCCGAATGTCTGCGAGGCTTCGGCGTCCTCATCGGCGAGCTGCAGGGCCACCTCCCGCCGCTTCTGCGCTCTGGCGACGAGGGCGTCGAGCTCTTGCTGCTGCTCGTCTCCCGGTTCGGTGTAACCGGCCACCATGGAGGTCAACGAGGCGGCGAGCGCGAGCATCACTCCGGCGCCGGCGCCACCCCCGGGGGAGCCGACGGGTTCTGCGAGTGCGCGCGTCCACTTCTCGAGGGTCGAATTCTGAGTCGAGATCTCTGCTGCATCAGCCATGGGCCAAGTCTGCCCTGCTCCGGCGCAGATGCACACCGCCCGGGCGATGACGGGTTCCCAGGGGTTGTGTCTCTCAGTACACCAGCCCGGTCTCGTAGGCGAAGACCACGGCCTGCACCCGGTCACGCACCTCGAGCTTCGCCAACACCTGTCCCACGTGGGTCTTGATGGTGGCCTCGGAGAGGAAGAGTCGCGCCGCGATCTCACCGTTGGAGTCTCCGGTGGCGAGCTCGAGCAGGATCTCCTGTTCGCGGTTGGTGAGTCGATCAAGCTTCCCCTGCTGCTCGGCGTCGGGCGACCGACGCCGAGCCTGGGCGCCGCTGCCCAGCGTGGCGTCGAGCAGCCGCCGGGTGGTGGACGGCGCGATGACCGCGCCACCGGTGGTCACCGTGCGGATGGAGTCGAGCAGAGTCTCCGGCTTCACATCCTTGAGCAGAAAGCCTGCGGCCCCGGCGCGCAGCGCCTGGAGCGCGTACTCATCAGTGTCGAAGGTGGTCAACACGATCACCCGGGTGGCACCCAGAGAGGGATCCTCGGTGATCAGCCGGGTGGCCTCCAGCCCATCCATGACCGGCATGCGGATGTCCATGAGCACGACATCGGGGCGGTGCACCCTGGCGGCGGTGAGAGCATCCTGGCCGTTGCCCGCCTGCTCGACCACGCGAAGGTCCGGCTGGGAATCGATGACCATGGCGAAGCCAGCCCGCAGCAGGGCCTGGTCATCGGCAAGCAGGATGCGCAGCGGGGTCTGCTCGGTGCTCATCCGGCGTCCTCCTGAATCGGGTCGGACCGTTCGACGGAGACGGCCCGGGCAGTGCGAGTGTCCAGCGGAAACCTCGCCAGCACATCGAATCCCGCCTCGTGGGCGCGGGTCTGCACGGTCCCGCCGTAGAGTCGGGCGCGCTCCGCCATCCCCAGCAGTCCGGAGCCGCCGCCGTCACTCTGTGCCGCCGTCCCACGTCCGGTGTCGCGGATCTCCAGCATGAGGGCCGGGTCCGGAGCACTGGCCACGGCGACCCAAACCCCGGCGCGCGCCGTTGGGCCGGCATGCTTGAGCGTGTTGGTCAGCGCTTCTTGGACGATCCGGTAGGCGGCGAGTCCCACACCTTCGGGCAGCCGCGGAATGGAATCGCTGAGCATGTTCAGCCGCACCTCGAGCCCCGAGGCGCTCACATCTTCGATGAGTTGGTGCAGATCCTGCACGCCCGGTGCCGGTCGCTTCTGCAGCTCGCCGTCGCCCTCGCGCAGCACCCCGAGCATCCGGCGCATCTCGGTGAGCGCCTCGCGCCCGGTCTCGCCGATGGTCTCGAAGGCCTGCGCCGCGCGATCCGGGCTCTGCTGCAGGACGTAGCGACCGCCGTCGGCCTGGGCGATCATGACTGACATGGAGTGGGAGACCACATCGTGCATCTCGCGGGCGATGCGCATGCGTTCGGCATCGGCCGCCAGCCGCGCCTCCTGGTCACGCTCCCGCATGAGCAGCTGATTGCGATCGAAGACCGCACTGAGCTCACGACGACGGCGCCCCGCCAGGTGCCCGGCCAGCCAGAACACCAGAACGACGGCGGCGGCGAAGCCGCCGGTGAACGCGGCACTGCCCAGCGAATCGGTCCAGCTTCCGGTGTCGTTGTACTGCCGCACGTAGTAGAAATCCAGAAGGACGAAATAAGTGGCGAGCGCACCGGCTCCCAACAGCGCCACCGCGAGGTAGGCGCGGGAGACGCTGGGCCTGCCGTATTTCGCGCAGGCGTAGACGGCCAGCGGGGCTGCAAGCGCAGACACTCCCGGGGCAGCCCCGATGACCAGTTGGGTGGCGCAGAAGACTGCAATGACTCCGGCAGCGGCGCCGGGATTAGTCCGCGAGTAGGCCAGCGGGACCACGGCGAGGACCTCCATCAGGATGACCACCGACCATGGCACCGAAATGCCGATCTCTCCGAAGGAGCGCCTGCCCAGCGAATGGGAGTACAGCACCAGCAGCAACAGCGGGAGGACCTTGACGAGGGTGTCGATCCGCCGCGTTCGAGTGAATCTGGTCGCCTCGTGGGCATAGTTGAGCAGAGTCATCGCTCAGCCCGACTGGTGCGGGCGGTCCGGCTGGTCTGTCTGGTCCGCACGATCCTGCTCCCGGGCGGCCTGTTCGTTCCGCCGGGAGGCCTCTCTGCGCTGCGCCACCTCTTCCGGGGCGTACTTCTCCACCGGGCCCTTCCCATCGGGGCCGTGTTCCTTGCGGAAGCGGATGGTCTCCCACCCCAGGTAGGCGGCGGGTCCGAAGATCGGCAGCGCGAAGATCACCACGGCCCAGATGGCTCCCTTGTGCGGCGCAAGCGCCTTGTCCTGGACGAGGACCATCAGCGCAGCGACCAGCAGACCGACTGCGGCCACCGCGATCGCCCAGGCCCAGACGGAGTTGCCGTCCGAGAGCAGGCGGCCGAGGGCGGAGAGGACTGGAGGATTCACGCCTCCAGTCTAGAAGCCGGCGCCGGTGGTGTCCTCATACTGCAGGACCAGATCAGCGCACCCGCTGGGGCCAGACCGAGCGTTCGCGCATGACGCCGGCGAGCGCCTCGGCGTCGTCAGTCATCAGGCCATCCACTCCCATGTCCAGCAGCTCATGCATCTGGGCGGGATCATCGACCACCCAGACATGGACCTGCAGGCCGGCTCGGTGGCAGCGCTGCACGAACCGCGGGGTCACCACGCGGATGCGTCCCTGCGAGATCGGAACCTGCACGCAGTCGATCTCGGTGATCCTCCCGGTGAACCGCTGCATCAGTCCGAGCGGGCCCAGCAGCACGATCAGCGCGGTGGCCACCCAGCCACCCGAGGTGGCGACCGGCCGGGAGAGCCGTCTGCGCACCTGATGCCGGCGGGCATCGTTGAAGCTCGCGGCGAGCACCCGCGCATGCGCCTGGTGCTTCTCCACGATGCGGGTGAACTCGCTGACCGACTCCGCGTCCTTGAGGTCCACATTGAGGTGGACGTCCTCCCAGGTTCTCAGCAGATCCTCGAAGCGGACCAGCTTTTCGGCGAACTCCCCCTGGGCACCGACCCGGAGCAGGGAGAGCTCCTGCCAGGTCTTCTCGCTGAGCTTGCCGGTCCCGGTGGTGGCGCGATCGAGCTCTTCGTCGTGAAAGACGACCAGCGTGCCGTCGGCCGAGGTGCGCACATCGATCTCCAGATACCGATACCCCAGCTCGACGGCGCGACGGAAGGCGCCCATTGTGTTCTCTCGGCGGGGATCGGCTCCGCGGTGGGCGAAGGCGAGAGGGCTGTGGTGGAGCGGCCCCGGCTGGGAGTTCACCAGGTAGGGGACCTCGCGATAGGTGCGGCGACGGTAGGGCGCGGCCATCTACAGCTCACCGGCGAGGAGCTGCTCGATCACCTGGGCGACGCCGTCGTCGTCGCAGGAGGCCGCGGTGTGGTTCGCGGCGGACCGGGCCAGCGGGTGCGCAGAGCCGACGGCCCAGGATGTGCCGGCCCAGCGCAGCATCTCGATGTCATTGGGCATGTCACCGAAGGCGATCACACGATCACGGTCGATCTGCTGGCTGGCGGCATACCGAGCCAGGCCGGATGACTTGTTCACGCCGCGAGCGGAGAGCTCCAGCAGACTGATCCCGGGAGCCGAGTGCGTCACGGTGAGCAGATCTCCCACTTCTGACTGGACCCTGTCGAGGAACTCATCAGGCGCCATGGCCTCGGTCTTGCAGAGCAGCTTCACCACCCGGTCGGTCACATGTGCACTGGTGACGTCGCTGTTCGGCGTCTGCGCCGCGTTGGTGAGCGCGTCGCGCTCGAGCGTCTCGTCCAGCGGGCCGAGACGGAGCTCCTGCTCGGTGACTCCGGCGGCGCGTCGTCGATTCTCTTCGAAGAACAGCGATCCGGCGATGAAGGGCTCCTCCATGTGGAGGTGTTCCAGGGTCTCTGCGGCGAAGGAGGCCTGGGGGTCGATCTCGGAGATCAGGTCCTTCACGGTGAACAGCGCGGCGGCGTCCAGCGCGTCCTCATGCAACACCCGATCAGCGGCGAGATCGTAGATCACCGCACCGTTGGAGGCGATGACCGTGCCCGGCGCACCGAGGGTCGCACTGATGTGCTTGAGCCAGCGCACCGGCCTGCCGGTCACCAGCACCACCCCGATCCCGGCGGACTGCGCCGCCTGAAATGCCTCGACGGTCCTGGCGGAGACCGAGCCGCTCTCGGTGTGGGTGTAGCTGAGGATCGTACCGTCGATGTCGCTGGCGATCAGCTGCACGTCTCCGAGGGCGGAGGTGGACGCGGGAAGCGAAAGCTCGGTCACGCGTCAGCCCCGGAGAGCGTGGTCGAGCTCCTCGGCTGTCGGCGGCTGAGCCCCGAAGCGTGAGGAGTTGATGGCGGCCGCGCGCGCTGCCGTGCGCAGCACGGTGCTGAGCTGTTCGGGGCTGATCTCGCGCAGCGCCGGACGGCGGGAGGCGCCGAGGAGATTCATTCCGCGCAGCGTGGAGAGCGTGGCTGCCATGAAGGAATCGCCCGCTCCCACCGTGTCAGCGACCTCCACGGAGAACGCCTCCTGCTCCGCGAAGCCGGCGCGGGTCAGGCCCATCGCGCCGGAGGGCCCTCGGGTCACGGTGACCAGAGCGGGGCCCATCTGCAGCCAGGCGTCCATCGTCTCGCGATGGCTGCGTTCCGGGTAGAGCAGATCGAGATCGTCGGTGGAGGCCTGGATGATGTCCGCGCGGGAGATGAACTCCTCCGCCTGGCGGCGCGCCTCATCTCGATTGGGCACCAGGGTCGGCCGATAGTTCGGGTCATAGGAGACCGTGGCGACGGCGTGCGCACGGTCGATCACGTTCTTCACGGTCTCAGCGCCGGGCTGAAGCATCGCCCCGATGGAGCCTGCATGCAGGTGTTCCAGCGGACCGGGGTGCTGATCCTGGGAGTGCTGGTCCTTCGTGGCGGTCCCGGTGCGGCCGGCATCTCCGGTCTGTCCAGACTCTGCCGTCTCTCCGGCGAGGGCGCAGAACTTCGCTTCCAGCTCATCGGCGCTGGGCAGCGTCCAGTCCAGGGTGAACTCATAGCTGGCCTGCCCGGTGGGATCCAACGTGGCCCTGGCCACGGAGGTCGGGGAGGCGTCGGCTTCGAGCAGGGCGGTGATGCCTTGGGCCCGGAGACTGCGGGCGATCATGCGTCCGTATTCGTCATCCCCGCGGCGGCCGGCGAAGACCACGTCGTGCTCCAACCGGGCGAGCCCCACTGCGACATTGAACGGTGAGCCCCCGACGTGCGCCTTGGGGGCAGATGTCTCGGACTGGACGACATCCACCAAGCACTCGCCGATGACCGCTAGGTATGAACTCACCCCACTAAACTACCGCACCGGCTCATGCTCAGAGCTGTTTGTAGAGCTCGTAGCCGCCGATGAGGTTGCGCAGATCCGCCTGCGGGTGCCGCTCGCGCAGAAGTTCGAGTGCCTGACGAGACCTGACCCCTACCTTGCAGTACAGGACCACCGGCTTTCCGGCCGCCTCGTCGAGTCCGGAGGCGGCGCCGTCGTCGGCTGTCGCATCGCCCATCAGACCGCTCAGCGGCAGGTTCACCGCACCCTCGATGGTGCCCATCTGGTGCTCCCAGGGCTCCCGCACGTCGAGGATGCCGCCGATCTTCCCGGCGTCGATGAGCTCACGCAGCTGCGCGGGGCTGAGTTCGTCCGCGAGCTTGGGCTCCCCTGTGTAGGGGTTGAACTCGAGGTCCTCGACCTCGGGCTCGGGGTCTGGGTTGAAGCCGCCGAGTCCGGTGACGTCCGCACCGATAGTGGTCACAGGCTCCCGTGCGGGGTCCGGATGCAAGGTGATCTCGCGGAAGCTCGAGTTCATCGCGTCATAGGTGAGCACGCGGCCCAGCAGAGTGCGTCCGATCCCGGTGAGGAACTTGATGGTCTCGGTGGCCATGATGGCACCGATGACTCCCGGCAGCACGCCGAGCACCCCCGCCTGGGCGCAGGTGGGGACCTCGCCGGCGTCGGGCGCCTCGGGGTAGAGGTCCCGGTAGGTCGGGCCGTGGCTGGCCCAGAAGACGCTGACCTGACCGGCGAAGCGCAGGATCGATCCGGAGACCATGGGCTTATCGGCGATCTCGCAGGCGTCGGCCACCACGTAGCGGGTGGCGAAGTTGTCCGAGCCGTCGACGACGATGTCCGCCTCGGCGATGAGCTCCAGCGCATTGTTCGCGGTGATCGGCTCCCGGTGTTCGTGAATGACGATCTCGGGGTGCAGTCCGTGCATGACGGCGGCGGCCGAGGCGGTCTTGGGCTCCCCGATGCCAGCCTCGGAATGGATCACCTGCCGGTGCAGGTTGGAGCGGTCCACCACGTCATGGTCGATCACGTCGATGGTGCCCACCCCGGCAGCGGCGAGGTAGGTCAGGATCGGCGCACCGAGCCCGCCGGCGCCGATGACCACGACGCGGGAGTTCAGCAGCTTGGCCTGGGCCTCGATGCCGAAGCCGTCGAGCGAGAAGTGCCGCTGGAACCGCTCCATCTGGGAGGCGGAGAACTGGGAGAGATCATTCATCGGTGCGTGGGTCCTCAGGTCAGTTCGTCGATCGGGGAGATGCGGCCGTCAAAAGCAGAGGAGGCCTGGGCGTGCTCACGCCGCGGGATCCGCCCGGCGCGGGCGGAGAGGTAGCCGGCGTGGACCGCCAGGCGCATGGCGGTGGCCATCTCCGTGGGCTGCTGGGCGCGGGTCACGGCGGAGGCGACCAGTACGGCGTCGCAGCCGAGCTCCATGGCCAGCGCGGCCTCCGAGGAGCTGCCGATTCCGGCGTCGAGGACCACAGGAATCCCGGCGCGAGAGGTGATGAGCTCGATATTGTGCGGGTTCAGGATGCCCAGGCCGGTGCCGATGGGCGCCCCCAGCGGCATGACCGCTGCGGCTCCGGCCTGTTCCAGGCGCAGCGCGACCGCCGGGTCATCGGAGGTGTAGACCATGGGGACGAAGCCGCGGTCGGCGAGCTGCTCCGTGGCCTCCAGGGTCTCGATGACATCAGGGAGCAGGGTGTGCTCGTCGGCGATGACCTCGACCTTGATCAGGTTCGTCTCCAGGGCCTCGCGGGCCAGTTCGGCGGTGAGCACGGTGTCCTTGACCGTGTAGCAGCCCGCGGTGTTGGGCAGGATGTCGATGCCCAGGCGCTGCAGCATGGAGAACACGGAGGTCTTCGTCTCGGCGCTGTAGCGGCGCATCGCCACGGTGGTCAGCGTGGTCCCGGAGGCCACCAGGGCACGCTCAAGCGCGTCGAGGTCGGTGATGCCGCCGGTACCCATGATGAGCCGGTTCTCCAACGTGTAGCCCCCGACCTGCAGGGGTGGAAGCATGTCTGACTCGATGACGGATGCTGTGCTCATAGCTCTCTCCTCAGCCGCCCTGGACGGCAGTGACGATCTCGATCTCTTCGCCTCCGGTCAGCGTGGTGGCTGCCCATCGGCTGCGCGGAACCACTGCGGCGTTGAGGGCGACGGCGACGCCGAGCCGGCCGCCGTCGGCGGGGGTTCCGTCGGGGTTGAGGCTGCGTCCGATGGTCTGCGCGACGGCGTCGACCACCGTGGCGTTCTCGGGCAGCTTCACATGGTCTTCGTTGATGCGGACGGTGAGCATGGTTCTCCACGTCATCTGGTGCGGGTGGTCTTCTCACAACACGGCGAGGGCCGGGTGTGTTCCTGGTCCGATCCAGGCCTCGGGCCAGCGAGTGCCGGCCACGACCAGTCTAGTGAGTCAGGACCTGTGCCGAGTCAGGCTCATGCTGGCCAGCAGCTGCTCGTCGGCTGCGGAGAGCGGGACCGCAGGTGGGGAAGCGTCGGTGAACGTATGATCCAGCAGCGCGGCCCCGAGTCGGGCGGCCAGCGGAGCGAGCAGGATCCCGTGGCGGGAGTAGCCGGTGGAGACGACGAGGCCGGGACGAAGGGCGCCGAGGTAGGGGCGCTCGTCGGGGGTCCCGGGGCGGGCCCGGGTGGTGATCTCGGTCAGCTCCATGTCTTTGACCCCGGGCAGCACAGCCACAGCATCGCTGAGCAGCTCCTGCACCGAGCCGGCGTGAGTGCCGGTGAGGCTGTCCTCCCGGGAGGAGGCACCGATGACCAGTCCCCCATCCGCCCGCGGAACCAGGTAGACGGAGCGACCGTTGACCTTGGCACGGACCGTCGCGTCGAGGATGTGGGTCTCACCGGGCATGAGCTGGGCGGGGTTCACGCGCAGCCGCAGCACGTCGCCGTGGATGGGGCGCAGGTCCAGCGGGCAGGTCTCCGGGAGTCCGCGGATCGCAGAGTATCCGAGCCCGGGCACCAGGACGACGGCGGAGAACGGGCGGGCGACGTCGTCGTCGGTGGTGACGGTGAACCCGGGCAGGTGACCCGGCTGCCGCGCAGCCTCCACCGCGGTCTCCTCACCGGCAGCTTCTTCCGCCGCCGCTTCCTCGACCGCGGTGACCGACGCGGTGAGCCATTGCGCCGGCTTTCCGGCGTCGGGGAAGTCCTGCGGGTCCAGCTCCCCGTCGAGTGCAGCGCGCACCGCAGCCACGAGCTGGCGCGGGTCGATCTGATGGTCGCTGGGGACATCCCAACCCTTGGAGATTCC
The DNA here is from genome assembly GCA_947494195.1 of uncultured Nesterenkonia sp. Classification (GTDB taxonomy): domain Bacteria; phylum Actinomycetota; class Actinomycetes; order Actinomycetales; family Micrococcaceae; genus Nesterenkonia. The sequence continues at coordinate 247,543 of CANLUC010000002.1, read as the reverse complement.
CGGGGCGAGGGCTGGCTCACGACGCCGCAGGGTGGAGCTCGTCAGTGCGGTGACCTCCATGCCGTGCTCGCGCTGGAGGACCGCGAGCTCGGACACGGCGTCCCGGTCGGATCGGTCGGCGGCGATCAGCAGCGTGCCGTTCTCGCGATAGCCGGTGGGGACCTCGGTGGACCGGGACACGGTGGCCAGAAGCTGGGGATACTCCGCTCGGGACGCAGTCATGATGGGCCAGAGCTCGTCCTGGCCGTACTGGACCTCGCTGATGGGAGCGAGCATGCCCGCCGCAGCATAGGAGGCATCCTGCGCGATGTCCGGCGCGATGACGGTGACATGGTGACCAGCCAGGCGCAGCTGCCAGGCGGTCAGCAGCCCGACCACGCCTGCGCCGATCACTGCCGTGCCTGCTCTGGTGTTCACAGAGCGGGCGACGGGAATCGAACCCGCGTCGTCTGCTTGGGAAGCAGAAGCTTTGCCATTAAGCTACGCCCGCATTTCGATCATGAGCACTGAACTCAACGACCTGACTCGAGATTACCAGGTGCACCAGCCTGCGCGTTGACCCGCTATTTCAAATTTGCAGTATCGGCATCGGCCCTTGTCAGATCGCTTGCACCAAATCAGACGACGGGGTCAGTCAGGATTTCCCGTGACTCCCCAGGACGGAGACACCCGGGCGACCGCTGTCATCCGGCCCATAACGAAGCTGGAGCCCTCTCCTCCACGATCGACTCCATTCGCTCGCAGACCGGGGCGATGGGCCGGATCCTCGTGGTCTCCGACAATTCCACGGATCCGACGATCACCATCGCCGATGCCGTGGGCGTCGAGGTGTTGGAGGCCGAAGCCAACTCCGCGCGCAAGGCCGGGGCATTGAATCAGGCCCTGGACACTGTCGAGCGTGCCCTGGAGGAGCTCGAGAACCCCGCAGTGGGTGGGGGTGCTGCTGATGGCCACGCCGACGCTCGGGACGATCACCTCGGTGCTGACCCACCGGACGCGCAGGCACACCGGAGAAAGCTAAAGTGAGGCCATGAAGCAAACCCCGTCGCACCGTCCACGGCGCCCGACTCGACTGCTGCCCCCCAGGCTCCCCGCGCTGGTCGGGGCGGTGGCGGCGGTGCCGACCGCTGCGGCGATCTCCGTGGTCGCCCTCGACCTGATCAAGCGGCGCGACCGCAAACAACGACAGGCACCTCGCCCGGGGACCTTCCAGGCTCAGGCAGAAGAGTCCCAGCTGAGCATCTACACCGACGGGGCCTCGCTCTATGACGACATGATCGCGGCCATCGATTCGGCGCAGCACTCCATCTTCATGGAGACCTACATATGGAAGAACGACGAGGTGGGCCAGCGGTTCATCGACGCGTTCAATGCCGCCGCACACCGAGGTGTCAAGACCTACGTGATCTATGACGGGTTCGCCAACCTGGTGGTCCCCAGCGCCTTCTACCGTCAGCTGAACGATTCAGTCCACGTGTTTCGACTTCCGGCCGTGGGCAGGAAGGTCTGGAAGGGTCCGCTGCGGTACACCGGGATGAACCATTCCAAGGTGCTGGTGGTCGATGATTCCATCGGATTCGTGGGCGGATACAACATCGGCTCCCTCTTCGCCCGCGAATGGCGCGACACCCACCTGCGCGAGGTGGGCCCCGCAGCCTGGGGTCTGCGGCAGACCATCGCGCGCAAGTGGAACGAAGACCGCACCGCCGACGAGCAGATCCCGTGGGTTCCGCCGACCAGCTGGGATCCCACCGTGCGCGTGGCCGCGAACCTGCCGGTAGACCTCGTCTATCCCATCCGAAACATGTACCTCAAGGCCATCGAACGGTCACAGCACCATGTGTGGATCTCCACCCCCTACTTCATTCCCGATCAACAGATCCTTCGCGCGTTGAAGCGGGCCGCCGAACGCGGCGTGGATGTGAAGGTGATGGTGCCCAAGGACTCGAACCACGTGCTCGGCGACTGGGTCTCACGTGGGTTCTACGGACAGATGCTGGACTCCGGGATCACGATCCTGCTCTACGCCGCGTCCATGATGCATTCCAAGACCGCCACGATCGACGGGGAATGGTCCACTGTGGGCACAGCAAACATCGACAGGCTCTCCCTCTCCTTCAACTACGAGTCCAACGTCGAGATCATCGATCCCGGCTTCGCCGCGGAGATGGAGAAGGTCTTCCACAGCGACGCCGAGCATTGCGAGGTCGTGGACCCGCGCAGGTGGCGGGACCGCAACCCGATGGCGCGGGCCACCGAGTTCGCACTCATCCCGTTCCGACCCGTGCTCTGAGCACGCGTCGTCGGGAAGATCAGCGGCGGTCTCGGCGTTGACGAAGATGGTGCCACTCAGGGCGCCTGCGACCGATCACCTCTGCGCGCCGGCTGGCGCCGATAATCAGCACGAGGAGCACCTATGCCGACGGCTACCGCCACCGTAGATCCCGAGACGATGCACCAACTCTTCGAGGGTCGGCACACGACGAACCTCTTCACGGAGGGAGAGGTCGACCTGGACCTCATCGAACGCGCCTACGCTGATGCGCGGTGGGCGCCGACCTCGATGAACTCCCAGCCGATGCGGTTGACGGTGCTGAAGCCCGGGGCGAGGCGCGACGCCGTCGTCGAGCACTTCAAGGGTGACAACGGCCGGAAGACCTCCGCTGCTCCGATGACTGTGGTGGTGGCCTTTGATCCGGCGTGGCACGAGCACATGCCCAGGCTCTTTCCCCACGTGGAGGGGCTGCGCGAGAAGTTCGCAGACATGCGCGAGTTCCGCGAGAAGATGGGCCGCGACAACGCCTTTCTTCAGGCTGGATACCTCATCCTGGCGCTGCGTGCGCATGGGCTCGATGTCGGTCCGATGGCGGGGCTGGACGCGCCCGGCGTCGACGCTGAGGTCCACACCGAGACCGGGTGGAAGACGCTCATGGTGCTCAACGTCGGCCACGGTCCGAGTGACCACGAGGATGCGCAGTACCCGCGCGGTGCACGCTTCGACTTCACCGAGGCCGCGCAGGTCCTCTGAAGTTCCGAGACTGGCGTTCCAAGATTCGACAGGTCACTGAGCACGTGAAAACCTGACATCAGTGACAGAGACGAAGTACCGATCAAGAAGGAGCTCCATCATGACGGAGAACTCACCACAGATCACCGGCAAGACCATCGCACTTCTGGTCACGGACGGGGTCGAGCTTCCAGAGCTCAAGGAGCCGATCGCCGCCATCACGGCCGCAGGCGGCACAGCGAAGATCGTCTCCCCCAATGAGACGTCGCTGCAGGCCATGGAGGGCGATTGGAAGCACTCCGAGCACTTCGACGTCGACGTGCAGCTGACCTCCGCCGCGGCAGGCGACTACGACGGACTGGTCCTTCCCGGTGGCACGCTCAATGCCGACACCCTGCGGATCAACGAGGACGCGCAGAAGTTTGTGTCCGCGTTCTTCTCCGCGAGCAAGCCGGTGGCGGCGATCTGTCACGGCTTGTGGATCCTCACCGAGGTGGATCAGGTCAAGGGCCGTCGCGTGACGAGCTTCCCCTCGCTGAAGACGGACCTGCGCAACGCCGGTGCCGAGTGGGTCGACGAGTCCGCGGTGACCAGCGACGGGCTGGTCACCTCCAGGACCCCCGATGACCTGGACGACTTCAACCAGGCGTTCCTCACGCTGGTCGCGAACGGCTGATGCCCCGCTGAACGCAGACAAGCGGCCAGGGCCTGCAACGGGCCCTGGCCGCTGCTGTGTACCTGAGTGCTGGCCGAGGCGAGGTTGCTGGAGGTGCCCTAATGTGGAGTCATGACTGACAATGAGCCTATGGCAGAGACTCCGCACCCCACCCACCTCGGTCATATGCGCCGGGAGCGCCTGCTCGCCTCACGTCTCTACGTGTGTACAGACCTGCAGCGGTTCATCACGCGCCCTGAGGCTGGTCCGGTGGACGAGCTGGACTTCGACGCGCTGCGCGAGTTCTTCGTGGCGTCCTACACGGGGGGCGTGGACATCATCCAGGTTCGCGACAAGCACGTCACCGTACAGACCGAGATCGCCGCGCTGGTCCTGCTGCGGCAGGTCGCCAACGAGTACGGTGGACTCTCCGCAGCCAATGACCGCGCCGATGTCGCTGCGATCACTGAGGTAGACGTCTTCCATGTGGGACAGGAAGATCTCTCCACAGAGGAAGCGCGGATGGTCGTGGGCGACGACGTCGTCATCGGTCGGTCCTGCCACACCATCGAACAGGTGCGCGAAGCGGATTCAGACATTGGGCTGGACTACTTCTGCACCGGCCCGATCTGGGAGACCCCGACCAAACCCGGCCGCGCGGCTGTTGGTCTAGGACTGGTCGAGCAGGCTGCGGCGCTGGAGAGCGCCAAGGCCTTCTTCGCGATCGGTGGCGTCGACGAGACCAATATCGCCGAAGTCACCGCGGCCGGCGCCGACCGCGTGGTGGTTGTCCGCGCCGTGACGCAGGCTTCGGACCCGGCCGCGAGCGCCCGGGCGCTGCGCGAGCAGCTCCCCGCTTAGGGTCCTTGGGGTTCGTCTTCTTCGCACCGGACTTGGGCTCAGCGGCCGTGGTGATCTCACTGCGGCCGCTGCCCGCCTTGCGCCCGCGGGCCACCCCGATGAACTCTTGGATAACCGGGCTGTCTGCCTCGCGCAGCCAGGCCAGACCGACGTCGTGGCCGGGAAGGTCCTCGACCTGGCGGATCACCACATCGCGGCGCGAGAGCATCCGCGCCACCGAGTGCGGCAGGATCAGCAGCCCTGCTCCGGACGCCACAACCTCGAGTGCCATGCGCTCCCCGGCCGCTAGGTCGGCACCGAGCTTCGGGGTGTGGACGCTCTCCGCAACGACTCGGTCGTCGCCTACCAGCATCGCCGCCGGTTCGAAGAACGGCTCGGCAGCGATCTCTTGCCAGCTCACGGACTCCTCGGCGGCCGCGACCCAGTGGTCGCGGGCGGCGCAGACCACCGGGTCCTCGCGGTAGAGCCATACGCGGTGCAGGTCGTCTCCGGTGGTCACCTCCGCCTCGGCAGGGAAGCGGATGTAGCCGACGTCGATGGTCCCGGCACGCAGCCGCTCCAGCTGACCTGCTTCATCGAAGAGATCCACGCTCAGCGCGAAGTCCGGATAGCGCTCCCGCCAACGGGTCACCCATTTATCCGGGGTCGCCCCCGGGATGGCGCCCAGTCGGAGGCCGCGCGCCGGTCCAGCCTCGGCAGAATATGCCGAGTCAGAGGTCTCAGACAACGTTGTCCCGAAGGAAGGTCACCGCACGGTCCCAGGCCAGCTGGGCCTTCTCCGGATCATAGGTCCCAATGAGGTTCTCGTCATTGTGGAAGGCGTGGCCGGCGTCGTAGTAGAAGTAGGTGACCTCGGCGCCGGACTCCGCACGAATCTGCTCCTCCTGCTCGCGGGCCTTCTCCACCGGGTAGTTCTGGTCCTGTTCGGCATAGTGTCCCTGCACGGCCGCCGTGAGACCGGTGAAGCTCGACGGCACGCCCTGACCCACGCCGTAGAACGGCACCGCAGCGGAGACCTTGTCACCCTGCTGAGCGGCCATGGCAAGGACGAATCCGCCGCCCATGCAGAATCCGATGGTGCCCACGGTCTTGGAGGTGACCGTCTCCAGGCCGAGCAGATAGTCGGTGGCTCCTGCCAGCAGCTGTGCGCCCTTCTCGGCGGGCAGCTGAGACATCATCTCGCCGGCCTCCTCGCCGTCGTGGGTGATCCGACCGCCGTAGAGGTCCGGGGCCAGCGCCACGAAACCTGCTGCGGAGAGTCGATCGGCGACGTCTTTGATGTGGTCGGTGAGCCCCCACCACTCCTGGATGACGATGACCCCGGGTCCGGAGCCGCTCTCAGGGACCGCGAGGTAGCCGTGGCCCGTGCTCGGACCCTCGGCGGAAGAGTTGATGGCGAAGGTGGTGTTCTGGTGTGGGGTCTGTTCACTCATGTTCCGACTCTAACGAATCGACGCCGCGCCACAACCAGGTGTGCCGCTGGAGAGTCGACTAGGTTGAACGGATGAGACGACACCGCAACGCCGTCAACGCCCTGCTGTTCTTCGCGCCGATAGGGGTCGTGCTCTCGGCCATTCCACAGGCACCGGACTACGCATCGGTGCTGGGATGGAGCCTGACGTTGGCCATGCTGCTGGCGGCGCTGGTCCTCGCGCTGCGCGGGCGCCGGGCAGATGCAGCCGCGGATGCAACCACCTCCCGGGCGGATCAAGGCGGTGCGGCACCTCACGCCGATCAAGGCGCTGCGGCCGAAGCCGAGCACGATGCCGCGGCAGGGGACCTCAGCCGATGAGTCGGTTGACGTTCTCGATCGAGAGTCCATGACCGGTCACCAACGCTGAGGCGCCGAGGATGCCGGCCTGACCACGGGTCTGCGCGCCGAGGATGCGCAGGTGCTGCGTGGCAAGGGGCAGGGAGCGTGAATACACGGCCTCTCTGATCCCTGCGAGGAAGTGCTCCCCCGCCGTGGAGACCACACCGCCGATCACGATGACCGAGGGGTTCAGCAGGTTCACGCAGCTGGCCAGCACAGACCCGACGTCGCGACCCGCCTGACGCACCGTGCGCAGTGCCTCCAGGTCACCGGAGCGGACCAGCTCGAGCAGGGCTGCATGATGGGGGACGTCGAATCCACTGGCGCGAAGCTGCGCGGCCACTGCTGGGCCGGAGGCCACGGCCTCAAGACAGCCGGTGTTGCCGCAGGTGCACGGCGTCTCGTTGCCGTCCGCACACTCTCCGGAGGCAACCAGCAAAAGGCGATGCTGGCGCGCTGGCTGGTGCACGGGTGCGAGGTGCTGCTGCTGGACGAACCGACCCGCGGCGTCGACGTCGGCGCCCGGGCAGAGATCTACAGCCTCGTACGGGAACTCAGCAGGCAGGGAACTGCCGTGCTGATGGTCTCAAGCGAGATCGAGGAGGTCCTGGGGCTGGCTGACCGGGTCCTCGTCGTCGCCGATGGTCGTGTCGTCCACACCGGTCCCACCAAAGACATCGACGAACGCCGGGTGCTTGATCTGGTCATGGAAGGAGCTCACACGTGAGTGAGACAACAGCAACAGGAGCACATACCGGTGCGGACACCCCGGACCGCGATCCGAGCCCTGAGAAGGACAAGCCCAAGAGAACCGTGGCGGGCTCAAACATCAGCCTCGGGCACAGTCTGGGTCTGATCCTCGCCCTGGGCGCCCTGGTGGTCCTGGGCATCATCACCGGCGGGGACCGCTTCCTGAGTGTGGACAACCTCATGGTCATCCTTCAGCAGGCCGCGGTGATCGGAGTCGTCAGCATCGGGGTGACCTTCGTGATCACCTCGGGGGGCATCGATCTCTCGGTGGGCTCCGTTTTCAGCACATCTCGATCATCCCGATGAAGCGGCCATTGAAATGGTGGAACAAATACTGTTGAGCGCCAACAGGCATCCATTTCCAGTGGGCCGCGCGGCGGTCACCAGAGTAGCCCGACCGAGAGGACCAACGACGCAGAAAGGCCCGGCCCCGCGGCGGTGGAGAGTTTCCACCAGGGCGGAGCCGGGCCTTTCTACAGAGGGCCTGAGGCTCTCAGAGTCAGCTATTACTGGGCGAGCACGAAGGCTGCCTCAAGGTCGATCGAGACCTTGTCGCCGACCAGCACGCCGCCTGCTTCGAGGCTGGCGTTCCAGGTCAGGCCAAACTCCTTGCGGGAGATGACGGTGTTGGCGGAGAAGCCTGCGCGAGTGGCGCCGAAGGGATCCACTGCCTGGCCGCCGAACTCAGTCTCGAAGGTCACCGTCTTGGTGACGCCGCGGATGGTCAGGTCGCCGGTGATCTCGAACTCTTCACCGCTGGCAGTGATGTTGTCTGCCTTGAAGGTCAGCTCGGGGTGGTTCTCTGCATCGAGGAAGTCCTCGCCGCGGACGTGACCGTCGCGGTCGGGGTTCTTCGAGTTGAAGGAGTTTGCCTTGACGCTGGCGTCAAGCGTTGCCACGTCTCCCTCGGAGACGGTGAGGGTGGCGTCGGCCTCTTCGAAGATCGCGCGGACCTTGGAGATGCCGGCGTGGCGCACGGTCATGCCGATCTCGGAGTGCGAAGCGTCAAGGTTCCAGGTGCCGGTGGTCAGATGTGCCATGGATAGGCCTCCTATGTGTTGCGGCGCTGCGCGGTCCGCGCAGGGCTTGAGTGTGTGACAACGTGCTCAACAGCAGTCTGCCTCAATTTATTTCAAAACTGAAGCAAGTTAACCTGGGGTTCATCCTGAGGTGCGCCGCACCAGCTCTGTCTGCAGCACGACGGGGTCCACGCTCTCGCCATTCATCATCTCCATCAGCAGGTCCACAGCCCTGCCGGCGAGTTCGCCCACGGGATTGATCACTGTGGTCAGCGGAGGCCTCGTGAGCTGCGCCGCGTGGGTGTCATCGAAGCCCACCATGGCGATCTGTTCCGGCACCGCGATCCCCCGGGACTGCACCTCATGCATCGCAGCCACCGCCATCAGGTCCGAGGCGACGAAGACCGCGTCCAGATCAGGTGCCGTCTCGAGCAGCCGCTGCATGGCGGCGGCTCCGGAGGAGGAGGAGAAGTCGCCGTACTCGACCAGTCCCGCATCCAGCCCGGCCGCGCGCAGGGCGGCGGACCATCCCGCCAGACGGTCGGCGCCAGCGGCCATGTCCTGTGGCCCAGCGATGGTGGCCAGCCGGCGTCGTCCCTGCGCGATCAGGTGCTCCGCCGCCAGCGCCGCCCCGGAGCCGTTGTCCACATCGACATAGGGAATGCCCACGTCCCCGGCATAGGGACGGCCCACGTAGACCGCTGGCAGCTTCGTCTCATGCAGCACATCGGAGAGATCGTCGTCGCGGTGGTGGGAGACGATGATCGCACCGTCGGTATATCCCCCGCGCAGGTAGCGTTCGATCTTCTCCCGCCCGTCGCCTGGCTGACCCATCGCGAGCAGCACCTGCACCGGGGAGTCAGCGAGCCGCTGCGTGATGGAGGCCAGCATCGCCGCGAAGAAGGGATCCGCGAAGACCCGGTCCTCCGCCTCCGGCACGACGACGGCGATCGAGTCTGCCTCCCGGTTCACCAGCGAGCGCGCCGCTCGATTGGGCCGGTACCCGAGCTCAGAGACCGCGGCCTCCACCGCGACCCGAGACTGCTGACGCACCCGCGGATCAAGATTGACCGCACGCGAGGCGGTCGCGCGGGAAACACCTGCTCTGGCTGCCACATCCTCCAGAGTCGGCAGTCGCCGAGCAGGCATGGTCTCCTCCTTGGTCGTCCGGCCTCATCACCTCATACCCACCCACACACCACACCATCGCGACGCCGGAGGGCTCAGTGCACCACGCCTGTCGCGGCGACCTGGGCGTACCAGTGTGCGGAGGCCTTGGGCGTGCGCTGAAGCGTATCGTAATCCACCCGCACGATCCCGAAGCGGCGGTCATAGCCGAACGCCCACTCGAAATTGTCCAGCAGAGACCAGACGAAATAGCCCCGGACATCGGCACCGGCATCCATCGCTTCCCGCACTGCGCGGAGGTGTTCCCGGATATAGCTGAGGCGCTCATCGTCCTGGACGAAGTCCTCGGCATCGGGCTGATCCGGATACGCCGCCCCGTTCTCGGTGACATAGAGCGCCACGGACGCCGGTCCGGTGTACTCGCGATGCAGCCGCAGCAGCAGGTCCTGCAGCCCCTGCGGGAACACTTCCCAGCCCATGGAGGTCGCCGGGAGTCCACGGGACACCGAGGAGACGTGCTCCGAGCCGACGTTCGGGTTCGGTGCACCGTCGGCCCGAGCCGCGGCGGCCGCCGCCGGAGCCTGTTCGGGATCCACACCCGTCAGCAGCTCCCCGGTGTAGAAGTTAACGCCCAGCACGTCGATAGGCGTGGAGATGATCTCCAGGTCCCCGGGCTGCACCAGCCCTTCCCGCCAGAGGCCGCGCTGATCCTCGAGCACATCCGCCGGGTAGGCGCCGTGGAAGATCGCCGAGGCGAAGAACCGGTTGAAGCTGCCATCGAGCCGACGGGCGGCATCCACGTCTCCCGGAGCATCCGGATCGGCCGGACGGTAGTCGGTGAAGTTCAACGTCAGTCCGAGCTCCAGCTCCGGATCACGACGCCGCAGCTCGGCCACCGCGAGCCCGTGCCCGAGCAGCAGGTGGTGCGCCGCCGCCAGGGAATCCTCCGGCGAGGTCCGTCCCGGAGCGTGGTGCCCGTTCGCGTAGCCCAGGAAGGCCGCACACCAGGGTTCGTTCAACGTGGTCCAATGACGGACGCGGCCTCCCAGCGCCTTGTGCAGCACCACGGCGTAGTCCGCAAAGAGCTCCGCGGTCCGCCGATTCGCCCAGCCGCCCTGGTCCTCCAGCGCCTGAGGCAGATCCCAGTGGTACTGGGTGAGCCAGGGAAGGATCCCCGCCGCCAGCAACTCGTCCACCAGCTCCGAGTAGAACTTCAGACCTTCCGGGTTCACCGTCTCCCCGTCGGGCATGACGCGAGACCAGCTCACCGAGAAGCGGTAGACCTTGAGGTTCAGCCGCTTCATCAGCGCCACGTCCTCGCGGAAGCGATGGAAGTGGTCACAGGCGACATCACCGGTCTCCCCCTCATGCACCCTGCCGGGAGTGTGGGAGAAGGTGTCCCACACCGAGGGGCCACGTCCGCCCTCTGCCGCGGCGCCCTCCACCTGATACGCGGCGGTGGCCGAGCCGAAGAGGAAATCGGCGGGGAACGCCACGGTGCTAGGTGAGCTTGCCACTTCTGCGGCGACTGAGGGATTCATTGTTTGACGGCTCCTTGCATGATTCCGGATACGAGCTGACGGCCCGTGAAGATGAACAGGATGAGCAGCGGAACGGTCGCCATGGTGGCGCCGGCCAGCACGAGCGAATAGTCCACGAAATGGGCAGCCTGCAGCTGCTGCAGGGCCACCGGAAGGGTGGGATTCTGCGGACCCAGGACGATGAACGGCCAGAAGAAGTTCGTCCAGTTCAGGACGAAGGTGAAGAGGAACAACATCGCCGCCGCCGGCTTGGCCGCGGGCAGCGCCACGTGCCAGAAGGTGCGGATCATGGAACAGCCGTCCACGGTCGCGGCCTCGATCAGCTCATCGGGGATCGCCTGACGCAGATACTGCGTCATCCAGAACACACCGAAGGCCGTGACCAGACCGGGAACGATGACCGCCTGCAGCTCACCGGTCCACCCCAGCCGCGCCATCACCTGGTAGAGCGGGACCACACCGAGCTGGGTGGGCACCGCCATCGTGGCGATGACGAAGACCAGCAGCGGCACCGCACCCTTGAAACGCAGCTTGGCGAAGGCGTAGCCGGCCAGTGTCGAGAAGAACACCACCGAGACCGCAGTGACGGTGGAGACGATCACCGAATTCATCGTGGCCTGCCAGAACGGCACCGTGTCGATGACTGCGGCAGCGTTGGAGAAGAAGTTCCCGCCCGGGATCATCGGGAACGAGTCCCGGGACAGGATGGTGGAGTCGTGGCTGCCGATCAGGATGGACCACCAGAGCGGGAACATCCCGCCGAGGATGACGGCGGCGAGGCATCCGTAGACGATCCAGCCGGGTCCGCGACCTGGCCCCCGGGAGCTTCCCGGTCGCCTCCTGCGTCCGCCGGCCCGGGATCCTGCGCCGGACCCGGACCCGCTGCGCCGGCTGGGGTCGCCGTCGTCCTTGGTCGCCGTCGCCGGCCCCGTGCGCGGGATGATCGGCAGCGGCTTCTCTTCCAGCGCGCTCATCGCTTGACCTCCGAGCTAGATATGCGGCGAGTGATGATGAAGTTGACCAGCCCGATGGCCACGATCAGCAGGAAGAGCAGCACCGCCACCGCCGAGGCCTGGCCGAAGTCCGAACGGGTCCAGCCGAGTTCGTAGAGATACATGGTCATGGTCTGCCACTGTCCGTCGGTGCCGCCGCGTCCGTATTGGTCGAACATCCGCGGCTCGTCGAAGATCTGCAGTCCGCCGATGGTGGAGGTGATGATCACGAAGATGATGGTGGGCCGCAGGTTGGGGATGGTGACCGAGATGAACTGGCGGACCTTGCCCGCGCCGTCGATCTCTGCGGCCTCATAGAGGTCGCGCGGCACTGCCTGCATGGCCGCCAGGAAGATCAGCGCGTTGTAGCCGGTCCAGCGGAAGTTCACCATGGTGGCGATGGCCAGGTGGCTGGGCAGCGTGCCCGAGTGCCAGCCGATGGCGTCGATGCCCACGGTCTCCAGGATGGAGTTGACTAGACCGAAGCGGTCCCCGAAGAGGTTCGAGAAGATCAGCGCCACCGCGACGGGTGTGACCACGTAGGGAACCAGGACCCCCATGCGCCAGAACGTCTTGGCGCGCAGGTTGTAGTCCAGCAGGTACGCGATCAGGATAGCGGCCACCACCTGGGGCGCCGAGGACAGGATGAAGATCGAGAGGGTATTGCGCAGCGAGATCCAGAACGCCCGCTCCCCCAGCACCGCCAGGAAGTTCTCGGTGCCGATGAACTCGCCCTGGCCCATGATCAGGTCCCAGTCGTGGGTGGCGACCCAGCCGGTGTAGATCAGCGGGAAGAGCCCGACCACGGCGAAGAGGAGGAAGAACGGACTGATGTAGAGGTACGGCGAGTACCGGCGGTCCCAGGCCGAGGCCCGGTGCCGGAAGCTCACTTTCGGCTTCCGGCGACCGGTCCTCGGTTCTGGCGCCGACCCGCCGCTGCGTGCGGTGGTGACTGGTGCGTGCGCAGCAGGGGCGGACATGATCAGCGCAGGGCTTCCATGTCGTTGACGAACTTCTCCCAGGAGGCGTCGGGGTCATCGATCCCATCGACATCCACCCGGTTGATCGCGTCCTGGATCGCCACGTTGATGGTCAGGTACTCGGTGCCCTTCAGCGGCTGAGTCTCCACGGCGTCCGCCCGTTCAGCGAGGATCTCACCGGTGGGTGCCTCGTTGAAGAACTCATTGGTGGAGGAGAGAAGCTCCTCCGACTCGAGCGCCTCGGTGGTCGACGGGAATGCTCCCACGACGTCGAAGGCCTTGAGCTGCTGCTCGGGAGCGGTCAGCCAGGCTGCCAGCTTCTTGGCTTCCTCGATGTTCTCGCCCTGCGAGGGGACGGTCAGGTATGACCCGCCCCAGTTGCCCCCGCCGCCTGGGAAGGTGTTGGCGATGTCCCAGCCCTCGACCTCTGCGGCGTTGCCCTCGATGATGCCGAGCATCCAGCCCGGGCACATCATGGTCGCGAAGGTCTCGTCGCGCTGGAAGGCATCGGACCAGTCACCGCTCCACTGGGCCAGACCTGCGGAGAGCTCGTCCTCCACGGAGGCTTCGAGCAGCTGATCGTAGAGATCCTTGACCTCGGGGTTCGTATCGGCGATGATCTCGCCCTCTTCATTCTGGTACGGCACCTCGACCTGGTTGATCATGCCCTGCCAGATGTTGTCCGAGCCGGAGTACCAGGCGGAGTCCGATTCAGCGACGAACTCGCGACCCGCGGCGAAGTAGTCTTCCCAGCTGTCCCCGAGGAACTCAGCCACCTCTTCACGTTCGGTGGGCAGGCCCGCCTCTTCGAAGAGGTCGGCTCGGTAGCAGACCGCCTGTGGACCGCTGTCGGTGCCGTAGCCGATCAGTCGGCCGTCTTCGAGGACCGCGTCCTCGTACTTCCAGTCCAGCCAGCGATCTTCGAGCTCGGGATCGGTGAGATCCTCGAAGCGGTCCGGGTACTGCTGGAACTCTGCGAGCCAGTCGACCTCGATGGGTTCGATGTCCGAGGCGCCCTGGCCAGCGCCGAGGCTGTTGCGCAGGGAGTCACGGGCGTTCTCCGCCGTGTCGATCTTGTTGTGCTCAATGGTGATGTTGTCGTTGAGCTCCTCGTATTCTTCAAAGAGGTCCTCGTAGCCGAACTCGTTGAACGTGGTGACGCTGAGGGTCACGTCCTCTCCCTCGGCAGCGCCTCCTGAGGAGTCGTCGCCCTCGGCGGACCCGCCGCAGGCTGTCAGTGCCAGCGTCATCACCGAGGTGAGCGCCACCCCCTGCAGCAGGCGGGAGCGACGGCGGGAGCCGCCACCAGCTCGCGCCGGTGCGAGCTGGGCCGCAGCTCGCGCGGAGGAGCTGTGGTCCTCTTGGTTGTGATCAGTTGTCCTCATCACGGATATCTCCTTCGATGTGAGGTGCGAGCGGTTCCTCATAGCCTCTTATGAGAGCGCTCTCACGGTGAGATGAAAGTAACACCATCTTCTCGATGTGGCAAGCGTCACACTCAGGTTCATCCGATCGTTAGCTTCTCCCCAGGGCTGATGAGCGGCACAGCCCCAGGGTGAGACAGTAGACTCGGCATTTAGCGCCCGCCCCTGGACGTAGCAGTCCCGGGACAGGGCAGACATTCATCAGCAGAAGGAGGTGCCGGTGGGACTGCTCGACAACCTCGAACGCGGCATCGAAAAGGCCGTCCGCGGTGCCTTCTCAGGACGAGGAGGGAGTCTCGGACCCGTGGAGATCGCCACCGCCGTACGCCGTCATATGGACCGAGAGTCCAAGACCGTCGCAGAAGGTCACAGCCTGGCACCGAACCTGTACAAGATCCGCCTTGCCGAGGAGGACTTCACCGAGGCCAAGAAGTACGGCGTGACCCTCGCTGAGGAGCTCTGCGAGGAGATCCTGCGCCATGCCGAATCCCAGGGCTACACCCTGCTGGGTCCGGTCAGGGCGACCTTCGTGAAGAACACCGAGCTCAAGCGCGGCCAGCTCAGCATCGAATCGCGCACGGACAAGGACGCCCAGTCCAGCCCGGTCGCGCCGCAGGCCTCCTCCCCCGCTGCGGGCCCCTCCGCAGGAGCGCCGCTGCCCTCCACCATGGCTCAGCCCACCGTCCCCTCGCGCCCTGCACCCGTGCCGGCACCGGCTCCTGAACGCGCGGCGAGCCTGGAATATGAGGAGCGGACCTACCCGCTGCGTCCAGATTCCACCGTGATCGGGCGCTCCACCTCCGCGGATGTCACCGTTCCTGACACCGGCGTCTCCCGCAAGCATGTGGAGCTGTTCCGCTCCGCCGGGAGCTGGTACGCCCGTGACCTCGGTTCCACCAACGGGTCCTATGTGGACGGTGAACAGCTCACCGGAGATCACTCCAAGGTTCAGCTCACCGATGGCGCCCTCATCTCGCTCGGCAATGCGCGCCTGCGCTTCCGCCTGAGCTGAAGGACGCTGAGATATGAGTGAACTCGCTGTCACCGTGCTGCAGTTCGGTCTGCTGCTGCTGCTCTGGATCCTGATCCTGTCCATCATCGGAGCCCAGGGCCGGGACATGACCATCTCCAAGCGCTCACGGGCGCGCGCCGCAGCATCCGGACCCAGCGCTGCGCCGGGTCCGCGCAACGGGCCCCCGGCGCCCGCTGCCGCGAGCCACAGCGGTCCGACCCCGCGCCCTCGGCCACGCCGCCTGCTGGTGAGCGAGGGACCGCTGGCCGGAACCGAACTGCCGCTGGGATCGGCATCGATCATGATGGGCCGCGCCCAGGAGTGCACGCTGGTGCTCGACGACGACTACGCCTCGGGCAAGCACGCCCGGCTCTTCCCGCAGGGATCACGCTGGTTCCTCGAAGACCTGGGATCCACCAACGGCACCTGGCTGGGCGACGAACAGCTCACCCGCGCCTCCACGGTGGAGCCCGGAGATCGGATCCGGATCGGCAAGACCGTCCTGGAGCTGAGGACCTAGCCCGTGCCCCTGGTATTTCGCTTTGCAGCGCGCTCCGACACCGGTGCCGTCCGCTCCAAGAATGACGACTCCGGCTACGCGGGGCGCTATTTCGCGGTGGTCGCCGACGGCATGGGCGGTCACGCCGGCGGTGACGTCGCGTCGGCCTCGACGGTGCTGGACCTGGCGCACCTGGACACGCGCGGATTCGCCGACCCGGAGACCGTCCTGCCGGATGAGATCCAGACTGCGAACTCCTTCCTGAACAAGCTGGTCAAGGCGAATCCCAAGCTCTCCGGCATGGGCACCACCATCACCTCGCTGCTGATCACCCAGGACCGCCTGCAGTTCGCCCATATCGGGGATTCCCGCGCCTACCGGCTCAAGCGTGGCCGCTTCCGCCAGGTCAGCAAGGACCACACCTTCGTCCAGCGACTCGTGGATGAAGGTCGGCTGGACCCTGACCAGGCCGAATACCACCCGCACAAGAACGTCCTGATGCGCGTGCTCGGCGACGTCGATGCCTCTCCGGAACTCGACATCACCTCCTTCCCCTTGGAGGCCGGCGAACGCTGGATGCTGTGCTCCGACGGGCTCAACGCCGTCGTCTCCGACCGACTGATCGAACAGAAGCTCCGGTCCACCCAGTCCCTGGAGACCATCGTCGATGACCTCGTGGAGCTCACCCTCGGCGGGGGTGCACCCGACAACGTCACCGTGGTCTGCCTGGAGGTCGTCGAAGCCGACGACGCCGCACTGGCCCCCAGTGATGACCTCCCTCTGAGTGAGGCTGCCGTGGCCGCCGCCTCCTACGACTACGCCGGTCCCGACGAGACCATGGAGATGGACGTGGTCCCGGTGGTCAACACCGAGGCCTTCTCCGCCCACGACGACGACGAGACCCTCTCCCCGCTCTCCGCCGCGATGGTGCGCAAGAAGCTCGGGGCACGTCCGCACCTGCTCGTCGGCGCCGCGAACAAGGCGGCCGACACCGGCACCGTCCCCGTGGTCGGGCGCAACGTCGATGAGCACCCCATGGCCTCGCTGCTGACCGGGCAGCCGCTGCGTCCGGTCCGGCACACCTACTCCGAGCTGCTCGACGAGCATCATTCCCAGGGCGAATCGAGCCCCGAGACTCCCGTGGACGCTGACTCGAGCGAGTCCGCGCAGACCAGCGAGACTGCCTCCGACGCCGCCCCCACCGAGTCCAGCGTGGAAGCCGAGCCCCGCGAGAACACCGGCGAGCAGCCGGTGGACGACGCCGCGCAGGCCAGCCCGCATCGCGCCGGTGCCGGACTGGCCGAAGACCCGGAGAGCCTGCAGGAGGAGGAGCTGGTCCTCGATGAGGACGAACTGGAGGCGCTGGGCACCGCACGGCGACGCAGCTCCTGGTTCCTGCCCACTTTCGTCGCCCTGCTGGCGGTCCTGGTGGCCGTCATCACCTTCCTGGGCTATGTCTGGACGCAGACCCAGTATTACGTCGGTGATGACAACGGCGAGGTTGCGATCTACAGCGGGGTCTCCCAGTCGCTGGGTCCGATCCAGCTCTCCGAGGTGGATGAACACGCGGGCATCGCGGTGGAGGACCTGACGCAGTATCACCGCCAGCGTGTGGAGCGCGGGATCGCCGCCGATGATCGGGATCACGCCGAACACATCGTCAGCCAGCTCGCCGCCATGGCCGAGGCAAATGCCCAGCAGGACGAGGGAGGCGAGAATTGAGCACTCAGACCCACCAGGTGTACAAGCCCCGACGGAACCTCGAACTCGTGCTGCTGCTGATGGCGCTCACCGTGGCGATCGGCGCCCAGATGCTGGTCGCCTTCGCGCTGGATGAGCCCATCACCAACGACTACTTCGTCGAGGGCTCCGTCTACGCCGGCCTGGTGCTGGCCTTCCACGTGGTCCTGCGACTGCGCGCCAAGTACGCGGACCCCTTCATCCTTCCCATCGTGGTGACGCTGAACGGTCTCGGCATCGCGATGATCCATCGGCTCGACTTCACCGCGAGCTACTCCGGCGTCGCGGACCGGCAGCTGCTCTGGACCGGTGTCTCGATCGTCGCCGCCATCGTGCTGCTCTGGCTGCTCAAGGATCACCGACGACTGCGGCAGCTGACCTATATCTCGCTCGCGGTCAGCGTGCTGCTGCTGTTCATGCCGATTCTCCCGGGACTCGGCTCCGAGGAGAACGGCGCCCGGATCTGGGTGGATCTCGGCTTCGCCTCCTTCCAGCCCAGCGAGATCGCCAAGATCACGCTGGCAGTGTTCTTCGCCGGCTTCCTGGCCAACAACCGCGACCTGATCCTCCTGGCGGGACGCAAGGTCGGCCCCGTCACCTTCCCCCGGCTGCGCGATCTCGCGCCGATGTTCATCGCCTGGATCGTGGCCATCGGAGTGTTGGTCGTGCAGAACGATCTGGGCAACGCGCTGATGTTCTTCGGCCTCTTCGTGGCCGTGATCTACGTGGCCACCTCACGGTTCTCCTGGATCGCCATCGGCGCGGTCTTCATGCTCTTCGGCGCGGCTCTGGCCTATCAGTTCGTCGGTCACTTCCGGGACCGCGTGGAGATCTGGCTCAACGCTTTTGACCCCGAGATCTACAACCGTGCCTTCGGCGGCTCCCACCAGGTGGTGCAGGGACTCTTCGGGCTCGCTCACGGCGGTCTGGCCGGCACCGGGCTGGGTTCGGGGAATCCGAACATGGTCTCACTGGCCAATTCGGACATGATCATCACCGCCTTCGGTGAGGAGCTGGGCTTCATCGGCCTCTCCGCCATGCTGCTGCTCTACCTGCTGCTGTTCAGCCGCTATATGCGCGCCGGACTGGGCACCCGAGACACCTTCGGCAAGCTGCTCGCCGTGGGTCTGGCCGTGGTGCTCGTGCTGCAGGTCTTCGTGGTCGTGGGCGGCATCACCCGGGTCATTCCGCTGACCGGTCTTGCGACTCCGTTCCTGGCTGCTGGTGGTTCTGCACTGCTGGCGAACTGGCTGATCGTCGCGCTGGTCCTGCTGATCTCCCATGCTGCACGCCAACCCGTGATCGTGGGCCCGATGGTCAACGCGACCGGGGAAGCCTCCTCCGGGACCGAATCCCGGCTGCAGTCGGACGGGCCGGGCGCCCGCGAGACCGCCGTGCGTCGGCACAGCGCCCCGCCGGCTCCGTCGCCCACCGATGAGGACCACACCCGTCTGGACCACGCACCGCGAGGAGGAACCCAGTGAACAACGCCATTCGCCACACCTGGGTCGTCTCCGTGGGCCTGTTCATCACGCTCTTCGCCGCGCTGTCCATCATTCAGGTCGGAGTGACCGACGAGCTCAACGCGAACCCCAATAATGTGCGCCAGCTCTATGAGGACCGCGGAGCCCCGCGCGGTGCGATCACCGTGGATGGCAGTGCCATCGCCGAGTCGGTGCCCTCGGACAACTCGAGCTTCGACTACCAGCGGGTCTACAACGCGCCCGAGCTGTACTCGGGAATCACCGGGACCTACTCCATCGCCAACGCCACGGGTCTTGAGCGCACGCTCAACGAGTACCTCTCCGGGCAGTCCGACAGCCAGTTCTTCGACCGGATCGCGTCGGTGTTCACCGGCGACACCATGGATGGCGGTCAGGTGGAGCTGACCCTCGACGGGGAGCTGCAGCAGCTTGCCTACGACCAGATCCCCGATGGGACCCGCGGGAGCATCATCGTCAGCGAGATCGCCACCGGAGACATCAAGGCCATGGCTTCGAAGCCCAGCTACAACAACAACCTGCTCGCTGTGCAGGACTCGAGCGAATTGGTGCGAAACCAGGAACAGCTGGAGGCTGACGAGGACCTGCGCTACACCTCCCGCGCGATCTCCACCACCATCGCGCCCGGTTCCACATTCAAGCTGATCGACCTCGTCGCGATGCTCGAGTCCGGGGACTACGAGCCGGACACGGTGCTGGAGAACCCGAACTCGATCACGCTTCCCGGCACGACCACGGAGCTGGAGAACTTCGAGCGCGGCATCTGTGCGCAGCGCCCGCAGGCAGAGCTGTCCTGGATCGTGGCGCAGTCCTGCAACACTCCCTTCGCTGAGGCCGCTCTGGAACTCGGCGAGGACCCCATCCGGGAGAGCGCCGAGGCCTTCGGATTCAACTCGGAAGATCTGGGGATCCCGCTGGAGGTCGCCACCTCGGCCTTCCCGGAAGACCTTCCCGACAACGAACTGGCCCTCTCCGCCATCGGCCAGCAGAGCGTCACCGCGACGCCGCTGCAGATGAACATGGTGACCTCGGCCATCGCCAACGGCGGAACCTTGATGCAGCCCACCCTCGTGGATGCCATTCGCGGCTCGGACCTCCAGCTGCTCTCCACCACTGAACCCGAGGTGCTCTCCGAGGTGACCAGCGAGGATGTCGCCGACGAGATCACCGAGATGATGGTCGGAGTCGTCGAAACGGGCACCGCAACCCGCGCGCAGACCGGCAGCTTCGACGTGGCGGCCAAGACGGGCACCGCAGAGATCGGCGGCGACACCGGAGAGGTGAACTCCTGGATCACCGGGTTCGCCCCCGCCGACGACCCGCAGTATGCCGTGACCGTGGCGTATGAGCGCATCGACTATGACACCGGCTCCTCACTCACAGCTCCCGGGCTGCTGACCATGCTCGAGGCGGCGATCGAATGAGGCCAGTTGTCGGCATCCTGATGGGTGAGCGCTACCAGCTCACCGAACGCATCGCCATCGGCGGCATGGGCGAGGTCTGGAAGGCCTCCGACCAGGTGCTGGGACGCACTGTGGCGATCAAGATCCTCAAGGAGGAGTACACCGGGGACGAGGCGTTCCTGCGCCGATTCCGCGCTGAAGCGCGCCACACCGCCCTCCTGAACCACCCCGGCATCGCCGACATCTACGACTACGGCGAACAGTCGGGCTCCGGCTATCTGGTCATGGAGCTGGTTCCGGGACGGCCGCTCTCGGTCCTGCTGGAGACGGACAAGACGCTTTCCTGGGAGAAGACTCTCTCGATCATCGCGCAGACCGGGCGCGCCCTGCAGGTGGCCCACGACCAGGGACTGGTGCACCGTGACGTGAAGCCGGGCAATCTGCTCATCACCCCCACGCGCCGGGTGAAGATCACCGACTTCGGCATTGCCCGACTGGCGGACCAGGTGCCGCTGACCGCCACGGGCCAGGTCATGGGCACCGTCCAGTACCTCTCCCCGGAGCAGGCCACGGGACAGCACGCGACGGGATCCTCCGACATCTACGCGCTGGGCATCATCGGCTATGAGGCGATCGCGGGCCACCGCCCATTCACGGGCGAGTCGCAGATCGCCATTGCGCTGAAGCAGGTCAATGAGCCTCCCCCGGCCCTGCCCGAGACCGTGCCTGAACCGGTGCGCGCGCTGATCATGTCGATGCTGGAGAAGGACCCTTCCCAGCGTCCGATGACCGCGACCAAGCTTGCCGAGGCGGCAGACGCGCTGCTGCGCCATGACCCGGAGGCCGCGGTCAAGGCCGTCCCGGGCATGGCGGCGCATATGGACGGCGCCGATGCGCAGGACGCCACACAGGCGATACCGCGGCATGACACCCAGCCCACCGCCGTGGTCCCGGCGCCGGGCGTTGCCGGTGCCGGCGCGGCCTCGGCGCGCACTCCTGAGCAGCCCGCCGCCGACGAACATACGGCCCAGTACGGGACCACCCCGGGGGCCGCCGCATCTCGCCCTCGGGCAGATGAGCCGGGCACACGAGCGTCTGCTTCCGGCTCCGAGCAGCCCCGACCGCATGGAGGCCGTCGCTGGTACTGGCCGCTCATGGGCCTGCTCGCCCTGGTGCTGCTTGCGCTCGTGGCCTCCTACTTCTTCCCGCAGGGCGGCGCTGGAGACCCGTCCGAGGAGTCTGAACCCAGCCCGACCGTCACCGAGACCATCACGCCGGGGACCGAGCTGGTCGAGGTCCTGGAGGGCAGCTACCTGGGTCTCTCCCTCGACGAGGCGACGGTCGCGCTGCAGCAGGCGGGGATGCAGGTCCAGGCCGAACCTGTGGTGTCCAGCCAGCCTGCCGGCGTCGTCACAGGAGTCTCACCGGAGGGCGAGGTCCCCGTGGGTTCGACCATCACGGTGCTCTACTCCTCCGGCCCCCAGGACATGGAGCAGGATGCCGAGCCGGGCTCCCAGCAAAATGGCGAGCAGAACAGCGGCCAGAACGACACGCAGAACGGCGAGCAGGACGCCCCGGCGGATCAACAGAACAGCGCCGAGCAGCAGAGCCCCGCCGAGGAGCCGTCGAGGGAGCCCACCAGCGGGGCCCCGTCCGACGCGTCGACCGACCCCGGGACCGACGCGGACGATGCAGACGCCGCAGATGCCGCTCCCGACGCTGGGCAGAACGCCGACGCTGACCCGGCGAGCCCAGAATCAGGTGCCCGACCCTCCAGCGATCCCGCCCGGGCTGGCGTCGCAGACCAGGATGGTCCAGGATCGGAGACAGGAACTGAACTATGACCGAGCCTGCTGAGCGTATCCTCAACGGCCGCTACCGAATCAGCTCGCTGATCGGTCGGGGTGGGATGGCCGACGTCTATCTCGGCCATGACCTCTCGCTTGATCGCAAGGTCGCCGTCAAGATGCTGCGCCCAGACCTGGCCCGCGACCCCCAGTTCCAGGGCCGCTTCCGCCGCGAGGGCCAGTCCTCCGCCTCGCTGAACCATCCCAACATCGTCGCCGTCTACGACTCCGGGCGTGAAGAAGTCGAGGACCAGACCCACCACGAGGTCAAGACCCCCTACATCGTCATGGAGTACGTGGATGGCGTGACCCTGCGCCATATCCTGCACGGGACTCCGAAGATCACCGACACCTCCGACGTCGACGAGGAGGAGACCCGCGTCGCCGCGGGCTCTTCCCCGCCCCCGCCTCCCGAGCAGGAGGAGGATGTCCTCTCGCTCGGTGACACCGGCCGGGTGCATGCCGGAGAGGATCACCTCCCCGCGCACCAGGTCGGATCGCAGCTCCAGTCGAAGATCGATCACGCGCTGAACAAGCCGCTCTCCGAGCATGAGACCGCCGGGTATATGCACGGCATCCTGGGCGCGCTGGGCTACAGCCACGAGAAGGGCATCGTCCACCGCGACATCAAGCCCTCCAACGTGATGGTGTCGCAGACCGGTCAGATCAAGGTCATGGACTTCGGCATCGCCCGAGCGCTGGCCGACTCCGCCTCCACCATGACCCAGACCTCGGCCGTGGTGGGCACCGCCCAGTACCTCTCCCCGGAGCAGGCGCGCGGCGAGGTGGTGGATCACCGCTCGGACCTCTACTCCGCCGGTTGTGTGCTCTTCGAGCTGCTCGCCAACCGGCCGCCGTTCCAGGGCGAGTCTCCGGTCTCTGTGGCCTACCAGCACGTGCGTGAAGCGCCGCCTCAGGTCAGTGATTTCAACCCGCGAGTGAGTCCTGCGATGGAGTCAGTGGTGGGCAAGGCCCTGACCAAGGATCCGGCGCGCCGGTTCCAGACGGCCGAGGAGTTCAACCAGGCTCTGCAGAAGGCGCTGATCGGAATCGGTGTCGACGACGACGATCACCCGACCGCCGCGCTGGGGGCCGTCGGTGGACGGCAGGACTTCAACCAGGTGCTCGCTGCTGGTGCCGCGCCGATGGCCACACGCCTCTCCGCCCGCACCCCCGAGGACCCAGACCTCTATCAGCCCTACACCGAGCCGGCTCCGCGTCCGAGACGACGACGCGGCGGGCTGATCCTGGTCTGGACGCTGCTCATCCTGGCGCTGGTCGGGGGCGGCACCTACGCCCTGATGAACATGCTGGAGACATCCGAGGTCTCGATACCTGAGGTGGAGGACATCGCGCGCGAAGATGCCATCGCCGAGCTCGAGGACGCGAACCTGAACTACACCCTGGAGACCGAGCCGCACCCCGAGATCGAAGAGGATCGGGCGGTCCGCACCGATCCGGCCTCCGGCACCGCGGTCCCTGCAGACAGCGCAGTGGTGCTGTACCTCTCGGCAGGGCCAGAGAGCGTACGAGTCCCGGATGACCTGCGTGGCTCCTCGGAGGACGAAGTCCGCGAGGCCCTGGAGGGCGTCGGTCTGGAAGTCGGCGAGATCAGCCGGGAGAACGACCCGGAAGTCGAAGCAGACATGCTGATCAGCACGGATCCCGATGAGGGCACCTCCGTGAGCCCAGGGTCGGAGGTCGACCTGGTCCTGTCCACCGGTCAGGTGGAGATGCCCGGGGTCTTCAATCGCAGCCGCACCGAGGCGCAGGCGATCCTCGAGGATCTCGGGCTCAGTGTGAATGCCATCGAGGACGAACGCACCGACTACTCCGCAGGCACGGTGGTGGGCCAGCGCGTGAACGGTCAGTCGGTCCGCGCAGGAGACGACATTCCCCAGGGATCCCTGGTGACCCTCGTGGTGGCAGTGGCTCCCGAGCCGGAGCCCACCCCCTCCGAGGATGAGCCCGAGGACGAGGAACCCTCTGAGGAGCCCAGTGAGGAGCCTGAGCCCTCCGAGGAACCCTCCGACGAGTCCGAGAGCGGTGGCGCTGATGCACCCGAGGACGAAGGGGGCGACAGCAACAACGGGAATGACAACGGCAACGACGACGAGGGCGCGGGGAACAGCAGCAATCAGGACAACGGCGGTGGCGGCAACGGCGGCGACAACGGCGGCGACAACGGTGGCGGCAACGGCAATGGTGGAGGCGCTGGCGATGAGTGATGTTCCCCGCAGCTCAAGGACGCCGTCACGGCGCGGGCCCCTGGGCTCCGCCGCTGTTGGACTGAGCTCGGTCGGTTCGGTGCTGCTGGGCCGCTCGGCCCGCGCCGTGTCCAAGCTCCGCGGATCTGGCGGCTCCGCCTTCCCCGGACTGGTCGTCGAGAAGGTCGCTCCCCATTTCCTCGCCAGAACGCTGCACCGGCTCCCCCGCGGCGTGATCGTGGTCTCCGGGACCAATGGAAAGACCACCACCACCAAGATGGTCGTGGAGCTTCTCCGCGGTCAGGGGCTGAAGGTCTTCACCAACCGCAGCGGCTCGAACTTCACCCGCGGCGTCGTCGCGTCCATATTGGGCGAGGTCCGGCTCAACGGTCGCCTTGATGCGGACATCGCAGTCCTGGAGCTCGACGAGGCCCATGCAGTGCACTTCGTCAAAGCCGTGCGGCCCGACCACAGCCTGCTGCTCAATGTCATGCGCGACCAGCTCGACCGGTTCGGGGAGATCGACACCACCGCAGGCATGCTCCGGGCGATCGCCCAGCACACCGATCAGGGCGTGGTGCTCAACCGCGAGGACCCGCGGGTCCGTGCGATCGCGCACAGCCTCGGGGACCAGCGCGTCGACTACTTCGGGCTCAGCGAATCGCTGCGCAGCCACTTCCCCAGTGACGATGACTTCCATTCCGGTCCCGCGGCCGCGGCTGATCGCCCCGAGGCAGACGTGGTCCTGGAGGAGCTCACCGAAGGGGGTGGCCGATTCACGCTCGACGGTGAGACCGTCAGCACGGCGCTCACGGTCAACGGCGCCTACAACACCTTCAACGCTGCAGCCGCTCTGGCAGTGGTCCGTCAGGCCCTGGGCGAGACGGTGGACTCGGCGGCGCTGATCGCCTCCCTGGCCAAGGTCTCCCCTGCGTTCGGCCGCGGGGAGAGCCTCACGGTGCAGGGCCGGCCACTCGATCTGGTGTTGGTGAAGAACCCCTCCGGCTTCCGGCTGGGGCTGAGCTCTTTCGCGTCCTCCGGCGTCGCCACCATGATCGCGATCAATGACAACTACGCCGATGGCCGCGATATGAGCTGGCTCTGGGATGTGGAGTTCGACTCGCTCGCCGAAGAGGGCGTGCGGATGATCTCGGGAGTCCGGGCCTACGACATGGCGCTGCGGCTGAAGTACGACGACGTCGACTTCGACGCCGTCGAGCCTGACCTCTCCGCAGCACTGCCCCGGTTCCTCGACGAGAATCCTGGCCGGCCCGCCCGCATCTTCTGCACCTATACCGCGATGCTGGGGCTCCGGAAGCAGCTCAGCGCCTACACCGAAGTGGAGGCCTTCTGATGACAGGCGCAGCCAGACCGATCCACGTGCTCCAGCTCTACCCCCGGGACATGAACATCTACGGGGACTTCGGCAATGCGCTGGTCCTCTCGCGGCGCCTGCAGTGGCGCGGCTACGAGCCGATCCTGCACAGCTACGACCCGGAGGACGAGTTCCCGCAGGAGGTCGACCTGGTCATCGGTGGAGGCGGCCAGGACAGCGGCCAGGACAAGATCCAGCAGGACCTGCTGCGCATCGGTGACACGCTCCACGAACTGACCGAGCGAAACACTCCGATGCTGATGATCTGCGGTCTCTACCAGCTCTTCGGACATTCCTTCCGCACCCGTGAAGGCCGCGAGATCAAAGGGATCGGCGTCCTGGACCTGCACACCGAGGGGACCGACACCCGCCTGATCGGCAATGTGGTCGCCGAGTCCGGTCAGTTCGGGGAGATCCTCGGCTATGAGAACCACTCCGGCCAGACCTACCTCGGCGAAGGCGTGCAGCCGCTGGCCCGCGTCACCAAGGGAGAGGGCAACAACGCCCGGGACTCCCATGAGGGTGCGCGCTATAAGAATGTCCTCGGAAGCTACCTCCACGGTTCGCTGCTGCCCAAGAATCCGGCGATCGCAGACTTCCTGATCGCCACCGCCGTGCAGAACCGCTACGGCGAGGAGATCCAGCCTGCCATCGAGCCGGCGGGCTCGGCGCAGCCCATCGATGAGCTGACCCGTCGGGCGCGCATGCACGCCACCAAGCGACCGCGCTAGGTACAGCTAGGCGAAGCTGCTCGTCACTTCCAGCGCATTGTCATGAAGAAGCCGATCATGATGATGCCGAATCCGATGACGACGTTCCAGCCGCCCACGGACTGGATCGGGAACGCTCCCTGGGTGATGTACCAGACGATCAGCCAGAGCAGACCGAGGATCATCAGGCCGATCATGGTGGCGCGGTACCACATGGGCAGCGACTCGTCCTCGAGCTCGAGATCCTTCAGCTCCATGGGCTCGGCATCGTTGAGCGGAGACTTCTTGGCTGCGGTCTTCTCGTTCTTCCTGCGATTCCTGCGCTGCTTGGACTCTGCCACGTCGTTTCGGCTCCTCTGGATCTCGCACGGACCTCGGTTCGGTATCCTGGTCCCACAACCGAGCACCCGCGGCGCCGGCCCTGGTCTGCGCGCCATTCTACCGTTGAACTGTGATGCTCGCCCCACCCCGCCGTTCGGAGGACTCATGTCGAGACACCGCCGCCGCGGCGCAGGCGCCCGCGTGCTGGGCGTCACCGGCGAGCTCTTGATCACCCTGGGCGTGCTGGGACTGCTCTTCGTGGTGTGGGAGGTGTGGTGGACCGGATTGGACGCCAACCGCGATGCGCAGGCGCTCGAGGACGAGTTTCACAGCCGGATCGAACAGGTGGATCCCGGTACGGACTCCAACCCTGCGTCACCAGACTGCCAGGAGCTGCCCGGCGGTGAAGCTGCGGCGTGCCCCGAGCAGATGGCCGCTGTGGACAGCGGAGCCATGGCAGTCCTCTACGCGCCGGCTCTCGGCTCCGACTGGTCTGCCCCGGTGCGCTCCGGGGTCGATGACGCGACGCTGAACAGCGGGGGCGTGGGCCACTACCCCGATACGCAGCTCCCGGGCGAGGCGGGAAACTTCGCCGTGGCGGGACATCGACTGACCTATGGCGACGTGCTCCGAGATCAGGATCAGCTTGCCCCTGGCGACGAGATCTATGTGGAGTCCCCTGACGGCTACTACACCTATGAGGTCACGGAGAGCTATGTGGTGCTCCCTGAGCAGTCCGACGTGATCCTCCCGGTCCCCGGTGAATCGGGCGCGGAAGCGGATCGCTCGCTGCTGACACTGACCACGTGCCACCCGCTGTTCTCGAATCGCGAACGGCTGATCACCCACGCGGAACTCGTGGACTGGTCTCCGCTGTCTGCGCAGGCGCCGGCCGCCGTCGCCCAGGGAGGTTCCTGAGATGTACGCCTGGCTCTTCCGCCACCTTCCCGGGCCGCTGGCCGTGCAGATCCTGCTCAGCCTGCTCATTCTGGCCGGTATCGTGTTTGTCCTGATGCAGTTCGCCTTCCCGTGGCTGAGTCAGTACAGCCCGCTCAACGATTCCACGCTCGAAACGATGACCTCCTCGGCATGTGGCCGAGGCGAAGGGACCCCCCATGAGTGAGACCTCCTCCGCAGCCCGGATCCTTGTCGTCGACAACTACGACAGCTTCGTCTACACGCTGGTCGGGTACCTCCGTGAGCTCGGTGCCGAGGCGACGGTGATCCGCAACGACGACCTGACGGTGGCCGAGGCGAAGAAACT
Source organism: uncultured Nesterenkonia sp. (assembly GCA_947494195.1). Lineage (GTDB taxonomy): Bacteria > Actinomycetota > Actinomycetes > Actinomycetales > Micrococcaceae > Nesterenkonia. The sequence goes on along the minus strand of CANLUC010000002.1, from coordinate 219,493 downwards.
CGCCGCGGAGCACGACGGCGTGCTCATCTCTCCCGGCCCGGGCACCCCCGGAGCGGCCGGCGTCTCGGTGGAGCTCATCCGCTGGTGCGCCGAGGCGCAGGAGCCGATGCTCGGAGTCTGCCTGGGCCATCAGGGCCTGGGCGAAGCCTTCGGAGCGACGGTGACACACGCCGAGCAGCTCATGCACGGCAAGACCTCACCGGTGACCCACACCGGCCACGCATCCTTCGCGGGACTCCCCGAGACCTTCGTGGCCACGCGTTACCACTCGCTCACCGTGGCGCCGGAGACCATTCCGGAGATCCTTGAGGTCACCGCGTCCACCGAGGACGGAGTGATCATGGGGCTGGCACACCGCACGGCACCGTTGTGGGGGATGCAGTACCACCCCGAATCGGTGCTCACCGAGGGCGGCTACCGGATGCTGGGCAACTGGTTGGAGTCCATGGGCCAGCATGGCGCCGCCGAGAAAGCCGCACAGCTGAACCCCATCCGCTGAGGATCCAGGACACTTTGGATCGAGGCCACTGAGGATCCCGCGCTCAGTGGCCGCCTCCACAACAACTCTGAAGCAGATGCACGAAGCGGACCTGGCGTGATCGCCAGGTCCGCTTCGCGTGCTGGGCTGCTGCAACAGTTCTGCCTCCTGCAGCGCCCGGGTGCTACGCCAGCTTCGTCCTACAACGTGCGACTCAGGTGGCCGGCTTCGGTGAAGGAACGTTGTTGCCCTTGGCCTCGCTGGCGTCCTGGGCGTTGACGTTGGTCTCTCCCGAGGGCCCAGCCTTGGTCTCCGGGGAACCGGAGGGCTTGGGTGCCGCGGATGTCGTCTGCGGAGCCGAGCTGGCCGGCTTCGCGGGCGCCGCCGGGGTTCCCTGCACGGCTGGCTTCTCAGCCGAGGTCACCGGCTTGGGTGCCGCCGTCGAAGAGGTGGCGGGACGGGTGACCGGCTCCGGCTTCTTCCACGGGTCTTCCACAGGCTGGCTGGCGCGCCATGCGGCGACGCCTGCCGTGACGGTGGCCGCCACGAGTCCGAAGATCAGCAGGCCCTTCTTGCGGCTGTTGGAGCGCTGCTGCTTCTTCAGAGCCTTGGCTGTGCCCTTGGCATAGCGCTCGGAGCTCTTGCGCAGCTTCTTGACGATCTTCTTATCGCCGGTCGCCTTGATCAGCGCCTTCTCCACTCTGGGATCCAGCTCGGCCCGGTGGATGAGCTTCGCGGTCTTGTCCGCGTAGCCACCCAGACGTGCCGACGTCGCCGGAACATACTCCGAGGTGAACTGGGTCTTTGCGGTGTCGTACTTGGCGAGGACCTTGGCCACTTCGGCGCGGGCCTGCGGAGGGAGCCTGTCGTACTGGGAGGCGATTCCCCCACCGGCGACCGAGGAGTACTGCTTGATCTTCTGGCCCGCCACTGAGGCGCCGTCGTTGACTGCCGTCAGTGCACGCCCGGAGGCGTCCTGCACCTTCGGGGCGCTCTTGCGGTAGGTGCCCTCGGCCCAATCTGCGGCCGCGCCCAGTTTGGGGGCGGTCCAATCACGTGCGGTCTCGACCCCCGCGAGCACGACGTGCTCCCAGGAGTGGTTCCGCTTCTTCTTCTTGCCGAACATGCATGTCCTCCGAATCCGGATCGGTTGCTCACATCAGCTTACGTGGTCTGCCGGTGACCTGCTATGGCACGGCCCATCTCCCATCATCCCCCGAGCTGGCACCTCGCGCCACCAATAGTGAGACAATGGGGCCCATGAGTGCTATCGCAACACACAAGGCAACTATCCGTACTTCCAAGGGCGAGATCGTGGTCGAGCTCTTTGGCAACCACGCTCCCAAGACTGTGGACAACTTCGTCGGTCTGGCCACCGGCGAGCAGGACTGGACCCACCCCGAGTCGGGCGAGAAGATGGTCGACACCCCGCTCTACAGCGGCACCGTGTTCCACCGCATCATCTCCGACTTCATGATCCAGGGCGGAGACCCGCTCGGCCTCGGCGTCGGTGGACCCGGCTACAAGTTCGGCGATGAGATCCACCCCGAGCTGGACTTCACCGCACCGTACAAGCTGGCCATGGCCAACGCCGGCCCGGGCACCAATGGTTCACAGTTCTTCATCACCTCCGTGGCGACGAACTGGCTACAGGGCAAGCACACCATCTTCGGCGAGGTCAGTGACGCAGAGTCGAAGAAGGTCGTCGATGCCCTGAACACCGTGCCCACCGACAACCGGGATCGCCCGAAGGAAGACGTCGTCATCGAGAAGATCGACGTCGAGAAGCTCTGAGGAGCCTGGAATCACCGCAACATTCTGTCCGCGGCATCCGGACAGGCCGGCCGCTGTGCAGTGTCAACGCTGCGGCCGGCTGGCCTGTCCGGAGTGTCTGCGGGAGGCCCCCGTCGGGTTCCAATGCGTGGACTGCCTCGAGCGCGCACGCACCGACTGGCAGCGCCGCCGCCCCACTGCTCGTTCGCAGTTCGGGGCGGTGATCCGCCCGGGGCAGCAGCGGCCTGTCGTCACCTTCACCGTGATCGCGCTGTGCATCGCCGTGTATGTCTTGCAGCTGCTCAGTGACGCCGTCACCGCGTCCCTCTGGTACGTCCCGCTGCAGACCTCCGCATGGGTCTTTGAGCCATGGAGAATGCTCACCTCGACACTGGTACATTCCCCGTCAAACGCGATGCACCTGCTGTTCAACATGTTCGCCATCTGGTTCGTCGGCCGCGCCATCGAACCGGCTCTGGGACGAACCCGCTATGCCGCCCTGCTGCTGCTCTCCGCATTCGGCGGCTCCGTCGCCGTGCTGTTCCTGACTCCCGCGACGACACCCACGCTCGGTGCCTCCGGTGCGGTCTTCGGCCTCTTCGGCGCCCTGTTCATCCTGCTGCGGGCCTCCGGCTCACAGACCGGCGGGATTCTCGCACTGATCGCGATCAACGTGGTGATCAGCTTCGTCATCCCCGGCATCTCCTGGCAGGGCCACTTCGGCGGCCTGGTCACCGGCGCCATCTGCGCGCTCGTGCTCTCCAATGTCCCGAGCGGCCGCTCCGCGGACGCGCAGCGCAACGCTCGCCGTCGATCGTTGTGGCAGGGACTCGGTCTGCTCGGCGTCGCCGTCCTGCTGGTCGCGCTGACCGCCGTAGGCATGCAGCTGGTCGACCCCTACGCCTGAACCCTCGGCGACTCGCGCCCTCAGACTGTGCAAAACTATTCCACAGTTTTCTTCGAAGTTCACAGAAGTCCGTGGATAACGCTCTGAGCTGGTGAAATACACACTTGTAACTTATGCACACTGTGGATAAACCCTGTGGACAACCCTTCGTCACCGCCCTCCGGAGACAAAAATGCCGGATCCACCTGGGGGTGGATCCGGCATCTCTGGGCTGGTTGACTCGGAGCTCGGCTACTGCCGCGCGGCGACGCCCTGCTGTTGGCGAACCTGCGCAGCGGTGGATCCGCTCCACTGCTCCTCCATCGTGGGCCACATCCGCTTGAGGATGTCGTTCCAGGTGATCGCTCCGGCGAGACCAGTGTCCGAGTACACGACAGCCAGCTGCTCGCCGGCCTCGCGCATGGTCTGGAAGGCCTCGTAGACCGAGGCACCTGCGGGGACCACAAGAGCTGGCCGAGCCAGCTCGCTGACCGGGTGCGTCGGCTCCACGGTCAGGGTGTCGCGCACGTGGACCACCAGTGGATCCGAGCCCGTCTCCGGGATGATCAGCACTCGAAGGTGACCCGTCCTGCGGGCGGCCGCCTGCACGTCGGCCGCGGTAGCACCTGCGGGGACTGTCGTGGTCTCCTGACGTGTGCGCCCGGCGATCACATCGTCCACCGTGAGCGTCTCCAGGTCGATGACCCGCGAGATCTGCGAGGCAGACGCCTCATCCAGGGCGCCGGTCTGCGTGGAGTGCTCGACCAGATGCCGGATGGTCTCGGAGTCGTATCCGCCGGCCGCCGCACGATCCACCGGGGTGATCCCGCTGGCGGAGACGAGCCGGTTGGCGATGCTGTTGATCCACAGCAGCAGGGGTCGGAAGACCCAGAGGACGATCTGAGCAGGCAGAGCCACGAGCTTCGCGGCACGCTCAGGGTGAGCGATGGCCCACGACTTCGGAGCCATCTCACCGATCACCAGATGCAGAAAGGTCATCAGCAGCAGCGCCAGGGCGAAGGCCAGGGCGTCCGCGGCCCAGTAGGGCAGGCTCCAGGATTCGAAGATCGGCGTCAGCGCGTAGTGCACCGCTGGCTTGCTGACCGCGCCGAGCGCGAAGGTGCAGGCGGTGATGCCCAGCTGGGCACCGGCGAGCATGACGGTGAGCTCGTTGAGCCCGCGCAGGGCCGCACGCGAGGAGCGGCTGTGCTCTGCCGACTCCTCCAACCGGTGCCGGCGAGCGGCGAGCAGCGCGAACTCAAGGATCACGAAGAAGGCGGAGATGACGATGATGACGACAGTGGCCACCAGTGGAATCAGCCAGTCGCTCATCGTTCCTCCTCAGACTCTTCGCCGAGGCGAAGGTGGACGGATTCTGGGACATGTCGATCGACGCTGAGCACTGTCACATCGAGCCAGCGGCGCGGGGGTGAGGATTCGGCGTAGTCCGCAGGATCTGGAGGCAGCTCCACGCGAACCTCCTGCCCCTCGGTGAGCAGCGACCCCTCCTGTGCCATCAGCAGACCGGAGAGGGTCTCATAATCGCCTTCGGGGAAGCTGCGTCCGATGACGCGCTCCACCTCATCGAGGTGCAGGTCGCCGTCCACGCGCCAGAAGTTCTCCTCCACGGGTTCTATCCCGCTCGGAGCCTCGTCGTCGTGCTCATCGGTGATGTCGCCGAGGATCTCCTCGGCGAGGTCCTCCATGGTCACGACGCCGGTGAAGCCGCCGTATTCGTCGATGACGCAGGCGAGTTTGGCGTTGGCATCGCGCAGCGTGCGCACGGCATCGGGGAGCGGCATCAAGGTGGGCACGATGACCGGTGTGCGCATGAGCTCAGAGGCAGGCAGGTCATCAGAGAGGTCGCTGCCCAGCAGGTCCACCATATGCACGACGCCGACGGGCTCATCGGTGGTGTCCACCACGGGGTAGCGGGTGTGCTCCTCCGCCATCAGGGTCCGGATCTCCGCAAGGGTCGTGTCGGGGTGGATCAGCCCGGTGCGGGAGCGCGGGATCATCGCGTGCTCGACGTCGTGCTCCGGGAAGTCCAGGATCCGATCCAGCGTCAGGTACATCTCTTCGGCAAGGTCGCCGCTCTCGTGTGAGCTGGAGACGATGTGCTCCAGATCCTTCGCCGTGGCGCTGGACTCGACGTCATGGACCGGCTCGATCCGCAGCAGCTTCAGCAGCGCATTCGCTGCGAAGTCGAAGATTGAGATGAGCCAACCGAATGCGCCGAGGTAGAACTTGGTGGAGCGAGCCAGCCCCAGCGCCAGCGGCGTGGGGTTGGCGATCGCATAGTTCTTCGGAAAGAGCTCACCGAAGATCATCTGCACCACCGTGGACAGCGCGAGCGCGACGATCGTGCCGATCGTGATGCCCAATGCTGCAGGAATCCCGACGCCGCCGAGCAGCTCGCCGAGGCCTTCACCCACCAGGGGCTCAGCTACGTAGCCGACCATCAGGCCGGTGACGGTGATGCCCAGCTGGGCGCCGGAGAGCATGAAGGACGTGCGTCCTGTGACGTCGAGTGCGCGCTGAGCGGACTTGTCGCCGCCGGCTGCCATGGAGCGGAGCCGGTTGCGATCCACGGACATGTACGCGAACTCTTGGGCGACGAAATAGCCGTTGGCCGCGATGATGAGCAGGATCAGCACGATGCCGAGGAGCAGGAGCAGGAGGGCGATCACCGGGCGATCACCATTGCGGCGCTGCGGCGGTCGATATGACCTTCATTCGCAGTGCTCGAGGGACATTGTCGTCGGCGATCAAGCACTGCGCGTGGTAAGTCGTACACCTGTGTCAGGCACCTCTTCAGTCGTGGGGGTCAGCTGGTAATTGAAGACTATAGCCGAACGGGGCTCGGAGTCAGATGGAGCACACAGTGCCGAAGATCAGAACTGGTGTGCCGATAGAAAAACGGCTCCTCACACCAAGAGGTGTGAGGAGCCGTTGTCTTCAGCATGTTCTCATCTGGTGGAGGCAAGGGGACTCGAACCCCTAACCCCCTGCTTGCAAAGCAGGTGCGCTACCAATTGCGCCATGCCCCCAGAATTTTCTCAGGCTATCAGACCGAATCTGTGGCCCGAGACCAGACCTTCCGAGCATCCTCGGCTCGTCGCCATTGGCGATAACCGAGGATTCCCGCCACCGAGAAAGCCATCAGCACAATGCGCTTCATCGCTTCCTCCTGGAGTCCGGAGTGGGCGTAGGAGGACTTGAACCTCCGACCTCATCGTTATCAGCGATGCGCTCTAACCGCCTGAGCTATACGCCCCCGACACCTTGTGAAAGGTGCGTCATCCTCATCAGGACGACCACTACACATTACATCGCTGACCTCGGCCGGACCAAATCGGCGGCCTGCCGACGGGCACCAGCCAGCGCCCGGTCCCAGGGGCAGACTCAGTCGTCGGTCAGCGTGACCCCTACGCCGCCCACAAGGGAGGCGGAGAGGTTGTAGAGCACAGCTGCCAACATGGAGAGGACCGTCAGCAGCACCACATTGATCACCGCAATGATCGTGGCGAAGGAGGCGACCTGCCCGATGGTCACGAGCTCTTCCACGCGGAAGGTGCCGCCGCCGCCCTCGGTGCCGAGGATCTGGCCGAGCAGCTCGTTGACCCGGTTGAAGATGCCGGTCACATCCATCACCGACCACAGGGTCACTGCGGCGACGACGGTCATGATGCCCAGCGCCACCGAGAGCAGGAAGCTCATCTTCAGCACCGACCAGGGGTCAACCTTGGAGATCAGCAGCCGCGCCTTGCGCACCTTGGCCTTGGGCGTGGGACGCACGAGACCTGGCTGAGGGCGAGACCCGGTGGGACGCTGACCCGCCACGGGGCGCGTCTGCGGCGGACGCGAACCTGCAGCGGGGCGAGCACCTGCGGTGCCCGTCTGTACATTCTGCGGTCGATTGGCCGTGGTGGCGCCCGCAGCTGCCTGGGCGCGAGGCCGCGGTGCGGGGAACCGGTTGGCCGGACGCGCCGCGGAAGAGCCCGATTGGCTCCCTGAATTACCTGCGCCGTTGCTTGCGCTCACTGAAGACCTCCATCAGGCGTTCTCTCGGTCCGCTTCATCTCGGTCCGCTTCATCAGGGACCAACGCTACTGCATCGGCGGAGTCTGGGCTGTCAGCCGAGGCTGAGCCGGCCTCCGGTGTCTCGGATTCTGCTGCCTCGACGTCGGCTGCTTCAGCCTCACCGGTCGCGGCGAGGGCCACTCCCGAGCTGCGCGCCACCTTGAGGATCCGATCCTTCTTGCGCGGCTTCGCGAAGATGACCCCCATCGTGTCGCGTCCCTTGGAGGGTACGCCGGAGACGGGTGAGCGCACCACCATGCCGGATTCCATGACGACGAGCACCTCGTCGTCGTCCTCGACGACCATGGCGCCGACCAGGTCGCCGCGATCCTCCACCAGCTTGCCGACCTTGATGCCCAGGCCTCCGCGGCCCTGCACCCGGTACTCGCTGACATCGGAGCGCTTGGCGTAGCCGGCCTCGGTCACCACGAAGACATAGGAGTTCTCGGTGATCACGTCGGCCGCGAGCAGCTCGTCCTCCTCGCGGAACTTCATACCGGTCACACCGGAGGTGGCGCGGCCCATGGGACGCAGCGCCTCGTCGGTGGCGGTGAAGCGCAGCGACTGGCCCTTGCGGGAGACCAGCATCAGGTCGTCCTCTGCGGAGACCAGCTTCGAGGAGACCAGCTCGTCGTCCTCACGCAGGTTGATGGCGATCACGCCGGCCTGACGTGGGGTGTCGTAGTCGGTGAGCACCGTCTTCTTCACCAGGCCGCGCTTGGTGGCCAGCACCAGGTAGGGGGCGTCCTCGTAAGTGCGCAGCGGAAGCACCCCGGCGATGTACTCATCGGGCTGGAAGGCCACGATGTTGGCCACATGCTGGCCCTTGGAATCGCGGCCGGACTCCATCAGGTCGTAGCACTTGGTGCGGTAGACCCGTCCGAGGTTGGTGAAGAACAGTATCCAATGATGCGTGGTGGTGACGAAGAAGTGCTCCACGATGTCATCGGCGCGCAGCTGTGCGCCGCGGACGCCCTTGCCGCCGCGGTGCTGGGCCCGGTAGTTGTCGATCTTGGTCCGCTTGACGTAGCCGTCGCGGGTGATCGAGACGACGACGTCCTCCTGGGGGATCAGGTCCTCCATGGACATGTCACCGTCGTAGCCGAGCTGGATGTGCGTGCGTCGGTCGTCTCCGTGCTTGTCCACGATCGTGTCCAGCTCGGCGCCGATGATCCGGCGCTGCCGGTCCTCGGAGGCCAAGATGTCCTGGAAGTCCGCGATCATGGTCATGAGCTCGTCGTACTCGTCCTGCAGGCGCTGCCGCTCGAGCGCGGCGAGCTTGCGCAGCTGCATGTCGAGGATGGCCTGGGCCTGATCGTCATCGATGTCCAGCAGCGACTTGAGGTTCTGCCGGGCCTCTTCGACGGTGGAGGAGGCGCGGATCGTGGAGATCACGCGGTCCAGGTCATCGAGCGCCTTGAGCAGACCCACCTTGATGTGGGCCTCGCGCTGGGCCTTGTCCAGGCGGAACTGGGTGCGCCGGACGATGACGTCGATCTGGTGGGTGACCCAGTGGTGGACGAAGGCGTCCAGGCTCAGCGTGCGCGGAATGCCGTCCACCAGGGCCAGCATGTTCGCGGAGAAGTTCTCCTGCAGCTGGGTGTGCTTATAGAGGTTGTTCAGCACCACCTTGGCGACGGCGTCGCGCTTGAGCACGACGACGAGGCGCTGGCCGGTGCGTCCGGAGGACTCGTCGCGGAGATCCGCGATGCCGGAGACCTTGCCGTCCTTGACCAGCAGCGCGATCTTCCGCGCCAGGTTGTCGGGGTTCGCGTGGTACGGCAGCTCGGTGACCACCAGGCAGGTGCGTCCCTGGATCTCTTCGACGTTGACCACTGCGCGCATGGTGATCGAGCCGCGGCCGGTGCGGTAGGCCTCTTCGATCCCGCGGGTGCCCAGGATCTGTGCTCCGGTGGGGAAGTCGGGCCCCTTGATCCGCTGCAGCAGCGCCTCGAGGAGCTCCTCGCGGGAGGCCTGCGGGTTCTGCAGGTACCACTTCACGCCATCGGCAACCTCGCGCAGGTTGTGCGGGGGAATGTTGGTGGCCATGCCCACCGCGATGCCCGAGGAGCCATTGACCAACAGGTTCGGGAAGCGGGACGGCAGGACCACAGGCTCCTGCTGCTTGCCGTCGTAGTTGTCCTGGAAGTCGACGGTGTTCTCGTTGATGTCCCGGACCATCTCCATGGCCAGCTGGGCCATCTTGGTCTCGGTATAACGCGGGGCGGCCGGACCGTCGTCGCCCGGGTTGCCGAAGTTGCCCTGACCGGTGGCCAGCGGGTAGCGCATGACCCAGTCCTGGATCAGCCGGGAGAGGGCGTCGTAGATCGCCGAGTCGCCGTGCGGATGATAGTTGCCCATCACATCGCCGACCACGCGGGCGCATTTGTTGAAGGAGCGGTCCGGGCGGTAGCCGCCGTCGTACATCGCGTAGAGCACGCGGCGGTGCACGGGCTTGAGCCCGTCGCGGACATCGGGCAGCGCGCGGCCGACGATCACGGCCATGGCGTAGTCCAGGTAGGACCGCTTCATCTCGGTCTGCAGATCGATCTGCCGGATCCGGTCGTGGGTCACGATGTCGTCGACGACGACGCCCTCCACGGCCTCACTGGGACCGCCCTGCGGATCCTGGGGTTCTTCGGTGTTGTCACTCACGTGTGGTGTTCTCCCTTATGCGGAATTCGGCATCCGAGCTCGAGCTGCGGCCTGCGGGGCGTGCAGCGGGTCAGATGTCGAGGAAGCGGACGTCCTTGGCGTTCTGCTGGATGAATCCGCGGCGGGATTCGACGTCTTCACCCATGAGGATGGAGAACACCTCATCAGCGGCAGCGGCGTCTTCCATGGAGACCTGAAGCAGCGTGCGGTGCTCGGGATCCATGGTGGTCTCCCACAGCTCCGAGTAGTCCATCTCGCCCAGGCCCTTATAGCGCTGGATGCCCAGCTCCTTGGGCAGCTTGCGGCCCTTGGCGCGGCCCTCGGAGAGCGCGCGGTCTCGCTCGGCATCGGTATAGACGTAGTCCATGGGGCCTGACTGCCACTTGATCTTGTACAGCGGCGGCTGAGCCAGGAAGACGTTGCCGTGCTCGATCAGCGGACGCATATAGCGGAAGAGCAGGGTCAGCATCAGGGTGGTGATGTGCTGCCCGTCCACATCGGCATCGGCCATCAGCACGATCTTGTGATAGCGCAGCCTGGCCTGGTCGAAGTCCTCGCCGATGCCGGTGCCGAAGGCGGTGATCATCGACTGGACCTCTTGGTTGCCCATGGCTCGGTCCAGCCGGGCGCGCTCCACGTTGAGGATCTTCCCGCGCAGCGGAAGGATGGCCTGGGTGCGCGGGTCACGGCCGCGCTTGGCCGAACCGCCGGCCGAGTCGCCCTCGACCAGGTAGATCTCCGACTCGGAGGGGTCCTTGGAGGAGCAGTCGGCCAGCTTGCCGGGCATGCCCATGGTCTCCAGGGGCGACTTGCGCCGTGCATTCTCACGGGCCTTGCGGGCGGCCACGCGCGCGTGGGCGGCGGACTGGGCCTTGCGCACGATGTCACGGGCCGGGCCCGGGTTCCGCTCCAGCCAGTCGCCGAGGTAGTCGTTGACCACGCGCTGGACGAATCCGCGCGCCTCGGTGTTGCCCAGCTTGGTCTTGGTCTGGCCCTCGAACTGCGGCTCGCGCAGCTTCACCGAGATGACAGCGGTGAGTCCCTCACGGATGTCCTCACCGGTGAGGTTGTCGTCCTTCTCGCGCAGGATCTGCTTATCGCGGGAATACTTGTTGATCAACGTGGTCATCGCGGCGCGGAAGCCCTCTTCGTGGGTGCCGCCCTCGTGGGTGTTGATCGTGTTGGCGTAGGTGTGCACGGACTCCGAGTAGGACAGCGTCCACTGCATCGCGAGCTCCGCGGCCATCCCGCGCTCGGTGTCCTCGGCCTCGAAGGCGATGACGTCGTCGTGGACGTGTTCGGCGCGCTTCGTGGCGTTGAGGTGATTGACGTAGTCGAGCAGTCCGGCGTCGTACTGGTAGACGACGACGCGGCCCTTGGAGGTCTCGATGATGCCGTCATGGCCCCCACCGGCCTCGGTAGGCTCGAGCTCAGCCGCTGCTTCCTCCTCGTGCTGTCCCTCGAGGATCTCGTCGTGGACCACCTCGTTGCCGGCGATGTTGCGCTCGTCGCGCAGGGTGATGCGCAGGCCCTTGTTCAGGAAGGCCATCTGCTGGAACCGGGCGCGCAGCGTCTCGAAGTCGAACTCGGTGCTCTCGAAGATCTGCGGATCCGGGAAGAAGATCTGGGTGGTGCCGGTGGCGTCGGTCTCGGCGCCGCGGGTCAGCTCGTGGGTGGTCTCGCCGCCGTTGCCGAAGCCGATGCTCCACTCGTAGCCCTGCCGGCGCACCGTGGTGCGGACCTTGGAGGAGAGCGCGTTGACCACGGAGATGCCCACGCCGTGCAGACCGCCGGAGACCGCGTAGCCGCTGCCGCCGAATTTGCCGCCCGCGTGCAGCACGGTCATCACGACCTCGACCGTGGGGCGCCCCTCCTTGGGGTGCATGTCCACCGGGATGCCACGTCCGTCGTCCTCGACGCGCACGCCGCCGTCCTCCTGCAGCGTGACCTGGATGTGCGAGCAATAGCCGGCCAGCGCCTCATCCACAGAGTTGTCGACGACTTCATAGACCAGGTGGTGCAGGCCGCGCTCTCCGGTGGAGCCGATGTACATGCCGGGACGCTTCCGGACTGCCTCCAGGCCCTCCAGGACGGTGATGTCCGAGGCGCCGTAGGTGCCCTGGTGCTGCTTGTTCTCGTTAGCCGAGGTCACGGGCTATGCCGTCTCCTTGAGTCGCCGGGAAGGTCGTGGGAGCTGACCTTGTCATGACACAGACCAGCCCGAGTGGCGGATGCGCTCGGGCCGTCGCCCCAGTCTACCGCGCCCCGGGGTCAAATCTGCATTTTTCGGGTGCTCTGCAGGCATGGATCCTGGGCCTGGAGACCAGCGAAGGGGCCTGGAAGCAATTCGGAGGCGTGCCGGTAGGGATCGGTTCCACCCTGTGGTCCCCAGTGCGGCATATCGCAGCCTGGCGATTCAGGCTGTTGCCGCTTCGTCCTCGGCGGACCGGGCCCGCCGCGGACTCAGCCGTAGGTGTCGCGCGGCCCCCTGCCGCGCACGGAGTACAGGCCCTTCTTCCAGCTCGGCGCCTGCGGACCGCGGATGCTGAGCCCGGTCACGATTCCAGGGCCGAGCTCGCGGTTGAACACGTCCATGAGCTGGGGCTGCATCAGCTTCAGATTCGTCGCCCAGGCCGAGGAATCACAGATCACCTCCACCACCCCGTTTTCGAACTTCTCCGGCTTGCAGTGCTCGGCGATCGCGGTGCCGACCAGCTGCTCCCAGCGAGCAACGACCGAACCCACCGCCACCGGAGAGCTCCAGCCCCGGGTCTTGATCAATCCGTCGACCACGCCGCCGAGCAGGTTCGGATCCCGCCGATCAGCAGACCGGGGGCCCGCCGCCGCGGCGCGCTTCTGCTTGTCCGTGCTGCTGCTGCGCGGATCTCCGGCCAGTGAGGTGCCCTTGGGCGTGCCGCGGAGTCGATGTTCGCCGCGACCCTTGGCCGCGGCCCGCATCCGGGCCAGCAGAATCTTGGCGGCGTCCTCATGATCCTGGAGCCGATCGTCAAGGCTGCTCATGGACTGACACCTGGCTGATCTGGTCCACCGATTCGACCCGCAGCGCATTGCCCAGCAGAGCCTCTGGCACGTCGTCGTCCACTGCGGCCGTGACGATCAGCTGCTCGGCCTCCGCGGCGAGTTCGGCGAGCCGACGACGTCGGCGCGCATCCAGCTCCGCAAAGACATCGTCGAGGATCAGCACCGGTCGGGCGCCCTCCTCGGGGTCGTCATCGACCATCACGCGGTAGGCACCGAGCCGCAGCGCCAGGGCAAAGGACCAGGTCTCGCCATGGGAGGCGAATCCCTTCACCGGCACCTGGTCCAGGCTGAAGTTCACATCGTCACGATGCGGGCCCACCAGAGTCATCGCGCGGTCTCGCTCGGCCCGCCGAGAACTCTGCAGCCGCTGCAGCATCAGGCCTGCGAGCTCATGGCGGGTGAGGGTCTCCAGTGCCGAGACATCGGGCCTGGAGGCGTCACCGGGGGCGTCATCGGTCGTCTCGGAGGCAGACAGCGAGTCCCGGGGGAGGTCCTCCTCCAGGGAACTCACATACTGCACCCTCGCCGTCCGCACGCTTCCGGAGAGCTGTTCGTAGGCCGTGGCGACATGGGGACGCAGCGCGGTGAGCATCTCCAGGCGTGCCTTGAGCAGATGCGAACCGGCCTCGGAGAGCTGATGATCCCAGACCGCGAGCGTGGCTTCATGCGTGGAGGTGAATCCCTCGTGGCGGATGGACTTGAGCAGCGCATTGCGCTGTTTGAGGACCTTCTCGTAGTCCAGACGTACGCGCCCGAGCGCCGGCCGCAGTTGAACCGCCAGGTCATCGAAGAGCCTGCGCCGCAGCGTGGGTCCTCCCTTGATCAGCTCCAGATCCTCCGGGGCGAAGAGCACAGTCCGCAGGATCCCAAGCACATCAGTGGCACGGACCGGATTTCCACGATTGATGCGAGCGCGGTTGCTTCTTCCCGGATTGATCTCCACCTCGAGCAGGGCCTGACGGCTGCCCCGGTGGGCATCTGCCCGGATGATGGCCTGCTTCTCACCATGACGGACGAGGGGACCATCCTGACTCACCCGGTGGGAGCTCAACGTGGAGAGGTAGCCGATGGCTTCGGCGATGTTGGTCTTGCCCACCCCGTTGAACCCCAGCAGGACGTTCGGTCCAGGCTGCAGCTGCAGCTGCGCGTGGGCGTAGCTGCGGAAGTCGGTGAGCGTGAGCTGTGACAGCCGCATGGTCTCCTCGGCTGCCTTCAGCTACTGGTTGATCAGACGCACCGGCATCAGGAGATACCGGAAATCAATGGACTTCTCGCCCTCTGCCTCAGCCTGCCCCGTGATCATCGCGGGCTTGGGCGCCGAGACGAAGGAGAAGCGCAGGAACTCTGAATCGATGACGTTGAGGCCCTCGTTCAGGTACGCGGGGTTGAACCCGACAGTGATCGATTCCCCGTTCAGCGTCGCGGGGATGACCTCCGAGGCGGAGGCCGCGTCATCCACACCGGCGTCGAGGATGACCTCGTTGTCTTGGGTGAACTGCAGGCGCACATGACCATTGCGCTCAGACACCAGCGAGACGCGGCGAGCGGCCTCGATGAATTCCGCGGTGTTGACCACTGCATGGATCGGAGTGTCTTCCGGGAAGAGCTGACGGATCTTGGGGTAGTCCCCGTCGACCAGCACCGAGGTGGTGCGCCGTCCTCCGGAGGAGAAGCCGACCAGCTCGGCGGACTCGGAGAGAGCGATCTGCAGCGAACCGGCACCGGCGAGAGACTTTGCGACATCGTTCAGCGTCTTTGCCTTGATCAGCACGGACGTGGAGATGTCGGGCACGGCCGGGGACCAGTTGATCTCGCGCATCGCGAGGCGGTAGCGGTCAGTAGCCAGGAAGGTGATCGTGTCGCCCTCGATCTCGACTTTCACGCCAGTGAGGATCGGGAGGGTGTCGTCCTTCGAGGCGGCGGTGATCACCTGAGAGACGGCGCGGGCGAACGCCGCACCGTCGACGGTGCCTGCCAGTTCAGGCATGCCTGGGAGTTCCGGGTACTCGTCCACCGGCATCGTGGAGAGGGTGAACTTCGAGGACCGGCAGGTCAGCTGCACTCGGGAGTCTTGCAGCTGCACCGTGACGGGAGCATTCGGCAGGGATTTGACGATGTCATTGAGCAGACGGCCGGACACCAGGATCGTTCCAGACTGTGCCACATCGGCCTCGATGTGCAGCTGGGCAGAGATCTCGTGATCGAAGCTCGAAATGGTGACCGTCTGGTCGGCTGCGGTGATGTGCAGCCCCGCCAATACCGGTGCAGGGGGTCGAGGGGAGAGGGAACGGGCGGCCCAGGAAACCGCTTCGGAAAGAACATCCCGTTCAACAGTGAACTCCACTGATCCCTGCCTTCCTTGTTGCGCTTCGACAACCGGGTCGGTGAATGTCAAGCATCTGCGGGTTGTGTCGAGTGTCGAGCTTACCTGCAATCGAACGGTAGAAGCTAGCAAGTACCGAGACGAGCACCATATGAGCTTCGAATCGGGTGTCCGCCCACAAGATCTGGGATTCCAGGTGGAGGGTGTTGGGGGCGGAGGGTGACTGTTCTCTGTCATTCAAAGGGTTAAGGGTCAGAAGTGTTAACAGGTGTTGTGGAAACTGTGGATAAGCCACTGCTTGTCGGTGTCTGTCCGGATCCGGTTGTGCACCAGGTGGTGGAGGATTCTCGTCTCGGCTGTGTATGGGAGGTGGAGATTTCAACAGCTTCCTCGTTCGCTCTCCCCAGGGAAGCTTGTCTAGTCCCCAATGTCAGCGCGTTGTGCACCGCATACTGCACCGTTTTATCCACAGCTGTTAACCAAAACTTGGAAAACTCCACCGGCGCCTGTGGATATGTGGGAAAACCTGTGGAGATACTGCGGCAGGAGTGTCGCTCATCCCAGGGCCTGTGCGGAATGACATGCGTGTGAGTTGTGGAACAGCACTTTGTCCACAGCTGTTCACCCAGCGCGCGTGATCGCCTCGGTCGCTTAGCCGCAGATCTGTCGCGGAGGAGTCAGCGCTGCTGCTTGATCTTGTTCGTCAGTTCCGTGACCTGATTGAAGACCGCTCGACGCTCCGCCATGAGTTCACGGATCTTGCGCTCGGCGTACATGACCGTCGTGTGGTCCCGGCCGCCCAGGGCCTGTCCGATCTTGGGCAGGGACATCTCCGTGAGCTCGCGCAGCAGGTACATGGCGATCTGCCGGGCGTTGACCAGCTTGCGATTCCGCGACTTCGAGATCAGCTCGTCGACGCTGAACATGAAATAGTCCGCCGTGGCGTTGATGATCTGGTCCGCGGTGATCTCCTGAGCGTGGTCGTCGGAGATCAGGTCGCGCATGACCTGCTCCGCCAGCGCCAGGTCCACTGCCTGTTTGTTCAGTGCGGCGTAGGCGGTGACGCGGATGAGCGCCCCCTCCAGCTCACGGATGTTCGAGGAGATCTTCGAGCCGATGTATTCGAGGACATCATCTGGGCAGGAGAAGTTCTCGGCGGTGGCCTTCTTGCGCAGAATCGCGATGCGGGTCTCGAGCTCGGGGGGCTGGATGTCGGTGATGAGACCCAGTTCGAACCGGGATCTCAGCCGTTCCTCGAACCCGGAGAGACGTTTCGGCGGTAGGTCCGAGGTGATCACGACTTGTTTGTTGTTGTTGTAGAGGGTGTTGAAGGTGTGGAAGAACTCCTCCACGGTGCGCTCTTTATCGGCGAGGAACTGGATGTCGTCCAGCAGCAGGATGTCGACGTTGCGGTACAGGTGCTTGAAGCTTGCACCTTCGTCGTCGCGGATCGAGTTGATGAAGTCGTTGGTGAACTCTTCCGAGTTCACGTAGCGCACGCGGATCCCCGAGTAGAGGCGCTGCGCATAGTGGCCGATCGCGTGCAGCAGGTGCGTCTTGCCCAGGCCCGAGTCGCCGTAGATGAAGAGCGGGTTGTAGGCCTTGGCAGGAGCTTCTGCGACCGCATTCGCGGCAGCGTGGGCGAAGCGGTTGGAGGATCCGATGACGAAGGTGTCAAAGGTATATCGGGGATTCAGCCGTGAAGTCTCGTACTGCTCGCTGCCGCTGGCGGTGAAGGAGGCTGGTGGAGCTGGCCGGCTGGGGGGACGGCGCTCGGTCAGCCGAGCATCCCGCTGGGGCTGCGCAGCGCGTTCGTACTGTGAATAGTCCGTGGGGGCGAAGCTGGGGTCGCCGAACTCGTCCCGTTCTCGGCTCATACCGATTCCGACCCGTTCTGGTCGCTCGGATAGCTCTGCTCGTTCGGCTCGTTCTGGTCGCTCGGATAGCTCTGCTCGTTCGGCTCGTTCTGGGCGGGCGTAGGCGCCGGAGTCCGGGAGGTGTCGCGGGTTTTCAGCGGGACTCTCTCCGGGATAGAGATCATCTACTGCGGTGGAGGAGGCCGAAGCCGCAGAGGGCGCTGAGTTCGCGCTCGGTGCTACTCCGAGTTCGCGCTGCCGCGTCGCGAGTTCCGGGTCGATGACATAGGCACAGAGGACATCCTTGCCGAAGACCGTGCGCATTGCGTCACCGAGCTGAGCCGCCAACGTCGACTGCATGAGCTCGCGCACGCGTTCATGTGGCACCGCAACGGTCAGCAGCAGAGTCTCGCCCAGAAGCTGTTCCCCCTGTGGCACTGCCCGCCCGACGTCGGTCAGCCGGAGGCCGGCGATGCCATGATTCTCCCGGAGCTCGGCAAGCACCTGCTGCCACTTCCGCGGCACATCGACCTCTGACTCAGCAGGCACGCTGCTCCCCTCGTGGATATCGGCGAAATTCTGCACATAGTATTCCACAGCTTCTGTGGAGAGAGCTGTGGGAAAAGTCAGATCTCCCGCGTCATCCCGGCTCAGCCGCCGTTGATCTCTCGCCGCTGCCAGCCGAGGATGCCGAGGGTGAGACCGGGCACACCGAGCAGACTCAGCACGAGCACCGGGGCCCACGTGACGGGTTCGGCCGGGTGGTGCGCCGCACCCCTGCTGCTCAGGCGTGGGAGCAGAATGACGGGGTGATCGGCAGTCATGTTTCGTCCCTTCACGGACCCAGCGGCAGCCGGGGACACTACGATAGGTCTCGGTGGCGCGGCGGCCAATGGCGCACAGGCCGCCCCGGCAGACTTGACGACGCGCCGGGGAAACCCTAGTGTTGACAGGTCGCCCCACGGTTCTGCCGTGCCTGCACGCAGGAACTTGTCCGGGGCCCGAATGACTTCAAACCATCCAAGTGGGAGTACACAGTGAGCAAGCGGACTTTCCAGCCGAGCAACCGCCGTCGCAGCCGCAAGCACGGTTTCCGTTCCCGTATGCGCACCCGTGCCGGCCGGTCGATCATCTCGACGCGTCGCAACAAGGGCCGCAAGGAACTGTCGGCCTGAGCTAGAGCAATTCACGCTGACCTACGGTCAGCTGGTCCCGGTGCACAGCATCTGGACCTACACACGGCCCGTCCCGCAGAATTGGGAACGGGCCGTTCGTGCATCTGGTGTGCGCATGTGCCGCTGCCGAAGGCACAGTCCGCAGCAACCAGGTCGCAGCGAATGGAGGCCGAGCGCCGTGCTCCCCAAAGAACACCGGCTCACCTCCTCGCGCGATCATCGCGACACCATGAGGCAGGGCTCTCGTGCCGGTGGCGGGGGCGTGATGGTGGCCGTGAGGATCGGGCCGCCACGTTCCGCTGCAGCAGGCAGCCCCTGGAGGTGCGGACTTGTCGTCTCCAAGGCTGTGGGGAACGCCGTCGTCCGGCACCGTGTCCAGCGACGGCTTCGGCACGTCATCTTCGAACTCATGCGCGATGAAGCTCTCGCAGCACCCGCAGAAGGTCAGTTGGACATGGTCATCCGGGCGTTCCCAGAGATCGTGGACCTGGACCACGCCCAGCTGAGCTCGGCTGTACACAGTGCCGCGCAGCGGGCGCTGCGCAAGACGTCACGGCAGCGGGTCCCGCAATGAGCGGTGACACGTCCAGTGCATCCGGCGCCGTCCCCGAAGAGTCCGCCTCCACGGAATACACGTGGATCAAGCATTCCAGCTACTACGTGCCAGTGGGTGAGACTCCCGGACTTCCCGCCCCGAGTGTTGACGCGGCACAGCTGCGCCGCGGCCACTGGGGCTGGCTTCGTGCGGGCCCGTCGATCATGCTGGCCCTGTTGATCAGGGGATACCGGAAGGTCATCTCACCGCTGTATGGGCAGGTCTGCAGCTTCTACCCCAGCTGTTCCGCCTATGGACTCGAAGCAGTGACGGCCCACGGGGTGATTCGTGGAGTTCCGCTCACCGCGTGGAGGGTGCTGCGCTGCAATCCGTTCACCGGAGGCGGGGTGGACCCGGTGCCAGCCAGTTCGAGGATTTGGCCGCAGGGTGCAGTACCGACGATCATAGAGACAAACCACCCACCGATTCCCCGCGGTGATGATGACTGACGTCCTCACCACCCTTGAGCCGGCAGGCTGCTTCGGCATGATGCCTGGCCACTACATCTGAGAGATACATGGGCTTTTTCGACACAATCATGTGGCCCTTCACCTGGGCCGTCTCCTTCATCCTGAGCACCTTCCATGGCCTGCTGTCGGCCATCGGGCTGCCTGAAGACTCGGGATGGAACTGGGTTCTGTCCATCGTCCTGCTCGTGCTGGTGATTCGCATCATCTTGATCCCGCTCTTCGTCAAGCAGATCAAGTCCCAGCGCGGGATGCAGATCATCCAGCCTGAGGTGCAGAAGCTCCAGGCCAAGTACAAGGGCAAGAAGGACGCCGTCTCCCGCCAGCAGATGGCCCAGGAGCAGCAGGCGCTGTTCAAGAAGCACAACGTGAATCCGTTCATGACCTGTCTTCCGCTGCTGGCGCAGATGCCGATCTTCTTTGCGCTCTTCTGGATGCTCAACCGCATGCGTGAGGAGCAGAACCAGCAGCAGGGCTACGGCGCGCTCAGCGCCAATGAGGTGCAGAGCTTCGACGGCTCCTCGATCTTCGGCGTGAGCATGTCGGACATGTTCCTGCCCTCCTTCAGCGCCGATCCCACACGCTGGGATGTCGTCATCCTGACGGCGATCATGATCGTCACGATGGTCGCCACCCAGTTCTTCACCCAGAAGCAGCTGATGAGCAAGAACATGTCTGAGGCTGCGCTGACGGGACAGTTCGCGCAGACCCAGAAGATGATGCTCTACGTGCTTCCACTGGTCTTCGTCATCGGCGGCGTGAACTTCCCGGTGGGTGTGCTCGTCTACTGGACGGCGACAAACTTCTGGACCATGGGGCAGCAGTGGTGGGTCATTCGGAACAACCCGACGCCGGGCTCTCTGGCTGAGAAGGAGCTGAACCTTCGTCGTTCCGCCCGAGGCCTCCCGCCGTTCAATGAGGCAGCCAAGCCCGTGGAGCAGCCCAAGCCGACCGGCAAGCATCTCGGCCAGACCTCTCAGCCGGCGAAGAAGAAGAAGAGGAAGAAGTAGTCATGAGCGAGAACGAGACGAAGCTGACCCAGGCAGACGGCGCCGAACAGGACATGGTCCCCGCCGAAGCCGAGGAAACGCCAGCGGCAGCAGCCGAGCCCACAGCACCTGACTCCAAGGACGAAGCAGGCGGTGACTCCGAGGCCCCGAGCGAGGTGGCGCAGGAGCAGGCACCGGCAGAAGGTGCCACCGACGAGGGCGATATCGCGGCAGACTACCTTGAGGAGCTGCTAGACATCGTCGACCTCGACGGTGACATCGATATCGAGGTCCGCGGTGGACGCACCTACGTCTCGATCCTCACGGAAGATGGTGGCGAAGAGCTCGACGACCTGGTCGGCCGCAATGGCGAGGTGCTCGACGCACTGCAAGAGCTGACCCGTCTGGCCGTGCTGACTGCCACAGGTGATCGGACACGTCTCGTGCTGGACGTCTCAGGTCATCGCGACCGTCGTCAGTCAGAGCTGAAGCAGCTCGCGGAGGACGCGATCGCGAAGGTCCAGGATCGCCGAGAGGACGTGCACCTAGAGCCCATGAGCGCCTACGAGCGGAAGATCGTACACGATTTCGTCGCCGACTCCGGTCTGATCAGCGAATCTGAGGGCGAAGGCAAACGCCGCCACGTCGTCATCTCAGCCTCATGAGCGAGCATCAGCGGGAGAGTGACTCCTGGATGAATGAAGAGTCTCCGCAGACTCGTCCTTCAGACGATGTCTCTGCGGACGCCTCCGAGGCCGTGCAGGAGACTCCTGGGCTCACCGAACCGGAACGCGCCGCAGCCTTGACGCTCTTCGGCGACCGGCTGGAGCTCGCCGAACGTTATGTGGAGCACCTGTGCTCCACCGGAATCGACCACGGTCTGCTCGGGCCGCGTGAAGTCCCCCGCATCTGGTCGCGGCATGTGCTCAACTGCGCCATCCTGGCACCGGAGCTGACCGCGGACACCACTGTCGCCGACGTGGGCTCCGGGGCTGGACTTCCGGGACTTGCGCTCGCCATTGCGCGTCCCGATGTGGAGTTCATCCTCATCGAACCGATGGAGCGCCGAGTCGAGTGGCTGAGCACGGTGCTGCAGGATCTCGACCTCGACAACGTCCAGCTCATTCGGGCCAGGGCGGAGGAAGTCACCGATGAGGTGATGGCCGATGTCGTCACTGCGCGCGCCGTGACAGCTCTCAAGCGACTGTTGCCCCTTACCGTACCTCTGCTGGACGACGACGGCGAGCTGATCCTCATCAAGGGTCGGAGTGTGCGCGGCGAGATCGAGGCGGCATCGAAGTCTTTCAGCAGGTACAAGCTGCAGAAGCCCACCGTTGAGCTGTTGGGTGAAGGACTGCTCGAGGAGCCGAGCACGGTGGTGCGCTGCCGTCGTCGTTCCGCTCGGGTGGCCTAGACTCGTGCATGCCCGGGCGGCGCGCGCCGCCAGGGTTTTTGATGCGCATGGCGGAATGACTCGTGACTAAGGAGAGGTGGCCCGTGCAAGAGCACCGTGTTTCACGTGAAACAAGTGGTACCGCGAAGGCTGCCGGTGCCGCTGCCAGTGCGGCCGAAGGGTCTTCGATCCTCGATTCGTTCGCGGCCTCCTCTCCCCTGGCCGCCGAGCTCGCAGACGAGAATCGCCGCCGCAAGAAGCTGGTGTCTACGGAGTTGGATCGACCTGAGCACACGCGGGCGATCACCGTGTCCAACCAGAAGGGCGGAGTTGGGAAGACCACCAGCACGGTGAATCTCTCAGCGGCCCTGGCCGATCAGGGATTCAACGTCCTGGTCATCGACATCGATCCGCAGGGCAACGCCTCGACGGCGTTGGGAGTTGAGCACTCCGCGGACACCGATTCGGTGTACGACGTGCTGATCGAGGACTTCGCCCTCTCCGACGTGGTGGCCGACTGCCCAGACATCCCCCGGCTGCAGGTGGTCCCAGCGACGATCCATCTCGCGGGTGCAGAGATCGAACTTGTATCTCTGGTGGCGCGCGAACAGCGTCTGCAGCGCGCGTTGGCCGAGTACTACCGTTATCGGGAAGAGAACGGCCTCGAGCGACTGGACTTCGTCTTCATCGACTGCCCTCCCAGCCTCGGGCTCCTCACGGTCAATGCCTTTGTCGCGGCGCAAGAAGTGTTGATTCCGATTCAATGCGAATACTACGCCCTCGAGGGGTTGAGCCAGCTGCTCAACAACATCGGGATGATTCAGAAGCATCTGAACCCGCCGCTCAAGGTGTCCACCATTCTGCTGACCATGTATGACGGACGGACCAATCTGGCGTCACAGGTCGCCGAAGAGGTTCGCGAACATTTCCCGGAGTCGGTGCTCAAGTCAGTGATCCCGCGCAGCGTCCGCATCTCCGAGGCACCCTCCTACCAGCAGTCCGTGATCAGCTACGACCGTTCCTCCACCGGAGCGCTCGCCTACCTGGAAGCGGCTGCAGAGCTGGTGCAGCGCTCCTGACCAGCGACTTTCCGTGTCTTTGCGGTGGGGCGTGGCCCCGGGTTTCACGTGAAACATCCGCACCTGAGTACAGTCTTCGCGCCGGATGTGTCGCGTTCGCGCACCGACGTTCCCCGTTAGTTCACCTCATCCAGGGCGCGAACAAATCGGAACTCCCTGTCGGTCGCCTGGGAGGTGTTTCACGTGAAACGCTGCTCGGCGGTGTCGGCTTGAGCGCGGGCTGAAGTTTCACGTGAAACACGGTCTGAGCCTTTGGGGTTTCAGCTGCCGTTTCATGGGAACGTCCTATGCGGGCGGAAAGTGCCTGCTGCAGCGGTCTGGGAATCAGGCATATCCCTCCTAGTTTCACGTGAAACACGCACCGTTTACTGCCGCTGGCACGATCGCCGACAAAATCTCCGTAGAATGGGAGCTACCGCGCTGAGCTCACGCGGGTGAGGTCGATGTCTCTAGGAGGCTCCTGCATGGCGGAACGTAAACGGCGCGGTTTGGGACGGGGTCTAGGTGCGCTGATCAACAGTGATTCTCAGGATCAGGAGCATCACCAGCAGGAGACTTCTGCCGCAACTCCACCGATCCCTGCAGAGACCGAAGACCCGGGAGCTTCTGGGATGGTTTCACGTGAAACACCAGAAGGTCGATCCAGTGCTCCTCGTCCCATCGATGTCTTCTTCTCGGCAAAATCAGATCTCGAGGGTCCGTATGTTGCCCGAGATTCTACGGTCATCCAACGATCAGTGACGTCTTCCAGGCGACCAAGCGCCGGACAACGGGCACCCATGCCTGACGTGCTCTCGCGAGGGGCGGGTAAAGCCGGCGAGCGGCAGACGAGTCCACAGAATGGTGGTCTGGCAGCGCAGGCGGCGTCTGCGTCTGGCAGTATTGAGACGGAGTCCCAGAAGAGCAACGAATCGATGGTCGAGGCACGGGAATCCGACGAGAACGTGGGCCGGGACGGTGCGTGGACCAACTCTGTTTCACGTGAAACCAGCGGCTCAGTGGAAGGTGCCGAGTTTCGGTCCATTCCAGTAGAGGCGATCGTTCCGAACCCGCGTCAGCCTCGGCAGGAATTCGACGAAGAGCACATGGATGAGCTCATCCATTCCATACGCGAGATCGGCATGCTGCAGCCGGTCGTCGTCCGCCCGGCGGGTGCGGGCCTCTATGAGCTCGTCATGGGGGAACGCCGCTGGCGCGCGTCGAAGGCTGCGGACCTCGAGACCGTTCCCGCGATCGTCAGGATGACCAAGGATGACGATCTTCTGCGGGACGCACTCTTGGAGAATATCCACCGGTCTCAGCTCAATCCACTGGAAGAGGCGGCGGCCTACCGGCAGCTCTTGGACGACTTCAACTGCACGCAGGATGAACTGGCGGAACGGATCGGCCGCTCTCGGCCGCAGATCAGCAATACCCTCAGACTCATGAAGCTTCCTCCCGCAGTGCAGCGGCGAGTCGCTGCAGGTGTCCTCTCCTCAGGCCACGCCAGAGCGTTGCTCGGGCTGAAGTCATCCGAGCAGATGGAGCAGCTGGCGGGGCGGATCGTCGCAGAGGGCCTCTCGGTGCGTGCCACCGAGGAGGCAGTGACGCTTGCCCAGCGAGACCAGGGCGCGGGCGAGGACCTGGGACGCGAACGGACGAAGAGCCCCCGGGTGCAGCAGCTGGAGGAGTTCTCGGATGCGCTGACCGATCGCCTTGATACTCAGGTGAAGATCACTCTGGGCGCTAAGAAGGGCCGCATCGCGATCGACTTCGGCTCCATCGATGATCTGCACCGGCTGATGGACATGATCGGCAGCCGGGACTGAGGTTTCACGTGAAACAGGTCGGGCCCAGAACGAGGATTCGCTCCGGGCCCGACCTGTTCGCCGTCTAAGACGGTGTGCCAGCTGTTCAGCTGAGCAGGTCAGCGAACTCCTGCTCCAGCACCTGCTTCGGCTTGGCGCCGATGGAGGACTGGACGTGTTCGCCATCCTTGAAGGCGTAGACCGCTGGGATCGACGTGATGCCGAACTTGGCGGCAGTCCCGGGATTCTCGTCCACGTTGACCTTCACCACCTGGATCTTCTCCGGATTTTCTGCGGCGAGCTCTTCGAGGATCGGCGTCAGCATGCGGCAGGGACCGCACCACTCGGCCCAGAAGTCGACGAGCACGGGCTTATCGGCCTGCAGGACGTCCTGCTCGAAGCTGGCGTCAGTGACATTCTTGAGATCTGACATATAGATCTCCTTCCTTAGAGAGGTACGGGGGCGTTATGGGTCTCATCAGCCGGGACCTCGTCGGCGTCAGTGGGAACGTTGTCGGCCAACCAATGCTCCACATCCAGTGCAGCCACGCATCCCGAACCCGCGGCCGTGATGGCCTGGCGGTATGTCGGGTCGAGCACGTCACCAGCGGCGAAGACACCCGGCAGCGAGGTCCTTGAGCTGCGCCCATCGACCCAGGCGGTGCCATCGTCGGTGAGGGTGATCTGGTCCTTGAAGAGGGCCGTGCGTGGGTCATGACCAATTGCCACAAACAGTCCTGTCACGTCCAGGGCTGAGGGCTCTCCGGTGACAGTGTCACGCAGGATCAGTCGGCTGACCTTGCCCTCGCCCTGGACCTCGGTCACCTCGGTGTTCCAGACGAACGAGATCTTCTCATTGGCCTTGGCACGGTCCACCATGATCTGCGAGGCGCGCAGCTCCTCGCGGCGGTGAAGCACAGTGACCTGTGAGGCGAACTTCGTCAGGAACAGGGCTTCCTCCATGGCGGAGTCCCCACCGCCGACCACGGCGATGTTCTGTTCGCGGAAGAAGAAGCCGTCGCAGGTGGCACACCAGCTCACTCCGTGACCCGAGAGTTCCTTCTCCCCGGGGACACCGAGCTCGCGGTAGGCAGACCCGGTGGCCAACACGACGGCGCGTGCGTGCAACACATCTCCGGCACCGGTGGTGATCTGCTTGATGGGACGGTCCAGGATCAGCTCCGTGGCATCCTCGTGACGGATGTCGGCGCCGAAGCGCCGCGCCTGCTGCTCCATGTTCATCATCAGATCGGGGCCCATGATGCCATCGGGGAAGCCCGGAAAGTTCTCGACGTCCGTGGTGTTCATGAGCTCGCCGCCGGCAGTCACGGAGCCTGTCAGCACGATGGGATTCAGGTTCGCGCGGGCCATGTAGACGGCTGCGGTGTAGCCCGCCGGGCCGGAGCCGACGATGACCACATCATGTACCTGGTCAGGGGTCTGTTCAGTCACAATCACATGTCCTTAGCAACGGTCGTGGTGTCTGGAATATTGAACATCATCGATGTTCAACCTATTCCTTCTTCCGCCAGCCTACTGGAGCCATGCCTGCACCCCCACTGATCACCGACCCTGCGGCGGGCGTGTGATCAGTCGACGCTGAGCTCGCTGAGCTCCACGCTGTAGGGCAGTCCCGCCTGGTCCGGAGCCTCCTGTGTGGGCAGCTCGGTGATGTTGATGATGACGTAGGCCGCCTCGGTCTCGTCGTCGAACTCGACAGTGGTCTCGTTCCAGTTCAGCGTGCCGGTACCCACCTCTTGGGCGCCGTCAAGGCTTGCTGTGTCATTGGTCAGCACCTCGAAGCTGCCACCCGAGGAATCTCCCCGCTGAGTGAGTGTCACAGAGGAGACCGTTGTGGGCTCCTCGAGTTCCGCGATCAGCGCCACATTGGAGCTGAAGCCCCCGAAGTCTTCCGTGGCGAAGGAGAGGGTGATCCAGGAGGTCGAATCGTCCCCATCGAGGAGATTGGGAAGCTGTCCATCGCGGTCCGCGATGAGATCCGGAGACTCGGGCACGACGCGGGTGACACCGGCGATGGCGGGCTCGGGGCCAGTCTCCGCGCTGGGCGAGGCCTCCTCGCTCGGGGAAGCCTCCTGCGATTCAGCAGGCTCCTCGGCCGGCTGTTCCTCAGCAGCATCCTGGTCCTGCTCGGCAGGGGCGGAGGCGTCTTCGACCTCGCCGCCGCGCAGGCTGAAGAACATCACGACAGCGACCACCACGAGGACCGCCGCCAGCGCGACCGCCAGCAGCCAGCGGCGTGGACCGGGTTTCTCATCGCGGAAGTCAGGATCGGGGGCCTCATCCTCATCGTCCCCCAAGCCGAGGGGTCCGTGGGCGGATGCGGCGTCGGCGGGGAGACTGGGAGCTGCCTCCTGCTGCGGCGCACCCTGGTGCTGAGCTGCCGGCTGGGGAGACTGCAGTGCGGCCTCTTCTTCCAGACTGGGCACCGGGCGGATCAGTCCGGTGAAGGAGAGCGCATCACGGAGCCGAGCCGGCACGGCCTGCGTGCTCTCACCTGCTGCCGCGGGCGCAGTGGGAGGCGCATCAAAATCGTCCACGGGTGAAGCCGGCGGATTGTCCACGACCTCTTCACCGTCAGGCAGGACATCCTCGTCGCCGTACGGGCTTGCATCATCTTGGTTCTCGTTTGCGGACCGCTCAGCAACGCTGGAGGAGGCCAGTGTGGCGGAGCCTGCCGCGGAAGCGCTGGCAGCGGCAAGGTCTGTCGCACGAGGGTCAACGGCGTCGCGAGACGTGGCCGGGTCGGCCTCGAGATGGGCCGAGAAGTCCTCATCGGTGTCGCCCGCGGGGTCCGCAGCGAGTACCTCCATGTCATGGCGCAGGAACGTGGCGGCCTCTTCGCGCGCCTGATCGACCTGCCCTGCGGCCACGGCGAGCGCTGCGGCGTCGTTCTCCGAGTTCAGCCGACGGTTCAACGAATCCGAGACCTTGTCGAGGAAGGCCGGGCGGCGCCGACGGAAGCGTCGCGCCGCATCCTCAGGGCGATCAGAGTCCCCGTGCAGGGCGGCGTAGTACTCGTCGTCGTCGTCAAAGGTCTCCGGCTCCATCACGCGGGACTGCCCGAAGAGCTCGGAACCCAGGGAGTCGGTGAAGAAGGGCTCGACGTAGGGCGCGGAGTCCGGCACCACGAGGTCCAGGAGGTGATTGGGGTCCACCAGGGAGGAGATCAGGTAGGTGCGCTCCTCGGCGAGGCCGAGATCGAGGACCTGCACGTCGGAGTCGCGTGCTCCGATCGCGAGCTCACGTGCTGAGGTGGCGACCTGCTTGGCATTGGATCGGGAGGCCAGCAGAATGCTGACATCGCGGTCGAGGACCTCGTCGCTCGCCTGGAAGACGATGTCCTGATCGGCAGACGTCACCACGTGATGGGTGATGCGATATCGCCCACCAACAACATCGCCGACGCCGAAAGGCTGCGCCACAAGTCCTCCTGGGTCCGGGAAACATCCTGTCCGCTCATTGCAGGCGGTCAGGTTCACATCGGGGGCAAGCCTACCGGGCGAGCCTGGACAATGCAGGGATCCTCCGCGCCAGCGGCGCGATCGCCGCGGTGAACTCATCCACCCGAAGCCACCGCAGCATCAGCACGTAGATCAGGGCCATCACCACCCCGACGACGGCGCAGCTCGCCACTGCGGTGATGATCGACTCCCAGGCGAAGCCCCAGGAGTATCCGCCGAGCAGCCAGAGGGCCCCGGCCCCGGCGGCCCCAGCGACTGCAGCGCAGGCGCCGGAGCGCAGATAGGCGCTCAGCACCGAGGCGAAGTCGAACCCGCCCCAGCGGCGCACCACCAGCAGGTGGCAGATCAGGTACTGCAGAATATGGAGGGCGGAGAAGAGCCCGATGACCAGGTAGGCGATGTCCTGCTCGGGCACGACGGTGGCGAGTCCATAGGCGGTGGTCAGACCCACGGCGGCGATGATCGCGTAGATCAGCATGGGAGTCTTCGCATCCTCGGCGGAGTAGAAGACACGCATCAGGTAGAAGCTGGCCGAACGGAAGGGCATGCCCAGTGCGAGCAGCACCAAGAGCTGACCGATGGCCGCGCCGGCAAGGTCGGCGTCGGCCGCCGAGCCGGCGAAGATCCGCCCCAGCGGGCCGGCGAGCACCAGCACCGCGACCATGCAGAACATCACCGGTATGGCGAAGATCCGCAGCCCCTCGTTCATGATCTCTCGAGCACGGCCGTAGCGTCGAAGGTCCATGGCGCGGGCGAGCTGGTTGAACAGCACCGTGGCGATGGAGAGCACGAAGACCGAGTGCGGCAGGATCGCGATGAGTTCGGCGACGTTGGCCGCATATTCACCAGGCACCGCAGAACCGAGCTCCCCCAGCTCCTGACGGGCCGCGGTCGCACCGGAGATCAGCCGCATATACGCGAGGTTGGCCAGATTGCCGATCAGCATGGTGACCAGGGTCCATCCGGCGATCCTGCCGGTGGAGGCCAGACCCATGCCTTTGAGCCCGAATCTCGGGCGCAGACGCATCCCCAGGCGGGAGAGCGGCCACAGCAGCAGCAGGGCCTGCGCGATGATGCCTGCGGTGTGCCCGGCCGCGAGCCAGATGGTCTGCTGCGCGGTCCACTCGGTGAGCTGGTCATCGCTTGCTGCGTACTGGCCGAAGGTGATGATGAAGCTGATGATCACGCCGATGGCGATCACATTGTTGAGCACCGGCGCCCACATGTACCAGCCGAAGCGGGCATTGGCGTTGAGCACCTGGCCGGTCACCGCGTAGAGCCCGTAGAAGAAGATCTGCGGCAGCGTCCAGACGGCGAAGGCCGTGCCGAGGGCCAGCATCGGTTCGGTCCAGCCGCGGGTGAGGGTGACGATGATCGGATAGGCCGCCAGGGTGAGCAGCCCGGTGAAGACTGCCAGCACGGTGACGGTCAGCGTGAGCAATCGGGATGTGTAGTCCGCGCCCCGATCGGGCCGCCGGGCTGCTTTGATCAGCTGGGGAACCAGGACCACGTTGAACATGCCGCCGGCGAGCAGCAGGTAGACGACGTTGGGGACCGTATTGGCCTTCTCGAAGACATCGCCGACGAGCGTGGTGCCGCCGATGGCGATGCCCAGGAGCGCCGTGCGCACGAAGCCCAGGACTCGCGAGACCAGGGTGCCGGCCGCCATGATCGCGCTGGCACGGGCCAGCCCCTTTGCCGGGAGGTGGCCCTGATCGGCTGAAGGTTCTGCGGAGGGCGGTGGTGGCGGCGCGGCGTCGGTCTGCTGCGGGGAAGTAGCTGTCATCGTCAGTGGACTATAGCCCAGTCGACCGAGCGCCCGGCACGGCGGCTCGACCGCTCAGCTGGACTGCACCGTCTCATCGATGACCTGCCGGGCCAAAGCGACGATGCGCCGTTCGTTCGGGAAGGAGAGCGTGCGGTCCAGGTCGTCCATGTTCACCCAGGCGACGTCCACGGCCTCATGGTCTGGATCGTTCTCGATGCTCAGCTCCCCGCCCACCGCCTCCATCAGATAGTGGTGCACCGTCTTGTGAACCCGGTGGGTGGGGACGGTGAACCAGTATTCGATGCTGCCCAGCGAGGTCAGGATCGCACCTTCGACGCCGGTCTCTTCGGCCACCTCGCGCAGTGCCGCCTGCTCGTGGGTCTCCGAGCCCTCGGGGTGGCCCTTGGGCAGGCACCACTCCAGCCGACCGCCGCGGTTGTAGCGGGCGATGATCGCAACATCGAATCCAGTGGCCGCGGACCGGATGATGACCCCGCCGGCGCTGACCTCTTCGACCGTGGGGAGGCTCCCCTGCTGCCGGGAGGACTGCCGGTTCGGCAGCCGACGTGCACCCATTGACACTGTCAATGGGGTGCGTCGTTCACCACCGCTCTCCGGTCTGTTCATACAGAACACTCTAATGGGAGTGCCGGTCCGAGCACGGCGAGGCCGTGCTGCGGGCATATGGGACACTGTTTTCGCTATGCCTTACCTCCCTTCTGGTTTCCCTGACGGCGCCTGGCTGCCGGACGTCGTCGTCGAACTCGGCGAACTCTTCGCTGCGCGCGGATTTGAGCTCTCCCTGGTCGGGGGGCCGGTGCGTGACCTCTTCCTGGGGCGCACCTCGCCGGACCTGGACTTCACCACCGACGCGAACCCGGACCAGATCATCGCCACCGTCTCGGGATGGGCCGAGGCCCACTGGGACATCGGGCGTGATTTCGGCACCATCGGGCTGCGCAAGGGCCAGGACACCATCGAAGTCACGACCTACCGTGCAGAGGCTTATGACCCGACCTCCCGCAAGCCACACGTCAACTTCGGCAGCGACCTCGGCGCGGATCTCGTCCGGCGCGACTTCACCGTCAATGCCATGGCGCTGAAGCTCCCCAGCTTTGAACTGGTCGACCCGCATTCGGGCGTGTCGGATCTGCACCATCGTGTGCTGCGCACCCCGGCCACGCCTGAGGAGTCCTTTTCGGACGATCCGCTGCGGATGATGCGCGCGGCCCGCTTCACCTCCCAGCTGGGCATGGAGGTGGCGCCCGAGGTGAAGGACGCCATGAGCGAGATGGCTGCGCGCGTGGAGATCGTCTCGGCCGAGCGGGTGCGCGAAGAGCTGGTGAAGCTGATCTGCGGGGTCAACCCGAGTGCAGGGATCGACCTGCTGGTGGAGTCAGGTCTCGCGGAGATCATGCTTCCCGAAGTGCCCGCGCTGAAGCTCACCGATGACGAGCACCACCGGCACAAGGACGTCTACCAGCATTCGCTCAAGGTGCTTGAGCAGGCCTGTTCGCTGGAGACCGACGACGACGGCCCGGTGCCCGGTCCCGACTTCGTGCTGCGCTTCGCGGCGCTGATGCATGACGTGGGCAAGCCCAAGACGCGCCGCTTCGAGCCGGGCGGCGGAGTCAGCTTCCGGCATCACGACGTGGTGGGCGCCAAGCAGACCCGGCGTCGCATGCAGGCGCTGAAGTTCGACAAGGCCACGATCACCGCCGTCTGCCTCCTGGTGGAGCTGCATATGCGGTTCTACGGCTACGGCGACCAGGGCTGGAGCGATTCGGCCGTGCGCCGCTACGTCACCGATGCCGGGGATCAGCTCCAGCGGCTGCACCGGCTGACCCGCTCGGATGTCACCACCAGGAACCGCAAGAAGGCGGCGCGCCTGGACCATGCCTATGACGATCTCGAAGCACGGATCGCTGAACTTGCTGAGCGCGAGGAGCTGGACCGGATTCGCCCCCATCTCGATGGC
The DNA here is from genome assembly GCA_947494195.1 of uncultured Nesterenkonia sp. Classification (GTDB taxonomy): domain Bacteria; phylum Actinomycetota; class Actinomycetes; order Actinomycetales; family Micrococcaceae; genus Nesterenkonia. Next base: position 187,684 of record CANLUC010000002.1, on the reverse strand, counting down.
GAACAGATCATGGAGGTGCTGGGGATCGCTCCGGGACCGGAGGTGGGCCAGGCCTACAGGTTCCTGCTCGAGCACCGCATGGAACATGGTCCGGTTCCACAGGACCAGGCAGTCCAGATTCTCAAGGAATGGTCCGCGGCCCGGCAGTAGGCGAGGCGGGTGATGCCGTCTGGGCCGGCATGGCGGAGCGCGCGACCGGGTCACGGGAGGGACGGAGAATGTCCCACACCACCTGGATCATCAGATACACGGTCGCGCCGATATGACCCAGCACCGCAGCCACGTAGAGCATCGAATCGAAGGAGTGCTGCGGATCCTGGTCTCCGGCGCCGGCTGCCAAGTACATCCAGATGGCCCAGAAGTGCAGCACCTGGAACCCCTGCCAGATCAGCGCGTCGCGCCAGCGCGGGGCTGCCAGCGCGATCAGCGGCACCAGCCAGATCATGAACTGCGGCGAATAGACCTTGTTGACCAGCAGGAACGCCGCAAGGATCAGAAACAGCAGCTGCACCATCCGAGGCGGCTCCGGGGCGAGCAGGCCCAGGATCAGGATCGCGACGCAGCTTGCGGCGAAGAGCGCGAAGGACCAGACCGAGATGGTCTCCGCCGTCAGTCCGCTGCCTCCTGCCTCCTCCGCGATCACCTGCCAGATATGCCAGGGAGAGGAGTATCCGGCCCCACGTTCTGCCGAGAGTTCGAAGAACTGTGACCAGGAGCTGAAGCTGACGAGCATCGCCGGCACGTTGAGCAGCAGCCAGCTCGCCAGGGCGCCGAGCAGGGTGCGCAGAAACACCCCTGCGCCGAGGCCCGAGTCGCGGCGCAGCACCAGCACCAGCACCGCCCCCAGCATGAACAGTGGGAAGAGCTTGAAGGAGACTCCGACGCCGATCATCACCCCGGCGCTCACATGGGCTCCGCGACTGAAGCCCAGGATCGCCAGCGCCAGCGCGGTGACCGCCCAGATGTCCCAGTTGATGCCGATGCCGAAGATGATCGCCGGAGAGGTCGCCACGATCGCGGCGTCCCAGGGCCGCCCCCCTGCGGCCTTCATCACGATCAGCACCAGCAGCAGCCAGACCAGCGCGGCGGCCGCGAAGCTGAGATCCCAGTACAGCAGCGAGGCGCGTCCGGCCTCCCAGACGATGCCCTCCAGGGACTCCAGCCCGAGCAGGAAGTGGGTCAGGGCCGCCGCGAGGGCCGCCACCACGCTGGTGAGCACCGGGTATTCGAAGTACCCCGGGGAGATCAGTGGGCTCCAAGGGGCCTCCGCGAGACCCCGCTGGCCGTAGAGCGCGCTGATGTCCGAGTAGCAGCCTGCGTGGTAGACCTCCACCCCGCCCCAGCCATTGATCCGGCAATACTGGCTGCTCAGCGCGGAGAGCAGGACGGCGAGCACGGTGAGGCCGAGCAGCACCGGAGCAGGGCGCCAGCGTGGAAGGAGCCGCCGGCCCGCAGGTCCGCCGAGACGGTCCGAGAGGTGTCGCAGCAGCGGATCGTCCCGGCTCGGAGCCACCGGGCGTCGGTCCTTCTCGGCTGGAGTCATCGGCTCAACGATAACCCCCGGCTGATCACGGGGAGCTCTGTGGGGCTATAGGCTTCTCGATCAGGGACACAGGCATGACCGGGATCACCTTCCACGCCTGTCCGTGTCATCACCAATGAGCAGCTGAACCACTAGGAGAACAAGTTGGCAGAACTACCTATCCGTGTCGCCGTCGTCGGTGTCGGAAACTGCGCCGCATCCCTCGTTCAAGGTGTGGAGTACTACAAGGACGCCCCCGATGATCAGAAGGTTCCAGGTCTGATGCACGTGCGCTTCGGTGATTATCACGTCTCCGACGTGCAGTTCGTTGCTGCCTTCGACGTCGACGCGAAAAAGGTCGGTCTGGACCTGGCTGAGGCCATCTCCGCCTCCGAGAACAACACCATCAAGATCGCCGACGTGCCGGAGACCGGGGTCACCGTGCAGCGCGGACCGACCCTCGACGGGCTCGGAATGTACTACCGGGAGACCATCGAAGAGTCCGACGCCGAGCCGGTGGACGTCGTCGCAGCGCTGAAGCAGGCGCAGGTCGAGGTGCTGGTCTGCTACCTTCCGGTGGGTTCGGAGGACGCGGCCCGCTTCTACGCGCAGGCGGCCATCGACGCCGGTGTGGCCTTCGTCAACGCGCTTCCGGTGTTCATCGCCGGCACCCCCGAGTGGGCGGAGAAGTTCACCGCCGCCGGTGTCCCGATCGTCGGGGATGACATCAAGTCCCAGATCGGTGCCACCATCACCCACCGCGAGCTGGCACACCTCTTCGAAGACCGCGGCGTCCATCTGGACCGCACGTACCAGCTCAATGTGGGCGGCAACATGGACTTCAAGAACATGCTCGAGCGCGACCGCCTGCAGTCCAAGAAGGTCTCCAAGACCCAGGCCGTCACGTCGAACACCTCGGCGAAGCTGGCCGAGCGCGATGTCCACATCGGTCCCAGCGACTACATCCAGTGGCTCGATGACCGGAAGTGGGCGTTCATCCGCCTCGAGGGCCGAAACTTCGGCGACGCTCCGGTGTCGATCGAGCTCAAGCTCGAGGTCTGGGATTCGCCGAACTCCGCGGGTGTCATCATCGACGCCATTCGTGCGGCGAAGATCGGGCTGGACCGCGGCATCGGAGGCCCGCTGCTCTCGGCGTCGAGCTATTTCATGAAGTCTCCTCCGGAGCAGTTCCACGATGACGTCGCCCATGAGAAGGTCGAGGCCTTCATCCGGGGCGAAGTCGAGCGCTGATCCGACCCGCTCCCACCGTTTTACCGGGGCGTGCGTGGATTACCTAGGCTGCGGTCAGGCCGGTAACTCGCGCAGCTCCCGGTAAAACGGCGGGGCAGCGGTGTCGGGGACCTTTCGGGAGGCATAGACAGAAACATGAACATCAACCTGGTTCTGACCCTCTTTGCCGGGATGATCATCCTGCTCTCGGTGTTCTCCACCGTGCTGCAGCGGATCAGCCTGCCTGGACCCCTGGTGGCACTGGGGTGCGGCGTCGTCCTCGGCCCATACGCCCTGGACGTGCTCCGGATCGAGGACTTGGGTGTCCCCGCGTCGATCTTGCTGGAACAGGCCTCGCGCATCACTCTGGCCATCGGCCTGGCAGGCGTGGCGCTGCGGCTGCCCCATGGGTATTGGGGCAGAAGTCTGCGCTGGCTCGGCGTGATCATAGGGCTCGGCATGGTGGGCATGCTGCTGGTCGCGACGGGGGTGCTCTGGGCGGGACTTCAGGTCCCCCTGCTCACGGCACTGTTGGTCGCGGCCATCATCACCCCCAACGACCCGGTGGTCACGACCCCGATCGTGACGGGCTCCCAGGCCGAGGCGAAGGTCAGCCAGAAGGTCCGGCACAACCTCTCGGCGGAGAGCGGACTCAATGACGGGCTCGGCTACTTGTTCGTGTTGCTTCCCGTGCTGCTGCTGACCCGGCCGAGCGGGGTCTGGGGAGAATTCGCGGTGGTAGTGCTCTGGGAGGTCCTCGGCGCGGCGATCTTCGGCGCCGTGCTTGGATTCCTGCTGGGCCGGCTCTTCGTCATCGCGAAACGCAAGCAGTGGATGGAGCAGAGCTCCTACCTGGGGTTCGTGATCCCCTTCGGACTCTTCGCCCTCGGGGCCGCGAAGCTCATCGGCACCGACGGAGTGTTGGCGGTCTTTGTGGCGGCCGCGGTGTTCGGGCAGGTCATTCCCCAGCGCGACGAGGACGAAGAGGACAAGGTCGACGACGCCGTGAACCGGATCGTGCTTCTGCCGGTTTTCGTGCTCCTCGGGATGGCTCTGCCGTTCGATGAGTGGGGGGAGCTCGGATGGCAGGCTCTGCTCACGCTCATCGGGGCGGTGTTCGCCCGCCGGCTGCTGACCCTGTGGGCCCTGCGGCCGTTGCTGCGTCCGATCCATAGCCGGTCCGAGACGTTCTTCCTGAGCTGGTTCGGGCCCATCGGGGTCTCGGCGCTGTTCTATGCCACGCTCGCGGAACGGCTCACCGGTCGTGAGGACGTGTTCGTCTACGCGACGTTCGCCATCGCTGCTTCCGTGGTGATCCACGGCCTCTCCACGGCACCGCTGAGCTCATGGCTGCACGGCCGCAGCCTCAACCCGGCAGAGGGTCAGCCGCGGGACGGATGGTCGGCGGCGTAGGCCGAGAAGATGTCCTCGAGCTGATTCCCCGAGACGAAACCGGGGCTGAGCGCATCACCCAGCTGGCTCAGCATGGTCTCCAGCTTTGTCGCGGTCATCCGCACTTCCAGAGAGGTGGACTTCGCGCCCGCGCGCTGCAGCTCGAGCGCGTACGACAGGTGGTGTGAGAACGAGATCTCTGGGTTGCTGACCTGGAAGTAGTAGGTCTCGCTGTGCTGATCCAGGTCCACGCAGACCTGGGAGATCTGTTCGGCAACGAGGTCGAGCTGCGCGCAGGCCGCCGGAGCATCCAGTTCCGAGAGCCTCTCGGCATAGCCGGCGTCGGAGAGGGCCTTCAGCGTCAGCGCCGCGGAGCGTCGGCGCAGCAGCGGCGGATAGATCTGCATGAACCAGGTCAGCGCGCCGGTGAGCAGCCCGAACCCGGTCAGGCCCTGGATCGGGGCCGCCAGTCTGAGGGTCGGTTCGATGGCGACCACGTCGCCGAAGCCGAGGGTCGCCAGCGTCACCAGTGAGATGTAGAGCGCCTCGGCGGGCTGCGCGTAGTCTGCCGGGTTGATCCCGTCGGAGTAGAGAAATCCGGCAGGGACGTGCGGGTAGTAGATCAGCGCCCAGCCCACGCCCTGGATCAGCACCCACAGCATCACGATCCCCACCATCGTGGCCGGCCCGAGCGCGACCCCCAGTCGATGACCGGTGGCCCGCGCGATCTTCCACACGCCGGAGAAGACCAGTCCACTGAGTGGACCCTGTCCCCGCGGGTGGAGAAGCTGATGGAACATGTCCCACAGCCCGAACAGAATCACGGCGACTCCCGCGATGATCAGCACAATCTCCACAGCCACCCTCCACTCTCAACGAATTCCTCCGAGCCTACCGCCCAGCGTTTTACCTCCCCCTTCGTGGACTACCCCGTTCACGGCCGGGCCGGTATCCCGCGCAAGGGGAGGTAAAACGCCGGGGGAGGTGGGGATTCCCGTAATTTGGAGGGATGCAGAGACTTCATGCCGTCGACGCGCTGCGAGCCCTGGCGCTGCTGGGCATCCTGGCGGTCAACATCTGGTACTTCGCCTTCCCAGAGAACCTCAGCGGTTCAGGTCGCTCCGCCGGCGCCGAGGCGGCGCCTGCTGACCAATGGGTCGCCTTCGCCGCCACGGCGCTCTTCGAGGGCAAGTCCTATGTGGTCTTCTCCTTCCTCTTCGGACTCTCCTTCGTGCTGCAGTGGGGCTCTGCCCACCGTTCAGGTGCCAGCGAGGTCACCCGCTCGGTCCGCCGCTTCATCGGCCTGATCGTCCTGGGACTGCTCCATGGCATCTTCCTGTTCGTGGGGGACATCCTGCTCGCCTATGCCTTGCTCGGCTTCGCGCTGTTGGGTCTGCGCAGAATCGGGACCCGCGCCGCGCTCACGCTCGCTGCCGCGCTCTGGCTGATCGTCGCGCTGGCGATCCTCGGGCTCGGTGGGCTGACCCTGGCGCTGGAGTCCTCTTCCATGGTGGATCCAGCAGCGCTCGACGCCGCGGCCATGAGTACCTCGGCCGAGGCGGCTCGAGAGGCCTACACCGGTGGTCTGGGCAGCTATCTGGCCTTCCAGCTCTCTGCCTACGCGCTTGTTGCGCCCTCCACGCTGATCGTGCAGGGTCCGGTGGCCTTCGCCGCCTTCCTGCTCGGCCTGGCGCTGGGCCGCGGACGCCTGCTGGAACGCATCATGGCGGGCGAGATCCCGACGGCGCGGCTGCTCCGCCTCGCGCTTGGCTCGCTCGCAGTGGGCGGCCTGCTGAGCGTCACCGCCGCCTGGCTGACCTGGGGTGCACCATGGACGCCGCAGGAACCAGGGCAGGAGAGCGTGGGCGGACTGGGCATGGAGACGATCAGCGGAGGGTTGATCTTCCTCGCCGGTCCGATCCAGGCCACCGGCTACGTGGTGGTGGTGCTGCTGATCCTGCGGCAGCCTCGGTTCGGCTGGCTCGTGCGGGCGCTGGCTCCGGCCGGAAGGATGTCGCTGAGCAACTACCTCGGCCAGTCGCTGGTGCTCGCGGTGCTCTTCTCCGCACTGGGCGCCCCGCTGGGGCTCGGGCTGGCGGGTCAGCTGAGTGCGAGCCAGGTGGGGCTCGTCGTCGTCGGACTGTGGACGGTGCAGCTCGTGCTCTCTGGGCTGTGGCTGCGGCGGTTCAGCCGAGGCCCCGTGGAGTTTCCGCTGCGTGCCTGGACCTACGCCGAGCCGAGGCGCCGGAATCATCCTTCAGCGTGATGTGCACTGCTGCGGCTCGGCATAGCGTGGACGCATGATCACAGCGAACGGTCTGCGCAAGACCTACGGGGCGACCACGGCAGTGGATGGGATCAGCTTCGCGCTGGCCCCGGGGAAGGTCACCGGCTTCCTCGGCCCCAACGGGGCGGGCAAGTCCACCACCATGCGCATGGCCATGGGGCTGGACCGCCCTACTGCGGGCAGCATCACGATCAACGGAAAGGCTTTCGCCGAGCACCGCGCGCCGCTGCGTGAGGTCGGCGCCGTTCTTGACGCCGGAGCGGCCCATCCGGGATGGACCGGTCGTCAGCAGCTGCGCATTCTGGCCGCCACACATGACATCAGCCACGCCAGGGTGGATGAGGTCATCGAGATGACGGGTCTGAGCTCGGTGGCCTCCAAACGGATCAAGGGCTACTCCCTGGGGATGAGTCAGCGACTGGGCATCGCGGCCGCGCTGCTCGGCGATCCCGGCGTGCTGATCTTCGACGAGCCGATCAACGGACTGGACCCGGAGGGTGTGCGCTGGGTGCGTCAGCTCGTCCGCCGGCTGGCCGGTCAAGGTCGCACGGTCTTCATCTCCTCACACCTGATGTCCGAGATGGCGCAGACCGCGGATCACCTGATCGTGCTCGGTCGCGGGAGCATCATCGCCGATCAGCCAGTGGGTGATTTCATCGATGCCACGGGAGAGACGCGCGTGCTGGTGCGCACCGAGAGCTCCCAGGAGCTCATGAACGGACTCGCCGGACCTGAGGTCACCTTGGTCTGTCAGGATGCGGAGACCTTCGAGGTGCGGGGCCTCGATGCCCGCAGCATCGGACGCCGCGCCCTCGAGCTCGGACTGGTGATCCACGAGCTCACGCCGCTGCATTCCTCCCTGGAAGACTCCTATCTGAAGCTGACCGGGGACTACGTCGAACACCGCTCCGGAGGACTCTCATGAACGCCCATATCTCCCACGCCACCGGAACTGCGGGCGCAGCGGAGCCGGAGCATTCGGCACCCGAGGTTGCCGAGGTGACCTTCTCCCGGGCGCTGCGCGCCGAGTGGCTGAAGCTGCTCGCGCTGCGACTGAACTGGTGGCTCTGCGCAGCAGCCGTGGCGCTGCTGATCGTGACCCTGATCGCCACTGTGCTCAGCACCCGGTTCCTGATGGCGGATGCTTCGCTGACCGGCGGGGACGCCCGCCAGACTGGTCTGAACCTCTTCGAGAACGCCTTCTCCATCTTCACCCTGGTCACGCTGCTGATGGGGGCGCTCGCGGCCGTGGCGATCACCACGGAGCACACCTCGGGCTCCATCCGGTCCTCGCTGGCCGCGGTGCCGAACCGGACGGTGTTCTTCTTCGCGAAGCTGCTCGCGGTGCTGGGTTTCATCGGAGCGCTCACAGCGGTGCTCGTGGTGCTCAGCTTCGCGGTGCTCCTGCCGCTGAGCGGCTTCTACGACGTGCTGCCGGAGCTGTTGGGGCCCGAGATCTGGTGGCTGGTGTTCAGCAGCTGGGCTGTGGTGGTGATCACCTCCGCGATCGGCTTCGGCCTGGGTGCGCTGCTGCGCAGCACGGCAGGGGCCGTGGTGACCTACTGCCTGCTGCTGTTCAGCGGCCCCATCGCGCTGGGCCTGCTGCTCGCCGTCAGCGGCGGCGCCGGGTGGGTGACCGAGCTGATGCGATTCGAGATCTTTGCGCTGCAGCGTCAGTTCATCGCGGGCACGGCGTCGATGAGCACCGACCTGCCAGTGCCGCTGGCAGGACTGCTGCTGCTGGTGTGGGCCGGTGCCGCCGTGGTGCCGGGGTGGCTGGTCTTCAGCCGCAGGGATGCCTGAACCCCGCGCCTGGCGCGGCCCGGCTCGCTCTGATCGGGCAGAGACGCTCGGTACAGTCGAAGATGTGAAGACTCAGGCCGCACCCGAACCCTCAGCGGGGCAGTCGATGCCTGCCGGCTTCGAGGAGCTGGGCATCGTGCGCCGACGGGGCGTGCGCGGCTGGTTCCGACGACACCCGAGGTGGATGGACGCCGTCGTCGTCGGGGTCTACCTGCTGCTGAGTCTGTGGGTCTACCCCTACGCCTTCTATGATCTGGGCGATCGCGCGTGGTGGCTGCTGCTCGGCTACGGGGTGATCGCCGGGGCACTGTTCTTCCGGCGGTCCCACCCCATCTCGGCGCTTGCGCTGATCACCCTCGCCGAGGCGTCGATGCTGCTGCTCTACCCCTGGCAGGGCGGCCAGATGCTGGGCCTGTGCTTCGCGGCCTACGCCGTGGCGCGGCACCGCGGTCTGCTCATCGGTCTGCTCATCTCGCTTCCGGCCTGCGTGCTCGGGTATCTGCCCTTCCTACGCAACGATCAGTGGAACGCCGAGCACGGGCGAAGCTGGTGGATGGAGAACTACTACGAGCCCATGGGTCTGAGTGAGATCCAGTCCTTCAGCGTGCTCGCTGTGACGCTGTTCTTCAGCGTGGGCATCTCCGCGGGAATCGGGGCGGCGGTGCGGCGCGGGCGCAGCCACGAACAGGAGGTCCTGGAGTGGGCCCGGCGCACGCAGTCCTACGCGCGGGTCGCCGAGCGCAACCGGATCGCACGGGAGATGCATGACGTGATCGCCCATTCCCTCTCGGTGATGATCTCCCTGGCCGACGGCGCGCGCATCGTGGCGCGCAAGGATCCCCACCGCGCCGGAGAGGTCCTCGAGGAGCTCTCCGACACCGGGCGCACCGCGCTGGGAGACATGCGCCGGGTGATCGGGGTGCTGCGCGAGGGTCAGGACGTCGAAGCCGCCCGGCGGCCCATCCGAGACTCCCTCGAGGAGCTCTACGAGGGATTCCGGCAGGCAGGCCTGCCGCTGACCGTGAGTCTGACCGGTCCGCAGCTGCCCGAGGATGCGGGGTTCGGGCTCACCGTGCACCGGATCATCCAGGAGTCGCTGACCAACGTGCTGCGCTACGGCCGCCAGGTCACCGATGTCACCGTGTCCATCGAGCACCGCCCGGGCCCCGACGCGGAGGAGGCCCGCCGACTGCGCTCCGAAGGCCTGAGCTCCGCAGACCAGGCCGCCCTGGGCATGCCCGCCACCGGGCAGGTGGTGCTGACCATCACCGACGACGGGCTCCACCCCGCCCACGGTGAACGCCGCGAATCGATGGGCAGCGGACAAGGGATCCACGGGATGGAGGAGCGCGCAGGCTTCTACAACGGATCGGTCTACGCAGGTCCGGCGTCTCGCCGGGGCTGGATGGTGCGAGCGGATCTCGAACCGCCGCAGAAGGGATGAACCAGGTGAACACCATTCACGACGACGACGCGGCCGCACGTGCTGAGGCTCCAGGACCCGCGGAGCCGCTCGGGAGGACAGCGCTGAACGTGATGCTGGTCGATGACCAGCATCTGCTCCGGATGGGCTTCCGGCTCATCCTCGAGGGCGAGGACGATCTCCGGGTCGTGGCGGAGGCCGCCGATGGCGTGGAGGCGCTGGAGACTCTGCGCGCGCTGCCCGAGCAGCAGCGACCCGACGTGCTGCTCATGGACGTCCGCATGCCGCGGATGGACGGGATCGAGGCCACGGCCAAGGTGGTCGCTGAGTTTCCGCAGACTCGGGTCATCATCCTGACCACCTTCGATCTGGATGAGTACGCCTTCTCCGGGCTGCAGGCCGGAGCCAGTGCCTTCCTGCTCAAGGACGTCACCCCTGAGGATCTGGTCCATGCGGTGCGCGTGGTGGCCGAAGGCGATGCCGTGGTGGCCCCTCGGATCACCCAGCGACTGCTCGACGTCTATCTGCGCGGAGCCGAACCGCGCAGTGCTGGGACCGCCGCAGCCCCGACCGCGACTGCGGCTCCGAGCTCCTCGGGCGCAGCGGGCCGCCGCGAGGCGGCGCGTCGAGACAGGGCGGGTGAGTCTCTGCCCAACGGCGAAGAGATCGCCGCAGCCATGGACGACGGCGTCCTGCGAGACCCGCTGACCCAGCGCGAGACCGAGGTCCTCTTCGCCGTGGCCGAGGGGCTCTCGAACGCCGAGATCGCCTCAAAGTTCTTCCTCTCCGAGGCGACGGTCAAGACCCATGTGCGCAGAATCCTGACCAAGCTGCAGCTGCGCGACCGCGTGCAGGTGGTGGTCTACGTGTTCCAGACCGGGCTGATCGGGCCCTCCTAGACCAGTCGGCCCCGCAGCCGGGCCGGCTGTGATCAGCGCTCAGCACCTGCCCCCAGGTCGGTGCACATCACTGACATGGATCAACGCTGACAAGGCCGCCGATTAGGATGGCGGGCATGAGCACTCGGGACCACATCGAAGACCTGTCGGACTACGTCACCGCCTCGCCCTCCTCCTACCACGCAGCCGCCGAGGCCGCGGAGCGCCTGGTGAAGGCCGGCTTCACCCAGCTGGGCGAGCACCAGGACTGGCCGATCGAACCGGGCCGCTATGTGGTCCTGCGCGACGGGGCGGTGATCGCCTGGGTGGTGCCCGAAGGTGCAGGACCCACCACCGCGCTGCGCGTCCTCGGAGCGCACACCGATTCCCCCGGGTTCAAGCTGAAGCCCAAGTCCACCCTCCTCCGGCAGGGATGGCTGCAGGCCGGTGTGGAGATCTATGGCGGTCCGCTGCTGAACTCCTGGCTGGACCGCGAACTGCGCCTGGCGGGTCGACTCGTGACGCGCGACGGCGTCACCCACCTGGTCGCCACCGGGCCGGTGGCGCGCATCCCGCAGCTGGCCATCCACCTTGATCGGCAGGTCAACGAGGGACTGACGCTGAGCAGGCAGTCCCACACCGCTCCGGTGCTCGGTCTCGCCGGGTCCTCCGAACAGGCGGCCGCAGCAGACGTGCTGGCAGTGCTCGCCGCCTCGGCAGGGGTCGAGCCGGATCAGGTGGACGGCTACGACGTCGTCCTCGCCGATGCTCAGGCACCGGGGACCTTCGGGATCCACCAGGAATTCCTCGCCTCCGGTCGACTGGACAACCTCTCCTCCGTCCACGCCGGACTGACAGCCCTGGAGGCGATCGCGGCAGAGGCTGAGCAGGGTCAGGTCATCCCGATGCTGGCCGCCTTCGACCACGAGGAGCTCGGTTCCGCCTCGCGCTCCGGCGCTGCTGGCCCATTCCTGGAAGAGGTCCTGGGCAGGATCTATGAGGGGCTGGGGCGAGCTGTCGGGCAGGACGGAGCCTCCGCCACGCAGCGCGCGCAGGCGCTCGCAGGTTCCTGGCACCTGTCCAGTGATGCTGGGCACGCCGTGCACCCGAACTACTCCGAACGCCATGACCCGGCGAACCGTCCGCTGCCCAATGGCGGGCCGCTGCTGAAGATCAACGCCAATCAGCGCTACACCACCGATGCACCCGGTGCCGCGATGTGGGCCGCCGTCTGTCGAGCCGCGGGGGTGCCGACGCAGGAGTTCGTCTCCAACAACGATCTCCCCTGCGGTTCCACCATCGGACCGATCACCGCGACCCGGCTCGGAATCCGCACCGTCGACGTCGGCATCGCGCTGCTCTCCATGCACTCCGCGCGCGAGATGTGTGGGGTGGAAGATCTTCACCACCTGCGGGACGCGGTCGCAAGCTTCTTCACCCTTGATCTGCCCGGATGAATTCCTGGGTTCATCTCGGCGGGGAGAACCTGTAGCATGGTGCAGGTTGTCTGACCTCGATCCTTCCTGCCCACAAACTGAGGGCAGGACGGATGAGTCCAGCAACAGATGCAAATAGAACCTCCTGTTACGGAAATCCCGTGACCGCAAGTCCGAAGGAGGTGGGTTCACTCATGCGTCACTATGAACTGATGGTGCTCGTCGACCCCGAGGTTGATGAGCGCACCGTGGAGCCGACACTCGGCAAGTACATGGAGATCGTCAAGAAAGACGGCGGCACCGTGGACAACGTCGACGTCTGGGGACGTCGCCGGTTGGCTTACGAGATCCAGAAGAAGACGGAAGCGGTCTACGCCGTCGTCAACTTCCACTCCACCCCGGACTCGGCTGCCGAGCTCGACCGACTGCTGCGCCTGAACGAAACGATCATGCGCACCAAGATCACTCGCCCCGAGGAACAGAAGATCGATTAATCCTCCAGGTGGAGCTATCCACCTGTCAGGGCGAACCAGCAACCAAGGAGCAGATCCATGGCCGGCGAGACCATCATCACCGTTGTAGGCAATCTGACGGCAGACCCGGAGCTCCGCTTCACCCCCTCGGGTGCAGCGGTCTCCAACTTCGCCATTGCGTCCACACCCCGGTTCTTCGACCGACAGGCGAATGAGTGGAAGGACGGAGAGACTCTCTTCGTCCGCTGTTCACTGTGGCGTGAAGCCGCAGAGAACGCCGCTGAATCCCTGACCAAGGGCACCCGCGTCATCGCACAGGGTCGCCTGAAGGCTCGGTCGTTCCAGACCAAGGAGGGCGAAAACCGCACCTCCTGGGAACTCGACGTTGATGAGATCGGTCCCTCGCTGCGCTTCGCCACTGCCAGCGTCCAGCGCTCGGGCGGCGGCCAAGGCGGCCGTTCCGGGTCCGGTGGAGGCTTCGGCGGCGGAAACGCCGGCGGCGCACCAGCGGGCGGCTTCGGCGGCGGAGGAGACTCCTTCGGCGGCGGAAGCGGTGGCGGCGGCTCGCAGTCCGGCGGGTGGAGCAACGACTCCGCACCGCAGGATCCGTGGGGCGGACAGCCCTCCGGAGGCGGAAGCTGGGGCACCCCTGACAACAACGAGCCTCCCTTCTGATGCTGACGAGCGCTTAGCGCTCGCGGCCTGAGAACTGAAGGCTCATTCGTACATATTCACCATCCCGCATCCCACAGGGTGCGGGCTCCGCTTATGAAAAGGAGCACCACGATGGCAAAGGCTGAACTCAAGAAGCCAAAGCCCAAGGCGAATCCGCTGAAGGCTGCTGACATCACGGTCATCGACTACAAGGACACCGCCCTGCTGCGGAAGTTCATTTCCGACCGAGGCAAGATCCGCGCACGCCGTGTCACCGGCGTGACTGTCCAGGAGCAGCGCAAGATCGCCCAGGCGATCAAGAACGCTCGCGAAGTCGCACTGCTGCCGTACGCCGGCGCGGGCCGCGGCTGATCCGGGACTGACTGGGAAGGAAAGGAACAACCCAATGGCAAAGCTCATCCTGACTCAGGAAGTGACCGGACTCGGCGCTTCCGGCGATGTCGTCGAGGTCAAGGGCGGCTACGCACGCAACTACCTGTTGCCGCGTGGCTTCGCAATGACCTGGACCAAGGGCGGGGAAAAGGACGTGGAGCGTCTGCGCTCCGCTCGCAAGGCTCGCGAGATCGCCACGGTTGAGGAAGCACAGGCAGTGGCTAACACGCTGCAGTCTGCCCCCGTGAAGATCACCGTGAAGACCGGCGACTCCGGTCGCCTGTTCGGCACCGTCGGTGCCGCACAGATCGCCGATGCCGTCGAAACCTCGGGTCTCGGCTCCATCGACAAGCGCACCGTGGAGATCCCCACCCGCATCAAGGCAGTCGGCAACTACACCGCGACTGTTCGTCTGCACGCCGATGTCTCGGCAACCCTCGACCTTCAGGTCGTCGGCTCGAAGTAATCGCGCGATGCGGCGGCCGCTGTGCGGCTGACGCTGAGAATGCCCCGGCCACCCTCTTCAGGGACCGGGGCATTGTCATGCCCGGGGCGCGTGCGGGAATGGCCGACGTCGGCGGGGCGTTGAGCCCTTAGTACTTCAAATTTTGAGTAGTAGACTGTGGAGAGCCAGCACGCGGCTCGTCACACGTTTCATCCAGCGCAGCACAGGGAGCAGCTATGCAGTTCGGGGTCTTCAGCATCGGCGACATCACGCCTGATCCGACAACAGGCCGGGTGCCCACCGAGCACGAGCGCATCACCTCCATGGTGGCCATCGCGAAGAAGGTCGAAGAAGTCGGCCTCGACGTCTTCGCCATGGGTCAGCACCACAACCCCCCGTTCGTGGCGCCCGCAAATCCTCCGATCCTGATGGCTCATCTCGCCGCGCAGACCAGCAGGATCCAGCTCTCCACCGCCACGACGCTGATCACCACCACGGACCCGGTGCGGATCGCGGAGGACTACGCCTACGCCCAGCATCTGGCCGAGGGTCGAATCGATCTCACGCTGGGTCGCGGAAACACCGGGCCGGTCTATCCCTGGTTCGGCAAGGACATCCGCGCGGGCATCCCGTTGGCGGTGGAGAACTACGCGTTGCTGCACCGTCTGTGGAGAGAGACCGATGTCGACTGGTCCGGGCGCTTCAGGACCCCGCTGCAGGGCTTCACCTCCACCCCACGGCCGCTCGACGAGGTGCCGCCCTTCGTCTGGCACGGCTCGATCCGTTCCCCGGAGATCGCGGAGCAGGCCGCCTACTACGGTGACGGCTTCTTCCACAACAACATCTTCTGGAACAAGGAACACACCGGACGGATGATCGAGCTCTACCGCAGCCGCTATGCCCACTACGGACACGGCACCGAGGAGCAGGCGATCGTGGGACTGGGCGGACAGGTCTTCATGCGCCACAACTCACAGGACGCCGTCCGAGAGTTCCGCCCCTACTTCGACCGGGCACCCGTGTACGGGGGAGGGCCTTCGCTGGAGGACTTCAGCGCGCAGACTCCGCTGACCGTGGGCACCCCCGAGCAGGTCATCGAGCGCACACTGAGCTTCCGCGAATACGCCGGCGACTATCAGCGCCAGCTCTTCCTGATCGATCACGCGGGGCTGCCGCTGAAGACCGTGTTGGAGCAGATCGACATGCTCGGCGAGGAGGTCGTGCCGGTCCTGCGTCGCGAAGTGGCCGCCCGGGCGCCTGAGGGCACCCCAGAGGCGCCCACGCACGAGTCGCTGACCCGTCGTCGTCGTGAGGGTCTCGATCCCGTGCCAGGCGGCGGCAGGGCGAACGCCGCCTGATCCAGGCGGGCGCCCAGCCCGGGGTGTCACCTCCGGTCGACGCCCCCGGAGACGTCAGGTGCCGCCTCAGGGACACCAGGCGCCAGCTCAGGCTCGGGCCTGGAGCTCCTCGATGACGTTGATGCGCTGATTGCTCAACAGATGCAGCGAGAGTTCGTTGGAGAGGTGCTGGAACATCGCCACCCCCTGGACGCTGCTGCCCTCTTCATCAAGGCGCGGCGCGAAGGACGCGATGCCGACCTGACCGGGGAGCACTCCGATGATGCCTCCCGAGATTCCAGATTTTGCCGGGATGCCGATCTGGGTCAGCCACCGCCCCGAGGCGTCATACATGCCGCAGGTGGCCATGACCCCGAGCGTGGTCCGCGCCGCCTCGGCGGAGACGACCTGCTGCCCCGTCTCGGGATTGACACCGTTGTTCGCCAGCGTGGCAGCCATCTGGGCGATGTCCTTGACGGTGACCAGCACTGAACAGATGTCGATGTAGCCGCGCACGGCCTCATCGGGCTCGATGTCCAGCGAGCCGTGGGACTTCAGCATGTGGGCGATCGCCATGTTGCGGTACGTGGTCGCGAACTCCTCCTCGGCGGCGTCCCAGTCCACCTCGAGCTCGCGCCCGGCGAAACCTGCCATCCCCTCCAGGATGCGAGCGGTGCGACTGCGCACGGCAGAGGTCCGGGACTCGCTCACCCGGCCCCCGGGGTGCGACTCGTGACGGGTGTGGTCCACGAGCTGGTGGGTGGCGATGGCACCAGCATTGATCATCGGGTTCAGAGGTCGTCCAGTGCCGCCCTCGAGAGAGAGCTCGTTGAAGGCCTCTCCCGAGGGTTCCATGCCCACCATCTCGCGCACTCGTTCCAGTCCGGCGTCGTCCAGTGCCAGTGCATAGACGAAGGGCTTGGAGATCGACTGGATGGTGAAGCGGTGCTCGTCATCGCCGGCCGAGCATTGCTGTCCATCAGTCGTGGCCAGGGCCAGCGCCTGGAGGTTCCCGTCGACGTCGCGCAGCCGAGGGATATAGGAGGCAAGCGTGCCGGTGACGTCCTGGCTGGACTCGCGGAGGACCTCGCGGAGATAGCGGTTGATCGATTCGTGCACTGGAATACTCCTGGGGTCTTGGTCTGCCTACGCTACCTCGTGGAACCTGACGGCTGACCTGGGGGTTTCCTGGACGAGTTCCTACCAGGTTGTGGATAATCTGTGGAAAACGAGACGGGCCAGAGCCTATACACCTAACGGCAGGGTTACGGCAAGGTGGCCAGAAGGCCAGGAAAACTGACCAGTAATTCTTTTGCTGCACAGGCGTGTCGCTGCATCGCTCCTGGTCAGACGTGCCTGGCGGAACCTTATCCACCGATATCCACAACCTACTGCACATGTTGTGCACAAGACACGCCGCGTAGTCCACACCTTTTCCACAGGGGTTGATTTTTGTTCTATTGCCCCGACTCCTCTCTGGACCTAAAGTGTGGAAAGTCCCTCGGATGTGGATATTGGCTGGGCACTGCTCAGCGCGCATTCACAAGGGCCGCAGACTGCGGCCCGAGCGGAGATGCGAGGGCCGGGAAGCGATTCGCGGGTCGGCCCGTGATCACCGCTTCCGAGGACTCGGGAAATCCGAGGAGATCCAGAGCTCCGCACCCCCTGAGCCGACGTGCTTCAGCAGGGTGAGCGGCTGGATCTCAACACATCGGGTCGCCGGGAGACCGGCCAAGGGAAGGGAATCACGCGCTCACGCCACGTGATTCTGCTGCGTCCCCCGGCGATCCGTTCCCAGCGTCAGCTCGCGAGACGACGAGGCTCAGGCGGGGTGCGCGGCGATGAAG
Organism: uncultured Nesterenkonia sp.; assembly: GCA_947494195.1. Classification (GTDB taxonomy): domain Bacteria; phylum Actinomycetota; class Actinomycetes; order Actinomycetales; family Micrococcaceae; genus Nesterenkonia. The sequence goes on along the minus strand of CANLUC010000002.1, from coordinate 170,564 downwards.
TTGGCGACCCTGCGAGGCCAGGAGTCGAGTTCCTCGGGCGTCTCCGCAATCTGCAGCTCCGAGCGAGGGATGAGTCTATGCAGCTCCTCCGCAGTGGAGACGGGGTGGGCGTAGTCGTCCACCCAGGCCAGGATCAGTGTGGGAACGTCGAGAGCTGCGATCTGCTCGGGGGTCGGAAGATCGGTGATGCCGGCGCCCCGGAAGATCGACGGGAGAAGCTCCTGGCTCACCGCGGGGACCCGTTCCTTGGGTCGGTCCGCCAGTGCCGGCGGCGGCAGCACCTGCCGGCCCACACGCACAAAGGCCCCGATGCCCTGATCCTCCACGAGTGCGGCTGAACGCTGATAGGTGTCGGCCTGTCCGGCGCGAGTCTCCCAGGCGGTGGGCGGGACGAGCAGGGTCAGCGTGCTGAATCGCTGTGGATCCCGCAGCGCGGCATAGAGGAGAGTGGCGGCCCCCATCGAGGGTCCGGCGGCGTGGACCTTCTGTCCGGGAGCCACCTCGTCCAGGAGATCGAGCAGATCCTCGGCGAGCCGGGGCCAGAGGTAGTCCTCCGGGACAGCGCGCCCGGTGGAGGAGCCGTGTCCGCGCGCGTCATAGCGCAGCACGCGACAGTCAGCCAGACTCAGCGTCATGTCCAGGCCCGCGCGCTGCTCGCGGGAGGCACACGAGGTCAGGCCATGGAGCTGCACGAAGGTGGGCCCGTCCCCAGAGATCTCATAGGCAAGCTTCGCCCCGGCTGTCTGGAAAAGCCCCACGGTATTGAACTCCTGCATCTCAGCTGAACAACAAGTTGCGCCTGTTTGGTTCAGGCGCGATGAACGCCCCCTAGACTACGCCGTATGCGGTTGACGAATGTGGCGCAGATGCACACCCGACCCGGACGGCTCTCCAGCTACTCAGTCGTGGCCGCGCCCACGACCGGGAGCGATCCGGGTCCTGATCGCCGCGTCGGCTTTGGCATGCCGCAGCCTGAATCGGCTGCGGACCCGGCCAAGCCACCGGTCGGCCTGCCGGTCTCCTTCGATCAGAACCGCCATGTCAGCTTCGGGTCACGCCCCGGATCCTGGATGGCGGTCTCTTTTCAGCTCGACGGGCCCGCCTCGCTGGAGGAGATCGCGCGGGCGTGGCTCGAAGTGATCCGCCGGCACGGGACCTTGCGCACCGTCTTCGACTGGCGCGAGCCTGGAGGCCCGAGTCATGGTGGTGCAGATCACCTCGGGTCCGGGGGTGATGAGGTCGGCGCGGTGTCCTCGCAGAACCTGCCCTCGCAGAATCCGTCCGCGGAGAATTCCGATCAGCGCTCCGGAGGTCCCGACACCGATCTGCTGCTCCGCGAGGTCGGGATTCGTCCTGGCGCCTGGGAGCAGCTGATGGCTCCCGATGCGGAGCATCAGGTGATCGGGTTCAACGCGGCCGCCCACCCCGCTCGCCGGGAATCCGCGCGCGAGCACCTCAGCGCCACGGAGGTCAAGGCTGCGCTGCGGGCCCATTTCGATTCTGTCTGCGATCCGTTCGGCAGGCCCTCGCACCGCCTCTGCGTCATCGACGACGGCGAATCGGCGGCCGTCCGGGACACTGCCGGTTCGCCTCAGATCATCATCGGTTCGGACCATTCGCACGTCGACGCATGGTCTCTGCTGGTGCTGGTCCGCGACTTCACTGCTGTGCTCGCCGATCTGCGCGCCGGACGTCCGCCCGCCGCGCAGCTTCCGATCCCCGAGCCCTTCTCCGCGCATACGGCAGCCTGGGAGAACAAGCCGATGCCTCCCGCGGAGATCCGCACCCGCTGGCAGGAGATCCTCGACGCCGGCGGTGGGGTGATGCCCACCTTCCCGCTGCCGCTGGGTGACATCTCACTGCCGGTCAGCGAGAAGGTCGAAGTCCGGGATGTGCTGGACACTGCGGAGCTGGATCGGCTGGAGGCCCACGCCAAGGCGGCAGGAGTCCGGCTGATCGCCGTCGCCGTCTCGGTGATGACCCGGCTCTTCCGTGAGCTGGGCGACCAGCCGCTGCGCACGGTGTTCCCGGTGCACAGCCGCGACGAGCCGCGCTGGTTCGACTCCGTCGGCTGGTTCATCACCAACGCCGTGTTGGAGAACGACGACGACGACCTGCTCGCCAGCTACCGGGCGGTGAAGGAGGCGATCCGGCTCGGCTCGCACCCGATGTCCCCGATCATGCGGCCCTACGGCGGCATGCCGGCCGAACCTGGCATGTTTGCGATGAGTTGGCTCGACCACAGGCGCCTGCCGATCAATGTGGACGAGGCGCTCAACGCCCAGCACGTCTCCGCCGTGGTGCAGACCGACGGGGTGATGATCTGGTTCGTGGTCAACGAGACAGGTCTGCATCTGCGCTGCCGCTACCCCGACACCGCACAGGCCCGAGAGACTATGCACAACTGGCTCGACGCGGTGGTCGAGGGACTGCGTGCACCGAGTATCGTGGAGGGGTGACTACAGAGCTCTACGACACCGGTTCCCCGGCAGGGGTGGACTCCCGCACGCCACCCCAGGACATGGTGGCGGAGCAGTCGGTCCTGGGCGGCATGATGCTCTCCAAGGACGCCATCGCCGACGTCGTCGAGGTGCTCCGTGGCTCCGACTTCTACCGGCCTGCGCATGAGCTGATCTATGACGCGATCATCGACCTCTACGGCCGTGGCGAGCCCGCCGACGTGGTGACGATCTCGGATCATCTCACCAAGCGCGGCGAGCTGCAGCGCATCGGCGGGCCCGCGTATCTGCACAACCTGGCCCAGTCCGTGCCCACGGCCGCCAATGCCGGCTTCTATGCCGAGATCGTGCGCGAACGGGCGATCCTGCGCCGGCTGGTCGAGGCCGGGACCAAGATCGTGCAGCTCGGTCACACCGCCGACGGCGAGGTCGAAGGCATCGTCAATCAGGCGCAGTCCGAGATCTACAACGTGGCCGAGAACCGGCAGAGCGAGGATTATGTCTCGCTGTCTGAGGTGCTGGGCCCGACCATCGATGAGATCGAGACGAACTCGGCCCACGACGGCGGGCTCACCGGCATCCCGACCGGGTTCCGCGATCTCGATGACCTGACCCACGGCTTCCACGGCGGGCAGATGATCATCATCGCTGCACGTCCGGCCATGGGTAAGTCCACCCTCGCGCTGGACTTCGCCCGCGCCGCTGCGGTGACCAACGGCATGACCGCCGCCTTCTTCTCCCTGGAGATGGGTCGCAACGAGATCGCCATGCGGCTGCTCTCGGCGGAGTCGCGGATCCTGTTCTCTGATCTGCGCAAGGGCAACATCCGGGATGAGGACTGGGAGAAGATGTCCGAGGCCGTGGATCGGCTCAACGACGTGCCGCTGTTCATCGATGACTCCCCGAACATGTCGCTGATGGAGATCCGCGCGAAATGCCGTCGGCTCAAGCAGCGCAACAACCTCAAGCTCGTGGTGCTGGACTACCTGCAGCTGCTCTCTTCGGGCAAGCGCGTGGAGTCCCGCCAGCAGGAGGTCAGCGAGTTCTCCCGCACCCTGAAGCTCCTGGCCAAGGAGCTCGACGTGCCGATCATCGCCCTTTCGCAGCTGAACCGTGGTTCAGAGTCCCGTCCGGACAAGAAGCCCCAGGTCTCGGACCTCCGCGAATCCGGATCCATCGAGCAGGACGCCGACATGGTCATGCTGCTGCACCGCCCCGAGGTCTACGACAAGGAGACCGAGCGCGCCGGCGAGGCAGACATCATCGTGGCCAAGAACCGCAACGGCCCCACCCGGGACATCACCGTGGCCTTCCAGGGTCACTATGCGCGGTTCCAGGACATGGCCCGGGACTTCTAGCCGCCGCGGGGTGATCTGCCGGCCCGCACCGGCCGGTCCGGGAAGTCGACGAGTTCGAGCAATCCTGAGGCCATGGCCACGCTCACAGCAGTAGCGCGCGTCGGACGGTCAAGCTTGGTGAGGATGTTGGCGACGTGGCGATGGACGGTGTGCCCACTCAACGTCAGCGTTCGGGCTATCTGCTCATTGCTCAACCCGCGGGCCACGAGCCTGAGGACTTCGACCTCTCGCGGCGTGAGCACTTCCGTGGAGCGTGGAGCGACCTTCCTCTGGAGCCTCCGAACCTGTGCGAGGCCGTTCTCGTCACCCAGTTCGGTCATGACCTCGGTCGCTGCCGCGAGCTGCTCCTGCGCGCCGGGTCCGTCAGCGTGGTTCGCCAGTTGTGTGGCGAGGAGCAGCCGCGCCTCGCCCTCTTCATGCCGCAGGCCGGCGTGGTGGAAATGCCTCACGGCCTCGTGAAGCAGGTTGCTGTCCTGCGGGTGCTCCGCCAGCACCGCATCCGCCAGAGCTGACATACCCAGAAGGGCTTCAGTTCGCACTGCATGGGCAGTCAGCCGCAGCTCCCCTGCTGCATCAGCGGCAGCGTCCTCGCGTCCCAGAGCCTGAGCAATGCGCACTGTGGGCAGCAGGATCTCAGCCCGGGCCAGCCGGTTTCCCGAGGGCAACGTGTTCAGCAGTCGCTGCACCGAGAGCCATGCGCTGCTGCTTCGACCCTCAGCGTGCATGATCAGCACCCGTCCGAGGATGGAGACCGGATCAAACTCTGCCTGGCTGAAAAGCTGCTCCGCCTCGGCGAAACGGCCCTGTCGACGACGCAGCTCGTCCAGCTGGACCACCGCCTCCAGCCGTGCGGCACGCCGGGAGCTGTTGAGGCGGCCGAGGGTCTGGCTGAGCTCCTGCTCCGCGACTGTCCAGACGCCGGCCGAGAGCTGCACGGAGGCATACTGGATCCGGCACACGTGGAGCAGCGGCACCAGGTCGCGTTCGTGGCACATTCTTTCGACTCGATGGCACCACTCCTGGGCGCGGGCGATGTCGCGCGTCTCGTGGCAGGCGACGATCAGCCAGCACACCACCTTGCCGGTCCACATCAGGTCGGTGACGTCTCCCGCGGTCGCCGCAGCCGCGGCGGGGTCCAGAAGCGCCATCCCCTCCCGCACGTGCCCCATGCGCACCGAGGCGAGACCCTGGAGCGCCAACCCCACCACGATGAGGTCTCCCTCGCCGGTGCGGCGTCCTACGTCTGCCGCACGCGTCGCGTGTTCTCTGGCGGCAGCCGGATCCACGTCTGCCGCGAGGGCGAATTCCGCTGCTCGGATCAAGCACCAGCCATGTTCGGGTCGCTCTTCGACATCGAGCAGGAGGTCGCACGCCAGTCCCAGCCACCCCTTGGCCACCGAGTGCCCACATCCGAAGAGCAGACTGTCCCAGGCCAGGCCAGAGCCGTTGCCGCGCGCGCCGCGCCCAGCGCGTTCTCCTGCTCGCGCCACAGTCGGTAGGCCATCTCTCGCGCGCTCAGGCACGTCTCCGCGTCGTCGGTCCACCAGGCCACCTGGGCCAGGCCTTCGTGCGCGAGCGGGTCACCGGACTCTTCGATCACAGCCCGGAAGGCGCTGTCCGCCCGGCTCCATGCGCCGGAGGCCAGCGCCTCCTGAGCAGCGAGGAGGGAGGCCATGCAGCTGATCTTCCTCCCGTCACGCTGACTTGCATAGGTCCTGCCAGCTCAGACGCCTACCCCGCTTGCCAGCGCCCTGACATCGGCAGTGCTCAGCGGACTTCCCGCAATGGCCCAGTCTCCGCTCCGGACTTCCTCGACCATGCACCACGTCACCGCCCGCATGTTCTCTCCCTCGATCTCCACCATCGCGTCCGTCAGCCGCCGGACGATCTCCTGCTTCTGCTCGCTGGTGAAGACGTTCTCAATCACCTTGACCTGGATGAGTGGCATGACATTTCCTCTCGGTTGCAGGCACCCGTTCGGACGCCTGAGACAACCTTCTCGCCTCGCCTTCACGAACACCTCGCACGCACCGGTCATCCTTGGGGCACCCCTGCATGACCCGAACGGGCCACCGTCCGGACCGGCACGTTTCGCTCCACCGCTGGTCTCTGCTGATCCGACGACGCCGACCGGTCCCCAGAGCGGGGCACGGACGGAGGCCGCCAGCACTCCTACACGATGCCGAGGATGACGTCGAGGAAGGCGTATCCGAGTCCGCCGTAGAGCAGGCCGATCCAGAGTGAGTGCGTCAGTGCGGTCCAGAACCTGCCCGTGGCGATGAGCAGTCCGAACGCGGCCGGAGTGCAGGCCAGCGCGTACCCGCCCACGAGCAGCCAGAGGCCGGTGAACTCACCCAGCGCGAGCATGTAGAAGCCCACCCCGATGGTCCAGACCATGGTGAACTCGAACATCAGAGCGGCGATGACCACAGCGACGACGACGCCCCAGAGATAGCGCCCCCACTCGCCGCCGAGCCGCCGCAGCGTGGTTCGCTCGCGGCTCGGAGCGGTCGCGCCACGCCCGGAGGAGGACCGAGAGGAGGAAGGCCGCGAGGAGGAGGACGAGGTCCGAGACGCGGGGGAAGAGGCCCGAGACTTCGGGGCGGAGGGGCGGGACGCCGAGGTGTCTGCGCGGGGCGTGGAGGCGGACTTCGAGGCAGCCGGGCGCCGCGCGGTCGGCTTCGCTGCCGTGTTCTTCTTGGCGGCCGTGCTGTTCTTCGCGCCAGCTGTGGAGCGGCCGGGAGACTTCCTGACGGGGCTCTTCTTGGGGGTGCTCACAGCCTGACAGCGTACCGCTTGGAATCACGACCGCAGCGGAGCGCCTCGGGGTTCAGAGCCAGCCGAGATAGGGCAGCGCGAGCAGGAATACGATCAGCCCGATGCCCACACCGAGGGTGATCGCGACCGTCTGACTCGAGTTGGCGCGACCGAGCGTAGGCTCCTCCCGCGGGGCAGGCTTCGGCGGGACGGGCGGTTCCGAGGAGGGCTTGGCTCGGTCGTGACGTGCTCGATGAGATGACATGCGTACACCTCGCTTGGCAGGGATGCGCCGGAGGAGACGTCCTGGCGCGCTGATCCCGAGTGTAGGAAGCGTCGCTGAGAAGGACCTGTGCGCAAGGTGGGACCTTGCCTGTATCTGACCTGGAACTTCGTGGTGCCTCAGAGGGCGTGGGCGGCCGCAGACGGCGCGACGTCGATCAGCCGGATGTTGCGGCTGATCTTCTCCAGGGCGGCGGTGAGCCGGGGAAGGCCTGCGGGGGCGATCAGCACCAGCACTGATCCGCCGAACCCGCCACCGATCAGCCGAGCGCCCTCGGCACCCTGTGCCAGAGCAGTCTCCACCACCAGGTCTGCCACGGTGAAGGAGACCTCGGCGTCGTCGCGCATGCTCATATGCCCGGCGGTCAGGATGTCTCCCACGGTGGAGGTGATGTGGCGGACGCCGTAGGCCTCCCCGGAGAGCAGGTGGTGCAGCTTCTCGGAGCGCACCATCTCAGTGAGAGCATGACGCAGCCGACGTCGGCAGGCTTCGATATCGCGTCCGGCTACAGATTCGAGCTGCTCGGCCAGGCGGTCGAACTCCTCGAGGACGTGGAGCACGTCTGCCTTGCGTGGCTTCTCCGGAAGGGCGTCGCGGAGCCGGTCGAAGCCCAGCAGCTGGGCCGCCGCCTCGGCGTCGGCGCGGCGATCGCTGAACTGACCGTCAGCCAGGCGGTGGGCCTGTCCCGTGTCCACGGCGATCAGGCGGTAGCCGCGGAGGATGCAGCCGATGTCGAGCGGCTGCACGTTGAAGTCCCGGCAGTCCAGGGACAGCACCTTGCCTGCCCGGGCGCGCATGGCGGCGGTCTGGTCCAAGCCGCCCGTGCCGGCACCCACGACCTCCACCTCTGCGCGCACGCAGGCCGCTGCGAGCTGCTTGCGGTGTTCGCGCGTCAGGGCCGCGTTCAGATCATCGAGCGGGTTCGCCAGCCCCAACGGAGTGCCCAGGGCGACGAACGCCAGAATGCTCGCGCATTCCAATGCGGCCGAGGAGGACAGGCCGCCGCCGATCGGCAGCGTGGAGACCACCAGGACGTCGGCACCGAATCCCTCGGTGACGTGGAAGTCCGGCTGAGCGGCGCCGAGCTCGCGCAGCGCCCAGAGGGCACCATGGACGTACTGGCTCCAGTGCCCTGTCGGCTCGTCCTCCTCGATGGTCCCCGCGAATCCGGCCTGTGCGCGCGGGCCGATCTGATCCGCGAACACGGTGGTGACCCCGTCGTCCAAGGAGGCGTCCAGCGTACGCAGCCGGAGCAGACCGTCCTCGCGCGGTGCGGCAGCCACGTAGGTGCCGTGGGCCAGCGCCATCGGCAGGCAGCGGCCAGCATGGAAATCGATGTGCTCACCATTGAGATTTGCCCGCCCGGGGGCGAACCAGGTGCCGGAAGCTGGCCGGCCGTACTCCTCATGGAAGCGGCTGGCCAGGTCAGACTGAATCTCTTGGGGCTCGCCGGGGGCAAGCCAGACGGCATCGGAAGTTCGCACGATGGTCCATTGTGCCACTCACGAACGCTGTGATGTTCTTATGCCTTGACCGGCACCGTACCGGAGCCATCGCGGCGGTGCGGTCCACTAGGACGAGCGAAGGGATTCCTGCATGGCGATCGAACCCGTGTACACCACTGAGGCATTGGCCACCGGTGACGGCCGCAATGGACGCAGCCGCACCTCAGACGGCCGAATAGACCTGGATATGGCAGTTCCAGAGGCCATGGGCGGCTCGGGCGAGGGGGCGAATCCGGAGCAGCTCTTCGCGCTGGGCTACGCCGCATGCTTCCACGGTGCACTGCGCCAGGCCGCCGCGGAGCAGAAGGCCGATGTGACGGATTCCTCAGTCGGAGCCAGGGTGAGCATCGGCAAGGACGACGACGGCGGCTTCGGTCTCGCCGTGGAGATCGAGGTGGTGATCCCTCATCTCGACCAGGCCCAGGCCCAGCAGCTGGCGGAGAAGGCCCACGCCTCGTGCCCGTATTCCAAGGCCACGCGGGACAACATCGAGGTGCGAGTCAGCGTCTCCGACGATTGAGCGGCCGATGACTGAGCAGCACCGGCTCTGCGCCGCCGGCGGACATCCTGGGCATATTGCTTGAATTTTGAAATACTCAGGGCGACGCCTGGTCATCATCACAAGGAGACGCAATGAGCAGCACTGACCTCGAACATCAGGAGCAGGTCTGCATCAACGGGCCCTATGCCTATGAGGGTCTGCGCGACGGCGTCGTCCGGGCCGACGACGGGGTGGAGCTCCTGGAGCCGCGCACCGTCCCCCTGGGTGGTCCGCGTGCCATGAACGTCCGGCGCACCTTGCCGCAGCGGGCACGCTCGCTGGTGGGGGCGTGGTGCTTCATCGACTTCTACGGTCCCGATGACCTGACGGAGGCCACGCCTATGCGTGTTCCCCGCCATCCGCACACAGGGTTGGCCACCGTCTCCTGGCTCTTCGACGGCCGGATCGACCATATGGACTCTGCTGGGAACTGGGCCACGGTGCGTCCGGGGGAGGTGGTCGTGATGAACGCTGGCAGCGGCATCAGCCACTCGGAGTACTCCACCACGGACACCACGGTGCTGCACGGAGCCCAGCTCTGGTACGCGTTCCCGGATCAGCACCGTTTCGTGGAGCCTTCGCTGGCCACCTACCGCACCGACCCGGTGCAGGGCCCGGGGTGGGAGGCTCGGGTCTTCCTGGGTGAGCTGCTCGGACAGCGGTCCCCGGTCAAGACCTACCTCCCGCTGACCGGGGCCGAACTTCGCCTCGAGCCCGGCACGGTCCTCGAGCTGGATGTCCCGTCCGCCCATGAGCATGGACTGCTGCGCATCTCGGGTGCCGTGCGGCTCAACGGCGCGCTGCTGCCGGAGGATCATCTGGGCGTGAGTGAGACCGGTGTCACCACGCTGCGCATCGAGGCGCTCGATGAGCCTGTATTGGCGCTGCTGCTCGGCGGGGAGCCGCTGGGCGAGCAGATCGTCATGTGGTGGAACTTCGTGGGCCGCAGCCATGAGGAGATCGTCGCCTTCCGTGACGCCTACCAGGCCGAGATGGGCTTCGAAGCACCCGCGCAGGACTCGCCGCTGGGCAGCCACGCCGGCACCGGCTCCGAGGCAGGCGGCTCCGAACGGGCGGCACGGCCCGATGGATCCGAACATCAGGTGTCAGTCCCGAAAGGCGCACTCGGTGAGCCCGTGCACGGAGCGCTCAGGGACGCCCTGGCGGGCTCCCGATACGCCGACGGGAGGCCGTTTCCGCAGTTCGGGGACTTCCCCCCAGGCCAGGCGGCGCCGCTTCCGGCCCCTGCGCTGCCCAGCACGCGGATGAAGCCGCGCGGCTGACCGGCGGCACCTGCGCCTGTGACAGACTTGGCTCGCGCGGCCGACGGGCCCGTGAAACAGCAGAGCAGCAGGAGGAACAGTGAGCGAGAATCCGCAGCGAGGACGGCTCTCCAGCCGCCTGCTCTCGCGGGGGCAGGAGCCCGATCCGCGGTTCACCCTTGCCAACGAGCGCACCTTCCTCGCCTGGATCCGCACGGCGCTCGCGTTCCTCGCGGGCGGCGTCGCCGTGGAGGCCTTCGCCGCTGATGTCTTCGAGGACCCCTACCGGACCATCATCTCGGTGCTCACCATAGGCGTCGGACTGCTGATCAGCGTGGGCGCTGCCCTGCGCTGGCTGCACATCGAACGCAGCATGCGCCAGGGTCGGCCGCTGCCGATGCCGCTGATCATCCCGCTGCTGAGCTTCGCCTGCGGTGTCGCGATGGCAGTGGTCATCGTGCTGGTGGTCGTGACCTGATGCGCCCAGCGGTCCCGCTGCATGCCGATCCGGGCCTCCAGCCCGAACGGACCGTGCTCTCCTGGGGTCGGACGATGCTGCTGTTCGCGCTGGTCGGGGCGGTGTTCCTGCGCTGGATGCCCTCCTACGGGTTATGGACCCTCGCGCTTTCGGCCGGCTGTGCACTCGTCGCCGGCAGCATCTACCTGACACAGAAGCTGCGCTATTCGCGGCAGTCCCGCGGAATCGCCGAAGGACGGGTGGAGGCCGATGTCCGCGCCGTGCTGGCCACCACCTGCGCCACGATCGCGCTGGGAGTGATGGGGCTGCTGGCAATCCTGGCCTGAACGCCAGCCGGACGCTGGCTGGTTTGACCGTTGTGGCTGGAATGCTACCTTTCGCGCTCGACTACCAATGAGGAGGTTCTTGTCGTGCCCAAGAAGCTGATGACAAGTTTTGCGCTGGCCGGAGTACTGGCCCTCGCCGCCTGCGGCGACGCATCCGAATCCGAGCCTGAAGAGGGTGCTGCGGCATCCCAGGGTGCCCAGGAGGAGGGACAGGGCGCAGAAGACGGCGCCGCAGGCGAGCAGCCCGAGATGCCGGAGGCCGACACCGAGGACATCCCCGACGTCATCGCCGAGGTCAACGGCGACGAGCTCAGCGGCGAAGACTTCACCGTGCTCTACGAATCCCAATTCCAGCAGCTCGCCATGCAGTCCCAGATGACCGGCGAGGAGCTGGACCAGGAGCAGCTCAAGGAGCAGACCCTGGATTCCATGATCGGCAACGAGCTGCTGCTCCAGGAAGCACGGGATCAGGGATTCGAAGCCTCCGATGAGGACGTCGACGCACTGATCACCGAGCAGGCCGAGTCCAACGGCATGGAATCAGCCGATGAGTTCATCGAAGCCTACGAAGAGCAGGGCATGTCCGCGGAGCAGCTGACCGAGGACGCGCGCAGCCAGGTGCTGATCAACCAGCTGCTCGAGGACCTCGAGATCGAGGAGCCCTCCGAGGAGGAGCTCCGCGAGATCTATGACGAGGCCGTCGCCGCCCAGGAAGAGTCGGGCAGCGAAGAGCAGGCCGAGCTGCCCTCCTTCGAAGATGCGCGTGAGGACGTGGAGGAGCAGGCAACCTCGGATGCACGCAACGAGGCCGCGATCAACCTTGTCGAGGAGCTTCGCTCCGAGGGCGACATCGAGACGCACCTCTGAGCGTCTGAGGCGCTGGCCGCGGAAGCAGGTGCAGGGCGGCGCGGGCGCTAGCTGCGGATGCTGTGCTGCAGCAGCCCGCAGGCCTGCGCAGCGGCATCTTCGATCAGCTCGGGAGCCCGGTGGAGCAGCTCATCGAGCCCCGCAGGCCCCGCGGCGATCGAGAACGCCGCGGCAAGGCCCGCCGCGCGGCACTGAGCGGGACTGAGCTGGACGGCACCCGCGATGACGACGACGACGGCGCTCGCCGGGGCGCAGCGGCGCACCGCGTGGACGACCTTTCCGTCCAGTGACTGCGTGTCCAGCGATCCCTCCCCGGTGAGCACCAGGTCCGCCTGCGCGAGCGCTGCCTCGAGTCCCACTGCCCCGGCGACCATCTGCGCGCCCGGCAGGACCTCCGCTCCGAGCAGGACCGAGAGCGTCACGGGCAGCCCGCCTGCGGCTCCGAAGCCCGGGGCGGTCTGCAGCTGCTGTGTGTCCAGGTCACCCAGGCTCGCCAGTGAGTCGGCCAGGTGCGACAGGCCGGCGTCGAGGAGCTGGACCTGCTGCGCCGTCGCTCCCTTCTGCGGTCCGAAGACCGCAGCCGCCCCGCGCGGTCCGGTGAGCGGGTTCTCCACGTCCACGGCGATGCGCCAGCGGACTGTCCGCGCCCGGGGATGGAGCTCGGCGGTCTCGATTGCGGCGATCTCAGCAAGCCCCTCGCCGCCAGGGTTGACCGGCTGTCCTTCCTCATCGAGGAACCTCACGCCCAGGGCGCGGAGGAGCCCGGTGCCGCCGTCGGTGGTGGCCGAGCCGCCGATGCAGAGCAGGATCTCCTCGCACTGTGGATCCGCGAGCAGCTCGCGCGCGATGAGCCCCACGCCGAAGGTGTCGGCGCGCAGCGGCTGGAGCGGCTGATCGGCCACCTGCGGGAGTCCGTTGGCCTGCGCCGCCTCGATGACACCGACCCGACCCGCGGAGGAGCGGCCGTATCGGGCGATCACCGGACGACCGAGCGCATCAAGGACCTCGAGCGACTCCGCCGTCGTGCCCCAGGCCGCAAGCAGCGCATCCAGCGTGCCCTCCCCGCCGTCGGCGAAGGGCAGCTGCAGGATCTCCGCCTCGGCGAAGACCTGACGGACCCCGCCCGCCATGGCGGCGGCCGCCTCGGCCGCCGAGACCGACCCCTTGAAGGAGTCAGGAACACAGACGACGCGGCGGGGTCCGGTCGAGCCGAGGCTCACTCCGAATAGGTGTTCGCGATGTAGACGTCGCAGCTGGCGTTGTGGGACACCGAATTGGCCACGCTGCCCAGCACCCGGCGGGCTCCGCGCATCCGTTGGTTGCCCACCACGATCATCTCCGCGCCGACCTTCTCGGCGTAGGCGATGAGCGCCTCGGCCGGCTTGCCGTGCGTGGAGCCTGCCACGATCTTCAGTCCGGGCGTGCGCAGTCCCTTGACCACCTGCTCTGCGATGTAGAGCGCATTGTCTGCACCTGAGACGACCCACTGGTCGGAACCGCTGTTGACGTGCTCGATGGTCGCATCGGTGTGCGCGGAGACCACGTGCAGCGGCACCTCCAGGCGACGCGCCAGGTCGCGGGCCTTCTGGGCGGCCTTCTCCGCAGTGGGACTGCCGTCCACACCCACGATGATCGATCCGGTCATGATGAACTCCTTGTCGACGAGTGACGAATGCCACGAAACAGCCTAGACCAGCTGCGCCCCATGTGCTGCTCAGCCTGGTGCCCCACAGTGGCGAGGGCCACACTCTTGGTATGGCAGGATCATCTGCAGCGAAGGGAAGGAGCCGCCGGTGAGTGGGGCGAAGCGCAAAGGTGCCAGGCGGCCGTCGATGGTGGACGTCGCCAAGCATGCTGGCGTCTCGCATCAGAGCGTCTCCCGGGTGCTGAACACCCCCGAGGCGGTGCTTCCCGACACCCGCGAGCGGATCGAACGCTCGATGGCGGCGCTGGGCTACCGACGCAACAGCCAGGCCCGCGCGCTGAAGACGCAGAGCAACGGACTGATCGGCGTGGTCGGACAGGGGGACACCGACTTCGGTCCGACCCGGATGACCTGGGCCATCGAGAACGCCGCCCGGGAGCGGGGCTACGCCACGGCGCTGAGCGTGGTGCGCGATCCCCGTCCGGAGACCATCGACTCCACCCTCGACTTCTTCCTCAGCCATGGGATCGACGGGATCGTGGTCATCACCCCCGTCCCAGCCCTGGCCGAAGCCGCCAAACAGCTCTCCGCCCGACTGCCGCTGGTGCTGGTGACCTCCGGACTGTGGCCCGCAGACAACATGAACGTGGCGGGAATCGACCAGGAGCTCGGCGCGCGCCGCGCCACCCAGCACCTGATTGATCGCGGGCACCGCTCGATCGCCCACATCGCCGGGCCGATGGACTGGTTCGATGCGCGCGGCCGCGTGGTCGGGTGGCGGCAGGCGCTCGCCGTCGCCGATCTCAGCGCGCCGCAGATGATCCGCGCCGGAGGGTGGACCGCAGAGGCCGGCTATGAGGCGGCCCAGCGGCTCCTCGAGGTCGACGAGCTGCCTGACGCCGTCTTCGCCGCCAACGACTTCATCGCACTCGGACTGATCCGCGCCCTGCAGGAGCGAGGCCTCAGCGTCCCGGATGACATCTCGGTGGTCGGATTCGACGATGTCGACGCCGCTGGGTACTTCTCTCCGCCGCTGACCACTGTGCGCCAGCCCTTCGAGGAAGCAGGGTGGGCCGCCCTGGAGCTGCTGCTCGACGTCAGTGACGGCTTGACCCACGTGCCGAACTTCATCTCCCCCGAACTCATCGAGCGTGGCTCCACCGCATTCCGCAGCTGAAAAAATTCTTGGGCGTGGCTTGACGAAACCTGTGATGTTAACGTTAACATGACTGAGACGTGAATCACGTGACTCAGCTCACCCGATCAGCGGCCGTGGTCCAAGACACCGGTTCGCGCGTCGGCCAGGCAGTTCCCCTCCAGACCGTCCAAGGTCTGATTCAGTGCAAGGAAGAACGGTGTTCAATGCCAGCTGCGGATGCGGTCGTCATCGGAGTCGACTACGGGACGCTCTCCGGACGCGCACTTGTGGTCCGGGTCAGCGATGGCGCGGAGCTGGGTTCCGCCGTGCACCCCTACTCCCACGCGGTGATGGATGAGCGGCTCACCGCCCACCGCGGCGAGGCGCTGCCCCCCGAGTGGGCTCTTCAGGTCCCCGGCGACTACGTGGACGTGCTCAGGAACGCGGTGCCCGAGGCGCTGCGCGAGGCCGGCGTCAACCCGGCGGACGTCATCGGCATCGCCACCGACTTCACCGCCTGCACCATGGTGCCGACGACGACGGACGGCACGCCGCTGAGCGAACTGCCCGAATACGCCGACCGGCCCCACGCCTACGTCAAGCTCTGGAAGCACCACGCCGCACAGGCCCAGGCGGACCGCATCAACGAGCTCGCCCACTCCCGGAACGAACCCTGGATCGGGCGCTACGGCGGATTCATCTCCTCCGAGTGGGAGTTCGCCAAGGGCCTGCAGATCCTGGAAGAAGATCCAGAGATCTACGCCGCCATGGATCACTGGGTCGAAGCAGCCGACTGGATCGTCTGGCAGCTCACCGGTGAATACCTGCGCAACGCCTGCACCGCGGGCTATAAAGGCATCTACCAGGACGGCTCCTACCCGGATGCTGACTTCCTGCGCGTGCTGAACCCCGAGTTCTCCGGGTTCGTGGCCGAGAAGCTCGACCACGAGATCGGACAGCTCGGCGCCCGCGCCGGCGGGCTCTCCGCCGAGGCCGCCGGATGGACAGGTCTCCCCGAAGGCATCGCCGTGGCCGTGGGCAATGTTGACGCACACGTCACCGCACCGGCGGCGGACGCCGTCGCTCCAGGTCAGATGGTCGCGATCATGGGCACCTCCACCTGTCACGTGATGAACGGTGAGCGCCTGGCTGAGGTGCCAGGAATGTGCGGTGCGGTCCAGGGCGGCATCATCGAAGGACTCTGGGGCTACGAGGCCGGCCAGTCCGGAGTCGGAGACATCTTCGCCTGGTACGTGGAGAACCAGGTCCCCGGCAGCTACAGCGCCGAGGCAGAGTCCCGCGGCATCAGCATCCATGAGCTGCTCACCGAGAAGTCCGCGACACAGGACGTGGGAGCCCATGGCCTGATCGCGCTGGACTGGCACTCCGGAAACCGCTCCGTGCTGGTGGACCATGAGCTCTCCGGGCTGATGCTCGGCGCCACGCTGGCCACCAAACCTGAGGACGGCTACCGGGCGCTGCTCGAGGCCACCGCCTTCGGCACCCGCACCATCATCGAAGCCTTCAACGCCTCAGGCGTCCCGGTGACCGAGCTGGTGGTGGCCGGAGGACTGCTCAAGAACTCGTTCCTGATGCAGACCTACGCCGACATCACCAAACTGCCGATCTCCACCATCACCTCCACGCAGGGGCCGGCGCTGGGCTCGGCCATCCACGCCGCCGTCGCGGCCGGCGCCCACGCGGATGTCCCCACCGCCGGCTCGGTCATGGGCGGACGGCGCAAGAATGCCTACACACCCCAGCCCGAGGCGGCGGCCGCCTACGACGAGCTCTTCGCCGAATACCGCGCCCTGCACGACTACTTCGGACGCGGCACCAATGACGTGATGCGTCGACTCAAAGCGATCCGCCGCAACGCCCACAGCAAGCGTGCTTCCCAGGGGGAGGCGATCACCGCATGAGCACCCTGCATCTGAACGACTTCTCCGTCTCGGCGAGCCAGGCCATCGCGGCAGCGCGCGAGACCGTGGCCAGACTCCATGCGGAGCTGCCGCGCAACGACCTCGTGGCCTGGACCGCAGGCAACGTCTCCCAGAAGGTCGAGTTCCACGCAGCGGAGGAGCCCACCGCCGAGGAACCCGTGGCGGGCGTCTTCGTGATCAAGCCCTCCGGAGTCAGCTACGACGAGCTGGCCTTCGAGAACATGGTGGTCTGCACCCTGGACGGCACCAAGATCGACGACGACACCTCCATCGGGCTGTCCCCCTCCTCCGACACCGCGGCCCATGCCTATGTGTATCGGAACATGCCCGCCGTCGGCGGAGTGGTGCACACCCACTCGCCCTACGCGACCTCCTGGGCCGCCCGGGGCGAGCCCATCCCCTGTGTGCTGACCATGATGGCCGACGAGTTCGGCGGGGACATCCCCATCGGGCCGTTCGCGCTGATCGGAGATGACTCCATCGGTCGCGGAATCGTGGAGACGTTGCAGGACTCACGCTCCCGGGCGGTGCTGATGGACCGCCACGGGCCCTTCACCATCGGTTCTGACGCCAAGGACGCGGTCAAGGCGGCGGTGCTCTGTGAAGAGGTCGCCCGCACGGTGCACCTGGCACGCGCCTACGGGGAACCCGAACGCATCGCACAGCATCAGGTCGACGCGCTCTATGCGCGGTATCAGAACGTCTATGGACAGAAGGACAACACATGAGCGCCGGCAACGGAACGTCGAGGACCACGAACCCCAGCACCTCGCCGTTCGAGGCCAAGACCCTCTGGTTCCTCACCGGATCGCAGGGGCTCTACGGGCCCGAGACGCTGGATCAGGTCGCCGAGCAGTCCCAGCAGGTCGCCGCCGCCCTCGACGCCGCCGATGAGGTGCCGGTGAAGATCGTGTGGAAGCCGGTGCTCACCGAGCGCGACGCGATCCGCACCGCCGCACTTCAGGCCAACGCCGATGAGAACTGCCTCGGCGTGATCGTGTGGATGCACACCTTTTCCCCGGCGAAGATGTGGATCAGCGGGCTCGAAGCCCTGGCCAAGCCGATGCTGCACTTCCACACCCAGGCGAACATGACGCTGCCTTGGGCGGACATCGACATGGACTTCATGAATCTGAACCAGGCCGCCCACGGCGACCGCGAGTTCGGCTACATCGCCACCCGCACCGGGGTCCGCCGGAAGACCGTGGTCGGACACAGCACCGACCCACGTGTCCACCGTGAAGTGGCCAGCTGGGCGCGCGCCGCCGCTGGATGGAACGCGTTGCAGAACATGCGGGTGTGCCGGTTCGGGGACAACATGCGCAATGTCGCGGTCACCGAAGGAGACAAGACCGAGGCAGAGATCCGGCTGGGCACCTCGATCAACACCTGGGCGGTCAACGACCTGGTTGAACGGGTCGAGGCGGTCACCCAGGACCAGGTGGACGCGCTGCTGGCCGAATACGACGCGCACTACGAGGTCGCCGAGGAGCTGCAGGCAGGAGGCGCCCGCCGCGAGTCGCTGGCCTACGCCGCCCGCCAGGAGGCCGGAATGCGGTCCTTCCTCGAAGAGGGCGGATTCGAGGCCTTCACCACCAACTTCGAAGACCTCGGCGGACTGCGTCAGCTTCCCGGCCTGGCGGTGCAGCGGCTCATGGCCGCCGGCTACGGCTTCGGCGCGGAGGGCGACTGGAAGACGGCGCTGCTGGTCCGCGCCGCGAAGGTCATGGGACACGGCCTGCCCGGGGGCGCCTCGCTGATGGAGGACTACACCTACGAGATGACCCCGGGCAAGGAAAAGATCCTCGGCGCGCACATGCTCGAGATCTGCCCCTCACTGACCACCGCGACTCCGCGGATCGAGATCCATCCGCTGGGCATCGGCGACCGCGAGGACCCGGTCCGCATGGTCTTCGACACGGACCCCGGTGAGGGCGTCGTCGTCGCGATGTCTGATCTGCGCGAACGCTTCCGGCTCACCGCGAACCTGGTGGACGTGGTGGCTCCCGACGAGCCGCTGCCGAACCTGCCCGTGGCCCGCGCGGTCTGGGAGCCGCGGCCTGACTTTGCGACCTCGGCGAAATGCTGGCTCACCGCAGGAGCGGCGCACCACACGGTCCTCTCCACCGCGGCCGGACTTGAAGCCTTCGAAGATCTGGCCGAGATCGCTGGCATGGAGCTGGCGATCATCGACGCCGACACGACCGCCCGCGGCTTCGCCCGGGAGCTGCGACACAACGCGGCGTACTACCGACTTGCGCAGGGGCTCTGACCCCTCGCGCAGCACGAACCCACTCATTCGCACCATGTGCCTACCGCAGGGGCAGGCACCAACTCAGGAGGAAAACACGATGCAAAACCGATCAATGAAGATGCTGGGCGCCTCGGCTGCCCTGGTTTTGGGACTCACCGCTTGTTCAGGCGGCGGGGCCGGAAGCGACGGAGGCGGCGACGACGCTGATGCAGCACCGGAGGACATGACAGTCGGCGTCGCGATGCCGACGCAGACCTACGAGCGCTGGCTCAACGATGGCGCCTCCGTGGAGGAGGGCCTCGAAGAGCTCGGCTACACCGCCGACCTGCAGTTCGCCGATGATGACATCCCGACCCAGCAGCAGCAGATCGACCAGATGATCACCCAGGACTACGACGCGCTGATCATCGCCTCCATCGACGGCTCTTCGCTGACCAGTCAGCTCGATGCCGCGGCAGCGGCGGACATCCCGGTGATCTCCTATGACCGCCTGCTGACCAACAGCGAGAACGTCGACTTCTACGTCACCTTCGACAACTTCGCGGTGGGCCAGAACCAGGCCAACGCTCTGCTCTACGGCCTGGGAGTCCTCGATGAGAACTTCGAGCCTGCCGATGACGCCCCCGAGGAGACGCTGAACGTGGAGCTCTTCGCCGGCTCGCTGGATGACAACAACGCCCGCTTCTTCTGGGACGGTGCGATGGACGTGCTGGAGCCCTACATCGAGGACGGGACCCTCGCAGTTCCCTCCGGCCAGACCACGATTGAACAGGCCGCCACCCAGCGCTGGGAGCAGGAGACCGCCCAGGAGCGCATGGAGAACCTCATCACCAGTGACTACCGCGGTTCGGATGCCGAGCTTGACGGTGTGCTCTCGCCAGCAGACCCGCTCTCCCGCGGCATCATCAATGCGCTGCGCAGCGCGGGCATGGGTGACGACATCGAAAGCGGCCTGCCGATCGTGACCGGCCAGGATGCTGAGATCGCGTCGGTCTCACTGATCGCAGAGGGTGTGCAGCACTCCACCATCTTCAAGGACACCCGCAACCTGGCGGACCAGGCAGTCACCGCGGCCGACGCCTTCCTCAACGGCGAAGAGCCGGAGGCCAATGACACCGAGAGCTACGACAACGGCTCCGCGGTGATTCCCTCCTACCTGCTGCCGGTGGAGATGATCCTCGAGGAGAACTACGAAGAGATCCTCGTGGAGTCCGACTTCTACACCGAGGAGCAGGTCGAGTCCGGCCAGCAGTGATACGGATCAGCGACCCTGATCAGTCAGGATCCTGAGCCATCACTGAGCTGAGCTTCGCTCACCAGTTTCGCCGGTCGGGTCCGGGGTGAAAGCCCCGGGCCCGACTTTCGGCAGAGGTCCTAAGGAGGGCCCATGAATGAGAACATCCTTGAGATGCGCTCCATCACCAAGAGATTCCCTGGTGTGGTGGCGCTCCAAGACGTGAATCTGCAGGTGCGCCGCGGAGAGATCCACGCCGTCTGTGGCGAGAACGGAGCCGGAAAGTCCACCCTGATGAAGGTGCTCTCCGGCGTGCACCCCGCTGGCACCTACGAGGGGGAGATCCACTTCGAGTCCAAGCAGGTGAGCTTCTCCTCGCTGAACGACTCCGAGGACCTGGGAATCGTCATCATCCACCAGGAGCTCGCGCTGGTGCCCCACCTCTCGGTGGCGGAGAACATCTTCCTCGGCAATGAGAAGAGCCATGGCGGCATCATCAACTGGCACGAGGTCAATCTGGCGGCCGCGGCCCTGCTGGAGAAAGTCGGGCTCCACGAGAACCCGGTGACCCCGGTCGGTCACCTCGGCGTGGGCAAGCAGCAGCTCGTGGAGATCGCCAAGGCGCTGAGCAAGGATGTGAAGCTGCTCATCCTCGACGAACCCACTGCCGCCCTGAACGACGACGACTCCGCTCACCTGCTCGGCCTCATCCGAGATCTGCGAGAGGAGGGCGTCACCTGCATCATCATCTCGCACAAGCTCGGCGAGATCGCCGCCGTGGCGGACTCCACCACTGTCATCCGTGACGGCAGCACGGTGGAGACCATCGACATGGTGGAGGCTTCGAACAACGGGGAGGATCTCACCCGGCGGATCATCCGCGACATGGTCGGGCGCGATATGGAGAACATGTACCCGGCCCGCGACGTCACCCTCGGCGAGGAGGTCTTCCGGATCGAAGACTGGCATGTCAGCCATCCCACTCAGCGCGACCGGAAGGTCGTCGATGGGGCCGAGCTGAACGTCCGGGCGGGCGAAGTGGTCGGCATCGCCGGACTCATGGGCGCAGGACGCACCGAGCTGGCCATGAGCGTGTTCGGCAAGTCCTACGGCCGTGACATCTCCGGCACCGTCTATATGCACGGGAAGCCCGTGAAGATCGAAAGCGTCTCAGACGCGATCAAGTCGGGCATCGCCTATGTCAGTGAGGACCGGAAGCGCTACGGGCTGAACCTGATCGACGACATCCGTCGCAACATCAGCTCCTCGGCGCTGAAGCGGATCGCTCCGCGCGGGTGGATCAATGAGAACGAAGAGATCGCGGTGGCCGAACGCTACCGCGGCTCGATGAACATCAAGGCCCCCACGGTCATGTCGGTCCTGGGCAAGCTCTCCGGGGGCAACCAGCAGAAGGTGGTGCTGAGCAAATGGCTCTACACCGAGCCTGAGCTGCTGATCCTCGACGAGCCCACCCGCGGCATCGACGTCGGCGCGAAATACGAGATCTACTCAATCATCAATAAATTGGCGGCCTCCGGGAAGGCGATCATCGTGATCTCCTCGGAGCTGCCCGAGGTGCTGGGCATGTGCGACCGCGTCTACACGCTGTCCTCCGGCCGCATCACCGGACAGCTTCCCGTGGAAGATGCCACCCAGGAGCGCCTCATGGAGCTCATGACAATGGAGAAGGACTGAGGCATGACCGGTACATCTAATATAATCGAGCTCTTGACGCGGAACATGCGTCAGAGCGGCATCTATATCGCCTTCGTGCTCATCGTCCTGCTCTTCACGGTGCTCACCGGGGGCACACTGCTGAGCCCAGGGAACATCACGAACCTGGTGCTGCAGTACTCCTACATCCTGATCCTCGCCATCGGCATGGTGATGATCATCGTCGCCGGCCATATCGACCTCTCCGTAGGTTCGGTGGTGGCACTGACCGGCGGCGTGGCCGCCGTCGTCATCATCCGTGAAGGCATGCCCTGGTGGGTCGGCATCATCGCCGCGCTCATCACCGGTGTGCTGGTCGGGATCTGGCAGGGTTTCTGGGTGGCGATCGTGGGAATCCCCGCGTTCATCGTGACCCTCGCGGGCATGCTGATCTTCCGCGGTCTGGCGATGCAGGTGCTGGACAACGTCTCGCTCTCCCCGTTCCCGGAGGAGTACCGGCAGATCGCCGGTGGCTTCTCCAACGGTCTGCTCGGCGGACCCGGCTATGACCTCTTCACGCTGGTGATCTTCGCGCTGGCCTCTGTCGGCTTCGCCGTGCAGCAGTGGCGGGCGCGCATGCGCAAGCTCGAGTACAAGCAGCCGGTGGAGGCCCTGTGGCTCTTCGCGGTCAAGGTGATTCTGGTGGTCTCGGTCATCATGGCCTTCGGCTGGCAGCTCGCCAACTCGCGCGGCCTGCCCTATGTGCTGGTCCTGCTGGCCGCGCTGGTGCTGATCTACGGATTCGTGACCCAGCGCACCGTGTTCGGCCGCCACATCTACGCCATGGGCGGCAACCTCGACGCCGCCAAGCTCTCCGGCGTGAAGACCAAGCGCGTGAACTTCCTGCTCTTCGTGAACATGGGCGTGCTGGCCGCCATCGCCGGCATCGTCTACTCGGCTCGCTCGAACTCGGCGCAGCCCGCGGCGGGCAACATGTTCGAGCTGGACGCCATCGCTGCGGCCTTCATCGGCGGCGCGGCGGTCACCGGCGGCGTCGGCAAGGTCCAGGGCGCCATCATCGGCGGCCTGATCATGGCGGTGATGTCCAACGGCATGCAGATCATGGGCATCGACCAGTCCACGCAGAACGTGGTGCGCGGCGTGGTCCTCGTGCTCGCCGTGGCCTACGACGTCTGGAGCAAGAAGCGGGCGTCTGTGAGCAGCTGACCCTTCTTCATGCCAGAGGCCGCTCCCGGTGACTGCACCGGGGGCGGCCTTCTGCGTAGTGGGCGGGAACTGCTCACCACGTCACGCCGCTCAGCCCATGCTGCGACCATCACGCGGCGCCCCGCGAAACTCCCACCCATCGCTCCGCCGACGCGTGAGCCGTCTGACAGGATGATCACGTGAATACACATGACGCTGCACAGCCCTCAGTGGTGACCTCCGAATGGACGCCGGTGGATGAGCGACGGCTCCACCTGGGTGAGGGAGCGCGCTTCCTCGAACCTGGCCTTCCGGGGCAGAACGCTGGTGCCGCAGAAGAACACCAGTTCGTGGTCGTCGACATCATCGACGGCGGTCTCTATTCCACCAGCGGCCATCCCGGGTCCGGACTCACGCAGCGCGCCGCGCTGAATGAGCCGCTGGGCGCCGTCGCACCACTGCACCAGGAGGGGGGTCCGGCTGAGGCGTCTGCCCGCTGGGTGGCCGCGCTCGGCGAGGGACTCGTGCTGCTGGGTCAGCAGGATGCCGGGGGACTGCAGATCGTCCAGCGGCTCGGTGACCCGGCGGCTGGCCGGGCCGAGGTTCCGCTGCGCATGAACGACGCGGTGGCCGATCCGCACGGACGGTTCTGGGCCGGCGCCATGACCTACGACGGCGACCCAGGCTACGGGTTCCTGCTGCGTCTGGACCCAGACGGCTCGATCCACATCATCCTCGAGGACCTGGCGATCCCGAACGGGCCGGCCTTCACCGCCGACGGTGCCACCATGTACCTGGCCGAGACCACCACGGGGTGGATCCGCCGCTTCCCCGTGGACCCGGCCACCGGAGACCTCGGCCCCGGGGAAGAGTTCGTCCACGTCAGCGAGGGCGGGCCCGATGGGATGACCGTGGACGCCGAGGACTGCCTGTGGTCCGCTGTCTGGGGCGGGTCCTGTCTGCATCGCTATTCACCGGCAGGCGAGCTCCTTGAACGCATCGAGGTGCCGGTGCGTCAGCCCACCAGCATCGCGATCAGCGCATCGGCCCCCTACCGAGTCATCGTCACCTCCGCCACGCAGCACCTCGACTCACCCACGCGTCATGATGGGCGCGTGATCACCGCCGAGGTCAGCGTCGCGGGCCGACCAGCCGTAAGCTACAACCGCAGGCCACAGTAGGTCCGCCGTCGTCGGGCGTCCCCGTCACGGGGTGGGCCACGAGCGGACCGAAGAACTTGACGAGCAAGAACGTTCCAGGAAGGAACCGCGTGGAGAAGAGCAGCAGCCAGGACCCGCAGGAGACCCAGCTGAACTGGGCGAAGAACCTGACGTACTCCGCCAGTCGACTGGAGCGGCCGCGCTCCGTGGCCGAGCTCAGCGAGATCATTGCCGCGTCTGAGCGGGTCAAGGCGCTGGGCAGCAGGCACAGCTTCAGCTCCGTGGCCGATACGACCGGCACGCTGATCGAACTCACCGACATGCCGCGGATCTTCGAACTGGACGCGGAGGCGGGCACCGTGACCCTCGACGCCTCCACGCGGTACGGTGACCTCGCTGCGGCGCTGCAGGCCGAAGGCTGGGCGCTGCCGAACATGGCGTCGCTGCCGCACATCACCGTGGCGGGAACCGTCGCCACCGGAACGCATGGTTCCGGGGACGGCAATCAGCCGCTGGCCTCCTCCGTGCGCAGCCTGGAGATGGTCCTCGCCGACGGCAGCGTGCGCACCTTCACCCGCGGAGAGCCAGACTTCGACGGCGCGGTGGTCAGCCTCGGCGCACTGGGCGTCGTCACCCAGCTCACCCTCGATGTCATTCCCACCTTCCAGGTGCGCCAGGACGTCTATGCAGGAGTCAGCTGGGACGGCGTGCTGGACGAGTTCGATGAGCTGACCAGCTCCGCGTACAGCGTGAGCCTGTTCACCCGGTGGACCGGGGAGGATTTCGGGATGGTGTGGATGAAGTCCACGCAGGAGCCGCCCGCTGAGGTGCTCGGGGTCTCGGCCCTGACCCAGGACATCGGTCTCGCCGAGGGGCCCGCCGAGTACGCCACGGACCAGTGTGGTCAGTGGGGCAGCTGGGACCAGCGTCTGCCGCACTTCCGGCTGGACTTCACACCGAGCAATGGCGAGGAGCTGCAGAGTGAGTACCTGCTGCCGCGCGAGCATGCGACTGAGGGGCTGCGCAAGGTCCGTCAGCTCGCCGCGGAGATCGAACCGCTGCTGCTGATCACCGAGATCCGGACGATGGCTGCCGATGAGCAGTGGATGAGCGGGGCTTCGGGCCGCGACACCGTGGCCTTCCACTTCACCTGGCGCCAGCTCCCGGAAGAGGTTGCCGAGGTGCTGGTGAAGATCGAGGAGCAGCTGCTTCCGCTGGGTGCACGGCCGCACTGGGGCAAGCGCTTCGTCACCACCGACATCGCCGCGCTGTACCCGCAGCTGGACCAGTTCAGAGAACTCACGGAGCGCCTGGATCCCACCGGCACCTTCCGCAATGACTTCCTGGAGCGGATGCTCTTCGGCGCCGCTCCAACAGAATAGGAGCAGGTGCATTATGTGGTTTGACACCTGGGCGGACCTGGGACGGACCCTGTTTGTCGGAGTCGCCGCCTACGCGGTGCTCGTCCTGGTGATTCGACTCTCGGGCAAACGAACCCTGAGCCAGCTCAACGCCTTCGACTTCATCGTGACGGTCGCCCTGGGCTCCACGCTGGCGACCATCCTGCTCAGCAGCGACGTTTCGTGGACCGAAGGCGCCTTCGCGCTGATCCTGCTCGCCGGCCTGCAGTTCGTGCTGGCGTGGATCTCCTCCCGGGCACCCGCGTTTCGCACCGTCATCACGGCACGCCCCGCGGTGGTCCTCTGGCACGGGGAGCTGCGCCACGAGACGCTGCGCAGAAACCGGCTGGCGGAGTCCGAGGTCTTCCAGGCGGTGCGCAGCAGCGGTGCCGGCGATCTGTCCTCGGTCGCCGCGGTGGTGCTCGAGACCAACGGCAAGCTCAGCGTGATCTCGGCGCAGAACCTCGGCAACGGCTCAGCGCTGGAGAACCTGGCCTGAGCACGGGTTTCGCGGCAACGTGTCTCGGGCCACACAGCGTAAGGTTGAAACGAACAACAGTCCTGCCGCTGCAAGGGAGTCTGAGTGACTGAGCCAATCGAAGACCAGCCGTTGAGCACACGCGCCGAAAGGTCCGGCCTGCGCGTCGCGATCATCGGTCACGCGTTCATGGGAGTGGCGCATACCCACGCCTGGCGCACGGCGCCACGCTTCTTC
This sequence comes from uncultured Nesterenkonia sp., assembly GCA_947494195.1. Taxonomy (GTDB): domain Bacteria; phylum Actinomycetota; class Actinomycetes; order Actinomycetales; family Micrococcaceae; genus Nesterenkonia. The sequence goes on along the minus strand of CANLUC010000002.1, from coordinate 144,380 downwards.
CCGATGACCCGCACCCCGGAAGTGGCGGTGCTGGTCGGTCGCGACGAGAAGCGCACCCGCGCGGCCGCCGACCGCCTGGAGATAGCCGAGATCGAGGCCGACTGGCGCCGCGCCGTCGAGCGTGAGGACATCGACATCGTCGACATCTGCACCCCGGGCAACACACACGCGGAGATCGCGCTCGCGGCGCTGGCCGCCGGCAAGCATGTGCTCTGCGAGAAGCCGCTGGCGAACTCGGTGAGCGAGGCAGAAGCGATGACCGCGGCGGCGAAGAAGGCGGCCGCCCACGGCGTGCGCAGCTTCTGCGGTTTCAGCTACCGCCGCACCCCGGCACTGGCTCTGGCGAAGCGCTTCGTGGAGGAGGGTCGACTCGGCGAGATCCGCCACGTGCGCGCACAGTATCTGCAGGACTGGCTCAGCGACGCTGACGCCCCGCTGAACTGGCGGCTGGACAAGGACAAGGCCGGAAGCGGCGCGCTCGGTGACATCGGTGCACATTCGGTCGACGCCGCCCAGTGGGTCTCCGGGCAGCAGATCGAGGGCGTCTCGGCCATGATGCACACCTTCGTCGAATCCCGCCCGGTGGCGGGCACCGCCGAAGGCCTCGGCGGCAGCGCGGCGGCAGGAGCGCAGCGCGGCCCGGTGACGGTCGACGACGCCGCCGCCTTCACCGCACGGTTCAGCGGCGGAGCGATCGGGGTCTTCGAGTCCACCCGCTTCGCGCTGGGACGACGCAACGCCAACCGCCTGGAGATCAACGGCAGCCTTGGATCCATCGCCTTCGACTTCGAGCGGATGAACCAGCTCGAATACTTCGACGGTCGCGAGGACCAGGCAGCACAGGGCTTCCGCACGATCCAGGTCACCGACGCCGTCCACCCCTATACCGATCACTGGTGGCCGGTGGGGCATGGTCTGGGCTACGGGGACCTCTTCGTGCACCAGGTGGCCGACGTCGTCGCCGCCCTGGAGTCCGACGCCAGCCCGCGCCCAGACTTCAGCGACGCGCTGACCGTGCAGCGCGTGCTCCACGCCGTGGAATCCAGCGCCGGCGACGACAGTCGATACACCCCGGTGCACCGGAGCGCATAGTTCCGGGCGGGGGACCTGATCAGCAGCGAGAACTCGACACAGAGAGAGAACATGACCAAGAAAGCACTCATCGTCCGTGGCGGCTGGGACGGGCATCAGCCCGTGGAGGCCACCGAGATGTTCCTGCCATTCCTGCAGGAGAACGGCTACGAGACCGAGATCCACGAGTCCCCGGAGGTCTACGCCGATGCCTCGACCATGGACTCAGTGGATCTGATCGTGCAGTGCATGACCATGTCCACCATTGAGAAGGACCAGGTCGCGGGTCTGCGCAAGGCCGTTGCCGGTGGCGCCGGGCTGGCCGGATGGCACGGTGGCATCGCTGACTCCTACCGCGCCAGCGATGCCTACCTGCAGCTGGTGGGCGGGCAGTTCGCCCACCACCCCGCCGTGCACCCCGATGAGCGCACCGGCGAGCAGTCCGACTACTACACCCCTCACCGCATCGACATCCTTCCCGAGGCCGCGGATCACCCCATCACCCGGGGAATCGAGAGCTTCGATCTGGTCACCGAGCAGTACTGGGTGCTCCACGATCAGCTCATCGACGTGCTCGCCACCACCACTCTGCCGAAGCGCGAGTTCGACGAATGGGAGAAGCCGCATGTGAACCCGGCGATCTGGACCCGCCGCTGGGGCAGTGGTCGCGTGTTCGTCTCCACCCCGGGCCACCGTGTCGAGGTGCTGGAGAATCAGAACGTGCGCACCATGATCGAGCGCGGCATGCTGTGGGCAAGCCGATGAGCGGCGCAGCGTCAGCCGCGCGTCGGCTCAACGTCGGTCTCATCGGGGCCGGCAACATCAGCAGCCAGTACATCGAGACGCTGAACCGGGTGGAGGATCTGAACCTGCTCGTCGTGGCAGACCTGGATCTCGACCGTGCCCGGCAGGTTGCTGAGACAGGGGGAGCCCAGGGGGTGAGCGTGGATCAGCTTCTGGCCGACCCGGAGGTCGAGGCCGTGATCAACCTGACCATCCCGCGCGCCCATGCCGAGACCTCGCTTGCGGCGATCGCTGCGGGCAAGGGCGTCTATGTGGAGAAGCCCTTCGCCGCCACTGTCGCCGAGGGTCAGGCGATGCTCGCCGCAGCAGAGGCAGCCGGCGTCGTGATGGGCAGCGCACCGGACACCGTGCTCGGCACGGGCATCCAGACCGCCCGCGCCGCGGTGGACGCTGGCCGCATCGGCACACCGATGAGCGCCGTGGCCACCATGGTCACTCCAGGTCATGAGCGCTGGCATCCGAACCCGGACTTCTACTACCAGCCCGGCGGCGGCCCGCTGCTGGATATGGGTCCCTATTACGTCACCAGTCTGGTCACCCTGCTGGGTCCTGTGGTCTCCGTGATCGGTGCGGCCAGTGCGCTGCGCACCGAACGCGAGATCGGCTCCGGCCCGCGCGCCGGGGAACGCCTGCCGGTCTCCACTCCGAGCCACATCACCGGTGCACTGATCCATGAGTCGGGCGCCATCTCCACCCTCGTCATGAGCTTCGACGGCACCGCCAGCCAGGCACCACCCATCGAGGTGCATGGCACCGAGGCCTCCCTGGCGGTTCCGGATCCCAACCACTTCGCCGGAAAGGTGGAGCTGGCCCAGGAACGGGGTGAGTGGGAGTCGCTTGAGGTGGCCGGAGGTTATGTGGGCGCTGCGCGCGGCTATGGTCTCGCGGATCTGCTGTGGTCGGGAGCCTTCGACGGCGACCCCAGGCTCGGCCGGGCGCAGGGGGCGCTGGGGCTGCATGTCCTGGAGGTGATGGCCGGCGTGCTCACCGCCGCCGAGACCGGGGCCTCCGTGGCGATCACGTCCCGCGCGGCGCGTCCAAGCGCGGTGCCGCTGGACCAGCGGTGACGCAGTGGCCAGCGGTGGCAGAGTGACCAGCCGTGGCGCGGCGGCCAGCCGGGATTCGGCGGTCACGCATCGCTGGCGCCGTCGCGCCCGCATAAGCTTGAGACCATGACTCCACCGAGCGCTCGGCCGACCATGCGCCATGTTGCCGAGCGCGCGGGTGTCTCTCCGAAGACGGTCTCCAATGTGCTCACCGGTACCGCGCAGGTCCGCGAACCCACTCGACTTCGGGTGGAGCAGGCCATGCGTGAGCTGGATTTCGTCCCGAACTTCAGCGCTCGCGGACTGCGCAACGGCAGGACCGGGGTGATCGGTCTGGCGCTGCCCGATCTGGCGACGGCGTTCTCCGCGAGCATCACCCACGCGGTGGTGGAGGCCGCTCACGCGCGGGGATGGGTGGTCCAGGTGGAGGAGACCGCCGCCGAGCCTGCCCGTGAGCACGAGCTCGTCACGCGCGCGCGCACGCACCAGATCGATGGCATGATCCTGAACCCGGTGCGGCTCGAGGACAGCGTGGTCGAACATCTGGACCATCTGCCCCCAGTCGTGCTGATCGGTGAGGTGGAGCAGCACCGCACCGACCGTGTGTTCATCGATTCCCGGGCGGCTGCCCGCGAGGCGGTGCTTCACCTGGTGTCCAATGGGGCGGGCCGGATCCTGGCGCTCGGCGGTCACGCTTCGGTGCACGACAGAAAGCGGTTTCTCAGCTACTGTGATGTGGGCCAGCCGAGACCCGATCCAGACGCGGAGGAAGCACCATGGGAACGCAGCAAGAGACCACCTGCCACTCGTTGATCGCGGGGAAGTCGACTCCGGGGGTCGCCGGAAGTATTCGCAGCGTCGACCCCAGCACCGATCAGGAGGTGGGGCCTGAGTTCAGCTTCCTCAGCGAGGGGCAGGTGAGTGCCGCCGTCCAGGCGGCGCATGAGGCGTTCGCGGAGTATCGTGCGCTCGATCCCTCCCGGCGCGCGGCCTTTCTAGAGAATGCGGCACAGAAGGTGGACGCCCAGAGTGAGGAGATCATCAGCACTGCGATGCGGGAGACCGGACTGCCGAGGCAGCGGCTCCAGGGTGAACTGGCCCGTACGGTCAATCAGCTCAGGCTCTTCGCCGGGGTGGCGCGGGAAGGTGACCACTTCGGAGTCCGGATCGACCCCGCCCTGCCCGAGCGTGCACCCCTCCCACGTCCGGATCTCCGCCAGCGCAAGGTGCCCCTCGGTCCTGCGGCAGTGTTCGGGGCGTCGAACTTTCCACTCGCCTTCTCTGTGGCAGGCGGGGACACTGCCTCCGCGCTCGCCGCCGGATGCCCGGTGGTGTTCAAGGCTCATAACGCACACCCAGCGACCAGTCAGCTGGTGGGTCTGGCGCTCAGCGCAGCGGTCGCCGAAGCCGACCTTCCGGGAGGGGTCTTCTCGTTGGTCTACGGCCGCGGCAATGAGATCGGGCAGCAGCTGGTCAAGGATGCGCGCATCAAGGCCGTCGGTTTTACCGGGTCACGCGGCGGAGGAACAGCCCTGATGGCCACAGCGGCCGCGCGGCCGCAGCCGATTCCTGTCTTCGCCGAGATGAGCTCGATCAACCCGGTGGTGGTCCTCGCTTCAGCGATCGCATCGAAGACGACGAGGGCGGCCCTCGCGGAGGGGTTCATCGGTTCGGTCAACGGTTCCAGTGGACAGCTCTGCACGTCCCCGGGCCTGATGTTCGTGCCAGCGGGAAGTGATGGAGACGCCTTCATTGAGACGGTCGCCCACCAGGTGGGCATGGCGGAAGGGGCGACCATGCTCACGCCCAGCATTTCCATCGCCCGGATGCGCGGAGAATCCAGGGTGTCCTCGCTGCCTGGAGTCAACGAAGTGGGCCACGGCGTCGAGGGCGCCTCGGCAAATGCACCGGCGCCCTCGGTGTATTCCGCCGCTGCCACGACCTTTCTGGAGACGCCTGCGCTCGCGGAGGAGGTCTTCGGGGCACACAGCCTCCTCGTTCGCTATGCGGATCTGGAGGAGCTGGAGGCACTAGTGGACCACCTGGAAGGGCAGCTGACCGCTACATTGCACCTGGACCCCGAGGACAGTGGGGACCTGGAGATGGCTCGCAGCATCCTGCCTGCACTTGAGCTGAAGGTCGGACGCATCCTCGCCAACGGGTGGCCCACCGGTGTTGATGTGGGGGAGGCGATCGTGCACGGTGGCCCCTTTCCCGCCACTTCGGATGGCCGCTCCACCTCGGTGGGCACACTCGCGATCGACCGTTTCATGCGCCCAGTGGCATACCAGAACCTGCCGGAGGGGCTCCAGCCGGAGGTCGTACGAGACGCCAACCCGTGGGGCGTGCCGCGCCGGGTGGATGGGGAGTACGACCTCGGCGGTTGAACTGCAGTCAGGCTGAGGGCCTTTCCGGACGCCGATCGCCCCGGGCGGTGCGGAGGGCTCAGACCTCGAGCGTCACCGGACGTGGTATCCCGTTGACAGTCACAGAGGGCCAGGAAGGGTCGACCGTCAGTGGTCGGATCTCTGCACGGTCCAGAAGGACGGTGTCCTCCACCTTGGCGCCTGGGGCAGAAGGGTTCCATGCAAAGGCCTGTTGGTCCTGAATCACGTCCGGCGTCTCTGGCGTGGCACGGGGATCGCGGCCCGCATAGCCGGCGGCGCCGCCCTGATGGTGATTCTGCCATTCTTCTGCGTCGAAGCCGTTCTCGGCGTATGCTGCGGCACCCTCCCGGAGCACCTGATCAAGTGTTCGACCCTGGCGGGTCGCTCCGAGGTAGACGGCCTCGACGGCGAGCATCCGCCGTTCCCGCTCGAGGTCCTCGGTGCGCGCGGCGCCGATGCGCACCCATCGGGTGAGGTTGGCGATGAGTCCGTGGCGGCGTGCGCAGACGACGATCATTGCGTGATCACCGACGGGAGCATCGGTGGGCAGGGGGTGTCTATAGGTCAACCTAGTTGCTCCTGCGATCATGACAACCACGGGGTCCGCCCCAAGCCCGACGATCCCTGCGGAGATCTCGGCAGCCAGTTCACGCTCCGTGCGTCGGGAGGTGAAGGCCGTCAGGTGCGTCGTGAGCAGTGCCGCCGTCTCTGCGCAGAGCTGTTCGAACCTTGCCAACTCCCTGGGCAGCAACGCCGCTCGAGCCGCGCGAATCTCGGATTCCATGTCGACTTCTCGTCGCAGTCCTGGGATGTCCACCAGCGCAGATTCCAGCGGCGCATGCCAGGGGACCGTGTGGAGTTCAAGGCCCGCAGGCAGCTCCTCAGCGGCAAGGCGGTCCGCTTCGTTGCTGAAGCTGACCACCCGTTCTACATCTCGGCCCACCAACACCCCAGCGACCGGCGGGCCCACGAGAGAGGTATGGATCCGCGCGCCATCGAGGTACCAGGCCACGGCGGCGGGGCTGCTCAACCAGACGGAGGAGTCCTCGGCGTGCAGGAGGGAGCAGAGGCGTTCGCGCTTGAGGGCGCGGTCTGCGGAGATCTCTGATGCTGTGTTCACCGTCACAGACTAAGTGAGAAGTGCTCGACTCGCACGCGGCGGAATCGCCCCACGATCCACAGTTGAATGCTGGAGGCTCAAGGGGATAGACTTCGAGAAAGCGCTTTCTTGCAGGACTGGTCGAGCTTCCGATTCTCGCCCGAGCTTCAAGAAGAGGACCAGGCACCTGGAGAGGGGGTCGGAATGCATATCGCTGTTACAGGCGGTTCGGGGCGTCTCGGGCGAAGCGTGGTCGGAGGGCTCCGCGAGGCGGGCCTCCGGGTCACCTCGATAGACCGGACCGGTTCCACGGATGAACAGTCCATCGAGGCTGACCTCACGGAGCCCGCACAGGCCGCAGCGATCCTGCACAAGCTGCGACCCGACGCGCTGGTCCATTTGGCGGCGATCGCGGTGCCGTTCAGCGCTCCTGAGCGAACCATCTTCGGAGTCAACACCGGAATGGGCTTCACGGTGCTGGAGGCAGCGATCGAGGCCGGGGTCACGCGTATCCTTGTGGCCTCCAGTCCTACCGTGCTCGGCTACGGAAGGCCCGGGTGGCAACCACAGAGCCTTCCGCTCGATGAAAACAGCGAGGTACAGCCCCACCACGCATACGCGCTCTCCAAAGTCGTCTTGGAGAAGATGGTCTCCAGCTTCGCGCTGGCCCATCCGCAGATCAGGCTGGCCTCCTTCCGCCCGTGCTACGTGGTGGCGCCGGAGGAGTGGAAGGGTGCCCCGACTCAGCAGGGGCACACGATCGAAGAGCGGCTGGCCTCCCCGGAGCTCGCCGCGGTCTCGCTCTTCAACTACCTCGATGCGCGCGACGCAGCCAGCTTCGTGATGGCCTGGCTGGACGCGGACGCGGCCCCTTCAGGCAAGTGCTACTTCGTCTCGGCCGCCGATGCCATGGCTGTGACACCACCTGCAGACCTGCTGAGCACCTACCTGCCCGAGATCGCCCATCTCAGTGATCAGCTCTCCGGGAACGGCTCACTGTTCAGCATCGAGGCCGCGGCGCAGGACCTCGGATGGGCGCCGACCCGGAGCTGGCGAAACCAGCTCCCAACCGCAGCGTTGGAGAGGCTGGGGGCGCTGACGGCAGACCCCGCTTCCACCGAAAGGACGTTTCATTGACCTCGCTCACCTTCTCCGACGGACCGCTGTTCTTCCCTGTGACCCCATTCGTCACCGGCGGCGCACACGAGGGCTCGGTGCATCCCGAGCTGCTGGCCGAGCACGTCGAACGAGGCATGCAGGCAGGGCCCGGAGGAGTGTTTCCTGCCTGTGGAACAGGTGAGTTCCACGCGCTGACCCCGGCGGAGTCCCTGCGTGCGGTGGACGCCACGATCGCGGCGGTGGCCGGCAGGGTTCCGGTCATTGCTGGAGTCGGCGGGTCGCTCGGTCAAGCGCGAGAGTCGGCCAGGAATCTGGAGGACCTCGGAGCCGACGGTCTGCTGCTGCTGCCCCCCTATCTTGTCGGCGGCACTCAGGAAGGTCTCTTCCAGTACGTCAGAGCTGTCACCGCCGCGACCGCTTTGCCGGTCATCATCTACCACCGGGCGAATGCTCAGTTCACTGCGCAGACGGTCGCCAGGGTGCTCGCGGAGCTCCCATCCGTGGTCGGAGTCAAGGACGGAGTGGGCGACGTCGCACTGGCTCAGCAGATGACGCTCAGCGGGAGGGCACAGCGCGAAGACGCTCTATTCTTCAACGGGCTGCTCACCGCAGAAGCCTCCCAGGCTGCCTACACCGCTATTGGCGTGCCACTGTACTCATCGGCAATCTTCGCTGCTCAGCCGGAGATCGCCACGGCCTTCTACCGCGCCCATCGCGACGGAGACTCGGTTGTGACCGATCGTCTGCTGGCCGAGTTCTATATGCCCTTCACGGCGCTGCGTGACACGACCGCCGGCTACGCGGTGAGTCTGATCAAAGCGGGAAACAGGCTGCGCGGGTTCCCTGTGGGAGGAGTACGTCCTCCGCTCGTCGATCCCACGCCGGAACATCTCGAGCGACTTGAGAATCTCTTGGATCACGGACTCTCGCTGTGTGCGATGTGATGGACACCAGCATCTCGACAGTCCGGACGTGGCCGCTGACCAGGTCGATGCGCCGCCCCTGGGTCCCGCACGCCCCGGAGATGCACATCACCGTCGTGGAAGTCACCGACGACCAGGGGAATCGGGGCAGGGGGTTCTCCTGGACGCCCACCATTGGTTCGCGGGCTATACGGGCGTTGATCGATCATGACATCGCCGATTTCGTCGTCGGGAGGCCGACCGATCCGGTTCGGGTGTGGGATCAGCTCTGGCGGCACCTGCACGAGGTGGGCGGCGGCGGCATGACGACCATCGCGATGGCAGGAGTGGACCTGGCGCTGTGGGACATGAAGGCGCGTCGCGCCCATGCCGGGCTCCCTGAGGTCCTCGGTGCTCGCCACCGACGCCTGCCTGCCTACGGCTCCGGCGTCAATCTTCACTACGGTATTCAGGAGCTCGCAGATCAGGTTCAGAGGTGGGTCGAAGCGGGGTTCTCCGCGGTCAAGCTCAAGGTCGGCTCGGATGATCTTCGACGCGATGTTGCTCGGGTCGGACTCGCCCGGGAGATCTTGGGCGCTGATCGGAAGCTGATGATCGATGCCAACCAACGCTGGGACCTTGAGACGGCGGAACGCGCGGTCATCGCCCTGGCGGAGTTCGACCTGGAATGGATCGAGGAGCCGCTGCGCGCGGACGATACCTCGGGTTACGCAGAGCTTGCACGGCGGATCGCCCGCAGTGGCCCCGGGGTGCCCATAGCAGCGGGAGAGAACTTCCACACGATTCACCGGTTCCGCGATGTGATCCGGGCCGACGGTGCGCAGATCCTCCAGCCCAATGCGATCAGGGTCGGGGGGATCACCCCGTTTCTGCGAATCGCCGACCTTGTGCGCGAGTCGGGGCTGCGCCTTGCGCCCCATGTCCTGCCAGACCTTCACGGACAACTTGCAGCGTCCCTGCCCGAAGAGGTCTGGGTAGAAGACGTGGAGGATGCCGGACTGCATTTTCTGGGCTTTCTGAGGACAGCCTCTCCGGTGCGCGTCGAGGGAGGCTCCGCGCTCATCGAAGCTGCGCACGGGCTCGGGCTAGAGTTCTCCATATAGTCTGGAGCCACAACGAGGTGAGGATGGCAGCGAAAGTGCCGCGAAAGAACAACGGCAGGTCCCGCGGCGCGACGACAATCGCGCAGGTGGCAACTGAAGCGGGCGTCTCTCCTGCCACGGTCTCCAGAGTGATGAACGACCGTTTCGTCGGCGAGGACAAGATCGCTGAGAGAGTGCGCGAGACGGCCGTACGCCTGAACTACGCGCCGAGTTACTCTGCCAGAAGTCTCGCGCTGGGGCAGACTCAGGCGGTCGCATTCGTCGCCCCTGACCTGCGAAACCCTGCGTTTCAGGCAATCCTGTCCGGCTTGAGCACCACCGCGAATGAGGACGGGTATCGCGTGCTGATCGGGGATTCCGCGGAGTCAGTCTCCGAGGAGCCGCTCCTCGCGCGCGAGATCCGCCGACGCTGCGACGCGCTCGTTCTCTGTGCGCCCCGGATGCCAGATCATGAACTTGTAGATCTCGCCTCAGCGCTGCACCCCATGGTGCTGGTGAACCGGTCAGCGGCCGGCGCGGCACCTGCGCTCACCGTCGACTACCGCACCGGCATCGAGTCGCTGCTGAAACACCTCTACGAGCTGGGCCACCGTCACATCGCCTACGTGGGAGGACCCTCCCACAGCATGTCCGACAAATACCGTCGGGACGGCTTGCGCAGCTTCACTGCTCAGAATGCCGACCTCGTTGTCACAGAGGTGCCGGGGGGAGTCGCCAGCGAAGACGGCTTCAACGCCGTGGACGCGGTGATCTCCACAAGAGCCACGGGGGTGCTCGCTTTCAATGATCTCGTGGCCATCGGACTCCTGGGCGGTCTGCAGGAGCGCAACATCAGGGTGCCGGAGGAGATCTCGGTGGCGGGTTTCGATGACATCCCCTTCGCCCGTTACATCGCGCCGCCTCTGACGACTGCGTCTGTGCCGCACGAGGAGCTCGGGGTGCAGGCCTGGTACCGACTGCGCTCGCTCATCGAGGGGAAAGAGCCCGGCCACGACATGGTCTTTCAGCCCAGGGTGGAGATTCGGACATCGACCGCGGCGCGGCGCCCCGATTAACCTGGCCGGGACCGCGGGTGGATTGACAGCTTGTGATGCGGGTCATACTATCGTGGTACGAGAAAGCGGTTTCTCGAAAGCGGTTTCTGACCAGTGCTCTACTGGCGGGGCCAGCACCCTTGACGAGGCGGTTCGGCACGTGGCCGCCACTAAATGAAATGAGGCAGACCTATGACGTCTAAGTCGCCATCCCACAAGCGCCGCGCCGCCTTCGGTGGTGTCCTAGTGGGCGCGCTGGCCCTGACTGCATGCGGCGGCGGCAATGACGCGGCCGCTGAGGAGTTCGACGAAGACGCAGAGATCACGCTCACCGTCGCCTGGTGGGGCAATGATGAACGGGCCCAGCTGACTCAGGAGGTCTTCGACCTCTTCGAGGAGCGCCACGACAACATCACGATCGAATCCCAGCCCACGGGCGACCCGGGTGATCTGTTCGATCGACTCTCCACGGACTTTGCCGCCGGAGGCGGCCCTGACCTGTTCACCCTAGGCGGTGCCATGCCGCAGGAGTACGGCGCAGCAGGCGCTCTGTACCCCCTTGAAGAACTCAGTGAGTACGTGGATCTCGAGCCCTATGAGGACTTCATGGTCTCGAGTGCGGTCGTTGATGACACGCTCTACGGGCTGCCCACCGGTGGCAACGCCATAGGGCTGCTAGTCAACGAGACGATGTTCGACGAAGCCGGAGTCGAGTTGCCCGAAGAGGGGTGGGGTTGGGATGAGTTCGTCCAGGCCGCCACGGACATCTCCGAGAACCACGAGGACGCGGTGGGGATGGACCTGCGCATCCAAGACATCATCTCCACCTACGTCGCGCAGTACAACGACCTAGGGCTCTATGACTGGGACGGACAGCTCGCGGTCACCGAAGAGGAGCTGACCAACTGGTATGAGACGGAGCTCGAGATGGTTGAGACCGGTGCCCTGCCAGATCCCTCGGTGATCGTTGAGCACCACACTGTCACCCCTGATCAGTCGCTCTTCGGCGTGGGCGACGCTGCGATGAGCTTCAGCTACAGCAACCAGATGACCCCCTATACCCAGGCGCTGGGGGATGATGAAGTCAGCATGATGCTGCCGCCGACTGACACGGACAACCCGGGTGTGGCAGTGCTGCCGTCACAGTTCTGGTCCATCAACGCGAATTCTGAACAGCCGCAGGCCGCTGCGATGTTGCTCGACTTCATCCTCAACGACGCCGAAGTGGCGGAGATTCTTCAGGACGACCGCGGTCTGCCGTTCAATCCCGAGATGCTGGAAGTCGTCGAGCCGATGCTTGACCCGATCAACTCCGAGGCTGCCGCGTACATCCAGGAAGTCCTGGAGCAAGGGGTGGTCGCACCACCACAGCCTGCCGGTGGCGCTGAGATGAACGACCTCTCCCAGCGTATCGAGACCGATATCCTGTTCGACAACTCAACTGTGGAGCAGGGTGTGCAGGACTGGATCAGCTACATGGAGAACGCCTTGTCTCAGGGGGGCTGAGATGCTCCCGAACACCATTGACTGACGACTATCAGAGGGTGCGGATGGCTCGATCAGAGTCATCCGCACCGTCGTGTCACCAGCACCGCATCACCCCACCGCGCCAGGTGCCTGCATCGGCGAAGCGTGCACAGAGGAGAGGTCTCCCATGACAGCAATCGATGATGCCCTGGTCCGGCTGCGAACAGAAGCCGCGGCGCCGATGAAGGCCGGCCTCACCGGCGTGCTTGCCAGGCAGTTGGGATCCTCTGGGGTGGGCTTCGCGGCACTGGGGGGTCCCCTGGAGGAGCGCTGGCACCAAGCGCTCACCGAGCTGGAGCAGTGCATCCGCCCTCTCGGTGGTTCCAGGCCCGTGCTTAACGAAGGCGGCGTCTACGCGGGCTGCTGGATCGAGTCCACCGGTACCATCAATACGGAGGTCCTCTCCCGGCTGGCCCCCCGCACGGCCAAGGAGACGTTTGCCCTGTTCGCCAGGCATCAGCGCGGGGACGGCTTGATCCCCTATAAGGTCACCGCTGATGGTCCCGGATTCAGCCAGATCCAGATCGTCACACCCCTGGCGCGATCAGTCTGGAACCACTACCAGCTGCACCGGGGCACCGAGGACGCCGACCATGGCTGGCTCAGGCTCATGTACCAAGCGATGGTCCGCTATGACGTGTGGCTTGCGACGAACCGCGACACCCGAGGCACCGGGTGCGTCGAGGCCTTCTGCACCTTCGACACCGGCCATGATCTGTCCCCCCGCTTCTGGTTCGCCCCTGAACGCTGTCTTCACGGCGACGCCGCGCAGTGTGACCCAGAGGCTGCCCTGGTTCCCTATCTCGCACCAGACCTCACGGCCAATGTGGCCTGCCAGCGCCGTTACCTGGCGAAGATCGCTAGGGAGCTCGGGGAGGACGCCGATTCCTGGGAGGACAAGGCGGAAGCATCGGTCAAGGCGCTCTTCGAGCGGTGCTACGACGAGCAGGACGGGACCTTCTATGACGTCGACGCGCAGGGCAACCGCGTACGGGTCGTCTCAGATGTGCTGATGCGCGTGCTGGCCAGTGAGATCGGAGACGCCGAGTTTTTCGCCATCGCACTCCAGCGCTACATCCTGAACACCGCGCACTTCCTCTCCCACTACGGCTTCACCTCCGTGTCAGTCTCGGACCCCCGCTTCGACGGCGATCACACCAGGAATTCCTGGGCAGGTCCGGTGAACTTTCTAACTCAGATCCGAGCACCTCACGCCTTCGAACACCACGGCCGGTCCGCCGAACTGGCAACGGTCACCAGACCGCTTCTGGGAGCCCTTGCCCTAGCCGATCGGTTCCCCCAGTGCATCGACCCCTGGAGCGGCTCCGCGGGTTTCACAACGGCGTATTCTCCGGCGATCCTCTGGCTTCTGGACACCGTGGAACGATCCTGCGGCATCGAGCCGAGACCTGATGGAGCCCTCTCGTTCACCTCGCTTGCCCCGACCCGACTCGACCATGGAGCGGCCGCGGACGCCACCGCCTACTCGCGCACCGTGGCGGGGGCACACTATGAGCTTGCCGCCGATGATCACCAGACTCTGGTCTGCCGTGATGCTCAGGAGCACATGCGCTTCCCCCGGGGGTGGAGGGTGATCACTGATCAAGGTGGGCTTCCCACGCAGGTGATCGGCATGACCACCAGTGCGGCGCGAGGCACGCTGAGCGCAGGTGGCAAGACGTTGGAGCTGAGCCTCGAGCCCAACGAGCGAGTGGAGCTGGTGGACCTCGAGGTCTCGGCACGGCACACCCCCGGCTACACACCGCCGCGCGCAGGATGATCCACCACTGGACCCGTGCAGAACGCTACTCCGCCCACCCACCCGAGATCCCAGGAGGACCACGTGCAGATCAGCGACATCCAGCTGCGAGACCCTTTCGTGCTGCCCCGTGTGGAAGAGGGTGCTTACTGGCTCTTCGGATCCACCGACAAAGACATTTGGAAGGGCCAGGCCACCGGGTTCGACTGTTATCGCAGCCAGGATCTGAACACATGGGAGGGCCCCTTCCCCGCCTTCCGTCCAAGACCAGGTTTCTGGTCACAGACCAACTACTGGGCTCCGGAGGTCCACGAGTACCACGGTCGCTTCTTCATGTTCGCGACGTTCGGGCACCCAGAGCCGCAAGTGCGCCGCGGCACGCAGATTCTCGTCGCTGATGAGATCCAAGGGCCGTACGAGCCGCACAGCAACGGGCCCGTGACTCCGTCCGACTGGGAGTGCCTGGACGGCACGCTGCACGTCGAGGCGGACGGCACACCATGGATGATCTTTTGCCACGAGTGGGTGCAGATCTCCGACGGGGCCATATGCGCGCTCCCCCTCTCGGCGGACCTGCAACGAGCCGTGGGTGAGCCGGTGGAGCTGTTCCGGGCCTCCATGGCGCCGTGGGTGGATCCCGTGAGCTCCCCGCGACATGGCACAGGTTATGTCACTGATGGGCCGTACCTGCATCGGACCGCCGAGGGAGGTCTGCTGATGCTCTGGGCGAGCTTCAAGAACAGACGCTATGCGCAAGGCGTCGCACGCTCTGCCTCCGGGACGATCCGGGGCCCGTGGCAGCAGCAGGAGGAGCCTCTCTTTGAGGCCGACGGCGGACACGGGATGATCTTCAAGGCATTTGACGGCACGCTTTATCTCACGCTGCATTCCCCCAACGAGACGCCGCTTGAGCGGGTGGCCTTCATCGAGCTCGAAGAGGACCACGGTGCTCTCGGGGTCAAAGGCGCAGCGTGAAAATCAGGGGACCGGGTCGGCGCCGTCGTAGCGTCTGAAACCTGGTCTGAGCCGGAGGTAGGCACCCGTGGCGAAAAGGATCAGAAGAGCCCCGAGCAGCTGTGGGAACCACAGTGTGAACAGCGCAGCCACGAAACCGATATACGTGTCGCCCAGCCGAGGACCGGCGCTCAGCACGAGGGTGTAGATCCCCTGGAGGCGCCCCCGATATTCATCCGGGGTCGCCGACTGCATCATCGTGGTCCGGAAGATACCGGCCACGTTGTCTGCGCCGCCGATGAGTGCGGTCAGAATGCACAGCAGCACCAGTGCGCCGAAGTTTGCCGCACCGGCGGTGACTGCGCTGTCTGAACGGCTCAGATAGAGGGTCGCGAGCCCCAGCGTGCCGACCATGAGTCCGTAGACCATGGTGGAGTATCCGATCGCCACGCCGTGGCGGCGGACCTCTCCGAAACGACCTGAGAATACGCTGGAGGCGATGACGCCGATCGCTCCGGAGGCGGTCAGCAGGCCCACAGTCCACGCACCTCCGCCGATGAGCAGAGCGCCGACGGCGGGAAAGATCGCATAAGGTCGGCCCAAGGTGAACGCCACCACGTGCAATCCGATGGCCGTACGGAGATTCTGTGCCCGCCTGAGGAATGCCAGACCGTCCCGGAGTGCACCGAGGTTGAGCCCAGGCTGCCCCTGGGGGCGTATCGGAGGCAGTGAGAGGATCCCCCAGAAACCGATGGCAAACAGCGCGACATCAATGGTGTATGTCCACGCGTAACCGACGCTGGCCACCAGGATGCCGGCCAGAGCAGGCCCACCGGCGGCCTGGAGTCCCGCAGAGACGGCAGAGAGCGCGGCAACGGCCGGCAGAAGCTCACGCCGCACCAGGCGAGGGTGGATGGCGAAACGAGCAGCCCCTACGAGTGCACCCGCTGCCGAGGAGAGGGTGGTGAACGAGTAGTAGGCCCACAGTGTCTCGACATTGTTCCAGGCCAGAAGTGCGATGCCGACCGGAGCGCAGAAGGCGACGCTCGAGGCGGCGATCAGCACCTTCCGTCGATCGAAGGCATCCACAAGGGTGCCCCCGAGGACCCCCACTAGGATCATGGGTCCGAGGGCCAACGCGCCGACCATGGCGACGGCCGCCGTTGATCCGCTGAGCTCGTAGACCTGGATGCCGATGGCCACGGCCGTCAGTTGGACGCCGATGCCTCCGGCGATTCCGCTGATCCAGAATCGCAGATATGCCGGCGACTCCCGCAGAGGGGACAGGTCCATGAGAAAGTTGCGACGAGGCACGTGACACACACTACGTCAAGAAACCGCTTTCAGGTTGACAGCCTGTGACGTGGCTCATACTATCTTCACAGCGCGAGAAACCGCTTTCACGTGAAAGTCTGGTTTCCGCACCCTGCCACCAGACATGAGGAGGTTCCGTGAGCAGTCTGGGCGAACTTCGCACTATGGCTAAGCGGACGAAGGCCGAGCGCGGGCAACCGAAGGCCAAACGGAAGCATCGCGACAACAAGGCGGGATTCTTCTTCTTGCTGCCCTGGCTGATCGGTTTCTTTGTCTTCACGGGTGGGCCCATGCTCGTCTCGCTGTATCTTGCCTTCACCAACTACAACCTGCTTCAGCCCCCTGAGTGGGCGGGCTTCGGCAACTTCGCGCGGATGTGGGACGATCAGCGGCTCTGGAAGTCCCTGGAGGTGACGTTCCTCTACGTGTTCGTGAGCGTTCCATTCCTGCTCGCCCTGGCGCTTGCCGTCGCGGTGCTCCTGGACAAGGGCATGCGCGGTCTGCCCATCTACCGGTCGGTCTTCTATCTGCCTTCGCTGATGGGCGGGTCGGTCGCCATTGCCATACTCTGGCGCCAGGTGTTCGGCTACGACGGGTTGATCAATGGCCTTCTTGGCTTCTTTGGCATCCAGGGGCCTGGATGGGTCGCGCACCCCGATTATGCGCTGGGCACTCTGATTGTGCTTAACATCTGGACATTCGGGTCCCCCATGGTGATTTTCTTGGCTGGTCTGAGACAGATTCCCGACATGTACTACGAAGCCGCAGGTGTCGATGGGGCCAGCAAGGTCCGACAGTTCTTCACGATCACGCTTCCCCTGCTCACACCGATCATCTTCTTCAATTTGGTGCTTCAGGTCATCTTTGCCTTCCAGAACTTCACCCAGGCCTATGTCGTATCCGGCGGGACTGGCGGACCCTCGGACTCGACCCTCTTCTACACGCTCTACCTCTACCAGCAGGCGTTCAACACGCCGATGCAGATGGGCTACGCCTCGGCGATGGCCTGGCTGCTCGTCCTTTTCATCGGAGCGCTGACGGCTCTGAACTTCTGGCTCTCAAAGTATTGGGTGTTCTATGACGACTGATCTGCAGACTACGAACAAGTCCACCTCAGAGCCACTGGGCGTGCCACCCACAGCGTCGCGGCGCCCGGGGCAGAAGGTCGTGACCCGACGACCCATGAAGCAACGGGTGAGATCGGTCGTGAAGCACGTGCTGCTCATCGCACTCTCGTTGATCATGATCTACCCCCTGATCTGGCTGGTCGTCTCCTCGTTGAAGCCGAACGCGCAGATCTTCACGGATCTGAGCATCTTCACCACCGATCTGAGCCTGGACAACTACGTCGAAGGCTGGGATGCCCAGTTCCTGCCGTTCCACATCTACCTGATGAACTCCTCGATCCTGGTGATCGGTGCCATCATCGGCAACCTGATCTCCTGTTCGATGGCCGCCTATGCCTTCGCGAGGCTGGACTTCCGGTTCCGCAACCTCACCTTCGCGATCATGCTGGGCACGATTCTTCTGCCGTTTCATGTGGTGCTCGTCCCGCAGTTCATCTTGTTCCGTGAACTCGGTTGGCTGGATACCTTCCTGCCGCTGGTGGTGCCGAAGTTCTTGGCCACGGAAGCGTTCTTCGTTTTTCTCATGGTCCAGTTCATCCGTTCACTGCCCAACGAGCTCTACGAGGCTGCCCGGATCGACGGGGCGGGGCACATCCGTCAGTTCGTGCAGGTGACGCTGCCGCTCATGATCCCAGCCCTAGCGACCACGACGATCTTCACGTTCATCTGGACCTGGGCGGACTTCTTTGGTCCGCTGATCTACCTGCGCAGCCCAGAGAACTATGTCGTTCCCCAGGCGCTGACCATGTTTATCGATGGTCAGTCGACCTCCAACTTCGGCGCCATGTTCGCGATGAGTGTGGTCTCTCTCATACCAATGTTCATCGCGTTCCTCATCGGACAGAAGTTCCTGGTCAAGGGCTTCGCGAAATCAGGCATCAAGTAATTGCAGCGTGTGGAGCCCGAAGGGGTCTCAGCATCTTTTTGGAAAGGACGCAGTGTCAGCATGACTGATTTCGCAAAGAATCGCCTCCGATACGGCCTGCTAGGGGCAGGGTCCCGGTCCCAGATGTATCTGGACGCCATCGCTGGGCCACACCGGGATGTCGCCCAGTTGGTCGCCTGGTCGGACACGAATCCGGGACGGCTGGACTTCTCGGAGCATTGGGAGGGCAGGGACCTGGGCGAACCTGCGCGGTTCGACCCCGCGGACCTTGAGACGGCGATCGCAGCGTTCAGGCTGGACCGGGTCATCATCACCACCCCGGACTTCACTCACGCGGATTACATCGTCAGGGCCCTGGACGCGGGGGCCGATGTCGTAGTGGAGAAGCCCCTGACCATCAGTCAGGAGGGAGTGCGCGCGATCGGAGATGCAGTCGAGCGTACTGGTCGCAATGTGGTGGTGACATTCAACTATCGCTACTCCCCTCGCAACTGGGCGTTGAAACGCCTGATCGCGGATCAGGCGATAGGCGAGGTCACATCAGTGCACTTCGAATGGCTGCTCGATACCGCTCACGGGGCGGACTACTTCCGCCGCTGGCACCGCGAGAAGGACATGTCCGGCGGACTGCTGATCCATAAAGCCTCGCATCACTTCGACCTGGTCAACTGGTGGCTCGATGACGTTCCGACTAAGGTCTATGCCTCCGGGGGTCTGAGGTTCTACGGAGCAGAGAACGCACGGGCCCGGGGACTGGCGGCACGGCCGGCGCGTGGGACTACAGATCTTCCTTCACGCGACGCCTTCAGCCTCGACCTGCGCACCGACCCGATTTTCAAGGGTCTCTACTATGAACAGGAACACCACGACGGATATCTGCGCGACCGTGACGTCTTCGATGAGGGCATCACCATCGAGGACAACATGTCCCTTGTCGTGGACTACCAGGGCGGTGCCTCGATGGCGTATACGCTCTCGGCACATGGGCCGTGGGAGGGTTACACCGTCACAGTCAACGGCACTGCCGGACGCGCCGAGCTCACCGTGGTGGAGCGTGGCGCCGTAGCACTTGATGAAGCTGGGTACGTTGTGGTCGACCCCTCTGCTCGTCCCGATGTGGTGGTCGACGACGGTGCTCGAGCAGTCTCGGAGAAGCTGCTGCTGCAGAAACACTTCGCCTCCGCGGTGGAAATTCCAATCCCCGAGGGCGTCGGTGCGCACGGGGGCGCAGACGACGATCTGTTGCGTGAGGTGTTTCGCGGACCTCAGGACGACGTTCTTGGGCGGGCTTCGGGCTGGCCGGACGGAGTGCGTGCTGTAGCCGTGGGCTTGGCCGGCAACGCATCGATCGACACGGGTAATGCGATTCGTATCGAGGAACTCGAGATCGGACACGCCGCTGCACTCTCCGGACTGCCTTCACGCACCCTGTCCGGCGGCTGAGTATGCGTTCCGGCCCTCGTGACCTGGAGGCTCAGTGACCCAGAGTGGATTCTCGAGCCACCAGCGCGGGGGTGAACACCGGGTGCTCCACTGCCGAGGAGGGATCTTCGATGGCCGCGACGAGCAATTTGGCCGCCCGCGCCCCCATCTCCTGAGCCGGTTGGCGGATCGAGCTGATGGGCACGGTTGCCGATGCTGCGAACTGGATGTCGTCGTAGCCGATCAGCGCGATGTCCTCGGGCACTCTCACCCCCGACCGCGAGAGCTCCTGGAGCACGCCGAGAGCGACCAGGTCGTTGGTGGCAAAAACCGCATCCGGACGTTCGTGCCTCGGGAGGTCGAGCACCGCGCGCGTCGCCTCCCGCCCTGCCTGTGAGTCCATCGTGCCGGTGTCGAAGAGCGACACCTGCGCACCGTCCACACCCGCCGCGGCGTCTTGGGCGCCCTGATGGCGGTGGGCGACCTGACGGATCATCTGAGGTCCACCGATGACCGAGATGCGACGTCGTCCCAGGTCCAGGAGGTGTTGGACGGCAAGTCGCCCTCCCAGCCGGTCATTGGTGGACACCGAGGAGAACTGGTCGGCCCCCGCTTCACGGTCCACGATCACCACGGCGATTCCGCGCTGCTTGATCTGAGCCAGGCGACCCAACACATCTCCTACGGGCGTGATGAGTATGCCGTCGACGCGTTGTTCCTCGAACAGCCGAAGCTGAGTCAGTTCCCGTTCGGCGTTCTGACTCGAGTTCCCGAGCAGCAGCGGACGCTGAAGAGCGGCGAGGTTGTTCTCCGCGCCGCGGGCGACGTCGGCGAAGAACGGGTTGCCAATATCCAGCACGATCATCCCCACAGCCAGGTTGTGCTGCTGTCGCAGCTGGCGCGCAGCGTCGTTTCGGACGTAGCCGAGTTCCTCGATGGCGCGGTGGACTCGCAGTCGGGTCTTCTCCGAGACCTTGTCCGGGTGGTTGAGCGCGTTCGAGACGGTCGCAGGGGACACCCCCGCCCGTGCTGCCACGTCCCTCACCTGCGCCACTGCCATGGGCCTCAGAATACCTTTCGCCTCGCGGCCCAGGACCACGCGGAATTGCGCCTGTTGGTCATGGCCTTGTTCCCGAACCACATTCAGGTGTTGACACGATGTGACCCGAGTCATATGATCGGGATCACGAATTGAAACGATTTAATTTTGGCAGTCCCTGGAGGTCCCATGTCGCTCAGCGATTCCACACCCGTGCTGGAACTTGCCGGTGTGCGTAAGACGTTCGGCAGCGTCACAGCGCTTGCTGACGGCAGCATCACCGTCTATCCCGGGTCGATCCACGCGCTGGTCGGGGAGAACGGTGCTGGCAAGTCAACGCTGATCAAGATCGTCGCCGGTCTGCATCGCCGTGACAGCGGCATCTTTCGCTTCCGTGGCGCAGACGCCGCCTTCAGCTCCACCGCTGAGGCCAAGAACGCGGGCATCGCGGTGATCTACCAGGAGCCAACGCTCTTCCCCGACCTTTCGGTGACCGAGAACATCTTCATGGGGCGGCAGCCGAGGTCCCGCGGCGGACGGATCGACAAGCAGGCGATGCAAGATGAAGCTGCTGAGATCTTCGCTCGGCTCGGAGTGAACCTGGATCTGAATCGTCCAGCCGATGGACTCTCGATCGCTGACCAACAGATCATCGAGATCGCGAAGGCCATCTCGCTGGACGCGCACCTGCTGATCATGGACGAGCCCACCGCCGCACTCTCCGGCGTGGAGGTCGAGCGGCTCTTTGCCGTAGCGCGAAGCCTGCGCGACGAGGGTCGCGGGATCGTCTTCATCTCCCACCGCTTCGATGAGATCTTCAGCCTCTGCGACACCATCACCGTGATGCGCGACGGCTCCTATGTGGCCACCACGCCGACCGCCGAGACCAGCAACGACGAACTCGTCACCATGATGGTCGGACGCGAGGTCGCAGACCTCTACCCGAAGACCCAGGCCGAAGTCGGTGAGGTTGTCCTCGCGGTGGAGAACCTGAAGTCAGCAGGCACCTTCGCCGACATCAGCTTCACGGTTCGTGCCGGGGAGATCGTCGGTCTCGCGGGCCTCGTCGGTGCCGGCCGAAGTGAGATCGTTCGCGCCATCTTCGGCGTCGATTCCTATGACTCGGGCTCGGTCGCGCTCAACGGAAGTCCCGTCCCGAAGGGACAACCCTCCGCAGCCATCCGCGCCGGGATGGCCTTGGTGCCCGAGGATCGACGGCAGCAGGGACTGGTCGTCGATGCCTCGCTTGCCCGCAACATCGGGGCTGCGATCCGACGTCGGCTGTCCCGCTTCGGCCTGATCACCACCTCGGCAGAGAATCGCGCCGCCGGTCCCTGGGCTGGACGGCTCGAGGTCAAGACATCCGCGCTGTCCATGAATGCCGCCACGATGAGCGGCGGCAACCAGCAGAAGGTCGCCATCGCCAAGTGGCTCGCCACCGATCCCAGTCTGCTGATCATCGACGAACCCACCCGAGGGATCGACGTCGGAACCAAAGCCGAGGTGCATCGTCTGCTCTCCCAGCTAGCTGGCGAGGGCATGGCGATCCTGATGATCTCTTCAGAGCTTCCCGAGGTCATGGGGATGGCCGATCGAATCCTAGTCGTCGGGGAGGGCCGTATCAGCGCGGAGCTGGACCGTGAGGAAGCCACCGCCGAGAAGGTCATGCACGCTGCGACGGCGAGACATGAGAAAAACCGACAGGAGGCCGCCGCATGAGCGCCGAGACCCTTTCTCGCCACGATCGGCAGAGTGCCACGACGCGCGCAGTCCGGTCGATCCTGGCCTCCCGCGAAACAGCCATCGTGCTGGTGATCCTGGCCATCATCGCTGTCGCAACGGCGATGAACCAGTCCTTCCTCTTCAGTGGTCAAGGCTGGCGGGACCTTCTGCTCACCCCCTCGATCCTCATGGTCATGGCGGTGGGCTCTGCGGTGGTGATCATCACCCGCAACGTTGACCTCTCCGTCGGCTCGACACTCGCCATCACTGCCTATATGAGTGGACGCCTGTTCGTAGATCTTCCCGGTACCCCCATCATCGTGGTCGTCCTTCTAGGAATTCTGGTCGGTGCAGTCCTGGGGCTGATCAACGGGGCCCTCGTGGCTTTCGGCAAGGTCCCCGCGCTGGTCGTCACCCTGGGCACTATGTACATCTACCGAGGAGCGGTGCTGACGTGGGCTGGCAGCGATCGAATCAACGCTTCTGACATGCCCCGCGAGTTCCTCGGCCTGGGCACCATGCAGATCGTCAGCATCCCGCTGCTGACGATCGTCGCGGTGCTCGTGCTGATCGTTGCAGGCTACTGGCTGGCCTCCACTCGAAGCGGGCGCGAGATGTACGCCATCGGTTCCGATCCTGAGGCTGCCAAGCTCTACGGCCTGCCCACCACCAAGCGGGTCATCACGGCCTTCATCCTCGGAGGTGCGCTAGCGGGTCTGGCAGGTGTCATGTACGCGGCACGTTACGGCACGGTCAGCGCCAGCGCGGGGTTGGGCTGGGAATTCCAGGCCATCGGTGCCGCAGTGATCGGAGGAGTCGCGATCTTCGGAGGCTCGGGCAGCGTCTGGGGGGCCGCCTTCGGAGCCATTCTTCTGATGACGATCAACCGCACACTTCCCATCGTCGGCATCCCGGACTTCTGGCAGCGCGCCGTGGTCGGCGCGCTGATCATCGGCGCGATCGTCCTTGATCGCTACCTCTCCGTGAGACGACACCGCAAGCTGCAAGAAGCGAGGGACAAGGCATGACCGCTGCAACTCGCGCCCAGACGCGCACCTCCGCGACCGAAAGGCCCGTAGACGAGAGCCGCACCTACGCCGCCTACCATCGCCCCTGGTGGTTCCGCACCTTCATCAGCGCCGAATTCCTCATCATCGCTCTGCTGATCCTGGTATGGATCATCGCCACCACCTCGGTGGACAACTTCTCCGGCCCGCTCACAGTGCGGTACCTGCTCATGGACATCGCGCCGCTGCTGATGATCGCGCTGCCCATGACCCTGGTGATCATCACCGGTCAGATCGACCTGTCGGTGGCGAGCACCATGGGACTCTCCACCGTGATCGTGGGCATCCTCCATGTCCAGGTCGGGCTGAGCATCCCCGTCTCAGGCCTGCTCGCCATCCTGGTGGGGGTGCTCTGCGGGATGTTCAACGGCTTCCTCGTCGCCTACGTGAAACTGCCATCGCTGGCGGTGACCATCGGCACCCTAGCGCTCTACCGGGGGATCGCCGTGGGCCTCCTGGGCACCACTGCGCTGACTGACTTCGACCAGGGGTGGTCAGATCTCGCGACCTCCAGCGTCGGTGAGTCGCGGATACCCGCGATCATGATCCCGGTGGTGATCCTCATCCTGATCTTCGTGGTGCTGCTGCACTTCACGCCCTTCGGACGAGGGCTTTACGACATCGGGCACAACGAGCAGGCCGCGCGTTTCAGCGGCGTCAATGTGGCCCGCTCACAGATGACCACATTCATCCTCACCGGCTCGGTGTCCGCCGCGGCCGGCATCTTCTACACGCTGCGCTTCGGAAACTCCCGCGGAGACAACGCCACCGGGCTCGAACTCGAGGTCATCGCCGCCGTCCTGCTGGGCGGAGTGCTCATCTTCGGTGGCCGCGGCGCCATCCACGGCGTCCTCGCCGGGGCGCTGCTGATCGGGGTGCTCTCCTCCGCGCTGCGCCTGGAGGGAGTGACGGTCAACGTCATCAACATCATCATCGGCCTGCTGCTCGTGATCTCGGTCCTGGCCCCCACCCTGGTGGCAGGCGCCCAGCGGATCCGCGCGCGCCTCAGCGGACCCTCCTCGAGACCGGGCGGATCGCCGCCCACTGCTGAACCCCCTGAATCGCCGGATGCTCCGGCACAGCAGAACTCAACACCGCACAAGACAACACCACCAGAAACAGCACACCGAGAATCGGCTCCCGCAGACTCGGCATCGAAGCCGACTGCTACACCTTGATGAAAGGAAACACCATGCGCACCACAGCACATAAGCGTTCCATCCCAGCACTGGCAGTCTTCGCGGTCGGAGCACTCGCGCTGACCTCCTGCGGCGGCGACTCCGGAGAAGCCGACTCAGGCGAAGGCGATTCAGGCGGAGAGGCACTGAGCGTGACCTTCCTGCCGAAGAACCTGGGCAACCCCTACTTCGAGACCTCCAATGCCGGCGGAGAGGAGGCCGTTGAGGAATTCGGCGGCACATATTCCGAGGTCGGCCCGCAGGAGGCCACACCAGACGGTCAGGTCGAGTACATCAATACCGCCGCCCAGCAGGGCGAGAATGCACTCGTCCTCTCCGCCAACGATCCCAGCGCAATCTGTGGCGCCTTGAATGAAGCACGTGATGTCGACGTCGCCGTGGTCACCTTCGACTCGGATACCGACGCCGAATGCCGCGACCTCTTCGTGAACCAGGCCACGGCCGAGGGCATCGCCAGCGCCCAGGTCGAGCTGGTGGCGGAGCAGACCGACGGGGAGGGAGAGATCGCCATCCTCTCCGCCTCGGCGAACGCCACGAACCAGAACCTGTGGATCGAACTCATGGAGGAGGAGCTCGCGGCGGACTACCCGGACATCGAGGTGGTCGACACCGTTTACGGCGACGACGACGACCAGCGCTCCTTCGACCAGACTGCGGCGCTGCTGCAGACCCACTCTGATCTGGACGCCATCGTCTCACCCACCACAGTGGGCATCGCGGCTGCGGCACGCTACATCTCAGACTCTGACTACGCCGGCGAGGTTGCGGTGACGGGTCTCGGCACCCCGAACCAGATGCGTGAGTACGTCGAAGACGGGACCGTGGAAGCCTTCGCGCTGTGGAACCCGAAGGACCTGGGCTACCTCGCCGCATTCGCTGCAAGGGCCGTGGCGTCCGGTGACATCGCCGGCGAGGAGGGCGACACCTTTGAAGCCGGTCGACTCGGCGAATACACGGTCGGCGCCGATGGTGAGGTCGTCCTGGGCGACCCGTTCGTCTTCGACTCCGAGAACATCGGCGACTTCGACTTCTGATCCGAAGGCAATCCCCGGGGCGGGGCACCATGCTCCGCCCCGGGCACACCACCCGACGCTGGCCCGAACGGCCGAGAGGACCCCAGTGCAACGAGTCTGTTTCCAGCTTCAGGTGAAGCCTGACCGCCTCCAGGAATACACGGAGAGACACCGCGCCGTCTGGCCCGAGATGCTCCGGGCACTGAAGCGCTCAGGTTGGAACAACTATTCGCTGTTCCTGCGTCAGGACGGGCTCCTGATCGGCTACGTCGAAGTCGACTCTCTGGAACAGGCTCAGGAAGCCATGGACGCCGAGCCGATCAACGCCACGTGGCAGGAACAGATGGGCGAGTTCTTCGTCGACCTGGAGGGCGCTCGGCCCGACACCGGATTCGTGGAGCTCCAGGAGGTCTTCCACCTGGAGGACCAGCTGGCCGCCGTCGAACCCTCGACCACTCATACACCGCAGAACTGAGGAATCATGCCAACCTTTGACCAGATCTCCCACCAGCTGGAGCACCAGGCCATCGAGGTGCCCTCCTGGGCCTACGGGAACTCGGGCACCCGCTTCAAGGTCTTCGGCGCAGCGGGCACCCCGCGCTCCGTGGAGGAGAAGATCGCCGACGCGGCGACCGTGCATCGCTTCACGGGTCTGGCCCCCAAGGTGGCTCTGCACATCCCCTGGGACAAGGTGGAGGACTACGCGGCGCTGCGCCGCTACGCCGAAGACCAGGGCATCGCGATCGGGACCATCAACTCCAACACCTTCCAGGACGACGACTATAAGCTCGGCGGGCTCACCCACCACGATCCCGCAGTCCGACAGAAGGCCATCGACCACCACCTGGAGTGCATCCGGGTGATGGGCGAGACCGGTTCCCGAGACCTCAAGATCTGGCTCGCCGACGGGTCCAACTACCCTGGGCAGGCTGACATCCGGGCCCGCCAGGACTGGCTGGCGGAGTCCCTCGCCGCGATCTACGCGCAGATCGCCGACGATCAGCGGCTGGTGCTGGAGTACAAGATCTTCGAACCGGCGTTCTATCACATGGACGTCCCCGACTGGGGCACCGCACTGGGTCATGTGCAGGCCCTCGGCGAGAACGCCACGGTCTGCCTGGACACCGGCCACCACGCGCCCAGCACCAACGTGGAGTTCATCGTCGCGCAGCTCCTGCGCGCAGGAAAGCTCGGCTCCTTCGATTTCAACTCTCGGTTCTACGCCGATGATGACCTGATCGTCGGCTCCGCGGACCCGTTCCAGCTGTTCCGCATCATGTTCGAGGTGATCCGCGGCGGCGGCTATGGGCCCGAGTCGGATGTGGCCTTCATGCTCGACCAGTGCCACAACATCGAGAAGAAGATCCCCGGGCAGATCCGCAGCGTGCTCAACGTACAGGAGATGACCGCGCGTGCACTGATGATCGATCGTGAGGCGCTCAAGGCCGCCCAGGAAGCTGGCGACGTGCTTGGAGCTCATGAGGTCTTCATGGATGCCTTCTACACCGACGTCCGGGCCGACCTAGCCGACTGGCGCGAGACCCGCGGCCTGCCAGCGCAGCCGATGCGCGCCTTCGCCGAGTCCGGATACCAAGAGAAGATCGAAGCCGACCGCGTCGGCGGAACCCAGCTCAGCTGGTGAAGGAGCAACCGATGACCAACCCGAGCGTCGCAGAACTCATCTCCCGGTCGAACAGCCTGGGCGCGGACCCGAAGAACACCAACTACGCCGGCGGCAACACCTCCGCCAAGGGCACCGAGAAGGACCCGGTCACAGGGGAGGAGGTCGAGCTGCTCTGGGTCAAGGGG
This sequence comes from uncultured Nesterenkonia sp., assembly GCA_947494195.1. Classification (GTDB taxonomy): domain Bacteria; phylum Actinomycetota; class Actinomycetes; order Actinomycetales; family Micrococcaceae; genus Nesterenkonia. Next base: position 116,956 of record CANLUC010000002.1, on the reverse strand, counting down.
TCCGGTGGAGACCTCGGCACCCTGAAGGAGACCGGCCTGGCCACGCTGCGGCTGGATCGCATGCGCGCGCTGGTCAACGTCTACCCCGGCGTGGAGCGCGAGGATGAGATGGTCGCCGCCTTCGACTACTGCCTGCACGGCAAGGGCGGCGCGGCACCGAGCATCGACACCGCCATGCATGGGCTGGTGGACGCCGCGCACGTGGATCACCTTCACCCGGACTCGGGGATCGCGATCGCCACCGCTGTGGATGGGCCCGAGCTGACCAGCACGATCTTCGGCGAGAAGGTCGTCTGGGTGCCGTGGCGCCGTCCCGGCTTCCAGCTCGGCCTGGACATCGCCGAGATCAAGGAGCGCAACCCGCAGGCCATCGGCTGCATCCTGGGCGGTCACGGCATCACCGCCTGGGGCGACACCTCCGAGGAGTCCCAGCAGAACTCGCTGTGGATCATCGACACCGCCGCCGCCTACATCGCCGAACATTCCCGCTCCGAGCCCTTCGGGCCTGCGCTTCCGGGTTATGCGGCGCTGCCCGAGACGGAGCGCCGCGCCAAGGCGGCGGCCCTGACACCGACCATCCGGTCCATCGCCAGCGCGGACAAGCCTCAGATCGGGCACTTCAGCGACGACGACGCCGTGCTTGAGTTCCTCGCCCACGCCGAGCACCCGCGTCTTGCGGAGATGGGCACCTCCTGCCCGGATCACTTCCTGCGCACCAAGGTCAAGCCGCTGGTGCTGGATCTGCCCGCCGATGCCACGGTGGAAGACTCCATCGCCCGGCTGCACCAGCTGCATGAGGCCTACCGCGTGGACTACCAGGCCTACTACGACCGCCACGCCACCGCGGACAGCCCCGCGATCCGCGGCGCGGACCCGGCCATCGTGCTCATTCCCGGGGTTGGCATGTTCAGCTTCGGCAAGGACAAGCAGACGGCCCGCGTGGCCGGTGAGTTCTACCTCAACGCCATCAACGTGATGCGCGGCGCCGAGGGGCTCTCGACCTACGCACCCATCGACGAGTCGGAGAAGTTCCGCATCGAGTACTGGGCCCTGGAAGAGGCGAAGCTGCAGCGCATGCCGACACCGAAGCCTCTGGCCACCCGCATCGCGCTGGTGACCGGCGCCGCTTCCGGCATCGGCAAGGCCATCGCGGAGCGGCTCGCCGAGGAGGGCGCCGTCGTCGCCATCGCGGACCTGAACCTTGCCAAGGCCCGGGAGGCCGCCGCCGAGATCGGCGGCCCGGACAAGGCCGTGGGCATCGCCGTGGACGTCTCCGACGAGGACGCCGTGGTCAAGGCCATCGACGAGACCCTGCTGGCCTTCGGCGGACTCGACATCGTGGTCAACAACGCCGGCCTGAGCCTGTCGAAGTCACTGCTGGACACCACCGCCAAGGACTGGGACCTGCAGCACAATGTCATGGCCAAGGGCTCCTTCCTGGTGTCCAAGGCGGCGGCCTCGGTGCTGATCGCCCAGGGTCTGGGCGGAGACGTCATCTACATCTCCTCGAAGAACAGCGTCTTCGCCGGGCCGAACAACATCGCCTACTCCGCCACCAAGGCCGACCAGGCGCACCAGGTGCGCCTGCTGGCCGCTGAGCTGGGGGAGCACCAGATACGCGTCAACGGCATCAACCCCGACGGCGTGGTGCAGGGATCCGGGATCTTCGCCTCCGGCTGGGGTGCGAACCGCGCGGCGACCTACGGCATCGAGGAGAAGGACCTGGGCAAGTTCTACGCCCAGCGCACCATCCTCAAGCGTGAGGTGCTGCCGCGCAACGTGGCCAACGCGGTGTTCGCACTGGTCGGTCCCGAGCTCTCCCACACCACGGGTCTGCACGTGCCCGTCGACGCCGGCGTGGCCGCCGCGTTCCTGCGCTGAGTCCAGCACCCATGTCACAGCAGACAGCGACGGCGAGAACCGCAGCGAGGACGGGAGCGACGACGGCGCACGCGGCCGTGGACCTCGGTGCCTCCTCCGGGCGCGTGGTGCTGGGCCGGGTAGGGCCGGACACGCTCGAGTTCCATGAGGCCGCGCGCTTCTCCAACGGCGTGGTTCCGATGCCCGACGGGCTGCATTGGAACCTCGTGGGTCTCTATGAACAGGCGCTGGCCGGGCTCGGAGCCGCCGTGCGCGAGACCGAGGGCGAACTGGCCTCGGTGGCCATCGACTCCTGGGCGGTGGACTACGGTCTGCTCGCCGGAGCCGACCCCCACCGGATGCAGCTGCTGGGCACCCCGTTCCACTACCGGGACGAGCGCACCGCAGCCGGCGTGGAGAAGGTCCACGGCAGAGTCTCCTTCGCGGAGCTCTACCGACGGAACGGACTGCAGTTCCTGCCCTTCAACACGCTCTACCAGCTGGCCCAGGAGGGCCTGGCGCCGCATGCAGATCGGCTGCTGCTGGTGCCGGACCTCCTGGGCTATTGGCTCACCGGAGAGCAGCTCACCGAGGTGACCAACGCCTCGACCACCGGACTGCTCGACGTGCACACCAAGGAGTGGGACACCGAGCTGATATCCACCCTGGGCCTGTCTTCCGGGCTCTTCGCGCCGGTGGCCGCACCGGGCACCCCGCTGGGCACGACCTGCGCAGAGCTCGCGCCCATGCTCGGCGGGCATCAGCTTCCGGTCACCCTGGTCGGCTCTCACGACACCGCCAGTGCGATAGTGGGCACCCCGCTCTCCACCCCCGACGCCGCCTATATCTCCTGCGGCACCTGGGGGCTGGTCGGCCTGGAGCTGGATGGCCCCGTGGTCAGCGACGCCTCCCGGGCCGCGAACTTCACCAATGAGGGCGGGGTCGACGGTCGCACCCGGTTCCTCACCAATGTCATGGGCACGTGGCTGCTCTCCGAGACGCTGCGCACCTGGGAGCGTCAGGAGGGTCGCAGCCAGGATCTGGTCGGCCTGCTCGACGCCGCAGCCCAGGTGAGCCGAGACGCCGTCGTCCTCTTCGATGTCCAGGACGAGCGGTTCGTGGTGCCCGGGGACATGCCGGCCCGGATCGTGCAGCTCTGCGCAGAGCAGGACCTTCGCGCCCCGGAGGGCAAGGCCGAGCTGGTGCGCAGCATCGTGGAGTCCATCGCCGCCGGGTTCGCCCGGGCGCTCGCAGCCGCCGGGGAGCTTGCTGAGCGGCGGATCGACGTCGTCCATATGGTCGGTGGAGGGTCGCTGAACGCGCTGCTCTGCCAGGCCACGGCGGATCGCAGCGGATATCCTGTGGTGGCCGGTCCCGTGGAGGCCACCGCCATCGGCAACCTGCTCATCCAGGCGCGCACCGCGGGGACGCTCTCGGGCAGCCTCGAGGACCTGCGCGAACTGATCCGCCGCACCCATTCCCCCCTCACGTATCGTCCCCAATCCTGAATTTCTACAGTCCTGAAGGACCGGTCTAGGAGCAACTCATGGTTCAGCGTCAACTGCCCAAGCCACGCGATATCGCGCCGCTGATGAAGTTCAAGAAGTTCGACTTCAACGCCTCCCGCCGACGGCTCTCTGCTGCGCTGACCATCGAAGACCTGCACAAGATCGCCAAACGGCGCACCCCGAAGGCAGCCTTCGACTACACCGATGGCGCCGCCGAGGGCGAGTTCTCGCTGACCCGCGCCCGGGAGGCGTTTCAGGACATCGAGTTCAACCCCTCGATCCTGCGCGACGTCTCCGAGGTCGACACCTCCTGCGAGATCTTCGGCGGACGCTCCGCGCTGCCCTTCGGCATCGCGCCCACCGGGTTCACCCGACTGATGCAGACCGAGGGCGAGATCGCCGGTGCCACCGCAGCCGGGGCGGCGGGGATCCCGTTCACCCTCTCCACGCTGGGCACCACCTCCATCGAAGCCGTGAAGGAGTCGAACCCGCACGGGCGCAACTGGTTCCAGCTCTACGTGATGAAGGACCGGCAGATCTCCTACGACCTCACCGAGCGCGCCGGCAAGGCCGGGTTCGACACCCTCTTCTTCACCGTGGACACCCCGGTGGCCGGAGCCCGGCTCCGGGACAAGCGCAACGGCTTCTCGATCCCGCCGCAGCTGAGCCTGGGCACCGTGGTCAACGCGATCCCACGGCCCTGGTGGTGGTATGACTTCCTGACCACCCCACCGCTGGAGTTCGCCTCGCTGACCTCCACCGGCGGCACGGTGGGAGAGATGCTGGACAAGGCCATGGACCCCTCGATCAGCTTCGAGGACCTGAAGATCATCCGTGAGCTGTTCCCCGGCAAGCTGGTGGTCAAGGGCGTCCAGAACGTGGAGGACGCCAAGAAGCTCGCCAGCCTCGGAGTGGATGGGATCGTGCTGTCCAACCACGGCGGCCGTCAGCTGGACCGCGCCCCCGTGCCCTTCCACCTGCTGCCCGAGGTGGTCCGCGAGGTCGGAGACGATCTCGAGGTCACCATCGACACCGGGATCATGAACGGTGCCGACATCGTCGCCTCCATCGCGCTGGGCGCGAAGTTCACGCTGATCGGGCGGGCATACCTGTACGGGCTGATGGCCGGTGGCCGCGCCGGGGTGGACCGCACGATCGAGATCCTCGCGGACCAGGTCGAGCGCACCATGAAGCTCCTCGAGGTCCCGAACCTCGCCGAGCTCGAGCCCAAACACGTGACCCAGCTCGAACGCCTCGTCCCGCGCGCCCGCTGACCCTGGAAGGGTGGCGGGTCAGCGCTTAGATGCGCGGTACCCGGCCGCCTTGGCTGCCGCGGTGGTGGAGAAGCACCGCTCGGGGTTGGTCCGCTTGTAGTAGGACCCGCTGGGCACGTGATAGATGCGGGAGCTGGCATTGCCCTTGATCGGGTAGCCCTTGGGGCAGTTCCAGGAAGATGAGGTGTGCTGCACGCTCGTCGGCTTCTTCGCCGGAGCTGCCTTCTTCACCGTGGACGTCTGTGCCGAGGTCCGGACCAGCGTGGTGTGGCCGGACTTCTTGCCGGTCACTCGCACCGAGATCTTCTTGCCCGCGTGCGAGCTGGAGATCTTGTAGCTCTTGCTCGTCGCCCCCTTGATCGAGGTCCCGTTGGCGCGCCACTGGTAGGAGAACGAGGTCGACGGCGTCCAGCTCCCCACGCTGGCGGAGAGCGTCTTCCCGGTGACAGCAGTGCCGCTGACCTTGGGAGTGGAGGATCGCGCCACCTTCAGGGTGGGAGCTGAGGTGCGGCTCACCGTGGTGTATCCGGACTTCTTCCCGGTCACCTTCACCGTGATCCGCTTGCCCAGATGGGCCGTGCTCGGAGTGAAGCTGCTCTTGGTTCCGCCGCTGATCGCTTTGCCGTTGGCATACCAGCGGTAGCTTCGCGAGGTTCCGCTGGTCCAGGTGCCTGGCTTCGCGGTCAGCTTCGATCCCACGGCGGCGGTGCCGGAGATCTTCGGGGTGGGCGCGCGCAGCGTCTTCTTCGCAGCGCTGATCGTCACGGTCATGCCCGTGACGGAGGCGCTCGCAGTCCCGGCCTGCGCCACAGGGGTGGGCGCCGACTGGCTGGGCACCGGATGGCTGAGCACGGAGGGGCTGAGCTGCGCCGTCGTCGTCGGCTGTGGCGGGGCGGCGCCGATCAGGCTGGCCGCGAGAAGGGTGGTCGTCAGGACCGTGGCGAGTCTCCGCCAATGCTGGGATGTCCCCATGGCATTCGTCTCCAGTGTGAGGCGTCCGCTGCGCGGGACGGGGCGGCGCAGGAGCGCCTCCTGAACGGATTGATCATATAGCGAAATAAACCCAGATCAAGGGCTGCGTGGTCCCCGCAACCCTGCCCGAGATCGCGTTTCATGCGACCATGGACTTCTCAGATACTCCACGAATTTCGAGAGTGAGGCGGGAGCACCACATGGTGAATGCACCCCTGCACATCATCACGCTGGTCAAATGGGTTCCGGACGCCCAGCTGGAGCGTCGATACAACGCCGAGGGGCGCATCGATCGCTCCGAGGGCGTGCTGAGCGAGCTGGACGAGTACCCGCTCGAAGCCGCCCTGCAGATCAAGGAAGCAGCCCCGGATCGGGAGATCCGCGTGAGCGCCCTGACCATGGGCCCCGCCGGAGCCAGCACCGCCGTGAAGAAGGCCCTGCAGATCGGCGCGGACGACGCCTACCAGCTCACCGACGACGACCTGATCGGCGCCGACATCTGGGCCACTTCCGTCGCGCTGAAGGCCGCCGTGGAGACCGTCACCGGCGCCGCCGAGTTCGACTCCGGAGAGCCCGAGTACCTGGTGCTCACCGGGATGGCCTCCGAGGAGGGTGAGTCCGGGGCGCTTCCTGCCCAGCTGGCCGAACGCCTCGGTGCTCATGTGGTCACCTACGCGACCGCCCTGGACCTCGAGTCCGAACGGCTGGTGGTCATCCGATCGGGCGGCACCGAGTCGCAGCGCGTCGCCGTGACGATGCCGGCCGTCGTCTCGGTCACCGACCAGGTCAACGACCCCCGGTACCCCAACTTCAAGGCGATCATGGCGGCGAAGAAGAAGCCGCTGACCCGCTTCACCCTGGCCGACATCGGTCTGCGCCGTGAGCACGTCGAGCCCAAGGTCCGCGTGCTCACCACCGCGGCACGGCCGCCGCGCACCGCCGGTGAGATCATCACCGACGAGGGAGACGCCGGCGTCAAGATTGTGGAATTCCTCGCGAAGGAGCGTCTGCTGTGAGCAATGTACTGGTCTTTTTCGACGAGCTGGGCGAGGCGCTGACTCCTGCCCAGAAGGAGCTGATCGCCCAGGCTGCAGCGCTGGGCGAGGTCCGCATCGCAGTGGCCGCCTACGACGGCGACCCCACCCCCGTACTCGCGGTCAACGGCGTCCAGGAGGTCTATCTCCCCGAGGTCAGCCTGCCCGCCCCCGAGGTGGCCATCGTGGACCTGCTCGAGACCTCCGTGGCCGAGTCCGGCGCCGTCGTCGTCCTCGGCTCCTCCACCGCAGACGCCAACGATGCGCTGGCACGCCTCGCGGTGCGGCTCGACACCGGACTGATCAGCGGGGCGGCGAGCATCTCCGCCGATCTGGTGGTCACCAAGTCCGAACTGGCCGGCTCCTACACGACGACGTCGCAGCTGGTCTCTGCCGCGACTCCCGCCCAGCCGCTGGTGGTCACCTTCAAACCGAACAACATCGACCCGCAGCGCGTGGACACGCTGGTCACCGACGGCGAGCAGCCAGAGGTCAACGTGCTGCCGGTCCGGCCCTCCGTCGGAGGTGTGGAGATCGAAGAGCGCACCGCGATGGAGGTCTCCGCCCGTCCGGCACTGGCCGAGGCGCGCGTCGTCGTCGCCGGCGGTCGCGGCACCGACGGCGACTTCACTCCGCTCGAGGAGCTGGCCGATGAGCTCGGCGCAGGCCTCGGGGCCTCCCGTGCAGCCACTGACGCCGGGTGGATCGAGCACGCCGCCCAGGTCGGCCAGACCGGAGTGACGGTCTCCCCGCAGCTCTACATCTCTGCCGGCATCTCCGGTGCGGTGCACCAGCGCGCCGGCATGCAGACGGCCGGCACCATTGTGGCGATCAACAAGGACGAGGACGCCCAGGTCTTCGAGATCGCAGACTTCGGCGTCGTCGGAGACCTCCATGAAGTGATCCCGCAGATGATCGAAGAGCTGCGCCGCCGCAAGGGGTGACGCTCCGCCTCCGTGTGTCGATCCCGCTCCGCACCGGCGGATCGACACAATAGGCACGAGCCCACCCTCCCCTGCGCACCTGCACCCACCACAGCTAAGAAGAAAAACATGTCTGACCAGACCCCCGCCCGGTTCTCCCTGGGCCCTGCACTGATGTTCTGCCCGGCCAGCCGCCCCGAGCTGTTCGGCAAGGCCGCCTCCTCGGCGGATGCCGTGATCATCGACCTCGAGGACGCGGTGATCTCCGGCGCGAAGGAGATCGCACGCCAGAACATGGTCCAGGCGCTGCGCCGCGACCAGGTCGGGCTGGACCCCCGGTTCACCCTGGTGCGGGTCAATGCTCCCGGCTCCGGCGAGCTGGAGAACGATCTGGCGGCGCTGGCTGAGACCTCGGTCCGCTACGTGGTGGTCTCCAAGGCCGAGCGGACCGAGGTCCTCGACCAGGTCGCCGAGGCGCTGCCCGGCGTGGGGCTGATCCCGCAGATCGAGACCCCGGTCGGTGTGCTCAATGACCTCGCGCTGACCCAGCATCGCGCCACCGTCGCCCTGCTCTGGGGGACCGAGGATCTCATCGCGGGCATCGGGGGCACCACCTCGCGCAACAACGACGGCACCCAGCGCGACATCATCCGTTTCACCCGCAACCGGCTGCTGCTCACCGCCGGCGCCGTGGGCGTGCCGGCCATCGACGCGGTGTTCACCCGTGTGCCGGATCTGCAGCGTCTGGCGGTGGAGACCGAGGACGCCTGCGCCTCCGGATTCATCGGCAAGGCCTGCATCCACCCAGATCAGGTCGAGCCCATCCGACGGGCCTATACCCCCACCGCCAGCGACCTGGAATGGGCCAAGGGCGTCATCGCCGCCTTCGAGACCAACGCCGGGCTTCACGCGGGGGAGGGCCACCGTGCGGACCCGGAACTCTCCGGAGCGTTCAGCTTCCGCGGCGAGATGATCGACCTGCCGGTGATCATCCAGGTCCAACGCATCCTCACCCGCTTCGAATCCATCGGTCAGGTTGCCTGACCCAGCCCAAGCCTGAAAGGCGGCCCGTCCAGGATGTTCGCTGGTTTCTACGAAGAGATCCACGAAGAGTTTCGCGAGGTGGTGCGCGAGTTCGTCACCCGTGAGGTGGCCCCGCACTACAAGACGTGGGACCAGAACCACATGATCGACCGTTCGATGTGGCTCGCCGCCGCGGAGAACGGGCTGTTGGGCCTGGCCGTGGGCGAGGAGAACGGCGGCATGGGGCTCAGTGACTATCGGTTCCGCATGATCCTCGACGAGGAGCTCGCCCGCGCGGACGCGCTGGGGGTGGCGCTGGCCCTGCATCTTCACGACGACTGGGTGCTTCCCGCCGTGCTGCAGTTCGCGACGGCCGAGCAGCAGCAGGCCTGGCTGCCGCGGTTCATGGATGGCAGCTTCGTCTCCTCGGTGGCCTTCACCGAGCCGGGCGCCGGCTCGGATCTGCGCGCCGTGCGCACCAAGGCGGTCAAGAACGACGACGGCGGCTGGACCCTGAACGGGCAGAAGACCTTCATCGGCAACGGCATCTCCGGCGACGGCGCCCTGGTCCTGGCCCGCACGGACGGCTCCGAGCCGCGAGAGCGGGGCGCCGAGACCGCCTTCAGCCTCTTCCTGGTGGAGAAGCAGGGCAATGCCGGCTATCAGCCGGGCCGCCAGCTCGAGAAGATGGGGCTCAAGGCCTCAGACACCGCGGAGCTCTTCTTCTCCGAGGTGAGGATCCCCGCAGAGAACCTGATCGGTGAGGAGGGCCGCGGGCTCGAATACGCCAAGGCGATCCTGCCCCAGGGGCGGCTCGGCGTCGCCACCTCGGCGGTGGCGGTCACGGCCGAGGTGCTGCGCCAGACCATCAGCTACGTGGCGGAGCGCGAGGCCTTCGGACACTCGATCCGCGAGTTCCAGCACACCAGGTTCCAGCTCGCGGAGCTGCAGGTGAGCCTCGAGGCCGCCGGACGCTACGTCGCCTCGGCAGTGGAGCGGTTCAACGCCGGCGAGCTGGATCTGGTGGCCGCCTCCAAGGTGAAGCTCTGGGCCAGTGAACAGGCCAAGAGTTCGGTGGATGCCTGCCTGCAGCTCCACGGCGGATACGGCTACATCCTGGAATACCCCGTGGCTCAAGCCTATCTCGCGGTGCGGCTGCTCACGATCTTCGGCGGCACCAGCGAGATCTTGAAAGAGACCATCGCCGCGGACCTGCCCGGTTAGGTCATCACCCCAGCGTGCGGGTCATGAACACGCTGTTCGGGTCCGGAAGGTAGTCGCCGAAGGGCGGACACACCGTGAAACCATGCCGGGCATAGAGCCGGCGGGCCACTGCGAAGTAGTCCTCGACGCCGGTCTCCAGGCTCAGCCGGGAGTAGCCCCGCGCGGTGGCCTCGGTGACCAGGTGCTGGACCATGGTGCTGGCCACCCCGCGTCCCCGGGCGCCGCGAGCGGTGCGCATGGTCTTGATCTCCCCATGGGCGGGATCCAGCTCCTTGAGCGCGGCGCACCCCGCCAGCACGTCCTCGGCCGAATTCTCCAGCCAGGCGCTCCAGAAGGTCAGCTCCGGACTCTGCAGCGCCTGAAGGTCCAGCGCGTGGATGCTCTCCGGCGGGGAGGTCTCATGCATGTCCGCGAGATGTTCGATGATGAGCTCCCGCACGGCAGGGTGATCTAGGGTGCCCTCAGTGATGCGCATGCGCAATATTCTGCCACCGGAGCCTCGGGCGATTAGTCTGACCAGGTTCAGCGCAGCGCAGGATGAGAACAAGGACCGTATGAAAACAGCATCACCCACCGCACCGAACCGGCGCGCGGGCTCCACCCTGATCTACCTCTTCGGCGCCCTCGGCGGGCTGAACTGGGGTTATGACACCGGCGTCATCTCCGCCGCGCTGGTCTACCTGCGCCGCGACTTCGAACTCTCCAGCTGGGCCGAAGGCGCGATCGTCACCGGGCTGATGATCGGAGCCGCGATCGGCGCGGGTCTGGGCGGGCGGCTCTCGGACCGCTACGGCCGTCGCGCCGTGCTGCTGATCACCGCCGCGCTGTTCCTCGTCGCCCCGCTCGGCATGGCCTTCGCGCCGAACGCCGAGGTGCTCTTCGCCGCACGTCTGGTGGTCGGACTGGGCACCGGCCTGGCCGCCGTCGTCCTTCCGGTGTATCTCTCCGAGATCGCCCCCGCAAAGATCCGCGGACGCGTGACCGCCTCCTATGTGCTGGCCATCGTCATCGGTCAGTTCCTGGGGTTCGTGGTCGGGGTGGCGTTCGCCCCGGTGGAGTCCTGGCGATGGATGCTGGGGCTCTCGGTGATCCCTTCGGTGCTCTTCGCGCTGGGCCTGACGGTGGTGCGGGAGACCCCGCGGTGGCTGGTCCACAAGGGGCGCGAGGCGGAGGCGGAGCAGATGCTGCTGCGCGACCGCACCCCGGAGGAGGCCCGCCAGGAGCTCGGCGAGATCCACGAGGTGCATGAGGCCGAGAAGCGCGACGGCGTCTCCGGTCTGCGCGCGCTGCGCCGCCCCTGGGTGCTCTCGATCCTCGGAGTGGGCTTCGGCCTGGGGGTCTACCAGCAGATCATGGGCATCAACGCGGTGCTGTACTACGCACCCACCACGCTGCAGAACGTCGGCTTCTCCGATGAAGGAGCCATCGGTTCGAACCTCATCATCGGGGTGCTCAACATCGTGGCCGTCTGGATCGCGATCAGCTACACGGACCGCTGGGGACGCCGCCCGATGCTGCTGATCGGCGCGCTTGGCACCTCGCTGGCGCTCGCGGTCCTGGCGGTGGTGAACCTGACGCTGCCCACCCCGGACGAAGTCGGCGCGCTGGGCATCGCCACCCTCGCCTGTCTGGCGGTGTTCATCTTCATGTTCCAGGTCAGCTGGGGCGCACTGGTCTGGGTGGTGCTCGGGGAGATCTTCCCGCTCGGCGTCCGCGCCGCCGCGATGGGCGTGGTGACCACCGCCCACTGGCTCGCCAACGGCCTGGTCTCGCTGCTGTTCCCCACCGCACTCGCCGCCTTCGGGGTGGGCTGGATCTTCGCCGGCTTCGCCCTCATCTGCTTCACCGCCTTCCTGTTCTGCTGGAAGAAGGTGCCGGAGACCAAGGAGCGGACGCTGGAGCAGATCGAGACCGCCTTCCGCCGCGCGGCATGAGCGCGGATGGTCAGAGTGGCCGAAGAACCCCTTGACAGAAGCTGTGGTGCGCATCACATAATGACTTGACGGACACATGTCCGCATCTTCGTTGCAAGTGACTTCCCACCTGGAGCCTTGGCGGGGAGTCATGGGCCTAAGGGGCGCGCTATGTCGATGAGCTTCAGCCATCAGACCCTCGGTCAGCGCGTCCACTTCGGAGCGGGCAACCTGATTACTGATGTCGGTGCCGAGGTCCAGCGGCTCACCGCCGGCCGCGTGATGCTCATCGCCTCCAGCAGCGCCGCTTCCGCCGCAGACCAGCTCGCTGAGGTCCTTCCGGTGGCGCACCGCTATGACGGCGCCCGGCAGCACGTCCCCGCAGAGGACTCCGAGTCCGCGGCTCGGATCGCCGAGCAGGTCGATGCTGATCTGTTGGTCTGCGTGGGTGGAGGCTCAGCGATCGGTCTGGGCAAGGCCATCGCCCTGGGCTCGAAGCTGCCGCTGATCGCAGCGCCCACCACCTATGCCGGTTCCGAGGCGACCAACGTCTGGGGGATCACCGAGCAGGGCAGGAAGACCACAGGCGTCGACGACGCGGTGCTGCCCCGCAGCGTGATCTACGACGTCGACCTCGTCGTCACCCTCCCGACATCCCTGAGCATCCCCTCCGGGCTCAATGCGCTGGCCCACTGTGTGGACTCGCTCTGGGCGCCGGGCGCCGATCCGCTCAATGCCGCCTGGGCCGAAGAGGCGATGCGCGCACTCGCGCTCGGGCTGGTGCAGATCACCGAGGACCCCGGCGCGGGAGTGGACGGCCCGCAGCAGCTGCAATATGGCGCCTACCTCGCGGCCACCGCCTTCGCCTCCGCGGGCTCGGGTCTGCACCACAAGATCTGCCACGTGCTGGGCGGAAGCTTCGGTCTTCCGCATGCCCAGACCCATGCCGTCGTGCTGCCCTATGTGCTCGCCTTCAACCTTGACGCCGCCCCGGCGGCCGGTGACCGCATCGCGCGGGCACTCGGCGCAGCGGACGCACTGGATGCCGTGGAACAGCTTCGCGCACGGATCGGCGCACCGCGCGCGCTGAAGGACCTCGGACTGCAGGAACAGGACCTCCAGCTGGCGGCAGCACAGGTCCTCGAGGTCGTCCCCGCCAGCAATCCGCGGGGCATGCACCAGGACGACGCCGTCCGGCTGCTGCGCGCGGCCTGGGCCGGCCAGGACCCCTCCGAGCTTCGATCCCACCCGTAATCACGTCTCAAGAAGGGCATCACCATGACCTACCTGCTCGGCTCTCATCACGTGACACTCTCCGTCGGCGCGGCCCAGGAGGATGTGGATTTCCACACCAAGGTCCTGGGGATGCGCTTCATCAAGAAGACCGTGCTCTATGACGGCTCCGTCCCGATCTACCACCTCTATTATTCCAACGCCAACGGTGACCCCTCCGCCGTGCTCACCACGTTTCCCTGGGCTCAACAGGGACGCTTCGGCACCCGCGGAACGAACCAGGCGCGGGAGGTCATGCTTGCTGTGCCCGCGGGGTCCCTGCAGTTCTGGATGCAGCGGTTGAAGTCCATGGACATCGATGCCGTGCAGTCCGAGCTCTTCGGGGAAGGTCGCATCGCACTGACCCACCCCTGTGGGCTCGAGTACGTGCTTGTCGGCGTGCACGGCGACCCGCGACGCGGCTACTCCGGCAACGGCGTTCCGGAAGAGCATGCCATCCACGGGATCTATGGGATGGGTATCCACGTCTATGACCAGGACCGGATGGTGGACTTCGCCAAGGACGTGTTCTTCCTCGGTGGAGACATCAACGAGGCGGGTGACGTGGCCCGCTTCAAGGTGGGCTCGGATGACTTCGGCAACTGGGTCGAGCTGCGCGGGAACCGCACCGATGATCAGGGCACCTGGCGCTTTGCCGCCGGCACCTATCACCACTTCGCCTGGAACTTCGACACCTTGGAGAACCAGGAGGCCTCGAAGTTCGAGATCGAAGGCGCTGGCTACACCGACATCTCCGAGCTCAAAGACAGGACCTATTTCAAGTCCCACTACGTGCGGACCCCCGGCGGGGCGCTCTTCGAACTTGCGGTGACCCACGCCGACGGCGGCTGGGACTGCGACGAGTCCCCCGAGGAGCTGGGCAGCCACTTCATGCTGCCGCCGCAGTTCGAGCATGAGCGTGAGCACATCATGTCCCAGCTCGAGCCGCTGCGCACCGAGGACTGAACCGACGTGCCCACCCATGATCAGCTGCCCATGGTCCACCATGGCGCCGACCTCGAGGATGCCCGGCTGGTGGTTTACGGGGTCCACGGGCGGACGCAGAGCCCCGGCGCGTGGATCGAGCTCGCGGACCGCCTGGGGGTGGAGGGCCTGGAAGTGGAAGGAATCTGCTGGTTCCTGCCCGAAGCTGCCGAGAACTCCTGGTACCCGGGAAGATTCATGGAACCGCCGGAGTCCAATCAGCCCCAGCTCGGACAGGCTCTGGAGGTCCTGGAGGCACAGCTCTCCGCGCTGCTCGAGCGCAGGGACGCAGGCGGGGCGCCCGTCGTCGTCCTGGGGTTCTCGCAGGGAGCCTGCCTGCTCGCCGAGTACCTGCTCACCCGCCAGCCGGCCGTGGACGGGGCGGTGCTGCACACCGGCGGATATCTTGGTCCGCGGCCCCGGGACTTCGCCAAGGCTCCGTCGGGTGCGATGAGCAGCATCTCGGTGGAGCTGTTCTGCGCCGATGAGGACCCCTGGGTGCCGCTGCACCGGGCGAAGGAGACTGCAGCGGCCTTCGAGGCGCTCGTCGCCTCGACCACGCTGACGGTCTACCGCGACTCCGAGCACCACATCTCCGAGGAAGCCGCGCGCCGCCTCGCGGACTATCTGCGGCGGTTCCTCAAGGACTGAGGATGTCTTGACGCGAGAATCCCGGCGGGCAAGACTGGACCTCGTAACGGACATGCGTCCGACTAGCGAAAGGCGCTGATGGAAACCGGATTGCTTCTGCTGCGACTCGTCCTGGCGCTGATCCTGTTCACCCATGCCACCCAGAAGCTCGCGGGCTGGTTCGGGGGAAACGGGCTGAGTCGGCAGGCAGAGATCTTCGCCGCGCTCGGCCTGCGGCCGGGCCGTGCCATGGTGCTCGCCGCCGGGGTCTCTGAGCTGCTGGCCGCCATCGGCCTGCTGTTCGGGCTGCTCACTCCGCTGGCCGCCCTGCTGGCAGCCGGAACCATGGCGGTCGCGGGAGTGACCATGCAGCTGAACTCGGGGAAGTTCTGGAACATCGCCGGAGGCGGGGAGTATCCCTATGTCCTCGCGGCGGCGGCGGCCGTGCTGGGCTTCACCGGTGCCGGCGCATTCTCGCTCGATGCCCTGCTGGCTGAGCCCGGATCCGCGTTCGAGATGGTGTTCCAGCCGGCCCCCTGGGTGGGCGCAGCGGTCCTGCTCGGGGCTGCTCTCGCGGTGATCCCCTTTGCCGCCGTGGTGAAGAAGGCCGCCGCGCGCTGAGTGGGTGGACGCACTTCGGGACTGCGCCCTGTCTGGGTGCAGTCCCGAAGTTCAGCAGCGGCGAAACGGCTCAGCGTCTCATGCGCCAGGCCCGCGGCCCTGTGCCGCGTGCGTGGTGTCGGTGCGGTACTCGGTGTAGGTGTAGGGGTTGTCGAGGATCTTGGTCTCGGGAACCTCCGGGCTCATGCCGGCCTCCCATTCCTCACGGCCCAGCTCGCCGGCGATGTGCTCCACGGTCTGCTCCACCGTGCGGCGGACCTTCGCCAGATCGACGTCGACCAACTTGTGCTCGTGCTTGACGATCCGTCCGTTGACCATGACCGTGTGCACGTCTCCGCGCTGGGCCTGGAACACCACGTGACCGTGCGGGTTCAGGATCGGGAACATCGCAGGGGAGTCATCGTTCTTGATCAGCACGACGTCGGCCTTCTTTCCGACCTCCAGCGAACCGATGGTCTCCTCCATGCCGAGTGCCTTCGCCCCGCCTCGAGTCGCCCATTCCACCACCTGATCGGCACGCAGGCCCAGGTTGGTGAGGGTCTCCCCGGTGGCGTGGTGTTCGAAGTGCTCGCGGGCGCGATCGGAGCTCAACGTGGAGCGCATCGCCGCGAAGGGGTCCGCGCTCCACCAGACCGAGGTGTCCACGGACAGCGAGACAGGGATGCCGTGCTTGCGCAGCTGCCAGGAGGACGGGTATCCCTGGCCGCAGCTGGACTCCGACTCCGCAGAGACCGAGGCGGCGCCTCCGGTGGCGGCGATGCGCTGATATGAATCCTGACCCAGGGTGGCCGCGTGGACGTAGACGGTCTTCTCATTCATGAATCCGTGCTCGTGCATGAGCCGAATGCCGTCGTCGTTGGTCGCGCCCCAGACTCCAGCATGGGTGGTCACCCCGACGTCGAGGTCCCGGGCGACCTCGAAGGCCGCCTTCTCCGGAAACTCTGGATCTCCGGTGACGTCGAAGGCCATCTGGAAGCCGAGCATGTCATCGCCGATCGATCCCCCCGAGCGGGGGATCCGACGATCCACGAAGTCGCGGAACTCGGGTGAGGTCGACCATTCCCAGGGGCCAGCATGAATGTTGCCGTAGGCGAAGACGAACCGCCCCGCGACCTCCTGCAGAGCGTCCACCGCGGCATCGGCGTGATCCACGGTGGAGAGGCCATGGGACCAGTCCACCGAGGTGGTGACCCCGGCGTCGAGAGCCTCCACGGCGGAGAGCAGGTTCCCGGCGTAGATGTCCTCGGGGCGGAACTTCTTCCCATGCTCGAGGTAGTTCCATACGAAGTATTGGGTCAGCGTCCAGTCGGCGCCGTAGCCGCGCATCGCGGTCTGCCACATGTGGCGGTGGGTGTCGATGAAGCCGGGGGTGACGATTCCGCCGGCGGCATCGATGATCTGAGCGTGCTCGGGGGTCTCGAGGTCGGGCCCGATGGCCGCGATGGTGTCCCCGCGGACCAGCACGTCGGCCCGGGTCAGCACGCTCCGGTCCTTGTCCATGGTCAGCACGATCCCGTTCTTGAACAGCACGGGCGCGCCGGTGCCATTGGCTGCGGCGTCAGAACTCATGTCAGCCTCCTGTGAAGATGTCTGTGACGCCACTCACAATAGCGCGTGTTCGCACAGTGGACAAGAGTCCGTTCGCTGGTTATGTGCTGGGATCCTTCTCATCCAAGAGCGCGCTGCAGTGCAGGTGGCTCGACGCTTGACGCTCTCGGCCGTCTGGTGTGAAACTGGTCACGACAAGGACGGACGCTTGTCCGCATGACGGTTGTTGACCCGACAGACGTCTCGCCAGCAGGGCCGACCGGGAGGAACCCGATATGACTGACACCGCTTCGCATGCCGCGGCAGGCTCGCCGCTGCCGCTCGAGGGGATCGTGATCGCCGACTTCTCGCGGGTGCTCGCGGGCCCGTATGCCACCATGCTGCTGGCAGATCTGGGCGCCGAGGTGATCAAGGTGGAGGGGCCGACCGGGGATGACACCCGCACCTGGGTCCCGCCGCGGCGCCCCGACGGAGTCTCGACCTATTACGCGGCGATCAACCGCAATAAGAAGTCGATCGTGCTGGATTTCAGGGATGCCGAGGACCTCGCCGCAGCCCAGCGCCTGGCGGCGCGGGCCGACGTCGTCATCGAGAACTTCAAGCCGGGCGGTCTGCAGAAGTTCGGGCTGGACTACGACTCGGTGGTCCAGGACAACCCGAGCGTCATCTACTCCTCCATCACTGGCTTCGGCACGCAGGGGGAGGGCGCCAAATACCCCGGCTATGACCTCATCGTGCAGGCCATGTCAGGGCTGATGAGTCTCACCGGCTCACCGGACGGGCCACCCTTCCGTGCCGGGATCAGCGTGTTCGACGTGATGGCCGGGCTGCACTCCACGATCGGCATCCTCGCAGCGCTGCGGCAGCGCGACCATACGGGGGAGGGCGCCCACGTGGAGGCGTCCCTGATGGCCTCGGCGATGTCAGGACTGGTCAACCAGACCCATGCCTATGTCGGCGGCGGGACCACCCCGATGCGCATGGGCAACGCCCACCCCTCGCTGTACCCCTATGAGGCCATGCCCACCGCTGACGACGACGTCATCATCGCCGCCGGCAACAACACCCAGTTCAGCCGTCTCTGCACGGTGCTGGGCATACCGGAGATCGCCGAGGACGAGCGCTTCGCCGACGTCGGCGACCGCACCGACCGGCGTGACGAGCTGCGTCCGATCCTGGAGGCGGAGCTCGCCAAGCACACGGCCCAGGAGCTCTTCGAGAAGCTCAACGAGGTCGGCGTGCCCTGCGGTCCGATCAACACCATCAAGCAGGGCGTCGAATACGCCGAGGCACTCGGCCTGCAGCCGGTGGTGCAGGTGGGGACGGGTGCTGCCGCGGTGCCCGGGGTCCGGCACCCGCTGACCTTCAGCACGATGACCCCACGCTACGATCTGGCTCCGCCCACGCTGGGTGAGCACACCGAGGAGATCCGGGCCTGGCTGCAGACCGAGGAAGGGGCGCAACGATGAGCGGTGCAGAGCAGAACAATCAGACACCGAGCTACCCCACCTCGCTGGGGACCTCCACCGCCGAGGAGATCAGCCTCATGGGGCAGTCCCTCTCCGAGGACCTGATGGGCAAGGTCGGGTTCGCCGAGCTGGCCTTCTGGATGAGCGCCACCCGCCGGCCCACTCCCGGGGAGCTGCGCACCTTCGAGGCCGTGCTCGTCGCGCTCGCGGACCACGGGTTCACCCCCACCGCGATCGCCGCCCGGCTGACCTACCTCTCCGCCCCGGAGTCCATCCAGGGCGCCATCGCGGCAGGACTGCTCGGCGGCGGCTCCCGGTTCCTCGGCGTCACCGAGGACACCGGCAAGTTCCTGCACCAGGTGCTTGCAGCCGACGACGGCGAGCGCAGCACCGACGCGGACTATGACGCCCTGGCGCGGGACGCGATCACCAGGGCACGCGCCGCCCGGCAGATCGTCCCAGGCCTGGGGCATCCGGTGCACAAGGCCGGTGACCCGCGGACTCCGCGGCTGATCCAGATCGCGGAGGAGGGAGGGAC
This sequence comes from uncultured Nesterenkonia sp., assembly GCA_947494195.1. Classification (GTDB taxonomy): domain Bacteria; phylum Actinomycetota; class Actinomycetes; order Actinomycetales; family Micrococcaceae; genus Nesterenkonia. The sequence goes on along the minus strand of CANLUC010000002.1, from coordinate 98,163 downwards.
CCGCGGGGAACACCTGCGCCTGTTCGAGGCCATGGGTCGGGTCAGCGAAGAAGTGCTGGGCAAGAAGCTTCCGCTCAACGGCGCCGGAGTCTGCGGGGCTGCCCTGGCGGATCTCGGTCTGCCGGTGGACTTCCTGCGCGGCTTCGCGCTGCTGGCCCGCACCGCCGGTCTGCTGGGGCAGATCGCCGAGGAGCGGCGCAACCCGATCGCCAATGACATCTATATGCATGTGGATCGGAACGCGAGGTTCGTTCCGCTGACCCCGGACGAGAGCGATGATGACACCCATCGTGACTCCGGCGCGTCCTCCGATTCTGATGAGCCGAGGGAGAGCTGATCATGGCAGAGCTGACCGCGGTGCTCGCGAGCACCCACCACCCGTTCTACTACAAGGCCACCACCTCTCCGGAAGATCAGCGACCGCCCTACGCCGCCGACTGGCAGCGCAAGGTCGAGGCCTACCGCGAGACGCTCACCGCCGCGGAGCCCGACATTCTGGTGATGGTCGGGGCGGATCACTTCCACCAGCTCTGGCTGGACAACTATCCACAGTTCCTGATCGGCAAGCAGGAGACCTACGACGCGACCTTCTACAACGAGGAGCGCGAGTTCGGGATCCCGAAGTACACTCTCGCCGGTGACATCGAGCTCTCCCGCTATATGCATGAGGAGCTGCTGGGCAAGGACTTCGACTTCTCGGTCAGCCACGAACTGAAGATCGACCACTCCATCATCTGCCCGATCATCACGGTCCGCCCCGACGCGGACCTGCCGATCGTGCCCATCTACACGAACATCTTCGTGCCACCGTTGCCCTCACCGCGCCGGTTCTTCCAGGTCGGACGGGCGATCCGGGAGATCATCGACAGCTTTCCCAGTGACAAGAAGGTCGCCGCGATCGGCACCGGGCATCTCTCGCTGGAGCTCGGCGGACCCCGGCAGTTCGGCGAGCACGGCCCGGATCCGCTCTTCGACGCCGATGCCATCGAATGGCTCTCCACCGGCAACATCGACGCGATCCTGGACAACGTCACCCACGAATCCATGGCCGGGGCCGGCAACGCCACCCACGGCTTCATGGACCTGCTGCTGATGATGGGCATCGCCGGCCCCGGAGTCCACGCGGACTATGTCGATCACCTCGATCTGTTCCACACCCGGGAGATGTACATGACCTGGTACCCGAACAAGAATCAGGACCAGCGCGAGGCGGCGGCCCGCGCGGCGGAGACCGCGCAGGCGAGCACCGGGCCTATCTACGCCAGCGATGCCGCCTGGGATCAGTTCCGCGGTGAGCGCGCGGCGACGGCCGCTGGATCCGAAACCTGAGTCAGGAGCGAGCATGAGCAAGTACTACGTCAACAAGTTCCTCTTCACCATCGATCGGGATCCGGAATGGGTGGCCAGCTATAAGGATGATCCGCGCGGCACGGTAAATCGCTGGGAGAAGGAGATCGGCCGTTGGCTGAATTCCGTAGAGCAGACCAGCTGGCTGGAGTTCACGGCCGAGGAGCGCGAGGCGCTGTCCACCCACGACTACGTCTGGCTCTTCGAGAACGGCGCGCACTTCTTCCTGAACCTCACGCTGTTCATCGCTCTCTTCGACGAGGAGTACGCCGCTGCACACGGCCCACTGGCCTTCCAGACGGAGATGGCCCGGCAGCTCGGTCACTGGACCGGCCGGGACTACCCCTCGGTGGCAATGTAGTCTCAGCCCTCCGGTGGCGATGTAGCCCTCAGCCCTTCGGTGGCGGTGCAGCCTCAGCCCTCCTCGGCGGGCAGCAGCGGAATCCGCCCGACGGCGGGCACCTCGCGCTCGCGGACATGACTGGGCATGGACTGCCAGCGCGTCCAGTCCTCGGTCACCGCCGCCGCGGCCTCTTTCAGGTGTGGCAGGTGCCTGCTCAGCAGTGCCTCGAGGCTGGTCTCGGCCGCATGGACCGTGGTGTTCATCGCGGCGAGGACGCGCCCGTCGCCATCGCGCACCGGCACCGCGATGGAGCGGATGCCGCGTGCCAGCTCCTCGTCGGCCACCGCGTACCCCTGCTGCTGCACCCGGTCCAGCTCGTCCATGAAGGACTTCTGGTCCCACTGCACCACCGGGATCACCGGCGAGCGCGAGGGTTCGGACAGGCGCTGCAGGATTTCGCGGCGCTCCATATCTGCCAGCAGCACTTTGCCCTGAGAGGTGGGCGGGGCGGGGAAGCGGGTGCCGATGTCGACCCGCAGCCCGATCAGCTTCGGCACCGCGACGCGCGCCACGTAGACCACGTCCGGCCCGTCGAGCTGAGTCATCGAGGCGGACTCGTGGGTGTGGGTCACCAGAGACTCGAGATGTGGCCTGGCCACGTCCCAGAGGCCCAGCGAGCTCACATAGGCCATGCCGAGCTCCATCACGCGGGGGGTCAGTCCGAAGAGCCCGTTGTCTGAGCGCACATACTCCAGCTCCTGCAGGGTCATCAGGATCCGCCGCGCCGTGGGCCGGGCCAGGCCGGTGGCCTTGGCCACCTGGCTCAGTGTGAGGCTGGGGTACTCGGCGGAGAAGGCCGTGATCACGGACAGTCCTCGCGAGATGGCTTCAATGAACTCGGGGCTTCGCTCCGTCGACATCAGATTCCTTTCATTGGAGCTGGGCCTGGGTCTGGCCCACTCGCGCTTCGCGCAGTCTGTTCCAGGTGCGCACCAGCTGACTGAACTCCTTGACCTGCACCAGGACGTGGTCCCGTGCGGTGTTCTCTGCGGTCTCAGTGTCTCCGCTGCTGATGGCCTCCACGATCGCGTGGTGCTCGGCCAGCGAACGGCGCATCCGATCCGGGGCGCGCAGCTGGAGCCGGCGATAGGGCTGAAGGATCCGGCGCAGGTCATGGGCCTGCTGCTGCAGATATCCATTGCCGCAGGAGTCGTAGATGATGCTGTGGAAGCAGGCGTTCGCGTAGTAGTAGCCGTCGGCATCTGCGGCGGCCTCGTGACGCTCACATTCTTCCAGTGCCCTCCGGAGCTCGGCCAGCGGCTCGTGTTCGATCCGGCGCGAAGCCAGCCGGGCGGCCATCCCCTCCAGCTCCGCCATGAGCTCGAAGCGCTCGGCGAGCTCGGGGATGCTCAGCTCGGTGACGTAGGTGCCCTGCTTCGGGCGGATCCGCACGAGGCCCGAACGCTCGAGTCCCTGCAGGGCTTCGCGCACCGGGGTGCGGGAGCAGCCGAACTCTTCCTGGAGCTTGGCAGGGTCAAGCCGCTCGCCGGGGCCGTACTGCCCATCGACGATGGCGTTCTCCAACGCATCCCGTACGCGCTGGGATTCCGGGACCCGGACCATGGCACCTCCTGTATCGAGCATATCGTCAGCGCACTGTGGCGTGGATCACGTTAATACCCTATAGTCGCTGTTATATACATCAGAACCCCTGTTATACACGGAAGGAGGCGGCATGCCGACAACTCAAGGTTGGATACTCTCGGATCTGCTGCGCTCTCTGGGCGGCAGCCGTGGCCCCGCAGAGTCGAACGGTGACGAGCCGCCCCCCTTGGAACAGCTCGCCGCCGCGTGTGATGTGCTCATGGGCGACATCGGGGAGGCATCGATGCGCGCCGTCGCCGATCGCGCTCTCGCCTCCTACCGAGACCTTCAGGACGACGCCGACCGGGTGACGTTCTTCAGCCACATGCTCAGCTCCTACGCCGTGGATGACGACACGCTGCGCGAGGCGTACCAGCGCTGGGAGCAGACCCGCGGACAGTCGGAGCTCGCCGACCTCTTCGACGCGAGTGAACCGCGCCGCCAGCAGCTGCTGCGCCGGTTGAACCACGCGGACGGAGCCACACTGCATCTGGTAAACATGCGGGCCGACCTTCGCCGGCTGCTGCGCGAGCACCCGGATCTGGCGCCCCTGGACCGTGACTTCCGGCATCTGCTGAGCTCCTGGTTCAATCGCGGCTTTCTGCGCATGGAGCAGGTGGGCTGGGATGCACCCCGGGAGATGCGCCAGCACCTGCTCGCCTCCGAGAAGGTCCACCCCATGCAGGACATGAACGATCTCAAGCGGCGTCTGCGTCCCAAGGACCGGACCTGTTATGCCTTCTTCCACCCCGCGACCGGGGACCTGCCGCTGATCTTCGTGGAGGTGGCGCTGGTCAAGGGCATCCCCGGCGCCATCGAGCCGCTGCTCGCGCCCACCGAGGCACTGTCCCCCGCCAAGGCGGACACCGCGGTGCTGTATTCGATCAACAACGCACTCGACGGACTGGCGGGGATCTCCTTCGGCAGCCTGCTCATCAAGCAGGTCATCGACCAGGTCTCCACCGAACTGCCGCACCTCGAGCAGTTCGTCACGCTCTCCCCGATCCCTGGGTTCAGGAGGTGGCTGCGCGAGCAGTCCGCAGGCTCTGACCGAGGCGCGCTGCACGAGCTCGCCGCAGAGCTCGAGCGTCACGAATCCGCCGCGCAGCTCTCCGACGCCGAGGTTGAAGGCCTGCGCGGCCGCCTTGCCTCGGCCCTGGCGCAATACATCGCCGTCGAGCGCCGCGCCGACGGTCAGCCGCTGGATTCCGTGGCCCGGTTCCACCTGGGCAATGGGGCCACCGCGTGGCAGCTTCACTGGCCCGCGAGCACGGCCGACTACATGTGGGACCAGTCCTACGGCGCGATGATCAACTACCGCTACGAGCCGGGAATGGTCGAGCAGCGGCACGAAGACTACGTCAGGAACGCCACGGTGGCGCTGGGAGCACGCGTCTCCCAGCTGCTGCCCGCGGCAGACGCCCAGACCAGCAGTACGAAAGGAACCACCGCAGTGGAAGAACCAGCAACCGATCACACGCTCAGCGGCATCTATCAGGGCTTCCTCGCCCGGGCCGAGGAGCAGCCTGAGAAGGCGCTGTTCCATCTGCCCGGCGGGGCGACGCTGTCCTACTCCGAGGTGCTGCACACCTCGCGGCGGATCGCCACGAAGCTCATCGGAGACGGCGTCGCACCCGGAGACCGAGTCGCCGCGCAGGTGGAGAAGTCTCCCGAGGCCATCGCGCTCTACCTCGCCACGCTGCAGGTCGGTGGCGTGTACCTGCCGCTGAACACTGCGTACACCGGTGCGGAGATGGACTATTTCATGTCCGATGCCGCGCCGCGGGTGCTGGTCTGTGACCCGAGCCAGGCCGCCGACCATGTCGTCCGCGGCAAGGACGGCATCGTCGTCGAGACCCTCGGCACCACGGGAGAGGGCACTCTGCTCGCCGCCGAGCAGGAGCATCGGGACATCGCGTCGCGACTCCCCGAGGACCCTGGTGCGATCCTCTACACCTCAGGCACCACGGGCCGCTCCAAGGGCGCCGTGCTGACCAACCAGAACCTGGCGGCGAACTGCGCCTCGCTGCTGCAGACCTGGGAGTTCACCGCCGAGGACGTGCTCATCCACGCACTGCCGATCTTCCACATCCACGGGCTCTTCGTCGCCGTGAACATGACGCTCACCGCAGGCGCCTCGATGATCTGGCTGCCGAAGTTCGACGTCGCCGATGTCCTCGATGCGATGACGGACTCCGCCGTGGGTGCCACCGTGCTGATGGGGGTCCCGACGTTCTACACCCGACTGCTCGGCTCGGACCGGCTCAGCGAGGAGTCCTGCTCGAGCATGCGGCTCTTCGTCTCCGGCTCTGCCCCGCTGCTGGCCGCCGACCATGAGTCGTTCCAGGCCCGCACCGGCCACGCCATCCTGGAGCGCTACGGGATGACCGAGACCGGGATGAACACCTCCAACCCCTACCGGGGAGGTCCGCGTCGGCCGGGAACCGTGGGTCATCCGCTGCCCGGCGTCGAGGTGCGGATCACCGACCGCGAGACCGCGAAGACCCTGCCGCAGGGGGAGGTCGGCATCATCGAGGTGCGCGGGCCCAATGTCTTCGCCGGCTACTGGAACATGCCGGAGAAGACCGCCGAAGAGTTCCGTGAAGACGGCTTCTTCATCACCGGAGACCTCGGCACCATCGACGAGCAGGGGTACCTGAGCATCGTCGGGAGGGACAAGGACCTGGTGATCTCCGGTGGGTTCAACATCTACCCCAAAGAGGTGGAGGGACTCATCGATGATCAGCCCGGGGTGATCGAGTCTGCGGTGATCGGAGTGCCCCACCCGGATCTGGGCGAGGGACTCGTCGCCGTCGTCGTCCCCGCCCCCGATGGCACCCCCGATGAGGCGCAGATCCTCGGAGCCCTGGCCGGTGAGCTGGCCCGCTTCAAGCAGCCGCGCGCCGTCCGCTTCGTGGAGGCGCTCCCCCGCAACGTCATGGGCAAGGTCCAGAAGGCCGAGCTCCGCAAGCAGTACACGGACCTCTTCAGCGCCTGATGGCGCGGCGAGGTCCTCTTATCCAAGTCTGGAGAAATAGATGGTTCTCTATGGAGTTGCAGCGCTGGCGCTGTGCATGCTCATAGGAATGTTGATCGGTGACGGCCTGGGCGTCCTGGTCGGAGTGGACGCCAATGTGGGCGGGGTCGGCTTCGCCATGATCCTTCTCGTGGTGGCCACCGACCGGCTGCGCAAGCGCGGCCTGTTCCCCAAGCCCACCGAACAGGGGGTGCTGTTCTGGAGCGCCCTGTACATCCCGATCGTGATCGCCATGGCCTCCACGCAGAACGTGGCCGAAGCCATCGGAGGCGGTCCCATGGCCGCGATCGCAGGACTCGGGGCGCTCGCCGCAGGTGCTGCGCTGGTGCCTGTGATCGCCCGCATCGGAGGTCAGTCTGAAGCGCTGCCGCCGATGACCGAAGAAGAGAAGCAGGAGGCCTGAGATGGAGATCGTCGCAGACGTGCTCGAACGCAATGGCCTGCTCTTCGCCTTCGTGGTGGTCGGAGCCCTCATGCTGCTCTCCGGGTGGCTGTCCAAGACCCTGACCAGGGGGCGGCTGCAAGGCTCCGCCATCGCCATCATGCTGGGCCTGGTGCTCGCCTACCTCGGCGGGATCCAGACCGGCGGAGAGGACGGCCTGGCCGACATCGCGATCTTCAGCGGACTGGGTCTGATGGGCGGGGCCATGCTGCGCGACTTCGCCATCGTCGCCACCGCCTATGGCGTGGACCTTCAAGAGATCAAGAAGTCCGGAGCCGCCGGCGTGGTCGCGCTGATCGCCGGGATCCTGGTCTCCTTCGTGGTCGGCGCCGCCGTGGCCGCGGCCTTCGGCTACACCGATCCGGAATCGATGGCGACCATCGGAGCCGGTGCCGCGACCTACATCGTCGGACCGGTCACCGGCACCGCGATCGGCGCCAGCTCCGAGGTCATCGCTCTCTCCGTGGCTGCCGGGCTGATCAAGGCTGTGGTGGTCATGGTGTGCACCCCGCTGATCGCGCCGTTCATCGGGCTGAACAACCCGAAGTCGGCCATGGCCTACGGCGGTCTGATGGGAACCACCTCGGGCGTCGCGGGCGGTCTGGCCGCGACCGATAAGCGGCTGGTTCCTTATGGTGCGATGACCGCGACCTTCTACACCGGCCTGGGCTGTCTGCTGGGACCGTCGGTGTTCTACTTCACCCTGGTCGGGCTCTTCGGCTGAGATCCTCCCAGCTCCCAGCCCCCAGCACGACGACGGCGGCCGCCCCCTTCAGAAGAGGGAGCGGCCGCCGTCGTCGGTGGTCTGCTGTTGAGCTGCCTGCTGGTTCAGGCTCTGGGTTCAGGCTCCGGGTTCAGACCCTGAGTTCAGACCCCGGCGGGCTGGCGCTGGTGCACTCGCGCCGAGTGGGCCAGCTTCACCGCCCACTTCTCGCCCGGGGCAAGGGTCTTGCGCGTGCCTTCGACGTTGACGTCGATGGGCTCCGCGGAGCCTTCGGAGAGGTTCAGCTGGACCTCGTGGTGATTGATGGACACCACGATGGGCTGGTTGCGGTAGCGCATCCGGAAGGTCAGCGCTGGCAGCTCGTCGGGCAGCAGCGGGTGCAGCCAGAGCGCATCTGCGCGGGTCTCCACGCCGCCGTAGCAGCGCAGCACCATGTCCACCGTGCCCGCCATGGCGCCGAGGTGCACGCCCTCGCGGGTCGTTCCGCCCTGGGTGTCGGCGAGGTCCGCCTCCAGCGCCTCCTTGAACAGGTTCCACGAGCCGGAGCGGTCGAACCGCGCCGCCACCCAGCCATGGACCAGTCGGGAGAGCGTGGAGCCGTGCGAGGACCGGGCCAGGTAGTACTCCACGGTCTTCGCGAAGTCCTCCATGGTGAGCGTGTATCCCATGTGGTCCAGGGTCTCGACGAGCTCATCTGCGGAGAAGATGTAGCAGAGCATGAGCACGTCGGCCTGCTTGGAGAGCTTGTACCGGTTGGTGGAATCGCCTTCAGCCTGCAGGATCAGGTCGAGCCGACCGATGTTGCCGTATTTGGCGCGGTAGCCCTCCCAGTCGAACTCCTCCAGGTTCTCGTAGCCGTCGAACTGGCTGATCACATTGTCCTCGTGGAAGGGCACATGCAGCCGCTTGGCGATGTGCTCCCAGTGATCGAGCTCGTCCTCGAAGATGTCCAGCCACTCGGAGAGCGGATCATCACGGCCGTCGAGATCGCGCACCAGTCGCGAGGTGTGGCGCAGCATCCAGGAGGTCAACACATTGGTATAGGCGTTGTCGCGGACGCCCGCACCGTGGGCGTCGGGGTAGCCGTCATGGTATTCATCCGGGCCCATGACGCCTTCGATGCTGAACCGGTCGGCCTCGGCGTCGTAGGTCGTCATGGAGACGAAGAACCGAGAGATCTCCACGAGGATCTCTGCGCCATAATCGGCGAGGAAGGTGTAGTCCTGCGTGGTCTCAAAGTACTGCAGCACCGAATACGCGATCGCCAGCGAGACATGACGCTGGCGGTGCGAGTTGTCCGGCATCCACATTCCCGAGCGCGGATTCCACAGCTCGCTCGGGGTCTCCTCGCGACCGTCCGATCCGGCCTGCCAGGGGAACATCGCCCCGTCATAGCCCTCGCTGCGGGCCATCGAGCGGGCCTCGCTGAGCCGCCGGTAGCGGTAGAGCAGCAGTCCACGGGTGAGCTCCGGGCGGCGCAGCGTGAGCATGGGGTACATGAACATCTCGTCCCAGAACAGGTGCCCGCGGTAGCCCTCGCCGGTGAGCCCGCGCGCCGGGAGGGTCGCATCGAGGTCATGGCGCGCGCCGAAGGCGGTCTGCAGCACGTGGAACGTGTGCAGGTTCAGCGCCATCTGCTGCCGTGAGGGGTCTTGGCCGATGGAGACCGCGAAGCGGTGCCACAGCACGCCCCACATCTCCTCGTGATAGGTCAGGATGGTGCGGAAGCTCGAGGCGCGCTGCACCTTCTTGACCGCGTTGTGCCAGACGGTGGAGATCGCGTGGTCATGGGAGTTCGAGACCGCGGCGATCTTCTCCAGAATGACCGGCTTGCCGGATTCCAGCGCCAGCGAGATGTCGTGGCCAGCCACCAGCTCGCCCTCATGGATCGGGCGGCGCATCGGGTTGCCGGTGCCCGAGGTGGTCACCGAGGTGCGGGTGGCCAGGGCGATGCGCACCTGGGACTGGTTGGTCTGGGTCTCCAGCAGCACCGTCTCGCCATCGACCTCGCGGGACTGCACCGGGTCCAGGTGATTGCCGGCGAGTTCACGGTCGGCGTCGACGTTGCGGTTGGCCACGCGGCCATCGATCATCGAGCGCACATTGACGTTGCCCGACCAGTTCTCGGCCTCGAGCTTCATCTCGAGTCCGGCGATCTGCACACCGGCCAGCGAGTGGAACTGGCGCATGGTGACCTTCGTGCGCCGTCCGTGCAGGTCCTGGTAGCGGGCGATCCTGGTGACCAGGCCGCGGCGCATGTCGAGCTCCTGGTGGTACGCGATCAGCTCAGGGGAGCCGGGCAGCAGGGGAGTGCCGGCCTCCGGGGTGACCTGCAGGAAGGTCCAGTCCGGCACATTGACCATGTGCTCGGTCTCCACGGTCTTGCCCATCAGATCCGTCTTGAGTCGATTGAACACGCCTGCGATGTAGCTGCCCGGATAGTGGGTGGCGTCGGCCGCGGTGCCCGGATAGTGCCCGCGGGTGCCCCAGTAGCCGTTGGCCATCGCCATCAGCACCTCGCGGGTGGGCTCCAGCTTCGGGTCGAACCCGTCATAGGAGAGCACCCAGTCGGAGTCGTAGGGACGGGTGGTGCGCGAGGCGAGGTTCATCACCGCGAGATCGGTGACGACGACGTCGGCGCCCGCCTCCTTCAGCCGGGCCGGGTCATCACCGCGGTTGAGCCCGATGACCATCCCGAAGTCACCGGCGCGCCCTGCCTGGACGCCGGAGGCCGCATCCTCGATCACGATGGCGTCCTGGGGCTCCACGCGCAGCAGCTCGGCGGCATGGAGGAACATGTGGGGGTTCGGCTTGCCCGGCAGGCCCAGCTCCAACGCGTCGGAGCCGTCCACGATCACGGTGAAGGCGTCCAGGAGTCCGGCGATGGTGAGCACTTCGCGTCCATTGCGCGAGGAGGTCACCAGGGCGGTGGGGATTCCGTCCTTGCGCAGCTCTTCGATCAGCTCAACGGTGGTGGTGAAGACCTCCACACCGTCGCGGGCGAGGACGGCTTCGAAGTACCCCTGTTTGCGTGCAGCGAGCCCGTGGATGCTCAGCGTCTCTGCGGTGTCATCGAGGCTTCCCTCGGGCACCTCGAGGTTCCGGGCCTTCAACAGGGAACGGACTCCGTCTTCGCGAGGGCGCCCGTCGACATAGTTGAGATAGTCCTCTTCGGTGAACTCGGGCTGCGGGGAACCGGCGATCTCCGGCAGTGCGGCGTCGAAGAGCTCCTTCCACGCCCGTGTGTGAACGCCAGCCGTATCGGTGACGACCCCGTCCATGTCGAAGATCACGGTGCGGAAATGACGCAGCGCGTGGCGTTTCGCCTCGGCGCTGTGTCGGAACGGATTCTCAAAGGGGTGCATATCTGCCTCACGCTGAGATGTCTCGAAGGTCGGATGGTCACCCAGGACAGGGAGGAGTCCGTGCGGGCACGGTGCTCCATCCTAGGGCTCTAGGCTCCACGATATACACCTGGCGGGTTCTGACCTATGGCGCAGGTCTCCCATGCGAGGGTGCTAGCGTCTTTGTCATGGCGCGGCGCAGCAGCATCGAACTGACTTTCCGAGAGGTCACGGGCACCTCGAGCGACTCCTATGTGGCCGCAGGCGTGATCGTGGACTGGATCGACAAGACCGCCTACGCCTGTGCCGCCTCCTGGACGCGATCCGACTGTGTCACCTCCTATGTCGGAAACATGCACTTCACGGTGCCGGTTCCGCGGGAGACGCCGGTGACGGTGCAGGCCCGCGTGGTGCACACCGGCCGCACTTCCGTGCACATCCAGACCCGCGTGCTGATCCGCAAGGATGAGGGATGGGTGGTCTGCACGGAGTGCTTCATGATCTACGTGGCGGTGGGCGGGGACGGCGAGCCCGCCGAGGCAGTGGCCTTCGATCCGCAGACGGAGCTGGAGCGCCGCCGCGATCTCGATGCCTCCCAGCGCATGGTCTACCGCCGTGAGATGGAGGAGATCATTCGGGCGCTGCCCGAGGGCATGGGCACCTCCGAGGCGCTGACCATGCGGTTCCTCGCCGATACCGATGAGCGCTATCCCGACGGCAAGATCCGCGGTGGTGCGGTGATGAAGTGGATCGACAAGACCGCCGAGATCTGCGCCCAGCGCTATTCCGGCCATGATGCGGCGGCGGTGCTCACCGGCGGCGTCCGCTTCTACCGACCCATCACCATCGGAGACCTGGTGGAGGTCGACGCGCGTCTGGTGCTCACCGGTGCCAAGTCCATGCACATCCTGGTCCGCGTTCGGGCTGGGGATCGACGCGAGAAGCACCCCGCGGTGGTCGCCTACGGGCTGCCCGTGATGGTCGCCCCGGACGGGACCGGCTCCGCCCGGCAGATCGCGCCATGGGAGCCGATCACCGATGAGGATCACGCCGTGGCGGCCCAGGCGCGGAAACTCCGTGACCTGCGCAATGCCACACTCCTGACGCCGAGCCCGATCACCTCACAGAACTAGACTGGGACCCGATGACTCAGCCTCCGCAGAACTCCAGTCCCTATGGGCACCCGTCCCAGGCCTATGGCCAGGCACCCTATCCCGGGGAGCCGTACCAGCCCTACGGTCAGCCTCCGCTCTATGGACAGGCGCCGCCGCCCTACGGTCAGTCGCCGCAGGATGGCTGGCAGCAGCCCCACCCGGCGCCGCCGCGGAAGCGACAGCGAGACTCTGAGCCCGGACGGTTCACCTGGTCCGATCTGATCGCTTTTCTGGCCTACGTCGTCGTGATGCTGCTCGGCGGCGTCGCGCTGCTGGGGCTCGTGCGGCCCTTCTCCACGATGCTCAGCTCGGGGGTGGAGGCCCAGGAGCAGCAGGCGCAGTTCCTGCTCAACGTGATCGGCTATGGACTGATCTTCGCGCTGGCCCTCCCGCTCTCCGCCAAGGCCTTCTGGCGCTCGGTCAAGGCCTTCGGATACCTCTGGTGGCTGAAGCTGCTGCTGATCCCGGCGGCTTGGGTGGGCACGCTGATCCTCACCGCGCTGATCGTCCTGTCCATGGGCGCCGAGCCCGAGACCTCGGCGAACCAGCTCGCCATCGAAGGCATGCTGGAATACGTCCCATTCCTCGCCGCAGTTCTGGTCATGGGGCTCCTGGGTCCCTATGTGGAGGAGTACTTCTTCCGGCATCTGCTCATCGGCAAGCTCTCCCGGTTCGTCAACATCTGGATCTGCGGCGTGATCTCCGTGATCACGTTCCCGCTGCTGCACTTCATCCCCGCGCTGGTGACCATGCTGGTCAGCCCCGGTGCCGCCACGGACCTGACCGTGATCTCCGTGGTGCCGTATCTGGTCATGGGCTCGATCTTCACCCTGGCCTACATCCTCACCGGCCGGTCGCTGGTCTATGCCTGGCTGGTGCATGCCTTCAACAACGTCATGGCGCTGGTCATGGCCTACTTCGTGCAGCCCCAGCTGGAGCAGTTCCTCGAAGACAGCGGCATGGACCTCGACGATGTGCAGGGTTTCTTCGACGCCGCCCGAGGTCTGCTCCGACTGGGCACCGAGGTGACGTTGGCGCTGACCATCGGCCGGTGACCCGGCGCTGATGTCCCCGCAGACTCAGGATCCCCGTCCGTTGGGACGGCAGATCCTCGCCCTCGCGGTGCCCGCGCTGGGCGCTCTGATCGCCGAGCCGCTGTTCCTGCTGGCCGACACCGCGATCATCGGTCGCCTGGGCGTCGACGAGCTGGCAGGAGCGGCGCTGGGCATCACGGTGATGCACACGGTCACCGGACTGATGATCTTCCTCGCCTACTCCACCACTCCAGCGGTGGCCCGGTTCATCGGTGCCGGTCGGCTCAAGCGTGCGCTGGCGGCGGGGCGCGACGGACTCTGGCTCTCGATCATGCTAGGAGTGGTGCTCGCGTTCGCCGGCCTCGCCTTCGGCGAGCAGCTGCTGCTGGCCATGGGCAGCACCGGCGAGATGCAGCTCCATGCCTGGAACTACCTGCTGTGGTCCCTGCCCGGAATCCCCGCCATCCTGCTGGTCTTCGCCGCCGTCGGCATGCTGCGCGGCATGCAGGACACCAAGACTCCGCTGGTGGTCGCCGCGGTGGGCTTCGGTGCCAATATCGTGCTGAACCTGATCCTGGTGCACCCGCTGGGACTGGGCACCGCCGGTGCCGCGCTGGGCACCTCGATCGCCCAGTGGGGAATGGCGATCGCGTACCTGATCATGCTCGTCCCGCAGATGCGCGCCGCAGGAGTGCCGCTGGGAGTGGACCCGGTCGCGCTGCGCCAGGCCGCCGGCGTCGGCTCCTGGATGATGCTGCGCACCGTCTCGCTGCGCGCCGCGATCGTGGCGACCGTGCTGGTCGCCACGGACCTGGGCCCGCAGACCCTCGCGGCGCACCAGGTCGCCTTCACCATCTTCTCGACGCTGGCGTTCGTGCTCGATGCGCTGGCCATCGCAGCGCAGGCACTGATCGGCAAGGAGCTCGGTGCCTCTCGGGTGACCCAGGCCAAGGCGATGACCCGGACGATGATCCGCTGGGGACTGGGCTTCGGCGTCATCACCGGCGGTGTCATCGCAGTGGCGGCGCCCTTCGCCCCCGCGCTGTTCACGCCCGATGCGCAGGTGGCGTCCGGCATCACCGTAGCGCTGCTGGTCATGGCCGCGGCACAGCCGCTGGCCGGATTCGTCTTCGTGCTCGACGGCGTGCTCATGGGGGCCGGGGATGTGAGGTACCTGGCGATGGTCGGCCTCGCGAACCTCGCGATCTACCTGCCGGTGCTGTGGTGGATCGCGGAGGCCGGGTTCAGCGGCACCGAGGCGATCGCCTGGCTCTGGGCGGGCTTCGCGGCGCTGTTCATGGGCGCTCGTGGAGCATCACTGGGGCTGCGCGCCCGCGGCGAGCGCTGGATGATCGCCGGGGAGCGCCGCTGACCAGTGTCCCTGCCTCTGCGCCTGCCCCTTTCCCTGGCCGGCACCATTGATCCGTTGCCACTGACGACGGCGGTAGACTCGGGTGCGTGTCTGTGAAGAAGATCCCCGCCTCCACCGCCGAAGAACTGACCCGCCCCGTCTGGCTGCGCGCCATCATCACGGTGGCGTTCGCCGTCGTCGCGATCTTCTGGCAGCAGGAGACGGTCACCCTCCTGAAGGTCTCCCTCGCGGCGTTCTTCGTGTTCGGCGCGACCGCGGTCTGGGATTACGCCAAGGTCGAATCGGTGCCCCAGACCCTGCGTGGCGCGCTCGCTCTCGGGGCGGCCGCCTGGGTGATCTCCGGAGTCACCGTCATCTTCGTGAGCACCACTACGGCGGCCGCTGTGGTCGCAGCGATCGGGTTCGGCGCAATGGGCCTCGCCGAGCTGATCGGCGGTCTTCGAGCGCGGCGGGAGTTCGTCCCAGCTCGGGATCAGATCATCCTCGGTGTGGTGGGGGTGCTCACCGGGCTCGGGCTCGCCGTCGGACTCCACCTGGACGCGCATGGGATCCTCGGGATGGCGGGAACCGGTGTGATCATCATGGCCGTGCTGCTGCTGATCAGCGGCGCGGGGCTTCTTCATGACGCCAGACGCGGCCGCGCGCGCACCAGCTGAGCGCTGAATCGCCGCCGTTCTACTACAGGACGTAGAATTGAACCAAGGGTGCCACGCCGCAGGCGCACGGCGCTCGACAGCAGATCCCGATGTCCAGGAATGAGGAACGCTCAGTGGCTGACGACGAAAAGCGGCGCCGATCTCTGCTCGAGACGGTCAAAGCTCCGCTGATCTTCTCCTTCGCCATGGGTTTTCTGGCGGGCTTCGTCACGCTCATCACCGCCTCGGGCGGCACCGACAACGTCGCCCGGCTCGACCTGGGGCTGATCGCCTTCGGCATCGCGTTCATCGCCACGCTGCTGGTCATCTCGATGCTCCACCTGGCCTCGCGGGAGAACCCTGAGCACCTCGCGGAAGGTTCCGGAGTCAACCGGAACTCCGAGGAGCTCTACCGGGCGCAGGTGGCGAAGCGCCGGGAAGAGGCTCGCCGCAAGCGCGCGGAGGAGGCGGCCCAGGCCCGGCGGGACGCCGGGGAGCCCGAGGACGGCGATGAGCCGACCTACGGGCGCCGCGACGACCGCCGTTGACCTGGGCCTGAGCCTCGCGATCCAGAACTGATCAGCACGTCACAGCCTCCTGTTTTCCGTGACGGTCTGCCAGTCCTGCTGAGCGCAGAAGCTCCCTCCGGGGTGCTATTTCTTCTTCTTTCCCTTCTTGGACTTCTTGCCCGACTTCTTGTTCCGCTTCTCCATCAGCTCATCGCGCATCCGTTCCCTGAACTCCTTGGCGGCAGTGGCCGACTGAGACGTGGGTTCCTGGATCTGCGCAGCCTTCTCCGCAGCGCTGGGCTTGACCAGGCGAGGATCTGTCGCCAGATCGGATTCGGCAGGGTGCGCGGGCCGAGTGGCCGTGGCCTGGTGAGGCGATGGGGCTTTGCGGTGTGCTGCCTGGCGTGCACGGTAGGCCCGCACGTGGGCTCGGTTCGCGCAGTTGCCGAAGTCGCAGAAGAGCCGCGACCTGTTGCGGGTGAGATCGATGATGACCGCATCACAGCTCTCTCCCTTACAGGTGCGCATCCTTGCCGTCTCATCGCGGACCACCAGGTGCTGGATGGCGGTCGCGATGCTCGCGGTCATCACATCGGCGAGGTCGGGGGAGGCCGGGACCGGCTCGGCACGGTGCCCGCCGTCGGAGCTGCGACTCACCTTCAGGCCCACACCGCTCAGGAGCTCGTTCAGCAGCTCCACCGGCGCCTCCGTCTCGATGGGAGCGGCCCCCCAGATCTCCCTGACCTTGTCCCTCAGGTCCGCCACGCTGTTGAGCTGCGCTCGATCAGCGTTCGACGACGGCCAGCGGATGTCCGCGTCGCGTTGGTTCAGATACTCCTTGAGCTGCGCCACCGTGGTGAGCTGATCCGGACTGTGCGTGGCGCTGCGCAGACCGGCGGTGGTATTCACCAGGTCTGCCGCCGCCACGAGGGTCCGGTCGGTGTCAACATCGAACATGCATCTCCTCTCCTTCTGTCATGAGCACCCGGCCGAGATTCGCGGCCTCGCGGCGGCGGGGGCTGGTGTGCGGCCAATCTTAGTCCCTGCCCGTCTGGGCTCTGGCGGGGGTCCGCGGGGCTGGAAGACTGACTCCTCAGACACCCCCGCTGAATCGTCCCTGCAGCTTCTCCAGGGAGGCTCTGATGCCCGCCGCGTTGCGCGGATAGACCCTGAGCAGGGTCAGCCCCCTTCGCGCCACCCGGTTCTGGGTGCGCGCGTCGTAAGACTCTGTCACCAGCGTGCGGCCGGGATCTGCTGCAAGAGGAGCCAGCTCCCAGCGCCAGCGATGACCGGTGGGTTGAACCCACTCCACCACGCCCGCCTGCCGCCCGAAGGGTGCCTGCGACTGCAGGACCAGGAGCGGGAGGCGGTAAGGCACTCCGAAGACCCGCATCGCCACGCTGAAGCGGTCCCCGGTCTTCAAGCTTCGGGGACCGACCGCGCGGGCCTGCACGGTGCCTGAGCCGTCGAGTTCATGGTGTCGCTGCGGATCCGAGACCAGCGCGAAGAGCTCCTGAGCCGGGGCGCTGACCTCGGCGGAGTAGGCGACCAGGTGCTTCTCCGAAGGCAGTCGCTGAGGTGGGGAAGTGTCGCCAACACCTGAGTGCCCGGTCTCCTGTGTACTCATGCTCGGCAGTGTAGGACCTGAGTCCGATCATCGCGCGTCCGTTGACTGGGAGTTCACCGAACCAGCTTGCATGAATCATCCCCGGGGGTAAGGCTGGTGCAGTGATCAAGTCCCCCTCCTCCCACGGCATGGCGCGCCGGCTTGCGGCGCAGGCCGCTCTGGAGGAAGCCGCCCACCCGGTGGCCGCGCCTTCCGCCCAGGGTGAGGGGCCCGGGCAGTCGCAGGCGACGCTGCAGGTGCTCATCGAGTCGCGTGCCATCTGGTGCGCGATCGGCGGAGCCGTGATCGGACTGGCTGTCGGGTTCTTCGCCTTCGCCGGTGATCGGCCCCCCTTGGCGGGAGAGGAGTCCATCCAGGTCTACGGCTCAGTCGTCGGCGGGATCACCGCGGCACTGGCGTTCCTGCTGGGGTTCTCGCTGAACACCCGGTTGGCGAACATCTGGCTGGGTGAGAGGCCGCGCATCCGGCAGGTGATGGACACTGTGGCACTGCTGGTGGTGCATGCCTCGATCGCCGTGATGGTCTCACTGGGGCTGTTCCGGGTCTTCCAGCAGGCGTTCATCGGGCTCACCGTCGACCACATCGCCGGCTCGGTCCTGCTCGCGATCGTCGGGGGAATCTCGGGCTATTTCGCTTTCAACTCCGGCGCACGGATCAACGCCTTCACGCTCTCCACCCTGCTGGCCATGTTCATGGTCTCCGGGGTCCTGGTCTCGATGATCTTTGCGGAGAACCCCTTCTGGTGGCATGTGATGTTCTCCGAGCTCGGAACGGGAGCGGCGGGCCTGACCTCGTTCTGGACCTTCAACACGACGCTGGTGGTCTCCGGGACGATCATCACCACCTTGACCGCCTTCATCACCCGTGATCTGGAGGTATGGTCCGAATACATCACCACGAAGCGCGCTGCGAAGCTGGAGCAGCGGCAGGAGGGGCAACGCCGATCGGACGGGCACCTTCCCTGGTGGGCTCGGCTCCGCGCGGCGTGGAGCCGACACGTCTCGCGACCCCGGATCGGCATGATCCGCGCCGTGATGATCGGCATGGGAATCTCGCTGGCGGGGGTGGGACTCGTTCCCATCAGCCTGCAGCACGACGTGCACGTGCTCTTCACAGGCACCTTCGGCCTGTCCTTCCTGGTGCTGCTGGTCGGCATCCCCTATCTGCTGCCCGGCTTCCCGCGCACCTTCTATCTCATCAGCTACCTCTCGGCCGCGTCGGTGATCTTCGCCGTGGCGCTCTGGAAGCCGATCGATTACTACAACCTCACCTCCCTGGAGCTCATCGGGGCCGCGGTGCTGTTCTCCTGGATGGTCGTGTTCATCCGCAACATCGCCGCCCTGGTGGCTCAGCTGCGGGGACCGCAGCTGTGACCCGGCGCGCAGCCGTGGTCGGCTCCGGCCCCAACGGGCTCACCGCCGCGGTGCTGCTGGCCCAGGCTGGCTGGGAGGTGACGGTCTTCGAAGCGGGGGAGCAGCCCGGCGGCGCGCTGCGCTCGGCCGAGCTGTTCGCCGGAGAGCTGGGCGGCGGAAACCGCGGTGCGGGGATGCAGGGCGCGGGGATGCAGGGGACCGAGGGTGTCATCAGCGACCTGGGTGCCAGCGTCTTCCCCTTTGGTCCTCCGCCGGTGCCGGGACTGGCGCTCCACGGCTTGGAGTACGTCCACCCCGAGATTCCGGCGGCCCACGGGCTCGACGACGGTGCCCCGCCCGCGCTGCTGCACTCCTCCGTCTCCGCGACCGCCGCCGGACTCGGTGCGGACGCCACTGCCTGGACGCGCCTCTTCGACCCGATCGTCCGGGACTGGGAGCGCACGCTCCGGGCCGGGCTCACGCCGGTGACCGCGCCGCTGAGCAATCTGGACGCAGACACACCGCTGGAGCGGATCCAGGCGCTGCTGCAGATCGGCGCCCGCGGCGCCTGGCCCTCCACCTGGTTGCAGCGGATCTTCACCGAGGAGCCTGCCCGGGCACTCTTCGCCGGCATCGCGGGCCATGCCACCACCGACCTGCGGGGCCCGCTGACCTCCGCATTCGGCCTGCTGCTCGGCGGGGCCGCCCAGGCCTCCGGGTGGCCGGTGGCGCGTGGCGGCTCAGGCGAGGTGGTCCGTGCTCTGGTCCAGGAGCTGCAGGCCCACGGAGGGAAGCTGGTCACCGGCCGGCGCATCGAGGGCCTGGAGGACCTCCGTGCTGCCGGGCAGGAGGCTCGCGGCGCTGCCGGCGGCAGTGCCCGGCCTGACTTCGACGCCGTGCTGCTGGACATCACCCCGCGCCAGCTGCGTCGCTTCGGCGGACTGCGACTGCCGCGCGGATACTCCCGCGCACTGAGCCGTTGGGACTACGGGACCGGCATCGTGAAGATCGACTACCTGCTCGAGGGGCCCATCCCCTGGCGACATGAGCAGATGGCCCAGTCAGGCACCGTGCATCTTGGCGGTGGAGCAGCGCAGATCGCGACCTCTGAGGCGGCGGCCGTGCGGGGCACGCTGTCCGGCAGGCCCTATGTGCTGCTGACCCAGCCCAGCGTGGCGGATCCCACCCGGACCCCCGACGAACGCACGGTGGCCTGGGCCTACGCCCACGTCCCGCTTGGACTCTCCGGCAGCGCCGTGACGCGTGCGGCGGTGATGATCGAGGCCGAGATCGAGGCGCAGGCCCCTGGGTTCGGCGCCGGTGTGCTGGCGCGGAAGCTCTGGAGCCCGGCAGACCTGCAGGAGTGGAATCCGAATCTGGTCGGCGGCTCCATCAGCGCCGGGGGACCGACGCTGCGTCAGTTCCTGGCCCGGCCTGCGCTGAAACCGGACCCGTACCGGGTGCCTCATGCCGGCGACGAGGCCCCCGGGACGCCCGAGGGGCTCTCTGCTGAGGCATCTGCGGCCGGGATCTACCTGTGCTCCGCCTCGACCCCTCCGGGCGGGGGCGCTCACGGCATGGCGGGCTTCCACGCCGCACGCTCTGTCCTGCGCCGACACTCGGGCTAGACGCCGCCGACGCGGATCAGACGCCGCCGACGCGGATCAGACGCCGCCGACGGCGAGGAACCCTGCCACCACCAGCATGATCGCGCCGACCAGCAGGTCGAGCACCTGCCAGGTCCGCGGCCGGTTCAGCCACTTGGACAGCACAGCTCCGCCCAGCGCCAGCGCGCTGAACCAGATCACCGAGGCGAGGACGGCGCCGATGGCGAAGAGCCACCGATCGGCGCCGAAGGTGTTCGCCATGGTTCCCAGCACCACCATCGTGTCCACCCAGGCATGCGGGTTCAGGATGGACACGCTCAAGCCGGTGGCGGCGATCGAAGAGATCCGGGTGACCTGCACCTGCTGGGCGACCTTCAGGCCGCCGGTCGCAGGGGAGAGGGAGCCGGCGTCGTCGTCGGAGTCCTGGCTGGAGAGCTCGACGTGGAGGCCGGGCTTCATCGCCCGTCCTGCGCGATGCGCGGCGACGAAGGAGCGGTAGGCGAACCAGGTCAGATAGGCCGCGCCGGCCCAGCGCAGGACCTCCATGAGCCAGGGCGCGTGATCCAGCACAGCACCGACGCCGGCCGTGCCCAGCGCGATCAAGGCGATGTCCCCGACGACGCAGCAGGTCACCGCCAGCAGCACCCGGTCTCTGCGCAGTCCCTGCCGCAGCAGCCAGGCGCTCTGCGGGCCGATGGCGACGATGAGGGCCAAGCAGGTCAGGAGTCCGGTGAGCACGATGGTCATGAGTCCATCCTGGGGGTCCGACTGGCATCCGCACCAGCTCAATATCCTTCACTATCTGAAGCAGCGCTTCAGATAGTGCTCTAGGCTGAGGCCTATGAACACAGACCATCTGCGGGCCTTCGTCGTCGCGGTGGACGAGGGGACCTTCGAGGCGGCCGCCGCACTGCTGCAGATCTCGGGCTCCGCCTTCTCTCAGCGCATCAAAGCCCTGGAGCGGGAGGTCGGCCATGTGCTGGTCACCCGCACGGTGCCGGTCATGACCACGGAGTCCGGCGCGGAGCTGCTGCGGATCGCCCGGCAGACCGTGACGCTCGAGGATGAGGCGCGGCGCAGTCTCGGGTTTCATCGGATTCCAGGCCAGGCCGCCCCCACGGTGACGCTCTCGGTGGCGGTCAACGCCGACTCACTGGCGAGCTGGTTCCTCCGCGTGCTCCAGGAGGCCGCGACCTGGGACGACGTCGAGCTGCATCTCTACGCCGAGGACCAGGAGCACACGCATGAGCTGCTGCGCAACGGCACCGTGGCGGCGGCGGTGGCCGAGAATCCCACGCCGGTCTCCGGGTGTCGCTCCACGGTGCTGGGGACCATGCGCTACTGGCCCGTGGCCAGCACCGAGCTCCTGGATCGACATCGCGGCGCCGATGGGAGTGTGGACTGGGAACGGGTCCCGCTGGTGGAGTTCGGCATTCGGGATTCGCTGCAGCGCGCCGGCCTGGGCCGACTGGGGGTCGCTGGGACCCCGACCACCCATATGGTGCCCTCGGTCGAGGCGTACAACGCGGCGGTGGGCTTCGGCCTGGGCTGGGGAATGATCCCCGAAGGGATGATGCCTGCTGGCGTCATGGAGGGCGCGCACCGGGATCTCGCGATCGTCGGTGAGATAGGACCGCAGGAGACCACGCTGCATTGGCAGCACTGGTCCAGCACGATCGCCGTCATGGACCGGCTCACCCAGGCCGTGCGTCGGGCGGGGGCTCGCATGCGCTGAGGGCGGGGGCTCGCATGCGTTGAGTCTCACAATCTATTTCAAATTTTGAGGAATGGAGCGCTGATGGCTGGCGTTGTACCAGCCATGACCATCAGCACAGAGCGCCACAGCGACCAGTTCGAACTCGGCCTGCACACCTTCGGGGACGTCACCAAGACCCTCGACGGCGAGCAGGACGTCCCGCAGCCCCAGGTGCTGCGCAATGTCCTGGCAGAGGCCAAGATGGCCGACGCCTCCGGAGTCGATGTGATCGGCATCGGTGAGCATCACCGTGCCGACTATTCGATCTCGGCACCCGACGTGGTGCTCTCCGCCATTGGCGCCGCGACCGAGCGGATCAAGCTCACCTCCGCCGTGACCGTGCTCTCCTCCGATGACCCGGTGCGCGTGTACCAGCGCTTCGCCACCATCGATGGACTCACCGGCGGCCGCGCCGAGGTCTCGCTGGGACGCGGCTCCTTCATCGAGTCCTACCCGCTCTTCGGCTACGACCTCTCCGACTACGAGCAGCTCTTCGAGGAGAAGGTCGACCTCTTCACCAAGCTGCGCAGCGAGGGCCCCGTCAGCTGGCAGGGGAAGACCCGTGGCCGTCTCCAGAACCAGGAGATCTACCCCAAGACCGATCACGAGCACGGACTGCCCACTTGGATCGCCGTAGGTGGCACGCCGAACTCCGTGGTCCGGGCGGCGCGCTACGGGGCTGGGCTCGAGCTGGCGATCATCGGTGGTGCTCCCGAGCGCTTCCGCCCGCTGGCGCAGCTCTACCAGAAGGCACTCGATGAGTTTGCTCACACCGGCAACCGGCGTGTGGCAGTCCATTCCCACGGCTTCGTGGCCCCCACGGACCAGGAAGCACTCGATGTGTTCTACCCGTCCTGGGCCGAGTCGATGGCCAAGCTGGGCCGCGAGCGCGGATGGGGCAACGGGCACCCCAGCCGAGCCCAGTTCGAGCAGGAGGTCCACCAGGGCGCCCTGTACGTCGGCTCCCCGGAGACGGTGGCGAAGAAGATCGTGCGCACCCAGAAGCTGCTGGGCAACAGCCGCTTCGGCATGAAGTACGGCAATGGCAGCCTGGCGCACGAGCATATGCTCAGCGCCGTCGAGCTCTATGGCACGCAGGTCAAGCCGCTGGTGCTGGACATGCTCAGCGACTCCTGAGCCCTGTCTGAGCGTGCCCGTCGCCCCTTTGGTGGCGGGCATTGAGCTGTGCGGGACCGGTAATGTTGTCCGTATGGCATCGCAGGAGACGAATGAGGGGACCGCCCCCGGAGAGTCGGATACACAGAACCAGGGACAGGTGGAGCAGGTCAGCGAAAGCTCCCTGGCTCCCGAAAGCCTGAGCGTCATGATGTATTCCGACCCGGGCAGGACCTCCTGGCTCGTGCGCAGGGTGCTCCAGCAGCCCGAACGCGGCCGCAACGCCGACTGGGCCCGCGGCGGAGAGGTGACCCATCAGCAGGCACTGGTTCCGCTGCGCGATGATGCCACCCTGGACCTCGATGATGCCAAGCGCTGGGCGGCCGAATCCGAGGCCGATATCACCGTCATCGTCACCGAAGTCCCACGAATGGCAGGTGAACGCCCCAAGACCGCTGAGCTGCACTTCAGCGATCGACTGGTGATCATCTCCCTGCCTGCGCTGGGTCCCTGGTTCATTCTGCGGTCCCTGCGCCGTGAGCTCCACCGTGTGGTGAGCGCCTTTCTGCATGAGTCTGTGGAGGCTGCGCGTCAGTACGGCGGCTACTCCGCGCATGTCGAACCGCAGAAGGGTGACGACACCTTCTTCATCTCCCCGGGCCGGGCGTTCCCCGGACGGCTGTGGACGACCCTGGGGATGGTGGCGGCCAATGAGCCCATGTGGTCGCTGCCCAAACTCTCCGGCGTCTTCGCCGCCGCCGCCGCCACCGGAGCATTCGGCATCTTCTTCACCACCATCTGGGAGATGGCCAGCTTCCTGCCGCTCTGGCGGCTCGCGGTGGTCTCCGTGGCCGCCATATCGATCGTCAGCTCCTGGCTGATCATCAGCAACAAGTTCTGGGATCGCCCGGCCAACGTCGGCGGTGCACGTGAGGCCGCGATGTACAACATCTCCACCGTGGTCAGCATGCTGGCCAGCGTGGCGGCCCTGTATCTGCTGCTGTTCGCCTCGATCCTGGTGGTCGGGCTCTTGCTGATCGAGCCGGGATTCATGGCCGACATCCTGGGCTCGGAGGCCGGCTTCATCAACTATGTGGAGATCGCCTGGCTCTCGGCCTCGCTGGGGACCTTCGCCGGTGCCGTGGGTGCGAACTTCGACGACAGCGTGGAGCTGAAGAACCTCACCCAGGGCTCGCGCGAGCTCCAGCGCTACCCCAAGGATGAAGAGCAGCGCTGAGCCGCTGACGGCCCAGCGCTGGCTCACAGTGCTGTGGATTATCCGACGAGGCTGAGTCCCCAGGCGGCGATCAGGCCGAAGCCGACGCCCCAGAGGATCACAGACACCAGCATCCACGCCATGACTGCATGCCGCGAGGCTCCGAAGGAGACCATCAGCGGGGCGGTGAACTGGCTGGGCAGCGCCAGGGGTCCCAGGATGGAGACCCCGGGGACGCCGAAGCGGTCAAAGATGCGCTTCACCTTCTGCCGCTTGGCGGACTTCTCCGGATCCGGCTGCGGACGCTTGTGCAAAATCGCTGTGCGCACCCAGTGGGCCACATAGACCACCAGGATGAGCGAGAGCATATTGCCGACGACGGCGGCGGTGATCGCGATGGCCGGATGCATGCCGGCGAGGATTCCGATGGGGCCTCCGAAGAACGACTCCACGAAGGGGATCGCCGAGACGAGGATGACACCGAGCCATTGCAGGGCTGCCGGGAGGTCCTGGGTCCAGTTCTGCAGGCCGGTGATCCAGTGGTCCTCGCCCATCGTGGCGGCGACATTGCTGGCGAGTGTGAGTGTTTCGAACATGGACTCATTCTTTCGAAGCATCGGCGCGGTGTCGTCAGCCCCAGGGGTGAGCCTCGATGAGGCAGATCACAGATTTTGCACTTGTGCAAAGTTTCCTGCGTGCATAAGATGCACGAGTGCAAGAAAATCTGAGTCAACGTGAACGCAACCAGCGCGAGAGCTGGAATGCCATCCACCAAGCGGCCTTCGAACTGACCAGGGCCGGCGGTCCCGGTGCCGCGACCGTGGATGAGATCGCCTCCCGCGCCGGTGTGTCCCGGCGCACCTTCTTCAACTATTTCCCGGCGAAGGAGGACGCAGTGCTCGGGACCCGGTCAGCCGAACTCGACGCCGACGCCGTCGAACGCTTCCATGCGTCCTCCGAGGATGAGCTGTCTCGGGTGGTCCACCTCTTCGTCGCCGTGGTCCGCACCTGTCTGCCGGCCGAGACCGCTGCGCGGCGCCGGCAGATCATCTCCGAACACCCTCAGCTGCGCGCCCGGCTCGCCGAGCTGCTCGCTCAGGTGGAGCAGCTCGTCCATGGTGCGGTGCACGCCGAGGCGGAGCGGGGCGGTCTGCGTCTGCCCGGCGGCGGGGGAGAGCAGGCCTTCGAGGCCCTGCTGATCCTCGCCGGAGGCATCACCAAATTCACCTTCTCTCGGTACCACGAGTCCGCGTCCGAGAGTCTCGATCCATTCATCAGCGAGTCCATCGCTCAGTTCAGAAATGTCGTGGAGAACACCCGATGAGCACCCCCGAAACGTCATCCCTTCCCAAGGCCACCCCGCCGCACGAACGGGAGGCCGCCCCGGCCGACGCCCGTGACGCCGCGGAGGTGCCCGCTCCGGCCGAACCGGAGACCGGCCACCTCGGGCTAATCTTCAGTGCGCTGATCCTGGCCATGCTGATGGCCTCCCTGGGTCAGACCGTGCTGGCCACCGCGCTGCCCACCATCGTGGGTGAGCTCGACGGCGTGGAGCACATGGCCTGGGTCATCACGGCCTTCATCCTGGCTTCCACCGTGATGATGCCCGTCTACGGCAAGCTCGGAGACATGTTCGGCCGCAAGCCGCTCTTCATCTTCGCGATCCTCGCCTTCGTCATCGGTTCCGCCCTCGGTGGCGCGGCCGACGGCATGGGCCAGCTGATCGGGGCCCGCGTGATCCAGGGCATCGGCGGCGGCGGACTCATGATCCTCTCCCAGGCCACCATCGCTGATGTCGTGCCTGCCCGTGAACGCGGCAAGTACATGGGCGTCATGGGCGGCGTCTTCGCCTTCTCCTCAGTGGCCGGTCCGCTGCTCGGTGGCTGGCTGACCACTGGTCCCGGCTGGCGCTGGACGCTCTGGATGAACGTGCCGCTGGGCCTCCTGGCACTCGTGGGCATCGCCATGCTGCTCAAGCTGCCCAAGCGCGCTCCCGAGAAGCGCGGACGCATCGACGTCTGGGGCATGGCGCTGCTGGGTGCCGCGACCACGGCCGTGGTCCTGGTGGCCACCTGGGGCGGCGGCGAATACGCCTGGTCCTCCCCGATGATCCTGGGACTGATCGCCGCAGCTGTCATCACCGGCGCCGTCTTCACCTGGGTCGAATCCCGCACCCCCGAGCCGATCCTGCCGCTGATGCTCTTCCGCAGCCGCAACTTCGTGCTCACCATGGTGGCCGGGCTGATCACCGGTATGGCGATGTTCGGTGCCCTGGGCTACATGCCCACGTATCTGCAGATGGTCACCGGCTACACCCCCGCACAGGCGGGTCTGCTGATGATCCCGATGATGGGCACGCTGCTGGTGGCGGGCATCGTCGTCGGACGCCGGGTGAGCAGGACCGGCCGGTACAAGAAGGTGATGGTGGTCGGCAGCGTGATCACCGCACTGGGCCTGGGCCTGCTCTCCACGGTCAGCGCCGACTCCCCGGTGATTCTGGAGTGCATCTACCTCGGTGTGCTGGGCCTCGGCCTGGGCTGCACCATGCAGCTGCTGACGCTGGTGGCGCAGAACTCCTTCGCGCTGCGGTTCGTGGGCACCGCCACGGCGGGACAGAACTACTTCCGCCAGGTCGGCGCCACGCTGGGCTCGGCCGTGGTGGGCTCGCTCTTCGCCACCCGGCTGACCGACCTGCTGCGCGAGCGGCTTCCCGCCGGCGCCGCAGATGGCGCCGGGGCCAACTCGTTGACTCCGGAGCTGGTGCGGTCCCTGCCTGATGCGGCCTACACGGTGGTGGTGGAGTCCTACAACGAGGCGCTGATGCCGCTGTTCCTGCTGCTGGCACCGATCGCGCTGATCTCCACGCTGATGCTGCTCTTCGTCGACGAGAAGCCACTGGCCACCACCCTGGACCGCTGAGCCTCCGGCAGCTCCGCCTGCTGCTCGCGCTGAGGCTCTCTGAGTCTCAGGGTCGGGTCAGGCGAGTGATGCCCAGGACGATCAGCGTCCCGACAGTGCTCCCGATCGCCACCATGATCGCGCCGACCATCCAGAGTCCCGTCGTGTCCTCGCTCGCGGTGACGCTCCAGGCCAGGGTGAACGACGGCGGCAGCAGCACGGTGGGCCACCAGCGTGACCTCGAGGTCCACACTGCGATGGCCACCAGCGTGAGACCGCACCCGATCACCTGCCAGGCGCGGTAGGGGCCATGTTCCATCCCGGTGTCCGGATCCGTCCAGTACTCCTGGTCCCAGGCCATCCAGCCGAACCACGCCGCGGCGGAGCCGAGCACGACGAAAGTCACCCATCCCAGCAGGCGCAGGCTCCTGCGGGGAGGAGTGCGGCGATCGCGCCGGGGGGCCGGGGAAGCAGGGGAGTCGGTCATAGCGTCATTATGGGCAGGGAGGGCCCCTGAAAAGTGCTTTCATGGTCTTCGCGCGGCGAGTCGGGCGGTGAATCCACTCAGATCGCCCTCCCAGAGGAGGTCACGCAGGTGGCACCCGCGGCCCGATGACAGTTCTACACGCTGTAGTAGACTCGCCCGCGTCAGCCGAGAGAAGGGGTCTTCTGTGGTCAATGCTGCGGATGCTGCCCCTTCCCCGCGCCTCGTCACCGGTGGTGCCCGGATCTCCCGCGGACTCCTCGCGGCCGTGCTCGCCACCGGTGCCGCCGCCCTGTCCCACTCCGCGGCAGGGCATATGCCGCACTGGATCGTGCTGCTGCTCGCGCTGGCCATCTCGGTGCCGGTGTGCGCAGTGCTCTCCTCGGTCCGGCTGAGCCGCGGCCGACTCGGCGCAGCGGTGCTCTTCAGCCAGGCGGTCCTCCACGGGCTCTTCGCCTTCTTCCCCGCCAGCGGTGCAGCAGGTGGCGCCGTCGTCGCGGGCTCGCATGCCGGGCACGGCGCTCACGGCGGAGTCCAGGCTGGGGTCGGCATCGAGGCGACGCAGAGCGGGACGGTCGCTGCCGTGCTTCCTGATGCGCCCATGATGCTGGCCCACGTGCTCGCCGGAATCTTCACCTATGCGGTGCTGCGCCGAGGCGAGCTCGTGCTGGAGGCGCTCTCCGGACTGCTCAGTCTGCGGCCCATCGTCCTGCTGCTGCAGCGCCCGGTGCTGCTGGCCGGACCGCGCCGCATTCGTGCGCACCGGGCGTTCACCACCACCGTGCTGCGAGACCTCTGGCTGGGTGGCGGGGCGCAGACGCTGCGCGGTCCTCCTCTCCTCGTGAACTGACACCACATCGTGGTCCCGGTGGCAGCATCGCCGCGGGGCCAGTCATCTCACGACTGAAAGACCAGACCCATGACACACCGCATCTCCACCACCCGCTCGCAGGCTGTACGCATCACGGCCCTCTCCGCAGCGGCAGGCATCGGCCTCTCGCTGGCGGCCGTGGCCGCCCCCGCCTGGGCCCATGACTCGCTCATCTCCTCCTCCCCGGAGTCCGGTGAGGTCCTCGAGACCAGTCCCGAGGAGGTCGTCCTGGAGTTCTCCGGAGACGGACTCACCGACGGGGAGGCCATCGCCAACGTCCTGCAGATATCCGACGCCGAGGGACAGAACTGGGAGGGTGACACCGAGATCGAAGGTGCCACCATGTCCACCGAACTGCCCGAGGAGCTGCCGGGCGGCGAGTACACCGTGGCGTACCGCGCGGTCTACTCCGATGGCCACGCTGAGGAGCAGTCCTTCGACTTCGAGGTGGCGGCGGAGCCCACGGAGTCTGAGAGCCCGTCCGCGCCTGCCACTGCCGAGTCCTCCGAGGACGACGACGCGGCGTCCAGCCCCAGCGGTCAGGCCACAGAAGACGCCGCCAGTGATTCTGAGACCCAGGGCTCCGAAGACGAGGGGGCTGCCGTTTCCGAGGAAACTGTGGGCTACAGCCTCGGGGTGCCGACCTGGGTGCTCGTGGCCGGAGGCGTCGTCGTGCTCGGGCTGCTGGCCGCCGTCGTCGTCGCGGTGCTCCGCGGCCGCGGCCGGCGACACGACTGATCCGTCGCTGCTAGTCCTGCAGGCCTGGTCCTCTGGGGCGATGTGCGAGCCAGGCCCTTCTTGCCAGCCGACTGATGCGATTCAATGGAGAGATGAACTCCATGGTCTCCTCGATCCTCAACGTCATCTGGCTGGTCTTCGGCGGGCTCTGGCTCGCACTGGGCTACTTCCTCGCCGGGATCGTCTGCTGCCTGCTGATCATCACGATCCCCTTCGGCATCGCGTCCTTCCGGATCGGCGTCTACGCGCTCTGGCCCTTCGGCCGGACCATCGTAGACCGCAGCCCGCGCGGCGCCGGTCCCATCACCACGGTGGGCAACGTCATCTGGGTCCTGGTGGCCGGCATCTGGATCGCCATCGGGCATGTGCTCACCGCGATCCCGATGTTCGTCAGCATCATCGGGATCCCGCTGGGCATCGCCAACCTGAAGCTGATCCCGGTGTCGCTGATGCCGCTGGGCAAGGTCATCGTGCCTTCACGGGCGCTGCTGCCCACCTACCGGCACGCCTGAGGCTTCGCTCGGCTGAGGAAGGACGCAGCCTGTCGCAGACCTCAGCCCTTGAGCAGCAACCGGCGCATGCCCCAGGAGATGGGCGCCTTCGCCAGCCGGGTGGGGTCGAAGCCGGGCAGCTTGCGCAGCACCGCGCGCTCGTGGCTGAACGTCTCGACGCTGTACTCCCCGTGGTACCGGCCCATGCCGCTGGGGCCGACGCCGCCGAAGGGAAGCGTGGAGACCGCCAGCTGCGTCATGACGGTGTTGAAGGTGATCCCGCCCGAGGAGGTCTGCTCCAGGAAGTCTTCGCGCACCTCCGGGTGCTCGGTGAACGCGTAGAGCGCCAGCGGCTTCGGGCGTGCGTTGATGAAGGAGATGGCCTCCCGGTGATCGGCCACCGGAAGGATCGGCAGAATCGGTCCGAAGATCTCCTCCTGCATGATGGCTGAGTCGGGGGCGACGTCGAGGAGCACGGTCGGCGCGACGTACTTCGCCGTGATGTCTGCCGTGCCGCCCATCACCGGACTGCCCGAACCCAGCAGGCCGGCCAGCTGCTCGGCGTGGCGCTCGTTGATGATGCGCCCGTAGTTCTTCGCCGTCCGCGGGCTCGTGCCGAAGGCGCGGGCGGTGGCCCGAGCGATCTCCGCCGCCAGTGGTTCGGCGAGGTCGGGCGTGGTCAGCACGTAGTCCGGTGCCACACAGGTCTGTCCACAGTTGCTGAACTTGCCCCATACCAGGGATTCAGCCGTCTGCGTGAGATCGGCCGAGGGGTCGACCCACACCGGAGACTTCCCGCCGAGCTCCAGGGTCACCGGCGTCAGGTGCTTCGCGGCGGCAGTCATCACGATCGAGCCCACTGTGCCGTTGCCGGTGTAGAAGATGTGATCGAAGCGGTGCTCCAGCAGTCGGGTCGTCTCCTCGACCCCGCCTTCGATGACCTGCACCGCTTCGGCGTCCAGGTATTCCGGGATGAGTCGGGCCACGGTTCGGGAGACCGTGGGGGCCAGCTCGCTGGGCTTGAGCACCACGGAGTTGCCGGCCGCGAGTGCGCCGATGAGCGGCATCAGCAGTAGGTGGAACGGGTAGTTCCAGGGACCGATGATCAGCACGGTGCCCAGCGGCTGGCGCTGGACATGGGCACGTGCGGTGCCCACGAGGAGCGGCACAGAGACCCGCTGATCCCCCGTCCAGCGCTGAAGGTGCTTGAGCGTGTCTTTGACCTCGGACTTCACCGCCAGCACCTCGGTGAGGTGAGTCTCGACGTCGCTCTTGCCCAGGTCGGCGTCCATGGCGGCGTGGATCTCTTCCGCGCGCTCTTCGAGCAGGCGCAGCAATGCGTTCAGCTGCTCACGACGCCACTCCAGCGGCTTCGTCCGGCCGGTCTGGAATGTCCGCTGCGCTTCGGCGATGCGGGCATCGATGGTGCTGCGCTGCGTGGAGACCTCGTGTTCGGGCAGGTGGCGGGCGTCGGGCGCTGTGTGGCGAGTCATGGAGCAGAACCTCTCAGGTCAGGGGCATGATCCACCTTACAGAGAGGCTCGAAAGCTGGTCATGGCCGGGCCGGAGCCGTCAGCGGATCCGGAGACCGGCGGTCCCGCCCTGCGGAGCTCTCCACCAGGAAGCCCTCACGCGCCCAGTACTCGAACCCGCCGATCAGCTCGCGCACCGCAGCGAACCCCAGGGTCGCGAGAGTCAGCGCCGCGCGAGTGCTGCCATTGCAGCCCGGCCCCCAGCAATAGACGACGAGGGCGCGGCCACGGTCTGCGCCCAGCTCGCCTGCGCGCATGGCGAGCTCTGGGCCGGGGATGTGCAGCGCGCCTGGGATGTGACCCTGGCTCCACGCCTCCGTGGAGCGGACATCGATCACGAGCGGGGAGGCGCCGGCTGCGCGGTCAGCGGCGAGATCCGCCGGGTCAGTCTCGAAACGCAGCTTGGCGGCGAAGAAGTCTGTGGCACTCAGTGGTGGAGTCATAGCTCCAGTCAATCCCAGCGCGGAGGATCATGGAACGGCGATGCGAGGGCAGATCCGTCGGTTCACCGGCGATTCCTCGGTACTGTCATCTCTATGCCGACGAATGACTTGCTCCAGCTCGATTCCACCGACCATCGCATCATTGCTGAGCTGCAGCGCGATGGCCGGATCAGCACGGCCGAGCTGGCACGCAGCGTCAGTCTCTCCGCCAGTGCCACGGCGGACCGGCTTCGTCGCCTGCGGGATGGCGGGGTCATCACGGGGTACTCCGTCACCGTGGACCCGGAAGCCATGGGCTACGCCGTGAGCGCCTTTGTCCGGCTGACCTACCCCTCTGGCAACTACAAGCCCTTCCACGACCTCGTGGACACCACATCGGAGATCGTTGAGGCCCATCACATCACCGGCGCTGACTGCTTCATCATCAAGGTCCTGGCCCGCTCCATGCGTGACCTCGAACGCATCACTGGGCGCCTGGCCACCCTGGGAAGCATCACCACCAGCGTGGTCTACTCCAGTCCCGTCCCGACGCGGCACATCACACCCGCTTGATACTCATCTTGCGTGAGTCCAAATAATAGTTATACGTTCTAACTGTAAGGTGCACAGCGAGGTACATGAGTGACTGCAACAGGGGGCAGTCCGCAGAGGCATGGAGAAGTCAGATGAGCGCACAGTCAGTCCACGAGAGCAGCTTCGAATCAAGCATCACCCCGGAAGCGCCCACCACGACGCCGGCGTCTCCTGAGGCCGACAAGGCTCGTGGACTCCGCTGCACCCGGTACGACCAGATGGCCAAAGCCGCCTCCGCCGGACTGATGACCCACCCGCATGTCGAATCTGCCATCGTGGGGATCTCAGGGGGTGCGTCCGACCTGGTCTTTCACTTGAACTGCACGATCACCGCCAAGTCCAATCCCTCGGATCTGATGGAGACAGTCTCCAACGGTGTGATCTCGAACATCGAGCGGATGCTCGGTGTGAGCTTCGCGGCGCGCCGACTGCACTTCAACCGCAGCCTCTACGCCGACTGACTCCCCGGGCAGGCGCCGGTCTCACCGCTCAATCGAGAAATTCCGCCTGAGCCACGCTGGGGCCCACGGGTCCCACCACGTCGATCAGCATGTCCAGATCCGCATAGCTGCCGTGACTGGTCCAGCCCGGCACCGCGAGCAGATCCTCACGGATCTGCTCCCCGGAGCGGAAGGCCTCGGCGTTCTCATGCCGCCAGTGCACCGACACCAGGTGGCCGCCAGGTTCCAGCGTCTCCGCGGCCCGAGCGAGCACGGCGCTCCACTGCGAGTCATTGAGGTAATAGGCAAGCTCGCTGATCATGATGAGGTCCAGAGCATCCTCGGGCCACTCCTCGATGCTGGCCTGTCGGAACGTCACGTTCTCAGCGGAGACCCGGCGCGCCGCGGCCTCGAGGGCGGAGCCGGAGATGTCCGTCGCCAGGACGTTGTCGCAGCGCGGCGCGAGCAGCTCGGTCAGCCCGCCGATGGAGCATCCCGGTTCGAACGCTCGTCGGTATCTCTCCCCAGGAAGTGCCGCCATGGTCAGCGCGTACTTGCGCCGCTCGTACCAGCGGCTGGTCACCGCCCAGGGGTCGTCCCGCTCGGCATGAAGTCCCTCGAAATCCAGCGGAGTTCCGGGGAAGACGATCTGCTGGTCACGCAGCACACTGGCCAACATGGCGGCAGTCAGGACCGGCTCCCCGGGTTCCCGGTCCACTGGTGTGCCCAGTTCCGTGCCGAGCTGAGAGACGAAAGCGGCGACGGCGCGGGCGCGAGCCTGGGCAAGCTCAGCATCGATGGGGATGCAGCGCGCAGCCGCCCACGGAACGGCGGAGGGTGTCTTCGGAGGTGAGGACGACGCGGGTGGGGTGTTGTGCAACCAGAGCCATACCGGGTACTGCACCAGCGGAGCGTTCTTCTGCGCGGCCGCCACCGTCGCGGCCTCCCCGCATGCGTCGTGATCTGGGTGACCGTCCTGGGAGAGTGGGGCGGCGATGAACGTCCCGCGGGGCATGTGCAGCAGCGCAGCTCCGATCGCCTCACTGAGAGACCCGACGTGGGCGGCGAGCTCGCCGTCGGGCAGTCTCAGCCGGAGCCGCTCCATTCCAGCTCGATCGTCCGAGCCGGGCACACCGGAGGACAGCGAGCGCAGCTCCCCCAGGGCCGCCTCGGACTCAGCAGTACGGATCTCGGCGAGCTGATCGGCGGAAATGGTGCTGGGCGGATGCGATCCGGTGCCGTCGGTGGCGGCCAGGATCGTCACCGGGGATCCGCCACGCAATGCCGCGGCGATCAACGCTGCAGCGCCGAGCACCTCATCGTCGGGATGCGGTGCCACGACGAGCAGCCCCGGAAGATGGTGTGGGATCCACCGTCCCGCGTCGTCGAGCTCGCCGATTCCCCAGAGCGGGACGCGCGCGTCGAAGTCCTGCAGGGCCACGGCGGCGCTGCGCGGAGTCTGCGTGCCGTGAAAGGTCGGCGCGGTCTCACCGGGTTCCATGGCCGTCTCCGATCAGGTCGTCCCAGCTGAGCCCGTCCTCGGCCATCACGGCTGGCAGTTCCGCCTCATCCGTCTCAGCGTGGGACTGGCGGATGTAGACGCCGAGATCCGCGACGCGCTGCGCGTGGGCTGCGTCCGAGGCGAGTGGCCCCGGTCCGAGTGCGCGCCCGGTACGGTCGATGACCTCCGCGGCCATGCGATCGATGAGGGTGCGCACCGCAAAGGCCTGTGCCTTCGCCAGCGGCAGGTTCGCCGGGTCGGCGTCCACCGAGGCGGCTGTCCGTTCGAGCAGCGCCCAGCTTGCGCTGAGCGCTGCGGCCACCGCCCCCGCATGGGCGCGGAGGATCGGGGCGGAAGTAGGAGCAGAGGCTCGCAGAAGCAGGGGAGCGGCGACGGCGCGGGCGGCCCCGTACCAGCAGGCGGCCACCCCGATGCCGCCGTGCCAGAAGCCGGCGCGGTCCAGGTAGTCGGCATGCGTGCCCAGCGCGGTCGCGTGGACCCGCTCGAAGGAGACCCAGCCCGAGTCGCTGGCTGCCATGCCTACTGCATGCCAGGTGTCGGCCACGGGGGCCACCCCGGAGGAGGAGAGGTCGACAGCGAAGAGCATCTTCTGCGGGGCTTCATCGGAGATTCCTGCGTCCTCACCCTGCGCGGGCTGAGTGACGGAGGAGCTGACACTGGCGGTGACCAGGGCGTGGGTGCACAGTGACGCTCCGGAGCACCACGGCTTGGTGCCGGTCAGCCTCCAGCCTTGGCCGCTGCGCTCGGCGGTCAGCACCGGCGTCGGAGGTTCCGCAGCCCATACGCCCCACAGCTCACCCTCCAGGACCAGGCCAGGCTGTCCCAGCTCGGCCGTGATGGCGACCGCGTCGGCGTGGGCCTCGTAGAGCCGTCCGACCACTGTGTGGTGCGCGGTGACGCTCGCGAGTCTGCGCCATCGGGCAAGGGTGTCCCCGTGGCCGGGAAGCGCGGGAAGCCCTGCGCGTAGATGGGAGTGGACGTCTCTCAGAATCTCGTTCACGCGGGCAGGGCTCCCAGGGTCTGGGCGAATCCGCGCGGGACGCGCCCGGTGGTGCGCCGTGAAGTCAGCACGGGCATATCGGTGGCCGTCACGATGCGCGCGCCGGCCTCTCGGAACCGGTGCACCAGGTCCACGTCTTCATCGGCGTCGAGATTCCGGAACCCCTCGACATCGAGGTAGCGGTCTCCGCTGAACGCGAGATTCGCTCCGTGGATATGGCCGTGGCCGCCGGGGGTGAACTTTCCGGTGTAGTCCGAGGCCCAGGCCCGCCCTAGGGCATCGTCCCCGATGCGTGGATCGAGGGACACCGTCCCGATCACGACCTCGGCCCCCAGGTTTCGATGAGCGCTCTGCCTGCTGAACCAGTCCATCGGAACCTGGCTGTCGGCGTCGGTGGTGGCGAGCCAGGGACGAGTCCTCCGAGGATTTGGGGGAGCGGCACCCGGTCCGGCTAGTTCCGTGCTGAGCCCATGCCGGAATCCGGCCGCCCGAGCTGCCCCCACGTTGTGGACATCGACCTCCAGCACGTCGGCGCCCGCCTCGCGTGCCAGAGTGGCGGTCGCATCGCTGCAGGCATCGGCGACCAGGATCAGCCGCAGGGCGGTGCGGGCGTGCTCCGCCGCGGCGCGAACGGCAGTGATCGCGGCGAACACCGTGGCCGCCTCATCGTGGGCGGGGATGACGACGAGGACATCGAGTTCTGGGGCGGCAGCGGCACTCACCTGCTTGATTCTAGGCGGTCGTCACAGGAGTCAGGACAGTGGTGACTCCTGCGTGGAGGAATTTCCGCGGTGCTTCAGGCCTTGGACCGTGCATGACCTCCGCTGTGGAAAACTCATCCCTGCCCGCCGAGCGCACTGCGTTGATCGTCGGCGCCTCCGGCATCACCGGATCCGCTGTCGCCCGGCAGCTCGTCGCTGAGGGTTGGGACGTGTTGGCCCTGTCCCGGAGTGCCGCTTCCGCCCCGGGCGTGCGCGGGGTTGCGGCCAATCTGCGCGACCCCGAGAGCCTCGCCACTGCGCTGGCCGAGACCGCGTCATCCCCTAGCCCCAGGCAGCAGTGCTGCGCTTGCCGCGCTGATCCGCGCCGCGGCATGACGAACGCCCCGTCGCAGAGGAGAACTCCAAGAGCTTCTCTGGGACGGGGCGTTCGGTGTCGCTGGGGTCGCTCAGAACCTCATGCTCAGGAGGCGTTCTCCAGCGAGGCGATGTCGATGACCGCACGGTAGCGCACATCACCCGAGACGACCTTGTCGTAGTACTCTGCGACCTGGTCGGCCTTGATCAGCTCAGTGGTGGCGGTGATGCCGTGCTCGGCGCAGAAGTCCAGCATCTCCTGAGTCTCCGGCAGACCGCCGACCATGGATCCGGCGTAGTTCCGACGCATGGTGAGCAGCGAGAACATCTGGAAGGACTGCTCCTCGCTCGGGGCGCCGACGTTGACCATGGTCCCGCCGCGGCCCAGCAGGCCGAGGAAGGAGTCCAGGCTGACGGAGGCGCCCACGGTGTTGATGATCAGGTCGAAGGTCCCGGCCAGCTCCTGGAACGCGCTGCCGTCCTCGGTCGCGCGGTAGGAGGTGGCGCCGAAGCTCAGTCCGTCTTCCTTCTTGCTGTCGGTGCGGCTGAGCACGGTGACCTCGGCGCCCATGGCGGCGGCGATCTTGACCGCGATGTGGCCCAGTCCGCCCATGCCGATGACGCCGACGTTCACGCCCGGTCCTGCGCCGTAGCGCTTGAGCGGAGCATAGGTGGTGATTCCGGCGCAGAGCAGCGGGGTGGCGGAGGCGGGGTCCAGGCCCTCGGGGATGCGCAGCACGAAGTGGTCGCGGACCACGATCTGCTGGCTGTAGCCGCCGTGGGTGGTCTCGCCGTTCTTGTCCTGACCGTTGTAGGTCGCGACGACGCCCTGGCTGCAGAACTGCTCCTCGCCGGCCTTGCAGGCTTCGCACTCCATGCAGGAGTCGGCGAAGCAGCCGACGCCGACGGTGTCACCGACGGTGAACTCGGAGACGTCAGCGCCGACCTCGACCACGTCGCCGACGATCTCGTGGCCCGGGGTCATCGGGTAGCTGGCGCCGCCCCATTCGTTGCGGACCTGGTGGATGTCGGTGTGGCAGATGCCGGCGTAGCGGATTGCGATGCGCACGTCGTCGGCGCGCAGGTCGCGCCGCTCGAGCGGACGGCGGGTGAACTCACCTTCGGCGTTGTCGGCCTGAAGTGCGGTGACGGTTGTAGTCATAGAGATGGTCCTTCATGTCGTGGCGCAGGGATGCGCGGTGAAAGTGTCAGGAGACGGCGCAGGGCCGCGGCGGACGGGTGATGGCGCGCCGCGGCCCTGCAGACGTGTGCTGGACCGATGTGGTCTGAGCGGATCAGCTTTCGAAGGTGGCGTCCAGAGTGATGTCCACTCCGGTGAGCGCCTTGCTGACCGGGCAGCCGGTCTTGGCTTCTTCAGCGGACTTCAGGAACGTGTCCTCATCGATTCCGCTGACCTCACCGTGGACGATCAGCTTGATGCCCGTGAGCTTGAAGCCGCCGTCGGGATCCTCGCCGAGGGAGACCTCTGCGCGAATATCGAGGGACTCCACGGTGCCGCCGGCGCCGGAGAGCACGGCGGAGAGCTGCATGGCGTAGCAGGAGGAGTGCGCCGCGGCGATGAGCTCCTCGGGGCTGGTGTTGCCATTGGCCTCTTCGGCTGAGCGCTTCGGGAACGACACATCGTAGGTGCCGATCTTGGAGCTGCTGAGCTCGACCTGGCCGGAGCCCTCTTCGAGTGATCCGTTCCATGCGGTGCGGGCTGTACGTGTAGGCATGATGGTTCTCCTTCGATTCATCTGCTCGGTGCGGGTGTGCATCGAGCTGGTCTGTGTCAGTTTCTCGGCTGCGGCCTGACGCCGCCTGGACGTCGCTCAGCCGCGCAGGAAGGCCAGGAGCTGCTCGTTGACCTCCTGAGCGTGGGTCCAGAGCATGCCGTGGGGAGCGCCCTCGATCTCGTGGTACTTCGCCGAGGGAAGGGCCTCATGGAAGGGCCGCCCGGTGGAATCGATGGGCAGGATGTTGTCTGCCGTGCCGTGGACGATCAGCGCGGAGACCTCGGAGCTCCCGAGGGCGACGACGTCGTCGTGGAAGTCGGTGAGCCAGGTGGGCTGCGCCCAGATCGAAGCATGTGGCGAGGCTGCGTAGGCAAGGCCCTTGTTCGCGGCCAGCGCCTCTTCGCTGAGTCGACCGCCGAGGTTGTCCTCGGCATTGAAGAAATCGTTGAAGAAGCTCGTGAAGAAGGCATAGCGGTCGGTGCTGACGGCGTCGAAGAGCCCATCGAACACGTCCTGCGGGACGCCCGTGGGGTTGTCCTCGGTCTGCAGCAGGAAGGGCTGGAGCGAGCCGAGGAAGACTGCCTTGCTCACCCGCTGGGTCCCGTGGTTCTTCAGGTAGCGGGCGACCTCGCCGGTCCCCATGGAGAAGCCGACCAGCGCGGCGTCGCGGAGATCGAGCGCCTCCATGACTGCATGCAGATCCGCAGTATAGGTGTCGTAGTCGTGGCCCGTGGTGGGGCGGGAGGACTTCCCGAATCCGCGGCGGTCATAGGTGATGACCCGGTATCCGGCGTCCAGCAGAGTTGCGGTCTGCTTCTCCCAGGATGATCCGTCCAGGGGGTAGCCGTGGATGAGTACCACCGGCTGTCCTGCGCCGTGATCCTCGTAGTAGAGGGAGATGTCTGTGCTGTTCTCGGTTCCGACGGTGACGTGCGACAAGTCAGTTCCTCCTCCAGTCCGGAGAACGTCCGTTCTCCATTGCCCTCAGCCTAAGAGAACCATCGTTCTCTGGCAAGTACACTGGCATGACAGCACCATGAAGAGCAACGGAAATCGAGGGAAAGAGAAGGGTCGGCAATGACGCGTCAGGGGGACGCAGGACTGCGCGAATCGGGGGATCTCCAGCTGCGCAGAGCAGTCATCGAATCCGCCGATTCTCTGTACTACGCCCACGGCTTTCATGCGGTGGGCATGGATGCGCTGCGCCAGCACGCGGGAGTCTCGCTGAAGCTGATCTACCGGCTCTTCCCGTCCAAGGAGTCCATCGTGCTGGCGGTGCTGGACTACCGACACCAGATCTGGGCCGGGGAGGTCACCGCCGCCGTCGAGCGTGCCGAATCGCCCAGGGAGCGTCTGCTCGCGATCTATGACTACCTCGCCGGGTGGTTCCGCGCCGAGAACTTCCGCGGCTGTGTCTTCATCAACGCGTTCGGTGAACTCGCCACCGAGTCCCCCGCCGTGGCCGCGAAGGCCGCCGAGCATAAGCGGGACTTCCGCGATTACATGGATCAGCTCGCGGTCGACGCCGGGTTCTCCGCCGAGCTGGGGGATCAGCTGATGCTGCTCGCCGAGGGGGCCCAGGTCACCGCCGCGATCACCGGGGACGCGTCCATGGCGCTGAAGGCCCGCCGTGCGGCGGAGATGCTGCTCAGCGTCGAAGAGGCCCGTCCCGTCGCCGGCACCGCGAGCGCTCTGTGACACAGCGGCGCTCAGGAACCGGCCTGATCTGGGGCGCTGCCGGGCTGGGTCTGCTCAATGCGGCACCCAGCGTCTACTGGGCCTTCGGCGGGGATGCCCTGCTGGACACCATCGGTCAGTGGCTGATCGACCTGCGGGCAGGCTCCCCAATGCTGATCGGGGCAGGTCTGTTGGGCATCGCAGTGGGCAAGTCGGCGGCGGCGGTGATCCCGCTGGTGGCTGTCCATGGACTGGCGGCCCGCCGGGCGCTGTGGTGGAACCTCTCCCGGATCGTCGCCCTGGCGCTGACCCTCTATGGCGCGGCGGGAATGGTCATCAACCTGGGCCTGCTGCTGTGGCCCGGGCTCGCCGTGGAGGACCCGACGGCGCGATGGGGCCAGACTCTGCTCTGGTACCCGATGCTCCTGCTCTGGGGAGCGGTGCTGAGCCTCGGGCTGCATCGATGGCGCAAGCGGGTCAGCATGGGTGGCCCGACGTCGAGATGAGCGCCGCGCTGAAACTCAGAGCCAGTTCCGGCGCTTGAACACCAGCCACAGCCCGAGACTCAGACCGAGCATCAGGGCAAGGGCCAGCGGGTAGCCGGCGATCCAGTGCAGCTCCGGCATATGGCGGAAGTTCATGCCATAGATCGACGCGATGAGCGTGGGTGCGAACAATATCGCCGCCCAGCCGGAGATCTTCTTGCTCTGCTCGCCCTGGGCGTAGGACGCATCGGCCAGCCGACGGGTGGCCTCGTTCTGTTCGATCGTCAGCAGCGTGGAGTGCAGCGTCACGGCGTTCTCCAGGTGCGAGCGCAGCAGCTCGACCCGGTCGCGCATCGCTCGTGCACGGCGGATGAGGTCGCTCCAGAGGGGAGAGGGGGTGTCCTCAGCAGGGGACTGGTCGGCGGCGTTGGATCCGCCCTCCGTGGAGAGCGCCTCCAGGGGTCTCAGCGCCCACTCGCACCGGTGGGCATCTTGGAGCAGCTGGTAGATCTTATGTGACAGCGCGGCATCCAGTCGGGCCTCCTGGAACAGCACACCTTCCATCTCTTCGACGGCATCCTCCAGCTCATCCAGGGCCGCGGGATACTCGCGCAGCACGGCGCCGATGATCCCGGAGACCGCGTCGGTCGCCGTCAGGCCGGCGGGACGGGTTCGCACCGCGTCGAGCACGTTGAGCTGCGGGAGATCCTCGGTCGCCGTCTGCACGGTGACGATGAGGTTCTTCGCCGAGAGCACCCGCAGTTCGGTGAAGCTGAACTGCTGATCAGCGGTGAGGCAGACTCGGTGCAGCACGGCGGCGACCGACTCGTCGGAGCTCGAGGGGATGGACAGCCGGCTCCTGTTGCCGGCGAGGAAGTCCAGTTCGGCTTCCTGCAGACCGAGGCCCTCGGCCGCGGAGGCGAGGTCCGGCGCGTCGTGCGCCTGGAGGTCCACCCAGAGCAGACCCCGCGACGAGGCGCGTGCCGGACCAACCGCGGAAGGTTCGACCGCGTGGACCTGTCCGTCGTCCCCGAATTCCCACATGCTGATGGACATGGTGATCAGTCCCTGACTTTCAGGCCTCGGTAGCGGTTGAGCGCCGCATGGATCTCATGGGCGCGCGGACGTGCCAGGTGGCCCGGATGGCCGCGATGGGGGGAGAGGGACTCCAGTCCGGAGGCATCCACCTCCCGAAGCAGAGACTCCACCATGCTGGCGATATCGCTGACCCCGTCGGCGCGCTCGGCGAGCCGGTCCAGTGCCTTGGCGATGGCCTCGGTCTGGGCGGCGTCGACGAGCTGGGCGACGGCGGCCAGGTCCACGTCCTCGCGGCCGTACTGGATGGCATCCCGGCCTCGGCCCCGCGCGGGCTTGGTCTTCTTCGCCGGGCGCAGCGAGTCCTGCTGCGGAACCCGTGCCGCGGCCGTGGCGAAGATCCCGGGTGCGGTGGCCGGCGTGGCAGCGCCGGGGGCAGTGGCATCAGCCGCAGGGGCATCAGCGGCGGTGACCTCCGGGGCGGCGGGGGCGGCGTGCCGGGCCGCGATGCGGTGCGCCTCCTCGGTGACGTCGCGCAGGGTGTAGTCCTGCAGCGCGATCACGTGGTCGGCCACCTCGAAGAAGGCGCCGGAACCACCGGCGACCAGCACGGTGGAGACGCCGCGCTCGGTGAAGAGCGGGCGGACCCGGTCCACGAAGGGAGTGATCGGTTCACGCTGGGCCGGGATGAGCTCGCGCATGCGCTCGTCACGGATCATGAAGTTGGTGGCGGAGGTGTCCTCGTCGATCAGCAGCGCGCTGGCCCCTGCCTCCACGGCTTCCACCAGGTTCGTGGCCTGGGACGTGGAGCCGGAGGCGTTGGTGCTGGAGAAGCTGCGGGTGTCCGTGCCGGAGGGCAGCCCGGAGATGAAGGGTGAGATGTCCACCCCGGCGGCCGCGCGGCCGTCCTCGGCGCGGATGGATACGGCGTCGTCGCGGGTGATGACCCATTCGCGGCCGTCCCCGGAGATGTGCGGGTAGACGCCGCGTTCGATGGCGCGGAGCAGAGTGGACTTGCCGTGATACCCGCCGCCGACGATCACGCTGACGCCTTCGGGGACGCCCATCCCGGTGAGGCTGCGACCGCTGGGGAGCTCGAAGCTGACCCGCAGCGATTCCGGGCTGCGGAACTGGACTGCCGCCTCCGCCAAGGGGCGATCGGAGTCCCCCGACCTGCGGGGCAGGACCGAGCCGTCGGCCACGAAGGAGACCAGGCGTCGTTCAGCCAGCTCGGCCTGCAGCGCAGCCTGATCTCGGTAGAGCGTGACGTGGTTCTGCAGGGCGTCCTGGTCCACGCTGCCGTGGAGCAGCGCGGCCTCGGCGACCTGCGGCAGCGTCTCGGTGAGCAGCCGCGCAGCCTTGCGTCCCAGTGCCTTGCGGCCGGCGGCCGGCAGCCCGACGGCGAGGCGCGCCTCGATGAACTCCTCGGTGATGAGCACGCTGGTGCGCTCGAGCACCTGCTGCCCGGGGGTGCCGATGCTGATGGCGTCGCTCTCGGGCGAGGACTTGTGACTGCCCCGCAGGGCGGCGGCGAACGTCCGGGTGAGGAAGTCCCCGGTCGAGATCCGGCCTTCGCGGTCCGCGAGAAGTTCCGCGGGAAACCCTGCCTCTGTCCGGCTCAGGCGCAGTCGCATCAAGGAGGGCGGGGCGAACGGGTCGACCTGCACCTTGTCCACGAAGAGCCGGAAGACACCGAGGTCATAGGAGCCGGTCAGCTGCCTATAGGAGGCGTAGCCGCGGCCGTCCAGGGAGGTCAGTGTGCGCTGGAGCGTCTGCTGATCGTTCATGCGCCCTGAGTGTACTGGCGCTGGCGCTCGCGCTGTCCGTGGGTCAGCCGGCGAAGATCGACCCCGGAGTCGAAGCTGGACCCGATCGCACCGGCGAAGACGCCCAGGCCGGCGCTGAACCAGGCGATGTGCAGGTAGGTGGAGAGCTCCGCCTCACGGCCGATCACGTTGGACATGTATTCGGCGTCGATGATGACCAGAGCACCCAGGAAGATGACCAGCACCAGGAACAGATAGAGCACCATGATGCAGAACAGCAGCGTGATCACCGTGGAGCCGTTGTAAAGCGTCACCACAGTGGCCAGACTCCGGTTCTTGGGCCGATCCCAGAGCCCGTCGCGCAGGATGAGCCAGAAGATCATGGTCGCGACGGCGGCGAGCCCGACCAGCAGCAGACGGGTGGAGCTCAGCGCGTCGGCCATCTGCCAGATGGAGCTGTAGAAGATGCCGAAGGCGCCCGTGGCCGCACCTGCGGCCAGGGCGCTGGAGAGCTTGGGCACGGCGCGCATCGGGTCGTTGCCGAGGACCATGCCCAACACGGTGCGCGGTCCGCCGTTGAAGGTGTGCGCGAAGAGTCCCAGCGCCGCGCCGCGCTCGGTGTCCTGCCACCGGCTCCAGCGGGAGTCGTACTTCTCCGGTTCTGGGCCGGCGCCTTCGGGCAGCAGGCACAGCAGCGAGCCGGTGAAGACCTTCTGGATCCTGCGCTTGGTGGCCCAGGCGCCCAGCGTCGGGCAGGAGACGATCGCGATGTTCTGCTCCGGGAAGATCTCGGAGATCAGCGGATGTCCCTTGGTGTGACGCGGGATCTCGGTCAGCATGATGACCGCGTCGGCGTCTTCATTC
This sequence comes from uncultured Nesterenkonia sp., assembly GCA_947494195.1. Classification (GTDB taxonomy): domain Bacteria; phylum Actinomycetota; class Actinomycetes; order Actinomycetales; family Micrococcaceae; genus Nesterenkonia. The sequence continues at coordinate 54,273 of CANLUC010000002.1, read as the reverse complement.
TCCTCGTCGATCTCGCGCACGGCGCTGAGATCGAGGGTGTCATCGGGGCGGATCTTGAGCATCCTGGTCTCGGAGTGCACCGAGACCTCGCCGCCGATGAGTCTTCGCGCTTCGGCGCTGAAGGACTCTTGGATGGAGTTGACCCGCCGGGTGGGCAGGCCAGGGTCAGCCAGAAGCATGATGCGAAACGTGTTCACAGGTGTTGACACAGCTACAGGTGCTCCTCAGCCGGCATAGAGAGCGGTCCCGTCAGAGAGACCAAAGCCCCCGCTGGACCGACGGCCCAGCGGGGTTTCGCCCGTGGTTCCACGGGTGAGGTCACTCTAGGCGAAGAGCGGAGCGAACCCGGTCGGCAGCTGCGAGCGCAGGTCCTTGATCTCACCTTCGGAGACCGAGTCGGCGAGGGTGGAGAACACTGCCCGAACCTGGGGCAGAGCATCCTCGGTGCCGAGGTCCTCGCCCAGCTGACCGGCCACGCGACGCAGGAAGTCATCCACGTCGTCGAGCGTCTCGGTCTCGGTCTGGGAGGTCAGCGGTGCCTTCAGCTCCTCGGGAAGCTGGGCGGCCAGATCGCTTGCCTCGCCACCCTTGAGACGCTTGCCGAGGTCCTCCAGGACGACCTTCACCAGCTGGTCGGCCTGCTCGCGGTCGCTCGGACCGCCCTTCTCGGAGACGTTCTTCAGAAATTCATCGTGGCGCATAGGGTGCTCCTTCAGTTGCTCCGGCCAGTGGGCCGTGCGCACCAACGCTTCTTCCGCTGGCGCGTGCCGCAGTCAACAGAACTGCGCACGGGCCCCTCTGACCGTTCTTCTCCACCGTAAACACGCCTGCGGGGGGTCTGTCGAACTCTAGGCCCGAGCGATGTTCCACCCGGCGCGAACCAGCGGCACTTGCAGCGGAAGGCGGGCCAGGGCGACGGCGCGGGCCCTCGGGTGGCGCCAGTACTTCTTCACGGAGTAGATGTTCGCCGGGTAGACCGCGAGCATCAGGGCTGCCGTGCACAGCCCGCCGGCGCGACGAGTGCCCGGGATCATCAGCGCGGCGGCGGTGCCGAGTTCGGCGAGGCCGCTGGCGTGAGTGATCAGGCGCCGGTTGCCCAGCTGCGGCGGCACGATCGAATCGAAGGGGGCCGGGTAGAGGAAGTGCAGCGCCCCGGTGAAGCTGAGAAGGCCTGCCATCGCGACGGCCTGCTGGTTCGTGTTCATCGAGCTGGCTCTCCTGGGGTCGTCGGTGGAATCGTGCCCACGCAGTGAGACACTGGGCCCATGACTGGGGCTTTCATCCGAGTGGCACGCGCACTGTGGGGTTCCACGCATCCTGGTCCCACCCTGGTGGTCACTGTACTCGCGGCCGCGCTCTCGCTGGCCGCCGGGCTGAGCCTGTGGCGGATCGCGCTGCTCACGCTCGCCGTCTTCGCCGGACAGCTCTCGGTGGGCCTGTCGAATGACGCGCTCGACGCCGGGCGTGACCGTGCGGTGGGCCGGACGGACAAGCCGATCGCTCGTGGCGACATCAGCCTGCGCACGGGATGGATCGCCGCGATCCTCGCGCTCGCCCTCGCGCTGGGGCTCTCCGCACCGCTGGGTCTGGGCATGCTCGCCGCCCACGCGATCTTCCTCGCCTCGGCCTGGTCCTATAACGCGGGGCTGAAGGCGACACCGATCTCGATCCTGCCGTTCATCCTCGGATTCGGCGCCTTTCCCGCCTTCGCCACACTTGCCGCCCGGGATCCGGAGCTGGCGGCCCCCTGGGCCCTGCTCGCCGGCGGCGCCCTGGGCGCGGCGATCCACCTGACCAACGTGCTGCCAGACCTCGACGACGACGCCCGCACCGGCATCTCGGGCCTGCCGCACCGGCTCGGTGCTCGCCCCTCGGCGGCGCTCGCTGCTGCTGCGGTGCTGATCGGGGCGATCGCGGTGACGGCCGGCGCGGCGGACGGGGAGATCCTGCAGGGGGACCTCGCGCAGATCCCGGTCATCTCGTGGGTGTTCTTCGCCCTGGAGGTCGCGGTCGCCCTGGTGACGCTGGTGCTCGCGGTGAAGGGTCGCTCCGGACGGGTGCTGTTTCGCCTGGTGATGCTCGCGGCGCTGCTGTTGGTCGCGCAGCTGGTGGCAGCGGGCGGTTCCCTCGCCGGCTGAGAACTCAGGCTGCGGAGTCGAAGCCCATCGCGTAGGCGCGGGCGAAGAGCCGTCCGGTGCCCGGCCCCAGCATCAGCTGCAGTCCGCCGCTGCGCAGCGTGTTCACGGTTGACCCCACGGGTCTGCCCAGCCGAGTGTTCAGTCCTGCCAGATGCGCTGCACGGCGCGCCGAGCGCAGCCGGTTCTGCTCCCACCGCTGCAGGCCCTCCTCCGGCGCGACTCCGGTATTGACCCATTTCGTCAGCAGCGGGGCGAGGGTGGCGGCATCGAGCAGGCCCAGGTTCATCCCCTGTCCGCCGATCGGGCTGACCTCGTGGGCGGCGTCGCCGATCACCAGGAGGCGTCCATTGCGCAGCTGCGGGGCGACGAAGCGACGCACTCCGAACCCGGTCACCTCGGCGGTGACCGATTCACCGTGGACGGCCAGAAGTCGCTGCATCCGTTCCAGCCGCTGCTCCGGCGCGGTGGAGGCATCGGGGGAGTCCCAGGCGACGAAGCGGCGTCGTCGTCCTGGGAGCGGGAAGGATTCCAGCACCCCGGAGGTCTCCAGGTGCACCACTGCCGTGCCCTGGTCCTGACGGTCGGAGACCTTGGCGTCGGTCATGAGGTAACGGTCCGGATAGGTGTGCGCCACCGGGTCTCGATAGACGAGCTCCCGGGAGCGCCAGCCGCCAGCCAGGACCACGAGCGGGGCGCGCCGGTCTCCGTGGCTGGTGCGCACCTCCACGTGTTGGGGTCGGGCGGAGAGTGCGATGACCCGGACCCCGCGCCGCGGCTCCGGCGCCACCCGGGAGATCACGGCCTCGGTGGCCGCCTGCGGCAGGGTGGCGACGAAGGGGAACCGGGTGGAGAGCCGGTCGAAGCGCACGGTGCCCAGCAGTCGACCCTCGGATCGGGCCTCGCCGCGCCGCACGTGCACGGCGTGCTCCAGCAGCGCCGCCGTGAGTCCTGAGCGCTGCAGGGCGGCCAGCGCCGGGGCGTGGATGCCGATCGCCCGGCTGTCGGACCCGGGCTCCTCGCGCGCCTCGAGGACCTCCACGCTGATGCCGAGGCGGAACAGCTCGGCGGCCAGCAGCAGGCCCACCGGTCCGGCGCCGATGACGATGACCTCAGCCACGGCCGGGCCCCTGGGCGAGCAGTCGGAAGGGGGCGGGGGAGGAGACCTCCCAGTCCGGGCCCAGCGCAGCGGCCAGCTCGGCGCGCTGGTAGCTGCGCCGGATCGAGCGCAGCCCGTCGGTGCGCAGGAAGGTCCCGGGCGCGACCGGGGTGATGGCCACGGCGTAGAGCCCATAGGCGAGGCGACCGCGGGCGATGTCCGCGTGGAGCACCGTGCCGGAGGAGAGCTGCTGGGACGCGGCGGTGAACTGCCGCAGCTCATCGGTGTCCAGATGGTGGAGCACGTGGTTGGAGAGCACGAGGTCGAAGCTCTCCCCGCCGGAGATCAGCTCCTCGGCGTCTGCGCAGCGGAAGGTGATCCCCGGCTGGGCTCGGCGCAGCGCCGATTCGTGGGCGCGCGGGTCCGGGTCGGCGCCGGTCCACTCCACGGTGATGCCGTCTGCCGCGGCGAGCTGGGCCAGCCGGGTCAGCACGTCGCCGCCGCCGGAGCCGAGGTCCAGCACGCGGGAGGGCCGGTCGAAGCTGGTCAGCAGGCTGCGCAGCCGTCGGCGGTAGATCAGGTCCCAGCCGGAGATCAGCCGGTTGACCAGTCCGAAGCGCCGCAGCGTGGCCTGCAGGCGCTGCGGATCGCAGTCCGGGTCATCCATGAGCTCACGCAGCTGCTCATCGCGGGTGGAGAGGTCGAGGCGGCTCATCGGGGTCTCGGCTCAGCCGCTCTTGTGCATCAGCGCGGATTCCACGGTGAGCCCGGGGCCGAAGGCCAGCGCGGCGATCGGCCCGGAGACCGCGGGGTCCTCCAGGAGCCGGCGCAGGATGAACAGGATGGTGGCGCTGGACATGTTGCCGTGCTCGCGCAGCACCGCCCGGGAGGAGTCCAGGGCGGAGGGCTCCAGCGCCAGGCCGGCTTCCACGCGGTCCAGCACGCTGCGTCCCCCGGGGTGCACCGCCCAGGTCGACGGCGGCTCCGCGTCGCCGAGGAAGCGGTCGACGGCGGCGCGGATCTCGCGTCCGATGATGCGCGGGACCTCGGCGGAGAGCGTCATGTTGAAGCCGTGGTCACCGATGGTCCATACCATGTCGGATTCTCCGTCGCTGGTCAGCGCGGTGGTGAAGCGTTCAAGCATGATCCCCCCGGACCGGCCCACGGCGTCGTCGGCGGTGACCACGGCGGCGGCCGCGCCGTCGGCGAAGACCGAGGCCGCAACGATCTGTTCAGCATCAGCGGTGTCGCGGATGTGCAGCGAGCACAGCTCCACGCAGACCACCAGCACCACTGCCTCAGGGCGGGAATCGGTGATCTGGGAGGCCAGGCGCAGTCCCGGCAGTGCGGCGGCGCAGCCCATGAAGCCCAGGTGGCTGCGCTCCACGGTCTCGGGCAGGCCCAGGTCGCGGATCAGCCGGTAGTCCAACCCGGGCGCGAAGAACCCCGTGCAGGAGACCGTGACCACGTGGCTGATCTGGCGGGGGGAGATCTCCCCCTCGGCGAGGGCGCGGCGCGCGGCTTGTGCGGCGAGCCGCGGTGCGGCGTCGCGATAGAGATCGTTGCGTGTACCCGTGCCAGGTGTCAGCAGGGTGGCGTCTTCGCCGATGAACTCTCCATCGGGAGAACCGCCCAGGCCGGTGAGCACCGTGTGGCGCGTCTCGATGCCGGCGGCGTCGAAGGCTGCGCCGATCAGCCGACGGGTCAGTCTGCTGACGTCGGGCTGGTCGGCGAAGAAGGCACGCAGGTCCTGCTGCGGGACCGAGGTCTCCGGCAGGGCCGTGCCGATGGAGCTGATGCGCGCTGGCATGTCACCACTAAACCATGGTGGCGAGCTTTTGGTCGGCGGGGAATGTTGCGCGCCGTCGTCGTGTGTCTGGGTGTCGTGAATCTCGCTGGGGTGACCTGGGGGTCAATCCACCTGGTGGGCGTGGTCCGCGTCGAACGCCTCCGCACCCATCCCGGTGATGTAGGCGGCCTGGTTGACGTGGGCCACGGCGTCGAGTGAGGCGCTGACCAGCCGTGCCGAGCGGGTCACCGGCGGATCCCACTGCTCGTCGATGACTTCGTCCAGGTCCGCATCGCTGAGCGAGTCCAGGTAGTCCAGGTGCGCCTGGACGACCGCGTCGAGGTGCTCCAGCAGCAGGTCGGCGTCCTCGACATGGATCTTCCGGGCCTGGCTCGAGGAATGCCCGAATCCCATGTCGTGGTCCTCCAGGCCCAGGTTGAAGCGCCCGTCGAACCCCTGGGCGGTCCACACCGTCTCCTGCCCGGAGAGGGTGGCGATCTGTTCGTCGATCTCCCGAGCTGAATGCCACAGCAGCCAGGCGATGGAGTTGTCATGGTGCGGATGCGCGTTCAGCAGGGTGGGGGTCAGGGCGGAACGCAGCGCCTGCGCCTCGTCCCGGGGGCGCCGTGCGACATCCTTGAGAATCTCTACGCTGCTCATCGAGACCACCTGTTCCTGGGGGTTGAGATACGAGTTGAGAGGGTCCGGTGCCAGTACACCAGCACACAGGATTTTTCACCGGAACCCGACATGCACGCAAGCATTACATTCTGAATAAATCCTCCACGCGTGTCATCTGGCGAGAATGTTGTGTGTTTCAATTGACGCCGGACGCGTAGGACTCACCGTGTCCTCGGCCGCCGCAGCACCCCGCCGACGGTCGCCCATCACTCGCAAGGACTTGACACATGGCATTCTCAGGACATCGGCGCCGTGCTTTCAGCGCGGTCGCTCTCACCGCCAGCCTGGCACTCGTGCTGGCTTCATGCGCAGAGACCGAGAACATCGACGGCGGAGGCGACGGGGAGGATTCCGGCGGCAGCATCGCGATCGGCACCACGGACGTCGTCACCTCGCTGGACCCGGCCGGTTCCTACGACAACGGCTCCTTCTTAGTGCAGAACCAGGTGTATCCGTTCCTGATGAACACCCCCTATGGCAGCCCGGACGTCGAGCCGGATATCGCCGAGTCCGCGGAGTTCACCGAGCCCACGCAGTACACCGTCACGCTGAAGGAAGGTCTGACCTTCGCCAACGGCAACGAGCTGACCTCCTCCGATGTGAAGTTCACCTTCGACCGCCAGCTGGAGATCGCGGATCCCAACGGACCGTCCTCCCTGCTCTACAACCTGGACAGCGTCGAGGCTCCGGATGAGCAGACCGTGGTCTTCAACCTCAAGAGCGAGAACGATCAGACGTTCCCGCAGATCCTCTCCTCCCCCGTGGGCCCGATCGTGGATGAGGACGTCTTCTCTCCCACCGAGCTGACCCCCTCCGAGGAGATCGTCGAGGGCGACGCGTTCGCGGGTCAGTACGCGATCACCGACTACACCGAGAACGAGCTGGTCCGCTACGAGGCCTTCGAGGACTACCAGGGTCTGCTCGACGCGGCAGAGACCGACGTCATCACCGCGCAGTACTTCACCGAGGAGACCCAGCTCAAGCTGGCTGTGCAGGAGGGCGACATCGATCTGGCCTTCCGCAACCTGAGCCCCACCGACCTCGGTGACCTGCGCGAGGACGACAACGTCACCGTGCACGACGGACCCGGCGGCGAGATCCGCTACATGGTCTTCGACTTCAACACCCAGCCCTTCGGCGCCGAGACCGAGGACGCCGACGAGGAGCAGGCGCTGGCCGTGCGCCAGGCTGCTGCGGACCTGCTGGACCGCGAGGCGCTGAGCGAAGAGATCTACCAGGGCACCTACACCCCGCTGTACTCCTACGTCCCCGAGGGGCTGACCGGCGCGGCCGAGCCGCTCATGGAGATGTACGGCGACGGCGAAGGCGGACCGGATGCAGAGGCCGCTGCCAGCAAGCTGGAGGAGGCCGGCATCGAGACTCCCGTCGAGCTGAACCTCCAGTACAGCCCCGATCACTACGGCAACTCCTCGGATGAGGAATACGCCATGATCGAGAGCCAGCTGGAATCCGATGGTCTCTTCGAGGTCAACCTGCAGTCCACGCTGTGGGACACCTACAACGCGGAGCGCGTGGAGGGTGTCTATCCGGCCTACCAGCTCGGCTGGTTCCCGGACTACTCCGATGCAGACAACTACCTCTCCCCGTTCTTCCTGGAGGAGAACTTCCTGGTCAACGGTTACTCCGACCAGGAGGTCAATGACCTCATCCTGGAGCAGGCCAGCACTCCGGACGAGGCAGAGCGCGAAGAGATGATCACGCAGGCCCAGGAGCTGGTGGCAGAGGATCTCTCCACGCTGCCGTACCTCCAGGGCGCCCAGGTGGCGGTCTCGGCCAATGACATCGAAGGCGTGACGCTGGATGCGTCCTTCAAGTTCCGCTACGGCTCGCTGACCCGCTGACATCCCCCTGCTGACCCGCCGATCGGCTGACCTGCTGATCCGCGGGTCAGCAGGTCTGGGCAGCATCACATGAGAACCCCTGAGAGAAGAGGACCAGCGTGACCGTCGCTGACACAGCAACGCCTCCGGCCGCCGCCGGAAAGAAATCCGGAGGCGGTGGTCTGGGCCGCTACATCCTGGTCAGGTTCCTGCTGATCATCCCGACCGTGTTCATCCTGGTGACGCTGGTCTTCTTCCTCATGCGGGTGGTCGGTGATCCGATCTCCGCCTCGGTCGGAGGTCGACTGACCCCCGATCAGCTCGCCGCCCGCCTCGCCGAGGCCGGCTACGACCGGCCCGTGCTGGTGCAGTACTTCGAGTACATCGGTCAGATCTTCACCGGCGACTTCGGCCGCACCCTCACGGACAACCGTGAGATCAGCGAGATCCTGGTGACTTACGGCACCGGCACGCTCGAGCTGGTCATCTACTCGCTGATCGTCGCGCTCGCGGTCGGCATCCCGCTGGGACGCTTCGCCGCCTACCGCCGCGATCAGATCCCGGATGCGCTGCTGCGGATCTTCGCGATCCTCTGCTACGCCACTCCGGTGTTCTTCGCCGCCCTGCTGCTGAAGCTCGTCTTCTCCGTCTGGCTCGGCTGGTTCCCGCTGGGAGGCCGAGCGAGCACGAGCACCCAGCTGGTGCTCGACCGGATCTCCGGCTCCACGGGCATCAACATCATCGACGCGCTGCGCACCGGCCGCTGGGACCTGATCTCAGACGTGCTCGCGCACGCGGTGCTGCCCGCCGTCGCTCTGGGTCTGCTCACCGCAGGAGTCTTCCTGCGGCTGGTGCGCACCAACCTCATCGGCACCCTCTCCATGGACTATGTCGACGCCGCCCGCTCCCGCGGTGTGCGGGAAGGCCGACTGCTGCGCAAGCACGCCTATAAGCCGGCGCTGATCCCGATCATCACCGTGATGGGCATGCAGATCGCGCTGATGCTCGGCGGTGCCATCCTGACCGAGACGGCGTTCGGCTGGCGCGGACTGGGCTTCCAGCTCGCCCAGTACCTCGGCGCCCGCGACTTCGTGGCCGTGCAGGGGATCGTGGCGCTGCTCGCGGTGATCGTCGCACTGACCAACTTCGCTGTGGACGTCCTTGCCGCATTGATCGACCCGAGAGTGAGGTACTGACCATGTCTGTTCCCACTGATGACCATTCCTCCGTCCCGGAACCCGTGGAGAGCTCCGCCTCGGACACCGATCCCGTCGCCACCGGCCAGGCCCGCCAGCGTGAACCGCGCTGGAAACGGCTCCCCGTCGTCTGGCAGCTGCGCCGCAGCACCGGACTGCAGCGTGGCATGCTCATCGCCGGCATGGTGCTCTGCGCGGTGTTCCTCATCGCGGCGGTGTTCGCTCCGCTAATCGCCCCCTACGGCTTCAACCAGCTCTCCGACGCCGGGGGCAACTTCCCCCGACAGGGGGCTCCCTCGGCGCAGTTCTGGTGGGGCACCACCGTGGGCGGCTACGACGTCTTCTCCCGCGTGGTCTGGGGCGCCCAGACCGCGGTGCTGACCGTGGTGCTCGCCGTCGTTCTCTCGATCTTCCTGGGCATCGCGCTGGGCCTGATCTCGGGCTACCTGGGCGGGTGGCTGGATCGAATTCTGGTCACCATCGCGGACGCCATCTACGCCTTCCCCTCGCTTCTGCTCGCCATCGTGGTCTCGATCATGATCTCCGGCGGCGAGTCCGGTTTCATCAGCGGCATCCTCGCGGCCGCCATCTCCATCACCGTGGTCTTCGTGCCGCAGTACTTCCGCGTGGTGCGCGCCGAGACGGTCCGGCTGAAGGCGGAGCCCTTCGTGGAGTCCGCCCGGGTGCTGGGCGCCTCCACGCCGCGGATCCTCTCCCGGCACGTGCTGCGCAACGCCACCCGCTCGCTGCCGCTGATCATCACGCTCAACGCCTCCGAAGCGATCCTCACCCTCGCCGGGCTGGGCTTCCTCGGCTTCGGCATCAACCCCACCGCCGCCTCGGAATGGGGCTATGACCTCAACCGCGCGATCTCCGACGTCGCCGGGGGCATCTGGTGGACCGGTGTCTTCCCAGGCGCCGCCATCGTGCTGCTCGTGCTGGGCATCACCCTGGTCGGTGAGTCGCTCAACGACCTCTCCGATCCGCGACTGCGCATCCGCCGCCGCCCCAAGCGCGTGCCCCGACGGACCGCCACGGCCATGAAGGGAGCCGCGTGATGACCGCTGTTCAGAACCATGAGGGAGCGGCTTCCTCCACCCAGGCCGCCGTGGACATCCGTGATCTGCGCATCAGCTTCGCCACCGACGGCGAGCCGGTCAGCGCCGTGGACGGCGTCTCGCTGCATGTCCAGCCCGGTGAGGTGCTGGCGATCGTCGGCGAGTCCGGCTCCGGCAAGACCGTGACCGCCAAGTCCATCCTCGGGCTGCTGCCGGACAACGCCACCGTCTCCGGCGCGGTGGTGCTCGAAGGCAACGACATCGTCCAGCTCTCCCCGGGGCAGCTGCGCCAGGTGCGGGGTCGCGACGTGGCCATGGTCTTCCAGGAGGCCTCCACCGCGCTGAACCCGGTCTACACCGTCGGCTGGCAGATCGCCGAGGGGCTGCGCGCCCACGGGAAGTACTCCAAGAAGCAGGCGCGGGAACGCGCCGTCGAGATCCTCGGCACGGTCGGCATCCCCGACCCGGAGAAGCGGGTCGACCACTACCCCCACCAGTTCTCCGGGGGACAGAAGCAGCGCGTGGTGATCGCCATGGCGCTGGCGCTGGGGTCCAAGGTGATCGTCGCCGATGAGCCCACCACGGCTCTCGACGTCACCGTGCAGGCCGAGATCCTGGACCTGCTGCGCCGGATCCGTGACGACTTCGGCCGCGCCATCGTGCTCATCACCCACAACATGGGTGTGGTCGCCGACCTCGCCGACCGCGTTGCCGTGATGTACCGCGGTGAGGTGGTCGAGGAGGCCGATGTCCGGGACCTGTTCGCGAACCCGCAGCACGAATACACCCAGCATCTGCTCGGCGCCGTGCCGCGTCTCGGTGCGCACACCGCCTATAAGGTCACCGCTGAGGCGGGCCCCGGCGAGCCCGCGGCCCCGTTGGTCCAGGCGCGCGATCTGGAGATCGTCTACCCGGGCCGGCTGGGCCGTTCAGGGTTCCGCGCCGTGGGCGGAGTGAACTTCACGATCGCCCCCGGCGAGGTGCTCGGACTGGTCGGCGAGTCCGGCTCCGGCAAGACCACCATCGGACGGGCGATCGTCGGACTGACCCGCGCCACCGGCGGATCGCTGAGCGTGCTCGGCCACGAGATGGTGAACTACAAAGAGCGCACCTTCCGTCCGCTGCGCTCCCGTGTCGGGTTCGTCTTCCAGGATCCGGCCACCAGCTTCAACCCGCTGCTGACCGTGGGGGAGGCGATCGCTGAGCCCCTGCTGATCCACGGCGAGGCGACCGACGCCGCCAGCACCAAGGCGCGGGTGCGCGAGCTGCTCGATTCCGTGCACCTGCCGACCCACTATGCCGAGCGTTACCCGCATGAGCTCTCCGGCGGTCAGCGTCAGCGCGCCAGCCTCGCCCGGGCGCTTGCCCTGGATCCCGAGCTGCTGGTGGCCGACGAGCCGACCTCGGCGCTGGATGTCTCGGTGCAGGCGCGCGTGCTGGAGGTCTTCAGCGAGCTCCAGGAGCGCCGCGGCTTCGCCACCCTGTTCATCAGCCACGACCTTGCCGTGGTGGGAATGCTCTCGGATCACATCGGGGTGCTCTACCGCGGGGGGCTCGTGGAGCATGGGACCGGCAGGCAGGTCCTGACCGACCCGCAGCATCCGTACACGCAGCGGCTGCTGGCTTCGGTTCCGGTTCCGGACCCGGTGGAGCAGCAGCAGCGCCGCGAGGCCCTGGCGGCGCACCGCGCCGCCGAGGGCTGAGCGCGGGCTGCGGCTCCGCTGAACAGCGGGCTGCGGCTCCGGGTGGAGCCCGGTGACGTCACTCAGCCGGTGAGGTGCCGGATGCCCTCCAGCACTGCCTCGTGCACGCGGACGTCGGCGAGCGGCCTGAAGTGGCCGCGCGTCTCGAGCTGGATGTTGTGTGCGCCGTCGAGGTGGCTGCCGCCCGGGATGTGCGGATCGAAACGGCCGTAGATCGAGACGATCTGTTGGTCCACGTCCCGGGTGGCGGCGAGTTCGGCCAGCTCCGGTGAGCGGGGTTGGAAGACCCGCAGGGCCGGAAGCGGCAGCAGTCGGGCCAACGGAGACCCGGCGAATGGCGTGTTGATGGCCACCAGCCCCCGGATGAATGCGGCCTTGTTGTGGCGGGAGAGCAGCAGCTTGCCGATCAGCCCGCCCTTGCTGTGCGCCACCAGCAGACAATGGGAGATCCGCTCGCGTCGGATGTAGGCGTCCACCAGCGCCGCCATATCTTCGATGGTTCCCCCATTGCGGCCCAGGTCCAGCACGGCGTGCACGTCATAGCCTTCGGCGCGCAGCACATCGGCCACCGGGAGCATGAAGGCCCAGGTCTCATAGATCCCGGGCAGCAGGATGATCGCGGGGCGCTCCGGGGTGGAGAGGCGGTATCGGCGCGGCTTCGGTCGGCGTATCCCGCCCGAGGCCTGGCGGCGCAGCGCGTAGGCGTAGTCGCGGACCCAGGCGTCCAGGTTGGCGCCGACCTCTGCCAGCACTCGTGGCGCAGTCCTGCCCGCGGCAGCGGTCGTCCGGCCCGCCCCGGCTCCTCCACCGATCATGACTGTCCGAACAGCGCTCGAGGCTCGGGCTGCGTGCCCGTGACGGACTCCAGGAAGGGTGTACAGGCTTCGGCGAGCTCCCGGGGACGGTTGAGCTGGACGTTGTGCGGGCCGTCCGGGACCTCCACCAGCTGCGCATCCGGCGCGAGGCGCACCAGCTCACGCAGCCACGATCCGGCGGGGATCGGATCATGCCCGCCGCTCATCACCAGTCCGGGGATGGTGCAACGCTGGATGGACTCCTCGGTGCGGTCAGCCACCATGTAGCGCGCCGTGCGCAGGTACCGCAGCGGGCCCATCCGGAGATAGTTCCGGAAGATCACGGCGTTGCTGGAGGGTGGCTCGGTCAAGCTGTCGCGAAGCAGCCGCGCCGCCTGTCCCGGCAGGCTGCGCGCAGTCGGGTCCACCGTCGGCCCGATCAGCACATAACCGGCGTACAGTCCCTGGTGGTCCGCCACGGAGTGCGTGGCGATCTGCGCACCCATGGAATGTCCGACGACGACGGCGGCCTCCAGTCCCAGCGCCAGAGTCACCTTCGCGAGGACCTCGCCGAGTTCGGTGATGGTGAGCGCGCGCGGTGGTTTGGGTGTGCGACCGTACCCCGGCAGATCCACGGCGTAGACGTCATGGGTCTGCGAGAGCACATCGGCGAAGGGCAGAAAATACTCTCCGGACATCCCGATGCCGTGGACCAGCAGAATCGGAGGGCGCTCCGGCGCGAAGGTCCCTCGCACGTCCACGGCATGGCCGCCGACGTGCACCCGCCGAGTGCTGAGCCCTGCGCCCGGTTCACCGTCCTGGGACACTGCCGCCTCTTTCGAATAGTCGTCTCAGTGCGCAACTTCGACGGATGCAGCGGCCTGCCGCATCGCCACACTGGTAGGAGGGTTCACGCTACAGGGTGAAGCTCCGGCGACTCTCAGCGGGCGCCGGTGCGGAGGGGCCACGAAATATACCGCGCCTCTGGTGGTGTTCCCGTGACGACTGCAGACCAACAAGTAAGGACTTGCGATATGAGCGAGAAGAACCAGACGCTGAACAAGACCATCGGCTTCGGCACTGCCCCGCTGGGCAACATGTTTCGCGACATCCCGGAGGACGAGGCCCGCAGCACGGTCGAGGCGGCATGGAACGAGGGCATCCGCTACTTCGACACCGCTCCCTTCTACGGTGCCGGACTCGCCGAGAAGCGCCTCGGCGCCACGCTGAGCCAGCAGCCTCGCGAGGAGTTCGTGCTGAGCACCAAGGTAGGCCGCTACGTGCTGGAGGAGACCGAGGAGAAGTCAGGGCTCTTCGCGCACGGTCAGAACAAGAAGGTCGTCACCGACTACACCGCCGATGCCACGCGTCGCTCGATCGAGCAGAGCATCGAGCGTCTGGGGACCGACCGGCTGGACTTCGTGTTCGTCCATGACGTGTCCCGGGATTTCCACGGCGACGAGTGGGTCGGGAAGTTCGAAGAGGCACGCACCGGGGCATTCCGGGTGCTCACCCAGATGCGCGAGGAGGGCCTCATCAAGGGATGGGGCCTGGGCGTGAACACCCCCGAGCCCATCGAGCTCGCGATGCAGCTGGAGGACACCACCCCGAATGTGAGCCTGTCGGCCACCCAGTACACGCTCATGCAGCATGAGACCGCCCTTGAGCGGATGATGCCCCGCGCGGAAGCCCAGGGCGTGGGCATCATTGTCGGCGGGCCGTACAACTCCGGTGCCCTGCTGGGCGGAGATCACTTCGATTACGCCGAAGCAACACCCGCGGTGAAGGACCATGTGGCGCAGCTCAACGCTGTGGCGGGTCGGCACCAGGTGAGCCTGAAGGACGCAGCCCTGCAGTTCTCCATGGCCCACCCCGCGACGGCGGCCGTGATTCCAGGATCCAGCCAGCCGGGCCGGATCTCCGAGGACATCGCCGCGCTCAAGACGCAGATCCCCGCCGCCTTCTGGGAAGAGCTGCTCCACGAGGGCCTGATCTCTCCGAAGGCTCCGCTGCCGAAGGGCTGAGCAACCGGTCCGGGACTTTCGGCCTGAGCCGCCGATCCCGGGAACATCCGGGGCGCGAACAGCAGAGCCCGAGGGACACTGGGCCGCGAGCGTCAGTCCTGTGCGACGGAGGCTCGCGGCTCGGGTGTCCTCGCCAACTTCGAGGGCCACCAGACGGCGGGACCGATGTCGCGCACCAGGGCGGGGACGAGCAGCGCCCTGACCAGGAAGGTGTCCAGAAGCACGCCGAAGGCCACGATGAAGGCGATCTGCGCGAGGAACAGGATCGGGATCACCGAGAGCGCCGCGAACGTGGCGGCCAGCACGATCCCGGCTGAGGTGATGACCCCACCGGTGACGGTCAGCCCGCGGATGACCCCGCGCCGCGTCCCGTGGCTCAACGACTCTTCTCTCACTCGGGTCATGAGGAAGATGTTGTAGTCGATGCCCAGTGCGACCAGGAACACGAAGCCGTAGAGCGGCACCGTGGGATCGGCCCCCGGGAAGTCGAAGACGTAGTCGAACACCAGCGAGGAGACCCCGAGTGCCGTGGCGAAGGACAGCACGGTGGTGAGCACCAGCAGCACCGGGGCGAGGACTGAGCGCAGCAGCACCATCAGGATGAGCAAGATGACCAGCAGGACGATCGGGATGATCAGGTTTCGGTCACTGATCGCGGCATCGTTGGTGTCGATGGCCGTGGCGGTCACCCCGCCCATCAGCACTTCGGAGTCCGCCGAGGCATAGTCCGCGCGCAGCTCGCGGACGGTGTCCTGCGCGGCTGACGAATCCGCCGGGTCGGTCAGCGTGGCCTGAAGCATGATCGAATCCTCGACCACGGTGGGTTCCGGGGCGGGTGTGCCAGGAGGGCCGTAGCCGCTGATGCCGTCCTCGGTGACCGGGGCGGAGCCGGCGTCGTCCTCGGTCACCACGGTGACGCCGTCGACCCCTGGGTTCCCGAGCAGCACATCGGCGGCGGACTGGAGCGAGTCCTGCTGGGTCACCACATAGGCGGGACTGCCTGAGCCGCCGGGGAAGTGCTCGCCCAGGGCGACCTGGCCGTCGCGAGCCTCGGATTCGCCCAGCACGAGCTCCGACTGCGGCACTCCCTGGGCGTCGAGCTGGGTGAGTCCCAGCGCGCCCACGAAGAGCAGCAGGGTCGTGGCGATCCAGATGCGTCGGGGTGCGCGGGTGACGAACCGGCCGGTGCGGGCCCAGATGCCGCGGTTGGGCACTCCGCCTTCGGCAGCGACCACCTCGGGTTCGAACCGTGGGCGGCGGGGCCAGAAGGCGGCACGGCCGAAGACGAAGAGCAGCGCCGGCAGGAAGGTCAGCGCTGAGGCCATCGCGAAGAGGATGCCGATTGAGGCCACCGGCCCCAGCGTGCTGTTGGACTTCAGGTCGCTGAGCAGCAGGCACAGCAGGCCCGCGATCACAGTGCCCCCCGAGGCAAGAATCGGCTCGAAGGACCCCCGCAGCCCCTGCCACGTGGCGGTCCACCTGTCTTGATGGACGCGCAGCGCCTCCCGGTAGCGCGCCACGTAGAGCAGCGAATAATCCGTGGCCGCGCCGATCACCAGGATGAACAGGATCCCCTGGGTCTGCCCGCTGAGCAGCAGGATGTCCGCGTAGGCCAGCCACCAGACGCTCAGCAGTGCGACCGTGAGGGCGAAGACGCTCGTCGCCAGCACGGCGATCGGCAGCAGCAGAGAGCGGTAGACGACGATCAGGATGATGAAGACCGCCGCCAGCGAGACCGCCAGAAGGATCCCGTCGATGCCCGCGAATCCGGCCGCGAGGTCCGCGGTGAATCCAGCCGGTCCCGTGACGAAGACCTCCAGCTCCGGCAGGTCGCTGCGCAGCGTCTCCGAGATCTCGCCGACGACGGCGCCGAGCTCCGCCTCCGAGTCGATCGGGACGAACGCCTGCACGGCGAGCCCGTCCTCGGAGGGGATGGCGGGGGAGAGCTCGTCCCGCACGCCGTCGATCTCAGGCAGCTGCGCGACGGCGTCTTCGATCGTGGTGACCTGGGACGCGCTGAGCTCCGTGTCCGAGGTGAGGACGACGACGGCGGGGATGGATTCCGAGTCATTGAACTCTCCGAGCAGCTCCTGCACTGCCGTGGCGTCCGCAGATTCAGGCAGGTAGGTGGTCTGATCGTTGGAGCTGACCTCCGAGACCTTGCCGAAGTAGGGTCCGCCCACTGCGGTGCCCGTGAGCCACACCAGGATCAACAGGGCGGGGAGGAGGACCCGCAGCCAGCGGGGCACGCGCCGTGGCGCCGAGCGGACGCTGGCTCCTGCGCTGGAACGGCCGTCCTCTTTGACGTCTCTCAGCTCGCGCTGCGGCATGTCTGCTTCTCCTCGCGGGGCGGTCCGTGCGGTGGTGGCATTTAATGTCTTCCAGGATAAAGTACACCACAGGATAGTAATCTGCACTGACGCGGAGGGTGCGTCGTAAGGTAGGCATCATGCCAGCAGGAGAAGCAGGGTCTGACTCCGTCGCAGAGCACCTGTATGAGGTCGACGCCACGGACCCCGAGCATCAGCTTGTGGACCGGTCCGACGTGTCCGTCGAGGACACCGCTCAGATCGGTCGGCTCATGCGCGCGCTGTCTGAACTCCGCGCGGCCGAGGAGCGTCTTTCGGAAGCATCGCAGCAGTACATGAAGCTCAGCCCGCAGGATATGAGCGCGATCCACTATCTGATCGTGGCGGACAACCGCGGAACGATGGTGACGCCGGGGATGCTGGCGGCACATCTGGAGATCTCTGCGGCCTCGACCACGAAGCTTCTCAATCGCTTGGAGCGCGGTGCGCACGTCACTCGCGAAGTGCATCACTCCGATCGGCGAGCGTTCATCGTGCGGGTGACGCCGGCGACGGCCAAGGCTGCGATGGAGACAGTGGGGCGCCAGCAGGCCAAGCGATTCCACTCGGCAGCACGGCTGAGCTCGAGTGAGCGCGGTGTCGTCATCGGATTCCTCCAGGACATGACGCAGCAGCTCTCACTGGAGGGAGTCGACTGGGCCAGCGCCGAGGAGTCGTGAGGAGTCGTGAACATCCCTGATCCCTCTCGGAAGTCCCGTCGGGCGATGGACGTGACTCGTCATATCTTCACGGGGCGATACTCGCCGATATATCGTTAGGCGTGATCGGACCTATCGTGGGTGCGGCGACTAGGAGGCTGTTGTGACTGGATCATTTACAGGTGACTCCCATTCTCGGGGGATCTTCGGAGACTTTCGGCCCACAGTGGGAGGGCCCCCAGGTGATATCTGGGAGGCCCTGGACCAGCTGCGTGGTGCCTTCAAGAACCAGCCCGCGCCGCGAGCCGGTCGTGGCGATGTGCGAACGGCGGTTCTCTCGCTGCTGAGTGAACGGGCCATGCACGGATATCAGATCATCCACGAGATCGAAGAGCGCAGCGGGGGAGCCTGGAAGCCCAGCCCCGGTTCCATCTACCCCACGTTGCAGCTTCTGGCTGACGAGGGACTGATCCACGCGGAGGCCGAGGGCGGGCGTAAGACCTATTCGCTGACCGCAGAAGGCCGAGAAGCCGCAGAGGCGGCTGGCCCGTGGCCCGCGCAGGGCCACAGTGCTGAGTCTCGTGGCCACGCCGTGCGGACCCTGTCCAAGTCCGGTATGGAGCTGGCTCAGGCGGCCGCGCAGGTGGGCCGTTCCGGAACCCCGGAGCAGATTCGGCAGGCGGAGAAGGAGCTGGACCAGGTGCGGCGTCGGCTGTATGCCATCCTCGCGCAGGACTGAACCGCATGACTGCCTCTGATGCTCGGCGCCGCTGCCTGCAGGGCGCCGAGTGAGTCTTTCGTCCAAGGCGCTGCGCACCCGGTACCGCCGCATCCTGCGCTTCGCCGCCCTGCACCTCATCCAGGTGTGGTGGTTCGAGCTGTTGCTGCCGCGGATCGGACTCGCGCGGTTGTCCGCTCCGGGACGCTCACGCCGCATGCGGCGCCTCGCGCAGCGCTTCCACGTGCTCGCCGTGGATCTCGGCGGACTGATGATCAAGGTGGGCCAGTTCCTGTCCTCGCGGTTGGACGTGCTGCCTCCGGAGATCACCAAGGAGCTGGAGGGGCTGCAGGACGAGGTCAGTCCCGTGCCCTTCCCTGCCATCACGGCCGTCGCGGAGCAGGAACTCGGTACTTCCCTGGAGCATGCCTACGCGTCCGTGGAGGCGACGCCGGTTGCCGCCGCCTCACTGGGCCAGGCCCACCGCGCTGTACCCAGCGCACAGGATGCAGAGTTGGCGGGTTTCGGTTCCGCGGTGGTAAAGATCCAGCGTCCCGGCATCGGGGAGATCGTCGACGTCGATCTGGCGGCACTGCGCCGAGTGGGCCGGTGGTTGTCGCATATCCGCTTGGTGAGTGATCGGGTGGATGCTCCCGCTCTGGTGGAGGAGTTCGCCGTGACCAGCATGGAGGAGATCGACTACCTCCATGAGGCCGCCAATGCGGAACGGTTCGCCGGGAACTTCGCCGGGGATCCTCGCGTCTCGGTGCCCGAGGTGATGTGGGAGCGGACCACGCGACGTGTGCTCACCCTCGAGGATGTCACGGCGATCAAGATCAATGATGTGGAGCGTCTGAAGGCTGCCGGGATCGAACCCGCGGAGGTCGCGATCGAGTTCGCGAACGTGATGTTCGATCAGATCTTCGTCCAGGGGTTCTTCCACGCTGATCCCCACCCGGGGAACATCTTTGTCACTCCGACTTCCGCGGAGCCGCAGTCTTCGCGTGCTCCCGATCGTCCGGCCGGGCCAGTCGAGTCACGGGGGTGGCATCTGACTTTCATCGACTTCGGCATGATGGGCGAGATTCCCGAGACCCTGCGTGACGGGCTGCGCCGGGTCTTCATCGCCGCGGCCTCTCGCGACGGCAAGAGCCTGGTCGACGGTATTCAAGAGGTGGGTGTGCTGCTTCCCTCAGCGGACACTGATGAGCTTGAAGAGGCGATGACGCAGCTCTTCGCGCGGTTCGGCGGCATGGGCTTCGCGGAGCTGAAGGAGGTCGACCCGCGGGAGTTCCGGGACTTCGCCAAGGAGTTCGGTGAGCTGGTTCGCTCGCTGCCGTTCCAGCTGCCCGAGAACTTCCTGCTGATGCTGCGCACGGTCTCCCTGATCTCAGGCGTCTGCAGCACGCTGGATGTGAGGTTCAACATCTGGGACGCCGTCGAGCCCTATGCCCAGCAGCTGATCCGCGATCAGCGCGGACCCGCCGTCCAGGACATCGCACGGCGGGCCGGCGCCACTGCCGCCACGGCGCTGCGACTGCCGGGTCGACTCTCCGACGCCGTGGACCGTATCGAGGAGGGGCGCGTGACGGTGCGCACCCCGGATCTTGATCGGCGAGTGGCGGCGCTGGAACGCATGGGCCGGCGGATCATCTCCGCGGTGCTGTTCACCGGGCTGCTCGTGACGGGAACGCTGCTGCGGGACGAAAACGGCGTCATCGGATATGGGCTCATGGCGGTCTCGCTCATCCCGTTGCTGCACGTGGTCTTCGCGTCCCGGCGGGGCCGCGCCTAGATGTACTCGGCCATTAGGTTGGTGACAGTCGACTGGTTGGTGGAAGACCGCCGAGTGCGGTGTGGCGTCGTTGATTGTTGTAGACCTCGAGCCACGGGGCAAGAGCCGCGGCGCGTTCAGCGTTGTCGAAGAAGACCTGTCGGTAGGCCCACTCGGTCTGTAAAGTGCGGTTGAACCGCTCGACTTTGCCGTTCTGCCACGGGCAGTGAGGTTTGATGAACTTGTGCCTGGCATCGAGGGCACTCATCGCTGCCGCCACGTCTGCTGAGTGGCGGTAGGAAAAATGGTTGTCCGTGATGACTCGCTCGATCCGGGTGATGCCGTGGCCTGCGAAGTAGCCGGCTGCACGAAGGATGAACCCCGCGCAAGTGGCGCCCTTCTCGTCAGGCAGGATCTCGGAGTAAGCCAGCCGGGAGTGGTCATCGACCATCGAGTGCACGTAGTCGTAGCCGATCCGGGCTCGCTTCTTCTGCCCTGATGACCCCATCTGGCGGCCGTGGGCCTTCCATCCTCCGCCCTCGGGGGTCTTGCCGATCTTCTTGACATCGACATGGACCAGCTCGCCGGGCCGGTCGCGCTCATAGCGGACCGCGGTGGTCTTCGAAGACCGGATCACTTCACCGGTGAGCGGGTCGCAGTCGCGCAGATAGGGCACCATGCGTCGGCGCAGCACCCGTGAGACCGTGCGGGCGGGGACGCCCAGCTCGGGGCCGATCCAGTCCTGGCCACGGCGTTGCCGGACGCGCAGGGCGACGATGGCTTCCTCCGTCTCGGCCGGGGTCTGTCGTGGACAATGACGCGGCCGAGAGGAGCGATCGTGCAGGCCGGGCCAGCCTTCTTTTCGGAAGCGGTTGATCCACCGGTGGGCGCACTGGCGGGAGACGCCTTGGGCTTTGGCTGCGTGGGCGATGGCCCAGCCTTGTTCACAGACTCGCTCAACGAGCAGTTGCCGACCACGGGCATTGAGTCGGGCGTTACGGTGGGACACGGGAGACCTCCGGACGGTAGACGACCTAGACATCGCCCACCGCACCCGGAGGTCTCCTCTGCGTCAATGACCCGTTCGGAGTGTCACGAACCTCGTGGCCGAGTACACCTAGATCGCGGTTCATCCAGAAAACATTGGCACTGCCATCGCACATTCATCCACTGAGGAGAACGCCCATGCCCGGAAGAACCATCGTCCTCACAGGTGCCAGCGACGGGATCGGAGCAGCCGCTGCCCGCCAACTCGTTGCTGACGGGCACACGGTCGCCCTTGTGGGACGCTCCAAACAGAAGACAGAAGCTCTGGCGCACGAGCTGAACACCGAATTCTTCCTCGCGGACTTCACCAAGTTCTCCGAGGTCAGGGCGCTCGCGGCGCGACTGAAGGACAGATACCCCCGCATAGACGTTCTGATCAACAACGCCGGGGGCATCTTCGGGGATCAGACCCGCACGGTCGATGGATTCGAGAAGACGCTGCAGGTGAACCACCTCGCGCCGTTCCTGCTCACCAATCTGCTGATGGAGACTCTGACGGCGAGCAGCGCCTCAATCATCAACACCTCAAGTGTGGCAGCGCGAATCTTCGGGAAGATCGACCTCGATGACCTCAACAATGAGCGGAAGTACTCCCCCAACAAGGCCTACGGGGACGCGAAGCTGGCCAATATCCTGTTCGCGAAGGAACTCGACCGCAGGTTCTCCGATCAGGGAATCTCTGCGGTCGCCTTTCACCCCGGAAACGTTCAGACGAGCTTCGCCTCTGACTCCACCAGCATGCTGCGCTTCATCTACCAGACGCCCCTTGGCCGTCTGGCCGGCTTGATCAGCCCAGAGAAGGGCGCGGAGCCGCTGGTGTGGATCACAGAGGGCAACCCCGGACGGGAGTGGGTCTCGGGTCAGTATTACGAGAAGCAGAAGATCGCCAAGACCAACCCCCAGGCCTCGGATGCGCAGCTGGCAGCGGGACTGTGGGACAAGAGCGCTGAACTCGTAGGTCTTTCGAAGACCGCGGCGTAGATCCCGGAGAAGGGCCCGCCGACGGATGCCTGGGTTCTTCGGGCATCCGACAGCGCTCGCGGGCCAAACCGACCGGCCACACCAGGAATACTGACGGCCACTCTTCACGTTCTTGCCCATGGACCCGGCCCGTGCGTCGGCCGTCGCGACTATTAAAGGAGCACCTGACGATGACCACAGTCCCTCAGATCACACTCAACAATGGTGTCACCATCCCGCAGCTGGGATACGGCACCTTCCAGATCACTCCCGAGACCACCAAGGACGCGGTCCTGGAGGCATTTGAAGTCGGCTACCGGCACATCGACACCGCTCAGATGTACGGCAATGAAGCCGAGGTGGGACAAGCCTTGAAAGAGTCTGGCCTCGCTCGGGACGAGGTTTTCATCACCTCTAAGCTGAACAACAGCTTCCACAAGTTCGACGACGCCCTGGCCGCGACCGATGGGTCCCTCCGTGCGCTCGGCGTGGAGCAGATGGACTTGTTCCTCATCCATTGGCCGTTGCCGACCATCGAGGTGGACTACGTCGAAACCTGGAAGGCAATGATCGAGATTCACAAGGCCGGCAAGGCACGGGCGATCGGCGTCTCCAACTTCCAGGTGTCCCACTTGCAGCGGTTGATGGATGAGACCGACACTGTTCCCGCGGTCAACCAGATCGAGATTCATCCGTACCTCACCAATGAGGAAGTCCGCGCCTTCGACGCCGAGCACAACATCGCCACCGAGGCATGGTCCCCGATTGCACAGGGTGCGGTGCTTGAGGATCCGGTGCTGAAGGAGATCGCTGAGCGCCTCGACCGCACTGTCGCCCAGGTGACCCTGCGCTGGCACATCCAGCAAGGCCACATCGTCTTTCCGAAGTCGGTGACTCGCTCCCGGATCGAGGAGAACTTCAACCTCTTCGACTTCGAGCTTGGCGCGGAGGATGTCGCGGCGATCTCGGGATTGAACAAGGACGAGCGCACCGGTCCAGACCCGGACAGCTTCGACTACATTCCGTAGTCAGCGCGAAGAAGTAGAGACATCGGCCTTGCCGGAAGGATCATGGTCCTTTCGGCAAGGCCGATGTGCGTCTAAGGCTTCAAAATATAGGCCGGTGGGGGACAGTCGATCGCGCATCTGCGTCGCCCCTCCGCTGGCGATCTGCGGGATGCGTGGCATTGATGAAGCCGAGATGTTCTATGTACTCAGCGGCGCGGAGGGAATATGCGTCCAGGCTATCGGCGTCGGCCATGGGCACGAGTCTGCGGAGCTCCGCCCCTTGTTCTCCTCAGCCGGCGCACGACCTAGGGTGTCCCACCAGCGGCCTCACGAACACCCGAAAGACCACTCGCATCCCATCCTCACCTGTTTCTTCGGTGCTGCGCGCTTGGCGGAGCTCTTTGAAACCGGCTTTCTGAGCCACTCGCGCCGAGGCCGGGTTGCGAGTGTCTGCTCGAATGGCCGCTCGCATTCCTACGCCACGGTCTTCCAGAAGCTCGCACAGTAGACCCACTGCCTGCGGTGCGACGCCATGTCCTCTGGCCCAAGGAGCGACGCTGTAGGAGATGTTCACATCACCTGGGGCAAGCGCGTCGGTCACATCCGGGTCGTAGTCGATGGTTCCCACATACTCACCGTCCGCCCAGATGCCGAAGGCTCGCTTGGCCGAGCCAGTCACCGCGTCCTCGAGTAGTCGCCCGATGTAGGCGCGTGTGCCTTCTGCCGTGCTGCGACCACCGCTGAGCCACCGAACCGTCTCGTCGTCCTCAGCCGCAACAACAGAGGCGGCGTCTTCAAGGAGCATAGGACGCAGAGCGATGTTCATAGCTGACACCATAGCGGCGGATTCTTGCTGATTACCCCGTTGCGGGTCGTCCAAGGAATGCCAGCCTCAGGGTCTAGGTGCAGAGCTTCGCTCGCTCAGCTTCGCTGTGACGCGGTCCATCGTGCGGGACAGTTCAGATTCGGGCCGCTCTCGCAGGAGGGCGAAGCCTGCCACCATCAGTGGGGATGCATCGCGAAAGACCTCGGCCCGTCGAACGGTGTCGCCGTCGACCACCTGGGGAGCCAAGTGCCAACCGTGCCAATTGACGAGGCTGGCCACATCTTCAGCCGGATCGTCCTCACTTGCTAGGTCCCAATCGAGCACACCGACCACCTTGCCGGAGTGCCAATGTATGTTGTGCCCACCCAAGTCGCTGTGGTTGAGCACCAGAGAAGGTGCCTCTAGAGCGGCCAGCGCTTCTATCCGTTTGTAGGCTTCGGCGCGCACGTGCAGAGGCAGTGAGGGCACAACTCGCTCACTCAACACCAGCTGCCAGGACTTGCCGCCGTAGAACGCGCGGGCCGGAGCTAAGTTCGGCCTCAGCTCCTGCAGGGGAATGGCGTGGATCTCATCCAGGAGAGCCCGCAACAAGTGTGGAGCGACCGGTTCAGGAGGGTGGGGCTGACCATGAATGCGTTCAACCGCGACCCCGGTGACGCCGGAGTGGGTGGCGGGAGCCGTCAAGGAACGAGGCACTTTGAAAGTCAGCGTCGGCAGCCTATCGACGAGCCTCTGGGATCTCTGCAGCTGAGCTGCTGATTCGGAATCTCGGCCGACGCGAACGGCAGCCTCACCGGCAAGGATCACCAGTGACGAAGAACCCGATCGAACCCATTGCCACTGCTCGGGTGACTGCGGTTGGCTGGCGTCGCGCAAGAGCTGCACGACGAGCTCAGTGACCACCGCGAGATCCGGTTCGATGTAGTCAGTCTGCACCTTGATCACGTGCTCCTTCTTCCAAGTGCTGTGGTGGGGACCTCTCGACCCTGACCCATGATGTTCCGAACCTGTCTGATCGACAAGCACGAGGCGGGATGTCCCCGCGGTTCCAACTGGGGGAGCGGTCCGCCCCGATAGGTGAGCGGTTTTTCTGTGGTGGCGCTGTCTGACGCGGTGGTCTGAGAGGATTCACATCGTGACTGCTCTACTGCGTCCCTGGACTCACGCCGATGCTCCCGCACTTTCGACTCCGTATCGAGCGAATTCGGATCTCCATCTTCAGTTCAGCGATGTGGTCCCCCCGACCCTGAGCGTGCCCGCGAGTACATCAAGGAACACCTCTCGTCGACCAGCTACTCTCGGAATTGGGCGGTCGTCGCTGACGGTGCAGTGGTCGGAAATGTTGGGTTATCGGCCATCGAACGGGGTCATGGCACCGCCTGGGCGCACTATTGGCTTGTCGGGGAAGCCCGCGGCTACGGGTATGCCTCACGTGCCCTCGCCTCGATCACGGCCGAAGCATTCATCGACGGTCTGTTCCGCCTGGAACTTGGACATCGGGTCAACAATCCGGCGTCATGCAAAGTTGCTACCAACGCCGGATTCAACCCCGAAGGAGTTCAGCGTCAGAAGTTGCAGTATGGAAACGAACGATTCGATGTGGAAACGCACGCGCGACTACGTAGTGATCCAACTCCGAAACTCGAACTTCTCCGGATTGCTCGTTAGAGGACCGCTTCACTCGCGCTGTGAATGACTCCTGGCTCCAGCTGATGGCAGAGTATGTGGGTGAGCTCCCCGCCAGTCACCGGTGACGCAGTCGAAGTGCGTCCGTATGAGAACCAGGATGCGGCTGACACGTTGCAGGTGTTCTTGGCTGCCGTCACTGAAACCGCTTCTGCGGACTACACAGCCCAACAGATCCAGGCCTGGGCTGCCCCAGATGGACGGGACCTTCAGTGCTGGAACGCTGCGATGCTGTCCCGGAACAGTGTCGTCGGGACCGTGGCAGGGCAGGTGGTCGGGTTCTCAGATGTGAGCCCTGACGGGTACGTAGACACGATGTTCGTCGCGCCGACGTTTCTGCGGCGCGGAGTGGCAAGTGCGCTGCTTGCTTCTTGCGAGCAGCGAACCCGTGAAGGGAACGTGGGTGAACTGACGGCTGATGTGAGCATCACCGCGAGGCCATTCTTTGAGCGCCACGGGTTTGCTGTCGTCGCGGAACAGCATTCGGTCACCCGGGGTGTCGCTCTGCGAAACTTCAAGATGCGAAAGCCCTTGAGCTAGCCGGGGCGTTACTCTGCTGTCGGAGCGGCGGGTGCGGCACGCCAAGTGATCTCCGGGTGGAGATCGCTTCGCTACCGGATCATGCGGGCGTCGGTGATCCTGGGAGCGGCCGGATCGGTCTGTTCGGCGCCGTCGAACCTGAATCCGTTGCGGACATAGAATGCAATCGCTCTAGGGTTCTCTTTCGCGACCCACAGCATTGCGGGGTCGTTTCCGAGAGCCTCGTCAAGCAGCGACTGACCGGCACCGGTGCCGTAGTGGCTTGCTAAGACGTAGATCGCATAGAGCTGACGTTCACGCGGAGGCGGTTGCTTCTCCGTTTCCGTGGTTGCACCTGTCCACGCGAATCCCACAAGCGACCCGTGATTTTCCGCCACCTGGACGCTCGACCCGTCTCGAGGTTTCCCCAGAACCTGGGCCCACATCTTGTGTCGACCGGCGATGTGTTCCTCCGAAAAGAATCCACTAGGGAGCAGATGCGTGTAGGCCTCCCGCCAGGCGGCGATGTGCAGCGTGGCCAAGGCTGAGGCGTCACTCGGCTCTGCTTCTCTGATGAGGAAACCCATGAGGTCATCGTGCCACCCCCAGCAGGGCTCGTCTCGCTCGGGTATAGGAAAGCACCGGAGGGAAGGGTGACGCATTCAGGATCTCGCGGGGCTTCCCGCCGGTCCGGCGCCTCGGGCCGCGGAGGTGAGGTGGTGTTGCTTGTGCACGAGGGCGCAGAGCGCAAGACCCAGGATGATGTTCATGAAGTAGCCCATGAGCAGGAGCAAGCCGCCGCCGAGGGCGTCACCATTGAGATAGCCAAGCGTGAGGAGGCCGACGGCGGCCGTTGCGCCGAAAGCGAGGACCACACCTAGGACGATCCGCGCCCATCGACGACGCAAGAAATCGATACAGGCGAGTCCTGAGAGGTAGGCGAGGTAGATCCCGAAATCGACCGCCCATCTGATCTCATAATCAGTCCCGTACTGTCCTTCTCCGAGGTCGTCGTAGAAGCTGATCATCGACTGAACTGCCATGTTGAGGACCACTAGGGCAGCAGCCACCAAGGCCCAGCGGTGTCGTTTTCTCATCGGATCGATTCTTCTCGGCGGTGCAGGGTGCAGCGCATTGGAGCTGAGAGTATCCGGCAGTATCAGCCGAAGGGTGCTTTTCCCGTCACCAGCGACGACGTCGTCGTGTTGAACAGGGGCGGAGGAGCGATAAAGGTCAGTGCGAAACCGAACCGATCACTGACAGCAGCTGCAGCTTCTCGTAGCTTTCCGTGCCAGGGGCCGCCGTGTAGACCAGCAGCGTATGCAGTTGATTCCGGTCCACCAGTGACTGACAGTTCAACTCCAAGGCTCCCACCTCGGGGGTGGACGAAGTGCTTCACCTCGAAAGGCTGCAGCCCGACCTCGTGCTTGCTCCAGGTGTCCCGGAACTCCGCATTGCTCTCGAGCAGCAGCGTCACCAAGTGCGCTGCCTCGGATCCGGGACCTCGCAGGGTCGCGACCTGGCGCAGGTGCGAGACCCAGAGCCGGGTGAGGAACGGATGATCATCGGAGCGGTAGAGCCGACGGGTGCCCGGGTCAGTGAACCACCGATAACCGATGCTGCGGGCGGGGCCCGAGAACCTGGTCAGGTCCCCGGTGAGAGCGGCGCCCAGCGGCGTCTGTCTCAGGGTCTGCCCGAGCTCGGTCACGATCTCCGCAGGGGTGTCAGTGAGTCGATCGAGGATGCGCAACAGGCCTGGACTGATGTGGGCGCTGCCCGGGCCCCGGCTGGGCGAGTTTCGCCCGGTGAGTCTGAAGAGATGGTCGCGTTCATCCAGTGAGAGGTGGAGTCCCTGAGCGATGGAGGCGATCATCTGCTCGGAGGGCTGCGCACCGCGCTGCTGCTCCAGGCGGGTGTAGTAGTCCGCGGACATGTGGCATAGGACTGCCACCTCCTCCCGGCGCAGTCCGCCGGTGCGTCGGCGCTCTCCCCGAGGCAGGCCGACGTCCTCGGGCTGCAGAAGTTCCCGGCGTCGTTTGAGAAACTGCGCCAGCTCGGTGCGGTCCATGGGCATGGGTGCCTCCTCGGTCTGTTGTCCTCCAAGTTCTACCGGCACACCGATCTCGGCACCAGGGATTGTGAGTCCCCCTTCGCCGATGTGCACCAGGGACTGCGCGTCCCTGGTGAGGTGGACTCTGCCTATTCTCTTCCCGCAGCGGGAGAGTGGGTGGAACAACTTCACCTCAAGGAGCGAGAAATGAATCAAGAGATCGATTTTGCTGTTCCTGACCTCTCGGGTCGTCGAGCCGTCGTCACTGGCGGAAGCGACGGCATGGGGCTGCAGATCGCAGCCAGAATCGCCGCAGCAGGCGCAGAGGTTGTCCTCCCGGTGCGCAACCGGGACAAAGGGGAGGCCGTCATCTCCTCGATCCTGCGGGATAACCGGGAAGCCCATATCGAACTCGGGGATCTGGACCTCTCTTCGCTGGAGTCGATCGCCGGCTTTGCGCAGAGCATGCGAGAAGTTGGGAAGCCGGTCCACATCCTGATCAACAACGCCGGTGTCATGACTCCACCTGCCCGGACGACGACGGCGGACGGGTTCGAACTCCAGCTCGGCACCAACCATCTGGGGCACTTTGCTCTGACAGCCCAGCTTTTCCCTCTTCTGCGTGCCGGTGGTGCACGGGTGACCTCACAGCTGAGCATTGCTGCCGTCAGCGGATCCATCAACTGGGATGACCTGAACTGGGAGCGTTCCTATAGCGGAATGAACGCCTACAGACAGTCAAAGATCGCTTTCGGCCTGTTCGCGCTCGAACTGGACCGGCGCAGCCGAGCACACCAATGGGGTCTGAGCAGCAATATCTCCCATCCGGGGATCGCGCCGACATCGCTGCTCGCTGCTCGACCCGAACTGGGGCGTGCACGTCCGACCGCAAGCCGCCGGGTCATCCGCATGCTCTCCCGGCTCGGGGTGACCGGGACCGTCGACAGTGCTGGGTTGCCCGCGCTGGCGGCAGCCACCTCCCCCACAGCTCAAGGTGGGCAGTTCTGGGGCCCCGGAGGATTCCAACACCTGGGAGGTGCCCCGGCTCTGCAGAAGCTCTACTCCCCACTCGATGATCCAGACGCCGCGCAACGGATCTGGCGCAGGTCAGAAGAGCTGGTCGGAGTCTCCTTCGCTTCGGTTCAGTGAAGTCGCGGAACTTGGCGCACGGCACGGACGCTCAAACGGGGCATGACATTTGTGTGAGAGACGGTCTGTCTCACTCACTTGTCGTAATCCTAGGGTTCCCCTGCGGTTTCGCCCCGGGGTTTCGAGGTTGAGGGCGCAGCTTTGTCACTAGTCCTTGATGGTCAGAAGTCCGGCGATTGGTGTAGCAGATAGGGCACCCCTGCGGGCATTTCTATCGGGCGGGGTAAACGTGCATCCCAGCAGTGGCAGGGGCGCGGGACGTCAGGCAAATAGATCAGGCGCGGTGAGCGACCCTCCAACGTGCATGGTCACGGCTCTCTAGTTGAAGAGGTCTCTAGGTCAGCGGGCGGAACATTGTGTCTGAAGTTCCGTTCCGTCCTGCGATGTTGGAGTCAGCGCGATCGTAGGCACCGTGCATCGTTGCCGTCCTCGACGCTGACGCTGATGCCGGTGGGGCCTTGGCGACCGGGGAGGAACACGAACCAGGCCACGGCTGTGACGATGTCTCCGGCGTGGTGAGCGCGCCAGAAGTGACGCTTTATTTTTTTCGGGGGGGTGCCCCTATGTTCTCTGTCAAGCAGCGAGGGGGATCTTGGCTTCGTAGAGAGTGCCGTCGCGGAGCATCGCGTAGATGACATCACAGCGGCGCCGAGCCAGGGCGATTAGAGCTTGGTTGTGCTTCTTTCCTTCGGCTCTCTTGCGGTCGTAGTAGGCCCTGGAGAGCGGGTCCTTCAGAGCCGCGAAGGAGGACAGGAACAGGGCCCGTTTCAGGATCTTGTTGCCCCTTCTTGAGGAATGATCCCCGCGGATCGATGACCCCGATCTCCAGGTCACCGGAGAAAGTCCAGCGTAGGAAGCGAGATGTCCGGCGGTGGGGAAGTCCTTGCCGACGACCTCGGTGAGGATCCGTGCTTCGGTCCTGATCCCTACCGCCGGAATCGAGTTCAGGACCGGGTGAAGAGGGTGGGCCTCCACGATGGCCTCGACCTGGGCATGCAGCGCGTCCCGTGAAGTCCGCAGGTCAGCGAGCATCCCGGCCAGCTGGGGCAGCACCACAGCAGCGGCATTGGTGCCGATGACCACGACGGTCTGGGCCTCCAGAGCTTCGAAGATCTCAGCGGTGAGCCGGTCATACATCCTCGGAGCCTGCTTCTTCAGCCGGGCAGCGACCCGCTTGCGGCCAGCAGCGCGCAGCGCTGCTGGGGTGGGCCAGGTGCGGATCAGATCCAGCACCGCCCGGTGGTCCAGACGTGGTCCCAGGACCCGTTCCAGCCCGGGGTGGATCTGGGTGAGCAGTCCCCGCAGCCGGTTCGAGGTAGCGGTGACCTGCTTGGCCAGGTCGTCATCGAAACCGCAGAGCATCGAGAGCTCAGCGACCTGTTCATCGGCGACCTCGATCGAGCGCAGGGTGTGCGGCATCGTGCGAGCGGCTTCAGCGATGATCGCGGCATCTCTGGCATCAGTCTTGGCCTCGCCCGGGTGCAGATCCGCGATGCGACGCATCGCCAGTCCTGGCAGATAGGCCACGGTGACCCCGCAGGCCTGGGCGACTGCCACCGGCAGGGCACCGATGGTTGCCGGCTGGTCCACGACGAACAAGATCTTGCCGTGCCGGGCGAGGGTGTCGATGACGGCTCGCATTTTGGTTTCGTCGTTGGGCAGGGCCTTGTCGTAGAGCTTCTGCCCCGTCCGGTCCAGGGCAACGGCGTGGTGTTCGCCCTTGCCCACGTCGACCCCGAGGAAGACATCGACCTCTTCATGGTTGCTGATCATGGCTGGTTCTCCAGTGTGGGAAGCGGATTCCAACGTGCTGGTCCAGCCGTGGTGTCAGGGCTCGGCATCCACGTTACGATCGGCCTCGAGTACTTCTGCCCGGCCCCTATTAGCGATGTCTCTTCCACCTTCAGGCCCCGGTGACATCACCCCCCGGATCATCAATGACTGGGGGCAGGAATCATGCCGGGGCCTTCCGGCCAGCACACCCACATCATCTCTCGAAGAAGGGGCTACGAAGAAGGTAACGGGGAGGGCACGTGGGGCCGCCGCCTGCGATGATAAGTGACAGACTTCGTTTCCTCGACGACAGGGAAGGATGGATCGCAGTGTACTTCGGGATCATAGCCATGGCGCTGCTGGCGATATTCGCTGTAGTTTTCCTCTACGCGATTCACCGGGCGTTTAGCGTATTGGCTGATCCACTGACAGTGCTTCCTTTCCAATCGGGGTGGTTACCCCAGGAACACGCCTTATCCCGATTCCATTCGCGTTGGTACCTAGCTTCGATCGTCTTCCTGGCCTTCGACGTGGAGATGCTGTTCATGTATCCATGGGCGATGATCGTGGCAGAGAAAGGCATCTCTGCGGTGGTGGAGATGTTTCTGTTCCTCGGGGCGCTGTTCGTCGCGGTGGCGTGGGCCTGGCGAGAGGGAGCCTTCCGATGGGCCTGACCAGGATTCTCGGGAGCTTGGCGGTCCGCGCAACCCGAGTCCTCGTCGTCGAGGTCCCAGGCCAATGGCTTTCGCGGGTGGAGCTCGAAAGACAGATGACGCGCCGGGGTTGGCGCCGGGCGTGGACGCCTGCGGAGGCAGACGTGCTCGCGGTGTGTGGTGTGCCCGGTCCCGATCTCGCAGGAATAGTGGACCGTCTCTGGGAGCAGATGCCTGGCCCCCGGGCCCGCGCCGACATTGTCTCTCCCCGAGTTGTGAGCTCCGCTCTCGCCGAGGCCGCAACTCTTCTTCTCGACACCCCTCATCACAGGAGGGTTGCCCGGGAGCGGACACAGAGGCCTCGGATCCCTGAGGACCACGCTCAGATGGAGCACAGTAGCGACGACCAGATGAGCCACAGCGACCACGGCGAGATGGACCATGGCGTTGATGAGGGCCACGAGGACATAGACGATAGCGGCCACGGGGGCCATGGCGGGATGGATATGGCTCCGGAGGGGATTCCTTTGGCGCAGGGTGGGCAGGACCGAGACGGTTTGGAGATGGATGTGTTGCACCTTCCGCTCGGTCCTGTGCTTCCGTTCTGGCCTGCCGGTGTGGTGCTGGACTGTTCGCTACAGGGTGATGTTGTGGTTGACGCTGAGGTCTCCGTCGTTGACGCCCATAATCGTGGGGCCAGAGCGTATGGCTCGCAGCTTGATCTCACGCCTGCTGTGCGGTGTGACGGCGTCGCCGCGCTGCTGGCCCTGGTGGGGGTGGGTGATCTGGCGGCTCGTGCCGACCTGGCTCGGAACGCTCTGGTGGGGGGCGATCAGGCTGCCGCCCGGGACAATCTCGTGCGGTTAGTCCGCACGATCCGGAGATCTTGGTTGCTGCGCTGGTCTCTGCGGGGGGTGCTGGTGCTTGATCGGTCCGATCTGGAACGCCACGACTTGCCGGAAAATTGCCTAGGAGATGCCTATGACCGGTTGCTGTCGAGGGTTGAATGGGTCCGGGACGACGTCGTCGGTGGGAGTCGGATGTCGGAGGCGGCTGACGTTGTCCCGTGGGAGCTGGTGCCGCGCCTGATCACTGGGTTGGAACTGGCTAGTGTACGGCTGGCCGTGGCCAGTCTGAATTTGGCGCCGTTGCCGACCGTCCAGGAGGTGAGGCATGCCTGAAGACGCGGTGGTAGTCGTTCCCGCTGTATGGGCAGTGCTGGCCGGGGTCATCTTGTGCGGCCTGGCTTTCTTCGCGGTGGCTCTTGATGCGGTGCTTTCGGCTCGGGCGCAGGGCGTCGGTGGTGGGTGGGTCACACCCTTGAGCCGCACTGCCCGGCTGTTGCGACAGCGTCGGCGCAAGACCGTGGCCGCGGACACGCTGCTATGGCGGGTCGGTGGTGTTGGGATGTTTATTGGTGCGTTCTTAATGGTCGCGGTGATCCCGTTGGGCAAGTGGACGCTGGCTGACCTCGATGTGGGGGTTGTGTGGTTTAACGCCGTCGACGTGGTGGTCTGGGCCTTGGTGTGGTTGGTGGGATGGGGGGCGAATTCGACGCACAGTCTGGTGGGGGGCTACCGATTCCTGGCTCATGGGGTGGCGTATGAGCTGCCGCTGATGTTTGCGCTGGCGGCCCCGGCGATCGCCGCTGGCAGCCTAGCCGCCGGGGAGGTAGCTGCCGCGCAGGAGGGCCTGTGGTTCGTGGTGTGGATGCCGGCGGCGTTTGTCATCTTCTTGATCGGTGTGATGGGTTTTTCTGTGTGGGGACCGTTCGCCCCGGCTCTGTCCGCAGATATCGCTGGTGGGGTGCGGGCCGAGCTTTCAGCGGTGGATCGTTTGATCTTCCAGGCGGGGCGTTACATGTTTCTGGCCGCCGGGGCTGCTTTTTCGGTGCCGCTCTTTCTGGGTGGGGGCGCCGGTCCGTGGCTGCCAGGCTGGGCATGGGTGCTGGTGAAGGCGCTGGCGGTGTTGACCGTGCTGGTGTGGCTACGCCGAAAGGTCCCTTTGGCGCGCCCGGACCGGTTCATGGAGATCGGGTGGGGGATCTTGCTCCCGGCTGCCGTGGTCCAGGATCTGGTCGTATCTCTCATCGTTGTCTGGGGAGGCTAAACCATGGTGATCGGAATTGCGTTCTGGGTGCTAGCCGGGGTCGCTGTCGCCGCGGGGGCGGCCGTGTTCGTGGTGGATTCCATGGCCCGAGCTACGTACGCGCTGGCTGTGTCATTCATTGCTGTTGGTTTACAGATCCTTCTGCTACAGCAAAGCTATCTCGGACTGATCACGATTCTGATGATGGTCATGGAGATGGCTGTGATGGCTGTCTATATGGTGATGTTCATGGGCATGAATCCCGCGCTGATGCCGATGGACATGACCCATGGGAAAAAGACGGCGATCGGCGCCTCGGTTGGTGTTTTCGTGCTGTTGGCAGGCGGTGCCTTGCTCATCCCGTGGCCGACGCGTCGTGGTGGGCCGCCGGAGGACCTCACACATGCACTCGGTTTGGAGATCATGGGCGAGAAGATGCTGGTCATGGCGGTGGTTGGCCCTGTCATGGTCGCAACTATCGTGGCCGGAGTGGTTCTGGCTGCCCACCGCACCCGTTATGACCGGCTTGGAGACGATCTGCGCCGACGTCCCGCCGACGATCCTCAATCGGGAGGTGTGGGCCGATGACCCTCGAAGCTGTCCTGGTGGTCGCCGCCGCGTTGTTCGCGGTGGGTCTTTACGGTGCCTTGTCTCAGCAGGTCGTCGTGATGGTGATGATGGGGTTGGAACTCATGATCAACGCGGTGTTGCTGGCTGCGGCTGGGTTCTGGTGGTTCCTGGCCCCGGACCCCTCGGGACAGGTCCTGATGTTGGTGGTTTTGGCGGCGATGACGGTGGAGATGGCGATGGGCTTCGCCGTGGCCACGCTGTTGCATCGCCGGGGGCAGACGGATATGACCGATATGGCGCAGGAGCTGTCACAGTGACCGTGGGTCAGGCCGCACTCCTGGTCATGATTGTGCTTCCAGCTGCCGTGGGCGCTGTACTCGCCTTGACCCGGGCGGACCGCGTGGCGGCCCCGATCGCACTGGTGACCGCTGGGCTGGCGGCTGCTTTGGCGTGCATCACAGCGCTGACCCGGCCGGCGGTGTCGTACCCGTTCGTGGCCGGTTCGGACTTTGCGCTGGAAGTCGACGCTCTCGCGGCGCTGACTATGCCGATGGTGGCGGCTGTGACGTTCCTGGTGCTGGTCTTCGCGGCCGGGAACATCGGGCAGTCACAGGCACGCTTCCATGGTTTGATGCTGATCTTCTCAGCGGCTGCGCTGGTCACTGTGACGGCCGCCAGCCTTCCGGGGCTGCTGTTGGCCTGGGAGCTGATGGGAGCGATCTCTTATGCCCTGATCGGGTTCTGGTGGCGGGACTCCGACCGCGTCTCCGCGGGACTAACTGCTTTCATCACGACTCGCACCGCTGACCTGGGTCTCTACGTCGCTGCCGGCGCCGCGCTGGCCGGCGGGGCGGGAATGGCCCTGGCCGAGCTTTCGGCCGCTGCGGACCCGTGGCGCCACGTCGCTGCGGCCGGGATCCTGGTGGCGGCACTGGGCAAGGCCGCGCAGCTTCCCTTCTCTTTCTGGCTCTCCGGAGCGATGAAGGGTCCCAGCCCGGTCAGTGCACTGCTGCACTCCGCCGCGATGGTCGCCATGGGGGGATACCTGCTGTTGCGTGTGGAGCCCCTGCTCGCCTCGACTGGCTGGGCCGGACCCGTCACTGCGTGGGCCGGTGTGCTCACGGCGGTGCTCATGGGGGTGGTGGCGCTGGGACAGCGGGAACTCAAGCAGCTGCTAGCCGCCTCCACGATCGCCCAGCTGGGCTTCGTGGTTCTGGCCGCCGGGGTGGGCGCCGTCAGCGGCGGTGCGTCCCACCTGGTGGCACACGCTTCGGTGAAGGCTCTGTTGTTTCTGGCTGCCGGTGCGTGGCTGAGTGCACTGGGCACTGAGAAGATTGCTGACCTGCGGGGGGTCGCCCGCCGGTGGCCGGTGGTGGGTGTGACTGCGGCAGTGGCGGCGCTGGCACTGGCCGGGTTCGCTCCGCTGTCCCTGTGGGCGACGAAGGACGCCGTCCTCGCCGCCGCGCTCGAGTCTTCCCCGTGGCTCTACGCTGCAGGACTGGTGGCTGCTGCAATGTCGGCGGCCTATTCCGGCAAAATCCTGTGGGCGATGTGGCGCCGCGGTGCCGGTGAAAAAGGTCGGGCAGAGGGCGCCGGCAGAGTCAGTGCCCTGGAACAGGTCCCGCTAGTCGTGCTCGGCGGCGGCGCCGCGGTGCTCGGTGTGCTCGCCTTGCCCCCGTTAAGCCCCGTGCTGGCCGATGCCCTGGGCGGGCACGGCGAGGTCTCGATCGCCGAACTCGCCGTCTCGGCCGGAATCGCGGCAGCTGTGTTGCTGCTGATGCTGCGTTTTCGTTCTCCTGAGCCGGAATGGGCTCTGAGGTGGCTGGGATTAGAAGCGATAGCGCAAGCCGTCGTGGTCCGCCCGTCACTGGCCCTGGCGCGCGCCCTGGCCCGGTTCGATGACCACGTCGTGGACCGGGCCGTGACGACCCTGGCCGCTAGAGTCTCGGTGTTGGCGCGCGCCCTGGCTCGGCTCGATGACCACGTCGTGGACCGGGCCGTGACGACCCTGGCCGCTAGAGTCCCGGTCTTGGCGCGGGCTGCCGCCCGCGCCGATGAGGACGGGGTCGACCGGGGCGTTGTCGCCATCGCCAGCCAGGTCCGCCGGCTCGGGCAGATGGCCCGGGCTCCGCAAACCGGGGCCATCCACCAGTACTTCCTCCAGACCGTCGCGTTTCTCGCTGCCGGCGCCGTGATCTGGTCCGTCTACGCCATGATGGGATGAGCATGCTGAGTCTGATTGTCTTCTTGCCCTTGGTTGCCGCCGCCGTGATGGTGGCTGTGCCCTCAATCGGATCTGCGGCCGCTCGGTGGGCTTGGGTCGCTGTGAGTGCCGTGGAGTTAGTACTCGTCGGCGTGCTCTGGGCTGGTTACGAGGACCCGGGCCCCAACGAGTTGGCGTTTGAGGAGCAGGTGCCGTGGATCCCGGGGGTCAACAGTAGCTACCACGTCGGTGTGGACGGACTCTCGTTGCCTCTGTTAGCTATGACGGCGTTTGTCTTCCTGGCGTGTGCCATCTACGCCCTTGGAGATTCCGAACGGCCCCGTGCGCAGACGGCGCTGTTCTTGTTTCTTCAGGGCGTGAGCCTCGGGGTGTTCGTGGCCGCGGACCTCATCTTGTTCTTCGTGTTCTTCGATCTGTCGATCGTGGGCATGTACTTCGTGATCGCTGGGTGGGGTCACGGTAACGCCGCAGGTTCTGCCTTGAAGTTCTTCCTCTACACGTTCTTGGGTTCTCTCGCCCTGCTGTTGGGCTTCATCGGGCTCTACGTGTTCTCGGATCCGCATACTTTCGATATCCCCGAGCTTGTCGCGGCCACCCCGCTGCAGGACAGCCCGCTGACCGGCGGGCTGGTCCTGGCGGCGATCCTGGTGGGTCTTGCCGTGAAGACTCCCACCGTTCCCTTCCATACCTGGCTGCCCCCGGCTCACACTGATGCCCCGGCCACTGGCTCTGCCGTGCTGGCGGGAGTGCTGCTGAAGATGGGCACCTACGGGTTCGTGCGCATCGCCATACCGATCCTGCCCGAAGCGTGGCGGGGGTGGGCCTGGGTGATCGTGGTGATCGGTATCGTCTCAGTGTTGTACGGCGCGCTCGTGGCACTGGCACAGACAAACCTCAAACGGATGATCGCCTACACATCGGTAAACCACATGGGCTACATCATCCTGGCTCTGGGCGCTGTAGGCCTCGCCGTCGATGACAGCGCCCAGGCCCGTTCCGTGGCAATCACCGGCGCGGTCGTGCAGATGGTCAGCCACGGACTGATCACCGCTGCACTATTCCTGCTGGCCGGGGTGATGCACGCCCGGTCCGGCACCTATGAGATGGGCTCCTACGGCGGCCTGGCAGCCCCCGCACCCCGCTACGCGGCACTGTTCGCAGTCGCGGCATTCGCCTCCCTGGGCCTGCCCGGCCTATCTGGGTTCATCGCAGAGTTCCAGATCTTCGCCGGCAGCATCGCGGTCGCCCCCGTCACCGCGATAGCTCTGCTAGGCATCCTGATCACCGCCGCCTTATTCCTTCGGGCGTTGCAGCAAGTCTTCACCGGGCACACGCAGGGCCAGTCGACCGGATTTGCAGACCTCCGTGGCCGGGAACTGTGGTCGGTCGGTCCGCTACTATCCCTATCACTGCTCATCGGGGTGCTGCCCCAGGTGCTGCTAGTAGTGATCGAACCGGCCTCAGCTAGCGTCGTCGACCTGATCGGAAGGTAGCTGGTGGACGCCTCGATGCAGATGCAACCTACACTGCTACTGCCAGAGATCATTGTCTTCGTCGGTGGCCTCATCGTCTTGTTGGGCGGATCGTTTCTGCCCCGTCACCGGCAGTCGATCGCCCGTGCCGTGGCCGCCCTGGCCCTGCTGGGCGCCGCCGTCGCCGCAGCCCTGGCGATGGCCGGGCCCGCGCAGGCCGCATTCTCCGGCACCTTCGCCGTGGACACCGCCACCGGCGCCGCTCGGGTGATCGCCGTCCTGACCACCCTGTTAGTCCTTGGTGTGGCAGGCGGGGAAATCGCTGGTTCCCCGCGGGAGTCCGACACCTACGCGCTACTGCTCTTCGCCACCACCGGGGTGATGGTGCTGGCCGGGGCCACCGACCTACTCGTGCTCATCGTTGGATTCCTGCTTGCCAGCATCCCCCTGTATGGGATCGTGGGGCTCGCCAGCGGTCGGTCTGGGGCCGAAGCAGCCATGAAGACCTACTTCATGGGGGCGCTGTCCGGAATCGTGCTCATGCTCGGAGTCACTGTGCTCTACGCGCTGGCCGGCGGCACCGACTACGCCCGACTCACCCACGAGCTACCTGCAGCACCGACCGCAGCTGTGGGCGCCGGCGTGCTATGCGTGCTGGTCGGGCTGCTGTTCAAGGCCGGTGGGGTGCCCGCCCACTTCTGGGTGCCCGACGCGGCGCAAGGCGCAGGCGTCACCGCCGCCACATTCCTCACCACCGTGCCTAAAATCGGAGCACTGGTGGCCGTGTACCGGCTCGTAGCTACCGTCGCGACCGGAAACGACTCCTGGCTGGTCGTCGCGGCGGCACTGGCCACGGTATCGATGTTCCTGGGCAATCTCGCCGCTTACTGGCAACGTGACCCCCGCCGGCTGCTGGGCTGGTCGACAGTGGCCCAAGTCGGGTTCCTGCTTGTGCCCGTCTCCGCCGCCGGGCGCAGCGACCTCGCCCTGCCCTCGCTGTTGTTCTACCTGGCCGCCTACGCTCTCACTAACGTGGCGGCTTTCGCGGTCACCGCGACGCTACCGAAGCACAGGGAACTCACCGCCTACCGGGGCTTGGCCCGTAGCAGGCCCGGGCTAGCACTGACTCTGCTTATCGCGCTGTTGGGACTGGTGGGCACCCCACCGCTGGGCGTGTTCGTCGGCAAGCTCACCACGGCCACCGCCGCCTGGGACGGTGGTCATGGCTGGTTGGCCCTAGTCGTGATGCTCAACAGCCTGCTTAGCCTCTTCTACTACCTGCGCTGGATCGGCCCCGTTTTCGCCCGGCCTGCCGAGGAGTCCCCGGGCTTTCCCCGCTCCGGTGGGGCAGCCGCCTGGCCCTTAGCCACCGCCAGTGCTGCCGCGGCCGCGAGCCTGGGACTCGGCATCCTGGCCGGTTTGCTGTGGGCAACTTTAGAAGGCCCTCTGTTGCTCTAGGCGGTGACAACCCAGCCATCCAGCCCCAGGACGGAGCGACCGGCCCGGGTGGGCGGGTCGAGGCAGGTTTACCAGCTCAAAGGGGGGTCCACCTGTCCGTCATCGCGGCCACCTTCGTCACAGTTCTTGTCACGTGGATTTGACGTCCACCATGCAGCTGCTTAAGCCTGTCGTGTGTGGCCGGCCTGATGGCCTTCTCGCCGCATCAGGACGGTGGGCGAGAGAACTCTCAAATTACTCGGTGGGGCATTCCAGGTCTGCGGTCTCCTGGTACTCGGGGACTGGTCGGGCATCGGCCTCTTCGACGGTTGTGGCGGTGCCATGGCGTTCGATGTCTTCAATCAGCCAGTCCATTTCGGAGATCTCGCGCCGCTGAGCCTCGCTGATCGCCACGGCGAGCTCGCACACCCGGACATCCTCGAGATTCGCGCGCTCTGAACGAGTGATTGCCATCGAATGATGCGGGATCATCGATTTCATGTAGGCGGTGTCCTGCACCGTGACCTGGCTGCGGTCCAGGACGACACCGGTGCCGAGTAGCAGCACGCTGATCACGACGACAGCGATGTTGGCCTTGGTGTTCTTGTACATGTTCATCATCCACGCGAACATCACCAGTCCCATGGCGCCGCCCATGGTCAGCGCCATGATCATGCGGCTTTCACTGAGGCGCACGTGGCTCCACTCCCAGGAGCTCACGAACATGAGGCCATACATCACCACCATCCCGGTGAGGATCATGGCACCGAATCGGAGGTACATCTTTTTCTGGTGAGAGGGGCCGGGGGAGGAGTCCTGGCGACCGTGGTCCTGCGCATCGTTCTTGTGCGTGTCTGACATGGGCCAAGATCCGTTCTCTTAGGTGGGCTTGAGCATGCTTTTTCAGCCCAGCGCGTTGTATGTGAATCCCCTTCGAGGGGACATTAAGCCGATGACGCCCCGACTTACAGCGACCTTGACGTGTTCTGGGGGCTGCTATAACTCCCTGAAAAACACCTGGTAACTCCGGTGTCACGTCGACGGAAGGAGTCACCCGGGATATTGCTTAGTCCAAGGAGGCCAGGAGGTCTGCGCACGCCTGTTCGCACCGACGGCACGCTTCGGCGCAGATACGGCAGTGATCGTGATGCTCTGCGTGCTGGGCGCATTCGTCCGCGCAGGACTTGCATGCGGCGCGGCATGCTTCTAGGACGGCTCGGACGACCTCAGTGTTTGTACCCGTCTGACGTGAGAGGAGGTTTCCGGTCGTCACACAGATATCGGCGCAGTCGGCGTTCTTGCGAATACAGGTGCTCAGTTCCACGACCGTGTCTTCGGCAAGGCAGGCATCGGCACAGGCGGTACAGGTCTGCGCGCAGTCGAAACAGGCTTCGATGCACTCGGCCAGCTTCTGCTTGTCGACCCCGGAAAGATCTTTGGGATAAGTGTCCAACATGGACGTCACATGATGAGTCATAGTCCTGCTCTTTCTCTCCTACTGCGGTTCATAGTGTGGCTGTCTTTGGCTTGTGTAAACAGGTCACACGGTCTAGAAGGACCTGTCAATAGACCCTGGGGTACGTGCAAGGACAATCAGCGCACGGGATTACGGGCGTGGCGCCGCCCAGTAGAGTCTGCGATCACCTTCAGACCAGGGTTGGCGACCCTCATTCGGAGTACATCAGGCCAGGAGCACCGCGAGAACTACCTTCATCAAATCTTCAGAGAATCACGGTCGGTTGCCACCAGTTTCGGTACATGGCGATGGATAAAGTGGGGGGTCGAAATCTATGATTGGGGCGGAAACGATCCATGAACCCTTTGACTCGCAGACACCTGTTGACCGGGGGCCTTGGGATGCTTGGTGCCGGCACCATGGCCGCCTGTGCCCCAGAGGCTCAGCAGGCGACCCCAGCGGGCGCCGGAAGCAGTGTCGGCCCGATTGTCAGCCACGTTCACGCGATAGTCCGCGATCCAGCCACTCCTGCAGTAGTGCTGCTGGCCACTCACGAGGGCCTGTTCGGGCTCCAAGACCGAGAACTGACGGCAGTTGGCCCGACCGTGGATCTCATGGGATTTACTGTCACGCCGGAGGGCCGCTATTTTGCGTCGGGCCACCCAGGGGCGGGGAGTGACCTGCCGGAGCCGGTGGGTCTGATCGAGTCGATCGACCAGGGAGAGAGTTGGAAGGTGCTCTCCCGAGGCGGTGAATCGGACTTCCACGCTCTGACCGCGGGCGCTGATCGTATCGTCGGTTTCGACGGAGAGCTGCGCATGAGCACAGACGGCCAGAACTGGGAGACCCTGGCGATCCCGGCCCCACCGGCAGCCCTGGCCATGGCACCAGGGACGGGGGAGATCGCCGCAGCCACCGAATCCGGGCTGCTGCTCTCCACCGACGGCGCCAGCTGGGAGACCCTTGAGACCCCGGGGCTGATCTCGCGTGTGGCCTGGGCCGATGAGACCACGATCGTCGGGTCAGCTACTGATGGGCGACTGTTCACCAGCCGCGACTCCGGGCAGAGCTGGACCGCCAGTGAGGAGCCGGTGGGCGAGGTCGTGGCCCTCGGCGCCGGCCTCACCGAAGACGGTTCAGTGGAAGCGCTGCTGGTCGTGGACTCCACTGTGCTGCGCACCGTGGATGGTGGAAACACCGTCGAACAGCTGGCCTGACGCGAGCCGAGAAGAACCCCAGAAAGAGAAGGGCACTGCCGGGATGTAGCTGCATCCCGGCAACGCCCCCTCTTCTTGGTTGGTCAGAGTTCTTCGAGCATGGTTGCCATCTCGTCGATCTCGGCCTGCTGGTCCGAGATGATGGTCTCCGAGAGCTCCAGGGCCTCGGGGTTCTCACCGTTCTCCAGGTGACCTTCGGCGGAGGACACCGCACCTTCATGGTGGGCGATCATCTGCTCCAGGAACAACTGGGCCGCCTCTGTGCCGGTAGCGTTCTCCAGCGTACTGAGGTCGCCCTGGCTCATCATGCCTTCCATCTCCGACATGCCCTCCATCGAGTCCATGCTTTCCATGTCCTCATCGTTGGTGCCCGTTTCGCCCCAGGCGTCCAGCCAGGCTTGCATCTGCTCGATCTCAGGGCCCTGGGCCTCGCGGATGTCTTCGGCCAGAGTGGTGACCTCTGGCTCCACGTCGTCCTTCTCGAGCAGGATGTCGGACATCTCCACAGCCTGCTGGTGATGCATCGCCATGCCTGAGACGTAGTCCACGTCTGCCTCGTTGTACTGCGCTGACACTTCCTCGGCGCTCTGGGTCGTCTCCGGTGCCGATTCGCTGGACTCTTCTGATGAGCCGCACCCGGCCAGGGTGGCCGCGAGGGCGAAAGCTCCGATGCTTGCAGTCAAGGTCTTCGTCGTCATGGGGTTCCTCCTGTGTCAGGCACATTGCCGATGATGCCTGAGTCAACACCGGTGTATTCGCGCTCATGCCGACGACGCCTGGTCTTCAGGGAATCTTCATCGAAACCAGGTGGCTCCTTCACTGCGAGAGGCGAACCGCCGATGACTGGATGACTCTCATCGCGGCTGTGCCCGGTCAGACCGTGGTGCAAGATCAGAGCGGGGTGCGGCGTAGCTTCGGCACCCGCAACAACGCCTCCAAAGGTCCGCGGTTGAATCGCCAGCGCCAGAGCGAGGCGAAGACCGTCAGCACAAGTACTGTGCCGGCGGTGGCGATCATGCCCTGGGCCAAGGTGTCCGGTCCGGGACGCACGATGAACGCGAGGATCAGCAGGTGCCCGACGTAGGCCGTCAGGGCCATCTGACCTAAGAAGATCAGCGGTGACAGTGCCGGCCGGGACCAGGAGCGGATCTTCAGGCATACGCCAAGGACAAATACTGCCGACCCGGCGCCGCTGATCAACCACAGGGGCATTTGGGAGTGCGCGACGGCACTGACCAGTCTCTGCCATTCGTTATGGCTGGTGGGTTCGCCGAAGATCTCCACCAGAGGAATCGAGAACAAGCGCGCCCCCACCGCGGCGACTGCACCCCAGAGGATCAGGCGGGTGCTCACATTCGAGTCAGTGAGCCTCTGGCGGCCCAACCAGATGCCGAAGACGAACGGGGCTCCCCAGACGATGAGCGGGTAGGGCCCCGTCAGCACGATGCCGGTCACGATTTCCCCAGGCGATCCAGAAGCCGAGACGGGACCTCGATCGAAGCGACCATCAGTCTGCGCCTGCACCATGAGCCACAAGACCGGACCGGCGAGGGCACTTAGGACCGTCACCAGCAACAGGGCTCTGCCCGATGCTCGGAGCAAAGGCAGCGAGAAGAGGATCAGCAGGGCATAGATCTGCAGGATCACGGAGACCCCGTGGTCCAAACTCTGCAGGGCCAGACCACCCAGGAGCAACAGGGCGCAGCGCCACAGCAGAGATGCCCATGGCAGACGGGCGGGTTGTTGGCGTGCATGCCGCGTCATGAGAGATAACCCGATGCCACCGAGCAGGACGAAGAGCAACGAGGCGCGACCATAGGGAACCCGGTAGAGCAGTTCCAGGAGTTCATCGTCGCCGCGGGGGCCGGTGTTGATGGCGATCATGCCGATGACGGCCAGCCCTCGGGCGGCGTCCAGGGCCAACATTCGCCCTCGGGCTGGTTGCGGCTGTCCCTGAGGGGAGGGGTCCTGCTCAGTCGACACGCTCGCCCCTGTCTGGTCGGCTCTCTGAATTTCTGCGCCTCTGGTCGCACGCAGCCTTCGAGTCTATCCTCAAGTAACAGGGAGATAACGATGAATGGCTGTCTTTCATGAAATCTTCATGGGCCGGGTCGGTCACGAGGCAGGGTCACCGTGAACACGGCCCCTTCGTCTGGGCCCTCGCTGCGTGCCCCGACTGTGCCTGCGTGAGCGGTGACGATGGAGCGCACGATTGCCAGCCCGATCCCAGAGCCACCATGTTTGCGGTCGCGGGCGGTGTCCACGCGATAGAAGCGTTCAAAGATATGGGGCAGGTGCTCCGCGGCGATGCCCTGGCCGGTGTCAGCGACTTCCAAGATCACTGACGTCTTGGTCAGCTGCGCTGTGAGGATCACTTCGTCGCCGGGC
This sequence comes from uncultured Nesterenkonia sp., assembly GCA_947494195.1. Lineage (GTDB taxonomy): Bacteria > Actinomycetota > Actinomycetes > Actinomycetales > Micrococcaceae > Nesterenkonia. The sequence goes on along the minus strand of CANLUC010000002.1, from coordinate 9,932 downwards.
ACGGTGTGCTGCAGAGCGTTATCTAGAAGGTTGGTGAGAACTTGTCCGATACGGTTGCGGTCGACGGTGATCACCGCGTTCTGCGCGTGGTCGCTGGCGTGGATGCGGAGGCTCACTCCATGGTCCTGATAGCGCCTTCGAGTCTGGGATGCCGCTGCTGTGAGGAGGTCACTGGCCCGGACCGGCGCCGAGTGCATACTCAGGCGCTGCTCCTCGGCGGCACTGACCAGCGAGATGTCCTCGGCGAGGCGTGTGAGGCGTTCGGTCTGTTCGCGAAGCATGTTCAGGGTCTCGTCGTCGGCCTGGGCTACGCCGTCTTGCATGGCTTCGAGGTATCCGTCCACGGTGGCGACGGGGGTGCGCATCTCGTGAGCCAGGTCTGAAAGGAGCCGTTTTCGTGTGTGCTCGGTCTGGTCCAATTCGCTGGCCATCGTGTTGAAAGCGCCGATCAGTTCAGAAAATTCGGCACCGATGCTGCCCTGAGGAGCCCTTGCCGAGTAGTCACCAGCGGCGACTTTGTTGACCGCGCCCCGGACGTCGCGAATGGGCTTGACCAGCCGACGCACAAGAAAGATCGTGACAAACACCGACGTGATGAACGCTGCCGCTAGCGCCAGCAGTAGAGAGATCTGCCAGGCTGCGTCGAAGGCTTCCTCGGCGTGGAGGATGACCCCAGACGAGGAGCCAGCCTGGTCGGCCATCAGCATGTGGTCATGAAAGATCGCGGGCCCGATCACCAGGGCCACCAGCCAGGCGGTCAGCGCAGCAACACAGAGAACCAGAATCAGCGCCGCAAAGATCCTCACTCCCAGCCCTGAGACTGGCTGATGTGGGTTCATCGTGGGGTCCCTGCCTTGTACCCGACTCCGCGGACGGTATGTATGAACTCCGGGCTGACCGGGTCATCACCGAGTTTTCGACGCAGATGACCGATGTGGACATCGACCAAGTGACTGTCACCGACCCAGTCCTGACCCCAGACCCTGGTGATCAGCTCTCGTCGCGAAAGCGCGACCCCAGGCTCTGCGACCAGGGTAGCCAGAATGTCGAACTCCGTCGGCGTGAGATCGATAGGTACACCCCTGAGGTCTACTCCCCTCCCGGCCAGATCAATATGGAGCTCGCCGAGGGTCACTGAACGTCCATCGCCTGCGGGTGCCTGACGGGGTCGACGCAGCAGCGCACGGACGCGCAGCACCAGTTCCCGGGGGCTGAATGGTTTCGTGACGTAGTCATCTGCACCCACGGAGAGTCCGATGAGCCGGTCAACTTCTTCTGCACGTGCGGTGAGCATGAGGATGTAGCAGTCCGAAAAGCGTCGAATCTGACGACACACTTCGATCCCGTCCATACCCGGCAGACCAAGGTCCAGGATCACCACAGCCGGGTCGTGCGTCCGGACCAGCTCCACGGCGGCATCACCGTCGCCCGTGGACTCCACCGCGAGTTCCTCACGGCTGAGATACCGCTCCACGAGTCGCACCAGGGGTTCTTCGTCATCGACGATAAGCACCCGCGGGGGACCGTTGTGGGAATCTGTCATGATCCTGATCCTAGATTAGGGGCCTTCCAGCACCTCAGCTGCGGAGATCTCCTCGTTGTCGGGTGAAAACGAGTAAAAGCACCACCTCGACCGGGTATTCGGACTCTGGAACGCAACTCATTCCAACACCGTGTAGGTGCCGACCCTGCGGTCATCGGTGGCCCCGGTGATTTCGCCAGTTTCGTAGTCCACCTCGAGTGCTTGGACTGAGCCGAAGCCACCCCACTCATCGGGCCAGACCTGCAGCTCCCATCCGAGCTCTGCAAGCTCCTGTGCAGTTTGCTCGTCTGGCTGATCATCGATGACGAGCAGTTCATCCTCTTCGAGGAGCCGGAAGCGCAGACCGTTTACCGCGTCTTGCAGGGAGGCGTCCTGCAGACCCCACTGTGTGAGCACCGTGCCCATGATGTTGAGGATCTGATTGCCACCAGGAGTCCCGATGCCCAGCACCGGGCGCTGCTGTTCGTCGGTGATGATGGTCGGCATGGACCAGGTGACCGAGCGGCGGCCGGGTTCGGGCTGGTTGGCCGGAGAGTCCAAGGCTTCGAAGCGACTGAGCTGGTTATTCAGGAAGAACCCGTTGGTCGCCTCACCGGCACCCCAAAAGTTGGTCAGCGTGTTGGTCATCGAGACCATGATGCCCTCGTCGTCCATTACGGAGATGTGGGTGGTGTTGGCATCTGTGGGGGCGCGGCCGTTGATCGTGCTCTGGTGTTCTGCCGCCAAGCTGGTTGCCTGCTCCGCGCCCTGCTGCTGCGGGGTCGACATCGCGGAGAGGTCGATCTCGGTATTTGCTTGCTGATCCGTGATCTCTTCCACCGGCACCTCGACGAAACGAGGGTCACCCAGTTCAGTGAGCACGGTCTCCTCGGCGACTAGCCAGGCCTGGGAGAGGGTTTCGATGTATTCGGCGGAGTCGGGCTCCATCTCCGCGATGCCCTGGGCCTCGGCGACCTGCAGCATCTGGATCAGGGTGACACCTGGGAGCGCCGGGGCGGCGGCGAGCACGCCGTAGTCTCCGAACTCGCCAGAGACCGGATCCGAGAGCGTGACCTCGTAATCGGCCAGAGTCTGTTCATCTAGACCCTCGACCGCCGTCAGGTCAGAGGTCAGGCTGCCGGTGTAGAACGCCTCCCAGCCCTCCTCGGCGATCGTCCCCAGCGTCTCGGCCAGCTCTGTCTGAACCAGCTGTTCACCGGTCTGGACCGGTTGACCATCGACTTCGAAGGGCTCGACTCCCTCGATCGCTTCGGGTCCGAGGTCTTCGGTCATACGGGTTGCGAGGAAGTCATAGACCTCGAAGCCTTCGGAGGCCAGCTGCTGGGCCGGCTGGATCAACCGTTCCCATTCGAGGCTGCCGTGGTCCTCGTGGAGCCGGCCCATGCCGGCGACGAACCCGGGGACACCGATGCCAGATTCAGGGATCTCGCCGTCCACACCCACCTGTTCCCGGTAGTCATAGAACAACGGGTCACCCGCTTGTCCTGCGATGACCACGGAGCCACCGCCGCCGACACTTGAGGCGAAGGGCTCGACCACCGTCATAGCGAACGCGGTGGCGATGGCGGCGTCCACGGAGTTCCCGCCTTCGGCCAGGACCTGCTCACCAGCCTCTACGGCCAGGGGGTGCCCGGCGCTGACGCCCTGTTCGTCTAGCACGTCCTCTACTGGTTCAGGGCTGCTGGTGGGCTCCTCGGGTTCCGCCGTGGCGGGCGGCGGTGGTGGTTCTTCGCCGCCGCAGGAGGCAATGAGCCCCAGCGTCGCGAGAAGGGTGGCGGTGCGTCCTATACGACTGATTCCAGCGGTGTTCGATCCGGCGGTCTGTGGCTGCATGATGCGTCTCCCTCAGGAAGGCGTAGGTTTCTGCTCCATGGACGTGGTCCGTTGCGCATAGTGGCGGACCTGCTCTCTTCGGCAGTGACGCCCGGGAAGACGGACCCAGCGAAGCGAATATCCAGCCCATCGTAGAGCGTCGCGAGAACGAAAGGTTTCGGTCCCCTACATCTGTTGCCCCGGCCTCAGAGCTTGACACGGTTCTGGGGCAATAGGGTGCGCGGTCGCTTCCCCGCAGCATGCAATGTATATGTGTCACGTTCGCCGCTGGTGCGAGTCGGCATGGAGTCCCGCAGGAGGATGCGTTTCGCGCGCGGCGCGCACTCCGACCGTCCGCGCGTCGGGGTTCGAGCGCCTCTGGGCCTGAAGAAGCTGCAGTGCACGACCCGTTGTCGGATCGTGCACTGCGGCCGAGGCTTATTCAGTGCTGAGGTCTCAGTTGGCGCTGAGGTACATGGTGGTGGACCAGTACGGGGAGTCAGCGGAGTACATTTTAGTGCCCTGCTCAGGGTTGTTCGCACCGATGAGCTGGCCATTACCCACGTAGATGGCGGCGTGGCTGCCACCGTTTTGGATGACGATGTCACCCGGCGAAGGCGAAGAGACCTGACGCATCGAAGCCATCATGCCGTAAGTGGTGCGTGGCAGGGAGACCCCAGCCTGGTTGTAGGCCCAGTTGATGAAACCGGAGCAGTCCCAACCCGAAGAAGGTGAGGTGCCGCCGTAGGAGTAGGGGTTGCCGAGGCCTGCGTAGGCGGCGGCTACGATCGACCCATTGCCGCCGCTGCTGGAGGCTGGAGCCTCTTCCTGGGCGGGTGCGGTGGAGGCGACCTGGGTGTTGCCCTGGGCCTGCTGGCTGGTGTCGGCCTGCCAGGTCTGGCTGTCGTGGCTGTGAGGGGCCTGGCCGTTGTGGCCGCCGTGATCGGGAGTGCTGGTCTGCTGGTGCGGAGCGGGCTCTGTCTGCTCCGCGGGGGATTCTGGCTGGACCGGCAGGGAGGCGGGAACGGCTTCCTGGACCTCTTCCAGCACTGGAGCGGGCTCCGGTGGGGGCTCGGGTGCTGGTTCTGGATCTGGTGCCGGGGTGGAGGTGACCGCTGGGCGGTCGAAGCTGAGCTCGACCTCGCTGGATGCGGTCACAGCCACCGCGGAGGTGGTGCTGGCGCGCTCCACGCTGAGACCGGATGCGGTTGCGTCCACGGAGGAGACCTCAGGGGTGCTGATGTCGGTGCCGGCATGCGCGGCGACCCCGGAGGAGATCACGAGGCCGGATACGGCGACGGCGGCTGCCGCACCTCGTCCGACGGTGCCGGCGTTGAAGGCCACGGCCTTCGCCAACGAGGGCTTGGCCTGCCGGCGCCGGTCACGGCGTGAGACGAAAGTCACGTCTGTCACTTCTCTGGAAACCTCTCCCTGTAGTTGCGGGACCGCCTGGCGTGAAGCGTGAGCCGGGAAGCTCACGTTCTTCAGGTCACGATCGACCGCGGTGCCCCGCACCTGCCTAGCGGTAGTTTTGGAATAGCTCCGGTCAGCGGCAGGAAGAGATCTGACGGAGGCGATGCGGCTTCGGACATCAGCCACAGGCACGACTACGACGTTATAACAGATCGATAACAAATGTCACGTTGAGGTAACGGTTAGACTAGAGGCGAAGTCATGCACCCGGGACTGGAGCGGAGCAGTCCAGGTGCCTACTGAAGCAGCGGAACACACACCGACTGGTTGTCAGTAGGGCTCTTAAAGTCCTTCCGGGCCGGCGTTTCCGGTTGCGCTGGTCCGGTCCTCGCTTGGAGGCCCTGGCCCCTAAGCGGACACGTGGCGCAAGTGTGGGGGGCTCGGTGCCCGTATACCTGCCCGACTAAAGGCCCGTAAACCGATCGGCTTACGCGCGCTTGGAGTCGGTCCTTCCCGGTGCGCAGGTAGACCATGGGGGAGTAAGTCGTTCCTGTTGAGGGGCTTCGAAGTCCTCAGGTGGGATGGATAACCTGAGCGACGCGCAAGGACGGGTTCACAGAGTCAAGGCTTCGCTTCATGAGCAGCGTCCTTGGACCAAGAAGGCCCCATCGAGTCGAGACTGGCGGTTCGGCTGGCACTCTAAGAAATGCCTGTTGCCATCGACGGCGCCCGAAGCCGCCGCCCCAGGTCTAAGTAAATGGGTGCTTTTGGAGACTGGCGTCCGCTCTGGAGGCCGCTAAGCTTACTCACAGCTCTAGCCCCGGGTATTTGAACTTCTGCCCTCGAGGTCCCGCTATGAAGATTCCGCATTCTTTCCCCCACGACGCCGGCGACGGTGTTTCTGCCCCTGATGGTTTTTCTGTTTCCTTGGATCTGTCCCGGAGGACGGTCTGGAACCATCTTCGTGGCGACGCTATATATGCCCGGGCCGCAGAAGGATGGCTGCGTTGGTGTGGCAACTGTCCGGTGTATTCATCTCGGATGCTGTGAGAGGCACACGATGCAGTCGAAATATCACGTAGCTGTGCGCCTTGGCCGCGGTCTCAAGGCGCAGGAGTTCGCGGAACTGCGATCTAAGCGGTGGGGAGCCATCGCCCACTATGAGATGCACGGAGAAGATGTTGTTGTGGTCTCGCTCTACGCCCCGTCGTCGGCGACGGCGATACAGGCCGCAGAGATCCACGTGCAGCGGACCACAGGACTCCCTGGGCTGGCCGTCCGAGAGCTGACGTGGAGTCCCTAGAAGACCCCTAACTCACCGAGCTGAGGAAACTTTGTTCGTGACCCCGCCGGAGAACTAATTCTCGGGCGGGGTGCACATGCGAGTGGGCTATGACTCGAAGTTCGTTGCAGCTGGCCCGTGCCCGGCGGAGGAGATGATCTGCTCAGCCAGGGTCCGTAGCTTGATGTTGCGGTGATTCGACGCGCTCTTCAGGATGGTCATCGCTTCGTCTTGGCTGCACCGGTTCTGGCCCATGATGATGCCCGCCGCGAGATCAATCGCAGTGCGGGATTCCATCGCGAGCCGTCGGTCTTCCGCAGTCTCTGCGTGGGTAGCGATCCGCAGCGCGATCCCGAGGACGACAGAGGCGACTTCGGCGTATCGCTGGGCTGATTCGCCGTCCTCGTCGTGGAAGGCGCCGGGCTCGACGGTGTAGAAATTGATGGCTGCACTGGCCGTGCCATCCAGTCCCAGGGGGACGGCCAGGACGCTGCGCAGCCCATGGGCACGGACCTCAGCCATGTATTGGGGCCACCTGGTCTCATACTCAACATCAGGAACCCTGATCAGGGTGTTGGTGCGCTGGGCCTCCAGGCACGGTCCTTCATCGAATCCGGCTTGGACTTCGTCCATCTGCTCGGCCTCGGCGGAGCTGCTGGCGACGACGATGTTCTTTCGGTCACGGTTCAGTACGATGCCGCAGAGCACTCTGCGGTCCACCGAGAGATGCTCGGCGGCGAGCTGGGTGATCGAGTTCAAGACCCGGGAGATGTCCTCGTCGTCGAGGAGGACCTGGTGGAGTTCAGCAGAAAAACCCCGGGGGGAATCGGCGGTAGCCATGGCAGGCTCCGTCCTGAATGGGGGGGCTGCCTCCAAATCGGGGACAGCTTGTGCCCGACCCTACGGCACAACCCGGTCCCACGCCGACTTTGGGGATCCGCTTAGCTTGTTTCCAGGGCCTTTACAGTTCGACGACGGGTCCGCTAGCTTAGACATTGCTCAGGCCACGGGCACTTGATTCTCTTCTCAAGGACTGTCCTCGTGGAGCATTCTTCTCGCGTTGTCATTGACGCCGCCGGCCTCGCCGGGCCTATACGTCTGCAGGTGCTGGGCTGCCTGACCCTGGACACGGTCTCCTCGATCACCGAAATCCTGGACCGCGGTGCCGCATTCATGTGTTGCCCGGATCTCGTCGTGGATCTGGAAAATCTTTCGCACCTTGACCCGGTCGGACTGGCAGCCCTGGAGCTCTACATCGATCAGCTGCGGGCCAGGGCGGGTCTGCCGAGGATCACGACGTCGCTGCCGGCGCTTCCGTGTGACTGCCAGGCGGTGAGCGCATGAGCTGTGTGGCTGAGCTGATGTCCCCGGTGGAGCACACGCTGGTCTCGACACAACCTCTCGGTGACGCCGCGATCCTGCTTCGAGGCTCGGATGCGACCCTTGTGGTGGTTGACCCCGCTGGTCTCACTGTGGGGGTGCTGACCGAGGAGAACCTTGCCGCAACGGCAGCAGAACACCCCAGGACGTGGACCAAAAGCTCATGCGCTGACGCGTGCTCCGGCGGAGCGGATTTTCTGCGGGCGGAGCAGTCGGTAGAGGGTGTGCTGTGGCGGTACCGCACAGAAGGGGTCCGACCATTGGCGGTGCTTAACGGCTGGAAACCGGCAGGGATTCTCTACCCAGACCGGGTGTTCTTGTGGTGTCTGGAACAGCCGCATTTGCGCTTCACCCGCCTCGCCCCGGCTACGCCAGCGGCCTCCCTGGGACAGCCCACTGACAAGCGATCCGTGTCCACGCGGACGGCTTGGCCGACGCACGACACCAGTCCGGTGGTTTCTGCGGCCGAGTTCGTTGATGCGATGCCCACCGGGTCGGTATTGAGCACGAGGGAAGGTTTGAGCGACTCAATCAGCCCTGGACCAGATTGGAGGCAATGATGCCCACGCGAATCGGTGACCTTTTACGGCCGTGGGTGTGTTCGGTGTGCGAGACCCAATCGGTGGAAGCGGCGCAACAGGCGCTGACCCGCGCTCAGAGTGACATGGTCATCATCCGAGACCTGCGAGACCGCCCCCTCGGAATCCTCACTCGGGAAGACCTCCGTGCCTTTAAAGCCTCCCACCCCCATGAGTGGGCGCGTCGACGCTGCGCGGCCATAGTGACCCAGATGCCCGCACTACTCGATGCGGAAGACCCAGTAGAGGCCTGTGTGTCGTACTACCGGGACCACGGAGTCAGACCAGTCGTGATCTTCGCCGGCCAAGAGCCTGTAGGAGTGCTGCACCCCACCGACGTTTTCCAATGGTGCGCCCAGCGTGACGGCGCCGTCGTCGAAGAACTCGCCGACCGAGCCCGTTCGACCGACCACCGGCGACCCCCGCTGGAACTGGCTCCCGCCGGAAACACCCGTTAATGCCTGAACCACTCTTGACGCGAGTAACCCACCGATATCAAGGAGTTGAGATGACTAAAGCACGCGAAATCATGACCGCCGGCGCCGAGTGCATCGGAGAACACCAGACTCTGGAAGAAGCCGCCCGCATGATGAAGGACCTCGGCGTCGGGGCTTTGCCGATCTGCGGCGAGAACGACCGGCTTCAAGGCATGGTCACTGACCGGGACATCGTCCGCGAATGCGTCGCCGCGGGCCGTGACCCGCGAGAGGTCAAAGCTCGCGAGCTCGGTGGCGGCAAACCGGTGACGATCGGCGCTGACGACACCGTCGAAGAGGCGATCGCCACCATGACCACCCACCAGGTGCGGCGTCTGCCGGTCATCGACGGCCAGGAGCTGGTGGGCATGCTGACCCAGGCCGACATCGCCCGTTCGATGCCGGAGGACCGGGCCGGTGAGCTGGTGGAGCTCATCTCCTACGAGTAGGCAGCCCGACGCACCGCCAGAAGAACGTGTAGAAGCAAGATCTTTCGAGTGAAGAGAGAAGGGACAAGGATGACGACTTCCGAGACGCGTATCCAGGGTCGAAAGACTGAGAAATCGGCAGTTCAGTGGGCCGCGCTGGCCTACGCTGCGGTATTCCTCCTAGTGGGCGTAGCTGGATTCATCCCCGGGATCACGACCAGCTACGACACCATGCAGTTCGCCGGCCACGGCTCCGAAGCGATGCTGCTGGGAATTTTCCAGGTCTCGGCCCTGCACAACATCGTGCATCTGCTCTACGGGGTGGTCGGGGTGGCCTTGGCCCGCTCAGGGACTGGAGCGAAGCACTTCCTTCTCTGGGGCGGCGTGATCTATCTCGGGCTATGGCTCTACGGGCTCTTCGTGGAGGAGAGCTCGATGGCGAACTTCGTGCCGCTGAACAGCGCGGACGACTGGCTGCACCTAGGCCTGGGCGTGACGATGGTCGCTCTGTCCTTCCTGCCCCGTGGCGTTCAGAACCGTGGTGTCCAGGATCACAGAGTCGAGGACCGCGGGGCCCAGCGTTCGCCCCGACAGCTGTGAACGGCGCAGCACTATAGATCCACGTTGCGGTCGGGCACACAGCGTCGATCGTGACGGGGTGCCAGTGGAATCTGAACTCTCTGAGCCGGATTCCACTGGCACGGCAAGAAGAGGCTCACTGCCTCGTCCACATGTCTCAGACGAGACTGAACCAATATGCAAGGAGATCGTCATGGCGGATCAGAACAACCCAGGACAGTTCGGCAACCGTAACGACACCGAGCAGCAGGCCAGTAAGGGCGGCCAGGAGAGCACCGGCAGCTTCGGCGAGAAGAACGCCGCGGACCCGAGCAAGGTCGGTCAGCAGGGTGGTCAGGAGAGCACCGGCAGCTTCGGCGAGAAGGGGTCTGCCGCACCAGTAGGTGACATCTGATCTGGCTTGCCTGCGGGGGGCCTGGAAGGATGAACCTGTGCCGAAGC
>CANLUC010000001.1 GCA_947494195.1 uncultured Nesterenkonia sp. | reverse complement strand
ATTAGCTACGTTCGGGATGGATAACCGCTGAAAGCATCTAAGTGGGAAGCCGGCTTCAAGATAAGATCTCCGTCACCCTCGGGTGTGAAGGCTCCCAGCTAGACTACTGGGTTGATAGGCCAGATGTGGAAGCGCAGCAATGCGTGAAGCTGACTGGTACTAATAAGCCGATCACTTACACCACACATCAATCTGTGGTGCTCGGTGAAGTTTCTTTTGAACACTGCGTGTTCGCGTCCACTAGGCGGTTCTCTGCCAACAACCCCATGTCACTCGTGCGCCCCCTCTTCTGGGGGTGCGTGGTGGTGTGGGTCAGGTCAGAGCACGCCCCATGTTCCGAGGTTTCGGTGCGGGGGGTGTGTATAAGTGAAGAGTGTTGTTGTGAGTTTAGGTTTACGACACCGTAGTACCCCTCCACGGGTCACCTGTTGTTTTGGTGTGTGTGGTGGTGTGGGAAGGGTGTTGTTCTAGAGTTACGGCGGTCATAGCGTGGGGGAAACGCCCGGTCCCATCCCGAACCCGGAAGCTAAGGCCCACTGCGCCGATGGTACTGCACACTGGAGTGTGTGGGAGAGTAGGTCGCCGCCGGACACAATTTAAGGGTTGAAGCCCGGTCCCCGTTCGTGGGACCGGGCTTCACCTATACCCAGACACAGGCGACGTTTTGGTCGACGTGGGTGTTCTTGGATAGGATGAATCTCTGCGCGTGGCAATCCGAAACGGTTCCGCTCGCAGGTCCACGGGGTGTGGCGCAGCTTGGTAGCGCGCGTCGTTCGGGACGACGAGGTCGCAGGTTCAAATCCTGTCACCCCGACCGTAGGCATAGAGGGCCGTTGGATTGCAGAGATGCAGTTCGACGGCCCTTTTTGCGTGCTCGGGGTACTTTTTCGCCCCCGGCTCGGCAGCCTTTCATTCCGCGGCTCGTTGCCCCTTCCTCACTCACCTGTTGAACGCGTTATTGAGTGCTCGGTGCGCTGGGAGGACGTCCTCGGGCATGGGCTTGTTGCGTGCCGCGGTTTTTCGTCCAGTGCGGGGTTCGACTCGATCAGCGCTTTCTCTGCAGCCAGAGTCGACCTGGATGGATCGGACCGGCGTTCATTGACCGAGCGTCGTGGGCGGGCTGAGACTGAAGGACCAAGGCTGTGAGTGCGGGGCGGAGGCGTGATGGAGAAGTTGCCGCTGGTGTATGTGCGCGGTTTCGCCGGAGGTGAGAGCGGAATCGAACGTGCCGTGGAGGATCCGTTCTACGGGTTCAACGAAGGGTCCGTCCACGTTCGTGTGGGGTCCTCGGGGCGTCCCAGCTTCTACCAGTTTGAGAGCCCGCTGCTGCGTCTGATGACTGAGGACCTGTCGGGTGACGGGTCCGCCGGGAGCGGCTACGCGCTGCTCGTGCATGGCAGCCAGGAGCGTTATCTGGAGAACGCCGCGCCGGGTTCCGTGCCTCCGGCATCGATATGGGTGCACCGGTTCTACGACATCTCGGCGCCCAGCCTGACCACGCACGCTCACAGCGGCGACCCCGAGGATGACGGGGAAGCTCCTGACCCTTTTCGACCCTTCGATCTCACATCGGCGGCGGTCTCGCTGCTGGACTTCATCTCTCTGATCAAGAATCGCACCGGAGCTCCTCGCGTGCATCTCATCGCCCATTCCATGGGTGGCCTCATCTGCCGGTGTCTGCTCCAGAAGGTGCTGCCCGATCGCGGTGACCACGGACTGAACCACGTGGATCGACTCTTCACCTATGGGACCCCGCACGGAGGGATTCATTTCACACTCGGGTTCGGGCTCCTGGAGAAGATGCGAGACACGTTCAACATTCAGGGCGGCAGCATCTTCGGGCCGCGTGAGATGTATGCCTATCTGACCCCAGAGGCCGAGCGTGCCGAGCGACCGCCCTCGGGGTGGAGGGCCAATCAGATTCCAGCACATGCATTCCCCGCAGAGCGAGTGTTCTGCCTGGTGGGAACCAACCCGGCCGACTACGACGTCGCGCTGGGACTGTCGGCCCAAGCGGTGGGCCCCAAGAGTGATGGGTTGGTGCAGATCGAGTCTGCCTACGTTCGCGCAGCCAATTTCGCCTTCGTCCACCGCAGCCATTCGGGCCGCTATGGCCTGGTCAACTCCGAGGAGGGCTATCAGAATCTCAAACGATTCCTCTTCGGCGACCTTCAGGTCACCGCTGATCTGGTCAATTACCGTCTGCCCGGGGAACCCGATGCTGAGGTGACCTGGCAGGCCGAGACTCGGCTCTCGGTGCGCGGGCTTCCCATCGTGATGCACGAACAGCTGGCAGCACACCAGTGCCCGATCCAGCTGGAGTGGCCTCGGGGGACCGACACCGCCGACCGGCCTACCCCGTTGATCACGACCTTTCTCTCCTCCCGGGAGAGCCGCCCCGGCGGTGCGAAGATGCGCTACATGCTCCAGTTGAGGGTCCTCTCCCTGCGGGAAGCGCATGGGATCTTCAGCTTCGGCGACCACCTCGAGGCGTCCGCAGACCTCGACGACGTGTTGGTGGTCGACATCGAGGCCCCCACCGAGGATGAGTCTCACCCCCGCGTGTGGGCAACCTGGGCCTCGGTGATCGATTCACCGCTGCGCGACTACGACCCCACCGATGACGCCGTGCTCACAGACGAGCACGACGCTCCGGGCCTCTGGGTCAGGCACGTCCCGCTGCCGACTCCCGGGGGAGCGTTCCTAGGCGCCTCCGCCGCTGTCAGACTCACCGTGCAGAGCAGGCGATCCGCGGACGATCCCCGTTACGTTCAGCGACCCGCGACGGGGAAACCCGCTGAGGAGGAACCTGGTGCGACCTCGCCGAGGCGTGGAAGTTCCTGAGACTTCGCGATGCGGAAGTGACACCATGTCTGATGAGAACAAGGTCGACCCTGGGGCCATCGACTTTGCGGTCAACCGGGTCGAGGAACTACGTCCAGGCAGGTCCGGCTCAGCAGCCGGGCTTGCGCTTCTGTGAGGCCTGCTATGGACTGTTCCACCTCCCCCCTCACGGAAAGGACCGCTGCGCGGAGCGGGAGTGGACACACAGACCAGGCCGGGACAGGTAACGTCCTCACCTGCACCCCCTACAACGTCTGAGTCCGCTGCCGGTAGACACCGCCGCCGGGGTTTCGATCGCCCCGAGAAATACTCCGTCTCCACCACGCCAAATGCCGGAGGACCCTCGCCGCGTCCAGAGACTGTCCACCCCCGCGAGATATCCTGTATGAACAGCCAGCAGATTCCGCAGGAGGTCACCATCGGCGCTGAAATTTCCGGCCCGGCCCAGAACACACCGGGCTCGTCGCAGGCGCGCCTGGGCCTGACCTTCCTTGCTTTCCTCTTCGGCTTCGGACTCATGCTGCTGGTCATGCTTCCCAACCTCTGGGCGCTGCTGGCCGGAGCCGTGGTCGGCGGCGTCGCGGCTGCCGGCACCTACGGGATCTTGGCGGGCAGAGAGCAGTCACGGCTGCGCCGGTCCGAGCAGCTGAACCAAGACCAGGACCGTCTGAGGTCCGAACTCGCCTCCATCGACCAGACGGTGCGCAGTCGGTCGGCTCAGCTGCCTCCTTCCACGCAGGGACAGCTGAGAATGATGGTGGTCGGCCTCGAGGACATCGTGGACCGCTGGGACTCCCTGGCCCGTTACCCTGAGCATCACGACGCGGTGAACCGCACCATCAAGAGACACCTGCCGCGGACGCTCGAGCTCTTTCTGGCACTGCCAGACAGCGAGAAGCCTCGTCACGCGGCCGAATTCAAGGCACAGATAGGGCTGCTCGCCGGCGGCGTCGCGAAGACCCGGGACACCGTGGTCTCCAAGAACCTGCAGGCGCTGCAGACCAACCGGTGGTTGATCGAGGAATCCCTCGTCGATCCGGATGAGAAGCTCTTCCGAGACCACGGGCTCTAGGTCACGACGCTGACGTGTCACTCTCTCCAGCGCTGATCACCGAGACCGCTCGATCCCTGCTGATCCGGTACGGGCTCCCCGATGTCTCGATGCGGCGTCTGGCCAAAGAGCTCGGGGTCGCCCCCGGCGCCTTGTACTATCACGTCTCCAGCAAGCAGGAGCTGCTGACTCAGGTCGCCCAAGCGATTCTGGCCCCGCTGCGCGCAGAGAGGGCCGATCCCAGGACGCTCATGCTCCGACTCCGCGACCTGATGCTGCCGCTGCGCGACTCCGGGGATCTGCTGCTGCTCGCCTACGCACTGGACCCTCAGCTTCCGCCAGCACATGTGCTGCCCGCTCAGCTGCGTGCTCAAGGTTGGGACGAGGGCGACGCCGCGCGCGCCACGGCCGCGGTCATGCGGTTCGCCCTGGGCGCCATCGCGACCGAGCAGAACCAGCGTCTGCTCAATGCAGACCAGACCACCGGTGAAATGCCCGGCGAGGACCCTCAGGCCGTGGAGTCAGAGCAGATCTATCTCCACGGCCTGGAAGCCCTGCTGGGGAGCGCGTCGCTCAGGGCATGAGTTCATAGGCAGGGAGCGTGAGGAAGTCGATGTACTCCTCGTCGAGCACCAACGCCCGCACCACACCGGCAGCCGGCTCGAAATAGTCGCTGAAGCTCTGCTCGTCGTCGATCTCCGCGCGCAGACGCGCGACCTCCTCATCGAGCAGCGATGCGGCCAGTTCCGCGGTGACGCGGACTCCCGTGTCCGCGGTGACGGTGCCGTTGTGGATCTGCTGCCACACCTGGGAGCGCGAGATCTCCGCGGTGGCGGCATCCTCCATCAGGTTGTGGATCGCCACGGCCCCGTTGCCGGAGAGCCAGATCGCGGTGTAGTACACGGCGACGTAGAGATTCATCCGGACTCCGGCCTCGGTGACGTCGCCCTCCGCGGCTTCCACGTCCAGCAGATCCGCAGCGCTGACGCTCACGTCATCGCGCTGGCGCTGCAGCTGGTTCGGTGCATTCCGCAGCACGGCATCAAACTCGGCGCGGCAGAGATCGACGAGATCGGGATGGGCCACCCATGACCCGTCGAATCCATCGTCAGCTTCCCGTGACTTGTCGTCGCGCACCTTCTCGATCGCTCGCGCCGTGACCTCGGGCTCCCGGCGGTTGGGGATGAAGGCCGCCATGCCGCCCATGGCGAAGGCGCCGCGCTTATGGCAGGTCTTGACCAGCAGCTCGGTGTAGGCGCGCATGAACGGCTGGGTCATCGACACCTGAGCTCGATCCGGCAGCACGAACTTCTCACCCGAGGCCCGGAAATACTTGATCATCGAGAACAGGTAGTCCCACCGCCCGGCGTTGAGACCCGAGGCGTGGTCGCGCAGCTCATAGAGGATCTCCTCCATGTGGAACGCGGCGGGCAGCGTCTCGATCAGCACGGTGGCGCGAACCGTTCCGTGGTCTATGCCGAAGGACTCCTCGGCGAAGCTGAAGACCTGGTCCCACAGCCTCGCCTCCGCGTAGTGCTCCAACTTCGGAAGGTAATAGAAGGGCCCTCGTCCCTGCTCCGAGAGGACCCGCGCGTTGTGGAAGAAGTGCAGCCCGAAGTCCACGAGAGCACCGATGGCGGGGAGTCCGTCGATCTCGAGGTGCTTCTCCGGAAGGTGCCACCCGCGCGGCCGCACGACGACGGTCGGGGTCTCGATGTCCTCTCGGATCGAGTAGCTCTTCCCCTCGGCGGAGGTGAACGCGAGCGTCCCCGCAGCGGCCCCGGCCAGGTTGCGCTGCGCGTCGATGATGTTGAACCAGTTCGGGGCCAGTGCATCTTCGAGACAGGCCAACCAGACCTTGGCGCCTGAGTTCAAGGCGTTGATCGCCATTTTGGCCGGGGCCGCGGGCCCGGTGATCTCCACCCGACGGTCCTGCAGCGCCGCCGGGTGATCGGCGACAGACCATGTGGATTCACGCACCTGGCGGGTCTCGGCCGGGAAATCCACCGCTCCGGTGCGGGCGGCGTCCTCCTGTGCCGAGCGGCGGTTCTCCAACAGCTGGTTCCGCGTCGCGGCGAAACGCCGGTGAAGCTCTTCCAGGAAGGCCAGGGCCTCCTCGGTCAGGATTGCTTCGACGCCGGGAACCTCATAGGGGGCGTGGACAGTGATGCTCATGCGCTGCTCCTTTGCAGTGATGAAGATTCTCGCGAGGAGGCTGCTCCGCCGGATCTTCTGGAGCGGCCTCGTCACCCCTATTCCTATGGCATAGAGTTCGCATCATGGAAGCAGAAGTCCGGGATGCGGACTCGCAACGGGTTCAGGTGGTTGAACGCGCCTTCACGCTGCTGCGCGTTCTCGACGAGGCCGGTGGTGCGGCCACTGCCGGGGAGCTCAAGACGGCGTCCGGCCTGGCGGGCCCCACGGTCCACCGACTGCTGCACACCTTGATCGGGTTGGGCATGGTCCACCAGCTGGCTGACCGCCGCTACGCGCTGGGCGCCAATCTCGTTCCGCTCGGGGAATCGGCGACCCGCCAGCTGGGCGGGCCTGCCGTCCCGCAGATGCAGGCCCTGGTGGCCGAACTGGGAGAGAGCGTGAACCTCGCGGCCATGGAGTCGGAGATGATCGTCTACATCGGCCAGGTGCCCTCACCGCACACTATGCGCATGTTCACTGAGGTCGGACGCCGGGCCCACCTCCATTCCACCGGGGTGGGTAAGGCGCTGCTCGCGGGGCTTGAACCAGCGAGGGTGCGGGAGATCCTCCTGGCCACCGGGATGCCGGCACTGACCGAGAAGACCCTGACCCGTCCGCAGGCGCTGCTGGACCAGCTGCCAAGGATCGCCGCCCAGGGCTACGCGCTGGATGACGAGGAGCAGGAGATGGGTGTGCGCTGCCTCGCCGTCGTCGTGCCGCAGGGACCCACGCCGATGGGGCTGTCCGTCTCCGGGCCTACGGGGCGCATGGATGACGGCTTCGTCCGCCATGCAGTGCCGCTGATGCGCCGCACCGCCGCGGAGATCGGGCGTCGGCTGAGCAGGCTCAGCCCTCGTCCCTGGTAGGACGGCCCAGCTGGTCGATGACGTCCCCTGGCGGATCGATCATCAAGGTGGCTTCATCGCGCAGACCCTTGAGCTCCTCGTCGATGAAGGAGGGCAGCGCCTGATCGAGACTGACATCCCGGTGCTCACGCTCCGAGAGCTGCCAGCGATGATCGATGAGCTGGTGCATGATCTCGGCCGGTTCGAGCTTGTTGCGCAGCTCCTTGGGGATCTTGCCGATGAGCGGCTGGAAGATCTCCTGGGTCCACATATGGGCCGCGATCGCCTCGTCCCCGTGCGGATCGGTCTGCGCCCGGTAGGCGTCGATCGCGCCGAGCAGCCTGCGCGCCTGGTTCTCCTGGACATCGAGCCCGGTGAGATTCATCAGGCGGCGCTGGTGGTGTCCCGGGTCCACGACCTTGGGCCGCAGGAGCAGCTTGGAGTCTTCACGCATGGAGCGGATGTCGTACTCCTCGACGTCGAAGCCCAGCTCGTTGAGCCGACGGATCCGCTCCTCGATCAGCCACTGCTGATCCGGGTTGAACGCCGTGTCTCCGGTGAGCTCCTGCCACAGCCCGCGGTAGGCATCGATGAACTGGTGCGAGGTGGCCACCGGATCGACGTCCTCATCGACCATCCCGCCTTCCATGAGGTCCATGAGTTCTCCGGCGATGTTGACCTGGGCGACGTCGAGATCGTACTCGCGCTGCCCCGTGGAGAGCTTGGGGTGGATCTCACCGGTCTCCGCGTCCACCAGGTAGGCGGCGAACTGTCCTGCATCGCGGCGGAAGAGCGTGTTCGACAGAGACACGTCGCCCCAGTAGAAGCCGATCAGGTGCAGCTCCACCATCAGCAGCGCCTGCGCGTGGATGAGTCGCAGCAGGGTCTCCTTGCGCATCATCTGGTTGAAGACCGCGCGATAGGGCAGGGAGAACCGGAGGTGCCGGGTCACCAGCGCCGGGGAGAGCTCCTCGCCCTCGGGGGTGGACCGACCGGTGACCTCTGCGACCGGCTTCACGCACGGCGCCCCGAGCTTGCCGAGCTGCCGCAGCATCCGGTACTCATGCCGGGCGGCGCGTTCGGAGGTCTCCTTGATCGCGATGACCGAGCCGCCCAGATACGCGAAGCGGACGATGTGCCGGGAGATGCCCCGAGGGAGAGCGGCGATGACATCTTCGGGCCAGTCCTCCAGGGGAACCTGCCAGGGCAGGTCCAGCAGCTCCTGCGGGATTGTTCCTGAGGCGGTCAGTCCGAGACCGGGGACAGTCGACATGGGTGATCCTTAAGAGTCCGGGCGTGCTTCCTGGCTGTGACCGGCGCGCCGGTCGGCGATGAGCCTGAGCACAGCGGCGAGGTCCTTGGGCGCGGCGATGCGGTGCCCCGCGGCGGTGTCACCCTCGCCGACCTTGATGCCGATGTCGGCTCCCTGAAGCACGGCGAAGCCCTGCTCGTCCGTGACGTCGTCGCCGGCGAACAGCACCGCGTCGGGGGAGGTGTGCTCTCGCAGATCCGTGATCCCCTCGCCCTTGGTCGCGAGCACGACGACGGATTCGAGCACCTTCTTGCCGTCCTTGAGGTAGGCGCCGTCGACCAGCGACAGAGCGGCGCGCCCGTGCTCAAGGACATGCTCGGCGAGCTCCTCGCCGTCGACATTGCGCACATGCAGTGCGGCGCCTGCCGGCTTGTGCTCGACCCAGGCGCCCTCGGCATCTGCTGCCACCTCGGTGAGGGTGTCGATGATCTGTCCGCGGGCCATCTGCTCGGTCGTGCTGAGCTCAAGCCCTGGAGCGTCTCCGCCGAGGTCCTTCTCAGCCCCGTGGGAACCGATCAGCAGCACTCCCTCGGGTGGAGCTGCGAGTTCGCGCAGCGTGTCCAGTGAACGCCCGGAGACGTAGGCCAGATCGACTCCGTCCATCCCCGCCAGCGCCTCGATGGCGCGGGCGTTCTCCGGCACCGGCCGCGCATCTGCGGCGACGGAGGTCAGTTCGGCCACGCAGCCGTCGAAGTCCAGCGCGATCAGAATCTTGGCATGGTCAGCGAAGCGCTCCAGCGCCGTGGTCAGTGACTGATCCACGGTTCAGCCCTTCACCGCGGCGGCACCGGTGAGCTCCGCGAGCCGGTCCAGGAAATCCGTGGCCCAGCGGCGCACATCATGATGGACGACCTGCCGGCGCAGATTCTCCATCCGCGCACTGGCGTCCGCGCTGTCCATCGTGGTAGCGCGCAGGATCGCGGCCTTGAGCTCGTCCACATCATGGGGGTTGATCAACAGGGCCTGGCGCAGCTGATCGGCGGCACCGGTGAACTCAGAGAGCACCAGCACGCCGTCGTCGCCGCGCCGCGCGGCCACGTACTCCTTGGCCACCAGGTTCATGCCATCGCGCAGCGCGGTGACCAGCATGACGTCAGCGGCGAGGTAGAGCGCGACCATCTCTTCGATCGGGTAGGAATGGTGCAGGTACCTGATCGCAGGGTGGGAGAGCGTGTCGAACTCGCCGCTGATCCGGCCCACGGTGCGTTCGATCTCCTCCTTCAGCAGCCGGTAGCTCTCCACGCCCTCGCGGGAGGGGCTGGCCACCTGGACCAGGCAGACCTGGCCCACGGTCAGTGAACCGTTCTGCAGCAGCTCCTCATAGGCCTTCATCCGGTGTCGGATGCCCTTGGTGTAGTCCAGGCGGTCCACTCCCAGCAGCAGCGTCCCCGGGTTGCCGAGCTCCTCGCGGATCTCCCGGGCACGGGCAATGATGTCCTCGCGCTTGGCCAGCGCGGTGATGGTGGCGGTGTCGATGGAGATCGGGAACTCCTTGGCCTCCACGATCCGCGCGGCGCCGCTGGCGGGGGCGACGAGGGACTTGACGGCGGTGCCGCGGTCGGCGTCGGCGTTGAAGCCGGCCAGCGGTGACCCGTGATCCGGTGCGTCGGTCTGCAGCGGGACGTGGATCATGTCGTCCTCGACGTAGTAGCCCAACCGGTTGTGCACAGCGCGTCGGAAGTTCGAGGCGTCCGAGGCGCGCTGGAATCCGATGAGGTCCGCGCCGAGCAGCCCGCGCAGCACCGAATGGCGCCAGGGCAGCTGGGCAAAGAGCCCCGGGGGAGGGAAGGGGATGTGGTTGAAGAATCCGATGGTGAGATCCGGGCGCAGGTCGCGCAGCATCGCGGGCACGAGCTGCAGCTGGTAGTCCTGGACCCACACGGTGGCCGACTGAGCGGCGACCTTCGCGGTGTACTCGGCGAAGCGCTGGTTCACCCGGCGGTAGGCCTCGAACCAGTGACGGTGGAAATCCGGGCGAGCGATCACGTCGTGATAGAGCGGCCACAGGGTTCCGTTGGAGAATCCTTCGTAATAATCCTCGACGTCGTCGCTGCTCAGAGGCACCGGTACGAGGTGCATGTCGCCGTGGTCGAAGGGCTCGATCTCGTCATCCGCGGCGCCGTGCCACCCGACCCAGGCGCCCTCAGACTGTTCCATCAAGGGAGCGAGCGCCGTGACGAGCCCACCGGGGGAGCGTTCCCAGCCCGTGGTCCCGTCCTCATGGGTCACGTGATTGACGGCCAGACGGTTGGCCACCACCACGAAGTCATAGCCGTTCCCGTTCTCAGTGCTCTCTGACAAAGTGGCACACCTTCCATGCGTGGCTCAGGACACCCCCTGACGGCAGTGATGCCGCATTACGACCCTATACCCTGGTAAGGATCCATACCCTGTATCTTGATCACTGCCCCATCTCGATCACAGCCGCACCGTGATCACTGTCCAGTCACCTGGGCAGACATGATTCCCATCAGTAACCGGAGAGCCCATGGCCCGCAGCCCAGAGACCTCGAACAACGCCAGCGCACGCGAGAAGGCGCGCAAGATGCAGCAGGAGCAGGAGCGCAAGCAGAAGCTCACCTCCGTGCTGCTGCGAGTCGGAGTGGTGGTGGTCGCGCTCGCCGTCGTCATCGGCCTGACCATCTTCGTGATGAACCGGGATGACTCCGGTCCGGCCGCAAGTGAGGGCCCGGCTCCCGCGGCCGCCAACGAGCAGGGCGGCTTCACGCTGACCTCCTCCACCGAACTGGCCGAGGGCGATGACCTGGGCCAGATCGACGCCTCCGCCGTCGAGGAATCGGAATCGGACATGCCCCCGGGCGTGACAGAGCGGGCTGAGGGCGAAGTGCCCCACATCATCATCTACAGCGATGCCTACTGCATCCACTGCGCGAACTTCGAAGCCGAGCACGCTGAGCAGCTCAAGGAGTGGCTGGACGCGGGGCTGGTCACCGTGGAGTACCGCTCCATCGCGTACCTGGGTTCCTCCACGAACTACCCGGCGCGCGCGGCGAATGCCTTCGCCTGCATGGTCGAAGAGTCACCGGAGAACTACAGCGACTACGTCGCCCAGGTGACCGCCAACCGGGTGAACAACGACGAGATCTCCAACGATGAGCTCGCCGCGCTGGCCAGCGACACCTACGACGCCGACATCTCCCAGTGTGTGGAAGACGGCACCTACCGGGCCTTCGCGAGCTACACCACTGCGAATGCTCGGGCCGCCGGCATCGAAGGCACACCGAGCGTCTTCGTCGATGAGGTCTCCTGGGCCGACTCGGAGCGCCCCTTCCGTGAACTGGTCGAAGAGCACATCGAGGAATATCAGTCGGAGAACTGACGTTCACGAACTGATACCATCGGTGACTGGCCCCGCGCCCTGCGCGGTGCCTTGCCTCCTTAGCTCAGCTGGTAGAGCAGCTGTCTTGTAAACAGCAGGTCGTCGGTTCGAACCCGGCAGGGGGCTCTCACAAACCCCAGAGTGGTGTCACCTCAGTGGTGCCCCATTCTGGGGTTCTTTAGTGTTCTATGGAGGATCAGTGACAGCTTCACCGAATAGCGCCGCGCCGCAGAAATCGGCTCCGCGCGCGGCACCGCCGAGCGACGACGGCCGGCTCCCGGCCAGCGACAAGCTCACCATCGGCGCGCTGCTGGTCTCCACCTTCGTGATGATCCTCAACGAGACCCTGATGAACGTCGCGCTGCAGCCCCTCATGGAGGAGTTCCAGGTCTCAGAGCCCACGATCCAGTGGCTGACCACCGCCTTCATGCTCACCCTGGCCACCGTGATTCCGATCACCGGCTTCCTGATGCAGCGTTACAGCCTCCGCGGGGTCTTCACGGTCGCCATGAGCCTGTTCATCCTCGGCACCGCGCTTGCGGCCGCCGCGCCCGGGTTCGAGGTCCTGCTCGCAGGACGTGTGGTCCAGGCCAGCGGCACCGCGATCATGCTGCCGCTGATGATGACCACGGTGCTGACACTGGTGCCGCTGCATCGGCGCGGCGTCGTCATGGGCAACATCTCCATCGTCATCTCGGTGGCCCCCGCCACGGGTCCGGCGCTCTCCGGGCTGATCCTGCACATCGCCGAATGGCGCTGGCTGTTCCTGATGATCCTGCCCATCGCGGTCATCGCCCTGCTCCTGGGCCGCCCCCGGCTGAACAAGGACGCGGGCACCAAGGGCAAGGGCCTCTCCATCCCATCGCTGCTGCTGGCAGTCCCCGGCTTCGGCGGCGTGGTCTACGGCATCAGCCAGATCGGCGGCGGACACGGCACCCAGGAGGTCTCCGCGGACGCCGCTCCCGGCGTGGATCCGGTGGCCGTCGCAGTGCTCATCGTCGGCGTCATCTGCCTGACCGCGTTCGCTCTGCTGCAGGTCAAGCTGCAGAAGTCCGACTCGGCGCTGCTGAACCTGAAGCCCTTCGCCTTCACCATGTACACCCGCGCGCTGGGCATGATGCTGCTCATGATGATCGCGCTCTTCGGAGCGCTCATCCTGCTGCCGCTGTTCCTGCAGACCGTCCGCGGTCTGGACACCCTGCAGACCGGCCTGATCATGCTGCCCGGCGGGCTGCTGATGGCGCTCATGGCGCCGATCGTGGGGCGCCTCTATGACCGCGTGGGCCCGAAGCCGCTGGTCATCCCGGGAGCCTCGATCCTGATCGTGGCGCTTCTGGGCATGAGCCTGCTCTCGCCCACCAGCCCGGTGCCGATGGTCCTGGGCCTGCACCTCTTCCTCTCCAGCGGACTGGCCCTGCTGTTCACCCCCGCGTTCACCACTGCGCTGAACCCGCTGCCGAAGGCGTTGTACTCACACGGGACCGCCGCGCTGAACACGCTGCAGCAGCTCGCAGCCGCCATCGGCACGGCCGCTCTCGTGGCCGCCGTCGGTCTGGGCACCGCCGCTGCGGTGAACTCCGGGATGGATCCCGACGCTGCCGCCGTGGAGGGCTTCCGAGTGGCGTTCCGGCTCGCCGCCGTGCTCAGCGTCGGCACCCTCATCCTGGGTGCCACCCTGCGCGCCACTCCGCCCGAGGCGAACGAATCAGAGGCGTCCGACGAGGCAGCTGCCGGCGACGCGGAGCTGAGCGCGGCGGAGCTGAAGGACACCGACGTCGAGAACCGGGCGCAGACCCAGGCAGGGTCCAGCAAACAGTCCTGAACGTCTGCCGGTCGCGCACTCGCCGCCGGCGCCTCTCGAGCCCCGCATGGTCTGCTTTCCCAGACGGTGCGGGGCTCGAGTCGTTCACCGCTGCGCGTCAGCCCAGCGCGCGAATCCCTGCCGCCGTCGCAGCGCCGACCAGCACCACCACGATGAACGGAGCGCGCAGCAGCAGGGCCACTGCGGCCGCGGCCAGCGCGCCGAGCCGAGCATCGATCACCACCGTCTGATCCGCGGAGAAGGTGTTCATGGCCACCAGGGCCGCGAGCAGACCGATGGTCAGCATCGCTGAGACCCGGCCCACCGCAGGATGTCTCAGCCAGCCTTCCGGAACCAGATAGCCCAGCAGCTTCGTCGCGTACACCGCGGCGCAGGCTGCCAGCACCCATAGCCACAGACTCATGTTCGGCGCCCCTTCGATGTCAGTCCCCAGATCACCGCGACGACGGCGGCCGCGAGCACCGGAAGCCCGGGGGCCAGCAGCGGCATGGTCAGCGTGGTGACCAGCGCGGCCAGCACGGCGAGTGCCCAGGAGTCCAGAGACTTCAGTCGCGGCCAGAGCAGTCCCAGGAAGGCCGCCACCACGGCGCCGTCGAGCCCCAGCGCCTCCGGATCAGCGATCACGTCTCCCAGCAGTGCTCCGAGCACGGTGGCCAGATTCCAGAACAGGTAGCAGGCGATCCCGGCGCCCCAGAACCCTCGCCGCTGCTCCACCGGGTCCTCCGCCGACATGGCCACGGCGGCTGATTCATCGATCGTGATCTGCGCAGCGGCCAGTCGCTTGAACCCCTGTGGGTTCAGCAGCGCCTTCATCTGTACCGCGTAGATGGTATTGCGCCCGCTGAGCAGAGTGGAGGCTCCAAGGGCTGCCGCCCCGGTGCCGCCGGAGGCGAGAATGCCGATGAATGCGAACTGCGACGCGCCGCTGAACAGCAGCGCGGAGAGCGCCACCGTCTGCCACAGGGACATCCCGGCGGCCGTCGACAGCGCGCCGAAGGAGACGCCGTAGAGCGAGATCGCTGCGGCGATGGACAGTCCCATGCGCAACGCCGGAGAGCGTCGCAGGGATGTGCGCGGATCAGCGCTGACTGGGACAGGTGGGACTGGCACGCGTGCAAGTCTAAGGAATAGTGGGCACGCTGAAGTGTTGTGAGGGGAGAACCGCACGGGAGCACCAACACCCTGCGGACCCGATTGGATCAGGTCACCCTGACACCGAAGGAGAACCTCATGGCTGAATCACAGCGCGTCGTCATCATCGGCGGTCACGGCAAGATCGCCCTGCTGGCCGCCCCCAAGCTCGTTGCCGCCGGCTTCACCGTGGACTCACTCATTCGTGACCCGGATCAGTCTGCCGATGTCACCGAGGCTGGAGCCACGCCGCGGGTCCTCGACATCGAGTCGGCCGAGACCAGCGAGATGGCCGAGGCCTTCGCCGGCGCCCATGCCGTCGTGTTCGCCGCCGGAGCCGGTGGCGGCAACCCTGCCCGCACCAAGGCCGTGGACCAGGAAGCAGCCGTGCGCAGCATGGACGCGGCCGTTCAGGCCGGCGTCTCCCGGTACGTGATGGTCTCGTATGCACGCAGCCAGACCGACATCGACTCTGTGGACCCGACGAGCTCCTTCTACCCCTACGCGCTGGCCAAACACCAGGCCGACAACCACCTGCGTGCCAGCAGCCTGGACTACACGATCCTCGGCCCCGGCGCGCTGACCCTGGAAGCAGGCAGCGGAAAGATCAAGGTGCTGGAGCCTGCGAAGGCCGGGGAGGTCATGTCCGAAGAGGGTGCCTCCGTGGACACCTCTCGGGAGAATGTCGCACAGGTCATCGCCGAAGCGCTGGCCAGCGGCTCGGCCGTGCGCGAGACGGTGAACTTCCTGGACGGTGAAACCCCCATCTCGGAGGCGCTGACCTCGGTTTCGTCCTGAGACTTAACCGGTGGTAACCTTTTGAGGCACTTGAACGCGGTTTTCCGCGCGCGGGTGCCTCAGGATCTGTAGCTCAGTTGGTTAGAGCGCTCGCCTCACACGCGAGAGGTCGATGGTTCGAGTCCATTCAGATCCACTTTCTTCGCCTGTACTCCAGGCACCATCACTCACACACCTCAAGGCCCCGGCTTCTGCCAGGGTCCTTTCGTGGTTATGTTGCTTGCGAGGAGGGTTCGTGGCATCGGAAGACACTGAACGGCACTCCACCGGGGAGTACGTCGCCGAGGCCATCGACCCCGTGCGCAACGAGCCCACCGCCGATGTCACCCATATTCCGGTGGTCCACTCCACCCAGGAGATCCTCGACGAGACCCCGACCGGTTTCGTGCAGACCCTGCGCAGCTCCTTCGCGTCCTCCTGGAACGCCTCGGCCGAGGCAGAGGCGGCCCTGGAATGGGAGGAGTACGACGCCGATGCGGTCGCCCGATCCGCCGCCGTGGACGAGAACGAATCCGCCCGGCACGAGTATGTCGCGGATCCGCGCTTCGAGCAGTCCTACACGGCACCGCAGGACGCCAGCGAGGTCACGGACCACTACGCCTTCCCGATCACCGGTGACTGGCAGCAGACCGATGCGCTCGGTCCCCAGATTCCCACCGGCCCGCAGGAGACGACGACCTCCTGGGCGCACCGCGTGGAGCAGACCCAGGAATCGCCCGCCTCGGGTCTGATCAGCCTGCCGCACAGTGCGCCCGGCGCGCCGCTGCGGCAGTCGCCGATGAGCCATTCCCCGAAGCGTGGCGCCCTGCTGCGACCCTCCTGGCTGAAGGGACGTCGAGAGGCGTCCCGGAGCGCCGACTTCGACCCCAGCGTCTTCGATCGGAAGCCTCGCTCCCCGCAGGTGCTGCGGCGAATCATGCAGGCCGAGCGCGCCGCGACCGGCTTCGTGCCGATCGTCGACCGTCTCGCCGGCACCCCCTACGCGAACCCCTACCAGCCCGATCAGCAGGTGGAGACCGACGAGCTCGCCACGATCGCCTTCGTGCTGGACCTCGGTGAGGCGCTCTTCCGCTTCGGCGCCGGCGCGCTGGAGGTGGAGACCTCCATCATCGCGGTCACCGCCGCCTTCGGCATGAAGAACACCGACGCCGACATCACCAACCAGTCGATCAGCCTGAACTGGGCCCCCGAGGGCAAGATTCCGTACTCCCGGGTGCGTGTGGTGCGCTCGTGGTCGAACAACTTCCGGGCGCTCGCCTCGGTGCACCAGCTGGTCACCGACATCATTGCGGGTCGCCTGACCCGCGGGGACGCCGAGGGTCGCCTGCGGGAGATCACCCGCGAGCCCAAACCGTACCCGCGCTGGATGGTCACCATCTGCGGCGCGATCTTCGCCAGCTTCTTCGCGGCCTTCCTGGGTGCTCCCATCCTCGACGCAGCGATGGGCTTCGCCGCCACGATCCTGGTGCTGTGGACCGTGCGGCAGCTCGCGACGTGGCGGGTGCCGGAGTACTTCGGTCTCGCCGCCGGAGGGTTCGTCGCGACCTCGTTCGCGATGGGGGCCTTCGCGATGGATATGCCGATCCGGCCCTCCATGGTGGTGGCCGGCGGGCTGATGATCCTGCTGCCCTCGGCACGGATCGTCTCCGCGATCCAGGACGGGATCAACGGATTCCCCATCACCGCGGCGGGACGCCTGACCTCTTCGATGATCGCGTTTGCCGGGATGACCTCGGGGATCATGGCGGCTGTGGTGATCGCGAACCTGCTCGGCGCGCCACCTATCGAGGTGGCGGTGGGTCTGACGCGCATCTATCACCCCACGGTCCTCGTGGCACTCGTCTTCCTCGCGGCCATCGCCGCGGCGGTCGTGGAGCAGGCGAGCTGGCGGATGCTGCTGCCCATCGGTGCGGTCTCGGCGCTGGGCTTCTCCGCGTTCTATGCGGCGGAGCTGATCGGCCTGGGGGAGCGCATCACGCCGGTCTTCGGCGCAGTGGTGGTCGGAGGCCTCGGGCGGATCCTCGCCCTGCGCCTGGGCTCCCCGCAGCTGGTCGTCGCCGTGCCGGCGATGATGTTCATGCTGCCCGGGCTGATGGTCTTCCGCGGGATGTACGCCATCGCGATGGACTCCACCACGGACGCCATGATGGGCGGGCTCACCGAGCTGTTCAACGCGCTGATCATCATCATGGCGATCGCCGCCGGGATCGTGCTCGGCGACGTCTTGATGAGGCCGCTGACCGCGGGGCTGCAGTCTCACGAGCGGGCGCGCACGCGCCGTCGTTGAGCCGAGCCCGCAGATACGTCGTCGTCAGACCCGTCGTCGTCAGATCCACCGCAGGCAGGTCCGAGCTCCTTCAGTCGGCAGGCTCCGCCGCGCCGAGCCGCCAGTCCACCGGGGCGGCGCCCAGCTGCTGGAGGGCCTCATTGGCGCGTGAGAACGGCCGGGAGTCGAAGAATCCCCGCCGTGCCGAGAGCGGCGACGGGTGCGGGCTGGTGATGACCGCCGTATGTGCTCCGCTGTTGAGCAGCGGTTCCATGGTCCGGGCGTCTGCACCCCAGAGGATCGAGACCAGCGGGGTGCCGCGGTCCACCAGCGCCTGCAGGGCCGCGGCGGTGATCTGCTCCCAGCCGATCCGGCGGTGAGAACCAGCCGCGCCCGCCGTCACGGTGAGCACGCGGTTGAGCATCAGCACTCCCTGCTGCGCCCAGGCTGTGAGGTCGCCGTGGCGGCTGCGCGGAATGCCGAGGTCGTTCTCGAGCTCGGTGAAGATGTTGACCAGGCTGCGTGGCAGCGGACGCACCTGCGGGTCCACGGCGAAGGACATGCCGATGGCGTGCCCGGGGGTCGGGTAGGGGTCTTGGCCGAGGATGACGACCTTGACCTCTGCGAAGGGCTGGCGGAAGGCGCGCAGGATCAGATCCGCCGGAGGGAGCACGTGCTCGCCGGAAGCCCTGCGGGTCGTCAGCTCATCCCGCACGGCATCGAATCGGCCGGATTCGGCGGCGAGGGCCTGCTGCCATCCGGGTTCCAGCGGGGCCACCAGGTCTGAGGAGAGTTCCATCCACCCCACTGTAGAGAGTTGACCTGGTTGAACACACCGTCGCACCGCCATCCCCCGATATTCCAAGAATGCCCAACGGCCCGCCGTAGGATGACGGGGAGATGATTTCAGAGCAGGAGAAGAAGATACTCGGGCTGGAGCGCCAGTGGTGGAAGTACGCCGGCGCAAAGGACGAGGCCATCACCGAGCAGCTGGCGATGTCTGCCGTCGCGTACTATCAGGCGCTGAACCGGCTGATCGATACCGAGGCAGCCCTTGCCCATGACCCGATGCTGGTCAAGCGACTGCGCCGCCAGAGGGAGGCTCGGCATCGTGCTCGCGCCACCCGTCGCTAGTCATGAGCGCCAGCCTGAATTGGCCCGTCACCCGCTGCGGTCGGCGACACCCAGCACCGCACCCGCACCTTGAGGACAGGATCTATGAGTCAGCACCCACACGATGAGTTCGACGACGTCCCGCCGTACCAGACGGGGGAGGCCGGCAAGCACCGGTCCCCCGGCGCCGCCGGGACGGGCGCCGCGGGCGGCAGCGGCTTCCGCTGGATCGCGCTGCTGGCTGGCTTCGTCCTGCTGGTGGGAGCGTTCGCCTATTTCATCGTGCCGATGCTCACCAACGCCGACTCTGAGTCCGAGACTGGTGAGCCCGAAGAGACGGTCACCGAATCCGGAGCAGCCTCCGCGGAGGAGGGTGCCGAGGGTGAGGACGCCGAAGGGTCCGCCGATGGAGCAGGTGCCGCGGACGGCGGCGAGGCCGAGGGCCCGCAGCCAGCCACTGACACCGAGACCCCGGTCCAGGTCGCGAACTACCAGGGAATCTCCGGCGGAGCGACGGCGATGGGGGCCGAGCTTGAGGGCCTGGATTACAACGTGGTCTGGGAGGGCAACTGGAACTTCGAAGAGCGCGCCGACACCCCCGCCGTGGTCTACCCGGCCGGCGCCGGCGAAGCGGAGATCGCCCAGGCCGAGTCCCTTGCGGAGAACTTCGACACCGCCGCTCCCGAGGAACACCCCGACGTCAGCTACGTCACGCTGATCATCGGCTCCGAGTACGAGGGCTGATCGCGAACAGGAGGACTGCATGGATCTGGAGGGTGCCAGCGCCGTCGTGACCGGCGGCGCCTCGGGCCTGGGGCACGCCACCGCCCGGGCGCTTGTCGAGGCAGGGGCTCAGGTCGTGGTGGTGGATCTCCCCGATGCCGCAGGCAGTGCACTTCGCGCCGAGGCCGTGGCGGCCCTCGGCGAGAACGCGGTCTTCTGGCCCGGCGATGTGACCGAACCAGACACGCTCCTCGGTGCCGTCAGCGCGGCAGCCGAGCGGGCCCCGCTGCGCGCGGCGGTCAGCTGCGCCGGAGTCGCCACGCCGGGGAAGCTGGTGGGGCGAACCGGGCCACTCTCGCACAGCGAGTTCATGAGGGTGCTCTCGATCAACGTCGGTGGCACGCTCAGCCTGATGTCTCACGCGGCGGAAGCGATGCGAGGCAACGCTCCTTCTGCCGGGGACCGTGGCGTGCTGATCAACACCGCCTCCGTGGCAGCCTTCGAGGGCCAGATCGGCCAGATCTCCTACGCGGCCTCCAAGGGCGCCGTCGCCTCCATGACGCTTCCAGCGGCCCGCGAACTCGCCGGCGATGGAATACGAGTGGTCGCCATCGCCCCAGGTCTCTTTGAGACTCCGATGCTCGACGGGCTGCCGGAGAAGGCCCGGGAGTCGCTGCGCTCCAAGGCGCTGCACCCGGCGCGGCTGGGCGAGCCCGAGGACTTCGCTGCGCTGGTCATGGCGATCCTGGCCAATCCGATGCTCAATGGAGAGACCATCAGGCTCGACGGCGCGGTCCGCCTCGAGCCCAGGTAGGCGTCGGACCTCAAGGAGTCTGACCGAGAGATGCGCAGGTGCGCGCGACGCCTCGCCGCGCGCACCTGCGCATCTACATTCGGTGGGGCAGGCGTGGCCTAGAACGGATACGGTGCGATCTCCGGGCGCAGCGTGAGCCACTGCAGCTCCGTGAAGGACTCCATATTCGCCTGATGCCCGCCCACGCGGGTGCCGTTCCCGGAATCTCCGAAGCCGCCGAAGGGTGCATTGGCCTCGTCCGAGATGGTCTGCTCGTTGATGTGGACCTTCCCCGAGCGGACGCGGTCAGCGATCTTCATGGCTTCTCCGACCTCACCCAGGATGGACAGTGAGAGTCCGTAGGGACTGGCGTTGGCCAGCTCGACGGCTTCGTCGACAGTGCTGAACTTCATCACCGGCGCGACCGGACCGAAGATCTCCTCGGACCAGGCCGGGCTGTCGGTGGAGAGGTCGGTGAGCACCGTCGGGCGGTAGAAGGGTCCGTCATAGGTGCCGCCAGCCGCGATCCTTCCTCCGCCGAGCACGGACTCCTGGACGATCGAATCGATGCGCTTGAGCTGGTTCTCGTCGATGATCGGTCCCAGCGCGACCTCTTCGGAGGCCGGGTTCCCCACGGGGATCGCATCGGCCTTCTCCGCAAGTCGCTGCACGTACTCCTCATAGATGTCTTGATGCACCAGGTGGCGACCCGTGGTCATGCACACCTGGCCCTGGTGCATGAAGGAGCCGAAGGCAGCCGCCGAGGCTGCGCGATCCAGGTCGGCATCGGGCAGCACGATCATGGCGTTGTTTCCGCCGAGCTCCAGATGAGCCCGCTTGAGCAGTCTGGCGCAGGCCTCGCCGATGTGCCTGCCGGCTTCGGTCGAACCGGTGAAGGCGACGACCCTGACCTCCGGCGCTTCGACCACTGCGGTCCCCGTCTCGCGGCCGCCCGGGAGCAGCTGCAGCAATCCGGTGGGCAGCCCCGCCTCTTCGAACACCCGGGCCAGCACGACGCCGCCTGCCACCGAGGTCCGCGGGTCTGGTTTCAGAAGCACCGCGTTGCCCAGTGCCAGGGCGGGGGCCACGGCGCGAATGGAGAGGATCAGCGGAAAGTTGAACGGCGCGATGACAGAGACGACGCCGACCGGCAGTCGACGCGACTGCGACCAGCGGTCCTCATTGGTGGCCAGCACATCACCCTGTGGCAGTGAGGGAAGGGCCGAGGCTTCGTAGCATTCGTCTGCGGCGACCATCGTCTCCAGGCCAGCCTTCGGAGGGATGGACCCCGCCTCCCGGATGATCCAGGACTGGATCTCCTCTGCATGCTCCTCGAAGAGCTGACCGGCCCGGCGCAGCACCGCCGCTCGTTCCCGCGGAGTCTTCGCCGACCATTCTCGCTGCGCCTCTGCGGCCTGGGTCGCGGCGGTCAGCACGTCGTCGCGGGACGCCGTGGCCACACTGCCCAGCGTCTCACCGGTGGCCGGCTCGAGCACGGTGTAGTTGGGGTCCTGGCCTGCTCGCCAGCCGTTGATGTAGAGCTTGCCGTCCCATGTCTCTGGGTCCAAGAGCTTCATTGGTCTCTCCTTGTTCTGGTTGAATGCTTCGGCGGTCTCTGCTGGTGCATCGGACGCAGGCTGCACAGCTGCGGTCTGGCGTCGGGGGTCAGTCACTCCAGCCGGTGTAGGAATCGGCGAAATAGGCCTGTCCGTGGACAGACTCGGTGATCGCGTCGAACTCGCCGCGCCGGCGCTTATGCGTGAACGGGTTCTCCTCGGGCTGCCGATGCAGCAGGTTGGTGGCCCAGTAGGAGAAG
This sequence comes from uncultured Nesterenkonia sp., assembly GCA_947494195.1. Lineage (GTDB taxonomy): Bacteria > Actinomycetota > Actinomycetes > Actinomycetales > Micrococcaceae > Nesterenkonia. The sequence continues at coordinate 673,001 of CANLUC010000001.1, read as the reverse complement.
TTCTGCGCCTTCCAGACCCTGTCCAGGGCAGTCCGGGAGTACCGACGCAGCGGCTCCGGAGTCTCGACCACAGCGGATGAGGTCTGTCCGCGCAGCTCTGTGAAGAACTCCGCGACTCGGGGCACCAGCGCGCGCACGTCGGAGAAGGCGAGATTCAGGCCCTTGGCGCCGGTGGGCGGCACGGTATGGCCGGCATCGCCGGCGAGCACGAGTCGGCCGTGGCTCAGCGGGTCGCAGACATAGGACCTGAAGGGGAGCACGGTCTTCTCGATGATCGAACCGCGTTTGAGCTGGACCTCCCCGTCGACTCCGAGGACCTGCTGGATGTGGTCGAAGATCGCCTCCTCGGTCCATTCCTCCGGATCGGTGTCCGGATCACACTGGAAGTACATCCGCTGGACGGACTCGTTGCGCTGGGAGATCAGCGCGAAGCCGATCTCGGAGTTCGCGTAGATCAGTTCCGGTGCGGTGGGCGGCGCCTCGCAGAGGATCCCGAACCAGGCGAAGGGGTAGGAGATGAAATGATCCGTGCGGACGTCTTCAGGGATGAGCTTGCGGCACATCGACCGCGAGCCGTCGGTGCCGACGATCAGGTCGGCCTCGATGCTGCGGCCCTGCCCCTGTGCGTCGGTGAAGGTGATTCGTGGAGCAGCAGTGTCGATTCCCTCCACCGTGGTCTCGGTGACGGCCCAGTGGATCTCTCCGCCTTCTCGCTGCCAGGCCGTGGCCAGATCGTGGAAGACCTCATTCTGCGGGTAGAGCCACACCGATCGGCCCACCAGTGCTTGGAAATCGATGCGTCGTTGGATGCCGTCGAAGCTGAGCACCGTGCCCTGGTGCTCATGGCCATCGGTGAGCACCCGGGAGCCTACATCGGCCTCGACGAGCATGTTCACCGTGGGAGCCTCGAGTATCCCGGCGCGCTGGGTGTGGCGGATCTGTTCCTGGGTGCGGGTCTCGATGACCGCGGCGCTGATGCCGCGACGCTTCAGCAGCAGTGCGGTCATCAGCCCGGCGGGACCTCCACCCACGATCCCCACATCGACCCGCGTCCTGTGCTCGGTCATATCGCTCCTTCTCACGTCGGCCGCTCGTTCCGAGCCGCATGAGCCTCAGTCTGCTCAGCTTATGTGTCCGGCGCCACAAGCATCCCATTGAATGCGAGACCAAGGAGACGGGGTGCAGCGGGCAACGGGGGTCAGGCGTTGCTGCCGACCTCGCGCTGGATGCCCCGCGCTGCGATCTGCAGCATCTGTACCCAGGGCGCGGGACGACGGGCGACGTCGTCGTCGTCGGTCACCACCCCCAGAGCGGCCACCACTGAGCGGCCGCGCTGGCGGATCGGCACCGCCACCCCGGTCACCTGCGGCTCGATCACGCCGGTCTGGGCGCAGTACCCCTGCTGGCGGACCTGCTCAAGGCGGTCCTCGGCGATCATCTGAGTGCCCGCGGGGCTCTTCTCAGCGTGATGGGTGCGGTAGAACTCGCGAAACTCCGTCGAGGCGTGGGCGAGCAGCACGATTCCAGTGGCGGAGACATGAAGCGGCAGGCGACCGGCCACTCCGCCGTGGATGCGGGGGGCCTCTCGGGCGGAGAGTCGGTCCACGAACAGCACCTCGTGGCCCTCGACGACGCCGAGCTGCACGTGCTGGCCCATCACCGCATGCACGTCGGAGAGATATGGCCTGGCCCGAACGGCAAGACGCATCGTGGGGGCAGACCGGTTCGTCATCTCCCAGAGCCGTGTGCCGACCATGTAACCCGCGGGCAGCGACTCCAGCCATCCGAGCTCGACCATGTCCCGGCACAGGCGATGCGCCGTCGCCGGAGGCAGGCCGGAGCGTCGTGAGATCTCTGCCGCGCTGAGCAGGCTGTCCGCGGCGGAGAACGTCGAGAGCACCCGGTCGAGCCGGGCGAGGACCGAGTCGCCGCTGGGGGAGTTTGCCATGGATCACATGCTAGCTCTCAGCATGCCGCAGCCCCTCCCATCCCGTTGAGCGGCGGATTCTCCGATCATATGACTGGCCAGAAGGCCCCAGATGCTGGGAGATTCCGCCGCTCAACGCGGGAGCGGGTGCCGACTAGGCTGGCCTTATGGCAAATTCGCCCAGTGGTGACGCGGTGCTGGACCGTGCGATGCGGCTGCTGGCAGTGCTCGAGACCCGACCCAGCCTTCCCGCCGGTGAGCTCATCGCGGCAGCGGGTCTGCCCAAGACCACGGGCTACCGTCTGGTGCGGCAGATGCGGAGCATGGGGCTGCTCGGCAGCTCCGCCTCCGGGGAGCTGGTGCTGGGTCGGCGACTCTGGGAGATCGCGCAGGGCGCCCCGATCAATCGCACGCTGCGCGCCGCCGCGCTTCCCTTCATGCATGATGTCAACGCGGTGGTGCGCCAGACCACCCAGCTGGCGGTCCTCGACGAGCAGGGGGTGCTCATCGTGGAGCGGCTTTCCCGCCATGGGGCGGTGGCCAACCCCGCCGAGGTGGCGACCACGATGCCCGCGCACCTGACCTCGATGGGGCACGTGCTGCTCGCCCATTCGCCCGCGCATGTGGTGGAGAAGTGGTGGGCCGCGCGACAGGAGCTGATCACCCAGACGCGTCCGGAGCTGCGTCGAGAACTGGCCGAGGCGCGGACCCGCGGTCACGCGCTGTTGGCCGGCGTGATCAACGAGGAGACCGCCGGGGTCTCGGTGCCGGTGCTCGACGCCAAGGGATATGCCATGGCGGCGCTGACCGTGGTGGTGCCGCGTGATTCACCGGAGATCCCGCAGTTCCTGATGGCGCTGCAGACGGCGGGGCGTGGGATCAGCCGCGCGATCGAGGGCATGGAGCACTGAATGGTGAGGGCTGAGCGACGGGACACCGAGCCATTCAACGGCAATGCTGTGGCGTGGGTCATTGCTGGACCGCACACTGGGTGAGAATCAGATCACACTTCGGCGCCTATGTGCTGCCGGACCCAGCAAGGAGCGAGAGTCCCATGGCTGAGAAGACCACGAACCCGGACGCCGCCGTGACCTCCCAGGCGGAGATCGATGCGGAGATCTCCGCCATCCACCAGGACTACCGGACTCAGCGGGATGCCGGAGGGGTCGAGGAGACCAACGCCCGGCTGAACTTTCCGCCCTACCGCAGCTCGCTGCTGCGCCACCCGACGAAGTCGCTGCATCACACCGACCCGGAGGATATCGAGCTGCACAGCCCGGCCTTCGGTCACCGCGACGTCTCGCCGCTCGAGGCCGATCTGACCATCCAGCACAATGGCGAGCCCATCGGAGAACGGATCATCGTGACCGGACGGGTCCTTGACGGCGATGGTCGACCCGTGGCCGGCCAGCTCGTGGAGGTCTGGCAGGCCAACGCCGCCGGACGATATATACATAAGCGCGACCAGCACCCCGCGCCGCTGGACCCGAACTTCACCGGGGCGGGGCGCGCCCTCACCGGGCCCAACGGAGAGTACAGCTTCACCACGATCAAACCCGCGCCGTATCCGTGGAAGAACCACCACAACGCGTGGCGCTCGGCGCATATCCACTTCTCACTCTTCGGCACCGACTTCACCCAGCGCATCGTGACCCAGATGTACTTCCCCGGGGACCCGATCTTCGATCTGGACCCGATCTACCAATCCATCACTGACCAGGCCGCCCGGGATCGCCTGGTCGCCACCTACGACCACTCGGTCTCCCAACATGAATGGAACACCGGCTACCGTTGGAACATCGTGCTCTCCGGGAGCAACCGCACCTGGGCCGAAGAGGATGAGGAGCATTGAGCATGAAACTGACCCCAACCCCAGGCCAGACCGTAGGCCCCTTCTTCGCCTTCGGGCTGGCCTTCGCCGGCGGTGAAGACCTGGTGGACCGCACGCATCCGGATGCCGTCCGACTCCACGGCACCGTGTACGACGGCGACGGCGTGCCCGTCCCGGATGCCGTCGTGGAGCTCTGGCAGCCCGACCAGCATGGGGCCATCTCCCAGGAGCAGGGTTCGCTGCACCGTGACGGCTACACCTTCACCGGGTGGGGCCGGGCGGCGGTGGATCCCAGCGGTCAGTACTCCTTCACCACAGTGGAGCCCGGCAGCACTGGAGCGGGCGTCGCCCCGTACTTCCTGCTGACGGTCTTCGCCCGCGGGCTCATGGACCGGCTGTTCACCCGCGCCTACCTCCCCGAGCCCGCCGAGGCGGGGGACCAGGATCGGCTGCTGAGCTCCGTGCCCGAAGAGCGCCGCGGGACCCTTCTGGCCACCCGCGACTCCGACGGCGGCCTGCGCTTCGACATCCATCTGCAGGGAGCTCTCGAGACCGTCTTCCTGACCTATCCCAACACCCCGCAATTCACCGGCCCGCTGGGCTGACCGACAGGAGCGTGCCCCCAGTCATGACCGGACCCTTCGGACTCCTCGCCCCTGTATGGGCCGGCACTTCGACCGCGCAGCTGATGTCCGAGGACGCTGTCCTGAAGGCGATGCTGCGCGTGGAGGCCGCCTGGGCGCAGATCCTCGTCGAGGCCGATGAAGCCGAGCCCGCCAGCGCGGCGGCCATCCAGCGGATCAGCGACGCTCCGGCGCGCGCCGGCCTGAGCACGCAGGAGATCGCCGCATCCAGTCCCGGCGGGGGCAACCCGGTGATCCCGATGCTTGCCGCCGTCCGCGCCCTGCTGAAGCAGCGGGGCGACTCCGATGCCGCGCTGCACCGCGGCGCCACCAGCCAGGACATCCTGGACACGGCACTCATACTCCTGGTCCATGAGGCCGCCCGGGGGATCGGCAGGGATCTGCGCCGCGCCGGAGACGCGCTGAGCAGGCTCAGCCAGGAGCACCGCGAGACGCTATGTGTGGCGCGCTCCCTCACCCAGCACGCCCTCCCCACCAGCTTCGGTCTGCGCACCGCGGGATGGCTCGACGGACTGACCCTCTCCCTGCAGCGTCTGGAGAGTGCAACCGAGCGGCTGCCGCTGCAGTGGGGCGGCGCCGCGGGCACCCAAGCCTCCCTGCAGGACGCCTTCGGCGCCGAGAAGACCAGCGCGATGACTGCAGCCCTCGCCGCCCGGCTGGGTCTGGCGCCCATGCGCCGGCCCTGGCATACCCAGCGCCAGGCCATCCTGGAGATCTCCTCCGCCCTGGCCGGAGTGCTGGCGCAGCTGGGCAAGGCGGCAGGGGACGTGTTGACCCTGCAGCGGCCCGAGATCGCCGAAGTGCGCGAACCCCAGGCGGCTGGTCGTGGCGGATCCTCAGCCATGCCCCAGAAGCAGAACCCGGTGCTCTCCACCCTGATCCGTTCGGCGGCGCTCGCGGGCCCCGGTCAGCTGAGCACGGTGTACGCCGCAGCCACGGCTGCCGAGGACGAGCGGCCGGCCGGCGGATGGCACGCCGAGTGGCCCAGCCTCACCGAACTCGTGCGACTCACCGGCGGCGCGTCGGCCCGGGCGGCCGAACTGTTCGAGGGACTCCAGGTGCGCCCCGAGTCTATGCGGACGAACCTTGCCCTCAGCGGCGACGCGGTCCTCAGCGAGCGTGTGCTCGCACGGCTGAGCGACACCTTCCCCGGGGGAAAAGAGGCCCTTCAGCAGCTGCTCAAGCGCAGCGCCGTTCACGGTCTGCCCCTGCGCAGCCTGCTCCAGGAGCAGCTCCAGGCTCACGAACTGAGCACCGACGGGCTGGATGAGCTGCTGGACCCCACGGGGTATCTTGGCCGTGCCCACGAGTTCATCGCCACCGCCGTCGCAGATTTTCGCGAGGTCTCCGGCGCAGCCGAGACCCACGCACCAGCAGAAGGAGCCGCCGACCATGTCTGAACCAGTCCTCACTCTCACCCCGCAGCTGCTCACCGGTTCGCCGGATGATCTGCGCACCGGCAGCCGTCCCGTGCTCGTGCTCGGTCCATCCCTGGGCACCAGTGTCTCGGTCCTCTGGGGCTCGACCCTGCCGCACCTCGAGCAGCGATTCACCGTGATCGGCTGGGACCTGCCCGGACACGGAGACGCGGCGCCGTTCACCGAGCGGTTCGAGATCTCCGACATCGCTGACGCGGTCGAGTCGCTCGTGGCCGATCTCCACGCCACTCACGGCCTGCCGGACGACCTCCCGGTCTACGCGGCCGGGGTCTCCATCGCCGGCACCGTGAGCCTGATGCTGTCCCTGCGACCCAGCACGAGGTTCACTCGACTGGTGGCGCTGTGCACCGCGGCGAAGATCGGTGATCCCCAGATGTGGGCCGAGCGGGCGGAGCTGGTCAGCAGTGCGGGCACCCCCACGATGGTCGAGGGCTCGGCGCAGCGGTGGTTCGCGCCGGGGTTCATGGCGAAGAATCCCGCTATGGTCACCTCGCTGCTGAACTCGCTGCAGCATACGGACCGGCATTCCTACGCTCAGGCCTGCCGCGCGCTCGGACGCTATGACCTCACGGCCGAGTTGGACGGGATCGCCCGCCCGCTGCTGGTGATCAGTGGGGCCCAGGATCCGGTGGCACCGCCGTCCGCGGTCCAGGACATCGCCGGCGCCGGTCTGGCCACCACCGCCGTGCTCGACGGCGTGGCGCACCAGGCCCCCGCCGAAGCCCCAGAAGCCACCGCCAGCCTGCTCAAGGAGTTCCTCCATGACTGAATCGACCTACGACAAGGGCATGAAGGTGCGCCGCGAAGTGCTCTCGGACGCCCATGTGGACCGGGCGGAGGCGAAGAAGGACGCGTTCACCGAGGACTTCCAAGAACTCATCACGAACTACGCCTGGGGCAGCATCTGGACCCGGCCTGGTCTGAACCGCACCACGCGCTCGGCGATCACGCTCACGGCGCTCATCGCCGGAGGCTACTGGGAAGAGCTGGAGATGCACATCCGCGCCGCGCTGCGCAATGGACTCTCTGAGGAGGAGATCAAGGAGGTCTTCCTCCAGTCCGCGATCTACTGCTCAGTGCCCGCAGCGAACACGGCGTTCAGCATCGGTCGCCGCGTGCTCGAGGAGGAGCGCTCCGCCTGACAAGAACGCCCGGCTTCATGAGAAACGCTGCGCCTCGGGAGCAGGAGGAGCCTGCAGCGGCTTAGCGCCGGGCCTTGCAGCTGCTCAGCGCCGGGCCATATAGACCGAGAATGCCTTCGCCAACAGCGGGTTGACCGGGTAGTCCCACTCACCGAGCGTCTGGACCACATCTGCGCCCATCGTGGTCTTGAAGCGGGTCAGTCCCGCCAATGGGTACTCGGGATCCAGCGAGGGGCTGAGCCCGCCCAGGTCATACCACTGGCAGCCGGCCTCCAGGGAGTCCTCGATCTGGCGCAGCTGCAGCGCCCGAGGGGCATAGCGCTTGCGCTCTTCCCCGGAGGAGGCGCCGTAGACGTACCAGGCGAACTGCCCCTGCCGCACGTAGATGGCGGCGGCGAGGAGCTGATCCTCGAAGTGCGCGAGGTAGAGCGTGCACTGGCTCAGGGGGGAGGCGTTGAGCTCCCGGTGCATGTTCTGGAAGTAGGAGAGCGGCCGGCCGGTGAAGCCGTCCCGCTCAGCGGTCTCGGTGTAGAGCTTGTGCCAGGCGTGGAGGTCTGACTCGTCGCCCACGCTGGTGCTCAGCTCGGAGCGGGTGGACTTCTTGGTCTGTCGACGCGAGGACTGATCCATCCGCGCCAGGACCTCATCGATCGACAGGGGCTCCCCCTGCTCGTCGGTCAGCGGGATGCGGGCCTGGTACTGCGGCTGCCCGGCCTCGAAGTCGGTGCTGGGTGCCGGTGGCTGGAAGCCGAGCTCGCGCAGCTGCTGCTCCCAGGTCTCGGTCTGGGTGGATCCCACCGTGCTGGAGCCGGCGGCCACCGATCCGGGCACTCCGGTGTCCAGGGGTGTGAGCTCCGCGATGCTGGTGTTTTCCCCGGCGGCGAGCGCCCGCCGGACCTCCTTCGCCTCCCAGCGGCGCAGCACTCCGGGCAGCCCCACGCGGATCAGGAACGCCCCGGAGGACTTCAGGTGATCGATCAGCGGCGGAAGGATGCGGTGCAGGTCGGCGGTGCCGGACTCCATCACCGGACCCTCGGCCATATAGGCGAGTCCCTTGCCGCCCAGCACCGGCACGGCGGCCGGGATCGGAAGACGACGGAAGAGCACCAGAGTGGCGGCCACCGGCGACGCATCGGCGGGGGCCGAAGGGTCGAAGAGGCCGAGGCTCTGCGACTCCCACTCCCGCTTCACCTCAGGCCATCGCGGATTCTGCAGGAAGGACGACAGGGCCTGATCAGCCAGGAAGCGCGTGTGCTCCTCCGCGCTGATCGGGCGAACGTCGTACGCAGCGGCAGCGCCGGAATCTGTTTGCTCAATCACCACCCCAGCGTACCGTCTGCGCCGTGGGCTGAGGGGTTTGCACTCACCAGGGGAGAGTGCTAAAAATTGACTAGCACTCTCGTGTCGAGACTGCTAGAGGAACCTGAGCAGGTGAGGCCACACAGATGTTCCCGGTGACGCGGGAACGGCCGTCCGTCGCGGGCACCTGGAATGGTTCGACCCAGCAGACGCGAACACGTCTGACAGTCACACACCACGGCTTGAGACAAGCCGAGTCCAGGAAGGACACGCGCCACTATGGCAAAGACTATTGCATTCGATGAAGAGGCCCGCCGCGGCCTCGAGCGCGGACTGAACGTCCTCGCCGATGCCGTCAAGGTCACCTTGGGTCCCCGCGGCCGCAACGTCGTGCTGGAGAAGTCCTGGGGTGCCCCCACGATCACCAACGACGGCGTCTCCATCGCCAAGGAGATCGAGCTGGACGACCCCTACGAGAAGATCGGCGCCGAGCTGGTCAAGGAGGTCGCCAAGAAGACCGACGACGTCGCAGGCGATGGCACCACCACCGCCACCGTCCTCGCCCAGGCCCTGGTCAAAGAGGGTCTGCGCAATGTCGCCGCAGGCGCTGATCCGATGGCGCTCAAGCGCGGCATCGACAAGGCCGTCGAGTCCGTCACCGCCGAGCTGTTCAAGTCCGCCAAGGAGATCGAGACCACGGAGCAGATCGCTGCCACCGCATCGATCTCCGCCGCTGATCCGCAGATCGGCGCGCTGATCGCGCAGGCGCTGGACAAGGTCGGCAAGGAAGGCGTCATCACCGTCGAGGAGTCCAACACCTTCGGTCTCGAGCTTGAGCTCACCGAGGGCATGCGCTTCGACAAGGGCTACCTCTCCGGCTACTTCGTCACCGACGCGGAGCGTCAGGAAGCGGTCCTGGAGGACCCCTACATCCTGATCGCCAACTCCAAGATCTCCTCGGTCAAGGACGTCATCGGCGTTCTTGAGCAGGTCATGCAGTCCGGCAAGCCGCTGCTGGTCATCGCTGAGGATCTCGAGGGTGAAGCCCTCGCCGCACTGGTGGTCAACAAGCTCAAGGGCACCTTCAAGTCCGTGGCCGTGAAGGCACCGGGCTTCGGTGACCGCCGCAAGGCCATGCTGGCCGACATCGCCATCCTCACCGGTGGTCAGGTCATCGCCGAAGAGGTCGGCCTGAAGCTGGAGAACACCACGCTGGAGCTGCTGGGCACTGCCCGCAAGGTCGTCGTCACCAAGGACGAGACCACCATCGTCGAAGGTGCGGGCGACGCCGACGAGATCGCCGGACGCGTGGCCCAGATCAAGGCCGAGATCGAGAACACCGACTCGGACTACGACCGTGAGAAGCTGCAGGAGCGCCTGGCGAAGCTGGCCGGCGGCGTGGCCGTCATCAAGGCCGGCGCCGCCACCGAGGTCGAGCTCAAGGAGCGCAAGCACCGCATCGAAGATGCGGTGCGCAACGCCAAGGCAGCTGTGGATGAGGGCATCGTCGCCGGCGGCGGCGTGGCGCTGATCCAGGCCGGTGCACGCGCCTTCGCGTCGCTGGAGCTCACCGGAGATGAGGCCACGGGTGCGAACATCGTGAAGTTCGCGGTGGAAGCACCGCTTAAGCAGATCGCCATCAACGCCGGTATGGAAGCCGGCGTCGTGGCCGAGAAGGTTCGCGGCCTGCCCGATGGTCATGGTCTCAACGCCGCCACCGGCGTCTACGAGAACCTGCTCGAAGCCGGGGTCAACGATCCGGTGAAGGTGACCCGCTCTGCGCTGCAGAACGCCGCCTCCATCGCTTCGCTGTTCCTCACCACCGAGGCAGTCGTCGCCAACAAGCCGGAGAAGCACTCCGCCGGCGCAGGCGCCGAGGGCATGGATCCCATGGGTGGCATGGGCGGCATGATGTGATCATCTGATCACCTCACCGCGGGCCAGCCCCGTTGAAGACCCCGTCGCAGACTCAGTCTGCGGCGGGGTCTTCTGCTGTGCCCGGCTCAGCGACCGAACATGGCGGTGTTCGCCGATTCCGTCTCCTCATACTGGGTCGACGCGGCGGTCATCGCCTGCCGCACGCTGGCCAGTGACTGCTCCACCTGCGCCTGCGTGGAGCGCCACTGGGTCAGCACGTCCTGGAAGGCCATGGACGCTGAGCCCTTCCATGAATCCTGCAGCTGGCGCAGCTGGGATTCCATCGAGCTGACATCTGTCTGGATCCGGCTCAGCGTGGCCTCCACGGTCTGACTCTTCGCCAGCAGCTCCGCGGTGTCGATCTGAAGCATCGCCATATCTCTCTCCTTGCCCGGCCGGGCACGCCCGGCGCTGGTCGGCGGTTCAGGCGGGGCCTGCTGCCCAGCCCTGATGCGGAGACTAGCCGGCCTGTGTCATCGGAGGTCCGCCGACGGGTTCGAGTGTGGAGAAGTCCGGCGAGGCGCTGGGAAGGGCGTGGCCTGGGGAAGAGCTGGAGGCCGCGGCCTCACTCGGAGGCGTGGTGCTCCCGGGCCGCGGCACGGAGCTGGTCGAGCTCCTCGTCGTCGATATCGGTCTCATGGTCGCTCTGATCCTCGGGAGCGACCATTGGCAGCCGCAGCGTCATGGTCGCGCCGCCGCCCTCCGTGGTGCTGTGCCGCACCGTGCCGTCATGCTGCGCGGCGATGGCGGCGCAGATGGCAAGGCCCAGCCCGGTGCCTCCGGTCTCACGCTGACGGGAATTGTCGGCCCGGAAGAAGCGATCAAAGATCTTCGCCGCATCCTCCTCGGCGATCCCTTCGCCGTGGTCGCGGACCTCCAGGACCGCATCGGTGGCGCCGTCCTGGCGGGTCTGCGTGCCCACGGCGAGCTCCAGAGGAGTCCCCTCAGGGGTGTAGCGCAGGGCGTTGGTGACCAGGTTGGTGACGATCTGCCGGATCCGCCCCTCGTCGCCGAGGGCCGGTGCAGATGCCGGAGTATCATCGGCGAGCCCGGTGACTCGGGTGGTGCGATCCGGGGCGTTGACCGCCAGGTCCATGATCGCGTCGTGAGCGATCAGGTTCAGATCCAACGGCGCCTGCTGCATGGGACGCTGTTCATCGAGGCGAGCCAGTGTGAGCATGTCTTCGACCAGCTGGCCCATGCGCTTGGCCTCGGACTCGATCCGGCCCATGGCCATGCCGACCGCCTCCGGGTTGTCGCTGACTCCGCCCTGACGATACAGCTCCGAGAATCCACGGATGGTCACCAGCGGGGTGCGCAGCTCGTGGGAGGCATCCTGGATGAAGCGCCGCATGTTCTCCTCCGAGGCGCTCTTGGCCTGGAAGGCGGCCTCGATGTGTTCGAGCATCACGTTCAGCGAGCGGGAGAGCCGCCCGATCTCCGTCTCGGGGGGAGCGGTGGTCTCCACCCGCTGGGAGAAGTCCCCTCCGGCGATGACCGCAGCAGTCTTCTCCACGTGGAACAGTGACCGGAAGGCCCGGGTGACCAGGGCGTAGGCGATGGTGGAGGCGCCGAGGGTGGCCAGCAGGCCGATGGTGGCGACCAGGAAGGTCGCCCGCTCCACCGAAGTCTCGACCGGCTCCAGCGGCAGACCGACGGCGAGCGAGTCCTCCCCGTTCTCCAGTGGTATGACGTGCACCCGCCAGCCGCGGGAGCCCGGCTCCGTGCCGGCGACGTCGAGATGCTCCCCGGCCTGCCAGAACTCCACGACCTCCTCGAAGGTCATGTTCGGGATCTTAGGGATGTCCCCGCTGTAAGTGGCTGCGTGAGTCGAGTTGGCCTGGAGCAGCTCTCCCTCGGAGTTCATCAGGATTCCGTAGAAGCGGAAGATGGACTGGCTGTCTCCGATCTCCGGAGCGCTGCGCCGGGTCAGATACATCGAGACGCTGTTCGCATTGGCAGTGATGTCCTCGTCGAGGTTGCGCAGAAGCTCCTGGCGGAACAGCGAGGCGGAGACGAAGGTGGTCACGAAGAGGGTGAGCACCAGCAGCCCGGACATGATCAGCACCAGCTGCGTGCGCAATGAGGCCCTGCGCCAGGTCTGGGTCAGGGAATGGATCGGACGCATACGACGACCTTACGTGCCGCTGGGAAGTTCAGGCGGGGCGGGAAGCGGCCCGCAGCGGACCTACAGTCCCTGCGATCGCTGGCGACGCTCCCAGGTCTGCAGCACGTAGCCCACGCCGCGCTTGGTCTGGATCATCGGGGCGCCCTCGGAGCCCGATTCGATCTTGCGCCGCAGGTAGGAGATATAGGACTCCACGATGGAGGCGTCTCCGTTGAAGTTGTACTCCCAGACGTGATCGAGGATCTGCTGCTTGGAGAGCACCCGGTTGGGGTTCATCATCAGGTAGCGCAGGAGCTTGAACTCAGTGGGGGAGAGCTCCACCATCTCGCCGCCGCGACGGACCTCATGGGCGTCGTCGTCGAGCTCGAGATTGTCCACCACGATGACGGCGTCCTCGTCCTCGAACGGGGCGGTGCGGCGCAGCACTGCGCGGATGCGGGCCACGACTTCATCCAGGGAGAACGGCTTGGTGACATAGTCATCGCCGCCCACGGTCAGTCCGGTGATCTTGTCATCGGTGTCATCGCGTGCGGTGAGGAAGAGCACCGGGAAGTGCTTGCCCGCGGCGCGCAGCCGACGGGTGACGGTGAAGCCGTCCATATCGGGCAGCATCACGTCCAGCACCGCCAGATCGGGCTGGAACGTCTCGGCGGTCTCCAGCGCCTCGCGGCCATTCCCGGCCGCAGCGACCTCGAAACCGGCGAAGCGCAGCGAGGTGGCGAGCAGTTCGCGGATATTGGGCTCGTCGTCGACGACGAGCAGCTTGGCTTCAGGAGTCTTATCAGTCACTCTGCCAGTTTCCCTCTTGTTTCTGGAAGACTGCTGGACATATCCTGTCTGCCGCGTGGTGTTCGTCTGGGCTCAACCGATACGTCGCGCCGCCGATGCGCCGACGCCGCCGATTCAGGCGATGCGTCAGACGATGTCTTCCGCGTCGAGGATCGAGTAGCCGTAGCCCTGCTCGGAGAGGAACCGCTGCCGCCGCGCGGCGTACTCCATGTCCACGGTGTCCCGGGTGACCACCGAGTAGAAGTGCGCGCGCTTGGGATCCTCCCCCTCGGCAGTCTCCCCGGGCCGCAGCAGGCGGCCCAGGCGTTGGGCCTCCTCCTGCCGGGAGCCGAAGGTCCCCGAGACCTGGATCGCCACCGAGGCCTGGGGCAGGTCGATGGAGAAGTTGGCGATCTTCGAGACCACCAGCACCTCCAGCTCACCCGCGCGGAAGGCATCGAACTGCTTCTGCCGGGCGGCGACCGAAGCCGAGCCGGTCAGCACCGGAGCCCCCAGCTGTTCGCCGATGCGCTCGAGCTGCTCGACGAACTGCCCGATCACCAGGACCTGCTCGCCGAGATAGCGGTGCCGGTGCACCAATCGCGCCACGACGTCGTCCTTGACCTCGGCACCCGCAGCGATGCGGTGGCGCTCCTTGTCCGGAGCCGCGGCGTAGTCCATGCGCAGCCCGCGCGGAAGATCGGTGCGGACCTCGATGCAGGTGGCCGGGGCGATCCATCCCTGCGCCTCCATCTGCTTCCAGGGGGTGTCGTAGCGTTTGGGCCCGATCAGCGAGAAGACCTCACGTTCGCGGCCGTCCTCGCGGATCAGCGTGGCGGTCAGTCCCAGCCGGCGGCGGGCCTGCAGATCGGCGGTCATCCGAAAGATCGGTGCGGGCAGGAGGTGGACCTCGTCATAGATGATCAGCCCCCAGTCATGCCCGTTGAGCAGCTCCAGGTGCGTGAAGAGCTCGTTCTTGCGCGAGGCCAGCACCTGATAGGTCGCGATGGTGACCGGACGGACCTCCTTGCGGGCACCGGAGTACTCTCCGATCTCCTCCTCGGTCAGCGAGGTGCGCTTGATCAGCTCCGCCTTCCACTGCCGGGCCGAGACCGTGGAGTTGACCAGGATCAGCGTGATGGTTCCCGAGGTCGCCATAGCGGCCGCGCCGACCAGGGTCTTGCCGGCACCACAGGGCAGCACGACGACGCCGGAGCCCGCCTGCCAGAAATTGTCCACGGCCTCCTGCTGATACCCGCGCAGCGCCCAGCCGTCCTGGCGCAGCTCGATCGGATGCGCGGTGCCGTCCACGAACCCGGCGAGATCCTCTGCGGGCCAGCCCAGCCGCAGCAGCTGCTGCTTGAGCTCCCCGCGGGCCTGTCCGTGCACGGCGACGGTGGTGTCATCGATCTGGGGTCCGAGCAGCGAGGTCAGCGTCTTGGCATGGAGCACCTCGCTGAGGATCCCCTCCTCCTGGCTGCGCAGCACCAGGCCATGGACCGGGTCCTTCTCCAGGCGCAGCCGACCGTAGCGGCTCATCGTCTCGGCGACGTCCACCAGCAGCGAGTGAGGGACGGGGAAGCGGGAGTGGTTCAGCAGGGTGTCGACCACATACTCGGCGTCGAACCCGGCGGCCCGGGCATTCCAGAGTCCCAGCGGGGTGATGCGGTAGGTATGAATGTGCTCCGGTGCACGCTCCAGGTCCGCGAAGGCCGCCACGGCGCGACGGGCCACGTCGGCCTGCGGATGATCGACCTCCAGCAGGACGGTCTTGTCCGACTGGACGATCAGCGGTCCATCAGTCATCTCTCTCCTTCGCGGCTGGGTTGCGCGCCTGACTCTTCCACGGCGGCGATGCGGTGCAGCATCACAATGGCCTCGCCCTCATCCTCCCGCACCCGAATGCGCACCCTGCCGGCGTTCATGCCGGTGGGCACTCCGGTCACATGGTGGGTGCTGCCCTGCGGGGAGACGCGGGTCAGCGTCACGGAGCGTCGGCCGGCGAGCGCCGAGCGCAGCGTGCCGATCACATCTGAAGCCACGGAGGACTCCGACGACGGCGCTGCCAGTCCCGCACGGCGAAGCGCGGACGCCGCGGCGGCGACCTCCTCGACGTCGGGGGCGAGCTGGTTCGGGCTGGTGACCCTGGAGTGCTCCCAGGGGGAGGCCTCCAGCGTCCAGGAAGCCGTGTGTTCAGGAGAGGAGCCGAGCATCGGCCCCCCGGAGTCCCTGCTCTGCGCCGGCGCCGAGCTGGTGGTGCGGGCACTGTTGAACCCGGCAATGGTCAGTGCCTGTTCGAGGGCGGCGGGACTGGCCTCGCAGATCAGCACATCCTCGCCGAGCACGTGGAGACCGAGTCCGCTCAGTTCCGGGTGCAGCATCAGGGCATCGCGCTGCTCGGCGTCGGTCACCCTCAGCCAGGCACCGGCCGGGGCGATCTGCACGCCGCGCCAGCTGCGCGCCGCATCGGTGATCTGCGTGCTCAACGAGCTCGGCAGCGGGGTCAGGCTGTGCTTCTGCAGCCAGGAGAGCATGGACTCCGCGCTCCAGCCGCGGGCCAGGCCGCGGTGCAGCGACTCCGTGCTGAAGCGGAAGGTGGGTACGGCGCCGTGTCCCTCACGCTGGGCGAAATCGCTCAGCGCCGTCGCACTCGGCGCCGAGAGTGAGCCTGTGGCGATGGCGGTCAGGTCCGACTGCACCAGGATCGTGTCCACCTGGGAGGGGAGCGAGCTGCCCAGCTGTACCGCGAGACGCCTCAGGCCTTCAGCCCAGGGCGTGCCCGAGGCTGCACCTTCCGGTGCGTCGGCAGAGGCTCCGGAGTCGAGCAGCGCCAGGCCTGCGGTGCTCAGCGTGCCCACGGCGAAGAGCCCGAGACGCTCGGCCTCGCGGACCAGCCACGGCAGCAGATGTCCGACCCGGGCGCGGAGCAGCGGCCGGTCCCAGGCCAGGCGCTCCAGCAGTGCCCCGCGGAGGGCATCGGTGCCGGGGAGATCGTCCTCGGGCAGGTTCAGGGCATAGAGCGGCGTTCGAGGAGCGGCGGCATCGGCGATGAGCTCACCCGCGGTCTGCAGCAGCACCCGGCGCAGCGCCTCGGCGTCCCCGCGCTGGCGATCCAGGGCCAGGGTCGGTGCGATCCTGCTGGTGGGATGGGGGCCGCGCAGCAGCATCGGCGCTCGCGGAGCGATCAGCCACCCGGAGACCAGCAGCTGATGCTGGTGTTCGCGGGCTGCGGTGCTCCACTGCTCGGCGAGTCTGCCTGGTGCCCAGGCCTGGGCGTCGTTGAGCTCGATCAGCCCGCTGCTGGCCGTGAGCTCCAGCAGCCAGCCGATCTCGCCGACGCTCGCATCGGATCCGACTGAGGCGCCCAGGCCCGGTTCGGGGGCGCCGCCGCGGCGGGCGCCGGGGGCGGCTCCCCATCGGGTGGACTGCGCGACGATCCGGCGCAGCTCCCGCATGCCCACTCCTCCCGTGCGCAGCGTGGCGGCAGGGGTGTGGGCGAGCAGGCCGAGCAGCTCTGCGACGTCGTCCAGGAGGTCCGAGATCACCGAGAGCGAGGCGTTCTCCACCATCGCCGTCGACACGGCGCCGTCCTCGGGCTCCGGGGGATCGGCCTGGAGCAGAGCGGGAAGCTGCGGAAGCTGGGCCTGAAGGGAATCCAGAATGTGCGGCATCCGCGCCGGCGTCTCCCAGCCGGACCGAGTCTCCAGTGCCTCCCGTGTCTCGCGTGTCTCCGGAGTCGTCGAGGGTTCTGCTGCGGCGAAGAGGAGACCGGCCGTCTCCAGCGAGGCGGCGATCTCGGGGTCCACCTCGGAGGCCGGCGTCGGGGTCTGCGCAGCGGCATCGCGGGTCAGCGTGCTGAGCAGGCGCAGCGCGGGAGCGTCGAGTCGCTGCAGGTGTGCACGGATGGAGGTCTCGGAACTCATCCGGATCGCCAGAACGGTGAGGTCCCCGGGAGCCTGGTGCAACAGATCCGGGCGGACTGAGAGCAGGCGCGCGAGTTGATCCTCGTCCCATCGGGAGAGGCGATCAAGCAGAGATTCCAGGTTCAGCAGCGTCACTTCAGCCGAGGCCGCGACGACGGCGCCCCGCCGAGAGCATCAGGTGCGCCAGCATCAGCACGAAGCCGAGCGGCAGGCCCCAGAGGCCGACGGCGTACACCGCGGGATGAGGTTGGGTCTGCAGGAAATACATCACCAGGATGGCCGCCAGCGCGAGGCCGGAGACGCCGGCCACCACCGTGCCGGACCACAGCAGCGCTGCTGATGCGCGGGAGACGGCGCGCGGGCTCTCACCGCTCAGGGATGCGCTGGTGGAAGTGGACATGGGTCGATTCTAGCGCGCGGGTTCTGGCTCGGGCGTCTACGGCGGTACTCTGGAGGCCTTGATCATCAGTACCCATCTCCAACGATTCATGAGGTAAGAGCACCGTGCCAACCGGGAAAGTGAAGTGGTTCGACGCCGAGAAGGGCTTCGGCTTCCTGACGTCAGATGACGGTCAGGAAGTGTTCCTGCACTCCTCCGCCCTGCCCGCGGGAGTTCCCAGCGTCAAGGCCGGTGCGCGCATGGAGTACGGCATCGCCGATGGCCGTCGCGGCAAGCAGGCGCTGTCTGTTCGTCTCCTCGAAGAGGCGCCCTCGGTGGCCCGGGCCTCGCGCAAGCCCGCCGAGGAGATGGCGGAGCTTGTTCAGGATCTGGTGAACGTGCTGGACAACTCCACCGGCCAGCTGCGCAACGGGCACTACCCGCAGACGGCCCAGTCCAAGAAGATCGCCGCCATGCTGCGCCGTGTGGCCGACGAGTTTGATGCCTGATCATGACTGAGACCACCACCACCGAGCCCGCGTCACGCCCACGCCGGACCGCGAAGCCCAAGGCCGATCCGACCCTGGCGGAAGCTGTCGACTTCGCCCGCGCGGCGCTCGCTGAGATCACCGACGTTTCGCAGATCGGCGCGCACCTGAGCGTCAGCGCCGAGGCCGACCGTCTGCTCACTCACCGCTTCGCCGCAGACAAGCCCGGCTACCGCGGCTGGGAGTGGTTCGTCACCGTGGCGCGCGCTCCGCGTTCCAAGACGGTCACCGTCTGCGAGCTGGGGCTGCTCCCCGGTGAAGACGCTCTCATCGCACCGGAGTGGGTGCCCTGGCTCGAGCGCATGAACGACGAGGAGAAGGAAGCCCATCGGGTGGAGCAGGCAGAGTCCGGCGAGGACTGAGCCTCCCGTCATCCCGTCCGGGTCGACTCGGCAGTCGGTCGTACCGGCCGGTTCGACCCGGCAGCCGTCCCGCTCGGCCTCGGCTCAGCGACCCAGCACGTGGTCGATGCAGGTGAGCAGCCGCGTGATGTCCTCCGGGTCGATGGCGGTGAAGGTGGCGATCCGCAGCTGATTGCGGCCAAGCTTCCGGTAGGGCTCGACATCGACGATGCCGTTGGCCCGGAGTGTCTTGGCGAGATCGGCGGCGTCGATCTCTTCGGCGAAGTCCACTGTGGTGATCACGTTCGAGCGTTCCGCCGGGTCGGCGACGAACGGTTGCGCCAGCTCATGGGCCTCCGCCCACGCATACACCCGTCCCGCAGAATCAGCCGTGCGCGCCGCAGCGAAGTCCATGCCGCCGTTGCCATTGAGCCAGCGGACCTGCTCATTGAGCGTGACCAGCGTGGCCAGCGCAGGAGTGTTGTAGGTCTGGTTCTTGCGGGAGTTCTCGATCGCGGTGGTCAGCTGCAGGAAATCCGGCACCCAGCGCTCGGCCTCGAGCTGCTCCGCCCGTTCGATGGCCGCCGGGGACATCATCGCCAGCCACAGGCCGCCGTCGGAGGCGAAGTTCTTCTGCGGACCGAAGTAATAGGCGTCGGTCTCGGTGACGTCCACGGCGAGTCCACCGGCGGCCGAGGTGCCGTCGATCAGCACCAGTGCGTCCTCGTCAGCCCCTGGAACTCGCCTCACCGGGGCCGCCACGCCGGTGGAGGTCTCGTTGTGCGGCCACGCGTAGGCGTCCACACCAGCTTCGGCTGCCGGGCTCGGCAGCGTTCCCGGTTCCGCGCTGAGGATGCTGGAACGCTCGAGGAAGGGTGCCTTGTCGGTCGCCTGGGCGAACTTGGAGCCGAACTCGCCGAAGGCGAGATGCTGAGCCTTCCGCTGGACCAGGCCGAACGAGGCGATGTCCCAGAACGCGGTGGAGCCGCCGACGCCGAGGATCAGCTCGTACCCTTCCGGAGCGCCGAAGAACTGGTGCAGTCCCTCACGGACCTCTGCGACCAGGTTCTTCACAGGGGCCTGCCGGTGAGAGGTCCCCAGCAGATTCATCCCCGCCGCGGAGAGCGCCTCGATCTGAGCTGGTCGTACTTTCGAGGGTCCGGCGCCGAAGCGGCCGTCCTGGGGCAGCATGTCGCGGGGGATGGTGATGTGCTGCTCAGACATGGAGACTCCTCTATAGGGCTGGGTTGCTGGTGTCGATCGGAAGGGAGGCCCGGGGGCTTCGTTGGTCGGGCGGGCACAACCCGGTTCAGCACCATTGCCGGAGCGCTCAGGTGCCGATCTATGCTGTACAGCAGCTGCTTCCACCAGGACGAACAGCGCCGGGCTCAGGTTACCAAGGCGCGGCGCAGGAGAGAGAGTCATACGTGACCGATCTGATCGACACCACCGAGATGTATCTGCGCACCATCCTCGATCTCGAGGAGGAGGAGATCGTCCCGCTGCGAGCCAGGATCGCAGAGCGCCTTGAGCATTCAGGGCCCACGGTGTCCCAGACCGTTGCACGCATGGAACGAGACGGTCTGCTCGTGCTCACCAGCGACCGACGACTCCAGCTGACGGAGTCGGGACGGGGGCTTGCCGTGCAGGTGATGCGCAAGCACCGGCTGGCTGAACGGCTGCTCTCCGACGTCATCGGCCTGGAATGGCCCTACATCCATGAAGAAGCCTGCCGCTGGGAACACGTGATGAGTGAGCGGGTGGAGCGTCGACTCGTCGAAATTCTGCAGTCCCCGGTCGAATCGCCCTACGGCAACCCGATCCCCGGTCTGGAGGAGCTCGGTGTGATGCCCCCGACGGCCCAGTCTGCTCCCACGAGGATCACACTGCGACAGGCGGCCGAAGCCGACCCCGGCGGCACCTCGGGGGCCCAGTGGCAGGTGAAGCGTCTCGCTGAATCCATCCAGATGGAGCCTGAAGTGCTCGAGCAGCTTCTCGACGCCGGCCTGCGCCCGGGCGGGGCTCTGCGACTGCGAGGGCTGAACCAGGCCCACGTGATGCTCGAGGTGGCGCCCGAAGCGCAAGCGCCCTTCGAGGTGGAGCTGCCGCTGGAGGTCGCCCAGCACATCTTCGTGGCTGAGACCCTCTCCAGCTGAGCACCCCGCCGACTTAGCACCTCGGCGGTCGAGTGCGCTGAATGAGCCCTGATTGCGGGGATGTCACGGTCAATTGCGAAGAAGATCACAAAGATATCGGACCGCCGTCATCTCTCCCGAGATCCCCGGTGAATTGCTCGAAGCAGCTCTGACCAGCTGGTTTAGCGTGATTCCGGGAGATTGGCGGGTGCTCACGGGGCCACACGAGAACCTCAACGGCAGGCCTTTTTCCACTGACCGTGACCTGAGCGTGACAATTTTATCGATCTGTTATACCGTCGTACACGTGCCTGCGGCTGCTGTCCGATGTCGCAAGCTCCTCCAGTCAGATCTCCTCCTGCCGCTGACCGGGACCGTTCGAAAAAACTACCGCTAGGCAGGGTGCGGGACATCGCGGTCAATCTAGACCTGAAGATGGTGAGCTTCCCGGCTCGCACTTCACGAAGGCAGTCCCGCAACTTACAGGGAGAGGTTTCCAAGAAGTGACTGACAACATGACTTTCGTCTCACGCCGTGACCGGCGCCGCCAGGCCAAGCCTTCACTGGCTCAGGCCGTGGCATCCAACGCCGGCACCGTGGGACGAGGTGCCGCGGTTGCCGTGGCAGCTTCGGGCCTGGTGATGACCTCCGGAGTCGCCGCCAACGCATCCACCGCCGTCGAGACCCCCGAGGTCACCACCCTCGAGGTGGCAGCCTCCGGTCTCAGCGTGGAGCGCGCCAGCAACACCTCTTCGGTTGCCGTGACGGCCTCCCGTGAGGTCGAGCTCTCCTTCGACCGCCCGGTGGTCACCTCCACTCCCGCGCCGGAGCCCGAGCCGGAACCGGAGCCAGTCGTCGAAGAGACTGCCGCTGTGGTTCCCGCCTCCCCGCAGGTCGAGCAGGAAGCTCCCGCAGAGCAGGCACAGACTCAGCAGGCGCCACAGCAGCAGGCCCAGCAGGCCGACACCGGCCAGGCGGCCACGGGCAATACCCAGGTCGCCTCCTCCGAGCCGGCCCAGGCCGCAGCACCAGCTTCCAGCGGCGGCAACGGCTCGATCGTCGGCGCCGCATACGCAGGCCTCGGCAACCCCTACTCCTACGGCGGGACCACCACCAACGGCTGGGACTGCTCCGGATTCATCAACTGGGCCTACGCCCAGGCCGGCGTCTCCGTACCCCGCAGCACCTACGCCATGATGAGCTCCATGCGCCAGGTCTCGTCCCCCTCACCGGGTGACATCGTGATCCAGAACGGTGGCAGCCACGCCGCCATCTACGTGGGCAACGGTCAGCTCATCGGCGCGAACAACCCCCGCGTCGGAACGATTCAGTACTCCCTAAACTCCCCGTACTGGTCGAACACCATGTACCTGAGCGCCAACTGACGCGTCAGCACTGAACAAACCTCGGCCGCAGGGCGCGATCCCATCAGGGATCGCGCCCTGCGGCTTTTTCTGTTCCCCTGCCACAGCGTCTATATTGAGCCTGTACAGGCAGAGCAGGACAGCTGTTGAACCCTGTGAGAGACGGGCCGAACCCCGCGATGCGGCGGCACGGCTTCCCGAGCAGGGGTGAACGCACGGGAGCCCCGATATGCGCACACTGGTGCTCAACGCAGGCTACGAGCCGCTGAGCGTGGTCACGTCGCGTCGTGCCGCTGTATTGGTCATGCGCGGCAAGGCCAGCGTGCTGGCCGAGGACCGCATCCCCATCGCAACACCCTCGCTGATGGTGCCCCGACCGGCGGTGATCCTGCTCCACCACTATGTGCGGGTGGCCCGCCACGCGCCCGCCGCCCCTTCGCGGAGGAGCATTCTGCGCCGCGATGGCCGCGTGTGCACCTACTGCTCGCGACCGGCCGCGACCGTGGACCATGTCATCCCTCGCGCCCGCGGCGGGGACTCCAGCTGGGAGAACCTGGTGGCCTGCTGCGGAGCCTGCAACGCACGCAAAGGGAGCAAGACTCTCGACGAGCTCGGCTGGACGCTCACGATCACCCCACAGGCACCGCCGCACCACGTCTGGATGCCGGTGGAACTCGATGCGCCCCGCGACGTGTGGATGCCCTTCCTGAGCCATGCCCGCGCCTGCTGAGCCCTCTCTGCAGGCGGTCCTGCTCGCCGGCGGCACCGGCAGTCGACTGGGCGGCGCGGACAAGGCGCTGCTCATGCGCGGGCACCGCACGCTCTTGAGCCGGTGGGTGGAGGAGCTTGACCGGCGAGAGATTCGCACCGCCGTCGTCGGACCTGCGCATCTTCGCGCTGAAGTGTCCGAGGCGGTGCAGCTCGTCCAGGAGGCGCCAGCCTTCTCGGGCCCCGCCGCTGGAATCCTGGCCGGTGTCCGAGCCCTGCAGCACAGCAGCCAGTCCGGCGAGGACCGAAGCTGGACGCTGGTCCTGGCAGTGGATCTGGCCTCGCCCGGACCGCTGATCGAGTGGCTCCTCGCCGCGTCGGAGGCAGCGCCTGCCGCGGATGCGGTGCTTCCCCAGGATGGCTCTGGGCGAGTGCAGTACCTGTGCGCTTTGGTGTCCACCCCCTGGTTGCAGCGGCGCGCGCAGGAGCTGGGGCCGGTGGGAGTCGCGAACGCCCGGGTCCGCACCCTGCTGGACGGGCTCGACGGCGCCGACACGGTGGTGCATCCCGTGATCCCGGCGGAGCTCGCCGCCGATATCGACACGTTCGAGGATGCCCTGCGGTGGGGGATCGAGCTCCCGGGTGCGGCCGCGCGGTGATGCTGTGAGATTCTGGAGCGAACGACGAACACACTGCGCATCGGCGAAGGAGCTGACATGACAGAAGGCGGGATGAGAGAAGAAGAAGACCACGCCCGGGAGTCCATCGAGCTCTGGGTCAAGGAGCTCGCCCACCACCTTGAGATCGACGGCGTGCAGATCGACGTCGATGCGATCCTCGCGTTGGCAGGGCAGGCGGCGCACACTGTGGTCCGCCCCGCGGCCCCCGTGACCACCTACCTCATCGGCTATGTGGCCGGTCTCGCCGAAGCCACCGGTCAGGCTGACTTCGCCACGGCTTCCCGAGCCGCCTCCAACGTCGCCTCCCAGCTCCTGGAGCGTCGATCCGGAGCAGTGGGCTGATCGCGATGCGGCTGGCGGTGGACCGGCGGAGACCGGGACCGCGCTCGGCGCAGCGGGCCTCGGAAGGTAGGCGCGGATGCTGAGCTTCGACGCTGCGCGGTCGCGCGCCGCCTCCGTCGCGCCCCTGGCGGCGGTGAGCGTGCCGCTGGCGCACGCCGCGGGGCACATCCTCGCGGAGCCGGTCCACGCCGCTCACGATGTGCCCCATGTGGCGACCTCGGCGATGGACGGGTGGGCGCTTGCTGCCCCGATGGGGGATGCCCACGGGCCCGCTCGCTGGATGCTGCGGGCCGAGGCTGCGCTCAGTCCGGTCCAACAGCTCGCGCCGCTCAATCCCGGTGAGGCGGCCGAAGTGGTCACCGGCTCGCCCGTGCCGCAGGGGACCGTCTCGGTGCTGCGCAGCGAACACGGAATCGTTGAGGCTCACCAGCTCCGCGCCGCGCACCCGAGTCCCGACACCGCACCGCGTCGCAACCTCCGGTCCGCCGGCACCGAATGTCCCGCGGGCACCGAGGTGCTCTCGGCCGGCACGCTGCTGACCCCGGCGCGTGCCGCCGTGGCCGCCGTGGCCGGCTGCGATCGACTCACGGTGGTCCCGCGTCCCAGGGTCCACGTGGTGCTCACCGGTGAAGAGGTCATCACCCATGGCATCCCCTCCGGCGGCCAGGTGCGCGATGTCTTCGGGCTCGCCCTGCCAGAGATGCTCACCGAGATCGGCGCCGACTCGGTGGCCTCGACCCGGCTCGGAGACGATCCCGAGGTCCTGGCGCGTGAGCTTGCACGGCTGCTCGACGCCGGCGCGACGGATCTGATCCTCACCAGCGGGGGCACCTCACATTCCCGCGCCGACTCGCTGCGCCCGGCCCTGCGAAGCCTCGGCGCCGAGCTGCTCGCGGATTCCGTGGACATGCGCCCCGGCCATCCCTCGGTGCTCGCCCGGCTTCAGGGCTCCGCAGGGACCGTGCACCTGCTGGGTCTTCCCGGGAATCCGCTGGCGGGGTTCGCCGCGCTGGCAGCACTGGGAGCCCCGCTGATCGCCGCACTCAGGGGTGTTCCGGAGGCCGAACGGACGCGTAGGCTGAACCTCACGGCCGGCACGCGGATCCACGGCGCCGAGCACGGGGTGCGTCTGCTCCCCGTCTGGATCGGCCCGGAGGGTGCAGTGCCGCTGGAGCACAGCAGCTCCCACATGATGCGGGGACTCGCCGATGCGGACGCGCTGGCCATCGTTGCTCCCCAGGGCGCGGAACCAGGAGACGCGCTGCAGGGACTTCACGTGCCGGGACAGCGAAGGGGAGGATACTGATGGGTCGACTCACACAACGCCGACGCGTGACCACCATCCGAGCCGAGGGCAGCCTCGCCAAGGTGGATCAGCTGGCGGTGGAGGAGCCCCTGGAGCTGCGCCTGGGCGGGGAGTCCTTCACCGTGACCATGCGAACACCCGGGCACGACTTCGAACTTGCCGCGGGATTCCTGGTGGCTGAGGGAATCATCGCCACCCGGGAGGACCTGCGCAGCCTGCGCTACTGCGCCGGCACCGATGAGCTCGGAAATCAGACCTACAACGTGATCGATGCGGAGCTGGGCACCCCGGTGCCCCTGGCCACCCGGCTGCAGGCCCGCAACGTGCTCACCACCTCAGCCTGTGGCATCTGCGGGACGACCTCCATCGACGCGGTGGAGAAGACCCTGCCCGCCCGGGGACCAGCGCGGCTGCGCATCGACGCCGCGACCCTGCTGCGCCTGCCCGAGCTCATGCGCACCGAACAGCAGGTGTTCCGCAAGACCGGCGGGGTCCACGCGGCGGCCCTCTTCGACGCCGAGGGCACGCTGCTGTGCCTGCGCGAAGATGTGGGACGACACAACGCGGTGGACAAGGTGGTCGGCTGGGCGCTGACCCAGGAGCGGCTTCCGCTGAGCGGCACCGTCCTGCAGGTCTCCGGGCGGGCCTCCTTCGAACTCGTGCAGAAGGCAGCCCTGGCCGGCATCGAGATGCTCGCGGCGGTCGGGGCGCCGTCGTCGTTGGCAGCGGACCTCGCCGAACGCTCGGCGCTCGCGCTGGCCGGGTTCTCCCGCGGCGGCTCGATCAACCTCTACACCCACCCTGAACGCGTCCACGTGGACGAACTCGTGGAGCAAAGGATCTGACATCATGACCAAGAAGCGCAGGGACACGGTCCAGGACGACTCCGTCCGGGGACGCAGCGTGGCGTTCAAGGACATCGACGAAGCTGACCTCGAGGTCCACGACCCCAAGACCCATGCCGCCGGGATGAAGGCCGTGGAGGTCTCCTTCGCTCGGGGACTTGCCCAGGGTGGCCTGTCGCGGACGGTGCGCTCGATGTACCGGGTCAACCAGTCAGGCGGCATGGACTGTCCCGGCTGCGCCTGGCCGGAGCCGACCGAGGGGCCGCGCAAGCCGGTGGAGTTCTGCGAGAACGGCGCCAAGGCGATCGCCGAGGAATCCACCACGAGGATCGTGACCCCCGAGTGGTGGGCGGAGCATTCCATCGCGGAGCTCGAGACCAAGACCGAATACTGGCTGGGCCAGTCAGGCAGGATCACCCACCCCATGGCGATCCGTGCGGGGGAGACCCACTACCGGCCGATCAGCTGGTCGGAGGCCTTCGAGACGATCGGCGAGCATGTCCGCGCGACGACGCCGGAGCGCTGCATGTTCTACACCTCGGGCCGCACGGCCAATGAGACCGCCTTCCTGTATCAGCTCCTCGCACGCTGCCTGGGGACCAACAACCTGCCCGACTGCTCCAACATGTGTCATGAGTCCTCGGGCACGGCGCTGAACCCCACGATCGGGATCGGCAAGGGGACCGTCTCGCTGCAGGACATCGAACACTCCGAACTCATCTTCGTCGTCGGCCAGAACCCCGGCACGAACCATCCGCGCATGCTCGGCTCCCTCGCCCAAGCCCGGAAGAACGGGGGCAAGGTGGTGGCGGTGAACCCGCTGCCGGAGGCCGGACTGATGCGCTTCAAGGACCCGCAGACCGTCAAGGGAATGGTGGGGGACGGAGACCGGATCAGCGACGAGTTCCTGCAGATCAAAGTGGGAGGAGACCAGGCGCTCTTCCAGGCGCTCGGGCACCTGCTGCTGCAGCGCGAAGCCGCCGATCCCGGTTCCGTGGTGGACCGCGAGTTCATCGAGTCCCAGACCAAGGGGTTCGAAGACTACGCGACGGCCCGGAGCACGATCGACTGGGCCGAGATCGAGAGGGCCACAGGCCTGGCGCGCCCCGAGATCGAACACGTCGCCGACCTCATGGCGGCCTCGAAGGCCACCATCTTCTGTTGGGCCCTCGGCCTGACCCAGCAGCCGCACTCTGTGGACACGATCAAGGAGATCGTCAATCTCCTGCTGCTGCAGGGAAACTTCGGGAAGCCCGGAGCCGGCGCCTGCCCGGTGCGTGGACACTCCAACGTCCAGGGGGACCGGACCTTCGGCATCTGGGAGCGCCCCACCGAGCCCTTCCTCGCCAGGCTCGACGCCGAGTTCGGCATCGCGTCCCCACGCGCGCACGGCTACGACTCCACCGACGGAATGTCAGCGATGCACGCCGGAGAGGTCGATGTCTTCGTCTCCATGGGCGGCAACCTCGCCGCCGCCAACTCCGACACTGCGGTGATGGAGGCAGGGCTGAAGCGGACCGGGCTCACCGTGCACATCTCCACCAAGCCGAATCGGTCCCACGTGGTGCACGGGGAGACCTCGATCATCCTGCCCACGCTGGGACGTTCGGATCGCGACGACAAGCACCCCGGCGGAGCACAGTTCCTCTCCGTGGAGAACTCCATGTCGGTGGTCAGCTCCACTCGGGGACGGCTCGAGCCGGTCTCCGACCACCTCCTCGCCGAGCCCGTCATCATCGCCCGCATGGCCGAAGCGATCTTCGGACCCGACCACGTGGTCGACTGGCAGGCGATGGCCGAGGACTACGACGTGATTCGTGACCACGCCTCGCGGGTCGTGGAGGGCACCGAGGACTTCAATCGTCGCGTGCGCGACAAGCAGGGATTCGTGCTCCCGAATCCACCGCGCGATCACCGATCCTTCGCCACTGCCGACGGCAAGGCAGGGTTCACGGTGCGGGATCTGGAGTATCTCGACCCGCCGGAGGGCCACCTGGTGCTGCAGACCATGCGCTCCCACGACCAGTACAACACCACGTTCTACGGCCTCGATGACCGGTATCGGGGGATCTCCGGAGGGCGTCGCGTCATCCTGATCCACCCCGAGGACCTTGCGGAGACCGGCTTCGCGGACCGGGACCTGGTGGACGTGGTCTCGGTGTTCCAGGGGGAGGAGCGCCGCGCCGAGCGTTTCCACCTCGTCGCCTACCCGACGGCGCGAGGCTGCGTGGCGGCCTATTACCCGGAGGCCAATGCGCTGACCCACCGAGGTCTGGTGGCCAGGGAGTCGAACACCCCGGGGTTCAAGGCGATGATGGTTAGATTCGAGGCCCGTGCCGAAGAAGCCGCGATATAAAAGGACTCGTAGTGACCTCAGTGGATTATTAGCGTAGGCTGACGGAGTACTACATGGCTTCTGCAACTCTGCCGTTGACCCAGTAGACACCGCCTCTGGCCGGCCAGGCTGGTTGCGGAACATGCATCGTGAGATCGATGCGTAGCAAGAGCAAGTATATTAAGGAAACATCATGGCCACTGGCACAGTTAAATGGTTCAACGCTGAAAAGGGCTACGGCTTCATCGCCCCCGAAGACGGCTCAGACGATGTCTTCGTGCACTTCAGCGCGATCACCACTTCCGGCTTCCGTTCCCTCGAGGAGAACCAGAAGGTTGAGTTCGAGACCGCCCGCGGCCCCAAGGGTCTGCAGGCTGAGAACGTCAACCCGCTCTGAGCTTCTCTGAGTTCGCCGAGGATGGCTCTATAGCCCTCTGACGCTGAGCATCTCGGGTTCGATGAACAGAACCTCAAAAGATCGACCCCCTGTCTTCGCTGATGCGAGGACAGGGGGTCGACCTGGTTAACACGCCTCTTCAGCCGCGCGTTCCCCATGGATTGAAGCTTTTCGCCGCGCAGGTCTACGATTCACCTTTGTGACTCAACCTGAGCCCGCGACCGCGCGGGTGTCGCTTCGCCGGATGACCCCGGTGCAGCTCATCTTCTTCGGCTTCCTCCTGGTGACAGGCCTCGGCACGGGAATCTTGATGCTCCCCGCTGCGACGGCCGCCGGGGAAGAGACCAGCTTCATCCACGCACTCTTCACGGCCACCTCGGCGCTCTGCGTCACCGGCCTGACCGTGGTGGACACAGGAATCCATTGGTCGGGGCTCGGCCAGGTGGTGATCCTGGTCCTCATCCAGCTGGGCGGGTTCGGGGTGATGACCTTCGCCACCGTGGTGGGCCTGATCGTGCTGGGCCGCCTCTCGCTGCGGTCCAAGCTCCTTGCCGCCGCGGAGGCCAAGAGCCTGGGACTGGCGGACCTGCGCTCGCTCATCCTGGGCATCGTGAAGATCTCGCTGATCGTCGAAGGCGTGCTGACGGTGGTCCTGACCCTGCGCTTCTGGCTGAGCTATGAGATGACCTTCGGCGAAGCCCTCTGGCAGGGTCTCTTCCATGCGATCTCCGCGTTCAACAACGCCGGGTTCTCGCTCTTCAGCGACTCACTGATGCAGTTCGTGGGGGACCCGATCGTCTGCCTCTCCATGGCCGCGGCGATCATCCTCGGGGGTCTCGGTTTTCCGGTGATCCTGCAGCTGCGCCGGCGCTACCGCACCCCGCGGCTCTGGTCCATGCACACCAGGATCGTCCTCTGGGCCACCACCGTGCTGTTGGTGGGCGGCACCGGACTCATCCTCGCCCTGGAATGGTCGAATCCCGCCACTCTGGGCCCGCTGCACTGGTCCGATAAGCTCCTCGCCGGCTTCTTCCAGTCGGTGCAGACCCGCACCGCCGGATTCAACAGCGTGGACATCTCCGCGATGGAGCCGACCACCTGGCTGGGCATGGATGCATTGATGTTCATCGGCGGAGCCCCCGCGGGCACCGCCGGCGGCATCAAGGTGACCACCTTCGCGGTGCTGCTGTTCATCCTCTTCGCGGAGCTGCGCGGAGGCGCTGCGGTGAACATCTTCGGCAAGCGCCTCTCCCGGGCCGTGCACCGCCAAGCCATCTCCGTGGTGCTGCTGGCCACCGGGCTGATCGTGCTGGTCACCGGAGCGCTGATGCACCTGACCGGACTCCCACTGGACGAGGTCCTCTTCGAGACCATCTCCGCCTTCGCCACGGTCGGCCTCTCCACCGGCATCACCGCGGACCTGCCGGCGCTCGGCCAGGTGCTGCTGGTGGTGCTGATGTTCGTCGGCCGCGTCGGGCCGATCACCTTCGCCTCCGCTCTCGCGCTGCGTGAGCGCCGCACCATGTATGAACTGCCCAAGGAAAGGCCCATCATTGGCTAATTTCAAACTCTTCGGAGGCACCAACCCGGGCGACGTCGCGCGTCCAGACTCAGTGGCAGTCATCGGACTGGGCCGGTTCGGACGTGCACTGGCGCTGGAGCTGATGGCTCACGGCACCGACGTCCTCGGGATCGATCGCGACGAGAACGTGGTGCAGTCCCTCAACGGCAAGCTCACCCACGTGGTCGCCGCCGATGCGACCAACGAGGAGGCGCTGCGGCAGCTCTCGGTGGACGAGTTCGACCACGTGGTCATCTCCATCGCCTCGAACCTCGAGGCCAGCATCCTCGCAACCTCGCTGATGCTGCAGTTCAACATCACCGAACTCTGGGCCAAGGCCGTGAGCGAGGCTCATCGCGCGATCCTCGAACAGCTCGGGGTGCGTCATATCGTCTTCCCGGAACAGGATATGGGCCGTCGGGTCGCGCATATGGTCCGCGGCAGCCTGCAGGACTACATCCTGATCGACGAGGACTACGCGCTGGCCAAGACCACCCCGCACCAGGGCATCCTCGGGAAGCCGCTCGGCGAGCTCGATGTGCGCCGCCGGCATGGAGTCACCATCACTGCGGTGAAGCATGCCGGCGGGCACTGGGAGCCGGCGACGGCGCAGACGGTGCTTGCCGCCGACGACGTCGTCCTGGTCTCTGGTTCGGCGACGCAGGCCGAGGGGTTCAAACGACTCCGCTGAGCGGTCAGTTCCGCACTGCGGGGTAATCCGTGTAGCCGCGCTCGCCACCGACATAGAAGGTCGACGGGTCTGCGGGGTTCTCGTCGAGACCCATCTCCCAGCGGTGGGCGAGATCCGGATTGGCGATGACCGAGCGGCCCACCCCCACGGCCTCCGCCAGGTCCTGCTCGACCAGGCGTGCGGCTTCGTCACGTGTGGTCTGGACCCCGAAGCCGCTGTTCGCGATCAAGGGCGCACCGGAGACGCGGCGGATCAGCTGCACGATCTCGCTCGCCGGATCAGCGTTGAGCACATCGATGTGGCTCAGTCCCAGCGGGGCGAAGCCCTCGGCCATCACCCGGTAGGTCGCCAGTGCGTCCTCGTGATCCTCTTCCAGCGCACCCTGGATGTTGTGCTGAGGAGAGAGACGGATGCCGGTGCGGTCCGCGCCGATCGCTGCCGAGACCGATGCGGCAACCTCGACGGAGAGCCTCGCACGGTTCTCCGGAGCGCCGCCGTACTGGTCGCTGCGCGTATTCGATGCGGGTGCGGTGAATTCATGCAGCAGGTAGCCATTGGCTCCGTGGAGCTGCACGCCGTCGAACCCAGCCTCGATGGCGTTCTCCGCCGCCTGGGTGAACGCGGTGATGGTCTCCGCGACCTCCTCGGTGCTCAGCGCGTGGGGCACCGGGTGGGCAGACTTCCCCTCCGGTGTGCGGATCTCGCCGGGCGCGGCCAGGGCGCTCGGCGCGACGACGCGGCCGGTGCCGGAGATCAGCTCATGTCCGATGCGGCCACCATGCATGATCTGCGCGACGATCTTCCCTCCTGCGGCATGCACCGATTCGGTCACTCGGCGCCATCCGTTGACCTGATCCGCAGTCTCCAGGCCGGGCTGACCGATCCAGGTGCGACCCTCCATGACTGGGAAGGTGCCCTCGGTGACGATGAGTCCGAGCGAGGCCCGCTGGGTGTAGTACTCCACCATCAAATCGTTGGGCACCCCGTCAGCATCCGCACGGATGCGCGTCAAGGGAGCCATCACCAGCCGGTTGTTCAGCTCGATGGCGCCGAGGGAGAGAGGAGAGAAGAGCTTGTCCTGCACCTGGCTGGCCTGGGTGGAAGAAGTCATGGAGGAGTTCCTTTCGTGCGTGGTGGCCCGTGAGACTCATCGAGCCGTGCTGAACAGGCCAACCGTCAGGCACGTGCAGAGATTCCTGAGCCCGGGCAACGTCACACTGCCGAGTATCGTGAGCCCATGGACCCTGCACCGGACTCTGCACCGACTCCTGGGGTGACGATGCCCCCACTGGCGAGCATCCTGCGCATCCAGAAGGCCCTGGAGGAGCAGGGGATCGACAACGTCGTCGGGGGATCGGGGCTTCTGGCGAGCCTGGGACTCGTCGCTGAGGTCCACGACTGGGACCTCGTCGTCGACGCGGAGCCGGCAGTCGTCGAGCAGCTGCTCGAGGAGCTGGAGCTGCCGCACCGGCGCAAAGCACGCTCAGGGATCTTCCGCACCGACGCCGCGATCGAGGTCGACGCCGGAGATCACAGCATCGACGTGCTCGTCGGCTTTGCCCTGGACTCTGCCGAGGGAATCATCCGCATTCCCGCCAGGGCCGGGGGCCGCTGGAGCGGGCTGCAGAACGCCCACCCCGAGGACTGGGAGCAGGCGTACCGGCTGCTCGGTCGCGAGGCGCAGGCGCTGCTGCTGGCGGATCACCTTGCAGGACGATGGTCCCCCCGACAGGATTCGAACCTGTGACACCCGCTTTAGGAGAGCGGTGCAGGGGTGGCGGTGACTACCCTCTTTCTCTATCGTGCCTAATCAGGCGCGTTTGCTGGGTTGGTTGTTGATGGCCGAGAACGGCACTTTGTGGATTTCTTGCGTACTGACTGCGTACCGGGCGGGGCGGATGGGATCGATGCCGAGGATCGGCCGGGAATGCTTGCGGGGGCAGATCTGGACGACGTCCTTAGTTGAGGGGAAGTGTAGAGCTGTGGACAACTAGCCCTTGATGAGGCTCGTTCGCAGCGACATAGCACACTCAATCTTGTGGATAATCCATGCATATTCGTTGACATGAGCTCACGACGTGTAAAAAAAAGATCGAATTCTTTACACGTCATTGTCGTGTTGCTACTTTTTTCACATGTCCCCATGGAGTGCGTCCGCCCCTTATAACGATCTTCCGAACCTACCTCCTGCGGCCGAGGTGGAAACCGTCAAGATTCTCAAGCTGACGACCGAGGCAAGGGTCTCTCTGGCTGCCATGAACGAAGCGGCGCGCTCCATGACGAATGCTTCGGTGCTGATCAATGCGATTCCTCTACTCGAAGCCCAGGCAAGCTCGGAAATCGAGAACATCGTCACCACGACTGACGAACTTTTCATGCATGCTCTCGATGAATCGTCCGCCAACCCGGCTACCCGTGAAGCTTTGCGATACAGGACGGCACTCTTCGAGGGTTTCCGAATGGTTGCGGAGAGAGGCGTCATCACTACGAATACGGCACGCGAAGTCTGCTCGATCATCAAGATGCACACGATGGATCTTCGGACGGCCGCTGGAACCTACATAGGGAACCCCATCACCCACACGGCGATCTACACGCCTCCAGAAGGTTATGACGTCATCGACGCAAAGCTCGGGGACTGGGAGTTCTTCGTGAATGCCGCGAAGGGGTACGACCCCCTGGTCCGGATGGCTATCGCTCATTACCAGTTCGAGGCGATCCACCCTTTCGAGGACGGCAACGGTCGAACCGGTCGAGTTTTGAATGTCCTCATGCTCGTGGCGGCGAACCTGCTTGACTCTCCTGTGCTGTATCTTTCGCGATTCATCATCGAGAACAAGAACGACTACTACGAGCGGCTTCTAGCGGTCACAGAAGAGGGCGCCTGGACGGATTGGGTCGAGTACATGCTGGAAGGCGTTAGGCAGACAGCTGATTCGACACTCAGCAAAATCAAGGCCATCCGTGAACTGGAGGGCGAAATGAAGCGTGAGATCAGCGAGGCTATCGCGGGTGGCGGACCCCTCGGCCTGCTCGATGTGCTCTTCGAGCAGCCGTACTGTCGAATCTCTAACGTCATGAAGGCCTGCAACGTATCGCGCCCGACCGCGACGAAATGGCTGACAGCCCTGCTCGACGCAGGCGTGCTCATGGACTACAAGGCCGGCCGTGAGCGCATCTTTATCAACACACGTTTCATGGACCTCCTTATCCGGGACAACGCGGACAGCGGGGACCAGAAGCTCTTCTGAGGACCAGTCGTCCGCACTTGAAGGCCCCGAGCACGACCTCGTTGAACTCTGGGTCGTCCTTGGGGGTGTCTGCATCCTGGGGAACGATCTCGGCGGTGCGCGGTATGTGGAGATCCCTGCCGTCCGGGGTGACGTGCACCGTGACTTTTGTCCGGCGGGTCGCAGAGGGCTCTGACAGGTGCTCGTAGAGCTGCCCGATGAAGTTCCGCGGGGTCGTCTGTCCGTCCCGGTTGGGGAGGCGACCGTGAGCCCCGCGCGCCGGTCGCGGGCCGCACCGGACATGTTCAGAGTCAGAGACCCCGAGTCTCGCCCCGGAGAAAAGGGACCTTTGCCTCTGTGGCGGTCCAGGGTGGAGCGAATATCAAGGTTTTGCAGCGCGCCCTCGGCCTTGAGTCTGCGACTCTCACCCTCGACGCCTATGCGGATCTCTATGAGGACGATCTGACCGGCTTGGGGGACCGGATTGAAACTGCTGCGTACTCATTGCGTACTGCACCCGATTCGCTCGAGCCCGAGAAGGTGAACAAACCGCGCTGACCTGCGCTTTTAGTGGTCCCCCCGACAGGATTCGAACCTGTGACACCCGCTTTAGGAGAGCGGTGCTCTATCCCCTGAGCTACGGAGGGCCGCGGCGGAGAGTGCCGCGAGTGCTGCCCGTTCCGGCACAGCACCGGATCATCCTACCTGCGAGACCGCCCGCTGTGGCGCGGCAGGTGATGGGGCGCACTGGCATCCCGAAACTTCATGCTGTAGCTTAAAAGCTAATAGGTATAGGTTTTGAGTTCCGGGGGGAGGCGCAGATGGCGCGGGCAGGCATCACCAGGGCGCGACTGGCCGCCGTCGGCGCTGAGCTCGCTGACGAGCTCGGGTTCGAGCACGTGACCCTCGCCGAAGTGGCCCGGCGCTGCGGCGTCCAGACTCCGAGCCTGTATTCCCATGTCAGCGGGACCGCGGAGCTGCGTGAACAGGTGACGCTGCTGGCTCTGGAAGAGATGGCCGATCGGGCAGCGGAGGCGGTGGCTGGACTCTCCGGCAAGTCCGCGCTGACGGGGCTCGCGAACTCCTACCGGGACTACGCCAGGCAGCATCCTGGGCGCTTCACCGCCTCATCTGCCGCCGCGACGCTGGACGCCGAGACTGCCGCCAGCAGCGCCGGGCCGCGACATGCCCGGTTCACCGAAGCCGTGCTGCGCGGCTACGCGGTGCACCCCGACTCACGCGTCCACGCGGTGCGCATGCTCGGCAGCACGGTGCGCGGCTTCATCACCCTGGAGATGAGCGGCAGCTTCGACAACAGCTCGCCGCCGGCCGCCGAGAGCTGGGCACAGATCATCCATGGCCTCGACACGCTGTTCCGCGCCTGGTCCACCGCCCCCGACGAAGCACCCCCGCCACCCCACGCTGAGGATCCCCGATGACCCATGAGCTGCTGACCCCCGTCCGGCTGTCCCCGGCCCTCCTGCGCGGAGCCCTCGAGCTGGAGCACACCGAGCACGGCATCCTGCCTCACCGGCTGCCCGGCTGGGCCCGCGCGCAGAACACCGATCCCCAGCTGGGGATGGTGGAGGCCCAGTCCTCCGGGGTGCGGATCGCGCTGCGCACCGCGGCGACCGCCCTCGAGCTGGAGACCTGGCGCTCACGGACCGCCTATGCAGGCGTGCCGCCGCGCCCCGACGGGGTGATCGAACTCGTCCACAACGGCGCGGTGATCGAGCATTCGGTGACCTCCGGAGGGGCCACCACGATCATCGACATGCGCACCGGCGCCGTGGAGCGCGACATGCATGGAACCCATGTCGCCCGCTTCGCCGAGCTGCCGACCGGGGTGAAGGACCTCGAGATCTGGCTGCCGCACAACGAGACCACCGAACTCATCGAGCTGCGCAGCAACGCTTCCGTTGACCCGGTCGCGTCCGCTCGCCCGGTATGGATGCACCACGGCAGCTCCATCAGTCAGGGATCCAACGCCACCCGCCCGACCGGGATCTGGCCCGCAGTGGCGGCACGGCTGGCTGAGGTTGAGCTGGTGAACCTGGGCTTCGGCGGCAGCGCGCTGCTGGACCCTTTCGTGGCCCGAAGCATCCGAGACGCCCCCGCCGATGCCATCAGCCTCGAGCTCGGGATCAACCTGGTCAACGCCGACCTGATGCGGCTGCGCGCCTTCGGGCCCGCCGTGCATGGCTTCCTCGACACCATCCGAGAGGGACACCCCATGACGCCGCTGGTGGTGATCTCGCCGCTGAGCTGTCCCATCCATGAACACACCCCCGGGCCCGGGGCCTTCGATCCGGACGTACTGAAGCAGGGAATCGTGCGCTTTCGCGCCACCGGAGACCCGGCCGAGACGGCGGCCGGGAAGCTCACGCTCGAAGTCATCCGCACGGAGCTTGAGCGGATCATCGGCGAGCGTGGAGCAAGCGATCCGCACCTGCACCTGCTCGACGGGCAGGAGCTCTATGGGCCTCATGATGCGCAGGAACACCCGCTTCCCGATGCCCTGCACCCGGACGCCGCGACCCACCAGATCGTCGGTGAACGATTCGCTGCCGTCGCCGCCGCGCGGGCGCTAGGGCCGTTCCACCCCGCGGCTGATCAGGCTCATCACCACTGAGCCGATCACCACCGAGCCGATGATCATCAGCAGCGCCCAGCTGGTCACCGTGAACGCCGAGGAGACCGCCACCAGCGCCTCATCCAGCGGCTCCATGGTGAGGATGTGATCGATCAGGAAGTTTTCGGTGATGTCGACGACGGCGAAGATCGCCGCCCCGGCCAGCACCATCCAGCGGAACACCCCCCGGCGCATCACCAGGCCCACGACCGCCCAGGCGGAGAGCACGAAGGACAGCGGGAACAGGATCCCGGCGGTGCGGTGCAGGAAGCTGAGCTGGCCGGTGCCGTCGGAATCCATGACGTTGCGCAGCCGTTCGATGTCTTCCACGGAGTAGCCGAAGAGTCGAGCATCCGGCATGGAGAATCCGCCCGCGAAGTAGTTCATCTGCGGCAGCGCGTAGAGGTGCAGGTAGGCGAAGAGCAGGACCATCAGCCCGAGCAGGGAGTACAGCAACAGATGCGGGTTCGAATCGGCGCCTTCAGCGGCGCGGCGATTCGCCTCGCTGAGATATCCGCCGCGGACCTCGTCGCGGCGCTGCGGAGTCGTGGATGTGTCGCGGCCCTCGCGTCGCGCCTGTCGAAAACCGCGCAGGCCCCCCGGCTGGCTCGTGGGCTCGGCCGGCCGTGCCTGCCTCGCAGGGTTGCCCCGCACCTTCTTGCGCCGCTTGGACATGACCCTCCTGAAGAAATCCGTGGGCTTCCAGTCTGGCAGAGGTTCGGGCGCCTGGCGCCCCCGAGCGGTGTCAGCTTCGCCCCGTAGAATGAGACCACCATGGATTTCCTCTTCACCCCGCCGAAAGCCGCCCCTGCCGAGCAGCCGTCCAGCCCCGGATCCGCGACCGCGGCAGACGCCGTCGCCGAGCTCAACACCGAGCAGCAGGCCGCCGTGCTCCACTCAGGGTCGCCGCTGCTGATCGTGGCCGGAGCAGGCTCGGGCAAGACTCGGGTGCTGACCCGCCGGGTCGTGCACCTGCTGCGCAGCGGCGCCGCGCGCCCGCATGAGATCCTGGCGATCACCTTCACCAACAAGGCCGCGCGGGAGATGAAGGACCGGATCGCGGAGATGATCGGGCCCTCAGCCGAACGCATGTGGATCTCCACCTTCCACTCCTCCTGTGTGCGCATTCTCCGCGCGGAGGCGGCGCACCTGGGACGGCGCACCACGTTCACGATCTATGACAGCGCCGACTCGCTGCGGCTGATCACGACCATCGCCAAGTCCCACGACCTGGACCCCAAACGGTTCGCTCCGCGGGCGCTGAAGAACAAGATCTCGGCGCTGAAGAATGAGCTCATCGACGCCGAGGCATTTCAGGCCACTGCCGCTCATGAGCCCTTCTCCGAGGCCGTGTCCACGGTGTATCGCGAGTACTCCGAGCGGCTGCGTGCCGCCAATGCCTATGACTTCGACGACCTCCTCGCCGAGACCGTCTACATGTTCGACGCCTTCCCGCGCATCCTGGACAGCTACCGCCGTCGCTTCCGTCACGTGCTCGTCGACGAGTACCAGGACACCAACCACGCGCAGTACCGGCTCGTGCGCCAGCTCACCGGCCCCGCCGGTGAGAGCACCGAGGAGGCCGCGACGCCCGGCGCGGAGCTGACCGTGGTGGGCGACTCCGACCAGTCCATCTACGCCTTCCGCGGAGCCGACATCCGCAACATCGTGGAATTCGCGCGGGACTACCCCGATGCCACCACGATCAAGCTCGAGCAGAACTACCGCTCCACGCAGACCATCCTCAACGCCGCCAATGCAGTGATCTCGCAGAACCCGAACCGCACCGAGAAGAAGCTCTGGACGGATCTGGGGGAGGGGACCCCGATCGTGCTGCACGTGGCGCCCTCGGAGAATGACGAGGCCGAATGGATCGCCCGGACCATCGATTCCCTCGGCGACGCGCACGGCATCAGGCCCTCCGACGTCGCCGTCTTCTACCGGACCAACGCGCAGTCGCGGTCCCTGGAGGAGCGGCTCATCAATCGGGGCATCCCGTACCGGGTGATCGGCGGCACCCGGTTCTACGACCGCAAGGAGATCAAGGACGCGCTGGCCTATCTGCGGGTGGTCAACAACCCCGACGACGACGTCAACCTGCGCCGCATCCTCAACGAGCCCAAGCGTGGCATCGGTGAACGCGCTGAGGGCGCCGTGGCGACGCTGGCGACCCGGGAGCGGACCACGTTCCTCGAGGCGCTGCGCCGCGCGGAGTCCGCGCCGGGGATCGCCACCCGCTCGCTCAAGGCCATCGCCTCCTTCGTGCGGATGATCGATGACCTCATCCAGCTCAACCAGGACGGCAAGCCCGCGGTGGTGCTCGAGGCGGTCCTGGAACAGTCCGGCATGCTCGAGGCGCTGCGGCAGTCCAAGGATCTCCAGGACGAGTCCCGAGCGGACAACCTCGGTGAGCTGGTCGCCGTGGTCAAGGAATACGAGGCCGAGGCGGCGGCCGCGGACGCGGCACCCAGCAATCAGGACGATGCCTCCACCCTGGAGGGTGAATCGGCGCTCGCAGGATCGGATGCGCAGGAAGGTCCTGGGGCGCTCGCGAACTTCCTGGAGCAGGTCTCCCTGGTCGCCGACGCCGACGCGATCCCCTCCGCCGGTGACGAGGAGTCCCAGCGACTCGCCGTGGAGCAGGGACAGGTGACGCTGATGACCCTGCACACCGCCAAGGGACTGGAGTTCCCGGTGGTGTTTCTCACCGGCATGGAACATGGCATCTTCCCGCACTCGCGCTCCATGTCGGACCCCGATGAGCTCGCCGAGGAACGTCGCCTGGCCTATGTGGGGCTCACCCGCGCGCGCCAGCGGCTCTACCTCTCCCGCGCGGAGTCCCGGCACCTGTGGGGCCAGCACCAGTTCAACCCGCCGAGCCAGTTCCTCGGCGAAATTCCCGAGGAGCTCATGGAGGTCGACGCCGCATCCTCGAGTTCCCGAGGCCCGCGCTTCGGCTCAGCAGGTTTCGGCGGCTCCATCCAGGGCGGGGGTGTCAGTGCCAGCTGGGGCGCCGGGTCGAACGCCTACGGCTCCGGCGCGGGCCGTTCAGCGCCCACCGTCTACGGGGCTGCGGACAGCGAGAAGAGCTCATCCTCTCTGCCCGGGGCGACCCGCGGGGCCGCGCCGTCGCAGGTGGACCCCGATCGCGAGATCCCGAGCCTGAGTCCCGGAGAGCGCGTGAGCCATAAGCGCTTCGGGGTGGGAGAGGTGCTCTCCGTCGAAGGAACCGGCGCCAAGACGGTCGCCAAGGTCAGCTTCGCCGGGTCTGAGAAGAGACTTCTCCTGCGATATGCTCCCCTTGAGAAGGTCAGCTGAGCGCTGTGCGTGAACCGCGCGACGCCACCTGCCTTCGCCAGTAGAGACGACTTCGACGCAGAAGGACACCCACGTGGACCTGTATGAGTACCAGGCGCGCGATCTCTTCGAGGCACACGGCGTTCCCGTGCTGGCCGGAATCGTAGCGCAGACCCCGGAAGAAGCGAAGGCGGCCGCCGAGAAGATCGGTGGCACCGTCGTAGTCAAAGCTCAGGTCAAGGTCGGCGGCCGCGGCAAGGCCGGCGGCGTCAAGCTTGCCAAGAGCGCCGATGAAGCGCAGCAGCACGCTGCAGACATCTTGGGCATGGACATCAAGGGGCACACTGTGCACCGCGTGATGATCGCCCAGGGTGCAGACATCGCAGATGAGTACTACTTCTCGATCCTGCTGGACCGAGCCAACCGCAACTACCTCGCGATGTGCTCCAAAGAGGGCGGGGTGGAGATCGAGCAGCTCGCTGAAGAGCGGCCCGAGGCGCTGGCTCGCGTGGGCATCGACCCCAACACCGGCATCGACGCGGCCAAGGCCAAGGAGATCGCCGAGCAGGCAGGATTCCCCGAGGAGCAGCACGAGCAGCTGGCGAATGCCTTCGTGCAGCTGTGGACCGTCTTCTCCAAGGAGGACGCCACGCTGGTCGAGGTGAACCCGCTGGTGAAGACCGGCGACGGGCAGATCATCGCCCTCGATGGCAAGGTCACCATCGACGAGAACGCTGGCTTCCGCCAGCCCCAGCATGCGGAGCTCGTGGACGAGCAGACCGAGGATCCGCTGGAGGCCAAGGCCAAGGAAAATGACCTGAACTACGTCAAGCTTGACGGACAGGTCGGCATCATCGGCAACGGCGCCGGTCTGGTCATGTCCACCCTGGACGTCGTCGCCTATGCAGGCGAGGCGCACGGCGGGGTCAAGCCCGCCAACTTCCTGGACATCGGCGGCGGCGCCTCGGCCGAGGTCATGGCCAACGGCCTCGACGTCATCCTCGGCGATGACCAGGTGAAGTCCGTCTTCGTCAACGTCTTCGGCGGCATCACCTCCTGTGACGCGGTGGCCAACGGCATCGTCAAGGCGCTCGAGATCCTCGGGGACTCCGCCACCAAGCCGCTCGTGGTGCGCCTCGACGGCAACAACGTGGAAGAGGGGCGCCGCATCCTTGAGGCGGCGAACCACCCGCTGG
Source organism: uncultured Nesterenkonia sp. (assembly GCA_947494195.1). Classification (GTDB taxonomy): domain Bacteria; phylum Actinomycetota; class Actinomycetes; order Actinomycetales; family Micrococcaceae; genus Nesterenkonia. The sequence goes on along the minus strand of CANLUC010000001.1, from coordinate 631,996 downwards.
TCACCACCGCTGACACCATGGACGCCGGCGCCGACAAGGCCGCCGAACTCGCGCACTCTGCGCAGACTGAGAAGTAAGGACCTGCTCACACAATGTCTATCTACCTGAACAAGGACTCCAAGGTCATCGTGCAGGGCATCACCGGCGGTGAGGGCACCAAGCACACCGCTCTGATGCTCAAAGCAGGCACCAACATCGTCGGCGGCGTCAACGCCCGCAAGGCCGGCAGCACTGTGTCCCACAAGGACAAGGCAGGCGCCGACGTCGAGCTGCCCGTGTTCGAGTCCGTGGCCGAGGCCATGGAGAAGACCGGCGCCGACGTCTCAGTGGCCTTCGTGCCGCCGAAGTTCGCCAAGGATGCAGCCGTGGAGGCCATCGAGGCAGGCATCGGCCTGCTCGTGGTCATCACCGAGGGCATCCCGGTGCAGGACTCTGCTGAGTTCTTCAACCTCTCGCTGACCAAGACCGGCGCCGACGGCAAGCCCGTCACCCGGATCATCGGCCCCAACTGCCCCGGCATCATCACCCCGGGACAGGCGCTGGCGGGCATCACTCCGTCCAACATCACCGAAGCCGGGCCCATCGGCCTGGTCTCGAAGTCAGGCACCCTGACTTACCAGATGATGTATGAACTGCGCGACATCGGCTTCTCCACCTCCATCGGCATCGGCGGCGACCCGGTCATCGGCACCACGCACATCGATGCGCTCGAGGCCTTCGAGAACGATCCGGAGACCAAGGCCATCGTGATGATCGGTGAGATCGGCGGCGACGCCGAGGAGCGCGCGGCCGAGTACATCAAGGCCCACGTCACCAAGCCCGTGGTGGGCTACGTGGCAGGCTTCACCGCTCCCGAGGGCAAGACCATGGGCCACGCCGGCGCCATCGTCTCGGGCGGCTCGGGCACGGCCGAGGGCAAGAAGGAAGCACTTGAGGCAGCAGGCGTGAAGGTCGGCAAGACGCCGTCCGAGACCGCTGATCTGCTCCGCGAGATCTTCAAGGGCTGACGCTCAAAGACCGCGCAGTCTGAGGCACCGCAGTGCGGGGCCGTTCCTGATTCTCAGGGGCGGCCCCGTCTTCGTCTGAGCTCAGCCGAACTCGGAGCCCTCGCCCAGTTCGCGCTCGGGATGGGGCCCGAAGAGGAAGTGGCGCCCGCTGAGCTCCTGGGCGCTGATCCGCACGAAGAAGTCCTTCAGCGTGGGCACCCAGGGTTTGAGGCCGAGCTCCTCCGCCTCCTCCCGCTCTGCGGAGGTCTCCAGCCTGGCGGCGGTGCCACGCAGCACCACGGACCAGGCCTGATCGGCGAGGATGCCGTCGGCCTCGAAGACCACACTCTCATTGACGGCCATCTCGGCGAGCTTCGACCCCGGTGCGGTGCGCAGCACGATCGAGTTCTTCTGGACTGCGCAGTTGACCGGGAAGATGTCGGCGCGACCGCCCACCACGGTGACCAGCCGCCCATGCTGGGTGCCCTTCAGCAGGCTCCAGCACTGGTCCTCGTCAAGCACCAGGACCGGTTCATTGTCGGGATGTTCGAACATGGCCGTCACCGTCTTCCGCTCGGGAGTGCACGTCACTGTGCATTCCCGAGTCTAGCCTTTTTCTACACGTTGTAGAAGAGTGTCGACGCAGTGGGGGATGCGGCGAGACGCCTTGCGGCTACGCCACGGTGACGCCCAGCACCGAGCCCAGCAGGTAGGTCACGGCTGCCGCACCCAGTCCGATGCCCAGCTGGCGCAGTCCGCGCTTGAGCGGGGAGGCGCCGGAGAGCAGCCCGACGACCGCGCCGGTGCCGAGCAGCGCGACCCCGACCATGGCGCAGGAGATGACGACGGCGGTGAGCCCCTCGGCTCCCAGCAGGTAGGGGATGACCGGGATGATCGCGCCCACGGCGAAGAAGACGAAGCTCGAGCCGGCCGCGGTCCAGGCGGAGCCCACGATCGCGTGCTCATCGGCGACCTCCTCGGGGTCGTGGGAGAGCTCGGGATTGCAGTCGCAGTCGAAGACGCCCAGGCGCTCCAGTGCGCGGTGCTCGGCGTCGCCCTCGCTCATGCCTCGCGCCCGGTAGACCAGGATCAGCTCGTTGTGGTCCAGATCCAGGTCCGGCGCGGCCCGGAGCGTCGCCTGGGTCGGGCGTGTGGCGTCGAGCAGCTCACGCTGGCTGCGCACAGAGACGAACTCGCCGGCTGCCATGGACAGCGCCCCGGCGAGGAGACCCGCCACTCCAGTGAGCAGGATGACGGTGGGACCGACCCCGGTCCCTCCCATGCCCACGATCAGCGCGAGGTTGGAGACCAGGCCGTCGTTGGCGCCGAAGACCGCGGCGCGGAATCCTCCGGAGAGCTTCTCCCTGCCGCGGGTGGCCAGCGCGCGGACGACCTCCTCATGGATCGCTTCATCGGCGGCCATCCGTGCAGTGGCGTCGGAGTCGGTGTCATAGGGGGACTCGCCCTCCGCCCGCTGGGCCAGCGCGAGGACGAAGACCGAGCCGAAGATCCGCGCCATCCAGCTGAGCACGACGCGGTGCGCGGACGGGGCGGGAAGCCTCTGTGCGTGCTCTCCCAGCAGCTCGCGCCAGTGCTCCTCGTGGCGCTTCTCTGCAGCCGCGAGCCCGAGCAGGATCTGCCGCTCCTCACCGCGCTTGCGCTCGGCAAGGTCCCGGTAGAGCCTTCCTTCGGCCTGTTCGTCGGCGAGGTAGCGCCTCCAGCGGCGTATCTGACGCGGCGTGGGGGCATGGGGCTCCGGCGAAGGATCCGCGGGGATCTGGGATGAGTGGCTCACTGGAGCCATTCTCCCGCGCAATCCGGTCTTCGTGGGGTTGTGGACGGCCTGTGACGAAGTTCAGGAATGGCTAAACCGGCTCAGCCGCGCCGCGAGGCGAGACGCCGGGCGCTCGCCGAGGTGATCATCCGCCGCGCTGCTGGAGAGTCCACGCCGGGGGCCAGCCCCAGGTAGTCCGGCGCCAGATGATCGGCCCCGGCAGCCCCGGGGCTGTGACCGTGCGCCAGGTAACGTCCCCCGGCGCGGCGCAGGATGAGCATGCCCGCGGCGACGTCCCAGGGATTGGTGTCCACTCCCAGCACGACATCGGCCCACCCCGCGGCCGCGTGACACAGCTCGAGTGCTCCGGAGACCACTCGGCGCACGGTGGAGAAGGTGCTGACCATCTCCGCGAAGGCCTCGAGCGCCGCGCTGCCCTCCTGGGCGAGCACCTCCGCCGAGGGGTAGCTGGTCATCAGACTCAGGCTCTGCTCGGCGCGCGGCGGATGTGCCTCCGCCTGCGGGGGCTCCAGCCGCAGCTCAGACTCGGCGGTGGCGAGATAGGCGCCGTCGTCGTCGGCGGAGAAGGTGAGTCGGTTCACCGGATCATGAACGACGCCGGCGATCACCTCGCCGGTGTGGACCGCGGCGATGGAGATGGAGAACATCGCAAAGCCGTGGGCAAAGTTGCTGGTGCCGTCGATCGGATCGATGATCCACTCCAGCGTGCCGCTCCCACGCGCGCCACGTTCCTCCCCGGTGACCCAGGAGCCGGGGACGGCGTCGGTCAGCGCCCGGGAGAGCGCGTCCTCGGTGGCGGCGTCGTGACGGGTGAGCAGGTCGTGGCTGCTGGTCTTGGTCGTGATGTCAAGGTCCGCCGGGGTCCGCGTGCGGAAGGCCTCCACGAGGGGGAGCCCCACCTGCTGGGCGGCGTGCGCGGCGATCAGACGCAGCTGACGCGCCTGCGGGCGGCCGGGTGCAGGGCTGCGGGTGGTCTCAGGGTTGTTCCTCACCTGTTCACCCTACCCATCGGCCGCCGAGGCGGTGTCCCAGCACCCAAGCCGGTAGGATCGGGCCGATGACGCATCAGGAGCACACCGAGGTCCTGCAGGACACCGCCGCTGTCCGCCGCCACTACAGCGACCGCACCCGCAACAGGGTGATGAAGACCGAGGACGCGTGGCACCAGTTCCGCCTCGGGCTCGCCCGGCGCCGCGGACAGAACGTCACGATGCTCTCGATGACGGGCTACGGCTGCCGGCGCTGGGTCAGGATCTTCTCCCGGGTCGTGATGGCACCGGACTCCGACTTTGAGAACGGCCTGCGCGTGGCCAAGGTGATCGCCGACGGAGTCCGCGGCTGGCGAAACTTCGTCTCCGCCCCGGTGCCCTTCGCCGAGCTCACCGTGGAGATCGCCGGCAAGCAGTTCAGCGTGGTCGCCGACCGCGGAGGCGTGGTCGACGCGGTGGTCGAGACCGAGCTGGAGCCCGGCTGGCAGAAGGTCCTCCTGCACGCGCCGGGCAGCGAGTCCACCACCGCGGATGTCCACATCATCGATGACACGACCTACACCGGCGTGGTCTGTGACATCGATGACACCGTCGTGGTCACCACCCTCCCGCGTCCGCTGCTGGCGGCCTGGAACTCCTTCGTGCTGGACGAGCACGCCCGCACGCCCACCCCGGGGATGGCAGTGATGATGGAGCGGCTGATGGTGAATCACCCCGGCTCCCCGGTCATCTACATCTCCACGGGAGCGTGGAATGTGGCGCAGACGCTCACCCGATTCCTCACCCGAAACCTCTATCCCAAGGGTCCGCTGCTGCTCACCGACTGGGGCCCCACCGAGGACCGCTGGTTCCGCTCCGGCAAGCTGCACAAGGTCCAGCAGCTGGAGCGGCTGGCTCAGGACTTCCCCGAGATGTCCTGGGTGCTGATCGGCGATGACGGGCAGCATGACCCGAGCATCTACGCCGACTTCGTCCGCCGGCATCCCGAGCACGTGACCGCCGTGATCATTCGCGAGCTGACCTATTCCGAGGCCATGCTCGCCGGTGGTCGCGCCGAGGACCCGGCAGGCAATGACCTGCTGAACTACGGTGACCCCGCCGAGCCCCACGACGCCGTCCAGCTGGCCGGGGAGCGCCGGATCCCGTGGATCTATGGTCCCGACGGCAAGGACATCGTCGCGAAGCTCTCCGCTCACGGACTGCTCTCCACCTCCAGCTGACCCGGGCGGAGTCTCACTCACCTCGCCGCCGAGTACAGCTAGCTCACCGGCGCGGCCTCGGAGGCAGTGGTGCCGGAGCGCCGCGGCCTGGTGCGCAGCGAGCGGACCCGGCGGTTGACCTCCACGGCTCGGGAGTAGTGCCCGATGAGTTCGTTGGACACCGCCTCCCAGGTGCGATCCTGCACCGTCTCGAAGGCATTGCGGCCGAAGGTGCTGCGCGTGGCGTCCTCGGCGAGCAGGTGCTCGACTGCTGAACGCATGCCGGCGAGATCGCCTGGACGGTAGAGCCATCCGGTGCGCCCGACGTCGACCAGGTCGAGCGGACCGCCGCGGCCCACGGCCACCACCGGCACGGCTGCCGCCATGGCCTCCTGAATGGTCTGGCAGAACGTCTCGGCCTCGCCCGGGTGCACGAACACGTCCAGGCTGGCCACATGGCGGCCGAGATCGTCCCCTGACTGGAAGCCGGCGAAGTGCGCCCGGGGAAGGCGACGGCGCAGGGTCTCCTCCTGCGGTCCGGAGCCGATGATCACCAGGCGAGAGCCGGGGATGGCGTCGAGCACCTGCAGGTCCTCGATCTGCTTCTCGGACGCGAGCCGCCCGACGAAGCCGATCAGCTTCTCCCCGGTGCTGCTGATCTGCGCGCGGAGATCGGCGCTCCGACGCTCGGGGGTGAAGCGTGTCGTGTCCACGCCGCGTCGCCAGGTCCTGAGCCGTTTGATCCCGCGTCGGCTCAGCTGCTCCCGACAGAAGGAGGACGGCACCAGGGTCAGCGTGGAACTGGTGTGCATCCGGTCCACGTGGGCCCAGAGCAGCTCCGTGGCCCAGGGCAGCCGGTAGCGGGCCGCGTAGGTGGGGACCTCGGTCTGATAGATCGAGACGGTGGGTATCCCCAGCGCCTCGGCGGCCTGGATCGCGCGCCAGCCCAGCACGAACGGGGAGGCCACATGCACCACGTCGGGGCGGATCTCGGCGAGGAGGTGGCGGATGCGCGTCACGAAGCCGGCCGCGACCCGGACCTTGGGATAGTCCGGCAGCGGAAGCGAGGGCACCCGGATCACCGGGAACCCCTCACAGCGTTCCCGTCCGGCGTGCCCCGGCTCGGCCCAGGAAGGGACCTCGAACATGGTGTCGGAGGGGGCGATGACGGTGACGTCATCGCCGCGTCGGCGAAGATGGGCCAGCACATGGAGCACGGAGTTTGTCACGCCGTTCATGTGCGGGAGGAACGATTCTGTCACCACAACAACTCTCACGCCTTCAGGCTAGGAAGCCCGAGCGAGCGCACGCCGTCGTCGTCGTGACGGGCCCGTGAACAGCGCAGAAACCTTTCCCGGCGCAGCGGATAAGGTGATCTGGTGGAAACCCTGATCCCTGCCGCCGTCGTCGGCCTCGTCCTGCTCGCCGCCGTGATCCAGCGTCTGGTGGGGCTCGGCTTCGGCATGGTGATGGCACCCTTCCTGGTGGTGCTCATCGGCGCCCATGAGGGCGTGATGCTGGTGAACTTCCTGAGCATCTTCGCGCCCATGCTGGTGCTGCCACGCATCTGGGGGGACATCGAGTGGCGCAAGGTGCTCTGGGTGGGTCTGCCGGCGCTGGCGGTCATGCCGCTGGCGGCCTGGGTCTCGGTGAACTCCCCCTCGGGGCCGCTCTACGTGGTCGTGGCGGCCCTGGTGATTCTCGGGCTGATCACCTCGATGCTGCTGAGCCGGATCACCTTCGAGGCCGATGGCGCGACGACGCGGCTGATCGCCGGAGTGGGGGCCGGGGCCGGCACTGTCATCGCCGGTGTCGGAGGTCCCGCCATGACCATCTACGCCGTGGTGGCGCGCTGGCCGATCATGGCGATGATCGCCACGCTGCAGCCGATCTGGATCCTGCTGTCCATGGGGTCCTTCGGGATCAAATGGGCCTTCGACGACGGCGCTCTGCCGGGCCTGCCGGCATGGGCCTGGGCCGGGTCCGTCGCGGCGATCATCATCGGCATCTTCATCGGAGAATGGCTGCAGCGGCGCATCGATGAGGCGCTGGTCCGCCGACTGGTGCTGATCCTGGCGTTCATCGGCTCGATCATGGCGCTGATCACGGGTCTGCGACTCATCTTCGGCTGAGGCCTGTTGTTCCCGCCGTTGTACAGAACCTGCTGAGACCATAGGACCGATGGCCACCACCGACACCAGACCCAGCAGCCGGGCGAGCGCTGCCGCAGACCCGTCCGAGCCAGGACGACGACGCCGCTTCACCCTGCCGACGCCTCCGCTGTGGCTGGTGGGTCTGGCCGAGGCGGTGCAGATCCTGCTCATCACGGCTGCGCTGGTGGGCCTGCCGGTGCTGGCCATGAGTCTCGCCGGGGGCTTCTCTGAAATTGACCTCGACTTTGTCCTCACCCTGGCGGCGCAGTCATGGCTGGTGCTCCACGGCACCCCTGTGGAACTGGTGCTCACGCTCGATCCCGGTGCCCTGGGCGGGGCGCTGGATGTTCCCGAGGGTGGATGGTTCCATCTTGTCCCGCTGGGACTGACTTTGATCCCGGTCTGGCTCGGGTGGCGCGCGGGCGCTCGGATCGCCCGCGGGTCCTATTCCGACCAGCTCTGGCAGGGCCTGCTGCCGCTGGTCCTGGGCTACGGAGCCGGAGCTGCCGGCATCGCCTGGGTGGCGCAGTCGGAGACCTTCCAGGTGATGCCGTGGGTGGCGGCCCTCTGCGGGGTGCTGCTGATGAGCCTGGCCGCGCTCGCGGGCTGCTACGCGGAGGCGCGCAGCGCCGCGCGGATGATCGGTATGGATCTCGAGGCCCGGGTGGAGGAGCTCTCTCAGCAGCTGCGCTGGGCCGGCTCCTACGCCTGGGCCGTCGCTCGTGCCGGACTCGTCGGGTTCATCGCTGCCTGCGGACTGGCCGCCCTGCTGCTCGCGGGGCAGCTGGGCATCCAGTGGATGGAGGTCGCAAACGTCTACGAGCAGCTCAACCCCGGGATCTTCGGCGTCCTCGGGCTGACGCTGCTGCATCTGGGGCTCGCCCCGAACCTGGTGCTCTGGGCGCTGTCCTATTCCACCGGTGCTGGATTCTCGCTGGGCACCGGAACCCTGGTATCCCCCTGGGGCACCGAGCTGGGCTCCGTGCCCGCCGTGCCGGTGCTCGCGGCGCTCCCCGGAGGAGCGGAGCCCTACGCGCTGGCCGTGCTTGGGCTGCCGGTGCTGGCCGGCGTCGTCGCCGGATGGTGGCTCATGCGGGAGGGGGAGAACCATCTGGATGACTGGTTCGCACTGCGGATCTCCTGGCGCCCGCTCTCGGCTGGGCTCTCCACACTCTCCCTGGCAATGTTCACGGGTCTGGTGACGGCGCTGCTGGCAGTGGGCCCGCTGTGGCTCTCGCACATCTCGCTGGGGGTCGGAAGGATGACCGATATCGGTCCCCATGCGCTGATCGGCGCAGGTCTGCTCGGAGCATGGGTCGCGCTCGGCGCCGTGCTCGGCTACGGCATCTCGCTGGGTCTGCAGCGAGCCAGGCGGCGTCCCGCCCGTCAGCGCTGAACCCTCAGCGCCGGGCTCTCCACGTTGACGCTCAGCGCCCGATGCCGGGCACCGAGCTGAGCATGCCGTCCTCGTAGTCGAGCAGACAGCGATTCATCGAGCGTTCGGTCAGCGCACTGCTGCGGCACTCATCGAAGTCCTCGGTGGCCTCCCAGAAGATGGCCTGAGAGACCCCGGTGAACGCGAAGATTCCGCAGCACAGCAGCACGGCGATCGCACTGATGTGCATCAGCACCGGCAGGCGCCGGCGCAGGCACTGGACCAGCAGCACGACGGCGCCCGCGACGCCCGCGAGGCCGGCCACTACCGCGAGCAGACGCCAGGGCAGCGGCAGCTGCAGGCCCAGATAGCTCAGCAGCAGCGCGAGCACCAGCCATCCCGAGAAGCGTCCGTAGAAGCGAAGCGTGGTCTCGTCGAGATCAGCGGTGCGTGGCCTGGCAGGGGGAGTCGTGCTCATGGATCACCACCCTATCCGGGCGCCGCGTGGACCCGAAGTAGGCTGGGGGGATGCGCATAGTGGTCCTGGTCTCCGGTTCGGGGACGAATCTTCAAGCCGTCATCGACGCCATCCAGGAGGGTCGTCTGGACCTCGAGATCGCCGCCGTGGGCACCGACGTTCCCGGCTGTGGGGGAGTGCAGCGTGCTGAGTCGGCGGGCATCCCCACCTTCGCGGTGCCGCTGGCCCAAGGCGGGGACCGTCCAGCATGGAACCGTGAACTCTGCGCCGCAGTGCGGCGGCACCGTCCCGACCTCGTGGTCTCGTCGGGATTCATGCGCATCCTCGGGGCCGAGTTCCTTCAGCGCGTGGGCGCGCCGATCATCAACACCCACCCGGCGCTGCTGCCCAGCTTTCCCGGTGCCCATGCGGTGCGTGATGCGCTTGCGCACGGGGTCAGGATCACCGGATGCACAGTTCATGAGGTCGACGCCGGGGTGGACACCGGCCCCATCATCGCGCAGGAGGCGGTGCCGGTGTTGGCCGATGATGACGAGGACGCGCTGCATGACCGCATCAAGGCCGCGGAGCGGAGACTGCTGGTGCAGACCCTCGGCGAGATCGCCGCGGGAACCCTCAGCGTGGGGTAGACCCTCCATAGGGGTTGCGCGGATCTTGATCCGGCCCGCTGGAACCAGCCTCCGGGTTGTAGGGGTTCTGCTGGTACGGGCCCTGTTGGTGTGGGCCGGGCTGATACGGACCGGGCCGATACGGGCCGTCACCGTATGGGCCGGGCTGATACGGGCCCTGCTCGTACGGACCCTGCTGACGTGAGACGGGTTCTCCGGGGCCGCCCGGCTGATGCCACTGCTGCTGGGGGTGACCGGCGGCGTAGCCGCCCTGGTGCTGCGGATCGCCGTAAGGACCGCCGCGCGGGCGCTGCTTCCAGGTCTTGCGGCTGCGGATGTAGTTGTTGCTGGCGGGCAGCCACAGGGCGACGATCGCGGCGAGGCTCAGCCCCGTGACGATCAGGTTGAGCGGTCCGAAAAGGATCATGAAGACGCTGCCGGCGAGGAAGATCGTGGCCAGGATCCTGCCCACGTTGCCGGTCATGGTCCCCACGAAGGCGAAGACCGTATAGAGCACTGCCAGCAGGATGCCGCCGAGGAGCACCATCACTCCCACCACATAGAGCATCTCCTCCATGGTGACCTGCTCAGCGTCAGCGCCCTGCTGTGCCTGGGCCTCCTCGAACGCCTCGGTCCAGAAGGGACCGATGTCCGCGGGGTTGATCGAGATGAAGTTCAGGAAGCTGAGAATGCTCAGCGTCAGCGCGGCCGCCCCGGCGAGGAGCATGAGCACCAGGGCGAGGGTCATCGTCATCGGTCGCTTCGGCTTCCGCCCCGGGGTGGGCTGACCATCGGTCTGCGCCATTCCCTGTCCGGGCTGCTGCGCGTAGTACCCGACAGGCGCCTCCGCATAGGGTGCCGCGGGGTTCTGGGGCTGACCATAGGCGGGCTGCGAAGCGTCTGGCTGCGGCTGGGGGTGGTGCCCCGGCTCTCCGGGAGCTGGATTGCGCTGGCCCCAGCGTGGCTGTTCCGGCGGTCGGTTTCCCTCGGGGGTGCTGCTCATGAAAGTTCCCTCCTCCGCGACCGAGCCAACTGATCACATGGGCTGTGCTCCGCAGGTTCGGACGCTCTGATCTCCGCCCTACTGTATCGGCGTCGCGGGGCTCACCACACCGTGCATGTCTCGCCTGCGGTGACACAGCACACGGGAGGAGTGGGGGTCCGCAGGGAAACTCTGCAAGACTGAGAACTATGCAACGTCGGGACACGAAGGATCTCCGCAGGTCCGCACAGTCAGTCTCCACCGTGCACCTGGTGCGCCACGGGGAAGTCCACAACCCGCAGAGGGTCCTCTACGGACGCCTCCCCGGGTTCGGACTCTCCGATCTCGGAGCGCAGATGGCCCGAGGCATCGCCGAACACTTTCACGACCGAGCCGAGGCCGGCCGACCGGTGCACCTGCTGGCGGCCTCGCCGCTGCAGCGGGCGCAGGAGACGGCGGCCCCGATCGCCGAACGGCTGAAGGTGCCGGTCACCGTGGAGGACCGGGTGCTCGAGGCCGAGAATGCCTTCGAGGGACTCTCCGAGGTCAAGCGAGCGCTGCGGAACCCTCGCTGGTGGCCGCTGCTGGTCAACCCCCTGCGCCCCTCCTGGGGTGAGCCCTATAAGTCCCAGGTCAGCCGGGTGCTCGCGGCAGTCAAGGACCTCTCCGACCAGGCCGTGGCGGCTCATGGAGAAGGCGCTGAAGTGGTGATCGTCTCCCACCAGCTGCCCATCTGGGTGACCCGGCTCTGGGCCGAAGACCGCCCCCTGTGGCACGACCCGAGGGACCGAGAATGTTCACTGACCTCCGTGACCTCATTGCACCTGGGACGCGACGGAGTCGAGTCGGTGAGCTACGCCGAGCCGAATCGCGAGCTCCTCAAGGACGCGACCAACCTTCCCGGAGCCTGATCCACAGCTTCAGCTCCCCGGGGTGAGTCGCTGACTCGATGACTTCTGCTTCGCAGGCAGTTCTACGGACTGTAGAATTAGTTCTCGGCTGACCCTGGCTCCCTCTTCAGATCTGGACACCGCAGCGCATGACCGTCTCCGTTGATCGATCCGCACAGACTCCGCGCCTCCGCGCGCTGGCTGCGGTGGCGCTTGCCTCCGCCCTGGCGCTGACCGGGTGCAGCTCCGGCAATGATCAGCTGGCCCAGCGCGCCCAGAACGACGGCACCAACTATGTGGCCGGCGACGGCTCGGTGCAGGAGATCGCGCCGGAGGAACGTGGCGAGCCCGTGGAGTTCGAATCCACCCTCTTCGACGGCTCTGCGGTCAGCGCGGCAAGCTGGGAGGGCGAGGTCACCGTGATCAACTTCTGGTACGCCGCCTGCGCCCCCTGTCGCGTCGAGGCCCCCGACCTGGCCGACCTCCACGAGGAGTTCAGCCCCGAGGGTGTGCAGTTCTACGGCGTCAATACCCGCGACACCCAGCCCACGGCAGAGGCCTTCGAGCGAAACTTCGGCATCGAGTACCCCTCGATGGAGGACCGCGACGGCGATGTCATGCTCGCCATGACCGACTATGTGCCGCCCTCAGCGGTGCCCACCACCCTGGTGCTGGACAAGCAGGGCCGGGTGTCCTCCCGCATCCTCGGCGCCGCTGACCCCACAATCCTCAGCGCACTGATTCGCACCGCGATGGACGAAGACCTCAGCGCCGACGACACTGATCGCGCAGACCCGGTCGACACCGACGCCGCAGCGCCCTCTGCCAGCGCGCCCTATGCCGCCCTGGGTTCGGCCGGACGCTGATGAATCTCGCATCTCAGGCTGTGCCGCTCTCCAGTGTTGCCGACAACCGCTTTGCCGAGATCGTCTTCGACGGTTCGCTGCTGATCTCGGCCCCAGTCGCGGTGCTTGCCGGGCTGGTCTCCTTCCTCTCACCCTGCGTGCTGCCCTTAGTGCCCGGGTATCTGGGATATGTCACAGGCCTCTCTGGTGGCGAGTTGCACCAGCGGCGTCGCTCTCGCATGGTGCTCGGCGCGTCGCTCTTCGTGCTGGGCTTCTCGGTGGTCTTCGTGCTCATCGGCGTCGTCTTTTCCCAGGCGATGGTCTGGCTCCGTGTGGAGGGAGGTTGGCTGACGCAGCTGTTGGGCGGCGTCGTCGTCATCATGGGGTTGGTCTTCATGGGGGCCTTCAGCTTCTTCCAGCGTGAGCGTAAGATCGAGCGTCGGCCCCCCGACGGGCTGCTCGGTGCCCCGCTGCTGGGTGCGACCTTCGGTATCGGCTGGGCGCCATGTATCGGACCGACCCTCGCCGCGGTGCTCGCCCTGGCCACCCCGATGGGAGGAGACCCAGGACGCGGGGTGTTTTTGATGTCTTTGTACTGCCTGGGACTGGGCATCCCGTTCATCCTGATCAGCATGGGCCTCAAACGCGGGATGACCACCGTGGCGTTCTTCACTCGGCATAAGGTCGCGGTGATGCGCTTCGGCGGTGCTGTGCTGATCGTGGTCGGACTACTGATGGTCTCCGGGATCTGGAACACCTGGGTCTATGCACTGCAAGACTGGTTCGCCAACGACGTGAGGCTGCCCATCTGATGGCCGAGGAACGCGAGAACACCTATCTGCCTGCAGGGCATCGCGACGCCCCCGACGCGACCAGCTCCACGAGCGCACCCGCAGGGTCCTCCCGTGCCGAGGTGACCCTGCCAGCGCTGGGCGTCAAGGGCATGCTCCGCTGGGCCTGGACCCAGCTGACCTCCATGCGCACAGCTCTGATGCTGCTGCTGATGCTCGCAGTGGCCGCCGTCCCTGGTTCGCTCTTTCCGCAGCGGGTCCAGGACCCCTTCGCGGTGGACGCCTGGATCGAGGACAACCCCGGAGTCGGAGAGGTCCTGGACTTCCTGCAGTTCTTCGACGTCTATTCTTCGGTCTGGTTCTCTTCGATCTACCTGCTGCTGTTCATCTCGCTGATCGGCTGCATCCTGCCCCGGACGAAGAAGCACTGGCAGCTGATGACCTCCCCGCCGCCGCGCACGCCGCGCAGGCTGGAACGCCTCCCGGAGTTCGGTGCGCTGGAGCTGCAGTCCGCGGCCGCCGGCGACCCGGAGGACGGGCCGGACGCTCAGCAGGCCCTGCAGGACGTGGCCAGCATCCTCAAGGCTCGGCGCTACCGGGTGGAGGTCCGCGAAGCCCCGGAGGCGGAAGGCGCCGACGCGGCCCCGACTGGGGGTTCAGCCGTCTCGGCAGGCTCCGTCGGAGCTGAACGCGGCTACCTCAAGGAGTCGGGCAACCTGGTCTTCCATGTGGCGCTGGTCGGTGTGCTCGTCTGCGTGGCCCTGGGCTCCATGTTCAGCTACCGGGGACAGAAGATCTTGGTGGAGGACGAAGGCTTCGTCAATGCGCTGGTTGCCTATGACAGCTTCCACCCGGGCACCTATTTCAGCGAAAACCAGCTTCAGCCGTTCTCGATCCAGCTCGATGGATTCGAGCGGGTCTTCGACCGAGAGTCCGCCACCAGCTTCGGGCAGCCCCTTGACTTCACCGCAGATGTCACCACGCAGATCGGCCCGGATGGGGAGCGCCAGTCCGAGGAACTCAAGGTGAATCAGCCGCTGACACTCGACGATGCCCGGGTGTTTCTGGTGGGCAACGGGTACGCTCCGGAGATCACCGTGCGAGACGGTGCCGGCGACGTCGCTTTCTCCGGTCCTGTGGTCACCCGTCCGGATGATCAGGTCTACACCTCCATGGCCGTGATCAAGGCCCCGGATGCCCAGCCCGAGCAGCTCGGCTTCGTCGGGCTGCTGCTTCCCACCGCTCAGGACACCGGTGAGGGACTTTCGGTCTCGGTCGATCCGGAGCTGGGCAACCCCGAGCTGCAGCTGAACTCCTACTACGGAGATCTTGGACTCGACGACGGCAACCCGCAGAACGTCTATGTCCTGGACACCGAGACGCTCGAGGTGCTCAATTCCCGCGACGAAGAGGCGGGCGGCATCGTCCTCTCGCCGGGGGAGACCTATGAGCTTCCCGAGGGGATGGGGTCGATCAGCTTCGACGGAGTCCGGGACTACATCGCCATCGACGTCAATTACAACCCGGCACAGCAGGGAGTTCTGTTCTTTGCGCTGACCGCCCTCACCGGACTCATCCTTTCGCTGTTCCTGCGCCGTCGGCGCGCGTGGGTGACAGTGGAGACGACCCCGGCAGGCCGCACACTGGTGCGCTACGGCTTGCTTGCCCGCGGCGAGGACTTTCGACTGCGGGATGAGAATATTGCCCTACGTGACCTGTTCGAAAAGAAGTGGCCAGTGCGGGCCCCAGAGGAGGATTTCTGATGCAGTCCATCAATATGGAGCTGGTGCAGTACAGCGAGCTTTTCCTGCTGATCGCCGCCTTCGTCTACACCGCCGCTTTCATGCTGTTCGCCGTGGACATGATCCGCAGCTCTGCGACGATCCGCAGGGTGGAGGCTGAGCTGGCCGCCGAGAACATGACGGAGCGTCAGCTGGTCAGCTCTGGCGCAGGCGATGCCCCGCGGGACCAGCCCCCGCACCAGCATGCTCCCTCCGAGGAGCTGGTGGACGAGGAGATGGCCTATCTGGGCACGCGTCGTCCTTTCGCGAACGTCGCGGTGGCGCTGTCCGTGTTGGCAGTCGCCGCACATGCCTTCGCCGTCGCCTCACGCGGAATCGCCGCGAACCGTGTGCCGTGGGCGAACATGTTCGAGTTCCTCACCACCGGCGCTCTGGTGGTGGCGGCGGTCTATCTCCTGGTGCTCACGCGCAAGGACGTCCGCTTCCTGGGCACCTTCGTGCTCGGGCTAGTGGTCACCATGATGGTCTCGGCGACCATGGGATTCCCCACCCCGGTGGACCATGTGCAGCCAGCGCTGCAGAGCCCCTGGATCGCCATCCACGTCTCGCTGGCGGTGATGGCCATCTCGCTGTTCACGCTGACCTTCGCCATGAACGTCCTGCAGCTTATCCAGCACCGGCGAGAACTGGCTCAGGCGGCCAGCCCCACAAAGAGCGGATGGCAGTTCCTGCGGCTGGTCCCCTCGGCGATCTCGCTCGAGAACTGGGCCTACCGGATGAATGCCGTGGGCTTCGTCTTCTGGACCCTCGGCCCGCTGATCACCGGCGCAGTCTGGGCTGAAGAGACCTGGGGCCGCTACTGGGGCTGGGATGTCAAAGAGGTCTGGACCTTCGTCATCTGGGTCGTCTACGCCGGCTATCTCCACGCGCGCGCCACTCGCGGATGGACCGGCAACCGGGCCGCCTGGCTCTCGATCATCGGGTTCGGCTGCATCATCTTCAACTACGCCGTGGTCAACGTGTACTTCCCCGGCCTGCACTCCTACGCCGGCCTGCCCGACTGACCACTGGGCTCAGCGGGTCTGCGGGTCCGTGGATGATTCGGGGCCGGAGGTTCCTGACTGTCGGCGGATCTGTTCCTGTGTCAGGTTGAAGTCCTCGGCCAGGGCGTCCTCTGCAGTGTTGTCGTCCTGTTCCGCGGCGCCCAGCTTCCGTCCTCCGCCGAAGCGCTGCGCGAGCTGCTCACCGGCAGCCAGGCGCAGCCGGTTGAAGAACAGGTACCCCACGGCCCAGGAGACGGCGAGTCCCACGATCAGGGCGAAGAGCACCGTGTAGGTTCCCAGGTCGAGCAGCAGACATGCGGCGAAGACGATGAAGAAGGCGCCGAGGCGCAGCAGAGAGTATTTCAGCACGGACATGGCCCCAGTCTAGGTCTGCTCGCTGGTGAATCCGAGCTGGCCGATCAACTACCCTGGAGGGATGTTGAGGATCATTATCGGGCTGGCAATTGTGGGCCTCGGGCTGTTGATCTACAGCGTGATCGAATGCCTGCAGACGCCGCGGCATCGCATCCGCGTTCTGCCCAAGATCGCCTGGATCGCAGTGATCGTGCTGCTGCCGATCGTCGGCGCTGGTCTCTGGCTGGGCTTCGGCCGCGTGCGCGCCCCGAAGAAGGGCAGCCAGGCACAGCGACGTCCCAGCTCGCCGGATGACGATCCCGATTTCCTGCGCCAGGTAGAGATCCAGCGCCGGCACCGGCAGCGCGAAGAGGAGAAGCGTCAGCGCGAGGCCGAGCTTCGCCGCCAGGAACGCCGCCAGCAGGAGCAGAAGGCGAAGGGTCCGGCACAGCAGGATTCCTCGTCGGAAAACTCTGAGACGCTCTCGCCCGAGGCGCAGGCCCGTGCGGAGCAGGAGAAGCAGCTTGGCGAAGCGGTCGACGACGCGGTCTCGGGTGGCTCATCCTCCCACCGCACCGACTCGACGCAGCACAGTGCTGATGATCACGCTGCTGAGAATGACGCGCGGGACCGGGAGACGAAGGACCGAGAGAAGAAGGGCCGAGAGAAGAAGGACCGAGAGAACTCCGAGGACGACGGCGAGACCGGCACCTCTCGGCCCGATTCCCGTTCCAGCTGAGCGCAGCAGTGCGCGTCAGCTGAGCACGAGCGCGGCGGCGTAGGTGAGCGCGAAGGCCATGCCGATCAGGCTTGTCAGCTGCAGCACGCGAATGAGTGCGGCGCCCTTCTTCTCCGCCGAGCCCATGATGCGCGCCGGTCCCAGCGCAAGCGGCCAGGCGAGCAGGACCAGCAGGAACCACCAGCTCTGAGGCAGCAGGACCAGCGGCAGGATCAGCGCAATGCCGATCATCAGGATGTAACTCATCCGCGCGCGGCCCTCACCCAGGCGGACGGCAAGGGTCCTCTTGCCCACCTCTGCATCGGTGGGGATGTCGCGCACGTTGTTGGCCATGAGCAGCGCTGAGGCGATCAACCCCGAGCTCACGGCACCGAGCACCGCCGCCAGGCTGAGCTGCGCCGCCATCGCCCAGGTGGTGCCCAGAGTGGCGACCAGGCCGAAGAAGACGAAGACCATGAGCTCGCCCAGCCCGCGGTAGCCATAGGGCTTGGAGCCGCCGGTGTACCACCACGCGGCCAGCACGCAGGCGGCGCCCACTGCGAGCATCCACCACATGCCGGTCAGGATCACGATGATCAGCCCGGCCAGCGAAGCCACTCCGAAGCTCACAAAGGCGGCGTCCTTGACCTGCTGGGGCTTTGCCGCCCCCGAGCCGGTCAGCCGCATCGGGCCGACCCGGACGTCATCGGTGCCGCGGATGCCGTCGGAGTAGTCGTTGGCGTAGTTCACCCCGACCTGCAGGGACAGTGCGACCACCAGGGCCAGCGCCCCGATGAGCACATCGAAGTGCCCCAGGGCGTGCGCCGCGGCGACTCCGGTGATCACCGGCGCCACCGCCAGCGGCAGGGTGCGCGGCCGGGAGCCGGCGGTCCATTCCTTCACAGTTGCCACGGGGTGACCTCTCGTTCTTCGTGTCTCGGGTCCTGGGCGAGCAGGTGCAGCAGCTCCCGCCGGTCTGGCTTGCCATTGGCCAGCAGCGGCAGCTCGCGCAGCAGGAGCAGGCGCTTGGGTGCCGCGGGGGCGCCGAGAGCGGAGCGAACCAGCTCCTGGAGCTCCGGTTCCAGCGGAGGCTCTATGTCCTGGTTCTTCGGGACGACGGCGGCGCTGACTGCCTGCCCCCAGTCGGGGTCGGGTACGGGGCCGACGAAGGCATCGCTGATCCTCGGGTGGGTCAGCAGGGCGTCGCGGATGCGCAGGGCGGAGACCTTGACTCCGCCGGTGATGATCACGTCATCGGCGCGTCCGGAGATGCTCAGCTGCTGGCCGTGGGGATCGGTGTCCACCTCGCCCAGGTCATCGGTCAAGAAGCTGCGCAATCCGGTCTCTGGGTCCCGATCGAAGTGGGCCGCGCTCAGCTCCTCGTCGCCCAGGTACCCAGAGGCGACCATCGGCCCGCTGATCCGCACCCTCCCGGAGTCTTCGGTGCTGAGTCGGACCCCTGGGAGTGGGCGTCCGTCGTAGACGCAGCCGCCGCTGGTCTCGCTCATCCCGTAGGTGCGCACCACGCTCAACCCGTGCTGCGCTGCGCGTTCGAGAAGCGCGGGGGAGCTGGGGCCCCCGCCGAGCAGGATGGCATCGAAGCGGCGGAGCGCATCGGTGAGCTCTGCATCGTCCGGCACGTGGTCCAACAGCCGCTGCAGCTGGGTGGGGACCAGTGAGACGTAGCGGCGTTCGCCGTCGAGCTGCGCGGCCGCGCGGGTGAAGGAGGCGGGGTCGGTGGTGTGCTGCAGCAGCGGGGCCGGAGTGGTGCCGGCCAGCAGGCTGCGGCTGAGCACCGCGAGTCCGGCCACGTAACTCGGCTGCAGGGTGAGCAGCCACTGGCCGTGCCCACCGAGCGCCTCGGCCGTGGCATGCGCTGAGGATCGCAGCGCATCAGGGCTGAGCAGGGTCTGCTTCGGCGTGCCCGTGGATCCGGAGGTGCGCACGACCGCAGCAGTCTGGGCGGGGGAGACATCTGAGCGGAGACTCCAACGCGGGCTCTCCTCGGGGCCGCCAGGAAGGAACTCGATCGGGGGGTGCGTGCCGTCCAGGGAGTCCTTCAGCGCGGCAAGTGCCTCGGGCACCCAGGAATCGGGACGCTGCGTTGTATCTGACACTCAGCTGCCGCCGTCGTCCTTCTGGTCCTTCTTCTGCTTCTCGAGCTCCTCGAGACGAGCTTCCAGCATGTCCAGGCGCCAGCGGTCCTCAGCGGACATGTTCTCCTCGGACTTGGTGGGGATCTTCGGGCCCTCGAGCTCCGGGTCGCCGCGCTTCTCCAGCTTCTTCAGCCGTTTCCGCAGCGCCTCGATCTCCTCCTCCGAATCCGAGCCCCAGGGGAGCGGGCGGCCAGTGGCCATGCTCACGATCTGGGTGAGACCGAACACGATGATGGCGATGATGGCGACCCACGCGACCCAAGGCATGCCAACAGATTAGCAACTGAGCTCCTCAGCGGTGGATATTGCCTGGACATCACTACATACATAGTTATATTCTCAGAGCGTTGATGTGACGGGGAACACATGGGCCCGGTCGTTCACCGACGGTGCGACCCGAGGTCCCTTCGTCGGCAAGTTTCCACACACGCCCGTGAGTCGGTCTCACGGGGAAGGAGATACACATGACTCACCGGTCATTGCAAGATGTCCTGGACGGTTCGAACAGCACCGTGGACCTGCTTCGCAACTCTCAGCTGGGCGCCTACGTCTACCCGGTCGTGCCGACGGAATTTTCCAACTGGCGGACCGAACAGCAGGCATGGCGCAATTCTGCCGTGCTCTTCGATCAGTCTCACCACATGGACAACCTGATCATCGAGGGCCCTGATGCTCTGAAGCTGATCTCGGACACGGCGGTCAACTCCGTGGCCAACTTCGCGGTGAACAAGGCCAAGCAGTACGTTCCCACCTCTCATTCCGGTCATGTGATCGGCGACGGGATCGTCTTCCGCGAGGCGGAGGAGACATTCATCTATGTCGGGCGCTCGCCTGCTGCGAACTGGTTGATCTTCCACGCAGAGACGGGTGGCTACAACGTCACCGTCGAGGTTGATCGTCGTTCTCCGTCCCACCCCCTGGGGCGTGCGGTTCAGCGCAAGTTCTGGCGCTTCCAGATCCAGGGCCCCAATGCCTGGCAGGTGATCGAGAAGCTCCATGGCGGTTCGCTGGAGCAGCTGAAGTTCTTCAACATGTCGCATATGCAGGTCGATGGCACCCAGGTGCGGACCCTGCGTCACGGCATGGCCGGCGCGCCAGGTCTGGAGCTCTGGGGCCCCTATGAGGACTACTTCCGGATCCGTGACGTGATCCTGGAACAGGGAGCAGAGTTCGGCATCGTGCCCGTAGGGTCACGCACGTACTCCTCCAACACGATCGAGTCGGGCTGGATCCCGTCTCCTCTTCCGGCGATCTATACAGGCGAAGAGATGCGGGGCTATCGCGAGTGGCTGGGCGCCGACAGCTACGAGGCGGTCAATGCGATCGCCGGCAGCTTCGTCGGCAGTTCCATCGAGGATTATTACCTCACCCCCTGGGAACTCGGCTATGGCAACTTCGTGAAGTTCGACCACGAGTTCATCGGACGTGAGGCGTTGGAGAAGGTCGATCCGGCGGCCCAGCGCCGAAAGGTCACGCTGTCCTGGAACAGCGAAGACATGAAGAAGATCTGGGGTTCGCTGGTAGACGTCGACGGACCTCAGTACAAGTACTTCGACCTGCCGATGGCCCAGTACGGCTCCTCCAACTACGACTCGGTGCTCGATGCCGATGGCACGAATGTCGGCTTCTCGATGTTCACCGGTTACACCTCGAACGATCGCCGCGCCATCTCTCTGGCCACCGTCTCTCCGGAGGTCCCAGAGGGTGCCGAGGTCACAGTGCTGTGGGGCGAGCCCGACGGGGGAACCTCCAAGCCCACGGTGGAGCCCCACGAACAGATCAAGGTCCGAGCCGTGGTCAGCCCGGTGCCTTTCTCCGTCGTGGCGCGCAAGGAGTACCACGGTGGTTGGCGGACCGGCACCACGGCCTGAGCTGAATCAGGTGCTCGTGCCGACCACTGCTGACATCGAGGGCGGTCGGCACGTCGCCGGACCCCAAGACGGGAGAGATCTGGAGTGAAAGGAACGTCCATGGGCGCAGAGAAGAGCGAGTCGTTCACGGATGTGGGCAGGCTTGTTGTGTACGGCACCGATGAGCCTGGAATTGTGGCTGCCATCACCGAGATACTCTCCGCAGCTGGTGCCAACATCATCTCCTTGGACCAGCACACGACGGACCCCGACGGAGGACGCTTCTTCCAGCGCACTGTGTTCTCGATGCCTCATCTCTCCGCGGAGCTGCCGGCGTTGGATGCCAAGGTCGGTGAGGCGCTCAAAGGTTTCCAGCTCGAGCATTCGCTGGTGGATGCCTCCAAGAAGAAGCGCATCGCGGTCATGGCCTCCACGTCGGATCACTGCGTGCTGGACCTGCTCTGGCGCTATCGGCGGGGTGAGCTGCCCGTCGACATCGCTATGGTCATCTCCAACCACACCGGCCTGGACGAAGATGTCCGATCGCTGGGCATCCCCTTCTTCCACACGCCCACGGCCGGCAGGCCGCGGGAAGAGGTGGAGGCCAGGCAGCTTGAGCTGCTGCAGGGGAATGTGGACCTCGTCGTGCTGGCCCGATACATGCAGATCCTCACCGAGGACTTCATCGAAGGCCTCGGAGTCCCTGTCATCAACATCCATCACTCGTTCCTTCCGGCATTCATCGGGGCCGCGCCGTACCGTAAGGCGAAGGAACGCGGCGTGAAGCTGGTGGGAGCGACGGCCCATTATGTGACCAAGGATCTCGATGAGGGGCCCATCATCGCCCAAGACGTCATTGCGGTGTCCCACCGAGACACGGCTGCGGACCTTCAACGGCGAGGCGCCGACGTCGAACGTCGGGTCCTCTCCTCAGCTGTCCAGGCGCACTGTGAAGACCGCGTTCTGCGCGACGGCTCCGCCACGATCGTCTTCTGATGCCCGCGGGACCGGTTCCCACGTCAGATGCTGCGCAGACCCCGGTTCGGAAGACTACGAAAGACAAAAGGTGATCAAGATGGCCACGAACAGTGACTCAACAGCTTCCGTGATGGCGGACCCTTCACTAGAGATGACGGGAAAAGATGTGGACGCGCTTCTGGCGGCGGCTCCCAAGCTCACACCCGGGACCCGCGTCAACGTGACGTTCCTGGGAAACGAGAACCTCGACATGCGAGTGGCGGCAGCCAAGGCTGTCCACGAGGCCGGGCTGATCCCCGTCTCCCACGTGGCGGCTCGGAGGATGTCCTCCGAGGAGGAGTTCGTCGAGTTCCTGGCGGCCCTGCGGGGTCAGGTGGGAGCTGCCCATCTCTTCACCGTCGGGGGAGATCCGTCCGAACCCATGGGGCCCTACGCCTCGGCCCTGGATCTCATTCGTTCAGGCCTCCCGGCGGAGCATGGATTCACCGACATCTCCATCGCGGGCTATCCGGAGGGGCACCCGGACATTGCCGATTCTGAGCTCTGGGATGTGCTGGAGGCCAAGGTCGCGGCGCTTCAGGAGCAGGGTCTCTCCGGCACGATCCTCACCCAGTTCGGATTCGACGTAGACCCGATCCATGAGTGGATCCGTGAGGTCCGTGCTCGGGGAATCGAGCTGCCCATTCGGATCGGCGTGCCTGGCCCTGCCGGGATCAAGCGGCTGATGACCTACGCGAAACGCTTCGGGGTCGCAACGTCGGCGGGCATCGCCCGCAAGTATGGATTCTCCATGACGAACCTGCTGGGGACTGCCGGGCCGGAGCGTCTGATCCGGGACCTGCAGAAGGGACTCACGCCCGAATCAGGGGACGTGAAGCTGCACTTCTACACCTTCGGCGGGATGGAGACCACGGCCGACTGGATCGCCGACTACGACGAGAGACAGCTCGGAAGCTGAGGCGATCCAGAGCTCCTCGAGTCGACGTTCGAAGCTGGTCACAAGGTCGCGGTTCGAACGATCGTGATGTGTTACGCTTCACAATCCATCGCCCGTACATCACATCCAAGCGCCTCACGCGCATGCTCAACGACACTGATGGGGGAGCGCGATGCCGTTCTACAACTCTCGTGAGACTCTCGTGCCTGAAATGCTTTCGGCCATGACTCAGACTCTTGAGCTGGAAGAACTCGAGACATCTGAAGGGACGAGAGTTCTCGTCGGAGCAGCGTCAGAGCGGGACCCCTCTCGAGTCGCCGTTCTCTCGGGTGGTGGATCAGGTCACGAGCCTGCGCATGCCGGGTTCATCGGCGAGGGAATGCTGGACGCTGCCATACCTGGCGAGATCTTCTCCTCCCCGTCGGTCACCGCTGTGCTGGAGGGCATTCGCCATGTTTCCGGTACGGCGGGGTGCCTGCTGGTGATCAAGAACTACACCGGCGATCGACTGAACTTCGGGCTTGCGGCTGAGCGCGCGCGCCAAGAGGGCTACGAGGTCGAAACCGTCCTGGTTTCAGACGATGTATCACTCCCTGGCTTCGCGCAGCCGCGCGGGCTCGCCGGCACGATATTGGTGCACAAAGTAGCGGGAGCCGCTGCGTCGAGAGGCAAGGGTCTCAGTGAAGTAGCAGACGCTGCCCGAGCGGCGGCGGCGTCGATTCGCACCATCGGGCTGGCGCTTGGACCCGTTCAATTGCCAGGGGAGGCTCCTGATCGCGAGCGTGGAGCCGAACTGGGCATGGGGATTCACAACGAACCCGGCGCGAAGACGATCTCTGTCGAGAGCGCCAGCGACGCGGTCGCACAGGTCATCGAGTCTCTTGAGATCGAGGCTGAGCCCCAGAAGCTGGTGATCATGCTCAACGATCTCGGCGGATGTTCAGCCCAGGAGGGCCTTGTCCTTACTCACGAACTGATTCGCCAGATTGGTGCGTCCCGAATCGCGCGTTTCATCGGCCCGGTGAGAGCCATGACGTCCCTTGGAATGCAGGGATTCTCCGTCACGGTGATGCCTGCAGATGATGCCCTGGTAGCGGCACTGGAGAGACCGACTGCTGCCCCCGCCTGGATGGCTCCGAGGAAAGTCAAAGAATCGCCTCGGCGGACGAAAAGCAGACAGGCGGACCATCGAGAGACACCTATGGAGGTTTCCTCCGGAAACCAGATGGAAGAAAGGGTCAGGCAGGGGTGCTTGACCCTCATCGAGCTGAAGGCTGTCCTCGATGACCTCGACAGGTCCACCGGAGACGGCGATGCAGGAACAACGTTCCGCGCTGGGGCCGAAGCCATCCTCGCGAACCTCGACGCAGGCACCCTGGGATTCGCCGACCCGGCCGCGGGCATGAACCGCGTAGCAGCAATCCTTGAAACCCGAATGGGCGGCTCATCAGGTGTTCTTCTTGCGATACTCACCACTGCCATGTCCGAGGTGTTGGCTCGAGACGCCAGCTGGGCAGACGCCTTAGGTGCCGGGCTCAACGCGATGATCCGCCATGGCGGCGCCGAAGAAGGACATTCGACGATGATCGACGCCATTGCCCCAGCATTCAGAGTCCTGGACGCGGGTGGAAGCCTGGTGGAAGCTGCCCGAGACGCGGAAGCAGGTGCACGAGGGACAGCCGAATTCGCGGCCCGATCCGGGCGAGCCGCCTATGTTCCTGAGGCTGCCTCTCTCGGGGTCGAAGACCCAGGCGCCAAAGCAGTTGCCGCGCTTCTCACCGCCCTCAGCAGGGACTAGACCGGCTCTTCACACGTGAGCGTGAAGTCCCGCTGCGTCGCGCTGACCTCGGCGAAGCTTGACCTGAGAAGGTGGCTCAAGGGTGCTGATCGGGGGTGATGCCTTGGGTCAGTAGTAGTAGGGAAACTCGGACCAGTTCGGCTCACGCTTGCCCAGGAACGCGTCACGGCCCTCGACAGCCTCATCGGTCATGTACCCCATGCGTGTGGCCTCACCGGCGAAGACCTGTTGACCTGCCAGGCCGTCGTCGGCGGCGTTGAACGCGAACTTCAGCATCCGGATGGCCTGCGGGGACTGGCCCGCGATGTCGGCCGCGTACTCCAGGGCGACCTCCTCGAGACGCTCGTGGTCCACCGCCTCATTGACAGCGCCTGCGGCCACCATGTCCTCGGCGGAGTGTTCGCGGGCGAGGAAGAAGATCTCCCTGGCCTTCTTCTGTCCCACCTGACGCGCCAGCAGGGCGGAGCCGTAGCCCGCGTCGAAGGAGCCCACGGTCGCATCGGTCTGCTTGAACTTTCCGTGCTGGCGCGAGGCGATGCTCAGATCGGCCACCACATGCAGGGAGTGTCCGCCGCCAGCGGCCCAGCCGTTGACCACGGCGATCACCACCTTGGGCATGGTGCGGATGAGTCGCTGGACCTCGAGGATGTGCAGCCGTCCGGCGCGGGCCGGATCGATGGTCTCAGCGGTGTCGCCCTCGGCATACCGGTAGCCGTCGCGGCCGCGGATGCGCTGGTCTCCGCCGGAGCAGAAGCTGTGACCGCCGTCCTTGGAGGAGGGTCCGTTGCCGGTGAGCAGCACGGCGCCCACATCAGGGGTCATCCGCGCGTGGTCCAGCGCCCGGTAGAGCTCGTCCACGGTGCCGGGACGGAAGGCGTTGCGCACCTCGGGGCGGTCGAAGGCGATCCGGACCGCGGGGAGGTCGGCGGTGATTGTGCCCGTCCCGTCACGGCGCACCCGCCGGTGATACGTGACATCGGTGAAGTCGAATCCCTCCACCTCGCGCCACTGCCACGGGTCGAAGATGTCCGAGACCTGCGGCGGCAGGACCGCGGGGGAGGAGTCGTTCGGGTTGCTGGGAGTCTCTGATCCGATCACAGCAGCGAGTCTACCGAGGAGCGAAGGTGCGTCGTCGTCGGCCGCGCCCCTGAGAGGGTCAGGCTCCACCCGGCCCCCGCGAAATTATCGTAGAGCTGTAGGAAGTCGTAGAGCTATAGCGGCACGATAGTTCGAAAGCTCTACGATAATTTGGGGAAGGACGGGTTCTACGAGAGGGAGATGATGAGCGCAGCGACATTCACCGATGAGGCCTGGGAACGGACCGCCGGCATCCGGAGGGCGATCGATGCGCTGCCGTTCCTGCGCCAGCTCGAGGACGGCTCGCTTTCGCGAGACATCTTCGAGAACTACATGGGCCAGGACGCGCTGTACCTCACCGACTACGCCCGCGCGCTCGCGGCCTGCGCGGCGCAGTCCTCCGATCCTGAGCACATCATGTTCTGGTCCCGCGCGGCCGCCGGCGCGATCGAGGAGGAGCGGGTGCTGCACGCCTCCCACGTCGTGGACTTCTCCGCCGTGCAGCCCTCACCCACCACGGTGGCCTACACCTCCTTCGAGCTCGCCCTGGCGTCCGCCGGATCGCTGCCGGTGCTGGCGGCCAGCGTGCTGCCCTGCTTCTGGATCTACGACGACGTCGGCACCCGGCTCAAGACTCGCGTCGGGTCCCTGGAGGGTCACCCCTACGCCGACTGGATCACCGCCTACGGCGACCCGGCGTTCCACGAGCTCACCGAGGCGGCACGACAGATCGTCGACGAGCTGGCCGCCACCGCCAGCGAGGAGACCCGCGCTGCCATGCACCGCGCCTACCACCGCGCCAGCCAGTACGAGTGGATGTTCTGGGACTCAGCGCACCGGCTCGAGACCTGGCCGGTGGCCTGAGAGATGCACGAGCTCCCGGACCGAGAGCCCGGCGACGCCGCAGGCCTGGCGCAGCTCCAGGAGCACTACCGCGTCTTCGCCGAGGTCGAGGCCGCCCCGGTCTCCCCGCGCTACGCCCGATGGGCCTCAGGCGTGGCCGAGGACACCGATCTCCTGCAGCGGCTGCTCGCCCTTCCTGCCGCGAAGCGTCAGGCCAATCTGCTCTTCGCCTTCGCCCAGTTCCACGGTGTGCAGGCCGAGCAGTGGGCGGAGGCCCGCGCGCAGATCCTGAACGGCTGGGCACAGATCGCCGCAACCATGCGGGGCCGCGCGACCCAGACCAACGAGCCCGGTCGCATCGCCGCGCTGAACCTCGCCTTCTCCGCCATCCAGGACGACGACGACGCGCCGCTCGCGCTGATCGAGGTGGGTGCCTCCGCCGGGCTCTGCCTCTACCCCGATGCCTGGCCCACCCGGTACCTCCACGCCGGGCAGCCTGATCGTGAACTTGTGCCACCCGAAGGATCGCTGCGCAGCGCGGTGCAGCTGCGCTGTGAGCTCAGCGGACTCGAGGCCCCACGGGCGCTGCCGCGCGTGGGCTACCGGGCAGGCATCGATCTGAACCCGCTGGACCTCACCGACGCCGCCGATCAGCGATGGCTCGAATCCCTGATCTGGCCCGGCATGGAGTACCGCATCCCGCGGATCCGCGCTGGCGCCGAGATCCTGGCGCAGGACCCTCCGGAGATGTTCGCCGGAGACCTCAACGACCGACTGGCCCATGTCCTCGATCAAGTCCCGGCCGGGATGACTCCGGTGGTCTTCCACACCGCCGTGCTCGCCTATCTGAGCAGGCAGGATCGACGGCGCTTCCGCAGTCAGGTCGAGGCGGTGGGCGTGCGCTGGGTCAGCAATGAGGGGATCCGGATCATCGAGGGCATCGCCGAGCAGCTTCCGCGCGAGAGCGAGGCGGAGTCTGGGTTCGTGCTGAGCCTGGACGGAGAGCCGCTGGCGCGCACCGCGCCGCACGGTCAGGCAGCCCGCGCGCTGCGCCGGTGATCTTGCCTTGCGCCGGTGACCCTGCTCAGCTCAGCGGCTTCTGCGCCAGGAAGATCATCTCGGGGGAGTCCTCGCTGAGCTCCTCACGGTCCCAGTCGCCCCAGATCTGCCGGATCTCGAACCCGGCGGCGGTCAGCGAATCGCGCAGCACCGCCAGCGGGCGGTAGCGCAGGGTCTCCTCAGCGACGATCTCACGGCCGTCAGGCAGCAGGTTGTGCGCTCGGGCCGTGATCAGCTGCCCGTCCACGGCGTCGTGGCGCACCCCGGCGATCTCCATCCATGAGGTGAACTCTCCACCCCCCGGGTGCGGCTGCGTCTCCCGTGTGGACTCGGCATCCCAGGCGTCGAGCTCCAGGGCGGCGGGGTTCCGGGATTCGAACGCCAGGTGGCCCCCAGGGCTCAGTGCCCGCCAAGCGGCGGCCAGGACCGCGTCCCACTCCGCTCGCTGAAGGAAGTACTGGGCCACGTGGCCCTCCATGACCACCGCGTCGGCGGCCCCGGTCTCCAGCCCATCGGCGAAGCCATGGACCCAGCTGATCTGCGCGTCGACCCCGGCTCGGGCACTGCGAGCCCGGGCGACGTCGATCATCGCCGCCGAGGGATCCACCCCGACCACGCGGATGCCGTGCTGGGCCAGCAGGACACCGAGCACGCCGGTCCCGCAGCCGACATCGGCCACCCGCCTGGCACCCAGCTCCTCGAGCAGCTCCAGATAGAACTCGTGGTCCCATCCACCGGCGTTCTCCACGTCATAGATCGCCACGAGCTCCGGGTCCTCGACCCAGGCGAAGGCGGGATCCACCTGCGGTCCGGGAGCAGGTCCGGGAGTGGACCCGGGAGCAGGCCTGGGAGCAGTGTCGCGAGCACTACCGGGAGCGGATCCGGGGGTCGCGGCGGAACCGGTCGAGCTCATCGGCCCACGCCGTCGGCGCCGAGGTGATGCGCGAGGAACGCGTAGTCCCAGGCGCGTTCCTTCCAGCTCTCGTAGCGACCCGAGGCGCCTCCGTGCCCGCCGTCCATCTCGATCTTCATCACCACAGGGGCGTCGCCCTGCTGGTGCTCGCGCAGGACCTGGACCCATTTGGCCGGCTCCACGTAGAGCACTCGGGTGTCGTGGAGGCTGGTCACCGCGGCGATCGCCGGGTACGCCACGTCACGGACGTTCTCGTAGGGGGAGTAGGACTTCATGTACGCATAGACCTCGGGGTCGGTGATCGGGTTGCCCCATTCCTCCCACTCCAGCGCGGAGAGTGGCAGTTCCGGGTCCAGGATCGAGGTCAGGTTGTCCACGAAGGGCACCTGAGCCAGGACGGCGACGTACTTCTCGGGGGCGAGGTTGGCCACCGCACCCATGAGCAGCCCGCCCGCGGAGCCGCCGAGTGCGGCGATCCGCGCAGGATCGGCCCACCGCTGGGCGACCAGGTGGTCGGTGGCGGCGATGAAGTCGGTGAAGGTGTTGGTCTTCTTCAGCTTCTTCCCGTCCTCGTACCAACCGCGGCCGAGCTCGCCGCCGCCGCGCACATGGGCGATGGCGAAGACGATGCCGCGATCCAGCAGCGAGAGCCTGGGGATCCCGAAGCTGGGGTCCATGCTCATCTCATAAGAGCCGTACCCATAGACCAGGGTCGGGTTGCTGCCGTCTGCGCTCACGTCTCGGTGGTGCAGGACCGTGATCGGCACGGTGATCTCGGAGCCGTCTGCCCGGGCATCTCCGGTCGGCGCCCAGAGGCGGGTGGCGCGGTAGGCGTCGAGGTCCACGTCATGGACCGGGGTCTCCCGACGCAGCACCGGTGTTCCTTCGGCATGGTCGATGTCATAGATCCGCGTCGGTGTCATCCAGGACTCGTAGGCGACTCGGAAGAGCGGGGCCTCGTACTCGGCGGCGATCACCGCGCAGGTATAGAGCTCCTCGCCGAAGGTCGGTCCGGGCAGCGTGGAGGTCAGCACGGGAGCCGCGCCCTCGCGCGCCGCACGCAGCGTGTCCAGGGAGAGCAGCTGGACCGACTCGATGGTGTCGCGCCGCGCGGCGACGATCACCTGGGCGGCGGTGACGGTGACGCCCTCGAGCTTCACCGTCTCCTCATGCGGCAGCACCAGCCGGCCCAGGTCCAGGGGCCGGTCGGCGTGCTGCGCCGTGAGCTCCGCTGCGGTGGTCAGCGAAAGAGCGTTGTTCGGTCCGTCCTGGTTGTGGGTGACCAGCAGCAGGCGCTCGCCGTCGAGCACAAGCGGGTCGATGCTGTGCAGGATCCGCCGCTCGGCGCCGATCAGCAGCACCGGCTCCGCCGCGGGATCGGTGACATCGAGCAGTCGGGACTCGTCGTACTCGGAGTTCCCGGAGATGATGAGCAGCTCGCGCTTGTCCGCAGAGAGTCCCACTCCGGTCCAGAGCTGCTCGTCCGTGATCTCCAGGAGCAGCCGGTCCTCCTCGGCGGGCGTCCCCAGCGTGTGCGCATAGAGGCGGTACGGCCGCCAGGCGGCGTCGGCCACCATGTAATAGGTGCGCGCACCGGTGGGTTCGAGCACGGGCCCACCGTGGACGCTGCCGACCTCTTCTGGGAGGTTCTCACCAGTGCTCAGGTCACGGAACCGCAGGGTGTAGAGCTCATCTCCGGAGGTGTCCTCGGAGTAGGCCAGCAGCGTCCCTGCGGCATTGAGCGACATTCCGCCGAGCTGGTAGAAGGGGTGTTTCGCCGCCTCGGCATTGGTGTCGAAGATGGTCTCCTCACCGGCGAGCGTGACGCCGGCCTGGACCTGCGGGGGAGTCCAGGACTCGGGGTCGTCGGCCGTGGGGTTCTCCTGCTCTCCGGCCGCGGCGGGGACACGGCAGTAGATGGCGTGCTGCTCGCCCTCAAGGGTGCGGGTGAAGTACCACCAGTCGCCGCGCCGGGAGGGGACCGAGAGGTCAGTCTCCACCGTGCGGTGCTTGATCTCG
Organism: uncultured Nesterenkonia sp.; assembly: GCA_947494195.1. GTDB lineage: Bacteria > Actinomycetota > Actinomycetes > Actinomycetales > Micrococcaceae > Nesterenkonia. The sequence goes on along the minus strand of CANLUC010000001.1, from coordinate 601,418 downwards.
GAGAAGATCGCCTCCCGCAGCGGCTGCTGGTCCGCGGTGACGGCCTCCGCGTAGGTGTTCTCTGCGTGAAGATGCGCGAGGACCTCGGCGGAGTCCTTCTCGCGCAGCCACTCGTAGTGGTCCACGAACGTGTCCCCGTGGTGGGTGCGCGAGGTCGGGACCTGCTTCGCCCGGGGAGGTGTCGGGAGGCTGGTGTCGGCGGCTGCGGAGCTCTGCGCGGGGGCTGAATCGGACATGCCGCTATTCAATCAGACCGGAAAACCTCGGGAAGATCCCGCGAGAGCCGTCTGGGGCGTCACTCGCCGGCGCGCACGAGGCCGCATTCGTAGGCGTAGACCACCATCTGGGTCCGGTCACGCAGGGACAGCTTGGTGAGGATCCGCGAGACATGGGTCTTGACCGTCTGCTCGGCCAGGTAGAGCTCCGCGGCGATCTCAGTGTTGGAACGCCCCCGGGCGACGGCGGTCATCACCTCCCGCTCCCGCTCCGTCAGCTCCGAGAGCAGGTCGGGCTGTTTCGGGCTCGCAGAGGGTCGGGCGGCGTAGTCAGCGATGAGTGTGCGGGTGATCTTCGGCGAGAGCAGCGCATCGCCGCTGGCCACGACGCGCACCGCCTGCACGAGCTCCTCGGGGGTCGCGTCCTTGAGCAGGAATCCGCTGGCACCGGCGCGCAGCGCGTCGAAGACGTATTCATCGGCGTCGAAGGTGGTGAGCATCAGGATGCGCGGGGGAGTGCCCGTCATGGTGAGGATCTGTCGGGTGGCCTCGAGGCCGTTGACCTTGGGCATGCGGATGTCCATGAGCACCACATCCGGGGTGGTGCTGTGCACGACCTCGACGATCCCTTCCCCGTCCGAGGCCGTGCCCGTCACGGTGATGTCCTCCTGGGCGTCGAGCAGGGCGGCGAATCCGGCCCGGATCATGGACTGGTCGTCCACGATCAGCACCCGGATGGAGGAACCTGAGGGCGGGGCCGGGGCGGCGGCGGGGACGGATGGGGGCATGGTCCAACGCTACCCCGGTACCGCAGCGCTTCGGGCCTGTGATGTGATGTGTCCATCATGACCACCAGCGAAGAGCATCCCCATGCAGCGCGTCCGTCCTGAGTCCCTGACCCGGCGACTGGTGCGCGATGGTGCCTACGTGCTTCCGGGGCTGCCGATCGCGATCTTCGGCGCCAGTCTGCTGCTGACCCTGCTGGCCGTCTCGATCGCGACGGCGCCGCTGTGGGTCGGGGCGCTGGTGCTGCCGCTGACGCTGGTCACCGCCTCGGAGTTCGCGGAGCTCTCCCGGCGCCGTCTCCAGATCTGGGGCGCAGAGCTCGCCCCGGTGAGCTACCGACCCCGCGATCCGGGGATCTCCGGGCGGCTCCGCCCGGTGGCGGATCCCCGCCGCTGGCTGGACCTGGTCTTCGAGATGGTCCTCGCGCTGCCGGTGCGTCTGGTGACGTTCGTGGTCGCGGTGCTCTGGATCCTGACGGGACCGTTGGGACTCACCTACTTCTTCTGGTCTCGGTTCATCCCGGGAGAGCGCGGACTGATCGAGCTTCTCGAGCTGATCGAGCCCGTTCTGGTCCCGGACGATGAGCTCTGGCAATACGTCTTGGACTCCACCGTGTTCTTCATCGTGGGTGTGGTCTTCCTGGTCACCCTTCCCGCTGTGATGCGCGGCCTGGCGGCGCTGGATGCGCTGCTGGCCACGAGCCTGCTCGGCGCAGGGGGACGGGGTCGGCTGATCCCGCTGGAACACCCCCGGGCGCACCCGTTGGAGCGCACGCTCTCCCGGGCCGCCATGGGTCGCCCGGAATCTCGGACGCAGGAGTCCTCGGCCTCCTTCAGCGCCGCCGCCTGGTCCTGGATCGGCGTCTGCTTCGCCGCCGTGGTGCTCTTCGCGGTGTCCTGGCCGCTGACGGTGAGCATCTACGACGTGCATCCTGCGCTGACCCTGGTGCTCACGCTGGCGCACTGCCTGACCCTGGTGCTCACGCTGAAGTTCCCCTGGGCCGGGATGGGCGCCTCGGTGCTCGCCTCTGCCGCGTTCATGGGGGCGACCGCAGAGGCCGGGGTGGGGATCTGGCCCTGGCCGGTGACGGCCATGATCATCCAATCAGGGGTGATTCTCGTCGCCGCTCTGCGCGAACCGTGGTACGCCGCCGCCAGCGGCTGGGCCGCCAGCGCGCTGCTGACCGCCGCGGCCATCGTCATGGCGAGTCCAGAGCTTCCCAGCGGTGCCGTGAGCACGGGGATCGTGTTCGCCTCGGTGAGCGCCGGCGTGGTCGTGCTCGGAAGCCTCACCCGACAGTGGCTGCTCGACGCGGACCGGCTCGAGGAGTCCGAACGCACCAGCGCGCTGCAGAGCCGCCGGCGTCGGGAGCTGGAGGAGCGCAACCGGATCGCCCGTGAGCTCCACGACGTGGTCGCCCATTCCATGTCCGTGATCAGCGTGCAGGCGGCGACGGCGCAGTATCGGTTGTCCTCGATCACTCCGGAGGCCCAGCAGGAGTTCGAGGAGATCGCCCGGTCTTCGCGTCAGGCGCTCGGCGAGATGCGGATGCTGCTGGGCACCCTGCGCAGCGATGAGGAGGCGCCCACCGGACCGACCCCGGGGCTCGCCGAGATCTACTCGCTGGTCGAGGCCACGCGGGCCTCGGGCACTCCGATCCGGGTCACCGGGCTCGATGTGGTGGAGGCTTCCTCCGGCGTCGGTCTGGCCGCCTATCGCATGGTCCAGGAGGGACTGAGCAATGCGCTGCGCCACGCTCCCTCCTCCACGATCGAGGTCAGTGCGGAGGTGCTCGGGCAGGACCCGCCCGGAGGCGCGCGGCACCTGCTGATTCAGGTGCGCAACACCGCTCCGCCCCATCCGGTCTCCGTGCCGGCACCGGGTGCTGGCCTGGGGCTGGAGGGCATCCGCGAACGAGTCGGCGCGGTCGGAGGCACGGTCGAGACCGGGGAGACCCCGGACGGCGGCTACTACATCCGCGCCTCCTTCCCCTTGTGAACCCGCCAACCCCCTACCCGCGTAGGGGGTGAGGATGGCTCCGGCGGGTGACGCGGTGGAGACCCCGACTGGCTACGGTGGGATCATGACAATCACTGAGACACGGTCGGAGGCCACGCAGGGCCGCCCCGAACGGACGCGCCCAGCCGGCAACAAGCAGGTCAACGAGTTCTTCGAGCTCGCCCAGCGGGTCAAGGACGAGGGCCTGATGGAGCGCGGCGCCTCCAGCTACGTGGCTCGTGTGATCGTGCTGACTCTGGCCTTCGCAGGCGCCTTCGTGGCGATGTTCACCCTCGGTGACAGCCTCTGGCAGCTCGCCGTCGCCGCCATCTTCGGGATCCTGCTCACCCAGGTCGCCTTCCTCTCCCACGACGGCGCCCACCAGCAGGTCTTCCGCACCGGCAAGCGCAACGAGTGGTTCGGCCGGGTCACCGGCAACCTCATCGTGGGCCTGTCCTACGCCTGGTGGACCAAGAAGCACGGCAAGCACCACGCCAACCCCAACACCATCGGCAAGGACGGCGACATCGCCCCCGGCGCCCTGGTCTTCGTCGCCGAGGACGCGGCCCAGCGCACCGGCTTCATGGGCTGGCTGGCCCGCCGGCAGGGCTGGATGTTCTTCCCGCTGCTGACCCTGTTCGCGATCGCGCTGCACTACAACGCGCTCAAGACCGTGTTCACCGCTCCGAAGCTCAAGCGCCGCAAGACCGAACTCGCGATGCTGGCAGTCCGCCTGATCGGCTTCCCCGTGCTGATCTTCCTGGCCATGAGCCCCGGCCTGGCGCTCGGCTTCCTCGCCGTGCAGCTGGTGGTCTTCGGCGTCTACATGGGAGGCAGCTTCGCCCCCAACCACAAGGGCATGCCGATCATCCCCAAGGACTCGGACATGGACTTCCTGCGCCGCCAGGTGCTGACCTCGCGCAACATCAAGGGCGGACGCGCGATGGATGTGGCCATGGGCGGGCTGAACCTGCAGGTGGAGCACCACCTCTTCCCCCGGATGCCCAGCCCCAACCTGCACAAGGTCAAGCCCATCGTCGAGGAGTTCTGCGCCGAGAAGGGCATCAGCTACACCGCCACCGGGCTGGTCCAGTCCTACGGCATGGTCGTCACCTACCTGAACCGGGTCGGTCTCGGCTACGCCGATCCGATGGACTGCCCGATCATGGCGCAGTACCGTCCCCGCTGATCCCTCGGGAGCGCCGGGCGATGCTGTCCAATCGGTCCTGTTCGCGCCTGCGGCGCTGGGCGGCCTGCCGATCGAGCTCGCGGGTCTGGGCTCCGAACAGCGGGATGATCACAGCCCAGAGCAGGTAGACCGGAGCGGCTGAGAGAGCGGCCCCGGCGATCCACAGCCACGGCGTGGTGGATTCTGCGACGGCGCCGAGCCCGTCGCGCAGCACCGGGCCCAGCAGGGACACGAGTCCGAGCGTGGTGCCGAACGCGCCCAGAGTGACGCAGAGTCCTGCTTGTCGGCCTCCGGCCCGTCCGCTCTCAGCAGGCAGCGGAGCCAGGCTCCGGTCACGGGCCTCCGTCTGAAGCACCACCGCGCCGCAGACCAGCGTCCACGCCGCCACCACGAGATAGGCCGCGATCATGTCGCTGGGCAGGTGCCAGCCCTCCACGAAGATGTAGGCGCCCCAGAGTGCCGACCAGTTCGCCGCGAGCACGCCCCACAGCGCGCGGTCGCGTGGTCGAGCGACCAGGAACATGGCCGCCGCCGCCGATGCCGCCATCGTGGTGTGACCGCTGGGCAGCGAGTTCCCGGTCCAGTCCTCGGTGAGTCCGATCAGCACCGGGCGGGTGGAGACGACCAGTTTGAACAGCTGGGTGCTCAGGTTGGCACCGAGCACGAGCGCCGCAGCGCTGCCGAGGATCCTCCACCTGCCGTGGGTTCCTCGCCTCCGGCCCAGCCCCACGCAGGCCAGCAGCGGCGGCAGCAGGATCCACGCTGCGATCCACTCGTTCTCCGGGTCAAGCTCGGGCAGCGGATGGCCCGTGGTGGCCCCGGTGCGCTGCATCATGATGTCCAGCAGCTGTCCCGTCTCGGTATGGACCGAGATCCAATAGAGCACCCCGAAGAGCGCCCCGCACAGCAGAACCCCGGCCGCCCACCGCTCAGGGTGGAAGGCCGGGGTCCGCAGGTGATGAGGCATGCGGCTATTCTGCCGCACCGCTTCAGCGTCGGCTGTGGCGGGAATCGCTCTGCGGCTGGTGATCCGCCATGTCCTCGGCGGCCCAGCACTCGATGTTGCGCAGCTCCGGCATGTCCGCGGCGAAGAAGATCGGGTCGATTCCATGCTTCTTCTGCGCCTCATAGTGCTTGAGCAGCTTGACGGCCGTCCCGCCGAGCAGCGTGATGACCACGAGGTTGAACATCGCGATGATGACCATCGTCACACCGGCGATCGCCCATGCGAGGTCCACCGGGATGACCGCGCCGATGAACACCACGGCGGTCAGCACCGCGGCGAAGATCTTGCGGGTCTTCTCGGAGCGAGAGATGAACAGCACATTCATCTCGCCATAGGAGTAGTTGCCCAGGATCGAGGTGAACGCGAGCAGCAGGATGATCAGCGCCAGGGCGAGCGCGCCGAAGGCGCCGAAGTTCGCGCTCAGCGCCTCCTGGGTCAGCTCCCCGCCCACATTGGTCTCCGCGCGCACCGAGGCCTCGGGGAAGGTCACCAGAATGATGAAGGCGGTGACCGAGCAGATGATCAGCGTGTCCAGGTAGACGCCGAGCGTCTGGACGAGGCCCTGCTTGACCGGGTGCGACACATCAGCAGTGGCCGCGACGTTGGGCACCGAGCCCATGCCCGCCTCATTGGAGAACATTCCACGCTGCACCCCGGCCATGATCATGGCGCCGAACGCGCCGCCCGCCGCGGAGGTGAAGTTGAAGGCCTCGCCGAAGATCATGCCGAACACGGCGGGCAGCTGCTCGATGTTCAACGCGACGACCACCAGGCCCAGCAGGATGTAGAGCATCGCCATCAGCGGGACCACCCGCTGGGTGACCTGAGCGACGCGGCGCAGGCCAGCCAGGACGATGACGCCGGTGAGCACCGTCAGCAGCACCGCCAGGATCCAGCTGAGACTCGTGGTGTCCGTCATGCCCAGCTCTCCAGCGGCGCCGGTCACCGAATCGACGATCGTATTGGCCTGCAGCGAGGTGAAGGACAGGGCGAAGCAGAAGATGAAGATCACCGCGAAGACGATGCCGCCGGAGCGTGAGCCGAGCCCGCGCTCGATGTAGTAGGCCGGGCCGCCCTTGAAGGTGTCGAAGCGGCGCACCTTGTACAGCTGCGCCAGGGTGGACTCGACGAACGAGGCGGCCGAGTTGAAGATCGCCATGACCCACATCCAGAAGACCGCGCCGGGTCCGCCCATGGCGATCGCACCGGCGACGCCGGCGATGTTGCCGGTGCCCACTCGCGCCGAGGCGGTGATGGTGAAGGTCTGGAACGCGGAGAGCGACCGGGTGCGGCCGTTCTCGTCGCGGGTGGCTTTGTCGGTGATGGAGCGGAACATGTCCGGGACGTGCCGGATCTGCACCAGCCCGGTGCGGACCGTGAGGTAGAGACCGACCACAAGGATCACCGGGATGCCGACCCAGGTCCAGGAGGCGTCCTCGATCGCGCCGATGGTCTCGAGAAGATTGTCCATAGTCATAATGCGCCGACTCTACCGGTCACGGCACCCCCAGGAACCTCCCAGCCTGTGTTCGGACCGTGAGGCAGAATGGGAGAAACTCCGGTTTCACAGAAGGTGATCACGATGGCTCACATCCCTGACCCCGTCCGTTTCCAGCGCCTCGAGGAGCACGCCTGGCTCGCGGCACCGGGGTCTGACTCTGGCTTGAACGTGGGGCTCGTGCTCGGTGAGGACTTTGCGGTGCTCATCGATCCGGGACCGGCCGAGGGCGATCACGCCGCCCTGCTGGCAGGTGTCCGGGAGCTCAGCTCGGCCGAGATCCTCGTGGTCAACACCCACGGGCACCCCGATCACATCGGGGCCAACGCGTTCCTGCGTGATCAGGGCGTGCAGCAGATCTGGGCCCACGAGCACGCCGGGGTCGAGTCAGCCACCGATCTGGTCTCCACCGAGCCGGTGACGCTGGAGCTCGGCGGCGGGGTCGCCGTCGTCCTGGCGCACCTCGGGCGCGGACACACCTCGGGTGACCTGGTGGCGGGAGTCCGTTCGGGAGAGGCCCCGGGGATCATGTTCTGCGGAGACCTCGTCCGCGAGGGCCGCGACCCCGAGTTCCATGACTCCTACCCCGAAGAGTGGGTTCGCACGCTGGGTCGGCTGTGGTCCATGGCGGGGAATTACACCAGGTTCATCCCGGGCCACGGTCGCGAGGTCGATGCTGATTTCCTGGCGTCCATGCGGCGGCGCATGCAGCAGGGCTGCAATGTCTCCGCGCAGGCGATCAGGGATGCGGTCAATGATGCGACCAAGGCCATCCCGATCATCCCCTATGGCCCCGGGGAGTCCCGCGAGCTGATCACCCGGCTGCGCGGCCGCTGATCCCGCCGGAGACACGGCCGGCGATGGCGCCAGAGAACCCGGCCGGCGATGGCGCCATAGAACCCGGCCGGCTCAGACCCGGCAGGCTCAGCCGAGGTGCAGCGCCGAAGCGGGCGTGCTCAGACCCGGTAGAGCTCGTTGAACTGCGGCGGGATCGGGTAGTGCACCGTCTCCCCCCGCGGGGAGGGGACCGGGGCGCCGCGCTGCCGGCGCCCGGTTTCGGCGCCGAAGAGGTTGATGCCCGCACCGGCCATCAGAAAGCCGGGTCCGATCGAGACGAGCAAGCCGGCGAACCAGTGCCACAGGCTTGGTTCGTCTCCGGCCAGCGCGATGCCGCTCCACCCTCCGGAGAAGAGGAAGCACAGCACCGCCACCACGGTGAGCGTCACGCCGAAGAACCAGGCCAGACCCGCCAGCGGGGCAGTCTCCGGCTCGTAGTCGGCCACCACCGTGTTCCACTCCACTCCGGTGCGCATGATCAGCCAGCCGCCGATCATCGCCCAGCCCGCCACCACCAGGTACGCGGTGATCACGTCTGAGGGCCGGTGCCAGGTCTCGGTGAAGGTGTAAGCCCCGACGAGTCCCGCGTAGAACGCGGCGAGCACGGCGATGAACGGTCGGCGGCGGGGGGAACTGACCAGGAAGACCGCCACGGCCATAGAGGCAGCCAGCGTGGTGTGCCCGGAGGGCAGCGAGTTTCCGGTCCAGTAGGGCACGCCGTTGCCCAGGTCCGGGCGGTCCAGCCAGGCCTTGAGCACCTGGGTGGTGAGGTTGGCGCCGAGCACCGCGCCCAGCGCGATCAGGGCACCCAGGAAGCGCTGGCGGGTGAGCACGATCACCAGGAAGAACACCGCGGGCAGGGCGATGATCACCGGGCTCAACCACCAGAGGTCGAATCCGCGGGTCGAGAGCGAGTCCACGCGGTTGGCCGCGGCGTCGAGCATCGCGTACTCGACCCACTGGCCTGAATCCGAACGGACGAAGTATTCGTAGACCGCGATGAAGATCGCGCAGCAGAGCAGGATGCCGAGGATCCACAGACCGGTGCGCCGGGCCGGGGGACGCAGAGTGCTGGCAGCTGACATGTGTCCAAGTATCGCAGGTCCGCCTCTGCCTAGACTGAATGACATGAATCCCCACAGCGAAGCACCGGCGCCGGGTTTCCACGGCTGGCAGTACCCGGATCTCGAGGAGGTGCTGGACCGCGCCCACGTGGTCTCGCTGCCGCTGCGCACCAGGTTTCGGGGTCAGATTCACCGTGAGGCGCTGCTGGTGGAGGGTCCGCAGGGGTGGGGAGAGTTCTCCCCCTTCCCGGAGTACGGGGCCGCAGAGTCGGCCCCCTGGCTGCGTGCCGCACTCGAAGCCGGGTGGCACGGGTGGGGAGCGCCGCTGCGCACCTTGATCCCGGTGAACGCGACCATGCCCGCCGTCGGCCCGGACCAGGTCGAATCGGTGCTGCGTCGCTTCGGGGCGGTGGAGTCCATCCCAGCAGTGAAGGTCAAGGTGGCTGAACCGGGGCAGAGTCTCGCCGAGGATGTCGAGCGGTTCCGCGAGGTGCGGCGACTGGTGCCCCATGCGGGGCTGCGGGCCGACGCCAACGGAGGGTGGAGCATCGCCGAAGCAGTGCCTGCGCTCGCGGCGCTCGCCGAGGCCGCAGGGGGGAACTTCGAGTACGCGGAACAGCCGGTGGCCGGGGTGGAGCCGCTGGCCGAGCTGCGCGAGGCGCTGGCAGCGGCGGGGGTCAGCTCCGACGGCGCTCCGCTGCGCATCGCCGCCGACGAGGCGGTGCGCAAAGCCGAGGATCCGCTGCGCGTGGCCCGCCTGGGCGCGGCCGACCTTATCGTGGTCAAGGTCCCTCCATTGGGCGGGGTGGACCGGGCGCTGCGGATCGTGGAGCAGGCGGGGTTGGACGCCGTCGTCTCCTCCGCGCTGGACACCTCCGTGGGGCTCGCGGCAGGACTGGCCCTGGCGTCCCGGCTGCCGGAGCTGCCCTATGCCTGCGGTCTCGGCACCGCGGCGCTGTTCACCGAGGACGTGCTCGATGCCCCGCTGATTCCGGTGGCCGGGGCGCTGAGCGTGCCCGCCGCCGTCGTCCCGTCTGCACAGCTGCTGCACCGGCACCGGATCAGCGGAGACCGCGCCGACTGGTGGTTCGCTCGGCTGCGCGCGGCCTACGGCGAACTGACGCAGGCTCCCGAGTCGCGCGGAACCGGGCGCTGAGCCAAGTGGCCCGAGACGAGCCCCGGAGCCGGGTGCGGAGTCGTCGTCGCGCAGCTTCTAGGATTGAGCCATGACGACAAGCCGGCGACCGTTTCGCGAATTCGACGACTCCTACGACGTCGAATCCCTGCGGCTTGCCCGGCGGGTGATCCGTGGGCTGACCATGAGCATGCGGCACATCGTGCTGGCGCCCGGATCCCGCTCGGCCCCGATGGCGTACGCCCTGCGGGAGGCGGAGGAGCTCGGCGCGATCACCGTGCACGTGCGCATCGACGAACGCTCCGCGGCGTTCACCGCGCTGGGGATCGCGCTGGCGACGAAGAGCCCGGCCGGAGTGGTCACCACCTCGGGCACGGCCGCGGGCAATCTGTTGCCGGCGATGATGGAGGCCGATCTCTCCGGGGTCCCGCTCGTGGCGATCACCGCTGACCGGCCCGAGGAGCTGCATGGCACCGGCGCGAACCAGACGGCCTGGCAGCAGGGCATGTTCGCCGGACGGGTCCGCGATGAGATCCATTTGGAGCAGGGCGAGGCGCGGCTGGAGCCTGAGTCACGCGACGACATGCTCGCCGCCGAGACGCAGGTCGGGCTGCTGCTGCGCGTCGCCACCGGGTCCTCCCCGGGCCCGGTGCACCTGAACATCGGCTTCCGCGACCCGCTGGTGCCCTCCGAACCGGCAGCCGCGCACCAGCCCGGAGCTCAGCGCTGGGCACGCACTCCGTTCGTTCCCCGTCGGGTCTCTGGGGCCGGGTCTCCGGAGCAGCTGCGCGCCGAGATCATCGGAGGCGAGATCCTCGGCGATCGCGGAGCGGACCTCTCGGCCTCGGCCTCAGGTGCGGGGGAGCCGGCTGCCGCGGACCGCCCCCAGGGCGAAGGCGATGCGCAGGCACGCGATCAGGCCCGCGCAGAGTCCGCCCCGCAGCTCACCCCTCGGCGCACGGTCTTCGTGATGGGTGCCGAGGCGCCGGCCGGGGCCCGGGAGCTGGCGCGTCGGCTGGGCCACCCGCTGCTCGCCGAGCCCAGCAGCGACGCGCGCTGGAGCGACCTCGGCGCCATTCAGGGCTATCGGCTGATCCTGCAGGCTCCCGAGGGATCCCCTGCGAGTGAACTGGCGGGCAGCATCGAGCGCGTGGTGGTGGCGGGACGCCCCACGCTGACCCGGCCGGTCCAGCAGCTGATCAACCGGGCGGATGTCGAGGCGGTGCAGTACGCACCCGGCGGCGAGGCCTGGTTCGATCACCGGCTCGCGCGCCGTCGTCTTGCAGATCTTCCCTCCATCGCGCTCTTCGCGGGAGTTGCCCCTGCTGGCTGGCAGGACGCCTGGACGGAGCGTGGCCTGGCGGCGCAGCGGCTGATCGACGCCGCACTGACCGAGCAGGAGACCCTCGCGCAGGGGGAGCTGTCCTCGGTGCGGGTCGCCCAGTTCGTGGCCGAGACGGTCAAGACTCCGCTGCTGCTGGGATCCTCCTCGGTGATCCGGGACGTGGACCTGGCGGCGGTGCTCAATCGCAGCGTGCTGGAGTCCGAGCCGGGCCCCCGGTCCCGAGCGGCCGACGACGGCGGACGCCGGGTCTACGCGATGCGTGGCCTGGCCGGCATCGACGGCAACCTCTCAGCGGCCTCCGGGATCGCACTGGCACGCAACACCCGCGTCACCGCGCTGGTGGGCGATCTGACCTTCCTGCATGACGTCAATGCCCTGCTCGTCCCGGCCACCGAGCGGGAGCCGGACCTGGACATCGTGGTGGTCAACGACTCCGGCGGGGCGATCTTCGACCAGCTCGAGCACGGCGCTGTCGGGCGCCGCGAGGGACAGGCCGAGACGGTGGAGCGCTTCTTCGGCACACCGCAGACCGTGGACATCGAGGCGCTCGCGGACGCCTACGGCCACGAGTATCACTTCGCGGATGACCTGGAGACCCTCGGGGAGGGGCTCTCCGGGCTCGGGGACCGGATCGGGATCCGGATCATCGAGGTGCGCACCGATCGCACGGTGCTGCGCGACTTCCACGCCCGGCTGCGCGCCGCCGCCGAGCATCTCTGACCCCACCTCGCCCCACCCCACCTGGCGTTTTACCCCGCCTTCCGAGGTTTACCGGACCGACCGTCGGCGGGGTAGCTCACGTAAGGGGAGGTAAAACGCCGAGGGCGCCGAGCATCGGGCGCATCTTCGCCCAGGTCTCGGCCAGCTCCTCCTCTGGGACCGATCCCGCCACGATCCCGCAGCCGGCGTAGAGCCTGACCTGCGTGCCCTGCTCCTGCAGGATCCCTCCGCGCAGCGCGATGCCGAAGTCGGCGTTGCCCTGCGCGTCGATCCACCCCACCGGGCCGGAGAACGCCCCACGATCCAGGCCCTCCAGGGTGCTGATCAGCTCCGCGGCGGTGGCCGTGGGAGTCCCGCAGATCGCGGCGGTGGGATGCGCGCGCTCGGCCACCAAGAGGGCCGGAGTCTGCGCGGTCAGCCGCCCGGTGACGTCGGTGGAGAGATGGAACACGTTCGGCAGCTCAAGCACCGCGGGTGGATCCTCAGCGTGGAGCTGATGAGCCACAGGTGCCAGCTGATCCAACAGCGACTGGGCCGCCAGCCGGTGCTCGTCGCGCTGCTTCGGGTCTTCAAGCAGGAGCGTGCGGGCGCGCTGGAGCCCCGCGCGCCCATCCACGGTGCCCGCGAGCACCCGGGCGGAGAGATCCTGCCCACGGATCTTGACCAGCATCTCCGGGGTCGCGCCGAGCACATCGCCTGCCAGATAGGTCCAGCAGTCGGCGTAGTCGGCGGCGAGCGACGCCAGCAGCGGACCGGTGGGCAGCGGCGCATCGGCAGCGACGACGACGTCGCGAGCCAGCACCAGCTTCTCCAGACGGCGGTGCTCGATCGCGTCCACACCGGCGCGCACGGCGCGCAGGTAATGCTGCTCGGAGTGCGAGCCCTGGATCAGTGAGGTGGCGGGGCGCGAGGTGCTCCCCGTGGTGTGACCGTCACGTCGTCTGGACGCAGGCTCTGCGGCGCGGAGCAGGCTGAGTTCTCCCGCCTTCAGCTGCAGTCCGTGCTTGGCCAGCAGCCCGTGGAGCCGCCGGGAGTTCGGCAGCTGCGCCGCGCCGCCGTCGGTCTGCGCAGCTGGCTCGGCCTTCTCCTCGAAGTCTTCCTCCTCGAAGTCCTCGTCCCAGGCGGGGACGCGGAGGACGGCCGTGATCCATGCCTTCCCCTCCGCCGAGCCGAGGATCAGCTCGGGCAGGATCAGGTGCGAATCGGCCGCCGAGGAGGAGGAATAGGTGATGGAGGTCAGTGCCACGGGGCCTGCTCCAGGGATCCCGACCAGGGGCTCCGGGAGCGGAGAGGTCTCGCCCAGCGGGGTCAGATGCTGAGCGTGCCATTGCGCGAGCTCGGCGAAGCGCTCGGCGCCGCGGGCCCGGATGTGTGCGGCGGCGCCCAGTCCGATGAGCCCGTCACCGCGCAGCAGCCAGACCGCGCTGGGCTCCAGCGCGGGCAGCAGATCCGCGAGCGAGCTGCCTCCGGGAAGATCCACCACCAGCGTGGTGGCGTCGAGGGAACCTGGAAGCGCTGTCATGGCTGGACAAGTCTAGGACATGGCGGAGGCGGCGGTGCCCGCGTGTGGGAGAATGCCAAGGTGAATCGCCCCAGCACCGGAAGCCGCGCAAGCCTCGCGAAGAACCCTCAGGACGTCGCCTCGATGTTCGACGACGTCGCCGACCGCTATGACCTCACCAATGATGTGCTCTCGCTGGGACAGACGAAGCGCTGGCGCAGGCAGCTCGTCGCCGCGCTCGCCGTCGCCCCAGGTGAACGGGTCCTCGACCTCGCAGCCGGAACAGGAAGCTCCACCGAGCCCTTCCACGACGCCGGCGCGACGGCAGTGGCCTGCGACTTCTCCACGGGCATGCTCCAGGTGGGCAAGCGACGCCGTCCGGACATGACGTTCATCGCCGGGGACGCGATGAACCTGCCCTTCGCCGATGACAGCTTCGACGCCGTGACCATCTCCTTCGGGCTGCGTAACATCGTGGATCCGCTGGCCGGTCTGCGCGAGATGCTCCGGGTCACCGCCCCCGGGGGTCGGCTGGCCGTGATGGAGTTCTCGGACCCCACGAACAAGCTCTTCAACACGGTCTACAACGAGTACCTGATGCGCGCGCTGCCGCCCGCGGCCCGTGCGGTCTCCTCGAATCCAGAGGCCTACGTGTACCTGGCGGAGTCCATCCGCGCCTGGCCCGACCAGGATCACCTGGCCGCAGAGATCGCCGCCGCCGGCTACGCCGAGGTGCGGTACCGCAACCTCACCGGCGGGATCGTCGCGATCCATCACGCCATCAAGCCCAGCGCCCTCCCCGCATCCTGAACCTGGATAGGCTAGACACCGATGACTGAATCAGCCGCTGATCCCCTGACCACGAAGCTGCCCGCCGGCTTCGATGTGCTGGCCGAGGACCTGGCGCTCGCCAACGAGGTCTCGGAGGCGCTGACGCAGGTCGAGGCAGACCTCCTCGGCTCGCTGGCCAGCGCCGACGAGCTGGTCAACGCCTCCGCGCGCTACCTCGCTCAGGCCGGCGGCAAGCGAGTGCGGCCGCTGCTGACCGTGCTGACCTCCATGATCGGCGACGGCGTGGACGATCGTGTCCGCCGAGCCGCTGCCGTCATGGAGATGACGCACCTGGCCACGCTCTACCACGACGACGTGATGGACTCCGCCCCGGTGCGCCGGGGAGCCCCCGCGGCGCATCAGGTGTGGGGAAACTCCGTGGCGATCCTCACCGGCGATCTGATCCTCGCGCGCGCGTCCCGGCTGATGTCCGAGCTCGGCGTGGAGGCCTCGAAGATCCAGGCGCAGACCTTTGAACGCCTCGTCATGGGCCAGCTCCACGAGACCGTGGGACCCCAGGAGGATGAAGACGCCTACGCGCACTACCTGCGGGTCATCGGGGACAAGACCGGCTCCCTGGTCGCCGCCGCCTCGCGCCTCGGTGCCCATTTCGGCGGCTGCTCCGAGGAGACCATCGCGATGCTCGAGGAATACGGCGAGGCCGTGGGCGTGGCCTTCCAGCTCGCCGACGACGTCATCGATCTCACGGCGGACCCGGAGTCCTCAGGCAAGACCCGCGGCACCGATCTGCGTGAGGGAGTCTCCACGCTGCCGGTGCTCATGCTGCGTCAGCACGCACAGTCGCCCGTGTCCGCGCAGGATCAGCAGGAGGCGGCACGAGTGCTCGCCATGATCGACGGCGACCTCAGCTCAGACGCCGCGCTGGCCGAGGCGGTGGCCGCCGTCGTCGCCCACCCGGTGACCGAGGAGTCCTGGCAGGTGGCCCACAGCTGGGCCGAGAAGGCCAAGGACGCGATCACCGAGCTGCCGTCGAGCACGGTGAAGTCGGCGCTGCTGGCCTTCGCCGACGCCGTGGTCGAGCGCGAGGGCTGACGAAGGCCGAGAGCCGACAAGCCCGACCGGGAAGGATCCGGCAGAGCGCGGACCGGTGCGGCTGCGCTAGTTCTTCGCCGCGAGGATCTGCGTCAGCGCCGCCCGCAGCTCGAGCGCCTTCTCGGCGCGCACCGCCACCGGCACCGGGTGCCGGATCTGCCGGTAGAGCATGTCATCGGAGTACCGCGGGAAGACATGCAGATGGTAATGCCACACGTGCTGGTTCCCCGCCGGCTCATTGTGCTGGCGCACCGAGGTTCCCTCAGGGTTCCAGGCCAGCTTCATCGCCTTGGACACATCCCGGGACATGATGGCGATCTTGGAGAGCAGCTCGTCCTCGAGGTCATAGAGCGCCTCGCGGTGCTGCACCGGGGTGATCATGGCGTGTCCCTCATGCGGACCGAAGCCGTCACAGGCCATGAACACCATGACATCAGCGTCCTGATGGACCAGGTCGGTCAGCTCGCAGCGGTTCGACGGCTGGTCCACCTCGCCCCGGGCCAGCCCACAGAACGGGCAGGAATACCCCTCGGGAGCATGGGAGGGCCACAGCTGCCGCAGATCCGAGACGCTCATGGCGTCTCCTCCTCGAAGGAGAACTCCAGCAGATCGAAGATGAACTCGCTGACGGTGGCGCCTTCGTCATTCCACATCCCGGAGTTGCTGCTGCGCCGCACGATCAACGGATCGGGCACATCGAGGGTGTCCACGTCCACGCCCCAGACCCAGCGCTCCTCCTCATCTTCGAGGAACAGCAGGTGCCCGTCCTCGACGGTCAGCTCATCGGGGTCGAAGAAGAAGTGATAGGCCTCCATGATCTCCTCACAGCGGCCCAGCGCGAGATAGAACTCCTCGAGCACCTGAGGCAGACGCGGGCGGGCCTTGAGCTCATCCGGCAGCTCGGAATCGGCGATGAGCTCGCGCAGCTCCGCTTCGGTGTAGCCCTCCTCAGGGGTCCACTTCTCGTCGAGGTATTCGGGCACCAGGGCGCGGAACTTCTCCAGGAACATATCGGCCATGGGCCCAGTCTAGAAGACCGGGAACATCCCCGCGGGCCGCGGGCGTTCACCCCAATACGGCATACTGTGCTGAGTTAATCGATCGATAGGAACCTATCCGTGTCCCAGAATTCCTCGCAGCGGCCAGCAGACCGGGCCATCCGAGTCGCCGTCGTCGGCGCCGGCCCCGCAGGGGTCTACGCCTCTGACATCCTGGCGAAGGCGCAGAAGAAGAGCGACTTCGAGTTCAGCATCGACCTCTACGACCGCTATCCGGCGCCCTTCGGCCTCATCCGATACGGGGTCGCCCCCGACCACCCCCGGATCAAGGGCATCGTCAAGGCGCTGCACAAGGTGCTCGACCGCGGCGACATCCGGCTCATCGGCAACGTGAACATCGGCGAGGACCTGAGCATCGAGGACCTCCGTCGACATTACGACGCGGTGATCTTCGCCACCGGCGCGATCAAGGACGCGGAGCTGAACATTCCCGGAATCGAGCTCGAAGGCAGCTTCGGCGCCGCCGACTTCGTCTCCTGGTACGACGGTCACCCCGACTACCCCCGCGACTGGCCGCTGACCGCAGAGAAGGTCGCGGTCATCGGCAACGGCAACGTGGCTCTGGACGTCGCGCGGGTGCTCTCCAAGCACGCCGAGGACATGCTCACCACCGAGATCCCGGAGAACGTCTACGCCGGGCTGAAGTCCTCCCCGGTCAGCGATGTGCACATCTTCGGCCGCCGAGGGCCCGCTCAGGTGAAGTTCACCCCGCTGGAGCTGCGTGAACTCTCGCACTCCAAGGACGTGGACATCATCCTCTACGAGGAGGACTTCGACTTCGACGAGGGTTCCGACGAAGCGATCAAGACGAACAACCAGGTCAAGACCATGGTCAACACGCTCGGAAACTGGCTGGTCGAGCAGGAGGACCGGGAGACGGAGGCTTCCCGGAAGCTGCACCTGCACTTCCTGCAGCAGCCCGTGGAGATCCTGGAGGGCACCGACGAGTCCGGCGAGGGCACCGGGGCCGTGGCGGGCGTGCGCTTCGAACGCATGGAGCTCGACGGCACCGGCAACGTCCGCGGCACCGGCGAGTTCCAGGACTATGAGGTCCAGGCCGTCTACCGAGCCGTGGGATACCTCGGCTCCGAGATCGCCGGACTGCCCTTCGACTCCCGACGCGGCGTGCTCGTCAACGAGGCCGGCCGAGTCATCGACGACGCCGGCGATCACGTGCCCGGGATCTACGCCACCGGATGGATCAAGCGCGGACCGGTGGGTCTGATCGGCCACACCAAGGGCGACGCGCTGGAGACCATCGGCTGCCTGCTCGAGGACCTGCATCATCTGCCGGTGGCCGAGGTCCCGGAGGAGGATGCCGTCATCGAGCTGCTCGAGTCCCGCGGTGTGGAGTTCACCACCTGGGGCGGCTGGCAGAAGCTCGACGCCCATGAGATGTCCCTGGGCGAGTCCTACGGCCCGCTGCCCGACGGCGGCGCCAGGGAGCGGGTCAAGGTCGTCGAGCGTGAGGACATGATCCGGATCTCACGCGAGAGCTGAGGCCGCTGAGCTGATCGACCGCACAAGAATGCCCCCCTGACCCACAGGCCAGGGGGCATTCTCATGCAGTACTGCTTCAGTACTGCTTCAGTCCTGCTGCTCGTAGCCTGCCATCGACTCCAGCCGGGCGATCCGCTCGGGCATCGGCGGGTGGGTGCTGAAGAGCTTCTTCGCCTTGCCGCCGAAAGGGTTGGCGATCATCATGTGCGCGTGCGCATCGTGCTTGGGGCTCTCTTCGAGCGGGTAGCGCGAGATGCCGCGCTCCAGCTTGTCCAGGGCCGAGGCCAGCGCCAGCGGGTCTCCGGTGAGCGCGGCGCCGTCGGCGTCGGCGTCGTACTCACGGGTCCGGCTGACCGCCATCTGGATCAGGCTGGCGGCGATCGGCATCAGGAACACGGCGACGATCGCGCCGACCAGCGCGAGCGGATTCCCTCCCTGGTTGTTGCCGCGGCCGCCGCCGAAGAGCAGAAAGAACTGGCTGATCGTGGTGAGGAACCCGGCGACCGCGGCCGCGACTGAGGAGATCAGAATGTCGCGGTTGTAGACATGCATGAGCTCATGGCCGGTGACGCCGCGCAGCTCACGCTCGGTGAGCAGATTCAGGATCCCCTCGGTGAAGCAGACGACGCCGTTGGCCGGGTTCCGTCCGGTGGCGAAGGCATTGGGGTTCGGCGAGGGGGCGATGAAGATTCGCGGGGCGGGCTGCTGGGCGCGCTGCGCCAGGTCCTCGACCATCTGATAGAGCTGGGGGGCCTGCTCCCGGGTGACCGGATAGGCCTTCATCGCCCGCAGCGCGATCTTGTCCGAGTTCCAGTAGGAGTAGGCCACCGAGACCAGCCCGATCAGCCCGAAGACGAAGATCAGTCCCGGTGTCTGGGTGGCGTAGGCGATCACCGCACCGACCAGCAGGAGCATCGCGAAGAGGAATGCGAGCAGCCCCGCTGTGCGCAGTCGACCGTGATGCTGGTGCATTGGCTCTCCTCAGAGGGGGGATCAGGATGGAAAACGGCCGGCTGTGACCAAGGACATCCTACTCGCGCCGCCTTCGTGCGGATCGTTCACCTGCAGTTCACCTTCCCGTGTGACTCTCGTTCTGCAAGCGGTGCACAGTGATCTACGGCCCTTCATCCGGCGGTGATACTCACCGGCATCTGCCACCCGCAGCGCAAGAGAAGTGCCACGCCGATTCACAGCAGGGCTGAACCAAGGCTCGTGTTCCGCAGAGGAGATTGCATGTCCGCACCGTCGATCGAGGCCCCGCAGCGGGCCGCCGGGCCTGCAGACGAGTCAGCCGCCACGCGACCCTTCAGCCCCTTCGAACGGTTCGGCCTCTCCGGACGGATGCTCGACCTCGCCAACTGGCTCTCCGTAGCTGCAGCGGTCTATGTGCTGATCACTGCGGTCAGCGTGATCGGCACCGGGTTCAGCCTGGCCACCGGTGATCAGGCGGAGACGCTCTTCGGATTCGCGACGAACCCTGTCGTGGGCCTGATGATCGGCATCGTGGCCACCGCGCTCACCCAGTCCTCCTCCACCACCACCTCGGTGACGGTCGGCCTGGTCGCCGGCGGCCTCCCGCTGGGCGTGGCCATTCCCATCATCCTGGGCGCGAACATCGGTACCACGCTGACCAATACCCTGGTCAGCCTGGGCATGGTCCGCGAGAAGGAGTCCTTCCGCCGCGGCTTCGCCGCCGCCACCGTGCATGACTTCTTCAACCTGATCGCCGTCGCGATCTTCCTCCCGCTGGAGATCATGTTCAGCCTGCTCGAGCGGATCTCCAGCGCGATCGCGGGCATGGCCACAGGCTCCGACGGCGGGCCCGTCGCTGCGGTCCTCGGAGGCATCGGTGCCACGGTCAAGGGCGCCACCAAGCCGCTGGCACACCTGATCGAGGACGCGCTGAGCTTCATCCCAGGCAGCCTGCAGGGTGTGGTCATGATTGTCGTCGCCGTCGGACTGATCCTGCTGGTGATCAACTTCATCGGACGGCTGCTGAAGGTTCTTCTGGTCGGCAGGGCCCGCCAGGTGCTGCACGCCGCAATCGGTCGCGGCCCGGTGGCCGGCATCGGTTCCGGAGCGGCCGTGACCATCATGGTGCAGTCCTCCTCCACCTCCACCGCACTGATCGTGCCGCTGGCCGGTTCGGGTGCCTTCACTCTGAAGCAGATCTACCCCTTCACGCTGGGCACCAACATCGGCACCACGGTCACCGCTCTCATCGCAGCCTTCGCGTTCGACGGCGCGGCGGGAGAGATCGCGCTGACTGCGGCACTCGCGCACCTGCTGTTCAACGTGTTGGCCACGCTCGTGATCTTCTGCACCCCGTGGCTGCGCGATCTGCCTCCGCGCGGTGCGACCTGGCTGGCCGATCTGGCCGCCGAGAAGAAGGTCTACGCCTTCGCATGGGTCTTCGGTGTCTTCATCGTGATCCCGCTGGCGCTGATCGGTGTCAGCACCCTCTTCTGATCGATTCGCCCCAGCCCGAACAACCCGGAGAAACCCCGCCGATCGGATCGGCGGGGTTTCCTGCTCGAGGCGGCCGCGCTACGGTGGCAGCTGGACATCGGCTGAACGGCCGGCGTCGCCCCGTCGACTTCAAGGAGCCTCATGAGCATCGCGACCCTGCTGGCCAGCGCCGACGCCAACCCGCTCGTGCCGAACGTCTGGGAGTCGCTGAGCTTCGGCCTGAGCTTCATCGTGCTGATCCCGGTGCTCATGCTCCTGCTGGGACTGTGGGCCGTGATCGCGGTCCTGCGCTCGCGAGCGATGTCGGTCACCACCAAGGCCGTGCTGCTGCTCCTGGTGTTCACGGTTCCAATCCTCGGCGCGATCCTCGCGCTCATCCTGTGCCACCAGTCCCGTCGCGAGGCGAACTCACTGACACAGAGAACACCCGCCTATTGAGTTCTCCGGCAGGAACGTGTCTGTCGGAGAACATCAACCAGCGGGGGCCAGCGGTGCATCGCGCGCAGCAGCGTCAGCGCATGTTGACGAACTGCAGGTCTGCGTCCTCGAAGCCCTTGAGCATCGCGATGACCTCCTGGAGATCATCGCGTGACTTCGAGGTCACGCGCAGCTCGTCGCCCTGAATCGTGGCTTTGACCGACTTCGGACCCTCGTCGCGGATCTGTTTGGTGATCTTCTTCGCGGTCGCCTGGTCGATCCCCTCCTTGATGGTCCCTTCAATCCGGAACTCCTTGCCCGAGGCATAGGGTTCACCGGAGTCGAAGGACTTCAGCGAGATCCCACGCTTGACCAGCTTGGAGCCGAAGACATCCTCCACGGCTTTGGCCCGCTCCTCAGAGTTGGCCTTGATGAGCAGCTTCTCTCCGGAGTAGTCGATCTCCGCGCCGGTGCCCTTGAAGTCATAGCGCTGAGCGATCTCCTTCTGCGCCTGATTCAACGCATTGGCGACCTCCTGCTTGTCCACTTTCGAGACGACGTCGAATGTCGAGTCCTTGGCCATGGGTGCCTCCTGTCGGTGTGGATATCTGCCGATGAGTCTAATAGTCCTTTACCGCCGCCGCCCCTCGGCCGCTAGGATGAGCCTTGAAGATATGAACAAAAAGCGGAAGGTCATCATGTCCGACAGGTTCATCCCGGTCACCCACGCAGGTTCGCTGCCCCGCACCCAGGAGCTCATCGCCGCCAATGCCGCGCGCGAGCTCGAAGCTGACGGCTTCACCCTGCGCCGCACGCCGGAGTTCGAGACCCTCCTCTCCCGTGCCGTCACGGAGCTGGTCGCCCGGCAGAGAAGCTACGGAGTGACCGTTCCCGGGGACGGGGAGTACGGGCACGCGATGACCTCGGCGGTGGACTACGGCGCCTGGTGGTCCTACGTGTTCCAGCGGGTCGGCGGACTCGAGCTGACCGGCGAAGATCTGTTCAGCTGGCCACATGTGGAATCCAGCCCCGGGAACATCCGACTGACGAACATGCTCCACCGGCGGGACTGGGTGCGGTTCAAGGACGCCTACTCGGACCCGCATTCCGGCATCGCCACCGGCAAGACCGCCACCGCATTCCCGTCCACCACCGGTGCGCTGACCTGGCGGGGTCAGGCCGCGGTGGACTCCGACATTGCGAACCTGCGTGCGGGATTGGACGCGGCAGGCGCGGAGACCGGGTTTCTCACCTCACTGTCCCCGGGCTCAGGAGCTCGCATCCCCAATCGGCACTACGCGAGCGAGGAAGAGCACATCTGGGCGTGGGCAGAGGTGATGCGTCACGAGTATCAGGCGATCACCGATGCCGGGCTGATCGTGCAGATCGATGATCCCTCGGTGGCGGAGAACTGGGACCAGATCTCCCCGGAGCCATCCGTGGAGGACTACCGCAGGTTCACACAGATCCGCATCGAGGCGCTGAACTGGGCACTGCGCGGCATTCCCGAGGAACAGGTGCGGTTCCACCTGTGCTGGGGCTCCTGGCACGGCCCGCACACCACCGATATCGAGTTCAGGCACATCGTGGACCTGATGCTCGCCGTCGACGCGAAGTACTACGCCTTCGAGGCCGCCAATGCTCGC
Source organism: uncultured Nesterenkonia sp. (assembly GCA_947494195.1). Lineage (GTDB taxonomy): Bacteria > Actinomycetota > Actinomycetes > Actinomycetales > Micrococcaceae > Nesterenkonia. The sequence continues at coordinate 579,150 of CANLUC010000001.1, read as the reverse complement.
CACGAGCATGAGTATCGGATCTGGGAGGATGTCGCGCTGCCCGAGGGCAAGGTCATCGCGCCTGGCGTCGTCTCCCACGCCACCAATGTGGTGGAACACCCCGAGCTGGTCGCACAGCGCATAGGACGCTTCGCCGCGCTGGTCGGTGCAGAGAATGTGGTCGCCTCCACCGACTGCGGCCTGGGCGGCCGGCTGCATCCGCAGATCGCTCACGCGAAGCTCGAGGCCCTGGGGCTCGGCGCCGCCCTGGCGGGACAGCGCCTCCTGTGATCGTCCCGGGTGGTGACTAGACGAAGGTGGAGTTCAGGCCCTCCTCGGTGGCCTCGAGGATCAGCTGGGCCAGACCGCGGAGCAGCTCTTCATCCTCGGGCAGCTGGGCGATCGAGAGGCGCAGCAGTCCCGTGGGCTGCTCGGTGAGATGTGATCCGCTGCCCACGTCGAGGATCACGCCCTGGGCGCTCAAGCTCAGCGCCGCCGCCTGCTCGTCGGGCACCTCCACCCAGATCGCCCAGCTGGCGGGTCCCGCCTGGACTGTGAGACCTGCTTCGGTGAAGGCCTTCAGTGCCATCCTGCGCCGAGTGGAATACCGCGTCCTGGCGCTGCTGACCCGCCGGGCGGCGGCGGGGTCGCGCAGCAGGAACGCCAGGGTGTGCTGCAGGATCCTGCTGTTCGAGCTGACGCCGCCTGAACGCTGCGCGATAGCTCGGGAGATCAGTGACTTCGGTCCGGCGAGCACGGCGGTGCGCAGGTCCATGCCGTAGGCGCGCTCGAAGCCGATGACCCGCAGTGTGCGTCCCGGAAGATGTGCCTCCAGGGAGTGGGCGAAGGGCTCTCGCTCGGCGAGCGGGCCCAGCGGATCTTCCTCGATGACCACGGTCTCGGGGGAGGACTCCAGGACCTGCTGAAGCTCCTGCGCGCGCCCGGCGTCCAGCACATGCCGAGGTGAGAAGGCTCCGCCCGGGCTGTGGACGAAGGCGGTGGCGCCGGCGTCGAGGGCTTCCTGCAGCGCCGCAGGCACCGGGCCCAGAGCATCCACGGGCACCGCCACCATGTGCAGGCCCAGGCTGCGGGGCACCGAGAGATAGCCGGGCGGCGCCGGCTCCTCCACGGCGATCAGATCACCGGGTCGGGTGGCAGCCTTGGTGGCGAGCCAGAGCCCCTCCGTGGCGGAGGAGACGGCGGCGAGGCTTCGTGGGTGAGACTCGGCGGGCCGATGGCCCAGCTTCTTCTCCACGGCGCGCAGGAGTTCGGACAGGATGTGCTCTCGGCTCCAGCTGTGCAGGTCCGATTGCTTCAGGCTGCGCAGCAGGCCCTCTTCCAGCGAGGGCAGCAGTCGCAGATCAGGACTGCAGTGCAACAGGTCCACGCCGGCCCAGCTGCGGAAGCTCTTGCCGCCGACCTCACCGGGCTCCACGATCCGGGTCCCGCCGCGTCGCCGGGTCTCGACCAGGTTGGACTCGCGCAGCAGGCTCCACGCCTGAGCGATCGTGCCCACGCTGACCCCGAGTTCAGTGGCGAGGTCACGTACGGTGGGAAGTCGCATGCCTGCGGAGAGTGTGCCGGCGCTGATGAGTTCACGGACCTGCTCGGCGATGCCGGCCGGACTGCGCTCGCTCAGCTTCTCGGCAAGAGTCTCGGCCTCGATATCGGCCACGATGCTCCTTGGAAGTCGGTGCGGGGGAGGGCATGCCTCATCGCGGAAGATCGGAACGGGATCCTCGCGCGGGCACGAATGATGCGCCCCACGATACTCCTAGTCTGCGGATCAGGATTCGAGAATTCCCCGCATCTTCGCTAAAGTTATGGGGTGCCGAGCACAGGGGCACGAAAAAAATACAGCACGGAGAATGACCTCAGGTCACACCGTGTGGTTGCGCGGCAGATTACCCGAGCGGCCAAAGGGGGCTGACTGTAAATCAGCTGGCATCGCCTACGGGGGTTCGAATCCCTCATCTGCCACATCACCGCCGAAGGGCGGGTCGGATCATCACGATCCGGCCCGCCCTTCAGTGCATCTGTCCACATCACCGCACCACCTCCCAGTGGCCGTCCCCTGCATCGGCTTCCCCCGTCTTCGCCGCTGCTCGGGGGCGTCGTTCAGCTAGCCGCTTAAGAGATCGGTTCACAGTCCCGCGGGGGCCGACAAGCTCGAACTGCTCGCGTATGGTGACGAGGCATGGCTACCACTGATCTGACCACTACTGACTTCCAGCAGACCCTCGAGGACAACGACATTCTGCTCGTTGACTTCTGGGCCGACTGGTGCGGCCCATGCAAGCAGTTCGCACCCGTCTATTCCGAGGTCTCCGAGAAGCACCCGGACGTGACCTTCGGCAAGGTGGACACGGAGGCCGAGCGTGAGCTCGCCGCCGCCGCGAACATCACCTCGATCCCGACTCTGATGGCCTTCCGCGAGAAGGTCCTGGTCTTCTCCCAGCCCGGCGCGCTGAACGCCGAGCAGCTGACCGAGGTCATCACCGCGGTCAAAGACCTGGACATGGACGAGGTCCATAAGCAGATCGCCGAGGATCAGGCGCAGGGCGAGGCTCCGCAGAGCTGAACTGAGCCCCCACACAAGCCCACGCGCTATGCGCGCGACTCCGGCGGATCACCGACTGCGGTGGTCCGCCGGAGTCAGTTTGGGGCCGTATTTCTGGTGCTGGAACCCGGAGAGCTTGAGCAGCCGGATCACGCGCTGACGGTGCGGGGCATAGGGGGCGAGCAGCCGGAGCATCCCGTCATCGTCGGTGCGTTCACCAGTCATCGCGGCGCCGACGAAGTTGCTCAGATGATAGTCCCCGACGGCCGGAAGATCCGCCGAGCCGTGGGAGCGTTGCAACGCCTCTGCCACGGTCCATTCACCGATCCCCGGGATCGATCGCAGCCTTCCGCCGAGCGCCGCCACCGCTTGCGTCTCGGCGGGGGTCTCCGCGCTGAGCTGATGGATCCTCCTCGCGCGTTCTGCCACCCGCAGGATGGTCTTTGACAGCGCCGGCTGCACCCAGAGCCGGTGCCATTCCCAGGAGGGGACCGCGCGCAGCTGATCTCCTGTGAGTGGCAGCCGCATCCACTCCGGGGCGGACACTCCAGGCGCCGACGGCGGGGGTCCCCCATGTCGGCGCAGCAGCTGGCGCCATCCGGTGCGAGCCTGATCGTGCGTGACCTTCTGCTCCAAGGTGGCGGTCACCAGCTGATCGAACAGCGCGCCTGTCGCGGGCAGCCGGACACCAGGATGACGACGCCGCACCCGCGCCAACGCCGCTGAGGTCTCGTCTCCGAGGGCATCGAGCAGGAGCTCGAGGTCCCGCCAGTCATCGAGGCAGCCGAGCAGCCGCCCCGCCCGACGCTCGGCCAGTTCCGCCACCTCCCCGGCGGTGGCACCATCCACGCCCGCCGCGGCCACTCGTACCCGCACCCTGGAGGGACCGAGCTGGTCGAAGCGCAGGCTGGCCTGGCCGCGCTGCGCGCCTTGGGTGTCATAGATCCGCTGGCACATCCAGGCCCCGGCGCCGGGGGTGCCGCGCGGACCACCGGTCATGGCGGCGGAGCCCGGATCCAGCCGGATGCTGGGATCTCCGGCCCCGCGCTGGAGCACTCCCAGAGTCCGCGGCAGGTCGAAAGGCTCCTGGAGCTCCAGGAGAACCTCGCTGCCGTGCCCCGCGGTGGTCATGCCTTCACTCTGGCACATCGGTGGGACATCCCTCACGCCTCGGCGACGCCGACCGTCGCCCGGGACGCCTGCCCATCCAGCAGGCGAGATTTCGCCGAAAGACAGATCCTGCCCCGATGTCAGTGGGCATCGGTAGAGTTGGCGGCATGAAATATGCCCAGTCTGTCGTCGAGCTGATCGGCGGCACCCCCCTGGTGCGCCTGAATCGGGTCACCGAAGGTCTCTCCGCCACCGTCCTGGTCAAGCTCGAGTATCTGAACCCGGGAGGGTCCATCAAGGACCGCATCGCGCTGAAGATGATCGAGGAGGCTGAGGCCGCAGGCTCGCTGAAGCCCGGGGGAGTCGTGGTCGAGCCCACCTCCGGCAACACCGGCGTCGGGCTGGCCCTGGTCGCCCAGCAGAAGGGGTACCGGGCGGTCTTCGTCACCGTGCCCAAAGTGGCGGTGGAGAAGCGCGATGTGCTGCGCGCCTATGGCGCCGACGTCGTCGTCGGGCCCGCCGGGGTCCCCTCGGAATCCGCCCTCTCCTACTACGGCATCTCGGACCAGCTCGCCGAAGAGATCGACGGCGGCTACAAGCCCGACCAGTTCTCCAATCCGGCGGCCCCGAACTCGCACTACGAGACCACGGGCCCCGAGATCTGGGAAGACACCGAAGGCAGGATCACCCACCTGGTCGTCGGCGCCGGCACCGGCGGCACGGTCACCGGCACCGGTCGATACCTGAAAGAGGTCTCCGCAGACCGCGACTCCGGCCCGGTCCGCGTGGTCGTCGCCGACCCGGACGGCTCCATCTACTCCGGCGGCGAAGGTCGCCCGTACTTCGTCGAGGGTGTCGGGGAAGACATCTGGGTCAAGAACTACGACGCCAGCGTCCCGGATGAGCACCACTCCATCACCGACGCCGAGTCCTTCGCCATGGCCCGGCGGCTCGCCACCGAGGAGGGTCTGCTGGTCGGCGGATCCTCCGGCACCGCCGTGGTCGCCGCGCTGCGCATCGCCGAGGACCTTGGTCCTGAGGACGTCGTGGTCGCCGTGCTGCCCGACTCCGGACGCGGCTATCTGGGCAAGATCTTCAATGACCAGTGGATGATCGACCACGGCTTCGGCGAGGTGGTCTCACACTCCAGCGGGGTGGAGATCACGGTGAAGTCCTCCCAGGAGCTCTCGGACGCGGTCGCCCACGGGGTCATCGGCACCCGTGCCGAACACCCCGAGGCGCAGACCAGCAAGCAGCGCTCCGAGGCGTTCACCGCCGCAGACGTCCTGGGCGGCAAGCGCTCGCTCTTCTCCTCCGCCATGCCCGAGGTGGTGTCGATCTCCCGCGAGACCACACTGCGTGACGCCGTCTCGGTGATGAACCGCTATGGGATCGACATCGTCCCGGTGATCGATCAGCCCGGCCGCGTCGCTCGCATCGGCGAGGTCTACGGCGTCGTCGACGTCACTCACCTCTCCGAAGAGATGATCATGGGCCACGCGTCGGCGGATGAGCTGGTCGCAGATCACCTGCGCACCGAGCTGCCCCTGGTCGGCGTCACCGAGACCATCCCACAGATCTTGAAGAAGCTCAGGAGCAATCCCACCCTGCTCGCCGCGGAGAACGGCGACATCGTGGGCGTGCTCACCCGCAATGACCTGCTGGCCCACCTCTCCAGCTCGGAGCAGAAGGAGAACCGATGACCGAGAACAGCCACGGATTCGCGACCGACGCCATCCACGCCGGGCAGGAGCTCGACGAGGTCTACGGCGCGGTGGTCCCGCCCCTGCACCTCTCCACCACCTACGCCCCCGACGGCATCGGCAATCTGCGCCGCGGCTACGACTACGGCCGTGCAGGCAACCCCACACGCACTTCGCTGCAGACCCAGCTGGCCGCGCTGGAGGGCGGGGAGCACGCCTTCAGCTTCGGCTCCGGCCTGGCCGCCGAAGACGCCATCATCCGTGCGGTGATGCGCCCCGGGCAGCGCATCGTGATGGGAAACGACGCCTACGGAGGCTCCTACCGGCTGATCAGCCGGATCCACGGAGACTGGGGCATCGCCAACACGCCGCTGGACCTCTCCGACCTCGACCGCGTGGCCACCGAGGTGGCCGCCGAGGACGCGACCCTGCTGTGGGTGGAGACGCCCTCGAACCCGCTGATGTCGATCACCGATATCGCGGCGCTGGCGAAGATCGCCCATGAGAACGACGCCCTGCTGCTGGTGGACAACACCTTCGCCAGCCCCTACCTGCAGCAGCCGTTGAGCCTGGGCGCCGACATCGTCGTGCACTCCACCACCAAGTACATCGGCGGTCACTCCGATGTGGTCGGCGGCGCCGTGGTCACCTCCGACGACGAGCTCGCCACCAAGATCGGCTTCCAGCAGTTCGCCGTCGGCGCCATCTCCGGCCCGCTCGACGCCTACCTCACCACCCGTGGGCTCAAGACCCTTGCAGTGCGCATGGACCGGCACTGCAGCAATGCGCAGGCCATCGCCGAGCACCTGGTGGACCATCCCGCCGTCGAAAGGGTGCTCTACCCCGGGCTGCCGGATCACCCCGGCCATGAGCTGGCCAGCAGGCAGATGCGCGGCTTCGGCGGCATGGTCTCGGTGCAGCTTGTCGGCGGCGAGCAGGCCGCGCGCACCGTCGCCGAGGGCACCAGGCTTTTCGTGCTGGCGGAGTCGCTGGGCGGCATCGAGTCGCTGATGAACTACCCGCATGAGATGACCCACGCCTCGGTGCGCGGCACTGAGCTTGCCGTCCCGGAGAACCTGCTGCGTCTCTCGGTGGGCATCGAGGACGTCCATGATCTGATCGCCGATCTGGATCGTGCGCTGGAGGGGCTCGCGGGCCGTGGCTGAGTCCTCACCGACCTGTCTCGCGTCAGCCGCGCAGCGCCTGGGACTCACCGGCACCGTGGATGCCGTCTGCGTGGTGGATCAGCTCTTCACCGACGACGTCGGCGCCGTGGGCGTCTCCGGAATCGACAAGCGCCCGGTCGCGGGCCCGGTCAGGGTGCGCACCCTGGGTCTGCATGGGGACGTGCAGGCTGACCGCAAGCACCACGGCGGCACCGACAAGGCGGTCTACGCCTACGCGGCGGAGGACGCCGACTGGTGGTCCCAGCAGCTGCGGCGTGAGATCCCGCCCGGCACCTTCGGGGAGAACCTGCGCCTGTCCGGGATAGATCTCGACGGCGCCCACCCCGGTGAGCGGTGGCGGATCGGTGAGCACGTGGTGCTCGAGGCCACCGTCCCGCGCATCCCCTGCGCGACCTTCGGTCGGTGGCTGGGGGAGCCGGGCTGGGTCAGGCGCTTCATGGAGGCGGGGCGACCGGGCACCTATTTCCGGGTCATCACCGCCGGCACCGTGCAGGCGGGGGATGCTGTGGAGGTCATCGCCACGGCCGAGACGGCAGCCGAGAGCATCCGCGAGCTCGCCATCGCCCGCGGCCCGGCACAGTCCCGCCCCGAGGGCTGAGCAGCGCCCTTGCCGGCGGCCGGGCCGAACCGGGAGGACGTGAGCTTCGTCTCCAAAGACGACAGGTGTGGTCCCCGTGGGCTAGACTGAATGCGCATTCTCCGGATAATCCCGTTTTCTCTTGCTGACTCCGAGCGTGCTCCTCCTTGAGAGGGGCCGGAAGCTCGTTGAGGGTTGTGTGTATCCACGGGTCGACTCCGGAGCCGACAAAGCGGCCGAGTCCCCGTGACTGATCCAGTCCCGTCCAAGAATCTGAGCAACCTGCCCTGCCCATGCAGAGGTTCTGTGCAGCGCCTTCTGGCCTGCCCAGCCTCTTCGAGCAGCGGTGGTTGACGCGCAGGTGCCCTGGGACTGGATCTCAAGCGGGGGTCCTCTCGGTCGCATGACATGTGACGAGGAGTCAACATGACCATTCAGGATCCCAACGCCTCCGAGCCGACGCAGGCTCAGGACGCGACCGAAGTCCCGACCGAGACCATCCCCGAGGTCGAGCCCGCCGCCGAGGTGCCGGACGAGACCCAGGCCGCCGTCGACGCCGCCGCAGCAGTCGAGACCCAGTCCGCAGCTGCACAGGCTCCGGTCTCCACCGAGACTCCTGCCTCGACCGAGACTTCCGCGTCCACCGAGGCTCCTGCCTCGACCCATGCCGAGAAGCCCGCGAAGTCGGCCGTCAGCGCCGACCAGGCCTCCGGCCCGAAGTTCGCTGAGCTGGGCCTGGATGGTCGGGTGCTGGAATCGGTGACCAAGCTCGGCTACGAGACCCCCTCGCCGATCCAGGCGCAGACCATTCCGCTGCTGAGCCAGGGACGCGACGTCGTCGGCCTGGCCCAGACCGGCACCGGCAAGACCGCGGCCTTCGCGCTGCCGGCACTGTCACACATGGCTCGCGCCTACGACGCCGGAGAGCTGGGGAACCACCCCTCCACTCTGGTGCTCGCTCCCACCCGTGAGCTCGCGATCCAGGTCGCCGAGGCGTTCTCCACCTACGCCCACGGCGTCCCCGGCATCACCGTGCTGCCCATCTACGGCGGCTCCCCCTACGGTCCTCAGCTCGAGGGCCTGCGCCGCGGCGCACACGTCGTGGTCGGCACCCCCGGTCGCGTGATCGACCATATGACCCGCGGATCGCTGAACCTCTCCACCATCAAGCACCTGGTGCTCGATGAGGCCGACGAGATGCTGCGCATGGGCTTCGCCGAGGAGGTGGACCAGATCCTGGCCCGCACTCCGAAGACCAAGCAGGTCGCGCTGTTCTCCGCCACGATGCCCAAGGCGATCCGTCGGATCTCCGCGGACTACCTCAACGATCCGGTGGAGGTCTCGGTCAAGTCCAAGACATCCACCGGCACCAACATCCGCCAGCGCTTCATGCTGATCAAGCACTCCGCCAAGCACGAGGCACTGACCCGCATCCTCGAGACCGAGCCGCACGACGCCGCCATCGTCTTCGTGCGCACCCGCTCGGCCACCGAAGAGGTCGCCAACAAGCTGGCCGCCCGCGGCTTCCGCACAGCGGCGATCAACGGTGACATCCCGCAGAACCTGCGTGAGAAGACCGTGGAGAACCTCAAGTCCGGTCGGGTCGACATCCTGGTCGCCACCGACGTGGCAGCTCGCGGTCTCGATGTGGAGCGCATCAGCCACGTCTTCAACTACGACATCCCGCTGGACACCGAGTCCTATGTCCACCGCATCGGGCGCACCGGCCGTGCGGGTCGTTCCGGTGAAGCGGTCCTGTTCGTGACTCCTCGCGAGAAGCGCATGCTGCGGTCCATCGAGAAGGCCACCCGCCAGCCGGTCGAGCAGATGTCCATGCCGACCATCGCTGACGTGAACTCCTCCCGGCTCGAGCGCTTCTCGGAGCGCATCACCGAGACCCTGGCCTCCGAAGAGCTGGAGGAGTACCGCGGACTCGTGGCCTCCTACACCCAGGAGAACAACACTCCCGCCGAGGACGTGGCCGCCGCACTGGTGGCCATGGTCCATGACGGCCGCCCGCTGCTGCTCGACGAGAAGCGCGACGACGAGCTGGTCCGTGAGTCCAAGCGCGAGGTCGGCGACGATCGCGGCGGCAGCGACCGCCCCGAGCGGGGTCAGCGCGAGCGCGGACCGCGCACTGCCGGTCCGGGCAACGCGATGTACAAGATCGCCGTGGGCCGCCGCAACGGCGTGAACCCGGGACACATCGTCGGCGCGATCGCCAACGAGGCTGGCCTGAGTGCCCGTCAGATCGGCGGCATCGACATCCGCCCGACGCACTCGCTGGTGGAGCTTCCCGAACAGCTCTCCTCCGAGCAGTGGGCGGCCCTGGCCAAGACCCGCATCGGTGGTGAGCTGCTGAAGCTGGAGCGTGACTCCGGTGCACCGTCCAGCTCCGGTGACTCCCGCGGCGGATACGCGGGCAAGCGTGAGGGCGGCTATGCCGGCAAGCGCGACGGCGGATCCGGCGACCGCGGCGGACGGCCCAGTGCTGGTGGCAGCCGGTTCGGCGACAAGGATCGCAACAAGCCCCGCTGGAAGTGATCGAGGCCCCTCAGGGGGTTCTGGGAGCTGCCGCCGCAGAGCTGACTCTGCGGCGGCAGAGGCCCTCCTCAGGGGAGAGTGAGCTCACTCCTGACGGTTTTTGACCGGCACTGGACTGGTGGTAGAGTCTATTGCCGTTGCCCCAATAGCTCAGTGGTAGAGCGCAGTCTTGGTAAGACTGAGGTCGCGGGATCGATTCCCGCTTGGGGCTCTGAATGGGAGCCCGCGCAGCGCAGCAGGATGCGCAGCGCGGGTGTTTCTCATTTCGCCGGCTCCGGAGTCTCTAACAGAGATCCTGGATCGGCATATGGCGGTGTAGCTCAGCTGGTTAGAGCGCACGACTCATAATCGTGAGGTCCCGGGATCGAGCCCCGGCACCGCTACAGAAGACGCCGCACAGGCGAGCATCACACTTCGGGCCCCCACGCTTCACAGCGTGGGGGCCCGAAGTGTCTCTGACGACGTGCACTCCGTGCGCCGCGCAGCCAGCTCCTACCCGCTGCGGCGCTCTTCCAACGCCGCTTCGAGAAGCGTGACGAGCGCCTCGAGCTGGACATCGGCCGAGTCGGGGATCTCCTGGTCGCTCCCATCGAGCGCCCGCGCGGCAAGCCCCGCCTTGGCGTCGATGAGCTCGGCGATCTTCGTGTCGAGGGTCTGCGCCGCGATGATCCGCCATGCGGTGATCGGCTGCGACTGGCCGATGCGGTGGATGCGGTCGATGGCCTGCGTCTGCTCCGCGTCGGTCCACGAGAGCTCCGCGAGCACCATGTTGGAGGCGACCTGCAGGTTGATGCCGACGCCGGCAGCGGAAAGCGAGCACACGGCGACGGAGACGTCCGGATCGTTGGTGAACGCGTCGATGTGCTTCTGACGGGCCGATGCGCTCTGATCGCCACGGATGGAGGCATACCGGATGCCCTGCTTGGCGAAGGTCGCCTCGGCCGTGTCCATGACGTCGATGTGCTTGGCGAAGAAGACGACCTTGCCGGCGCTGCGCGCGAGCTGGACCGCGTAGTCCGCCGCGAGGCCGGCCTTCGCCTGGCCGATGCGCCGGGTCATGCTGAACACGTTCTCGTTGGACTTCTTCGTCGTCCGACTCACGCGCTCACGGGAGGCGACCTGACGCACGAGTGCGTGGTCGATGCCATCGACGCCCTCCTCGGATCCCTGTGTCGCCAGCGCCCGCTCATAGCGCGTGACGAGACGACGCGCGAGGCTCTGCTCGGCGGCGCGGATGGACCGACTGGCCTCGTCGTCGATCTCGACCGGGACGTCGGCCACTCGACGGGCCGGCAGGTCGGAGGCGACGTCGACCTTGCGTCGCCGCACGATGCCGCGCTCGACGACGGCCGAGCGGGCAGCGGTGGAGAAGCCCCGGTCCGCCGGTGTGAGACCGGTCTGCTCGAGCGCCTCCATCAGCTCACCGATCGGCTTGGTCTCGTCGACCCAGCCGAGGAACTGCCAGATGGCCCGGAAGTCCTCGATGTCGTTGATCAGCGGGGTGCCGGTGAGCGCGATGAGCAGCGGATGGGCGATCCGCGTGCGGATGCGTTCGGAGAGCTGCAGCACGTTCTGGGAGCGCTGGGACTTCCGGTTCTTGATGTAGTGCGCCTCGTCGACCACCATCCCGCGCAGCCCCAGCTCCTGGAGCCAGCCGGCGTGCCGATCCAGCACCTCGTAGTTGACGATGATGATGTCCGCGAAGCCGTCGATCCGATCCCCGTCGCCGTGGACCACCGTCGCGGGGCGGCGAGGCGTCCACAGCGCGGCCTCCCGCGCCCAGTTCATCTTCACGACGTTCGGCACGACGACGAGCAGCGGGTAAGCATCCGCCGCTTGAGCGGCGAGCAGCGCCTGTGCCGTCTTGCCCAGGCCCGGCTCGTCGGCGAGCAGGAACGTCCGGTGTCCTTCCGCGGCGGCGGCGACCAGTCGCGCCTGATGCGGCATGAGGTCCAATCCCTGCGTCGCCCGGCTCGCGGCAGGCTCCGGCAGCTCCATGCAGGAGAGCGCGCCACCGTCGGTGAAGGACTTCATCAGCGGCTCGATGAGCTCCCAGCCGACGAGGCGGCGGGGCTTGGCGGTGCGCTTGGCGACGACGGAATAGTCGGGTTCGAGGAAGGGGTTCGCGAGCTGACGAGACGCCACTGACACGGGCACCACCTGGCGCTGCGGTTCCTGCTTGGGCTCGGCCGGTTCAGCGCGTGCGGCTGGCTCTTCCGGCACGTCGATGCCGGCAGACTGCAGCAGTTCGCGGCGCAGTGAGCGCGCACGGTCGGAGACGACCGCGTCGTCGGCGAGCAGCCCGAGCAGGGAGGGGTCGCGGGCGGCCGTGGTCGCCAGGATGGTGGCGATGCCGTCGAGGCGCTTGAGATCCTCGGCGCTCCGAGCCCCCTGCTTCGTGTCCTCCGCTTTCAGCCGGGCGCGCTCCTCGCGCATGAGCAGCGCCACGACCTGGAACTTGGTCCTGGTCGAGGGCAGGTCGAGACCACGCTGCACCGCGGACTCGACCTCGCGGACGACCTTGGCGAGCAGGTGGATGATGCCGCCGTCGTCGTTCTTGCGGGGTCGCCGTCGGGCACGCGTGCGTGTTCCGTTCTGGCGCTGGGCTCCTCGAGCCACGGAGTCCTCCTCGGATGCGATTGGTCATGCACGTGGCGGGACGGTGCCCGTACGGCACCCACGGCGGGGCGGGGACGTCCGAGCAGTCTCGGCATACAGGTCCCGGAGCACAAACTGGTCCAGCGGATTCGCAAGAGATCGACGCGTCGGACGTGCCCAGCCGGTGGGGGCCCCGCCAGCGTACCGCGTGCTGGGCGAATCTCTGGCTTCGGGGGAACATCCACGCCGCCGTCGAGGCCTGGGCAGCGCTGCCACACGCGCAGGTGCCGACCTGTAGGCTGTCCGCCGTGAGCACTCAGTCCTTCGACCCGTGGAGCAGCGGGACCCGCGCCTACCGCGTGACGCTGGTGACCGGTATGGCGGCCACCGGCATCGGAGTCGTGCTGGTGATTCTGGCCGCCGTCATGGAACCCGGCGACGGCGTCGGCTCGCTGCGCAGCTTCGGGCTGTTCTGCCTGGGCGCCGGGATCCTGAGTCACCTGATCGCGATCGGTCTGCGCAGGCGCCAGGCCGCCCAGATCCTGTCCCGTCGAGCCTCCGAGGAAGACTGAATGATCAACCAAGACCGGCAGGGGCACCAGTATCCGCCCGCTGCGCCCTACCAGGTCAGCCGTGAGGCGATCCGCGAGTTCGCCCAGGCGGTCAAGGCCGACCACCCCGCGCACCATGAGCTCGAGGCCGCTCAGGCGCTGGGGCATCGCGACCTTGTGGCGCCGCCGAGCTTCGCTGTGATCGTCGCCCAGCGTGCGGAGGCGGCCGTGGTCAACGACGCCGAGGCCGGCATCGACTTCAGCCGAGTGGTCCACGCCGAAGAGCGTTTCACCCATCAGCACCCGATCCTCGCCGGTGACACTCTCCAGGCCCAGGTCACCCTGGAGCGCATCCGCACCATGGGCGCTGGAGCCATGGTCACCACCCGGGTCGAGATCAGCGCGGCCGACGGCGAACCGCGCGCCACCGTCACCTCCAGCCTGCTGGTCCGCACCGAGGAGGATCCCGCGTGAACAAGCCCGTGCTCGCCGACCTGGAGAAGGGACAGCAGATCGGGTCCCGTGAGCTGAGCTTCTCCCGCGCCGACCTGCTGCGCTACGCCGCGGCCTCAGGGGACCACAATCCCATCCACTGGAACGACCGCTTCGCCCACGAGGTCGGCCTCGACGGCGTCATCGCCCACGGGATGCTCACCATGGGTTCCGCCGTCGGACTGGTCAGCGACTGGGCCGGCGACCCGGGCGCCGTCGTCGACTACCAGGCCCGGTTCACCAAACCGGTGCCGGTGCCCGATGTGCAGACCGGATCACCCGAGACCCCGACGGCGCGGCTGCTCATCACCGGCAAGATCGGCGCAGTCGACGCCGAGGAGCGGCGGATCAGGGTCGATCTCACCGTGGAGCTGCTCGGCGCCCCCACCGAGACACAGGGGCAGGAGCTCTCCCCCGAAGCAGACCAGGAGCCGGCACGGACCAAGGTGCTGGCGAAGTCGCAGGCGATCGTGCTGCTCTGACCGGCTCGGCAGAGAGAAACGCCGTCAAGCCTGTGCCCGGCCGACATAGGGCTGAAACACAGCATCACCGTATAATCGCGGGGACCGTCTGAGTCCAGATGCGACGACCAACCTAAGGATCCCAAAATGCCTATGCACAAGACCGCGGCCAAGGCCGTAGGCGCCTCCGCGCTGGCAGCGCTTGTCCTCACTGCCTGCGGCGGTGGCGATGAGGCTGAAGAGAGTGTCGAAGCCGAGCCGCAGAACGAGGTCACCGTGGACGTCGATCTCGGTGAGGTCGAGCTCAACAACGAAGGCACTCTTCAGGTCTGCTCCGATGTGCCCTACCCGCCGTTCGAGTACTTCGACGAGGAGGGCACCGTCGTCGGCTTCGACATCGACATCGCCCAGACCATCGCCGAGGCGATGGACGCCGAGCTGGAGGTCGTGCAGACCGGCTTCGAAGGCATCCAGTCCGGTGTCGCCCTGGACGCGGGCACCTGTGACCTCGCCATCTCCGGTATGACCATTACCGAGGAGCGCGCGGGCAACATGCTCTTCTCCGAGCCCTACCTGGATGACAACCTGGGCCTGATGGCAGCCACCGAGGCCGACGTCAGCTCACTCGATGACCTCGAGGGGCTCACCGTCGGTGTGCAGACGGAGACCACCGGTGCCAGCTACGCCGAGGAGAACGGCTACGAGGTCCGCGAGTACACCGACTCCGGTCTGCTGATCCAGGGACTCGAGTCCGGCCAGGTCGACGCCGCGATCGGCAACATCTCCATCCTGGGCTACCAGGCCGGAGAGTCTGACACAGCCGAATTCATCGAAGAGATCGACACCGGCGAGCAGCTGGGCATCGCAGCCGCCTCGGAGAACGATCAGCTGATCGACGCGGTCAACGAGGTCCTCGCCGAGCTCGAGGCCTCCGGCGGCCTGCAGGAGATCGAAGACCGCTGGTTCCGCGAGGGTGACACCCCCGAAGAGCTCCAGGAAGACGCAGCAGATGATGAGACTGCGGACGATGAAGCTGCCGATGAAGAGCCCGCCGAGGAAGAGTCCACAGACGAGGGCGAAAACTAAGCCTCATGGCAATGACAACCCGTGACCGAGCGCGAGTGAGCCTCGGGATCCAGGCAGGTATCTTCCTTGCGATCGTGATCGTGCTGGCCGTGATGGTCGACTGGTCCGCGATCCGCAACAGCTTCTTCTCCATCGAGAATCTCGGACCGATGTTCCCGGAGATCATCACGGTGGGACTGTTCAACACAGTCAAGTACACCGTGGTGGGCTTCATCTTCGGCCTGCTCGGCGGGACGCTGCTGGCGCTCATGCGCATGTCCTCGTTCCCGGTCTACCGGTGGGTCGCCACCGGATATATCGAGTTCTTCCGAGGCATCCCTGCGATCCTGGTGTTCATCGCGCTCGGTTTCGGTGCGTCGCTGGCTTTCGGCGTGAATCTCTCCACCCTTCAGATCGCCGGCTCCGCGCTGGCGATCGTGGCCAGCGCATATATCGCCGAAACGCTGCGCGCAGGCCTGCAGGCGGTCCCCAAGGGACAGATCGAGGCGGCCCGCGCCCTGGGCATGCCCGCCTGGCGGGCGATGGTGACCATCCAGATCCCCCAGGCCTTCAGAATCGTGCTGCCCCCGCTCACCAATGAGGCGATCCTGCTGACCAAGGACTCCTCGCTAATCTTCGTGGTCGGCATGGCCGGCGGCGCCGCAGAGCTCACCAAGATGGGCCGCGACGGGATCAACATCTACCAGGCCGGACTCACCCCGCTGGTGATCGCCGGATTCTGCTACCTGCTGCTCACGGTGCCGCTCTCGCTGCTGGCACGCCGCATGGAGCACCGCACCCCCCGGACGGGGAAGAAGTAGAGATGGACGCGAACATGAGCCAGAATCAGTCCACAGATGCCGCGACGCGGGGCGCTGACCCGGCCGAGGCCGCAGGCGCCTACAGCGCAGCCGGCGTGACGATCTCCGGACTGCACAAGTCCTTCGGAGACAACGAGGTGCTCAAGGGCATCGACATGGAGGTCGCTCCCGGGGAAGTCGTGTGCCTCATCGGAGCCTCCGGCTCGGGAAAGTCCACGCTGCTGCGCTGCGTGAACCGGCTCGAGAACCCCAACGCGGGCACCATCACCGTGGGTGAGCACGAAGCCACCCACCCGGATGTGAACCTCGATGCCATGCGCCGTCAGATCGGCATGGTCTTCCAGCAGTTCAACCTGTTCCCGCACCTGAGCGTGCTGGAGAACTGCACGATCACCCCGCGCCGAGTGCTCGGGCAGTCCAAGGCGGAGGCCGAGGCCGAGGCATTGGCCCAGCTGGACGCGGTGGGCCTGAAGCACCTGTCCGACCGCCGGCCCGACCAGCTCTCCGGCGGCCAGCAGCAGCGAGTGGCCATCGCCCGCGCGCTGACCATGAAGCCGCAGCTGATGCTCTTCGACGAGCCCACCTCCGCGCTCGATCCCGAGACGGTCGGAGACGTCCTGGCGAGCATGCGCAAGCTTGCCGAAGCTGGAATGACGATGCTCGTGGTCACCCACGAGATGGGCTTCGCCCGTGAGGTCGCAGACCGGGTGGTGTTCATGGATCAGGGCCTGGTGGTCGAAGAAGGGCCTGCCACCGAGGTCATCGGCAACCCGCAGCAGCCGCGCACCCAGGACTTCCTGCGCCGCGTGCTGAATCCGCTCGCGGAGTGAGCAGCCGAGCACCCGGACACACTTCACGGTCGGGGTGCTGATTCTCCGCTCAGCCCGGTAGGCTCTGCGCTGTGACCAGCGTCGACTCCCGCTCCAGCAGCCCATCCGGCCGCTTCCGCGACCACACCACCGCCCGAGTCGGAGGCCCCGCAGGCCGTTGGATCCGGGCCGAGACCCCGGCCGAGGCGCTCGAGGTGCTCCGCGCCCACCCGCTGCCCGAGGAGCATGAGCGCGAATCCGGTCACGACACGCTGATCGTGCTCGGCGGCGGGTCCAACCTCCTGGTCAGCGAAGAAGGCTTTCCCGGCACCGTGCTGCAGCTCGCCTTCTCCGGGATCGACACCGAGGAGCACAGCGCCGGCAAGGTGCTGATGAGCGTGTCAGCAGGGCATGACTGGGACGACGCCGTCCGGTTCAGCGTGGCCCGAGGCCTCACCGGTCTCGAGGCGCTCTCCGGGATCCCCGGCTCCACCGGCGCGGTGCCGGTGCAGAACGTCGGGGCCTACGGCGCCGACGTCGCGCAGACGCTCAAGGACATCCAGGTCTTCGACCGGGCACAGGGCGAGCTGATCAGCTTCACAAAGGAACAGCTGCGGTTCGGCTACCGGGACTCGCTGCTGAAACAGACCACCGTGCATGGTTCCCCGCGCTACGTGGTGCTCTCGGTGCGCTTCCTGCTGCAGAACCGCCCCGACGGGCTCTCCAACCCGGTGCGCTACGGCGAACTCGCCAGGACCCTGGGCCTGGACGCCGAGAGCGCAGATCACGAGCGGCGCGCCCCGCTCCACGAGGTCCGCCGGACGGTGCTGCGGCTGCGCGCGGGCAAAGGAATGGTGCTCAGTGAGGCCGACCACGACACCTGGTCCACCGGTTCCTTCTTCACCAATCCGATCGTGCCGAAGGAGACGGCCGCCGCGCTGCCCGCCGACGCTCCGAAGTTCTCCGCGGGCACCGATGACTCCGGCACGCCGCTGGTCAAGCTCTCCGCTGCCTGGTTGATCGATCAGGCCGGCTGCGGCAAGGGTTTCGGACTTCCGGACGGGCCGGCCGCGGGCCGCGGTGCCCAGGGCAGGGGCATCGCCGAGGGTCGCGCCTCGCTGTCCACCAAGCACACGCTCGCGGTGACCAACCGTGGAGCGGCGACCACCGATGACCTGCTCACCGTGGCGCGCGCGGCCCGGGACCAGGTCCGCACCCGGTTCGGGATCACCATGCACCAGGAACCGGTGCTGATCGGGCACGCACTCTGAGACGAGCGGAGCCGCCCCAGCCTCAGGCTGGAGCGGCTCCGCTGGACGGTGCGTCAGGCGTCTGTCAGGCGCGGGTCAGAGCTTGCCGACCGCGATGAGCAGCATCCGGCGCAGCGGTTCTGCCGCGCCCCACAGCAGCTGGTCACCGACGGTGAAAGCCGAGATGTACTCCGGGCCCATCTCGAGCTTGCGCACGCGTCCCACGGGGATGTCCAGCGTGCCGGTGACGGCGACCGGTGTCAGCTGCTCCATCGTGGCGCCCTTCTCATTGGGCACCAGCTTGGCCCATTCGGTGCCGGAGGCGATGACCTCCTCGATCTGCGCCAGCGGCAGATCCTCGCGCAGCTTCAATGTCAATGCCTGGGAGTGCGAGCGCAGCGCGCCCACGCGGACGCAGAGCGAGTCGAACGGCACTGCCGCGCCGCGGGCCGAGACACCCGGTGCCAGGTTCTCTCCACGGCCCAGGATCTTGTTGGTCTCCACCCCGGCCTTCCACTCCTCCTTGGCCACACCGTTGCCCAGATCGGCGTCGATCCAGGGGATCAGCGAACCGGCCAGCGGCACCCCGAACTGCGAGGCATCGAGGTCGTTCTTCTGCGCCGTGAGCACTCCGCGGTCGATGTCCAGGATGGCGGAGGCGGGATCGGCCATCTGCTCGGCGACCGCCGAGTGCAGGGTGCCGAACTGGGCGAGCAGCTCGCGCATATGCTTCGCACCGCCGCCGGAGGCCGCCTGGTAGGTCATCGCCGTGCCCCACTCGACCAGGTCTTCCTTGAACAGTCCGCCCAGGCCCATGAGCATGTTCGAGACGGTGCAGTTGCCACCGATGAACTCCTTGACCCCGGCCTTGAGGCCTGCGTCGATCACGTCCCGGTTGATCGGGTCCAGCGCGATGATCGAGGTCTCGGCCATCCGCAGCGTGGACGCGGCGTCGATCCAGAGGCCGTTCCAGCCGGCCTCACGCAGCTTGGGGTAGACCTCGCTGGTGTAGTCCCCACCCTGGGCGGTCACGATGATGGGCAGCTTCACCAGGGTGTCCAGGTCGAAGGCGTCCTGCAGCGTGGTCTCCTCGGGAGTCACGCCGTCGAAACTCGGAGCCTGGCCTCCAGCATTGGAGGTGGAGAAGAACACCGGGTTGATGTGGGCGAAGTCGCCCTCATCGAGCATGCGGCGGATCAGCACGGAACCGACCATGCCGCGCCATCCGATCAGACCCACCGACGGGGTCTCGCCGGTCACGGCAGAAAGGGCAGGGGACGCGGAGGAGGAGACAACAGAAGTCATAGCTCCAGGGTAGCGGAGTCGCTGCGGCGCGTCAGAGGCGCTCGTCACCAGTTTCCGGTGCGACCAGCCGACGACGCCGGAAATGCGCCCACAGCCCCCCGATGACCCAGACCTGCGCGATGATCAGGATGAAGATCAGCCCGGGCACCAGACGGTCATTGAGCACCAGGATGAATCCCAGAGCGACCGTGACCAGAGCCAGAATCGGGAAGATCACATAGCCGACCATGCCCAGCACCACGGCGGAGGGGGCGCCGTTGGTCCCACTGTTTCCGCTGGCTCCCTGGGCGTGTTCGGTGCGCAGGTTCTCGGGCATCTCAGGCTCCTCTCCGGAGGTGTCGCGAGGCGCCGTCTCCGCGTCGGTGGGTCTCGATGTGATACTCCAGCCCGTTGGCGCCGCGGTGGGTGCCGGCGGGGGGATCGCGGCGGTCCAGTCGCCATTCCTCGTTAAGCTGTGGAGCCGAGGTGTCACCGGAGACCTCGGTCTGGATCACGGTGATCACCGCGAGCTCCGCCGCGGAGCGTTCCACGGCCTCGGCGTAGACCCGACCCCCGCCGATGATCCAGATCCTCTCCGCGCCGGAGCCGGCCGCGAGCTCCAGCCCGGCGTCCAGACTCGTGACCGTCTGGCCGCCGAGTCGGGTGATCTCGACAGCGGCCTGCCGATCACGGGTGATCACGATGTTCGTCCTGCCCGGCAGGGGGCGGTACTTCGCCGGGAAGGACTCCCAGGTCCGGCGGCCCATGACCACCGGACATCCACGCGTCTGCTCCTTGAAGTGCGCGAGGTCCTCGGGCAGATGCCAGGGCATGCCGCCGTCGTCTCCGATCACTCCGGAGGCCGTCTGCGCCCAGATCATGCCGATCTCTGCCCGCGGTGAGGTCATACAGCGACGGGTGCCTTGATGGCGGGGTGATGCTGGTAGTCCTGCACCTCGAAGTCCTCGAGCTCGTAGTCGAAGATCGATTCCGGACGACGCGTGATCTCCAGCCGGGGGGCCGGGTAGGGGGTGCGGGAGAGCTGCTCGCGCACCTGGTCTCGATGGTTGTCGTAGATGTGGCAGTCCCCGCCGGTCCAGATGAACTCTCCGGGCTCGAGTCCGACCTGCTGGGCCACCATCCGGGTGAGCAGCGAGTAGGAGGCGATGTTGAAGGGCACACCGAGGAACATGTCGGCGCTGCGCTGGTACAGCTGGCAGGAGAGCCTGCCGTCGGCCACATAGAACTGGAACATGATGTGACACGGAGGCAGCGCCATCTCGGAGATCTGCGCAGGGTTCCAGGCGGTGACCAGATGCCGCCGTGAGTCAGGGCTGGTCTTCAGCGAGGTGATGAGATTGGAGATCTGGTCGATGTCCTCTCCCGAGGGGGTGGGCCAGGAACGCCACTGCACGCCGTAGATGGGGCCGAGTTCGCCGTCTTCATCGGCCCATTCGTTCCAGATGCGCACTCCGCGCTCCTGCAGCCAGCGGGCGTTGGAGTCACCGCGCAGGAACCAGAGCAGCTCCAGCGCCACGGACTTGAAGTGCACACGTTTGGTGGTCACCAGGGGGAAGGACTCTGCGAGATCGAACCGGATCTGCCGACCGAACACGCTGGTGGTGCCCGTTCCAGTCCGGTCAGACTTGGCCGTGCCGGAGTTCAGCACATCTGCGAGCAGGTCCTCGTACGGGGTGCGGATCGTCGAGTTCACGGACCACAGCATACCGGGGGAGTGTGGCCACGAGAGCGCCGGGTCTGAAGAGTCTGGGTCGCGAAGCCCCGGGTGTGGGCTCAGGCGCTGGCCTGCTGGGCGCGGTACTCAGGGTAGCGGCGCAGGTAGGCGTCGATATAGCTGCACTCGGAGGCGAAGAGCCGGCCCTCGGCCTTGAACTCCTCCAGCAGCAAGGTCACCAGGCAGCGCGCATAGCCCTGTCTGCTGTGCTGCGGGTGCACGATGGTGTGTTGGAGAAGGGTGACCTCCTGGCCGCGCAGGGTCTCCGGGACGAATCCGACGAATCCGATGAAGGTGCGCTGACCGTTGATGCTGTCCCAGAGCTCGGCACGTCCCCGGTCCTCGTCGATGCGAAGCTCTGCCGTGGGATGGACGTTCTTCTGCGCAGTCATGGACAGAGCGTACCGGTCACCTTCACGCCATGTCAGGAGTGGGCGACCGATCAGTCTTCGAAGGGCTCGTAGACCTCGAGGGCGACGATCTCGCCGCCGCGGTCCATGGCCTGCTGCGCGACGAGCACGGCACCGGGACGCAGGTACGGGTCCTCCTGCGGCAGCGCGAGGCCCAGCTCCGCCGACTGGAACCAGCCCGTCATCGTCTCCAGAATCAGCGGAAGCACCGGGCGGTGGGTGCAGATCAGCGTGGGGAGCAGCAGCTCCAGGCACCGGCGTGTGCGGGTTCTGGTCCGTTCGGGATGAGCCTCCGCACGCTTCTCCGTCAACGATTTACGATACGTGGCGCGGTTGCGGTGGGCCTTCACGTAGGGGGCGATGGTCTCTTCGCACCGCTTCCATGGGCTGGACTCGAGGTGCCTCGGCCGCCAGCAGACCAGAAGCCGCTCCACCGACCGGGCCTGGCGCTTTCCGGTGGCGGCCAGCGGACGCTCGGACTCGGCGCGGGACCAGGAGGACCGAGGCTTGGCCTTGGCGTGACGCAGCACGATGAACGGCGCGGTGTGCAGCCGCTGCTGCCCATGAAGGTTCGACAGCTCGTCCAGCGGCAACACGTCGCCGCGGTTCGTGAGCATCTCGCGGGCTCGTTCCACGCTGACCCAGGCGGTCTCATCCACCTCATCACCGTCGGGGATGGGTGTACCCTCGGCGACGTGGGCGGCCCAGTACCAGACCTCCTTGGCCTTGCCGCCATTCCCGTTCCCACCACCGTTCCCGCCACCATTGCGGGCCTTGCCCACGGAGTAGCGGGTGATCGGCAGCGGCATGCCCAGACGGACCTTCAGCCCGATCTCTTCGCGCACCTCACGGATCGCGCATTCGGGAAGGGTCTCGCCCTCATCGAGCTTGCCCTTGGGGAAGGACCAGTCGTCGTAGCGCTCCCGGTGGATCAGCAGCACCTCGAGCTCTCCGCGGCGCATGCGCCAGCAGAGCGCTCCAGCGGCGAGGATCTCGGCATCGGTGCCGTCATCGGAGACTGTGACAGTTCGGCGGCGGGGGACCTTGGTCATGGTCTCGGGGGAGCTCACGAGGAACCAAGATATCAGGCGGGTTGGGTGCTGTGTTCGTCGGCCGGGGCGTACATGGTGTCAGCATCCCATTTGGTGAATCCGAGCTTCTTGTACAGCTTGACGGCCGCAGTGTTGTCCGCGTCGACGTAGAGCATGATCGCGTCATGCCCGGCACGGTGCAGGTGCTCGATCCCCGCCAGGGTGAGGCTCCGCCCGAGTCCGCGACCCTGGGCGGAGGGGACGACGCCGACCACGTAGACCTCCCCGAGTCCCTTCTCCTGAACCTTGGTCCAGTGGAAACCGAGCAGCTGATCACCCTCGAAGGCGAGCAGGAAGCCCGCTGGATCGAACCAGTCCTCCTCCATGCGGGCGTGCAGGTCCTCGAGGGTGAGCCGTCCCTGTTCGGGATGATCCGCAAAGGCGGCCGCGTTGGCGGCAAGCCAGGCCTGATCATCTTCGCCGGGACGGAAGCCGCGCAGCGTCACAGAGTCCGGAAGCTCCGGTGCCGGGGCCTCGTCCAGCGTGGTCAGGCGCATGCGCCATAGTTCGCGCACGGGGGTCCAGCCATAGCGTCCGGCGAGCCGCCCCGCGGCGTCATGCTCGCCGTGGGCCCAGGCGCGCCGCGAGCGTCCGGAATCGGGGGTCAGCACCTTGGCGTTGAGCTCGTCGACCAGGGCGGCACCGATCCCACGCTGCCGGCAGTTGGGCCTGACCACCAGCTCCAGCACATCAGGGACCTCGCCATCGCCATCGCCATCGCCTTCGACGACGACGCCGGCCCCGGCCAGCAGGCGGGAGTCCGTGGATTCCTCGGTCCAGGCGTAGGCGATGCGCAGCGGGCCGCCCTCCGTGCCCTGTTCGGCGGCTCGGTGCAGCTCCACCAGAGTCTGTTCGGAGAACGGGGGATTGGCATCAGCTTCAGCGGCCACCGCTGCGAGTTCCAGAAGAGCATGGTGCAGATCGGGCGCGGGAGCCCCGCTGCTCAGTTCGACGACCGTCTGATCCGGACCGGCTGGGGTGTCATCCGCTGTACTCATGGCTTCACTGTATCGGAGCCGTCTGCGGCGGTCATCAGATCCGCCGGTGGGACGCCGGGGCTGGGGCGCCGGGGCGCCGGGGAGCAGATCAGGGGGTCAGGCGGCGTCGTCCTGTCCATCCCCGCTCACCGGGTCCGCCGTCGCGGCGGTCTTGGCGGCCTCGGTTCCGCTGACCACCAGGCGGTATCCGACGTTGCGCACGGTGCCGATGAGTGATTCGTGATCGGGTCCGAGCTTGGCTCGCAGGCGGCGGATATGCACGTCGACGGTGCGGGTGCCGCCGAAGTAGTCGTAGCCCCAGACATCGTGGAGCAGGCGGTCACGGGTGAAGACCTGTCCTGGATGCAGCGCCAGGTGCTTGAGCAGCTCGAACTCTTTGTAGGTCAGGTTCAGCAGCCGCCCGTTGATGGTGGCCATGTAGGTGGTCTCATCGATGGTGATGCCACCCGCGCGGATCTCTCCCACCGGGGCCTCTTCGGGGGTCTCGACAGCAGCGAGCCGAATCCGTGCATCGACCTCGCCGGGACTGGCCTCCCCGAGGATGAAGTCGTCGGCCTGCCAGGACTCGTTCAGCGTGGGAAGTCCGGCCTCGGTGACGATCACCAGCACCGGCGAGAGCATCGAGGTCTTCACCAACTGGCACAGCGACCTCGCGTGGGCCAGCTTGGTTCGGGCATCGATCAGGGTCACATCGACATTGGGGGCCCGCACGATCGAGGAGGCCTCCGCGGGGAAGGTCCGGATCCGATGGGTGAGCAGCTCCAGGGACGGCAGTGCGTCGTCGGGGGTGTCCGAGAGCAGCAGAACTTGAGCCATGCATGACTCCTTCCCCTAGGGTCACTCTCTTCACCGGGCCCCGAGGGTCCCCGCTGCACCGGATGCTGAACCCGATGCAGGCTGCGCCGGCCAGGTGCGTGCGCGAAGGTCGTCAACGGTGATTGCGGACTTCAACAGCCAAAGATTTCACAATGTGAAAACGTGATTCAGCGATCTGCAGATGAGTATAGGCGACGTGAGAAGCACCGACCTCTAGGATGGCCTGTTGTGAAGTACATCCCGGTGGCCGCCTCCTCCCTGTTCGCAGCGACAGCGCTCGCCCTGGCCTCCTGGGCCGGCACCGTTGCCATGACGCTGGTCGTCTGCGCGATCTGCGTGTTCATCTCCCTGGGATGGCCCCAGCTGATGGGCGTGACGGCGCGCCGGTCGCTCTCCAGCGTGATCGCCGCCGCGGGAGTCGTCGCAGCGCTCGGCGCGGCAGTCGTGGGCACGGCAGACAACCTCTTCTTCTGGTCCTCCGTCGCGCTGGCCTTCGGCGTGATGAGCGTCTTCCTGATCCAGGTTCTGCGTGGCACAGGACGCCCTCACCGGCTGGAGTCCACCATCGGTGCCTGCGCCGGAGTCCTGATCGCGACCACCACCGCGGGCTGGGTCGCCGGGCTGCGCTACCCGGTCGAGCTCGCCGGCGCCTCCGGCGGTGAGGACACCACCGGCATCCTCACCGTGCGCGGACTGCTCGCCGTGGAGAACTTCACGCTGCTGGCCGTGACCGGCGCATCCGGGGAGCTCTCCGTGGTGACCCTGGCAGCCGGGACCCTGGGGGTCGGCACGCTGCTGGCCTTCCTGCCGCTGCGCAATGCGCTCGCAATGACCCTGGTGGTCGCCGGCAGCGTGGCCGCGGCGATCGGGATGACCCTGGTCTGGGGTGAGCTGACTCTGCTCTTCGCCGGCACACTGGGGCTGGTGGCAGGCCTGCTGCTGGCATCCTTTCGCCGATTCCTCGTCGCGAAGGGCCCGCCGCAGGGAATCCTCTCCGGCATCGCGGTCGGTGCGGCCCCCATCGCCGCCATGGGCGCGCTGACCTACTTCACGGAGCGTCTGCTGCTGGTGTGAAGTTGTACACTTTGACCCATGAACCTCGCATTGCAGAACGTCTCGCTGCTGGCACTGGAGATCTTCTTCATCGGGCTGCTCCTCCTGGTGACGCTGATCATTGCCGGCATCTCCTGGACCGTCATCTCCCGCCTGTACAAGGGTCAGCGCTGATCCGCTGCACGCAGGCGAGCATGTCTGGCGACCCGGTCGCCGGCATGCCCGGTTCACCTCGAGGAAAGGGCTGAGGTCATGGCCCCCATGGAGCTCCCCACCGACCTGACTCCCGAACTCGCACCGCTCTACTGGCTGCTCGGCAGCTGGCGGGGCCAGGGCCGCCTCGGATCCGGCGAGCAGGATGATCCGATCTTCACCCAGGACGTCACCTTCCGCGACACCGGGCTCGAATTCGTAGAATACCGGGCAGAGACCTGGCTGGCCGACGACACGGGCACCCGGCTGCGCCCACTGTCCGTGGAGTCTGGATTCTGGTCCCTGGACCGGGCACGCACCGACGCCGACGTCGGCCCCGGACTCGACCCGGCAGATGTGGTGCCGGCCTATAAGAGCGCCGGCGACGTCGATCAGCTCGCGCAGCAGGATGGATCCTTCCCGATCACAGCCACGATCGCGCATCCCGGCAGTCTCACCGAGCTCTACTACGGCAAGATCAAGGGTCCCCAGCTCCAGCTGGCCACCGACGCCGTCATGCGCGGCGAGCATGCCGCGGAATACCCAGGCGCCTCCCGGATGTTCGGACTGGTGAACAGCCAGCTGTTCTGGCGCTGGGATCTGCGCAGCGGCGACGGGACGATGACTCCCCACGCTTCGGCGATCCTCGACCGCATCGCCACCGCCGATGAGGTCAGCGCCAGACGTACCGGCTAGCCTGGGCGCCCGTGCCGAGCGCACGCAGACCGGATGCGCTCGCGCCGACCAGACGCGCGCAGGCTGACCATTCGGTCCGCGCCACCTGCCTCGATGAAGGAGTCCCCCGTGGATGAACGCCTCAGCTCTGAACTGCTCTCCCGGCCAGGCGCCGTGCCCGACGCCGGCGATGACGCCCAGGTCGCCGGACACTACGGCGACCCCACCCGCGAGCAGCGGGCACTTGAGCAAGGCTCCGCCGTCGTCGACCTCTCTCATCGCAGCGTGGTCACCGTCAGCGGCCCGGACCGGCTGTCCTGGCTGAGCACGCTGTCCTCACAGCAGATCGCGGGGCTGAAGCCCGGAGAGCCCACCGAGCTGCTGCTGCTGGACATCTCGGGTCGGATCGAGCACGACGCGGCAGTGATCGACGACGGCGAGACCGTCTGGCTCATCACCGAAGGATCCCACGGGGCCGTGCTCGCACAGTGGCTCGACTCGATGAAGTTCATGCTCCGCGTGGAGATCACCGACCGGAGCGCCGAGTTCGCCGTGCTCGGCTCGATGGCGGCGCTTCCCGCGACCACCACCCCGGCCCCGCAGATCGTCTGGGAGGATCCGTGGCCCCAGCTCGGCGTCGGCGCCGCCAGCTACGCCGAGATCGAGGAGTCACAGCACCCAGGCAGCGACTGGTCCTGGCGGCTGAGCCTGGTCCCGCGCGATGGCCTCGGCGCGGTCATCGACTCGATCCTGCAGGCCGGATGGATGCTCGCCGGCACGATGGCGGCCGAGGCGCTGCGGATCGCCGCCTGGCGTCCGCGGCTCGCCCGCGAGGTGGACGAGAAGGCGATCCCCCACGAGCTGGACCTCATCCGCACTGCTGTGCACCTGAGCAAGGGCTGCTATAAGGGCCAGGAGACGGTGGCCCGGGTGCATAACCTCGGACACCCTCCGCGTCGCCTGGTCTTCCTGCATCTGGACGGCAGCGAGCACACGCTTCCGGCCATCGGCTCAGATGTGCTGCCAGCGTCGGCGGAGTCCTCGCCGGAGCAGCTCACTCAGGAGCGTGCGGTCGGCAAGATCACCTCCGTGGGTCGCCACCATGAGATGGGCCCCATCGCGCTGGCCCTGGTCAAGCGCAAGGTCGACCCCGCGCTGCAGCTGGTGGTCCGGGACGGGGCGGGGGAGGAGCCGAGCTTCTACGCCGCCGCGCAGGAGATCATCGTGCGCCCGGACGCCGGGCAGGCAGTGGGACGCCCGCAGGGAGACTTCCTGCGCGGCCCGCGCCGCTAGGGCTGATCGAGCACCGGCTGGACGCGCCAGGACTGTTCGCTCACTGACTGTTCGCTCAAAGACGTCTCGAACCCTTATTGCTCGAACACCACGGTGGTCTGCGTCCCGGCGGCGGTGAAGCCGAGCCGCGAAGCGATCCGCAGCGCGCCGACCGACTGGCTGCGGGCCTGCCACTGCGGGATGAGCCCTTCGACGAAGGCCTCCTCGGCGGCGACGGCTCCCAGGTGCAGCCCCACCCCGGCGCGTCGTCGAGAGGGCGCGGTCAGCACGCCCAGCTGAGCCAGCATTCCCGACCACACCTCGCGTCCGGCTGCCCCCAATGCCGCTCCGCTGTCCTCGCTGACCAGTGCGGCGCTCCACGGAGCCGTCGCGATGCCGGAGATCTGCACGTCGTCGGCAGGAGACTCTGCCAGCACCGCACGGACGTGGTCCTGATCGTAGGAGATCGCCCCGAGCTGTGAGGGCCCCAGGCTTGGCGGCTCCTCCGCGTAGAGCAGCGTGGAGGCACCCCGGCTGCGGGCACCCTCGCCGTGGCGGCGCGCCAGATCCAGCAGGCATCGTTCCTCGGTCAGCGCCGCGTCGTCGATTCCTCGGGCGTCTCGGAGCACCTCGGCGGGCCCGCTGAGCACGGCATGGCCGAAGAGCTGCAGGAAGGACACCGCCGACCCGTCGGGGCGGGTGATCTCGTGGCGCGCGGGGCGGCCCAGGAGATCTTCGTCGGGGAGTCCGAGCATCCGCGACCAGGACAGGGCGATGATGCTGCGAGTGTGGTCCTGCAGAGCAGTCATAGGTGAACGATCACGCCCGATTCAGCGGCCGAAGAGGATCTGCGCCTCGTCATAGCGCTCGGCAGGGACCGCCTTCAGCCCGTCCAGCGCCTCGGTGAGATCGACCTTGACGATCTCGGTCCCGCGCAGCGCGGCCATATGGCCCCAGGCCTGCTCGTGGACGAGGTCCAGGGCGCGGATGCCGAAACGGGTGGCCAGCACCCGGTCGTAGCCGGTGGGGTTTCCTCCGCGCTGGATGTGGCCCAGTGTCGTGTGCCGGGATTCGATCCCCGTCTTGGCCTCGATCTGCTGGGTCACCCACTCGCCGATCCCGCCCAGACGCGGCCGTCCATCGGACTCCTCGCCCTTCCCGGCCAGCGCCTCCTCGGCGTCCTCCGGGATGAACCCTTCGGCGACGACCACCAGCGGGGAGCGTCCGCGCGAGTGGACCTGCTCCACCCACTCGCAGACCTGGTCCATGGAGATCCGGTGTTCCGGGATCAGGATGGCGTGGGCCCCGGCCGCCATGCCGGAGTGCAGCGCGATCCAGCCCACGTGGCGCCCCATGACTTCGGCGACCATGCACCGGTGATGGGACTCGCCGGTGGTGCGCAGCCGGTCCATCGCGTCGGTGGCGATGGAGATCGCCGTGTCGAAGCCGAAGGTGTAGTCGGTGGCCTTGAGATCGTTGTCGATGGTCTTGGGCACGCCCACCACGGGAATGCCGTCGTCGGAGAGCCGCTTGGCGCCGGCGAGGGTGCCCTCGCCGCCGATGGCGATGACGGCGTCGATGTCGTGGCGCTTGAGCTGCTTGGCGATGTTCTCCGGTCCGCCCTGCGGGTGGTTGTACGGATGGGTGCGAGAGGTGCCCAAAATCGTTCCGCCCTCGCGGGAGAGTCCGCGCACGGACTGTCGGGGAAGGTCGATGTAGTCACCCTCGATGACCCCGCGCCACCCGCCCTTGAAGCCGACGAACTCATCGCCATAGCTCTTGATGCCGTGCAGCACAGAGGAGCGGATGACAGCGTTCAGGCCGGGGCAGTCGCCGCCGGAGGTGAGCAGTCCGATGCGCATGATGATTCAGCTCGTCCCTTCATGGATTCCAGGTGGATCTCGAGCCTGACGTCCTCGGCAGGTGCTCCTATGAGTCTATGGGTTCAGCTCTCGGGGCACACCCTGGGGCCGCGACGGATCTGCTCGGCACGCTCGGTTCAGGCCATGAGCTCCTGGATGCGGCGCAGGCCCTTGTCCAGGTCGTCGTCCCCCAGGGCGTAGGACAGGCGCAGGAAGCCGCTGGGACCGAAGGCCTCACCCGGGACGACGGCGACCTTGGCCTGCTCGAGGATGATCTCCGCGAGCTCTGCCGAGGTCTGCGGCGTGCGCCCACCGATCTCGCGGCCCAGTGCCTCCCGGACATCTACATAGGCGTAGAACGCGCCCTCCGGCGTGGGACAGGAGAACCCCTCGATCGCGTTGAGACCACTGACGATCGCTCTGCGGCGTCGATCGAAGGCGGCCTTCATCGTCTCGACCGCCTCCAGCGAGCCCTCCACGGCCGCCAGGGCAGCCATCTGCGAGACGTTGGCGACGTTGCTGGTGGCGTGGGACTGCAGATTCGACGCGGCCTTGATGATGTCAGCGGGGCCCACCATCCAGCCCACGCGCCATCCGGTCATGGCATAGGTCTTGGCCACGCCGTTGAGCACCACGACCTGGTCGGCGAGCTCCGGCAGCGCCGCGATGGAGGTGAACTCGGCGGCGTCATAGGTCAGGTGCTCATAGATCTCATCGGTGACCACCCACAGCCCCTTCTCGGCGGCCCAGCGACCGATCTCGCGCACCGCTTCAGCAGAGTAGACCGCACCGGTGGGGTTGGAGGGAGAGACGAAGACGAGCACCTTGGTCCGCTCGGTCAGCACGCTCTCGAGCTGGTCCAGCGTGACCTTATAGCCCCGCTCGGGTCCTGCGAAGATGTCCACCGGCACACCGCCCGCAAGCTTGATCGCCTCCGGGTAGGTGGTCCAGAACGGTGCTGGGACGATGACCTCATCACCGGGGTCCAGCAGCGTGGCGAAGGTGTTGTAGACCGCCTGCTTGCCGCCATTGGTGATCAGCACGTTGGCCGGGCGCAGCGCCTGGCCGTCGATCCGGTATCCCGAGTCGCGCGTCGTCTTCTCCGCCACGGCGGCGCGCAGCTCTGGCAGTCCAGCGGCGGGGGAGTAGCGATGGAAGCGCGGGTTCTGCGCGGCCTCCATGGCTGCCGCGACCACATAGTCCGGCGTCGGGAAGTCCGGCTCTCCCGCACCGAAGCCGATGACATCCTCACCGTCGGCCTTCATGGCCTTGGCCTTGGCATCGACGGCAAGGGTGGCGGACTCGGCGATCGAACCGATACGGTCGGAGATGCGGGAGCTCGGGGAGGTCATGTCTGTGGGATCCTTTCGGGATTCATGGACTGCTCCCACAGTACCGGTTTGTCCTGCGCCGGAGAGAGGGCGTAGACTCATTCACCGGTGTCTCAGGCACCTCCGATCCATCGTGCCCCAAAACCGTTCTCCGGCAGAGGGTGCACTGCGGTGGCGGAGGATCCAGACCCCCTAGGGCAGTGGCGCAATTGGTAGCGCAACGGTCTCCAAAACCGTAGGTTGCAGGTTCGAGTCCTGTCTGCCCTGCTAGGCACCCGCCTTAACCGTGAACAGATGGAGTCTTTGTGTCCCAGTCGCCTTCGACGCCAGATCAGGGCTCCGCGCCCGCCGGCGGCGAACCGAAGGGCCCGTTCGGGAAAGTGATGCTGTTCCTCCGTCAGGTGATCGACGAGCTCAAGAAGGTCGTCGTCCCGACCCGGCGCGAGCTGGTCAACTACACGACGGTGGTCCTGGTCTTCGTCCTCGTGGTGATCGGAATCGTCACCGGTTTCGACGCCGTCTTCAGTCGCGGGGCCGAGGCGCTCTTCGGCGGCAGCAGCAGCGGCGTGGAGCAGCCGGCACCAGCGCCGGCCGACGGCGGCGCAGGAGACGATGGCGCGGTGGACGACAGCGCTGAAAACGGTGACTGACAACTGACGATGACGTAGCGGCGCATCCAGCGCCTCGCGTCACGGGATCGAGAGCTCGCCGTGTGGTCGGTGAGCACCACGGAAAGCAGGAGAACAGTGTCTGATCAGGATCTTTCGCAGCAGACCGAAGAGGTCGACGCCGCCCAGGACGCCCCTGCCGAGGCAGACGAGCAGACCACAGCCGCTGCCGGCGAGGCAGAGGAGACCATCGAGGTCGAGGCTGAGGGTGAGCAGGAGGCTGACGCCGATGTGCCCGAGGAGGAGAAGTCCTACGAGGAGCGCGCCGCCGCGTTGAAGTCCAAGCTGCGGCGTCAGCTCGGCGACTGGTACGTCGTGCACACCTACGCCGGCTACGAGAAGCGCGTGAAGTCCAACCTGGAGACCCGCATCCAGACCCAGGACATGGAGGACCACATCTTCGAGATCGAGGTCCCCATGGAAGAGGTCGTGGAGATCAAGGGAACTCAGCGCAAGGTCGTCACCCGCGTCCGGATCCCCGGCTACGTGATCGTCCGCATGGAGCTCACCGACGCCTCCTGGGGCGTCGTGCGCCACACCCCAGGCGTCACCGGCTTTGTCGGCAACGCCCACGACCCACACCCGCTGAGCTCCGACGAGGTCTTCGCGATGCTCTCGGACCACCTGCTCGGCAAGCCCGACGCGCCCAAGCACGGCGAGGCGGAGGACGGCTCCGGAGCCGCAGGCACATCGGACATCAAGGTTGACTTCGAGGTCGGAGAATCGGTCACCGTCACCGATGGCCCCTTCGCGACGCTGCCCGCCTCCATCTCCGAGATCCACGCCGACTCACGCCAGCTGGTGGTGCTGGTCTCGATCTTCGAGCGCGAGACTCCCGTGACGCTGAACTTCAACCAGGTCGAAAAGATCTACTGAGGCTCGGCTGTACAACTCAAAAGCTTTCGACGTCGCAGGTGGCTTTGGCCTGCGGCGTCGAACCGGTCATCACGCCATGATGGCCACCCCCCTGCGTCACGCTCCTGTGGCACGGGGACACCAGGTGAGGGCTCACGCGCCCCGGGCTGCACCGCAGCCCATGCGAGAGCCTGCAACGTAAGAAAAGGACGCTGAACATGGCCCCGAAGAAGAAAGTTTCCGGCCTGATCAAGCTGCAGATCAACGCAGGTGCCGCCAACCCGGCTCCTCCGATTGGTCCTGCACTCGGTCAGCACGGTGTCAACATCATGGAGTTCTGCAAGGCTTACAACGCGGCGACTGAGTCCCAGCGCGGCAATGTGATCCCTGTGGAGATCACGGTCTACGAGGACCGCTCCTTCACCTTCGTCACCAAGACTCCGCCGGCCGCCGAGCTGATCAAGAAGGCAGCAGGCGTGGCCAAGGGATCGGGCGTGCCGCATACCGAGAAGGTCGGCAAGCTGACCCAGTCGCAGGTCGAAGAGATCGCGCAGACCAAGATGGAGGACCTCAACGCGAATGACCTCGCCGGAGCCTCCAAGATCGTCGCCGGCACTGCCCGCTCCATGGGCATCACCGTCGAAGGCTGAACAGGGCACCCGCCCGTAGACAAGACACGGGGCATTCGCCCTGTGGACAGACAATGAGTCCGCCCCTCCACGGGCGGACGGTGGGAAGGGTCGAGCGCGACCCATGTACCACAACTGCTAAGGAGAACAACGCAGATGGCAAAGCGCAGCAAAGCTTATGAAGCAGCAGCTCAGAAGATCAACGAGGACGCGCTGTACTCCCCGGCCGAGGCAGTAGCCCTGGCCAAGGAGACCAACCCGTCCAAGTCGGACGCGACGGTCGAGGTGGCCATGCGCCTCTCGGTCGACCCGCGCAAGGCGGACCAGATGGTCCGCGGCACGGTCATCCTGCCGCACGGCACCGGTAAGACCGCCCGCGTGGTCGTCTTCACCCAGGGTGACAACGTCGCCAAGGCCGAAGAGGCCGGAGCAGACTACGTCGGCGGCGATGAGCTCATCGCCAAGGTCGCCGAAGGCTGGACCGACTTCGACGCCGCCGTCGCCTCCCCCGACATGATGGGCAAGGTCGGACGTCTCGGCAAGGTCCTGGGCCCCCGCAACCTGATGCCGAACCCGAAGACCGGCACCGTGACCCCCGATGTCGCCAAGGCCGTCAACGAGCTCAAGGGTGGCAAGATCACCTTCCGCGTGGACAAGCACTCGAACCTGCACTTCATCGTGGGCAAGAGCAGCTTCGACGCCAAGGCGCTGACCGAGAATTATGCAGCCGCTCTGGAAGAGGTCCTTCGTCTGAAGCCCTCTGCCTCCAAGGGTCGCTACATCAACCGCGTCACCGTGGCCACCACCTTCGGTCCCGGCATCCCCGTGGATCCGAACGTCACCAAGGTGATCACCGACTGATCAGCTGATTGCTCCCCAGGGAGCATCCACCGAAGCAGGCCCTCGCCCATGTGGCGGGGGCCTGCTTCAGTCTCTGCCTGCGTGGGGGTGTGGGCGCCCGGGGCGGCCCTGAGGGGCGGAATTGCGGGGCCGGGGCCCCGCGTGTAGAGTGACACCTGACCAAAGACCGCCGGTCGTTGTTGTCGTGCGCAGATCATTGGCTGATATGCGCGGTCAGCAGACATCAAGTCTGTGAGGCGACGCAACTCTAAAGACCCTTTTGGGCGACCTGCGCAGGACACGAACACGTTCTATCCGAAGAATCGGATCGCTCTCGACTGCGATCAGCTCCTTCTCCTAGACCATGCCCCGTGCCTTGCGCAGCGGGGCATTTTTCATGTCCCAGCACAACGGGGTGACCGGCTTACATGATCGGAAGGAGTGCCATGGCGAATCCTGAGAAGGCTGCCGCCGTCGATGAGTTGAAGGAACTCTTCAACAACTCGACTGCCGCAGTGCTCACGGAGTACCGCGGCCTCTCCGTGGGCCAGCTGCAGACTCTGCGCCGGTCCGTGCGAGAGAACGCACACTACGCTGTGGTGAAGAACACGCTCACCGAGATCGCGGCTCGGGAACTCGGCATCGACGCCTTTGAAGGCAAGATGTCCGGCCCCTCCGCCATCGCCTTCGTCCACGGTGACCCCGTGGACGTGGCCAAGTCTCTGCGTGACTTCGCCAAGAGCAATCCTGCGCTCATCGTCAAGGGCGGCTACATGGATGGCGTCGCTCTGGATGAAGCAGGAGTGAAGCAGCTCGCGGACCTTGAGTCCCGCGAGGTTCTGCTCAGCAAGATGGCTGGTGCCCTCATCGGCGTCCAGTCCAAGGCAGCCTCCCTGTTCCAGGCACCGTTGTCCAAGGCCGTTCGCACGGTCGAGGCGCTTCGCGTGCAGCAGGAAGCAGCCTGAGCTCGAGCTCAGCAGTGAACCACAAGCAAGACCCCTCAAACATTTAGAAGGAGCGCCCCCATGGCGAAGATGAGCAACGACGAACTGATCGAACAGTTCAAGGAAATGTCCCTGATCGAGCTCTCCGAGTTCGTCAAGGTCTTCGAGGAGACCTTCGACGTGACCGCAGCCGCTCCCGTGGCAGCAGCAGCAGCCCCAGCAGGCGGCGGCGACGCCGAAGAGGCTGAAGAGCAGACCGAGTTCGACGTGGTCCTTGAGTCCGCCGGCGAGAAGAAGATCGGCGTCATCAAGGAGGTGCGCGGTCTGACTTCCCTCGGTCTCAAGGAGGCAAAGGATCTGGTCGACAGCGCTCCCAAGGCCGTGCTCGAGGGTGTCGACAAGGACACCGCCGACAAGGCCAAGGAGACCCTGGAAGGCGCAGGCGCCACCGTCACCCTCAAGTGATCGGGGCGGCGAGAGCCGCATCCAGGCAGTCTTGACTGTATAGAGAGATCCCCCGGAAGGCTTCCTTCCGGGGGATCTCTCTTTCTGTATGCGCTTGGAGCGTCCGCTGGTGCGTCGCCCTAGATCCTGCTTCCGGGCTTCGGCATGAGTCCGGCGGCCACGAAGGCAAGGCCGGCAAGACCGCACACTCCCAGTGCGATGATGAGCCAGTCGATGTAGATGCCGAGCACGACGCTCGCCAGCACCCAGAGCGCCAGGGCCACCGCGATCGCCGCGAAGACCGCTCCACCCACGCGTGGTCCGGAAGCACGCCGGTGACTCGCGGGACCGGCCCCATGGCCGGCGGCATCGAACGTCTTCGACGCTGCAGGCAGCGTCTGCTCTGTGCGTGCCGAGGTCAGCGCCGCCTCCTGTTCCGCCCGTTCGAACCAGCGGGGTCCTCGCTCAGGTTCCTTCCAGATGAAGTCCTTCTCGCTCTGGGCGCGCAGCGACTCGGCCAGCAGCTCATCGACGTCCGCCGGTTCAGGCGGCAGCGGTCGGGTGGGGTGGGTGCGCGCGTCCTGGTCAGCCGACTCGCGACGCTCCGGGTGATCGGCGGTCATCGCTGCTCACCTCCTTCCTGGTCATAGGTGGTGGAGTCATAGATCGTGGTGTTCCCGAACGCGGAGTTGAGATCCAGGTGGATCTCGTTCTCGGAGTCTGCTGGGCCGATCATCAGATCCTCGCCGGAGATTCCCGACTGTTCCCGGTGGTCGTTCTGGGTGGAGATCTCGAGGTTGCTCAGCGCCTGACCGTTGCTGATGAGCACACGCGCATCGTCCGGGACGATCACGGAGGTGTTCGAGAAGGCCTGGTTGACCTGGGCATCCCAGACAGCTGGGTCAGAGGGGCCCTCCAGCGCGGCAAGCTCGCGCAGATCCACCGTGGTGTTGGAGAAGGCGCTCTGCACCTGGGTCTCAGAGGTCCTGTAATTGCCAAAAGCGTGGTTCGTGCCGCCTCCGAAGCCCGAGACGGTCTGTCCGGCGAAGAGCACCAGCATGACCGTGGTGCTCAGGGCCAGGAGCCCGGGGGTCCCCGGCCGACCGCGCAGGGCCGCCGTGAAATGGGTCAGTCCCAGGAGCAGCACCAGTCCGGCTGTGGCCACAAGTGCCACCGTGACCCCGGAGAGTCCGAAGCCACCGGCGAGCCAGGACAGTCCGACGACCATCGGCAGCGCCAGCAGCGCCAGCCCCCAGCTCAGCTGCCGACGCCGACGCCGCTCCGCGCGTTCCCGAGGAGAGTATTCGGACCGTCCCGAAGGCTGCTTCGGGGCCCGTACCGATGCCGGGCCTGGATATGCCGCGTCCTGCTTCAGCGCGGAGACGCTTGAGTCGGAGGTGTGCCCGGGCGCCGTCGTCGTCACCCGTTCTCGGGGGTACCAGGCCGGCTTCCCATCCGCTCGTGTCGGGGTGGAGTCACCGGCCCCGGCTTTTCCCGGGGAGCCGTCTGATCCTGCGGGGGAGGAATCCGTGGGGTAGCGCCCTGTATCGGAGTCGCCCGTGGTCGTCGAAGAAGACCTCTTGCGATGGTTCTTCACGGTGACGTACACCAGCCAGGCCACGGCGCCGAGTATCACGATGTTGAGCAGCACAGCCAGCGGGCCTGCGACGCTGATCGGCGTGAAGACGTTCAGCGCTCCCAGGACCGTGAGGATCATGCCACCGACGAAGCCTGAGGTGTAGTTGCCGCGAACCGCTTCCTGCGCATGGATCCGGCCCTCGCGGTTCGGCACCAGGATCCAGGCGAGTCCATACAGCAGTGCCGCCGGGGAGAAGAAGATGATGAAAGCGACGACGCCGAGCCCACGCACCAGGGCTGCGTCCCATCCGACCTTGGCGGAGATGCCGGCGAAGACGCCACCGATCCATGTCTCCTCCGGGCGAAGCAGCCCGGTGGTGCGCATCCAGTCGAAGAAGCGACGGCCTGTCTCAGGCTTCTGATTGTCCATGCTCCAAGTCTCCTGGGAGGGGAACTCTGCCGCTACTGGGGGACACCCTGACTCAACCCTGAAAGATCACCCGCGGCCCCCGATCCTGGGGCTGGATCCATCGAGGTGGGGCAGTGGCCGTGGCAGTATGGGAGTTATGGACAGCGCCAGTCAGACGCACCCGGGGCAGCACACCGGTCCTGCGCGGCCACCGCTGCTGCGCGCCGCCGGCACTCCGCTGGCAGGGGTCTGTCTCGGACTGTCCCGACATCTCGGAGTCTCGGTGCCTGCGGTGCGCACTGTCATGATCGGGCTGAGCATCGCCGGCGGCATCGGGCTGCTGCTCTACTGCTGGCTGTGGATCTTCGTCCCGCGGGAGGACGAGCCGCGTCCCGATGCAGCGGGGCGCGGTCTCAGCGGACCGGCCGTGAACGGCAGCGAGGGGTATGCCGCCGAGTCGACGACGAAGAGCCCGCGGCCCACGGCGGGCATCGATCCGCAGTCGGAGCCGGTCCAGTACTGGAACGCTCGTGGTCGCGAAGTTCTGGATGCCCTGACGAGCTCCCCTCAGGTGCTCTTCGGCGGACTCCTCCTGGGCGGTGCGGGTCTGATCGGGCTGCAGCTCTTCGGAGCGGACATCAACTGGTGGCTCATCGGCCCGCCCGTGATCCTCGGAGTCGGTGTGCTGCTGGCGTGGTCCCAGGTGGACGCCATAGGTCCACGCTCAGCTGGGGAGCCGGGGTCTGCTCATCGCGAGCGGCCCCGCTCACGTCAGGCCATTTTGTGGCAGTTCTCGGTGGGGGTGCTGCTGGTCATCCTGGCGCTTCTTCTCCTTGCGGGCGGTTTCCTCCCGGCCGCTGACCTGCTGCTGGGCCTGATGGTGGCGGCAATGCTGCTCGCGGGCATCGCGCTGGTGAGTGCTCCGTGGGTCATCCGGCTCTACCGGACCTCCAACACGGAACGCGCGCGAGCGGCGGCAGAGGCTGAACGTGCCGACATCGCCGCGCACCTCCACGATTCTGTGCTCCAGACTCTGGCCATGGTTCAGAAGCAGCGGCATGACCCCGCCGCGGTGGAGAAGCTCGCGCGCGG
Source organism: uncultured Nesterenkonia sp. (assembly GCA_947494195.1). Lineage (GTDB taxonomy): Bacteria > Actinomycetota > Actinomycetes > Actinomycetales > Micrococcaceae > Nesterenkonia. Next base: position 541,265 of record CANLUC010000001.1, on the reverse strand, counting down.
GCAGGAGCGGCAGCTGCGCGGGTGGCTCTATGGACGCGACGCCGCCGAGACCGGGACGCTCAAGGAGCAGCTCAGTGCCACGGTCGCAGAGCTGGAGGAGCTCCACAGCGTGCCGGTGGAGATCGTCGCCGTCGGGGAGTCTCGCCGAACCGATCATCGTGTGTTGGTCGCTGCTGCCCGGGAGGCCATCGTCAATGCGCTCAAGCACGCGGGCCCTGCCTCGGTCTACCTCGAGTCCACTCCGACGGAGGACGCGGTCTTCATCCGCGACCGCGGCGCAGGGTTCGACCCCTCGGGCATCGGAGCGGATCGGCTCGGCGTGCGGGAATCGATCATCGGGCGGATGAACCGTGCCGGTGGCAGGGCCGACATCCGCTCGGGGGTTGGTGGCACCGAGGTCCAGCTGTGGATGCCGGTGAGCGCCTCGGCCGGGGCGGAATCCGCCACTGATCCGATGTCGCGACGGGAGGAGACCTATGGGTGAGGCCCCAGCGCTGCGCCGCGTGGTGATCATCGATGACCACGGCATCTTCCGGGCCGGACTCAAGGCCGAGATGGCCGGGAGAGTCGAAGTCGTCGGCGAGGGCCACGATGTGGAGACTGCAATCGCCGTGGTGCGGCGGGAACACCCCGAGGTCGTGCTGCTCGATGTGCATCTTCCGGGCGGCACCGGTGGGGGAGGCGCCGAGGTGGTCCGCGCCTGCCGCGACCTCCCCGAGGTGAAGTTCCTGGCCATCAGCGTCTCGGACCAGGCCGAAGACGTGGTCTCGGTGATCCGCGCCGGAGCCCGCGGCTACGTCACGAAGACGATCAGCACCGCAGACCTCGCCGACGCGGTGCAGGCGGTGGCCACCGGCGACGCCGTGTTCTCGCCGCGCCTGGCAGGGTTCGTCCTGGACGCCTTCGGCACCGGTGCGGTCGGCGACGTCCGGGACGAGGAGCTGGATCGGCTCTCCGCCCGCGAGGTCGAGGTCATGCGGCTGATCGCGCGCGGGTACACCTATCGGGAGATCGCCGCGGAGCTGTTCATCTCGATCAAGACCGTGGAGACCCATGTCTCCAAGGTGCTGCGCAAGCTTCAGCTGTCCTCCCGACATGAGCTCACCCGCTGGGCGGAGCAGCGCCGCATCGTCTGAACCGACGGCGGCATGGGCGCCGTCGGTGTGTCCGATAGCACCTTCCCGACGGCGGACTGGTACAGTTACTGCCCAGAAAGCCCGGATTCGCTGTTGATGTCTCCGCAGGCCTTCCCTTCGGCCGAGGCTCAGCCCTCGTGTCCAACGCCCCGGCGGCCTCGTCTTGCCCTGGGTTGCCTTCGTGGTCTATGCTGTATTTTTGCGCATCTTCTCTACATCCGTGCCTTCAAATAGCGGTGGGCAGTTGTTTATATGCGTTATTCCTACGGAAGCTACGAAGGTCTGTGGAAGGATCCCTCTTGGTCGCCTCGAGCACCTCATCGACTCAAACCGCTGCTTCGGCCCGCACTGCTGAATATGCAGGCCGACTCTCATTCGCAAAGATTCACGAACCCCTCGATGTTCCAGAGCTTCTGGCTCTGCAGATCGACTCCTTCGACCGCCTCATCGGCAACGACAGCTGGGCTGCTCGTGTCGAGGAGGCCCGGCAGAAGGGCATCAAGGGCGTTTCCGAAACCTCAGGACTCTCCGACATCTTCGAAGAGATGTCACCGATCGAGGACTTCCAGGGCACCATGTCCCTGAGCTTCTCCGATCCAGAGTTCGCCGACCCCAAGATGCCGGTCGCTGAGTGCAAGGAACGGGACACCACGTATTCCGCTCCGCTGTACGTCAAGGCCGAGTTCATGAACCACAACACCGGCGAGATCAAGCAGCAGACCGTGTTCATGGGCGATTTCCCGCTCATGACCGACCGCGGCACGTTCATCATCAACGGCACCGAGCGTGTCGTCGTGTCCCAGCTGGTCCGCTCCCCGGGTGCCTACTTCGAGCGCACCCCGGACAAGACCAGCGACAAGGACATCTTCACCGCCAAGGTCATCCCGTCCCGCGGTGCCTGGTTCGAGCTGGAGATCGACAAGCGCGACCAGGTCGGCGTCCGCCTCGACCGTCGTCGCAAGCAGCCCGTGACCGCGCTGCTGAAGGCGCTGGGCTGGACCGAGTCCCGCATCCTGGAAGAGTTCGGCGAGTATGACTCGATCCGCGCCACCATGGAGAAGGACGCCTTCGAGACCCAGGCCGACGCGCTGATCGACATCTACCGCAAGCTGCGTCCGGGCGAGCCGCCGACGGTGGAGGCCGCCGAGTCGCTGCTGAAGGGTCTGTACTTCACCCCGAAGCGCTATGACCTCGCCAAGGTGGGCCGCTACAAGCTCAACCGCAAGCTGGGCGTGGACAAGGCCTTCACGGACGCCGACGCCTCGGTGCTCAACGAGCAGGACATCGTCGCGATGATCCACTACCTCGCAGCGCTGCACGCCGGCAAGGACACCATCAAGGGCATCCGCGATGGTTCCGAGATCGACGTCCACATCACCGTGGACGACATCGACCACTTCGGCAACCGCCGCATCCGTGCGGTGGGCGAGCTCATCGAGAACCAGGTCCGCACGGGCCTGTCCCGCATGGAGCGTGTGGTCCGCGAGCGGATGACGACTCAGGACGTCGAGGCCATCACGCCGCAGACCCTGATCAACATCCGTCCCGTCGTCGCCTCCATCAAGGAGTTCTTCGGCACCTCCCAGCTCTCGCAGTTCATGGATCAGAACAACCCGCTGGCCGGACTGACGCACAAGCGTCGCCTCTCCGCGCTGGGCCCGGGCGGTCTCTCTCGTGATCGCGCCGGCATGGAGGTCCGCGACGTCCACCCCTCGCACTACGGACGCATGTGCCCCATCGAGACCCCGGAAGGCCCGAACATCGGCCTCATCGGCTCGCTGGCCACCTACGGTCGGATCAACAACTTCGGCTTCATCGAGACCCCGTACCGCAAGGTCGTCAAGGGTGTCGTCACCGATCAGATCGATTACCTCACGGCCGACGACGAGCTCGTCTCGCAGATCGCCCAGGCCAACGCGCCGCTGAACGAGGACGGGACCTTCACCGAGGCCACCGTGCTCTGCCGTGGCCGCGCCGACGGAACCGGTGAGCAGGGCGAGCCCGTGCTGACCATTCCCGACGAGATCGACTACATGGACGTCTCGCCGCGCCAGATGGTGTCGGTGGCCACCGCCCTGATCCCGTTCCTGGAGCACGACGACGCCAACCGCGCCCTCATGGGTGCGAACATGCAGCGTCAGGCAGTGCCGCTGCTGGAGTCCGAGTCCCCGCTGGTCGGCACCGGCATGGAGAAGTTCGCCGCCGTCGACGCCGGAGACTCGGTCACCGCCGAGAAGCCCGGCGTGGTCACCCGAGTCGCGGCTGACATGGTCACCGTGCTCAACGACGACGGCACGCAGATCCACTACCCGATCATGAAGTTCCAGCGCTCGAACCAGGGCAACGCGTACAACCAGCGCGTGCGGGTCTCCGAAGGGGACCGGCTGGAGCGTCAGTCGATCATCGCCGACGGCCCCTCCACCGAAGCCGGCGAGCTGGCTCTGGGCAAGAACCTGCTGGTCGCGTTCATGTCCTGGGAAGGCCATAACTTCGAGGATGCGATCATCCTCTCCCAGCGGATGATCCAGGATGACGTGCTGACCTCGATCCACATCGAGGAGCACGAGGTCGATGCTCGCGACACCAAGCTCGGTGCCGAAGAGGTCACTCGTGACATCCCGAACGTCTCCGAGGAGATGCTCGCCCAGCTCGACGAGCGCGGCATCATCCACATCGGTGCTGAGGTCTCCGCAGGAGACATCCTCGTCGGCCGTGTCACCCCCAAGGGTGAGACCGAGCTGACCCCCGAGGAGCGTCTGCTGCGCGCCATCTTCGGCGAGAAGTCCCGCGAAGTGCGCGACACCTCGCTGAAGGTTCCCCACGGCGAGTCCGGCACCGTCATCGGCGTCCGGATCTTCGACGCGGAGGAGGGCGACGATCTTCCCCCCGGTGTGAACCAGCTGGTCCGCGTCTACGTGGCGCAGAAGCGCAAGATCACCGACGGCGACAAGCTCGCCGGCCGCCACGGCAACAAGGGCGTCATCTCCAGGATCCTTCCTGTTGAAGACATGCCTTTCCTGCCCGACGGCACCGCGGTGGACATCGTGCTCAACCCGCTGGGCGTCCCCGGTCGTATGAACATCGGCCAGGTCATGGAGGTCCACCTCGGGTGGGCAGCCAAGCAGGGCTGGAAGATCGAGGGCGAGCCCGAGTGGATCCAGAAGCTGCCGAACCTGCCGCGTGAGACCGGACCCACCAAGGTCTCGACTCCCGTGTTCGACGGCGCGGAGCCTGCTGAGCTGACCGGCATCCTCGAGTCTGTGAACCCGTCACGCGACGGCGAGCAGCTCGTGGGGGCCAACGGCAAGGCGCAGCTCTTCGACGGTCGCTCCGGTGAGCCGTTCCCTGAGGGCGTGGCCGTCGGGTACATGTACATCCTGAAGCTGCACCACCTTGTCGATGACAAGATCCACGCACGCTCCACCGGACCGTACTCGATGATCACCCAGCAGCCGCTCGGTGGCAAGGCTCAGTTCGGCGGTCAGCGCTTCGGTGAGATGGAGGTCTGGGCGCTGGAAGCCTATGGCTCCGCCTACACCCTGCAGGAGCTGCTGACCATCAAGTCGGATGACATCCACGGCCGTGTGAAGGTCTACGAGGCCATCGTGAAGGGCGAGAACATCCCGGAGCCAGGCGTTCCGGAGTCGTTCAAGGTGCTCATCAAGGAGATGCAGTCGCTCTGCCTCAACGTGGAGGTCCTCTCCGCGGACGGCAGCAAGGTCGAGATGCGTGACTCGGAGGAAACCGGGTTCAGCGCTGCGGAGGAGCTTGGCATTGACCTCTCCCGCGCAGAGCCCAGCTCGGTCGAAGAGGTCTGAGGACCTCACCGATGCACCTTCACTCCGTCACGAATCTTTAGAGAAAAGAGAGATACCGGACTATGTCCCAAGAATCCTCATTCGGCACAATGCGTATCGGGCTTGCCACCGGTGACGAAATCCGTGGTTGGTCCTATGGTGAGGTCAAAAAGCCTGAAACCATCAACTACCGCACCCTGAAGCCCGAGAAGGACGGACTCTTCTGCGAGAAGATCTTCGGCCCCTCCCGGGACTGGGAGTGCTACTGCGGCAAGTACAAGCGGGTCCGCTTCAAGGGCATCATCTGTGAGCGTTGCGGCGTCGAGGTCACTCGCGCCAAGGTGCGCCGTGAGCGGATGGGTCACATCCAGCTCGCCGCCCCGGTGACTCACATCTGGTACTTCAAGGGCGTCCCCTCGCGCTTGGGCTACCTGCTCGACCTTGCTCCGAAGGACCTCGAGAAGGTCATCTACTTCGCCGCGTACATGATCACCGAGGTGGATGAAGAGCGCCGCCACGATGATCTGCCCAACCTGCAGGCAGAGATCGATCAGGAGCTCAAGCACCTGGCCGACCAGCGTGACGCTGACATCGCCGCCATCTCCAAGGACCTCGAGGGTGACCTCGAGCGCCTGGAGGGCGAAGGTGCCAAGGCCGCCGAGAAGAAGAAGGCACGCGACACCTCCGACAAGCAGATGTCGCAGGTGCGCAAGCGCGCCGATGCCGAGATCGAGCAGCTCGAGCGGGTCTGGGATCGCTTCAAGAACCTCAAGGTCTCAGACCTCGAAGGTGATGAGGCGCTCTTCCGTGAGATGCGCACTCGCTACGGCCAGTACTTCGAGGGCTCCATGGGCGCCGAGTCGATCCAGCGTCGCCTGGCGACCTTCGACATGGAGGCCGAGGCAGAGCGTCTGCGCGAGATCATCGCCACCGGCAAGGGTCAGCGCAAGACACGCGCCCTGAAGCGGCTGAAGGTGCTCAACGCGTTCCTCTCCACCGGCACGACGCCTCGCGGCATGGTGCTCGACGCCGTCCCGGTGATCCCCCCGGAGATCCGGCCGATGGTGCAGCTGGACGGTGGACGCTTCGCGACCTCCGACCTCAACGACCTGTACCGTCGCGTGATCAACCGCAACAACCGCCTGAAGCGGCTCCTGGATCTCGGTGCCCCCGAGATCATCGTGAACAACGAGAAGCGCATGCTTCAGGAGTCCGTGGACTCGCTCTTCGACAACGGTCGTCGCGGCCGTCCGGTCACCGGACCGGGCAACCGTCCGCTGAAGTCGCTCTCCGACATGCTCAAGGGCAAGCAGGGCCGGTTCCGCCAGAACCTGCTCGGCAAGCGCGTGGACTACTCCGGCCGTTCGGTCATCGTGGTCGGCCCGCAGCTGAAGCTGCACCAGTGTGGTCTGCCCAAGCAGATGGCGCTGGAGCTGTTCAAGCCCTTCGTGATGAAGCGTCTGGTTGACCTCAACCACGCGCAGAACATCAAGTCGGCCAAGCGCATGGTGGAGCGTCAGCGCCCCCAGGTCTGGGATGTTCTCGAAGAGATCATCACCGAGCACCCGGTGCTGCTGAACCGCGCACCCACCCTGCACCGTCTGGGCATCCAGGCCTTCGAGCCGCAGCTGGTGGAGGGCAAGGCCCTCCAGCTGCACCCGCTGGTCTGCTCGGCGTTCAACGCTGACTTCGACGGCGACCAGATGGCAGTCCACCTGCCGCTCTCACCCGAGGCCCAGGCCGAGGCGCGCATCCTGATGCTCTCCTCGAACAACATCCTGAAGCCTTCGGACGGACGCCCGGTGGCTCTGCCCTCACAGGACATGATCATCGGTCTGCACCACCTGACCACCCAGCGCGAGGATGAGACCGGCGCAGGCCGCTCCTTCTCCTCCGTGGGTGAGGCGCAGATGGCCATGGACCTGCGCGAGCTGCACATCAACGCGCCGGTCAAGATCACCGTGGAGGGCTTCGTACCCTCTGCCGAGGTCGAAGCTCCTGAAGGCTGGGAGCCGGGCACGCCCGCGACGATCAAGACCACTCTGGGCAAGGTCCTGTTCAACCTGACCCTGCCCGAGGACTACCCCTGGCACGACACGGTGGCCGACAAGGGGCAGCTCTCCACGCTGATCAACGATCTCGCGGAGCGCTACCCCAACAACGTCACCGCTCGCACCCTGGACAACCTCAAGGATGCCGGCTTCTACTGGTCCACCCGTTCGGGCGTCACCGTCGCCATCTCCGACGTGACCTCGAACATGGACAAGAAGAAGATCATGGATGTCTACGAGGACCAGGCCGCCAAGGTCCAGTCCCAGTACGACATGGGTCTGATCGGCGACGACGAGCGCCACTCTGAGCTGGTCGAGATCTGGACCAAGGCCACCGACGAGGTTGCCGCGGCCATGCAGGCCGGCATGGATGAGCACAACAACATCAACCGGATGGTCACCTCCGGTGCCCGAGGCAACTGGCTTCAGGTCCGACAGATCGCGGGCATCCGTGGTCTGGTGACCAACCCCAAGGGTGAGATCATCCCGCGTCCGATCAAGTCCTCCTACCGCGAGGGGCTCTCGGTGCTCGAGTACTTCATCGCCACCCACGGCGCCCGCAAGGGCCTGGCGGATACGGCGCTGAAGACCGCGAACTCCGGTTACCTGACTCGTCGTCTGGTGGACGTCTCCCAGGACGTCATTGTGCGCGAGGCAGACTGCGGGACCTCCCGCGGGCTGACCGTGACCATCGCCGTCGCGGATGACAACGGTGAGCTGAAGCTGCACGAAGAGGTCGAGAACTCGGCCTATGCGCGCACACTTGCAGTCGACGTCACTGACGCAGACGGCAAGGTGCTGGCAGAGGGCGGCTCCGACGTCGGAGATGTGCTCATCGACCAGCTGTTCAACGCCGGCATCACCGAGATCAAGATCCGCTCGGTGCTGACCTGCGAGTCGGCCGTGGGTACCTGTACCCGCTGCTACGGACGCTCGCTGGCCACCGGACAGACCGTGGACATCGGCGAGGCCGTGGGCATCATCGCCGCACAGTCCATCGGTGAGCCCGGCACGCAGCTGACCATGCGTACCTTCCACACCGGCGGCATCGCCTCGGCAGACGACATCACCCAGGGTCTGCCCCGTATCCAGGAGCTCTTCGAGGCGCGCACACCCAAGGGTGTCGCTCCCATCGCCGAGGTCGCGGGTCGGGTCAACCTGGACGATTCCGACAAGCAGCTCCGTCTGGTGCTGACTCCGGATGACGGTTCCGAGGAGCACGCCTACCCGATCCTGCGCCGCGCTCGAGTGCTCGTCTCTGACGGTGAGCACGTCGAGGTCGGACAGCAGCTGGTGGCAGGCGCTGTGGATCCCAAGCAGGTGCTTCGCGTGCTCGGCCCCCGGGCCGCGCAGAAGTTCCTCGTCTCCGAGGTCCAGGACGTCTACCAGTCCCAGGGCGTGGGCATCCACGACAAGCACGTGGAGGTCATCGTCCGGCAGATGCTGCGTCGCATCACGGTCATCGACTCCGGCGGCACCTCGCTGCTGCCGGGCGAGCTGACCGACCGGTTCCGCTTCACCGCCGCCAACCGCAAGGCAGTGGCGGAGGGTCAGCAGCCGGCTTCGGGACGCGACGAGCTCATGGGCATCACCAAGGCCTCACTGGCCACGGATTCCTGGCTCTCGGCGGCCTCCTTCCAGGAGACCACCCGAGTGCTCACCCAGGCAGCGATGGAAGGCAAGTCCGACCCGCTGCTGGGGCTCAAGGAGAACGTGATCATCGGCAAGCTGATCCCGGCCGGCACCGGTCTGGACCGCTACACGCAGTCCTCGGTGGAGCCCACCGAAGAGGCCAAGGCCAATCTGTTCACCGGCCCGAGCCTCTACGGCTCGAGCTTCGATTACGCAGGAGCCGAGGGGGACGGCGAATTCCACGCCATTCCGCTCGACGACTACAACACGGATGTCGACTTCCGCTGAGAAGCCAGTCGCAGACGGGTTCGATGACCGCCCTATGAACGGGCGTCAGGACTGATCAACGCAGCAGGCCCGGGGGAGCGACGCTCCTCCGGGCCTGCTGCGTTGCTCTCTGTGGTGCCGCGTTCTGCGTGGCCCCGCAAGGGAGCAGCACGGGATCAGGATCCGGCACTCGCGCAGGGGATGGGTTCCTGGTAGTGTTAACCTGATTGTTTCTGATGTGGCAGAGGGACTCGGTCCGGGTTGCGGGGAAGTTGCGCAGCGAATGCCACATTTTTGCACGCCTAGGGACCAGAGCCCGCGGACAGTGTGCCGACCATCAACCGCGGGCAGAGTCAAGAATCCTCTGCTTCCCTCACTACACGTATGGAGAACGCATAGTGCCTACTATTCAGCAGCTTGTGCGCAAGGGGCGTCATCCCAAGCGCACCAAGAACAACACCCCTGCACTGCAGGGAAGCCCGATGCGTCGTGGCGTATGCACCCGTGTGTACACCACGACCCCGAAGAAGCCGAACTCCGCACTCCGCAAGGTGGCCCGTGTTCGTCTGGGCGGCGGCGTCGAAGTCACCGCCTACATCCCCGGCGAGGGCCACAACCTGCAGGAGCACTCCATCGTGCTCGTTCGCGGCGGTCGTGTGAAGGACCTTCCCGGTGTCCGCTACAAGATCGTCCGCGGCGCCCTCGACACCCAGGGTGTCAAGGGTCGCGGTCAGGCTCGCTCCCGCTACGGCGCGAAGAAGGAGAAGAAGTAATGCCTCGTAAGGGACCCGCACCCAAGCGCCCTCTCGTCCAGGATCCGGTCCACGGATCCCCGTTGGTCACGCAGCTGATCAACAAGGTCCTGGTCGACGGCAAGAAGTCCACCGCTGAGCGCATCGTCTACGGCGCGCTCGACGGCGTGGCGAAGAAGTCCGGCGAGGACTCCGTGACGATCCTCAAGAAGGCCATGGACAACGTCCGCCCCGCACTGGAGGTCCGCTCCCGCCGCGTCGGCGGCGCCACCTACCAGGTGCCCGTGGAGGTCAAGCCCGGTCGCTCGACCGCACTGGCCCTGCGCTGGCTGGTCGGCTACTCCAAGGGCCGTCGCGAGAAGAGCATGACGGACCGCCTCATGAACGAGATCCTGGACGCATCCAACGGCCTCGGTGCCGCTGTGAAGCGCCGCGAGGACACTCACAAGATGGCAGAGTCCAACAAGGCCTTCGCCCACTACCGCTGGTAATAGAAAAGGGGAATCACCGTGGCACAAGACGTGCTCACTGACCTCAAGAAGGTCCGCAACATCGGCATCATGGCTCACATCGATGCCGGTAAGACCACCGCAACCGAACGCATCCTGTTCTACACCGGCATGAATCACAAGATCGGTGAAACCCACGACGGTGCGTCCACGACGGACTGGATGGAGCAGGAGAAAGAGCGCGGCATCACGATCACCTCTGCCGCGGTGACCTGCTTCTGGGGCGACAACCAGATCAACATCATCGACACCCCCGGTCACGTCGACTTCACCGTCGAGGTGGAGCGCGCACTGCGTGTCCTCGATGGTGCCGTTGCTGTCTTCGACGGCAAGGAAGGCGTGGAGCCGCAGTCCGAGACTGTCTGGCGCCAGGCTGACAAGTACAACGTCCCGCGCATCTGCTTCGTCAACAAGATGGACAAGCTGGGCGCTGACTTCTACTACACCGTCGACACCATCAAGTCCCGCCTCGGCGCGACCCCGCTGGTGATGCAGCTGCCGATCGGCTCCGAGAGTGACTTCGTCGGCGTCGTCGACCTGCTGCAGATGAAGGCTCTCGTGTGGCCCGGCGATGCCAAGGGCGACGTGACCATGGGTGCTGAGTACGAGACCCGTGAGATCCCCGAGGAGCTCAAGGAGTCCGCCGAGGAGTACCGCAACACGCTCATCGAGCAGGTCGCTGAAGCTGACGACGTGCTGATGAACAAGTACCTCGAAGGCGAAGAGATCTCCAACGATGAGCTCAAGGAAGGCATCCGCAAGCTCACCGTGGCCTCGGCCGCCTACCCCGTGTTCTGCGGCTCGGCGTTCAAGAACCGCGGAGTGCAGCCCATGCTTGACGCCGTCATCGACTACCTGCCGACCCCGGCAGACGTCGAGGCCATGGAGGGCCACAAGCCCAACCATGAAGATGTCATCCTGACTCGCCGTCCCCGCAAGGACGAGCCCTTCTCGGCTCTGGCGTTCAAGATCGCTTCCCACCCCTTCTTCGGGCAGCTCACCTTCATCCGCGTCTACTCGGGCAAGCTGTCCGCAGGCGCGCAGATCGTGAACTCCACGAAGGGCAAGAAAGAGCGCATCGGCAAGCTCTTCCAGATGCACGCGAACAAGGAGAACCCGGTCGACGAGATCCAGGCCGGTCACATCTACGCGGTCATCGGGCTCAAGGACACCACCACCGGCGATACGCTGTGCGACCCGAACGATCAGATCGTGCTCGAGTCGATGACCTTCCCGGAGCCCGTGATCTCCGTGGCCATCGAGCCGAAGTCGAAGAGTGACCAGGAGAAGCTCTCCACGGCCATTCAGAAGCTGGCAGCCGAGGACCCGACGTTCACCGTCACCCAGAACGACGAGACCGGCCAGACCGAGATCGGCGGCATGGGCGAGCTCCACCTGGACATCCTGGTGGACCGCATGCGCCGCGAGTTCAACGTCGAGGCCAACGTGGGCAAGCCCCAGGTGGCCTACCGCGAGACCATCAAGAAGCGTGTGGAGAAGGTCGACTACACCCACAAGAAGCAGACCGGTGGTTCGGGTCAGTTCGCCAAGGTGCTCATGAACTTCGAGCCCATGGACACCTCGGACGGCGAGATGTACGAATTCGCCAACCTGGTGACCGGTGGACGCATTCCCCGCGAGTACATCCCCTCCGTGGATGCAGGCATCCAGGACGCCATGGGTCTCGGCGTCCTCGCCGGCTACCCGATGGTCGGCGTCCGGGCCGAACTGGTCGACGGCGCCTACCACGACGTCGACTCCTCGGAGATGGCGTTCAAGCTCGCCGGCTCCCAGGTCCTCAAAGAGGGCGCACGCCGGGCCAACCCGGTGCTGCTCGAGCCGACGATGTCCGTCGAAGTCCGTACTCCCGAGGAGTACATGGGCGAAGTCATCGGCGACCTGAACTCCCGTCGTGGTCAGATCCAGTCCATGGATGACGCGGCAGGCGTGAAGGTCATCAAGGCACTCGTGCCGCTCTCCGAGATGTTCGGCTACATCGGCGAACTGCGCTCACGCACGCAGGGCCGCGCCGTCTTCACCATGTCCTTCAACTCGTACGTCGAGGTTCCGAAGGCCGTGGCCGAAGAGATCATCGAGAAGAACCGCGGCGCCTGATCCACGCACCGGTTGGCCGGGTCGCCCCCCATTGGGGCAGGCCCGGCCGTCCGGACCGGGCGGATCGACGCAGCCTGGAGGAAGCGAGGTCTCCGGATGACCTCCACCGCTCCTCACGCACCATCATTCGGATAATTTCACCAAATACCTAGCGATTAGTAGACTTGCATGAGTTTCAGCCTCGTTGACAGTGCGGCTGGAGTAAGTCTTCTTACCTGAACAAGTTCTTAGGAGGAACCTGTGGCCAAGGCAAAGTTCGAGCGTAACAAGCCGCACCTTAACATCGGCACCATCGGTCACGTCGACCATGGCAAGACCACCCTGACAGCTGCGATCTCCAAGGTCCTGTCGGAGAAGTACCCCGAGCTCAACCAGGGTCGCGACTTCGCCTCGATCGACAACGCTCCCGAGGAGCGCGAGCGCGGCATCACGATCAACGTCTCCCACGTGGAGTACCAGACCGAGGCGCGCCACTATGCACACGTGGACGCCCCCGGTCACGCTGACTACGTGAAGAACATGATCACCGGTGCCGCTCAGATGGACGGTGCGATCCTGGTCGTCGCCGCCACTGATGGTCCGATGGCACAGACCCGCGAGCACGTGCTGCTCGCCCGCCAGGTCGGCGTCCCCGCCCTGCTGGTCGCACTGAACAAGTCCGACATGGTCGAGGACGAAGAGCTCCTGGACCTCGTCGAGATGGAGGTGCGCGAGCTCCTCGATTCCCAGGGCTACGACGGCGACAACGCACCGGTCATCCGCACCTCAGGCCTGAAGGCTCTCGAGGGCGATGCTGAGTGGGTCAAGACTGTCGAAGACCTCATGGAGGCCGTGGATACCTTCATCCCCGAGCCAGAGCGTGACAAGGACAAGCCGTTCCTCATGCCGATCGAGGACGTCTTCACCATCACCGGTCGCGGCACCGTGGTGACCGGTCGCGCCGAGCGCGGCACGCTGAAGATCAACTCGGAGATCGAGATCCTCGGCATCCGCCCCAAGCAGAAGACCACCGTCACGGGTATCGAGATGTTCCACAAGCAGCTCGATGAGGCTTGGGCCGGCGAGAACTGTGGACTGCTGCTTCGCGGTCTGAAGCGCGATGACGTCGAGCGCGGCCAGGTTGTGGCTGCCCCCGGCTCCATCACCCCGCACACGCAGTTCGAGGCCAACGTCTACATTCTGTCCAAGGATGAGGGCGGACGCCACAACCCCTTCTACACCAACTACCGTCCGCAGTTCTACTTCCGGACCACCGACGTCACTGGCGTCATCTCGCTGCCCGAGGGCACCGAGATGGTCATGCCAGGCGATAACACCGAGATGACTGTTGAGCTCATCCAGGAGATCGCCATGGAAGACGGCCTCGGCTTCGCCATCCGTGAGGGTGGACGCACCGTTGGTTCAGGTCGAGTCACCAAGATCCTGAAGTAAGACTCTCGATCTTGAGCTCGATCCTCGGCTGATGAGTCAGCAGCCTCGCTGCTGATTCACCCGAGCACACAGAATCCCCGGTGACCACGGTCACCGGGGATTCTGTTTGTGGTCACTGGGGATCTGTGTGAGAATAGACAGGTTGCTCACGGGCTCTCAGCCCCCGTGTGCCTTGACGGCAGACGGAGTGAGCGAACAGCTACAACTTCAACACCGGCACCTCGTGGTGTGTCTCGCTGTGCGCAGAGAATCTGCTCATCCAAGCGACACGCCCGACCGCGGGGGTCGGAGATCCGGGAGCACGAGGAACCCGTCGGGGTCTGTGGAGACACAGCACCCGATCAGGACGGATTCGTGCCTCCCGGAACGTGCACCTGACAAGCGACGTCGGACTCGGAAGATCGAGTCGTCGAAGCCCGGGTGCGCAGCCCACAACTGCAGAAGGTCAGATCCGCCCACAACCCCAACGGGTGTGCGCGTTGCCTTTCTGGGAGCCCTCGGCTCCGCTCAGTCGTGGGCTGCGACGAGAGACGAATGTCAGAACACCAGAAAGAGGCTCAACGCATGGCGGGACAAAAAATCCGCATCCGGCTGAAGTCGTATGACCACGAAGTCATCGACACCTCGGCCCGGAAGATCGTCGACACGGTCACACGTGCTGGTGCAACGGTTGTCGGCCCAGTGCCGCTGCCCACCGAGAAGAACGTGTACGCCGTGATTCGCTCTCCCCACAAATACAAGGACTCTCGCGAGCACTTCGAGATGCGCACCCATAAGCGCCTCATCGACATCGTGGATCCGACGCCCAAGGCCGTCGATTCCCTGATGCGACTCGACCTGCCTGCAGACGTCAACATCGAGATCAAGCTCTAGAGCAGGGAGGTGCTGAGAAAACTATGACCAATATTTCCCGCGTTGAACTGAACGTCAAGGGACTGCTGGGCACGAAGCTCGGCATGACCCAGGTCTGGGACGAGAACAACACCCTCATCCCAGTCACTGTCGTCCAAGCCGACTCCAATGTCGTGACCCAGATCCGCACCGCAGAGAGCGACGGATACAACTCCGTCCAGATCGGCTTCGGCCGCATCGATCCGCGCAAGGTGACCAAGCCGCTCGCCGGCCACTTCGAGAAGGCTGGAGTGACCCCGCGTCGCCACGTCGTCGAGATCCGCACATCCGATTCCGGCTCCTATGAGCTGGGTCAGGACCTGAGCGTCGAAGCGTTCGAGACCGGCCAGAAGGTCGATGTCGTGGGCAAGACCAAGGGCAAGGGCTTCGCCGGTGTCATGAAGCGCCACGGCTTCGCCGGTGTCGGCGCATCCCACGGTGCGCACAAGAACCACCGCAAGCCGGGCTCCATCGGTGGCGCAGCCACCCCGGGCCGCGTCTTCAAGGGCCTGCGCATGGCCGGTCGGATGGGCGGGGTCCGTCAGACCACGCACAACCTCACCGTCCACGCTGTGGACCCCGAGAAGAACCTGCTGCTCATCAAGGGCGCCCTTCCGGGTGCTCGTGGCCAGGTCGTCCTGGTCCGCACCGCAGTGAAGGGAGCATGATCCACATGGCCAACAAGGTTTCTGTCGACTTCCCCGCAGAGGTATTCGACGCCAAGACCAATGTCGCGCTGATCCACCAGGTGGTCGTCGCGCAGCGGGCCGCCGCTCGCCAGGGCACCCACAAGACCAAGACTCGCTCCGAGGTCTCCGGCACCGGCGCCAAGCCGTTCCGGCAGAAGGGCACCGGTCGAGCTCGTCAGGGTTCCATGCGCGGACCGCACATGATCGGCGGTGGCGTCGTCCATGGCCCCACCCCGCGTGACTACGCCCAGCGCACGCCCAAGAAGATGAAGGCAGCCGCCCTGCGCGGAGCCCTCTCGGACCGGGCACGCAACGATCGTATCCACGTGGTGGATTCGCTGGTCGTCGACGCGGCTTCCACCAAGGCGGCCAAGGCCGCACTGGCAGCCCTCGGCGGCGCGAACCGCAACTGGCTCGTCGTGATCGACCGCAGCGATGACATCGCCGCGCTGTCGACTCGCAACCTGCCCCACGTCCACACCCTGTATGCCGACCAGCTGAACACCTACGATGTCATCGTCTCCGACGACATCGTGTTCACTCAGGCCGGCTATGACGCCTTCCTGGCACAGGGCACTGCGAAGGAGGAGACCAAGTGAGCGTCCTGACAAGCAAGGACCCGCGCGACGTCATCATCGCACCCGTCGTGTCGGAGAAGTCCTACGGGCTGATCGACGAGGGCAAGTTCACCTTCCTGGTGGACCCCCGAGCCACGAAGTCCGAGATCAAATACGCCGTGGAGAAGATCTTCTCCGTGCGTGTGAACTCGGTCAACACCATCAACCGAGCTGGCAAGCGCAAGCGCACCAAGTTCGGATGGGGCTCGCGCACTGGTACCAAGCGCGCCATCATCACCCTCAAAGAGGGCTACAACATTGACATCTTCGGAGGATCCGCAGCCTGATCGGCTGATCGGAACCACTTGATCGAGGAAGAAGAATATGGCTATCCGTAACCTCAAGCCGAACACACCGGGCCAACGCGGCTCGTCTGTGGCCGACTTCGCAGAGATCACCCGGGACACCCCGGAAAAGTCCCTGCTGCGCCCGCTGTCCAAGACAGGCGGCCGCAACAGCTCAGGCAAGATCACCACTCGTCACAAGGGTGGCGGGCATAAGCGCCAGTACCGCGTCATCGACTTCCGTCGCTCTGACAAGGACGGCGTTCCGGCCAAGGTCGCTCACATCGAGTACGACCCGAATCGCACCGCTCGCATCGCCCTGCTGCACTTCGTCGACGGCACCAAGCGCTACATCCTCGCCCCAGCCAAGCTGGAGCAGGGCGCAGCGGTTGAGTCCGGCCCGAATGCGGACATCAAGCCCGGCAACAACCTGCCGCTACGCAACATCCCCCTCGGCACCGTGGTGCACGCGGTGGAGCTGCGACCAGCAGGCGGCGCGAAGCTCGGCCGTTCCGCAGGCGCCTCCATCCAGCTGGTCGCCCGCGAGGGCAAGTTCGCCCAGCTGCGACTGCCCTCCGGTGAAGTTCGCAATGTCGATGTGCGCTGCCGGGCAACCGTCGGCGCCGTGGGCAACGCCGAGCAGTCCAACATCAACTGGGGCAAGGCAGGACGCATGCGCTGGAAGGGCGTTCGTCCGACCGTCCGCGGTGTTGTGATGAACCCGGTCGACCACCCGCACGGTGGTGGCGAGGGCAAGACCTCCGGCGGTCGCCATCCGGTGAACCCCAACGGCAAGCCAGAGGGCCGCACTCGCCGTCCGAACAAGGAAAGCGACAAGCTCATCGTGCGTCGCCGTCGTACCAAGAACAAGCGATAGGAGCCTGGAGACATGCCACGCAGCTTGAAGAAGGGCCCCTTCGTTGATCAGCACCTGTACCTCAAGGTCGTCGCTGAGAACGAAAAGGGCACCAAGAATGTCATCAAGACATGGTCCCGCCGTTCCATGATCATCCCCGACATGCTCGGCCACACCGTGGCAGTGCATGACGGACGTAAGCACATCCCCGTGTTCATCACTGAGTCGATGGTCGGGCACAAGCTCGGCGAGTTCGCTCCGACGCGTACATTCCGCGGCCATGTGAAGGACGACAAGAAGGGCAAGCGCCGCTGATCGCTTCCTCATCTGAGGAGCGATCTGCGAGCTTGACCAACGTGTCACAAGACGAGAGAAGGAAAGCAATGGAAGCCAAGGCAATTGCGCGCTACCTGCGTGTGACGCCTATGAAGGCCCGGCGCGTCGTCGACCTTGTCCGCGGCAAGCAGGCCAACGAAGCACTGGCCATTCTGAAGTTCGCCCCCCAGGGCGCTACAGAGCCGGTGTACAAGGTGGTCGCCTCTGCTCTGGCGAATGCTCGCCAGCATGCAGACAAGGAAGGAGTCGCCTTCAACGAAGACGCCTTCTTCATCACCGAGGCACGCGTCGACGAAGGTCCGACCATGAAGCGGTTCCGCCCCCGTGCGCAGGGCCGGGCGTTCCGCATCAACAAGCGCACCAGCCACGTCACCATCGTGGTCGGCGCCGAAGAGAAAGGTGGGGATCAGTAGTGGGACAGAAGATTAACCCCAATGGTTTCCGTCTGGGCATCACGACCGACCACATCTCACACTGGTACGCCGACTCCACGAAGGCCGGTCAGCGTTACAAGGACTTCGTGAAAGAAGACGTCCAGATCCGTGAGCTGTTGGCCAAGACCGTGGAGCGCGCCGGCATCTCGAAGGTTGAGATCGAGCGCACCCGTGATCGCGTCCGTGTGGACATCCACACTGCGCGCCCAGGCATCGTCATCGGTCGCCGCGGCGCCGAGGCCGACCGCATCCGCAGCGAACTGGAGAAGCTCACCGCCAAGCAGATCCAGCTGAACATCCTTGAGGTCAAGAGCCCCGAGACCGATGCACAGCTGGTCGCTCAGGGTGTTGCTGAGCAGCTCGCAGCACGCGTGGCGTTCCGCCGCGCGATGAAGAAGGCCATCACCTCGGCCATGCGTTCCGGCGCGAAGGGCATCCGTATCCAGTGCGCCGGCCGTCTCGGCGGCGCCGAGATGTCCCGCTCCGAGTTCTACCGCGAGGGACGAGTTCCGCTGCACACGCTGCGCGCGAACATCGACTTCGGCAAGCACGAGGCCAAGACCACCTTCGGTCGCATCGGCGTGAAGGTCTGGGTCTACAAGGGCGATCTCACCGCCAAGGAACTCGCCGCGCAGCAGGCTGCCCAGCCTTCCGGCCGCGGTGGAGCTCGTGGCGGTCGCGGAGGAGCAGGCGGAGCCCGTGGTGGCGAAGAGCGTCGTCGTCGCGGTCCCGGCCGTGGACGCGAAGCCGGTGCCCAGGCACCCGCCGAAGCAGGTTCTGGCGCTGAAGGAGGGCAGAACTGATGTTGATGCCACGTCGAGTCAAGTACCGCAAGCCCCACCGGCCCAAGCGCCGCGGGCAGGCAAAGGGTGGAACCGAGCTCGCCTTCGGCGAGTACGGCATCCAGGCCCTGGATCCGGCCTACGTGACGAACCGCCAGATTGAAGCTGCGCGTATCGCCATGACCCGCCACATCAAGCGTGGCGGCAAGGTCTGGATCAACATCTATCCCGACCAGCCACTGACGAAGAAGCCTGCCGAGGTCCGCATGGGCTCCGGCAAGGGCTCCCCGGAGTGGTGGATCGCCAACGTCAAGCCCGGACGCATCATGTTCGAGCTGTCCGGTGTCAGCGAGGAAGTCGCCAAAGAGGCGCTCCGGCTGGCAATCCACAAGCTGCCCATGAAGGCACGCGTGATCAGCCGAGAGAGTGGTGAGTGACGATGGCAGTTGGAACCAATGAGCTGACCGTTGAGAAGCTCGCAGAGATGGACTCCGCAGGCCTTGCTGAGGCGCTGCGTTCTTCCAAGGAAGAGCTGTTCAACCTCCGCTTCCAGTCCGCCACCGGCCAGCTGGAGAACTCCAGCCGGTTGCGGGACATCAAGCGCGACATCGCCCGTATCTACACGGTGCTGCGTGAGCGCGAGCTGGGCATTCGCGAGAATGTCGATGCCGACGCAGCCTCCTCTGATTCGGCCGATGAGCAGAACGAAGAGAAGGCTGAGGACTGAGCATGAGCGAAGCATCTGCAGAAACCCGCAATGACCGTAAGACCCTGCGCGGCGTGGTCGTCTCCGACAAGATGGCCAAGACCATCGTCGTCGAGGTCGAGGATCGTCGTAAGCACGGCCTGTACGGCAAGATCATGAAGCGGCACACCAAATTCATGGCACATGATGAGACCGAGCAGGCAGGGATCGGCGATACCGTAGTCATCGCTGAGACCCGTCCGCTGTCAGCCTCCAAGCGCTGGCGGCTCGCCGAGATCGTCGAGAAGGCAGAGTGATCAGGCCCTCGGGTCATCGCCGGTTCAGCTGAACCTGCGCAGGACCCGGGGACCCACGCTGCAGCACCGAAGGCCCGACTTCCGCACCGTCCGTGCGGAGTTGGGCCTTTGGCGTATCTCGTGTATGATTTTGAGGCTGTGCGCCCTTATAGATGAGGCTATCCACCTCAGAGGACAGCGCACGTCCCCGAAAGGGCCTCCGGGCCCCGGGAAACGCCGCCTCGGCCATGCATTCAACTGCCCGTCCGCAAGGGACGGAGAGTGTGTGGGTAAGCGGCCAGGGGACTGTCAGGTAAGTCGGACCACAGGCCCGGGGCGACACCCGTCGCTCCAGGTGTCCGACTCAGGCTAGAAGTTCCACAAGGCTCGCCAGCCGAGATGATCGGCACGAGTGCGAGAACCAGTGCGACGACAGGAGAAACCAAGTGATTCAACAGGAATCGCGGCTCAAGATCGCCGACAACACCGGTGCCAAGGAAGTCCTTGTCATCCGTGTCCTCGGTGGGTCCGGACGCCGCTATGCAGGTATCGGCGACACATTCGTCGCCACCGTCAAGGACGCAATTCCGGGCGGAAATGTCAAGAAGGGCGACGTCATCAAGGCTGTCGTCGTGCGTTCAAAGAAGAAGACCCGTCGCAACGACGGCTCCTACATCAGCTTCGACGAGAACGCTGCCGTCATCCTCAAGGGTGACACTCCGGAGCCGCGCGGTACCCGTATCTTCGGGCCGGTGGGTCGCGAACTGCGCGACAAGAAGTTCATGAAGATCGTCTCGCTCGCTCCGGAGGTGCTCTGACTCATGGCCAAGATCAAGAAAGACGACCTCGTCCAGGTCCTCACCGGCAAGGACAAGGGCAAGCAGGGCAAGGTCCTGCAGGTCCTGCCCGCCAAGGAGCGCGTCCTCGTCGAGGGCGTCAACCGCATGAAGCGTCACCTCCGTGCCGGCCAGTTCGGCAGCACCGAGGGTGGCATCGTGGAGTCTGAGGCCACCATCCACATCTCCAACGTCGCTGTGGTCGACCCCGAGTCCGGCAAACCGACTCGCGTGGGCTACCGGCAGGAGACCGTGGAGCGTGATGGCGTCAGCAAGACTGTGCGCATCCGCGTCGCCAAGGCCTCCGGAAAGGACCTGTGATGACTGAGGTTCAGAGCCAGACTGAGAAGACCGCCCCGCGGCTGAAGAACAAGTACCGCGAGGACATCCGGTCCACACTGCAGGAAGAGTATGGATACTCCAACGTCATGGAGGTCCCCGGCCTGGTCAAGGTCGTGGTCAACATGGGCGTCGGCGAGGCAGCTCGCGACTCCAAGCTCATCCAGGGCGCCGTCGAGGACCTGACCAAGATCACCGGTCAGAAGCCGAAGGTGACCCGTGCACGGAAGTCCATCGCGCAGTTCAAGCTGCGTGAAGGCATGCCGATCGGTACCCACACCACACTGCGCGGCGATCGCATGTGGGAATTCGTGGACCGCCTGGTGACCCTCGCGCTGCCCCGTATTCGCGATTTCCGCGGACTCAGCGGCAAGCAGTTCGACGGCAACGGCAACTACACCTTCGGTTTGACCGAACAGTCGGTGTTCCACGAGATCGACCAGGACAAGATCGATCGCCCCCGCGGCATGGACATCACCGTGGTGACCACCGCCAAGACTGACGAGGAAGGCCGCGCACTGCTCAAGGCGCTGGGCTTCCCCTTCAAGACCGACCAATAAGCACTACGCCGCAGGTCCCTTCACCAAAGGTTCCGATCGGTTCGGCAACAGCCGGATCATCGAGTTCCTCGGGAGACTGGAAACCACGGCGAGGAAGGGCAGAAGCCCCTCATGACAATGACTGACCCAGTCGCAGACATGCTGACACGTCTGCGCAATGCCAACTCGGCTTTCCACGATCAGGTGTCCATGCCCAGCTCGAAGCTGAAGGTGCGTGTGGCCGACATCCTGAAGGCGGAAGGTTACATCACCGAATGGCGCGAAGAGGAGGCCGAGGTCGGAAAGACCCTGGCCATCGACCTCAAGTTCGGCCCGAACCGTGAGCGTTCGATCGCCGGCCTGCGCCGCATCTCCAAGCCCGGTCTCCGGGTGTACGCGAAGTCCACCAACCTCCCGCACGTCTTGGGCGGCCTGGGCATCGCGATCCTGTCCACATCCTCCGGTCTCCTTACCGACCGGCAGGCAGCAAAGAAGGGCGTCGGTGGGGAAGTCCTCGCCTACGTCTGGTAACCGGAAGGAGTCGAAGCACTATGTCACGCATCGGTCGTCTTCCGATCACCCTCCCTGCCGGCGTCGAGGTTAAGCTGGAAGGTCGCGAGGTCTCTGTCAAAGGGCCCAAGGGCGAACTTTCCCGCACTCTTGCCGAAGGCATCACCGTCGACCAGGAAGAGGGCACCATCACGGTGTCCCGTCCCAACGACGAACGCGAATCCCGTTCGCTGCACGGCCTGACCCGCACCCTGATCAACAACATGGTCATCGGTGTCACTGAGGGCTACTCCAAGAAGCTCGAGATCGTCGGCACCGGTTACCGTGTGCTGCCGAAGGGCGATGACCTGGAGTTTGCACTCGGCTACTCGCACCCGGTTCCGGTGAAGGCCCCCACGGGCATCACCTTCCAGGTCGATGGCGCCACCAAGCTGTCTGTCATCGGTATCGACAAGCAGCAGGTCGGCGAGGTCGCCGCCAATATCCGCAAGCTGCGCAAGCCTGACCCGTACAAGGGCAAAGGCGTGCGTTACGAGGGCGAGCAGATTCGCCGCAAGGCCGGAAAGGCAGGTAAGTAAACCATGGCTATTGGTATCAAGGGCAAATCCAAATCCGCTGCCCGCGGCCGCCGCCACCTCCGCCTGCGCAAGAAGCTCAACGGCTCCGCCGAGCGTCCGCGCCTGGTGGTCAACCGCTCCGCTCGTCACATGGTCGCCCAGGTGGTCAATGACCTCGAGGGCAAGACCCTGGTCTCCGCCACCACTATGGAGGCGGACCTGCGCAGCTTCGACGGCGACAAGACCGCCAAGGCGAAGAAGGTCGGCGAAATGGTCGCCGAGCGCGCCAAAGCAGCTGGCATCGACGCCGTGGTTTTCGACCGCGGCGGCAACAAGTACCACGGTCGCGTGGCAGCCGTCGCTGACGGCGCCCGGGAAGGTGGGCTGAAGCTGTGAGTGAGAACGCAAACAACCCCGTGAAGGACTCGTCTGTGACTGAGGCCAAAGAAACCGCCGCACCGGAGACTGCATCGCAGACTCAGGCTGCCGGCGAGAACAGCAACTCAGCTCGCGGCGAGCGCGGCGGCCGCGGTGACAACCGCGGCGGTCGTGGAGGTCGCAGCGAAGGCGGCGGCCGCGGTCGCGGTCGTGGCGGTCGCGAAGAGGAGAAGGACAAGTTCCTCGAGCGCGTCGTGACGATCAACCGCGTGTCCAAGGTCGTCAAGGGTGGTCGTCGCTTCAGCTTCACCGCCCTGGTCATCGTCGGAGACGGCGATGGTCTGGTCGGCGTCGGATACGGCAAGGCCAAGGAAGTCCCGGCGGCCATCGCCAAGGGTGTGGAAGAGGCCAAGAAGAGCTTCTTCCGCGTCCCGCGCGTCGGCTCCACCATCCCGCACCTGGTCAAGGGTGAGGATGCTGCCGGCGTCGTCCTGCTTCGTCCCGCAGCACCGGGTACCGGTGTGATCGCCGGAGGTCCTGTCCGCGCCGTACTCGAGTGCGCAGGCATCCACGACGTGCTGACCAAGTCCATGGGCTCGGTGAACGCCATCAACATCGTTCACGGCACCATCGATGCCCTCAAGCAGCTCGAAGAGCCCGAATCCGTGGCAGCACGCCGCGGCAAGGCTCTCGACGAGATCGCACCGGCGCGCATGCTGCGCACTATGGCG
Source organism: uncultured Nesterenkonia sp. (assembly GCA_947494195.1). Lineage (GTDB taxonomy): Bacteria > Actinomycetota > Actinomycetes > Actinomycetales > Micrococcaceae > Nesterenkonia. The sequence continues at coordinate 517,815 of CANLUC010000001.1, read as the reverse complement.
GCTGACCGCGAGGCCCGTGCACAGAAGGCAGGTGCATGACCTTGCGCAGTACCGTCAACTACAACACCGCGCGAAACCTGAAGACCGGCGAGCACAAGCTCACCGTCACCCAGGTCAAGTCACTGATCGGCGCCAACCCCAAGCACCGCGAGACTGTTCGCTCGCTTGGACTCAAGCGCGTGGGCCACACCGTGGTCCGCGATGCCGACGCCGTGACCGTGGGCATGCTCAACAGCGTGAAGCATCTAGTCAAGGCTGAGGAGGCGAACTAAGGATGGCAGAGAACACTGCTGCGGATTCCAACGTCCTCAAGGTCCACGATCTGCGTCCGGCGCCCGGCTCCAAGAAGTCCCGCACCCGTGTTGGGCGTGGTGAGGCTTCCAAGGGCAAGACTGCAGGCCGTGGTACCAAGGGTACGAAGGCCCGTTACCAGGTCCGTGCAGGCTTCGAAGGTGGACAGCTTCCGCTGTACATGCGCCTTCCGAAGCTGCGCGGCTTCAAGAACCCGTTCCGCGTGGAATACTCGCCGGTCAATCTGACCAAGCTCGGCGAGATGTTCCCCGAGGGCGGAGACGTCACCGCCGATGACCTGATCGCCAAGGGTGCTGCTCGCAAGGGCCGCCCCGTCAAGGTGCTCGGTTCTGGCGAGATCTCCGTGGCCGTGACCGTGAAGGCACACGCCTTCTCGGCCAGCGCCGTGGAGAAGATCAATGCTGCCGGTGGCTCCACCGAGCAGCTGCCGCTGAAGGCCGCTTCCAAGCAGGCCTGATCGGTTCTCACATGTGAGAGACCCCCGTGGATCACCACGGGGGTCTCTTCATATCCAGGCCGTGACCAGCCACATCCCGGCCGGTCACGGCCGCAGGATTCTTTTCTCATGCGCACCGCGCGTTAGTATGACCGTCTGTGTGGCCGAAGGCATCACACGGGCAAATCACGCATCAGGAGGCCGCTTGTTCAGCGCGATCGCAAGGGTGTTCAAGACACCCGACCTGCGTCGAAAGATCTGGTTCACCATCGCGATCATCGCGATCTACCGCATCGGCGCATTCATCCCGGCACCCGGGGTGGACTACTCAGCCGTCCAGCAGTGCCTGGCACTGGGGACCACTGAGGGCGGCCTCTACTCCTTCGTCAACATGTTCTCCGGCGGAGCTCTGCTCCAGGTGTCCATATTCGCGCTCGGGATCATGCCCTACATCACCGCGGCGATCATCGTGCAGCTGCTGCGCGTGGTCATTCCCCGGTTCGAGAACCTCCAGCGCGAGGGGCCGCAGGGCCAGGCGAAGCTCACCCAGTACACCCGGTATCTGACGATCGCCCTGGCCACGCTCAACGCCACCACGCTGGTGACGACCGCACGCACCGGCACCCTGCTCGGCTGTGACATCCCCATCACCACCAGCGACGCCCTGCCGGTCATCCTGCTGATGATCCTGGCGCTGGTCACCGGCGTCGCCCTGATCATGTGGCTCGGCGAGCAGATCACCGAGCGCGGTGTCGGCAACGGCATGTCCATCCTGATCTTCGTCTCCATCGCCGCGGGCTTCCCCGGCGCCATGGGCGAGATCTGGACCACCCAGGGGTGGCGGACCTTCGGCATGGTGCTGCTCATCGGCCTGGTCACCATCACGGCCGTCGTCTTCGTCGAGCAGTCCCAGCGCCGCGTGCCCGTCCAGTACGCGAAGCGTCAGGTGGGCCGCCGCACCGTGGGCGGAACCTCCACCTACATCCCGATCAAGGTCAACATGGCCGGCGTCATCCCGGTCATCTTCGCCTCCTCGGTGCTGATGCTTCCCTCGGTGCTCGCACAGTTCAACCAGCCCGGCCCGGGGGAGGAGCCTTCCTGGCTCGTCGAGTTCGTGCAGACCTACTTCGTGGGCGGCGCGCACCCGCTGTACATGGCCACCTTCTTCCTGATGACCATCTTCTTCACCTACTTCTACGTGACGATCACGTTCAACCCGAACGAGGTCGCCGAGAACATGCGCAAGTTCGGTGGCTTCATCCCAGGCATCCGCGCCGGCAAGCCCACTGAGAGCTACCTGGCGTATGTGATCTCACGGATCACCTTCCCGGGTGCGCTGTACCTGGGCCTGATCGCACTGATCCCACTGATCGCGTTCGTGCTGATCGGAGCCAACCAGAACTTCCCGTTCGGCGGCACCTCGATCCTGATCATGGTCGGCGTCGGCCTGACCACCGTCAAGCAGATCAACGCACAGATGGAACAGCGGAACTACGAAGGGTTGTTGCGATGACGCGCATGTTGATTGTTGGACCTGCCGGCTCCGGCAAGGGCACCCAGTCGAAGAAGATCTCCGAAGAGCTCGGCATCGTCGCCATCTCCACCGGTGACATCTTCCGAGTGAACATCAAGGAACAGACCGAGCTCGGACGCGAGGCGCAGAAGTACGTCGACGCCGGGGACCTGGTGCCGGACTCCGTGACGAACCGCATGATCGAGGACCGCCTCACCTGGGAGGACGCCAGCAACGGCTTCCTGCTCGACGGATACCCGCGCAACCGCGTCCAGGTCGCGGCGCTCGATGAGATGCTCGAACGCCTCGAGGTCTCCCTCGACGTCGTCCTGGAGCTCACCGCCGACCGAGACGAACTCATCCAGCGGCTCAAGAAGCGCGCCGAGATCGAGGGACGAGAGGACGACGCCGACGAGAGTGCCATCCGTCGCCGGCTGGAGATCTTCACTTCCGAGACCGCGCCCATGATCGCCGAGTACGACGCTCGTGGACTCGTGCGTCGAGTCGACGGCCTGGGCCCGGTGGAGGACGTCAACTCACGCATCATGGAAGCGCTCAAGTCCTGATGTTCTCCCGCAGCAGGATCGAACTGAAGTCACCCGAGCAGCTTCGGCATATGGCCGCGGCCGGTGCCATCCTCAGCGAAGCTCTGGATGCGACCCTGGCGGCAGCCGCCCCCGGGGTGACCACCTCTGCGCTCAATGACGTGTTCGCGGAGCGCATCACCGCACGCGGGGCCAAGCCGAACTTCCTGAACTACCACGGCTTCCCGGGTTACATCTGCACCTCGGTCAACGACGAAGTGGTGCATGGGATCCCGGGGGAGCGGGTGCTCAGGGCAGGGGACGTGCTCAAGGTGGACGGAGGGTGCATCGTCGAGGGCTGGCACTCGGACTCCGCCCGGACGCTCATCCTCGGAGACTCCGCCTCCGGCACCGCCGACGCCGAGGACGAGCGCCTCTCCCGGGTCACGGCCGCGGCGATGTGGCGAGGCATCGCCGCCTTCGCCGAGGCCAAGAGCACCGGCGAGATCGGGGAGGCCATCGAAGACTACGTGGCCGCCCAGTCCGGCAAGCAGCTGGGAATCCTTGAGGACTACGTCGGCCACGGCATCGGATCCCAGATGCACATGGCGCCCGACGTGTTCAACTACTCCACGGGAATGAAGGGCGCCCGGATCAAGCCCGGCATGGCCCTGGCGATCGAGCCGATGCTCACCCGCGGCGGCATCGAGACGCGAGTCCTTGAGGATGACTGGACCGTGGTGACCTCCGACGGCTCCCATGCCAGCCAGTGGGAACACTCGGTGGCCCGGCACGCAGACGGCATCTGGGTGCTCACCGCGGCCGACGGCGGAGCCTCCGAGCTCGAGCCCTTGGGGGTCACCCCCGTGCCCCTCCCGGGCGCCTGATACGACCTCGGGGCCTGGGCTGCTGACCGACGGCCTGATTCTCCGCACCGCGGACTTGTCCCGATGCCGGCTGGTCCTGTAGCCTTGACTGCTGGTTGTCTCTGCGGTTCAGCGTGCCTACATGCAGGACTGTCGAGTCGCCGCAGCAATCGAATCAGACCTCACAGCCATGTGCTTCACCACTGCGCCGCAGTGTGTTCTGCACATGACCGGGGGTCGCGAACGGTATGTGGAGCATATGGGTAAAAAAGAAGGCGTCATCGAGGTAGAGGGTCGAGTCTCTGAGGCTCTGCCGAATGCAATGTTCCGCGTGCGTCTGGAGAACGAGCACGTCGTCCTCGCCACCATCTCGGGCAAGATGCGCCAGCACTACATTCGCATCCTCCCCGAGGATCGCGTGGTCGTGGAGATGAGCCCGTATGACCTCAACCGTGGACGCATCGTCTACCGCTATAAGTGAGTCGACGTTCGCGTCGGTACACGTAAAAAACTGTCGCACGCGACCGAATAATGAGGAGAACCCATGAAGGTTCAGCCGAGCGTGAAGCAGATCTGCACCGACTGCAAAGTCATCCGCCGCAGCGGCGTGATCCGCGTGATCTGCAAGTCGAACCCACGCCACAAGCAGCGCCAGGGCTGAGTCCTTCACTTACCACTTGAGTAAGTGAGGGCGCACCCGCGCTGGACAGCTCACATCATATGGCAGTGCAGCCCGTCACTGAGCTGGACGAGCACACCCCCGGTTTCCGAAGGCCGGGGACCCGCTGAGGACATCACCTCCGATGTCGGACCGATCGGTCCCAGAGGGAATTGCACTGCTGAAGACCTTCGGAAGAGAACAAGGAGGACTGCCACGTGGCACGTCTGGCAGGTGTGGACATCCCGCGCGAAAAGCGCACGGTGATCGCACTCACTTATATCTACGGCGTTGGGCGCACGAGCGCCGAATCAGCCGTCCAAGCAACCGGTATCGAAGCTGGTACCCGCGTGAAGGATCTGACTGACGAACAGCTGATCTCTCTGCGTGACTACATCGAGAGCCATCTCACCGTTGAAGGTGACCTCCGTCGTGAGGTCGCCGCCGACATCCGCCGCAAGGTCGAGATCGGCTCCTACGAAGGTCTGCGCCATCGCCGCGGCCTTCCGGTCCGTGGTCAGCGCACCAAGACCAATGCTCGAACCCGCAAGGGCTCGAAGAAGACCGTTGCAGGTAAGAAGAAGTAGTTCAGCACCGCAGGCCCATTCACGCCAGCAGCAGCTGATCCGAAGAACTCAGTCACGGAGAAGAAATGCCACCAAAGACTCGCGCAGCGGCCCGCAAACCGCGCCGCAAAGCCAGTAAGAACATCACGCAGGGCCAGGCTCACATCAAGTCGACCTTCAACAACACCATCGTCTCAATCACCGATCCCTCGGGCGCCGTCGTGTCCTGGGCATCATCGGGCGAGGTCGGATTCAAGGGCTCCCGCAAGTCCACTCCTTTCGCCGCACAGCTTGCCGCTGAGCAGGCCGCCAAGCGCGCCCAGGAGCACGGCATGAAGAAGGTCGAGGTCTTCGTCAAGGGCCCCGGCTCCGGACGCGAGACCGCGATCCGCTCCCTTCAGGCCGCAGGTCTCGAGGTGGGCTCCATCTCGGACGTCACCCCGAGCGCGCACAACGGCTGCCGCCCGCCCAAGCGCCGTCGCGTCTGAGCGAGCTTCTTTACAAGACATTTAGAGCCTGTCCCCGGCCGCCGCGCCGGGGGCAGGCCGAGCATCATTACTCAGTGAGAATGCGTCATATAGCGGATGCACTCTGAAAGGAACAATCAGTGCTCATTGCACAGCGCCCCACGCTGACCGAAGAAGTTGTCGCCGAGAATCGCTCCCGCTTCGTCATCGAGCCCCTCGAGCCGGGCTTCGGCTACACCCTCGGCAACTCAATGCGTCGGACCCTGCTCTCATCCATCCCAGGTGCGGCAGTCACCAGCGTTCGTATCGACGGTGTGCTCCACGAGTTCACCACGATCGCCGGGACCAAGGAAGACGTCACCGAGCTCATCCTGAACGTGAAGCGACTCTCCGTCTCTTCCGAGCATGACGAGCCCGTGGTCGCCTACCTCCGCAAGGAGGGCCCCGGTCCCGTTACCGCCGCCGACATCACACCGCCGGCGGGAGTGGAGTTCCACAACCCGGACCTGCACCTCGCCACGCTCAACGAGCACGGCAAGCTTGACATGGAGCTCACCGTCGAGCGCGGCCGCGGCTACGTCTCGGCAGCGCAGAACAAGATGGCAGATGCCGAGATCGGCCGCATCCCGGTCGACTCGATCTACTCACCGGTCCTGAAGGTCTCCTTCAAGGTCGAGGCCACCCGCGTCGAGCAGCGCACCGACTTCGACAAGCTCATCGTCGACGTCGAGACCAAGGCTTCCATGGAGCCGCGCGATGCCCTGGCATCCGCCGGCACCACCCTGGTGGAGCTGTTCTCGCTGGCCCGTGAGCTCAATGTCGCAGCCGAAGGTATCGAGATCGGCCCTTCGCCGACCGACGCCGCACTGGCTGCCGACATGGCGCTGCCCATCGAAGATCTCGAGCTGACCGTGAGGTCCTACAACTGCCTCAAGCGCGAGGGCATCCACACCGTGGGTGAACTCGTGGCTCGCTCCGAGGCTGACCTGATGGACATCCGCAACTTCGGTGCCAAGTCCATCGACGAGGTCAAGGACAAGCTCGTCGAGCTCGGTCTCTCGCTCAAGGATTCCCCTGCAGGCTTTGACCCGACAGCCGCTCGTTTCCAGGAAGCTGGCGACGAGGACTACGTCGAAGACGAGCAGCAGCGGTTCTGAGAACTGCGGCCCACGATAATTATTCGCGCTGATGTTCTTGCAGAACTGACTGCGCACCACTCAAGGAGAACCACACCATGCCTACCCCCACCAAGGGTCCGCGCCTGGGCGGCAGCCCGTCGCACGAGAAGTTGATGCTGGCAAACATGTCAGCCAACTTGTTCGAGCACCGCGCGATCACCACCACGCTGACCAAGGCCAAGCGCCTGCGTCCCTACGCTGAGCGTCTGATCACGATGGCGAAGCAGGGCGACATCGCCGCTCGTCGTCGCGTGGTCAGCAAGATCAGCGCCAACAGCGCCACTCATCAGGCCGTCGTCCACGAGCTGTTCACCGTCATCGCCCCGGCGATGGCTGAGCGCCAGGGCGGCTACACCCGGATCGTGAAGATCGGCAACCGCAAGGGCGACAACGCTCCGATGGCTGTCATCGAGCTCGTCATGGAGCCGGTCTCCCCCAAGCAGGCAGTGGTCAAGGAGGCCGAACAGGCCACCACGAGCACCGCCCAGGAGACCTCGCCGGTGGAGACCTCCACCGAGTCGAGCGACTCCGAGGCCGCTGCGGCAGAGAACACCTCGGCCGAAGCCCAGTCCACCGAGGCTGCCGAGTCTGAGCAGACCGAGGGCGAGAAGTAAGCACTTCTCACCCCCACAGAGGCGCCCCCGATCCGCGTGGTCGGGGGCGCCTCTGTGTCTGCGCCACGTGCCTGAAGGGGCAGAGAGGCTTGAACGATGAACACCGCTGAGGATCCGCAGCTCGAAACCGTGCGGATACGTCTAGACCTGGCGTACGACGGCAGCGCCTTCCATGGTTGGGCGGCACAGCCCGGCCTGAGCACGGTGGAGGGAACCCTTCGCGAAGGGCTCGCCACCCTGTTCCGCCGTGAGGTGCCGCTGATCGTGGCCGGACGCACCGATGCCGGAGTGCATGCGCGCGGGCAGGTGGTCCATCTGGACCTCAGCGCCGCAGAGTGGTCCGGGCTGGTCCGTGGTCGCGGCATCACCGCCGGGGAATCCATGGTGCGCCGACTGGCGGGAGTGCTCAACGCTCAGCGCGGCGCCGTCGTGGTCTTCGCGGCCCGCGAGGTGGCGCCGAACTTCGACGCGCGGTTCTCCGCGCTGAGCCGCACCTATCGGTATCGGATCGCGGACGCGCCGAGCCTGCAGGATCCGCTGCGCCGCTCCGACACCGCCTGGCACCGCACCCCGCTGGACGCTGAGGCGATGGACCTTGAGGCAGCCTCCGTGGACGGACTGCGGGACTTCGGTAGCTTCTGCCGGCCCCGGGAGCGCAGCACCACCATCCGAGAGCTGCAGCGGTTCACCATGCGGCGCGGGCCCGACGGAATCATCACGGCCCGGATCACCGCCGATGCCTTCTGTCACCACATGGTGCGCGCCCTGATCGGGGCCTGCATGGACGTGGGGGAGGGGCGCCGCGCGCCGGGGTGGCTGCAGGCCCGGCTGGACGCCCCCAGCTGGGACGATCGGGTGCGCCTGGCGCCCCCCGCGGGGCTGGTTCTGGAATCGGTCCAGTACCCCGCAGACGAGCAGCTCGGTGCGCGTGCCGCCCAGACCCGGGCGCTGCGTGAATCCCTCTGAACTGGGCGAATGTCCGTGATCTGTAACACGCCGGGCAATCCCGCTGTCAGGTCCTGACCCGAGTGCTGGCCTGTCAATACAGGCCGCTGAGGAACCGGAGGTGCGCCGCCGTCGTCGGGGGCGAGGTCTTCGGGGTGGCGTGGTTCACGTCGAGGGACCATAATCGGTCGGGCTTGCCTTCCCTGGGGAAGGCATCACGTCCCTGACCTGACAGAAGGAATCAACCTCTGATGAGCAATACTTCAAGCTCGCAGGACTCCGGCATCGGTGGTGTCGCCTGGGTAGTCCTGGTCGCCGCGTTCGGCGGCTTCCTCTTCGGCTTCGACACGGCCGTGATCAACGGCACTGTGGGGCCCATACAGTCCGAGTTCGGGCTCTCCGACCTCGCCATCGGCTTCACCGTCTCCTCCGCCCTGCTGGGCTGCATGGTGGGCGCTTGGGCCGGCGGCAGCCTCTCCGACCGCATCGGACGCCAGCGCTCCATGATGGTGGCCGCCGGACTGTTCTTCATCTCCGCACTGGGTTCAGGCCTCGCCTTCGGACCCGTGGATCTGATCATCTGGCGCGTGCTCGGTGGCATCGGCGTCGGCATGGCCTCGGTGATCGCTCCGGCGTACATCGCCGAGGTGGCTCCCACCAACCTGCGTGGGCGCCTGGGCTCGATGTGGCAGCTGGCGATCGTCGTCGGCATCTTCATGGCAGCCTCCTCCAACGCCTTCGTCGCCAACCTCGCCGGCGGAGCCGCCGACCAGCTGTGGTGGGGCCTGGACGCCTGGCGCTGGATGTTCCTGCTCGAAGCGGGCCCGGCGCTGCTCTACGGGCTGCTCTCCTCCTCGATCCCGGAGTCGCCGCGCTACCTGATCTCGCGCGGTCGCGAGAAGCAGGCCGCCAAGGTCCTTGAAGAGGTGGTGGGCGTCAAGGGTGAGAACGCCATCGCGCAGAAGATCAAGGATGTCCGCGAGACCATCAACATGGAGGCGCGGCAGAAGTTCCGCGATCTCATCGTCAGCGGCAAGATCTCACCGATCGTCTGGGTGGGACTGGGTCTGGCAGTGTTCCAGCAGTTCGTCGGCATCAATGTGATCTTCTACTACTCCAACACGCTGTGGCAGGCCGTGGGCATCGCCGAGGACCAGGCCTTCCTGGTCCAGATCATCACCACCAGCGTGAACATCATCGCCACCGTCATCGGCATCATCATCGTCGACAAGGTCGGGCGGCGCATTCCGCTTGCGGTCGGCTCCGCTGGCATGGCGCTGGGCCTGGGCATGATGGCAGTTTCCTTCAGTCAAGCTGTGATCACCATGGGCGCCGACGGCGAGGAGCTCGTCAACCTCCCCGGCGCCTGGGGCATGATCGCGCTGATCTCGGCGAACGTCTTCGTGCTCTTCTTCGGTGCGACCTGGGGACCCTTCATGTGGGTCCTGCTCGGAGAGATGTTCCCCAACCGTGTCCGCGCCGTGGCGCTGGGCGTCACCGCCTCGGCGAACTGGGCCGCGAACTTCCTCATCTCCATGCTCTTCCCGGAGATGGCCGACTTCTCGCTGGTCTTCGCCTATGGCTTCTATGCCGCCTGTGCGCTGCTCTCATTGATCTTCGTGCTCAAATGGGTGCCGGAGACCAAGGGGCGCGAGCTGGAGGACATGTCAGACGCGGCCTATAAGCGGGCCGTGCGCTGAACCTCCAGCGCTGAGATCCGGCACTGAATACAGTGCCGGGCCCCGGCCACTTTCAGCGGTGCCCCCCGCCCGAAGAGCGGACGCTGAGCATCTTCGATGATCAGTCACTTTGCTCAAAGGTGGGGGCGCTCTGTATAGTGGTTGGTTGTTGTGCGTGTCCACCCTTGCGTGGGTTCGTGTTGAGGCGGCTCAGTTGCATGGTTGAAGCCTCCGCGAACTGCAGGGGAACTCACGGGCCCGGTCATTTCCCAGTCCTCACCTGGGAATCCGGATGTCGCACTCGCGAAGAAACAGTCACTGACACCCGGTGCCGCTCACAGCACCAGGGAGCCAAGTGCACTGAACCGTAGAACATCGACCGAAGGCATACCAACGTGCGTACGTACACCCCGAAGCCTGGCGACGCCGATGCCCAGTGGCACGTCATCGACGCGACTGACGTCGTGCTGGGCCGCCTCGCCACCCAGACGGCCGCGCTGCTGCGCGGCAAGCACAAGCCGACCTTTGTCCCACACCAGGACATGGGCGACTTCGTCATCATCATCAACGCCGAGAAAGTCGCCATGACCGGCGACAAGGCCGAGAAGAAGCGCTACTGGCGCCACTCCGGCTTTCCCGGTGGCATCAAGTCGCTGACCTTCAATGAGATGGTCGAGCGCTACCCCACCCGCGCTGCCTACCAGGCAGTCAAGGGGATGTTGCCGCATAACAAGCTCGGAACGGCTCAGCTGAAGAAGCTGCGCGTCTATGCAGGTGCTGAGCACCCGCACGTCGCCCAGCAGCCTAAGCCGTTCGACATCTCCCAGGTCGCTCAGTAGTCCTGGCCACCCGACACTAGAATTTTCAAGGAGAATCGTGGCTCAGAACACTGAAGAGCTCACCGAAACCGAGGAGCTCTCAAGCTACACCTCGGAATCGACCCCCGCCCAGGAGACTGCCGGCGAGTCCGAGCGTGCACCGCTGACCGTCGGCGGAGCCGCCATCGGTCGTCGCAAGCAGGCTCGCGCACGCGTCCGCATCACTCCGGGCACAGGCCAGTGGACCCTCAACGGTCGCAGCCTGGAAGATTACTTCCCGAACAAGCTGCACCAGCAGGAAGTGAACGATCCCTTCACCCTGCTGGGCCTCACCGGAGCCTACGATGTGATCGCTCGCATCGACGGCGGCGGCCCCTCGGGCCAGTCCGGCGCCCTGCGTCTGGGCATCTCCCGCGCGCTGAACGAGATCGACCGCGACCACAACCGCGCGTCGCTCAAGAAGGCCGGATTCCTGACTCGCGACGCCCGTGCGGTGGAGCGGAAGAAGGCCGGTCTCAAGAAGGCACGCAAGGCACCGCAGTACTCCAAGCGCTAAAGCTCGCGCACTGCTCTCAGTGCACAGCTCGGCTGCACAAAACCCCGTCGGAGACTTTCCGGCGGGGTTTTGCGCGTCTGACGGGGCTACCGCCCAGTACACTGGTCGTCATCATGGCACGACTTTTCGGCACTGACGGCGTGCGTGGTGTGGCCAATGGGCTGCTCACCGCGGAACTCGCCCTCACCCTCTCCCAGTCAGCAGCGACCGTCCTGGGCCACCAGCAGGTGACCCCCGGCACCAGACCCACCGCGGTCGTCGCCCGTGACCCCCGCATCTCTGGTGAGTTCATCGCCGCCGCGGTCTCCGCCGGCCTGGCCAGCGCCGGAGTCGATGTCTACGACGCCGGGGTGCTGCCCACCCCCGCCGCCGCGTTCCTGGTGGACGACATCGACGCGGACTTCGGGGTGATGATCTCCGCCTCGCACAACCCGGCCCCGGATAACGGGATCAAGTTCCTCGCCCGCGGCGGGCACAAGCTCGACGACGCCACCGAAGACGCCATCGAGACCCAGCTCGGACGCGAACCCGCCCGACCCACCGGGGCTGACGTCGGACGGGTCCGCCGCTTCGCCGACGCCGAGGACCGCTACCTGGTGCACCTGCTGCGCTCCATGGACGGGGTCAGCCTGAAGGGGATGAAGATCGTGCTGGACTGCGCCCATGGGGCTGCCGCCGGGGTCTCCCCGCAGGCGTTCACCGACGCCGGGGCTGAGGTCATCGTCATCGGGGCAGACCCGGACGGGCTGAACATCAACGACGGGTATGGCTCCACCCACCTGGGCCCGCTGCAGGAAGCAGTCCTGACCCACCGGGCAGATCTGGGGATCGCCCATGACGGGGACGCCGACCGGTGCCTCGCGGTGGATCACACCGGAGAGATCATCGATGGCGACCAGATCATGGGTGTCCTGGCCATCGCGCTGAAGGACGCCGGGACCCTGGTCGAGGACACCTTGGTGGTCACGGTCATGTCGAACCTGGGGTTGAAGCTGGGCATGGAGGCCGCCGGGGTGAACCTGGTCGAGACCGCCGTAGGAGACCGGTATGTGCTCGCCGCGATGCGCGCGGCCGGGTACAACCTGGGTGGGGAGCAGTCCGGGCATCTGATCTTCGCGGACTGGGCGACCACCGGTGATGGTCTGCTGACTGGTTTGCAGCTGGCGGCCCGGGTCGCGGCCACGGGCAAGACGGCGCGGGTGTTGGCGGCGGAGGCGATGACGAAGCTTCCGCAGGTGTTGATCAACGTCAAGGGTGTGGACCGGACGCGGGCGAAGACCCATGAGCCGCTGCAGGCCGCGGTGGCGCAGGCTGAAGCCAGGCTGGGGGAGACCGGCCGGGTGTTGCTGCGTCCGTCGGGGACCGAGCCGGTGGTGCGGGTGATGGTCGAGGCCGCGACCGCGGAGCTGGCGCAGTCCGAGTCCGAGGCGCTGGCCGAGATCGTCAAAGCCGAACTCGCCCTCTGAGCGGCTGGGGTCAGTCCTTGCCCCAGACCACGTCCTTGGCCTTGCCGAGCACGGGATGGCGGCGGGGCCCTTGAGTGGCCTCTGCGGTCGCCTGGTCCTCTGCCTGCCGCTGCGCCTCCACGAGAGAGGCGAGATATGCCGGGTTCGTGACCTCGGTTTGCGCCTTGAGCTGGTCCCGGATCTCCTTGAGCAGCGTGATGTTCTCGTCCTCGACCGGCGCCTTCGGGGCCTTCTTCGCTCGCCGCTCGCGTGCTTCGACCACACGCTTCATGGGCGCGATGACCACGTAGTAGACCGCGGCGGCGATGAGCAGGAAGTTGACCAGTGCGGTGAGCAGCACGCCGAACTGGATGGCCTGGCCTCTCACCTCCACCACCGCGAAGTTGTCGAAGTCCTGGTAGCCCACGAGCGCCGAGATCAGCGGCATCAGCACGCTCTCCACCAGTGCGGTGACCACGGTGGTGAACGCGGTGCCGATGACCACGGCGGTGGCGAGGTCCACGACGTTTCCGCGGGTGATGAACTCTCTGAATCCTTTAAGCATGGAGAAAAGTCTAGGACACCCCGAGAGCGCGGCTCACGGGACGCCCGCAGGGTCCAGGTCGGGCTCCTCGACGTCGTACTCGGCGGCGGCCGGACGATCCCAGTACTCCTCCAGGGTCAGATCCTCCGCAGCGACCTCCTGCGCGGTCTCTTCGCCCACATAACGCAGGTGCCAGGGCTCGAACTGGTACCCGGTGATCTCTTCGGCGCCGTCGAGGTAGCGGATCACGAATCCATGGTCCGCGGCGTGCTCGGCGACCCACTGGCCCTCCGGGGTGTCAGCAAAGCAGTGCCCCTGGATGCAGTTGGGGTTGTCGATGCTGATCACATCGGCGGCCAGGCCCGTCTGGTGTTCGGAATACCCTGGTCGGGCCACCAGCTCATCGGTCTCCTCGGTGCCCACCGCAGCATGCCGATTCGTGTAGACATCGAGCTGCGCGGCGTAGGAGCGGTAGCCGCTGGTCATCGCGAGGACCTGACCGTCCTCGCCGGCGTCTTGGATCAGCTCCTCGAGCGCCTCAGCGGCCTCTTCGCGCAGCAGCAGCTGGGTCTGCGTGCTCATCCGCACCTCGGGAGCCACAAGATCCTCCGGAGCGTAGTCCTCTGGCTGCAGCGGGTTCTGCCGATTCACCAGCACGTGGATCGAATCTGGATCCCAGGAGGGGTCACTGGCGCGCTCGGGGTCCTGCTCCGGAGCCGGGTCTGGCGAGGGGTCTTGAGCATCGGCCTCAGCTTCGGCCGAGCCGGTCTCTTCCGGCGGCCCAGACTCCGGGATCTGGTTGCCGCGGACTTCGTCCAGCGGGCCTTCCCCGCTGAGCGTCTCCCCGCTGAACGCCTCGCTGCTGAGCTGGCTCGCCCAGCCCCAGGCGCGCGGAAGGAGGTAGCCGATCAGCAGCAGCACCGCGATCAGCACGACCACAGCCAGTGCGCGGCGTCGACGGTAAATCGTCGCCCGCCGTTCCTGCTTCTCCTGCCAGTGGCGGCGGCCGGCGTCGCTCAGTTCCCCTCGAGACATCGGCGGTTCAGACCTTGCGCAGCAGAACGCGCGACACCGAATGGTCCTCACCCTTGGCCATCACGAGCCGGGCCCTGGAGCGGGTCGGCTGGATGTTTGCGCGGAGGTTGGGGCCGTTGATCCGCTTCCAGATATCGGTGGCTCGGGCCTTCGCCTGCTCGTCGTCGAGGTAGGAGTACTGGTGGAAGTAGCTCTCCGGGTTCGCGAAGGCCCCGTCGCGCCAGCGCATGAACCGATCCACGTACCACTGCTCGATGTGTTTGGGCTTCGCGTCGACGTAGATCGAGAAGTCGAAGAAGTCACTCAGCGCGAGTCCCGTGGTGCCGTCCTCGCGCACCCGGGCAGGCTGCAGGACGTTGAGCCCCTCGACGATGAGCACATCGGGCTGCCGGATCACGACCTCGCGATCGGGCACGATGTCATAGACGAGGTGGGAGTACCAGGGCGCACGAACCTCGGGCTTGCCGGACTTCACCTCCGAGACCATCCGCAGCAACGCTCTGCGGTCGTAGGCCTCCGGGAAGCCCTTGCGGTCCATGATGCCGCGGCGCTGGAGCTCGGCATTGGGATAGAGGAACCCATCAGTCGTGACCAGCTCCACCCGAGGGGTGGACGGCCACCGGCGCAGCATCTCCTGGAGCACGCGGGCAGTCGTGGACTTGCCCACCGCCACCGAGCCGGCGACGCCGATCACGAACGGGGTCCGCAGGGTCTGTTCACCGAGGAACTCATTGGCCGCCGAGCGCAGATGCGCGGCCGACTCCACGTAGATGGAGAGCAGCCGGCTCAGCGGCAGGTAGATCTGCTCGACCTCATTGAGCGAGAGGTGCTCGCCGATGCCGCGCAGACGGTCGACGTCGCCCTGGTTCAGCGGCTGCTCGATCGTATCGGCCAGGCGTGCCCAGGCGTGGCGGTCCAGCTCGGCGAAGGGGGAGTGCGAGGCCCCGGGCTGACCGGGCTTCGCAGGTGATCCCGCCCAAGGGGCAGTGCCCGCCACCACGGCGGGCAGAGACCCGGTGGACGTGGGCGGATGGGGATCATCGGATGGGTGTTCAGACACGTAGACACGATACGCTATGGGCTATGTGTGGAATTGTCGGCTATATCGGCCTGCCTGAGAAGACCAGCCAGCACGGAGCCCTTGATGTGCTCCTCGAGGGGCTCCGTCGCCTGGAATACCGGGGATATGACTCCGCGGGAGTGGCCACTGTCGCTTCCGGGACCGTGTCCATGAGGAAGAAGTCTGGCAAGCTCGCCAATCTCCTCAGCGAGATCGAGGCCGAGCCGATGGCGGAAGCTTCGGTGGGCATCGGACACACCCGATGGGCCACCCACGGTGCGCCCAATGATCTGAATGCGCACCCTCACCTGGCCGACGGCGGCAAGCTCGCCGTGATCCACAACGGCATCATCGAGAACTTCGCGCAGCTCAAGGCCAAGCTCCTCGCCGCCGGCGAGACCTTCGCCTCTGAGACCGACACCGAGGTCGCGGCAAAGCTGATCGCTCAGCACTTCACCGCCACAGGAGGAGACCTCACCGAGGCGATGCGCCTGGCGGCCAAGCAGCTCGAAGGCGCCTTCACCCTGCTCGCCGTGCACGCCGACCAGCCAGACCGCGTGGTAGCCTCCCGCCGCAACTCACCGCTGGTGGTGGGACTGGGCGACGGAGAGAACTTCCTCGGCTCCGACGTGTCCGGCTTCATCGACTTCACCCGAGAAGCGGTCGAGCTCGAGCAGGACCAGGTGGTGACCATCACCACCGACGACGTCGCCATCATCAACTTCGACGGGTCCCCCGCCGAGGGCAAGCGCTTCTCCGTGAACTGGGACGCCGCCGCCGCCGAGAAGGGCGGCTTCGGCACCTTCATGGAGAAGGAGATCCACGATCAGCCCAAGGCGGTGGAGGACACCCTGCTGGGCCGCACCGACGCCTCCGGCCGCCTGGTGCTCGACGAGCTGCGCATCGATCCTGAAGAGCTCAAGAACATCTCCAAGATCATCGTGCTGGCCTGCGGCACCTCCGCCTATGCCGGGATGGTCGCCAAGTACGCGATCGAGCACTGGGTGCGCGTCCCGGTCGAGGTCGAGCTCAGCCATGAGTTCCGTTACCGCGATCCGATCATCGACGACTCCACGCTGATCGTCTCGCTGTCCCAGTCCGGCGAGACCATGGACACGCTCATGGCGGTCCGCTACGCCAAGGAGCAGGGCGCCCGCACGCTGGCGATCTGCAACACCAACGGGTCCACCATTCCGCGCGAATCCGACGCCGTGCTCTACACCCACGCCGGCCCCGAGATCGCGGTGGCCTCCACCAAGGCCTTCCTGGCCCAGATCACCGCCTCCTACCTGCTGGGCCTGTACATGGCGCAGCTGCGCGGCAAGCTCTTCCAGGGAGAGATCGACGACATCCTCGCCGAGCTGCACAAGATCCCGGGCAAGATCCAAGAGGTGCTCGACGGCGGCGAGCAGATCCGTGAGCTGGCCCGAGAGATGGCCCAGGCCCCCTCGGTGCTCTTCCTGGGCCGCCACGTCGGCTACCCGGTGGCGATGGAGGGCGCGCTCAAGCTCAAGGAGATCGCCTACATCCACGCCGAGGGCTTCGCCGCCGGTGAGCTCAAGCACGGCCCGATCGCGCTGATCGACCAGGGCCAGCCGGTCTTCGTCGTCGTGCCCTCCCCGCATGGCCGCGACTCGCTGCACGCCAAGGTGGTCTCCAACATCCAGGAGGTCCGCGCCCGCGGTGCCAAGACGATCACCGTCGCCGAGGCCGGCGACGCCGACGTCGTGGACTACTCCGAGCAGGTCTTCTACGTGCCGGAGACCCAGCCGCTGCTGATGCCGCTGCTGACCACCGTGCCGCTGCAGATCTTCGCCTGCGCACTGGCGGCCGAGAAGGGCTACGACGTCGACCAGCCGCGCAACCTGGCGAAATCCGTCACCGTGGAGTGACACCCGCAGCTGAGACGAGGAGAGACACATGATCGTCGGTATCGGAGTCGACGTCGTCCTGGTGACGCGTTTCGAGCATCAGCTGCGCCGCACGCCGGCGCTGCGCGAACGGCTGTTCGTGCCCGCGGAGCGAGAGCTCAACACCCGCTCACTGGCCGCCAGATTCGCCGCCAAGGAAGCGGTGGCGAAGGCGCTGGGCGCGCCGGCGGGCATGAACTGGCAGGACTGCCAGGTGGTCATGGACGCTGCCGGGGCGCCTTCGGTTCAGGTCTCCGGCACGGTCGCCGCCGTGGCCGATTCCCGTGGTGTCAAGCGTTGGCACCTGTCCCTTTCTCATGACGGCGACGTGGCCACCGCGATGGTGGTGGCGGAAGGCTGAACATGTCCAGAGCAACAACACCGGTGTATTTCGGTGCCCAGATCCGCGCCGCCGAGACCCCGTTGGTCGAGGCCGGCGCGGGAGCAGAGCTGATGCGCCGAGCGGCCCACGGCCTGGCCTCCTACGTGCTGGATCTGCTGCGTGACGGCGGGAACATCTACGGTGCGCGAGTGCTCGGTCTCATCGGCGCCGGAAACAACGGGGGTGACGGGCTCTACGCGCTCACCGCGCTGCGCGCTCGCGGCGTGGACGCCCAGGCGGTGCTCGTCGCCGACCGCGCGCACCCCCAGGCGCTCGAGGCTTTCCGTGCCGCGGGCGGGCGGCTGCTGTCCTCCGTGCCCGACGACACCCAGGTGCTGATCGACGCCATGCTGGGCACCGGAGCCCGCGGAGCCTTCACGCTCCCTGATGTTCCTGGTCTCGCCGAGGCAGTCAGCACCAGCACTGTGGTCGCCTGTGACATCCCCTCCGGGGTCGACGCCGACACCGGTCGCTGCCCCGGTCAGGCGCTGACCGCCGAGCACACCGTCACCTTCGGCGGAGCCAAGCTCGGGCTGCTGCTCGGCGAGGGAGGGCTGCGCAGCGGCACGATCCACACGGTGGACATCGGCCTGCTGGACCATCTCCCGGAGCCGGCCGCATGGGAGCTGACCTCCCCAGAGCCGACGCGACGGAAACCGCGCCTCGGAGATCACAAGTACAGCCGCGGCAGCCTGCAGGTGGTGGCCGGGTCCCCTCAGTTCCCGGGTGCCGCCCAGCTGACCGTGGGCTCGGCCATCACCTCCGGCGTCGGGATGGTCCGCCTCCAGGCCGATGCGACCGTCTCCGCCGCCGTGCTGCAGGGCTGGCCCGAAGCCGTGATGAGCCAGGGCCGCGGCGCCAAAGCCTTTGACGGCGCGACCGCCGCCGCCATCGGACCGGGGCTCGGCAAGGACAGGTCCCGCCTCGTGGAGGGCGAGACCATGCTTCGCGTCACCGTGGAGTCGAAGGTGCCCTGCGTGCTCGACGCCTCCGGCCTCGAGCTGCTGCGCGGAGACCTTCTCACCTCGGGAGACCTCGGCGCGCAGCTGATCCTCACCCCGCATCTGGGGGAGGCCCGGCGCCTCGCCGAGGCGCTGGAGGACGAGTCCCTGCAGGGTCTGCTAGCGGATCAGCCCGACACCCTCGCCGCGACCCGTGGACTGGCCGAAGCGCTGGGCGCCACGGTCCTGCTCAAGGGCCCCAGCACGGTGGTGGCCGGCCCCTCCGGCGGAGCCCCACTCATCGTGCGATCGGCGACCCCGGGACTGGCCACCGCAGGCACCGGCGATGTGCTCACTGGGATCATCGGTGCGCTGCTGGCCACCGCTGACGCCGATCAGGAACAGGACTGGGTGCGGATCGCCGCTGAGGGCGCGCGGATGCATGCCGCCGCGGCGCAGCGGCTCGACCCCCACGGCTTCGGACATTTCGGTGCTTCCGCACTGATCGGCGCCCTGCGCGAGTAGCGACCAGGCGCATCGTGCGCCGTCGCCGATACAGTGGAAATCATGGAACAGACTTTCGGGCCTGAGCGCGCAGCGGTGATCGACTCTGCCGCAATCCGGCACAACGTGCGCACCATCGCCTCCTACGTGCACCCTGCCAAGGTGATGGTGGCGGTCAAGGCGGAGGGGTACGGACACGGCGCGGTGACCAGCGCCCGGGCTGCTCTGGACGCCGGCGCCGACTGGCTGGGAACCGCCCATGTGAACGAGGCGCTGGCGCTTCGCGAGGCCGGAATCCAGGCGCCCATCCTCGCCTGGCTGCACACCCGCGGAACCGATTTCGCCCACGCCATCTCCGAGCACATCGACCTGGGCATCTCCGGGTGGGAGATCCACCCCGTGGCGGAGGCAGCAGAGTCGCTGCAGCGCCCCGCCCGCGTGCACCTGAAGATCGACACCGGACTCGGTCGCAACGGGTGCACCATCGACGACTGGCCCGAGCTGCTGAGCATCGCGGCGAACTACCAGGAACGCGGACTGATCAGCATCGAAGGCATCTTCACCCACCTGGCGGTGGCCGACGAGCCGGACCGCCGAGAGACCGACGCCCAGCTTGATCTCTACCGTCACGCGCTCGAGGTGGCTCAGGAGCACCGGATCGTTCCGGATCTGCGCCACGTCGCGAACACCCCGGCCGCGCTGTCCCGCCCGGATGCGCATTTCGATATGGTGCGCGTCGGCGTCGGGGTGTACGGGCAGAGCCCCTTCGCCGATCGGACCACGGAGGACCTGGGTCTGCGCCCGGCGATGGAGCTGCGCACCTTGGTGGCCAACGTCAAGCGCGTGCCGGCCGGGCAGGGCATCAGCTACGGCCTCACCCACCGGGTGGACCAGCCCACCACGCTAGCGCTCATCCCGTTGGGATACGCCGACGGCATTCCGCGCGTCGCCGTCCACGCTCCGGTCTGCATCAACGGCCGCCGCTACCAGTCCGTGGGACGGGTGGCGATGGATCAGTTCGTGGTGGACCTCGCGGAGCTCGACACGGAGGTCTCCGTGGGTGACGAGGTGGTGATCTTCGGGGGTGACTCCGGGATCGAGGCTGCCGAGTGGGGCGCCGCGGCGGGGACCAACAACTATGAGATCATCACCCGCATCGGCGAGCGCGTCCCCCGCGTGGCCGTGGACTCAGAGGCTCCGCCGCTGCCCGGCACCCCGGCGGAATCCGACCCGACGCCACCTGCCGGCCAGGGTTTTTCATGAGCGCCCAGCTGGGCCCGGTCTCTCCGCTCCCAGGGGAACGCTGGAGCATCCAGGTGGCCCTCGAGGACCTGGAGGACACCGCCGAGTTCGCCCACGGCCTCGCCGGGCTGCTCGGGCGGGGAGACCTGCTGGTGCTCAGCGGAGGACTGGGCGCAGGAAAGACCACCTTCACCCAGTCCCTGGGTGCTGCGCTCGGCGTCACCGGGATGATCAGCTCCCCGACCTTCATCCTCAGCCGGATCCACCGCGCGGAAGGTGAAGGCCCCGACCTGGTCCACGTGGATGCCTACCGCAGCGACCCCGCGGGACTGGAATCCCTCGACCTGCTCTCCACGATGGCGGACGCCGTGACGGTCGTGGAGTGGGGACGGTCAGTGGTGGAGGCGACGCTCGTGGGCCCCGAGGGGTCCTGGCTCGATCTCGAGCTCCTGCGCGAGGACACCTCGCCCAGTCCCGACACGGCCTCGTCCGAGGGGCCAGCGCAGCCCGAGATCGTCACCGATTTCTCCGAGACCGAGGCCGATGTCCTCGGCTCCCCCCGTCGGGCGGTGCTGCGGGGCTACGGACCCGCCTGGGCGCAGCCGCCCGCGCTGTGAAGAACTACCATGGAGGGGTGATTCTCG
Source organism: uncultured Nesterenkonia sp. (assembly GCA_947494195.1). Classification (GTDB taxonomy): domain Bacteria; phylum Actinomycetota; class Actinomycetes; order Actinomycetales; family Micrococcaceae; genus Nesterenkonia. The sequence goes on along the minus strand of CANLUC010000001.1, from coordinate 496,976 downwards.
CGATCGGTTCCTCTGCCGGTGCCTCGGTGGCTGTGCTCGACCACGGCCGGGTGCTCGCCCAGTGGCGCACGGCCGAGACCACCAACCACGCCGAGGTGCTCGCGGCGGCCGTGGCGGAGACGATGCGCCAGGCCGATGTCGACGGCGCCGGGCTGAGCGGCGTCGTCGTCGGCGTGGGCCCCGGGCCCTTCACCGGCCTGCGCGTCGGACTGGTGCTGGCGCATGCGCTGGCAGAGGTCTGGCAGGTGCCGCTGCAGGGACTCTGCAGCCTGGATTCACTGGCCCACCGCGCAGTCACTCAGGCTCCTGCCGGTGATTCTGCCGGCGCGAGCGGTGGTCCTGTTGAGCCAGGGTCCGAATTTCTTGCCGTGAGCGACGCACGACGACGCGAGGTCTACTGGGCGCGGTACCGCAGCCGTGCCGCTCCGGGTGCTGATCATGCGGGTCCGGATCACGCCGCGCCGGGACACACAGGCCCGGATCCCACAGCGTCTGCTGAGCTCCTCGACGGCCCCCATGTCAGCGCCGCCGGCGAGCTGCCCGATCTTCCTGCCGTGGGGATCGGAGCCGGCCTGTACTCCGAATCGCTGACTGCCCGGTCCGCGCTGGAGGCGAGCTGGCTCCCCGACGCGGTGGAGCTCGGCCAGATCGCCCAGTCCGGAAGCCCTTCCGTGCTGCGCGAGCCGCTGCCGCTGTACCTGCGCGAATCCGATGCCAAGGTTCCCGCCCAGATGCGTCCGCGGATGGCCGCCCCGTGAACCCGATGTCCCCCACGAACTCCTTCACCCTCGCTGCGATGACTGCGTTGGACGTCCCGGAGGTGCTCGCGCTGGAGAACCGGCTGTTCCCTCACGACGCCTGGCCGGAGAGCTTCTTCTACGACGAGCTGACGCACACCGGGCGCGGAGCAGATGACGGGCGCGCCGCAGATGACCCCGACGCGGGAACCCGTCGCTACTGGATCGCGCGCACCCCTAGTGGAGAGCTCGCCGGGTACGCCGGGATGATGTGCGTGCTGCCCCTGGCGGACGTGCAGACCCTGGCTGTGGCACCCGAGATGCAGGGACGTGGACTCGGCACCAGACTGCTCGGGCTGATCGTCGACGCCGCGCGCACACGAGGCGCAGAACAGGTCCTGCTGGAGGTGCGCGCCGACAACCCCGGAGCACAGGCGCTGTATCGGCGCGAGGGATTCGAGCCGATCCATACCCGGGCCCGCTACTACCCCGACGGTCAGGACGCGCTGATCATGCGCAGGCCGCTGACCGATCCTGATGCCCGCAGCTCCGCGACCGATCTCAGGAGCCCCTTGTCATGACCGACCTCTCCTCCACCTCGACCAGGTCCCGCGAGTCGGCGCGGCCGCTGCCGCAGGCGCCGCTGGTGCTGGGCATCGAGACCTCCTGCGATGAGACCGGGATCGGCATCGTCCGCGGCACCGAGCTGCTCGCCAACACCGTCTCCTCCTCGATGGAGGAACATGCACGCTTCGGCGGCGTCATCCCGGAGATCGCCGCCCGCGCGCACCTGGAGGCGTTCGTGCCCACGCTGCGCCAGGCGCTGGAGACCGCCGGCATCCAGCTCAAAGATGTGGACGCGATCGCGGTGACCGCCGGCCCCGGGCTCGCCGGCGCGCTGATGGTGGGACTCTCCGCCGCGAAGGGGCTGGCGCTGGCCGCCGGCAAGCCGCTCTACGGGGTCAACCATCTGGTGGCCCACGTCGGGGTGGGGCTGCTCGAGTCCTCCTCGCCGATGGCCGCGCTGCCGGAGAACACCGGGGCGCTGCTGGTCTCCGGGGGTCACACCGAGATACTGCGCGTGGTCTCACTGACTTCGCAGGTGCAGCTGCTGGGCTCGACCATCGACGACGCCGCGGGGGAGGCTTTCGACAAGACCGCCCGACTGCTCGGACTGGGCTACCCCGGCGGGCCGGCCATCGCCGCAGCAGCCGCACACGGGGATCCCACAGCATTCAGATTCCCGCGCGGACTGACCATGCCGAAGTTCGAGGGCAGCGCACAGGCGCCGGGCAAGCACCGGCACAACTGGTCCTTCTCGGGGCTGAAGACCGCCGTGGCCCGCGCCGTGGAGCAGTTCGAATCCGCAGGCCGGGAGGTCCCCGTCCATGACATCGCAGCCAGCTTCCAAGAGGCCGTGGTCGATGTGCTCACCAGCAAGGCGGTCCGGGCCGCGCGGGAGCACGACATCCACACACTCCTGCTCGGCGGGGGCGTGGCGGCGAACCAGCGGCTGCGCGAGCTGCTGACCGAACGCTGCGCGGAGGCCGGCATCGAGCTGCGCATCCCCCCGGTGAGCCTGTGCACCGATAACGGCGCGATGGTCGCCGCCCTGGGCGCCCAGCTCGTGGCCGCCGGTGTGGAGCCCTCCGGGATGGACATCCCGGCGGACTCCTCCCAGCCGGTGCAGCGGATCAGCGTCTAACAGTCCGCGCGCTCAGATCCTGCGCGGGCCGTTGATGGACATCCGGGTGCGCGCCGCGGCGTCCAGCACCACCTGGCGCAGATCCCCCTCATGGGTCTCGGCCACCTGACGCTGGCGCTGATACCCCGCGCCGTCGCGCATCATCTGCTCCACCAGCGCCAGCTCATCGGCGCAGCCCAGCTCGGCCGCCACCGGTTCCAGCCGGTTCAGCTCCTGCTCGAGGTGCTCGGTGACCAGCATCTCGTCCCCCTCGGCGTTGAGGATGATCTCGGCGTCGAGCCCGTAGCGCGCCGCGCGCCATTTGTTCTCCTGGACGAACCACGGAGGCATGGAGGTGACGCGGCCACCGTTCTCGATGCTGCGCACGGTGGAATGCACGATGCACTGGGTCAGCGCGGCCACTCCGGCGATCTCCTCCAGCGTGGCGAGGCCGTCGCAGACCCGGAGCTCCACAGTGCCCAGTCGCGGCACCGCCCGCACGTCCCACCGGACCTCGGTGACATCATGGATCACCCCGGTGTGGGCGAGGTCGCTGACCGCCTTCTCATAGCCGGACCACTCCTCGAACTGGAAGGAGGCCCCGGCGGTGGGCAGCTGCTGGAAGACCAGCGCGCGCTGGGAGGCGTACCCGGTGTCCTCCCCGGCCCAGTAGGGCGAGGACGCGGTGAGCGCCTGGAAGTGGGCGTTGTAGTTGCACAGCGCGTTGACCGCGGGCATCGCCTGGGAGACGTCATCGAGCCCCACATGGACGTGGACCCCATAGATCACCATCTGCCGGCCCCACCACTGCGTCCGGCGAATCAGCTCGGCGTAGCGCTCCTTATCCGTCACCTCCTGCTCGGTGGGCGCGGCGAAGGGATGGGAGCCCTGGCAGTAGAGCTCGACGTCGAGCGGCTCACAGTGACGCATCACATTGCGCGCGGTCTCACGCAGCTGCTCCACGCCGGTGTTCACGTCAGGGCAGACATCGGTGATCAGCTCCACCGTATTGGTGAGCAGCTCCTGCTTGACATAGGGGTGTTCATCCTCGGGACCCAGCTCAGCGAGGTCCTGGTGACAGGCGCTGAGGATGCGGTCCGCCACGGACCGGAGGTCCCCGGACTGGCGATCCACCAGGGCCAGCTCCCACTCCAGACCCAGTGTGGAACGTTCAGATGTCGCGAAGGGTAGTTCCACTCGGGGGCTCCTTAGTCGGTCAGGGCCGTCGGCCGCATCACGTTCAGAATACTGCCCAGGCTGGATGGTTCCCGAGCACTCGCCGAGTGGACGCGCTGTTCAGCCTGCGCAGATATCCTGACAGGCATGACTTCGCCCGGCACACCCCGCCGTTCCCGCCGCCTGGCGGCCGCCTCGCTGCTCGGGGTGCTGCTGCTCAGCTCCTGCGGGCCCGCGGCTCAGACGTCACCTGAGGACGCGGAACAGAGCGCCGGGGCCGCCGCACAGGGGACGGCCGACGCCGAGGCTCAGGCCGAGGCCCAAGCTCGGGCCGAAGCGAGGGAGGCCTACGAGGCCGCGCTCGCCGGACCGGGGGAGGAGCACCGACAGCGCGCCGAAGAGATCGTCGAGGAGTATTCCGCCGAGGAGCTCGCCGGTTCCGTGCTGGTAGGAGAGTTCGCGAGCACCAATGCCGCGCCGATGGCGGCACTGATCGATCAGCTGCACCTGGCCGGGAGCATCATCATGGGTGGCAACGTTCCGGGCGGGGACCAGGGTGTGGACCTCGAGACGCTCGCCGCCGAGCTGGAGACCCTGACCTCAGCAGCCCAGGACCGCGAGGTGCCCCCGATGATCAGCGTGGACCAGGAGGGCGGCCTGGTCACCCGGGTCGCCGCGCCACTGACCGAGTGGCCCACGCCCATGTCCTACGGCGCGGCAGCGCTGGGCAGCGCCCAGGCCGAGGACGATGCTCAGCCCACCGAGGGCGAGGACGAGGCGGACGACGACGCACTCACCCGCTCCGGGCACCGTTTCCTCGCCGTAGAGCTGGAGGAGCTGGGCTTCACCACAAGCTTCGCCCCCGAGGGTGATGTCACCGTCGGAGCGGCAGATCCCACCATCGGGTCGCGGTCCTTCGGCGGTGACGCCGAGGCGGTGTCCGAACTCGCGATGAGCGGGATCCGTGGCCTCGCCGAGGGTGGGCTCGCCGGAGCGGTCAAACACTTCCCTGGCCACGGGTCCGTCACCGAGGACTCTCACCAGACGCTCCCGGTCCAGGATGCCTCGCTGGAAGAGCTGCGCTCGCGGGACTGGGTGCCCTTCGCCGAGGCCGCGGAGGCCGGCGTCCCGATGATCATGATGGGACATATCGAGGTGCCTGCACTGGAAGACGGCACCCCGTCCTCGCTCTCCGCGGCGGCCTATGCGGAGCTGCGAGACATGGGCCACGAGGGCGTGGTGGTCACCGATGCGCTGAACATGGGGGCCATCGTCCAGGGCTACGGAGGAGATCGGGCCGCGGTGCTCGCGCTGGAGGCCGGAGCCGACCTGCTGCTGATGCCCGCCGATGTCCGTGGCGCCCATGCCGCGATCGTCGCCGCGATGGAGTCCGGAGAACTGGACCGTTCGCGCGTCACGGAGGCCTCCCAGCGAGTGGCGGCGCTGCAGCTCTGGCAGGCCGACCTCGCCGCCGGAGAGCTAGCCGCGGGCCCGGGCGTCGAGCTGCCGGAGGAGCTCGCCGGGGAGACCGAAAGCAACAGTGAGGTGCTGGGGGATGCCGAAGGGCTGGACTCAGCAGCGGACACCGCGCAGACGCTGGGACGCTCGGCCATCACGCTCGTGGCAGGACAGTGCGAGGCAGACCTTGCCGCTGAGGGGATCCAGGTCGTCGGCGGCAGTGCGCAGGACCGCAGCAGACTCATCTCGGCCGCGCAGGCCGAAGGGATCACCGTGGGCACCGGCGCCGTCGTGAACCTGATCGGCGAGTCCAGCGCCGCCGGGGGAGACATCGCCGTCGCACTGGACCGTCCAGAGGTGCTGACAGCTGCCGACGCCCCGACGCAGATCGCCCTCTACGGGCGCACCGTGGAGTCCTTCGAGGCGCTCGCCCGGGTGCTCAGCGGCGAAGAAGCCCCGGGCAGGCTTCCGGTCGCCGTCGGCGAGGAAGAGCGGGGCCACTCCACCTGCTGATTCAGAGCGGGTCCACCACCGCGAAGACCCGTTCCTGACCCAGTCGGGTGATGATCACCGTCGCGTGGTGTCGCGCTGATCGTCGCCTGGTCTGTTTCTTGGGCAGGACCTGCTGACGCAGCTGCTCGGGGAGGATGTCGACGCCGCGCTTCTTGATCTCCAGGCTGGTGACCGACTCCTCGGCCGCCCAGGCCTTCAGCGCCTTGACGCTATAGGGCCGGACGTCCTGGATCCGGTAGCCGCGGGACAGTCCGCGCTCCGTGTCTGGATCGGGGGCATCGGTGCAGAAGTACGCGATGTGACCATCGAGCAGGCGTCCGCCCAGCTCATCGGCGAGTTCTGCGACCAGCTCCGAGCGGATCACTGCCGGGTCCGGTTCGTGGAGCACCCCGGTGAGCCCGGCGCTCCCGCTGGGCTCCAGCTCGAGACCGGCGCCGAAATCCGTGGAGCTGGTCAGCTCCGCCACCCGATGTGCCTGCGGCTGTGGCTGGCTCTGCAGCGCCGTCGCCGCGCGCCTGATCCCGGGTCTGGCGAGGCCGTTGAACCAGAGCACCACCTCCACCAGGTCTCCATCCACGGAGACCCACTCCGCTTCACAGTCCACAGGGATGAGGTCATGGGGGAGTCCCGGTCCCAGCTTCACGCCCATCGGTGTGCCGGTGCGGGCCAGCTTCAGGACGAAGCTCAGCGGTGGGGAGAAGGACTCCGGGTCCCACAGCCTCGTCGGCCCGGAACTCCTCGAACCCTCGGCGGCCTGCGGGTCTCGGCGCGCCGGGTCCAGCCAGAGCCCCCAGCCCCGTGGGGCCGTGGCCCCGGTCAGCTCGTAGGTTGCGGCGAAGCTCTCCGCCGTGCTGTGCAGGACCTTCGCCTCCGGAAAGGGAAGAAGGTTGATCGTCGCCGCCGCCGCGGTGATCTCATCCGCCTCCACGCCCGTGACGGAGAGCCCCAGCGAGGCTGCTGCGAGGGCGTCCGCGCCGAGGCCGCACCCCAGGTCCACCACTCGGTCAAGCCCCGCCGCACGGAAGCGCTGCGCATGACGGGCAGCCACCGGCAGACGGGTCGACTGCTGCAGACCCTCGTGGGTGAAGAGCATGCGATCTGCAAAGTCTCCGAACTTCCCTCTCGCCTCGGCGCGCAGCCGGGACTGGGTCAGTGCGGCCGCCACCCGTTCGGCAGGGTGGCCCTCCCGGCGCAGCTGCTCATTGAGGCCGAAGGAGGCGGAGGGGTCATAGGGCGGCAGCGAATTGACCAGCTCCCACCCTTCGGGGGTGAGCACCGGCGTCAACGAGTCGGGAGAGGAGGACATCGTCTTCTACGGTACCGTCCCGCGCTCGTCACATCGCCGTCACACCCCACTCGTCAGTTGCGCCGAATAGGTTAACTATGTAGGTTCTATTTAGCTTAGGGGACGCTAAGTAGACATTCCCATCACCATCGGACCCAGGGTCCGATCACCCGCATCGTGAAAGGCACACCTATGCCCATCTCTGCATCCACCGCCCAGCTCAGCTCGACCGTGCGCGCCAGAGGTCTCAGCGCGCTCTCCGTAGGCGCCATCGCCGCGTTCGCACTGACCGCCTGTGCCGGTGAGGACGCCGCCGACGCCGAGCAGGCCAGCAGCGAGACCCAGGCCGAAGAGACTGCCGAAGGGTCGACCGAGGAGTCGGCCGATGAGGGGGCGGAGTCCGGGACGGTGACGATCGAGGATGATCACGGCACCCATGAGGTCTCCACCGATCCGCAGAGCGTGATCGTCACCGACAATCGCTCCTTCCGCACCCTTGAGGCCTTCGGGGTGCAGCCAAGCGCCGCCCCCCTGGGGTTGATGGATGCCCAGACCCACAGCTATGCCGAAGATGAGTCCATCCTCGACCTGGGCATGCACCGCGAGCCGAATCTCGAGAACGTCGTCGCCGCCGAGCCCGACCTGATCATCAACGGCCAGCGCTTCCAGCAGTACTACCAGGACCTCACCGAGCTCGCCCCCGAGGCCACCATCCTTGAATTCGAGCCTCAGGAAGACGCTGACCTGGTAGAAGAGCTGATTCGCAAGACCGAGTCGCTCGGCAGCGTGTTCGCTGAAGAGGAGGCCGCCGCCGAACTGGTCGAGGAGCTGGAGGCCGAGGTGGCTCGCGTCCAGGAGGCCTATGACGGTGAATCTACGGTGATGGGCCTGCTGACCTCCGGCGGAGATATGAGCTATGTGGCGCCCGGGCCGAATGGCCGCGCCATCGGGCCGGTGTTCGACACCTTCGACCTCGTGCCCGCGCTGGAGCAGGAGGGTGAAAATGAGTCCCACGGCGACGACATCTCGGTGGAGGCCATCGCGACAGCGAACCCGGACTGGCTGCTGGTGATGGACCGCGACGCCCGCATCAGTCAGGAGGAAGAGGGCTACAGCCCCGCGGCAGAGATCGTCGAGGACTCAGAGGCGCTGCAGAACGTCACCGCCGTGGAAGAAGGCAACATCGTCTACCTGCCCGAGAACTTCTACCTCACCGAGGACATCCAGGCCTATACAGAATTCTTCCGTGACTTCGCAGATGCTCTTGAAGCCGCGGAATGAGAGAGATCACTGTCTTGCCAGTCAGTGAATAAGGGTCAGCGTCAGCCTCTCCCGGGGGTGGACTTCGGGTGAGGCTGACGTACCTGACAAGGCAACTTATTAGGTAACATGAGTCTTCGCTAATACCTTCAACTGATTCGCCAGCTCTCCATAGGCGCTGAGGGAAGGCTCACTCGCCAGACCGTGCACACGTCACCGGAAGCTCAGATGTCAGATCACACCTCCACCACCCTGGGCAGCCCCCCGGACGACGCCGTCGAGGGCCTCGCCGGGGCCCGGCGCAGCCAGCGAAGTCAGCGACTCTTCACTCCCGCACTTCTGGTCGGTCTCCTCATCACCTGCGGGCTCCTGCTGCTCTCCCTCGCCACAGGCCAATACGAGGTCTTCAGCCAGGACGGCTTCTGGATGTTCGGAATCACCCGCGTCCCGCGGACGATTGCGCTGGTCCTGGCCGGCGCCTCCATGGCGATGTGTGGACTCATCATGCAGCTGCTCACGCAGAACCGCTTCGTGGAGCCCACCACCACCGGCACCACGGAGTGGGCCGGCCTCGGGCTGATCCTGGTGCTGTGGCTCTTCCCCGGCGCCTCGATGCTGGCCCGGATGTCCGGTGCAGTGACCATGGCTTTCATCGGCACGGTGATCTTCTTCCTGTTTCTCCAACGCGTGACGCTGAAGTCCTCGCTCATCGTCCCCATCATCGGCATCATGCTCGGGGCCGTGGTCAGCTCATTCACCACCTACATCGCGCTGATGACCGATCACCTGCAGACGCTGGGAATCTGGTTCGCGGGGTCCTTCACCCGGGTGGTCGAAGGCCGCTACGAGCTGATGTGGCTGGTCCTCGGCGTCACCATCCTGGTGTTCGTCACCGCGGACCAGTTCACCGTGGCCGGCCTGGGCCGGGACATGGCCACCAACGTGGGGCTGAACTACACGGCGGTGCTCTTCATGGGCACCGCGATGGTCGCCGTGGCCACCGGAGTCACCGCCACCGTCGTGGGAGTGCTCCCCTTCCTCGGGCTGATCGTTCCCAACGTGGTCTCCCTCTTCCGCGGGGACGACCTGCGCAGCAACCTGCCCTGGGTCTGTCTGGCCGGCATCGCCACCGTCACGGTCTGTGACCTGATCGGCCGCACCATCCGCGCTCCCTTCGAGATCCCCGTGGGATTGGTCCTCGGCGTGGTCGGAGCCGTGGTCTTCGTCGGACTGCTGCTCCGCCAGCGCAAGTCAGGAGCGTTGGTCACATGACGACCCAGCTGGACCGCAAACGCGGACAGGACCCCCGCAGGCCCACACCCCGCGGCGAGACCAGCGGGGGCGCACGCGGATGGGCGCCCGCCGAGCACGCAGCTCGAGCGCCAGGAGGCCGCGCCCGCCGCTCCGGAGCGATCACCAGCCGCCGGCATGGTCTGCGCTACGTCGCCGTGATGGCCCTGCTGGGGGCCCTCTCGCTGTTCTTCACACTCGGGATCCTCGGCTACGGCAACCCGATGCCTTTCGGCTCCTCCGGCTACCGGCTCATCGCGCAGATGCGCCTCGAGACCCTGCTGATCATCGGGGTCGTCGCCTTCTGCCAGGCGATGGCCACAGTGGCCTTCCAGACCGCCACGAACAACCGGATCATCACCCCCTCGATCATGGGCTTCGAATCGCTTTACATCGCGATCCAGACCGGAGCCGTGTTCTTCTTCGGCATCGCCGGGGTCACCATGCTCACCGGCCTGCCGCAGTTCCTGATGCAGGCCGCCGCGATGGTCCTCTTCGCGACCATCCTCTACTCCTGGCTGCTCAGCGGAAGATTCTCCAACATCCACATCATGCTGCTCGTCGGCGTGGTGATCGGCGGAGGGCTCGGTTCGCTGTCCACCTTCATGCAGCGAGTCCTGACCCCGAGCGAGTTCGACGTGCTCACCGCGCGGCTCTTCGGCAACATCGGCAATGGTCGCGCCGAGTACCTTCCCTATGCGATCCCGATCGCACTGGTCGCCGGGGGAGTGCTGTGGTGGCGGGCGCGCAGGCTCAACGTGGTCGCGCTGGGACGCAACACTGCGGACAACCTGGGAGTGAACCACAAGCGCGAGGTGATGGTCATCCTGCTGCTGGTCTCGGTGCTGATGGCGATGAGCACCTCGTTGGTTGGACCGATGACCTTTCTGGGCTTCCTCGTGGCCACGCTGGCCTACCAGTTCGCAGACACCTACTCCCACCGGATGCTCTTCCCGATGGCGATGCTCATCGGCTACACCGTGCTGGCCGGCGCGTATTTCATCATGCGCAATGTCTTCTATGCCGAGGGTGCGGTGACGCTGATCATCGAGCTCCTCGGCGGAATCGTCTTCCTGATAGTCCTGATGCGAAAGGGTCGCCTGTGATCAGCCTGACCGAGGTCACCAAGAACTACGGCTCCAGGGCGTCGGCCGACTCCGTGCAGATCGGACCGATGACCGTGGAGATCGCCGCAGGAGGCATCACCGCGCTGGTCGGACCCAACGGAGCGGGGAAATCCACGATCCTCACCATGATCGGACGGCTGCTCGATGTGGACTCCGGCCGGATCGAGGTCGCCGGGCACGACGTCGTGAATTCTCCGTCGAAGACCATCGCGAAGATCCTCTCCATCCTCCGTCAGGAGAACCACTTCGTCACCCGGCTGACGGTGCGCCAGCTGGTCGGCTTCGGCCGCTTTCCGCATTCCAAGGGGCGGCTCACCGCCGAGGATGAACGTCATATCTCGGAGGCGATCGACTTTCTTGACCTCGCCGAGCTGGAGAACCGTTACCTCGATCAGCTCTCCGGCGGGCAGCGGCAGCGTGCCTATGTGGCGATGGTCCTGGCGCAGAACACCGACTATGTGCTGCTGGACGAGCCGCTGAACAATCTGGACATGCAGCATGCGGTCCAGATGATGCAGCAGCTGCGCCGAGCCGCCGATGAGCTGGGCCGCACCGTGGTGATCGTGCTGCATGACATCAATTTCGCCGCGCACTACTCGGACCAGATCCTTGCCATGAAGGACGGGGTGGTCGCAGAACACGGCCCGCCCCAGGAGATCATGCGTGACGCGGTGCTCTCCCGGGTCTTCAACACCGAAGTCACGGTCATCGAAGGCCCGCACGGGCCCCTGGCGGTGTACTACTGAAACTGATCGAGGTCTCAGCTGTTGAGACGCCGCCGGGAAAGCTTCAGCGCCGGGGGCGCGCGGACCTAGGATCTTTCCCTGCGCCGCTTCGGCGTCTGACACCATTCATTCCTTTTGTGGAGATGCCCCCTCATGCCTGCCTCTGTTGAGCCTTCTGCGCCCGAGACCTCGCCTCGGCCCCACGACGCCGTGGACGAGTCGCACAGCACCATCCCGCGCCACCGGATCATCCTGGCCTCGCTCATCGGGACCACGATCGAGTTCTACGACTTCTACATCTACGCCACCGCGGCGGTGTCGATCTTCCCGCTGCTCTTCTTCTACGGCGATGAAGGCTCGGCGCTGCTGGCCTCGATGGCCACCTTCGGTGCCGCCTTCGTGGCGCGCCCGCTCGGTGCCATCATCTTTGGCCATTACGGCGACAAGGTCGGCCGCAAGGCCACCCTGGTCGGCGCGCTGCTCACTATGGGCATCGCCACCTTCCTGATCGGGCTTCTGCCCACCTACCAGCAGATCGGCCTCTGGGCGCCGGCGCTGCTGACCATCCTGCGCTTCAGCCAGGGCCTGGGCCTTGGCGGCGAGTGGTCCGGCGCAGCGCTGCTCGCCTCGGAGACCGCCCGTCCGGGCAAGCGCGCTCAGGCCGCCATGTGGCCCCAGCTCGGCGCCCCGTTCGGCTTCATCCTGGCCAACGGACTCTTCCTGGTGCTCGCCACCGTCTTCTCCTACGACTCCACGGCGAGCGACCTCTCCGACCCGTTCCTGGTCTGGGGTTGGCGCCTGCCGTTCCTGCTCTCGGTGATCATGGTCGGCGTCGGTCTCTATGTCCGGCTGCGCATCGAGGAGACCCCGGTCTTCGCCAAGGCGATGGCCAGCAACGAACGCGTGAAGGCGCCCATCGGCGAGGTCTTCCGCCGCAACTGGTGGGAGATCATCCTCGGCACGTTCATCATGCTCGCCACCTATGGCCTGTTCTACCTGATGACCACCTGGGTCCTCTCCTACGCCATCGGCTCGGGCGAGACCGGGGGACTCGGCTACGGCTACCAGGACTTCCTGGTGCTGCAGCTGGTCGCCATCGTGTTCTTCGCGATCTTCGTCCCCGTCGCCGGCAAGCTCGCCGACAGGTTCGGGCGCCGTCCCATGCTGATCGTGGTCACCGTGGCGATCATGCTCTTCGGGCTCAGCTTCGGGTTCTGGCTCTCCGCTGATTCCATGGGCACCGGAGAAGACCTCAACGTCTGGCAGATGCTGATCTTCCTGGCCGTGGGCATGACGCTGATGGGGCTGACCTTCGGTCCGATGTCCGCAGTGCTGCCCGAGCTGTTCCCCACCAACACCCGCTACACCGGGTCCGGAGTCGCCTACAATGCGGCCTCCATCCTGGGTGCGGCGCTGACGCCGTTCGTGGCGGCCTGGCTGGTGCAGAACCATGGCGTCGCCGCCGTCGGTCTCTACCTTGCAGGCCTGGGTGCGCTGACGGTGATCGCTCTGGTGCTTGCCCCGGAGACCTCGAAGAAGTCGCTCTACACGCAGGCCTCGGCGGACTGAACCCAGTTGGTGCGCTGAACCCTGCCTGAGCCCTGAGGGGCGGCTTCCATTCGGGAGCCGCCCCTCAGTCGTCTCGGCAGCGAGGATCGCAGCAGCAGCAGTCGTCTCGGTTTACCTCAGCCGTCGACGACGGCGACCAGCTCGTCGAGGAACCGGCCGAAGTCGGTGCCGCGGCGCAGCAGCCGCTGCAGCGACTCGCGCTCGCTGAACACCTCGACGAGCTGCTCGAAGATCGTCTGGAACGCGTCGCGCTCGGATTCGGAGAACGCCGCCAGCGCCACCACCTGGATGCGACCCTCGCCCCAGCGGATGGACCCTTCGGCGATCCCGATCGAGAGTGCCGTGCGCCGCGCGGTCATGCTCAGCGCATGCGGCACCGCCAGCGATTCGGTGAACGCCGTGGAGGAGAGCCGCTCCCGTTCGATGGTGCCCAGCACATAGTCCTCGTCGATGATCTCGCGGGCGATCAGCGGGGCGCTGAGCTGCCGGATGGCATCCTCCTCATCCCTGGCTCGCAGCGGGCGGATGAAGGCCTCGGGGCTCAGGTAGCGCTCCAGCTCTCCGCGCAGCCGGGTCAGCCGCCGGGCGCGGCGGCGCTTCGACGCCACGGCGGCGATGCGCTCCATATCGGCCTCGGTGACGAAGGGAGCGAGCGGCACTGTGCGCTCGTCGGGCACCGGGGGCTCGATGGTGGTGAGCACCAGATCGGTGGTCATGGCCGACCAGTCCGGATCCACCCGGGTCTCCACGGCGGTGACCTCGATGCCGGGCCCGAGCGACTCGTCGAGCCGTGAGCGCAGCAGGTCGTGGAGCTCGTAGTACCCCGGACAGACGATGGTCGCGGTCAGCGCCGTCTCCGCTCGACGGCTGCGTTCCAGCCGGCCGCCGACATGCATAGCGATATAGGCGATCTCATCCTCGCGGATGCTGACCTTGAGCTGCTCGGAGATGTCACTGGCGATGGAGACCGCCACCTGGAAGATCATCGGGTAGGTCGCCTTCAGCGACTTGGTCAGCGGGTTGCGGGACCAGGCCTGCTCCCGCGCCCGGTGGACCAGGTTCTGCACATGCAGGCTCAGCCGGCGGATGAAGTCGCTGTGCGCGATGTCCACCAGGTACTCCTCGGCGGCATGGCCGACGGCGCGGATCACCGCTCGCTCCACCTCGGCGTCCAGCGGCACCTCGGTGTCGACGCTGCCGTCGGAGGCCACCACCCGGGTGAGCACCAGGGAGGCCAGATGCTGCAGGTCCCCCTGGCCCAGCGAGACCCCGAAGTGCTCGGAGGAGAGTGCGCCGATCACCCCGGCCAGTCGCTGCTGCTGCGCACTGGGCTCCAGGTGGGTGCCCTCCAGCGGATGGCCATGGCTCACCCGATCGGCGGCGATGGCCACATGCAGGACCACGTCGGTGGAGGCGAACTCGTTGACGTAATAGCCCTGTTCGGCCAGCTGTGCGGCGAGGGCGCGTTTGAAGGGGCCGAAGGACTCGGCCTCCAGGGAGCCGAGGCCGGCGGCGCGGCGCAGGCCCTCGCCGTCGAAGGACCCGCGCTCCATCTCGTCGTGGGCCAGCTTGGAGACCAGCCGACGCTGAGCCAGTTCATCCCCGGTGAGCAGCGCTCGCGAGCCCGAGCGCTGCACGGTGACCCCGGTGCCGGAGATAAGCTCCCGCACCCGCCCCAGGTCAGCCTCCACGGTGGCCTCGGAGACATAGAGCCGCTCCGCCGTCCGGCGCAGGTCGACGCCGTTGCGCGCCTCCATCAGTTCGTGCACCAGCCCGTGGAGACGGTCACGCGTGGAGGTGCGTGCCGATTCGCTGCGCAGCGCCGCCAACGCCGCGCGATCGGCACGGTAGCCCAGCGGTCCGGATTCCACCGCGTGCGGATCCGGTTCGGCCCGGGCGTTGATCTGCGCGATATAGGAGCGGACGCTGCGCGGAGTGACGCCGAGCAGATCCGCCAGTGACCCCGCGGTGATCCAGCCGGGCTCGCGCAGAAGCAGCTGGATCAGCTGCTCCTGACGCTTGCTCATCCTGTCCACGCTCAAACCTTACCGGGCGGCCCGCCTCTGGCAGGGCGTTTTTCCTCCCCAGCGGAAAGAACTCTCAGTCCCACACCGGTGCGGTGTGCCGTGAATCACTGCACAATCGAAGAGGAAGGAGTTCGAGATCAATGGAGATCCTGGTGGTATGCGGAGCTGGCGCGTCCAGCACCTTCGTGGCGCAGCGCGTGCAGCAAGCGATGCGCCGCAGCGGCGTGCCCTATGTGGTGCGCGCCGGCAACCAGACCTCGCTGCTGCATGACCTCGACTCCGCGGACATGATCCTCCTGGGCCCTCCGTTGGCCGGCTCGCTGGAGGACATCCGTGGACTCACTGCGCCGGCCGGCACAGTGGTGGAGCTTCTTCCCGCCGACATCTATTCAGACCTTCAGGGCACCAGTGCGCTTGCACTGATCCTGGAGGCTCTCCCCATGCCCGACGCGGCGGCCGCCGCTTCAACTCGAAAGGGACTCTCATGAGCTCTACTCGCACCGTCACCGTCGCCTCCTCCCAGGGCCTGCACGCCCGCCCCGCCAAGCTCTTCGTGGAGGCCGCCCAGTCCGCCGGTTCCGACGTGACGATCGCCAAGGGTGAGAAGTCGGTCAACGCCGCGAGCATCCTCGGGGTGCTCTCCCTCGGGGTGGAGAAGGGCGACGAGGTCCTGCTCACGGCAGAGGGCGAGAACGAGGAGCAGACCCTGGACAGCCTGGAGACCTTCCTCAAGACCGATCACGACGAGGCCTCCTGATGTCGGAACTCTCCGGCATCGGTGTCGGAAGGGGCATCGCCACCGGACCGGTGGCCCGGATGTCTCCTCCGCCGCCTGCGCCTGAGGACCAGCCCTCGGAGCTGAGCCTCGAAGACGAGACCCAGCGGGTGAAGGAAGCCGTGGCAGCCGTCGCGGCGGAGCTCGACGAACGCGGGCGCGCCGTCGGCGGCACCGCGAAGGACGTGCTGGAGGCCCAGGCCATGATGGCCCAGGACCCCACGCTGGAGGAATCCGTGCAGGCTCGACTCAAGGCTGGCAAGACCGGCGAGTTCGCGGTCTACGAGGCGTTCGCCGAATTCCGCGAGACGCTGGAGCAGCTCGGAGGCTACCTGGGGGAGCGTGCCTCGGACCTCTCCGATGTGGCCCAGCGCGTCATCGCCAGCCTGCGCGGAGTGCCCGCACCCGGAATCCCGGACCCCGGGCACCCCTTCATCCTGGTCGCCGAGGACCTCGCTCCGGCCGACACCGCGCTGCTGGACCTCGAGAAGGTCCAGGCGCTGATCACGATCCAGGGCGGACCGACCTCGCACACGGCGATCCTCGCCCGAGAGAACTCCATCACCGCGATCGTCGGCGTCGCCGACGCAGCCGAGCTCACCGAGGGTGAGCAGGTGATCGTCGATGCGGTGGCCGGCACGGTCTTCACCGAGCCGACCGAGGAGCAGCTCAGCGACGCTGAGTCCCGCCGCGCGGCCCGTGAGGCTGAAGCTGCGGCGCCGGTGACTCCGGGCGCGCTTGCCGATGGCACCTCCGTGCCGCTGCTGGCGAACCTGGGATCCCCCAAGGGCACCGCCGAAGCGGTGGAGCTGGGCGCAGAGGGTGTGGGGCTCTTCCGCACCGAGTTCCTGTTCCTCAGCGCCGACGAGGCGCCCTCAGTCGAGCAGCAGCGCGAGTCCTACCAGCAGCTGCTCGAGGCGTTCCCGGGGAAGAAGGTGGTGGTCCGGGCACTCGATGCAGGGGCCGACAAGCCGCTGAGCTTCCTCAATGACCAGCCCGAGGAGAACCCGGCGCTGGGTCTGCGCGGGCTGCGTGCGCTGATGGCCAATGAGGCGATCCTCAAGGATCAGCTCACCGCCCTGGCGCAGGCGCAGGAGAACACCGAGGCTGACCTATGGGTCATGGCCCCGATGGTCTCCACGGTGGAAGAGGCCGAGCAGTTCACCGCACTGGCCAAGGAACACGGGCTCGCCACTGCCGGCGTCATGGTGGAGGTCCCCTCCATCGCGCTCATGGCCGATGAGCTGATGCCGCGCACCGATTTCGCCTCCATCGGCACCAATGATCTGACCCAGTACACGATGGCCGCGGACCGCCTGCTGGGCTCCGTCGCCACCCTGCAGGACCCCTGGCACCCCGCGGTGCTGCGGCTGATTCGCCAGGTCGGCGCAGCCGGCATCGACTCCGGCAAGCCGGTCGGCGTCTGCGGCGAGGCGGCGGCGGACCCGCTGCTCGCCGTCGTGCTGGTCGGTCTCGGCGTGAACACGCTGTCCATGGCTCCGGCCGCGCTCGCAGATGTGCGGGCCGAGCTGAAGCTGCACACCATCGAAGAGGCCAAGAGCATCGCCGAGGCTGCGCTCACCGCCGCCACCGCGGCGCAGGCGCGCGAATCGGCGCTCAAGGCCGCACAGCGATCCTGAACCACCACTAGTCCTGAATCACCACCTTTGACGGACCCACAGGGGGTCGTCTCATCAACAGAAGAAAGAGGCTCCGCTATGACGACGGTGTCATCTGAGACGAGGGAGACGGGCGGCGCGCGAGTTGCCGTCCAGAAATTCGGCTCATTCCTATCGGGCATGATCATGCCCAACATCCCCGCGCTGATCGCCTGGGGAATCATCACCGCACTGTTCATCGACGTCGGGTTCTTCCCGAACGAGGCGCTCGCCTCGATCGTCGGCCCGATGATCCACTACCTGCTGCCGATCCTGATCGCGATGCAGGGCGGCAAGATGATCTACGAGACCCGAGGTGCGGTCGTCGGTGCCATCGCCACCATGGGTGTCATCGCAGGCTCCGACTGGATCGTCGCCCAGTTCAATGCAGGCTTGGAGGAGGGTGCTGCTGAACTCCCCGAGGTCCACATGTTCATCGGTGCGATGATCATGGGCCCACTTGGCGCTTTCATCATCAAGTGGTTGGACGGCCTGTGGGAGGGCAAGATCAAGTCCGGCTTCGAGATGCTGGTCAACATGTTCTCCGCCGGCATCGGCGGCTTCCTGCTGGCCATCGCTGGCTTCTATTGGGTCGCTCCGGTGATCAACGCGCTCATGGATGCCATGGGCACCGCCGTGCGCTGGCTCATCGACACCAACCTGCTCCCGCTGACCTCGGTCATCATCGAACCGGCGAAGGTCTTCTTCCTCAACAACGCCATCAACCACGGTGTGCTCACGCCGCTCGGCATCGCGGACGCGGCGGAGAACGGCAAGTCCATCCTCTTCCTGCTCGAGGCCAACCCCGGCCCGGGTCTCGGCGTGCTGCTCGCCTTCACCTTCTTCGGCGTCGGTGCTGCCAAGGCCACCGCCCCCGGTGCGCTGATCATCCAGTTCGTAGGCGGCATCCACGAGGTCTACTTCCCCTATGTGCTGATGAAGCCGGCCCTGCTGCTGGCAGTCATCGCAGGCGGCGCCACCGGTGTGGGCACCAATATGGTGTTCGATGCGGGTCTGCGCGCTCCTGCTGCTCCGGGTTCGATCCTGGCCGTGCTCGCACAGACCGCCACGGACTCCTACCTGGGTGTCATCCTCTCGGTGATCCTCTCCGCAGGTGTCACCTTCGCGGTGGCCTCGGTGATCCTGCTCTCCAGCCGCAAGCGTGACCTTGCTTCGACCGAGGACAGCTTCTCCTCCGCCGTGGCCAAGACCGAGGCGAACAAGGGCAAGTCCTCCTCCCACCTGGCGAACCTCTCGTCAGCCAGCCAGGTCCCGGCGCAGAAGATCAGCAACATCATCTTCGCCTGCGACGCCGGCATGGGCTCCTCCGCCATGGGCGCCTCGGTGCTGCGCAAGAAGATCAAGAACGCAGGCATCGACGGTGTCACCGTGACCAATAAGGCCATCGCCTCGCTTCCCGGCAACGCCGACCTGGTCATCACCCAGCAGCAGCTCACCGACCGCGCCAGGGTCAAAGAGCCCCAGGCGGTGCACGTCTCGGTGGACAGCTTCATGAACGCCCCAGAGTACGACGACGTCGTGACGATGGTGCGTGAGAGTGAAGAGCAGCAGGGTGGTCCCTCGAACGGCTCTGGTTCGCACGGCGCAGACCATGCCGAATCGGCCTCGGCCGGTTCGGTGGCCACGGACACCCGTGTGCGCAGCGACTCGCAGATCCTCACGCTCTCCCAGGTGCGGATCCACTCCGGCTCCGCTTCCCAGGACGAGGCGCTCGGCGAGGCCGCTGAGATCCTCGGCTCCGCAGGAGCGGTCACCGAGGACTACCTTGCTGCCATGAAGGACCGCGAGGCCACGGTCTCCACCTATATGGGCAACGAGCTGGCAATCCCGCACGGCACCAATGACGCGAAGTCGGCCGTCAAGGCTTCGGCGCTCTCGGTCACCCGTTACGACGGTGGCGTGGACTGGTCCGGCGAGAAGGTCACCTTCGTGGTCGGGATCGCCGGAGTGGGCGACGAGCACCTGGAGATCCTTTCGAAGATCGCCGAGCTCTTCGCCGACGAGTCCGAGGTGGCACGCCTCAAGCAGGCTTCCTCCGAGGAAGAGCTGCTGGAGCTGCTCTCGGCCGTCAACAAGGGCTGAGCCGCGGATCTGTAGAAGTACGTGACAGTGGAGGGGGTGCGTCACTGCCGGGACACCCGGCGGCGCATCCCCTCCGCTGTTTCCCATCCTGTTTCTTGAGCACCTACCCCTGGGAGTCACTATGAAGGCCGTCCATTTCGGCGCTGGCAATATCGGTCGCGGTTTCGTCGGAACCCTGCTGCATGAGGGCGGCTATGACCTCGTCTTCTCCGACGTCGCAGCACCTTTGGTCGATGCCCTCTCCGCAGCGGAGAGCTACACCGTCCATGAGGTCGGCGCCGGCGGCGAGGATCGGGTGGTCAGCAACTTCCGCGCCGTCAACAGCGCCGAGGACCCCGCGGCGGTGGCCGAGGAGATCTCCTCAGCCGACGTGGTGACCACGGCCGTCGGCCCCACCATCTTGAAGTTCATCGCCCCGCACATCGTTGCCGGGCTCCGCCTGCGCCCCGATCAGTCTGCCCCGCTGCAGGTGATGGCGTGTGAGAACGCATTGGGCGCCACCGACACCCTGCGTGGGCATATGGAGGAGCTGGCCGGTGATCAGTGGCCGGTGCTCGCCGCCCGCGCGGTCTTCGCCAACACTGCGGTGGACCGGATCGTCCCGGGTCAGCCCGAAGGTGGCGGAGTCGATGTGACCGTGGAGCCCTTCTACGAGTGGGCGATCGAGTCTGGTCCCTTCGCGGGGGAGCGGCCCAACATTCCCGGCGCCCACTTCGTCGAAGACCTCGGGCCCTTCATCGAGCGCAAGCTCTTCACCGTGAACACCGGACACGCCACGGCCGCCTACCTGGGCGCAGCCGCGGGCAAGCAGAAGATCGCCGACGCCCTCGCTGACGACGCCGTCTTCGCCGGGGTCAGCGCCACGCTGGAAGAGACCTCTGCGCTGCTCGTGGCCAAGCACGGCTTCGAGGTCGAGGACATGGCTGCCTACCGGCGGACCATCCTCGAGCGGTTCCGCAACCCGGAGCTTCCCGACACCGTCCAGCGGGTGGGGCGTCAGCCGCTGCGCAAGCTCTCCCGCCACGAACGGCTCATCGGCCCGGCTGTCGAGGCCGCGGAGCGCGGTCTCAGCGTGGACGGCCTGCTCGCCACGGTGGAGGCCGCCCTGGCGTTCACCTCTGCGGACGACGAGCAGACCCAGCAGATGCAGAAGATGCTGCGCGAGCTCGACCCCGCGGCGTTCACCACCGAGGTGACCGGACTCCAGGCAGGAGATCCGCTCTTCGACCGGGTGCAGCAGCTCGTCACAGCCCAGCAGAGCTAGGCGCCTCGGCGCGCTGGTTCACCCCGCGCGCCGCGGTTCGCCCGCAGCGCTTCACGTTTGTCGCACCTCTATGCCATGTCCCACGGCTATTTCCATCCAAAGCCATGGGACATGGCATAGCCATGCGACCTATCAGCGGGTCGAGCTGCCCGAGGCGTGGCCGGCCGTCGAGCCGCCCGAGGCGTGGTCGGCCGCTGCGCTGAGCTGGCTCGGGGAGCTGTCCCGCGCCGAGCACCGGTCAGTCGACGATGCTCGCCACGACCTCCCCGGCGCTGACCGTGGAGCCGGCCTTGGCCTTCAGGCCCTTGAGCCGACCGGCCTTGTGCGCGGTGATGGGCTGCTCCATCTTCATCGCCTCGAGCACCAGGACCAGGTCCCCCTCGGCGACCTTGGCCCCGTCCTTCGCCGCCACCTTCACGATGGTTCCCTGCATGGGCGAGGTCAGGTCGTCGCCGGACACGGCGGCCGCCCCGGAGCTGCGCGCCTTGCGCCGCTTGGTCGCGCCGGCGGGTTTGCCGCCGAGCTTCCCGGCCGCCAGGGCCGCAGGAAGGTTCACCGTGACGCGCTTGCCGTTGACCTCGAGCACCACCGATTCGCGGGCACCGGCCTGCTCATGCGGCGGATGGGCCATCAGCGCGTTATAGGGCTCGATCGTGTTGTGGAACTCGGTCTCGATCCAGCGGGTGTGCACCCCGAAGGTCTCTGCCGGAGCCGCCCGACGTCGGCCGAACCGGTCTAGAGCGGGGCCCGCTGCTGAAGCGGACGCGCCTGCTCCCGCGCTCGACGGCGAGCCGCCGGCGAGTTCCGGGGCGAAGGCCTCATCCTCGAGCACCGCGCGGTGGAAGGGCAGCACGGTGGGCATGCCCTCCACCTTCATCTCCTTCAGCGCCCGCCGGGAGCGGCGCAGCGCCTGCTCACGGGTCGCCCCGGTGACGATGACCTTGGCGATCATCGAGTCGAACGCTCCGGAGATGGTCTCCCCGGCTCGGACGCCGGAGTCCACGCGGACCCCAGGACCGGTGGGCAGGTCGAAGGTCTCCAGGGTTCCGGGTGCGGGCATGAAGTTTCGGCCCGGGTCCTCCCCGTTGATCCGGAACTCGATGCTGTGCCCGCGGATCTCGGGATCCTCATAACCCAGCCGCTCGCCGCGGGCGATCCGGAACTGCTCACGGACCAGGTCGATGCCGGTGACCTCCTCGGAGACCGGGTGCTCCACCTGGAGCCGGGTGTTGACCTCTAGGAAGCTGATCGTGCCGTCCTGGCCGATGAGGAACTCGCAGGTGCCCGCGCCGACGTAGCCCGCTTCGCGCAGGATCGCCTTGGAGGAGCGGTAGAGCTGTCGGGTCTGCGCCTTGCTCAGGAACGGCGCGGGCGCCTCCTCCACCAGCTTCTGATTCCGTCGCTGCAGCGAGCAGTCGCGGGTGGAGACGACGACGACGTTGCCGTGCTCGTCGGCGAGGCACTGGGTCTCCACGTGGCGCGGGGAGTCCAGGAAGCGTTCGATGAAGCACTCCCCGCGGCCGAAGGCGGAGACCGCCTCGCGCACCGCAGATTCGTAGAGCTCGGCGATCTCATCATGTTCACGGACGACCTTGATGCCGCGCCCGCCGCCACCGTAGGCAGCCTTGATGGCCAGCGGCAGCCCCTGCTTCTCGGCGAAGCGCATGACCTCCTTGGCGTCCTTGACCGGCTCCTTGGTCCCGGGGGCCAGCGGTGCGCCGACCTTCTCGGCGATCTGCCGCGCCGAGACCTTGTCGCCGAGCGTCTCGATCGCCTTGGGCGAGGGTCCGATCCAGGTCAGCCCGGCCCCGATCACGGCCTGGGCGAACTCCGCGTTCTCGGAGAGGAACCCATATCCGGGATGGACCGCGTCGGCACCGGTGGCCCGGGCGGCGGCGAGGATCTTCGGGATGCTCAGGTAGCTCTCCGCCGCGGTCGCTCCGCCGAGCGCATAGGCCTCGTCAGCCATGTGCACGTGCACCGCGTCGCGGTCGGGGTCGGCGTACACCGCCACGGCTGCGAGCCCCTCATCCTGGGCGGCACGGATCACGCGCACGGCGATCTCGCCGCGGTTGGCGATCAGGACCTTGGTGAAGTCGGTCATGGTTCCTCTCTCTGCTTTCGCTGACACCCACCGCAGTGGGTTCGCAGGAGCGGTCTGTACCGCCCCTGAGGAGTCTCAGTGGTGTGCCGCCGGTGACGGCATGGACCAGAAGTCGGTGATGGAATGGCCGAGCTCGGCGAGCATCGAGCGCAGCGCCGCGGGGGACACCCCGATGACGGAGAGGTGGTCCCCGTCGACCTTGTCCACGAAGGCCGAGCCGCGGCCATCGATGGTGAACGCCCCGGCGCAGTGCAGCGGCTCCCCGGACTCGGCGTAGAGCTGGATCTCGGCGTCGGTGGGCTCGCCGAAGCTCACCCGCGTGGAGACGGTCCGCTGGGCCCGGGCTCCGGTGCTGGCATCGATCAGCGTGTGGCCGGTGTGCAGGACTCCGGTGCGACCGCGCATGAGCTTCCAGCGCTCGACGGCGACGTCGACCTCATAGGGCTTGCCATAGCTGATGCCGTCGAGTTCGAAGACCGAGTCACAGCCGAGCACCACCGTGGTGCTGGCGGCCGATCCTGCGTGCAGCCCCGGCAGATCGACGACGGCGGCCGCCTTCAGGTCCGCCAAGAGCTGCGCCTCGGCGGCCGAGCTGAGCTCCTCGTCCTGATCCTGCTGCTGGGCGGCTGCCACCGCGGCGGGTTCATCGACGTAGGAGACGCGCACGGTGAAGCCGATGTCGGCCTGGGAGAGGATGCGGGCGCGGCTGGTAGAGGCGGAGCCGAGGACGAGTCGTGTCATCGCAGTCCCGCCGCATGCTTCCAGGAATCGGGACCGGGCCTGCCCCACAGGCCGAGCCGACGTCGTCGCTGCAGCGTGCGGTCGGTGGGTCCGGCGCTGCCGGCGCCGTTGTTCGACCCTTCGGCCGCGGCGGCGAGCATGCCCAGGACCGCGGTCACCGCTGCCAGCTCCTCATCCTCCAGTGTGGTGCCGGAGACGTCGAGGTCGGACGGCGCATCGGTCTGGCCCTCGTCCTGGGACGGATCCATCTCCCCGGGCAGGACTGCCGGGTCTGACTCGGTCACGGTCGCATCGGTCATGGTGTGCTGCCCTCCTAGAGCGGAATGTTCCCGTGCTTCTTGGCGGGCAGCGCCTCACGCTTATGCTGCGTGGCACGCAGGGCGTGGGAGATCTGCCAGCGCGTCTCGGCCGGTTCGATCACCGCGTCGATGTAGCCCAGCTCGGCGGCCTGATAGGGATTCAGCAGCTCCGCCTCATAGTCCTCGATCAGCGACTTCCGCCGGCCCTCGACGTCGCCTCCGGACTTCGCCACCGCCGCCAGGTCGCGACGGTAGAGGATGTTGACCGCTCCCTGGGCGCCCATGACGCCGATCTGCGCAGTGGGCCAGGCGAGGTTCACGTCGGCCCCGAGCTTCTTGGAGCCCATCACGATGTAGGCGCCGCCGAAGGCCTTGCGCGTGATCACCGTGATCTTCGGGACGGTCGCCTCGGCATAGGCGTAGAGCAGCTTGGCTCCACGCCGGATGATCCCGTTGAACTCCTGGTCGGTGCCGGGCAGGAAGCCTGGGACGTCCACCAGGGTGAGGATCGGGATGTTGAAGGCGTCGCAGAAACGCACGAAGCGTGCAGCCTTCTCCGAGGCCGCGATGTCCAGGGTTCCGGCGAACTGGGTGGGCTGGTTGGCGACCACGCCCACGGACCGGCCTTCGACCCGGCCGAAGCCGATGGTCACATTGGGCGCGTAGAGGCTCTGCAGCTCCAGGAAATGCCCCTCATCGAGGATCTGCTCGATGACCGTGCGCATGTCATAGGGTGCCGAGGAGGAGTCAGGGATCAGCGCGTTCAGCGCCTCATCCCCGGTCTCGACCTTGGGGCGGTCCTCATAGTCTTCGATCGGCGCCTCAGCCAGGTTGTTCAGCGGGAGGAACTCCAGGAGCTCCTTTGCGAACTCGATGGCGTCCTCCTCATCGGTGGCCATATAGGCGGCGGTGCCGGTGGTCGTGGAGTGCGAGCGGGCTCCGCCGAGGGTCTCCATGTCCACGTCTTCGCCCGTGACGGATTTGATCACGTCCGGGCCGGTGATGAACATGTGAGAGGTCTTGTCCACCATGATCACGAAGTCTGTGAGTGCGGGGGAGTATGCCGCGCCCCCGGCGGAGGGCCCCATGATCAGCGTGATCTGTGGGACCACGCCGGAGGAGTGGACGTTGTTCCGGAAGATGTCGGCGAACATGGCCAGCGAGGAGACGCCCTCCTGGATGCGCGCGCCGCCGCCGTCGTTGATCCCGATCACCGGGCAGCCGTTGCGCGCGGCGAACTCCTGGACCTTGACGATCTTCTCGCCGTTGACCTTGGACAGGGATCCGCCGAAGACCGTGAAGTCCTGGGCGTAGACGGCGACGAGCCGTCCGTCGATGGTGCCGTAGCCCGAGACCAGCCCGTCGCCCAGCGGGTGGCGGGTCTCCATGCCGAAGGAGGTCGAACGGTGCACGGCCATGGCGTCGAGCTCTACGAAGGAGTCGTGATCCAGAAGCATGTCGATGCGCTCGCGGGCAGTGTTCTTGCCCCGACTGTGCTGCTTGGCCACGGCCTCCTCGCCCGCGGGAGCGTGGGTCTTGTCGCGGCGACGGCGAAAGTCAGCCAGTTTGCCGGCGGTGGTGGTGAGATCTGACGTCATGGCTGCGCGGGGGCACCTTTCCGATCGCAGGCTGGAGGAAGTCCACAATTCAGCGGCCAGTCTATCCACGCCGATGGGCTCCTCCGCTGTGGACTCTCTACAAAATCCCAGGCAGGCGTTGCGCGCTCTGGGGAGGATCGCTGCTTCCGTCCATGGTTACTCACCGGTAAGGTTGCACTATGACCCAGTTCACAGCCTCTGACACAGAACCGTCCCCGGTCGCGGCACCCGCAGTGACGGCCGATCTGAACGGTCGGACCGCGCTCATCTCGGGAGGATCGCGCGGCATCGGACACGCCATCGCGGTCGCCCTGGCCGCCCGCGGCGCCAATGTCGCGCTCCTGGCGAAGACGGACACGCCGCATCCCAAGCTCGCCGGCACGGTGCACACCGCCGTGGAGGACATCCGGGCGGCCGGGGGACAGGGACTCGCCGTCGTCGGTGACGTGCGCCGCGACGAAGACGTGCGCGCCGCCGTCGAACGCACCGTGGAGACCTTCGGTGGGATCGACATGCTGATCAACAACGCCTCAGCCATTGATCTCTCACCCACCGAGGTGGTGGACATGAAGCGCTACGACCTGATGCACGACATCAATGTCCGCGGCACCTTTCTGCTCTCCAAGATGGCAGCGCCGCATCTGCGCACCAGCGCCGCGAAGCATCAGACGAACGCTGCGGCCGGGGCCGCTGACGGGAGTCCCGCTGAGAGTCTCGGCGGCGCGGCCGGCTTCACCCCGCAGATCCTCACTCTCTCCCCGCCGCTGGCGCTGGGAGAGGCAGGGCTCGATCCGGTCTGGCTGGGACGCCATCTGGCCTACACGATGTCGAAATACGGGATGTCGATGACCACGCTGGGCCTGGCCGAGGAGCTCGCCGCCGATGGTGTGGCCGTGAACTCGCTGTGGCCCGCCACCTATATCGACACCGCTGCGATCCGAAACCTCGCCGCACTGGCAGGAGAGCAGGGTGAGTCGATGATCCGCGGCGCCCGCCGGGTGGACATCGTCGCGGACGCCGCCGTGGCGGTGCTCTCGGGTCAGCTGATGACGATTCCCGAGGAGGGTGCCGTGCGACCGGTCAGCGGGCAGTTCCTCACCGACGAACAGGTCCTGCGCCAGCTCGGCGTCACGGACTTCAGCGACTATGCGGTGGATCCGCAGAGCGAGCTCATCCCCGACGCCTTCCTGTGAGCACCCCGCGCTTTGCTGTGAGTACCCGGCGCCTGGGACCCGCCCTGTACGCGTGGCCTACTCTGGGCCCATGAGCACCGCCCTGCCTCCGCTCGATGAGACGCTGCTGCGTCACCGGCTGATCAACACCGGGATCTTCGCCACGCTGGAACGGCTCGAGTCGGTGGGCTCCACCAATCAATACCTGCTCGACGCGCTCGCCGCCGAAGCGGGAGCCGGTCCCTACAGCGGTCACACGGCTTGGCCCCACCTCTCAGTGCTCACCGCCGAGGAGCAGACCGGAGGCCGAGGGAGGCTGGGCAGGACCTGGTCCTCACCGAAGGGCTCCTCGCTCTCCACCTCCCTGGTGCTGCGCCCGCAGCTGGACCCCGTGCATCTGGGCTGGCTCTCGATGCTGGCCGGGTGCGCCCTGGTCGACACGATGCGGCAGGACCACGGGCTCGACTCCGAGACCCAGCGCGCCGTGCTGAAGTGGCCCAATGACGTGCAGGTCACGCAGGCCGACGGCACAGCGAAGAAGATCAGCGGGATCCTCGCCGCCGCAGTGCCTGCGGGACGGGGTGCCCTCCCTGGCTCGCAGATCGGGCCAGGCGCCGTCGTCGTCGGGATCGGGATCAACGTGCTGCTGGACGAGGCGCAGCTGCCTCTCGAGTCCGCCACCTCGCTGCAGATTGAGCTGCGTCGCGCCGCAGGGGCGGGTCAGAGTGCAGTTGCCGACGCGGCTGCCTCCACGGAGGGAGGGCGGCTGCGGACCGAGCTGCTCTGTGGCTTCCTGGAACGTTTCGCCCAGCGGCTGCGGGAACTCGAGGAGCTCGCCGCCGCCGCCCCCGACGCGGTCGCCGAGACCCTGCGCGCGCAGGTGGGGGAGGTGCTGGCTACGATCGGACAGCAGATCCGTGTGGAGCTGCCCGACGGTGGCGCCGCACGCGGTGTGGCGCTGGCGCTGGGCCTCGATGGGGGTCTGCAGGTGCAGGTGACCGGGCAGCGAGCGGCCGCAGAGCAGGACTGGGTGCCCTGCGAACCGCAGACCAGAACGTTCTCCGCGGGCGACGTCGTCCATCTCCGACCCGCTCCCTAGCGTCTTGCCTCCCTCGCGTGGATCACGCGGCCTCCGGTCTGCCCGGTGATCCCCGCAGCGCCAGGTGAAACGTGGGGTGGGAGACAGGCCCGGTAGACTGGGTGGTTGTACGTGCAA
Organism: uncultured Nesterenkonia sp.; assembly: GCA_947494195.1. Taxonomy (GTDB): domain Bacteria; phylum Actinomycetota; class Actinomycetes; order Actinomycetales; family Micrococcaceae; genus Nesterenkonia. Next base: position 469,195 of record CANLUC010000001.1, on the reverse strand, counting down.
GATGACCGCGCCCTGGCTCAGGGCGCAGGGGTGATGACCGGCAGGAGGCTGTGGCTGACGATGAAGCTCAAGCTGGTCGAGGGTGAACAGGTGGTGATCAGGACCCGCGCCCATCACCGTGCGCTGCTGCCCGCGCTGATCAACTTCCTGATCACCGTGGCGGTCATGAGCTTCCTGCTCGGCTACATCTCCCGCGCGGACCAGCCGGAGTTCATCGGGCACTACCACCACATCGGAGTGTTCATCATCTGGGCCGCCGGCCTCCTCGCGCTCGCCTTCGGCACCATCAAACCCGCGTTGAGCTGGGCCAACCGGCTCACCTATCTGACCAGCCACCGTCTGGTGCAGAAGAACCTCCTCGGCGCCGCCCAGCCCACGGTCGTGCCGCTCGGACTGCTCTCCGAGGTCCAGCTCAAGGCCTCCCGCCTCCAGTCCATGTCCGCGGCCGGGGATCTCATGCTGCTCCACGGGGCCTACGGGCAGCATCAGCGCACCCGGCTGAACAACATGCCTGACGCCGCGCACTTTCAGACCGTCATCGCCGAGGAGCTGAGCGAGTACCGCCGCAATGTGGCCGCTCAGTACGCACAGCAGGCGCCCGCACCGGGCGGATATGGAGACGCCCACTATGCCTGAGCCGCGCGAGCGCCCCCGTCACGACGCCGGCCCGGTGTACCTCGGCGGTGAGGACACCGACGCGTCCTGGCGTGCGGTGCGCCACCCGGCGGCCTCCGGTGGGGACTCTGCCGCCAACAGCGCCTTCGATGATCCGTCAGGCGCCCTGGAGGCCGGCGTTGCGCAGCATGCCGACGGCGACGACGCGGCAGAATCAGCCCATTACTCCTCCGCCGAGCTGGAGGCCGCGCGGCGCGACTGGTCCGACTTCAACTCCCCGCGCCTGCACGGCAGGGCCCGCGAGGCCATGCTGCAGGAGGCCGGGGACCGCAGCATCAGCACCGGGCCCGATTCAGCCGCCCCCGCAGAAGGACTGGCCGACCGCACCGTCAGCCTCGCAGCCCGCGAGGCGCAGACCGCCCGCGGCCAGGTCGAATCCGCCAGCCATGAGCGCGCCCCGGAGACCGCAGCGATCCCCATCCCGAACATGGAGCAGCGGGAATGGCACCGCACCATCCGCGACCTGGAACACCGCCTCCTGGGCGCCGAACGGACCTTGACCTACCGGGAGATGGCCCAGCAGCTCGGTGTCTCCACCCGCTCGGCACGCAGGCTGTGGCGCGCCCTGGGCTTCCCCAACCTCGACGACGACGTGAAGGCCTTCACCCAGGCCGATGTGGAGGCGCTCGCCACCATGATCGAGCTGGTCCGCGACGGGCACCTCAATGAGGAGACCGCGATCTCGATGACCCGCTCGGTGGGCCAGATGACCGACCGCATGGTGGTCTGGCAGATCGAGGCGCTCGTGGAGGACAAGATCGCCAACGGTCAGCTCTCCGACGCCGTGGCCCGCACCCAGGTGGTGGAGACCCTCCCGAAGCTCATCGAACCGATCCAGAAGCTCATGGGTTACACCTGGCGCCGCCAGCTCTCGGCCGCGCTGCAGCGACTCACCGTCCGGGTCGAGTCCGGTCTGGCCGCCACCGCGCATGGGCGCACCGGAGACGAGAACGATTCCGCGCTGCCGCTGGCGCGCGCCGTCGGATTCGCCGATCTGGTCTCCTACACCTCGCTCTCCCGGCAGATGAACGAGCGCACGCTGGCCCATATGGTCCAGCACTTCGAGTCCAAATGTGCCGAGATCATCTCGATCGGCGGTGGTCGCCTGGTCAAGACCGTCGGCGACGAGGTCCTCTACAACGCGGAGACCCCCGAGGCAGGGGCCGAGATCGCGCTCGCCCTGGCCGAGTCGATCGCCGCCGACGGCGTGCTTCCCGAAGCTCGGGTCTCGGTGGTCTGGGGAAGAGTGCTCTCCCGGATGGGCGACATCTACGGTCCTACCGTGAACCTGGCGGCTCGGCTCACCTCGCTGGCCGACCCCGGGACCATCCTGGTGGACCAGGTGACCGCCCAGACGCTGGAGTCCAACCCGGACTACCTGCTGGTGCCTCAGCCCCCGCGGATCGTGCGCGGCTTCGGCGAGGTCCAGCCCAACATGCTGCTGCGCGGGCAGGGCGCGGGAATCGAACGCGGCTGAGTCGCTGGGCCGACGTCCCTGACCCCGGTCATCTGTCGGTTCCTGATCTGCCGCCCCGCTCGCTGCGCCACGTAGCACTGCGTAGAGTTCAGCGCAATCATGGGCACCGTGACAAGATAGAGATGTGGTAGCCAGCGCAGAACGCCCAGAAGACCCCCGAGAGTTCGAGCAGGAGCCTGCAGGGCTCTACCTGGACTACGGCTACGGGTCTCATGTGGGCCTGCGCCGTGAACTCAACGAGGACTCCTCGGTCATCACCGACACACTCTTCGCGGTCGCCGACGGCATGGGTGGGCATGAGGCCGGCGAGGTGGCCTCGGCACTGGCGGTCCAGACCCTCGCCGACGGCTGGAACCGGGCCGAGGGGCGGATCTCCCGCGATCAGATCCAGACCTTCCTGGGGGAGGCTGATCAGCGCATCCGAGAGGCCACAGATTCCAAGGCCGGGACCACCGTCTCCGGCGCCCTGCTCGAGGACCACGACGGCGGTCTGAGCTGGGTCGTGTTCAACATCGGTGATTCACGGACCTATCTCTTCGAGCAGGGGCAGTTGCACCAGCTCACCCGTGACCATTCCCAGGTCCAGGACATGTTCGACTCCGGGCTGATCACGGCCGAGGAGCTGCACAGCCACCCGCAGCGCAACGTCATCACCCGGGCCCTCGGCGCGGGGGACATGTGGGATGCCGACTTCACCACCTCCGCCGTGCGCGCCGGCCAGCGCCTGATGATCTGCTCCGACGGGCTCTCCGGTGAGCTCACCGACCCGGAGATCGCCCGAATCCTCGGGGCCGGGCGCAATGCCCAGGACACCGTGGACTGGCTGATCCACCAGTCGCTGCGCGCCGGAGGGCGGGACAACGTCACCGTCGTCGTCGTGGACGTCGCGCAGCAGGGTGACCAGCAGCAGGAAGACCAGCCGGACGCCACACAGCGCACCGACACTCAGCGCCAGGAGGCGCACCACGAAGCCGCTGGGCAGGACACCGCCGAGCATCCGAAGGTTTGACCTACTCCCTGGGCTCTCGTTAGCGTCGGAGACAGGCAACTGCAGCCACACCACGCTCGCGTCGAGCGGCGGAGGATCATCTCCGGTGCCGCTCTCGGACGCAGGAAGGAGCTCCCATGCAGCTGACAACACTTCGAGGCGTCTACGAGGCCCAGGGCCCGTTCGCCACCGTCTACCTTGAGGCACGTTCACCCGCCGCCGATGCTGAGGACCAGCTTCGTCTGCGCTGGCAGGACCTGCGGTCCCAGCTCGCCGATGGGGGCACCCCCGATGAGGCGCTGACCGCCCTGGATGAGGCGCTCGCCGAAGCCACTCCGACCGAGGTGCACGCCGAAGGCCGCGTGCTGGTCGCCGATCAGACCCGCGTGGTGCTCAACGAGCACTTCGATGCCGCCCAGGGCTCCGGAGACCTCGCCGTGGTGGGCGAGCCGCCGCAGCTTGGCGACTACGTCCGCCACCGCCTCGGCTCCGCTCGCATGCTGGTCGCCATCGCGGACCAGCAGCAGGCAGTCATCCGCCGCCTCGTGGTGGCCGGTGACGAGCTGCTCGCCTCCGGCGCCGAGGAGTCCGTGGAGGGCAGCAGCGTGGAATCCGTGCACAAGCCCCGCGAGGGCGCACTGAGCCATAAGCAGATCCAGCGCTCCGCCGACGAGGCCGCCATCCAGAACATCCGCGACATCTCCGCTCGCGTGGCGAAGATCGCCGACTCCTGGCACCCCGACGTGATCGTCATCGCCGGCGAGGGCCAGGGTCGCCGCACGCTGCACGAGGAGCTGCCCAAGGCCCTGCAGGAGCTCACCGTCGAGGCCGAGGCCGGCGGCGGCATCCCCTCAGGTCATGGCGACGAGGGCACCGAGCAGTCACTGAGCGATGAGCTGACCGTGATCGCCCGCCGCGTGGTCATCCAGCGCGGCAAGGACCAGACCGAGCGCTACGGGGAGGCCCACGGACACGGGCGCTCCGCCGAAGGCGCAGAAGCCATCCGCGCCGCCGTGCGACTCGGCGCCGTCGAGACCCTGCTGCTCCGCCAGCAGGAGAAGGCCACCGACGAGGACGAGCTGCTCGCCGCTGCGGCCAGCGTGGGCGCCTCCGTCGGCATCCTCGGCACCCCTGCCCAGGACTCCGTGGCCGCGATCCTGCGCTACGAGGCACCGGTCGAGGACGTCGCTGACTGAGAAGCTCACGATCAGTGACCCTGCAGTGACAGTCACTGACGGATCACTGCACACGACGACGGCGGCCGCTCACCTGCAGAGGTGGGCGGCCGCCGTCGTCGTGCCCTGGTGCTTTCTCCCCTGTTCATCGTCTGCTCTTCACCTGATCCTTCCCGCACGGCCCGGGAGGCCCCGACCGATAGACTGGCCCGAGTTCATCCACCACCGATCCACCCGAGGGAGCTGCATGTCTGAGATCTCGCGCACAGACGTCGAGCATCTGGCAAAACTCGCGCACATCAGCATGACTGAGGCAGAGCTGGAGAAGATGGCCGGAGAGCTGGCCGTCATCGTGGATTCCGTGCGGAGCGTCTCTGAGGCGGTCTCCGGCGAGGTCCCCGCCACCAGCCATCCGCTGCCGCTGACCAACGTCTTCCGTGAGGACGAGGTCGGTCACGTCTTCACCGCTGAACAGTCGCTGCTCAATGCACCTGACGCTGAAGCCGGCCGGTTCAAGGTCCCGGCGATCCTGGACGAGGAGTGACCGCTGACATGACGACCCACACCCACCACCTGACGAGGCTCACCGCCGCCGAGATGGCGCAGAAGCTGCGGGCCGGGGAGATCACCTCGGTGGAGCTCACCCAGGCGCATCTGGACCGCATCGCCGCCGTGGACGGCGGAGAGCGCGGCATCCACGCCTTCCTCCACGTCTCCGCCGAAGAGGCGCTGCGCACCGCCGCCGAGGTCGATGACCTCCGTGCGGCCGGGGGCGCGGCCGAGGCTCTGCACCCGCTGGCCGGAGTGCCGATCGCGGTCAAGGACCTGATCGTCACCGAAGGGCAGCCCACCACGGCGGGCTCCAAGATGCTCGAGGGCTGGATGAGCCCCTATGACGCCACCGTGGTGACCAAGCTGCGCGAGGCGAAGCTGCCCATCCTGGGCAAGACCAACCTGGACGAGTTCGCGATGGGCTCCTCCACCGAACACTCCGCGTACGGGGTCACCCGCAACCCCTGGGACACCACCCGCATCCCGGGCGGTTCAGGTGGTGGATCCGCCGCCGCCGTCGCCGCCTTCGAGGCCCCGCTGGCACTGGGCACCGACACCGGCGGCTCCATTCGCCAGCCGGGGGCCGTCACCGGCACCGTGGGCACCAAGCCCACCTACGGCTCGGTCTCGCGCTACGGCGCGATCGCGATGGCCTCCTCGCTGGACCAGATCGGCCCGGTGGCGCGCACCACCGAGGATGCCGCGCTGCTGCATGAGCTCATCGCGGGCCACGATCCCAAGGACTCGACCTCGCTGCCCGGAGAGGTCCCCGCCTTCGGCGAGGCCGCCCGCACCGCCGACGTCGCCGGCATGCGCATCGGCGTGATCAAGCAGCTGACGGGCGAGGGCTACCAGCAGGGTGTGCTCGACCGCTTCCACGAGGCGCTCGACGCCCTGCGCGCCGCCGGAGCCGAGATCGTGGAGGTGGACTGCCCCAGCTTCGACTATGCGCTGGGCGCCTACTACCTGATCATGCCCTCCGAGGCCTCCTCGAACCTGGCAAAGTTCGACGGCGTCCGCTACGGCACTCGAGTGCTGCCCGAGGAGGGACCGCTGACCATCGAACGTGTGATGGGCTCGACCCGCGCCGCCGGGTTCGGCGATGAGGTCAAGCGCAGGATCATCCTGGGCACCTACGCGCTCTCCGCGGGCTACTACGACGCCTACTACGGCTCGGCGCAGAAGGTCCGCACGCTGATCCAGCAGGACTTCGACGCCGCGTTCGAGAAGGCCGATGTGTTGATCTCCCCGACCTCGCCCACGGTGGCGTTCCCGCTCGGAGAGAACCTCGACGATCCGCTGGCCATGTACCTCAACGACGTTGCGACCATCCCCGCCAACCTCGCCGGAGTCCCGGGCATCTCGGTGCCCGGCGGACTCTCCGAGGGGCTGCCCGTGGGGATCCAGTTCCTCGCCCCGATCCGAGAGGACGCGCGCGTCTACCGGGCGGGTGCGGCGCTGGAGAAGCTGCTGTCCCAGGACGCAGAACCCCTGTGGGCACAGGCACCGGAACTGGCGGAGACTGAACCGGAAGCGGCAGCTGAACCGGCGGAGGCGGCGGCTCACCCCGCCGGGAAGTGAAGGACACCATGACTGAGACGCTGACTGATGCAGAACCGCTGAGCTACGAGCAAGCACTGGAGCACTTCGACCCGGTGCTGGGCTTCGAGGTCCACGTGGAGCTGAACACCAAGACCAAGATGTTCTCCTCCGCGCCCAACGCCTTCGGCGACGAGCCGAACACCAACGTCAACGAGGTCTGCCTGGGGCTCCCGGGCACCCTTCCCGTGGTCAACGGCAAGGCCGTGGAGTATGCGGTGATGCTGGGCCTCGCGCTGAACTGCCAGATCGCCGAGCGCTGCCGGTTCGCCCGCAAGCAGTACTTCTACCCGGACACCCCGAAGAACTGGCAGACCTCGCAGTATGACGAGCCCATCGCCTTCGACGGGTACCTCGACATCGAACTCGACGACGGCGAGGTCTTCCGCGTGGAGATCGAGCGCGCCCACATGGAGGAGGACGCCGGCAAGCTGACCCACGCCGGGACCTCCGGTCGCATCCAGGGCGCCGACTACTCGCTGGTCGACTACAACCGCTCGGGCATCCCGCTGGTGGAGATCGTCACCAAGCCCATCGTCGGTGCCGGGGCTCGCGCTCCGGAGCTGGCGCGAGCCTATGTCTCGGCCGTCCGCGACATCGTGAAGGGCCTCGGCATCTCGGACGCGAAGATGGAGCGCGGCAACGTCCGCTGCGACGCCAACGTCTCGATGATGCCCAAGGGCACCACCACCTTCGGCACGCGTTCCGAGACCAAGAACGTGAACTCGATGCGCGCCGTGGAGCATGCGGTGACCTACGAGATGCGCCGCCATGCCGGCATCCTGGCCGCCGGGGGCACCATCGTGCAGGAGACCCGCCACTGGCAGGAGGGCAGCCGCACGACCAGCTCGGGCCGGCCGAAGTCCGATGCCGATGACTACCGCTACTTCCCGGAGCCGGACCTGGTGCCCATCGTGACCACGGCCGCCTGGGTCGAGGAGCTGCGCGCGCAGCTGCCCGAGCCGCCTGCCGAGCGTCGTCGTCGGCTGCTCGCCGCCTGGGGCTTCTCGGAGCAGGAGTTCCGCGACGTCGTCGCCGCCGGTCTGCTCGATGAGATCGAGGAGACCGTGGCCTCCGGCGTCGCCCCCTCAGTGGCGCGCAAATGGTGGATGGGTGAGATCTCCCGGCTTGCCAACGCGAGAGACCTCGAACCTGCTGCGCTGGGCGTCCAGCCTGCAACGATCGCCGAACTCAACGCGCTGATCGAGCAAGGTCGCATCAATGACAAGATCGCCCGCCAGGTGCTGGAGCATGTGATCGCCGGGGAGGGCGCTCCCGAGGAGATCGTCAGCGCCCGCGGCCTGGAGGTCGTCTCCGACGACGACGGTGCGCTCACCGCCGCGGTGGAGAAGGCCATGGCCGAGAACCCCGATGTGGTGGAGAAGATCGCCGGCGGAAAGCTCAAGGCCATCGGCGCCCTGATCGGGCCGGTCATGAAGGAGACCCGCGGACAGGCCGACGCCGGTGCCGTGCGGAAGATCGTTCTCACGAAGCTCGGGATCGAGGAGTAGAACCTTCTGCAACCCTCGCGCTGACATCTGAATACTGTCTCGAACGGCCCAAGAACCGCGTTCTGCGTGGATCTTGGGCCGTTTCGTGTGTTCTATGGCACAATTCTCTCTTGTGCAATATTCCACCACCTGGAAACATGCACGATACACATTCATTGCGCGTCGCAAACTGGCTGAAACAGTCGGGGAGTAGATTATTGCGCAACCCGGGGTTGCTCCCCGGAGCGTGACGTCATAAGCGCTTGCACCGAACTTCGAATGAGGGAATCACATGAGCACCATGAGTGCATACATCACGGCGGCTGCTGCGGAGGAATCCTCGCTGCAGCAGGCTGCCAATACCGTGGATGGCTGGTTCGCCGGCATCGCGGAGGGATTCGCGGCCATCATCTTCGCCACCGTTCCGCTGGGCGACTTCGACGCACCGGTCGTGGTGCTGTGGTCGATCCTCGCGGCGATCGGCTTCAGCATCTACTTCGGCTTCGTGCAGCTTCGCACCCCGCAGATCAGTCTCGAGGTGGTCCGCGGCAAGTGGACCACCGAGAAGGATCCCGGTGAGGTCTCCCACTTCCAGGCGCTGACCTCGGCGGTCTCCGCAACGGTCGGGCTCGGCAACATTGCGGGTGTGGCCGCGGCGATCTCCCTGGGCGGCCCCGGTGCCACCTTCTGGATGATCGTCGCCGGCATCTTCGGCATGTGCACCAAGTTTGTGGAGTGCACGCTCGGTGTGAAGTACCGCCACATCGACGAGAACGGCGTGGTCCACGGCGGGCCGTTCCAGTACCTCAAGGTCGCCTACCACAAGCTGGGCCGCATCCCCGTGGCGATCATCACCGGCCTCTTCGCCATCGCCATCATGCTCTTCGGCGTGGTCGGCGGCGGCATGTTCCAGGCGAACCAGGCCTTCGGCCAGCTGCGGGCAGCCACCGGCGGCGACGAGGGCGTGTTCGGCTCGGACCTTGCCGCCCTGATCTTCGGCATCATCTTCGCCATCCTGGTCGGCGTGGTCGTCATCGGCGGCATCAAGTCCATCGGCTCCGTCACGGCCAAGCTGGTTCCCGCTATGGCCATCATCTACGTGCTCGCCTGCCTCATCGTCATCGCGGTGAACTTCGCCAACATCGGTGACGCCTTCGGTGCGATCATCGACGGCGCGTTCTCTCCTGAGGGCATCTCCGGCGGCGTCCTGGGTGTCATCATCATCGGTGTGCAGCGAGCAGCCTTCTCGAACGAGGCGGGCATCGGCTCGGCTCCCATCGCCCACTCGGCAGTCAAGACCCGCCGTCCGGTCTCCGAGGGCTTCAACGCTGCACTCGAGCCCTTCATCGACACTGTGGTCGTCTGCACCATGACCGCACTGGTCATCATCTTCGCCTGGACCCCCGAGTACCAGGAAGCCCTGGATGCCGGCGGCGCCGACAACCCGGTGAGCCTGACCTCCGCAGCCTTCGACTCCTTCCTCCCCGGCTTCAACATCGTGCTGACCGTGGCAGTCCTGCTGTTCGCGTACTCCACGCTGATCACCTGGTCCTACTACGGCATCCAGGCCTGGAGGCATCTCTTCGGCACCACCAAGATCGGTGATGGCATCTTCCGAGGAATCGCCCTCCTCCTGGTCGTCGTCGGCTGCCTCGTCTCCACGAACAACATCTTCAGCTTCGCCGACTCGGCGCTGTTCATGTGTATCTTCATCAACGTCATCGGCCTGGTCATCCTGGCGCCGAAGGTCAAGGAAGAGATGAAGCAGTACATGGCAGACCGCAAGGCCGGTCGTCTGCTGGAGGATCCGGAGCCCCTGCCGCACGAGCTGGCAGAACGCCGCTGATCCTGGCAGCTCTTCGCGACACCTCGCGTTGAGCAACGAAGAAGCCCGGTGGTGCCTCTCGAGGGGAGAGGCGCCACCGGGCTTCTTCGTGTCTGCGGGCCGCGTGGGGACTCAGGCGCGTTCAGACCTCGCGGATGAAGAACGGGAAGCGGGCGTCCTTCTCCTCGAGCCAGAAATCTCGCTCCGGGACCTCACTGAAACCCTCCGAGCGGTAGAGGGCGTGCGCCGTCGTCATCGAGGTCAGGCTGCACAGTGTCAGCGCCCGGATCTCCGGCCGTGCCTCGGCCCGGGCGATGATGTGCCGGACCATGCGTCGCGCGATGCCTCGGCCCTGGTGCTCCGGCGCCACCGCGAGCATGCGGAACTCCATCTCTCCCGCGCGGGACACCTCGGCCATCGGGCCGCCCGCATCGGTGACCGCCACGGAGGCGGCCACTGCGGGCCCGTGGTCTGTGGGCACCTCGGCCACCAGCACGGTGGATGCGGCGGCGCGGGTGGCCACGTCGGTGAGGTGGCTGACATAGGAGTCTCCTGCGGTGAGGAACCCGCCGTCCACGTAGGCGGCCACGGTCAGCTCCGCGATCCTGTCCCAGTCCGCCTCGGTGGCTTCCCGGATGAGCAGCTCAGTGCCCTGCGCCATGCCGTTCTGCGCCATGCCGCTCAGCGCTCCAGTGGTGCGGGGGAGAGCTCGCTGAGCTCGATTCCGATGTCGCCGATCACACACCAGTCCGGGGTGACGCTGCTGTCTGCCGCGGCGGGCCGGTGCACTCGCACTCCGGCCTCTTCGGCGATCAGCGCGCCGGCGGCCCAGTCGTGCTCCCAGATGCCGTACTCGGCGTAGGCGGTCTGCGTGCCATCGGCCACCATACAGATGTCCAGTGCCGCCGCACCCAGTCGGCGCATATTGCCGAAGGCCGGCAGCATGGCCGCCACAGCACGTGTCTGCTCCGCTCGGCGCGCGGGGTCATAGCCGTAGCCGGTGGAGAGCAGCCCCGCGGCCAGGGTGCCGGTCGGCCCATTCAGCCGTGTCGGCTCGGAATCGCCGTTGACGCTGTAGGCGCCCTGGCCTCGACTGGCCCACCAGATGCGGCTCAGCGCCGGGGCCGCGACGACACCGACCAGCCAGTCTCCGTCGGGACCCTGGAGCCCCACGGAGGTCCCGTAGTAGACGATCCCGCGGACGAAGTTCGTGGTCCCGTCCAGCGGGTCGATGGACCAGCGGTAGCCGCTGGGCTCCTCGGGTGTGGTGGTGCCATACTCCTCGCCGGAGACCCCGTCGTCGGGACGGCGTCGATTGATCACCGCGCGGACCGCCTGCTCGGCGCGGCGGTCGAAGTCTGTGACCAGGTCCGAGGCGGAGGATTTGGTCTCCACCCCTACGACCTCCTGACCCAGGACGAGCCCCGAGGGGGAGACGTCTTCCCGCTCGGCCAGCACTGCGGCACCGGCTGCGGCGGCCTCGTGAGCGATCTCCAGGAGATCCTGAAGCTTCCGGACATCTATCGTGGTCATGCATCGTCCAATCCGTCGGGACCCTTGTTCAGCAGAACAGTGAACTTGTCTTCATCGAGCACCGGGACACCCAGTGACTCGGCCTTCTCCAGCTTGGTCCCGGCATTGGCGCCCGCGACCACGTAGTCGGTCTTCTTGGACACGGAACCTGCGGCACGACCCCCGCGGGTGATGATCGCCTCCTTGGACTCATCGCGCGAATAGCCCTCCAGAGAGCCGGTGACCACCACGGTCAGCCCCTCCAGCGTGCGCGGGGCGGATTCGTCGATCTCGTCGACCATGCGCACCCCGGCTTCGGCCCAGCGATCCACGATCCGGCAGTGCCAGTCGGCGCTGAACCACTCGGTGATCGTGCGGGCCATCGTGGGACCCACCCCGTCGATGCCGGCGAGCTCCTCCTCGCTGGCGGTGCGGATCTTCTCCATCGACCCGTAGGCGTTGGCCAGCGCGCGGGAGGCGGTGGGCCCGACGTGGCGGATGGAGAGTGCCACCAGCACGCGCCAGAGCGGCTGGGTCTTGGCCTTCTCGAGTTCCGCGAAGAGCTGGACCGTGTTGGCGGTGGGCTCGGAGGCCTTCTTCACCGTGGAATCGCGGTTGAGCTGCTGCTTGGTCCAGAAGTACAGCGAGGGCGCCCAGCGGCCGGTGGGCTCGCGCAGTCCCGTCTCGGGATTGCGTCGCCGGGTCTCCCGCCAGACGTAGACATCCTGGAGGTCCTCCGCCCGCAGGTCGAAGAGCCCGGCCTCCCCGTGGAGCACCGGTTCCTGGGGTGTGGGGTTGCCGTCCTCGTCCAGGCTCAGCGCGATGCCGGAGGATTCGGTCTCCTCCCAGTCGATGAGCCCGGGGATGGGTCGGCGCAGGTCGGGATTGGTCAGCGCCAACCCAGCCTCTTCGCCAAGGGCCTCGATGTCCAGCGCACCGCGGGAGCCGATGTGGATGACGCGTTCGCTGACCTGCGCGGGGCAGGTCTCCGCGTTCGGGCAGCGGTAGTCGACGTCGCCCTCTTTGGCCGGGGCGAGCTCGGTGCCACAGACCGGGCAGTGCGTGGGGAAGGAGAACTCGGTCAGCTCGTGCTCGCGGCCCTTCCGCGCCGCCAGCACGGGGCCCACCACCTCGGGGATCACGTCCCCGGCCTTGCGGACGATGACATCGTCGCCGATGAGCACGCCCTTGGCCTTGACCACGTCCCGATTGTGCAGCGTGGCGCGGGAGACCACGGAGCCGGCCACCTTCTTGGGGTCCAGCACCGCGAAGGGCGTCACCCGGCCGGTGCGGCCCACGTGGACCATGATGTCCAGCAGCCGGGTATGAACCTCCTCGGGCGGGTACTTATAGGCCGCGGCCCAGCGGGGCACCCGGGAGGTGTGCCCCAGGGCGCGCTGTTGAGCGAAGTCATCGACCTTGATGACCACCCCGTCGATCTCGTGGACCAGCTCGTGGCGATTCTTCTCATGCTCGTCGAGATAGGCCTCGATCTGCTCATAGTCATCGAACAGCCGGGTGTAGGGGCTGACCGGCAGGCCCCAGGCGCCGAGCTGCTCATAGGCGGCGTGTTGGCTTCCGGGCTCGAATCCGGTGCGCGCTCCGATGCCGTGCACGAACATCGACAGCGGTCGTTCGGCGGTCTTCTTCGGATCCTTCTGGCGCAGCGACCCGGCGGCGGCATTGCGCGGGTTGGCCAGCGGAGCTTTCCCCGCCTCGGCCAGCCGTTCGTTGAAGGCATGGAACTCAGCGGTGGGCATGAAGATCTCCCCGCGGACCTCCAGCTCCTCGGGATGATCATCTCCGAGAAGCTGCTCGGGGATGTCGCCGATTGTCAGCACGTTATGGGTGACGTCCTCACCGGTGGTGCCGTCGCCACGGGTGGCCGCCCGGACCAGGCGCCCGTCGCGGTAGAGCAGATTGATGGCCAGGCCGTCGATCTTGACCTCGACGAGCCACTTCGCGGTCTCCTCCGGGCGCTGCGTCGCCAGCGAGGCGCTGGCCCGGTCGAACCAGGTGCGCAGCTCGGAGCGGGCGAAGAGGTCTTCCAGTGAATAGAGCCGCTGGAGGTGTTGGACCGGGGAGAAGGCCTCCGCGACCTCACCGCCGACCTCCTGGGTGGGGGAGTCCGCGGCGACGATCTCCGGGTGTTCGGCCTCGATCTGCTCCAGACGTTCGAAGAGCACATCGAACTCGGCGTCGGAGATCAGAGGATCGTTGTCCTGGTAGTACGCGATCCGGTGCCGGCGCACCTCCTCGACCAGCTCCACATACTCCTCGCGCAGGGCGGAGGGAGGGGTGGCTTGGACGGAGTCAGCGGCGGAGTTCTCAGTTGATTCGCTCACTCGTCTGATTCTAGTCGCCGCTAGGGTGGGTTATATGGCCTTTGTGAAGCTTTCGCCCCCTGATCACCCCGAGGCTGCCCTGGTGGAGGCGGGCGGTCTGCGCTGGCTGGGTCAGGCGGCCGACGACGGCGGAGCTCCCGTGGTCTCGGTGCACTCGGCCTCGCGCGGGTCGGGGCACGAGCAGGACGGCTCGGCGGAGCGCGGACGTCTGGAACTCGAGGAGCTGCCGACGGCCACCCCTGACGAGCAGGCGGGCGAGGAGTTCGGCCGGGCGCTGGCGCGAACCCATGGATGGCTCGCCCTCCAGCGGGGAGCCGAGGACGACGGTCCGACCCCCACCGCCGCTCACGAGGGTTTCGGTGCTCTCCCTCCGGAGCATCCCGCGCAGACGCCCGCCTATTTCGGCCCGGCGGAACAGCCCCTGGTCATGGGGACCGGGGCGCACGCCAGCTGGGGAGCCTTCCTGGCGCTGGAGCGGCTGGACCCGATGCTGCAGGGACTTGTGCCTGAGCTCTCTGCCGCCGACGCGCGGCTGCTGCATGCGGCCCGGGACCGGATCGCCGCAGGAGAGCTTGACGACGCCGAGCCTCCGGCGCTGATCCATGGGGACCTCTGGTCGGGCAACGTGCTGTGGACCCCGGCCGCTTCCGGGGCGGTGCATTCAGGGGCCGTGCGAGGGACGCTGATCGATCCCGCGGCCCACACCGGGCACCGCGAGACCGACATCGCGTTTCTGCACCTCTTCGGGCTGCCCCAGCTGGACGCTGTGATGTGCGGGTATCAGCAGGAGTTTCCGCTGGCCGAGGGATGGCAGGACCGCATCGGACTGCACCAGTTCTTCTGCCTCGGGGTGCACTGGCTGCTCTTCGGAGGAAGCTATCGCGGGCCCACGCTGCGCGCGGCCGAGCAGGTCCTCCAGCTCTGAGCCGGCCGGCGTCAGCCCTGAAGGGCGTCCCGCAGCCGCTCCACCGGTTCCCTGACCTGCAGGAAGGAGGTGTCGAAGACCTCCTCGGGCATCATGTAGGGATCCACGACGTCGTCCTCGGAACCTGCAGACGCGTCATGATCGCGCTGCGCGGCCACCAGCGGCACCAGCGCGGCGAACTTGGCCGGGGTCGAATCGGCGCCGGCGAGGGCCGCGCGCAGCTCGGACTCGTCCACGGCATCTATCAGCCGGGCGAACTCTCGAATGGTGAACACCTTCTGAGCGCTCTCCGGGATGTCAGTGAGGATGTCGTCCACGTGACCGCGGGTGGCGGTGAGCACGAGGTCGCTGTCCCGGACCATCTCAGAGCGCAGCTGCTCCGCCTGGAAGTCGGAGGTCTCCGCCCCGTAGTCGGCGAGCCGGGTCTTCATCTGAGGCTCCATGTCATCGCCCACATGGGCGTGGGTCCCGGCCGAGCGGACGATGATCTCGTCCCCGCCGAAGGTATGGGCGAGCAGCCGATCCATCGCGGGGGAGCGGCAGATGTTGCCGGTGCAGACGGCCAGCAGGGTGTAGGTCTCAGTCATGCGTTCCATCTGATCACATCGACCCCGCAGGACCCCACCTAGACTCTTGCCCGTGAAGCGAACAACATCCGAGTCTTCGGCCGAGCATTCAGCAGCCCCGGGACCTGGTGGCCTGCGCCGTCGCTTCTATGGCTGGGAGCTGGGGATCGTGCTTGGCCTCTCGCTGGGTCGCGCCGCGATCTATGCCGTGCTCCAGCTCGCCGAAAGGCTGACGATCGCCCCCTTGGCGGAGCAGACCGCGACGGTGCAGTCCTCGCGCTCGCGGGCAGAATTCTTCGACCTCAGCTACCAGCTGCTCGACTCTTTCTTCGCCCTGGTGCCGGTGGTCCTGGTCTTCTACCTGTTCTTCCTGCATGGGATGAACCCGTTCCGCAGGTTCGGACTCGATCTGCGAGCCCCTGTCCGGGACCTGCTGCTCGGCGTCGGACTGTTCCTGCTCATCGGACTGGGCACCGTCGTGATCTACGCAGTGGGCCGGGCCACCGGCATCACTGCGGAACTGATTCCGGCCGACGTCGGTGAACACTGGTGGACGACTCCGGTGCTGGTGCTCACCGCGCTGCGCCACTCCCTGCTGGAGGAGATCATCATGATCGCCTACCTCTTCGACCGGGCGCGGCGGATCTGGCCACGGGCGGGGATCTGGATGATCATCCTGGGATCGGCGCTGCTGCGCGGTGCCTACCACCTCTACCAGGGCTTCGGACCAGGGATCGGCAACCCGTTGATGGGGGTGATCTTCGGCTGGATCTATCACCGCTACGGCCGGGTGATGCCGCTGGTGATCGCGCACCTGCTGCTGGACGTGGTCGCCTTCCTCGCCTTCCCGCTGGTGCTCCAGCTCATCCCGGGATAGCGGGCGGGACCCCGCAGCAAGCACAGCTGGCGCACAGCAAAGGGGGCCCCGACCGCGAACGGTCAGAGCCCCCTTCAGCGGGAATCAGGCGAGGTCAGTCGTCTTCTTCCTCATCGTGCTTCTCGACCACCAGGGTCTCGGTGGTCAGCACCAGGGCCGCGATGGAGGCCGCGTTCTGCAGTGCAGAGCGGGTGACCTTCACCGGGTCGATGACGCCGTCGGCGATCAGATCGCCGTAGACACCGGTCTTGGCATTGAAGCCATGGTTCGGTGCCATCTCGGAGACCTTGGAGGCGACCACGAAGCCGTCCTCCCCGGCGTTCTGCGCGATCCAGCGCAGCGGCTGGACCAGCGCGCGGCGGACGATGCCCACAGCGGCCGCGGCGTCTCCGGAGAGCGCCTTGACATCCTCATCCTCGTCCAGCACGGAGAGGGCGTTGATCAGCGCGGTGCCGCCACCGGCCACGATGCCCTCTTCCAGTGCTGCGCGGGTGGAGGAGACGGCATCTTCGATGCGGTGCTTGCGCTCTTTGAGCTCCACCTCGGTGGCTGCGCCGACCTTGATGACGCCGATGCCGCCGGAGAGCTTGGCGAGACGCTCCTGGAGCTTCTCGCGGTCCCACTCGGAGTCGGAGGCATCTGCCTGAGCCTTGATCGTGGCTGCGCGAGCGTCCACGTCCTCCTTGGCGCCGGCACCATCAACGATGGTGGTGGCGTCCTTGGTGACGGTGACTCGACGGGCGGTGCCCAGGGATTCCAGGTCCACCTGATCGAGCTTGAGGCCCAGATCGGGAGAGATGACCTGTGCACCGGTGAGCACGGCGATGTCCTCGAGCATGGCCTTGCGGCGGTCCCCGAAGCCGGGAGCCTTGACCGCGACCACGTTCAGCGTGCCACGCAGCTTGTTCACCACGAGGGTGGAGAGGGCTTCGCCCTCGACGTCCTCAGAGATGATGAACAGCGGGCGCTTGGCCTGCAGGACCTTCTCGAGCACGGGCAGGAACTCGGCCATGTTGGAGATCTTGCCCTGGTTGATCAGGATCAGCGGATCTTCGAGCACGGCTTCCTGGCGCTCGGCGTCGGTGACGAAGTGCGGGGACAGGTAGCCCTTGTCGAACTGCATGCCCTCGGTGATCTCCAGCTCCGTGGAGGTGGAGGATCCCTCTTCGATGGTGATGACGCCGTCGGTGCCCACCGCGTCGAATGCGCGGGCCAGCAGTTCGCCGACCTCGTCATTCTGTGCGGAGATGGCGGCCACGTTGGCCACCTGCTGGCCCTCGACGTCGCGAGCGTTCTCGCGGAGTCGGCGAGTCACGGCGGCCACCGAGGTTTCGATGCCGCGCTTGATCTCGCTGGGGGCTGCGCCGGCGGCCACGTTGCGCAGGCCTTCCTTGACCAGAGCCTGGGCGAGGACGGTTGCGGTGGTGGTGCCGTCGCCTGCGACGTCGTTGGTCTTGGTGGCGACTTCCTTGGCCAGCTGCACGCCGAGGTTCTCGTAGGGGTCCTCGACCTCCACCTCACGGGCGATGGTCACGCCGTCGTTGGTGATGGTCGGAGCGCCCCAGGACTTGTCCAGGACCACATTGCGGCCCTTGGGGCCGAGTGTGACCTTGACCGTGTCTGCAAGCTTATCGATGCCGGCTTCCAGAGCGCGGCGTGCAGCATCACTGAATTCAAGCTGCTTTGCCATGTATTACTGCTCCTTTGAGAGTGTGAGAATCGGATCCAGATGAGGTCCGTGAAGAGACTTCAGCGGTCCGTTCTTACTTCTCGATGATGGCGAGGACGTCGCGAGCGTTGAGCACGAGGTACTCTTCGCCGCTGACCTTGACCTCGGTGCCGCCGAACTTCGAGTAGATGACGACGTCGCCCTCGGAGACGTCAACGGGGATGCGCTTGCCCTTTTCGTCGAAACGACCTGGGCCCACGGCGACGACCTTGCCCTCCTGGGGCTTCTCCTTGGCGGTGTCCGGGATGACCAGACCGGAAGCGGTGGTCTGCTCTGCTTCCAGGGGGCGGACAACAATGCGATCCTCGAGAGGCTTGATGGAGACTGACACGTCAGTACTCTCCTTTGCGTGGGGTGGAATCGGATAACTGCACAGGCCCGTACCGGGCATCCCGGTGACGCCGGGGTGCTCGACAGGCCGAAATCTGTTGCACGCCTTAGGAGTGGCCAACCGTCGTCGCGGTGCCGGATGGTGCCCCGTCAGGCTGATATCCGCAGGTTGACGGCCCGCGGACAGGCTGGCACCCGAGGGTCTCGAGTGCTAAGTGAAACTTTATAGACGGGCTTAGCACTCGGTCAAGCAGAGTGCTAAGCCTTTGGCTACGGGCGGACGTGCACGGGACGTAGACTTGGCCCCGAGCCACCCGCTTTTGACCCGAGAGGCACCACTGTGACGGAAACTCATCAGGAGCCGCGCGCGGCCGCCGGCGCGGAGCACGATCCCTTCGGATTCGTCGGACTGACCTACGACGACGTCCTTCTGCTCCCCGGCGCCACCGATGTCATCCCTTCGGAGGCCGACACCTCCACCCGGTTCTCCCGGAACATCACGCTGCAGTCACCGCTGGCCTCGGCGGCCATGGACACCGTGACAGAGGCACCGATGGCGATCGCCATGGCCCGCCAGGGCGGCATCGGAATCCTGCACCGCAACCTCTCGATCGAGGACCAGGCCCGCCAGGTGGACAAGGTCAAGCGCTCCGAGTCCGGGATGATCAGCGATCCGGTGACGATCACTCCGGATGCGACCATCGCCGACCTCGACGAGCTCTGCGCCCACTACCGCGTTTCCGGGCTTCCCGTGGTCGACGCCGAATCCAAGCTGCTGGGCATCATCACCAACCGGGACACCCGCTTCATTCCGCGCGAGCAGTACCTGACCACCAAGGTCTACGAGAAGATGACCCCCCAGCCGCTGATCACGGCCCGGGTCGGGATCCCCAACGAAGAGGTGCTGCGGATCTTCTCCGAGCACCGCGTGGAGAAGCTGCCGCTCGTCGACGACGCCGGCGTGCTCCAGGGTCTGATCACGATCAAGGACTTCGACAAGGCCGACCGCTACCCGCAGGCCACCAAGGATGAGGAAGGCCGGCTGCGCGTGGGCGCCGCCGTGGGCTTCTTCGGTGAAGGCTTCGAGCGGGCCATGACGCTGGTGGAGGCCGGTGTGGACGCTCTTGTGGTGGACACCGCCAATGGTCACACCCGCGGGGTGCTCGACATGATCGCCCGGCTCAAGGCCGAGCCGCGCGCCGCCGGAGTGGACGTCATCGGCGGCCAGGCCGCGACCCGCGAAGCCGCGCAGGCCATCATCGATGCCGGTGCGGACGCCATCAAGGTCGGCGTCGGTCCAGGTTCCATCTGCACCACCCGCATCGTGGCCGGTGTGGGTGTCCCGCAGGTCACCGCCATCTACGAGTCCTCCAAGGCGGCGATCCCGGCCGGCGTTCCGCTGATCGCCGACGGCGGGCTGCAGCACTCCGGAGACATCGGCAAGGCGCTGGTCGCCGGTGCCGATTCGGTGATGCTCGGCTCCCTGCTGGCGGGCTCCGCCGAGTCCCCGGGAGACCTGGTCTTCTACAACGGCAAGCAGTTCAAGGCCTACCGCGGCATGGGCTCGATGGGGGCCATGCAGACCCGCGGGAAGAACACCTCCTTCTCCAAGGACCGCTACTTCCAGGCCGATGTGCCCTCCGATGAGAAGCTCATCCCCGAGGGGATCGAGGGCCAGGTGCCCTACCGCGGCCCGCTCGAGGTGGTCTTCCACCAGCTCACCGGCGGTCTGCGGCAGACCATGTTCTACGTGGGCGCGCACACCACCGGCGAGCTCAGGAACAAGGGCAAGTTCGTGCGGATCACGTCCGCCGGACTCAAGGAATCGCACCCGCATGACATCATGATGACGGTGGAAGCGCCGAACTACCGGCGCTAGTAAAGGAGCTGTTTTGAGCAACGAGATCCCCATCGGCCTGGCCAAGAACGGTCGAAGGGCCTGGGCGCTGGACGATGTCGCCATCGTCCCGAACCGGCGTACTCGCAGCCCGCAGGACGTGAGCCTGGACTGGCGCATCGACGCCTACTCCTTCAACATGCCGGTGATCGGTGCGCCAATGGACTCGGTCATGTCCCCGGCCACCGCCATCGAACTGGGCAAGCAGGGCGGCCTTGGCGTGCTGAACCTGGAGGGGCTGTGGACCCGCTACGAGGATCCCGAGCCGATGCTCGCCGAGATCGCGGCGCTGGGCGCCGATGAGATCTCTGCGGACAACACCCGCCGCCTGCAGGAGCTCTACTCCGAGCCCATCAAGGCCGAGCTGATCACCGCACGGCTGGCAGAGATCCGTGACGCCGGCGTCGTGGTCTCGGGGTCCCTGACTCCGCAGCGCACCCAAGAGTTCTACGAGACCGTGGTCGCGGCCGGGGTCGACATGTTCGTCATCCGCGGCACCACCGTCTCAGCCGAGCACGTGGCGCAGAACGGCGACCCGCTGAACCTCAAGGAGTTCATCTACGAACTCGATGTGCCCGTGATCGTCGGCGGCGCCGCCGGGTACACCCCGGCGCTGCATCTGATGCGCACCGGTGCCGCCGGCGTGCTGGTCGGCTTCGGTGGCGGGGCTGCGACGACCACGCGTCGCGCCATGGGCATTCGCGTGCCGATGGCCACCGCGATCAGCGACGTCGCGGCCGCTCGCCGGGACTACCTCGATGAATCGGGCGGGCGCTACGTCCAGGTGATCGCCGACGGCGGGATGGGTTCCTCGGGGGACCTCGTCAAGGCGCTGGCCATGGGCGCCGACGCCGTCATGCTCGGCACCACGCTTGCTCGCGCCGAAGAGGCTCCGGGCAAGGGCTGGCACTGGGGGCTCGAAGCGGTGCACCCCGATTTCCCGCGCGGGCACCGCACCCGGGTGGGCACCGTCGCTCCGCTGCAGGAGCTGCTCTGGGGCCCCGCGCACCACACCGATGGGTCGTCGAACCTGATGGGCGGCCTGCGCCACGCGATGGCCTCCACGGGCTACGTGGATCTGAAGTCCTTCCAGCGCGTGGACGCAATCGTCTCCCCGATGGGCCAGCAGACCCGCTGACTCACGCACGCACCGGCCCCTCGGAAAAAATCGTAGAGCTGTCGCAGAATCGTAGAGCTATAGCTCTACGACAAGCGACAGCTCTACGATTTTTTCGTGGAGGGGCGGTCTGGCCGGGTGCGGAGTCGTGTCGAGACCCCGGGCGCACACGGAGCCAGTTTCCCCGGCACTTCTGTACGCGGGGCCCCTCAACGCAATTTGTCGTAGAGCTGCTGCAGAATCGTAGGGCTATAGCTCTACGATCCGCTATAGCTCTACGACAAACGCGTGGGGCGGGCGGAATCGGCTCAGCGAGGTCGGCTCAGCGGCATCAGCCCAGCTGAAGCCGGGTGAGCTGGGCCGAGTCGTCAGCCCAGCCCAGCTCGGCCCCGCTCAGCTCAGCAGCTGCCGTTCTCCTCCCAGGGGCCGTACTGGTTCCCCGGTTCCTGGTTCCGGGTGTACCACTTGGCGGTGTAGCTCGTGCCCTCGTGCACGATCGTCTCGCCGCCGTCGAACTGTGAGCTCGGCGCCCACTGCGGCAGGGTCGCGTCGCCACACTCGGCGGGGGTTCCCACCTCGGACCAGGCGCTCCACGGAGATGCCCCGGGGACCTGATTCTTGGAGTACCAGAGCGCTGTGTAGACGCCGCCCTCGTGCCTCACGGTGTCGCCGTTGGTGTAGACCGCGGCAGAGTCCCAGGCCTCGTAGCTGGGAGTCTCCTCGCCGCCGTCGTCACCGCCGCCGTCGTCGCCGTCTCCGTCCTCGTCCTCATCACCATCGCCGGGAGTGCCGGCTCCGGAGAGGGTGAGGTCGGCCACGATCGGATCGTGGTCGGAGGAGCGCCACTGATCCGGGGCGTAGAGCATCGTGCCCACGGAGTTGTAGCGGCTGTATTCCAGCGCGAGGGGCTCCACCGCGTTGATGTTCCAGATCTGCGTCTGGTCCACGTCACCGGCGGCGGCCTCGGTGGCGAAGAGATGATCCAGGGATCCCACCGCGCCGTCGAACATGTAGCTGTATCCACCGGTCGCCGCGGAGAGGTTGGAGTACCCCGCCTCGGTGATGACCTGGATCGGGTCCTCCAGCTCGTAGGAGTTGAAGTCACCCATCAGGAACAGCTTCTCGGTGTCGGCGTCCTCCTGGAGGGCGTCGGCGAAGGCCACGAGCGCCTCTGCCTGCCGGACACGGTCACCGTTGAAGGAGCCCTGGCCGGTGGTGTCGGCATTGTCGCCGGTGCCGCTGCCACCCTTGGACTTGAGGTGGTTCACGACGGCGATGAAGCTCTCCGCGCCGTCGGGCGCCTCGCCGGAGCCATCCACCTCCGTGAATTCCTGGGCAAGCGGTTCACGTGCATTGGAGAAGATCGCGTCCAGATCCAGCTCCCCGAGCTCGCTCTGATCGAGGTCATCGACCCCTTCCTCGAAGAGGATGCGCGAGTCACCCTCGGGCGCGACGCGGTCGGTGCGGTAGATGAATCCGTTGCGGATCACATCTTCCTCGGCGGGAACCTCTTCGGGGGATTCGACGTAGTCCCAGGTGCCGGCGCTGTTCTCGGCACCGTTGAGCGCCTCGACCAGAGCAGCCAGCGCCCGGTCACGGTCGCCGTCTGCGAAGAAGTAGCGGGTGTTCTCGATCTCCTGCAGGGCCACCACATCGGCGTCGAGCCCGCTGATGGCGGCGACGATCTTGGCCTCCTGGCGCTCAAAGCTCTCCTGGCTGTAGGCACCCCGGGCGTCGCAGTAGTCGTTCGTGGTGGGGTTGCCGTCGATGTCGGTGTAGTACTCACACCCGGCCTCGTCCTCGCCGAGGGAGATGAAGTAGTTCAGCACGTTGAATCCGGCGATGCGCACATCTCCGGTCCGCTCCGCAGGGGACTCGTTTCCCTCGCGGGTGTTCTCGAACTCTGCGGGCTGGACCTGCTCTGCGGTCTCCGGGGTGAGCTTGGAAAGCGGCTGCAGCCGCCATTCCTCGAACCGGTAGTCCATGAGGACGTCGGTCTGCCACAGCACCTCGGCGCCGATCCGGATCGGATCCTCGAGCGTGAGGTAGGGCAGCGGCTGGTCGCGATCTTCGCTCCAGGCCTGCCAGGAGGTCGACGCTGCGTCGTCGAGGTAGATGACCCGCTCAGCGTTCTCAGCGGCCAGAGCCTCAGCCTCTGGGCCCGGACGGAACGCCGAGGTGGGGTTCACCAGCGGCTCCTCGCCCAGGACGATGCCGATCTCGCCGTACTGGTTCAGCGTGTAGTGGTCGGTGACCGTGTAGGTGCCCTGCGGGTCGATCAGCATGCCCAGCAGCGATTCGCGGTCCTCCGCAGTCTCGGGGACCTCCACGGAAGCAGGCTTGACGGCTTCAAAGGTCTCATCCTCGATCAGGCTGAACTCGTGATGCGGGGTCTGTGTGGACTCCGGATACAGGCTGATCTGCGGAGCGTCGTAGTAGACCTCGGCGTCGCCGGTGATCTCGACGAAGTCCCCGATCTGTACGCGCTCCTCAGAGACTGACCACGGCGAATACACGAAGATCGCGTCCGAGGTGTCGTGAGTGCTCAGGTCCACGTCTCCGCCCGAGCCGGCGGTTTGCAGGTAGAAGCCGTTGAGGCTCTGCTCCGCGGGGTACACGGCAGTCACCACACCGCGGGTGGTCACGGCGAACTCCTCGTCATCGCCTGCCAACGTGGAGTTGATCTCGCTGATCTCCAGCTCCGTGGGATCCACCTCGGGATCGGTCGGCTCGGGATCGGTCGGCTCCGGGTCAGTCGGTTCCGGATCCGTGGGCTCTGGATCGCTGGGGTCCTCGCCGGGCTCAGATGGCTCCGGATCCGTGGGCTCGGGCTCAGGCTCCGCCCCAGGGCTGGTCTCGCCCGCAGCGTTGGTGGGCGAGGGGGTCCCGCGGGTGAAGTCTGCGGAATTGTCGTCGGTGTCGGATCCCTCGGCGCGGTTGAGGGACTGGGTGTTCGTCCCGGAGGTCGCCGCAGCGGTCTCGAAGGTGTTGGTGCCGCCGAAACCCAGCAGGTCCGCCACCTGCGGCTCATCGACCACTGACTCCAGCGGCAGTCCCTCCAGGGCCTCGGCCGTGGTGGCCAGGATGAAGGTGCCGCCCGCGGCAGCGCCGATCGCGGCACCGGTCTCGGCGTCAGCTGCGGGGAGCCCAGCGCCGTCTCCGCTGTTGCCTCCGCCCTGGATCAGGTAGTGCCCTCCGGGCTGGATCTCACCGCCGAGCGTCACCGTCGAAGTCGGCGCACCGGTGGAGGACCGGGCGCGGTACTGCAGCGACCAGTCGCCGAGGTCCACGCTCTCCTCACAGGTGTTGAGCAGCTCAATGAAGCGGTTGGTCAGCGCGGCCGAGCCGCTGCCGCCGTTGGGGAATGCCTCATTGATCACCACGCAGTCTGCGCCGGGTGCCGCGTCCGGGGCAGGGGTCTCGGGCGTGGCAAAGGCCGGGGCCGGCGCCAGGAGCGCGGTGCTCAGTCCGAGGGCGGCGAGGCCGCGGGTCAAGCGACGTCGTCGTCCTGGTGGGGGAGCATTGCTGGGGGATCTCGTCACGTCATAGTCCTCATCAGGTCAAGGTGATCGCTGCGAGCGCTCACCATGGTGGTCGTTTCAGTGCGAATCTTCAGACCGATCTGCGAAGCCCCGCGAGTGAGTTCAAGCACAGTTCGGCCTGTGATGAATCCAAGCAGGGTCATGTGAACGGCGTGCTACATGAAGGGAAATGCCTGTGACCTGCGGGTGTTCGGAGGCCGTCTGTGCGGGTATGTTGCGCCGCCGAACCTCCAGCGACGACGTCGACCACTCACCTTGTATACCCCCGGGGGTATACTGACCCAAGACTATCGATCAAAGGAGAGCGCAATGTGCCGTGCAGTGAGCTGCAAGATCTGTGGAAAGACCACCTGGGCCGGATGCGGGCAGCACGTGGATGAAGTGATGCGAGGAGTCAGTGCCGGGCAGCGCTGCCCGGGCCATGAGTCCGCACCGCCCAGTGGATTCTTCGCCCGCCTGCTCGGCCGCTGAGCCGGCGCTCCGCCCGTCTCCCCGGTGACTCGCCTGCTCAGGGGGTCCAGACACAAAGAAGCCCGTCAGCCTGATCCAGGCTGACGGGCTTCGTGCTGCGGAGGATGGGGGATTTGAACCCCCGAGGGCGTGAACCCAACACGCGTTCCAAGCGTGCGCCATAGGCCGCTAGGCGAATCCTCCTGGCTGCTTCTCGCTGGCCTGCCTGATCGACACGGCCCTCGAGAGCAGACTTCATACTAGCGGAGATGCATCCCAGAATGCACATCGGCTCCCCGTAGGATGGTTTACCCCCGCCGAGTGACCAGCACATCGCCCCCTCGCGTGGGTTTCGGATCTGCCCAGCTCAACCCCCACAGAGGAGTCCCAGGTGCCTGCAGGACGCTACGCGCCCAGTCCCTCCGGAGACCTTCATCTCGGGAACCTGCGCACGGGAATGCTGGCCTGGCTCTTCGCGCGGTGGAGCAGCCGGGACTTCCTGCTCCGGTTCGAGGACCTGGATGCCGAACGCACGGTTCAGGGTGCCGAAGCCCAGCAGCTCGAGGATCTGCACGCAGTGGGTCTGACCTTCGACCCCAGGAATGGCCACGCGTCCATCAGGCAGTCCGACCGGCTGAGTCTCTACGCGGAAGCCCTCGAGCAGCTCACCGCGTCGAGGCTGACCTTTGAATGCTTCTGCTCGCGCAAGGACATCCGGGAGGCCACCCGCGCCCCGCATGCGACTCCCGGGGTCTATCCCGGCACCTGCCGGAACCTCAGCGAGACAGAACGCGCGCGCCGTCGTGCCGAGCGCCCTGCCTCGCTGCGACTGCGCGCCGACCGCGACGACGACGGCGCCGCCCCGCAGGTCAGCGTGCAGGACCTGCTGCTCGGGGAGATCACCACCGGAGTGGATGACTTCGTGCTCCAGCGCAACGACGGCGCCCCGGCCTACAACCTGGCGGTGGTGGTCGATGATCACCTCACCGGGGTGGACCAGGTGGTCCGCGGGGACGACCTCGCCGCCTCGGCCCCGAGCCAGGCCTACCTGCGCGGCCTGCTCTACGGGACCGTGGCGGCCTCGGAGGTCGTCTATGCCCATGTGCCCCTCGTGCTCAACTCCGAGGGGCAGCGCCTGGCCAAGCGGGACGGGGCCGTGACCCGCTCGGCACTGCGGGAGCAGGGCCTGACCGACGAGGCCCTGCGCGAGATGCTGCTGGACTCGCTGGGACTCTCCGCCGGGACGCTGGCCGCGGCACTGGAGTCCTTCGACCCAGTCAGCCTGCCGCGGGAGCCCTGGGTGTTCAGGCCGACTTCACTGCAGGCAGGCTAGTGCCGGCCCGCTAGGAGATCGGAGAGCGCCCCCTCAACCGCGGCACCTTCCGTGCGACGTACCCCAGGCCGGCCAGCCACATGGCCGAGTTCAGACTCGAGCTCGCGGACTTCTACGTCAGCGATCCACCGAGCTTCCTCAACAGCTTGTCTCGCCGTGAAGTAGGCGTCTGTCGAGCCCGGCATGACGATCGTACGGGCGGTGATACGGCGCAAGATCGACTGGATCTCCTGCTCGGACACTTCTGAATATGAATGTCTCCAGGTGCGCGCCATAGATTCGAGGTCCCCAGCGTGGAACTTCTCATGATCTTGGCGCCAAGAGTCCATCATGTCCTCGACGTCGGCGTACCCGAGATCACGCAGACCTTCACCGGCCAGGACGCGCGACGAGTAGGCCCAACCAGCGTAGACGGCACCGAAGGCGCGCAACACCGCCGGATCCCGTTCCCCGGACCGGGCTGCGAGGATGTCGAGCAGGCCGTCGAGGAACACGCCGTTGCTAGATCCGCAACTCAGCGTGCCACAGACCGAGAGCACCGCACGCACAGGAATCGGCTGCTCAGCCCCCCATCTCAGGGCCTGCATCGCGCCCATGGACCACCCTGCCACCATCGCGATCGACGTGACTCCCAGTTCTCGGAGAAGATGCGATTGGGCGGTCACATTGTCCAGGATGGTGGTGTCTGGGAAATCCCTGGCGTTGGAGGTACTGGGAGACGTGGAGCAACCGTTCCCCAACATGTCCACTGAGACTATGAACCACTTCCGCGGGTCTAGGGTCTGGTTGTGTCCGATCCAGGGCGCATAACTCCCGTGGGTGCCGGTGTAGTACGTCGGAAGGAGCACAGCGTTGTTCCCGGATTCGTTCAGCGTGCCATAGGTGGCATAGCTCAGGACGGCTGAAGGGAGGTCGCCACCCTTCTCCAGAGGGAACCTGCCCAACGGGTGCGTGCCTGTTTTCATGATCAGAAGAACCGGAGGTATCGGTCAGTCTCCCAGGAGCTCACGTGGTCACGGTAGGACTCCCATTCGTCCGTCTTATAGTCGATGAACGCGTTGTAGAGCAGGTCTCCGAAAACCTCACGAGTCAGACTGTCTGCACGGAACTCTTCGATAGCCTCACCGAGATCGCGGGGCAGCATCTGCAGACCCTGCTCTGCTATCTCTGATTCCGTGTAGCTGTACATGTTTTCTCGGTGCGGTTCACCAGGGTCAAGCTGTTCCCTGATCCCTTCCAGGCCGGCGGCGAGGATCAGTGCCGACCCCATATATGGGTTGCAGCTGATATCAGCGGCACGGCATTCGATGCGTCCGCCAGCAAGGGGAACACGCAGCATGTTGGTCCGGTTGTTGTCCCCGTAGGAAACGAATACCGGGGCCCAGGTAGAGCCAGACATGCTGCCCTTGTGTGTCAGACGCTTGTAGCTGTTCACGGTAGGTGCGATGACGGCGCTGATGGCCTTCGCGTGCCGCAGTACGCCAGCGGCGAAGTGGTACGCAAGCTTCGAGACGCCCGCCCCGTACTGGTCGTCATCCTTGGGAATGAAAAGGTTCTCTCCGGTCTGCGCATCGGCCAGTGACATATTGTAATGCGCACCAGAACCTGTCCGGTCGACGAAAGGTTTCGGCATGAAGGATGCGAAGTGTCCATGCTTGCGTGTGATCTCGCCCGTCATGAGCCGGAAGAAAGAGACCCTGTCGGCCATCGTCATGGCATCCGAGTAGGTGAAGTCGATCTCGAACTGACCCTGTGCATCTTCGTGGTCGAAGGAATAGACGTCCCAGTCCAGGTCGTTCATTGCGTCAACCAGCTCAGACAACCATCCGAAGTTGTCGATGGCTGACGCGACGTCGTAGCTGGGCTTATCGAGGATGTCTCGCTCGCTGACGGAGTCGTGACGGCCGTCCCGGTCCTGGAATACGAAGAATTCCGTCTCGATACCGAGGTTGAAGGTGTAGCCGAGTTCGGCTGCCGCTTCGAGCTGTCGGTGAAGAACGTTGCGCGAGGATGCTTCAAACAGCTCGCCCTCGGTCGCAAGCAGGCTGGGGAAGTAGGCAATCCGCGAATCCCAGGGAGCCTGGAACCATCGGGACAGGTCTGGGATTGCCGAAAGCTCCTCATCCGAGACCTCCTGGGGCAGCCCGTCCAGCGCCGCTCCGGTGAAGAGCTCGGACCCGGCAGCCATGCGAGCCAAGTGGTCGATGGGGACGAACTTCCCCTTAGGCTTGCCGTGCAGGTCGGCGAAGCTGGCAATCGCGTACTTAACGCCCTTGGCGCGAAGCTCGCTGGTCAATTTTTCGACGTCGGGCGTTGTCGCGGTCAGATGTTCAGCAGTCATGGTGCCTCCTGTTTCAATGGTGTATTGAAAATACTGGAGCACTTCAGTGTCCGTGCTGTTCCCGCTCTGTTTCAGTCGGGTAAAACCATTCAGAAGGTGTGAGGAAGGAAGTCAGCTTGGATCCCATCAAGACAACACCCGTCCGGGGGCGCCCGCGCAGTCGCGGCGCGGGAAGTGGGAATACTCGTCGCGATTTGATTGTGGCTGCCGTAGAACTGTTCCTGGATCGAGGCGTCGATCGGACGACAATGTCGGCGATAGCCGAGCGCGCCGGCATCAACCAGTCCTCTGCCTACTACTGGTTCTCCAGTAAGGAAGTCATTCTCGCCACCCTGGCGGAGGACAATCGGGCCTCTTTGAAGGTTGCGCGGGAGGCAGTGGATCTCTCCGGTTCGGCGGCCGAGCGGCTTTACCGCGTCATCCACGCAGATATAGAGCAGATGATCAGCGCAGCTCTTCCGTACTACGAGCTGGAGCGCGCCGCCGCGGCGAACCCCGAGTCATTCGCCGGCTTCGCGGAAGATTACATGGAGCTTCAGCGTCTGGTTGCCATTCTTGTGGCGCAAGGGGTGACGGCGGGCGAGTTTCCACCGCTCTCCCCGGAACACGGTGCCCGGGCGGTGCTTGCGCTGAATGAGGGTCTTCAGCATCGCCACGACCGGTCAATCGGCACTGCGGCCGACCTTGCTCATCTCGGTGCGGATTTGGCGCTGCGCATGCTTGCGGCGGACGCAAAGGCGGGAGCAAGGGCGCGACTTGCCTATGAAGATCGACAGTAACGCGATAGACATAATATCGAATTAGTATTGAAATCCGCTTACACCAGGATAGCTCCTACATGATCGCCCGCATCAGGGCGGCGAACCTGTGGGAGGACATCGAATGGATACCGGCAATACCGCGTGGTTACTGACGGCCATACTCGCCGTCGTACTGATGGTCCCGGGGCTTGTGCTCTTCTATGGCGGAATGGTCGGGCGGAGAACGGCCATGAACATGATGCTGATGGTCTTCGGCAGCTTCTGCGTGACTGCCTTCATCTGGGTCGCCTTCGGGTACTCCATGGTCTTTGGGGATTCGCTAGGGGGTCTGGGGCTCCTCGGGAATCCCTTTGAACACGCGGGTCTGGAGCAGCTCCTCACTGCAGCAGACTCGGATTCCGCCCCGCCTCTTGGGCTCGCGGCAATCCATCTCGCGTTTGCGGGACTGACCATCGCGATTGTGGCCGGTGCCGCCGCGGATCGGATGAAATTCCGTGCGTGGATGGTCTTTGCCCCGATATGGGTCACGCTGTGCTATCTACCCGTGGCGCACTGGGTTTTTGCGTTCGATTCTGCGGACGGCTCGGTCCGTGGAGGCTGGATCGCCAATTCCCTCGAAGCCGTGGACTACGCAGGGTCCACGGCAATCCATGTGAACAGCGGCATCGCGGCCGTGGCGCTCGCCCTGGTCTTGGGGCGCAGACAGGTGTGGCCCGCTCAGCCCAAGGCGCACAACCTCCCAATGGTTTTGGTGGGAGTCGGTCTGCTGCTCACTGGGTGGCTCGGTTTTGACGGGAGTGCTCTGGGAGCGGCAGACAACGATGCCGCGGTGGCAGTGTTCAACACGCTTATTGCTGCCTGCGCTGGAGCTGTCGCGTGGGCCGGGGTGGAGCGCCTTCGCGATGGGGCAGTGACGACTCTGGGGATGTCCTCAGGCGCTATCGCTTCTCTGGTCGCGATTACTCCTTCCTGCGGGGCCGTGTCGCCGCTCGGCGCCCTCGCGATAGGCGCCGCCGCAGGCGTTGCTTGCTACTTTGCAGTGTCATTGAAGTATCGACTGCGCATCGATGATGCCCTGGATGTGACTGCCCTGCACTACATCGGAGGAGTGGTTGGCGGGCTCCTCATCGGTGTGCTCGCCGCACCGGCAGCCCCGAGCGGTGCCACCGGTCTGCTCTACGGTGGAGGCCTTGAACTGCTGGGCCGCCAGGCAGTGGCGATCCTAGCCGTGACGGCCTACACCTTCACAGTCACGGCGCTGATCGCGCTGGTGATCAAGGCCACCATGGGCATCCGTAGCTCGGAGAAGGATGAGCTGCTGGGACTCGACAATGCCTACCACCACGAGAACGCATACGAGGACCCTGAGATTCAGGCCCGGTCGCCCCGCGGTCATGCGGAGCATGCCTATCGCGCAACTGCAGAAGATGCCCCCGGCGCCCAAAGCTGAGCTGACCGGCGTGGGCGAGCCAGCCCCACGGCGCAGGGCGCTCCATCTGGAGCGGCCCTGCGCCTGCTGCACTCACGGGCGCAGCATGATCTTGCCCGTGCGGCCGGGCACGAAGTTTGCCTCTGCGGCCTCGCGGACCTTCTCGAAGGAGTAGGTGGCCTCGGTGGTCAGCGAGATCGAGCCGTCCTGGACCCGGGTGAGCAGCTCGGTGAAGAGCTCTCCGCGGCGCTGCGGCGCCAGGGAGCCCATCACGCGGCTGCCCCAGAAGCCCTTGATGGTGACGTCCTTGAAGATGATGGCACCGGAGTTCAGCTCCATCGTGCCCCCGGCCATCGCGCCGAAGATCACCAGCGTGGCCTCCTCGCCCAGCTGGGAGAGGACCTGGTTGCTGGACTCGCCACCCACTGAATCGATGCCAGCGGTGATCGCCGCGCCTCCGGTGATCTCAGCGACGCGATCCTCCCAGCCGGAGGTCTCGGTGGAGACGATCCGGGAGATGCCCTGCTCGGCGAGCTCATCGACGCCTGCGTCCCGGCGCACCAGACCCACCACGTTGATCCCGCGGGTGGGAGCCAGCTGCGCGAGCAGACGTCCGACGGCGCCGTTGGCGGCGTTCTGGATGATCCAGTCGCCCTCCTTGAGGTCGAGCCAGTCCAACAGCGCCAGCGTGGAGAACGGCATGGCCACCAGCTGCGCGGCGACGTCATCGGCGGCAGCCTCATCCACCGGGATGAGCCCAGCCGCCGCGGCGGTGAAGTACTCCGCCCAGACGCCGAAGGTCCCACCGGCGGCCACGCGCTGACCCACGGAGAGTCCCTCCACACCTTCGCCCAGGGCGTCGATGACGCCCACGGCCTCGGTGCCGGCACGCGCAGGAAGCTCGGGCTTGAAGCCGTAGCTGCCGCGGATGGTCCAGAGGTCGTGATTGTGGATCGGAGACATCAGCGTCCGGATCCGGACCTCGCCCGCTCCGGGCTCCGGGACGGAGACGTCCTCCACGGTGAGGACGTCCCAGGGCTCGCCGAATGTCGCATGGGTGACAGCACGCATGATGGCCTACTTTCCTAGTGTCTATCGCTGATATATCTCCTGATGAGGTACGCGAGCCGCAACAGTCACGGTCACTGCGCTATTCCGCTCACGAAGGTCGTTGTGACCCCTCCCACGTAGACTGAATCCACCGAAGACCGTTGGAGGTCCCGGCCGATCCACCCGCATCCCCGCAGGCCTCCGAGACCAGAAGGCGAGACCCCATGCCCGAAGACGTTCAGGACCAGAACAGCGCCGTCTACACCATCGGCGACTACCTGCTGGACCGGCTGGCCGAGCTCGGACTGACCGAGCTGTTCGGCGTTCCCGGAGATTTCAACCTCCACTTCCTCGACCACGTGGTGGACCACAGCAAGATCCGCTGGGTCGGCTCTGCCAATGAGCTCAACGCCGGCTACAGCGCGGACGGCTATGCCCGCATCCGCGGCATCGGCGCCTTCCTGACCACCTACGGAGTGGGGGAGCTCTCCGCGATCAACGCCGTCGCAGGCTCCTACGCCGAATCCGTGCCGGTGGTCCAGATCGTCGGGGCCCCGCCCAAGGAGACCCAGGCCTCCGGCCGCAAGATCCACCACTCACTGGGAGATGGGGACTTCAAGCACTTCCTGCGCATGGCCGAAGAGGTCACCTGCGCCCACGCGGATCTCGACGCCGCCACCGCGACCTGGGAGATCGACCGTGTGCTGCGCGACGTCGTCTTCCGCCGTCGGCCCGGCTATCTGATGCTGGCCGCCGACGTCGCCGAGGTCCCGGCCTACCCGCCCGCCGAACCGTTGACCACTGACCTGCCGGTGACCACCCCGCGTGCGGTCGCCGCCTTCGAAGAGGCCGTCCGGCGCTTCCTGCCCGGCCGCCGCACCGCCGTGCTGGCCGACCTGCTGGTGCACCGGCTCGGCGCCACCGAGGAGCTCGCCTCCTTCCTGACGGATTCCCAGCTGCCCTTCGCGACCCTGGCCTGGGGCAAGACGCTGGTGGATGAATCGGACCCGAACTTCGTGGGCATCTACGCCGGCGCCGCGTCCCAGGACCGCGTCCGCGACGTCATCGAGGGCGCAGACGCGCTGATCACCCTAGGGGTGGAGTACACCGACAACACCACCGCCGGCTTCTCCATGAACCTGGATCCGTCCCGGCTGATCGACGTCTCGCGCTTCGGGGCCCGCGTGGGGGAGGAGGTCTTCACCCCGATCTCGCTGCAGGACGCACTCGCGGTGCTGCACCGGGTGACAGAAGACCTCGACGACGTCGTGCCCATGCCCGCCGCAGAGGCTCCCGCCCCGGAGACGCCGCGCGAGCCCTCGGATGAACCGCTGACCCAGGACGGCCTGTGGCGAGTGCTGGCCTCCCAGCTGGAGTCGGCGAACATCGTCGCGGCGGACCAGGGCACCAGCTACTTCGGGATGGCCTCTCACCGGTTCCCCGCGAAGTCCACGTTCATCGGCCAGCCCATGTGGGGCTCCATCGGCTACACCCTGCCCGCCATCCTCGGTGCGGGCCTCGCCGACCCCAGTCGACGCCCGGTGCTGCTGATCGGCGACGGGTCGGCCCAGCTGACCATCCAGGAGATGGGTGTGATGATCCGGGAGAGGCTGCCCACGGTGATCGTGCTCGTCAACAACGACGGCTACACCGTGGAGCGTGCCATCCACGGGCTCGACGCCGTCTACAACGACATCGCGCCGTGGCGATGGGAGCTGGTGCCGCAGCTCTTCGGCGCCGCGGAGGAGGACTACCTCTATCGCCGCGTCACCACTGAGGCACAGCTGCTGGCGGCCTGCCGCGACACGATGAGCAACCGCGAGAAGCTGGTCTTCATCGAGGCGATCACCGACCGGGACGACATCCCGCAGCTGCTCGAGGATGTGGCGAACGCGCTCAAGCGCTGATCAACTCCGCGGAGGCCGCCCGACCCATTCGCGTTCGGACGCAGCCTCACGATAAGATGATTCCCGGCCCCACGTGCGGTGCCATCCTGCTGAACTCCCCCAGGACCGGAAGGTAGCAAGGGTAAGTGGGCTCTGGCAGGTGCACGTGGGGCTCTTAATGTCTCCAGCCGCCTCGGCGGCACCCGGTGGACGCTCCGGAGCGCTACCTGCACCCGAGCGCAGGATCATTCTGTGGGAGGATGACCCGGATCTTCTGCCCCTTCTACGCTCAACGTATGGACTCAGCACAGCAGCAGACTTCCCCACCCCGTCGAGCGAACCGATGGTTCCAGGACCCCTGGGTGCAGGGGATCGGAACGGGGCTGAGCGCGCTGGTTCCCGCCCGGAGATACCCGGCCTGGCTGCGGCAGACCATGATGTGGGTGCCCGCCCTCGGGTTCGGTGCACTGGTGTCGAGCCCTGCAGCGTGGCGATACCTGGCGGACTCTGCCCAGGCGAGCCCCGACTCACCGGGCGCGGAAGCCGCGGGTTCAGCGAGGAACGAGTCCACCGAGCAGCCACACGGCAATTCCGCTCAGCAGCCACCGGACACTCCTGGCGTAGAACGCTCCCGCCGCAGACCGCTCACGCGGTGGCTCGGCCGCGCCGGTGGCGGGATCGCCGTAGGAGCGCTGGTCTACGGGAATATGCGGATGGGCTTCTGGCTCGACGGGGCCATCGAGCGCGGCCTGCGCCGGGTCCGCGTGCCGGCCCCACGGGTGGTCATGGCGATCGCCGCTGGCGGCTTCGCCGCCAGGGCCGCGGTGGGAGATAAGAAGCGCAGATAGGGGTCACGCGGCGTCGGACTCATAGACTTGCAGCCATGGATCACAGGACCGCAGGCACGCGCACCCAGCGGCTGCTCATCTGGCTGAGCACGCTCGCGGTGATCGGGATCATCACCGGGATGAGCTGGCTGCTGATCAACGGGACCCTGCCGCTGAGCGTCTTCGGCAGGGGTGCGATTCCTGCGGCGGAGGAATGTCCCCGGGGCACCCAGCAGCCGGTGGTCCCCGATCGGGTCCAGATCTCGGTGTTCAACACCACCAATGCGCCGGGTCTCGCCAGCGAGGTGGCTGATGACCTGGATGACCGCCGGTTCCGCATCGCCGAGGTCGACAACGACTATCTGGCCGACACCGGCTTCGCCGCCATCATTCGGGTGGGGGACCGCGGCCTGCGCCAGGCCTACACGCTCCAGCAGCACATCCCGGCCTCCATGGTGGTCTTCGATGACCGTGCCGACTTCAGTGTGGATCTGGTGCTGGGATCAGAGTTCCAGGAGGAGGGCATAGAAGAGGCCGAGGACGTCGAGATGGTCCCCGGCCTGCTTCGCTGCTCGGCGGAGTGAGACCCCGCGCCTGCGATGAACCGACTCAGTGATCGGTTCTCCACCGGCGAGCCGCGATGAAGCTGCGCACGCCCAGGACGATGTAGACCACGAGGACGATCACGGTGATCAGCGCCGAGATCACCGCACCGGGGTTCTCCGACTCGCCTGCGAAGAGCGCCCCCAGGTTCATCAGCGGCATGATCATGCCCAGCGCGCCGAGCAGCGCGATGACCAGGGCGATGTGCACACCAAGCTTGGTGTTCTTCTTCGCGATGGCGCCGCTGATCAGCAGCAGCACGCCCACCACCGAGGGGATCAGCGCCGTCATGCTCGCGAAGGAGGTGGCGACGTATCCGATGATTCCGACGGCGAGCAGCAGGCCTCCGGCGATCAGGGTCAGGCGGGGCATGGGGCTGGCGGGTGCGGCGGGTGTGGTCATGATGCTCCTTGCAGATACGTGGTGATCAATTCTTCTACACAGTGTAGAAGGGATGAGATGCGCGAATCTTCCGCTGTTTCTTCGATCTGTCGAAGAAATGCAGATCTTTGATGAGAAAACTGTGGTCTGGCGCTTCCACAGGCCGTGAACTGGTGTTGTCCCCGAAACACGGTCCACGATTCAAAGGAGATTCCGATGACCGAGACACTCACTTCACAGCCGAAGACCTCACAGAACCCCGGCACTCAGAACCAGGACCCCCAGCGCGGGGGCGGGCTGAGCCCCGAGACCACGCAGGCATTCCAGCACAAGGTCGACGCGCTGCAGCAGGACTGGGACACCAACCCGCGCTGGGCGCACACCACCCGTGAATACTCCGCCGCCGAGGTGGTGCGCCTGCAGGGCAACGTCCAGGAGGAGCACACGCTGGCCAAGCGCGGCTCCGAGAAGCTCTGGAGCCAGCTCACCGCCGAGCACGCCGAGGGCAAGTTCACCAACTCGCTCGGGGCATTGACCGGCAACATGGCAGTCCAGCAGGTCAAGGCGGGCCTGCGCGCCATCTACCTCTCCGGGTGGCAGGTCGCCGGCGACGCGAACCTCTCGGGCCACACCTACCCGGATCAGTCGCTGTACCCGGCCAACTCCGTGCCGAGCGTCGTCCGGCGGATCAACAACGCGCTGCTCCGCGCCGATCAGATCGACTACCTCGAAGGCTCCCGCACGGTCGAGGACTACCTGGTGCCGATCATCGCCGACGCCGAGGCGGGCTTCGGTGGGCCACTGAACGCCTATGAGCTGATGAAGTCCATGATCGCCTCCGGCGCGGCCGGCGTGCACTGGGAGGATCAGCTCGCCTCGGAGAAGAAGTGCGGCCACCTCGGCGGCAAGGTGCTGATCCCCACCGGTCAGCACATCCGCACCCTGCAGTCGGCTCGGCTTGCCGCGGATGTGCACAATACTCCCAGCGTGGTCATCGCGCGCACCGACGCCGAGGCCGCCACGCTGATCACCTCCGACGTCGATGATCGCGATGCGCCCTTCATCACCGGGGAGCGGACGGCCGAGGGCTTTTACAAGGTCCGCAACGGGATCGAGCCCTGCATCGCTCGGGCCAAGGCCTATGCCCCCTATTCGGACCTGATCTGGATGGAGACCGGCACACCTGACCTCGAATACGCCAAGCAGTTCGCCGAGGCGGTCAAGGCGGAGTATCCGGACCAGATGCTCGCGTACAACTGCTCGCCTTCGTTCAACTGGAAGAAGCACCTCGACGACGCGACCATCGCGAAATTCCAGCGCGAGCTCGGAGCGATGGGCTTCACCTTCCAGTTCATCACCCTCGCCGGATTCCACGCGCTGAACTACTCGATGTTCGAGCTGGCGCGCGGCTACAAGGACGAACAGATGAAGGCCTACGTGGAACTCCAGGAGAAGGAGTTCGCCGCAGAAGCCGATGGATACACCGCCACCAAGCACCAGCGCGAAGTGGGCACCGGATACTTCGATGCCATCTCCACCACCTTGAACCCCGAGTCCTCCACGGTGGCCTATAAGGGATCCACCGAAGAGGGCCAATTCCACTGATAGACCGGCAGTGACAAAGGAGTCAGCCATGCACGCACAGACCAGCACCGCATCCAAGCCCAGCACCGCACCGAGCCCGAGCGCCGATCTTCAGGCTCACGCCGAACGGATCGCCGATCCGAGCAATGCGATCACGATCAACGGGATCATGCTCACCGCAGCCCGGGCGCCGCGCCAGAACGAGGTGTTCACCGCGGATGCGCTGAGCTTCCTGAGCAGCCTGCACCGTGAATTCGGGTCCCGGATCGCGGCACTGGACCCGACGCAGCTGCAGCCCGAGAGAAACTTCGCGCCGAGCCCCGCAGGTCAGCAGGAACGTGCGCTGGAGGCTGAGGCCTCGTGGAAGGCACTGGTGGACAAGCA
This sequence comes from uncultured Nesterenkonia sp., assembly GCA_947494195.1. Classification (GTDB taxonomy): domain Bacteria; phylum Actinomycetota; class Actinomycetes; order Actinomycetales; family Micrococcaceae; genus Nesterenkonia. Next base: position 431,545 of record CANLUC010000001.1, on the reverse strand, counting down.
TCTGGCACCGTCCGACTGCGCCTTCGCGACTCCGCGGCGGTTGACTCGCTCGGAGGACCGAATCTTCAGTCAGGGCCAGCCGCTCTCTGCGGGACTGGTGGACTTCGGTCTGCACATCCACCGCTGCGCACGGCGACTCGTCGCTGCGAAGCGGGCCCCGTTCATCTCGCTGCTGGGGCTGGAGAGTGAGGAGGAGCTGGAGATCTGGCAGGAGATGTTCGCTCGCGCCGAGGAGCTGATCGGTCTGCCAGCCGGCACGATCCGCGCCATCACGTTCAGCTCTGCGGACGACGACGGCGGCGGCGCCATACTCGTCGAGAAGCGTCCTGGCTGAACCGCTCAACCGCTGCGCAGCTCACCGGGGCGCCGGCGGGACGACGCCCGCGCCGCTTCTCACGACAGAGACCTCCGGCCCCCTCGGCGAGTGCATGACTCGCCTGCGGGGCCGGAGGTCTCTGTTCTCAGAACCGGATCAGCACGCGCTGATCATTGAAGCATTACTCCTTGATGGAGTCGATGATGTCTGAGTTGTTCTCCATCCAGACCTGAGCGGCTTCTTCCTCATTGTCCTCGTACTCATTGACCATCATGTTCTCGAGCTCCGCGTACTCATCGTCGGAGAGCGTGAAGTTGCCCATCCATTCGGCGACGTCGGGGAACTCGCTGGAGAACTCGGAGTTCGCGATGAAGTTCAGCGTCTCGGGCTCACCCAGCGAGCCTTCGGGATCCTCGAGGTCCTTGAGATCGAAGTCGCCGTAGGCATAGAAGGGCCGCCACAGGGTGACGACGATGTCTTCCTCGTCATCGATGGCGGAGCCGAGCTCGGTGAGCATCGCGCTGGTGGAGGACTCCACGAGCTCGAAGTTCTCATCCAGGCCGTAGTCCGGGAAGACCGCTTCATTCGTGATCTCCATCAGGCCCGAGCCGGGCTCGATGCCCACCACGCGGTTGCCGAGATCGTCAGCGTTGTCGTTGAGCTCAGCGATCGAGTCGATGTCGGTGTACTCCGGCACCGCGAAGGTCAGCACAGCACCCTCGTAGTAGGCACCTAGGTCCTCGAGGTCATCCCCGTATTCGTCCATGTACTGGGCGTGGGTGACCTCCGGCCATGCCGAGGGGTAGACGTCGATATCGCCCTCAGCGACACCGGTGTAGAGCGGGGCGGCGTCGTTGATCTCTTCGATCTCGACGTCGTAGCCCTCGTCCTCCAGGATTCCCTGCCAGAGGTAGGCCATGCTCAGGCCGTCGGTCCAGGAGGGGATGATGCCCAGGGTGATGGTGCCGCCACCCTCGCTTGCGCTGGCGTCGCCGCCATCCTCGGCGGTGTCATCGCCTCCACCGCATGCGGTCAGCGCAAGAGCTGCCGCGGCGGTCAGGCCGATGAACTTCGATGTGGTTCCAGTTCGTGTACTCATCATCTTCCTCATTCCATATCAGTGGTGCAGTGTGAGATGTGGGTCTGTGGAGGGCGGCCTCAGACGGCCTGTCCCATGGCGCGGCTTCGGGTGGCTGACTTTTCGGCGCCGAGACGGCTTCGGATGAACTTGCCGACCCGGCCGGAGGACATGCCGCCGCGTCCGATAGCGGCTGTCATGCGGTCCAGATAGATCGCGAGCACGACGACGGCGAGCCCAGCTTCGAAGCCGAGTCCGATGTCGAGGCTGCCGATGGCTCGGGTGACTTCACTGCCGAGGCCGCCCGCGCCGACGAGCCCGGCGATCACGGCCATGGACAGTGCCAACATGATGACCTGGTTGACTCCGGCCATGATGGTCTGCAGCGCCAGCGGAAGCTGAATGCGCAGCAGGATCTGCCGGGGTGTGCTGCCGAAGGCGTGTCCGGCCTCCACCACCTCTGAGTCAACCTGTCGGATGCCCAGCTCGGTGAAGCGCACCCCTGGAGGCAGGGCGAAGATGATGGTCGCGACCACGCCGCCGGTGACGCCGATGCTGAACAGCGTGACCACGGGGACCAGCCAGACGAAGGCGGGCATCGTCTGCATCAGGTCCATCACGGGTCGCACGGCACCGCTGACGCTGTCCGATCGGGCTGCCAGGATGCCCAGCGGGATGGCGATGGCCAGTGCTATCGCAGCCGCCACGGCCACCAGGGCAAGCGTGGTCATGGCGTTCTCCCACTGATCGATGCTGATGACGAACACCAGCGTCACGATCGAGAGAAGGGCCAGTTTCCAGTCTTTGACCAGCCAGCCCAGCAGGGAGAACACCACTGCCAGCACCAGCGCGTCCGGGGTGTTGAGCAGGTCGTCCAAACCGTCCGTGAGCGTGGAGATGATCGTCTGGATGAGGTCGAAGAAGGGTTCGAGGTTCTCCTTGATCCAGTCGAATCCGCTCTCGATCCATTCGCCGACGTTGAGGCGGGGGATGCCGACACCCTCGGTCTCTTCTGTTGAGGAGATCATCAGGAGACCACCGATCCTGTGGGGTCATGAACGGCGTGCTTCGGCTCTGCCAGGGCATTCAGAAGTGTCACGCGTGCGATGATCCCTTCGAGTCGGCCGGCGTCGTCGATCACGGCCAAGCCGGTCTCGTGTTCGGCTGCCTGAGTCATGAGTTCCGCCAGCGGCGTGTCAGCATGCACCGACGGCGCGGGCTGCAGCAGGCCTTCGAGCGTGTCCGCGCCCTGACTGACCGCCGCGGCCACGGCGGTCTCGTGCACGAAGCCATGCAGCTTCTTGCTGCGATCGACCACCGCGAGGACATTGGTCTGATGCTCGCGCATCAGCTTGTGCGCCGTGCGCGGGCCCTGTTCGGTGCCCAGCACCGCCACGGGGGGCTCCATGATGGCCCCGGCGGTGAGCACGCGGGTACGGTCCACGTCCTGGACAAACTGGGCGACGTAGTCGTTGGCGGGGTCGTTGAGGATCTGCTCGGAGGTGCCGATCTGCACAGTGCGGCCATCACGCATCATCGCGATTCGATCGCCGAGTCGCATGGCTTCATTGAGATCATGGGTGATGAACAGGATGGTCTTGCCCAGCTGTTCCTGCAGCTCGACGAGCTGATCCTGCATCTCGCGGCGGATCAGCGGGTCCAGGGCGCTGAAGGCCTCGTCCATGAGCATCACTTCGGTCCCGGCGGCCAGCGCGCGGGCCAGCCCGACGCGCTGACGCATTCCGCCGGAGAGTTCATGGGGCATGGAGCCGCCCCAGCCCCTGAGGCCGACCATGTTCAGTGCTTCTTCGGTGCGCCGCTCCCGCTCCGAGCGGTTCAGGCCCTGGACCTCCAGGGCGTAGCCGGCGTTCTGCCCGACGGTCCGGTGTGGGAGTAGGGCGAAGTGCTGGAAGACCATGGAGACCTTCTCGCGCCGGATTCGGCGGAGCTCCCGATCTGAGAGCCGAGCGATGTCTTCGCCCGCGACCTCGATGCTTCCCGCCGTGGGGGCGAGCAGGCCGTTGACCATACGGATCAGGGTGGACTTGCCGGAGCCGGAGAGGCCCATCACCACGAAGACTTCTCCGCGCTGGACGTCGAAGCTTGCGTCGATGACGGCGGCCGTGCCGAGGTGCGTCAGGTCCTCTCGGTCAGCGCCGTCCTTGATGCGTTGGACGATCTCGTGAGGGCGCTTGCCGAAGGCCTTGAACACGTTCCGCGCACTGACTGCCGGTTCGGCTGTGCTGGAGTTCAACATGATTCCTTCGTCGAAGTAGTGGACCTCGACCTTACCAAAAGCCCCATAAAGCCTGTTCACAGACTGTTAACAAGGCTCCTTCGAAAGGCCACAGCGGGCGTCTTCCGAGGCTACTCACAGGGCGCGGACAGTGGTGTGGATCACCGGCCAATCGTCAGCGGGCGGTAGAATCCCCTGGTATGCGCGCAGCACGGGGAACCTCATCGGCGAGGGCAGGGCAGGGGCGCGCCTCCCTGCGTTCGATCGAGCGTGTCTCGGCCGAGGCCTCCGAGGAGGGTTTCGATCTGATCGCCCTGGGTCGCCGCGTGCGGCATCTGCGCAAGCAGGCCGGCATGACGCTCGATGCTCTGGCCGAGGCGCTGGGTACTGCCCCGAGTCAGCTCTCGCTGCTGGAGAACGGGCGCCGCGAGCCCAAGCTGTCTCAGCTGCAGCAGCTGGCCAAGGTCCTGCAGGTCAGCCTCGATGACCTCTTCGGTGCGGAGCCGCCCTCACAGCGCGCCGCCCTGGAGATCGAACTGGAGAAGGCCCAGCGCGGTCCGCTCTATGCGGCGCTGAACCTTCCCACGGTCAGGATCAGCTCGCGGCTTCCGCTCGATGTCCTGCAGTCGCTCGTGGCGCTGCAGGGTGAGCTGCGCCGTCGTCTGGAGGAACAGGCGGCGACGCCCGAGGAGGCGCGGCGGGCCAACACCGAGCTGCGGGAGGAGATGCGCGCCAGGAACAACTACTACCCGGAGATCGAGGCGGCGGCCCAGGAGCTGCTGGACGCGGTGGACCACCGCGACGGCCCGCTGTCTCATCACGTGGTGGCCGATATCGCCGCACACCTGGGCTTCTCCCTGCGCTTCGTGCCGAATCTGCCTGAATCCACCCGTTCGGTCACGGACCAGAAGAACCGCATCATCTACCTGACCCAGGGCAGCTCACGGCAGTGGGACGCCCGCTCGGTGCTCCTCCAGGCACTCGGTCATCAGGTGCTCGGTCACACCGAGCCCGGGGACTACTCCGAGTTCCTGCGCCAGCGGGTCTACACCAACTACTTCGCGGCAAGCCTGCTGATGCCGGAGGCCACCACGGTGCGCTTTCTCAAGGAGGCCAAGGCGCGCAAGGAGCTGGCCATCGAGGACCTGCGAGACGCCTTCGCGGTCTCCTATGAGTCGGCGGCCCACCGGTTCACGAACCTGGCAACCGAGCATCTGGGCATCACCTGTCACTTCCAGAAGGTCCATGAATCCGGGATCCTGCACAAGGCCTATGAGAACGACGGGGTGAACTTCCCGGCTGATCACTCGGGAGCGATCGAAGGGCAGACCATCTGCCGGCAGTGGACCTCGCGCCAGGTCTTCGACATCGACGACAAGTTCCGGTCCTTTCACCAGTACACCGACACGACGGTGGGCACCTTCTGGTGCACGGCACGCACCGAAGCCCATTCCTCCGGGGTGTACTCGCTGTCCATCGGGGTGCCCTTCGAGCACGTGAAGTGGTTCCGCGGCTCCGACACCACCTCGCGCTCGGCGTCGCGCTGCCCGGACGATCCCACCTGCTGCCGACAGCCGCCGCCCGAACTGGCCGCCCGCTGGGAGGGCAAGGCCTGGCCCGCCGCCCGCGCCAACACGCATCTGCTGGCCGCCATGCCGCAGGGAGCCTTCCCCGGAGTGGACACTACCGAGGTCTACGAGTTCCTTGAGCGGCACGCTCGCAAGGACTGAGTGCGGCACGCTCGCAAGGACTGAGTGCGGCACGCTCGCCAGGTTCGGTGATCGGCGCAGATCACCGCGGCCAGATTGTTGAACAATCCCCAGAACTGGGGCATCCTTGACTCAGCTCACATTGAGACGTGGGCAACACCGGCTCCAGGAGGTTCACGTGGCACATATCGACATGAACAGCGACGTCGGGGAGTCCTTCGGCAATTGGACCATCGGCGACGACGCCGCCATCCTGCGCACGGTGTCGAGCGCCAACATCGCCTGCGGCTTCCACGCCGGGGACCCCCTGACCATCCGGGCGACGGCGGCAGAGGCAGTCGCCCAAGAGGTCACCATCGGAGCCCACATCGGCTACCGCGACCTGGCCGGATTCGGCCGGCGACACCTGGAATGCTCCCCGGAGGAACTCTCTGCCGACGTCCTCTATCAGCTCGGGGCGCTGGAAGGTATCGCGGGCGCGGTGGGCGCCCAGATCCGCTACGTGAAGCCCCACGGGGCGCTCTATCACTCCATGATCTCCCACACCGGCCACGCCCACGCCGTCATCGACACCATCGCGGAATACCAGAGCAGCACCGGACGCGAGCTGCCGGTGCTGCTGCTTCCCGGATCCATCGCCCTGGACTATGCCGCCGCCGCGGGGCTGCGCGGAGTCTCTGAAGCCTTCGCCGACCGAAGCTACAACCCCGATGGCACGCTCGTCTCCCGGCGCGAACCCGACGCCGTGCTGCATGACACCGATCAGGTGGTGGAGAACATGCTGCGCCTGGCCGAGGAATCGGTGCTCATCGCCCGGGACGGCACCCGCATCGAGACTCAGGCAGAGTCCATATGCACCCACGGCGACACCCCCGACGCGGTCGCGATGGCCCAGGCCGTGCGCAGCGCCCTGCAGGATTCCGGAATCGACATCCGCAGCTTCGCATGATCAGCGCCATCCGCGAGGCCGGCCCCCGAGCACTCCTGTTGGAGCTGGCGACCCTGGACGAGGTCCTGGCCTGCCACCAGCAGCTCACCACCGCGCCGCTGCCCGGGCAGGTCGACGCCGTCGCGGCAGCACGCACGGTGCTGCTGCGTTTCACCTCCCGGACCGCACTGCGCGAGGCCCGCCAGCAGCTCGAGGGTCTCGACTTCCGCGCCTTCTCCGCCGAGGGCGCCCGCCACGTGGAGCTCGAGGTCATCTATGACGGAGAGGACCTCCAAGAGCTCGCCGCGCACCTGGGGACGAGCACCGAGGCGCTGATCACCTGGCACAGCGGACAGGCGTGGACGGGAGCCTTCGGCGGCTTCGCTCCGGGGTTCACCTACTGCGTTCCCAGCCACAGCGACGACGCCGCCGGAGGGTCCACGGACAGCGGCGCGGCCGCGCTGGACGTGCCACGGCGCAGCAGCCCGCGCAAAGCAGTCCCCGCCGGCGCCGTCGCGCTGGCCGGAGAGTTCTCAGCCGTCTACCCGCGCGTCTCGCCTGGGGGATGGCAGCTCATCGGGCACACCCCGGCCGTCCTCTGGGACCTCAACCGAGAAGCTCAGGAGGAGTCTCCCGCGCTGGTGCGGCCCGGTGATTCCGTCCGGTACACGCCGGTCCAGGGCCGTGCGGTCACGACCACTTCGACCTCGGAGACCAGCTCGACCTCGGCCGACCACTCCGCGCCCGAGGCTGAGTCTCCCGCGCCGGAAGCGGTGCTCAGCGTGGTCGACCCCGGACTGCAGACGCTGATCCAGGACCTGGGCCGCGTCGGCTTCAGCGACCTCGGGGTCTCCCGGGCCGGGGTCGCGGATGAGGCGGCGATGCTGCAGGCCAACCGGCTGGTCGGCAACGAGCCACATGCCGCGGTGCTGGAGTCGCTGCACGGCGGCCTGTCGCTGCGCGCGGAGTCCACTGTGGTGCTGGCAGTCTGTGGAGCCGAGGTGCCGCTCACAGTGACCGGGGCCTCCGGTGCCACCCGCCGTGCCCCGCTGCGGTCGCCGTTCGCGTTGGCATCGGGTGAGACGCTGAGTCTCGGCGCCCCGAAACGTGGACTGCGCAGCGTCCTCGCGCTGCGCGGGGGAATCGCCGCCCCGGAGGTCCTGGGCAGCGTCTCCAGCGACACGATGTCCGGACTGGGTCCTGACCCGCTGACCGCCGGCGATCAGGTGTTCCAGGCAGCACTGGCCACCTGCGCCGTGGGCCTGCCAGAGACCGCACCCGCCGCCGGGACGACCGCGCTGCGCTTCACCTATGGCCCCCGCGACGACTGGTTCAGCCCCGAGGAGGCGCACCGATTGACCTCCCAGTCCTGGACCGTGACTCAGGCCTCGAACCGGATCGGGATACGCCTGCAGGTGGGGGAGACCAGTGCCGGAGAGCCAGGCCGTGCGCTGGAGCGCCTGGAGAACGGAGAGCTCCCCAGCGAGGGCGTGGTGCGCGGCTCGCTGCAGATGCCGCCGACCGGAACGCCGGTGCTCTTCCTCAACGATCACCCGGTCACCGGCGGCTATCCGGTGATTGGCGTGGTCATCGACGAGGACCTCTCCGCTGCCGCCCAGCTGGTCCCCGGAGACACGATCCACCTGACGCCGGTGGACCCCGACGCCCTGACCCCGACGCCCTGACCCCCGCAGCCCCTGAGCCCCCAGTCGCCTGACCTCGGAGAGAAGACCTCACCATGAAGCGCATCCTGATCGCCAACCGTGGCGAAATCGCTGTCCGCATCATCCGCAGCGCCCGTGAATCGGGCTACACCACCGTGGCGGTCTATGCCGACCAGGATGCCGATGCGCTGCATGTCCAGCTCGCCGACCAAGCACTCGCACTGCACGGCACCACCTCAGGTCAGACCTACCTGGACCAGGACAAGCTGCTCGACGCCGCCCTGCAGACCGACGCCGACGCGATCCACCCCGGCTATGGGTTCCTCTCCGAGAACGCCGACTTCGCCCGGGCCGTGCGCGAGGCCGGTCTGACCTGGATCGGTCCTCGTCCGGAGACCATCGAGTCACTGGGCAACAAGGTCACCGCGCGGGCGCTCGCGGTCAAAGTCGGTGCGCCTCTGGTCCCCGGCACCGACGGGCCCGTCGCCTCCTCGGATGAGATCCGCGCCTTCGTCGCCGAGCATGGACTGCCGGTGGCGATCAAGGCCGCCCATGGCGGGGGAGGCCGCGGCATGCGCATCGTCCGGGAGGAGGTCGAGATCGATGAGGCCTTCGCCTCCGCAGTGCGGGAAGCCGAATCCGCCTTCGGTCGCGGCGAGTGCTTCGTGGAGCGGTTCCTGGATAGCCCCCGACACGTGGAGGCGCAGGTGCTCGCGGATGAGCACGGCAGCGTCGTCGTCGTCGGGACCCGAGACTGTTCGCTGCAGCGACGGAACCAGAAGCTCGTGGAGGAGGCGCCCGCGCCGTTCCTCAGCGACGACCAGCGTGCCGAGATCCACCGCTCCGCGCGCGCGATCTGCTCCGAGGCGGGCTACGTCGGTGCCGGCACCGTGGAGTACCTGCTCAGCCCGGAACAGGAGGGTCGACCTGGCCTGTTGAGCTTCTTGGAGGTCAACACCCGCCTGCAGGTGGAGCACCCGGTCACCGAAGAGACCTCGGGCGTGGATCTGGTGTCCGAGCAGCTGCGCATCGCGGAGGGTCACCCGCTGCGACTCACCGAAGACCCCCAGCCCACAGGTCATTCAGTGGAGTTCCGACTCAACGCCGAAGAGCCGGCCCACGGATTCCTGCCCACCCCCGGGCCCGTGGAGGTCTTCGCACCGCCCACCGGGCCCGGCATCCGGGTGGACACCGGGGTGCGCAGCGGCGACGAGGTCTCGGGGGCCTTCGATTCGATGCTCGCCAAGCTGATCGTCACCGGCCCAGACCGGGCGACCACGCTGCGCAGGGCCCAGATGGCACTGGCTGAGATGCGCATCGAAGGCCTGCCCACTGTCCTGCCGTTCCACCGCCAGGTGCTCGAGGCCGAGGACTTCCTCGCCACCGAGGGCGCTGCGGGATTCCGGGTGCACACCCGGTGGATCGAGACCGAGTTCGACGCCGCCTTCGGGGAGGGCATGCAGGGATCGGAGCATATGGCCGCCGCGCTGCGCCACCGCGAACAGGCCATGCGCCGCACCACGGTGGAGATCGACGGGCGTCCGGTCGCCCTGGGCCTGCCCGGGGCGCTGGTGCGCCTGCTGGCTGGTGGGCAGAACGGCGCGACCGGTGAGGACACCGCCGACGACGGTGCCCCTGCCGGCCCCGGTGAGCCGGAGAAGGGCGCCGTTCTCACCACACTGGCGGGCAGCCTGGTCCGCTGGTCCGTGGAGGATGGTGCCAGCGTCTCCGCCGGTGACGCTGTCGCGGTGGTCGAAGCCATGAAGATGGAATCCACCGTCGCAGCACCGAGCAGCGGAACGTTCTCTCGCGAGGAGCTGCAGCCCGGGGCCGCGCTGAAGGCCGGGCAGGTCCTCGGGCGGATCGACTGAGAACTCCGACCGTGACCGAGACCTCGACCGCGCGCTCCGATCATGGGCTTCGGCGCTCGGTTAGATTGGTGGGATGACCGACGTGATGTGGCGCTCCCTGTCTGCCGAGGGGCTCAGCGAACACGCCCACGCCCCGGAGCGCGTGGCGGAGCTGCTGCGCGGCGCCATCTCGGCCGGAGCGATCCGCCCCGGCACCAAGCTTCCCGAGGTCCAGCTGACCCGTCAGCTGGAGATCTCCCGGCACACCCTGCGCAGCGGATTCCAGATCCTCGCCGCCGAGGGACTGGTGGAGAAGCACCCAAACCGTGGAGTCTTCGTCCACCAGCCCACCGCCGAGGACATCGAGGAGATCTACCGGGTACGTCGCGTGCTCGAGGTGGGAGCGGTACGGACGGCAGATTTTCCGCCCGAGGAGCTGGACCAGCTGCACCGGATCGTCTCGGGGGCCGAGCTGGCGCGAGAACTCGGTGATGTGCCCGCGATGGCCCAGGCCAATCAGGTGTTCCACCGGACGATCGCCGCCCAGGTGCGCAGCCCCATGATCGACGCGCTCATGGAGCAGGTGCTCGCCCGCATGCGCCTGGCGTTCCATGCCAAATCCGAGCAGCCGAGCTTCCACCACACCTATATCCGGCGCAACGGCGAGCTCGCGGCGCTGCTCAGCTCCGGTGATCGACAGGGGGCCGAGGACTACCTGGTCGAATATCTCGGAGCTGCCGAAGCGGAGCTGCTCGAGCACCTGGGCAGCTGAAACTGGGTGCCGTGAGCTCTACTCGCGGCGCCGGTAGGGGTCCACCTGGGGTCGCTGATACGCCAGCTCGCCGCCTTGGCGTCCTCCGTAGGGGCGTCCGTGATCGGCGTACTCCTCGCGCAGGAACACCAGCCGCCACGCTCCCAGGTCGATCCGCGAACCGGTGCGCAGGGTCACCGGCGCGCCAGGTTCGGCGCTGCGGCTGCCCCCGATGGAACCATGGCGGACGATCACGTATTCATCAAAATCATCGTGAAGGATCTCCGCGTGGACTGGTTCCAGGCCTGCCAGCTGAAGATCGGAGTTCTCGTCGCTGCCGATCAGGGTGCGGTCGGCGATGAGGTTGAACTCCAGCGGACCCGCATCGTGCTGGTCTGCCCGGCTCATGATCAGCCGCGGTCGTCCGGAACCACGCGGCGCGTGAGTGGTGGTGATTCTGCGGCGGATGCGGCGGTTGAACGTGGGCGCTGGCGGCCACGGGGTCTCTGGAGGGATGAGCGAACCCGAGCTCTCCGCCCCGGAAGCTCCGGCGTTCGCGAAGCGGGGCAGCGATTTCAAAGACCCCAGCCGAATATGCTTCGAACGGGTGAGAAGTCGGCTCATCACCGTGGTCTTCACCGCTCCGAGGCTCACAATCTCACCGGCAGGACCTGTGATGGAAAGGGTCAATCCTTGGGCCGCCAACCGTGAAGCGAAGGCGTCGGCAGCTCGAGTGATGGACCGCGGCATGCCGTCCAGCAGCGAGGAGTCCTGGGTGTGGATCTCGATGTGCTGACCTTCGGCCCTGATGCTGGCGTTCACCTGGCCCGACTCGGTGCCGTCCGCCTCGATCTGCGTGATCGAGGCGCTGATGTCGATGTCTAGGCGCATGATGGCCCCTGACTCACCCGACGCGGCCCCTCTAGGAGTTTGCTTCGTCGCTGGTGGTCACGCGGAGCGTCCCATTGAACTTCCATACGGCGCGTGGAGCGTCGGGTCCGATATCGCGTGGCACCTCGACCGTCATGTCTTCCAGCGTGTAGTTCACCGCGGCCCCGCGGCCGGTGAGATACGACCACATCTCCTGGCCCAGATCGGCCCAGTCACCGATCTGATGGGGTTGGTTGCCTCCGGGATTCAGATTCTCGGAACGGGTGCTCTCAGTCTTTGCTGTGGCTCCTGACCAGTTTCGGCGCCGCTGCATTGCGGTGCAGGTGATGGTGAGCTTTCGCTCACGGTCATCTTCTCCCCGCTGAGCCCGTTTAGGAAGACCTCACAGGCCGCTGACCTCATATGACGTGATATTACGCAGTGTTCACTGGCGGATCCCCACGTAGACGGTGTTCGAGGACGTCCCGCCGGTGAGGTGATTGTCGAAGTCGACGACATGGGCCTGAGTGTCGGCGAACACCGAGGCGAGGGTGGCGTGGAAGTCCTCGTCCGGCGCGTCGTCGGACCACAGCGTGAAGACGCCGCCGTCGTTGAGGTGCTCAGCCAGCGCGGTGAGTCCGGGAACCGTGTAGAGGTCAGCGTGACTCGGCGCCAGCGTATGCCGCGGCGAGTGGTCGACGTCGAGCAGGATCACGTCGTAGCGGGGGGCGTCCGCGGCTGGAGCCTGCCGGACGACGGCGAAGAAGTCGTCCCGACGCAGGCGCGTCCTGGGGTCCTCGACCAGCGCGGGGGAGACCGGAAGAAGCTTGCGCTGATGCCACCCGATGACTTCACCGAGAGCATCGATGACCTCCAGGCTCCGAACGCGGTCATCTCCGAGTGCCGTGACCGCGGTGTAGCCCAGCCCCAGTCCGCCGACCAGGACATCCAGCTCGTCTCCACTGGCAGCTGCCAGACCAAGTGTGGCCATCTGCTCCTCCGCGACCGTGAAGAGGCTGGACATCAGGAATTCCTCGCCGAGCTTCACCTCGTAGATGTCGGTGCCTGTGCCGACTTCGGTGCGTCGCCGGAGCATCAGCTCACCCATGGGCGTCTGCTGGAAGTCGAGTTCTTCGAAACGTGCTCTCATCCTGGTGCCTCTCATTGGGTGGCTCTCCATCCTACGGAGCGTCCCGTCAGCCGTCGGTGGCGAACTGGGTGCGGTAGAGCTCGGCATATCGTCCGTCGGCGGCCAGCAGCTCCGGGTGGGTGCCGCGTTCGACGATCTCCCCCGCCTCCACGACCAGGATGGAGTCCGCAGCGCGGACCGTGGAGAGCCGGTGTGCGATCACCAGTGCGGTGCGTCCCACGAGCGCCTCGGTCAGCGCTGCCTGGACTGCGGCCTCGGAGGTGGAGTCCAGCGCGGCCGTGGCCTCGTCGAGGATCACCACCTGCGGCTGGGCGAGCAGCAGACGGGCAAGTGTCATCCGTTGACGCTCTCCGCCGGAGAGCCGGTAGCCGCGCTCGCCCACCACGGTGTCCAGGCCGTCAGGCATGGAGTGCACCAGTGCCTCCAGCCGGGCGCGGCGCAGTGCGTCCCAGACCTCCTCGTCGCTGGCCTCCGGCGCCGGCAGCGTCAGGTTCGCGCGAATGCTGTCGTGGAAGAGGTGCCCGTCCTGGGTGACCACGCCGAGCGTGGCGCGCAGCGAGGCGAAGCTGGTGTCGCGCAGATCCACGCCGGCGACCTTCACCGAGCCGGAATCCACGTCGTAGAGCCGAGCGAGCAGCGCCGCGATGGTGGACTTGCCGGCTCCTGAGGAGCCCACCAGTGCCACCGTCTGGCCCGGCTCGACACGGAAGTCGATGCCGTGCAGCACCTCCTCACCCCCGCGAGTGTCCAAGGTGGCCACCTCCTCGAGGGAGGCGAGTGAGACCTTCTCCGCTGAGGGGTAGGCGAACGTGACGCCGTCGAAGACCACCGAGGCAGGACCAGCAGGGATGAGCTCGGGATGGGGCTTCTCCGTGATCAGCGGCTTGAGATCCAGCACCTCGAAGACCCGTTCGAAGCTGACCACCGCGCTCATGACCTCCACCCGTGCACTCGCCAGGGCGGTCAGGGGCGCATAGAGCCGGGTGAGCAGCAGCGCGAGGGAGACCACGGCGCCGGCCTCGAGTTCGCCGACTATCGCGTAGAAGCCGCCCAGCCCGTAGACCAGGGCGAGCGCCAGCGCGGAGACCAGTGTCAGCGCGGTGACGAAGCTTGACTGCAGCATGGCTGTCTTGACGCCGATGTTCCGGACGCGGCGGGCGCGCTCCTCGAACTCCACCGACTCCTCCTCGGGTCGGCCGAAGAGTTTGATCAGCGTGGCCCCGGGGGCCGAGAACCGTTCGGTCATCTGGGTGCCCATGGCGGCGTTGTGGTTGGCGGCCTCACGCTGCAGCACGGCGAGGCGGCGACCCATCCGGCGGGCGGGCAGCACGAACACCGGCAGCATCAGCAGGGCCAGCACGGTCACCTGCCAGGAGAGTGAGAGCATGGCGATCAGTGTGAGGATGACCATGACCAGGTTCCCGACCACTCCGGAGAGCGTCCCGCTGAACGCCCGCTGAGCTCCGATCACATCATTGTTGAGCCGACTGACCAGGGCACCGGTCCGAGTTCGGGTGAAGAAGGCGATCGGCATCTTCTGCACGTGATCGAAGACAGCTGTTCGCAGGTCAAGGATCAGCCCTTCGCCGATCTGTGAGGACAGCCAGCGGCTGAGCACGTTGAACCCGGCGTCGGCCAGCGCGATGAACGCGATCAGCACTGCCAGCCGGATGACCACGCTCACGGCTGCCTCACTGGTGATCGCGTTGACGACCTGCCCCGCCAACAGGGGAGTCGCCACGGCGAGCGCGGCGGTGATGACCGAAAGGATCAGGAACCAGATCAGTTTTCTGCGGTGCGGGCGGGCGAACCCGCCGATCCGTTTCAGCGTCTCCTTGTTGAACGGCCTGTAGTCCTTCTTCGCATGGGTCATGCTGTACAGCGAGCCCCATGCCGCGCGTTCCATGCTCACGCATTTACCCCCAGAGATCTCTTGATGTCGCTGCGTCGTGCGCAGGTGCGCGGTCCGCGGCCCCAGCCACAACCGCCGGTGGGATGTTCCCATTCCGGAGTGTGGGGATCCTCATGTGCATGAGTGGGTGACGGTCCTTGTGGGACGCACGTGCCCCGGCCTAGAGTCGGGAACATGAGCACTGAATCGAACGCTACTTCATTTCCCGATGTGACCGAACTCCAGGGCACTCAGCTGGCCTTCGACGATCCCACCACCCGCCACAGCAAGATCTCCCCGCCGAAGCAGGACCAGTCCGAACCAGGCCTCGAGGTCGACGCCGAACCGGTGCCGGACATCGGCCTGGAGACCTACCGCGGTCTTGGTCGCCTGCAGGGCCGCAAAGCCCTGGTGACAGGCGGTGACTCAGGCATCGGCGCGGCCACCGCCATCGCGTTCGCCCGTGAGGGTGCCGACGTCGCCATCGCCTACCTGCCCGCCGAGGGCAAGGATGCCGAGCGCGTCATCTCCGCGATCGAGGACGCGGGCCGCACAGCCGTCGCGCTTCCTGGTGACCTGATGGACAAGGACTACCGCGACAGCCTGGCCGATTCGGCTGCCGAGAAGCTTGGCGGACTCGACATCCTGGTCAACAACGCCGGCAAGCAGATCGTCAACGACTCGCTGGAGGAGCTGACCGACGAGCAGGTGGACGAGGCCTTCCAGATCAACATCAAGTCGATGTACACGCTCACCCGCGCCGCCCTGAAGCACATGGGCCCGGGCTCGACCATCGTGAACTCCACCTCGATCCAGGCCTACGCGCCGAACCCGATGCTGTTGGACTACGCGGCCACCAAGGCTGCGATCAACAACTTCACCAAGGGTCTGGCGCAGCAGCTCGCCCCCCGCGGCATCCGCGTCAACGCCGTGGCACCCGGCCCGGTCTGGACCATCATCCAGCCCACCGAGGGACAGCCGAAGGAGAAGCTGCCCGAGTTCGGCCATGACACGCCGCTGGGCCGCCCCGGCCAGCCGGTGGAGATGGCACCCGCCTTCGTGTTCCTGGCCTCACCCGAGTCCAGCTACGTCACCGGCGAGACGCTTAACGCCAACGGTGGCACCCCCACCGCGTAGCGGTCCTTCGTGGTGCTCCGCTGAGAGCATCACTCTGAACATCCCGTGCGGGGCGGCGCCTATGCGCCGCCCCGCACGTGTGTCCGGCGGGCCCCGGGCGACCCTTTTCCTCCGTGCGGCGCTGGCGTAGCGTCGTTGACATGAAATCAATCGTTCTCGTCGTGCTGCTGGGGACGCTGGCCGTACTGGCCGTCCTGACCGTCATCGTCGTCGCCGTGGTCCAGGTGGTGCGCGAGCCGCAGCTGCCGTTTCCGCTGCGAGCCCTGTGGATCATCGTGCTGCTTGCGGCGCCGGTGATCGGCTCGCTGGTGTGGTTCGCCTTCGGCGCGTCCATCAACCGGCGCATCGCTCAGGACATATGACGGTCATGTAAAACCTGGCGCGATTGTTCCACAATCCCTTGCCCGGATTGTTGAACAACAGTACTGTGAGCTGTGATCTACGGAATAGACCTGCGTCACATCCTGCACCTCCGGCTGCCGCGGCTGTTCCTTCCTACTGACCTCAGGAGGGCTCCTGTGGCTGACGCCTCAACCCCCGACGCATCATCGGCGAACAACCCGCCTCACCAGCGCACCGCGGACACACCCCCCTCTGGACCGGACCCTGCGCCCCAGGGTCCGGTGTTGACCCGCACCCGTCGCACCGCCCTGCTCGGCGCGATGTTCCTGATGGCCACCAGCGCCGTCGGTCCGGGCTTCATCACCCAGACCGCGACCTTCACCTACCAGCTCGGTGCCGCCTTCGGCTTCGCGATCCTGATCTCTGTGCTTGTGGACATCGCTGTCCAGCTCAATGTCTGGCGCGTGCTGGGCGTCTCGGGGCTCTACGCGCAGACACTGGGCAACAAGATCCTGCCGGGCCTCGGCTGGGCCCTGGCCGTGCTGATCTTCTTCGGCGGCGTGGTGTTCAACATCGGCAACATCGCCGGCGCGGGTCTCGGCGTGAATGCGATGACCGGCATGGATGCCCGGCTCGGCGGCGCGATCTCCGTCGTGATCGCGCTGCTCATCTTCCTGTCCAAGAAGGCCGGCGTCGCCCTGGACCGCATCGTCGTCGGCTGTGGCGCGGTGCTGATCCTGCTGATGATCTTCATGGCGATCACCACCGCGCCGCCGCTCGGAGACGCGCTGCGGCAGACCTTCGTTCCTGATCAGGTCGAGTTCCTCGTCATCACCACACTCATCGGCGGCACCGTCGGTGGCTACATCACCTACGCCGGCGCGCATCGGCTGATCGCTTCAGGCAACACCGGCATCGACAACGTCAAGGCGATCACGCAGACCTCGGTCCTCGGCATCGCCGTGGCCTCGGTGATCCGCTTCCTGCTCTTCCTCGCCATCCTCGGAGTGGTCGCGACCGGTACCGCACTCGCGGAGGACAACGTCGCCGCAGATGCCTTCTCCGTCGCCCTCGGAGACATCGGACTGCGCGTGTTCGGCGTCGTCTTCTGGGTCGCCGCGATCACCTCGATCCTCGGCTGCACGTATACGACCGTCTCCTTCCTGACCACCACCAAGACCAAGGAGCGCACCAAGAACTGGTACTTCCTGGGCTTCCTGGTGCTGACCAGCGTGGTCTTCCTGCTGCTGGGACAGGCCCCGCAGACCCTGCTGATCATGGCTGGCGCCTTCAACGGCACCGTGCTGCCGCTGGGCTTCGCGGTGATCCTCTACGCCGCCTGGCGCCGGCGGGACCTGCTCCAGGGCTATAAGTACCCGAAGTGGCTGCTGATCCTCGGCGTGCTCACCTGGCTGCTGACCATCTACATGGGCATCAGCTCGCTGGGCGGTCTTGCCAGCCTCTGGACCGAGGGATGAGTCAGACCCGTCCGGAGCCTCGGTCCCCGAGGCCTGAGGCGCTGACTCCGGCCGCAGCCCGCGCACAGTTCCGTGCCGGGCTGCGCCGACCCACCAGCGGGTTCAGCGCAGGCTACGCCCAGGCCAACCTGCTGGCGCTGCCCCGCGAGCTCGCCTTCGACATGCTGCTCTTCGCCCAGCGCAACCCCAAGTCCTGTCCGGTGCTCGGTGTCTTCGAGCCGGGTCAGCACCAGGACGCCGGCAGCGAGTCTCCGCTGCTGGGGGAGGGCGACATCCGGACTGACATTCCTGCCTATCGGGTCTACCGCGAGGGCGAACTGGTCGCCGAACCCGAGGAGGCCACGCAGCATTGGCGCGAGGATCTCGTCGCGTTCCTGATCGGCTGCAGCTTCACCTTCGAGGCTCCGCTGCTCGAGGCGGGCCTGCCGATCGCGCACCTCGAGCAGGGGGTCAACGTCCCCATGTACAAGACCACCATCCGCTGCGCACCAGCCGGTCGGCTCAGCGGCCCGCTGGTGGTCTCCATGCGCCCGCTGCCCGCGCACCGGATCGCGGACGCGGTGCGCATCACCTCCCGGTACCCCGGAGTGCACGGGACGCCGGTGCACATCGGCAGCCCTGCCGAGCTGGGCATCCGTGACCTCGCGGCGCCGGACTTCGGTGATCCGGTCGAGATCCCCGCCGGTTGGACCCCGGTCTTCTGGGCCTGCGGGGTCACTCCGCAGGCAGCGGTGATGGAATCGAAGCCCGAACTGGCGATCAGCCACGCCCCGGGGCACATGCTGATCACCGACCTGCCGAACACCGCGCTCCAGGTGCCCTGACTCGGCGACACCGCCGCGTGCGCTCAGCTGCCCCGAGGACTGGCGCCGTCGTCGTCCTTGGCTCGGGGGCCCGAGCGTGGGGTCCTGCGCGCAGTTCCCTGCAGCACGTCGTGGCGGCCGTGCACCAGCCAGTACAGCACCAGCGAGAGCACGACGACGCCGGCGCAGGCCGCGTACATGAAGCGATAGTCCGCGAAGCTGACCAGGGGCCCGAGCAGCAGCGGGGAGAAGCCGAACCCGGTGTCGAGCAGGATGAAGAAGGTCGAGATCCCGATGCTCGTGCGGTGCGCGGGGAGGTCTGAGGCGATGATCGCCTGCAGCACCGGCAGCAGCGAGCCGAAGCCGAAGCCGGCCAGCACCCCCGCGACCAGCAGGACTCCCTGGTTGGGCGCCCAGGCCAGCAGCACCATCGCCACGATATAGAACAGCACGGCAGGGTAGACCGCCCAGTTGTCCCCGAAACGGTCCTGGATCTTGCCCATGAACAGCCGCGAGACCAGCACGGCACCGGCGTAGATGACGAAGAACAGCGACGCGGCATCCACCATGTCGAGGCTGCGCGCGTAGCCGTTGAGGAAGGTCATCACCGAGGCGAAGCCGATGCCGAGCAGCATCGCCACCATCGAGATCTTGAAGGCTCGGGGTTCGATGATGTCCCGTGGGCGCAGGGTGAGCTTCTCGCGCAGGCTGGTGCGCCAGGGGCTGTCCTCGGGCAGCTTCAGGAACAGTGCGAACACCAGCCCGGCCACCGAGACGAGGGTGACCGCCAGGAACATCGCCCAGAAGTCGTAGCGCTGGGTCAGCTGGATCGCCGCGAGGGGACCGATGGCTGGCGGCAGCGAGTTCGCCAGCAGGTAGTACCCCGCGCCCTCCCCGCGCCGGGAGCGCGGAATCATCGCGAAGACCCCGGCGTTGAGCGCGGTCTGGCCGAAGCCGAAGGAGATGCCGTGGACGGCGCGCAGCGCGATGAGCATCGCGTAGCTGTCCACCCAGAGGTAGGCGAGTCCGGCGAGCACGTACACGATCAGGCAGACCAGGACCGTGCGACGCCGCCCGAGGAAGTTCACATACTTGCCGGCGAAGACCCGAGCGCACAGTGCCCCGACCACGAAGGCCGAGGCGGCGAATCCGGCGGCGGTCTCACCGGCTGCGAACTCCTCCGCGGCGTAGACCGCGAGCCCGGTGATCAGGATGAAGAAGACCGTGGCCAGCAACAGGTTGATGACGATGGCCAGCAGGAAGTCCTTGGTGAACAGCGGCTCCTTCTGCTCCTGCGCTGCATGCTTGTTCTGAGCCATCACCAGACGATTGTTTCATGGTTCGCAGGGGAAACGACCAAACCGGGATCTCCACGTCCCATGGTGCACCTCACAGATCTGCCCCCGCCATATGGGACCCTGGTGGGATGATCCACAGCGTCCGAGAGATGGGGCAGCGGGCCCTCGTCATCGAGGTCACCGCCGAGAAGGACCGTCCTCGCCTCTCGGAGCATCTTCACCAGCACCCCTTTCCCGGTCAGGTCGAGGTGATCCCCGGGGCCAAGACCGTCCTGGTGGACTTCCGCCGGCGTCGGGACGCGCAGGCTGCGCTCAGGCTGGCGCGACGGCTCAAGCTGCGACGCCGTCGTGCTGGATCCGGCGATTCCCCTCTCTCGGAAGACCCGGTGCGCCGGGAGGTGAGCCTGCCGGAGTCCTACGTCGAGTGCGCGCCTGTGGATGATCGGGAGGTCGTGGTCGAGGTGCTGCGCGTCGGTCTCGAGGATGCGGCAGCTCCCGCGGGTGAGGCTTCTGGTCCGCCCGCCCGGGTGCTCATCCAGGACATCGGTCGCTACGGCTTCGGGGACCGGGGTCTCGGGCGATCCGGGTCGGTGGATCTTGCCGCCGCCCGACAGGCCAACCGGCTGGTGGGCAACGACGATTCTGCCGCGGTGTTCGAGGTCTGCTCTGGGGAGTTCAGCCTGAGGATCTGTCAGACCTCGATCCTCGCCGTGACCGGCGCCGAGCTGAGCATGGAGGTCCTCACCGAAGAACCCGTGCAGAACTTCCGCGGGGGGCAGGAGGCGGCAAAGACGGCGTCGCGCTCTCGGTCGGCCCCGGTGCGAGCGCCCTTCTGGGTGTTTCCTGGAGAGACCCTGCATCTGCGCAGGGTCCACCGCGGGGTCTACAGCTATGTGGGCATCTCCGGAGGACTCGAGGTGCCGCTGCAGCTCGGCAGCGCTTCCACGGACACCGCCGCCGGGATCGGTCCCGAACCGGTGCAGGTGGGGCACCGATTCGGTCTCTCCGGGGCCGCCTCGAGGTTCGTCGGCATCGCGTCGGTGGCGCCCACCCCGCTGCCGGAGCTCGAGGACGCCACCGTGCTGCGCTACGTACCTGGGCCGCGGGCTGAGTACTTCGGCACCCGCCGTGCCGCCTCGGCAGGCCTCTCCCGTCTGGAGAGTCAGCCCTGGGAGGCGGTGAAGCCCGCAGGACGCTTGGCGCTGCTGCTGGACGGGGACGACCCGATCCAGCGCACGATGGCAGAACCCCTGCCGGAGGAGCCGCTGCTGCGCGGGGCCATCACGGTCTCCGCCTCGGGGCAGCCCCTCGTCGCACTGGCGGAACATCCTGTGACCAGTGCTGACCCTGTGCTCGGAGTGGTGGTGCGCGAGGATCTCGCGCTCGCCGCTCAGCTCTCCGCCGGTGCCCAGGTCCGGTTCCAGGCAGTCGATCCCGAGGCGCTGGGCGCAGTCCCGACTCGATGAGATAATGGTCAGTGCTGTCCGGCGCCGTTGCCCGGGCACCGACACCGGCTCCGATGCCGACATTCAGAGTCCCTGACCAAGGAGTCCACCATCTCTGCCGAGTCCTCCCCCTCCCATTCCGGCCCGACAGGCCAAGCCGCGACCGAGGAGCCCATCGAGGATGCTCCGACTCCGCCCGAGGCGAGGCGCACTTCCGTTCCGGGAAACCTGGTCCGCGGCGCGCTGATCGGAGCGGTGGAGACCGTCCCAGGAGTCTCCGGCGGCACGGTGGCGCTGGTCGTCGGGATCTACCGTCAGCTCATCGAGTCCGCCTCGCATGTGGTCTCCGCGGGTCGAACCCTGATCACCGGACCTGATCGCCGCGCCGGATTCCTCCATCACATCCGCCAGGCCGACTGGAAGATCATCATCCCCGTCATGATCGGGATGCTCATCACCGTGTTCACGGTGGCAGGTCCGATGTCCACCGCGGTGGAGACGTATCCGGTGCTCACCCGCGCTGCCTTCTTCGGGATGGTGCTCGCCTCCATCGCCGTGCCGCTGCGGATGGCCCTGCAGGATCGAGACGGGCCCCTCCGGATGCGTCACATCCTCGCCGGCGTCGTGGCGGCTGCCGTGGTCTTCTGGCTGGTCTCCCTGCCGCCCACCGCAGTGGAGCCCGCCTGGTACATCATCCTTCCGGCCGCGGCGATCGCCGTCTCGGCCCTGCTGCTGCCCGGCCTCTCCGGCTCCTTCCTGCTGCTGACCTTCGGGCTGTACGAGCCCACCCTGCAGGCAGCTTCCGAGTTCGACCTGGGCTATCTCGGCATCTTCGCGCTGGGCCTCGCGATCGGGCTGATCGCCATCGTCAAGGGACTCAAATGGCTCTTGGATCACCATCACCGGCTCACCATGGTGGTGCTCACCGGCGTGATGGTCGGTGCCCTGCGCACATTGTGGCCCTGGCAGAACGAGGGACGCGGTCTCCAGGGGCCCGGAGACGATCTCGGACTGGTGCTGCTGCTGGGCGCCGCGGGCTTCGCCGTCGTCTTCGTGCTGGTGCTGCTGGACTACCGGCTGTCCCAGCGCCAGTCACGCTGAGCGCGTCAGGGCTTGGTCCAGCTGTGCAGAAGGTATCCATAGGAGAGGCCTGAACTCTCGGGATGGCTGCTGAGCCACTCTGCAGCCACGTCCGCCGGAAACTCCAGGTGCAGGACCTGCTCGAACTCCTCCCGAGTCTGGAACTGCCAGGCGCTCATGATCGCCACCGTCGCAGCACCCTTTTGCTGCCACCATATGGAGGGATAGCTGTCACGGCCCTGAGCGGCAGCGGGAGCGCTGGCGCGCAGCAGCGCGGCGAACTCGCCGAGCACATGATCGTTGTCGATCACCACCAGCCGGCCTCCGGGGCGCAGCACGCGGGAGACTTCCAGCAGTCCCGCCGAGGGATCGAAGTTCTCTGAGGGAAAGAAATAGGCGAACCGAGCATGAACGATGTCCACGCTGGAATCTGCGAGCGGGATCTGCTCTGCTGAGCCGTGCAATACCTCCGCCCGCCCGGTGCGAGCCCTTGCGGCCTCGAGCAGCCGCTCATCAGGTTCTATCCCGATGACCCGCTGCGCGTCGGCATACTTCGGCAGCCAGTAACCCGTTCCGCAGCCGAGATCCAGCAACACCTTCTGCCGCCAGTCAGCCGCCTGGCGCAGCCCCTCCCACAGGGTCCCCTGGGGATCGATCGCCTGATTCTCGATCTCGTAGAGAGCGGGATTCCCGCCCTGATTTGCGGCAGGGACGAAGTCTTCAAGGGTCATGCCGAGATTCTTGCAGACCGGGGCACCGTGATGGTGCGTAGGTATCTCCCTGTCGGTCGGCGACTGAGGCTCAGCTCTGGCCCCGCCAGCTGCACTGCGGTAGCGTGCCTACGGCATTCACCAGTCCACGGAAGAACTCTCGATGCAGCGATACGCCAGAGCGACAGTGCTCCTCATGGGTGCCGTCTGCGCGGGCTTCTCTGCGGGGATCGATTACCCCTTCAATGTTGAACGATTCGACCTCTACGTCTTGGCACTGTTCCCCGCGACGCTCGCCGCCCTGGGGTATCTCTTGAAGAACACTGCGGAGTCCAGTGGTTACGCGTGGGCCGCTGGTGCGAGTTGTCTCGCCTTTGTCATGATTCCGCTGTCCCTCTCCTTCGGTCCTATCTTTCCCGCGCTCATCGGCATGCTGGTGCTGGCCTGGACCAGGCGCGATCTTCTCTTCGGCCTCGGGTCAGCAGCGGTGCTCGTTGCGGTGCTGGTTGCCGACGACGTTGCGCGAGTCCTTCTGGGCGAGCCGATCCGGGGAATGGAACCTGGCCTCGAGGGGTCAGTCGTCTACTCCATGCTGGCTGGGATATTGGTGGTCCTGGCAGTGACAGCACTGGCACGTCGGCCTGAACCACCTTCCGCTTCTCCTGGGGCGGCTCGGGACACCGCTGAAAGTCTCCAGAACCGGTGAGATGGTCATGGGTGAACCGAGGCATCGTGACTGCGTGATCGCCGGAGGAGGGCCTGCCGGCATGGTGCTCGGCTATCTCCTGGCGCGGGCGGGCTTGACCGTCACGGTGCTCGAGAAGCACGCGGACTTCCTGCGTGACTTCAGCGGTGACACCATCCATCCCTCCACGCTCACACTGCTCGGTGAACTCGGGCTGCGGGAGAACTTCCTGCAGCTGCCCGTCACGCGGCTGCCCCGGCTCGACGCTGTCCTCGAACGGCAGCGGATGACGCTGGTGGACTTCGGCGTGCTGCGCGGCCCGGATGACTTCCTCGTCCTTGCCCCGCAGTGGGAGTTCCTGGACTTCCTGGCCCGCGAGGCGCAGCTGCTGCCGGGCTTCGAGCTGCTCATGGACACCGAGGCCACAGGGCTGCTGCATGAGCGCCCAGATCAGAGGGAAGACCCAGCCGACGACGGCGCCGTCGTCGGCGTGCGCCTGCGCTCGGCCTCCGGCGAGGAACAGATCCGGGCGAGACTCACGGTGGCCGCTGACGGGCGGGCACCGGTGCTGCGAGAGGCTGCAGGACTCATCCCCGTGGAAGTCGGGTGTGCCCATCGATGTGCTCTGGTTCAGCCTCCCGCAGCCTGTTGACCCGCCGCCTGCGACTCTGGGCTACCTCTCGTCGGCGGGGATGGTGCTGACCATCGATCGCGGCGCCACCTACCAGTCCGGGCTGATCGTCAAGAAGGGCGAGTTCGCAGAGCTCAAGCGCGCCGGCCTGCCGGCGTTTCGCGCACGCATAGCCCAGGCGGCACCGGTGCTGAGCCAGGTGGTTGAGACGCTCACCGACTGGGAGCAGATCAAGCTGCTCTCCGTGCAGATGAACCGACTCCCGCGCTGGCATCGCCCTGGGTTCATCGCCATCGGAGACGCCGCCCACGCGATGTCACCGATGTTCGGGGTGGGGGTCAACTATGCGATCCAGGACGCGGTCGCGCTGGCCAATGCGATCACACCTGCGCTGCGGCGTGGGATCGTGCCCTCGGCGACCCTGGCCCGGGTCCAGGCGCGCAGGACGCGACCCGTGCGGATCATGCAGGGCGTCCAGGGACGAGGGCACCGGCTCATCGCGCGCTCCACCCAGGGGCAGCAGGTCCTGCCCGCTGCAGCCGTGACGCTGATCCGACTCGCCTCTCCCGTGCTGCGTCGACTCACCGCGCGCATCATCGGCGTCGGCCTGCTCCCTGAACACGTGCGCACCGAGGCCGCCGACGGAACCGGCCCCATGAGCGTCCCGGAGTCTTCCCGGTAGGCGTCCCCGGGCGGGGAATGAGCACTGTGTGAAACGTGGCGGAAAACACCGCTGTGGCACAATGAAGGAAATTGAATCAACGCCACGTCCCCTGTGTGGGAGAGTCCGGCAGGTCTTCCTGGGAGCGCAGAATCTCTTCGGAATCACCGCGGCCGGCGCCGAAGGAGCAATATCCTCCCCGGGAACCTCTCAGGCACTCAGTACCGTACAGGGGTGGCAACTCTGGAAAGCAGCACGTCAGGCCGCAGCGTCCGACGAGCTCACCCAAGGTGCAAGCCGGCACTTCCCGCTGTTCATGCGGGCGGAGACCGGTGAATCTCTCAGGTCCATCACAGAGCGGGGGAGGAACCCTCGCCATATCTATGCCTGGAAGGTTCCTCTATGACCGCCACACCCGAGCTCCTGCGTTCTCACCTCGCCGCTGACGCCACTGAATTCTCCGCGCGGCACATCGGGCCCACCTCCGAGACCGCCGCCACGATGCTGGACACCCTCGGCTACGCGTCCCTCGCCGAGCTGGTCGACGCCGCGGTCCCCGCCGCCATCCGGCAGCCCGGAGCATTGAACCTCCCGGAGGCCCTCACCGAGGCGCAGACGCTGGCGGCGCTGCGCGACTTCGCCGGCAAGAATCAGCCGCGCGCACAGATGATCGGTCAGGGCTTCTACGACACCCACACCCCGCAGGTGATCCTGCGCAACGTGCTGCAGAATCCTGCTTGGTACACCGCCTACACGCCGTATCAGCCGGAGATCTCTCAGGGTCGGTTGGAGGCGCTGCTGAACTTCCAGACCATGGTCGCGGACCTCACCGGCCTCGACATCGCCAATGCCTCGCTGCTGGATGAGGCCTCCGCCGTGGCCGAAGCGATCCTGCTGATGCGCCGGGGGAACAAGAAGCGCGCCACGGCCAAGATCGTGCTGGACGCGGACATCTTCCCGCAGACCCTCGCCGTGGTCGCAGGCCGCGCCGACGCCCTGGGCATCGAGATCGAGATCGTCGACATCGCCGCCGAAGGCCTGCCCGAGGGTGAGATCTGCGGCCTGGTCCTCCAGCAGCCTGCCGACTCCGGCGCCGTCGTGGATCACCGTGAAGTCATCGCCGAGGCCAAGGAGCGCGGGGCGATGATCACCATCGTGGCGGACCTGCTGGCGCTGACGCTGATCACCTCACCCGGCGAGCAGGGCGCCGACATTGCTGTCGGCAGCTCGCAGCGCTTCGGCGTCCCGCTGTTCTTCGGCGGACCGCATGCGGCCTTCATGGCCGTGAAGTCCGGGCTTCAGCGTCAGCTCCCGGGACGGCTCGTCGGGGTCTCCAAGGACGCCGAGGGACGCCCGGGGTACCGACTCGCCCTGCAGACCCGTGAGCAGCACATCCGCCGGGAGAAGGCCACCTCGAACATCTGCACCGCCCAGGCCCTGCTCGCCGTCGCCGCCTCGATGTACGCGGTCTACCACGGCCCGGAGGGACTCACCCGGATCGCCGAACGGGTCCACAACCATGCCCGCATGATTGCCACAGTGCTGGGCAAAGCCGGGCACGAACTCATCACCGAGTCCTTCTTCGACACCGTCCAGGTGCGGCTGGAGTCTCACGCCGCGGCGGAGCAGGTCATCGCCGCCGCAGACGAGGCAGGGATCAACCTGCGCCGGGTCAGCGAAGACATCGTCGGCATCTCGGTCGACGAGACGACGACGCCACAGCACATGATGTCCGTGATCAAGGCCTTCGGCGTCCAGGACTTCGGCTTCGTCGTGGGCAGCCGGGATCCCGATGGAACCGGTCGGCGCTTCGGCTTCGTCGCGGAGCTGACCCGCACCTCGGAGTTCATGACCCATGAGATCTTCCACCAGATCCGTTCCGAGACACAGATGATGCGCTACGTGCGCCGTCTCTCGGACCGCGACCTCGCGCTGGACCGGACGATGATCCCGCTGGGCTCCTGCACGATGAAGCTCAACGCCGCCACCGAGATGGAGGCCATCTCCTGGCCCGAGTTCGCCGGCATCCACCCCTACGCCCCCGCGCAGCAGACCACCGGGTGGCGGGAGCTCATCGCCGACCTCGAGTCCCGGCTCGCCGAGGTCACCGGTTATTCCGCCGTGTCCATCCAGCCCAACGCCGGGTCCCAGGGGGAGTACGCCGGACTGCTGGCCATCCGCCAGTACCACCTCGCCCAGGGCGACGCCGCCCGGGACATCTGCCTGATTCCCGCCTCCGCGCACGGCACCAACGCCTCCTCGGCAGTGCTGGCGGGACTGCAGGTCGTCGTCGTCGCCACCGCGGAGGACGGCACCATCGACATGGCTGACCTGCAGTCCAAGATCGCAGCCCACCCGGAACGGATCGCTGCGATCATGCTCACCTATCCCTCCACCCACGGGGTCTATGAGGCCGAGGTGCGTGAGGTCTGCTCCACAGTGCATGCCACCGGAGGGCAGGTCTACATCGACGGCGCGAATCTCAACGCGCTGGTCGGACTCGCCCAGCCCGGCGAGTTCGGCGGGGATGTCTCCCACCTGAACCTGCACAAGACCTTCTGCATCCCGCACGGCGGCGGCGGGCCCGGCGTCGGCCCGGTGGCCGTGGCCGAGCACCTCAAGCCCTTCCTGCCCAGCACCGCGGTGGGTGCCTCCTGGGCCACCGGTGAGCATGAGGGAGAGGGTCGCGACGGCGCGCCGGTGACCTCCACGCCGTTCGGTTCTGCCGGAGTGCTGCCCATCTCCTGGGCCTACCTGGCGATGATGGGCTCCGAGGGCCTGACCAGCGCCACCGCGCACGCGCTGCTGAGCGCGAACTACATCGCCGAGCGGCTGAAGGACCACTTCCCGGTCCTCTACACCGGGGAGAACGGGTTGATCGCCCATGAGTGCATCCTAGATCTGCGCGCACTGAGCAAGGCCTCTGGGATCACCGCCGAGGACGTCTGCAAGCGGCTGATCGACTATGGCTTCCACGCGCCCACCCTGGCGTTCCCGGTGGCCGGCACGCTCATGGTGGAACCCACCGAGTCTGAGGACCTGGCCGAGATCGATCGATTCATCGAGGCGATGATCGGGGTGCGCGGCGAGATTCAGGACGTGATCGACGAGAAGCTCACTCTCGAGCAGTCCCCGCTTCGACTGGCACCCCACCCGGCCGCAGTCCTCGCGGGCGACGCCTGGGACCGCGCCTACCCCCGTGAGCAGGCGGCCTTCCCGGTGAAGAACCTGCTCCAGGACAAGTACTTCCCCCCGGTCAGCAGGATCGACGGCGCCCATGGCGACCGCAACCTGGTCTGCTCCTGCCCGCCGCCAGAGGCCTTCGAGCTCGAGGAGAGCACCGCATGAGAGAAACAGCGCTCACCGCCGCCCACGCCGAACTCGGCGCCAGCTTCACCGACTTCGGAGGCTGGAAGATGCCGCTGAAGTACACCTCCGAGCTGGAGGAGCACCATGCAGTGCGCACCACGGCCGGACTCTTCGACCTCTCCCATATGGGTGAGATCCGCATCATCGGACCCGAGGCCGCCACCTTCCTGAACACTGCACTTGTCGGCAATCTCGCCGCGGTCGCGATCGGCAAGGCGAAGTACTCGCTGATCTGCCGCGAGGACGGCGGGATCGTGGACGACCTCATCGTCTACCGGATCGACGAGAACGAGTACCTGGTGGTGCCCAACGCCGCGAATCGCGACGTGGTCGCCGCCGCGCTGACGGACCTTGCAGAGAACGGACACGCCGGCTCTGCGGAGTCGGGCTACGACGTCGAGGTCTGGGACGAATCCGAGGGGATCAGCCTGATCGCCGTCCAGGGCCCTGCGGCCGCTGCCATCATCGGCTCAGTGGTCCGCGCCAATGAGACCTTCCTGGTGGAGGAGCTGCGCTACTACGCGTTCACCACGGTCAGCATCGGTGGGGACGAGATCCTGCTCGCCCGCACCGGCTACACCGGTGAGGACGGCTTCGAGCTTTTCCTGCCCAACGACAAGGCCGGGGCCCTCTGGCTCGCGCTGCTGGAGGCCGGATCGGATCACGGGCTGATCCCGTGCGGGCTCGCCTGCCGGGATTCGCTGCGCCTCGAGGCTGGCATGCCGCTCTACGGCAACGAGCTCACCACCGACCGGATCAGCTTCGAGGCAGGGCTGCCGGTGGTCTCGTTCTCCAAGGAGGAGGACTTCGTGGGACGCGCCGCACTTGAGCAGGCCAAGGCCGAGGGACGCGGCAAGACCGCCGGGCAGCGGCTCGTCGGGCTCCGCGGCTTGGGCAAGCGCGCCGGACGCAGCGGTTACCCGGTGATCGCCGCCGAGGGGGAGCACTCCGGTGTGACCATCGGTGCGGTGACCTCCGGGCTGCCCAGCCCGACCCTGGGCTACCCGATCGCGATGGCCTACGTGGACCTGGGCTTCACCGAGCCCGGCACCCGGGTCGACATCGACCTGCGCGGCAAGCCGCAGCCCTTCGAAGTGGTCGCACTGCCGTTCTACACCCGCGAACGCTGACCAACACATCAGGATTCGAGGCCTCACATGACCATCAGCATCTTCGACCTCCTGCGGGTGGGGATCGGACCGTCCTCCTCGCACACCGTGGGCCCGATGCGCGCCGCGCGGCGGTTCGTCCTCGAGGAGCTGTGCGACACCGGCGCCCTGGCCCGGACCGAGACGCTGCGCGTGGATCTCTACGGCTCGCTCTCGGCCACCGGACGCGGACACGGCACCTTCACCGCGGTGCTGCTCGGGCTCGAGGCCTGGGATCCGGAGACGATTCTTCCTGACCAGGTGGAGTCCCGCTTGGAGGCCATGGAGTCGACCGGCACGGTCCAGCTCGCAGCCCAGCATGACGACGACGGCGGCCGCGAGCTTTCGCTGCGGATCGAGGACATCGTGCAGCGTCCGCTGACCGTCCTGGACCGGCATACCAATGCCATGACGCTGACGGCGCTGGATGTCCAGGGCGAACAGGTGGCCAAGGAGACCTACTACTCCATCGGTGGCGGGTTCGTGCTCTCCGAATCCGACGCGGTGGCCTCCGACGCCTCCCTCGGTGAGGCGCTGGCCAACGACGACGAAGAAGTGCCCTATCCCTTCACCACGGGCGCCGAGCTCATGGAACACTGCGCACGCTCCGGACTGCCGGTCTCCCGGGTCATGATGGCCAATGAGCGCGCCCTGCACGTCACCCGTCACGGCGGGTCGGAACAGGACGCGGAGCAGGAGATCACCGCCAAGGTGCTGCACCTGTGGCAGGTGATGGAGGACTGCAAGAACTTCGCCCTGGAGCGCGAGGGAAACCTGCCCGGCGGACTCAAGGTGCGCCGTCGTGCGCCTGACTGGCATGCCCGGATGTGGAAGGACGATCCCAGCCGCACCCACGCCTACTGGCAGGAATGGGTGAACCTGGTCGCGCTCGCCGTCAACGAGGAGAACGCCTCCGGCGGGAGGGTCGTCACCGCACCCACCAACGGTGCCGCCGGCATCATCCCCGCCGTGGGCTTCTACGCCACGCACTACGGCCCCGGTGCCAGCTACGCGGGGGAGGAGGACCGCGAGGACATCGCCGTGCGCTACCTGCTCACCGCCGCCGCTGTGGGGGTGCTCTATAAGGAGCAGGCCTCCATCTCGGGCGCCGAGGTCGGCTGCCAGGGCGAGGTCGGTTCAGCCTCCTCGATGGCGGCCGCCGGACTCTGCGAGGTCCTCGGCGGCACCCCCCGGCAGGTGGAGAACGCCGCCGAGATCGCCATGGAGCACAACCTCGGGCTGACCTGCGACCCGATCGCGGGCCTCGTGCAGGTGCCCTGCATCGAACGCAACGCCATGGGCGCGACCAAAGCCGTCAACGCCGCACGCATGGCGCTCATGGGCGACGGTGATCACCGGGTCTCCCTGGACGAGGTCATCGTGACCATGCGCGAGACCGGCAAGGACATGTCCTCGAAGTACAAGGAGACCGCTCTGGGCGGGCTCGCGGTCAACGTGGTCGAGTGCTGAGCGCGCTCAGGCGAAGGCGGAGTAGCCGGTCAGGTCTCGACCGATGATCAGGGTCTGCACGGACTCGGTGCCCTCGTAGGTGTGGATCGCCTCGATGTCGGCCATGTGGCGGGGCACCTTGTTCTTCAGCAGGATGCCGTTGCCGCCGAGCATGTCGCGGGCAACCTGAGCGATCGCGCGGGCCTTGCGCGTGTTGTGATACTTCGCCAGCGAGGCCTGCGGGCCGGTGAGGGTGCCGGCGATGTCACGTTCGGTCACCTGCCGCACGTGCATCTGCATGGAGGTCAGCTCCGAGACCATCCAGGTCAGACGCTCCTGGACCAGCTGGAAGCTGGCCAGCGGCCGGCTGAACTGCTCGCGCTGCTTGGAGTAGCTCAGCGCCGCCTCCACCATGGCCGACGCATGGCCGACGGCGGACCAGGCCACTCCAAGCCTCGTCGCGAAGAGCACCTTGGAGGCGTCCTTGAAGTTCTTCGACCCGGGAAGCACCGCGTGGGCGGGAACCTCGACGTCCTCGTACTGGATCAAGGCCTGGTGGATGGCCCGCAGCGAAGCCTTGCCCTGGATGACCTCAGCCTTGTAGCCGCGAGTGGCCTGGTCCACCAGGAAGCAGCGCACGCTGCCGTCATGGATGCCCCCGGAGACTCGCGCCCAGGTGAACGTGATGCCTCCGGAGGCCCCGTTGCCGATCCACTTCTTGACCCCGTTGATCACGTAGTAGCCGGAGTCCTCGTCACCGACGAGCCGGGCGGTGGTCTCCAGGGAGACCGAGTCAGAGCCATGCGTCGGTTCGGTCAGGGCGAAGGAGCCCAGGGTCTCGGCGGTGGCCAGCTTGGTGAGATGCTCCGCCTTCTGATCCTCTGATCCGAAGTACGCCAGCGTGCGCAGCGCCAGTCCACCCTGGACGGCAAGCGCCGTCCCGAGAGAGCCGTCAGCCCGGGAGGTCTCCATGTTCACCAGTCCCGCCGCCATGGGGGAGAGCGTCTCCATGCCGACCTCGGAGACGTCGACTCCGTCGGTGAGCAGACCCAGGCCGCCAGCTTTCCGCACCAGATCGATGGGGTACTCCGCATGCTCCCAGTGCTGAGCCATCCGGGTCTCCAGTCCGCTGGAGAACTCCCGGGCGCGCGTCCACCACTGGCGGTCCGCGGCCGGCAGGTTCTCGAATACGCCGTAGTAGTCCAGGTCCAGGGCGGTGGAGAGATCGTAGATGGGGTCCACGGAGGCGTCGGGAACATGATGTGTCATGGCACACATGTTACTCGATAGTCACAATGAGGCGGAGCTTAGTTGAATCTTCGAACTGTAGACCAAAGTCCACTGGCGTGTGGGACTGATCCCCTCGGATAATAGAAACTGGACGTGCAACAGTGGTGCACGATTCAGGGAGAAGCATTGGCCTTGAGGCGCTCCGAATTACGGTGCAAGGGTTCGGAGCAGGACCTCGGCTGGTGTTAGTGCTCGGGCGGTGGGAACGGCACCGCCCGAGCCTCTCTGTGTCTGGCGGCTTTCTCTGATGCCCGGTGTCTCTCAGCGCGGCAGCCGCAGCTGGATTCCGGAGACCTGCACGCTCCAGATGCCTTCGGCCGGCGAGCCGGCCTCGATCGTTCCTCCATAAGTCGCAGCGCGGTTTTCCATGCTGATCAGCCCGGTCCCGGAGGTTGCGTGTTTGGGTGCGGGAGCCTGATTCGCGTCGGTTCGATTCGTCACGGCCAGATCGACGGTGGCTTCTTTGACCTCGAGTTCGATCGTGCAGTCATTCGTATCGTGTCCGCGGGCGCCGTGTTTCACCACGTTCGTCGTGCATTCCTGCAGAATGCGGTAGAGGCAGGCTTCCACCGATTGGGAGATCGAGCTGATATCCCCATGCACTGAGGTGTCCACCGTGAAGCCGAGATCCTGCAGGCGCTCCGTGAAGCGGGCAAGCCCGGACTCCAGGTCCAGCTCCGGGGCATCGCCCGGACCCGACCCAATGATGTTCTCGCGCTGCAGGACCAGCAGCACACGGCGCAGGTCATGCAGCGCCGCGCTGGCTGACTGGGAGATCTGGCTCAGCGCCGCCGCCCGGGATTCGGGCGTTCCGGTGGCCGCCGCAACCTGGGTCTGCATCGAAATGACGGTGAGGTCATGCGCGAGGATGTCGTGCAGGTCTCGCGCGATGGATCGCCGCTCCCCTGCGAGAGCGTCCTCGTGGGCGGCGCGCAGCTCTACGAGCTCTTGATCAGCGGACATCCGTGAGACCAGCTGCCTTCTTGTAGCGTGGCCAGCGAAATAACACAGAAGCATCAATGCCCCCACTGTGATCCCGAACCCCGCAGCCAGCAAAGCGTCGCTCTGCACGAGGCCAGCGTTCACCGCGAGACACAGCGCCAGAATCGCGTACAGACGCCGGACCCACCATGAGCAGTACATGGCACTGAGTCCGCAGAAGAGGATGACGAGCAGCATCGTTTCGAACTGAGAACTCGCAAGGACTCCCACCAGGCCGCCGGTCAAGGCCGCCAGCGCCCCTGCCGCGGGATGCAGCCAGAACAGTGCCACCGCGAGAATCCAGATCAGGTAGCCGAACTGCAATGCCTCGCCGAGGTAGGTAGTGTCCAGGATCAATCCGAGCCCGATGTCGGCACCTATGCCGCCGATCGTCGCCAACGTGAGGATGGTGAGAACCCGTCGGCTGGGGGCCACATCGCTTGAGAAGGTCACGCTCAAGAGTACGCCGAACGATGTTCAGCTGACGAAGCCTCAGCAGCCGGAGGCGTTAGGGAATGCTCGGCAGATGAATGAACGGAAAAATCCTGCTGATTCCAGGCTTGAAAGATCGAAGAAAGTGATAACAGTAGTAAGAACAAGTGCAGAAACGATGGCGATACGGTAAGCAAACAAAGCGAGTGACATTTTTTGTTCCTTTCGGGGGTATACCTACTGATGTTGAACGTGTAAAATTAGAATAAGGTGTGCCTAGATTCAGGCATAGTGGACTTAAGTACCTAATTTATACAGATTCCCTCAGATCGGGTATTGATCCCGTCAGAAGCCGTCGGGCAGCGCCCGCGCTCGAAGAGTTCGGATAAAGTGAGACTTTGCACCGGTGTCATTGGACCGGGTGTCACCGGCCGAGGAAGAACAGGTTCAGCCATGCTCCGTCTCGTCGTTGCAGACGACCACCCGATCATGCGGGCAGCTCTGCGTGCCTACGTGGATTCCGCCCCAGACATGGTCTGTGTGGGTGAAGCGCAGAACGGTCTCGAGGTGATCGAAAGGGTCCGCGAGGAGATGCCCGACGTGGTGATCATGGACCTCAAGATGCCGGAGATGGGTGGCGTCGAGGCCACTGCCGAGGTCATGGCGATCGCGCCGAAGACCTCCGTGCTGGCGGTCACCACGTTCAGCTCTGAGGGGCACGCGCTGCAGGCCTTGAATGCAGGGGCCAAGGGCTACATCGTCAAGGACGCGACGGCGGATCAGGTACTCGAGGCCATCCGGCAGGTGCACGGCAGCTCCGTGCCGATCTCACCTGATGTGGCGCGACGGCTTGAGTTCAATGCCGTCAATGAGGCCGAGGAATTCTCGGTAGCCCTCGCGGGCTCTGACTATCTGCCGCGGGTGCCGCCGCGGGAGACCGAGGTTCTGACCCTGTTGGCGCGCGGTTTCAGCAACCGGGAGATCGCTACCCGCATGGTGCTGACCGAAGGCGCGGTCAAGGCGCACCTCGGGCGTCTGTGTGCCCGCTTTGGGGTGCGTGATCGCGTGCAGCTGCTGATTCGCGCGACCCAGCTGGGTCTGATCGAGCCTCAGCTCGAGGACATCGCCCCTGAGGGCGAGGGCCGGTAGTCCGCGACAGGAGCAGTCTGCGGCAGCGTCGCGATGACGGGCCGATGCCCGCCGAGGCACCTCAGCGGCGCAGGCCGCCCTGCCAGAGCGCGTCGAACGGGGTGTTTCCGGCCACGCGCTGGCGGATGCCTGCGGTGACGAAGGCCTTGGCGCTCCGCGCCGCATCCATAGGAGAGGCCCCCTTGGCAAGTTCGGCCGTGACAGCGGCGGCCAGGGAGCAGCCCGCTCCGGAGACGGCGTGCTCGCCGATCTTCGGGGCGGTGAGCACCTCCATGCCCTCGGCATCGACGAACACATCGACTGCGTCTGCGCCCGCCAGGCGGATGCCGCCCTTGGCGAGCACGGCTGCCCCCGAGATGCGGTGAATCTCGGCGGCAGCTGCCTGGAGGTCTTCCAGCGTCTCGACCTTCATGCCGGAGAGCTGCTCGGTCTCGAAGTGATTCGGCGTCACGAAGGTCGCCAGCGGCAGCAGCTCCGCCTTCAGTGCATTATCGGTGTCCTGCGCGTGGCCCGGCTCTTGCCCCTTGCAGATCAGGACCGGGTCCAGCACCAGGTGCTTGGGCCTGCGAGCCGAGACTGCGGCTGCCACGGTGGAGATGGTGGCGGGAGAGCCCATCATCCCGAGCTTGACCGCGTCCAGTGACTCGGGCCCGTAATTGCCGAAGATGGCCTCGAGCTGGTCCGTGATCACCTGGGTCTCCACGGGAACGAACCGGTGGTTCCAGTTGTCCTGCGGATTGAAGGACACGATGCAGGTCAGCGCCACCATCCCGAAGGTTCCCAGTTCCTGGAAGGTCTTCAGATCGGCCTGAGCTCCGGCGCCGCCGGTGGCCTCGGAGCCTGCAATGGTCAGAGTCATTGCCGGATGTGCAGTGGTCTCAGTCATGCTCAGGGTCCTTTGTCTCGGGGTCCGTGGTGGTGGTCTGCGACGCATCGATGCCGGGTGTCATGGCGTCATCGTCGGTGCCCTCCACCCGGGTCAGCGGCTGAGCCATCCAGCGGCCAAGCCCCAGCAGGATGCCGGCGGGAAAGCCGATGAGCGGTATCAGCATCGGCACCAGTCCACCGGCGCCCACGACGAGCGCGACAGGGCCGTAGAGCAGGCCCACGACGACGTAGCCCAGGATGTGCACCGCGGGGCGGGGCTGGTGGCGGAAGAGCCAGGTGACCAGCAGCGTGCCGGGGATGCCGACGACGACGGCGGCAGCGCCGATCAACGGAATCAGCGGCGCGAGGAATCCCTCGCCGTCGAGTCCCGGCATGAGGCTCAGCGCCAGGAGCAGAGCGCCCATCACCGCAGTGGGGATCAGCCAGGACACGATCCACCCAGCGAAGCCCAGCCGTAGGAATGGTCGCGGTCCCGCGCTGTCGCGGGGGGACGGCCGCCTGCGGCGCGCGGTCTTCTCTGGTGCTGGAGTGGTCATTGCCTAGATTCTACCGGCGGGGACAGCAGGGTTCAGCCTGTGTGACCCAGGTGGGCGAGGGCCTGCCGGATGAGTCGTTCACGGCCGCCGAGGAACTCCGACTGGACCTCGGGGCTGAGCACCTGGTCCGGGGTCATCCAGCTGAGCTCCAGAGCGTCCTGACGGGGTGAGCACTCACCGGAGACGGGGACGATGTATGCCATCGAGACGGCATGCTGCCGATCGTCGACGAGTCCTGTCTCCGACGGGTAGGGGAAATACTCCGCCACGGTGAACGGAGTGGGGGAGGGCGGAATCTGCGGCAGCACCAGTGAGCCGAGGTCCTTCTCGATGTTGCGCAGCAGGGCGGCGCGAATCGTCTCGCGGTACATCACTCGTCCGGAGACCACCGTGCGGTAGAAGTGCCCCTCGGTGTCGGCCGTGTAGAGCAGACCGAGCTCGGTGATGCAGCCCAGAGGATCCAGTCGCACTGGAATGGCTTCGACGTAGACCATGGGGAGCCGGCGGCGGGCCTCGTAGAGGTCATCCTCGTTCAACCATCCGGGGTTCGGATCAGGGGTTCGAATGCTCATAGTTCCATCATGCACCACAACGGCCACTGCCGTTTCTCTGGCATCACCCGCCGCGGTTCTGGAGATCCACCACGAGCCGGGTGGGGTCTTCCAGCAGCTCCACCGAGAAGGGGACCTCCTCGGGCAGGCCGATCAGATACTGCGAGAGGGCTTCGAAGGGGCCTTGGATGTAGACCTCTTCCGGGAGGGCTGCGGTATCGCGCTGGTAGTACTGGTCGGAGTCAAGCCGGTCCTCGACCTGCTCCTCGGGCAGCCACGAGGGTCCGCTGACGTAGATCTGAAGAATCGTCTCGCCGGCCACGTCGATGGGATTGCCGCGACCCAGCTCAGCCGCTGAATCGACGTACTCGGCGCGCCAGCTGGGCAGACCCTCGCCGCTGAACTCAAAGACGACACGATCAAACCCGTCATGCACGCCCGAGCGCACCGCGACCAGCTGCTGATCACGCGGACCCGAGCCACTGGGAAAGCCTTGCGTCTCCTGCGGCTCGGTGCTGAAGTCCCCCGTGATCGGCGCGGTTCCCGACTGATCGGGGCCGTCGGAGGAGGGCTGATCGCTCTCACTGGGCACCGCGCCGGTCTGGTTGTCATCCTCGGGGCCGGGCTGCTCGGATTCGGATGCGTTCCCTGGCTCGCTTTCGGTGCCCGACGCTCCACCTGGCTCCTCGCTCGCTGGGGCACCTTCGCTCGTCGAGGAGCTGGCGGAAGGGCTCGCTGAGGCACTGGGGGAGGCGGTGGCGGTCTCCGGGGCGTCATCCGGATCCTGGTCGGCCCCGCAGCTGGAGAGCAACAGCAGTGCGGCGGTGCTTGCGGCGATGGTCAGACGGTGCGTGATAACGACTCCTGGACGGTGGATCAGATGATGTCTTCGAGTGGTCGTCCCATCGCGGCGCGGCGTTCCGCGTGATTGATCTTGTGCCGGCGCGATTCAGTGGCAAGGATGACGACGAACGCGCCCATCGCGGCGCACAGCGCCACCCACACTGAGGTGACGTCGGAGAGGATGCGCGGGAAGATCAGCCAGAACATTCCCCAGCCCATGCCGAGGGCGAGGGTGATCCTGCCTCGTTCGGTCATCGCGTAGTACGAGGCGGCCCAGATGCAGATGCCGAGGCCGATCAGCGCCCAGATCACCGCGGGGAAGCCGGGGATGTGCCAGCCCATGGCGGTGAGCCAGATGGACAACGAGGACATCGCGGCCACCAGCGCCCAACCTGCGAAGAGACCCGTGGTGGTGTCAGCCAGCCGACGCTCCAGCGAGTTGCGTGCGGTGCGGAAGGTGAACTGACGGATGGCGTCGATCAGCGCCAGTGCCGCAGCCAGTGCGGCCAACACCGCGAGGGTGAGCATCCCGGTGTGGATCGACGCAGTCCAGATGAGCATGAGC
Source organism: uncultured Nesterenkonia sp. (assembly GCA_947494195.1). GTDB lineage: Bacteria > Actinomycetota > Actinomycetes > Actinomycetales > Micrococcaceae > Nesterenkonia. The sequence goes on along the minus strand of CANLUC010000001.1, from coordinate 393,631 downwards.
ACCGACGCGGAGCCGACCTGCCAACCAGAACGACGTTGCCGCGGCGTGGCGGTCTGCGTGGTGGTCCACTGAAAGACCGCGTGGGCGAGAAGCCCGATCACGATGAACGGCCAGAGCCAGTAGAAGTTCGCCTCGGGGGAGAGCAGCGCCCGGTTCCCGGAGTACCAGCCTTCGGCCAGCTCATCCAGACCGTTTCCGCCGAGAATGGCAGGGGCCGAGGTGAACATCCCGAACATCCAGCCGAGCGAGATCAGCGCCGCCAGGGCGCCGATGCTCACAAACACCTGTCGGTACAGGTCGGTGCGCACCGGTGCCGGGTCGGGGTCACGCGAAGGGAGGTTGTACGGGGGGATGTAGGTGAAGAGGTCTTCCTCGTCATCGGCGAACTCCACGAACTCGCGTCCGGTGGGGCGATAGTTCCGCGCGGTGGCCGCCTCGATGGCAGCTGCCTTCTCCAAGATCACGTCGCGCTGGCGTCGTTCATCCAGCGCTCGGCGCGGCTTGGGGAGGGTCACGGGGGCAGGCTCATGCTCGGCCTGGGTTTCCGTGAGCGGACCTTCGACATCGGCGTCGTCCCCGGCAGAGGGGGTCGGGCGGCTGCTCTGCTGTTCCGCGCCCCTTCGTTCCGGGTCCTCGAGGGGGCCTTCCACCGGGATCTGGTCCGAATCGACGGTGTTGCCGTCCTCCGGGGTCTTCTCCTCAGTGGTGGTGCTCTCAGCCTCCGCTGTGGGATCGGGGCGCCGAAAGGCGTCTCCCAAACGGCGGGCGGCAGCGAAGAACTTCTCGTCCAGGTTGTCGAAGAAGCCGCTGAGCCCCGACTGATCATGGCCGCCCTCGGTGGCTATCGGTCGTGCGGGCGTGGGCTGACTGGAGCGGACGACGGAAGGGGCAGGGGCGTCGTCGGCCGTGTCCACTGCAGCGGAGGAGTCGTCGGCGGGAGCATCGCCGTCGGAGGCTCTCTGATCAGCGTCGGACTCTGCGGGGCCGTCCTCAGTCGCGGCATGGGGGGCCTCGGCTTCCTCGGCAGAGGTCTCGGAGTCAGGCATCGTCTCGATGGACTCGTCCTGGGACTTTTCAGTCAAGCCCGATTTCCCCCTCTAGCGTCTCAGCTGGCGTATGCGTTCGATGCGTCGGACCCGGGTCCGTGCAAATCCGCTGGTCACGTGGTTGCCGTCTTCCGCTGCGCCCCCCGACGAGAACGGTTCCGAGCCATCACCACGGTGATTCCCAACCCCACAAGGGTACCCACAACGATGCCCGCGACCGTGCTCGCCCAGGGTGGGAGCCCCGTAGTTGTTCCCGTAATGTAACCTAATCCGACCATCCAGAGGGACCAGGTGAGCGCGCCCAGCAAGGCCAGTGCGACCATGGGACCTCCGCCGAGTCCCATCATGCCGGCGGTGGCCATCGAGGCGGAGCGTCCTCCCGGGATCCAGCGGATCAGCAGCAGTCCCGCCCAGGTGGTGGCGCCCCCTGCGCGGATCGAGATGCGCAGCAGCTTGCGGTGCAGGTTGCGTCCCCACTTCCACCGGTAGAGCAGCCGGATCAGCCTGTAGCGGAAGAGCAGGTACAAACCGATGTCGCCGGCCAGGCACCCGAGGAAGGTCACCGCGAGCACCAGCAGCACCGGGAAGATCTCATCTGCGGCCATCGTGCCGGAGGCGATGACCATGACCTCGGAGGGGAAGGGCGGCACGATCGCGGTGAACGCCACGGCGACGGCCACGAAGATGAAGTAGTAGAACCCCCACTCCTGATACAGCGCAGGATCGCTGAGGTCATTGACGCCCAAGGCGATCGCGGGGTTGGTCACTGCGGAGACTCCTGGAGGGTTCGAGGGGAGGTGAAGCTGCGGTGGACGCCGTTGAGCGGATCGGTGAAGGACAGCGTCTTCGCCAAGAGCTGCAGCGGCTTGTCGAACTCGTCGGGGGCATCGTCGAGGAGTTCCGGGTAGAACCGGTCATTTAGAATACCGAGACCCAGCAGCGCCATGTGGATGCGCAGCTGGTGAGTCTTTCCGGTGTGCGGAATCAGCTGAAAGTGGCCGACCTGTGCCCCCGAGGCGCTCGCACCGGCGCCCATCAGCTCCACCCTCGAGGAGGAATTGGCTCCAGGGATCGCCTCCGTGCGGCGCTTGCCCGTCCGGGCTCTCCTGTCGTGGGGCCGGTGGCCTGAGTGCTCGGGGGCGTAGGAGGCGAGCTGCGAGACCACGACCCCTTTGGTCTTCTCGATCCGGTTCCGCACGCTCAGCGGGAATCGCGACGCGAGTGTCTCCGCCGTCATCCCGCGCGGGACCGCGCTGACGCATTCGTAGGTCTTGTTCACCTGGCGGTTCTCGAAGAGCAGCTGGTACTTTCCGCGCGTGGAGGGCTCCTTGGAGAAGATCAAGACACCGGCAGTGCCGCGGTCCAGCCGGTGGATCGGCACGAGGTCCGGGACCCCGAGGGTGTTGCGCAGCCGCACCAGCAGGGATTCCTGCACGTATCGTCCGGCGGGTGTGGTGGGCAGGAAGTGTGGCTTGTCCACGGCGACGAGGTGTTCATTCTCGTAGATGATCTCCTCGCGCACCGGCAGCGGCGCCTCTTCGCTCACGGAGCGGTAGTACCAGAGGAACTCGCGCTCGCCCAAGGGGGTCGTGGTGCTCAGCGGGGCGCCGTCGATGTCGACGACCTCCCCTGCGTGGAAGCGCTCGGTGATGCCTCCGTGGTCGATGTGCCCGAAGGTCTCCAGGACATAGTCATGGATGGTGGGCCAATGACCGCTCAGCGGAAGGCGCAGGCGCGTGGCATTGACACCGTTGCGCACGGGAAGTGGAGACTTCTGAGTCACGGGTCAGGTTCGCGGAGCTTCGGCGGCAGGGAGGCTCAGCCCCAGACCGGTGCCTCAGCGGTGGCAGTCGGCTCGGGCTGCGCCAGCGGCTGGTTGATCTGCCAGGACATGTCGAAGCGGTCCTTGATCCAGGCGAAGTTGGTCGCGAAGTCGTAGTCGCCCGGCTCCATCAGGAACTCCCCGCCGGGGGCGAGGCTGTTCACGATCTGGTTGAACTCCTCGGTGGAGTCCACCACCACGGCGATGGAGACGGACGGGGTGAAGCTGAACTGGTGCTTCACCAGACTGTCCTGAATCATCAGCACCTGGCCACCGATCTTCAGCTGGGCGGTCGCGACCAGGGGGGCGGGAACATCGACGACCTCGTCGGGATCGTCTTCCTCGGCGAGCTGCAGATCGGTGTGATGAGCCTCGACGGCCGCAGGGGTGGCGTGCGCGACCTCGGCGGGCTCCTCTGCATCGACCACGGCGTCGTCGGCTTCCTCCTCGGCTTCCTCGTCGACGTTCTCCGCGGTGAGATCGTCGGCGGCGAAGTCCTCCTCGGACTCCTCGCCGAGGTCCAGCTGGACCTCCACCTCGGAGAGCTCGTCGCCTTCGGCTTCTGAGAGGTCCGCAGCCTCGGCTGAGTGCACAGAGGCGGGAGTGGGGTCGTAGATCTCAGTGCCCTCGGGGTGATGCATGATCTCCAGCAGCTCGGCGTCGGGGAAGACGCTGAGATAGTGGTCAATGGCTTCTTGGGCCTGACCCTGGAACATCAGAAACGGAATGCAAAGAGTCATGTGTTCACCCTAACGGGAAATCCTGGGTCTGGGACGTGTGTGCGCTGAGGGCGTGAGGCCTCAGGGCGCGAATCGAAGCCCGGAGGGGGAGGAGTTGAACCCCGCGTCGCGGAGCAGCTGTCCCAGCGGGTGGGTCAGGATCCGCTCCCCGTTGACACGTTCCACTGCGATGCGCCCGGTCTTCGCCGAGCGCAGCGCCGGGACCAGGGCCCGGGCGATCAGGTCCATCACGGCCTCGTCCTCGGTGAAGAGCAGCATGGTGCGCCCGCCGCGCTCCATGTAGAGCGCCAGGTCACCGCGATAGAGCACGACGACGGCGCCCGCCTTGCGTCCGGGTCGATGGGTGGAGCTCTCCAGCTCCGGCCAGTCCAGGGCCGCTCCGTAGGGATTGGCCGGATCGGTGGCTGCAAGCACCACTGCTGCGTCCTGACGCTTCCCCTCTCCGGTCTTCTCGGCCGCGTCCTCCAGTCGCTCCGCGATCCAGCGCAGCTGGTCGATGGTGGCGGAGGAGGTGAACTGAGCGGCCCCGAGCTGTTCGATGAAGTAGCCGCGGCGAATCTGACCGGAGTCTTCTGCCGCCGAGAGGACCTTGTAGACCGCCGCAAAGCCTCCCTTGGAAGCGGTGCCGAGTCCCGACTGCTGCTCGGACATCACTGACCCGCGGGTGACCACGCCGTAGCGATCCAGCAGGATCTCGGCGCGCGTGTGCGCGGCAAGAGTGGGTTCGGCCGAGGCGCTGGGGACCAGCTGCCATCGGCCTCCGGCCCCTGCTCCGCTGAACCCGCCGCTGGCGGCGCCGACCCGGCTTCGGTGAGATTCTGCAGCCTGACGCAGCGCCATTCTTCGGGAGGTGTGCCGGGGCCGTGCGGGAGCGGGCTGCTTCTTGTGCGCGGTGGTGCCGGTGGACATGAAGCGACGCAGCGCGCTGAAGCTGTCCGGTGTGACCCGGCCGGCCCAGAAGAGTTCCCAGAGTGCGTTCTTGGTGGTCTCTCGGGACACCGTGAGGCGCGGATCCAGCTGATCGTGCAGCGCCTCGATGAACCAGGCGCCGCCCCGGGTGAGCACCTCAAGGATGGCCTCCTGGAGCGGGGTCGGGGTGAAGTCCTCAGTTCCGGATGCCCCAGCGCTTGCGCCGGGCAGGTTGTTCAGCAGCACGGCGGCGTCTTCGCGCGGGTAGAAGGCCAGCCAGCCGTCGTGCCCGCTCAGCGCTCCCTTGCCCACCGCGAGGAACTCTCCGGCAGCCAGCAGCTCGTCCAGCATGGCGGGTCGGTAGTCGGGCACGCGGGCTGGGAGGATGAAGGACTCCCAGGCGCTCGCCGGCGCGGCGGCTCCGGAGAGCTGCGCCAGTGATTCGGCCAGGGCTGCGGTGCCTGAGCTCGAGGAGCCCTTCCCGCGTGCGGCGGAGATGCCCTGCCATTCGAGCAGGAACTGTCCATATGCTGCTCCGGGCACTGGTTCCACCTGGGCGCGCAGGGCCGCTAGGGAACGGCGGCGGATCCGACGCAACATCTCGGCGTCGCAGTACTCCACCGTGCCTGACCGAGCGTCGACGGGCAGTTCGCGGTCGGGGCGGAAGAGGCCCTCGACCACGCGGTGCTCGCGGACCAGTCGGGTCAGCGTGTCCGCGACCACGGCACGGCTGAGCCCCAGCTCGCCGGCGGCCTCCTCCACGAGGAACGGGCCATGGGTGCGCGCATAGCGGCCGACCAGGTCCCCGAGCGGATCCTCCACCGGGTCCAGAAACGCGTAGGGAATGCCGACAGGGATGGGTGTGCCCAGGCCGTCGCGGAGCCGGGAGGCGTCCTCGATCGCCGCGTAGCGCTCCTCCACATGGTCGGCGCACGCGGCCGATGTGCCCGCGGCGCACGCGGCCGATGTGCCCGCGGCTCCCGTGGCGCCCGGCGCGGGGGAGGTGCCGGTCCTCCACATCACTTTGAAAGCTCGCTGGCTGGAGACCAGCGCTTCCGCATGTTCCTGGGCGGGCTCGCCCTCCTCCAGGCGGGCCGCCAGCTGCTCCGCGCTCAGTGGGCCCAGCAGGCGGAGCAGATCGGCGACCCCCTCCTGTCCACGGACGTGGCGGGAAGGGGTGAGCCGCTGCGCGTAGGCCTCGGACTCGGCGATGATCGCAGCATCGAGGAACTCGCGCAGCTCCACGCGGCCGAGCAGCTCGCCCAGCAGCGCCGGGTCCACCGAGAGCGCCGCGGCCCGGCGCTCCGCCAGCGGGGAATCCCCCTCATAGAGGAACTGGGCGATGTAGCCGAAGAGGATGGACTGCGCGAAAGGGGAGGGCTTCGGGGTGGTGGTCTCCACGATCTTCAGCTTGCGCGCCGAGATGCTGCGCAGCAGCTCCAGCAGCGCGGGCATGTCATAGACGTCCTGCAGGACTTCGCGCATGGCCTCCATGATGACCGGGAAGTCGGGGTACCCGGAGGCGACCTCGAGCAGCTGCGAGGAGCGTTGGCGCTGCTGCCACAACGGGGTGCGCTGTCCCGGATTCTGCTTCGGCAGCAGCAGCGCACGCGCGGCTGCTTCACGGAAGCGTCCAGAGAACAGCGCGGAGGAGCTGACCTGGGCGGTGACCAGGTCTTCGAGCTCATCCGGGTCGAACACGAAGAGCTCGGCGCCAGGTGGGTCCTCATCCATCATCGGCACGCGCAGCACGATGCCGTCATCGCTCGCCATGGCGGAGCCGTCCAGGCCGAAGCGATCGTGCAGCCGTTCGCCGACGGCCAGCGCCCAGGGGGCGTGCACCTGGAGCCCGTAGGGGGAGAGCAGCACGATCCGCCAGTCGCCCAGCTCGTCGCGAGTCTGCTCGACCACCAGTGTGGTGTCGCTGGGCAGGACCCCGGCAGCCTCCTGCTGTTCGGTGAAATAGCGCAGCAGGTTCTCCTGTGCCCACGTGTCCATGCCCAGCGAGGTCAGTCGTTCGGCGGTCTCCTCCGGGGCGCCGGCGTGGACCTCTCGGGTGAACCGGCCCAGCGCGCGGCCGAGTTCGGCGGGGCGGCCGAAGCCGTCGCCGCGCCAGAACGGCAGCGAGGCCGGCTGTCCGAACGCGGGGGAGACCAGCACCCGGTCGAAGGTGATCTCCTCGATCTTCCAGCTGGTCGCACCCAGGGCGAAGACATCGCCGATGCGTGATTCGTAGACCATCTCTTCATCGAGCTCACCGACCCGCCGTCCTCCGGAGCGAGCCGAGCCGGAGTCTTCGCCCCCGGCGAGATAGACCCCGAAGAGTCCGCGGTCGGGGATCGTGCCGCCGGAGGTGACCGCGATCCGCTGAGCCCCGGGCCGTCCGGTGACGGTGCCGGCGTCGCGGTCCCAGATGATCCGGGGCCGCAGCTCGGCGAAGCGGTCCGAGGGATACTTGCCCGCCAGCAGGTCCAGGGTGGCTTCATAGGCGGAGCGGGGCAGCGTGGCGAAGGGAGCGCTGCGGCGCAGGGTCTCGAACCAGGTCTCCACGTCCAGGGTCTCCATCGCGGACGCCGCCACGGTCTGCTGGGCCAGGATGTCCAGCGGATTGCGTGGGATGTGCAGCGCTTCGATCTGACCCGCCAGCATTCGTTCGACGACGATGGCGGTGCTCACCAGATCGCCGCGGTGCTTCGGGAAGAACCAGCCCACCGAGACCTCGCCGACCTGGTGACCCGCGCGGCCGATGCGCTGGAGTCCCGCGGAGACGGCGAAGGGCGCCTCCACCTGGATGACCAGGTCCACCGCGCCCATGTCGATGCCGAGCTCCAGGGAGGACGTGGCCACCACGCAGCGCAGCCGGCCCGACTTCAGTGCCTCCTCGGTGAGCTTGCGCTGCTCTTTGGAGACCGAGCCGTGGTGCGACCGCGCCAGCGGATCCGGCTCTCCGGCTTTGGCATCGTCCCCGTGGGAGGCAGCGGCGGCGTCGTCGTCGGTGGCGTCCTGGCTGGCCGGGGGCTGGCGTTCGGACCAGATCTCGTTGATCCGACCGGTGAGCTTCTCGGCCAGGCGCCGCGAGTTCACGAAGACGATGGTGGAGCGGTTCTCGGTGACCAGGTCCACGATCCGGTGCTCCACGTGGGGCCAGATGCTGGGCTGCAGGGGCTGGTCGCTGAGCAGTGCCTCATCCGGGGCGAAGTCGGCGAGCACCTCGGCGAGCACCTTCGGCTCCCCGTCCTCGGTGGAGTCCTCTGAACCGTTCTTCTGCGAGCCGGGGGCAGTGGGGAACGGCGTCGCCCCTTGAGGTGGGGCGGTGCTGGGGGAGGCCAGATCCTCCACCGGCACCGAGACGGTGATGTCCCACTTCTTCTCGGACTTCGGCGCGACGATCTCCACGGCCGCGGAGCCGCCCAGGAAGCGGGCCACCTCTTCGCGCGGCTCCACCGTGGCGGAGAGCCCGATCCGCTGGGCGGGGGTCTCGAGCAGGTTGTTCAGCCGTTCCAGGGAGACCGCGAGGTGGGCGCCGCGTTTGGTCCCGGCTAGCGCGTGCACCTCATCGATGATCACGGTCTTGATCCCGGCCAGGGTGCTGCGTGCCTGGGAGGTGAGCATCAGGTAGAGCGACTCGGGGGTGGTGATCAGGATCTGTGGCGGCTTGCGGACCAGGTCGCGGCGTTCTTTGGGGGTGGAGTCACCGGTGCGCACGCCGACCGTGATCTCGGCGGGTTCGGTCGCTGCGCCCTCGGCGGGGAGCCGGCGGGCGGTGTGTGCGATGCCGACCAGCGGGCTGCGCAGGTTGCGTTCGATGTCCACGCCGAGCGCCTTCAGCGGGGAGATGTAGAGCACCGAGGTGCCCTGGGTGGGGGCGGCGAAGAGCTGATCGATGGACCAGAGGAAGGCAGAGAGCGTCTTGCCGGACCCGGTGGGGGCGACCACCAGGGCGTTCTTGCCCTGGGCCACCGCGTTCCAGGCGCCGGCCTGAGCGGCGGTGGGCTGCCCGAAGGATGCTTGGAACCAGCGCCGGGTGGGCTCGGTGAACGGTTCCAGGGCGGTCATGGTCCCACTCTAAATGGCGCCGCGGACATGACCGGACGCACGCGTCGGCGCACCCGCCCGGCACCCCTGCGGCATCGATTGGGCCCGAATCGTCGGAATGCGTCCCGCTCAGGCACCTATTTCGACGTTCTCTGCCCAATCAATGGAGCCCCGCGCACCGTGGAGCTCAGCGGGCGTAGTGCAGGATGTCCTCGCGCCGCAGCGGGCGGTTGAACAGCGGACCGTCGGGCTCCATGATGCGACCCGCCGCCAGCGAGCCGACCGAGACCGGGTCGAACCCCATCCGGAACAGCAGCCCCATGACCAGGCCGCGGGCGGACTCATCGTCCCCGGCGACCGCCAGGGCCCGGCGGCCGGACAGGTCGGCACCGGGCCGGGCGGCGTCGTCGAAATCTGCGTGGGCGATATGGTTCAGCGCCTTGACCACCCGCGCCGCGCCGAAGCGTCCGGCCAGCGCCATCGAGGTGGGCAGCTGCTCATCCACCGCTGCCTGCAGCCACCCCGGGAGCAGCTCGTCCTGCCAGGTGTTGGTCGCATCGACCAGCACTGTGTTCGCGACCCACTCAGGCTCGAGCTCGTCGAGCTCTTCCTGCGGCACCGCGAGGATGATGATGCCGCTGGAGTTCCGGGCCCGGGCGGCGATGTCCTCGGCGTGGACCGGGTGCGCGCCGGGGGCGTAGATCTTCAGGTGATGCTGCAGCGCACGCGGCGGCCGGGTGGAGGCGATGTCCACTGCGACCCCGGCGCGCAACAGGGTGCGGGCGAAAGCAGTCCCGGCCCGACCAGCGCCGAGGATCCCCACCACCGGCTCGTCGGGAGCGGCGGAGTGGGACGCGTCAGACGCCGCAGGGGACTCACTCATGGTGATAGGACCGCCCTGCGGAGATCTCCTGGGCGCGGTAGACCTGCTCTGCCAGGAGCATCCGCACCAGCTGATGCGGGAAGACGAGTTTGGAGAGCGACCAGACGAGGTCCGCACGGTGCTGGAGCTCATCGGTGACCCCGTAGGCGCCTCCGATGATCGCGACGACGTGCGCCCCGGCGTCGAAGCTGCCCTGCAGGTGCGCGGCGAACCCGGGTGAGCTGATGTTCTTGCCCCGCTCATCGAGCAGGATCACGTGGTCCTTGGGCTTCAGCGCGGCGAGGATCCGTTCCGACTCCTCCTGACGCGCGGCATCGTGCTCGCGGGAGGAGTGGGGGAGCAGCTTCCAGTCCAGGTCATAGGGCTTGCGCAGGCGCTTGGTGTAGCGCTCGATCCCTTCCACAGCCCACTTCTCATGCTTCTTGCCGACGGCCAGGGCAGTGATGCTCATACGGGCGACCCTACCGGCAACCCTAGGATGGAGCCCATGTCTGCACAGTTTCACATCGCCTCGGTGGCCCAGATGGACCCGGTCTCGCTCTACGGAGTGCTTCAGCTCAGAACCGACGTGTTCGTCGTGGAGCAGCAGTGTGCGTACCCGGAGCTGGACGGTCGGGATCTGGAGCCCGACGCTGTCATGGTGTGGGCGGTAGACAGTGCTGAGCAGACCGACGACGACGACGGCGCCGCGGCCGGTTCCGTCGGCTCGCGCGCCGGCGCGGTGCTTGCCACCCTGCGGGTGCTGCGTGAGCCGGAGGGGTTTCGGATAGGTCGGGTGGTCGCCCGGGAGGCGGCGCGGGGGACCGGTGTGGCGCGTGAACTGATGCAGCGCGGACTGGAGCACTGTTTCGCGCAGTCCCCGGAGAGCGCCGTGGTGCTCGACGCGCAGCAGCCGCTGGAGGGGTGGTACGGGTCCTTCGGCTTCACCCGCACCGGGGAGCCGTTCCAGGAAGACGGCATACCGCATGTCCCGATGCGCCGCGGAAGCTCAGATCTTCCGGCGGGGCCCGGTGATCAGGGTGGCCAGCAGCAGGATCGCTAGCCAGGCCAGCAGGTACCAGCCGCCGGTCAGGCGCAGGTCCTGCGGCCCGAAGTACATCCAGGCGATCAGCGGGACGCCCAGCGCGGCCATCACCGTCTGCCAGGTCGTCCAGAACCTGCCCTTCTGTTCCCGCTCCGGAGTTTCTGTCGCCACGGGACTCCTCCATAGGTCAGCTGCCGCGAATTCCTCCAGCACCCTAACGTGTCAGCCGTTGGAGTCGCATCCGATCCCGTCGCCATCACGGTCCAGGCCATGCACGTCTGTGCCGATCACGCGGACGGCCGAGCTGAGGTCTCCACAGTTGATGTCCGGCGGGTACACGGGGATGCAGGGTGTGTAGTTCGGGTCGCAGCTGCCGGCCTGCTGCTCGGGAACTGGTGCTGGAGCTGGTGCTGGGGCGGGGGCCTGCTCGGCGGCGCAGCCTTGCAGGGCGGTCGCGTTGTCCGCGGCGATGTAGTCAGGTTCGCGGGTGTGGAAGTCGTAGCCGTCGCGGGAGTCGTAGCGGGCCGTGGCGAGGCCTTCTTCGATCAGGGTCATGCCTGCGTCGGTGCCCCCGACGTCGATATAGCGCAGGATGCGGTCGTAGCGATCGGTGTCATCCCCGTCCCGGGTCAGCGTGACGGTCTTGCCGCGGACGAGTTCACCCATCCGCGCCGAGGCGGTGTCGAAGTTGCACTCTCCGCGCTCCGGGGTGTCGATGCCGGTGACCCGAACGGTGTCACCGTTGTCGAGCTCCACGGTGTCCCCGTCCACAATCCGCACGACGACGGCGCGATTCTCGTTCGGGTCCGTCGAAGGAGTGGGGGTCGGGGTGGGGCTGGGTGTGGGAGCAGGGGATGGCGTGGGGGTAGGGGTCTCGCTCTCCGTGGGCTCCGCGGAGGGCTCGTCTGATTCCGTCGGGTCCGGGGATTCAGACGCCTCAGGCGTGGCTGATTCAGGGGACGGTTCCTCGGACTCTGGCGTCGACGTCGTCTGATCGTCTGCTGCGGGTTCCTCGCTGTCAGCCGGAGTCAGAGCGACGCCGATGATTCCGATCACGAGCAGAAGCGCGAAGAGGCCGATGAGTCCCGCGCAGCCGATGGCCGGAATCTTCGCGATCAGCGGCCATGCTTTGAATCGGCTCCACGCGGAACGTTGCTGCGTCCCGGAGTGGGAGCGGCTCTTGGACGCGGGGGAGCGCCCCGGGAGGCGTGGCAACATCAGGAGAACCTCATCAAGTTCGAGTGACAGACCCGTGCGGGGAGCATGAGTCTTACATCACAGTAACGTGCCATGTGGAGGCTGCCGTTCAGGTCGGCCTGTCGGGCTAATGTGTCGGTATGCCGACAGCGACTCAGGACTACGACGGGTTCATCGGGTGGGTGCTGAGCCTGATGGAGCGCTTCGGGGAACTCGGAGTCGGGCTCGCGATCTTCCTGGAGAACTTCATCCCACCCATCCCCTCCGAGGCGATCCTCCCCGGGGCGGGGTTTCTCGCCTATGCGGGTCTGATGAGCCCGTGGGGCGCGTGGCTCTGGGCCAATCTCGGCTCTCTGCTCGGGGCGCTGCTCTGGTATGGGGTGGGTGCAGCGCTGGGTGCCGAACGGACCCGCGCCATCATGGGTCGTCTTCCGCTGCTGAAGGTCTCGGACTTCGACAAGGCTGAACGCTGGTTCGACCGCTGGGGCCCGTGGGCTGTGCTGTTGGGGCGCTGTGTGCCGATCGTGCGCTCCTTCATCTCGATCCCGGCCGGGATCACCCGCATGCGCATGCTGACATTCCTCGCCTTCACCCTCGTGGGGTCCGCGATCTGGAACGGGATCTGGATCGGTCTGGGCTACGGCCTGGGCCCCAGCATCGAACCGGTGCTCGCCGAATGGAGCGGAGTCCTCTCCAACCTGGTGGTGGCGCTCGCAGCCCTGGCGGTGGTCGCCTTCATCATCCAGCGACTCCGCACCCTCCGTCGCCGCGACTCGGTCTAAGTCCCCACCCCAGCGTTTTACCTTCCCTTGCGTGTTCTACCGTGCCCACGGTCGGGATGGTAAACCACATAGGGGGAGGTAAGACGAGGGGTGAGGAACGAGAAAACCCCGCTGACTGCATCACTGCAGATCAGCGGGGTCTCCATTTGGCGGTGACGGTGGGATTTGAACCCACGGTGCGGGGTAACCGCACACAGCATTTCGAGTGCTGCACCTTCGGCCGCTCGGACACGTCACCAGGCCCGTTGAGTATACGCAAACATCGCGCGCTCACCCAAAAGCGGTGACCTGGTCTTGGCCTGGCCTGCGTGCACACCATCCTCAGGCGTGGAACAGCGCGTGGACCTCGCCGGAGATCTCGCGACCACGCAGTGCCTCGATCTCCAGGACGACGGCGGCGCCAGCCACCTGACTGCCCAACTGGCCGATCAGCTTCCTGCTCGCGGCCAGCGTGCCACCGGTGGCGAGCACATCGTCGACGATCAGCACCCGGTGCTCGGGTGTGAGCACATCCGGCGCCTCGATCACGGCCGTCCCATACTCCAGCGTGTATTCCACGCGCCCGGCAGGGGCCGGGAGCTTGCCGGCCTTGCGGATGGGCAGGAAGCCGGTGCCGGTCAGCGCGGCGATCATTCCGGCCAGGGTGAACCCGCGCGCCTCGATGCCTGCCACTATGTTGAAGTCCCCGGCGAAGGGTGCCAGCAGGCCCTCGGCCACGGTCCGCAGGGCCGCGGGATCGGCCAGAACCGGCGAGATGTCCTGGAAGAAGACGCCTGGCTCGGGAAAATCCGGGGTCACCGCGAACAGCGACCGGGCATAGGCCAGCTGATCGGCGGTGGGCGCGTCAGAGTTCTCGAAAGAAGGAGGTGTGGACACGTCCCTCAGCCTATCCGCGGAACTCCTCGAAGAACGCTCGGAGCGCAGCGGCGCACTCCTGTGCTCGCACCCCCGGGTGGACCTCGACCCAGTGGTTGAGCCGCGGCTCACGCAGGATGTCGAACACCGACCCGGCAGCGCCCGCCTTCTCATCCCAGGCGCCGAAGATCACCTGACCGATCCGAGACTGATAGATCGCCCCTGCGCACATCGGACACGGCTCCAGGGTGACGGCCAGCACGCAGCCATCCAGCCGCCAGGTGCCCACAGTTCGGGCCGCGGCCCGCATGGCCGTGATCTCGGCATGACCGGCCGGGTCGCCGTCGCGCTCTCGGGTGTTGTAGCCCTCGCCCAGCAGCTGACCCTCGGCAGAGACGACGACGGCGCCCACCGGCACGTCCGCCGAGTCCTTCGCCCGGGCGGCGAGCTGCAGGCAGCGGCCGATGAGCGTCTCCTGGTCGGCGCGCGCTCGCGGAGACCAGGAGGTGGTGGGCTCTGGGTTCTCGGTCACCACCCCAGCTTATGGCGCGCAGCAGTGTCCGCCGCCCTGCGGCCCCAAGAGGCCGGTCTTCAGGCGTGCTGGTAGTTTTGGGGCATGCGCGTACAGGTTGTGGAACACCCACTGATCTCCCATAAGCTCACCCAGCTCCGCCGGGTGGAGACCGCCTCGAATCAGTTCCGTGAACTGACCCGAGAGCTGGTCATGCTGCTCTCCTACGAGGCCAGTGGATCCATCGCCACCGAGCCCGTCGAGATCCAGACCCCGGTGGCCACGATGACCGGGACGCAGCTGGCGGATCCGAAGCCGCTGGTCGTGCCGATCCTGCGAGCGGGCCTGGGCATGCTCGACGGCATGACCGCGATGGTCCCCACTGCCGAGGTCGGCTTCCTGGGAATGGCGCGGAACGAAGAGACCCTCGACATCATCACCTATGCCGAGCGTCTCCCGGAAGACCTCACCGGCCGCCACGTCTTCGTGCTGGACCCGATGCTCGCCACCGGCGGCACGCTTGCCGAGGCGATCCGCTTCCTGAAAAAGGCCAATGCCGCGAAGATCACCTGTATCTGCCTGCTCGCAGCCCCCGAGGGCATCGAGCGGCTGCGCTCCAAGATCGGCGACATCGATGTGGAGCTCTACCTCGCCGCGATCGACGAGAAGCTCAACGAGAAGTCCTACATCGTTCCCGGACTCGGCGACGCCGGCGATCGGCTCTACGGCCTCGCACAGTAAGAGCTTGCGCCGCGCCAGAAGCACCGCGGAATAGGCTCTACCAGGCGAAATACCGTGATCCCGGTCACGAAAAACCCTCCACATCTCATTATGTGGAAGATCCCCCCTTTTGTTACTTGCGGATTTCAAATGTGACGGACACGCTGTAATAGTTACCGCCGTCCACGCAGTGGGGGAGTTGCCACCAATGTCCGCACACCTGAGCCAGCCGCAGAACCCTGGCTATGTTCACGTCTCCGTGCGCAACGCCGCCCGTCGAGCCGAGATGGCCCGCCGACTGCGCAGCGCCACCGCCGTGTCCGGCGAGGCTCACCCGCGAACGGCCCCGATACCTGTGGTCGCCCAGAACGGCGGCGGACCTCAGATGGTCCAGCCCGATATCGTCACCCGCGGCTTCGTGGTCTACGTCGGCCTCGACGAGGACACCGCCAGCGCCGCCGGAACGTCGCTGCACAAGATCGCCACGGAGCTGCGCGATTACGTCGAGCACATCGCGACCGAGGCTCAGGTGCACATCGCCATGGCACTGGCCTCGGCGGCCCACGAGGGAACCGATCTCGAAGTGGTCCGCCAGGCGCTCGGTGACCCGACGGTCACGCACCGCGGCGTCGACGTGCCGATCAACACGCCACCGGCACCCAGCAGCTCCGGCGTGCTGATCGATCTCTCCCGCCGCGAGGTCCGCCTCGACGGCGAGGGACTGAACCTCACCTTCAAGGAGTTCGAACTGCTGAACTACCTGGTGGACAACGGATCCCGCACAGTGGGCCGCGAAGAGCTGCTCAAGACGCTCTGGCGCAATGTCGACGAGGACCAGATGCCCAACGAGCGCACGATCGACGTCCACATCCGCCGGCTGCGCTCGAAGCTCGGCCGCCTCGCCAACACGGTCCGCACCGTGCGCGGGCAGGGCTACCGGTTCTACGAGCACCCCGAGGTCACCGTCTGGGCGGCCCCCGAGTACTCGATCTGAGCTGGGCTGACCATGCCTGAACTGCTGATCCTGCGCCACGGCGAGTCGGGGCACTCCTTCTCCGGGGATGACCACGGTCGCACCCTGACCCGGCACGGGCAGGGACAGGCGCGCGCCGTCGGCCGCTGGCTTGTAGACAAGGGCCACCTGCCGGACAACACGCTCTGCTCTGATGCCATGCGCACCCGGCAGACCTGCATCTGGGTCAATCACGAGCTGGGCGAGAAGGCCCCGACGCCGTATCTGGATCAGCGCTTGTACCTCGCGGAGCCGCAGTCCATGCTCTCGATCATCAGCGAGGTGCCCGAGACCGTGCAGTCCCTGCTGGTCGTGGCGCATATGCCCGGGGTTCAGGGACTGAGCATGGATCTCGCCTCCGCGCAGTCGCGGGAGGACCCGGTGATCCAGATGGCCGGCTCCTGGCCGCCCGGCGGTCTGGCACGCTTCGCGGTGGACAAGCCCTGGGCCGAGCTGGATGGCCGCGACGCCGAGCTCACCGACTTCTTCACCGCCGGCTAGCAGCCTTTTCGGGTCAGCTCAGATCGCCGATTCCAGCAGGCGCACCAGCTCTTCCAGTGCCTGCGCGGCCTGATCGCCGCGGGCGCGCAGCACCACTTCTTCGCCGTGCCCCGCGTCAAGACTCATCACACCGAGCAGGCTGTCGGCCTGGACTGAATGCTCTGGTGTGGCGGCCTTCGCGATCTCCACCAGCACCGGTTGAGCGGCGGCCGCATACGCGAACGCCGCGGCAGGCCGGGCATGAAGCCCAGCCGCCGCGGCGATCACCGCAGTCCGCTCAATCATGCAGCAGAGGCTACACCCTTCCGAGCCCAGCGCTTCAGCGCAATCACCGTGAGGGCTGTGACCACTGAGCCGACCAGCACCGCGACCAGGAACAGCCAGAAGTTGTCGATGGCGAACGGGACGAAGATGCCGCCGTGCGGCGCGTAGGAGGTGATGCCGAACGCCATGGTCATCGCGCCGGTGACGGCGCCGCCGACCATGGAGGCCGGCAGCACGCGCAGCGGGTCGGCTGCGGCGAACGGGATCGCACCCTCGGAGATGAAGGCAGCTCCGAGCAGAACGGCGGTCTTGCCGTTCTCCCGCTCCGCAGCGCTGAACAGGCGGGAATCGATGAACGTCGCGAATGCCATGCCCAGCGGCGGGACCATGCCGGCGGCCATCACCGTGGCCATGATCATCAGCGGCCCCGTATTGCCATCGGCGACGGCGGCAGAGAGGCCGGCCACGGCGAAGGAGTAGGCGACCTTGTTCACCGGTCCACCGAGGTCGATGCACATCATCAGTCCCAGCACGATGCCCAGGACGATGGCGGCAGATCCGGTCATGCCGTTGAGCCAGTTCTCCAGAGCCGAGGTGAGTCCGGCGATGGGTCCGCCGAGGAACAGCAGCATCAGGCCACCGGCGATCAGTGTGGCCACCAGTGGAATGATCACCACCGGCATCAGACCAGCGAGCCAGCGCGGCACGCTGAGCTTACGGAACCACAGGGCGACGGCACCGGCGAGCACGCCGCCGACGATGCCGCCGATGAAGCCCGCGTCCATGGTCAGCGCGATCGCGCCGGCGGTGAAGCCAGGGGCGATGCCGGGGCGGTCGGCCATGCCGAAGGCGATGTAGCCTGCCAGCGCCGGAACCAGGAAGCCCATGGCGGCGCCACCGAGGGTGAAGAAGACTGCCCCGAGGTATCCGCCCAGCGCTCCGAAGCCGAGGAATTCTTCCGGCAGCTGATCAGGGGTGGGAAGGTTCCACAGGGAGTTCCCGAGGGCCACGTCATTGGCGACCTCGGTGATGTTGTACCCGCCGAGCAGGAAGCCCAGTGCGATCAGCAGGCCGCCTGCGGCGACGAACGGGATCATGTAGCTGACACCGGTCATCAGCACGCGCTGGGTCTTGCGCCCAAAGCCTTCGCGTTCGCCGTCGGCTGCCGCGCGACCATCACCATCCCCGGAGCCGCCCGAGGGGACGACGGCGGCATTCGGGTCCTTCGCAGCGGCCAGCGCCTCAGCGATCATCTCGCGGGGTTCGTCGATGCCGCGCTTGACGCGGGAGGCGATGACCGGCTTGCCAGCGAACCGGTGCCGATCACGCACGTCCACGTCCGTGGCGAAGATGACGGCGTCTGCGGCGGCGATCGTCTCCGCACCCAGGGGAGTCGAACCGGAGGAGCCCTGGGTCTCGACCTGGATCTCCACCCCGGCCTCCTTCGCGGCCTTCTTCAGCGAGTCAGCCGCCATATACGTGTGCGCGATGCCGGTGGGGCATGCCGTCACGGCCACCAGGCGGCCCACCGACGTCGTCGACGGGGAGGCCTCGGAAGTCGGTGTGGAGGCACGGGCCGCGGAGCCGGATCCACGGCCGCCGGCATTGGCGGTGACCGGCGCGGGCTGCACGGCCTCGGCGACCAGGTCCACCACGCGCTGTTCGGTCTCGGCTCCGCGCAGATCGGCGAGGAACTCGTCATTGATCAGCGAGGTCGCCAGGGCGGAGAGAATCTTCAGGTGTGCCTGATCCGCGCCGTCGGGGGCGGCGATCATGAAGACCAGATCGGCGGGGCCGTCGGAGGAGCCGAAGTCCACAGGCTCGGCGAGTCGGGCGAAGGCCAGCGTCGCTTCGCTGACGGCTCCGGTGCGGCAGTGTGGGATCGCGATGCCGCCGGGCATGCCGGTCTCGGAGGTCTCCTCGCGTGCCCAGACATCTGCGGCGAGCTCCTGGACATTGGCGCTGCGTCCGGCAGAGCCGACGAGCGCGGCGAGGGCTTCGATGACCTCGCGCTTGCTGCCGGCGGTGAGCCGGTCCAGGCTCACCAGCTCCGGCGTGATGATGCTGTTCATGGTGTCTCCACATTCGAGGTAGTGGTTGTTCGGGGGATCAGGATGAGCTGTTCGGTGCTGAGTCGTTCGGTGTTGAGCTGGTCGGGTGTGGGCATGATGGAGCCGGGCAGTTCCGCGGCGGCGCGTCCCATGGCCATGGCGTGCTTCAGGGACTCCGTGGGTGAGCCGCCGGACTGCGCCGAGGCGAGGAATCCGGCGAGTGAGGCATCGCCCGCGCCCACGGTGGAGCGCAGCGTGATCGGTGGCCCCCAGGCACGCAGCGCCGCCGCAGGTTCGGCTGGTTCTTCCGAGTGCTCCGCGGAAGGATGCGGGAGGAGCACCGCGCCGTGAGCACCCAGGGTGATCAGCGCCGAGCGTGCCCCGTAGTTCTGCAGCTCGACGGCGAGCTGGGCCGCACGCATCGGATCGGCTTCCAGCGCCTCGGCCTGGGCCTGCTCGTCAACACCGGAGCTGGAGACTCCCCGCATCGCTGCGTGCAGCTCGAGGAGCTCTTCGGCATTCGGCTTGATCAGATCCGGTGCCGCGGGCAGAGCTGCGGCGAGCGGCGCCCCCGAAGTGTCCAGCGCGATCAGCGGCGCCTGCTCCCCGAAGGTCTCTCGCAGCGCCGTGATCGCCTGCGCGTAGAAGTCCACGGGGACTCCCGGCGGGAGCGATCCCGCCAGAGCCACCCAGGCGGCACCTGCCGAGGCTTCCAGCAGCAGCTGCAGCAGCGCGTCGGTGAGCGCGGCGTCGAACTCTGGGCCTGGTTCGTTGATCTTGGTGGTGACCCCTGCCTGATCCGTGATGGCGGTGTTGGTGCGCAGCGGCGCCCCCAGCGGCAGGGCGCGGGCAGGAACCTGGATCTCCTGCAGCGCCAGCAGCACCGCGTCCCCGGGGTCACCCGGAAGCACGGCGAGCGAAGGAATCCCGGCGGCCGTGAGGGCGCGGGAGATGTTGACTCCTTTGCCACCCGGTTCGGCAGAGTGTCCGACGGCGCGCTGGACGGCCCCGGGGCGCAGGGGGGCATCGAGCACCAGCGTCTTGTCCAGGCTCGGATTGGGGGTGAAGGTGACGATCATTCGGTGCCCGCCACGATGACAGGCACGCCGGCGTCGGCCAGGGCGTGGGTGAGCTCGGCCTGCGGCTCGGCATCGGTGATCAACACATCGATCTCCTCCAGGGTGGCGAACTGCACGAGCGTGCGGCGTCCGAGCTTGCTGGAATCCGCCAGCAGAATGACCTGTCGAGCGGCACGGACCAGGCCCGATTTCACCGCGGCTTCGGCGGTGTCAGGAGTGGAGAGTCCGAAGCCGGCATCGACTCCATTGGTGCCGATGAACGCGACATCGGCCTGCCGCCGAGCCAGCGTCGCGACGGCGGAAGCGCCGACCACGGCCCCGGTGATCCCGCGGACCTTGCCGCCGAGCACCTCGACGTCGAGCGAACCGACCTCGGCCAGCTTCTGGGCGATGGGCACCGAGCTGGTGGTCAGAAAACGAGTGTGATGATGCTCGCCAGCCGGACCGGCGGCCAAGAGATCCGCGAGCGCCTCCGTGGTGGTGCCGGCATCAAGGAGCAGTGAGGCGTCGGGGGAGGAGGGCACGAAGCTCAGCGCTTCCCGGGCGATGGCCTGCTTCAGCCCGGAGTGCTCGCTCTGGCGCTGGCGCAGCGAGGTCTCCCGACGGGAAGGGCTCGAGCTGGTGACGGCGCCCCCATGGACGCGCTGGAGCGAGCCGGCGGTCTCCAGCTGATCCAGGTCACGGCGAACAGTTTCCTTGGTGACCTTCAGGTCCCGGGCGATCTCCTGGACGGTGATCGTGCCGGTGCGCCGCAGTCGATCGAGGATCCGCTCGTGACGCTCCGGGGCGAGCAGTGTCATCAGTGGACTCCTGGATCGTGATCTACAACACGGTTGTGTTGGTTGTCACGTACTTTATCTGTGTTTCCCTGTGTTTGCAACTGTTTTTGATCGCCGCCCTGCGGCGGCAGGCTTCAGCGCTGGAACCACCGCCAGGAGCCCCAGCACACCGGCGGTGGCGAACGCGAGGAAGGGGGCGGCGGGGTTCATGAGCATCCCCAGGATCACGGCGCCCACTGCCTGGCCGACCGCCAGCGCGATGAAGAGTATTGCCGTGCCCACCGACGCTCGGTCCGGGATGATTCGGGAGGACCAGATGATGAGGATGCCGCAGATGGCCGTATAGGTGGCCCCGAAGACACCGGCGGCGGTATACGCGGCGAGCATCGTGCCTGGCGCCGCGACCAGAAGGACGGCGGAGAGAGCCATGAGTCCCACCGTCAGGTTCCAGGCGAACTCGGGGGTCCATCGCTGTGCCATGCGTCCGGCGGCTGCACCCAGCACCCCGAATGCTCCAAGCACCATCCATGCAGCGATGGAGTACGACTCTTCTGCGGGGCGGGCCTCCTCCATGACCTCGCGTCCGAAGGTCCACATGGCGGCACTCGAGGCTCCGGCCAGCATCGCCGCAGCGATAGGCCAGGCCAGGGGGGTCAGGACTTTGCGTCGAAGCTGCAGCGCGGTCTCTCGCCCCTGGATCTCCCAGCGAGCATCGTCGCTGAGCAGCGTCGCCACCGTGGCAAGGGTGATCAGCATGGCCATCGCGACCCATCCGAGGCGCCACTGGCTCATGGTCAGGAACATCAGCACCCCAGCCACGACGATGCCTGCACCGGTCCCGGCGTTGACGATGGTCTGCGCACTCTCGCGGCGGTCCTCTGGGACATTGCGCGCAGTCAGCGTCACCAGGCCGGGAGTTGCGAAGCCAGCGCCTGCCCCGGCGAGGATGACGCTCACGGCGAAGAGCACCACGTTCGGTGAGGCTGCCACGCCGGCGGCACCGATCGCGGCGGTGGCGCCGGCGCAGAAGACCACCACGCGTGGACGCCCGTCTATGCGGATGGCCAGCGCTGCAGCAAGGCAGAACGCCAGAAAGTTTCCCGCCTGGATGGCTCCCGAGGCTGCGGACCCGATCTCGAAGGTCTCGGTGAACCGGGGGAGGAACAGGCCATACCCGAAGCGGGCCAAGCCATATGTAGCGGCGATCAGCGCCATGGCGCTGAAGACATAGGGACGCATCAAACACACTCACCGTCGACGAAAAACAGAACGTACGTTACGCTACAGCAGAATGAACGTTTACGTCGATCGAGGTCCTACACTGGGGCGATGACTCCAGTCACCAGGCCTGCTGCACGCACGCGTCTCTTGGAAGCGGCAGACCGCGTCCTGTTCGAACGCGGCATCAGAGCCACTCCGGTGGACGAGCTGCTCCGGGTCGCGGAGGTCTCCGCCTCCACGCTCTACACGCACTTCGGCAGCAAAGACGGACTGGTCGCCGAGACTCTGCGTGTGCGACTGGAAGACTGGCGCGTGGTCTGGGATCGATGCGTCGTGGACGCGGGCACCGACGAGGCTCGACTGTTGGCGATCTTCGACGCGGTCGCGACGTACCGCGAAGACGCATGTCACCCCGAGGGGTGGTGCGCGTTTCTGGGGGCGGCGGACGAACTGCACGAGGGCCCGGCAGAGGTGCGCTCGGTGCTCACGGCGCACACGGCCTTGCTGAGTTCACGTCTGTTGCATCTCTCTCGTCCGATTGCCGGTGCGGAGGCCCAGGCGCTGGCTGAAGAGGTGGCTCTGGCGTACAGCGGCACGCTGGCCAGCTACCTTCGCAAGTACCCCGCCGCTCCCGTGGACAGTGGTCGCCGACTCGCGGCGGCAGCCATTGCGGCGCACATCAATGACTGAATAAGGCCTCCCGGCACTCTGTCGAGCCGCTGGCAACGGGCGTAAAATTGTGATATGTCTCACCAACATGAAACCGACAGCGGCCGCGTCCCAGGCGTGCTGGTCGGCATCGACGGGTCGGCGGGCAGCGAGCGCGCCTTCACAGTGGGACTGATGATCGCAAAGCAGCGTCAGTGGCCGCTGCGTCTTATCGGCACCTTCGTTCGACCGGTGGTGACCGATGACTACTACGTCAGGGCCTTGGACAGCTATCGCAGTGAGGCTGCTGGCATGGTCCAGGAGATTCTCGACAGGTACTCCGCCCTCGCCGCGGAAGCTGGGGTCGAGGTCAGCTCCCGCACCGCCGAGGGAGATCCCGGAGGGACCTTGGTCGACGAGAGCCGCGAAGCTCGCGTGGCCGTGGTCGGCAAGCGGGGCCGCAATCGGTTCGCCGGACGGTTTCTGGGCAGCGTGTCCAGCAAGCTGGCCGCCCACGCCCACTGCCCGACCCTGGTGGTCCCAGAACGCTGGGAGGCCGGCGCGCCGACCGAACTCATGGCACCTCCGCAGGAACGCCCCGGCGGGGAGGGTGCGGACGAGGAGCCGGTGGAACTCATGGAGGAGTCGGTCTCCCGGGAGCATTCACGGCGGTCCTTCGCCAATGTGACCGATGAGCTGAACTTCGATTCCGAGATCGTGGTCGGCGTCGATGTCGGTGATCGCTCCGCCGGCGTCGTGCACCTGGCGGCCGACGCCGCGACCCTGACCAAGAGTCCGCTCACCCTGGTCTCTGCGGCTCCGCTGAACGCTCAGGGTCACTGGTATCCCAACACCGTGGAGCACAACCTCGAGCTGCCGAACCTGCGCCGCCGCTACACCGATCACCTGGAAGCGATGACCCAGGAGGTGGCGGCGAAGGCCCCGACGGTGACCGTGCGCTGGCAGTTCTTCGACGGGACCCCCCGCGGGGGTCCTCTCCGAGGCCTCCCGCACCGCGCAGCTGCTCGTGATCGGGACCCGCGGCCATGGAGGCTTCGCCGGACTCCTGCTGGGGTCGGTGAGCCAGGCCGGGCTGAACCGGGCCGTCTGTCCGGTGCTGGTGACCCCCACACATAAGCCGCACAAGCACTGACGCCTGCGCACACAGAAAAGCACCCTCCAGATCTGCTGATCCGAAGGGTGCTTTTCTCTTTTTATTCGGTGCGCCCAAAGGGATTCGAACCCCTGACCTTCGGTTCCGTAGACCGACGCTCTATCCAGCTGAGCTATAGGCGCATCTTTACTTTTTGTCTTCGACCGCTCGGCGATCTCGACCTAGAAGACTATACACGGCACCTCAGGGGCCGACAAATCTCTTCCACGCGAAGTTCGGTGGAGATCGCCCACGTCGGGTTTTACAGTCCCGTCATCTGGGAACGCTACAGTGGTGTACAGCTGGTCCCCATCGGTGTTGACGGGGACGCAGGGATGTGTGTCGCACAATGTTGTGCGCACCCGGAACGCCCAAATACGTTCCAGTCCTTGGGTCCTGGTCTCGCCAACCAGGAGGGGGTCAGTACGAACCTGTACCCAATGGAGGGAAACAATGGTCAACACCGTTGCAACGGCGCCCGGTGCGAATCAGACCACGAATTCCAGGACGACAGGTCCTGCGAACACGGCTGATGCCGCCACGACACATACCCCGCTGCTGAACTTCGTCGACGAGATCGCAGCTCTGGCCCAGCCCGAGAGCATCCACTGGGTGGACGGCTCCGAAGAGGAACACCGCAGACTCACCGACCAACTGGTGGAAGCCGGCACGTTCACCCGACTGACCAGCCCGGATTTCCCGGACTCCTTCGCGGCCTTCTCCGATCCAGCCGATGTGGCCCGCGTGGAATCGCGCACGTTCATCTGCTCCGAGAAGGAGCGCGACGCCGGATTCACCAACAACTGGGTCGACCCTGCCGAGATGCGCGAGAAGCTCCAGGGCGTCTTCGCCGGAGCCATGCGGGGCCGCACCATGTACGTGATCCCCTTCGTGATGGGCCACCTCGACGCGGACGACCCCAAATTCGGGGTGGAGATCACCGATTCCGCCTACGTGGTGACCAGCATGCGCATCATGGCGCGGATCGGCACCGAGGTGCTGCGCAAGATCGAGGAGCTCGACGCGTTCTTCGTCCCCGCCGTGCACTCGGTGGGTGCGCCACTGGAACCCGGTCAGAGCGATGTTCCGTGGCCCTGCAATGAGGAGAAGTACATCGTGCACTTCCCGGAGAGCCGGGAGATCTGGTCCTACGGCTCCGGCTACGGCGGCAACGCCCTGCTGGGCAAGAAGTGCTACGCGCTGCGCATCGCCTCGGTCATGGCGCGGGACGAGGGCTGGCTGGCCGAGCACATGCTCATCCTGAAGCTGACCAGCCCGGCGAAGCGCAGCTACTTCATCGCAGGGGCCTTCCCCTCGGCCTGCGGGAAGACCAACCTGGCCCTCATCGACCCCACCCTTGAGGGGTGGAAGGCCGAGACCCTGGGCGATGACATCACCTGGATCCGACCAGGCCACGAGGGTGAGCTCCGCGTGGTGAACCCCGAGTCGGGCTACTTCGGGGTTGCCCCGGGCACCGGGTGGCACACCAACGCCAACGCCATGCGGGCGATCGCGAAGGGCAACTCGGTCTTCACCAACTGTGCGCTCACCGACGATGGGGGAGTGTGGTGGGAAGGCATGACCGAGGAACCTCCCGCGCACCTCACGGATTGGCGCGGGCAGGACTGGACGCCGGATTCGGACCTGCCGGCGGCCCATCCGAATGCGCGCTTCTGCACGCCGATCGATCAGACCGACATGCTCGCCGAGGAGTACTTCGAGCCCAACGGTGTGAAGCTCGATGCGATCCTCTTCGGCGGGCGACGCAAGACCACCGTCCCGCTGGTCACCCAGGCGCGCGACTGGAACCACGGCATCTTCTTCGGCGCCACGCTCTCCTCGGAGACCACCGCGGCCGCCGAGGGGCAGGTCGGCACTGTGCGCAGAGACCCGATGGCCATGCTTCCTTTCATCGGGTACGACGCCGGTGACTACCTCAAGCACTGGGTGGAGGTCTCCGGTCAGGCCGACCCGGAGAAGCTGCCGGAGATCTTCCTGGTCAACTGGTTCCGCAAGGGCCGCGACGGCAAGATCGCCTGGCCCGGATTCGCCGAGAACTCGCGCGTGCTCAAATGGGTCACCGAACGCCTGGAGGGCGGCGGCGCCGCCGTGGAGACTCCCATCGGCTTCACGCCCAGGATGGACGGGCTGGACCTCACGGGGCTGGAGATCACCCCCGAACAGCTCGAGGATTCGATCACCGTCTACCGGGACGAATGGCTGACCGAACTGGAGGGCATCGATGAGTGGTTCGCCGAGTTCGGTGATTCCCTGCCGAAGTCCATCGCGGCCGAGACCGAGGAGCTGCGCCGTCGTCTGCAGTCCTGACCGCTGCCGTCCTCTGCCAGGTGTGGCGTCAGGCTGAAGGCGCTCCTGCTCCCATAGCGGAGAGGAGCTCGTAGAGCACATACGCCGCCGCGATGCCGGTGAGCTGCGCGTGATCATAGGCCGGTGAGACCTCGACGACGTCGACCCCGACGATGTTCTGGTCACTCATCGCGCGGATGATCCGCAGCAGCTCCCGGCTGGTCAGGCCGCCGGCCTCGGGCGTGCCCGTGCCGGGAGCGTGGGCGGGGTCGAGCACGTCGATGTCCACTGAGATGTACACCGGCTTGCCGGCGAGGCGCTGCTTCAGCCGGGAGATCGCTGCGGGGACCCCATGTTCCTCGATGAACTCGGTGGTGGTGATCTGGAAGCCGAGCTGCGCGTCCTTCTCGAGGTCGCCCTTGCCGTAGAGCGGTCCGCGGATCCCCAGGTGGGCGCTCGCGGTGAGGTCGATGAACCCATCCTCGGAGGCGCGCCGGAACGGGGTTCCATGGGTCAGCGGGGCACCGAAGTAGGTGTCCCAGGTGTCCAGGTGGGCGTCGGCATGCAGCACCGCCACCGGGCCGTGCTTCTCGGCGGCGGCGCGCAGCAGCGGGTAGGCGATCGTGTGATCCCCACCGATCACCGCAAGCCGGGGCGCGCGGGTCAGCAGCTCCGTGGCGCCCTGATAGACCTGCTCCATCGCTTCGTCCAGGTCGAAGGGGTTCGCGACGATGTCACCGGCGTCGGCGACCTGCTGGACCGCGAACGGCGCGATGTCCTGGGCAGGGTTGTAGGGCCGCAGCAGCCGCGAGGACTCCCGCACGTGCGCGGGCCCGAAGCGGGCGCCGGGCCGATAGCTCACCCCGGAGTCGAAGGGCACCCCGGCCACCGCGATGTCCGCCGTGCCCACCGTCTCGAGCAGCGGAAGCAGCGCGAAGCTCGCCGGCCCGGCGAAACGGGGGGTCCGGGAACTGTCGCGCGGTCCCACCGGTGAGCTGGGGTGATCTGCAGAGGCGTTGTGGGTGCTCATAGTGGCCCATTCTTGCGCAGAAGCGTCTCCGGTGGGCGCAGGGTGCTCCTAGGCGCGAGGGGACGGTTCAGTGGGCCGCGATTTCACCACAGGTGCGGTGCTGAACCGGGCATCTCGACGCAGCTCCTTGACCAAAGAGATGCCCAGCAGCGTGACGATGACGGTGAACGGCACCGCGGAGAGCAGCGCGGTCTGCTGCAGGGCCTGCAGCCCGCCGGCGATCAGCAGCACGATGGCGCAGACACCGGTGAGCAGTCCCCACAGGCCCAGCATCGGGCGAGCCGGGTGCATCGAACCGTGGGAGGAGAGCACGCTGAGCACGAAGGTGTTGGAGTCAGCGCTGGAGACGAAGAAGAGGATCACCATGATCACGGTCAGCACGGAGGTGATCGCGGTCAGCGGCAGCTCGCTGAGCAGGGCGAAGAAGGTCACATTGGTGTCGGCCAGCGTGGCTTCGCCGATGTCGGTTCCGCCGACCATGTCCAGGTGGATCGCGGAGCCGCCGAAGATGGTGAACCAGAGGCTGAAGACCAGAGTCGGCACGCCCAGCACGGCGAGCACGAATCCGCGGATGGTGCGGCCCTTGGAGATCTTCGCCAGGAAGATCCCGACGAACGCGCCCCAGCTCAGCCACCAGGCCATCATGAAGTAGGTCCACCACTGCATCCACTGCAGGTCCTCCGGGGTGCCCGGAGTCAGCAGCGCGACCATCGGGAACTCGGCGATGAACTGACCCATGGACCGGAAGTACAGGTTGCTGATGAAGCTGGTGGGTCCGATGAACAGCACATAGACCCCCAGCGCGGCGGCCGCGAGCATGGTGGCCTTGCTGATCCATTTGATGCCCCGGCTCACACCAGACATGGCCGAGAGGGTGAAGATGACCGTGATCACCGCGATGATGATGACCTGGATGACGAGGTCCGAGGGGAGTCCGGTGAGGCTGTTGATCCCTTCGGCGATCTGCGCCGCGCCCAGTCCGAGTGAGGTGGTGGTGCCGAAGAGGGTCGCGATGATGGTGAAGATGTCGATGAGCTGTCCGGCCCATCCGTCCATGCTCCGGCCCAGCACGGGGCGCAGCATGGGAGAGACCAGGCCGGTGTTGCCGCGCCGATGCGTGGAGTAGGCGATGGCCAGGCCGAAGACCCCAAACAGCGCCCAGGCGTTGGGCCCCCAGTTGAAGTAGGAGAACTGCATCGCCGTGACGGCGGCATCCATCGTCTCGGGCTCGGCCAGCCCGTGCGGGGGCACCATGAAGTGGGTCATGGGTTCGGCCGCGCCGTAGCTGATGAGCCCGATCCCCATCACGGTGCCGCAGATCATGGCGATCCAGGACCAGTTGCTGAATTCGGGGCGATCATCATCGGCGCCCAGCCGGATTGTGCCGAACCTGCTCAGGCCCAGATAGACCATCAGCACGATGCAGCCTGCGGTGACCACGAGGTAGGCCCAGCCGATGTTCTGCGAAGACCAGTTCGACGCCGCGGTCATCACCGTGTTGAGGCTCCCGGGGGCAAACGTCGCCCACGCGACGAAGCTCAGCAGGGCAGCTACGGAGACATAGAAGACCCCGCCCGGGCGGCTGGGGCTCGGCTGGTGCTGCTCGAGGGGGGTGCTGTTCGGGCCTGCTGCAGGCCCCTGGTCTTGCCGGCTCATGGGTGTCACGTGTCCTTGGCTGGGCGAACCGAGCCCAGGGCCCGTCGCGAGGTATGCGCAGGCGGGTGCCAGAACATCGGGGTCAAGCATACGGACTTCTCGTGGCCCATGGTGCGCAGAGACACGTCCCTGCCAGCGTGCTCGGCCCTTCCTGTGAGGAGTCCGTTCGTGACAGAATCGAGATCAAGATCAGGGTTCTTCTTGTGGGGCATTCAACGTCGGTGTCCTATCTCACGCTATTGGGTCATGACTGTTTCATCGGCCGGCCGGGCCCCTTGTTGCCCGGCGGTTCTTCCCAGCTTCTCCATGTCGCGGAGGCCCTATGCTGCCCCAGCATTCACGCCAGCCTGAGACTGAACTCGCCCCGTCGAGTCCCGGTGTCGCGCACCAGCTTCCCGCGGAGGAGCGCGAGCACGGCCCAGGAGCGATCGATCCCCGGATCCACCGCGAGGACCGGGAGGCCATCCTTCTTCCGGTCGTCCGCCCCGCAGAGGGTGCCGAAGAAGAGATCGGTTTCGCCAGGACCTTCACCCAGCACGTCATCGACTCCTGGAACCAGTCCGCCGCGGAGGAGACGCAGCACGATTGGCCGGAGGCAGGAGACGAGTCCGCGGAGACGCATCCGCCGGAGACCTACCGGTTCGAGGATGCCAGCGCACAGCCGCTCTTCCCGAGCGCCACCTATTTCCCGCCGGACGCCGCAGCCGGACCATGGACGAGCTCCCAGCCCGTCCAGCAGCAGTCCACCGAACACTGGTCCGCCGAACATTGGTCCACTGAGAGCTGGTCAACCGAGCAGTGGTCTGCCGAGCCGCGCCCCGGCGAACAGGGGCTGCCTCCGCAGCCTGAGCAGCCAGCCGAGGGTCCCCGTGACTCGGGCCGTGGTCCGGGGCGTCAACCGGCCCGCCGGATCAAGGACCCAGCCCGATTGTTGGCGCAGAAGCTGATCCGTCCCGTCTCTCAGGCCACGGGCATGATGTCGACCCTGGACTGGCTCTCCGGCACCCCCTTCGAGAATCCGCATCAGGCTCAGGAGCCGGGGGAGGCCGATGAGCTCGTCACGATCAACCTGGTCCTCGACCTCGGCGAGGCACTGTTCCGGTACGGCGCGGGAGCGCTGGAGGTGGAGACCTCCATCCTCGCGGTGACCTCGGCGTTCGGCATGAAGAACACCGACGTGGACATCACCAACCAGTCCATCATCCTCAACTGGTCACCTCCGGGAAAGATCCCCTACTCCCGAGTCCGCGTGGTGCGGTCCTGGTCCGCGAACTTCCGCGCGCTCGCCGAGGTGCACACCCTGGTGACCGACATCGCGTTCGGACGCATCACCCGCGCCGAGGCCGAAGAGACGCTGCAGGACATCATCCGGGACCCCAAGCCGTATCCGCGCTGGGTGGTCGCCACCGCAGGTGCCTTGTTCGCGGGGCTCTTCGCCAGCTACACCGGGGCTCCGCTGCTCGATGCCTCGCTGGGCTTCCTCGCGACCCTGCTGGTCCTCGCCGTCACCCGCCAGCTCACCATCTGGCGCGTCCCGGAGATCTTCACCCTCGCCGTCGGCGGCTTCCTGGCCACCGCCGTGGCGCTCCTCGCGCTGACCCTCGGCGCCCCGATCACCACGTCCATGGTGGTCGCCGGAGGTCTGATGATCCTGCTGCCCAGCGTGCGGATCGTCTCAGCCATCCAGGATGCGATCAACGCCTTCCCGATCACCGCGGCGGGCCGTCTGGTCTCCTCGCTGGTCGCATTCTCCGGACTGACCGCGGGGATCATGGTCGGCGTGGTGCTCACCGGCCGGGCAGGCGCCCCGGAGCTCGATGTCACCCGGGAGATCATGCGGATCTACCACCCCGGGGTCCTCATCGCCCTGGTGTTTCTGACCGCAATCACGGCGGCAGTGGTGCAACAGGCCCCCTACCGTCTGCTGCTGCCCACCGGCCTGGTCGCCGCGCTGGGCTTCGGCGGCGTCTATGCCGGGGAGATGATGGGATTCGGCGGGTGGTTCACCCCCATCCTTGGAGCCACCGTGGTCGGAGCGCTGGCCCGAGTGGTCGCGCTGCGACTGCGCGCCCCACAGCTGGTGGTGGCTGTCCCCGCGATGATGTTCATGCTTCCCGGGCTGATCGTCTTCCGCGGGATGTACCAGATCGCGATCAGCCAGTCCTCGGTCAACCGGACCGCGGGGCTCTACGAGATCTTCGACGCGCTGATCATCATCATGGCGATCGCCGCTGGAATCGTGCTGGGCGATGTCCTGATGCGCCCGCTGACCAAGCGGCTGCAGTCCAATGAGCGCACCAAGGGCCGACGGCGCTGAGCGCACTCGCAGACCGAGAGCAGGGAGATACTGGGGACATGCGAATCGCGCTGCTGCAGGACACCGCCCGCCCGCTCGAGCTCGAGCACAACCTGGCGCTGATCGACGCCGCCGCAGAACAGGCAGTGAGTGCCGGAGCGCAGCTGCTGCTGACCCCGGAGCTCTTCGCCTTCGGCTACGTCCCGGCGCAGATCCGCGAACAGGTCAGCGCAGAAGCGGTCGACGACGCGCGGTCACGCCTGCGTCAGATCGCCCGTGCCCGCGGGATCGCTCTGGTGTTCTCGCTGCCCGGACATGAGTCTCCCGAAGAGCGCGGCATCACCGCGGCGCTCGCCGATGAGCGTGGCGCCATCCTCGCGGAGTACCAGAAGGTCCAGCTCTATGGACCTGAGGAGAAAGCTGCCTTTCGGCCGGGGCAGCAGCCCCCGAGTGTGACCAGCTACCGAGGGATCACCCTGGGCCTGCTGGTCTGCTATGACGTCGAGTTCCCCGAGATGGTGCGCGCGGCTGCGGCGCGCGGCGCTGAGGTGGTGCTGGTTCCCACCGCGCTGGCAGGGGATGAGGCCTCGGTCCCCGAAGTTCTGCTGCCGGCGCGCGCGATCGAGAACGGGATCTCCCTGGCGTATGCGAATCACTGCGGCACGGAGGCCGAGCTGGACTTCGATGGTCGCAGCGTCGTCGTCGGGCCCTCGGGACAGCGGCTCGGTGAGCTGGGCGCTGAGGCTGGTCTGCTGGTGGTGGACGTGCCGGTGGCGGGGGAGTCCGGCAGTGCGGATTATCTGCAGGACCGACGAGCCGACCTGCACCGGGAGTGGCTCTAGCCCTGCGGGACAGCCCCGCCTGAAGCCCGGCCGGAACAACCGCCCTGCGGCAACCCCAGCGTCCTCAGTCCAGCTTCACCGGGGCCAGGTCCTCCCAGAGGTCGCCCGGTCCGGGATTCTCCGGCTCGGAGGCTCCGCCCAGGTGGTGGATCACACCCCAGACCGCGTTGAGCGCGGTGGTGACGGCGCCGTCGGCCCATCCGGCGGTGAAGGAGATGTCATCCCCCGCGAGGAAGACCCCGCGCTGATGCTCCGGCAGCGCATCCTGCATGAAGTGCCCGAAGAGCCGCTCCTGGTAGCGGTAGTGGCCTGGCAGGTTGTTCTTGAAGGCGCCCATGAAGTTGGGATCCGCCTCCCAGGAGATCGTGATGGGCGCACCGATCATATGCGCGCCGATGTCCACCCCCGGGTAGATCTTGTTCAGCGAATGCAGCATCAGCCGGGTCCGCTCCGCGGCGTCGAGCGGGAGCCACTTCAGGGCGTCGTCGTTCCAGGTGTAGCTGAGCAGGATCGAGGCGGGGCCGTCGGAACCCTCGTCGAGCAGATAGGTGGCCCGGGGGAGACGGTCGGTGAGCGTCATGGACATCACCGGACGCCCCGTCTCCGGGTCGACGTCGCGCCAGAACGGTCGGTCCACCATCACGAAGGTCTTGGAGGAGAGCATGTAGTGGCTCTTCTCGATCGCGGTCCACATCGACGGCGCGAACAGCTCCTCCTCGGTGTCGATGCGCGCCGAGAGCAGCCAGGACTGGCAGGTCACCACGGCGGCGGCGAACTCCTGGGTGCGGCCCCAGGTCTCGGTGATCCGCACCCCGCCGCCGGGAAGGTCCGGATTGGTGCCGTGATGGATCCCGGAGACCGCGCCGCGCGGCGCCCCGCCGTGCAGGGACTCCAGCGAGGTTCCCGGCGCCCAGTGCAGCAGCTCCTCGGGCGCGTGCTTCCACAGCTCCACGGGAAGCCGCTGGGCCCCGCCGGTGATGCTGCGGTGGTGGTCATCGGCGCCGGTGAAGACGACCCGCAAGACCTCCAGGATCGAGTTGGTGAAGTCGGTGTCCCAGCCTCCGCTGCCGAACCCGACCTGCCCGAAGGCCTCCAGGTGCTCGAAGCTCAGCTCCTTGAAGGCCTCGGCGGAGGAGAGGAAGCCGTAGAAGGACTCGTCGTCCAGGCGTTCGACGAGCCCGTTCCAGAGCAGCTTCAGGCGCACCACATCGCGCTCGCGGATGGCCTCCTGGATGGCGTCCAGATCCGCCTCCTCGGTGAGCGCGCGCTGCCAGGCTTCGGCCACCTCCGCGAAGAACGCCGGCAGATGCGAGGCGTCCTCGGCGTAGAACTTCTCGCCCTTGAGCTCGATGACGGTGGAGGGAGCCGCGGGAGTCAGCGGGTTGGGGAACTCGCGGGTGGGCAGCCCGAGCAGGTCCACATAGTGGTAGAAGGCCTTGCCGGAGGTGGGGAACCGCATCCCGCCGAGATCCGCGACCACCCCGGGAGCCGCGGCGAAGGACTGGGTCTTCAGCCGGCCCCCGATCTCCCCGGCCTCGAAGAGGACCGGACGCAGACCCAGCTTCATGAGCTCATAGGCGGCGACGACGCCGGCCAGTCCGGCCCCGATCACCGCCACCTCGGTGCCCTGCGCATGCTCCGGGATCGAGCCCAGGCCGGCCGGGTGCTGGAGGTAGTGGTCGTAGCTGAAGGGGAAGTCTGGGTTCAGCATGGTGAGGGTGGCGTCACCCGGGGCGGCGTCTGCCGGGTCCGGGGTCTCGGGCAGCGGGCTGGAGACGGTCATATGCATCAGCTTAGAGGTGCAAGATAGGAGGCCTACCCGACGCCACGCTGGAAGGCCACTGCTCATGGCGCGCTTCACCTCCCCGTTCTCCGCGTCCAGCACCGCCGCCGAGGTTCTGGAAGGGGTTGATCTGCACGGACGCTCAGCGGTGGTGACCGGGGCGTCCTCGGGGATCGGGGTGGAGACCGCACGAGCCCTTGCCGGGGCAGGAGCCCATGTGGTGCTGGCGGTGCGCGACGTGGCGGCAGGGCGCCGTGCCGCGGAGGATATCGCCCACACCCACCCGGGTGCCTCCTTGGAGGTCGGACCCCTGGATCTGGCCGACCTCGCCTCGGTGGAGCGGTTCACGGAGAGCTGGTCCTCTCCGCTGCACCTGCTGGTCAACAATGCCGGCATCATGATGACCCCGGAGCTGCGGACCGCCCGGGGGTGGGAGCTGCAGTTCGCCACCAACCACCTCGGCCACTTCGCTCTGGCTCTGGGACTGCACCCAGCGATGGTCAAGGCGGGCGGCGCCAGGATCGTCTCGGTCAGCTCCAGCGGGCACGGAATGTCGGACATCGTCTACGAGGACCTGTTCTTCGAACGCAGGCCCTATGACCCGGGACAGGCCTACGGTCAGTCCAAGACCGCGAACGTGCTCTTCGCCGTGGAGGCCTCACGACGGTGGGCGGCCGAGGGGATCACCGCCAATGCGGTCATGCCGGGAGTCATCTGGACCAACCTCCAGCGCCACTGGGATCCGCAGGCGCTCGCCGACACCAAGGCGTACGTGGCCGAGGCCGGCATCGCCATGAAGACCCCTGCCCAGGGTGCCGCGACCTCCGTCCTCGCCGCCGCCTCGCCGCTGCTGAGCGGCGTCGGGGGTCTGTATCTCGAGGATTGTCAGGAGGCGGAAGCCGTCCCAGAGATCATCAACGGCACCCACGGGGTGCGCCCCTATGCCCTGGATTCTGAGAACGCGGCGCGACTCTGGGACGTCTCACTCGAACTTCTTCGCAGTACTTAGGGTTACCTTCCTCATAATTTGCTAACATGCAGATGTGCCAATCAAACAGAAGCCCGCAACGCTGCGAACAGAGTCCATCTCGGTCTCCTATGGATCCTCCCCGGTGGTGGTCGACGCCGACGTCGAGCTGCTCCCCGGCGGAGTGACCGCCCTGATCGGCCCCAACGGCAGCGGCAAGTCCACCCTGCTGCGCGGCATCTGCCGGCTCGCGCACACCACCGGTCAGGTCATGCTGGACGGGGCCGACAGCACGGCACTCTCCCCCCGGGCGTTCGCCAAGCGGCTCACCGTCCTGGCCCAGCAGCGTCCCACCCCGGGTGGGCTGACCGTCACCGAGGTCGTCGAACTGGGCCGCCATCCGCACCGGAAGCGCTTCAGCCGCACCGACCAGGCCTGCGTCGAGGCCGTGGAGCGGGCCATTCTGCTGACCGGACTCGAAGAATTACGGCACCGTCCCGTGGCGGAACTCTCCGGCGGACAGCTCCAGCGGGTCTGGCTGGCCACCTGCCTGGCGCAGGAGACCGATGTCCTGCTCCTCGATGAGCCCACCACCTTCCTGGACCTGAAGCACCAGATGAGCCTGCTGGACCTGATCCGAGAGCTGGCCGACACCCACGGGCTGACCATCGGGGTGGTGCTCCACGATCTGGAGCAGGCCGCAGACATCGCCGATCGCGTCATCCTCGTCTGCGAAGGGCGGATCACCGCCGCAGGCACCCCCGCCGAGGTGATGACCGCCGAACGGCTCAGTGAAACCTTCGGCGTGGACATCCACGTGGCGACCCTGCCCACCGGAGGCCTCGCCGTGCGTGCTCAGCGTGCCGGCCGACGCTCCGCGGTGGAGCAGCCCGCAGAACCGGTCCTGCTCTCCGCCTAGGACGCCGAGGAACCCTGAGTTGTCAGGTCCCGGACCCGACCCGCCTCCTTCGCGCCGCGCCGACCCCCATTTTTTGATCCCCGCTGCACCCTCACCGAAAGGAATCATGCCCACCATGAACCTCACGCCACGCCTCGGCAGGACCACCGCGGCCGCCGCCGTCGTCCTGATGACGCTCACCGCCTGCGGCACCACCGATGTCGAGGAGACCGAGGACGACGCCGCGGCCGCTGACTCCGGGCCCGTCACAGTCACCGACTACCGCGGTGAAGAGATCACCCTGGACGCTCCGGCGGAGCGCGTGGTCACCCTGGAATGGGCCCAGACCGAGAACGTCGAGATCCTCGGCGGAAACCAGGTGGGCGTGGCTGACCTGGAGGGCTACGAGATGTGGAACTCGGCGGCCCCGGTGGAGGGTGAGCCGACCGACGTCGGACTGCGCACCGAGCCCAGCCTCGAGGCCATCGGTCAGGCTGATCCGGACCTGATCCTCGGCGTGGACGTCTCCGTTCCGGAGGGCTTGCTCGAAGATCTCGAGGAGATCGCCCCGGTGGTGCTGCAGCCCGGGGCCGACGCCTCCGATCCGCTGGGCAACATGGAGGACAACTTCCGGATGACCGCCGAGTTGCTCGGCGCGCAGGACCAGGCCGATGAGGTCTGGGCGGAGTTCGAGGAGACCCGCGACGCCGGCGCCGAGGCGATCGAGGCCGCGGGCATCGGCGGAACCCCGTTCGTCCTGGTCTACCCGACCGTGGAGGGCAACACGGCGACATTCCGGATGCATGGTCCTGGAGCGCTGGCCCAGACCCTCGGTGAGGAGATCGGGCTCGAGTCGGCCTGGGAGGATGAGGGCGATGAGGCCTTCGCCATCAGCCAGTCCGACATCGAAGGTCTGACCGCCCTGGAGGATGACACCATCCTCTACTGGTGGACCGCGGAGACCGAGCCGGAGGACCCCTTCTCCGAGCTCGAGGACAACTCCGTGTGGACCTCGCTGGGCTTCGTCGAGAATGAGGCCACCCACCCGGTGGAGGAGATCTGGATCTACGGCGGACCCGCTTCGGCAGGCCAGTGGATCGACTACCTCGCCGAGACCGCAGTCGAGACTGCCGGCCAGTAGTGACCGAGCTGAAGACCGCCGCGCCGGCAGCATCTACCGTGGCAGGCGCTGAGCCCCGTGGTGGACCACTCCGGGCCCGCGCCATGGCCACCGGCGCCCTGGTTGTGGGTGGCGCGCTGCTGCTGGTGCTCTCGGCAGTGCACCTGACCCAGGGCACCTCGGCGGCCTCACCGCTGGATCTGCTGGCGGCGCTCTTCAGCTCCGACGACGGCGACGCCGCCTCCCAGCTTCGGGCCCTCGCGCTGGACTCGCGGCTTCCGCGACTGGTGGGAGGGCTCGTCGTGGGGGCGGCGCTGGGCATCGCAGGCTGCGCGCTGCAGGCGATGACGCGCAACCCTCTCGCCTCACCGGACACGCTCGCGGTCAACGCCGGGGCGCACCTGGCGCTCACCGCCGCTGCGGCGTTCGGGATCTCGATGCCGCTGCTGAGCTCAGCGGCCCTGGCCTTCCTCGGTGGCGGTGTGGCGGCCGGCGTCGTGCTGCTGCTGGCAGGCTTCTCCGAGCATGCGCCCATCCGGCTGGTGCTCGCCGGGACCGTGGTGGCCATGGGCCTGGCCTCGGTCACCGCGGCGCTGCTCATGCTCTATGCCCAGTCCACCCAGGGGCTGTTCCTCTGGGGTGCGGGGACGCTGAACCTGGCCGGACTCTCCGGTCTGCTCCCGCTGCTGCCGGTGGTGATCGCAGCGACCATCGGACTGGTGCTGCTGACCCGCAGCACCGATGTGCTCTCCCTCGGTGCCGACACCGCCCAGTCCATGGGCGTGAACGTGGGGTTCCTGCGTGGTGCCCTGCTGGTCTGCGCGGTCGCGCTCTCTGCCGCGGCGGTCACCATGGTGGGACCGCTGGGCTTCGTGGGACTCTGCGCCCCGGCCATCGTGCGGCTGGCCGCGACGAAGGTGACCCGAATGGGCCGCTTCGCCTGGGCGCTGGGCGCCTCTGCGCTGGTCGGTGCGCTCATCGTGATCGGCGCCGACGTGGCGGTGCGCGCACTGGTCTTCGCCGTCGCCGGCCCCAACCTCGCCGTGGCCATCCCCACCGGCGTGGTGACCTCACTGGTCGGCGCGGTCTTCCTGGTGGTCCTGGCACTGCGAATGCGCAGCGCCGGCGGCAATCAGGAGATCTCCGCGATGCCGCTGCCACATGGGATCACGCTGACCCGCCGGGTCTCGCTGACCATCGCGGCAGCCGTGCTGCTGCTGGTGCTGGTCGGCGTCGGCATGCTGCTGGGGGACTGGTGGCTGAGGATCGGAGACATCTCGCTGTGGTTCTCCGGTGAAGCCGCCCGGGCCATCGAGATCACGCTGGACTTCCGCAGCCCCCGGGTGGCCGCTGCCGTCCTGGCCGGGGCAGTGCTGGCGATCGCCGGCGCACTGGTGCAGACGGTCACCCGCAACCCGCTGGCCGACCCGGGGATCCTCGGGGTGGCCGCAACCGGCGGTGCC
Source organism: uncultured Nesterenkonia sp. (assembly GCA_947494195.1). Classification (GTDB taxonomy): domain Bacteria; phylum Actinomycetota; class Actinomycetes; order Actinomycetales; family Micrococcaceae; genus Nesterenkonia. The sequence goes on along the minus strand of CANLUC010000001.1, from coordinate 356,037 downwards.
GGTGCCGTGGTCGCGCTGATCCTGTTCAGCACCTCCGCCTGGACCATGTCCGCCGGGGCGACGGTCGGCGCCATCCTCGCCGGAGCGGTGGTGTTCCTGCTCGCCGGCTCCCGGGGGAGCTCCCCGGAGAAGGTGGTGCTGGTCGGCATCGGAGTGATGACCGCGGCGCAGGCGATCACCCAGCTGCTGATCTCCTCCACCAACCCCTATAACCAGGCCATGGCGATCTCGTTCCTGGGCGGGTCCACCTTCGGCACCACCTGGAGCGACCTGACCCCTATTCTGCTCACCCTGCTGCTCTCCGTGCCGGTGCTGATCTACCTGCGCCGCGAGCTGGATCTGATCAGCATCGACGAGCTGACCCCGCGCATCCTCGGGGTGCGGCTGGCCGGTGTGCGCGCCACGGCACTGATCATCGCCGTGCTGCTCTCGGCGGTGGCCGTGGTCGGCGTCGGCGTGATCAGCTTCGTCGGGCTCGCGGCACCGCATATGGCACGCATGCTGGTGGGCCGCGAGCATAAGTGGTTCCTGCCCGTCGCGGCGCTGCTCGGCGCCGTGCTGGTCTCGGTCTCAGACACCTTCGGACGCACCGTGATCGCCCCCGATCAGCTGCCGGCAGGCCTGGTGGTCGCCGTGCTCGGGCCGCCGTATCTGCTCTGGCTGCTCAGGCGCTCCACCCGCAGCTGATTCAGCTCTGCCGGACCAGCCCGAGGACCTCGTCGCGGACGGACTCCATCTGCTCCTGGCTGTGGGCCTCACCGTTGAAGCGCAGGAACGGCTCCGTGTTGGAGGGACGCAGGTTGAACCACCAGGTGCCATCGGCGGCCCGGACGGTCAGGCCGTCCATATGTGAGATCTCCACGTCACGGTCGGAGAAGGTGCTCTCCACGCGCTGCGCAGCGGCTGCCTTGTCCTCGACCTCGGAGTTGATCTCGCCGGAGGCGGAGTAGGGGTTGAACTCGGCGGCGAACTCGCTCAGCGGACGGTCCTGGCCGCCGAGCGAGGCCAGCACGTGCATCGCGGCGAGCATCCCGGTATCAGCGTTGAAGAACTCGCGGAAGTAGTAGTGCGCGGAGTGCTCCCCGCCGAAGATGGCCTGCTCCTGGGCCATCACGGCCTTGATGTAGGAGTGACCCACGCGGGTCTCCACGGCGCGGCCACCAGCAGCCTCCACCAGTTCGGGCACGGCCTGGGAGGTGATCAGGTTGTGGATCACGACCGGAGTGTCTTCCCCTTCGGCCTGCGCACGAGTGATCTCGCGCCGGGCCACCAGGGCGGTCACCGCCGAGGGGGAGACGGGCTCGCCGCGCTCATCGATCACGAAGCAGCGGTCGGCGTCGCCGTCGAAGGCCAGCCCGATGTCCGCGCCGTGCTCGGTGACGGCGGCCTGCAGATCGCGGAGGTTCTCGGATTCCAGCGGGTTGGCCGGGTGATTCGGGAAGGTGCCGTCGAGCTCGAAGAACAGCGGCGTGATCTCCAGCGGAAGCGCTGCGAGCAGGTCATCGCCGAGCACCGCGCTGGTGGTGAGTCCGGCCATGCCGTTGGCGGCGTCGACGACGACCTTCAGCGGGCGGATCTCGGAGAGGTCCACCAGGGAACGCAGGTATTCGGAGTACTGGGCCAGGACGTTCACGGTCTCCACGGTGCCGGGCTCCTCGGCGGCGGGGATCTCCTCCGCCTCGAGGTAGGCCTGCGCGGCGTCGCGGATATCCTCCAGACCGGTCTCCGAGGACAGCGGCACGGCGCCGGCCTTGGACATCTTCATGCCGTTGTACGGGGCCGGGTTGTGGCTGGCCGTGAAGACCACACCGGGTGCCTGCATGGTGCCCGAGGCGAAGTAGAGCATGTCCGTGGAGATGAGCCCCAGCTGGGTCACGTTCGCTCCGCGGGAGGTGGCGCCAGCGGTGAACGCGGCCGCGAAGTCGCCCGAGGAGGCGCGCATGTCGCCGCCGACGAGCACGGTCTGCCCGGCGAGGTCCAGGACGTCGACGAAGGCGGCGCCGACGGCGCGCACCGACTCTTCGGTGATGGTCTCGTCCACGAGTCCGCGGACGTCATATGCCTTGAATGAGGCTGAAAGATCAATGGTCACGGGCAATATCGTACGGGAGCGCCATTCATCTAGCCCGCGCACAGGTGAACCGACGTAGACTGACCCTGTGGAAATACTTGTGGTACTGGCAGTCGGCGTCTTGTTGTTCCTGGGAATCCGTATGCTCATGCAGCGGCAGGCCCAGAAGCTCAACGAGGGCATCAAAGAGGGCGTGACGCCGGAGAACGCCCGCAAGGCAGCGCTCGCGCTGACCGACGAGCAGCACCGCCAGGTGTACCGCGCCATCGGTGCCGAGGACGGGCGCCGCGCGCTCGCCGTCTTCAAGCAGTCCACCGGTGCGAACATCAAGGACTGCATCATCGCCGTCCAGGCGCTGCATGCCTTCCCCCAGCAGTCGCCTTCGGAGATCCGCGCCGAGGAAGAACTCGACGACGGCGCAGTCTCCAGTCCTCTGGATACGCAGGACCTCTCCAGCAACAACGATGAGGTCCTCGACGGAGAGCTGGTCGAAGACGTGATCGACGGGGTGCGCGACGACGCCGACGCCGACAACAACGATCCCAGCAGGCCCATCGGCGAGGCTGATCCGCAGACCGGCGAGATCCTCGGCGAGAACAGCCAACAGATTCCTGACATCCCCGGTGGCGAACCTCGCGCACCCCAGGAGACCCCGCAGGACGTGGACGAGCGGGCCCGTCGGCTGATGGCCGAGTCCGGGTTCAACCCCGAGGATGAGCTGACCATCCCTGAGGACTGGGGCTCCGAGGAGGAGGAGATGGCTGGATTCCACCTCGAGGTCCAGCGCGGGGAGGAGAAGATCACCCTCTCCCACGACGATCTCGAGCCCTGGGTCCACGACCAGCTCTACGCCCTCCTCCGCGATGACCTGGTGGATGAGGCGGCCGAGCTGCTCTCCGCCCACTCCCCGCTGACCAAAGAGGAAGCGCGCAAGTTCCTCGTGGTCTTCAAGAACCAGACCTGATCCACGCCGCCTTCAGAGTCACTGACAGAGAGCTGACGTGCCCGAGGGAGACACCGTATTCCGCCAAGCGGCCGTGCTTCACGCCGCCCTGGCTGGCAGAGAGCTCATCAGCAGCGACTTCCGAGTGCCGACCTACGCCACGGTGGACCTCTCCGGCCGCGTCGTCGAGCGTGTGATCGCACGGGGGAAGCACCTGCTCATGCAGCTCGGGGATGTGTCGGTGCAGTCGCATCTGAAGATGGAAGGCACCTGGCACGTCTATACGCGCGAGACCGGCGGTCGAGTCCAGTGGAGACGCCCGGCGCATACGGCGCGCTGTGTGCTGCGCACAGCAGAGCATGAGGCCGTGGGGTTCTCCCTCGGCGAGCTGCATGTCCTGTCCCCGGCGGAGGTAGAAGAGAAGCTCGCACATCTGGGACCCGATCTGCTCGGACCCGACTGGGACTCCGCGGAGGCGACCCGACGGCTTCTCGCCGCGCCGCAGCGCAGCATCGGGGTGGCCCTGCTCGATCAGCGAAACCTTGCGGGGGTGGGCAACGTCTTCCGCAGCGAGATCTGCTTCCTTGCCGGGATCCTGCCCAGCCGACCGGTGGCGGAGGTGCCTGACCTGGGTCGGATCATCCAGTTGTCCGAGAAGCTGCTCCAGGTCAACAGGCTGCGGACCCGCCGCTGCACCACCGGCAGCCCGACGGCGGGCCCGCCCTACTGGGTCTACGGGCGCGGGGGCAAGCCCTGTATGCGCTGTGGCACGCGGCTGCGCCGCGGGGAGCTCGGCGAGGCAGAGCTGCGCAAAGCCGCCGTGCCGGACCGGGTGATCTATTTCTGTCCCTCGTGCCAGACGTAGTCTGAGCGCCAAGGACCAGATCCGCACAGAAGCGAGGACTGACTCGATGAGTTCCACACCAGCTGTCATCATCTTCGACGTGAACGAGACACTCTCCGATATGAGCACCCTCGCGGGGACGTTCGAGGAGTGCGGCATGCCCGCGGCGCTCGCCCGACCGTGGTTCGCCGAACTTCTGCGGGATGGGTTTGCGCTCACCGCCACCGGGGAGAACCCGGGATTCGCCGATCTCGCCGCAGATACGCTGCGCCGCCTCCATGCCGAATACTCCGAGACGTCTGACTCAGAGCAGGCCGTGGAGAAGATCCTCGGGGTGTTCAAGAATCTCGAGATGCACGCGGATGCGGCACCGGGAATCCGTTCACTGGCGCGCCTGTCCCAGCTGGTGACCTTGAGCAACGGAGCCACTGCAGTGGCGGACTCGCTGCTGAGCAGATCAGGGGTGCGTGACCAGTTCTCCCAGCTGCTCAGCGTGGAGGACGCGCTGCTCTGGAAGCCCGCGCGCCAGGCCTACGACTACGCCGCGCAGAGCCTTGACCGACCCGTCGAGCAGCTGATGCTGGTCGCGGTGCACCCCTGGGACATCCACGGTGCACACGCTGCAGGTCTGCGCACCGCCTGGATCAATCGACGGCGAGCCTCGTATCCGTCCTACTTCGCCGCCCCCGACGTCGAGGCCGCGGACCTGGTCGAGCTTGCGGAGAAGCTCCAGCTGAACAGCTGAGCGCTTGAGGCGCTGAACACCCGCCGACCTCCGACGGATCCTTTCAGCGCGTCTCCGGCGTGGCGTCGGAGAACGTGGTGAACGCGATGTCCACAGCGTCCAAGATCTCGATGTCTGACTCGTGCTCTGCCCAGTGGGAGAACGCGGTGTCGAAGCAGGTGAGCGCGGTATGGACCAGGACCCGGGCGCGCAGCGCGCTCGAGGACGCGGGCCCCTCGAGCTGGGGAGCGATCACCGGAATCAGCGTCTGTGCGAGGTTCATGTGCTGCTCCAAGTGACCCGCCCGCAGACTGTCGCTGGTGTTCACCACGCGCAGCAGACGCGACCATCGGCCGCGCTGGGTCTGCATGCGCTCGGAGACGTTCCGCAGAGTCTGGTGCAGCGCCTCCCAGGGCGAGAGTCTGCTGAGGTGCTCCGTCAGCAGCTCAGAGAGGTCCACGCTGGTGGGCGGCAGATCGGCGAAGAGGACGTCCTCTTTGGTGCCGAAGTAGCGGTAGAAGGTGCGGGGAGAGATGCCCGCAGCGGTGGAGATCTCATCCACCGGGGTCTCGTCATACCCGCGTTCCTCGAACAAGCGCAGCGCGACGTCGGCCAGCTCGCCACGCATTGCGCCCCGGGTGCGCTCCCTGATGCCGATCGACTCGTCCATGTGTCCAGTCTAACTATCGAACATGGCAGACTCTGCCACATTAGTCATATAGTGTCGTCGCGGGGGTTCATTCGCGGCCCCGACAGTCTTCGCAGCATGGTTTTCATCCAAGGAGTTCTACAGTGTCCGTCAGCACAGCGGCAGAAACGCGGCCAGAAACGCTCGATCCACGGGGAATGCGAGTCATCTGGCTTCTCCTGATCTCCGCCTTCGTGGCGATCCTGAACGAGACGACCATGGGCATCGCCATTCCCCACCTGAACGTCGAGCTGGGCATCGCCCCCTCGCTGGGACAGTGGCTGACCAGCGCGTTCATGCTGACGATGGCTGTGGTGATCCCGGTGACGGGTCTGGTGATCCAGCGGTTCAGCACCCGCGGCGTCTACCTGACCGCAATGACCCTGTTCACAGCGGGCACGCTCATCTGTCTGATCGCCCCGGGCTTCGCGGTGCTGCTGCTGGGACGCATCATTCAGGCCTCGGGAACGGCGATCATGATGCCCCTGCTGATGACCACGGTCATGAACGTCGTCCCTGAGCATTCGCGTGGTCGGATCATGGGCCGCGCAGGCATCGTCATGGCGCTCGCGCCGGCCATCGGCCCCACCGTCTCAGGGCTGATCCTGGACTCGCTGTCCTGGCGCTGGATCTTCGGGCTCATCCTCCCGATCGCCGTGATCGCCCTGCTGATCGGGGCAAAGTGGATGCTGAACCTGGGGGAGTCACAGCCTCGCCGGATCGACGTGGCCTCGATCATTCTCTCCGCCCTCGGCTTCGGCGGCCTGGTGTTTGCACTGAGCCAGTTCGGCAGCGCTCACGGCGGGGAGTCCGCGTTGTCCACGGCGGGCGCATCGCTGCTGCTGGGAGGCGCGGCGATCCTGCTCGCACTCTTCGTCTGGCGCCAGCTGCGCCTCCAGCGCAGCGAACAGGCGCTCCTGGATCTTCGGGTCTTCCGCTCGCTGAACTTCACCATGTCTGTGGCGGTCATGTCGATCGTCGCCCTGGCGATGTTCGGAAGCCTGACCCTGCTGCCGCTGTACCTGCAGAATGTCGCCGGGCTCTCTGCCACCCAGTCCGGGCTCATCATCCTGCCCGGTTCCATCATCATGGGCATTCTCGGCCCCGTGGTCGGGGGGATCTATGACGCCCGAGGACCTCGCCCGCTGCTGATCCCGGGCACCTTGCTGGTCTCCGCAGGACTCTGGTCCTACAGCACGGTGGGACAGGACACCCCAGTGGCCATGCTCGCGGTGATCCAGGTGGCGATGTCGATCGGCCTGGCGATGTCCTTCACCCCGCTGTTCTCCGCGTCGCTGAGCTCCCTGCGGCCGAATCTCTACTCCCACGGCTCGGCGGTGCTGAACACCCTCCAGCAGGTGGCCGGCGCGGCCGGCGTCGCGGTGCTGATCACCACGATGTCCTCGGTGGCAGCCGATCAGCCCGGAACCATGAACGAGATCGCGGCCCAGGCTGCCGGTGCCCAGTCGGCCTTCATGACGGCAACGATCATCTCCCTGGCCGCCGTCGTCGGAGCGTTCTTCGTCCGCTCGCCCGCGAAGGCGGCACACCAGGACGTGTGACCGGGGCTCACCAGCACGAGCCCAGCGTCAGCGCTTCGAGAGGGCCTTCTCATGGTGGACGGCCTCGGCCCCGGTCTTCTCCGACTCCACCAGGTACACCGGGTCATCGGTGGATGCGCGGAAGGTCTGATCGGCGAACTCGAGGTCTTGGGTGTGTCTGCTCTTCACGGTGCCGTGGGTCTTTCCCTGGGGCGTGTTCCACGAGACCTCGTCATCTCTGCTGAATGCCATGACTGCTGTCTGCCTTACTACTCGTCGAACTTTTCTCGATTGGCCCAGGTGCGACCGGGGTCCCCGCCCCAGGCGTCCCAGGCGACCCGCCCCGGTGTCGGGAAGCCGTCCTGGCCCTGGAGGAATCCTTCGGTGTCCCGGTCCACCGCGTGGCGCGCGAAGTACTGGCGCATCTTGTGGATGTCCTCCAGCGGGACCGAGGCGCCCTCGGCGAGCTGCTGGGCCCGGTGACGTCCGGTGTCAGTGAAACCCTTGCCGGCCCTGCCCTCATCGATCCAGGCCAGCGCACGCTGAGCGGCCTTCTGGACGTCCTGCGGGGGAGTGCGGTCGGTCATCGGTTACCTCCTCGAAGCATTGGTCCGATCCACTCTAGCGACGACGGCGGATCAGCACGGTGGCCAACACTGTGCACATCAGATAGACGAGCCCGACGGCGATCCATCCCATCGTGAACCCGCCGGGTGAGCTGACGATGATCCCCATCATCAGCGGACCGATGGCGAAGCCGGTGAACATCCCGGCCGTGACGACACCGCTGGAGGAGGCCATCGAGGCCGAAGGGATGCTGCGCAGCAGCACGCTCATCAGCACCACCGAGACCCCCAGTGCCGAGGCGCCATGCAGCACGACTGCGGTCCAGAGCAGGGGCGCCCACCCGGTGGCCTGCGCGCTCAAGAAGGCGACGACGCCGGCCAGCGCCGTCAGTGCGAGAGCGAGCAGCAGCACCGGGCCCGAGGTGCCCCGCGCCATCACTCGTGCCCAGCCCACGCGCGCGGTCACTCCCACCACGCCGGCGACGGCGGCCGTCGCCCCGCCGAGCACCAGGGAGAAGTCCAGCTCGCGCACCGCGAAGAGTGGAAGGTAGACGTTCGTCGCCTGGACGCCGATCCCGTTGAGGCAGCCGAAGGCGGCCAGGGCCCAGACTGCGGCCGAATGCCCGGGCCGCAGCGTCGTGGCCGCCGCGGTGGGGGAGGGGTTGGTCTCCTCGCCGGTGACGCGGGTGTCGTGAAGCAGCGGCACGGTGCGCAGCGTGCGCCAGGTCAGCACCAGCAGCCCCAGCGGGATGAGCGTGGCCAGCAGCGCGGTGCCGCGCCAGCCGATGAGCAGGGCCAGCAGCGGAAAGGTCAGGCTCGCCACCAGCTGGCTGACCTGGACGCCGGACTGTTTGATGCCCACCCAGCCGATGCGTTTCTGCGCGGGGACGCGTTCGAGCAGGACCCGGTTGGTCACCCCGTTGGGGAAGGACTGGGCGAAGCCGGAGAGTCCGGCGGCGATGATGAGCACCAGGTACCCGCCTGGCACTCCGGCGAGGACCAGGGCGAGCGTGGACATCAGGAAGACGGCGGTCATCAGACCGAGGTCTGAATGGCGATCCGCAAGACGGCCCAGGGTGGCGTTGCCGAGCGCGGCGCAGGCGAAGCAGGTGGTGGCCAGCAGGCCGAACTGCGCCTCGTTGATGCCCAGGTCGGTGATGATCTCTTCACTGGTGGCGCTGAGTCCGTAGAGCAGCAGCGGGCCAACGCCCACGGCGCCGAGCAGGACGGTCAGCAGTCCCGGGCCAGGCGTTGCTCTGCGCATGCCCACCTCCGATTCACCAGCGGTGTCCGCGTGGTCGGTGCGGGACGTTTCCTCGAACGAGACGTGTGAGCGTCTCTCAATGTTGAGCGGAGCGCGTGGGATTCGAACCCACGGTGCGGGGTTGCCGCACACTGGTTTTCAAGACCAGCTCCTTCGGCCGCTCGGACAGCGCTCCCCCGACTCTTCAGTCGGCATGGAGCTCTCCAGACTTTCGTGGAAAACTCCAGACACAGACTATACGTGAGTGATCAGTACGGATCGAGTTGAGGAGCATGAGCATGCGAGCAGTGCATTACGACGGCGCGGGCGGACCCGAGGTCATCACCGTCACCGACGTGTCGGATCCGGTGCCGCAGGCGGGCGAGGTGCTCATCGAGGTGGCGGCTGCGGCGTTGAACCGGGCCGATGTGATGCAGCGCGCCGGCATGTACTCGCCGCCGAAGGGTGCCTCGGAGATTCCAGGTCTCGAGGTCTCCGGACGCGTGGTTGCCGCGGGTCAGGGGAGTGACGTGGCAGCCGAGGGTCTCATCGGCAAGGAGGTCGTCGCGCTGTTGGCCGGCGGCGGATATGCCGAGAAGGTCGTGGTGGACGCCCGACATGTGTTGCCCGTGCCCGCCGGCGTCGGGCTCATCGATGCCGCCGGGCTGATCGAGGTCGCGGCCACCGTGCACTCGAACCTGCGCGGGGAGGCGCAGGTCCAGACCGGTGACACGGTGCTGATCCATGGGGGCACCGGCGGGATCGGCTCCTTCGCCTTGCAGCATCTGCACGCCCTCGGCGCTGAGGTGCTGACCACTGTCGGCTCCGCGGAGAAGGCGAGCCTCGCCGTCGACCTGGGCGCCGACCACGTCATCAACTACCGCACCGAGGACCTCGGAGAGCGTGTCCAGGAGATCACCGGCGGCCGCGGAGTGGACGCGATCCTCGACGTCGTCGGGGCCAAGTATCTGGAGACGAATCTTGCCTCGCTGGCGACCGGGGGCCGCATGGTCATCATCGGGCTGCAGGGTGGGCGCAACGCCGAGGTGGACCTCGGGCTGATGCTGGCCAAACGGCTGCGGATCATCGCCACCACGCTGCGTTCCCGCGACGCCGAGGCCAAGGCTGCGATCGTCCAGGAGGTGGGCGCCGAGGTGTGGCCGCTGCTCGAGGCCGGGCAGATCAGGATCCAGACGAACAAGACATTTCCGCTTCAGGAGGCGGCCGCGGCCCACGAGTACTTCGACTCCGGCACACACACCGGCAAGGTCCTGCTGACCATGCGCTGAGTGACGTTTCTGCGTTGAGGGGCGGATTCTCCGGGTATCTCAGGCCGATCGGAGCCCCAACTGCTCGGAGATTCCGCCCCTCAACGTGGGCTGGGACGCTTTCGATAGACTTTTCTCCATCATGATGAAGTTCTTCCCACGCCGTCGACGTGCCCGCCGCCTTGAGAAGGAGCTGGGCAAAGGGCTGTGGCGTCAGGCCCATGACCGTTATGTGCGGGGCCTGGACCGCTACCACCAGGTCATCGAGGGTGTGGAGGATGACGAGACGTACAGCCAGCTCGTGGTGATCGGTGACGAGCTCGCCGACCAGCTGGACACCGTCTACGAGCTGTGCCGACAGGCGGAGAGAAGCCACCCCAGCCAGGGCCTGCAGGTCCCGGGCGGTGCGACCAAGCTCCATTCCTCCCTGTCACGGGCGGCCAACCATCTTGCGACCACGGCGGAGGCAGCGGCCATGGTCCGGCTGGGGCACGGCGAGACCGTAGCAGTGCGACGTCGCGCCGACCAGGTCCGAGCCGCGCTTCAGGATGCCCAGGACTCGGCCGTCTGAAGCGCGTTCGTCCCCGGGTTGAACAGGCCCCGCCAGGTTCAGCAGGTCAGCCGACGACGTCGGTGAGCAGCCCGGCCAGTCGGCGTCCGACGTCGACCAACGAGACCCGGTGGAGGGAGTTGATCTCTTCATGGGTGAACCAGCGAACATCATCGGTGGAGCCTTCGGGTTCTACGGTCAGCGTGCCGCCGGTGACGCGCGCCCGGTAGATGATGCGAAGATTCTGCAGGGGCGTGCCCCGCTGGTGGGGGTGCAGTCGGCGCTCTCCGGGAATGATGAGGTTGTCGACGCCCAGCAGATCCTGCACCTCGGCGTCGTATCCGGATTCCTCCAGGATCTCGCGCACCACACCGTCCGCCGGATCCTCGCCAGGATCAAGACCTCCACCGGGCAGGGTCCACCCCTGCGCGGTCTCGTCGACGTACCAGTGCGGCAGCAGCATACGCCCGGAGTCGTCGGTGATCACGGCATATGCGGCCACGCGGAGGTCCATGGGGGCACTGTAGCACCGGGCCATGTCCGGACCGCGGACTAGTCTGGGCGGGACTGAAAGGTGGGCGGATGACGCAGGTTCAAGGTCCCAGACTGCGGGAACAGAGGCATCTGGGTCTCGCCGCAGGTGACGAGACAGAAATTCGACAGACTGCTCAGGCGGACAGGATCTTCCTGGAAGACGCCGATCTCTCCGCGGCTGATCTCTCCGGCGGGCGGTTGACCGAGTGTGTGCTGCGCTCGGTCACCATGGGCGACGCCGACCTTACGGCCGCCTCCATCGTGGAGTCCAGCTGGGAGCGAGTGAACAGCCCCCACCTGAAGGCGCCGCGATCCACTTGGAGGGATGTCACGCTCCAGGACAGCCGACTGGGCGTGGCTGAACTGCACGACGCCGGCATCAGCGGCATGGTGCTGCGCGGTTGCAAACTGGATCTGGTGAATCTTCGCAACGCGGTGCTCACTGATGTGCTGTTCGAGGACTGCACCATCGGGGAGCTGGACATCTCCGGTGCCCGAGCGAACCGGGTGAGATTCAGCGGCTGCATGGTGGGAACGCTGGAATCGCGTGAGGCCAGGCTGAAGGATGTTGATCTTCGTGGCGCCGCGCTGCAGCGGCTGGTGGGACTCGCCGGGCTGAAGGGCGCCGTGATCAGTCCGGAGCAGCTTCTCGATCTGGCGCCGTCCCTGGCTCAGCATCTGGGCCTTGCGGTGCAACCCTTCTAACCGTTGGCCAAGACGGCGCATGCCCCTGAGCCCGAGGGCACGCAACTCGGGCATCTACTTTCCCTTTGCTGCTCGCGTCGATGGGTCATTTGCGTTGATATCCAATCTTCTCTGCGAACCGAAAACAGCGAAGTAGGGTTGAGGAATGGATAAGACAACGAAGAAATGCATTGTCTGGGCCATCGTCTGTTTCGTCGTCGCCGCTGGTATCCAGTCGCTGTGGCCGCTGTACATCAACTCCAATATTGACGATCCATGGGTTCCGAACCTCCTGTCGGGAGTTGTTCAGCCCCTGCTCTCTCTTCTCCAGGGCGCAGCGATCTCCATCGGTGGTGCTCTGGTCGGTGCGGCCGTGGTGGTCCACTGGCTCACATCGAGAGCTTCAGTCAAGAAGGGGCCCTCAATCCACCACAGCTGATCCGCGGCCCCGGGAGGCGGGCGGGGCCCGCTGAGCGACGTGCGGTGCGAGAATGCAGGCGTGAGCACCATGCGCAGACCGCGTCGACCGGACGTGACCAGTGTCGAGCTCGTCGGAGGGCCCGAGCCGCTCGAGCTCGCACTGCACACCTACGACGAAGCGTGGATCAGGCGCTTCTCGGCGCACCGCCAACGGATCCATGATGACCTCGGGGCAATGACTATCAAGGTCGAACATATCGGCTCGACCTCCGTGCCCGGACTGGCGGCGAAGCCGATCATCGACATCGTGGTCACGGTGGATGACATCACCGCCGAAGAGGACTATCTCGACGCGCTTCTGGCGGCCGGATATGCACTCCGAGTGCGCGAACCAGGGCATCGCCTGGTGCGCACGCCAGCCCGTGACGTCCACGTGCACCTCTACGAACGCCACGATCCCGCCGTCGGGGAGTACCTGCTCCTGCGCGATCATCTCCGCGTCGATGCGCAGGATCGTGCCCTCTACGAGAGCACCAAACGCGCTCTGCTCCATGAGCGGTGGGCAGACATGAACGATTATGCCGCCGCCAAGACTGACGTCATCGACGCGATCAAGGCGCGGGCACGGGCCGCTCGCGGCGCGTGACACGCTCAGGCGCGGTCGAGAGAGAGCATCTCCTCGGAACTCTTCAGTCTCCCCGTCCCCAGTCGGCTGGCCCATGGGATCCGGCCGGGTACTCCGCCAGGGGGGCCTGTCCGGCGTCCCAAGGGGAACGAATCGCATCAATGATCTTCCAGGCCTGCTCGGCGGCGTCGCCGCGGATGGACAGGGTCGGATCTCGGTTCAGCACGCCGTTGAGGACTTCCCCATAAGGATTCAGACGCCCGGCCCCGAGATCGGCGCTCAGTGTGGCTCGCTCGATGGCGAAAGGGTCGCCAGGGCCGGTGACGTTCATCCCCACCGACAGGCCGTCAGGTCCTAGGAATATACGCAGCACATTAGGACTGCTCTCCCCGGTCAGACCGTCGGGCACATGCGGGACCTCGCGGAAGGTGATGGCAATCTCCCGGCGAGACTCACCCAGAGCTTTCCCGGATCGAAGGATGAAGGGCACCCCGGACCACCGCCACGTGGCTGATTCCAAGGTGACCTCGGCCAAGGTCTCAGTTTCACGCGCTGGGTCCACGCCGTCTTCGTCGGCGTAGGAGGGCAGCTCACGGCCCCCGATGGTGCCTGCGGTGTAGCGTGCCCGCCGACTGGCGCGGTCCGGCTCATCGGCGAAAGGACGCACCGCTTGCAGTGCTGCGGTCTTGGCTGCGCGCAGATCGTCGGCGTGCACGCTGTTCGGGGCTTCCATAGTCACCAGGGCCATCACTTGAAGGAGGTGGGACTGAATCATGTCCACGACCGCGCCGGCATGGTCGTAGTAGCCGGCCCGGTTCTCCAGCCCGAGAATCTCGTCATAGACGATCTCCACTTTGGCGATGTGTTCCCGGTTCCAGAGCGGCTCGAACCATCTGTTGGTGAAGCGCAGCCCCAGGATGTTGAGCACGGTGGATTGGCCCAGGAAGTGATCAACCCGGAAGATCTGGTCTTCCGGCACCAGCGCGGTGAGACGCCGATTGAGCTCGACAGCGCTGCGCTCGTCAACGCCGAAAGGCTTCTCCAGCACCAACATTGTGTTCTCCGGCAACCCGACTCGCTGCAGAACCTCGATGGCCTCAGTGGTCACGGCTGGCGGCAGCGCGAAGTACAGAGCTGGGGTCCCGGTGACCGCGTTCAAGAGCTGTTTCAGGTCCTCCGGAGAAGAGGCGTCGGTTTCCAGGTATTCGTTGTGGGTCAGAAGGTGATCCACGGCTGGCCCGTGGGCCTCGACCGTGTCGAAGGCTCTCTGGACGGTGCGGGACCACTGTTCACCATCGTCAGGAGCCAGGTCCGTGCCGATCAGGCTGATCCGACGCTCCGGTTGTTCGGTGAGCAGCCGCCCCAGCCCAGGCAACAGCAGTCGAGAGGTGAGGTCCCCGGTCGCACCAAGGATGACGAGAGTTTCGATGTTCTCCATGGGTGCACGGTACCGGGCGCAGGGTTCGGGTGGGTCAGTGACCGGCGGCGCGGGGCTGCCGCAGTCAGGGCAGCTCGGCCATCCGGTCTCCAATGGTTGAATGGATCCATGAGTCCGGATGCCGAGAATACGTCCACCCCGTTGGAGGACTACGCGCTCCTCTCCGACATGCATACCGGTCCGCTGGTGTCCCGCCAGGGCAGCATCGACTGGCTGTGCCTCCCGCGTTTCGACTCCGCCTCGGTGTTCGCAGCGCTGTTGGGCGCCCCAGAAGATGGTCGATGGAAGATCTCGGCCGTGGACGGGGAGGTGGTGGCGCGGCGGTATCTTCCACGCACGTTCGTGCTCGAGACCACCTGGGAGACCTCGACCGGCATCGTGGTGGTCACGGATTTCCTGCCTCCGGGCAGCCAGCAGTCCGACCTGATCCGGCGGGTGAAGTGCATCTCCGGCAGCGTGGAGGTCGAACATGACCTGCGGATCCGTTTCGACTACAGCCGGGCGAAACCCTGGACCCGGCGGGTGGATCTCGATGGCGAAGGAACCTGCGGGTTGTTGTCAGTCGCTGGCCCGGACGCGTTGCTTCTGTCTGGCCCGCTGCTGCATCCGCACGAGGACCAGCAGTCGAAGCCGCAGGAGGACATGGAGGAGCGCCACGAGGCATCTCCGGAGGGGCATCCCGACGATTACCAGGGCGCCGTGGCTGATCGGCTCACCGGAGTGTTCCCTCTCCAAGCAGGCGAGTCCGCCGACTGGACGCTCACCTGGCATCAGTCGCACCGGCAACCGCCCACCCCCGAGGACCCGCAGACGGCCCTCGAACGCACAGTGGAGTACTGGACCCAGTGGTCCGCGAGCGTGACGGCTTCCGACGAACAGCACCACTCCGTGCTGCGGTCGCTGATGGTGCTGCGCGCGCTGACCAACAGCGACACCGGTGGGATCGTGGCTGCCCCGACGACCTCCCTGCCCGAGGAGTTCGGGGGAAGTCGCAACTGGGACTACCGCTACACATGGCTGCGCGATGCGGCCCTGACCATCGAGACCCTCATTGCCCACGACTTCACCGGCGGCGCCCTGCACTGGCGCAACTGGCTGCTGCGCGCCGTCGCTGGAGACGCCGACGGCATCCAGATCATGTACGGGATTGCAGGGGAACGCCAGCTGCCCGAGAGCACCCTTCCCCACCTGGTCGGCTACGAGGGGTCGAAGCCGGTGCGGGTCGGCAACGAGGCTGTGGGTCAGTATCAGGCCGACGTCGTCGGAGAGGTCATGCTCGCCCTCTCTCAACTGCGCAAGGCCGGGGTGGCGGAGGATGAGTACTCCTGGGGGCTGCAGAAGAATCTGCTGCGTTTCGCTGAGCAGAACCTGGACCGATCCGGCCACGGGATCTGGGAGATGCGTGGAGAAGCCGCATTCTTCGTGCACGGTCGAGCCATGATGTGGGCGGCCTTCGACCAAGGCATCCGCGCCGTCGAAGACCACGGCTTCGATGGGCCGGTGGAACGGTGGCGGACGCTGCGGGACCGGCTTCGCGAAGAGATCATGCAGCACGGCTTCGACGAAAAGCTGAACTCCTTCACCCAGACGTATTCCAATACCGAGGTGGATGCTTCGCTGCTGCAGCTGCCGCACACCGGGTTCGTCGACTACGACGACCCGCGGATGCTGGGCACCGTGGCTCGGATCGAAGCCGATCTGCAGGATGAGCACGGGCTGCTGCATCGCTACCGCACCGACACCGGCGTGGACGGGTTGGATGGGGACGAGTACCCGTTCCTCATCTGCACGTTCTGGCTCGTGGAGCAGTACGCGTACAGCGGCCGGATCGCCGAGGCGAGGAGCCTGCTGGACCAGCTCTCCGATTACGCGAACGATCTCGGGTTGTTCGCTGAAGAGTATGACCCGAAGAGTGCGCGGTTGGCGGGGAACTTCCCCCAGGCCTTCAGCCACCTGGGGTTCATCCGTGCCGTCGACGCCGTCACCCGGGCCCCAGAGCGTTTCTGAGCACGAAGCCCCCCTGAGGCCGCCCAATCACCCGAGCTGTGGAGAGTGCGCCTCAGGAACTTGTCGTCTCACGGGTTCGAGCCACCTCAGTCCGTGGGCTCGGGAGATCCACAGGGTCAAGCCTGCCGTCATCCCGAGCGTGAGGGGAATGCTCATCATCAAGACCAACGGTGACACGGTGCCCTGTTCCAGCGACGAGCGACTGAATGGGGCCAGGAGGAACAAGGTGAGGTTGTTTGCGGTATGGACGACGATCGCTAGTTCGAGCCCACCGCTCTTCCACACCAGAAAGCCCATGCAGATTGCAAAGACAGCCATATCGACCTGGCCCACCCAGTCGTAGCCATGCCCCAACACAAACAGCGGGATCGGCAGCACGATGCCCCAGACGGGCGAACGAAGCCAGGTTCCGAGAGTCTGTTGGGGCAGACCTCGGAAGGCGTACTCCTCCCCGGCACACTGCAACGGCCCCAGAAGCAGAATGATGACGAAGACTGCCGCGGTGCGGAAGTCTGCGCTGGGCCAGGAAAAATCCTCGGGAGGAGAAATGACAAAGGCCAAGGTGTGGACGACGGCGTAGAGCGGGAGGACTATCAACGCTGCATGGAGGAGCATCCTCCACCGCACACGTCCCGCCACTGAATGAATCGCGCCGCGCGTGCCCCCGCCCCAGCGGGCGCCGAGTACAGAAGCGGGGATCGTGAGTGCGATCAGCCCTAGACCGATCAGCATGTCCGCGGGGTTTCTGGGGTCCGTGAGCATCTCAGAGGGCGCCCACGAGGCAGGACCGATGAGCAGCATTGCCAGCACAGCGAAGATGAACACGACGACCAACATTGCGATGTACAGCCCGACAGCCACCCCGACCGTGGAAAGTAGGCGCCACCAACGCGAAGTCCCAGCGTCGAGATGGGACAGCCGGTGATAGGCCGTCGTGTGAACAGTGGATTGCTCCGCGGACAAGAGATCGATGGTCATAGGTCCAGCATCGGAGCAGGTAAGTTCCGGCGGATCGTCCATCTGGTCGCACTCTTGGTGGCCAAGACCGTCCATTCGGACGATCCCCCCAGTCAAGACCGTCCCTAGGATGACTAGGTGAGCGATTCCCACCAGGCCGAGGCTGGCCCGCATAGACTCAGGCTGCTCGGCGGGCGGCCCCGGCTCAGAGCTGCGCTCATCTCCGTGTGTTGCACTCTTTTTGGGGCCGGAGCCTTCCTCGTGCTGTTGGGCGCAGATCTGGAGGACAACGGGGGCGACCTGCCTGGATCGGCTGTGCTCCTCGTGTTCCTCGACGCGCTGATAGGACTTGTGGCCTGCGCCGTCGTGGGGCCGGTCAAGGGCTCTCGGGTCGGAAATCTGCTCATAGTCGTTGTTGCGGTGTGGAGCACCTGGGCCCTGCCGGCCTGGATCGTGAGCGTAGTGCGGCTCGGTGCTCGGCGTTATGCGGGGATGGACACAGTCGTGGTGCTCGTGACCGTGCTCGGAGGGCTGGTGTACACCATGTTGCGGGAACCCGCGGCAGCTCTCCAGCCTGGTGAGTCCGTGCTGACAGTGATGGTCGGGGCGGCGCTCACGGCAGGAGCGTTGCTATGGGGCAGAGTGCGTGGCACGCGTTCTGCCCTGGTCGCTGCGCTGCGTGAGCAGGCTAAATCCGCCGAACAGGCCCGCAGCGCCGCCGTTCTGATGCGCGAGGCGGAGATCGCTCAGGCGCGCGCGGAGGAGCGCAGCGCCATAGCCCGGGACATGCACGACGGCATCTCTCACCAGCTCGCGATCGTGGCCATGCACGCTGGAGCGCTGTCCTACCGCGTGGACCTCACCGCAGATCAGCAACGTGCGACGGCGAACACCGTGCGTGATGCCGCCGCGGGCGCCAACGTCATGCTCCGCGAAGCCCTCACTGCACTGCGTGAGACCGATGACATTCGGCCGACCTCTCCGCTGCCGAGCAGCTCATCGTTGCAGAGGATGGTCGAAACTGCGCGGGCTGCGGGAGCTGATGTTTCTCTCCGGTGGAAGAACCTGACCGCCGCCGAGCTGTCGAAGAATCCCCAGCGGGCGATGACCTTCGCCCGAATCACCGAGGAGCTGCTCATGAACTCCCAAAAGCACGCACCAGAGGCGGCTGTCTCGATACTTCTCGAGGGCGCCGCTGATGCTGTGGTGCTTCATCTCAGCAATCCGATCCCTCGCGGGCATCGCCCCCGGAGCATCGAACCGCTCGGGACTGGTCTAGGTCTCGTCGGTGTCACCGAGCGCGCCGAACTGCTTGGTGGTTCTGTTCGCTATGGCGCGACTGAGGTCGATACCTTCGACGTCGAGGTGAGCATTCCATGACCCCCGCGCCTTTGCGTGAAGAAGTCAGCGTTCTGATTGTCGATGATGAGGCACTGATGCGCGCTGGTCTCAGGCTCATGATCGAAGGCACCGACGGAATCGTGGTCGTAGGTGAAGCGACAAACGGGTCTGAGGTGCCTGCGGCCGTTGATCGGCTGGATCCCGACGTTGTTCTCATGGACATTCGTATGCCGGTGCTCAATGGAATCGATGCGACCAGGGCTCTGCGGCGAGCTGGATCACGAGCCCAGGTCGTCATTCTGACGGCATTCGATACAGACACGCTCCTGCGTGACGCGCTGGTCGAGGGGGCTGTGTCCTTCCTCCTCAAAGACGCCGAGCCGAAGCTGGTGGTCCAGACGATTCACGATGCTGCACGGGGCAGGTCATCCTTCTCCCCGAAGTCTCTGGCGCGCCTCGTCGAGATGGCCACGAGTGCACCTGGCCCCTCAGCTGCTCCAGAGGCTGAACGGGTACGCATCGGTGTGGACATGTCTCGCCTGGTGACGGACCGTGAGTGGGAAGTCGGCCGATTTGTTGCTCAGGGAATGACCAACAGTGAGATCGCCGAGGCGATGTACTTGAGCGCCACGACCGTGAAGTCCCACCTGTCCAGCTTGTTCGCGAAGCTGCAGGTCACGAATCGTGTGCAGCTCGCGACCTGCGTCCTTGAACGCGAAACTCCTGGATAGCTCGGGTCCGGGAGTGCCCTGATGCCGTGGTGGTCAGTGCGGCGCAAAGAAAAACCCTCTGAACTGGATCAATCTCCAGCCCAGAGGGTCCGATGGAGCCGCCTGCCGGAATCGAACCGGCGACCTATTCATTACGAGTGAATCGCTCTACCGACTGAGCTAAGGCGGCGTGGCGCCGCGGTGAGGCGCACGAGGGATTACTTTACTGGTGCACCACACCGCGGTCAAAGCTCGGTCAGTCCTGCGTGGGCACCACCATCACCGGGACGGTGGCGTGATGGAGCAGCTCCCGGGAGACAGACCCCAACAGCGCGCTGCGCAAGCCGCTCAGACCCCTGGTGCCGACCACCGTCAGCTGCACCTGGCCACCCATCTCATGCAGCAGATTCACCGGGAAACCCTCCTGCACGGAGCCCGAGACTGCGAGCTCGGGGAACTGAGCCTGGATCCACCCGACCTCCACGTCGAGGTCCCTGTTGAGGTCGTCCATGCGGGAGTGGGCCATGGCCTGCTCTCGGGAGGCCAGCTCCGGGTACCACAACGCGGCAGTGGTCAGCGGAGGCAGAGCCATCAGCAGCTGGAGGCGCGTGCCGTGACTCAGCGCGGTCCGGGCCGCTTCCACGGCGGCGTTCCGAGAATGCGGAGACCCGTCGATGCCGACCACCACGGGCCTGGAATCCTCGGTGCTGAGTGACTCGGGGCCGTCAGCCTCGGTCGATCCTGTTGCGTGGGGCACCACCACAGTGGGTGAATGTGAGTGGGCGGGGAGCGCTGCTGCCACGGACCCGAGAATGCGGCCGGTGAAGCCGCCGCGACCCCGGCTGCCCACCACGCAGAGTTCGGCCGAACCGGAGAGTCGCACCATCACGCCAGCGGCGTCACCGTGTTCCAACCGGTAGGTGACTTCCCCGGAGTACCCGGAGAGGAGCTTCTTCGCATCCTCCAGCACCGCTTCCGTGGCCTTGCGCGCGAGTGTCTGTCCCTGCGGGTCTGGAAAGCTCTCGAGATAGCCACTCACCGCAGGTGCGATGGTGAAAGAGCTCGTGACGGTCAGCGGCAGATGTCGCAGGTGCGCCTCACGGGCCGCCCATCGGAGCGCGGCCGTGGCGTTGGCCGAACCGTCGAATCCCACCAGCACTCCGAGCGGCCGCGGCGCTCGCGGCTCCTCGCTCGAGGCAGTGGGAGCCGGGGCCAGCGAGGCGTGCGCATCATGCGTCGGACCCTCGGGGTTCTGGGCGTCGGGGTTCAGCGTGGTGGAGCTCTGAGCGGAGTCAGCTGGCTCCGTGGCGGATGTGACGGGAACTTCAGTGTTCATGGCGTCGTCCTTACGCAGATCAGCGGATAGGGCCGGTGATCAGACATCGCAGGCGACGTGTGCGTCACCGGTGATTCGAGTCTACGCCCGGTTTTCTACAAGCGGTAGAAAAACTCTTCGAGCCTCGCTCAGCAGTCGGATCTGCCCTCTTGGAGTTCACCGTCGAGCAGGTATCCATCCACTGCCTCATTCACGCAGGTGTTGCCGGCGCGGTAGCCCAGGTGGCCCTCGCCCTCACGGACGATGAGGGAGGACTGGGGGACCATCTCATGCATGTTCTCCGCCCATTCCACCGGAGTAGCAGGGTCACCGGTGGTGCCGATGAACAGAATCTCCTCGGTGTCACTCAGCGTCGGCTCCCAGGGCTCCGCCACATTCTCCGCGGGCCACTCCTGGCAGACCACCCCGCGGTGTCCCAGGTACGGACCGAAGGTGGGTGCCTCGTCTGAGACCTCTTCGAACTCGGCCTCGATCTGCTCGGAGTCCCCGGGCATGGGGTAGTCCAGGCACATCACCGCGGTGAAGGCGAAGGTGTTGATCCAGTCGTAGCTTCCGTCGGCCTCTCGGCCCGCCTGCAGATCGGCGAAGTACTGGAAGGCGGAGAAGTCGTCCTGCTCCAGCGCCAGGGTGAGCGCCTCGGAGAGCACCGGCCAGCTCTGCCGGTTGTACATCGGAGTGATGAAGCCGCTCACCAGGGTCGAGACGTTGATCGTGCGTCCGTCCGCACCCTGGACCGGAGACTCGTCGACCTCGGCGAAGAGATCCTGTGTGCTCCGGACCACCTCCTCCGACGTGTCTCCGGCGGCGCAGTTCTCCTGCTCGGTGCACCACTGCGCGTAGTTCTCCAGGGCATCTTCGAACCCGAGGGCCTGCTGCTTGTTCAGCTCATGAGCGCTGATGGAGACGTCGAACATGCCGTCGAGCACGAACCGTCCCACCCGCTGCCCATACTGCTCCGCATAGGTCAGCCCAAGCTTGGTGCCGTAGGAGAAACCGAGGTAGTCCAGCTCCTCCTGACCCAGCGCGGCACGGATCACGTCCATGTCCCGCGCGGCGGAGAGTGTGTCCACATGTCCGAGCAGCTCGCCGCTCTCGGCCTCACATTGGGCAGCCAGCTCGGCTGCCGATTCGCGAGCCTCGGTATAGGCCGCCTCGGTCTCCAGCTGCTCATCGGAGACCTCCTGACGGTAGGCGTCCATCTCGGCGTCGTCCAGGCAGGTCACCGGGGAAGAGCGGTGCACACCGCGCGGATCGAAACCGACGATGTTGTATGCCTCGATGAGCTCCTCGCTGAACGCTGAGCTCAGCGTCTCCGCCACGGTGTCGTAGCCGGAGGAGCCGGGACCCCCCGGGTTGGTCAGCAGATATTCCTCGTCGCCTCCGGTCTCGGAGCTGATGATGCTGATCTCGAGATCGTCACCGGCTCCGGGCTCCGCGTAGTCCAGGGGCACGGTGACCTCGGCGCACATCATCGTGTCCTCGCAGGAGGTCCAGTCCAGCTCCTGCTCGTAGTACTCCGTGTAGTCCTCTGCCTCACCGGGCAGCGCCTCGGTGGGCACCGAGGTGGCGGTCATCGGCTCTGCCGAGGACTCGGCACCCGCGCCGCCGTCGGCCGAATCCGCGCCGCCGGAGGGGTCTGCGCAGCCGGAGAGCAGCAGCACGGAGACTGTGGCCAGACTGGCCAGGCGCAGCGTATGCGGGAAGCGGGGATTCTTAGGCACGGGGCCTCCCGGGAAGGAACTGCATCATGAGGGCCTCCATGGCCAAGAGTGGTGGAACATTCTGCGTGATGCGGGTCCTGGCCGCGTTGATGGCATCCAGGCCTGCGAGCGTCCGCTCCGCGCTGAGCGACTCCGCGTAGCGGGTCAGCTCCTCGCGGAGATGCTCATTGATCAGCTCCGCGCCGGTGCCCAGCTTCAAGCTCAGCACGTCGCGAAAGACAGCGGTCAGATCGATCAGCGCGCGGTCGAGAGAGTCGGCGACGGCGCGCTTGGCCCGCCGCGTGTTCTCCTCCTCGAGCTTCTTGAACTGGCTGCGCAGCTTGGGCGGGATCTTCTCCTCCGGCTCCAGCCCCAGTGATCGGCGCAGCGAGGACTGCTCCGCGCTGAGCCGGGCCTCCGCAGTGCTCGCGGCGTCGGCCTGGGTCATCTCCACCAGGCTTCCCGCCGCCTTGATCGCCGCAGAGGAGGAGCTCAGCCGCAGCGGCAGCGTGGCGATCTGTTCGCGCCGACTGCGCGCCTCGGGGTCCCGGGCGAGCCGGCGCGCCACCCCGATGTGGTTCTGCGAGACCCGCGCGGCGAACTGGGCCTGCTGCTCGTTCAGGCCGTCGCGGGTGGTCAGCAGCTGCGCCACGGCCTCAGTGGGCGGGATCCGCAGGCTCACCAGCCGGCAGCGCGAGCGGATGGTCACCAGCACGTCGGCGGGGCTCGGGGCGCAGAGCACCCAGACGGTGTGCGGGGGAGGCTCCTCGATGGCCTTGAGCAGCACGTTGGTGGCGCGCTCGGTCATGCGATCGGCATCCTCCACCACGATCACCCGCCACCTCGCCCCGTGCGGCTTCTCCTGCGCGGTGGTGACGAGCTGGCGGACGTCTTCGATCTTGTAGGTGACGTTCTCGGTGGAGACCAGCTTCACCGACGGGTGGCTCTGCGCCGCGACCAGGCGGCAGGACCGGCACTCCCCGCAGCCCCCGGCGGCGGGTTCCTCACGGTCACAGTTCAGTGCGGCGGCAAAGGCCCGCGCAGCGTTGGACCTCCCAGATCCGGGCGGACCGGTGAACAGCCAGGCATGGGAGGGTGTCCCGGAGCCGGCAGCCTGGCGAAGCTGTTCGACGACGGCGTCCTGCCCGACCAGCTCGGTATAGACACTCATGGGCTGAGCAGCTCCTCCACTCGGGCGCGGATCTGGGACTGGATGCTCTCCGGCGAGTCTGCCGCCTGCAGCACCAGATACCGCTGGGGGTCCGCCTCGGCGCGCGCCACGAACGCGGCGCGCAGCCGCTCGTGGAAGGCGTCCTCGGCAGATTCGATGCGGTCCGAACCCCCGTCCCGCCCCTCACGCCGCTCCCGAGCCGCGGCAGATTCGATGTCCAGCACCACGGTCAGATCGGGCTGCAGGCCTCCGGTGGCGAAGGCGTTCACCTGCGCCACCGCCTCGGCGCCGAGCTGGCGCCCCACGCCCTGATACGCCACGGAGGAATCCACATACCGGTCACAGAGCACGAAGCGCCCGGCCTCGAGAGCCGGCTCGATGCGCTGGACCACATGCGCGGCCCGGGAGGCGGCGAAGAGCAGCGCCTCGGTGCGGGGATCGACCTCACCCTGACCGTGTTCGAGCACCAGCGAGCGAATGCGCTCCCCGATGGGGGTGCCTCCAGGTTCGCGGGTCCGCTCATAGGGGAGGGAACGCTCGTGGAACCAGGACTCCAGGAGAGTGAGCTGGGTGGTCTTTCCGGCGCCGTCGCCGCCTTCGAAGGCGATGAATCCACCGCGTCTGATCTGGTTCACCCTCCCAGCCTACCTAGCAGCACAGACACCGGACTGTGCAGAAGACCCGGGACGGTGGACGGCGCTGGGGTAGCGTAGCCGTGTGAACCAGCGCGAACGCACCTTTGTGGTCAGCGCGGGCCGTGGCGCCCACGCTCCGAACCAGCCTGTCAACATGCCCGTGGACTTCACCTCCACCTACTCGTATCGGCCAGGCGTGCCCGCGGCGATGGACTACGCGCGGGAAGGCATGCCCTCCTGGGAGCCGCTGGAGGAGCTGCTCGCACAGCTCGAGGCCGGCACCCGGTCCAGCTACCGCGCGCAGGGCTTCGTCACCACCGCCGAGGAGCACCCGGTCCAGGTGCTGCCGGGGCTGCTGTTCTCCTCAGGCATGGCTGCCATCTCCGCCGTCGTGCATCTGCTCGCTCCCGGCAGCCACCTGGTGATGCCGCGGCACAGCTATATGGGCTTCTCTGCGCTGGCCCAGCAGATGGCAGACCAGGGTCTGCTGACCCTGCACCGGGTGGACATCGCGGACACCGAACAGGTCGCCACGACGCTGCACGACGTCTCCACGCTGGCCAGCGCCCAGGACGCGCAGGTGATGCTGTGGATCGAGTCCCCGACCAACCCGATGCTCGAGGTGGCCGACCTTCCGGCGCTGCTCGCCGCAGCGAAGAAGCGCGGCGTGCTCACAGCCGTGGACAACACCTTCGCCACCCCGCTGCGCCAGCGCCCGCTCAAGCACGGCGCCGATGTGGTGGTGCACTCGGTCACGAAGTTCCTCTCCGGGCATTCCGACCTCATCATGGGGGCCGCGATCACCGCCGACCCCGAGATCCACCGGCGCCTGCACACGCACCGCACCCTGCACGGCGCCATCCCCGGGCCGATGGAGGTCTACCTGGCGCTGCGCGGGGTACGCACCCTCGCCGTGCGGCTCGACGCCTCCGAAGCCAACGCGGGCGAGCTGGCCCGCCGCCTGGACGAGCTCAGCCGCGAGGCCGGACTTCCGCTGCGCAAGGTCAACTATCCGGGTCTCGCCGCCCACCCGCAGCATGAGCGCGCCGCGGCGCAGCTCGGCGGCTTCGGGGCCATCCTGACGATCGAGGTCGACGCCGATCAGCCCGGCAGCGAGGGCTCACGGAGCGAGGCCGAGGTGGCCGACGCCGTGCTCAGCGCCCTCGAGCTCTGGACCCCCGCGACGAGTCTCGGCGGGGTGGAGTCGCTCGCGGAGCGTCGTCGTCGTCATCCTGGGGAACCCGCTTCGGTGCCTGATGGGCTCATTCGGCTCTCGGTGGGCATCGAAGACGTCGAAGACCTCTTCGCCGACCTGCTCAACGCGCTGCGCGCCGCCGAGGTCGCAGACCCGTCAGAAGCGGACCCCATCCGATAGCATCGAGACATGGCTTCCTTCTCCAGCATCTGGCTGTTCGTCCTCCAGACCGAGCAGCTGATCCAGCTCGCGTTCGCCTTTGGGTGCCTGATCGTGGCCGTGGTCGCACTCATCAAGTGCATCCCCAAGAATGCGCAGCGCTTCGACATCGCGTTCAAGCGCACCAAAGGCTTCTGGCTGGGCATGACGGGCGGCGCCGTCGTCCTGGCCCTGCTCGGCGCGCTCGGCAGCACCCCCTTCGGACTGATCTTCCCGGTGGCCGCCGCGTGCATGGCGATGGTCTACCTGACCGACGTCAACCCTGCCGTCTCCGAGTGAGCTGAGGTCCGAACGCTCCGCGCGGGCCGCCCCGACCATCGCCACCCCGACTCCGAAAGGGAGACATACTCCTATGGCCTATGACCTGATCCTGCTCCGCCACGGGCAGAGCGACTGGAACGAGAAGAACCTCTTCACCGGCTGGGTGGATGTCCAGCTGACCGCCCTCGGGCGCGAAGAGGCCGCCCGCGGCGGCGAGCTGCTCGCCGAGCACAAGCTGCTCCCGGACGTGGTGCACACCTCGCTGCTGCAGCGCGCGATCACCACCTCACACCTCGCGCTGGAGGCCGCTGATCGGCTCTGGATCCCGGTCAAGCGGGACTGGCGCCTGAACGAGCGCCACTACGGCGCGCTGCAGGGCAAGAACAAGGCCGAGACGCTGGAGCAGTACGGCGAGGACCAGTTCATGACCTGGCGCCGCTCCTATGACACTCCGCCGCCGGAGATCGCCGCTGATGACGAGTTCTCCCAGGTGGGGGATCCGCGCTACGCCGATCTGGGCGACGCCGCGCCGCGCACCGAGTGCCTCAAGGACGTCGTGGACCGGATGCTGCCCTACTGGGAGTCCTCCGTGGTCCCGGACCTCCGTGAGAACAAGACGGTGCTGCTGGCAGCGCACGGTAATTCGCTGCGCGCCCTGGTCAAGTACCTCGACGGCATCTCCGACGAGGACATCGCCGGGCTGAACATTCCCACCGGCATCCCGCTGCACTACCAGCTGGATGAGGATCTGAAGCCGCTGAACCCGGGCGGGACCTACCTGGACCCGGAGGCCGCCAAGGACGCGATCCACGCGGTCGCGAACCAGGGCAAGAAGTAGCTCACACACGACGAAGCCCCCTCAGCCATGGACGGCTGAGGGGGCTTCGTGCATCCAGCGGGAGGTGGCTCCCCTCATCCAGCGGGAGGCGCCTTCCCTCATCCCTTGGGCGCAAATCGTCGGAATACGCGCCGCGTGGCGAGCTTCAAGCGACGATTTCTGCCCAATGGATGGCGCGCGGCGTGGGGCGCGCCTGAGCGAGGTTCAGTGCTCGCGCGAGTCCCAGGCGCCGGTCACCAGGTAGTCGACCTTGTTCGCCACCGCGACCCCGTGATCGCCGTAGCGCTCGAAGAAGCGGCTGACCAGGGAAGAGTCCACGCTGGTCGCGGAGCTCTGCTGCCAGTCCTCGGCGGCCACGATGGTGAACACCGAGGCGTGCAGGTCGTTGAGCTGCTCGTTGAGCGCATGGATCTCCGCGACCAGGTGCAGCTCGCGGGTCTCCAGCAGGGTGATCAGCCGGGCCGAGATCTCTGTGGTGAGCTTCGCCATCTTGTCGAAGACCGGATGCAGCGCGTCCGGGGCGACTCGGTCCGGGTAGCGCATGCGCGCCAGCTGGGCGATGTGCCGGGCAAGGTCGCCCATCCGTTCCAGCGAGGTGCTCATCCGCAGCGCCCCGACGATCATCCGCAGGTCAGAGGCCACCGGACCCTGCAGCGCCAGCAGCTCGATGGCCTTCTCGTCGAGCTCCACCTGGAGCCGGTCGATCTGCGCGTCGTCGGCGATGACCTGCTCTGCCAGCTGCAGGTCGGTGGTGTCGAAGGCGGTGTAGGCCTTCTCCATCGCCTTATGGACCAGGGTCGTGATCTGGATCAGCTGCTCACCAAGGTTGATGAGGTCAGCCTGAAAGAGCTTTCGCACGTGTTTGCGTTCCTTTCCCGCCGTGGAGTATCCCGACATTGAATCCTCGCTGGGACAGATGACGCGACCAAACTGAACAGTCGACGCGAAGGTGAACGCTGGTTGAACCCTGAGGGCCGGTTCCGGCAAATGGCGGGATGCGCTGCGGGGCGGGCCTAAGCTGTAGGGCGTGGATCCCCTGCTCATCGCCGCACTGGCCGGCGTCGTCGGCCTGGCCCTCGGCGTGGTCGGCATGTACGCCTTTCGCGTCGGCGAGAAACAGCGCGCCTCGGGCATCGACGTGGACGAGCCCTCCATGCCCGCCGGCGCCACCGAGGTGCTCGCCTCGCTGGGCCTGGCCTACATCGTGGTGGACACGGTCGACGGCGTGGTGCGCGCCAACCCGGCGGCCTATGCCTTCGGCCTGGTCCGCGGGCACACCGTGGTCCACCAGGAGCTGCTCAAGCTGACCGCTCGGGTCCGCGGAGACGGCGTGATCATCGATCAGGAGCATGAGCTGGCCCGCGGGCTGCAGGGGGAGACCTCACTGGTGGTGCACCTGCGGGTGGCGCCGCTGGGCGACGAGTACATCCTGGTCCTCGCCGATGACCGCACCGAGTTCTCCCGCATCGAGGCCGTGCGCAATGACTTCGTCGCCAACGTCTCCCACGAGCTGAAGACCCCGGTCGGGGCGATATCGCTGCTGGCCGAGACGATCGAGGACGCCGCGGACGACGACGTCGCCGTCCGCCGATTCACCCAACGCCTGCATAAGGAGTCCCGACGGCTGGCCGCGCTGGTCCAGGACATCATCGAGCTCTCCCGCGTGCAGGGAAAGAACGTGGTCCATGCCGGGCGCCCGGTGGACCTCGAAGACGTCATCGCCGACGCCGCCGACCGCTCCCGGCTGCCCGCCGAGTCCAAGAACATCGAGCTCAAGATCGGCGGCTCGCTGCCGCATCGGGTCCACGGGGACGCAGATCAGCTGGCGATGGCCTTCCGAAACCTGATTGACAACGCCGTGCGCTACTCCCCGGACTCCACCCGGGTCGGCATCGGACTCTCCAGCCGAGACGGGATCGCCCAGGTGACCGTCACCGACCAGGGGATCGGCATCGCCAAGGAGGACCAGGAGCGGATCTTCGAACGCTTCTACCGGGTCGACGCCGCCCGCTCCCGGCAGACCGGAGGCACCGGACTGGGTCTGAGCATCGTCAAACACGTCATCACCAACCACGGCGGGGAAGTGGCCCTGTGGTCCCAGCGCGGGAACGGCTCCACCTTCACCGTGCGCCTGCCCGAGCTGGACGAGAGCCTCGACACCCTCGAGGGCCTGGGCCTGGGCCAGCTGGGCGACGCCGCTGAGGAACCAGCGGAAGAAGCACCAGAACACCGTGCTGAGCACCCCGCAGCAACCCGTCCTGCATCGAGTCACAGTGCAGACCATCCGGCACCCACCCGGGCCGGCGAAGGAGGAAACGCGTGACCAGAATTCTGCTCGTCGAAGATGAACCCTCATTCTCTGAGGCGCTGTCCTACACCCTCGAGAAGGAGGGCTACGACGTCGTCGTCGCGGAGGACGGGCTCGACGCCGTCGACATCTTCGAACGTGAGGGCGCAGATCTCGTGCTGCTGGACCTCATGCTTCCGGGACAGTCCGGGACCGAGGTCTGCCGACAGATCCGGCTGAAGTCCAACGTGCCGGTCATCATGCTCACTGCCAAGGACTCCGAGATCGACAAGGTGGTGGGCCTCGAGCTCGGCGCCGATGACTATGTCACCAAGCCCTACTCCTCGCGGGAGCTGCTCGCCCGGGTCCGCGCGGTGCTGCGCCGCCGGGTGGAGACCGAGGTCGACGACGGCTCCATGGTCACCGCCGGGCCCGTCAGCATGGACATCGAACGCCACACCGTGGAGGTCAAGGGTGCACCGCTGAGCCTGCCGCTGAAGGAGTTCGAGCTCCTGGAGATGCTGCTGCGCAATGCCGGTCGGGTGCTCACCCGCGGCCAGCTCATCGACAGGGTCTGGGGATCCGACTACGTCGGCGACACCAAGACCCTCGACGTCCACGTGAAACGCCTCCGGGCGAAGATCGAGCCCGATCCCTCGCGGCCCGAGTTCCTCATCACTGTGCGCGGACTGGGCTATAAGTTTGAGTCCTGAACGGGGTCGGTAGACTGGTCCAGGCCCCGAGAGCGTCGACCCCTTCAGAGGAGTGTGCATGAGCACTGTCAGTGATTCCGCCACGCAGAACACCGCCGCACCTGCGCAAGGCAGCACCTCCGAGTCGCGCCAGCCGATCCGGCGCGCGCTGATCTCCGTCTATGACAAGACCGGCCTCGAGGACCTCGCCGCCGGACTGAATTCCGCAGGCGTCGAGATCGTCTCCACCGGCTCCACCGCCAAGCGCATCGCCGCGGCCGGGGTCCCGGTCACCGAGGTCTCCGAGGTCACCGGCTTCGCCGAATGCCTGGACGGCCGGGTCAAGACCCTGCACCCGCGGGTGCACGCCGGGATCCTGGCCGACCGTCGCCGCGAGGATCACCGCGCCCAGCTGGAGGAGCTCGAGATTGAGCCCTTCGACCTCGTGGTGGTCAACCTCTACCCCTTCGCCGCGACCGTGGCCTCCGGCGCCAGCGAGGATCAGGTCGTGGAGCAGATCGACATCGGCGGGCCGTCGATGGTCCGCGCGGCCGCCAAGAACCATGCCTCGGTGGCGATCGTGGTGGACCCGCTGCGCTACCACGACGTCATCTCCGCCGCCTCCACCGGCGGCTTCAGCCTCACCGCGCGCCGTCGCCTGTCGGCGCTGGCCTTCGCGCACACCGCCGCCTATGACACCGCCGTGGCGCGCTGGACCTCCCAGCAGTTCGACGACGACTTCGACCCCAGCTCGGTGCCCGCTTCCCCGCTGGCCAGCGACGAGAAGAAGCCGAGCTTCCCGCCGTACGCCGGCCTCGCGCTGCAGCGCCTGGACACGCTGCGCTACGGCGAGAACTCCCACCAGCCGGCGGCGCTGTACGCCGACTCCAGCGCCAGGCCCGGACTGGCCCAGGCGGAGACGCTGCACGGCAAGGCCATGAGCTACAACAACTATGTCGACGCCGACGCCGCCGTGCGCACCGCCTTCGACTTCGCCGAGCCGGCCGTGGCGATCATCAAACACGCCAACCCCTGCGGCGCTGCGGTCGGGGAGACCGTGGCTCAGGCCCACCTCGCCGCCCACGCCTGCGACCCGCTCTCCGCCTTCGGCGGGGTCATCGCCGCCAACCGCCCGGTCACCGCCGAGATGGCCAGCACCGTGGCGGAGATCTTCACCGAGGTCGTCGTGGCCCCGGACTACGAGGACGAGGCGCTGAAGATCCTGACCCGCAAGAAGAACATCCGGCTGCTGCGCCTGCCGGCGGGACACAAGCGCGACCGGATCGAGTACAAGCAGATCTCCGGGGGCATGCTGCTGCAGGCCTCCGACGCCGTGGACGCCGACGGCGACGCCCCCTCCGCCTGGAAGCTGGTCTCCGGGGAGGCCGCCGATGAGAAGACGCTGGCGGACCTGGCGTTCGCCTGGCGGGCCATCCGCTCGGTGAAGTCCAACGCCATCCTGCTGGCCCGGGACCAGGCCACCGTGGGCATCGGCATGGGGCAGGTCAACCGGCTGGACTCCTGCCGGCTCGCGGTCCAGCGGGCCAACACGTTGGCGGGCGACGGCGTGGACCGGGCGCGCGGCGCCGTCGCGGCCTCCGACGCGTTCTTCCCCTTCGCCGACGGCCTGCAGAGCCTGATCACCGCGGGTGTGCGCGCAGTGGTGCAGCCCGGAGGCTCCCAGCGCGATGAAGAGGTCATCTCCGCGGCCCGCGAGGCGGGACTGACGATGTACCTCACCGGGACCCGGCACTTCTTCCACTGAGCGAAACCCGGAACGATCACCCCTCCTAGGCCAGTCCGGCACCCTCGAAAGGGGTGAAACCAGTGAACGAAAAGCTTGAAGATCTGGAAGACCTGATCCGCGAGGAGCGCCTCACCGAGCTGCGGCGTGCGCTGGATGACTTCAACGTCGGTGACACCGTGGACTTCCTGGAGCGCCTCGGGGTCAAGGACCGCGCGGTGACCTTCCGGCTGCTGCCCAAGGGCGTCGCCGTGGAAGCCTTCGACATGCTGGATCAGTCGCTGCAGCACGAGATCATCGAAGGGCTCAAGGACCAGGACGTCGCGCTCTTCTTCGAATCCCTGGACCCCGATGACCGGGTCCGGCTCATGGACGAGATGCCGGCCTCCATCGCGCGCCGCATGATGCGCCACCTGGATCCGCGCGAGCGGAGCCTGACCAACATCGTCCTGGGGTATCCCTCGGGGACCATCGGGCGGCAGATGAGCCCGGAGTTCGTCGCCATCCCCGAGCATTGGACCGTGGCCCAGGCCATGGAGAAGGTCAGCAAGGCCGGGGAGGACGCCGAGACGCTCTACACCCTGCCCGTGGTCGACCCCGCCCGGCTGCTCCGCGGGGTCGTCTCGCTGCGCGACCTGGTCAGTGCCGACGGGGACACCCTCGTGGCCGAGCTGATGAAGGAGGCCGACTCGGTGGACGTGGACCACGACGCCGAGGACGCCGCTCGCATGTGCGCCGATCGCAAGCACCTGGCGGTCCCGGTCACCGACTCCGAACACCGCGTGGTCGGGATCTTCACCGTGGATGACGCGCTGGACATCCTGGAGCGCGCAGAGTCCGAGGACGCCGCCCGACATGGCGGCGCCGAGCCGCTGCACCGGCCCTACCTCTCCACCCCCGTGCTGACCATCATGCGCTCCCGCGTGGTCTGGCTGCTCGTGCTGGCTCTCGGTGCGGCCCTGACGGTGCAGGTGCTCGATGTCTTCGAGGGCACCATCGAGGCGATGGTCGTGCTGAGCCTGTTCGTGCCGCTGCTCATCGGCACCGGTGGCAACTCCGGGAACCAGGCCGCCACCACGGTCACCCGCGCCCTCGCCCTGGGCGACGTCGGCACCCGGGACGTCTTCAAGGTGCTCTGGCGCGAGGTGCGGGTCGGCATCACCCTCGGCGCCACCCTGGGCGTGCTGGGCTTCCTGGTCGCCGGACTGTTCTACGGCTGGGACATCGGCACCGTGATCGGTCTGACGCTGCTCTCCATCTGCACGCTCGCGGCCTCCGTGGGCGGGCTGATGCCGCTGCTGGGCAAGAAGCTCGGCGCCGACCCCGCCGTCTTCGCCAACCCGTTCATCTCCACCTTCGTGGACGCCACCGGGCTGATCGTGTACTTCATGATCGCCCGCCTCGTGCTCGGGATCTAGCGCGTCGGCGCTTCGGAATAGCGCGTCAGGGGACCCCCGCCGCTTCGGCGGTCGGGCCCCGGAGCCGAGAAGGCATCTGAGGTAGATTTGTGAGCAACGAGACAACACTGAACCGAACTTGAGGGAGATCCATGCCTGCGGCAAAGATCATCTATACCAATACCGACGAAGCACCGATGCTGGCCACCTTCTCCTTGAAGCCGATCGTCGAGGGCTTCGCGGCCCCGGCTGGCGTCGAAGTCGAGACCCGCGACATCTCGCTGGCGGGCCGCATCATCTCGCAGTTCCCGGAGCACCTCCGCGAGGAGCAGCGCGAGAGCGACGCTCTGGCCGAGCTCGGCGATCTGGCGAAGACGCCCGAGGCCAACATTGTGAAGCTGCCGAACATCTCCGCCTCGGTCCCGCAGCTCAAGGCCGCCGTGGCCGAGCTGCAGTCCGCCGGCTACGCGCTTCCTGACTACCCCGAGGCCCCCTCCACCGATGAGGAGCGGGAGATCCGCGCCCGCTACGACAAGGTCAAGGGCTCCGCCGTGAACCCGGTGCTGCGCGAGGGCAACTCCGACCGCCGCGCCCCGGCCTCGATCAAGGAGTACGTGCGCTCCAACCCGCATCACATGGGCGACTGGAGCTCCGACTCCAAGACGAACGTGGCGACCATGGGCTCGGGCGACTTCGCCGACAACGAGCAGACCGTGGTCCTCGATGCCGAGGACACGCTGAGCATCAAGCACATCGCCGCCGACGCCACAGTCACCGTGCTCAAAGACTCCCTGCCGGTCAAGGCCGGAGAGGTCGTCGACGCCACGGTCATGCGCGCCGCAGCCTTGGATGAGTTCCTCGCCGCCCAGGTGGCCCGGGCGAAGGAGGAGGACGTCCTGTTCTCCGCGCACCTGAAGGCCACCATGATGAAGGTCTCCGACCCGATCATCTTCGGTCACATCGTCCGCGCGTTCTTCCCGGGCCTCTTCTCCAAGCACGGCAAGACCCTCGACGACGCCGGCCTCTCCGCCAATGACGGACTGGCCTCGATCCTCTCCGGTGCAGAGAAGCTCGGCGATGCCGGTGACGCCATCAAGGCCGAGATCACTCAGGGCCTGGCCGAGGGGCCGCGGATGTCCATGGTGGATGACGCCAAGGGCATCACCAACCTGCACGTGCCCTCCGATGTGATCGTCGACGCCTCCATGCCGGCGATGATCCGCAACGGCGGACAGCTCTGGGGCCCCACCGGCGACACCGATGACACGCTCGCGGTCATCCCCGACTCCTCCTACGCCGGGGTCTACCAGGCCGTGATCGAGGACTGCCGGGCCAACGGAGCCTTCGATCCGACCACCATGGGCACCGTCCCGAACATCGGTCTCATGGCACAGAAGGCCGAGGAGTACGGCTCCCACGACAAGACCTTCGAGATCGAGACCGCAGGCACCGTGCAGGTCACCAACGCGGCCGGCGACGTGCTGCTCGAACACGAAGTCGCCGCCGGTGACATCTGGCGCGCCTGCCAGACCAAGGACGCCCCGATCCAGGACTGGGTGAAGCTCGCCGTCACCCGCGCCCGCGAGTTCGACACGCCGGCCATCTTCTGGCTCGACGAGAAGCGCGCCCATGACCGCACCATGATCGAGAAGGTCAACGCCAGCCTCGCCGAGCTGGACACCGAGGGCCTGGAGATCGAGATCCTCGACCCGGTCGCCGCCACCAAGTACACCGTGGAGCGGCTGCGTCGAGGTGAGGACACCATCTCCGTCACCGGCAACGTGCTGCGCGACTACCTCACCGACCTGTTCCCGATCCTCGAGCTGGGCACCTCCGCGAAGATGCTCTCGATCGTGCCGCTGATGGCCGGCGGTGGGCTCTTCGAGACCGGAGCCGGCGGGTCCGCCCCGAAGCACGTGCACCAGCTGACCGAGCAGAACTTCCTGCGCTGGGACTCGCTGGGCGAGTTCTTCGCGCTGGTGCCCTCGCTCGAGATGTACGCCGAGCAGGCCGATGCGCCCAAGGCGAAGGTGCTGGCCTCCGCGCTGGACCGCGCCACCGCGACCTTCCTGATGGAAGACCGCTCCCCGGGACGCAAGCCCGGCAGCATCGACAACCGCGGCTCGCACTTCTACCTCGCCATGTACTGGGCGCAGGAGCTGGCGAAGCAGACCGAGGACACCGAGCTCGCGGAGCGCTTCTCCTCCGTGGCGGAGGCACTGACCGCCGGGGAGGAGCAGATCCTCGACGAGCTCAAGGGCGCCCAGGGCGACCCGGTGGATCTGGGCGGCTACTACCGCCCCGACGAGGCCAAGACCTTCGCCGCAATGCGCCCCTCAGCGACGCTGAACAGCATCATCGACGGGCTCAAGAGCTGATATGGCGCGGATCCACATCATGGGCAAGGGTGACCCGCAGCTCATCGCCGGTCTCCAGGAACAGGGTGCAGTCCTGGTCGGCGAGGACGAGCAGCCCGAGGCGATCATCCTCGCCGGGATGTTCAAGACGCTGAACCTGGCACAGGTCCTCGAGGCCAACCCGCAGGTGAAGTGGGTCCAGCTGCCCAGCGCCGGAATCGAGCTCTACGCGGAGGTCCTGGGGAAGTTCCCGGATCTCACTTGGACCTCCGCGAAGGGCGCGTACGCCAAGCCGGTGGGGGAACACGCGTTCGCGCTGACGCTGGCGGCGCTGCGCGGGCTCAAGGCCCGCGCCCTGGCCACCAGCTGGGGCACCGAGGGCGGCATCTCGCTGAACGGGCTGCGCTGCGTCGTCGTCGGTGGCGGGGGAGTGGCAGCCGAGATCGTGCGGCTGTACAAGGCGTTCGACACCCATGTGACCGTGGTGCGCCGCACGGCGAACCCCGTGGAGCACGCGGACACCACCGTCGCCTTCGAGGGTCTCGAGGACGCGCTGGAAGGCGCCGACGTGGTGGCCCTGGCGGCCGCCGCGACACCGGAGACCCGGCACCTGCTCGACGCCGAACGGCTCGCGCTGCTCGCCGAGGGCGCCGTCGTGGTCAACGTCGGCCGCGGAAGCCTGCTGGACCAGTCAGCACTGGCCCAGGCGCTGCGGCAGGGCGCCTTGCGCGGAGCCGGGTTGGATGTCACCGAACCGGAGCCGCTTCCGGACTCCGACCCGCTGTGGGGGCTGGAGAACTGCCTGATCACCCCGCATACTGCGGACACCACCGAGATGGTCGTGCCGCTGCTGCGAGAACGTGTGTTGGCCAATCACCGTCGGTTCAGCGCGGACGAGCCGATGCTGGGCCTGGTGGACCCCGCTCAGGGATACTGAGAACCCCTGCCCGGTCGCCGCTGGGCTCGCACAACAGCGAAGGAGTCACGGATATGGCACACGTCCTCACCGTGCGAGGCCACACCCCCGAGGTCGCCGGGGGAGTCTTCCTCGCCCCCACAGCCGCCATCACCGGGGAGGTCAGCATGGGTGCCGACTCCTCGGCCTTCTACGGCGTCTCGGTGCGCGGGGACTCCGCAGCGATCACCGTGGGAGAGCGCACCAACCTGCAGGACAACGCGGTGCTGCACGCCGACCCGGGGCACCCCTGCACGATCGGTGCCGGGGTCTCGGTCGGGCATTCCGCGGTGGTCCACGGCTGCACCGTGGGCGCCGGCTCGCTGATCGGCATGAGCGCCACCATCATGAACGGCGCGGTGATCGGCGAACAGAGCCTGATCGCGGCCGGAGCCGTGGTGCTGGAGGGCACGGAGATCCCGCCGCGCTCCCTGGTGGCAGGGGTGCCGGCCAAGGTCCGGCGTGAACTCACCGCTGAGGAGATCGAGTCGCTGCGCCAGAACGCCGAGGTCTACCTCGGACACAAGGATGCCCACCTCTCCGCGCATCGCTCAGCACCCACGAGCGGCTAGTCTGAAGAGCCACCCGCGCGCAGAGCCCGCATCCAGACTCGCCGATCACCCGCGCGAGCGTCCCCTAGGAGGCCCCATGAAGCGCAAGACCATGGCAGGCAGTGTGCTGGCCGCCGTCGTCGTGCTCGCTGGCTGCGGCAACCCCTTCGAGGCCGAGGAGCAGGAACCGGCCGTTCCGAGCTTCAGCCAGATCCAGGACCGCATGTGGGACGCGATGCTGACCGCGGAGACCGTCAGCATCGACGGAGAGGTGGAGGCCTCGGAGGCTGATGTGGATGAGATCTTCGAGGAGATCGACGAGGACGCCACCGGGGACCTGACCATCACCGGGTCTGTGGACGGAAGCGCCTCCGAGATGACGTTCAACGCCGGCGAGGTCAGCTTCACCCAGCGGGCGGTCGACGGCGCCGAATACTTCCGCGGGGAGGACTTCGCCACGCTGCTGATGAGTGAGCTGGATGGCGACTTCGCGGACCTTGTGGAGGCGGAGTTCATCGACTCCGTGGTCGCCGATCAGTGGGTCCAGTTCAGCACCGACGACGGCGGCGCGGTCTTCTCCGCAGAGGACTTCATCACCACCTGGCAGCGCGAGCTCGAAGATGACGGAGTCGGCGCCCTGCCCGGGACGGAAGAGACCCGCGACGGAACCCCGGTCTACGTCTACGCCACCGGGGACGGCTCCACCGAGTTCGTCGTGGCGGCCGATGGTGCGCCCTACCTGCTCGAGATGCACGACGACGAGTCCCACTACCTCTTCAGCGAGTGGAACGAGGCGCAGCGGCCGGAGGAGCCCGAGAACGTCATCACCGTGGAAGAGATCTTCGTGGCCATCGCGCAGGACAACGGCTGGTCCACCGAGGATCTCGACGAGGACCTCAACGAGGACGATACTGACGCTGAGGACGATACTGAGTCTGACGACGGCACCGACGCCGACGGAAGCATTGACGACGATGCGCAGCAGAACTCCGACGCGGAGGCCGAGGGTTCCTGAGCAGATCGGTGAAGGGAAGACCATGAGCATTTCTGCTGCACGACACCTGACCCTGCGTCCCCGACTGCGTGCAGGCACCGCGGCGCTCGGACTCGCGGCCCTCGCACTCGCTGGCTGCGGCCAGACCGAGGACGAGTCTCCCGCGCAGACCGTCGACCCCTCCGAGCCGGCCAGCCAGGAAGATCCCTCCGAGGCGCCGACGAGCAACGCCACCGACGCGCAAGCACCTGCCTTGGAGGACATCGAGGACGACATCTGGGATGCGTCCATGGCGCAGACCAGCGTCGCTGCGAGCGTCTCTGGCCCGCTGGAGCAGGGGCAGCAGCTCTTCGGCTACACCCCGGAGACCTTTGCGAGGCAGGGTGCCGGGGCTGACGAGGAAGCCGAGGCCAGTGAGGATGCTGCCGCCGGCGAGGGTGCGCTCTTCGAACTGACCGTCGTCGGCCAGATGGAGGGCGATTCCGCCACCGAGCTGAACTACGCCCCCGACTACCGGGTGCTCCACGTGGGTGACACGACCTATCAGACCGTGGCGGGCTTCATTTTTGACTATGAGGCGCAGATTCCAGCCGAGGTCGAGCCCGAGGTCGGCGGCCCGGAACTGGAGTCGGCGCTTCTGGCAGAAGGCGAATGGGTCGATGTCAGCATGGGTGAGCTGGCGGTGCCCCGCACGCCAGCAGAGCTCATGGAGACGCTCAGGGACCACCTGGATGAGACCCTCGACGGGAACTCACTCGCCGACTCAGGGCTCGAACCCGCTGTCGAGACCGAGGGGGAGCAGGACGTCTGGGTCTACTCCAACGATCAGATCGAGCTCACGGTCCTCGCCAATGCGGAATCGCCCCTGCTCATGGGACTCACCGTGCAGGGAGAGGCCCTGCTGGAGGCTGACTTCGATCAGTGGAACGAGGCCGAGCCGCCCGCTGCCCCCGAAGAGGACACCGTCATCACTGATCAGCTGCTCCAGGAGATCCTCAGCGGGTTCGTCGCGAACGCAGACCAGGGTTGAGTCGGAAACGCCTCGGTCAGGTTCTATTCAGTCTGACGACCTTTCTCTAACACGCGCTGAACGGCCCGTGCGAGTTCGCGCAGAATTCCGTTCAGGACGGTCGGCCCGCTTCACTCGAGGACGCCCACCCAGGCACACTGGATGCCAGGTCATTCCCGCAGTCCGCAGACGTGTTGCAGGGCCGGGGGTGACACATCGCGGAAAGACCGCGCCGCATCACCGATGCGAATCACGGAGGTAAACATCATGGCTACCACCGAGACCAGCAAGCTTCGCACGATCGCCGGCGTGATCGGCGTGGGTTCGCTCGCGCTCTTCGGCGCCACTGCCTGCGACGACTCGGCCACTGAGACCGAGGACCCCGTCGAGAACGGCGAGATGGAGGAAGAGAGCGGGGACATGACCGAAGAATCCCCCACGGAGGAAGAGCCCATGGACGAGGAGTCCATGACAGAGGAATCTCCTATGGATGAAGAGTCCATGGATGAGGATTCCATGGACGACGAGTCGATGGATGAAGAAGAAGATATGTGATCACGGTCTTCTGAGATCTGATCCCCCGCGGCGGACCTTGGTCCCCGTGGGGGATCACTCTGTGAGGCACGTCTGTGGGGCAGCTCGCGGGGCCGTGCCGCTCAGCTGTGCTCGGCGCCCGCCGCGGTGAGCTCTTCCGCACCCTCGGAGCAGCTCTTGCAGACGCCGCGGAAGACGACGTCGGCGACCTGGATCTGCATGCCCAGGCTTGCGGGAGCCTGCAGGCAGGGAGCCTCGCCGTGAACGCATTCCACGTCCTCGATCCGGCCGCAGAGCGTGCAGATCGCGTGATGGTGATTGTCGTGGGTCCGGGTCTCGTAGCAGGCAGGCGATCCAGGGGGATCGAACCGGCGCAGCAGTTCCCGTGCGGTGAGGTCATGCAGCACGGTGTAGACGGACTGCACAGTGATCTCCGGCAGGTGTGCACGGACCGCGGCGTGGATCGCCTCCGCGGGGCGGTGTGGATCCGCCGCCACGGCCTCCAGGACGGCAAGCCGCTGGCGGGTGACGCGGAGTCCGCGTTCGCGCAGTCGAGCCGACCAGTCTGGGGAAGTCATGGCCCCCAGTGTGCCGCACATATGAGTCATTCACAATAAAATGGCGGCGGGTGTCACGTGGCCTGCGCCGGGGGGCCGCTAGACTGGCTCACGCTGCCCCGTTTTCATCCGCAAGGAGAGCCTTCGTCCATGAGCACACCGGATATCAACAACGCCCCCCTGTCCGAGGTTGATCCCGAGATCGCCCAGGCGATCTCCGATGAGCTCGGCCGTCAGCGCGACACCCTCGAGATGATCGCGAGCGAGAACTTCGTGCCCCGCGCCGTGCTTGAGGCGCAGGGGTCGGTGCTGACGAACAAGTACGCAGAAGGGTATCCGGGTCGGCGCTACTACGGCGGTTGCGAGTTCGTCGACATCGCCGAGAACCTGGCTATCGATCGTGCCAAGGCGCTCTTCGGAGCCGAGCACGCCAACGTCCAGCCGCACGCCGGCGCGCAGGCCAACGTCGCCGTCATGACGGCGTTCCTGAAGCCGGGCGACAAGCTCATGGGCCTCTCGCTGGCGCACGGCGGCCACCTCACCCACGGCATGAAGCTGAACTTCTCCGGCAAGTTCTACGAGATCGTCGCCTACGAGGTCGACGCCGAGACCGGTGTCATCGACATGGACAAGGTCCGCGAGCAGGCCATCGCCGAGCAGCCCGACATGATCGTCGCAGGCTGGTCCGCCTACCCCCGCCAACTGGACTTCGCCCGCTTCCGCGAGATCGCCGATGAGGTCGGCGCAATCCTCTGGGTGGACATGGCGCACTTCGCAGGCCTCGTGGCCGCGGGTCTGCACCCGAACCCGGTGCCCTACGCCGACGTCGTCACCACCACCGTGCACAAGACTCTGGCGGGGCCGCGCTCCGGCATCATCCTGACCAAGGAGGAGCACAAGAAGAAGATCAACTCTGCGGTCTTCCCCGGCCAGCAGGGTGGCCCGCTGATGCATGCCATCGCGGCCAAGGCCATCGCCTTCAAGATCGCCGGCACCGAAGAGTTCGCCGAGCGGCAGAAGCGCACCATCGAGGGTGCCCAGATCCTGGCGAAGCGGCTCGTCGCCCCGGATGTGACCGAGCACGGAGTCTCGGTGCTCACCGGCGGCACCGACGTCCACCTCGTGCTCGTGGACCTGCGCAACTCCGAGCTGGACGGCAAGCAGGCCGAGGACCAGCTCCACGAGGTCGGCATCACGGTCAACCGCAACGCCGTGCCCAATGATCCTCGCCCGCCGATGACCACCTCCGGGCTGCGCATCGGCACTCCGGCGCTGGCCACCCGCGGCTTCGGCGAGGCCGAGTTCCGCGAGGTCGCCGACATCATCGCCGAGTCGCTCAAGCCCGATGCGGACCTGCACGGTCTGAAGTCCCGGGTGGCGACGCTGACCAAGGATTTCCCGCTTTACGAGGGCCTCGAGGAGTGGTGAACCCAGCTATGACGGAGAACCCGAACGCCCTCCAGAACGACGCCGCCGGCTCGAACGCCCAACTCCTCGACGGCCGCGCCACGGCCAAGGCGCTGAAAGCCGATCTCACCGAACGGGTCTCCGCGCTGAAGGCCCGCGGCGTGACCCCCGGGCTCGGAACCGTGCTCGTCGGAGCCGACCCCGGAAGTCAGTCCTACGTGGCCGGCAAGCACCGCGACTGCGCGGAGGTGGGGATCAACTCCATCGAGGTGCAGCTGGGAGAGGACACCACGCAGGCGGAGCTGCTCGCCGAGGTCGAGAAGCTGAACAATGATCCGGCCTGCACCGGCTACATCGTCCAGCTGCCGCTGCCCAAGCACCTGGACACCCAGAAGGTGCTTGAGGCCATCTCCCCGGAGAAGGACGCCGACGGTCTGCACCCGACGAACCTCGGGCGACTCGTTGCCAACGTCAATGACCCGATCAGCTCGCCGCTGCCCTGCACGCCCAAGGGCTGTGTGGACCTGCTGGACCACTACGGGCTGGATCTCAAGGGCAAGCACGTGGTCGTCGTCGGCCGCGGTGTCACGATCGGCCGGCCCGTCGGCCTGCTGCTCACCCGTCGCGACGTCAACGCCACGGTGACCCTGTGCCACACCGGCACCCGTGATCTCGCCGCCCATCTGGCCCAGGCCGACGTCGTCGTCGCCGCTGCCGGGGTCAAGCACATGATCGACCCGGCCCAGCTGAAGGCTGGCGTGATCGCCCTGGACGTGGGCGTGACCCGTGAGGTCAATCCCGAGACCGGCAAGGCGAAGATCTACGGCGACATCGCACCGGGGATCGAATCCGTGGCTTCCTGGTACTCGCCGAATCCCGGCGGAGTCGGGCCGATGACCCGAGCAGAGCTGCTGGCCAATGTGGTCCTCGCCGCGGAGCAGCAGGCCCAGGAATAGCCCCCGCATCCGGGGCGTTATTTCAAATGTGAAGAACTTAGGATTTCTCTCTTTCGGACACTGGACGCCCTCGCCCCATTCGCAGACCCGTTCTGCCTCAGATGTGCTGCTGCAGTCCATCGACCTCGCAGTCGCTGCCGAGGAGCTCGGGATCGACGGCGCCTACTACCGGGTGCACCACTACGCCCGGCAGCTGGCATCCCCGTTCCCGCTGCTCGCCGCCGTCGGTGCGAAGACCTCGAAGATCGAGATCGGCACCGGCGTGATCGACATGCGCTACGAGAACCCGCTGTACTTCGCCGAGGACGCCGGCGCGGCCGATCTCATCGCCGAGGGCAGGCTGCAGCTCGGCATCTCCCGCGGCTCACCAGAGCAGGCGGTGGAGGGGTGGCGCCACTTCGGCTACCAGCCCGCCGAGGGTGAGTCCGACGCTGACATGGGCCGCCGCCACACCGAGGTCGCGCTGCAGGTGCTCTCCGGGCAGGGTTTCGCCGAGCCCAGTCCTCGTCCGATGTTCCCCAACCCTCCCGGGCTGCTGCGCCTCGAGCCGCATTCGGAAGGCCTGCGCCAGCGCATCTGGTGGGGCGCCGGATCCGACGCGACTGCCCGGTGGGCCGCGTCGCGCGGGATGAACCTGATGAGCTCCACGCTCAAGGACGACGAGACCGGCGAGCCGTTCCACATCCAGCAGGCCAAGCAGATCCAGGCCTTCCGCGAGGAATGGGCCAAGCATGATCACGGCTTCGAGCCGCGGGTCTCCGTCTCGCGCTCGATCCTGCCCATCGTCTCGGATCAGGACCGTGCCTACTTCCTGGGACAGCGTGACTCGCAGGACCAGATCGGCATGATCGACGAGAAGACCCGGGCGATCTTCGGTCGCAGCTTCACCGCCGAGCCCGACGTGCTCGTGGAGGAGCTCGCCAAGGACGAAGCGGTTCAGGCCGCGGACACCGTGCTGGTGACCGTCCCCAACCAGCTGGGCGTGGACTACAACGCGCACATCCTGGAATCCCTGGCCGAGCACGTGGCCAAGCCCCTGGGCTGGAAGTAACCGGCACCCCAGCGTTGAGCGCCACCCCTGCGTTGAGCGGCGGATTCTCCGAGTAGTTGAGGCCTCTCGGCCCACGAAATGCCCGGAGAATCCGCCGCTCAACGGGGTTGGGGGCTCGACGAGTCAGGCAGCCGCTCTGGATATAGTGGAGATCAGACACTCACCGTCGAAAGGTCTCCTCGCTTTGAGCCTGCGCTACGCCATTCTGGCGATTCTCACCGCGGCACCCTTGACCGGCTATGAGACGGCGAAGCGATTCGAAGGCTCGGTGGGTCACGTCTGGCATGCCCCCGATTCACAGATCTACCCCGAGCTGCGTCGGATGGAGGCAGAAGCGCTCATCGAGGGTCGCGAGGAACGCTGGGGCTCGAACCGGCTCAAGACCCGCTATTACATCACCGCGGAGGGAGAGGACGCCTTCCGCAGCTGGATGTCCACCCCGTTGAAGTACGCCCCCTGGCGCGATGTGGCGCATATGCAGGCGGCCTACTTCGAGTGGACCGATCCGGACAGGGTGCGCATGCACCTTCAGCAACATGCGGAGCACTACCAGGAGCAGATCGACCAGTGGAGCCAGCAGGTCCGGGACATCGAGTCGCACGAGCATCCGATGATCGCGGCGCGGCTGCAGCGCTACCCGGCGGAGCAGCACGAGCGGATCGTGGCGTTCAAATCATTCGCCTATGACGGCCTGATTCGCCTCGCCCAGGCCGAGGTGGACTGGGCGAACCGCGGACTGGTTCTGCTGGCAGAGCTCGAAGCAGAGAACACGCCCTAGACGGTATGTAGTAGCTCCTGGCGGTCCGCGAGGGGTTGCGGGCCGGGGCCCCACTCAC
This sequence comes from uncultured Nesterenkonia sp., assembly GCA_947494195.1. Taxonomy (GTDB): domain Bacteria; phylum Actinomycetota; class Actinomycetes; order Actinomycetales; family Micrococcaceae; genus Nesterenkonia. Next base: position 312,201 of record CANLUC010000001.1, on the reverse strand, counting down.
AGAGATTCGTGGGTTACCGGACAAGAAGCCCCTTGCCCGGCCTTGCCGACATTTGTGGGAGGCCCCGGTGTTTACCGAGCGTACGAGTGTTGGGCTCGATGTGCACGCACGATCTGTCTACGCGGCAGCAATCGACAGCGACACAGGCGAGCTCTTCCAATCACGATTGACCCCATCACACGAACACATCCTCACCTGGCTCAGACACCTGCCGGGCCCGGTGGCTGTGGCCTACGAAGCCGGACCGACCGGATTCGGTCTCTACCGAAAACTCATCCACGCCGGAATCCGATGCGAGGTCCTCGCTCCGTCGAAGCTGCAACGCCCGGCCGGGGACAGGGTCAAGACCGACGCCAAAGACGCGGTCCACCTTGCCCGACTTCTGCACCTGGATGAATACGTGGTCGTGGCTGTTCCTTCAGCGGAGCAGGAGGCCGCCCGGGACCTGGTCCGGGCCAGGGAGGACTGCCGAGGGGACCTGATGCGCGCCCGGCATCGGCTCTCGAAGCTGCTGCTGCGCCACGGCATCCTCTACACCGGTGGTCACGCCTGGACCGGGGCTCATCACACCTGGCTGGTCCGAGAGGCCCAGACCCAGCTTGCCCACAGCTCCACCCGGACGGCTTTTGACTCTGACTACGAAGCGGTGCTGGCCATGGAAGCCCGACGCGGACGCCTGGATGAGGCGATCGCGGTCATGGCCACCGGCCCGGAGTACGCGGACCTGGTGCACCGGCTGGGGTGTCTGCGCGGTGTCTCGACCCTGACCGGGTTCGGACTGGCAGTAGAGATCGGTGACTGGCACCGGTTCACCGGTAGCACCATCGGAGCCTTCGTAGGGCTGGTGCCCTCGGAGCATTCTTCAGGCCAGTCCCGCGCCCAGGGCCCGATTACCAAGGCCGGGAACACCCACGCCCGGCGACTGCTGGTCGAAGCGGCATGGCATCACCGCGCCCGATACGCGATCGGGAAGACCATGCGTGAACGGTGGGACCTTGCTCCTGCTGCGGCGCGAGCTCGTGGAGACCTTGGCAATCGTCGTCTCCATGCTCGTTGGGTGCGATTCATTGAACGTCGTAAACGTGGAACTGTGGCAGACGTGGCGATCGCTCGGGAACTGGCCGGCTGGTGCTGGTCGTTGGCCGTGATGCAGGACTGAGTCCCCACAGACCGCTTCGCTTCGGTGAGGCCGGTGGCAGCGCGTGGAGTGACCCGCGATACACCTATGAGCAGCCAGGCACACGCCTGGTGACGCTCGATGCTAGACACGCGGTCCCGCTCCTGCCGAACACTCCGTCCTGCGGTAACCAACCCGCGCATATCAGTCTGACCGCGCGTCGCTTCTGACACGCTCACCGACCGATCCGCAACGAAGCACGAGGCGCCCGCCCCCTCGCGTGGGGACGGGCGCCTCATCCTGCCTCTTGACAGATTGGCACTACATATCAGGTGTACTCGGCCACGAGGTTGGTGACACTCCGAACGGGTCATTGACGTAAAGGAGACCTCCGGGTGCGGTGGGCGATGTCTAAGTCGTCTACCGTCCGGAGGTCTCCGTGTCCCACCGTAACGCCCGACTCAATGCCCGTGGCCGTCAACTGCTCGTTGAGCGTGTCTGTGAACACGGCTGGGCCATCGCCCACGCAGCCAAAGCCCAAGGCGTCTCCCGCCAGTGCGCCCACCGATGGATCAACCGCTTCCGAAAAGAAGGCTGGCCCGGTCTCCACGATCGCTCCTCTCGGCCACGCCACTGTCCACGACAGACCCCGGTCGAGACTGAGGAAGTCATCGTGGCCCTGCGCGTCCGGCAACGCCGTGGCCAGGACTGGATCGGCCCCGAGCTGGGCGTCCCCGCCCGCACGGTCTCACGGGTGCTGCGTCGACGCGCAGTGCCCTATCTGCGCGACTGCGACCCGCTGACCGGTGAGGTGATCCGGTCTTCGAAGACCACCGCGGTCCGCTACGAGCGCGACCGGCCCGGTGAACTGGTCCATGTCGATGTCAAGAAGATCGGCAAGATCCCCGACGGCGGGGGATGGAAGGCCCACGGCCGCCATATGGGGTCGTCGGGGGCGAAGAAGCGAGCCCGGATCGGCTATGACTACGTGCATTCGATGGTCGATGACCACTCCCGGCTGGCCTACTCCGAGATCCTGCCTGACGAGAAGGGTGCCACCTGCGCGGGGTTCATCCTTCGTGCAGCCGGCTACTTCGCGGCCCACGGCATCACCGGGATCGAGCGAGTCATCACCGATAACCATTTTTCCTACCGGCACTCAGCAGACGTGGCGGCAGCGATGAACACCCTCGGTGCCGGGCACAAGTTCATCAAGCCTCATTGCCCGTGGCAGAACGGCAAAGTCGAACGGTTCAACCGCACCCTGCAGACCGAGTGGGCCTATCGGCAGGTCTTCCTCGACAACGCTGAACGTGCCGCTGCTCTTGCCCCGTGGCTCGAGGTCTACAACAATCGACGTCGCCACACCGCACTCGGCGGTCTTCCACCGACCAGTCGACTGTCACCAACCTAATGGCCGAGTACACCTAGGCGTACTGCTTCCGCAGGTCCGGCTTGCGGATCTTGCCTGAGGCGGTGCGCGGCATCGATTCCACGAAGACCACCGATTTGGGAATCTTGTAGCGGGCCAGCTTGCCGTTCAGGTGCCCGAGCACCTGCTCCTCGGTGAGCTCGTGGCCCTCCCGGACGACGATCACCGCGCGCGGGACCTCACCCCATCGCGCGTCCTCCACCCCGATCACCGCGACCGCGGCGACCTCCTCCAGCGAGGCGATCTGTTGTTCCACCTGTGCCGGGTAGATGTTCTCTCCTCCGGAGATGATCATGTCCTTGAGCCGGTCGGAGATGAAGAGGAAACCGTCCTCGTCCAAGTAGCCCATGTCTCCGGTCTTGAGCCACGTGCCATCCTCCTCATGGACAAAGGAGCTGGCGGTGGCCTCGGGCCGGTTCCAATACTCCGCGATGACATTGGGCCCGTGGACCTGGATCTCACCCACCTCCCCCACCGGGCAGGGCTGGTCCTCCGGGTCCACCACACGGACATTGGTGTGGAAATGCGCGAGTCCCCCGGACCCCTGCTTGGAGCGGGAATATGCCGGCGGCAGAGTGGTGGCCCCGGGCGAGGTCTCGGTCATGCCGTAGCCCATGGTGAACGCCAGTCCGCGGGTCTCGTATGCGTCGAGGACCCGCAGCGGCACAGCAGAGCCACCGCAGGTGAGGTTTCGCAGCGAGGAGATGTCGGTGGACTCCCAGTCCGGATGTTCGCAGAGCAGCTGGAACGTCGTGGGGACCCCGGAGATGTTGGTGACCCGGTGGGCCTCGATCAGTGCGAGCACACGGCCGGGTTCGAACTTCTGTTCCAGAATGATGCTCCCGCCCTTGAGCAGCACCGGCAGTGCGCCCTGGCCCAGCGCTGCGACGTGGAACAGCGGAGCGATCATCAGTGCGACGTCCTTGCTGGAGAGGTCGAAGTCGGTGAGCACGTTGATCGCATTCCAGGTGAGGTTTCCGTGGGTCAGCATCGCGCCCTTGGGATTGCCCGTTGTTCCCGAGGTGTAGAGGATGACCGCGAGGTCCTCCAGCGTCACCGCGACGTCGGGGCGGTCAGTGGAGCCCGAGCGCAGAGCATCCTCGAAGGCCTCGGCGACCACCGGAAAGTCCTGCTCGGGGCGCGGCCGCTTGCCGTCTTCGACGATCAGCACGCGTTCGACCGCCGTGTCCCGGGATCCCGAGGCCGCCAGCGGCTCCAGCGTGGTGGAGGCGACCAGCAGCGTGGCACCCGAATCCTTGAGCGCGAACTGGATCTCCGGTGGAGCCAGGCGGGTGTTCAGCGGGACGAAGACGGCTCCCAGGCTTCCAGCGGCGAAAAGCGTCTCCAGAAAGGCCGGAGAGTTCTCGCCCAGATAGGCGACTCGGTCACCGGGGCTGACGCCGCGATCTGCAAGGGCATTGGCAAGCTGATCGATCCGCTCGGCGAGCTGGTCGTAGGTCAGTTCACCAGTCGCGCTGATCAATGCGTTCTGTCCCTGGGACCGCACGCGCCGTCGATGGATCCAATCTCCGATGCCGTGATTCTTCATCGTCGGCCCTCCTCTGTGTGTCGAAGCCGTCATCGGGCGCCCTCCCAGACCAGGTCATTGACGTCTGGAACTTCACCGATGAGTCCGTGCCGCTCAGAGATCTCGGCGACCTCGTTGAGGGATTCAAGATTGACGTCCTCGGGGAAGGCCGGGATGGTGATCTCTTCGAGCATGGATTCCTCGATGGAGGTGTACTCCAGCAGCACTTCGCGCACCGCCTCAGGGTTCTCCTCGGCATAGGCCTGGGACTCTCGGACCGCGGTGTGGAAGCTCTCGACCAGCTCGGGGTCTTCATCGACCAGCTGCTGGGAGGCGAAGTAGGTGCCGACGCCGAGTTCGTCCACCACGTCAGCGTAGGGAGCGAAGATGCGGTCGTATCCCTGGTCGTCAGCCATGCTCGCGAAGGGGTCGACGGCGAAGATCGCGTCGACGTTGTCAGCTTCGAGTTGGGCGAGCATGTCCGGGAAGCCGACTTCTACGAAGTCGACGTTGGCGGGGTCTCCTCCGGCGTCCTCCACGCCCTGGGAGATCATCGAGTCAGAGATGTTGTTGAGCGTGTTCACCGCCACCCGCTGGCCCTCGAGGTCCTGCGCGGATTCGATGCCGGATTCCGGCTTGACCAGGACCGCACCGAAGTCATTCTCGGAATCGCCGGTGGTCTGCGGCCCCGCGGCCACGGTCTGCAGCGGCAATCCGTTGTCCGCCGCGATGAGCAGGGAGGTCACGTTGGAGAATCCAAAGTCCAGGTCCCCGGAGGAGACCGCGGGAATGATGGCGGCACCGCCCTGGGCCAGGGTCAGCGTCAGGTCTAGGCCATGCTCTTCGAAGATGCCTTCCTGCTGGCCGAGATAGATGGGAGCGACATCAACAATGGGGATCAGCCCGACCTCGACCTCGGTCAGCTCCCCATTCGAGGCGTCTCCCCCCTCGTCTCCTGCCGGTTCACCGTCGGCGTCTCCAGCCGGAGATCCGCTTCCGCAGGCGGTCAAGGCGATCACGGCGCACAGGGCGAACGCCCCGCTGGATAGGTTCTTCATGTCAGTTCTCCGGTCTCTGGAGGTGCGAAGCAATGGATGCGTGGACGGTCCAAGGGTGCTGCGACGGCGTGTGACACCTCTGGCGGGCAACCTGGAACGTGCCTCCTGGTTGCCCGCCATCAGTGGTTGATCAGTTACTCACCTTCGAAGTACAAGGTGGAGGTGTCGGGCTCTGACTCGATGAAGTCGAACTTCACCATCAGCGCGCCTGCCTGCTCGATCTCATCGGTCGGGATCTCGGCGTTGAGCTCCTCCATGCGGAGGTTCTCGGCAGCCTCTTCCGGCAGGTCGATGAACTCCGGCAGCAGCGCTCGGGTGCCTTCCTCGTCCTCCTCGGCCATCTGCAGCGATTCGGTCATGGCGTCGGAGAAGGCCTGGGCGACCTCGGGGTTCTCCTCTACGTACTCCCCGGAGCTGAAGCTCACCATGGTGGGCATCCCGGGAATCGCGTCCTGGAAGGAGTACCCGACCAGCTGGTTCGCGTTATCGGCGAGTGCACTGCTCAGGAAGGGCTCGGGGACCCAGATGGCGTCGGTGTTGCCCTGCTCGAGCTGGGCCGGCATGTCGGGGAAAGGCATCTCGGAGAATTCCACCGCCGATGGATCACCGCCGGCCTGCTCCACCGATTCCATGATGGTCAGGTCGCCCTGGGTCTTCAGCGCGTTCACCGAGACGGTGTTGCCCTCAAGGTCTTCCCAGTTCTCGATGCCGCTCTCCACTGTGGAGACGACGCCGGCGATGTCATCTCCCTCGGCCAGCGAGTTGGAGTAGCCGGTGACGATCCGCATATCGAGTCCGCGGTCATTGGCGTTGAGCACGGAGTTCGGGTTTCCGATTCCGAACTGCAGCTGCTGGGCGTTCACCGCGGGCAGCATGGCGGCACCGGCGTTCGAGGTGGAGAGCTCGACGTCGAGCCCATGCTCCTCGAAGATGCCGTTCTCGATGCCGTAGTAGATCCCCACGGAAGGGGCGATCGGCAGCACGCCCACCGTGATCGGGGTCAGCTCACCGCCTTCGCTGCTGGTCTCGCCCTCGGCCTCGGCGTCATCGCCGCCGGACGCGGAGCCGGACCCGCAGGCGCTCAGCGCGAGGATGCTGATCGCGGCGATGCCGGTGATGGATGCGACATTCTTCTTCATGATTGCTCCTTGAGATGTGGGGTCGCGGAAGGGCGGCCCACGGTGGGGTAGAGAGTCAGTGCGGTGATGGCGGATGCTCGGGTGTGCTGGATCATCGGGGGTCTCGGATCAGGGGTAGAAGCGAGCCAGGAAGGTCGCCACGACGGCGGGGCGCTCCTGGCCCTCGACCTCGAAGGTCGCGTCGACGACCAGATGCAGGCCGCCTCCCTTGACCTCTTCGACGTCGCGGATGGTGCCGTGCATGCGAACTCGCGAACCGACCGGCACCGGTGCCGTGAAGCGCACCTTGTCCAGGCCGTAGTTGAGCTTCGTGCCGACATCGGTGACGTCGAAGAGTTCGCCCCAGAAGGGGATGATCAGCGAAAGCGTGAGGAAACCGTGGGCGATCGGTGCGCCGAAGGGTCCGTCCTTGGCGCGCTCGGGATCCACGTGGATCCACTGTTGATCGTCGGTGGCATCCGCGAAGGTGTTGATCATGTCCTGGGTGATCTCGCGCCAGGCGGTCTGTCCCAGGTCGGTGCCGGCCATCGCTCGTGCGTCCTCGAAAGAGACGATGGTCCGGGCTGCATTCGTGTCAGTCATTCTGCTCCTCGGCTCAAGGTGAGTGTGTCCTGGGTCACATTTTATTCTGGATAGGCGTATGCCCAGGCGAATTGTCGAATTGGATTCTGTGTCGTTTTCCCGCGATCCCCAGCGGGGGCTCCGGGGCGTCCCGGAGGCTTGTCAAGGTCCTAGGTGAAAGCCCCCACTCCGGTCACCGCCCGTCCGACGATCAGCGCGTTGATCTCGTGAGTGCCCTCATAGGAGTAGATGGCCTCCGCGTCCGCGTGGAATCGCGCCACGTCCGTGTCCAGGGTGATCCCGTTGCCTCCGCAGACCTCTCGGGCCAGCGCGACGGTCTCGCGCAGGCGAAGCGAGGTGTACATCTTTGCCAGCGCGGAATTCTCGTCCCGGTAGGTCCCGGCTGCCTGTTGCTCACTGAGCTGCACGACCATGCCCAGGGATGCGGTGAGGTTCCCCAGCATCATCGCCAGCTTCTCCTGGATCAGCTGGAAGCCGGCGATGGGTCGGCCGAACTGCTCGCGGCGCGCCACATAGTCCAGTGCCGCCTCGTAGGCACCTGCCATCGCCCCGGTGGCCATCCATGCCACATCTGAACGCATGCGCCGCAGACAGCCGGCGACGTCGGCGAAGCTGTTGATCCGTTGCAGCCGAGCGCTCTCGGGGACCCGCACTTCGTGGTAGCTGATGTCGGCGTTCTGCATGATGCGCAGTGAGGCCTTGCGCTCGATGGTGCTCATGCTCATCCCCGGTGCGGAGGTCGGCACCAGGAAGCACTTCACCTGGGAGTCGGCGGTGTCCCGAGCAAAGGTTGCGACGAGGTCGGCGGCGCCCGCACCTCCGATCCAGCGTTTCGCGCCGTTGATGACCCACTCTCCGGTTGCTGGATCGTGAGTGGCTTCGGTGGCCAGTCCGCCTGCCACATCGGAGCCGTGGTCGGGTTCGGTGAGCGCGAAGACGCCGGTCAGCTCGTGGGTGACGATCTTCGCGTCGAGCTCACGTGCCTGCTCGGGGGAGCCGCCCAGAGTGCAGACCGTGCGGAAGAGGCTGGCGGCTGCGTTGTAGTAGGTGCCGACGTTGATGTCGCAGCGGGTGAGCTCGAAGCTGCGGAACCCGAGGAAGACGTCCCGGATGGGTTCGCCCGCGGCGCGCAGCGCCGGCGGATCCATGAGCTGCTGTCGGCGCAGCGGAGCGATGATCTCTTCCGGGAAGCGCGCCTCGTCCCACGCCGCGTTCAGGTGCGGGTGGACCTCCTCGGCCAGCACCCGGCGCAGCTCGGTGATCACCGTGCGCTCTGCGGTGCTCAGCCGTTCGGCGAAGCCGTAGAGGTCTGAGGGGATGACGCTTCCGCGCACTGGTTCACGCATGGTCGGCTCCGGCTCCCGCGTCGAGGCCCAGCAGCGCTGCGGCGTTGTGCTTGAGGATCTGCGGACGCACCTCGTCCTTGATCGGCAGGTCAGCGAAGGCGGTGAGCCACTTCTCCGGAGTGATCAGCGGATAGTCCGTGCCGAAGAGCAGCTTGGTGGAGAGGATGTTGTTCGCACTGCGCACCAGAGCCTGTGGGAAGTACTTCGGTGACCAGCCGGAGAGGTCGATGTACACATTGGACTTATGCGTCGCGATCGAGATCGCCTCGTCCTGCCAGGGCACCGAGGGGTGCGCCATGATGATCGGCAGCTGCGGGAAGTCCGCGGCGACGTCGTCGAGCAGCAGCGGATTGGAGTACTTCAGCTTCAGCCCGCCACCGCCCGGGGTCCCGGCGCCCATTCCGTTCTGCCCGGTGTGGAAGATCAGCGGAAGCCCGATCTCCTCCAGCGTCTCCCACAGCGGGTAGTGCTGCGAGTCCGAAGGGTCGAAGCCCTGCACGGTGGGGTGGAACTTGAACCCGCGCACGCCGAGCTCCTCGGCCTGACGCTGCGCCTCGGTGATGGCCTCGGTGCCCAGCCAGGGGTCCACCGATCCGAAGGGCAGCAGGACGTCGTTGTTGCGCAGACACCCGGCGACCAGATCATCGATCGAGTTGGGTGCGTGCTGCAGCTGCGTGCGCGCATCCACGGTGAAGACCACTGCGGCCATGCGGTGGCCTCGGTAGACCTCTGCGATGCGGTCGATCGAGGGCGTGCGCTCGGCGGTCTTGAAGTACTTCGCGGAGGCCTCGAAGAACACCTCGGGCAGAGCCCGATGCCCGCCGGAGTCCATCTCCAGATGGACATGGGTGTCCACGGCCTCGATGGTGCTCAGATCAATGGCTGATCGGTATCGCATCGCAGAGCTCCTCTCCTGATCTCGACGGGTCCTCGGCTGGGATGCCGGCGGGCCTGCCGGGTTGGGCTGGCGGGCTGGGTCGGCACGCTGGCTCGGGCTGGTCAGCTCGTGGGCTGCAGCTCGGGGGGAAGTTCAGGCATGGACTCGCCGACCGACTGCAGGTTCGCCCCGAGGAGGTCTCGTCCCTGGGCCTGCAGCGACTCGTAGTCCCAGCCGCCGTCGTGGAACTCCGAGACCACCGGTTCGGGGTGGCTCCAGATCTGGAGCCGGTCCCCGCCGGCGCCGATGACCTGACCGGTGATCCCGTCCACGGCATCGGAGGAGAGGAAGGCGACGACGCCGGCCGCATCCTTCGCGGTGCCGAAGCCCAGGCCCTTGCGGAAGAAGTCCGGCATGGGCTCACCCTGCTCCTCGGCCTCCACGGCCTTCTGGAAGTACGGCACGGTCTTGGTCATCGCGGTGGCCGCCACAGGGATCACAGCGTTGACGCTCACGCCTGCACGCTTCATCTCCAGCGCCCAGGTGCGCACCATCCCGACGATCCCGGCCTTGGCGGCCGCGTAATTGGTCTGCCCGAAATTGCCGCGCTGGCCGGTGGGGGAGCCGATGCAGACGATCCGGCCTGCCACACCTTCGGTCTTGAAGTGCTGATATGCCGCCCGGACGCAGGTGAAGGTGCCCTTGAGGTGGACGTTGATGACGGCGTCGAAGTCCTCGTCCGACATCTTCAGCAGTGACTTGTCGCGCAGGATCCCGGCATTGGTGACCAGGATGTCCAGCCCGCCGAAGTTGCTCACCGCAGACTCCACGAGCTTCTCCGCGGTCTCGGTGGAGCCGACCGGCGCGACGACCGCCACAGCCTTACCGCCAGCAGCCTCGATGGACGCCACCGCCGCATCAGCAGTGGTCTGATCCACGTCATTGATGATCACGCTGGCTCCCTGAGCGGCGAGCTCCTGGGCGTATGCCAGGCCCAGCCCTGCACCGGAACCGGTCACGATGGCTACCTTGCCCTGTAACGACATAGTCTCTCCTCTTGTACGGCCAGCTGTAGGGCCAGTCGGCCTACGCTTACTGTGATACATCTCACTTGATAACATTGAGAAAGTCAATGATTGGTCTTCTCATCCGTCCGATTCCTCACCCGAGGACCCCTGCTAGGAGAATCCATGCCCCCCTCGAGCCCCACCACCTCCGCTGTTGCTCCCGCGTCGGCGCAGCAGGACCGAGTCGATGATGGTGTGGGTCGCTTTCAGCAGACCCCGCTCGCTCAAGAGGTCGCCTTCCTCACGGCCCGGGCCAGGGTGCGGGGCAACGCGCTGGCAAACGAGCTGCTCAGTGACCTGGACCTGAAGGTGCGGCCCTTCGCCGTGCTCGCCATGGCGTGCTCCGGGACCAACCCCTCGCAGCGCGAGCTGGGGGACTTCCTGGACCTGGACCCCAGTCAGGTGGTTGCGCTGGTGGATCGGTTGGAGGAGCGGGGCGTCCTGCAGCGGGAACCTGACCCGCGGGACCGTCGCTCCAAGATCCTCACCGCCACCGAGGCTGGGCGCGAGCTCTATGCCCAGGCCGCTGAGCGGACCCATGAGGCCGAGGCGCAGACCTTGCAGGGCCTGACCCCGGCCGAGCGTGACCAGCTGCGCGAGCTGCTGATCAAGATCGTCTACTGACCAGCTGATCCGCTGACCCGTTCGGCCGCAGCTGGGGTGCGGACGCCGACGCTCAGGCGTTGGCGTTCGCGACCGCGTCCTCCGGGCGGAACCCCTTCTTGGCCAGCTGGATCTGCTCATAGACGTGGTGACGCAACTCGGAGAAGCGCTGGGAGGAACGAGTCTCGAGCTGATCCCGTTCGTCCGGCAGGTCCACCAGGAGGTCCTCCTGGATGATGGTGGGGGAGGAGGACAGGATGATGACCCGCTCGCCCAGGTAGACCGACTCGTCGATGTCATGGGTCACGAAGAGCACCGAGACGCCGAGCTTCTTCCAGATCCCGCGCACCAGGTCCTCCAGGTCGGCGCGCGTCTGCGCATCGACCGCTGCGAAGGGCTCATCCATCAGCAGCACCTCGGGCTTGTACGCCACGGCGCGGGCGATGGCCACGCGCTGCTGCATGCCGCCGGAGAGCTGCCAGGGGTAGGACTTCGGCACGTGGGAGAGCCCCACGGCCTCCAGTGCCTCGGCCACCACCTCGCGGCGCGCGGTCTTGTCCATGCCCTGGTTCTTCAGCGGAAGCTCCACGTTCTCGGCCACACGCAGCCAGGGGAACAGCGAGCGCCCGTACTCCTGGAAGACCACGGCCATGGACTTTGGTGGTCCGGTGACCTTCTCTCCGTGCAGGGTCACCTCACCCTCGGTCGGAGCCATCAGGCCGGAGATGCATTTGAGCAGCGTCGTCTTTCCGGAGCCGGAGGGCCCGACCAGACAGGCCAGCTGGCCCTTCGGCAGGTCGAAGGTCAGGTTCCGGACGGCCTCGATGTCCCCGCCGTCGGTGTGGTAGACCTTCTTCAGATTCTGCACCGAGAGCATGGGCTGCTCGCCGGGCATGGTCTTCCCCACGGGGATCCGCCCATCGGGGGTGTCCTGGACGCTGGACTGGCTGATCACCTTGTTGGTGGGCTGTGAGTGCTCGGAGGTCATCTCCGGGTCCCTTCTCTTGGCAGATCTCGTCAATGGAGCCGGGTGGATGTGCCCGGCCGGAAGTGCTTGCGCTGCGCGGTGCTCAGGCAGCCTGCTCGATCTCACGCAGACCGTGGTACCAGCCCAGGATCCAGCGTTCGGCAAGCTGGAAGATGAAGGAGAGGACGACCCCGAGCAGGCCCAGCAGGACGATGCCGGACCACATCTCGGGGATCGCGAAGGAGCGCTGGAACTGCACGATCGCGAAGCCGAGCCCCTCGGTGGAGGCGAACATCTCCGAGATCACCATGAGGATCAGGGCGATCGAGAGTGACTGTCGGATGCCTGCCATGATCTGCGGCATGGCCGAGGGCAGGATCAGGTAGCGGATGCTGTTGATCTTGTTCATCCCATAGGTGCGGCTGGTGTCGGCCAGCACCTCGTCCATGGAGCGCACGCCCTCGATGGTGTTCAGCAGGATCGGCCAGACGGCGCCCAGCACGATCACCGAGACCTTCATCTCGTCGCCGATGCCGATCAGCAGCATGATCACCGGAATGAGCACCGGTGGCGGGATGGCCCGGAAGAACTCCAGCGTCGGTTCCAGCAGCGCGCGCAGCCACCGGAAGGAGCCGATCAGCAGCCCGCCGACGATGCCGATCAGGATCGAGAGCGCAATGCCGATCATCAGCCTTCCCAGGGACGGGAAGACATCACTGACGAAGCGCTCGCTGGTCCAGGTCTCGGTGAAGGTCTCCACCAGCACCTGCGGCGTCGGGACGAAGAAGCTCGTCTCGCCCAGCGTGGTGACGAACCAGATGGCGAGCAGGATCAGCGGCAGGGCGATGATGTGTAGGACCGTACGGATATATGTCATGCCGCCACCTCCGTGCGGACCGAGGAGTGCCAGGACAGGATCTTGCGTTCGATGATGCGCATGACCAGGTTGACCAGGACCCCGAGCAGGCCGGTGGCCAGCACGAGGGCGTACATGGAGACGTAATTGCCTCCGGACTGGGCTCGGACGATCTCTTGGCCGAGGCCCGGTGTGCCGATGACCAGTCCGGCGGTGATCGCCAGGATCAGCGCCACTGCTGCGGCGAGCCGAACGCCGGTCATCACAAAGGGAAGGGCAGTGGGCAGGGTGACGTAGCGGATCCGGGCGAAGGGGCCGAGGCCGTAGGAGCGGGCGGTGTTCATGGCGACGGCATCCACATCGGCGACCCCGTAGAGCACCTGGATCAGCACCTGCCAGAAGCAGGCGTAGACGATCAGCATCAGGGCCGACTCGATGTCGGTGCCCAGGAGCAATACCGCCAGGGGGATCAGCGCCACCGAGGGAACCGGTCGCAGGAATTCGATGGTGGAGTTGGTGAACCGGCGCAGGAAGGTGGAGGAGCCGATGATGAAGCCCAGCACCGTGGCCAGGACCACGGCAATGATCATCCCGAGCGCCCAGGCCTGCATGGTGTCACCGACGGCGACCCAGAAGTCTGTCAGTCCGAAGTTGGTGATCAGTCTGCCGATGGCCTCATGGGCCGGCGGCAGGAAGCGTGCATCGACCAGTCCGGTCAGCGGCAGGAGTTCCCAGGTCAGCAGCATGCCGACGACGCCGGCCGCACCAAGGGCCTTGGTGCCGAGCCCGCGCCGTCGTCGTCGTCGGGCTCGGCCGGGGCCTGAGGTGGTTGCCCGCCCGGTGGCGCCGCTCTGCGCGATCGAGGACAGCGGGGCTGCCGGGTCCGGCCGGGTGGGGATGTCCAGTGCGGCGGAGGTGGAGACATCGGTGTGTCGCCGGATGTCACCACCTCGACGGTCCGTGGCCGCGGAGGACTCCCACCGGTGCAGCCGGTGGACCTCCGCGTCACGGTCGAGTGGTGCCTTGCCGCGGGACCTTCGTCCCGGGCGTGCGCGCTCATCGGTCATCTATGACTCCCTTGTGCAAGGTTGTTCCTCGCATCACAGGGGGTGCGAACTCACTGTGATGCAGAACACATCACAGTCAGCATAGGCCCCTCCCGCCTACAGTTCAATATTTCAATGATTGAGATATTCAAAGGTCTTCCCCTTGAGCGGCGGATTCTCCGAACAGTTGTGGCCGTTCGGCCCCTGTACTGACCGGTGTTTCCGCCGCTCAACGAGGGCGACGCGGGAGGTGGCTCAGCGCAGGACGGGAAGCCTCAGCGGAGGAAGAGCTTCTTCATCCGGTAGGTGGTCACGGAGAGTCCGATGACCGTCATCACCAGGTAGTAGCCGATGTGGACCAGGGTGAGCGCGCCGAAGTCCCAGAAGGCGATGTCGCGCATGAGCTCCACGCCGTGCCAGAGCGGCAGCGCCTGGATCACGACCTGCACCCCCGCGGGGTACACGCTGATCGGGAACAGCGTGGCGGAGAACAGGAACATCGGGATCAGCACCATCATCATCCAGTCCATCTGCTGGAAGCGGCTCAGGAACGAGGTCACCGCCATGCCCACCGAGGCGAAGCCCAGTGCGATGAACAGCGCCGCGAAGAACATCAGCACGGCGGCGAGCGGGTCGACCAGCCCGCCGATCATCAGCACCCCGAGGAAGCCCAGCGCGTAGATGCCGCCGCGGAACAGCGCCAGGGCGATCTCCCCGACCGCCACATCTACCGGACCCAGCGAGGTGGACATCATCGTGCGGTAGAGCTTGGTGATCTTGAGCTTGAAGAACACGTTCCAGGTGGAGTCGAAGATCGCGCCGTTCATCGCGGAGACCGCCAGTAGCGCCGGGGCGATGAAGGCGGCGTAGCTGATGGTCCCGCCGCCGCCGAGCCCGACCTGCTCGGCGTCCACGCTGGCGATCATCGGTGAGATCCCCAGCCCGAAAGAGGTCAGGAACAGCACCGGTTCCAGCAGCCCAGAGAGGAAGATGACGCCGCGGTTGTTGCGGATGGCGGTCAGCCCGCGGCCGAAGACCGCGCGGATGTTGCCCGAGTAGTAGTTCGCGGCGAACCCGCGTCGGAAGACGATCCGCGGAAGAGTGGCTGCCGAGTCCGACGCCGGCCGCTCACCCCGCTCTGGAGCACTCCGGTCTGAAGCACCCCGCTCTGGAGCACTCCGGTCTGCGCTGCTGCGCTCGGCGGCCGAGCGTTCGACGTCGGCCCCGTCCCTGGCCGCCATCCGCGTCTGCCGACGCGCATCGGCCTTGGCTCCCGGAGTGCGGCCACGCCATTCCTCCAGTCCCAGGCGGCGGGAGAAGATCCGGACGGTGATCAGCCAGCCCCCGGCGGTGATGCCGAGCAGGTAGAGCACGTGCACCAGGATCATCCAGGCAGGGGTCGGCTGGGAGAAGGCCAGCACCCGGCCCAGCTCATTGGCATGCCAGATGGGGGAGAACCAGCCGATGACCTGCAGGAAGCCCGGGAGGTTGGTCAGCGGGTAGAAGGTGCCGGAGAAGAGGAAGAGCGGCATGATGACGAATCGCTGGATCAGCGACATCTGCCCCTTCTCGTCCCGCAGCGTGGAGACATAGGCCATGATCGGCAAACCGATCGCGAGCCCGCCCAGCAGGGCGCTGCCGATCTGCAGCACCGCCCAAGGAGAGGAGACGGCCCCGAACAGGGCCAGCACGACGGTGAAGATCGCGGCGTGCACGGCGAAGCGCACGCTCACCGCGAGGATGTGCCCGGAGGCGATCTGGCCCGGGCTCAGCGGTGAGGCCTGCGCCCCGTAGTAGAGCCTCCGCCACTTGAAGCCTTCCATCACGGGGAAGGTGAACTCGATGCCTGCCGACATCGCCACCGTGGAGGCCAGGATCGCGGGGCCGATGTACATCAGGTAGCTGCTCGCGCCGTACTGCGCGAAGTCACCTCCGTCCCCGACGAGCACGCCCAGACCCAGGCCCATCGCGAGGATGTACATGATCGGCTGGCTCACCGAGGAGAAGAGGATGACCGCGCCATAGGCGCGCATGCTGCGCAGCGTGCGTTCTGCCTGGTGCAGCGCGCCGACTCGCCGGACCCGACCGGCGAGCGCGTGCTTATCGGCCGCGGGGCTCGTGGAGGTCTCGATCCCTGGGCGGACGTGGAGCTGATCAGTCAACGAGGCTCCTGCCGGTCAGGCGCAGGAAGACATCCTCCAGCGAGGAGCGACGGACCAGCGAGGTGATCGGACGCAGCCCGGCGGCATGGATCCGCTCCAGGGCAGACTCGGCGGAGGCGGCGTAGACCAGCAGCCGGTCCGGGAGGACCTCGACGTGGCTGAAGCCGATGCTGCCCGAAGCATCTGCGGCGTCCAGCAGGGTGCTGAGCTGCTCCGCCTGCTCCTGGTTGCGGTCCAGCCCGAAGCGCAGCTCGAGCACCTCACGTGTGGAATGCTCGCGGATGAGCGCCGCAGGCGAGCCCTCCGCCATGATCCGGCCCTGGTCGACCACTATCAGGCGCTCGCAGAGCTGTTCCGCCTCATCCATGTGGTGAGTCGTCAGCACCAGTGTGGTGCCCGCCTCCCGCAGCCGGAAGAGTCGGTCCCAGAGGATATGCCGTGCCTGCGGGTCCAGGCCCGTGGTGGGTTCATCCAGCAGCAGGATCTCGGGTTCGTTGACCAGCGCGCGGGCGATGGTCAGCCGTCGTTTCATGCCGCCGGAGAGGTCCTCCACCCGGGAGGTGGCCTTGTGGGTCAGCTGAGCGAACTCCAGCAGCTCTTCGGTCTTGGTGTTCAGCCAGCGGCGCGGCAGCCCGAAATAGCGGCCGTACATGATGATGTTCTCGCGGACGCTGAGCTCTTCGTCGAGATTGTCCTGCTGCGGAATCACCCCGAGCAGGGCGCGAACCTCAGGTCCGTTCTGCTCGGGGTCCAGGCCGGCGACTTCCATGGTGCCCCCGCTGCGTGCCGCCACGGCCGCGATCATCCGCATCGTGGTGGACTTGCCCGCCCCGTTGGGGCCCAGCAGCCCGAAGGACTCCCCGCGGTTCACGGTGAAATCGATGCCGTCCACGGCCGTGAAATCCCCATAGCGTTTGGTCAGACCGGTGGCGCGGATGGCATGTTCGACGGGCATGAGGTGCAGTGTACTCGGCGCCGAAGGTTCATCCTTTGGGGCGATGTTCGCGCCCGTGTCATCCGGGAGAATGAAGGACAAGTTCATGTTCGTCCACGATGAAAGGTCATCAATGTCCATTCCAGTTCTCGAGACCGAGAACCTGGTCAAGGTCTACGGCAAGGGCGCGACTCGTTTCGACGCGCTCAAGGGCCTGACCTTCGAGATCCACGAAGGCGAATCCGTCGCCATCGTGGGCAAATCAGGTTCCGGCAAGTCCACCCTCATGCACCTGTTGGCGCTGCTCGATGAGCCGACCGCCGGCGTCGTCGCACTTGAGGGTGAGCCGGTGAACAAGCTGAAGCCCAAGAAGATCTCCCAGCTGCGCAATGACACCTTCGGCTTCGTGTTCCAGCAGTTCTTCCTGAACCCGAACCAGTCCGTGCTGGAGAACATCACGCTGCCGCTGAAGATCGCCGGGATGGGCAAGTCGGAGCGCAACCGCCGCGGCATGGAGGTTCTCGAGCAGCTGGACATGGCCGACAAGGCCAAGAACAAGGCGACCAACCTCTCCGGCGGGCAGAAGCAGCGCGCCTGCATCGCGCGCGCCCTGGTCAACAAGCCCACGGTGCTCTTCGCGGATGAGCCCACGGGCAACCTCGACACTGCGACCTCGGAGATCGTCGAGGACATCCTCTTCGGTCTGCACCGCGACTATGGCATCACCCTGGTGGTCGTCACCCATGACGAGGACCTGGCCGCCAAGTGCCAGCGCCGGCTGATGATGCAGGACGGCGAGATCGTCACCGAGGAGCACGGCGTCAAGGAGGTGCAGGCATGAGGTCAGTCGACGTCGCCCGCACCGCGCTGGGCAACACATTCCGCTCCAAGCTGCGCACGGCACTGACCGTGGTGGCCATCGTGATCGGTGCCTTCACGCTCACGCTCACCTCCGGCCTGGGTGCCGGGGTGAACAAGTATGTGGACAACGTGGTCGCCGGATTCGGTGATTCCTCGCAGCTCTTCGTGCTCAACGCCGGTGCCGGCGACGCCGAGCCGACCGAGGGCCCTGCTGAATATGATCCGGAGGCCGCCACCGGCTCCGGGGGCATGTTCGGTCCGGGCACCGGCGGCGGGCTGCTCACCGAATCCGACGTCGAGACGATCGAGGGCATCGACCATGTCTCCGGCGTGGATCCCGTGGTCATGGTCTCCCCGGACTACCTGGAGACCGCCGACGGCGGCCAGTACGACCTCGACCTGGACTCACCCGCCAACGCGGTGGGACTCGAGCTCGCAGCAGGGGAGGCGCCCGGCGACGACGGGATGGACCTGAGCATTCCGGAGGAGTGGCTGACCATCTACGACACCGAGGATCCGGAAGCGGTCATCGGTGAGACCGTCCAGATCGGCATCAGCGATGTGACCGGCGAGCAGACCTCGGTCGAGGCCGAGGTCGTCGGCGTCACCGAGGAGGCGCTCTCCGGCATCGGCGCGACCCCGATGCCCTCGCGAGAGCTGAACCAGGAGCTCAGCGACCTCTCCATGCAGGGCTACGAGGGTCAGGCCGAACAGGCCTACAGCATGGCCGTGGTCGACGTCGATGACCTCGCCGCCAACGAGGACAGCGTCAAGAACGCGCTGACCGATGAAGGTCTGCTGGGCATGACCGTGGAAGATCAGATCGGCGCGGTCCAAGGCGTCATCGATGCGGTGTCCTGGGTGCTCTCCGGTTTCGGCCTGATCGCGCTGCTGGCCGCCAGCTTCGGCATCGTGAACACCCTGCTGATGTCGGTCCAGGAACGCACCCGAGAGATCGGGCTGATGAAGGCGCTGGGCATGTCCAGCGGCAAGGTCTTCGGACTGTTCTCCATGGAGGCCGTCGTCATCGGCATCCTGGGATCAGTGATCGGCGTGGTGCTGGGACTCGGCGCTGGGCTGATCGGCAATGCCTGGCTCACCGGTGAGAGCGGGCCGCTCGGCGGAGTGGCAGGGCTGACGCTCTTCGCGGTGGATCCTCTCTCGATCCTGGGCATCACCGCGCTGATCATCGGCATCGCCTTCCTCGCCGGCACCCTTCCGGCCGCACGCGCTGCCAAGAAGGACCCGATCGAGGCGCTTCGCTACGAATAGGACCGGGCCGCCCGGCCTAGTGTGGATCGTGAACGCTTATGACAATGAAGGAGCAGATATGAGCAACCCTCCCTATGGAGAACAGCCGAGCGACTACCCGGACGGCCAGCCGGGCGGTCAGGGCTACCCGGGTCAGCCCGGTGGCCAGGGCTACCCGGACGGTCAGGGCTACCCGGGTCAGCCGAGCTCGAAGTACGGCACTGACCCCTACGCGCCGGGAACCTACGGCGGTCCGATGGCCGAGCCGAAGAAGTTCAGCCTGCTGAAGACCTTCACGCTGGTGTCGCTGGCCATCTACGTGCTCAGCTCGCTGCCGGGGCTGTTCGTGAGCGGCGATGACGCCCAGCAGGAGATGATCAATGCGATCGAGCAGCAGGGCATGTCCCAGCAGGAGGCGGCCGACGCCGCAGACATGTTTGCCGGGGTGTTCACCGCATTCATCTGGGTCACGCTGCTCATCGGCGTCGCACTGTACCTGCTCGTGTTCTTCGGTCTGAAGAAGAACAAGAACTGGGCGCGCGTGCTGGGCATCGTGTTCGCCATCATCGGCATCGTCTTCACGCTCCTCGGGCTCATCGGCGTCGACCTGGTGACCCTCGCGCTCAGCCTGGTCCATGTCGCGGTCGCGATCTACTGGCTGGTGCTGGCCTTCAGCACCGAAGTCAAGACCTACCTGAAGCAGTTCACCAGGTAGCGGGATCTCTGGCCGACCCGGTCCATCCGGCCGGATGGCGGTGATCTGCTGAGCCGCTGAGCCGCTGAGGTGGTCCGCGCAGACGGGGGTGTTCCTTTCGGGGGCGCCCCCGTTCTGCTGCGCGGACGCATGGGTGCTCTGCAGGGCGCAGGTTCCCGCAGTGCAGTGCGGCTCGACGGGGATAGGGTGAGTCAGTGCATCAGACAACTTCCACCGGCAGCTCGCGACGGATGATGACGGCGATGTTCCTGCCGCTCTTCGCCTCGCTGCTGAGCATCAGCATCGTCAACGTCGCGCTTCCCGCCATCGAGGAGAGCCTCGAGGCCAGTTCCGCCGATCTGCAGTGGGTACTCTCGGGCTACGCGCTGGCCTTCGGCATGGCGCTCGTCCCCGCAGGACGTGCTGGTGACATCTGGGGTCGCCGGCGTCTCTTCCTGATCGGAGTCGTGGTCTTCGGCCTGGCCTCCCTGGGTGCGGCGCTCGCGATGAGCCCGCTGGTGCTCAACACCGCCCGCGTCTTCATGGGATTCGCCGCCGGCATTCTGACACCGCAGGTCATCGGCATGATCCAACAGCTCTTCAGCGGCCCCGCGCGTGGTCGCGCCTACGGCATGATGGGCACCGTGATCGGGGTCGCGGTGGCCGCCGGCCCGGCGCTGGGTGGACTGATCATCGACACCACCTCTGCCGATCTCGGGTGGCGGATGACCTTCCTGATCAACGTTCCGGTCACCGTCGCGGCGCTGATCGGCATTATGCTCTGGTTGCCGAAGCCCCAGGACGACGACGCCGCTGCCGAACCCGCCACCGCGGCCCCTCCCGCCGGCGGGGCCTCCTCGGCCGGCGGGGCCTCCTCCGACGGCGCGTCCGCCGGTCACCCGGGCACGGAGCCGCACGGTCTGCAGCGGCTGGACCCGCTCGGCGTCGTGCTGCTCAGCCTGGCCGTGCTGCTGCTGATGCTTCCCTTCATCCAGTTCCGCAGCCTGCTGGGCGGGCTCTTCGCGGTCGCTGGGCTCGTGGTGCTCGGGATCTGGGCCCTCTGGGAGCGGCGGCTGGGCCGTCGCCATGAGTCGGCGCCGATGGTGAACCTCAAGCTCTTCGCGCTGCCCAGCTACACGCTGAACTCCATGGTGCTCGGCCTCTACTTCGCCGGCATGCCCGCCATCTGGGCGGTGGCCGCGATCTACGTCCAGCAGGGACAGGGGCGCGGCGCACTGATAGCAGGCCTGGTGACACTTCCCAGCGCGGTGATGGTAATGCTGCTCTCCTCGCGCGTGGGAAAGGCCGTGGAGAGCAAGGGCCCGCGGATCCTGGTGGCAGGCACGATCACCGCTGTGGCCGCGATGCTGCTGCTCTCCGGGACCGCGGCGCTGATGGCGACCCCGTATGGGTCGATCTGGCTCATGGCAGCAGCACTGGGCGCCGTCGGAATCTCGCAGGCGCTGATCATTCCCAGCGCGCAGACGCTGTCCATGCACGATGTTCCCGAGCAGATGGCCGGAGCCGCCGGGGGAGTGGCGCAGACCGTGCAGCGGGTCTTCACCGCGATCGGCATCGCCGTGGTGACCGGAATCTACTTCTCGGTCACCGCCGAACAGGGGCACCAGAGCGGGATCGTGATCGCCACTCTGGTCATCGCCGCGCTGATGCTCAGCTCGGTGGCAGCGGCGATCTTCGCCGCGAAACGCGCGGCGAAACGGGCCGCGCTCAGCGCAGCCGAGTGACCGGGCGCAGGTCCTTGCCCGTCACGTAGGCCGGCGCGTCAGCGAAGATCGCGGCGCGCTCAGGGGACTCGTCCCAGGCCTGCTCTGCCGCCAGGAACTCCTCACGGTTGCCGAAGCGGCTGACGAACCAGGTCAGCTCGTCCTTGCCGTCCGAGAGCCACATCGACTCCACGGTGAATCCGCGCTCTTCGCGGGCGGGGATGACCTGCTTCGTCAGGAAGGAGATGAACTCATCGGCCAGCGCCGGGTCCAGCGCGTAGCGACGCATCCAGGTGGTGCGCTCGGGCTCATCGGTGTGGGGAGTCTCGGGCTGAACGGTCATCTGGATCTCCTGAGAGTCGGTGGGCTGTCGGGCTGGTCCAGACCATCATTCCAGACACGCCTGCCCGCTCGCTCTCGCCCGTGGGTGAACTGTCGGCGGCGATTGGCATTCGGTGCGTGATGCCAGCGATAATCAGCCCATGAGTTCTCCGCAGTCATTGCCGCAAGGCAACCCAGCCGGCGCAGTCAGGAACTTCGGTCGGCGCACCTCCGGCATCAGCTTCGCGGTGATGATCACCGTGCTCCTGGTGGCGCTGGTCTTTGCCGCGAACCAGAACGACGTCATCGGCTGGATCATCGCCGTCGTCGCCGGCGGCTGGCTGCTCCTGGCCACAGTGCTGGTCCTCTCTGTGCGCTCCGGTGCCAAGAAGTTCGGCGACACCCTCGATTCCGCCCGGGCCGACGCCGCCTCTCGCCGCGCCGACGTCAGCGGCGGCACCGCAGTGGTCGATGAGGACACCCACGCCCGAAACCTCAAGCTGGACCACTCCTTCAAGATCGTCCAGGTGCAGAAGCGGGTGATCACCCAGGAGCTGGCCAAGGGACCCGAGGCCGACCTGGAGATGGTCGACCGCGCCCTGGACACCATCGAGACCACCGCAGGCAATGGCCGTGACATGCTCTCCGAGCACGTGGGCCGCGGGCCCTCCTCCCAGCACGGCGCCGGGCAGGATTCCGGGGACGACTCCGGGCAGGATGGCCGCCGTGACTCACGATCCGGCCGCAACAACGACGACGACCGCCCGATCACCGGCGAGATCGTCAACTGAGAGGACCAGACGTGACGGACACCCCCACCCAGGCAGCGAACCCCACCGAGACCCCGGACTTCGGCGAGCACCCGCATCGCATCGTGGACGCCAAGGACGGCAGCCACACGCGCATCGCCTCGGTGAACGTCAACGGGATCCGCGCCGCGCACCGCAAAGGCATGGGCGAATGGCTGGCGGACCGCGAGATCGACATCCTCGCCCTGCAGGAGGTCCGCGCCAACGAGGAGATCCTCACCAAGCTGGTCGCCGAGATGACCGAGCCCACAGGCGAGACCTGGCACATCCATGAGCACGAGGCCGCGGACAAGGGTCGCGCCGGTGTCGCGATCATCTCCCGCACCGCACCGACAGCCACCCGCACCGGCATCGGCGCGGGCCACTCCGAGGACGACGGACGGTGGATCGAGGCGGACTACACGCTCGGCGACGGCAGCACGCTGACCGTGGCCAGCGTCTACGTCCACTCCGGCGAGGTCGGGACCCCCAAGCAGGAGCACAAGATGCGCTTCCTGGCCGATATGGCCGACTACCTGCCCAAGCTCGCCGCACGCACCGACCACCTGCTGGTCATGGGCGACCTCAACGTGGGGCACCGCGAGCTCGACATCAAGAACTGGAAGGGCAACGTCAAGAACTCTGGCTTCCTGCCGGAGGAGCGCGCCTTCTTCGATCGCTACTTCGGCGAGCTGGGCTACGTGGACGTGGCCCGCAGCCTGGCCGGTGAAGTCGACGGGCCCTACACCTGGTGGTCCTACCGAGGGAAGGCCTTCGACAACGACACCGGGTGGCGGATCGACTATCACATGGCCACTCCGGGCCTGGCGGAGCTCGCCTCCAACCTCAAGGTCGACCGCGCCGTGGATTACTCACTGCGCTGGTCTGACCACGCGCCGCTGGTCGTGGACTACAAGCTCCCCTGAGCGGCGCGCCCGCGCCCGCCCGCTGGCGCGTTCGACCACCCATACCGACTGATGACACGAAGGAACTGCTGTGACTGAGCGCGTACTCTCCGGGATGCAGCCGTCGGCTGACTCCCTGCACCTGGGCAACTACCTGGGAGCGCTGGTCAACTGGGTGAAGATGCAGGAGCGCTACGACGCCTTCTTCTTCATCCCGGACATGCACGCGATCACGGTGCAGCAGGACCCCGCCGAGCTGCGCATGAGGGTGCGCAGGACCGCCGCCCAGTACATCGCCGGGGGCCTCGACGTCGAGCGCTCCACGCTCTTCGTGCAGTCCCATGTGCCCGAGCACGCCCAGCTGGGCTGGATCATGACCTGCCTGACCGGCATGGGCGAGGCCTCGCGGATGACCCAGTTCAAGGACAAGTCCGCCAAGCAGGGCGCCGATGCGGCCGGCGTCGGACTCTTCACCTACCCGATGCTGCAGGCCGCCGACATCCTGCTCTACCAGCCGCACGGGGTCCCGGTCGGGGAGGACCAGAAGCAGCACGTGGAGCTCTCCAGGAACCTGGCCCAGCGCTTCAACCACCGCTATGGCGAAACCTTCCGTGTGCCCGAGCCCTTCATCCCGGAGTCCGGAGCGCGGATCTATGATCTGCAGAACCCCACCGCGAAGATGTCCAAGTCCGCGCAGTCACCGGCGGGCCTGCTCAATGTGATGGACACCGACAAACAGATCGCCAAGAAGATCAAGTCGGCGGTGACCGACGACGGCGGCGAGATCCACTTCGACCGGGCCGAGAAGCCGGGCGTCTCAAACCTGCTGAGCATCTACTCGGCGGTGACCGACCGCCCGGTCCAGGACATCGTGGACGAGTACCAGGGCAAGATGTATGGCCACCTCAAGGTGGACCTCGCCGAGGTGGTCGTCGCGCGGCTCGGGCCCATCCGTGACCGCGCCGAGGAGCTGCTGCAGGATCCCGCGCAGCTGGACGCGCTGCTGGCCACCGGGGCCGCGAAGGCCCGCTCGGTGGCCGGGGAGACCCTCGCCGAGGTCTACGAGAAGATCGGATTCCTCCCGGCCTCGGGATGATCAGGCGATGAACGAGGATCCTTCCCGACTGCGGCCGCGGACCGGCGGACACGGCGTCATCGCCGGGCACGCGCGCGCGGCCGCGAAGGCGATGAACGATCGCGAAGAGGTCTCGGGGATGGTCAACCCGCTCGACGTGGAGGGTCTGCGCCGTCGTGAGGTGAAGGCACGCCGCGCCTGGGGCCATGCTCGCCGCGAGGGGCGCCGCGGAGTGCAGATGATCGGCCCGAGTCTCTACTGGGGGCTGACCCGCCTGGACACCACGCACCCGATGCGGGTGCTGAACCTGTTCCTCTTCCACTACGGGCCCGTGATGGCCGCCGGCGCGGCGTACATGATGTTCTTCTCCGTCTCCGCGGCACTGGTGGCGGGGTTCTCCGTGGCGGGCATCGTGATCGGCGGGGACGTGAGCCTCCAGGACGACATCGTGGAGCTCACGAACAATGCGCTGCCCGGCGTGATCGGCGAAGACGGGCTCGCCACCCAGCAGGACCTCTTCTCCACCAGCGGGTTCGGTGTCACGCTGGTGGTCTCGCTGCTGGTCGCGACGGTGGCCTCGCTGAGCTGGATCAACGGGCTGCGCGCGGGAATCCGCAGCATCTTCGACCGGCCCCTGATGGATGAGAACGTGCTGCTCGTGAAGGCACGCGATCTCCTGGTGATGGCGCTGCTGGGGTCCATGCTGCTCGCTGCCACCGCCACCAGCCTGCTCTCCACGGAGCTGTTCAACTTCAGCGCCGACATCCTCGGTTGGGACCTCAGCGTGCTCGAAGGCGTGGTCGGGACGCTGCTCACGGTGGGCGTCCCGCTGATCCTGGACCTGCTGGTCGCGGTGCTGGTCTTCCGCATGGCCTCTCGGGTGGTGATGCCGGTGTCGGTGCTGTGGCGTGCGGCGCTGATCGCCGGCGTGGGCTCCTCGCTGCTGCGCTACCTCTCCACGTATCTGCTCAACGGGGTGGAGTCCGGCAACCTGATCGTGTCCTCCTTCGCCACCGTGCTGGGCTTCTTCATCTACTTCTTCGTGCTCAGCCTCATCTATCTGCTCTCCGCGGCCTGGGCTGCGCTGGCCACCGACGATCGCGTCCGTCGCGAAGGCCCCGCCGGCCTCCTCCACTGAGCGGCCTAAGACGCGATTATCGTAGAGCTTTAGCGAATCGTAGAGCTATAGCGCTACGACTTCTCATCAGCTCTACGATTTTTTCGGCGGGGTGGGTGAGGGGTGGGGTCCTCGGCGGCCGCTCTGCAAGTTTTCCCCCGCGGCGAGGCCGCTCCGCTCCGGCCCTGCGTTTTCCCCAGACGTCACGAGTGGCAGCTGCGCTGCCGGGGTCTGCCGCAGAGTGTGCCCATGGATCTGCGTCCCGCGCAGGGGAGACCGGCCCGCATCGAGCTCATCCGATCCGGGGAACTTCCGGATGGCGGCCACAGCGGCCTGCGGCTGAAGAACCAGGTCAACGCCGGGGAGGCGCTGCGCCTGCGTCGGGGCGTCTACGTTACGGTCTCCGACTGGTTGGACGCACCTCCCTGGGAGCGACACCTCGCCGCGACGGCCGCCACCCAGCTGACCCGCACCGCCCCGATCTTCTGCCGCGAGACCGCGCTCGCCCTGCACGGCATCGGCATGCTCGGCGCACCGCAGGTCGTCCAGCTGCGCACCGACCATCAGGGCGGCACACGGCTGCTGCGACCCTCGCCCACGACCGGAGCTGCGGACCCGACCAGCGTCCTGCATCAGCATCAGCATCAGCATCAGCACCGGCACCAGAACCAGGACGACGACGGCGCGCGCTCACCTGCCGCTGGAGTGGCCGCGTTGCGCGGGATCCCGACCCGGCTGCATGAACACGTCCGCCCTCCGCACATGACGCGTCCGGAGACCCGCATCCTGGTCCGCGGCGGATTCACAGCGCCGCACCTTCAGTTGGAGATGGGCTTCCGGGATCATTGGCCAGCGGATGTGCGGCAGTGTCTCGTCGAGGAACTGGGCCTGGTCATCGCCGACACGGTGCCCCGGATGGAGGAGGCGGCCGGCGTCGTCGTCCTGGATGCGGTCCTGGGAGGCCGGGCGGCGTCCGGTGTAGCGCTGACCCGCGCGGAGCTGAGCCCGTGGGGGACATGGATCCACTCGCAGCGGCTGCTCACGCGCTGGGAGCAGGCACTGCAGTTCGCGGACCCGCTGGCTGAATCGGCGGGGGAGTCGCTGTCCCGGGTGCGGATCCACGAGCTCGGTTTCGAGCCACCCGTCCTGCAGGTGAGCTTCGAGCTGGGCAGCACCGTGGCCCGCGTGGACTTCTACTGGCCGGGCTGCGGAGTCGTCGGGGAGTTCGACGGGAAGGTGAAGTATCTCCGTGCCGGTGAGCTCAGCGGCGTCAGCGCCGAGGAGGTGGTGTGGCAGGAGAAGCTCCGCGAGGATGCGCTGCGGGCTCGAGGCCTGCACGTGGTGCGCTGGACCTGGGATGATCTGCATCGGCCTGGAGTGCTTCAGGCCCGACTGCACGCCGCCGGTGTCCCGGCCGCCACGAACCAGCCGCTGAAAAAATCGTTCGAGAAATGAAAAATCGTAGGGCTATAGCTCTACGACAAGCTACAGCCCTACGATTTTTTCCGCGAAGAGGAGGGCGGGACTACATGCTGCGGCTCAGCACCGCTCGCTTGACCTCTTGGATGGCCTTGGTGACCTCGATGCCGCGCGGGCAGGCATCGGTGCAGTTGAAGGTGGTGCGGCAGCGCCACACGCCCTCTTTGTCGTTGAGGACCTCCAGGCGCATGTCGCCGGCGTCGTCGCGGGAATCGAAGATGAAACGGTGCGCGTTGACGATCGCCGCCGGGCCGAAGTACTGCCCATCGGTCCAGAAGACCGGGCAGGAGGAGGTGCAGGCGGCGCAGAGGATGCACTTGGTGGTGTCGTCGAAGCGCTCACGGTCCTCGGGGGACTGCAGACGCTCGGCGGTCGGTGCGGGGGAGTTGTTGACCATGAAGGGCATGATCTCGCGGTAGGACTGGAAGAAGGGCTCCATGTCCACGATCAGGTCCTTCTCCACCGGCAGACCCTTGATCGGCTCGACCATGATCGGCTTGGAGGTGTCCAGGTCCTTGAGCAGCACCTTGCAGGCCAGGCGATTGCGACCATTGATGCGCATGGCATCGGAGCCACAGACGCCGTGGGCGCAGGAGCGACGGAACGTCAGCGAGCCGTCGATGTTCCACTTGACCTTGTGCAGGGCGTCCAGCACGCGGTCGGTGCCATACATGGTGAGCTTCCATTCGTCCCAGCGAGCCTCATCGGAGAACTCCGGGTCGTAGCGGCGCACCTGGAGAGTGATCTCGAAGCTCGGGACCTCGCCTCCGCCTCCGCTCTCCTTCATGTCGATCTTGGAAGCGGGCTCGGCGGCTTCTTTGGTGGGAGTGCTCATCAGTACTTACGCTCCATCGGCTCGTAACGGGTGAAGACGACCGGCTTGGTGTCGGCACGGATGCCGTTGGTGCCATCGGTCGAGGACTCGGGGTCGAGGTACATCATCGAGTGCAGCATGAAGTTCTCGTCATCACGGTCCGGGAAGTCCTCGCGGTAGTGACCGCCGCGGGACTCCTTGCGGTGCAGGGCCGCCACGGTCATGACCTCGGCCATGTCCAGCAGGAAGCCGAGCTCCACGGCTTCGAGCAGGTCCAGGTTGAACCGCTTGCCCTTGTCCTGGATCTGCACGTTCTTATAGCGCTTGCGCAGATCCGCGATGACCGCGAGGGCTTCCTTGATGGTCTCCTCGGAGCGGAACACCTGCATGTTCGCGTCCATGGTCTCCTGCAGCTCGGTGCGCAGGGTCGCCGTGCGCTCTCCGCCGGTGGAGGCACGCATCGCGTTGAGCTGGTTCTCGGTGAACTCGGTGGGGTTCTCCGGGATGTCGACGAACTCAGCGGTGGCGGCGTACTCCGCGGCGGCAAGGCCGGCGCGCTTGCCGAACACGTTGATGTCCAGCAGCGAGTTGGTGCCCAGGCGGTTGGAGCCGTGCACGGAGACGCAGGCGACCTCACCGGCGGCGAAGAGACCCGGGACCACGGTGTCGTTGTCCTGCAGGACCTCGGACTTCACGTTGGTCGGCACGCCGCCCATCGCGTAGTGGCAGGTCGGGAAGACCGGCACCGGCTCGGTGTAGGGCTCGACGCCGAGGTAGGTGCGGGCGAACTCGGTGATGTCCGGAAGCTTTGCGTCGATGTGCGCGGGCTCCAGGTGCGTCAGGTCCAGCAGCACGTAGTCCTTGTTCGGACCCGCGCCGCGTCCCTCACGCACCTCGTTCGCCATGGATCGCGCGACGATGTCACGTGGGGCGAGGTCCTTGATCGTGGGGGCGTAGCGCTCCATGAAGCGCTCACCCTCGGAGTTGCGCAGGATCGCGCCCTCGCCGCGGGCCGCCTCGGAGAGCAGGATTCCCAGCCCGGCCAGACCGGTCGGGTGGAACTGCACGAACTCCATGTCCTCCAGCGGGATGCCCGCGCGGTAGGCCAGGGCCATGCCGTCAGCGGTCAGCGTGTGGGCATTGGAGGTGGTCTTGAAGATCTTGCCCAGACCGCCGGTGGCGAAGACCACGGACTTGGCCTGGAAGACGTGGATCTCACCGTTGGCCAGGTCATAGGACACGACGCCTGCAGTCTTCTTCTGCATGTAGGTGGAGCCGTCCTCGCGGGTGACCTCCTCCTCCACGGTGAGCAGATCCAGCACGTAGTACTCGTTGTAGAACTCGACGTTGTGCTTCACGCAGTTCTGGTACAGCGTCTGCAGAATCATGTGACCGGTGCGGTCAGCGGCGTAGCAGGCGCGGCGCACGGCGGCTTTGCCGTGATCGCGGGTGTGCCCGCCGAAGCGACGCTGGTCGATCTTGCCTTCGGGGGTGCGGTTGAAGGGCAGGCCCATCTTCTCCAGGTCCAGCACGGCGTCGATGGCTTCTTTGGCCATGACCTCGGCGGCGTCCTGGTCCACCAGGTAGTCACCGCCCTTGACGGTGTCAAAAGTGTGCCACTCCCAGTTGTCCTCTTCGACGTTGGCGAGCGCGGCGCACATGCCGCCCTGGGCGGCGCCGGTGTGGGAGCGGGTCGGGTACAGCTTGGTCAGCACCGCAGTGTGGGCGCGCTGGCCGGATTCGATGGCTGCGCGCATGCCTGCGCCGCCAGCGCCGACGATGACGACGTCGTACTTGTGAACCTGCATCAGCTTGTGGCTCTCTTTTCGTGGTGTTCGGAAGCGTGAGAACGCGCGGAGGTGCGCACCGGGGTGACCCCGGTGGCGATCAGACGTTCTGGCAGAAGGCGGGTGCGGAGTCGAGCAGCTGGCCGGTGTTGTCGACCATGCAGGGCTCGAAGGTGAAGATCACCAGGGTGCCCAGCACGATGATGACGGCCACGGAGAGGGTCAGGATGGACTTGAGCCACACCCGTGTGGAGTCCTTCTCCGCATAGTCGTTGATGATCGTGCGCATGCCGTTGCCGCCATGGAGCATGGCCAGCCAGAGCATGGTCAGGTCCCAGAACTGCCAGACGGGGTTAGCCCACTTGCCGGCGACGAAGCCGAAGTCCACTCCGTGGATCCCCTCGCCGACCATGAGGTTGACGAAGAGGTGCACGAAGATCAGCACCACCAGTGCGGCCCCGGAGACGCGCATGAAGACCCAGCCGGCCATCTCGAAGCTGCTCGAGGAGCTGGACGAGCGGCGCAGATACTTGGGGTCGATCCGCTTGGAGCGCGGGGCCTCGATGCCCTGTGTGGGCAGTGCCACGGAATCAGTGGTCGTCATGTTCAGAACCCTCCCCAGCCGTCAAGGAACAGCATCACGTGGCGCGCGGTGAAACCGATCATCACGATCACCCAGAGGCCCATCACGGCCCAGAGCATCTGCTTGTGGTAGCGGGTGCCCTTGGACCAGAAGTCCACCAGGATGATCCGCAGACCGTTGAATGCGTGGAAGACGATCGCGCCGACCAGGCCGATCTCGCCCATGATCATGATCGGGTTCTTATACGCGCCGATCACCGCGTCATACGCCTCGGGTGAGACTCTCACCAGCGAGGTGTCGAGTACGTGCACCAGGAGGAAGAAGAAGATCCCGACACCTGTGATCCGGTGTCCCACCCAGGACCACATGCCCTCCCGGCCCTTGTAGAGGGTCCCCTTAGTCTGCGTCACCTGTCATTACCTCCCTGCGTCCTTGCATGGCATTCCGCGCGGCGCAGTTGTCTGCGTGTTTTTTTCGCTGCGGCGGTGCGGAATCCGTGACGCCGAGGCGAGTCCTATGTCATGTACCAGAGTAGAGCACCGCGACCGACGACGCGGCTCATCACGCTCGCGGGCAGGCTTTGTTGCGCATCCTTCCAGGCGCGCGTGGTCGGGGCTCTGCCGAAATCACGGCGCGAGGATTTGAGTTCTACGGCATGTAGAAAATCCGCAATGTTGTGACGCAATTCCTGCACATCGGGATCGGGGACCCGCTGCGCGGCTGACCGGACCGCTCAGCGTATGGGTCTACCCTGGTGAGGTGACTTCACAGGCAGCTTTGGACAAGTTCTATACCGTGATCCCCGCAGGCGGTGTGGGGACCCGGCTCTGGCCGCTCTCCCGCGCGAGTGCGCCCAAGTTCCTCCATGACCTCACCGGGGCCGGGACCACCTTGATCCGTGGAACCTACGAGCGGCTGGCTCCGCTGACCGGCAAGCGCGTGATGGTGGTCACTGGCGAATCGCACCGGCAGGCTGTGCGCGAGCAGATCCCCGAGCTGGACACCGAGGACCTGGTGCTCGAATCCGAGCCAAAGGACTCCGGCGCGGCCATCGGCCTGGCCGCCGCGATCCTGCACCGTCGCGACCCGGAGACCATCATGGGCTCCTTCGCCGCGGACCAGGTGATTGCCCCCGTGGAGGTGTTCCAGGAGGCGGTGCGGGAGGCCGTGGCCACCGCCTCCACCGGGAAGATCGTCACCATCGGGATCACTCCCACCCATCCCTCCACCGGTTTCGGCTACATCCGCCGCGGCCCGGTGCTGCGGATCGACGGAGCGCCGATCCCGGAGGCTCCGCACGCCCACGAGGTCGTGGAGTTCGTGGAGAAGCCCAGCGAGGAGCTCGCGGAGCAGTACGCGGCATCGGGAGACTACCTGTGGAACGCCGGGATGTTCGTCGCTCCGGTGGCGCTGCTGCTGGAGCACCTCTCCCGCGCCGAGCCCGAGCTCTACGCCGGTCTGACCGAGATCGCCGCCGCCTGGGGCACCGAGCGCCAAGCCGAGGTCACCGCCCGGGTCTGGCCCCAGCTGCCCAAGATCGCCATCGATTACGCGGTCGCAGAGCCGGCCGCCGCCGCAGGGGATGTGGCGATGATCCCGGGCACCTTCACCTGGGACGACGTCGGAGACTTCGCGGCGATCGCCCGGCTCAACCCCGCTCGTGAGCAGGAATCCATGACGGTGCTGGGCGAGAAGGCCCGCGTCTACTCGGACCAGTCCTCCGGCGTCGTCGTCTCGGACACCCAGCGGGTGGTCGCGCTGATCGGTGTGGAGAACATCGTCGTGGTCGACACTCCGGATGCGCTGCTGGTCACCACCACCGATCATGCGCAATCGGTGAAACAGGCAGTGGAGGCGCTCAAGGCGCATGGAGAATCCGATGTCCTCTGAACCGGCGCGCCGCACCGTGATGCTCAAGGCCGCGCACGCCTCCGCCGCAGAGCTCGTCGACGCGTTGGAGCCGGAGCTGATCTCCGTGCGCCGGGACCTGCACGCCCACCCGGAGCTCTCCTGGAAGGAGGAGCGCACCACAGAGAAGCTTGCAGCACATCTGCGTTCCGTCGGACTTGACCCGCAGCTCATGCCCGAGACCACCGGACTCTACGTGGACATCGGCGTCGGTGACTTCGCCGCAGGCTTCCGCGGGGACATCGACGCGCTTCCGGTGGAGGAGCTCACCGAGCTGGACTTCGCCTCCACCCACCCGGGCGTGACCCATGCCTGCGGACACGACATCCACACCACCGTGGCGCTCGGCGTCGCGCTGAGCCTGCAGCAGCTGCACCAGGACCGGATCGACGACGGCGACCCGGACGGCCTCGGCGCGAAGGTGCGGGTCATCTTCCAGCCCGCCGAGGAGACCATGCCCGGCGGAGCCCTGGAGATGGTCCGCCAGGACGTCCTCACCCCGCTGCCGCGGATCTTCGCCCTGCACTGCGACCCCCGGATCGAGGTGGGCAGGATCGGCACCCGCATCGGCGCGATCACCTCCGCAGCCGACGTCGTGCGCATCAATGTGACCGGACGCGGGGGCCACACCTCCCGTCCGCACCTGACCGAGGACATGGTCTCTGCGCTGGCCCACATCGCCTCCACCGTGCCTGCGGTGCTCTCCCGCCGGGTGGACGTCCGTTCGGCGGTCTCGCTGGTCTGGGGACAGATCGAGGCCGGCAGCGCGCACAACGCGATCCCCGCCAGCGGCACCCTGGTCGGCACCATGCGGATCCTCGACGCCGACGCCTGGCGCGACGCCGGCAAGCTGCTCGACGAGATCGTGGAACAGGTCGCCGCGCCCTACGGAGTCGAGGTGGAGCTGGAGCATATCCGTGGCGTGCCCCCGGTGATCAACAACGAGCGCGAGACCACCCTGCTGGAGAACGCCGGACGTGAGGTGCTCGGTTCCGAGGGCCTCGAGCTCGCGCCGCAGTCCATGGGCGGCGAGGACTTCGCGTGGATGACCCAGGAGCTGCCCGGGGCGATGTTCCGGCTGGGCACGAACACTCCCGGCGGGCCCGAGTTCGATCTGCATCGGGGGGACTATGTCCCGGACGAGCGCGCGATCGGCTACGGCACCAAGATCATGGTGACCACCGCGCTGAGCGCGATCAGCGAGCTGCGCCGCGCCTGAAGCTGGCTGGCGCTGCGGCTGAAGTCGGCTGGAGCCGCGCCCGGAGCGACCTTCGCCGCGCCTGAACACGGCGGTGTGCCTGGCCTCGTAGGATGGCCCCTATGACTGAGGACGATGACTTTCTGACCGGACGCATCGCGCGGATCCCCGCCCCGGACCACGACGCCGACTGGGATCGGCTCACCACCCAGGCCAGGATCGCGATGACGCACGCCTACGCCCCCTACTCGAACTACCCGGTGGGGGCCGCCGCGCTGCTCGAGGATGGCTCCATCATCTCCGGATGCAACGTGGAGAACGCCTCCTACGGGTTGGGGCTCTGCGCCGAGTGCACCATGATCGGTGCGCTGCAGATGAACGGCGGCGGCAGGATCGTCGCCTTCACCTGTGTCAACCGCGAAGGCGAATACATCACTCCCTGCGGCCGCTGCCGGCAGCTGCTCCACGAATTCTCCGCGCCCACCATGCATGTGCGCACCGCCCAGGGCCCCACCACGCTGGAGGCCCTGCTGCCTCAATCCTTCGGTCCACGTGACCTTGAGGCGACCTCTGGGGAGGCGACATGAGCCCCGCCGGCCTGAGCTATGACCGCTCCGCCCACGACGCCGTAGAGCTGATCCGCCTCAAGCGAGACCACGGACACCTCTCCCAGCCGCAGATCGAATGGATGATCGCGGCCTACACCGACGGCTACGTCGGTGACGAACAGATGTCCGCGCTCGCCATGGCGATCCTGCTCAACGGGATGAACCGCGAGGAGATCGGCCACTGGACCGCCGCGATGATCGCCTCCGGCGAGCGGATGGACTTCTCCTCGCTGCGCGGCCCCGACGGCGCGCGCCGGCTCACCGCCGACAAGCACTCCACCGGCGGCGTGGGGGACAAGATCACGCTCCCGCTGGCACCGCTGGTGGCCAGCTACGGGGTCCCCGTCCCGCAGCTCTCCGGCCGCGGCCTGGGCCACACCGGCGGCACGCTGGACAAGCTCGAAGCGATCCCCGGCTGGCAGGCCGATCTGAGCAACTCCGAGCTGCTGCGCCAGCTCGACGAGGTCAACGCCGTGATCTGCGCAGCCGGACCCGGGCTGGCCCCGGCGGACAAGAAGCTCTATGCGCTGCGCGATGTCACCGGCACGGTGGAGGCCATTCCGCTGATCGCCTCCTCGATCATGTCCAAGAAGATCGCCGAGGGCACCGATGCGCTGGTGCTCGACGTCAAGGCGGGCGCCGGGGCGTTCATGAAGTCCCGCTCCGATGCGAGAGAGCTTGCCCGCACCATGGTCGCGCTGGGCACCGACGCCGGGGTCAAGACCACGGCGCTGCTCACCGATATGGACAGCCCGCTGGGACTCACCGCCGGCAATGCCATCGAGGTGGAGGAATCCGTGGAGGTGCTCTCCGGAGGCGGCCCGGCCGACGTCGTCGAGCTCACCGTGGCGCTGGCCAAGGAGATGCTCGAGGCGGTGGGCATCAGCGGAGTGGACCCCGCCGAGAATCTGCGCAACGGCCGGGCGATGGACTCTTGGCGCGCCATGATCTCCGCCCAGAGCGGAGACCCGCACGCGGCGCTGCCTCAGGCGAAGCACAGCCACACGATCACTGCGGGCGTCTCCGGAACGATGACGCGCCTGGACGCGATGGCTGTGGGCCTGGCCGCCTGGAGGCTCGGGGCGGGCCGCGCACGCAAGCAGGATTCGGTGCAGGCCGGTGCCGGGGTGCGCATGCACGCCAAGCCGGGTGACGCCGTCGCGGCCGGTCAGCCGCTGTTCACCCTGCTCACCGACGACGAGCACCGGATCGCCCGCGCCGAGCAGGCACTGGAGGGTTCCGTGGACGTCGATACCGAGGGTGGCCTGCACGAGACCCCTGAGCTGGTCTTCGACCGGATCACCGCTGCAGACCTGACCGGCTGAGGCTCACGGATGGGGCCTGGGGAGATCCTCGATGCCATCAATGGGATCGTCCTGGACGCCGCCTCCGGGTGGTGGACGCTGGTGGGATTGTTCCTGCTCTGCGTCATCGACGGGTTCTTCCCCGTCGTGCCCTCGGACTCCCTGGTGATCGCGCTGGGCTCGCTCGCGGACGAGCCCGGCACCCCGTACCTGCTGTGGGTGGTCCTGGTCGCCGCTGGCGGGGCCCTGCTGGGGGACTTCATCGCCTACCGGATCGGCCGCGCCATCGGACCGATGCGGTTCGCCTGGATGCGCCGGCCGGCACCGCAGCGGACGCTGGTCTGGGCCCGGCATGAGCTGGACAAGCGCGGGGTGCTGCTGATCTTCGTCGGGCGGTTCATCCCCGGCGCCCGGGTGGCCATCAACTTCGTGGCGGGCACCACCGGCTTCTCCATCCGCCGGTTCCTGATCATCGATCTCATCGCCTCCCTGGTCTGGGCCTCCTACTCGGTGAGCATCGGCGCCATCAGCGCAAACATCTTCGACTCGGTGCTGGTGGCGCTCGCGGTCTCCATCGCCGGCGCGGCCGTGCTGGGCTGGATCTTCGATCGCGTCTTCCGGCTGCTCGCCGCCTGGCTGGATCGCAAGGGCGTGCACATCGACCCGGAGGGCTACTTCGACACCGCCACCCTCCCGGTGGAGGCTCCGCTGCGGCTGCACCGCGATCGTGGCGACCACCACGATGGGCACACCGCAGATCCGCACCAGCGCCACCACGGTGACCGGCAGGGACGCCGGCACGACGACGACGGCGACGCCCCCACCCGCTGAACTGCTCCCGCTGGAACCCACGGGCGACTTCCGCGCCGGTCCTCGATAGACTCAGCCATATGACTTCTACTGCTTCTGATGTCCGCACCGCCTCCGCCCAGCTCGAAGAGCAGCTGCGCAATCTGCCCAAGGTCTCCCTCCACGATCACCTGGATGGATCGCTGCGTCCGGAGACTCTGATCGAGCTCGCAGCCTCGGTCGGCCATGAGCTGCCCACCCAGGACCCCGAGGAGCTGGCCGAACATTTCCGCCAGAACGCGAACTCCGGTTCGCTGGAGCAGTACCTGGAGGCCTTCGCGCACACCGCCGCGGTGATGCAGACCGCGCAGAACCTGCGTCGCGTCGCGAAGGAATACGTGGAGGACCTCGCCGCCGATGGCGTCGTCTACTCCGAGGTCCGCTGGGCCCCCGAGCAGCATCAGCAGCAGGGCCTGAGCCTGGACGAGGCCGTCGAAGCGGTGCAGGCAGGACTGAACGAGGGCATGGAGGCCGTGGCGGAGAAGGACGGCGTCATCGTCGTCGGCCAGCTCGTCTCCGCCATGCGCCAGTCTGATCGCGCCGATGAGGCCGTGGAGCTCGCGCTGCGCCACCGCGAGCAGGGCGTCGTCGGCTTCGACATCGCCGGACCCGAGGCAGGCTTCCCGCCGAGCCGCTTCGCCGAGGCCTTCACCCGACTGGCCAGCGAGATGCTTCCCGCCACGGTCCACGCCGGTGAGGGCGACGGCATCGAATCCGTCCGTGACGCCCTGGTCTCCGGCCGTGCCCAGCGCCTGGGCCACGGTGTACGCGTGGCCGAGGACATCACCGTGATCGAGAGCGAGCCCGACTCCGACGCCGGGGAAGAGGTCTTCCAGGTGGAGCTCGGCCCGGTGGCCCGCTGGGTGCGCGACCGGCAGATCCACCTCGAGGTCAGCCCCACCTCCAATGTGCAGACCGGCGCCATCGCCGGGTTCGCCGAGAGCGGCACGCCAGAGCTCAGCGATCACCCCTTCGACATGCTCTACCAGCTCGGCTTCAACGTGGGTGTCAACACCGACAACCGCCTGGTCTCCGGAGTCACCCTCTCCGGAGAACTCGCCCTGCTCGCCGGCACCTTCGAGTACGGCCTCGCCGAGCTCGCCGACTTCCAGATCAACGCCCTGGAGTCCTCCTTCCTCGGCTATGAGGAGCGCGAGGCCCTGGCAGCGATGATCCTCGAAGCCTGGCAGTGACCACGACGGCCGAGAAGAAGCCCTCCTTCATGGCAGGAGAACAGATCACCACCCTGCGCTGGGTCATCGCTGCGCTCCGGGAGCACTGCCCGTGGACCTCGCAGCTGACCCACGGCGATCTCACCGAGTACCTGGTCGAAGAGGCCTACGAGGTGCTCGAGGAGATCGAGTCGGGCAGCCTGGACGAGGGCCTGCGCAAGGAGATGGGTGACCTGCTCTTTCAGGTGGCGCTGCACTCGCAGCTCGCCCAGGAGCGGGGCAGCTTCGACCTCGACGGCGTCGCGGAGGCCATCACGGCCAAGCTCATCCGACGCAGCCCGCATGTCTTCAGCCCCGACGGGCGGCTCGCCGTGGACCACCAGGCCACGGTGGAGCAGGTCGAGGCCGCCTGGACGCGGATCAAGGCCGAGGAGAAGGCTGCCCAGCAGACGCCGGACCACGCAGCAGAGCCGGGCCAGGCTGCAGCGCCGGACCGGGCTGCGGCGCCGGGGCAGGCTGCAGCGCCGGTGCCCTCCGAGTCCCACCTGGCCGGCGTCGTCGGCTCGCTGCCTGCGCACCTGCCGGCGCTGGCCAAGGCGGCCAAGGTCATCGACCGGCTGGGTCGCGAGCGCGGTGAACATCTGCCCAACGACGTCGGAAAGATCCCGGCCGCGGCTGACGAGGAGGAGCTCGGTGAACTACTCTTTGCTGTGGTGCGCACCGCACGAGCCAACGGGCAGGATCCGGAACGGGCGCTGCGCAGCCACTTGATCCGACTCGGCTCAGCAGACACGGCCGCTCCGGCTGACTGAGCTGCCGCAGCGGAGAAGTTCCGCTGGGAAGTTCACCCGAGAAGTTCACCTGATAAGACACCGGCGCAAGGGCGCGCACGGCACACCCGAGAAGTTTCCCACCGAATGAACAACTAGGAGCCGACAGAATATGTCTCTGATCGCCAGTGTGTACGGCCGCGAAATCCTCGACTCGCGAGGCAACCCCACCGTAGAGGTCGATGTCCTTCTCGACGACGGCAGCTTCGGCCAGGCCGCAGTCCCCTCCGGCGCCTCCACCGGTGCCTTCGAAGCCGTGGAGCTCCGTGACGGTGACAAGGGCCGTTACCTCGGCAAGGGTGTGAAGAACGCCGTGGCCGCGGTCAACGATGTCATCGCCGCCGCACTGGAAGGACAGGACGCCACCGAGCAGCGCATCATCGACCAGATCCTGCTCGACCTCGACGGCACCGAGAACAAGAGCTCCCTGGGCGCGAATGCGATCCTCGGAGTCTCGATGGCCGTGGCCAAGGCCGCCGCCGACTCATCGGACCTGCCGCTGTACAAGTACCTCGGCGGCCCCAACGCGCACCTGCTGCCCGTGCCGATGATGAACATCCTCAACGGCGGCTCCCACGCGGACTCCAATGTGGACATCCAGGAATTCATGATCGCCCCGATCGGTGCCGCCAC
Organism: uncultured Nesterenkonia sp.; assembly: GCA_947494195.1. Taxonomy (GTDB): domain Bacteria; phylum Actinomycetota; class Actinomycetes; order Actinomycetales; family Micrococcaceae; genus Nesterenkonia. The sequence goes on along the minus strand of CANLUC010000001.1, from coordinate 273,586 downwards.
GTTCACCGAGGCGCTGCGCTCCGGCGTGGAGGTCTACCACTCACTCAAGGCGCTGCTCAAGGAGAAGGGCCTGGCCACCGGGCTGGGCGACGAGGGCGGCTTCGCGCCGAGCCTCTCATCGAACCGCGAGGCGCTTGACCTGATCACCGAGGCCATCACCCGCGCCGGCTACACCCCCGGCAAGGACATCGCCCTGGCCCTGGATGTCGCCGCCAGCGAGTTCTACTCCGACGGTGCCTACACCTTCGAGGGCGAGTCCAAGACCCCCGAGCAGATGAGCGCATACTACGGCGAGCTCGTCGACGCCTACCCGCTGGTCTCCATCGAGGATCCGCTGGATGAGGACGACTGGTCCGGCTGGAAGACCCTCACCGACCAGATCGGAGAGAAGGTCCAGCTGGTCGGCGATGACCTCTTCGTCACCAACCCGGACCGCCTGGGCAAGGGCATCGACAACAACACCGCGAACTCGCTGCTGGTGAAGGTCAACCAGATCGGCTCGCTCACCGAGACGCTGGACGCGGTCTCCCTGGCGCAGCGCAGCCGCTACACCACGATGATCTCCCACCGCTCCGGCGAGACCGAGGACACGACCATCGCGGACATCGCCGTGGCCACCAACGCCGGCCAGATCAAGACCGGCGCCCCCGCCCGCTCCGAGCGCGTGGCCAAGTACAACCAGCTGCTGCGGATCGAAGAGGAGCTCGGCGACGCGGCACGCTACGCCGGGGCCTCCGCGTTCCCGCGCTTCAGCGCCTGAGCTGAGCTGCACGAGCTGAGCGCCTGAGCTGCTTGCTGAGGCACGCCTGATCGCAGGCGCAGCGTACTGAGGACGGGGTGTGTTGGAGTGAATTCTGGTCTCGGCCGGAACTCCACTCCAACACACCCCGTCCTCGTCTGTTCGCGTGTCAGAAGCCGGTCGGCTCCCCGGGTGCAGATATCGTGAAAGTCCACGCCTACTTCCCCTCTTCCCCCTCAAGGCGGTGACCTATCGTGCCGAACCGACGTGCATCTTCCTCCGAGACCAAGGCCCGCGCGGCTCAGGCGCGTCGGCTCGCCGAACGCGAGCAGGTCTCCGGCGAGATCCGCACACCTGCCGGAATCACCGCTCGCCGGGGCGCTCGCTCCAACGGCCCCCGGACCACCGGATCTGCAAAGACCCCGGTCAGCGCCGCGACCGCAGTGCCCGAGCGCACCTTTCCCGGCCGGATGATCGTGCTGAGCCTGGTCGTGCTGGTGGTCATCTCCTTCCTCGTGCCCACCGTCAACAGCTTCTTCCAGCAGCGCTCGGAGGTGATGGAGCTCGAGGCGCAGATCGCCGCCGAGCAGCAGGAGCAGGCTGAGCTGCAGTCCGAACTGCTGCGCTGGGAGGACCCGGACTTCGTGCGGCAGCAGGCCCGCGAACGCATCAACCTGGTCATGCCGGGGGAGCGGCGCTACCAGGTGATGGGCGACGAGGACGGCGAGGAGCAGCTCGAGGAGCCGGACTCCACCGAGGTTCGAGATGACCTGCCCTGGGCCGAGGCGCTCTGGGACTCCCTGGTGCGCTCCGCCGCCACCGACTCACCCGACACCGCCGACTGACCCGCCGCACCGGCCCCGCGCCGTTTCTGAGGCCCCGCGCCGCTTGCGAGGCCCCGCGACGCCGACAGTGAAGTAGGCTGGGTCCCCGTGAACTCGACTACTCCTCGCCCCAGTGATCTGGACACCATCAGCCTGCAGCTGAGCAGGCCGGTGCGCGACGTCGTCGAGATCCCCGCCCGCTGCGTGTGCGGCAACCCGCTGGTCGCGGCCACGGCGCCGCGGCTGAGCAACGGGATCCCGTTTCCCACCACGTTCTATCTCACCCACCCTGCAGCGACCGCCGCCGTCTCCAGGCTGGAGGCCGCAGGCGTCATGGCCGAGATGAGCCAGCGACTCACCACCGATGACCAGCTCGCCGACGCCTACCGAGGCGCGCACGAGAACTACCTCGCCGAGCGGGAACGGATTCGCTCTGCGGCCGGGCTGGATCCGGTCTGGGAGATCGAGGGCGTCAGTGCCGGCGGAATGCCGGAACGCGTCAAATGCCTCCATGTGCTCGCCGGCCACGCCCTCGCCGTCGGCCCCGGAATCAACCCGCTCGGAGATGAGACGCTGGAGCGGATCTCCCCGAGCTGGACCCAGGGGACCTGCATCTGCGCCACCTCCTGGGACCACGAGGCGCCGGTCCCTCAGCGCGACCTCAGCCGACACGTGCGCCGGGGCAACCAGGGGTTCGCTCGTGAGCAGTCCTCCGACCGTGCGGACGCCTCGCACCCGGATGCGCCCGCCTCGCAGCCCGGTGCGGAAACCACCTCGCAGCCCGATGCGGAAACCACATAGAGTGCTGCCAAGCCTCCGAAACCAGAGCGACCGACCGCCGAACCCGAAGACCGTACGCCAGGAAGAGGACACCCCATGAGAGTTGCTGCCATCGACTGCGGGACCAACTCCATCCGCCTGCTCATCGCCGATGTCGAAGACACCGGACGCGTCACCGACGTGGTCCGGCAGATGACGGTGGTCCGGCTGGGCGAGGGGGTGGACGAGACCGGTGAGTTCTCCGCAGAGGCCCTGGACCGCACCTTCGCGGCCGTGGACAACTACGCGGCGCTGATCCGGAGGCATCACGTCGAGGCGGTGCGCTTCGTGGCCACCTCGGCCTCACGGGATGTGGCGAACCGGGACGAGTTCATCGCCGGCGTGCACCACCGGCTCGGCGTCGAGCCTGAGGTGATCCGCGGCAGCGAGGAGGCTGGGCTCTCCTTCGCAGGCGCCGCCTCGGTGCTGGACTGGGACGCCGAACGTAAGATCCTCGTGGTCGATCTCGGCGGCGGGTCCACCGAGTTCGTGCTGGGCACCTCCGCGGGCGTCGAACACGCGATCTCCACCGACATGGGCTGCGTGCGTTTCACCGAGCGTCATATGCGCAGCGATCCCCCCACCGACACCGAGCAGTCCATGACAGCCTTTGAGACGCTGTCCTTCCTGGAGAACGTCTCAGAGGTCATGCCGCTGCACGAGACCGAGGTGGTCATCGGGGTCGCCGGCACCGTGACGACGGTGGCAGCGCATGCGCTCAAGCTGGAGGACTACGAGCCGGATCTGATCCACGGCGCGGAGATCGACCTGGACCGGATCCACCAGTCCGTGGATCAGCTCGTGAACGCCCCTCGAGATGTGCGCGCCCAGATGCCGATCATGCACCCCGGCCGCGTCGACGTGATCGGCGCGGGCGCGCTGATCTGGGGCACCATCCTGGACTACCTCAACAAGGTCACCGAGGGCCGGATCATCTCCGCGGTCGCCTCCGAGCACGACATCCTGGACGGCATCGCCATGTCCTTGGCGCATACCCAGTCCGGGGCCGGCGCTGCTGAGGCCGAGGCTCACACCGGCTCCACGACCCACACCGCCTCCGAGGCCCACGGGGCGGAGAAGTCTGCATGAGGCCTGGTTCAGCAGCACACACCGCCACCCGGCGCAGCCTCTCCGCCGCCCTGGTCGCCGGGTTCGCGCTGACCTCTGCCGTGGTCGCGGCCCCTGCCGCCCACGCGGATGAATGGCGGGACCAGCAGTACTGGCTCGAGGACTACGGGATCACCGAGGCCTGGGAGACCACGCGCGGCGAGGGCATGACCGTTGCGGTCATCGACACCGGTGTCGACTCCTCCCACCCCACACTCTCCGGCGCAGTGGTCGGCGGCACGGACGTCTCCGGAGCCGGCGACGGCGGCGCACCGGTGGACCAGGTGGCCACCGAGCACGGGACCCTGGTGTCCTCTCTGCTCGCCGGTCGGGGCACCTCCGAGGAGGCCGAGGAGGTCGCTGAGCTCGTCGAGGGCGATTTCGAAGACCTGGACGACGACGAGTGGGAAGACTGGTGGGAGGACTTCGAGTCCGACCTGGAGGAGATCTACGGTGAGCAGTGGCAGGACGAGGTGGATGCGGACGCCCTCGAGGAGTTCGAAGAGACCCGCAATGCGCCCCGCGAGCTGACCCGCGACGAGGCCGGCGACGACGGCGTCGTCGGCGTCGCCCCTGAAGCGTCGCTGCTCTCCATCTCGCTGCTGCTGGAGGACCCCAACCCCTACGGCGGAGGCACCGAGGAACAGATCGCCGAGGCCGTGACCTGGGCGGTGGACAACGGAGCCGACATCATCAACATGTCCCTGGGCTCAGGGTTCCAGGAATGGCCGCAGTCCTGGGATGAGGCGTTCCTCTATGCGGAGGAGAATGACGTCCTGGTCGTCGCCGCCTCGGGCAACCGCGCCTCCGGGCAGCTCTCGGTGGGCGCTCCGGCGACCATCCCCGGAGTGCTCGCCGTGGCAGGCGTCGATGAGCAGCGCCGCATCAGCGAGGACTCCTCCTCACAGGGCATCGCCATCGGCATCGCCGCCGCCTCCGAGCCGCTGGTCGGCGCGGTTCCCGGCGGCGGCTACGCCGAGTGGAACGGAACCTCCGGCGCAGCACCGATCGTCTCGGGCGCGGCGGCGCTGGTCTGGGCCGCGAACCCCGAGCTCAGCGCCACGGAGGTCAAGCATCGTCTGCTCTCCACGGCTGATTCGGAGGGTGCCGACGGCGTGGACCCCGAATACGGCAACGGCGTGCTCAACGTCGCGGCGGCCGTGAACGGGGACGCTCCGGCATTCGACGCCTCCGCATATCCGACCCTGGCCGAATGGGTGCGCGTGCACCGTCGCGGGCAGGTGGAGGAGACCGAGCAGGAAGACATCCCCGAGGACGCCGGCGTAGTGGCCGGCCCCGAGGGGGAGCCCCGGGCGATGCCCGAGGCCAGCCGCGCCAGCACCGCGCAGGACTGGGCGGGACCGGTGGCGCTGAGTGCCGCCGCTCTGCTGGTCGTCGCAGTGATCACGATGGCTGCGGTGCACTACAACCTCGCGCGTCGCCAGGACCCCTGAGCCCACCGCTCGGCCGTCCCGGCACCGCAGGAAGATCAGATCACTCACTACTGAGCAACGTATAGGATGAACGATATGGCTATCTCTCAGACACTCTCCACGAAACCGCGCGTCCTCATCGTCGGCGGCGGCTACGTCGGGCTCACCACCGCCCAGCTGCTGCAGAAGAAGGTGAAGGCAGCCGGCGGCGTCGTCACCGTCGTCGATCCGATGCCGTACATGACCTACCAGCCCTTCCTCCCGGAGGTCGTGGGCGGCCACATCGAGGCGCGCCACGCGGTGGTCTCCCACCGCCGCCACCTCAAGGATTCCGAGATCATCACCGGCAAGGTCAGCGCCGTGGATCACGACGGCCGCACCGCCACCGTGGAGCTCTCCCAGGGCGAGACCATCGAGCTGCCCTACCAGGACATCGTCATGGCCGCCGGCGCGACCACGAAGACCTTCCCGATCGAGGGCCTCGCCGAGCACGGCATCGGTCTGAAGACCATCGAAGAGGCGCTCACGCTGCGCAACCACGTGCTGGAGCGCATCGAGGCGGCATCGGTCATGACCGATGAGAAGGCCAAGTCCCGCGCCCTGACCTTCACCGTGGTCGGCGGCGGCTTCGCCGGCATCGAGACGGTGGCCGAGATGGAAGACATCATCCGCGCCGCCGTGGGCGCGAACTCGCGCATCGGTCAGAACGATGTGCGCATCCTCATGGTCGAGGCCATGGGACGGGTCATGCCCGAGGTCAGCGAGGACCAGGCCATCGGCGTGGTCGAGCACCTGCGCAGCCGCGGCATCGAGGTCCTGCTGAACACCTCGCTGGGCTCCGTCGTGGACGGCGAGATGACGCTGATCAACATGAAGGACAAGTCCGAGGCCGACCGCTTCGAGTCCGACACCCTGGTGTGGACCGCCGGCGTCGCCGCCAACGTCATCGCCAAGAACTCCGGCTTCCCGGTGGAGCCGCGCGGTCGCGTGACCGGTTCGGCCACGCTGCAGATCGCGGACGAGGACGGCAAGGTGCTTCAGAACGCCTGGACCGCCGGGGACATCTCCGCGATTCCCGACCTCTCCGGCGGCGGGCTCCCCGATGGCACCTGCGTGCCCAACGCCCAGCACGCCTCCCGCCAGGCGAAGGTTCTCGCCAAGAACATCCTGGCGGCAAGCTACGGCCAGGGCCAGCTCAGCGAGTACAAGCACGAGTCCCTCGGTGCGGTCGCCGGACTGGGCATGTTCCAGGGCGTGGGCAACCCGTTGAAGGTCAAGATCAAGGGCTTCCCGGCATGGATGGCTCACCGCGGCTACCACGCGATGGCGATCCCCACCGTGGAGCGCAAGGTCCGCGTGGTCGGCGGCTGGGTCAGCGAGATCGTGCTCGGCCGGGACTACACCCCGGTGAGCGATCTTCAGACTCCGTACCGCCAGTTCCAGGAAGCTGCAGGCAAGAAGAAGGAAGCTTCCAAGAGCTGATCCTCAGGCTCCATGCAGAGTTGAGACGAGAGAGCGGGCTGTCATCGGCAGCCCGCTCTCTGCCCCTATAGCCCAATCGGCAGAGGCAACCGACTTAAAATCGGTCCAGTGTGGGTTCGAGTCCCACTGGGGGCACCTTCCAGCGCGGTGCCTAGGTGCACAGACCGCTGTCGGTGACGCCCCGATAGCAGATCACCGTGCGCCGCACCTCGCGAAGCTCGTGGCGGGCGCCGGCATCCTCAAGGGTGATGAAGAGCCGCTCACCGCTCACCGAGTCATCCGGCATCCCGGTGATGTCCACCCGGTAGAACTCCTCCTCGAAGTCTTCGGGCGTACTGATCAGCGCTCGGGAGGGCCCCATGCCGTCTTCGCCGCCACCGGCGCGCTCCACCCGGGCGTCACCCACCGCCTCGACGAGATCGAGCGGGTCCTCTTCTGAGGCAACCTCGCGGAACTCTTCGGTGATCTCCTCGGTGCCGCCGAACCAATAGATCCCGCCCGGACCAGGTGAGCTGGTGAGCCAGCCATAACCGTCAGCGAGTCGAATCTCGGTCCACAGCCCCTGATCCTCTCCGTCGCGGTGCTGGCGTTCGCGGCCGCCCAGCTCCACCGCATCGGTGGATTCAAGCTCACCCACCACCTCGCTGGAGCGGGTGGGTTCGGCATAGACCCGCAGCGGATCCGCCGCCGGGTCCAGCCCGGCCACACCGACCTCTGCCCCTTCCTCGGAGTAATAACCGATCGCGCTTTCCTCCCCGTGGATCGCCGCATCGAGCTCACCAGCTTCGAGCCGGTCCCCGCCACCTGGAGGCAGGCCACCACCCGGCGGGCGGCGCGTCTCAGCCTCTGCGGATGAGCTGGACGTCTCTGCGGCGCTGGGCTCCTCGGTGGCACCCTCGGAAGGATCCTGGGGGGCACCGGAATCGTCCGTGGCCTGGCCGGTGGCCTGGTCTGTGGAGGGATCAGGGCCTGCCGCGGGAGAGGACTCACTCTGCGTCGGTCCGGACACGGCGCTCGAGTCCGCGTCGTCGGCCCCGCAGCTGGTCAGCAGCAGCACGCTGAGGCAGCCTATGGTCGTCACGGTGGGAATCAGCTGGGCCGTGGTGCGTCGCATTCTTCTCCTTCGCCGGTCGGGCAGGGCTCTCACGCCTGGCTCTCCAGCAGTCCTACCACGGCCAGGCTCGGCGAAACCAGGCCAAAGCAAGGGGTATGACCTGGGGATTCAGTGCACGCCACGAGCTGCCAGCGCCTCCGCGGTCTCCTCGGCGTGGCGCAGACTCATCACCAGCAGCGGCATCACGGTGGCGCGCGGGGTGGGTCGCATGCCGCGCGCCCGCTGGGCTTCACGGATCTCCGCGTAGAAGGAAAGGATCACCGGGACCGAGCGGATCGTCAGGGACAGCGCGAGCGAGATCCGCTCGGCGCTGAGCCCGACGCGGCGCAGCGGGCGGTCCAACGGGCGCAGCGCGCGTTCACAGGCGGCGAGGATGTCTGAGGTGGCGGTGGTCAGCGTGAACAGCGCCGCCAGCAGCACGACGGCGAGCACGCGGCTCACATTGAAACTTGTCTCCTCGGGAGTCAGGAAGATCAGCTGCGGAATGGTCAGCACCACGACCAGCCACTTCATCCGCCACAGCTGAGCGAAGAGCCCGCGCAGGCCCATCCCGGCGAGCAGGTATCCGCTGAGCACTGCTGTCCAGATGCTCAGCAGGACCCAGAGGTTCTCGCGGAAGAGCGAGGCAGCCAGGGCCGCAAGGAAGATGAAGAGAAACTTGGCCCCCACCGGCATCCGGTGCAGCGCCGAGTCTCCTGGCCGGTAGAGCGGAATCACCGATTCACCCCATCACAAATCGCGCGCTCGCCATCATCGAGCGGGGCCGCGCGAGGTGCGTCGTCGGCGGGCGTGGGTGAACGGTGCGGGGTAGGCCCGGGCGAGTGAGTGAGTCAACATGATCGCGATGACGGCCTTGACCACATCACCGGGGACGAAGGCGAGATTCAGCAGAAGCGCCTGCTGCAGACTGAGACCCAGCTGGAACGCCATCACGGGCAGGCCGCAGGCATAGACCACCAGGATGCCGCCGAGCACAGTGCCGGTGATGGTGCGCCAGAGTCGCAGCGGCCAGGACGCCTGAGTGATGAGCCCGACGAGGAACGCACCCGGGATCCAGCCCAGCGCAAAGCCTGCGGTGGGACCGGCGAAGACGCCCAGGCCACCAGACCCGTGAGCGAGCAGGGGCAGTCCTGCCGCCACCAGCAGATGCAGCAGGACGATGGCGCCGGCGCCGCGCCACGGCCCCAGCACCGCCCCGGCGAGCATCACGCCCAAGGTCTGCAGCGTGATCGGGACGCCGCCCGCGAGGGGGATCGCCGGAAGCTGGCCGAGCACTGCCACCAGGGCGGCAAACATGGCCATCTGCGAGATGCTGCGCACCGCTGTGCTGGGGCCGGCGGTTGCCCGGGTGGAGTCAGCGGGGTCACTGAGAGTCTGAGATCTATTGAACACTGTTCAAATATAGTGCCAACCCCGACGGTGTTTCAGCCTGCGGCAGATTCTCAGTGGATTCCCAGTCTCAATCATGTTCACCAGGGGGTCGGCAGTTAGAATGGGGGAGGACTCGTCCCTCGTGCGTGCGACCGGCCGTTCAGCCGTGACCTGCGAGGACGAACGATGAGACATCCACCCGAGCACCGATAGGAGTGCGGTCACACCATGTCCAACCCGATCTTCAACACCGGTGCCTTCCCTGACCAGTTCAGCGAGAAGAAGCGCGAGCGGCGCCGGTTCTACATGAATGACCAGGGTGGCGTCACCGAGCAGCAGCGCCAGCAGAGCCCTGCTCAGGGCCAGCCCTTCGCCACTCAGTACGGGATGCCAGGCCAGCAGGCCGGAGCAGGACGCGCCAGCACCGACCAGCTGAACCAGCAGTACAACCTCCCCGACGCCGCCGGTTCGCAGGGCGCGCCGATGACCTACGACGACGTCATCCGCAAGACCGTCACCAGCTTCGCGGTGCTCCTGGTGGGTGCCGCGGTCGCCGTCGCACTCGGTGTGGTCATGCCCGGTCTGGTCATGGGCCTCGCGCTCGTCGCGGCTCTGGTCGGCTTCGGACTCGGACTCGCCAACGCCTTCAAGAAGGAGCCGAGCCCGGCTCTGATCCTGGCCTACAGCGCGACCCAGGGATTCTTCCTCGGTGCGATCACGATGTTCCTGGAAACCCAGTTCCCGGGCATCGCGGTGCAGGCCGTCATGGCCACCGTGGCGGTCTTCGGCACCATCCTGGCGCTGTTCAAGTCCGGCAAGATCCGTGCCACCCCGAAGCTGAACAAGATCTTCTTCGTGGCGATCATCGGCTACGCCGTGTTCTCACTGATGAACTTCGGGCTGATGATGTTCACCGACATGGGCATGTTCGGTCTGCGCTCGGGCTGGTTCGGCATCGCGATCGGCGTCTTCGCCATCCTGCTGGCCTCCTACTCCCTGGTCATGGACTTCACCAACATCCAGGAAGGCGTGGACGCCGGCGTCGCCCAGAAGTACGGCTGGGCCGCCGCCTTCGGTCTCACCGTCTCGCTGGTGTGGCTCTACATCGAGATCCTTCGCGTGATCGCCATCGTTCGATCTATGGCGGAATAGCTGTCCTGTGGGGTCCCACGCGGAGCTGGCGGTGACCCTGCGAGGCTCTCCCTAGAGAGCTGGCGGGCCCGACCGACGCATGCGCTGCGTGGGGCGGGCCCGTCTTTGTAGGGAAGACCTGCAAGCCATGTCAGGATGTACCAATGAACACAGTGGAAAAGATCGAGCTGATGGAAGAGGACGTCCCGCCGCGGATGGCCGAGGAGCAGCGGATCCAGGATGACGTCCCCTGGGGCGTCCGAATCGCGGCCGCCTGGTCCTGGCGGGTCATCATCATCCTCGCCTTCATCGGCGTGCTGATCTGGCTGCTCAGCCACGTCTCGCTGCTGCTGATCCCGCTGTTGGTCGCCGCGTTGCTGGCCACGCTGCTGCGACCGCTGCACAATCTCTTCGTCAAGCTCAAGTTCCCCAGGATCCTGGCAGCTATCACGACGTTGATCGTGCTGATCGGATTCGTCACCGCACTGCTCTGGCTCGTCGGACAGCAGCTCGTCCAGGGCTTCTCTGAGATGGCGAGCCAGGTGACCGAAGGTCTCTTCGAACTCGTGACGCTCGCGGAGGAGACCGCCGCAGGCTTCGGCATCCAGATCTCCGCTGACCAGATCAACCAGGGGCTTGAAGAGGGCCTCACTTACCTGCAGGACAACTCCGAGGCGATCCTCGGCGGCGCGATGGCGCTGGGCTCCACCGCGGGCAATGTGGTCATCGGCGGCATCCTCGCCCTGTTCACCCTGATCTTCTTCCTGGCCGACGGACGCAAGATCTGGGACTTCCTGGTGTTCTTCGCCCCCGGCAAGCACCGCCCCGCGATCCATGGCGCGGGACGACGCGGCTGGACGGCGCTGGGGTCCTATATGCGCGTACAGGTCTTCGTGGCCGCCGTCGACGCTGTGGGCATCGGTGTGGGCGCCGCCATCCTCGGTGTTCCGCTCGCACTGCCCGTCGCGGTGCTCGTCTTCCTCGGCTCCTTCATCCCGATCGTCGGCGCAGTGGTCACCGGCGCCGTCGCCGTGATCCTCGCCCTGGTCGCCAACGGCCTGGTCAATGCGCTGCTCATGGTCGGCGTCGTGCTGCTGGTCCAGCAGATCGAGTCCAACATCCTCCAGCCCGTCGTGATGGGCAAGGCGGTGCGCCTGCACCCGCTGGCAGTGATCCTCGCCGTGACCGCAGGCACCACGCTGCTGGGCGTCGTCGGCGCGCTCTTCGCCGTGCCGGTCCTGGCCTTTGTGAACCGCGCCGCGCAGTACCTGGTCAAGGAGGAGTGGCGCGGGGACCCCGAAGCGATAGCGATGGAGCGCCTCGAGAAGGAAGAGGCCGTCAAGCGCGCCGCCCAGAAGGAGGTCCAGGAGGCCGAGGAGCAGGCCTCCCTGGCCAACATCACCCGCCGGCTCAAGGAGACCATCCCCGGTCTGGACCCCGATCGCCCGGGCTTCGGTCGCCGCCGCGGTGCTTCGACAGGAACCATGACCCGCACCGAATCGCAGTCGGACATCAGCCCAGAGGCGACGCACAGCGACGCGCACCCCGACCAAAGCGCTACCATCGCCGAAGAGGACCACTCCCGGCTGGAGGATGAGGGTAGACGCGAATGACACAGATCCAGCACTTCCCAGACATGACCGCGGGCGCTCCGCTGCGCCCCGGGTCCCAGCTCAGCGTGCAGCTCGAGGACATCCAGGCGGCGCAGGAACTGCTCGCTGGCATCATCGTGCGCACCCCCATGGAACACTCACGTGCCTTGGGCCGCATCATCGACGGGACCGTGCACCTGAAGGCGGAGAACCTCCAGCGCGCCGGCTCCTTCAAGGTCCGCGGGGCCTATGTGCGCATGGCGCGGCTCTCCGAGGAGGAGAAGGCCCGCGGCGTCGTCGCAGCCTCAGCGGGCAACCATGCCCAGGGCGTGGCGCTGGCCGCCAAGAAGCTGGGCATCACCGCCAAGATCTACATGCCCCGCGGCGTCGCGCTGCCGAAGCTGGCCGCCACCCGCGATCACGGCGCCGAGGTCATCCTCTACGGGTCCAATGTGGATGAGGCGCTCTCCGAGGCCCAGCGGCACTCGGATGAGACCGGGTCCGTGTTCATCCACCCCTTCAACAACACCGATGTGGTCGCCGGGCAGGGGACCATCGGCCTGGAGATCCTGGAGCAGGAGCCCCAGGTCGACACCGTCATCATGGGGATCGGCGGGGGAGGCCTGCTCGCCGGCTCAGCCGTCGCGATCAAGCAGCAGGCGGCGCGGCTGGGCCGAGAGGTGAAGATCATCGGTGTTCAGGCCGAGAACGCCGCCGCGTACCCGCCTTCGCTCGCCGCCGATGCGCTGGTGCCGATCCAAGGTGTGCGCACCATCGCCGACGGCATCGCGGTGGGACGGCCCGGGGAGATTCCCTTCGAGATCATCAAGGAGCTTGTCGACGAGGTCGTGACGGTCAGCGAGGACGCCATCGCGCGTGCGCTGATCTTCCTGCTCGAGCGCTCCAAGATGGTCGTCGAGCCCGCCGGAGCCGTCTCGGTGGCGGCACTGATGGAGGGCAAGCTGACCGAGCTGGGCCTCGAGTCCAAGAACGTCGTGGCAGTGCTCTCCGGCGGCAACATCGACCCGATGCTGATGCTGCGCGTGATCCAGCACGGCCTCTCCGCGGCGGATCGTTTCCTCACGGTGAAGATGATGCTCAAGGATCTTCCCGGTGAGCTCGCGACGATCTCGCAGATCATCGCCGACGCCGATGCCAATGTGACCGGTGTGGATCACAGCCGGATCGGCGGCGCGCTGTCCATGGGTGAGGTCTCCATCGTGATCAATATGGAGACCAAGGGAGCCGAACATTCCGAGCGCGTGCTCAACCGTCTCCGAGCCCAGGGCTACGAGCCGATCGTCCCGCCGCACTGAGCGCTGGGCGCCCCAGCATCTGACCGACCGGACCACAGACGACGACGGCGGCCCCTCAGCTGAGAGGGGCCGCCGTCGTCGTCTGGGCCGAGGCTGGCCTGAAGCTGTCCGTGAGGACCGGTTCAGGCCAGTCAGCAGCAGGTTCAGCCCTTGAAAGGCTCTGCGGAGATGATCTCCACAGTGATGTCCTTGCCGTTGGGCGCGGAGTAGCTGAGCTTGTCTCCGGGCTTGGCTCCGTTGATGGCCTCGCCGATGGGGGAGCGCTCGGAGTAGACCTCAAGGTCGGTGTCTCCGGCGATCTCGCGGTTGCCGAAGAGGAACTTCATCGTGTTGCCGGCGATCTTGGCCTCGACCAGCATTCCGGGCACCACGGTGTCGCCGGTGGGGGCGTCGCCCACATAGGCGTTCTCGAGCAGGTCGCTGAGGTAGCGGATGCGTGCCTCGGCCTTGCCCTGCTCTTCCTTGGCGGCGTGGTAGCCGCCGTTCTCCTTGAGGTCGCCCTCTTCGCGGGCGGACTCGATGCGGTCAACGATCTCCTGACGGCCGGGTCCGCTGAGGTGCGCAAGCTCGCCCTTCAGCCGGTCGTAGGCCTCCTGGGTGAGCCACTGGGCATTCTCGTCGATCTCGGGGCTGTGCGTTGACACGGTTCATCTCTCCTTTTCATGCAAAGACCCCGCCGGGGGACGGCATAGTGCTCCGGCCCTGAGTCCGGAACCTGCCTCGGCGGGGTGTTGTTGCGTTCCACACATGGTAGTGGGGCCGCTCCGGATTCACAATCAGGACCGAACAGTTCAGTGGGAGCTGGCTCCCGTTTCCGCGGCGGGAGCAGGAAGGAAGCCAGCTTCGCTGAACGCGGAACGCCCCTTCTCACCTGCCAGCACGTGGAAGAAATCCTCGGCCGCGGCGTCATGCCGCGGGTCTTCCAGCACCCCTGCCCAGATCTGAGTGGTGCTCTGCGCCGAGGTTGGAACCTCGAAGGTCTGCAGCGGGGAGTCCTCGGCCAGGGCGTCGGTGACATAGGCCAGCGCCGCGTCGCTGCGACCGGCGGCCAGATCGGACAGCGGTGTCTGCGGCCCGTCGGCGGTGCTCGCCCGGGCCAGCGCCGCGTCCGTCGCCCGCAGCTCAAGCTCGTAGTCGGCGACGAGGTCGGCGACCTGCGCGGTGCAGGGCGCATCCGCCGCGCAGGTGCTCACCCGCAGGTCGCCGGCGCGCTCGGCGAAGTCATCGAAGTCCCGTATCGCATGCGGGTTCTCCGCCGAGGTCACCAGCACCAGCCGGTTGCTCGCCAGCGGCAGCGGCTCCCCGGAGATCTGACCCTCGCGGGCGAGGTCCTGCATCTGTTCACGGGACGCGGTCAGCACGATATCGGCCTGCGGAGCGGCATCGATCCGCGCCGCCATCGTCTCAGTGTCCAGGTACTCGACCTCGGCGGAGAGTGTGCTGCTGTGCTCTCTCAGGTCGGAGTCGAGCTGACCCAGGGCTGGCTTGGTCGAGGGCGCGGCGAGCACTGTGGCGCTCCGACCTTCGCTGTCGGGCACCTCGTAGGCGGGTCCGCAGGCACTGAGCACGAAGGCGACCACGAAGCAGAGCAGAAGCACGAGCGCGATCACGCCACGGAGTCGGAAGAACAGGGAGTCGGGTTTCACGGGGCACGCCCCTCACGGGGAGAATGGAGCCCGTCTGCTAGAGCTCTTTGGGTGATGCTGAAGACGCAGCAGTCAGTCAGCGTGCCAGCAGGAATCCACCACTCCTGAGACTCCGCGAGACTCTGTCCGCACATCAGTGCTGTAATATTGGCTGCGATCTTCTGGGTTCGACCCGTCCTGCGGGCCGAGGGTGACGATGTCTGCACCGACAACCGCGTAGCTGCTGTTGAGCACCTGGACCATGCACTGCACGGTGGCGTCGAAATCCTTCGTCACCTGGAAGTCTACTTCAGCTTCGGTGTCGGAGGCGATGGTGTAGCCGACGTCGTTGTGATCGATCTGATCGACGGCATTGGCCACGGTGACGTAGATCATCGCGGCGAGGGTCAGCAGAAACGCTCCGAGAATCATCCACCGTTGGGATTTCGCTGAGATTCGGCGCTTCGGAGCGCCATACCGGGACTCCATGCCGTGAGGTGTCTCCATGTCACCGGAGGCTGCGGCTTCGGTGGTGCTGGACTCTGTCATCAGGACTATTCTAGGTGCTTATGTCGAGCTCACACCCCACTGCCTCCAAGATGACCTCTCAGGAAGCATCACCTGCACATTCAGCGGCCCAGAAGCTCCCGGACTCCACCGGTCTGCGGATGCTCGCCGTCCACGCCCACCCCGATGACGAGTCCTCCAAGGGTGCTGCGATGATGGCGGCCTATGTCGCTGCGGGGGCGGAGGTCATGGTGGTCACGGCGACCGGGGGAGAGCAGGGAAGCCTGCTGAACCCTGCGGCGGGGGAGATCTACGCCTCCCACCGCGACCTCCCGGGGGTGCGTCGGATGGAGATGGCAGAGGCCGCCGAGGCGCTGGCCATCGAGCACACCTGGCTCGGCTTCGCCGACTCTGGCCTTCCGGAGGGGGACCCGACGCCTCCGCTGCCCTTTGGCAGCTTCGCCACGCTCCCGCTGGAGCAGGCCTCGGCCCCGCTGGTGCGCCTAGTGCGCAAGTTCCGCCCGCACGTGATCCTCTCCTACGACGAGGTCGGCGGCTACCCGCACCCGGACCACATCATGAGCCACAAGATCACCGTGGAGGCCTACTACGCAGCCGGGGACTCGACGCGGTATCAGGATCTGGGTGAGGCCTGGACGCCGCAGAAGCTCTACTACGACCGAGCCTTCAACCCTGGGCGGTTCGAAGCGATCCACAATGCGCTGCTCGAGGCCGGCTATGAGTCGCCCTATGAAGATCGGCTGCGGGCCTTCCGCGACGGGTCGATCTCCTGGATGACCGAGCATGAGGTCACCACGAAGATCCCCGTGGGCAGCTTCCTGGAGCACCGCGACCGGGCGCTGCGGGCACACCGCACCCAGGTCGAGCCAGATGGCTTCTTCTTCGCGACGCCCAATGACTTCCTGCGCGAGGTCTACCCCTATGACGACTACGTGTTGGTGGAGTCGAAGGTGGAGACCGAGCTTCCGGAGCACGACATCTTCAGCGGGCTGCGCTGAGCCGCTGCCGGGGGCTCGGCAGAGTTTCTCAGGTGATTTCTACACGGCGTAGACTGAGCCGAGCGGTCGCCGTCGGCGACTGTTCCAACAGCCCGGTCCGCAAGACTGACGACTTTCAAAGGCAGAGACACCAGTGAAACTTCTTCCGGTGCTGAGCAGCGTGGGCCTAGGTGGCGGCGGTGGCGACGCTCCCGAGCTGCGCCCAGGGCTCAGCGAGCAGGACATCACCCCCGGCATCGAGGGCTTCCTCTTCACTGCCCTGGTAGTCGTGCTGCTCATCGTGGCGGTCCGCGATCTGGCCAAGCGCACGCGGCGGATGAAGTACCGCGCCGATGTTGAGGATGAGGCCTCCGGGGAAGAGCCCGAGTTCCCGGGCGAGATCACCGAGGCGGAGATCTCCGCTGCCCAGCAGCGTTCCCGCGTGGCGGCGGCAGAAGCCCGCTTCGGCCCGACCCCGGTCGCAGAGCCCGCCCCCGGCGAGCCAGCTCGCACCGATGCCGACCCAGAGCAGACCCCACCTCCACGCTGAGGGACCTCTCTGTTCGCGTTGAGCGGCCCCCTCTTTCCGCGTTGAGCGGCGGATTCTACGAGTAATCGAGTGGGATCGAGCCGCCTGATACTCGGATATTCCGCCCCTCAACGCCGGGGGTGAGTGTCCTAGACTGGCCCCATGGTGACGACTCTGCCCTATGGTTCCTGGCCCTCGAGCATCTCCGCCGAGCAGCTTGCGGTCGGGGGAAACCGGCTCGGCGCCCCGCACTGGGTGGGCGAGCAGCTCTGGTGGAGCGAGGCGCTCGCCGCGGAGGGCGGTCGTCACACGATCGTGCGCACCACCGCCGACCCACTGACCATCCCTGACCCAATGATCACCCCTGACCCCTTGGCTGGATCTCCGGCCGAGTCCGGGCAGCACGCCGACGACGACGCTGCTCGTCCCGAACAGACCAGCCCAGCTGAGCGTGGACCGACCCCCGGCCGGCCAGACACCGTCAATGTGCTGCCCGCGCCCTTCAATGCCCGATCCCGCGTCCACGAGTACGGGGGCGCCTCCTGGATCGCGCTGACACCCGGCGCAGGCACCGACGTTGTCCCGATCGCGCAGGATGCTGCCCTCGGTGCCGCGGCGGACCCGCTGGTGCTCTTCGTCAACTTCGCCGACCAGCGGATCTATGCCTTCACCGAGGGCGAGCAGCCGCAGCCGATCAGCCCCGCATCCGACGGGGTGCCGGAGGTGGAAGGTCCCGCTCTGCGTTGGGCGCAGCCGACCGAGGTCACGCTCACGGACGGCGTCCGTGAAGTCTGGTGGGTCTGCGAGGAGCATATCGGCGGAGAAGACGCTGACGGGGCGCCGAGGATCGAGCGCTGTATCGCCGCGGTGCCGCTGGACAGCTCTGCCGCCGAAGACGAGCTTGCGATCCGCAAGATCACACCTGCCTCGCGCTTCGTCGCGCACCCCCGGCTCTCTCGGGACGGGACCCAACTGGCCTGGATCTCCTGGGAGCACCCGCAGATGCCTTGGGACGGGACCCAGCTGCATGTAGGACATATCGCCGCAGGCATGGTGGTCAATGAGCGGGTCCTTGACGGTGGCACCCAGGTCTCGGTGCTGCAGCCTGAATGGAGGCGTGCAGGGGAGCTGGTCTACCTCAGTGACCGCTCCGGGTGGTGGAACCCGTGGACGGTGACCCTTGCCCCCGAGGGGTTGAGTGACGGGTCCGGACATGTGGGGACCGCGGTCACGGAGGAGCCCCGCCAGCTGCTCAGCGACGAGCAGGAGTACGCGGGACCGCTGTGGCAGCTCGGTGAGACCTGGCTGACGCTCATCGACGCCGATCACGCACTCACCGTCCACGGGACGGCCACCGACTCGCTGGGCGTGTTGGATCTGGTCCAGGGCACTGTGGCGCCGCTGGATCTGCCGCACACGTCCCTCGCAGGGGTGGCGTTGCGCGCCGATGGTGCCCTGGCGATCCAAGGCTCCTCCACCACCGAATTCGCCGCGATCACGGTGGGACGGCTCGCTCTGACCGACGGGCAGTGGCGGGTGGACCGCCCCGGCGTCGTCCGCTCCTCGCGCACCGATGCCCCCGATCCCGGCCTGCTGCCCACGCCGGAGCCGATCACGGTCACCGAGGCGAGCGGGCAGCAGATCCACGCCGTGCTCTACCGGCCGCGGCAGCTCGGTTTTTCCGCCCCAGAGGGGGAGCTGCCCCCTTACATCGCCCAGGTCCATGGTGGGCCCACCGGGCAGGCGGCGGTCGGACTTTCGCTGGCGATCGGCTACTACACCTCACGGGGGATCGGGGTGGTCGACATCAACTACGGAGGCTCCACCGGCTTCGGCCGCGCCTACCGGGACCGACTCCAGGGGCAATGGGGAGTGGTGGATGTCGCCGACACGGTGGCGGTGATGGAGCACCTGGTGGCGCAGGGCATCGCCGACGGGTCACGTCTGGCGATCGAAGGCGGCAGCGCCGGCGGGTGGACCACGCTCGCCTGCCTGACGCGGACCACGACTTTCGCCGCAGGGGTCTCGAGCTACGGCGTCGCGGACCTGGTTGCTCTCGCGCAGGACACCCACGACTTCGAGTCCAGGTACCTGGACGGGCTCGTCGGACGCTATCCCGAGGCGGCGGAGATCTACCGCGAGCGGGCACCGCTGAATCACGTGGACTCGCTGCAGACTCCTGTGCTGCTGCTCCAGGGCGACGAGGACCCGATCGTCCCGCCGAACCAGGCCGAGATGTTCCGCGACGCCATGGCCGCGAAGTCCATCCCGCATGCCCATCTGCTCTTCGCCGGCGAGCAGCACGGCTTCCGCCAGGCGCAGAACATCATCACCAGCTTCGAGGCTGCGCTGAGCTTCTATGGACAGATCCTCGGGTTCGAGCCCCAGGGGATCCCGCGTCTGGAGCTCACCACCTACCCGTGAGGGGCGGATTCTACGACTGGTTGAGTGAGATCAAGGCCCCTGAAGCCCGTAATTTCCGCCGCTCGACGCAGGGGGTGGGCGCTCGACGCAGGGGGTGGGCGCTCGACGCAGGGGGTGGCCGCTCTGGGGGCCGATGCGCGAGACTTGGCGGATGGGACACCGCCTCGCCGACAGCTCATCGCTCTACCTCCGCTCCCACGCGGACAATCCCGTGGACTGGTTCCCCTGGGGAGCCGAGGCCTTTGCCGAGGCCCGCCGTCGGGACGTCCCGGTCTTCGTCTCGATCGGCTATGCCGCCTGCCACTGGTGCCACGTGATGGCGCGGGAGTCCTTCGAGGACGCCACGCTCGCCACGGCGCTGAATGAACGGTTCGTCGCGATCAAGGTGGACCGTGAGGAGCATCCCGACGTGGATGACACCTATATGGCCGCCACCCAGGCGATGACCGGTCAGGGCGGCTGGCCGATGAGCGTCTTCACTCTCCCCGACGGGCGGGTCTTCCACGCCGGGACCTACTTCCCTCCGCGCCGGATCGGGCAGGTGCCCTCCTTCGCGGAGGTCCTGGACGCGGTGCATACCGCCTGGACGCAGCGCCGCGAGGAGGTGGAGACCTCCGCCGAGCAGATCGCCGCCTCGCTCGGGGCACAGCGTCGCCAGCAGGCGGGTCTGGCCACCACCGTCCACACCCAGCACGACGACGCCGCCTCCCCGGCCTCCGCCGGAAACCCGGCCGCAGCGCCGCTCTTGGCCGGCGCCGAGGTGGACGAGCTGGTCACCCAGGCGCTCGCGGTCCTCGCCGAGCAGGAGGACACCGTGCACGGAGGCTTCGGCTCCGCGCCGAAGTTCCCGCCTTCACCGCTGCTGGGCTTCCTGCTCGAGGAGGCCGCCTGGGACAGGGCGTCTCCCGCGGCAGGGCTCGCCATTCGCACCCTGGAATCGCTGAGCCGGTCCGCTCTGTTCGACCAGGTCGAAGGCGGCTTCGCCCGCTATGCGACCGACCTGGCCTGGGCGCTGCCGCACTTCGAGAAGATGCTCTATGACAATGCCCAGCTGCTCGGACACAGCGCACGGCTGAGCGTGCACCCGGCAGCCGATCCCGAGCAGCGCGAGCGAGCGGAACGTCAGGCGCGGATGAGCATCGACTGGCTGACCCGGCGCATGCTGCTGGAGGACTCCGGACTGCTCGCCTCCTCACTGGATGCCGATACCGTCGATGAGGCGGGCCACCACGCCGAAGGCGCCACCTATCTGTTCACCGACGCCGAGCTGCACCAGGTGGCGCTCGCCGTCGGGCTCAGCGAGACCGAGGCCCAGCAGCTCGTTGAGCTGAACCATGGGGTCCCCGCCGATGAACATGGCGCGAAAACCGGCGCCCCGCCGCACGTCACACCGGAGACCCCGCGCACCCTGCACTTCGACGCCCCGCTGACCGGAGCCCAGACCAGACTCTGGGAGCAGGCGCTGCCGGAGCTGCGCCGTCGTCGAGCCGAGCGGCTTCAGCCCGCCCGCGATGAGAAGGTGGTCGCCGCGTGGAACGCGCAGACCATCAGTTCACTGGCGGTGGCCGCCACACTGTGGGCCGATCAGGCGCTGCTTGATGACGCCCAGGAGCTGGCGCAGCGGCTCTGGCAGACCCACGTCACCCTCGACGACGACGACGGCGCCGCGCGCGTCGACCGGATCTCCTACGCCGGGAGACGCGGCGAGGAGCTGGGTGGACTCGCTGACCACGCCCACCTCGCTGTGGCCTGCTTCCAGCTCAGCTCCGCGGGAGCCCAGAACCCAGCGCAGGACCCCGCCCAGAACCCAGCGCAGAGCTCCGCTGACCCTGCGGACTGGCGCGACCGCGGCGCGGCGGTGCTGCGCATGATGCTCAAGACCTTCGTCCGGAAGCAGGACGGGGAGCTGCAGCTGCTGGAGAGCGCCGACGATGACGGTCTCCTCGCCGCGGCCCAGCACGGCCCGCTGTTCGCCACACCTCTGGATGGACCCGAACCCAGCAGCGTCGCGGCACTGGCCCAGGCGCTGCAGATGGCCGAGGCGCTGGAGCTGCTCAGTGCCGAGGATCTCCGGCCGGAGCAGATCCTGCAGCATGTGAAGCTCGCCGCAGCGAAGGCCCCGACCGTGGTCGGAGCCTCGCTGCTGGTCGCGCGGCGCTCGGCGAGGAAGTCCCCGGCCTTCCGCTTCCTGGGAGGGACCGCCCAGGACCTCGCGGAGGTGCGACGCGCCGGCGCGCTCCACGGGGTGCCGGTGGAGCCGGTGGCCGAGGCCCTGGTGCAGCCCGGCGCGGCGCTGCGACTGAGCGTCTGCCTCAATGCGCTGGGGTCGATGGTCTGCCTGCCACCCGTGGACTCGCTGCAGGATGCGCTGGAGGGCCTGCGCTGAGCAGCGGCGCCGCCTCAGCCCAGCAGAGCCATCGCGATCGCGATGTAATGGCAGATGAAGCCCACCAGGGTGAAGGCGTGGAACAGCTCGTGGAAGCCGAACCACTCCGGGGAGAGGTTCGGACGCTTGAGTGCATAGAAGACCGCGCCGACGATGTAGGCCGCACCACCGACGACGATCAGCGTCGCCGCCGCCTGATCAGCAGCATAGAAGTCGCCGATGAAGACCAATGCAGCCAGGCCGAGGATCACATACGTCGGCGTATAGAGCCATCGCGGCGCGTGGGTCCAGAAGACCCGGAATATCACGCCCGCCAGCGCGCCGATCCAGACTGAGACCAGCAGGATCGTGCTCTTCGGTTCGGGCAGCAGGGCCAGCGTGAGCGGAGTGTAGGTGCCCGCGATGATCAACATGATGTTGGTGTGGTCCAGCCGCTTGAGGACCATCGCAGTGCGCGTCGTCCAGGTGCCAAGGTGATAGGTGGCGGAGACCCCGAACAGCATCAGGCCGGTGATCCCATAGACCACCGAGGCGGCGCGCAGGGTGCCTGGTGGCGCGAGGACGATGAGCACGATGCCCGCCGCGAGCGCCAGCGGCACCATCCCCGCATGGAGCCAGCCGCGCATGCGGGGCTTGAGGGGAAGATGAGAGTCGAAGAGATGCTCCGCCGGTGCCGTCTCGCGATCCGGCAGTTCATTGCGGTGCTCATGGGTGGCCACCCCTCGAGTCTAGGTCGAGTGGTGACCGGTCAGTAACGCTGTGTGGTGCACGTCGCGCGGCACCGGCCAGGCCAGCCGGTACGGATCCGCCGGGAGTCCCTTAGGGTGGGAAATGCGTCAACACTGCAGGAGGCTCCATGGGGCTGCGAGACATCGCCTACGCCGTCTACGAACGGCAGATCAGCCGCGCCCTGCCCAAGGACCGGATCCCCCAACACATCGGTGTGGTGGTGGACGGGAATCGACGCTGGGCCAAGCTTGCCGGCACCCCCACTGCGGACGGTCACCTCGCAGGCGCCAACAAGATCGTCGAGTTCATCGACTGGTGCGCTGAGCTCGGCGTCCCCACGGTGACGCTCTACATGCTCTCCACGGACAATATGAGCCGCTCCGCCGATGAGCTGGAGACGCTCATGGACATCATCGCCGACACCCTGGAGCGGCTCTGTGAATCCCGCCCCGGCGGCAGGCCCGTGCGGGTGCACCCGGTCGGGCAGCCCGAGCTGCTCCCGGAGCCGCTCGCCGCTCGGTTGCGCAGCGTGGACGAGGAGCTGGCGCGTGCCTGCGAGGAGCCGGCCGTGCACGTCAATGTGGCGGTGGGCTATGGCGGACGGCAGGAGATCGTCGATGCGGTCAAGGAGCTGCTGCGTGACGCCGAGTCCCATGGGCGCAGCATCAGCGAAGTCGCGCAGGATCTGACCCCCGGGTCCATCGCCGACTGGCTCTACACCCGCGGTCAGCCTGACCCCGACCTGATCATCCGCACCTCCGGCGAACAGCGGCTCTCCGGCTTCCTCATGTGGCAGTCCGCCTATTCGGAGTTCTACTTCTGTGAGGCCCTGTGGCCGGATTTCCGCCGGGTGGACTTCATCCGAGCCCTGCGCGACTACGCTCAGCGGCAACGGCGCTTCGGGAACTGACGAGCCGCTCGGCCCGCGCGGCCGGACCGCGGAGCAGTATTTACCCGCTCGTCACAAGAAAGTCATTCGAATTACTCCCGTGTGATTCGAACCCGGAGTACTCTTCGAAGTGTCAGAACACTGACCGGAGAGGCCCGATAGCGTATGCCCCAGGCATCACGTGGAAGGGGTCGGAACGGCCCCACAGGGCCGAACCGACCACACCCTGAGAATCGATACGGGGACACGACAAGGTTCCGCCGCGATCCCGCTGCGCCGAGAGGCGCAGCACGGCACGCGGACGGAACCTTTTGCGTTCCCGGATATGGAGAAACCGTGGCCTCCTCACACCTGACCCCCATCACCCCGGATTCGCTCGGCGCCGCCGAGCTGGATTCGGCCGTGGCCGGGGAAGTCGCCCAGAAGTCCTATGTGCTCGACACCTCGGTGCTGCTCTCGGACCCCAAGGCCTTCCTGCGCTTCGCCGAACATGAGGTGATCCTCCCCGTCGTCGTGATCTCCGAGCTGGAGAGCAAGCGTCACGATGCGGAGCTGGGCTATTTCGCACGCTCCGCGCTGCGGCTTCTGGATGAGCTGCGGGTCAAACATGGGGCGCTGAACCGACCGATCCCGCTGAACGAGGACGGCGGCGCGCTGCTCGTGGAGCTCAACCACATCTCTCTGGAGGTGCTGCCCGCCGGCTTCCGCGGGGCTGACAACGATGCGCGGATCCTCGCCGTGGCGAAGAACTTCGCCGATGAGGGCCGTGACGTCACGGTGGTCTCCAAAGACCTGCCCATGCGGGTCAAGGCCTCGGCCATGGGCCTGGCCGCGGATGAGTACCGCAACGAGTGGGTCACCGATTCCGGATGGACCGGCCTCGCTGAGGTGACCGCCACCGAGGAACAGGTCAACGCGCTCTACGAAGGCGAGAAGATCGACCTCGAGGATGCCGAGGAGCTGCCGGTCAACACCGGACTGGTGATCTCCTCCGGGCGCGGCTCGGCGCTCGGGCGGGTGCGTCAGCACGGCACCTCCCGGAAATACGTGCAGGTGGTACGCGGGGACCGTGACATCTTCGGGCTTCATGGCCGCTCCGCGGAGCAGCGCCTGGCCATCGACATGTTGATGGACCCTGAGCTGGGCATCGTCTCGATGGGAGGCCGAGCGGGAACGGGGAAGTCCGCGCTCGCCCTCTGCGCCGGGCTCGAAGCGGTGCTGGAGCGCGGCGAGCACAAGAAGATCATCGTGTTCCGTCCGCTCTACGCGGTGGGCGGTCAGGAACTGGGCTACCTGCCCGGATCCGAGGCGGAGAAGATGAATCCCTGGGGTCAGGCCGTCTACGACACCCTCGGCGCGCTGGTCTCGCAGAACGCGCTGGAGGAGGTGATGCACCGCGGGCTGCTGGAGGTGCTGCCGCTGACCCATATCCGCGGGCGCTCGCTGCACGACGCCTGGGTGATCGTGGACGAGGCCCAGTCGCTGGAGAAGAACGTGCTGCTCACGGTGATGTCCCGCATGGGGCAGAACTCGAAGATCGTGCTCACCCACGACGTCGCGCAGCGCGACAACCTGCGGGTGGGCCGCCATGACGGGATCGCCGCGGTGGTGGAGATCCTCAAGGGCAACCCGCTCTTCGGGCACGTGACGCTGACCCGCTCCGAGCGCTCCCGGATCGCGGCCCTGGTCACGGAGCTGCTCGAAGACGCCTGAGCGCAGGCACCTGAGCACGGACCGCGGGACCCGCAGCGGAGCTGAGCTCGACCCGCAGCGGAGCTGAGCGCGCCGATCGGGCCGTCCGCGCCGTCGCTATCTGGCGGCGGTGCGGGCGGCCCGCTCAGCGCGAGCCTGTTTCGTGAAGAG
Organism: uncultured Nesterenkonia sp.; assembly: GCA_947494195.1. Classification (GTDB taxonomy): domain Bacteria; phylum Actinomycetota; class Actinomycetes; order Actinomycetales; family Micrococcaceae; genus Nesterenkonia. The sequence goes on along the minus strand of CANLUC010000001.1, from coordinate 248,708 downwards.
CAGGGCGACGACGACGCCGGCCACAGCCCCCGCCAGATGCCCGGCCCAGGACACCCCGCCGGCACTGATCGGGGTCATGCCGACGAGCATGCTGAGTCCGTAGAGGAACAGCACTGCCAGCGAGAAGATCACCGCGAGGATCCGGCGCGTGATGAACCCGTAGGCGACCAGGAAGGTCGCGAAGCCGTAGATGACCGCCGAGGCTCCGATGTGCAGCCCGCCGCAGTCAAAGCCCTGCGGCGCGTGACAGACCCACGGGGTCCCGCCGACCCAGAGCAGCACCCCGGAGAGCAGCCATATCAGCGTGGTGATCTTCACGAAGTGCCGAGTCAGCAGGGAGAGCATCCCGCCGAGCACCAGCCAGGACATGGTGTTGCTGAGGATATGGCCCAGGCTGCCGTGGAGCAGCGGCATGAACAGGATGCCGAGCAGGCCATCGGCCTCCCGGGCCTGGAGTCCCAGCGCCCGGTTGATCCAGTTTCCGGTGAAGAACGAGGCGATGAAGAAGGCCCACATTCCCGCCAGGGGCACCACCACTGGGAGAAAGGTTCGCCCGAACGTGGATCTGAGGTCTCGGCCCAGCGAGCCCCAGGAATCCGCGGAGCCGTCGCTGAGCTCCTGGCTGGCCCCGGGGTCCCGGAAGAATCTGCGCATGCCCCCATGCTACTGAGGCTGGGGCACTGCAGTGAGTTCTGTGCCGCCCGGGCGAGAACCAGGGGTGCGCGGGGAAGATTCGGGGCGGCCCTGAGCCGAGCCCAGGTCTCGTGACCCTGTCCCGAACCGTGGCCTACCATCGGAGGGCGAAGAGCAGATACTCGGTCCGCCCAACTGTCCGCCATGATGTGTGTGGCGACGAGGCTGTGATCTCGTCCCGAGGTGAATGATGAGCAACGAGAGCACCGGCTCGCAGACGGGGAGATGCACGGTCGGATGCTCAAGGCCGTGGAGACCCTCACCGAGGAGGAGCGCGAGGCTGTGGCAAAGTTCCTCCATGGGTTGATCCGCAGCCTGGAATGAACCAGTCTGGGGGCACCCGCCCCGACGCTGTGGAGGAACCCGAGATGTCCGAAACCTCTGTGCCCGATGAGAACGCTGTGCCGTCGAAGTACACCGTGGAGTCCTCCAACGAGGTGAGTCTCCACATCGAAGACCATGGCGGCGAAGGCCGTCCGGTGGTGCTCATCCATGGATGGCCGTTGACCTCTGAGTCCTGGGACGCGCAGGTCGATGTCCTCATCGCCGCAGGATTCCATGTGGTCACCTACGACCGTCGCGGCTTCGGGGGATCGGCCACGCCCGAGTCCGGCTATGACTATGACGCCTTCGCCGATGACCTGCACAGCGTCCTGGAGGACCTGGACCTCGAGGACGCCACCCTGGTGGGATTCTCGATGGGCGGTGGGGAGGTCGCGCGGTACGCGAGTCGGCATGGGATGCAGCGCCTGCATTCGGTGGTCTTCGCCTCCGCAGTCCCGCCAGCGCTGATGCAGTCCGAACAGAATCCCGACGGCCCGCTGGATGAAGAGACGTTCCAGCAGAGGCGCGAAGGCCTGGAGCAGGATCCGGGCAGCTTCTACGACGAGTTCGTCACCAACTTCCTCTCCGCACGGGGGGAGCTGATGGTCAGCGAGGGGGAACACGCCGAGGTCCTTGCCCTGGCACGACAGGCGGACCAGCGGGCAGCGCTGGGATCCATGGACGCCTGGGCACGCACCGACTTCCGCTCCGATCTCGAGTCCGTCACGGTGCCCGCGCTGATCCTCCACGGAGACTCCGACGCCGTGGTGCCCTTCGAAGGATCCGGCCGCCGCACCCATGAGGCGCTGCGCGATGCCGAGCTGGTCCTCATCGAGGGGGCGCCCCACGGGGTGAACATCAGTCACCCGGACGAGTTCAATCGCGGTCTGATCGAATTCCTCGTCCGCTGAGCCGGGTCCTGACCAGTGGCTGCTGACCCGTGTGTCCTGCCTCGGAGCCGGCTGGCACGTTCGCAGGATGCAGTTATTAGACTGGCCCCATGACCGAGAACACAGCTGAGACCGAATACCGTATCGAGCGCGACACCATGGGCGAGGTAAAGGTGCCCGCCCAGGCGTTGTACCGCGCCCAGACCCAGCGCGCCGTGGAGAACTTCCCGATCTCGGGACGCACCCTGGAGCGCGCCCACATCGAAGCCCTGGCGCGGGTGAAGAAGGCCGCCGCGCTCGCGAACAAGGACCTCGGGGTGCTCGATGCCGAGCTCGCCGACGCGATCGTCCACGCCGCCGAGCAGGTGGAGACCGGGGATCTGGACGAGCACTTCCCGATCGACGTGTTCCAGACGGGCTCCGGCACCTCCTCGAACATGAACACCAACGAAGTGCTGGCGACGCTGGCGAACCGCTACCTCGCGGAGAAGGGCTCGGACAAGGAAGTCCACCCGAATGACCATGTCAACGCCTCCCAGTCCTCCAATGACGTCTTCCCCACCTCGGTGCACGTCGCCGCCACCTCCGCACTGGTCAACGATCTGCAGCCCGCGCTGGCCTACCTGGCCGAGGCGCTGGAGACCAAGTCCAAGGAATTCGCCACGGTGGTGAAGTCCGGGCGCACCCACCTGATGGACGCCACCCCGGTGACCCTGGGCCAGGAGTTCGGCGGGTATGCCGCACAGGTCCGCTACGGCGTCGAGCGCATCGAGTCCGCGCTGCCCCGGGTGGCCGAGGTTCCGCTGGGCGGCACCGCCGTGGGCACCGGCATCAACACCCCGCAGGGCTTCGCCGAGAAGGCCATCGCCAACCTCGCTGCCGACACCGGGCTCCCGCTCACCGAGGCTCGTGATCACTTTGAGGCTCAGGCCAACCGCGACGGACTCGTGGAGGCCAGCGGTCAGCTGCGCAACATCGCCTACTCGCTGATGAAGATCAACAACGATCTGCGCTGGATGGGCTCAGGCCCGAACACCGGCCTGGGAGAGATCTCGCTGCCGGATCTGCAGCCCGGCTCCTCGATCATGCCCGGCAAGGTCAACCCGGTGATCTGCGAGTCAGCCATCCAGGTCTGCGCCCAGGTGATCGGCAACGACACCACGGTGGCGCTGTCCTCCACCAATGGTGCTTTCGAGCTCAACGTGGGCATCCCGGTGATGGCCGCCAACCTGCTGGAGTCCATCCGGCTGCTGAAGAACACCAGCTACGTGATGGCCGACAAGATGATCAAGGGCCTCACCGCCAACGAGGAGCGCGCCGCGTTCCTCGCCGCTGCCTCACCCTCGGTGGTCACCCCGCTGAACAAGCACATCGGCTACGAGGCCGCCGCGGAGATCGCCAAGCACGCGGTGAAGAACAAGCTCACCGTGCGCGACGCCGTCGTCGAACTGGGCTACATCGAACGCGGTGACCTCACCGAGGCGCAGCTCGATGAGTCCCTGGACCTGATGAGCATGACCCGTCCCGGCTAGAAAGCACTCTCTGCTCCACCTGGTCCCGGGCGGTGAGGTTTCCGGAGGGTATGTATCCACCGGAACCCCAACCCCCCGGGATTTTCAGTCTCAGCTGCGGAATCGGGCCGGGGCGCCGGTGTCCAGAGCCCAGTCGATCACCATGCGCTGGTCCTCGCTGATCGGCTCGGGCAGCTCCGAGATCGGGAACCAGCCCACCTCCACCGACTCCTCGTCGTTGACCCGCGCCTGACCGGAGACCGGCTCCATCTCCAGCACGGTGTCGAGGTATCGGCAGGCGTCGCCGTTGGGGTAGCGCACCAGGTGCGTGGCGAAGACCCCCGCCACTCGCACCGCGCGGGCGATCACCCCGGTCTCCTCCTGGACCTCCCGGGCGGCGCCGACGGCAGGGTCTTCGCCCGGGTCCAGGATTCCGGAGGTGACCGTCCAGGCGCCGTTGTCGGCTCGTCGCACGAGCAGCACCTCCGGCTCCGCGGGATCCGACTTCTCAGCCTGATCCGTAGGTCCAGGCGTGGGATCCGGCCGGCGGATCACCACGCCGCGGGTGGCCGGGACCCAGAGCTCGCGGGTGCCGACATGTTGACGCAGATCTTGGATGAAGTCAGGGGTGGGCATGGATTCACCCTAGCGAGATGCCGCCGCTCACCGTCAACGCCACGGCCGTGCCGAGCAGCAGGAACGGCCCGAAAGGGACCACCGTCTTGGCGGTGGCGCGGCCGGAGATCAGCAGCCCAGCGGAGATCAGCCCACCGAAGAGAAAAGAGAGGACGACGGCGGCCAGCACCGTGGTCCAGCCCAGGAACCCCGCATAGAGACCGAGGACCACTGCGAGCTTCACATCGCCCATGCCCAGCGCGCGGGGACTGATCATCCGCACGATCAGAAACGAGGTCCCCCAGGCGAACGCCGCCGTGAGGGCTCGCAGAGCGGCGACCGGCTCGCCGAGCAGCAGCGCCGTGACCACCAGCAGCCCCAGTGCGATCCCCGCCCAGGGGTAGATGATTCGGTTGGGGAGTCGATGTTCGCGCAGGTCATTGAAGCTCAGCGCGAGTGCGCAGACGGCGAAGACCACCCCGCCCAGCAGCAGCATCAAACCGGCCAGCGCCTGGGTCAGCGAGCCCGAGGCCAGCAGCTCGACGATGAACGCAATCACGCCCCCACCCTAGGGCTGATCGGCGGATCAGGGAATGGGCGCGATCAACTGTGGAGGACTCAGACCTCGCCGATGGAGGTGACGACGTCAGCGCGACCCTCGGAGAGACGGTAGGTGACACCCATGACGGCCGTGCGGCCCTCTGCCACGGCGTCGTGGAGCACGCGGGAATGGTCCACGATCCGGTGTGCGGTCTGCTTCACGTGCTCTTCCACCGTCTCGTTCACCCCGGTGATCCCGGCCCGCTGCGCGGCGAGCACTGAGGGCGTGATCCGCTCCACGAGGCTGCGCACGAACCCGGTCGGGGTGACCCCGGATTCCGTGGCCTGGACCGCGGCGGTGACCGCGCCGCAGGAGTCGTGGCCGAGCACCACGATCAGTGGGACCTTCAGCTCGGAGACGCTGAATTCCAGGGAGCCGAGCACGGCGTCGTCGGTGACCTGGCCTGCCGTGCGGACCACGAAGATATCGCCCAGGCCGACGTCGAAGATGATCTCCGCGGCGAGCCGGGAGTCCGAGCAGCCGAAGATGACAGCAATGGGGTGCTGGGACTCGGTGAGCGAGTTCCGACGAGCGGCGTCCTGATTGGGGTGCTTCGACTCCCCGGAGACGAAGCGCTCGTTGCCGGCCTTGAGCCGTTCCCAGATCTCAGCGGGAAGCGGCTGGGCCGCCGTGGTCGTTGCGCTCATTCTGCAGCTCCTCCGTCGTCGTCCACTGACTCGTCTGCCTCTACTTCTACATCAATCGCCTCGGTGACGGCGTCGAGGAAGGTCTCGAACTGTTCATCCGTGCCGGTGCCGCCCAGCACGATCGCGGTGCCGTCGATGGTGTTCTCCTCGGCCTCGAGCACGTAATACCGGCGATCCTCCGACTCGCGGACCTCAAAACGCAGACCCGCAACGGTCACTTCGCCCGTGGTACCGCCCTGGCGGGTCTCCTCGTTGACCCAGGCGGGATTGGGCTCATCGGTCTGCGAGAAGCTCAAGAAGCTCGCCTCGTCGAGGGAGTAGCCCACCTCCCACGCGGTGACGCCGAGCTCCGCGCGGTTCTCCCAGCGGGCGTAGTTCGCGCTCCACCCCTCGGGAACCTCGGGTGCGATGGCTGCGTAGTCGGTGACATCGTTGGTCCAGGCGGCGGCCTGGGTGACGTTCTCATCGGGAGTGAAGCTGACATCCTGCTCCGGCCGGAGCCCCATCACCGCGAAGACGCCCAGCAGGGTCACCGCCACGGTGATGACGATGCCGATGAGCGGCTGATTCATCCGCTTGGCCTGGGACTCGGTCAGCTGCGGGGTGGGGGTCTCTTCTTGCTCGGTCACCCTCCCATTGTCGCACCGTCGACGGACATGGCAGGCGCACCGTCGACGGACATGGCAGGCGCATGCCCGGCGCGATGTCCCTGCCCGAGGTTATGATCGTTGCAGGGTCGGCGACGAGGCCGGCCACAAGCCGAGACGACAAGGTGGCCTTAGCCCATGAACGATTCTTCGCAGCCCCGCGATACGCGCTCCGACGATGGTTCGTCCCAGGACTTCTCGCACCTCTCCGCTCGACTCGCCGTGGGGGACTCCGAGCCGGACCGCCACCTGGCCATGGAGCTGGTGCGTGTGACCGAGGCTGCGGCGATCGCGGGCGGCGCCTGGGTGGGCATGGGGGACAAGCTCACCGCAGACGGGGCGGCAGTGGATGCCATGCGCTCCCTGCTGGACACCGTCAACCTCAATGGGATCGTGGTGATCGGCGAGGGTGAGAAGGACGAAGCGCCGATGCTCTTCAACGGGGAGCGGGTCGGCAACGGCACCGGACCCGAGGCCGACGTCGCAGTGGACCCCATCGACGGCACCCGACTGACGGCCCTGGGCTACAACAACGCGCTCGCAGTCCTCGCCGTCGCCGAGCGGGGCACCATGTTCGACCCCTCCGCCGTGTTCTACATGGACAAGCTCGTCACCGGTCCTGAGGCCGCCGATCTGGTGGACCTGCGGCTGCCCGTGAAGCAGAACCTGCATCTGATCGCGAAGGCCAAGAACAAGCGGATCAGCCAGGTCAACGTCTGCGTGTTGGACCGTCCGCGGCACTCCAAGCTCGTCGATGAGATCCGCGAGGCCGGCGCCCGCGTGCGCTTCATCATGGACGGCGACGTCGCGGGCGGCATCGCAGCTGCCCGCGAAGGCTCCGGCGTGGACGTGCTGATGGGCGTCGGAGGCACACCCGAAGGCATCATCACCGCGTGCGCCATCAAGGCCGTCGGCGGAGTCATCCAGGGACGCCTCGCGCCTGTGGACGACGAGGAGGCGCAGAAGGCGCTCGACGCCGGCCATGACGTCAGCAGGATCCTCACCACCGAGGAACTCGTCACCAGCGACAACTGTTACTTCGCCGCCACCGGCATCACGGACGGCGATCTGCTGCGCGGCGTGCGCTACCAGGGCGACAAGGTCACCACGCAGTCGATGGTCATGCGCTCGAAGTCCGGCACCGTCCGGATCATCGACGCCGAGCACCAGGCCCGCAAGTGGGAGTCCTACACCCGGAAGTAATCCTCGCTGCCGGTGGATGAGAGCAGTTCTGCTATCAGGAAGTCACTGCACCTCGGCGTCGGGCGGGGCGATCCGGTGGCGCCGGGAGCTGTCCGCTGAGGCGACTCCTGGCACCGCTGCAAGGTCGGCCGCCCCGAGCGTCCGGGGCCCGGACCCCGCGCCGACGACGCTGGACTGCACGCTGGTCGTGGCGCCCTGATCCGTCGCCCCGGAAGCCTCTTCGGTGTGACCGGTGATCTGGCCCAGGCTGCGCAGCACCTTGTCGACGACCAGACCTGAGGCCTCAAGCTCGGAGACCACCTCGTCCATAGTCTCGAGGTGTTCCTCGTCCACGGTGATGATCCAATGCTGGGCCGTCATGATCCGGACCCCTCCGGTGCACCGTTGCCCGGCTCGGGTGCCACGGTCTCTCCGTCTCCCAGCACCGGGATCACGGCCAGCCCGGCCCCCACATCCGCCGCTTGCGCGTCCTCGAGCGGGAGTGCAGTGCGGATCAGCTCATCCCAGAGCTGCTGGCCGCGCAGGCCGGTCGACCCGGCCACCACGGCCGCGATCCCGGAGACATGCGGAGTCGCCATGGAGGTCCCGCTGATGCTGCGGAACAGTTCCGGGCGGGGCCAGGAGGAGTAGATGTCCACCCCGGGGGCCGCGATGTCCACCTCTCCGCCGTCATGGGGGAGTGAGCGGGCGGAGAAGTCGGCGACCTGCAGCGCCGAGTCCACTGCGCCCACCGCCATTACGAAGGGACTGTTCGCCGGTGCCCCCACGAAGCCGGGGTCCCCGGCGCTGCGCCCGGCATTGTTCCCCGCGGCGGCGACCAGCAGCGAGCCCTGCTCCAAGGCCCGCCGCCCAGCGGTGACATACGGCGGATGGACCTCGCGCACATCGGCGCCCAAGGACATCGAGATCACCTGGCACCCGTTCTGCAGCGCCCAGTCGATCCCCGCCAGGATGGAGGTGTCGGAGCCGGAGCCATCCTCGCCCAGCACCTTGCCGGAGAAGATCTCCACCCCGGCGGCCACCCCGTAACCGGGGCCGCTCTGCGCCACCCAGGGCCCGCAGGCGGTGCCGATGCAGTGGGTGCCGTGACCATGGACGTCCTCGGGGCCCTCGCCGGCGATGAAAGACTCCAGTGTCACGCTGCGTCCAGCAAAGTCCGGGTGTGAGGCGTCGAATCCGGTGTCCAGCACGGCCAGCCGCATCGTCTCTCCGGTCTGTCCGCTCTCCTGCGCGTGGCGGATCTGGATCGCTTGCAGCCCCCAGGTCAGCTCCGCGCTGTCTGCGGCGCTCCGGGCGGCAGCATCCACCGGCCCGGCGGAGATGGCGTAATAGGTGAGCTCGGGGGTATAGCTCATCGGCCGACGTCGTTCTCGGCACCTCCCGCTGAAAGCCTCCATCTCCTCGGGGTCCCCGTCCACCACGCCCACCCCGAGCCGGGGGAAATACACGTCGGTGGAGAAGCCCTGGGCGCTGAGCAGACCCGGCGCCTCTCGTTCCAGCACCTCAGCATCGGAGGTGTCGAATGTCACTACAAAGCGTCGCATGGCTGTCTCGTCCATCCGTAGAGCTGACATGTGCGCCCAGGCTAAGGTCGAAACCTGCGAATCCGCCGGGTGACTCGCGCGGGTGTTTCCATCGGTCATCTGTTCGCCAAGAGGCGCTCCCCGCAGAGGGTGTTTCCCTGTGCAGTCCCGGCAGGGTCATGGCGCATAATTGGGGACTGTGACGCGACCCGAGAGCTCCCCAGCGCCGAGAGACGCCCCCCGCAGCCCCGATGGCACCCCGCGGGTCGGGGTGATCGGTGACGGCCAGCTGGCCCGCATGATGGCCCCCGCCGCCGTCGAACTCGGCATCGAGCTGCACCTGCTCGCCGGTTCCGCCGACTCCTCCGCCGCTCAGGTCATCCCGCACACCACACTGGGTGACTACCGCGATCCGCAGACGGTCACCGCCTTCGCCACAGACCTCGACGTGATCACCTTCGACCACGAGCATGTGCCCGCCGCGGTGCTCTCCGCGCTCTCCGATTCCGGCACCGCGATGCACCCCGGACCCGAGGCGCTGATCTACGCGCAGGACAAGCTCGCGATGCGTCGCGCGGTCCAGGAGCTCGGACTGCCCAATCCGCGCTGGGCCGAGGTGCACAGCGTGGCGGAGCTGCTCGAGTTCGGCGCCGAGACCGGGTGGCCCCTGGTGCTGAAGACCCCCCGCGGCGGCTATGACGGCAAGGGTGTGCGCATGATCGACTCCGCCGAGGAGGCCGCCGCCGCCCAGGACTGGTTCGATCGCGCCGCCGAGAGCCCGACCGGGCTGCTGGCTGAGCAGAAGGTTCCCTACACCCGTGAGCTCTCCGCCCAGGTGGCGCGCTCCGCCGCCGGGGAGACCATGCCCTATCCCGTGGTCGAATCCACCCAGACCAATGGCGTCTGCGACGAGGTCATCGCCCCGGCCCCGCACACCAGCGACGCCCACCTCGAGGTCGCAGAACGCATCGCCCGCACCATCGCCGAGAAGTTGCAGGTCACCGGCATGCTCGCAGTGGAGCTCTTCGAGATCAGCGAAGACGACGCAGACCCGGACCGCGGGATCCTCCCGGGGATCTATGTCAACGAGCTGGCCATGCGTCCGCACAACTCGGGTCACTGGACCATGGACGGCTCCATCACCAGCCAGTTCGAGCAGCACCTGCGAGCGGTGCTGGGCCTGCCGCTGGGCGCCACCGAGGTCAAGGGCGGCGTCGGCGGATACACCGTGATGAAGAATCTGCTCGGCAGCTCCACGCCGGGGGAGCGTTCCCTGCACAGCTCCTTCGCCGCCGCGATGCGCCGCTCCCACGGCTCCAAGATCCACCTCTACGGAAAAGAGGCACGCCCCGGTCGCAAGATCGGACACGTGAACATCCTGACCCAGACGCATTCCCCGCAGGAGAGCTGGGAGACCCGCCGCTCGCGGCTGCAGCGCGTGCGGCGCGCCGCCGCCGAGGTCGCCGAGATCATCGTGGAAGGACCAGCATGAGCCAGCCCAGCGAGCACCCCGCCGGGGAGGTCCGAGACCAGCGACGGGCGGCCGACACGCAACCTCCCCAGCCCCACCTCGCCGACTCCGGCCACACCACGGCCAAGGTGGCCCTGGTGATGGGGTCGAACTCCGACTGGCCGATCATGCAGGCCGCCGCCCAGGCGCTGGATGAATTCGGGATCACCTTCGAGGCCGACGTCGTCTCCGCCCACCGGATGGCCGAAGAGATGATCCACTACGGCAAGTCCGCGCACACCCGCGGCATCCGGGTCATCATCGCCGGCGCCGGCGGTGCCGCGCATCTGCCCGGCATGCTCGCATCGGTGACCCCGCTGCCCGTGATCGGGGTCCCCGTGCCGCTGAAGCACCTGGACGGGATGGATTCCCTGCTGAGCATCGTGCAGATGCCCGCCGGCGTCCCCGTGGCCACCGTCTCCGTGGGAGGTGCCCGCAATGCGGGGCTGCTCGCGGTGCGCACGCTGGCCGCAGGAGACACCGCCCAGGCCGCCGAGCTGCGCGCCAAGCTGCTGGACTTCCAGACCACCCTGGCGGCCGAAGCCCACGCAAAAGGGGCCCGGCTGCGCGAGGAAGCCGCCGAGCTGGGGACGTACCGCGCCCGATGACTGACTCCGCCATCAGCTACCACCGGTTCAGCAGCCAGCCGGATGTGATCCGCAGCCCGCAGCGCGGCTCAGAGACCGACCGCACCCGCCGCGCGTTCATGCTGCTGACGCTGACCCTGTTCATCCCCGGCGGCGCGCAGATCGCGGCCGGCTCCAAGAAGCTCGGCCGGATCGCGCTGGCCGTCACCGTGGCCTGCTGGTTCACCGCGCTGCTGCTGGGACTCATGTTCTTGACCATGCGCGGCGTCGTGCTCTCCATGCTCACCCAGCCCTTCATGCTCTGGCTCTCCGCGGTGATCCTGGGCGCGCTCGCGCTGGGCTGGCTGGTGCTCTGGCTGGACACCTTCCGGCTGATCCACTTCGCCTCGCTCGCGCCGGGGATGAAGCCGATCGTCGCCGTCGTCCTCGCGGTGCTGATGATCCTGACCTCCGGGGGGCTGGGCTACGCGGCGAAGCTGGTCAACGAGGGCCGCGCCACGCTGGGCGGCATCTTCTCCAGCGGCCCGGGCATCCCTGCCGTCGACGGGCGCTACAACTTCCTGCTCATGGGCGCCGACGCGGGGGAGGGCCGCACGGGCCTGCGCCCGGACTCGATCCACGTGGTCAGCGTGAATGAGGACTCGGCCGAGACGATCATCTTCTCCATCCCGCGCAACTTCCAGAACGCCCAGTTCAGCGAGGATTCTCCGTTGAACGCGGTGTACCCCACCGGGTATGACTGCGGCGATGAGTGCATCATCAACTCGCTCTACACCGATGTGATGAACAACCATCAGGACCTCTACCCCGAGGCCGAGGATCCCGGCGCCGAGGCCATGATGGACGCGGTCTCCGGCACGCTGAACCTCGAGGTGTCCGGTTACGTGATGATCGACATGGGCGGGTTCGAGAACCTCATCGACGCCATGGGCGGGGTCTCCGTGGACTCCGGAGGCTGGGTGCCCTACCGCGGCCCGCTGCCCGACGGCACCTGGGGCGACAACTGGTGGGCCCCCGGGGTGTACAACTTCTCCGGTCAGGAGGCGCTGGCCTACGCGCGGTCACGCACCTTCAGCTCGGACTACAACCGGATCCAGCGGCAGCAGTGCATCCAGCAGGCCATGATCTCCCAGTTCAATCCGCAGACCCTGCTGAGCCGCTTCAGCGAGATCATGACGGCCGGGGAGAACGTGGTGGAGACCAACCTGCCGCAGTCCCAGCTGGGATCCTTCCTGGATCTCGCGGTGGACGCGAAGGGTCAGCCCATGCAGCGCCTGGTGCTGGGCGCCCCGGACTTCGAATCTGAGGGAAACCTCTTCTCCACCTACCCGGACTTCCATCTGATCCAGCAGCGCGTGGACCAGCTGATCGCCAATGAACAGGACGACGACGGCGGCGCATTCGGCTCCGCAGGGTTCCTCCCGGCGCAATCCGGTGTGCTCGGTGTGATGCTGCCGACAGCCGTCCAGGCTTCGGAGCAGGCAGCAGACGCGGTGGAGGAGGACGAGGCTCCCATCGATGCGACCCCGCCGCCGACCCAGCCAGACGGCTCCGACCTGACCCGGGAGTTCCTGGTGCAGGCCCAGCTGAATGGTCAGACGGACATCCTGCAGCAGGCTGCCTCCACGAATTACCTCTGCGATCCGGTGAACTAGGGCTGATAAGGTTCCCCCGATGTTCAGGATGATCAATCCCGTGCGCGAGTACGCATGGGGTTCCACAACTGCGTTCAGTGAGCTCTTCGGCTGGGCAGCTTCGGCGTCCCCGCGGGCCGAGATCTGGATGGGGGCTCATCCTGGTGATCCATCGTCGCTGGAGCTGGAGACAGCGGGTGCCGGGCCGGCTGCTGGCCAGGCGCACTCCACTGCACGTGCAGCAGACCCGGATGCTCACCCGTCCGGCTCCGCCGCACGCGTCGTGACGCTTCCGGAGTATCTGCAGAGCTCCGGTGAGGCCTCCGGCAGCTTTGCGTTCCTGCTCAAGGTCCTGGCGGCGGAGCAGCCGCTCTCGATCCAGTCCCATCCGACCACGGCCCGCGCCCAGGCCGGATTCGTCGCCGAGGAAGCCTCTGGGCTGGCGCTGGATGCTCCGACGCGCAGCTATAAAGACCCCAACGCGAAGCCGGAGCTGATCGTCGCGCTGACCGAGTTCTCTGCGCTGTGCGGGTTCCGGCCGCATGCCGAGGCCGCCGCAGAGCTCAGTGGTCTGGCGCAGGCGCTGGGCGGTGACGCGGGTGAGTCAGCTCCCGGCGTCTACGCAGTGGTGGCGCGGCTGCAGCAGCACGTCTCGGCGCAGGACTATTCCAGTGCGCTGGAGTATCTGCTGCGCAGCGGCCGTGCCGAAGCGACGGAGGCTGCCGGTGAGCTCAGCGCACTGCTTGCGGATGGGCGCCTGGGCGCGGGGCTCATCGCAGGAGAGGACGCCGCGGGGCTGAATGCCGATGCCGCGCAGATGCTGCAGCACATTGCCCGGGTCTTCCCGCGGGATCCGGGGATCTTCGTGGCGCTGCTGCTGAACCGGCTCCTGTTGGCGCCGGGGGAGTCGATCTACCTTCCGGCGGGCAACCTTCACGCCTACCTGCACGGAGTCGGGGTGGAGATCATGGCGAACTCGGACAACGTGCTCCGCGGAGGTCTCACCAGCAAACACCTCGCCGTCGACGAGCTGCTGAAGGTGACCGACTGCGAGGTGCTGCCCGTCCCGCACTGCCCCGTCCAGGAGACCGGTCCGGAAGAGGATGCCTCAGAACTGGACGACGCCACCGCCGACCCCGGCGTGCCCAGTGGGCCGCGGCGGCTGCGCTACGAGGCCCCGTTCGAGGAGTTTCAGCTGGAACAGCTCCAGTTCCCGGGGGAGGCGGTGCTTGAGGCACCAGGCCACGGCATCCTGCTCTGCACCGCCGGGCAGATCACACTGCGCGCGCCCGACGCCTCAGCAGGCCCTCGTATGCTGACTCTGACCCCCGGGACGTCGGCGTTCCTTCCGGAGACCGCAGGCCATCGGGTCAGCGCCGGCGCATACGCCCAGGCCTTCCTGGCCACCACTTCGCCCGACAGCCCTGCCTCCCACCACAGCCCTGCCTCCCACCACAGCCCAGACCAGGAGCATTCCCGCCCATGATCAAGAAGCTGTACTGGCGCATTCGCGAGCTCATCGTCACGCTGTGGCGTGAGGTCGCGAAGTTCGGCGCCGTCGGCGGTGTCGCCTTCATCATCGACTCCGCGATCTTCCTCTGGCTGATCAGCGGGCCCATGGACGACTCGCAGCTCAAGGCGAAGGTGGTGGCCGGCGTCGTCGCCACGCTGTTCTCCTGGGTGGCCAACCGCTATTGGACCTTCCGGCACAAGCGCTCCACCGGCAAGGCCCGGGAGCTCGTGCTGTTCCTGGTGATGAACGCGATCGGGCTCGGCATCCAGACCGGCTGTGTCGGCATCGCGAAGTATGTGCTGGGCCTGACCTCGGTGACCGAGGTGTTCGTGGCCGGCAACGTGATCGGGCTCGTGCTGGCGACCATCTTCCGGTTCTTCGCGTACAAGTACTGGGTCTTCACCAACGACCGTACCCAAGCCGCAGACCTGCCCACCGAGCAGGACCCCGCCGCCGACGCCGCCCGCCGCGGCCCCGCCTGACCGCGCAGTCCGCACCGTCCCCGCCGGATCGCCCCGCCCGCTCCTCCGCTCGCGGCATTCATCATCCCTGGGGCGAAAACGGGCGGAAAGATCGCGTTCTCGGGGTCCATTCCGCCCGTTCTCGCCCCCGCGATGGGGTCGACCCCATCGCGGGGGCAGAAATCGTCGGAATGAGGCCCCGCAAGCACGCCTATTCCGACGATTCCTGCCCAACAGATGCGCGCGCTCGTTGAGTGGGGCTAGTTCACGCCCTCGTTGCGCAGCAGCTGCTCCCAGGCGGCGGGCTGCGCCGCGGGATCGCCCTGGAAGAGCACCACGGGACGGCTGTGCGCCCAGGCCTCAAGCATCTCCGCCAGGGCGACCACGCCGGCCGGCCCGGTGGCCTCCACGCCAGCGCCCCAGCGGTCCAGCGTCCAGTCCTGCCAGTCCACGCTCGGTTCGCCGCCGGTGAGCACGAGGCCGCCTCGCGCAGGAGAGCGCTCAGCCGTCTCGGGAAGCGTGTCCTCGGACAGCGCGACCTCGGGAAGCGCCATCGGGGTCAGCGGTGCGGGCAGCTGATCCGGGTGCTGACGGACCTCTGCGGAGATGTCCAGCACCCAAGCGGGCAGGGCCTCGCCCGTGGCCTCCTCGAAGGAGGCATCCAGCAGCCCGGGGGACAGTGCCGCAAGCTCGGCCTCCCCGAGGGACTGTGCCAGCACGCCAGCACCGGTCCAGTCACCCGGCCGGTCGGTGATGATCAGCGCAGGAGCCAGGGCTGCGGCGGCGGCCGCGCGGGCGTCGTCGTCGGCTGACCCGGGTGCCGCCTCGGACGCGCCAGCCGCAGCTCCAGACGCCTCCACAGACGCAGCACCGGACGCGGTCACGGAGACCGACCACCCGAGCGCTCCCGTGGCCAGGACCACCGCGGCAGCCTTCCAGTGCGCATCGGCATCGACCAGGACCGTGTCGCCGGGCTCAAGCTCGGATTCCTGACTGAAGAGCCCGATGAGCTTGACCGCCCAGTTCTGCAGCACCCGCCCCGAGAGCTCCACGCGATCGGCGCCCTCGGCGTTCACTGCGCCGCCGTACCAGACCACGGCAGGCTGGGGTCGTGATTCGAGGAGGTCCAGCAGTGCGGCAAAGGTCTGCGGGACCTGGTCAGTCGAGCCTGAAAGTGTGAGCGGGGTCATGAAAGTCCTCCTGGGGCCGCCACGCCTCGCGCCGAGCTGATTTTTGGCGGCGTGTCGGGCGTGATCGAGGGGTTGAGGGTCTGATAATGGGAACTTAAGTCGCGCACTTGACGGATGGTTACTTACGCCAGTGTAATTAGGGGCAGTACACGGCAGGAATAATTCTCGGGAGGCCCTTTGATGGGGAACGCAGCGCGGCTGGGCGAAGAACAGCCTGGCACTACGGCCATAGCCCGCAGGACGGGTCTCGAGGTTCCTGCTGATTGGTTCGTGGACCCCGCTGATCCTCAGGCCGCAGAGCGTCTGGAGCACGGCAAGGCTCTCGAAGATCAGGCTACCGCCTTCCTCGCAGCCCATGAGGAGGCTGAGCGCGAGGCAGAGGCTCCCTCCTCGGTCACGGCACTCAGTGAGGCACCTTCCCGCCGCACTGAAACTCCGCGACCAGAAACCTCCACACCAGAGACGTCGCGACCGACGACGGCGGAGCCGCGCTCCGCGGAGTCCGCCACCACCACCTGGCTGGGTCTGCCCGCGCTGGTCCCCACCGAGGAGATCGAGGGCGAGCTCGCCTGGCAGGTCGATGCGCTGTGCGCACAGACCGACCCGGAGGCGTTCTTCCCCGAGAAGGGCGGCTCCACCCGTGACGCGAAGAAGGTCTGCGGTGCCTGCACGGTGAAGCAGGAGTGCCTGGACTACGCGCTGGGCAATGACGAGCGCTTCGGCATCTGGGGCGGACTGTCCGAGCGGGAGCGGCGCAAGCTGCGGAAGAGAGCACTCTGATCAACGGTCATTCTGGACCCCATATCGCCGCTGTCGTTCTGCACGACGGCGGCGATTTGCCGTCTGCCCCAGGCCAGTCACCCCAGGCCGAGCAGCCCAGCAGCGCCGTGGCGCGCACCCGGGAGGCCCTCGCGGTGCAGACGCGTCACCCGGACAGCGTCATCGAGCTCTCCGCGCCCGGCTACCGCGGCCTCCAGGACCTGTCCCGATCGCTGCGTTCCCAGCTGCTCGAGGACCGCCGCCAGGCCCACCAGACCGCGACCACCGGTCCCGGCGGCACCAAGAACACCCAGCTCTGGCGCAGTGTGGAGCGCCAGCTTCCGGATGGCTTCAATCCCCGCCACCAGTGGCTGTGGATCCTCCCCGCCGGCACCATCCCCACCTCCGACGCCCTGGAGCGGCTCGAGGAGCGGTTGTTCACCGTCAAGGACGAGGAGCACCACACCGAGATCCAGGTGATCGGGGCGAAGCAGCTCTCCGCCGAGACCCCCGAGCGGCTGGTCAACGTGGGCCTCTTCAGCGCTCGCTCCTCAGAGGTGCTCACCCAGACCGAGCCCAAGGAGCTGGACCAGGGCCAGTACGACGGCCGCGACGCCGTCCCCGCCGTCTCCGGCGAGGGGATGCTCGTCCACGCCTCGCTCTTCGGTGACCTCGGCGGCTTCGACCCCGGCCTGAGCGGGGACTACGCGTCCGCGCAGTTCTGCCGCCGCGCCCGAGAGGTCGGCGCGCACATCGTGATCGAACCCACCGCTCGCGTACTGCGCGAGGACCCGCCCCGCCGGGACATCGTGCACCGCCTCGGCGGCACCCTCTACCTCCCCGCCGAACAGCGCATCGGTCAGATCCGCCGCCGGCTGGTCAACGCCAGCCCGCTCGCCGTGCCCTTCCTGTGGGTCGGCATGTGGGCGGCGGCGCTGCTGCGCCTGATCGGGCTGATCGTGGTCAAGGTCCCTGACGCCGGGATCGGCCAGTTCTTCGCCGCCGTGCGCGCCCTGCTGAGCGTCGGCACCACGGCGCACACCCGCCGGTTCGACGCACAGGGGCGCAAGGCAGCCCTGGCCCGGCTGAGCCGCGATGAGCAGATCGAATCCCCGGCCAAGCACCTGCGCGCCGGGCGCGCCGCCGAGTCACAGATGATGCTGAGCTCCGCCGCGATCCGCCACCAGCGGCAGACCACGATGACTGCAGAGACCGTCTCCGCCCCGCGCACCCGGTTCACCCCAGGCTTCTACGGGGAGCCCGAGGACACTGCCGAGCGGGAGAACAACGAGGATGCGCTGCTCGAGGTCGGTGCCTCCGACGGCGCCTTCGATGAGATGCCCTCCCGCCGCTCCGGCGACCGCCTCGGGCTGTTCCTGATGATGCTCGCGCTGATCGGGGCATCGCTGCTGGCCTTCCGCGGCCTGCTCTCCGCTGAGGCCATCACCGGCGGCGCCGCGCTGCCGGTGGCCGGCTCGCTGCAGGAGGTCTTCGCCAACACGGTCAGCTTCCTGTCCCTGGACAGCCTCGGGGTGCGCTCCGCCGCAGACCCCTTCAACCTGATTCTGCTCGCCTTCTCCGCGCTGAGCCTCGGCCACGGTTCGGCCGTGCTGGTCTGGCTGCTGATCCTGGCGCTGCCGCTCAGCGCGATGACGGCCTGGTACGCCGCGGGGCTCTGGTCCACCAAGGCCTCCCGTCGCGTGGTCTCGGCGCTGCTCTGGGCCGCGATGCCCACGCTGCACATCGCCGTGGGGGAGGGTCGGATCGGTGCGGTGCTGGTCCATATCCTGCTGCCCGTGGCGGTGGTCGCCACTGTGCGCGCCGTGGGTCGAGCCGCCGTCGGCCTGGGTGTGGCCGGAAGCTGGGAGTATGCCACCGGTGCCGCGCTGCTGCTGATGGTGCTCACCGCGGCCTCCCCGGCGCTGCTGCCGCTCGTCGTGATCCTGGGCGTGGTGCTGGCGATCGTGCTCGGCCGGCGCGGACGCCCGCTCTGGCTCATCCCGCTGACCTCGCTGGCGGTGGCCGTGCCGATGCTCGCCTCGGTGCTGACCCAGGGCAAGAACCTCGCCGCCGTGCTCGCCCACGAGCCCGGCCGGGCGCTGGCCGCCGAGGCCGCTCCGGTGTGGCAGCAGCTGCTCGGATTCTCCCGCGCCTTCGACCCTGCCGCAGGCCTCGCCGCGGCAGTCGCCTCCGGGTCCTGGCTGCCGGGCTACCTGGAGGGCGACTTCTGGAACCTGCGCATCGCGCTGCTGATCGGGCTTCCGCTGCTGCTCATCGCGCTGCTGGGGATGTTCACCGGCAGCCGCCTCCGCCCGCTGCCGATCGTCGCGGGGGTGCTCCTGCTCGGCGCGCTGGGCCTGTCGGTGCTGGTCTCGCTGCTCGCGGCGGGCTCCGACGGAAGCGCCGTGATCGGCGGCAATCCTGGTCCGGTGGTCTCGGTCATGCTGTTCTGCCTGCTCGCCGCCGGCATGGCCTCGCTGGACCGCTTCCCGCTGGCCTTCCCCCGCGTGGGCGGCACCATCACCCCGGTGATCTCCACGCTGCTGGTGCTCTCCATCGGCGCCTCCCTGGTGCTCTTCTACAGCCCCCGGATGGCTCCGGGCGCAACGCTCACCGGGCAGCCGCTCACCGCGGTCAACGCCGCGCCGACGCTCATCGAGCCCGGCTCGGTGCGCCAGCTGCCCGCCACCGCCGCGGACCAGGGGACCGGCCCCGCCCAGCTGCGCACGCTGGTGCTGTCCTCGGCCAATCCAGGGGTGATCGGCGAGCTCGTCTCCGGTGAGGGGCGCACGCTGGACAAGTCCCGCTCGGTCACCGCCGCCGGCGACGCCCCGCTGTGGGCGCAGCCCCAGCGCATCCCAGACCTGCTCGGCGGCACGGCTGGAACTGATGGCGCGGCGGAGGCCGCTTCCGCGGCCGAGTTCTCCACGGCGGATCAGCGGCTCTCCGCGCTCATCGCCGCACTGGTCACCCCCGGCGCGGTGCAGACCGCGCAGCTGATGTCCGAGCTGGGCATCGGCTACGTGCTGATCGACGCGAACGAGCCCGAGGCACTCACCGACGCCGTGGACACCGCCGCCGGGCTCATCTCCGTGGGAACGACCGACCGCGGCGAGCTCTGGCGCGCCGAGGTCGACGACGAGGACCTGCTGCCCTCCACCCCGGGCATCTCCGGGGTGCCGACCGCATGGGCCAGGATCGTTGATACCCAGGGTGAGGTGCAGGCGCTGCTGCCCGCCGAGGAGCACCAGCTCAACGTGGACCTGCAAGCAGTCACCGACGGCGACGGCGGGCTCGGCCTGGATCCCGACGGCGAGTACCTGCTGGAGCTGGCCACCGAAGACGCGAACGGCTGGCGAGCCAGCTGGGAGGGCGAGGCCCTCGACGCGGCACCTGTCCCAGAGGAAGCCGCCACCGAGGACACCGACGGTCCAGCAGCCTGGACCCAGCGCTTCGAACTGCCCGCTGAGGCGATCGCCGATCAGGGCGAGAACCTGCAGGGTGACCTGAGCGCCGAGCATCGCAGCCCGTACCAGCTGCCGATCCTGATCATTCTGGGGGCATTCCTGCTGCTGGTGGTGCTGATTGCGATCCCGCTGCCGCGTGGATCACGCATCCTGCCGGTGGCAGACACCGATGAGCTGGAAGGACGCCGAGGATGAGCGCCAAGAAGGTCAAGGTCAAGAAGCTCATCAAGGAACAGCGCCGCGCCCGCGAACGCGCGATC
Organism: uncultured Nesterenkonia sp.; assembly: GCA_947494195.1. Taxonomy (GTDB): domain Bacteria; phylum Actinomycetota; class Actinomycetes; order Actinomycetales; family Micrococcaceae; genus Nesterenkonia. The sequence goes on along the minus strand of CANLUC010000001.1, from coordinate 228,673 downwards.
CGCGAACAGGAGCGCGCCGCCACGCAGAAGGCCAAACAGGACGCCGCAGCGGCCCGCGCCGAACTGCGCGCGGAAGAGAAGCGGCTGCGTGAGGAGCAGGAGTCACAGCTGCGCGCCGAGAAGCAGAGTGCGGCCCAGGCGCGCTCGGAATCGGAGGCACGCAGGGAATCTGACGCGCGCAAGGCCTCCGCGGCGCGCAGGGAATCTGAGGCGCGCCAAGCGGCCGAAGCGCGCACGTCTTCCTCGGCAGCTCCGGCAGGTTCTTCCGCGCCGACCGCCGCCGCTGCATCCCCCAAGGCCCGCGGCTCGCGGAGGGACCGTCGGTCCCGTGCGAGCCGGACGCAGGACGAGGCCACCACCAGCGCAGCGGGCCGCAGCGGTGCGGGGACGCGCACGGCCGCCGTCGTCGTGACCGCTGGTGTGCTTGCCGCCCTGGTGGGTTCCGTGGTGCTGGACGGGCTGGCGGATGGACGCTCGGAGGCTGCCGCGGGGACTGAAGGAGTCGATCAAGGCGCAGCCGCCGCCCTGGGGGCAGCCTCCGTGGCGGCGCCGCGCACCGGGCAGAGCTTCATCTGCCCGCCGATGCCGGGGCAGCCTGACTCGCTGACCACCGAGGGTGAGCTGGAGTATCGGGAGCGCGACGCAACCGCCACCTCACGGTTCTCCGCAGTGCTCTTCGCGACGGACCTCAGCGGCAGCTTCCCCGCCGCCGAATGGTCGCAGCTGAACGAGGAATCCCGCGTCAACGACGTCACGCTCACCGAAGGCTCCGGTGCCCAGGAGACGGACGCCGCGTCCGGGGATGCTGCGCCGAGCGTTCCGCTGGCACAGCGCGAGACCGTCTACGAATCCTCCACCGATCCGGTCCGGCCCCCGCTGCTCAGCGTGGAGGCCGCGGCCGACGGGAGCCCGCTGGCTGCCGCAGGCCTGTATGAGTACCAGGCCGACGCCGGGTCCGTGGCGGGTCTCGCGGTGGGACAGTGCACCGCGCCCGAGCGTTCACAGTGGTTCTTCGGCCCCGAGATCGCCGCCGGTGCGTCCTCCCTGCTGACCCTGGCGAATCCCTTCGAGCGCTCGGCCACCGTGGAGGTCACCAGCGTGGACTCTGAAGGGGACCGCGGGACCTCGGGCGCACGCTCGGTCGTCGTCCCCGGAGAGACCACCCGCTCGGTGAACATCGCCGGGCTGGCCTCCGCCGGAACGGACCTGGGCGTTTCCGTGCGCTCATCGGGCGCGCCGGTCACCGCCCAGCTGCAGTCCTCGCGCGCCTCCGGAATCATCGGTACCGGCGTCGAGTTCCTCCCGGGGCTCACCGAGGCAGGAACCAGTCATGTGCTGCCCGGCATCACCGTGCCCGAAGGCACCGCCGAGACGGACGCCGACACCGACGAGGAGTCGGAGGACAGCGCCGAGGACGGCGAGCAGTCCGGCCCCACCCCGCCGGAGCTGTGGATCCACGTGCCCGGGAACCAGGGAGCCACCGTGGAGGTCCAGGTCTATGGCGAGGACGGGCAGCAGAGCCTCGACATTCCCGGTGTCTTCACTGTGGACGGCGGCGAGGTCGACGTCATCGAGCTGCAGGGCGTCGATCCAGGGGTGACCGATATCCAGGTGCGCAGCGATGTGCCCGCCTACGCCGCGGTGCGCAGCGAGTCCGCCCAGAGCAGTGACTTCAGCTGGGCGGCGACGACCGAGGCCCTGGCCGAGGGCTCTGGCGCGCTGCTCCCAGAACTCGGCGCCTCTGAGCTGCGCCTCTTCGGCACCGGGGCTTCCGGAAGCATCGGCTATCGCGTCATGGACGCCGAGGGTGAGTTTGGCGAGGAACAGACCGTGGAGGTTGCCGCCGACGGAGCCGCGGTCATCTCCGCAGACGACATCGCCGAGGCCGAGCCCGAGGGCACCGAGGCGGAGGCCGCCGTCGTCGTCTTCTCCGCACCCGAGCTCACCGGCGAAGGGGGCATCCACGCGATGCTTGCCACCACGGCCGGGGAGGACCAGATCAGTCTCTCCCCGGTGGAGCAGCTGCGCGGAGCGGAACAATACGTCCCGGTCCGGCTGCTGCGCTGACGCCGCAGCAGCCCGAGATCACCACCAGTGCCGTCCTGGAGTTCCTGGAGACTCTCGCGCCCGGGCCTGCGTCTCAGTAGTGGTATCGGGCTTGGAGAATCGTGACGTGGGAGCGATCCGCGAGGTAGACGAGTCGATGAGCTTCATCGATGCGCCTGGACCACGCTGCAGCCAGCGCGTGCTTCAAAGGCTCTGGCTTGCCGATCCCCTCGAAGGGGTCCTCACGGAGCATGTCGGCGAGGAGCTGGTTGATCCTCTTCAGGGTCTTGCGGTCCTGTGACTGCCAGTTGAGGTAGTCATCCCACCCCTCGGTGGTCCAGGCAAGCTTCCGCGAGCCAGTCATGGGTCGGTGAGTTCGTGTTCTGCCACGTCCCCAGATTGAGCGCTGTGGAGCGCGTTCATGAGCCGACGGGCGTTCGCCGGTGATCGCAACAGATAGCTGGTTTCGACGAGAGAGTCGTATTCATCTTTGGACATCAGGACCGCGGAGCCTCGGCGTGAGGTGATCTCCACTTCAGTGTGGTCCAGGTTGACCTGCTCGATGAGCCGAAAAAGGTCGCGTCGCGCGGAACTTGTGGTGAGTGCCATGTGTCGTCTCTCCCCAGCGTTGTACCGTTTACTGTACCTGCGTACGCCTGGCCGTTGAGAGCGTCGCGGCCCTGCCTGCAGTCGCCCGGCCATGCTGGTTGCTAGGGTGAGGTCTCGTGGATTCCTCGCGTCGATGCACCAGAAACAGCTGTGAGCGGCCTGCCGCTGCCACGCTGACCTATTCCTATAAAGACTCCACCGTGGTGGTCGGTCCGCTGAGCGTCTACGCGGAGCCGCACACCTACGACCTCTGCGATCGGCATGCCGCCTCGGTGACCCCGCCGCGCGGCTGGGAGGTCCTGCGGCTCAATCTTCCAGGAGCGCCCAAGCAGGTCGATGACCTCCTCGCCCTGGCCGACGCCGTCCGCGAATCCCCCGAAGCGCGTGCCGCGGCCCGTGCGCGCACCCCGGAACAGGGTTCCAGCCAGCACCAGGACGCAGCAGACTCACCACCTGCGGAGCCAGAGCTGCCCACCCGGTCCAATCGTGAGCGGATGGCTCCGCCCGCCCGAACCGGCGGCCCGGGCATCTCCCGCGGCCACCTCCGCCTGCTCGATGATTGAGCGAACTCGATGACTGAGGAACTTCATGACTGAAGAGCAGCAGGGGACCATGCACATCGGTGAACTGGCGGAACGCACCGGACTCTCCCTGCGCACCATCCGGCACTACGGCGACGTCGGACTTCTGCCCGCCAGCGGCCGCACCGAGGGTGGTTTTCGGCTCTACAGCGAGGCCGATGAGCAGCGGCTGATGCGGATCAAGTACCTCAAGCCGCTGGGGTTCAGCCTGGAGGAGCTCTCCGAGGTGGTGGAGCTGCTTGAGCTGGAGGCCCTCGATGACCAGCAGCGCGAGCGTGCCCAGCTTTCCCTGGAGCATGTGCAGAAGGAGCGCGGGAAGCTGGCGGCGTACCTGCAGCAGGCCGATATCCTCGCGGAGCAGCTGCGAGACCAGCTGGGCAGCTGAGGTTCGATGTGAGCACTGCGCTGCACTAGTCTCACCTCCTGAGACCTTGCCCACAAAACGTGAACTCTACCCTAACGTGAGGGTAGAGTTTTGCGGGTAGCCGGTTCGAGGTCGACTCATCGGCGCCCTCATTCTTTTCTGCGCAGCGCTGCGCACCGCCACATTGTACGTATATCGCTGGGCACCGCTGTGTCCGCAACCTGAGAACGGAGCCCCATGGCACATTCGTCCACGGCCGTCGCCGAGGAGCTGACCCCGGAGGAACGGCAGTCGGTTCTTCGCACGCTCAAGACGCCTCGCCTGCTCAAGACCGAGGTCCTGGCCGGGCTGGTCGTGGCCCTGGCGCTGATCCCGGAGGCCATCGCCTTCTCGCTGATCGCCGGGGTGGATCCGCAGTATGGCCTCTTCGCCTCCTTCACCATGGCGGTTTCGATCGCGTTCCTCGGTGGACGTCCCGCCATGATCTCCGCCGCCACCGCGGCGACGGCCCTGGTCATCGCACCACTCGTGGCGAGCCACGGCATCGAGTACCTCATCGCCACCGTGATCCTCGCCGGGGTCTTCCAGGTGCTGCTCGCCGTGATCGGGGTGGCAAAGCTGATGCGCTTCATTCCCCGTTCGGTGATGGTCGGCTTCGTCAACGCGCTGGCGATCCTGATCTTCACCTCACAGATCCCCGACCTCATCGGGGTTCCCTGGCTGGTCTACCCGATGGTCGCCTTCGGGCTCGTGGTCATCTACCTGCTGCCGCGCATCACCTCGGCGGTGCCCGCGCCGCTGGTCGCGATCGTGCTGCTGACCATTCTGGCGGTCGTGTTCGCGCTGAACGTCCCCACGGTCGGCGACAAGGGCCAGCTGCCGGAATCGCTGCCGGCACTGTTCATCCCGGACGTCCCGTTCACCATGGAGACCTTCCAGATCATCGCGCCCTACGCGCTGGGCATGGCGGCCGTCGGGCTGCTGGAGTCGCTGATGACCGCCAAGCTGGTCGACGATGTCACCGACACCCGCTCCGGCAAGGTCCGTGAATCCTGGGGCCAGGGGGCCGCGAACATCATCACAGGCTTCTTCGGCGGCATGGGCGGCTGCGCGATGGTGGGTCAGACCATGATCAACGTGAAGGCCTCCGGCGCGCGGACCCGCATCTCCACCTTCTGTGCCGGCATCTTCATCCTCATCCTCGCGGTCACCCTGGGCGAGATCGTGGCCCTGATGCCCATGGCGGCGCTGGTCGCGGTGATGATCTTCGTGTCCATCGCCACCTTCGACTGGCACAGCATCAAGCCCTCCACGCTGAAGATGATGCCGAAGTCCGAGACCTCGGTCATGCTCGTCACGGTCATCGCGACCGTGTGGACGCACAACCTGGCCATCGGTGTGGCGCTCGGCGTGCTCACCGCCATGGTGCTCTTCGCCCGCCGCGTGGCTCACCTGGCCACCGTGGAGCGCCGGATCGAGCAGCACTTCGGCGAGGAGATCGCGAAATACGAGGTCACCGGGGAGCTGTTCTTCGCCTCCTCGAACGATCTCTACACGCAGTTCAACTACGCCGAGGATCCCGAGCACGTGGTCATCGACATGTACAACTCCCACGTCTGGGATGCCTCGACCGTCGCCTCGCTGGACGCGGTCACGGAGAAGTACGCCAAGTACGGCAAGCGGGTGGAGATCTCCGGGCTCAACGCGGCCAGCCTGGACCTGCACGACCGCATGGCAGGCAACTTCGGCGCCGGTCACTGACCCCAGTTGACCCGCGAAGAATCAAGCACAGAGGGCCGGTGTCGTCGGATGACGACGCCGGCCCTCTGCTCTGCCCTGCGCGGTAGGCTTAGGGCCATGCCCAGTGCCAGCTCCTCCGCCACGCCGCGTCCCGGCACGGAACGCCCCGCGTCCGCACTCTCTGCCGAACTGCTGAAGATCCTGCGCTGCCCGGTCAGCGGCAGCTCCCTGCGCCAGGACGGCGATCAGCTCATCTCCACCAGCGACGAGACCCTGCGCTATCGCATCGAGCGCGGCGTGCCCACGCTGCTCGCACGCCGCTGAGCACTCTTCACCACACGTCTTTCAAGACCCACGTATCCCAGACAGCAAGGACTTCTCCACCCATGAGCTTTGACTACCGCATCGCGGACATCACCCAGCACGAGGCCGGCCGCCATCAGATCCGTCTGGCCGAGCACGAGATGCCCGGGCTGATGTCCCTGCGCGCGGAGTACGGCGACTCCCAGCCGCTGGCCGGCGCCCGGATCGCCGGTTCGCTGCACATGACCGTGCAGACCGCCGTGCTGATCGAGACCCTGGTCGCCCTGGGTGCGGAGGTTCGTTGGGCCTCCTGCAACATCTTCTCCACCCAGGATGAGGCGGCGGCCGCCGTCGTCGTCGGTCCTCATGGAACGCCCGAGGACCCGCAGGGCGTCCCGGTGTTCGCCTGGAAGAACGAGACCCTCGAGGAATACTGGTGGACCGCCAGCCAGATCTTCGCGTGGCCCGGTGTCGATGAGGATCCCACCGTGGGTGCGAACATGATTCTCGACGACGGCGCGGACGCCACCATGCTGGTGCACAAGGGCGTCGAGTTCGAGGCAGCTGGAGCCGTGCCCTCGGCGCAGGACTCCGATCCCGAGGAGTACCACTACGTGCTCGCCACGCTGCGGAAGTCACTTGAGGAGAACCCGCAGCGCTGGACCGGCATCGCCAAGAACCTGCGCGGTGTCACCGAGGAGACCACCACGGGCGTGAACCGGCTCTACCAGTTCGCTCGCGAGGGCAAGCTGCTGTTCCCGGCCATCAACGTCAACGACTCGGTCACCAAGTCCAAGTTCGACAACAAGTACGGCGTCCGCCACTCGCTGCCCGACGGCATCATGCGCGCCACCGACGTGCTCATCGGCGGCAAGGTCTCCGTGGTCTGCGGCTACGGCGACGTGGGCAAGGGTGCCGCCGAGGCGCTGCGCGGCCAGGGCTCACGCGTGATCATCACCGAGATCGACCCGATCAACGCGCTGCAGGCCGCCATGGACGGCTACCAGGTCGCGCGCCTGGAAGACGTGCTGGAGACCGGCGACATCTTCATCACCACCACCGGCGGCAAGGACATCATCTCCGCCGATGCCATGCAGAAGATGAAGAACAAGGCGATCGTCGGCAACATCGGACACTTCGACAACGAGGTGGACATCGCCGGGCTGGCAGCCATCCCGGGTGCGAAGAAGGTCGAGATCAAGCCGCAGGTGCACGAGTGGGTCATGCCCGCTGACGGAACCCGCGCCGAGGGTCACTCCATCATCATGCTCTCCGAGGGGCGGCTGTTGAACCTGGGCAACGCCACCGGGCACCCCAGCTTCGTGATGAGCTCCTCCTTCGCGAACCAGACCATCGCGCAGATCGAGCTCTTCGCCAAGACCGCGCCGGACTACACCGGAGAGGACCGCTACGAGACCGACGTCTACGTGCTGCCCAAGGTCCTCGACGAGAAGGTCGCCCGCCTGCACCTGGATGCCCTCGGTGCACGGCTCACTGAGCTCTCCAAGGAACAGGCCGACTACCTCGGCGTGGACGTGGCCGGGCCGTATAAGCCCGAGCACTACCGCTACTGATTCCTCGCTGATCCAACACGACTGACCCAGCACTACTGACCCCGCATGTACCGCCGCAGACTCACCGCCGCCCTTCTCTTCCTGGGGCTGGCGGTGGTCTCCCCGGTGCTGCTGGTGGACTTCAACGACGACGGCGCGCCCGCCAGTGTCTGGCTGATGGGCGCGCCGTTCGCATGTGGTCTCATCGGGGCCGCGGTGGCCCTATGGGGCCGCAGCTGGGGGCTCGCCGTGGTGAGTTTCTTTGTGGGGTTCTTCTCCGTCCCGGTCTGGATCTTCGGCGCCTACGTGCTCGAGGCCGTAGCCGCTTAAGAAGCCTCGCTGACACCACATCAGTCACGCTCGTCGCACCTCTATGCCATGTCCCATCGTTATTTCCGTCCAAAGCGGTGGGACATGGCATAGGCATGCGACAGATGCGGTGAGCACGGGCCCGCAGGGCGTGGAGGCCTACTTGGTGGCACCACCCAGGGCACCTGCAGCGATGTAGCGCTGCGCCACGATCAGCATGCCGATGGCGGGGATGGAGGCCAGCACCGCTGTTGCGAGGACCGGCCCCCAGCTCTGGACTTCGCCATTGAGGTACTCATAGATGCCCAGCGTCACCGGCTTCACCTCGTCGGAGGTCGTCAGGGACACGGCGAAGATGAAGTCGCTCCAGGTGAACAGGAAGCAGAAGAGCCCAGCGGTGATGATGGAGTTCTTGCTGACGGGCACAATGATGGAGAAGAAGGCCCGGAAATAGCCCGCGCCGTCCACGCGTGCAGCCTCCACCAGAGACGCCGGCAGGCCTCGCATGAATGCCGTCATGATCAGCACTGCAAACGGGATCGCCTGGGTGGCGTTCGCGAGGATGAGTCCGGGGATGGTGTTGAGCAGACCGACCTGGTTGTAGATCGTGTAGAGCGCGTTCGCGATCACGATGCCGGGGATCATCTGCGCGATGAGCAGCGAGAACAGAACGATGTTCGAACCGGCGAGCTTGAACTTGGCCAATGCGTAGGACGCAGGGGTGGCAATGGCGAGAGACACAACCACCGTCCCCAGTGCGACCAACAGGCTCGTGACAAGGTTTCCGGTCTGCTGGTCGATGGCTCTGCGGTAACCATCCAGCACGGGCTCCGTGGGGAAGAAGGAGCTGCTGGCAGCAGATCCTCCGCCCTGGAACGAGGTATTGACCATCCAGTAGACCGGGAAGAGCATAATGGCAAGGAACAGCACGCCCAACCCGGTGTTGAGGAAGCGTTGCGTATTTGATGGCGTTTTCATGGTCTACCTCACTCATCGACCGGGCGGCGGCTGGCCCGGAGATAGATGACAGCGAATACAAGGGCGATGATGATCAGGATGTTGCTGACGGCAGCGCCCGTGCCGAAGGAGAACTCAACGAAGGACCGGTTATAGGAGTCCGTCGCCAGAGTCTGCGTGGAGTTTGCCGGGCCTCCTCCGGTCAGCCCCAGGATCACGTCCAAGACCTTCAGCGTGTAGACCACGCCCAGAATCAGCACTACGTTGACCACTGGCCTCAGGCTCGGCCAGGTGATGTGCCAGAAGGCCTTCCAACCCGTGGCGCCGTCGAGTGCCGCGGCCTCATACAGGTCATGCGGAATCTCCTGCAGACCGCTGTAGAGCAGTGAGACGTTGAAAGGGATCCCCAGCCAGACATTGACCCCGACGACCGCGAGCAGCGCGAGGTCTGGGCTGGTGAGCCACGGGACGGGCTCGGAGACGAGGTTCAGCGCCAACAGTGTCTGATTCAGCACCCCGTTGTCCTGGTCCAGGATCCATTTCCATACGGCCGTGGAGGCAATCAGGGGCAGAAGCCAAGGCAGCAGCAGCATCGAGCGCAGCGCCCCGCTCAGCGGGAAGCGGCGCTGGAAGAACAGGGCCAGCAGCATGCCGAAGATGAACTGACCCGCGATCGATCCCAGCGTGAAGAGCGCTGTGTTGGTCAGGGCGGTCTGGAAGAGACTGCCGGTGACGACTTCGATGTAGTTGTCGAGGCCTACCCAGGGCGCCTCACCGGAGACGAATGCCGCAGTCCCGTACTCCTGAAACCCCATCTGGAAGTTCTTGACGATGGGGTATCCGAAGAAGAGCAGGATGTAGATCACAACGGGGGCGAGGAAGAGCCACTGGACGGTGCGGTCACCCAGTTGGAACGGTCTCGGTCCTCGCCCCTTCGGGGTGCTCTCTGGTCCACGGACCTCGCTGGGTGTTGGGGTGATTGTCATAGCGCTGCAGATCCTTCATCGACTGCTATGGGAAACCTGTCACTCACTCGTTTGCTGCCTGCTCGAGCGCATCCTCTGGGTCCATCTCGTCGGTCAGCGCGAGCTGAACGGCGGTGTAGATCCGAGTTGCGGCGTCTGGCCACTCCGGACCGAGGGTCGCTGTCCGGGCCTGGGCAGACTGGACCGTGCTCACAAAGGATTCGATGAACGGGTCCTCGGCTGCCGCCTCTTCAGCCACCGCGGTGGATGACGGCACGGCGCCACGCTCAGAGGCCATGGTCAGCTGGTGCTCGTCTCCCGAGATGCAGGAAACGAACTCGCCTGCTGCCTCCATGGACTCGGAGTCTCCGGTGTTGGGAACAGTGAATGCCTCACCACCCAGCGGAGCCACGGGGGCTTCGCCATCCGGAGTCGGGAGCGGGACGCTGTCGAACTCGACATCAGAATCTTCGAGCGAGGGACGGTTCCACGGACCGTTGACCATCATGGCTGCGTTGCCCGCCAGAAACTGGTCATTGACGTCATTCTGCGACCATGTCACGACGCTGCTGGATGCAGATCCGTCTTCCACAAGTCCATCGACGAACTCAAGCGCCTCGACGGTCTCATCGGCCGCGATGTCCTCCTCGGTGCCTCCGTTGCTCCACATGAAGGGCAGGAACTGCCAGGTTCCCTCAAAGCTGTTCGTCGAGCTGAAGGCGATGCCGTAGCGATCGCCCTCGGTCAGCTCCGCAGCGGCTGCGCTCAGCTCTTCCCACGTCTGCGGCGCCTCGATGCCGGCCTCCTCCAGGATCTCGGCGTTGTAGAAGAGGGCCAGACTGTTGACCACAGGCGCCAGTCCGTAAAGGTCCCCTTCGTATGTGCCGGCCTGGATCACGCTCTCCGGATAGCCCTCGCTGTCGATGCCGTAATCGGACAGGGGAGAGAGGGCGCCTGCTTGAGCAATCTCTTGCACATCAGGGTTGTCCAGCATGAGGACATCGGGAAGCGTGTCGGACGAGGCCTGCTGCAGAACCGTCTGGATCAGACCGGAACCTGCCACGTGGTTCGCCGTGACAGTGATTCCCAGCTCCGAGGCGCATTGGTCGTAGATCTCCTCGTAGATGGGGGCACTCGTTTCGGACATGGTGTCCGTGATCGCGAGTTCGATCTCCCCGCTGTCCTCCGACCCGCTTGAACACGCGGTCAACCCGATCGACGCGATTCCTGCCATCGCGATCGAGACCTTCACCTGACGCTTGACCATTACGTAGCTCCTTTGCTCCTGCCCGAGTCGGGACGCCTGGCATCCAGGGACCAGTTCATCGACGGGCTAGTTCATGTGTGTGCCTACACGTCACGAATCGTGACGCAGATCTCATGTCGCCTACGCGATTGCCTGAACGATACTGGCATCGACATTTCTGGTCAAGCGGTTTACCTTGAATATGGTTAAACGGTTTTCCAAAAGGTCACAGTGGCATAGTTCGGTATGTAGGATGTCTAAATCACATGCCTCAGACGCTCTAGGAAAGGGGCGAACATGGTGACGATGCGCGACGTCGCTCAACGAGCCAACGTCTCAGTGACCACGGTGTCCTTCATGGTCAACGGCACGAAGACCCTGGCTCCAGCGACTCGGGAGCGCATCGAGCGCGCCATGGAGGAACTCGGATATCGGCGGAACGTTTTCGCTCGGGCACTGGCCAGCAAGCGAACTCACATCCTTGCCCTGGTGGTTCCGGCTGTTGATCATCGGCTGGGAAGCACTGCCATGAGCGTCGTGACCAGCGCCGCTGCGACGGCCTCGACGTTGGGCTACAACCTGGTGATGTGGCCGGTCAGCAACGATTCCACCCAGTTGGAGGACTACATCGCCGGCGGTCTGGTCGACGGCGTGCTCTTGATGGAGGTACAGCTCGAAGACCCCCGCGTCAAGCGCCTCGAGGACCTGGGCCTGCCGTTCTTCCTGATTGGGCGCACGGCGGACCCAGCTCAACTCGCGTACGCCGACATGGACTTCGAAGGCGCAGTCAACGGGGCGGTCGACCACCTGCTCGAGGGCGGACATCGGAACATCGCGCTGATGCTCGGTCGCTTGGAGAACAACAACCTTCCCGGCTACGGTCCGATCAGTCGCACAGACCGCGCCTTCAGGGATCGGATGGCTGCCGAAGGGCTTCACGGGACGGTCCTTGACTGCGAGCAGACGGCGACCGCCGGACGCTCCGCCGCCAGCGAGCTCATCGTCGCCCACCCGGAGACCACGGGCCTCGTCCTGATGAACGAGGAAGCGTCGTTCGGAGTGGTGAACGGACTTCTAGACGCCGGTCGACGTGTCCCCCAGGACGTCTCCGTGCTCTCAGTCGCGACGGCGGCGAAGACCGCGGGCATCACCGATCCTCCGTTGAGCACCATGGTGGCGCCGGGCGCCGAACTCGGACGGCTCAGCGTAGAAGGTCTCATCCAACAGATCACCACCGAGGCGCGTGAACGCACCCAGGCGCTCATCCCATGCGTCTGGAGCGATGTCGGCTCGACCGGTCCGGCCCCCGCCCCGGAAAACAACCACAGGGAAGGCATCACTCTATGAAGTTCACCGACGGTTTCTGGCACCTCCGTCCCGGGGTCAACGGATATTATGCCCGCGAAGTCGATCGCATCACGGCCGACGACGCCAGCATCCGGGCCATCGCCCCCACAAAGGTGGTGGAAACACGCGGCGATGTGTTGAACCAGCCCACCATCACGGCCTCCGTCGATGCCCCGATGACCAACATCCTCCGCGTGCGCTACGACCACCACACCGGTGGCACGCCTCGCGCGGGGTTAGACATCATCACGGAGGAAGGCGCCGGCGTCGTCGAACGAGACGGCTCGACGTACCGAGTGACCAGCGGCGATCTCAGTGCGACCCTCGAAACCGGTGCGGCCTGGAACCTGCGTTTCGCGGGCAAGGGGGAGCACCTCACCGAGAGCGGCCACAAGTCGGTGGCGTGGATGCAGGTCGCCCAGGACGCCGACGTGGATCACGGGCCTACAGCGTTGAAGCGCAAGGCCACCACGAGTTACATCATGACGCAGCTGGAACTCGGCGTTGGTGAGACGGTCTACGGCCTGGGGGAGCGATTCGGTCCCTTCGTGAAGAACGGTCAGAGCGTCGACATGTGGAACCACGACGGCGGCACCTCCTCTGAGCAGGCGTATAAGAACGTGCCGTTCTATATGACGAACCGCGGCTACGGCATCCTGGTCAACAGTCCTGGCCATGTGAGTTTCGAAGTCGCCTCGGAAGCCGTGGAACGCGCACAGTTTTCTGTGGAAGGTGAGTCCCTCGAGTATTTTCTGATCTACGGCCCAACCCCCGCCGAGATTCTTGAGCGCTATACCGCGCTGACCGGACGACCCGCGACGGTCCCGGCCTGGTCCTACGGGCCCTGGCTCTCCACCAGCTTCACGACCGACTATGACGAAGCTACGGTCAACTCGTTCATCGACGGAATGCTCGAGCGGGACCTGCCGCTGAGCGTCTTCCACTTCGACACGTTCTGGATGCGCCCGTTCAACTGGTGTGACTTTGAGTGGGACACCGAGATCTTTCCTGATCCAAAGGGCATGCTCTCCCGGCTGCACGAAAAGGGCCTGCGCGTGTGCGTGTGGATCAACCCCTACATCGCCCAGGAGTCGCCGCTGTTCTCCGAGGGCAAGCAGCATGGCTACCTGGTGACGCGGCCCGACGGGAGCGTCTGGCAGTGGGATCGCTGGCAGGCCGGCATGGGGCTGGTCGACTTCACGAACCCCGCAGCCGTCAGCTGGTTCCAGGAGAAGCTGCGCAGGCTTCTTCGGCAGGGCGTGGACTGCTTCAAGACTGACTTCGGGGAGAGAATCCCGGTGGCGGTGGAGTACCACGATGGCACCGACCCCAAAGACATGCACAACCACTACGCCCACCTTTACAACAAGGCCGTCTACGAGGTGTTGGTCGACGAGCGTGGTGAGGGTGAAGGAGTGGTCTTCGCGCGTGCCGCCGCCGCCGGTGGGCAGCAGTTCCCGGTGCATTGGGGCGGCGATTCCACCTCGTCCTTCGTCTCCATGGCGGAGACGCTGCGAGGGGGACTGTCCTTGGCGCTCTCAGGGTTCGCCTACTGGAGCCACGACATCGGAGGCTTCGAAGGCACGCCCAATGCCGCCGTGTTCAAGCGGTGGATCGCGTTCGGCTTCCTCTCCAGCCACAGTCGATTCCATGGCAGCGACTCCTACCGGGTGCCTTGGCTCATCGATGAGGACGAGTCCGACGCGCAGAGCGCGGTGAGCATCACACGCACGTTCTCCCGACTGAAGAACCGTCTTGTGCCCTATCTGTTGGCCGCCGGCCGACAGGCTCGTGCCACCGGAACGCCGATCATGCGGCCTATGCTGCTGGAGTTCCCTGAGGACCCCACCTCTGCGTACCTGGACCGCCAGTACATGCTCGGTTCAGATCTGCTGGTGGCCCCGGTGTTCACCGAAAAGGGCGACGTCGAGTTCTACCTGCCCGAGGGGCGCTGGATCGGTCTGCTCGATGGGCGTGACATCGAGGGTGGGCGATGGGTGCGGGAACAGCATGGCTTCGACTCCCTGCCCGTGTTCGTTCGTGCTGGCAGTGTCGTGCCGCTGGGAGCCCGGGAGGATCGCCCGGATTCAGACCATGTGGACGGCGTGACGCTGGTCATTCATGCCGAGGTCGACGAGGCATGGAGTCGCACGGTGGAGGTCGAAGCCCTTGATGGCACGCTGGTGGGCTTCTCAGCTCGCCGGGAAGGCAGCGAGATCGTCGTGGAGTCTGAATCGAAGACTCCATGGAACGCCCAGCTCGTCGGGGGAGAGCTTCAGGGGGCCTCCGACGGGCAGGTCCGGCTGATGGATTCCCAACGGCTCAACGCTTAGCCGCCGGGTGCCTGGGTGCCAGAATGTGACTGCACGTTCGTCGCACCTCTATGCCATGTCCCATCGTTAATTCCGTCCAAAGCGGTGGGACATGGCATAGGTATGTGACAGATGCGGGGGAGAAGCGGTTCGCGCGGGCTCTGAGCGAGTCGGGGCCCATGTCACGCCAAGGATCGCCCCGCTGGGCGCCCAGGTCCGCCGGGGCTTGCTTCGCGGGTTAGGCCTCGTCGAGGCTGGGGTCTCGCACGCTGGAGATCAGTCCGCGGAGGAACTTCGCCGCGCCGGCGCGCTCTTCCTCGGTGAGGCCTTCGGTGGCGGCGATCATCCGCGCGTGCATGCCGCTGAGGGTGGCCTTCACCTCGCGGTCGGTCTCGCCGAGGATCTCAAGCGCCACCGAGCGTCGGTCGGCGGGGTGCGGGATCCGCTGGATGTAGCCGTCTCGGGAGAGTCGGTCCACCAGCACGCTGGTGGAGGCCGCCGTCAGCCCAAGAGCTTCCGCGAGGTCACGCTGACGCGGCACTCGTCCCGCCGAACGTTCGCGGACCAAGAATCGCAGTGCCACGAGATCGGTCTCTCCCATCCGCATGGAGTCCCGCGTCCGGGCGCGCATCTGCTTCTCCGCTTCGCGGTACTCGCGCAGGAGATTCAGCAGGTCGATCGAGGAGTAGGACTCCTCGCTTCGGGCGTACCAGTAGCCTGCGCCCTTCGCTCCTCGCGGGTCTCCCGCAGATGAATTTTCGGGTGCGTCGGTGTCTGCTGCTGCGGGAGCCACCGCGTTGGTGGCTCCAGGAGTGTCAACACTCACTAGTGCCTCCCTGGGTTGATGCCACCAGTGTACCTGCTTGCATATTTCTGTCTAACCGTTATACGTTCTAACTGTTACAGGGGAAACAGTTAGAGAAGTTTGGCTGCGGCACACGAAAAGCAGGAGAGCACGATGGACGAGACCGCGACACCAGAAACTTTCACAGCCCGCTCAGAGCCGATGACCGGCACGACTCCCGACGCGCAGCGCAGCACGTCGCAGGCGGGTTCCACATCACCGGTCACCGGAAGCGAACGTCAGCAGTATGACCAGATGGCCAAGGCGGCGGCCGCTGGCCTGATGGCGCACCAGCACGTGGACAGCGCGGTGGTGGAGATCTCCGGCACTCCCGACGACCTGATCTTCCACCTGCATTGCACGATTGTTCCGGAGGTTGACCCTTCGGCCGTGATGGAGCTCGTGTCCGAAGGCATCATTCCCAACGTCGAGCGCATGCTAGGGGAGGACTTCGTCTCTCGAGATCTGAAGTTCTCCTTCGCGCCTGAGACATAAGGGGACCACCATGGACCCCGCCTTGATCTCCACCGTGAACGCCTTCGCCTACGCCCTCGTGGTGACCGGTGCCGTCGCCGTCGTAGTGAAGGTCTGTCTCGGCATCTTCAGCAAGACGCCGACCGAACAGTCTTCGCGACCACTGACCGCATCGGTTCTGCAGCCGCCGAAGAAGGAGCGCGCATCCTCCGGGAGCATCACTACCCTCCTTCCCCTCGAAAAGAGCACTGCCAAAGGAGCAGAAACATGAGCATCATCGGATGGATTCTCCTCGGACTCATCGCCGGCGCGATCGCGCGGGCCATCCTTCCCGGCAAACAGCCCGGCGGATGGATCGTCACCCTGATCACCGGCGTCCTGGGCGCCCTGCTCGGCGGCTGGATCGCTGCGACGCTGTTCGGGATCAACGTCAATGATGCGTTCTTCGATCTCGGGACGTGGATCTTCGCCATCGGCGGCGGACTCATCGTGTCCGTCATCTGGCAGGCGATCGTTCGACGTCGCTGAGCGATGGAGACGTCACCTCTTTGGGAGGGACCCCGCGAAGCGACGGTGACGTCCCTCCCGCTGATGGGTGGGCTCGGGAACGTCCCTGTGGGCGAGCACGTGGGCGAGCATGTGGGCATCACCGACCCGGCTCAGGACCCGTGCGCCCAGCTCATCCGCAAGATTCAGCAGGGCGACGCAGATGCCTTTCGGGACCTCTATCACCGCTACGGCCGCACTCTGCTCCTGCTCTTGCTGCGCAGAACCCCGGATCAAGCCACAGCAGAGAAGGCGCTGGAGCATCTCTTCACTCAGATCTGGAACCGTAGTGTCTCTCTCGACTCCTCCGCGGATAGCGGCCGCGCCTGGCTGTGCGCACTCGCCGCACCGTTGGTTCTGCCGTCCGCAGGCGCACGAAATGTGGCCCCACGGAACCGAAGTTCCGCGGGACCACATCGGGTGCGCCGCCGGTCAGCTGGCGAGCGCGACGAGAGGTGAGCGCCCTCGTGGACTCACGAGGTGCTCACCGTTCTCAGGACTCGCTGGGGCTGCGACGCATGAAGTACGCGCCTGCACCGATGGCTCCGAGGGCGAGTGCTCCGCCACCGGCTGCCATGGCCACTCCTGCATTCTCCGAACCACCGGAGACGCCGGTGTCGGCGCCACCTTCAGGCATGCCTTCCATCTGCGAACCGGCCAGCGTGCCGCAGGCCGCGGGGAGGGTCGCAGCCAGTGGCAGCGACTCATCCAGCTCGGACTGGGCGTTGGCTGCCTCTTCGCTCAGCACGGTCGGGTCAACACCGTGGACCACGACGACGCCGGTGCCATCAACCATCGATGCCAGCACGTCGTCAGGGACCTCCAGGCTGCGCTCGTAGGTGTAGCTGCTGCCACCGGGGAACCGCTCCACGGCCAGGGCTGAATCGGGGGAGGTGTCGCCCTCGATGGTCAGCGAGGTGCCGATGCCGCCGTAGAAGGGTGCGCCCTCGGGCACGCTGATGGCGCCATCGCCATTCTCATCCGCATCGGCCGGCGGGCAGATGCCCTGGGAGCCGAAGTGGATGTGCTGGGCGTGCGGGAACGGGCCGTCCATGAAGGTCTCAGCAGCGCCATCCACGGTCATGTAGACCGTGGCCTGGTTGCCCTCGCCCTCGATGAGCACGTCACCGACGGTGCCGGAGTTGTTCAGCGGATCCAGGCTGGTCTGGAAGGACCAGGACTGGCTGGAATCGGAGGTGGCGGCGCCGTCGGTCTCTCCGCCGTGGCTGGAGTGGGCCATGGCCGGAGCCGCGGTCATGAGCATGGCACCCAGTGCCACGGTAGGGATAGCGAAGAATTTTGATGTACGCATTTAAGAACTCCTCATCGGAATGGTGTACTTCCGCGGACCTGTGTCGAGGTTTCAACCAGGTCACGCGATGGGAGTTCGGAGCCAGACCGGGATTGGATGGGATGAATTCAAAAAAAAGTGCTTCAGCTCACGATTTTTCTGATTCAAGGGTTTTCAGGGCGCCGCAGCAGCCGGGAGGAGGGCCACTCGCAGGGTCTAACTGACCAGGGTGGCGTAGACGACGTAGTTGTCCTCGAACTCGCCCGTCGCCTGGTTGTAGCCATCACAGGTGATGAGTCTCAGCTCTGCGTCGTCGGTGTTGCCGTAGACCTCCAAGGTCGGGAAGTCGTTCTTGCCGTACTGTCCCGACTTCGTCACAGAGAACACCGCAGTGCTGCCGTCTTCGCGCTCGATGGTGATCTCATCACCTTCGGCGAGCTGGGGAAGGGCGGCAAAGACTCCGGGTTCTCCCGCGGAGTCGTTGACGTGACCCAGCAGGACCGCGGGGCCGATCTCTCCCGGTGTGGGGGAGCCGGTGTACCAGCTGGCGGGGGACCCGGGGGCTCCCGGCGGGACCTCGAGTGAGTTGTTCTCGCGAAGACCGAGGTGCAGCAGTTCGGAGCCGGCGCCGATGGTGGGCGCTGAGAAGGAGACCGGGGCAGACTCTTCCATCCCTGCCGGCTCGGGCTCTTCCTCACTCTCCGGTGAGGGGGTCGCCTCAGAGGCCTCCCCGTCACCTGACTCCGCGTCGCTGGCCTCGTCCTCGGCAGGCTCCTCGGCAGAGGGTTCCGACGACGGCGCGCTGGGGGTCTCCACGGCAGCTTCGGTGGACTGCGCGGCGGGGTCTTCCTCGGCGCCTCCAGCGCATCCGGAGAGCAGCAGGATGCTCAGCGCGGAGACTGCGACCATGCGCCGGCGGATCGGCTGGCCTTCGCCTCGGGGGGAGTCACAAGTGATCGGCTCGGGGTGCATCGTCTGCCCACTTTCTATCCGCAATGGTGCTGTCCTGGAGCACCCCGAGTGTCGCTGCACAGGGGAGGTGCCTCGATGTCAGGGTACTGGTTCATTGCTGCCCTTTTGCCGCGAGCTGAGTTCATCGGGATGGTCGGGGACACCATCGACGAACCTATGAGGCGTTCTGACCAGCAGTTTTATTGTCAACATGGAGCATTCGACCAGTTTCGGCGGTTAGCTTCCTTCCCAATGTCATTGCGCCATCATCGGAGAAGGAGAACACCATGACTGAGTATCGTGTCGCCGTCACCCTGAGCCGGTCCCTGGAGGACGCGGAGATCCAGCAGATGCATGCCAACCGGAGCGCGTCAGTCTCCGGATACGAGATGGAAGATGGACGCGTTGTCATGGTGACGTTGCATGCGCCGAACGCGCTGACCGCCACCGAGACCGCAGAGATTCAGGTCCAGCGCGCCACCGGGGTGGAGATCGCCGCGACGCAGCTCGTGCCGTAGGCGTCCTAGGCGCCGTTCTATGGCCTGGACCGTCATCTTGCGCAAGCATGGGGCATGAGCATCCGTGTCCGGGGCGGGGCCAGATCAAGGAGCATCAGATGCGGGCAGTGAAGAAGGGGCGATTCACCCACCAGCACGAGGGCGACGTGGTGGTGTTCGTCATCGGGATGACCATCAACGAGCCGTGGCGGGTGCGGACCTGGTTCCCGGTGTTCGCGGCGATGCCGAAGATGCTCGAGGAGCTCACCGCGGATCCAGACTCCGGGCTGCTGGGTTACCGGCTGGCCTTCGGCCGGGGCGGTCCGCTGTGCATCCAATACTGGTCATCGGCGGAGAAGCTCTACGGTTACGCCTCGGATCGTGAGGGGCTGCACCGGCCGGCGTGGGCGGCGTTCAACCGGGGTGCTCTGAAAGTCCCTGGGGTGGTGGGGATCTGGCATGAGACCTTCATCGCGGAGCAGGTGGAGTCGGTCTACGTGGACACGCCGGTGGCGGGGCTCAGCGAGGCGACCTCCGCTGTGGCGGTGGGGCGCGGTGCGGAGCGGGCCCGAGACCGTCTGGGCCGCAGGGGGGCGGCTCAGGCGGAAGCCGCCCTCTGATAGCGGTGGCGCTGGAGCGTGGCGTATCTTCCTGCGGGTGACCTGCGGCGGTAACCTCAAGGAATGATGCGCGATTTCCGCGCCGTATAGAAAGGTATTTCCACGTGATTATTCTCGGACTCATTCTTCTGATCGTGGGAGCCGTCATTGACGTCTCCATCCTCTGGACGATCGGTATCATTCTGGTCGTCGTCGGTGCCGTGCTGTGGATCCTGGGCTCGCTGGGCCGCGCAGTGGGTGGCCGGAAGCACTACTGGTAAACGTTGCACGACATCGGGAGCGCAGGCCGCTCGTCTCGTTGCAGAACGGAACGGGTGGCCGCGGCCTCGGGCGTCAGGCGTGGACCCTGGGAGCGCGCGTCGAGAGGGAATGCCATCTATTGTGCAATTCGGCCGCGTTCTGGCCCCTTTCGCCGCCAAAAACCTGCACAGATTGCTCTTTCGATGTCGCGCCCTCGGGCTTCAGGCGTAGGGCAGCTTGTGTAGGCGCTCGCCCATCCGGTGCTGGCGGTCAGCCTGGATGCGCAGCCGCCGGTATTCGCGGTTCCGGCGCTCGGCCATGACCGCGACCAAGAAATCCGTGGCCGAGGACGGCGGCGCAGGGGGTGCCACATAGGCGGCCACCTCATTGGCCAGCCGGTTGGCCGTGTGCTCCAGAGCCTGCGTGTTGTGCCCCTTCGGGGATTCCTGCACCGTGCGCAGCAGGCGTGACGCTCGGGCCGCCACCGGATCGGGGATCCGGCCGAGGTCGGCGATCTGGGTCCAGGAGGTCAGCTGTGGCGGCACCGGCAGCATCATCGGCTTCACCGCAGGCTGGCGGACCCGGATCACATAGGTGCCCGCGACCATATCGCCCAGCCGCTTGGTGCGCCGGCTGAACATCGCGGCGAAGAGCGGCACCATGCCGAAGGTCAGGTAGATCTCCCCGAAGCCGACCAGCGCGCGGATGGCGGCATGCCGCAGACGGATCGCGCCGCCGTCGTCGCGCACCACCCGGGTCCCAAAGATCAGCCGACCCACTGATCGGCCTCGCGACAGCGTCTCCACGGTCATCGGCACCACCACCAGGCAGAGCACGGCCCCGCCCAGGGTAACCGCCGCCTCGAGCGCCGGGTTGGAGAAGGCGACGGCGGCCGTCAGCCCGGAGAGGACCACGAAGGCCAGCAGCGCGAACCAGTAGACGATCAGGTCCACGAGCAGCGAGGCGGCCCGGGTGATCAAGGAGGCGGCTGGAAGCTCCAGCTCGACTCCCTCACCGGTGATGACATTGCGCATGCGCCAAGCCTAGCCGTCCCGTTCAGCCTTCCGGCTGATGGGGTTTCACCGTCTCCTCAGGAATCTCGCTGCCCCGGGTCCCGGCCTCGTTAGATTCTTCCGACTGCGCGGCGCGGTAGGGGATGCGGCCCCCGGCCACGATCATCTCCACCTGACGGTCCGAGAGCCGGTGCTTCAGCTCGATGGTCTTCCCGCCCAGCTCGGCGGTCACCGAGGTGCCGCTGCGCAGGGCCTCGTGGAGCCCGGAGAAGGAGAGCACATCGTCCTGGCTGATCTGCTCGGCATCCTCCGGGTCGGCAAACTCCAGCGGCAGCACCCCGAAGTTGGCCAGATTCTGCCAGTGGATGCGGGCGAAGGACTTCGCCACCACGAGGCGCAGCCCGAGGTGGCGAGGGGCGATCACCGCATGCTCGCGGGAGGACCCCTGGCCATAGTTGTCCCCGCCGACGATCGCGTGGCCGCCGTCGTCCTGCGCCGCCCGGGTGGGGTAGGTGTCATCGACCTGGATGTAGACGAACTCCGCGATCTTGGGGATGTTGCTGCGGAAGGGCAGCACCCGCGAACCCGCGGGCAGGATCTCATCGGTGGAGATGTTGTCACCCACCCGCAGCAGCACCGGAAGCTCGATCTCATCCGGGAGGGGATCGAAGGTGGGCAGAGACTTGATGTTGGTGCCCTTGACGAGCTGCACCTCCCGCGCCTCGGACTCCTCCAAGGGAGGCAGCAGCATCTCCGTGTTGATGGCGAACGTCGCAGGCAGCTGGGGTGCGGGGTAGGACATGTCGAGATCACGCGGATCCGTGATGCGCCCGCTCAGCGCTGCGGCGGCCGCCGTCTCCGGGGAGCACAGCCAGACGGAGTCCTCATCGGTGCCGGAGCGCCCAGGGAAATTGCGAGGCATGGTGCGCAGGCTGTTGCGACCCACGGCGGGCGCCTGGCCCATGCCGATGCATCCCAGGCAGCCGGACTGATGGATGCGGGCCCCCGAGCGGATCACCTCAAGCAACCAACCACCCTTGGTGAGGTCCTGGAGGATCTCGCGTGAGGTGGGGTTGATGTCCAGTGAGACGCCGCTGTGCGTCTGCTTCTCTCGCAGGATCTCCGCGACGACGGCGAAGTCGCGCAGACCCGGATTGGCGGAGGACCCCACGACCACCTGGTGGACGTCTTCGCCGGCCACCTCGCGCACCGGAACGACGTTGCCGGGGGAGGAGGGTTTGGCGATGAGCGACTCCAGGCGGGAGAGGTCGATGTGCTCCTCGACGTCGTAGCTCGCGCCCTCGTCGGCAAGCAGCTCGGTGAACTCGTCTTCGCGCCCCACGGCGCGGAGGTAGTCATGGGCTGCGTCATCTGCCGGGAAGACCGTGGTGGTCGCTCCCAACTCGGCCCCCATGTTCGCGATGACGTGGCGGTCCATGGCCGTGAGGTGCCGCAGGCCCTCCCCGCGGTACTCGATGATCCTGCCGACCCCGCCCTTGACGCCGTGGCGGCGCAGCATCTCCAGGATGACGTCCTTGGCGGACACCCAGTCGGGGAGTTCCCCGGTGAGTTCAACTCCCCAGATCTCCGGCATCTCGACGTAGAGAGGATCACCGGCCATCGCCATGGCGATCTCCAGACCTCCGACCCCGATGGCGAGCATTCCCAGCGCACCGGCGGCGCAGGTGTGTGAGTCAGACCCGATCATGGTGGCACCGGGCTTGCCGAAGTGAGCCTGGTGGACCGGGTGGGAGACACCGTTGCCAGCTTGGGAGAACCAGAGGCCGTAGCGCTGCGCCGCCGACTGCAGGAAGAGGTGGTCCTCGGTGTTCTTCTCGTCGGTCTGGAGGAGATTGTGATCCACGTACTGGACGGAGAGTTCGGTCTTGATCTGGTCCAGTCCGAGTGACTCCAGCTCCAGCATCACCATGGTTCCGGTGGCGTCCTGGGTGAGTGTCTGATCAATCCGGAGGCCGATCTCATGGCCGGGTTGGGCCTCCCCGCTGATCAGATGCGAGCGGATCAGCTTCTGGGCTACGTTCAGCGGCATGGTGTGCCTCCTGCTCGTCGGGCCGGTTGCGGACGAACTGTGATGCGCCTCTTCAGCCTAGTGCCGCTCGCGGCCGCTGAGTAGGGCAGTCAGCGCCCGGGTATCTCAGCTCGCGGGCGTCCAGGGCTTGACGATCTCGCTCATCGCGTCGGTGAGGCTGCGCTGGAGCAGCGGTCCGAAAGAGACCCGCTTGACGCCCATCCGGGTGACCTCTTCCAGGCTCATCCAGTCAGGAACGGCCCCGTTGACCGGGTGGGCGGTGACGTTGAGCGGGGTGGTGACGGCGTCGAGGATCTTCTCGAGGTAGTCCTTGGAGGGCACCTTCACCGGGTAGAGCGAATCCGCGCCGGCCTCCTCCAGCAGACGCAGCCGGGTCAGCGCGTTCTCCAGCTGAGCCTCGGGTGCCTCGTCGGTGGTGAAGGCGTCGGTACGTCCGTTGATGACCAGGTGGGTACCGGCGGCGTCGGCGGCGGCACGGATCTGCCCGATGTAGTCGGCGTGCTCCTGCGGGGACCGCATCTCATCCATCGAGTGGACGGTGTCCTCGATGTTGATGCCCACGGCGCCCGCCTCCAGGGTCTTGCGCACGAGTTCCTCCGCCGGGGTGTCGTACCCCGACTCCAGGTCCACCGAGACCGGGAGGTCCACCACGTCGGTGATCCGGCGGACCACGGCGAGGACCTCGTCCAGGTCCATGCCCTCACCGTCGGCCTGACCGAGGGAGTCCGCCACGGGGTGGCTGCCGATGGTCAGGGCGGAGAAGCCCGCGGCAGCGCAGGTCTCGGCGGACCAGACGTCCCAGACGGTGGGCAGGATGACCGGCTTGTCCTGGTGGTGCAGGTCGAGCAGGCGCTGGGCACGTTCTTGTGAAGTAGTCATCTCCGCATGCTTGCACAGCGGAAACTCCATGTGAAGCCCGGGTCAGTTCCCCGGATACTGCGCCTGGGTCAGCTGACGCGCCAGGTGCACCGCGTTGGTGGTGGAGGTCTTGTTCGTCGCGGCCACCGCGGCGGGAGTCTCCTCCAGGTCCTTATAGTCCTTGGGGTTCATCGCCTCGTGGTTCCAGTAGGTGCCGCCCTGCGCGGGGATGGTGAACCCGATGTCGTTGAGCCCCTGGAAGGTGTCCGCGATGATCTTGTGGGCGCCGTCCTCATTGCCGACGACGGCGACGATCGCCACCTTGCCGAACATGATCGGCCGGCCCGCGTCGTCGGTCTCGGAGAGCGCCGAGTCCAGGCGCTCCAGCACCCGCTGCGCGACGCTGGACATGTGGCCCACCCAGGTGGGAGTGCCGAACACCAGGATGTCTGCAGCCTTGATGCGCTCCAGGATCTCCGGGAACTGATCCCCGTGGCCCATATCCGCTTCCACGCCGGGCTTGACGTCATAATCGACCACGCGGATCGTCTCGCCGGTGACGCCATGGGATTCCAGCTCGGCCAGCAGCTGATCGGTGATCACGTCGGTGCTGGATTCACCGGGGGAGGGCTTCAGGGTGCAGTTCAGAGCAAGGGCTGTCAGTGGAGTCTCCATGTCCGGCACGCTACGACGAGCGGCGGAGTCCCGCAAGCCTCCCTCAAGCAGAAGGCGGGATCGCGGTAGTCTCATGCCGTGGATATCGACGCCTTCATCGCCGTGCACCAGCACGAATGGGACAGGCTCTCCAAGCTGGCCTCCCGGCGACGGCTCACCGCGGCCGAGGCAGACGAGATGCTGAGCCTCTACGAGCGGACCTCCACCCACCTGTCCATGATCCGCGCCGCCGAGCCGGACTCCCCGGTGGTGCCGTCACTGTCCGCACCGTTGGGCCGGGCGCGCGCGCATCTGACCGGGGCGGGGGAGAACGTGTTCGTCTCCAGCGCCTTCTTCTTCACGCAGACCTTGCCGGTGGCGTTCTACCGGATCCGCTGGCTCACCGTGATCCTCGGGGTTGCGTTCATCGCAGTGGCCGTGGGGTTCGCGCTGTGGACGGCAAATCATCCGCAGATCGACCTGCTGATCCCCGAGTCAGACCGGCAGGCCTACGCGGGCAGCGAGTTCGTGAACTACTACTCGGAGAATCCCAACTCCAGCTTCGCCGCCCAGGTGTGGACCAATAATGCGTGGATCGCCGCCCAGGAGGTGGCCTTCGGAATCAGCGGGGTCTTCGTGCCCTTCGTGCTGTTCATGAACGCGCAGGGGCTTGGCATGGCGGCCGGAATCATGGCCGAACAGGGCGAAGCCTCCACCTTCTGGCTTTACATCCTTCCCCACGGGCTCATGGAGATCACCGCGATCTTCATCGCCGGAGCAGCGGGGCTGCGGATCTTCTGGGCCTGGGTCGCTCCGGGTCAGATGCGCCGTTCCGCCGCCCTGGCTGCGGAGGGCCGCAAGCTGATCACCGTGGCGTTCGGGCTGGTGCTGGTGCTGCTGATCTCTGGGGTGGTGGAAGGTTTCGTCACTCCTTCGGACCTGCCGCACTGGTTGCGAATCGGCATCGGCGCTGCGGTGCTCGCCGCGTACTGGGTCTACACCCTGGTGTTGGGTGGACGAGCCCACCGGGCAGGGGTCACCGGAGATCTCGGAAAGTACGACGCCGGCGCGGTGGAGCTGACAGCCTGAGCGCAGGTCAGACGTCCGGTCGAGCAGTGGAAGCCCTTTCGCGCAGCACCGGCTCGACCACCAGCGTCGAATCGTGGGACCGCCCGTCCAGTCGCTCCTGCACCATCTGCGCGGCCAGGCGTCCCATGGCCTCACGCGGCTGGTTGATGCTGGTGAGGTGCGGCCGGATCGTCAGCGCGACGGCGGAACTGTCGTAGCCGACGATGCTGAGCTGCTCGGGCACAGAGACTCGCAGGTCTGCTGCCCGATGCATCACGCGGACCGCGGCGATGTCATTCGAGGCGAAGAGCGCCGTCGGTGCTGCAGGGTCGCCGGCCCGAACCAGCCGCAGCAACCTGTCGATCTCCTCGTCCACGTTGTCGGGGCCGATCAGCTGAGCCGTGTCGCGCAGACCAGACCGGGCGCACTCGGCGAGGAAGCCGCCGCGGCGCGAGGACTGCGCCGGCCGGTGTGACAACGAGATCTGCGCCAGCCGCCGGTGGCCCAGCCCGGTGAGGTGTTGCACGGCCAGGGCCGCACCCGCCTCATCGTTGCTGCGCACCGAGTCCGTGCCTGGCACCGCATCCTGCATGCGCCCGATGACCACTACCGGGATTACCGCCGCGACGGCCTCCAGCGCGGACGCGCGCAGCCACGTGCTCACCACGATCACCGCGTCCACCCCGAAGGCGAGCATCCGCTGGAGCTGGCGTTCAAGGTGGATGCCATCCCGGCGGCCATGCGCGATCACGCCGGCGACGCCGTGGGCATCAGCATGGCGCTCGATCCCGGTGATGACATCCGTGTGGTAGGGATTTCCGAGGTCCGTGGGGATCACTCCGATGACCGCCCGATCCCGCACCGGAGCTGCCGCGCCGCGGCGATAACCCAACGATTTCGCCGCAGCGAGGATCCTCAGCCGGGTCTCTTCCTTCACGCCCTCGCGTCCATTGAGCGCCAGCGACGCCGCCGACGCTGACACCTTCGCCATGCGTGCCACGTCCTGCAGCGTTGCCCGGCCTGAGCGATATCCCATGGTCCTGTCCTATCACCGGTCAATACGCGCTGACCTGCGTTTCTGCAGATCTGCAGAGAACTTCGCACAGCGCTCCCCGACGCTTCATGCCCTGTTCACGTAGGGAGGCGGACGCGTCCATAGCGTGGTAATCGACCTCGGGAAAGCCCTGGGGATGCGGGCCAGACACCCGCGCGACGACCCACGATCGGACAGCCCGTGACCACAGCCCTCACCGCGCCGGACGGCATCACCGCCTCGGATGACGCCACCACTCCGGAGGAGTCCACCGCCACGACCTCCACGCCGCGCAACGCAGGACCCGCGCCGCGCGCCCTGCTGCTCGACTTCGGCGGAGTGGTCGTCAGCACGACTCCCCGGGCCGATTGGGCGAGCGTGCTGGGACGCATGGTTCAGGAACGTGCTCTCGCCGCGGGCTTCCCGCTGGAGCTCGCCGCGATCGAGCAGTCCTTGCGCACCGGTCGGCACGCTCTGGGCCTGTGGAAGAACGCCGCCTCCCGCCGCATGGCCCCGCGTGAGCTCGCCCCACGCGAGATCGTCGAGGACTTCCTGCTCGTCGACCTCCCCGCGCCCGTTCGCTCGGCGCTCGCTCTGGACGCCGGGCGCATCCTCGCGGCGAAGTCTCATGCGGTCTCAGACCATCACCTCCGCCCCGGGGTGACCGAGCTGCTGGACGTGGCCCGCGAGCACGGCATCCGGGTCGGCATCGTCTCGAACGCCCACTCCGGCCGGGCACACCGCGACATCCTCACCGAACTCAGGATCGACTCCCAGATCGGCGTGCAGGTCTACTCCGACGAGGTCGGCATCCGAAAGCCCCACGCCGGGATGGTCCGACTCGCGGCCGAGGCGCTCGGAGCCGCCGTTGAGGACTGCTGGTACGTCGGCGACACCCTGGACCGGGACGTGGTCGCCGGCCGCCGCGCCGGCGTCGCGCAGGTGCTGATCACCCGCGACCGCCGCACCGACCACCCGCCCTTCGAGGTCGCCGAGACCCCAGACCGAGTCCTCGACTCACCCGTGGAGCTGCTCGCACACCTACGCGAGGCGCTCGCCGTCGGGAGCCCAGCCGGGCAGGCACAGCTCGGGATCCAACCCGGGACACAGAGCACGACGTCGACGCCGCCCACCTCCCTCCGAAAGGTTCTGAGTTCCAACGCAGAAGCCACCCCGGGCAGACGACCAGTCGCCCTGCTGCTGGATCACGGGGGAGTGATCACCACCTCGGTCCCGAACCCGCGGCGCGACGAGATCGTGGGCGACGCCCTCGTCGATCTCGCCGCCCGCAGCGGTGTCGAGCTGAGCCGCCAGGATGCTTCCGCTGCCATCGCCGCCGGCTGGGAGCGGCACCGCGCCCGCAAGCGCGAGCGTGATGCGATGACCGACCCCGCCCACCGGCATGAAGAGGTCGATCCCGGTGTGCTCTGGGGCGATTTGATCGGACGCGATCTCCCCGACCCGCTGCGGGCAGCGCTGCGCATCGAGGCTCGCGAACTCTCCCACCTGCTACACCGCACCAAGGGTGTGATGCGTCCGCGTCCGGGTGCCCTGGAGCTCATCCGCTGGTGCGAGGAGCACGGAGTGGTGGTCGGCATTGTCTCCAACACCATCTCCGGTCGGGGCGTGCGTGAACAGCTCGACGACTACTCCGTCGGCCACCTGATCGGTCCCGCCGCCTATTCCGACGAGATCGGCGTCCGCAAACCCGGCCGCGCGGTCTTCGACGCCGCCCTGGCTGGCCTCGAGGTCGACCCCGCCGACGTCGTCTACGTAGGGGACAAGGTCCGGAATGACGGCAGCGGCGGCACCGAGGCCGGCATCGGCACCATCGTGCTGCTGCGCGGCGGCAAAGACAAGGACGCCGCTCTGGACGCCGCGCTCGCTGACGGCCTCGCCCACCACGTTCTGGATCAGACCGGCGATGTCATCGACCTCCTCGCCGCCCGGCTCGCCGAACCCGCCGTGTCCTGACCTGTCTCCGTATCGACCGAATAACATCCCGCTCGACCCACCTGAGGAGTCTCATGTCCACCCCAGCCCCTGCGCCAGACCGCCCCGCCGACCAGGACGCCCAGCAGCGCCGCGGCACCCTCCGCGGCGCGATCGACGGCGTCCGCACCATGGAGCTGACCACGTCCCAGAAGCTCATGGTCTTCGTGCTCTCCATGTCCCTGTTCGGCCTCTCCAACATCCTGCTGGAGATCATCCCCGAGCCGAGCATAGGCCCGGTCGAATTCTCGATCTCCAACATGATCTTCATTCCGCTCGCGGTGGCGGCCCTGTTCAGCCCACTGTGGGCCGCTCTCGGCGCCCCGCTGGGGGAGATCGTGTTCACCGACCTGCTCATGGGTGACTTCTCCGGGCTCGCCGAGGTCGAGGGCTACCTGCAGATGTTCCTGGCGATCTACATCGGCGGCTCCATGGTGAGGAACCCGAGCAACAAGGTGCAGATCGCGATCGGCGCCATCAGCATCATCCTCATCGACAAGGTGCTCTCCGCCATCGTCGACCTCTCCAAGGTCTGGATCGGCGTCGAAGAGGCCGAATACGTCGAGGGCCTGCCCCAGTCGATCCTCGCGGTGGAAGCCGTGGGCCTGGGCATGGACGTGCTCATCAGCGGAATCCTCTTCGGCGCGATCCCCGCGATCTGGCTGATCCCGCGCCTGTATGGCCGGATCGAGCCGCTCATGGGCATGCGCCCCCGCGTCCCCGGGGAACCCATCCCCGGAGACGCTCCGAAGGGTCCACTGTTCGTCGGCTTCGCACTGTTCCTCTCCGCCGCGTCCTTCGGCTTCGCCTTCCTGGAGGCCTTCGACCTCTCCGCCGGCGCCTGGGAGCCGGACTTCCTGGGACGCTTTGGCGACTCCTTCCTGTGGCTCTCCGTGGCGGCGATCCTGCTGGTCCTCGGTGTCACGGTCCTGCTGTTCAAGCTGGCGCAGAAGCGGTCTTCGCATGACGATGCACGCTGACCCCGTGATCCAGGTGAAGCACCTCTCCTTCCGCTATCCCGGGGCCGAGCGGGACACCCTGCGCAACGTGAGCCTGGAGATCACCCGCGGGGACTTCGTCGCAGTGGTCGGCGGCAACGGCTCCGCCAAGACCACCCTGTGCAAGACCTTCAACGGCCTGGTCCCGCACTACTGGGCCGGGGACTTCGCCGGGTCCGTGAGCGTGGACGGCCAGGACACCTTCGACAGCACGGTCGCCGAGCTCTCCAGCACCGTGGGCTACGTCTTCCAGGACTTCCAGAACCAGCTCGTGCGCCCCACGGTCCGCGATGAGGTGTCCTTCGGGCCGCTGAACTTCGGCCACGAGGACTACGCCGAGCGCACGGACGAGACGCTGGAGCACCTGGGCATCAGCCACCTGCGCGACAGCTTCGTCTGGCAGCTCTCCGGCGGACAGGCCCACCTGGTGGCCCTGGCCTCCGTGCTCGCGATGCGACCCTCGGTGATCGTCGTGGACGAACCCGTGGCCGAGCTGGACCCCGCGCGAGCCCGGGAGATCTACCTGCAGCTGCGCGAACTCAACGAGCGCCACGGCATCACGGTGATCACCATCGAACACCACGCCGAGTTCGTGGCCGAGTTCGCCCATTCGGTGATCCTTATGGCCGACGGCGCCCCGGTCTGGCACCTGCCCGTGCAGGAGGCCATGAACCGGCACCGCGACCTCGAGGAACACGGCATCCCCGCTCCGGACGCCGTCGCCCTGAGTGCGCTGGTCCTGGGTGCGGACGACGACGTCGCCCTGGATGTCTCCACCGCCGTGGAACTCCTGCGCCCCCACGTCGCCCGCGAGTTCACCGCCACAGAACGCCCCCTCGACCCCGGCACCGACCGGGAACTCGTGGCCTCGCTGCGCGGCGTCGAACACGGCTACCGCTCTATCGGCGGCGCCCTGCGCCCGGTGCTGCATCGACTGGACCTCGACCTGCATGCCGGGGAACAGGTCGCGCTGGTGGGCACCAACGGCGCCGGCAAGTCCACGCTGATGAAGCTGCTCACCGGGCTCATCGTCCCCCGGCAGGGGACCGTGGAGATCGGCGGCATCGACACCCGCACCCGTTCGGCCACCGAGCTCGCGGACAAGGTCTCCTACCTCTACCAGCGTCCGCAGCAGATGTTCCTGCGCGACTCCGTGCGCGAAGACGTCGCGATGTTCCCCACCGGCCGGCGCCGGGAGGGCGCCCAGGAGCTGGTCAACCAGGTCCTGACCCGGGTGGGGCTGGATCCGCTCGCCGAGCGCGACGGCCGCACCCTCTCCGGGGGACAGCAGCGTCGCGCCACGATCGCCATCGGCCTGGCTATGACGCCCTCACTGCTGCTGTTGGACGAACCGACCTCGAGTCTGGATGTGCGTTCCCGGGACGATGTCATGGCCATGCTGGCCTCGCTGTCCTCCACGGTGCGCTGCGCCGTCGTCGCCACCCATGACATGGAGCTCGTGGCGAGCTGGGCCACCCGGGTGCTCGTGCTGGACCAGGGCCGCGTGCTCCTGGACACGGACCCGCGCTCGATGTTCTCCCGCCCCGAGGTGACCGGGCAGGCCCGGCTGCTTCCCCCGCAGGCAGCACGCATCGCTCAAGAGCTGGGAATCACGCCCACCCCGCTGACCGCCGCCGAGCTGCGCACCTGCCTGCCAACCCGCGATGCTGCACTGACGAAGGAGAACCGCTGATGGCCCGCAAGACTCGGGATGTCCTCTCGGTCGAATGGGTGCGCCTGGAGCTGCTGCGCACCGCCTACGCCACCCGCGGCGGGCTGCTGGCCCGCATGGACCCTCGCATGGTCCTGCTCTGGTACGTCCTGCTCGCCGCCGCGCCGTGGCTCACGCACAACGTGACCGTGCTGATCGGACTGTTCGTGCTCGGCGCGGCCTCGGTGGTCGCCTCTCGCGTGGGACCGCTGGTGCTGGGCCTGTTCGTCTTCGGACTGACCACCGACATCATCGCCCTCTTCGCCGCGTCCTTCTTCTTCGGCGGCGATTGGAACACCCTCGCCGCGCTCGCGGTGCTGAACCTGAAGATCGGCGTGATGTCCATGGCGTCGATGGCGGCCTTCATCTCGCTGGACCCGGAGAAGCTCTCCGACGCGCTGCTGGCACTGCGCGCCCCGGAGCTGCTCGCCTTCGGGGTCAGCTACGGCTATCGGATGCTGCCGATCCTGGTGGATGAATACATCACCGTGCTGGAGGGGATGCGGCTGCGCAGCGCCGCCCCGGCCTCCCGGGGTCTGCTGGGCTGGCGGACCGTGCTGCACTGGAGTGTCATGTCGGTCACCGCGTTCTACCCGATCATGCTCAACACGGCGAAGAACGTGCGCACCACCGTGGAGGCGCTGGAGACGCGCGGCTTCACCTACGCCGCGCACAACCCCAAGGGCCGCACCCTGCGCCTGGCACACCTGAAGGTGCGCGGCTTCGACGTCGCCGTCGTCCTCACCACGCTCGCGCTGGTGGTGCTCGCCTTCGCCATCGGGGTGGAGTACCCGCTGTACCGGATCGGCTAGGGGAGTGGCCTGTAGCACAGCGCGGGTGCTGCGGGAGGTGACATTTCGCTCCGACGCCGAGCTCGTGTCCGACTCTCCGGGCTTCCTCCCCACATTCGGGCCGGCGCACTCATACTGTTGAGAAGAGTCAGTAATGCGTGGAGAGGCAGACATGAGCGCGAATTCCGAACGGAACGAGGCCGGCAGGCCCGCCGATGACAACGAAGATTTTGAATCCGGACTGGACTACGGTGCCTTCGCATCCGAAGAACCCGATTTCCCCGAGGACAAGCTGAGCGCGGAGCGCGAGAGGCAGGCCGCGCAGCCGCGCCAGTCTGCCCCGGCCGAGCAGCAGCAGACAGAGCAGCCGCAGGCCGCGCAGCACGATGATCAGGCCACCCAGGCGATGCCGGCTGCGCGTGAGCAGCAGGACGCCCCCGGACGCCATGACATGGCCGACGACGACGCCACCCAGAACATCCCGAGCCAGCGTGCGCCGCAGGCCGAGAACCGGGACGCCGCCGAGAGCCCCAACGCCACGCGGTCGCTGAATGACGCGCGCCCCGCCCGGGAGACCCGCTCGCTGGAGGACACCACACGGTTCACCGGCGCAGCCGCCGCAGGCACCCCCGCGGCCGGCGGCACCGGCGGCACAGCAGCCCCGGCGTCCACCAACACCCCGAGCCCCACCCCGGCCACGGACAGCCCGGCCACGGACAGCCAGGACACGGACAGCCAGGACACGCACACTCCTGCCGCGCACACCGGGGCTGACACCCATCAGCCCACGGAGAACGCTGCGGAGCTCAGCCGCCGCGAGCAGCGCCGTCGGGACCGCGCCGAGGCGAAGTCCGATGACCAGGACACCGCCGTGGTGCCCGCCACCGCCGCAGCAGGCACCGGCGCTGCCGCAGGAGCCGCAGCCGGCACCGCAGCCGCCGGAGCCGCAGCCGGCACCACAGGCGCAGGCTCGGTGGATCACTCTCGCCGCCACGCCTCCAGCCCGTCCTACCCCGTCCACAGCGGGGACGAGTCCATCACCAATGAGGACCTCGATGAGGAAGTCTCGCGCTCCAAGCGCGGGATCTCCCGGTTCTTCCAGGTGCTGATCGCGATCTTCACCCCGATCCTGCTGCTGGTCGCCGCCGTGCGGCTGGTCGCCTCCCCGCTGTTTCTCTGGGTGGCGTACAACCGCCCCTGGATCCCGGACGGCACCTATAACCTCAACGCCGATGACCGGCTGACGTACGGCTCCTACGGCACCGACTTCCTGACCAACCTCGCGGACTCCCGCTACCTGGGCGACCTCGCTCCGAGCGGCGAAGCACTGTTCACCGCGGAAGAGGTCTCCCACATGGTGGACGTGAAGTTCGTGCTGTTCTGGGTCATGATCATCGGTCTGGCGCTGCTGGTCATCACCTTGATCCTGGCGATGCTGCTCCGCGCCTGGCGCCCCGGGGGAGTGGCCCGCGGCCTCTTCGCCGGTGCTTGGGTGACACTGGGCATCATCATCGCGGTCGCCGTGCTGGCGATCATCGACTGGCAGTTCTTCTTCGCCGAGTTCCACCGGATCTTCTTCGCCGATGGCACCTGGACCTTCCCTGCCGAGTCCACGCTGATCCAGCTCTACCCCGAGCAGTTCTGGATCGACGCCGGCGTCGCCGTGGTCGCCCTGGCCGTGCTCTTCTCGCTGATCCTGCTGATCGCCACCTGGCCGACCAAACGTCGCCGGGCACGCCGCGCGGCACGCCTGGCCGAGGTGCATGAGCGCCGCAAGGCCAAGCTGGTCGATGAGCTGAACCAGAGCAACGGCGAGTACAGCGATGACTCGAACCGCACCCGTGACTACGGTCATGACCGCGATCGCGACCGCCGGAACACTCAGGCGGTGGGCTAGGGCCCACAGTACGACGACGGCGCCAGCTCACCCTCGGTGCCGCGAGTACACTCAACGCTGATGACCAGTGATAACACTGCCGCAGACCCCTCCGCCCAGGGTCCCCTTGTGGGGATCCTGGGCGGTATGGGTCCAGCCGCCACCGTGGACTTCTATTCCAAGCTGATCGCGGCCACCCCGGCCGCCACCGATCAGCAGCACCTAAGGGTGATGATCTGGGCCGATCCGACCGTGCCAGACCGCTCACAGGCGATCGTCGGCCACGGGGAGGACCCCACCCCGAAGCTGGTGGAGGGTGCCCAGCAGCTCAAAGACGCCGGCGCGGCGTTCTACGTGGCGGCCTGCAACGGCTCGCACGCCTTTCTGCCGCGCGTGCGCGAGCAGGTGGACCTCGAGTACGTCTCGATGATCGAGGTCACCGCAGAGCACCTCAGCGCACTTCCCTACGTGAAGTCCGCCGGCCTGCTGGCCACAGACGCCACGCTGACCGCCGGGCTCTATCAGGGCAGCCTCTCCGAGTACGGGGTGGAGCCGGTCGTCCCGGATCCGGCGGACCAGCACACCGTGATGGAGGCCATCTACGCGGTGAAGGCAGGGAACCTGGGACCCGAGCTGCGCGCCTCGCTGGTGCGGGTGGCGCAGTCCCTGGTGGAACAGGGCGCCGACGTGATCGTGGCGGCGTGCACCGAGATCCCGCTGGCCATGACCACCGAGGAGTCTCCGCGTCCGCTGGTGGATCCTGCGGTGCTGCTGGCCAACCGTGTGGTGACCAAGGCGAACAGCTTGTGACGAGTCCAGTCGAGGCCGCGCCAGCGGTGAGGGAGCAGGTTCCCACCATGAAGCTGGCCGGGCGCGCGGCGCTGTGGATCATCGGCATCACAGCCCTGGTGTTCTGTGGGATGCTCGCCCTGCTGTTCATCCCAGAGAACCCCGATCAGCTCGCGGTCCCGGCGATCGTGCTGGCAGTGATCGTCCATGCCGTGCTGGTCCTGGTGGCGCTGCGGCACGTGGTCCGGCGTTCGAACTCCTCCTGGCGGGTACTGGGGTTCGTGCGGCCATCCTGGCGGCTGCTGCACCTGCTGTGGCAGGTGCCCGTGGTGATTCTCGCTGCTCTGACCGTGCAGCTGGTGACCTCCCTGCTCACCGGCGGAGCGAATGACGACGCCGGCGGATCCATGGGCGACTTCGCCGTGGGGATCCACCCCGCCTTCGCGATCCTGGCCTTCATCGCCATTGCCGTGCTGACCCCGCTGTGGGAAGAGATGTTCTTCCGCGGTCTGCTCTTCGGCGGCATCCGCGGGAAGTGGGGAGTGGTGCTGGCGATCCTCATCACCACCGCGCTCTTCTCCGTGGTGCACGCGGTGCTCGTGCTGGTGCCTTACTTCTTCACCCTCGGGCTGGGGCTCGCGCTGCTGCGCATCTTCCACCGCAACCTCTGGGGCCCGCTGGTCCTGCACGTGACGATCAATTCCATCGCCTCGGCAACAATCCTGACCGCGCTGGTTTAAGCCGCGGGGGAGCGGGGCTCTACTCCGTGAGGGCGAGTTCGGTTTTGACGATCTCGGCCAGCGCCTCGGACTCCGACTGCGCCAGCTCCGCGGTCGCGGCCTCGACCATCACCCGGACCACCGGCTCGGTCCCCGACGGGCGCAGCAGCACCCGGCCGGTCTCCCCCAGACGGGCCTCGGCCTTCGCCACCGCGGCCTGCAGCGGCTCATGGGTCTTCGCCCGTGTCCGGTCCACACCCTTGACGTTGATCAGCACCTGCGGAAGCTTCGTCATCGCCTCCGCCGCCAACACCCGCGCCGACTTGCCCGTCGCCGCGACCCGGGCCGCCAGCTGCAAACCGGTCAGCAGACCATCACCGGTGGTGGCCCAGTCCGCGAAGATCAGATGCCCGGACTGCTCCCCACCCAGGTTGTACCCGGCCGCGCGCATCGCGGCGAGCACGTAGCGGTCTCCGACGGCGGTCTCGACCAGGTTCACCCCGGCGGCCTCCATCCCAAGCTTCAACCCCAGGTTCGACATCACCGTGACCACCAGGGTGTCCTCGACCAGGGTTCCGGCGTCTTTGAGCGCGATGGCCAGGATCCCCATGATCTGGTCGCCGTCGATGATCTCTCCGGTGTGATCCACCGCGAGACACCGGTCCGCGTCCCCGTCATGGGCGATGCCCAGGTCTGCCTTGTTCGCCAGGACGGCTTCTTGCAGGGGGCCGAGGTGGGTGGAGCCGTAACCGTCGTTGATGTTCAGCCCGTCGGGGTCTGCCCCGATGACGATGACTTCCGCCCCGGCGTCGGTGAACGCTTCCGGGGAGACCCCGGCGGCGGCCCCGTGGGCGCAGTCGAGCACGATCTTCATCCCCTTGAGGCTGACTCCGTTCAGGGAGCGCAGCAGGTGCACCAGGTAGCGGTCCTCGGCGTCGGCGAAGCGGCGGACCCTCCCGACGTCGGCCCCGGTGGGTCGGGGCGGCTCGTGGCCCAGCTGGGTCTCGATGGCGTCTTCAGCGGCGTCGTCGAGCTTGTGACCGCCGCGGGCGAGGAATTTGATCCCGTTATCCGGTGCGGGGTTGTGCGAGGCGGAGATCATCACCCCGAAGTCGGCGTCGATGTCATCGACTAAGAAGGCGCCGGCGGGGGTGGGCAGCACTCCGGCGTCGTAGACGTCGACTCCGGCGCTGGCCAGGCCGGCGGAGACCGCGGCGGCGATGAACTCACCAGAGATGCGGGGGTCACGGGCGACGACCGCGGTGGGTCTGGTGCCGGGGGTCACCTGCTGGTGGCCCAGGACGGTCGCTGCTGACTGGGAGAGGGTGAGGGCGAGTTCCGCGGTGAGCAGCCCATTGGCCACACCACGCACGCCGTCAGTGCCGAAAAGTCTCAAAATCAGTCCCTTCCACGGCTAGGGACGCCGCGAATCGATGGAGTTCTTCCCAGAGAATACGGCAGTGATTTCTCGCCAGCGGATCCACTCGGGGAGTCTTGAAGTGTTATGAGCGCCGAA
This sequence comes from uncultured Nesterenkonia sp., assembly GCA_947494195.1. GTDB lineage: Bacteria > Actinomycetota > Actinomycetes > Actinomycetales > Micrococcaceae > Nesterenkonia. Next base: position 191,810 of record CANLUC010000001.1, on the reverse strand, counting down.
TCATGTGATCGATGATCCTGACACCGCACCGCCGTGGTTCTCCGTACGCCGGGTACAGGAATTCGCCGATGTCCGCCGTGGGCACCACATTCGAGACCGTGGCGCCTTCCGCACTGTCCAGTGACGGGGTCTGGATGTCCACCGCCGTACCGGTCAGCCCCGGGAAGGCCCACATGGCATCGATGGCCAGATTCTTGATTTCATCGCTGAGATCCGGAAACACGTCCACCGAGAATCCTCCACCGGCTTCGGCTTCAGGGGCTGTGCCCAGCACGCGGATCTCGCCCTCGCTCAACGTCTGGTCCAGGCTCACGCCCATCTGGGCAAGGTGTTCGTGGCCCACGGCGAGGACTCTGGATCGAAGATACTCCGAGGACTCCCGGCGTTCCCTTTCCTTCTTCAACAGCTGGCGCACCGTGGAATGCCCATCCCCGGCGATGTAGAACGGTACTCGCGCCACAGCGGCCACGGATTCTTCCGCCACGACGTAGACACGCAGTGCCAGGTTCGGCGAGTAGTGCTCGATGTGGATCAGCTGATTGACACTTTTCAGGTGTGCCAACGCCTCCGTCGAGCGGCTCCACTCGCGCCGTAGGTCTTCTTTAGAGGAGACGGCGAGCGAGGTCACCGGTTTGGCTCGCTCCGAGGCAGGCCGCGCGGTCACGGGAGTGCCGGACTGCTCGCGATACTTATCCGCAGCATCAAACTGGGACACGTGGAAAGACCGGCCCGCGGAGGTGCTGACTGAAGACGCACGGAGATACTCGTGGCCGAGCTCCACAGACTGTGTGGCGTCCCGAGCCTGACCGCTCACAAGCGTGGTGGTGCGGCTGTCGACGCCGCCAATGCGCCGCCCGCGATGCACGAACAAGAAGCTCGGCCCCATCTTGGTGGGTGTGACGCGGCGACGCTTTTGCGCGTCCTCCAGCAGAATCCCCTGATGCTTCATGGTGTTCTTCCACTGGTGCATCTCATGTCGCTGAGGTTCGATGACCTCGCTGATGAACTGCGCAACGGGGGAATCGGATTGGTGCACCTCAGATGACATACCGGCCAGGATATCCCGCGCATAGGATGGGCAGTGATGGAACAGCACACCCAGACGGCCCGCGCCGCCCTCATCGAGGCCAGTGACCTCCTGGATTCCCTGATGCCGAAGCTGGATGCCCTGCGCACTGACGTGGAGCTCAAGGCGGATGACACTCCCGTGACCGCGGCTGACCTGCTGGTGCAGCAGGAGCTCGAGACACTCCTGCGGGCAAGGCTGCCCGATCTCACGTTTGTCGGTGAAGAAGAATCAGCCGGGTGGGAAGCGGAACCTACGGGTTGGGTGGCAGTAGTGGATCCCATTGATGGCACGGAGAACTTTGCGTCGTCACTGGTCGAATGGGGCACTGCCATCAGCATCTTCCACACCGGGGTCCACTCCGCCAGCATGATCACCCTGCCGGAGCTGCGCCGTCGCATCATCACCGGTGACACGCTGAAGTACGCTCAGTCACGCATTGCGGGCTTTTCGTCGGAAATGAATCAGACGCTGGTAGATCGGATCGCCGAGGCTCCCCAAGCGCGGATCTACGGTGCCGCTGTGTACAATTTCTTCGGTGTCGTCACCGGTCGTCTGGCCTCTTTCACGAACCCGGTGGGGGCGTACTCCTGGGATGTGCTTGCTGGCCTGTCCCTAGCCCGAGAACACAACTGTGAGGTTTTTGTCGATGACGAACCGTACGACGGACGATATCTCGAGCCTGGCCGCAGATATCGCGTCGAGGTACACCACCGATACGATCGTCATCCTCGGCAAGGGCCCCTCGGCTGAGGAAGTCCATTCCCGGGTCTTCGAGGGCAACCTCACCATCGGCATCAACGATGCCGAGCGCATCCACCCGATGGACATCTCCATCTTCTACGAGGACTGGGTGGCCGAGTCGGTCCAGGCCGAAGGAATGCGCTCCCAGGCTTACGTCACCTCCACCGACCTGGTGGCCCCGGGACGCAGAGTAGTAAAGCTGCCCTTCCAGCCGCTGAGCAACGATGAGGAAGACCTCGTCCTGCTGCGGTTCCAGAACCGCGAAGAGATCGCCATCGAGGAAGCCATCTTCCTCACCGCACTGGAGGTTGCCCGCACCGTCGCCGAGTCCAAGGGACGGACCCAGACCGTGTACATGGTGGGCTTCGACTTCACCCCCGCCTCCGGCCACGCCAAGTCCGCGACGACGACGTTCGCCCCGGACCTGGACAGTCGGCGGGCCGCGGGCATCGCGATGCAGGAGTATGTTCTCCGGAACGCCCTCTACACGTTGGAGGACTCCGAGCTGAGCGTGCACCACGTGGGCACCAAGGACTTCTCCAGCCTCGGACCTAAAGAGCTCAACGAGCAGCACATCGCGTCCGTTGCTGCGCTGGCTCAGCCAACTGTGCGCGCCTCAGCGCCCGAGACCCGTGGGGTGGAGGTCACCGCGGAGATCACGACCAACCACTTCGGGGATTTCGACCGGCTCGAGAAGCTTGTCCGCGCTGCCCATGAAGCCGGAGCAGACTGGGTGAAGGTGCAGAAACGCGATGTCGCCTCTTTCTACACCCGCGAGCAGCTGGCACAGCCCTACAGGTCCCCTTTCGGCTCCACCTTCGGCGAGTACCGCAATCAGTTGGAGCTCGACCACGAGGGATTCCGCTTCCTGGACGATCTATGTGCGGATCTCGGCATCGGCTGGTTCGCCTCAGTGCTCGACCAGCCCTCCTTTGAGTTCATGCTCGATCTCAACGTGCCGATGATCAAGCTGCCCTCCACGATCTCCGAGCACAAGCAGTACCTGAGCCACGTCGCTGAGCGATACACCGGATCACTTGTTCTCTCCACTGGGATGACCGATCACCGCTACGAGGAATGGGTCCTGGAGACCTTCAAGAAGCAGGACAAGCTCTATCTGCTGCACTGTAATTCCGCCTATCCCACTCCCGATGAGCACACCAATGTGGGTGTGGTGCGGCACTACACCGAACTTGCCAAGGAACACCCGCAGATCATCCCCGGATACTCGAGTCACGATTTCGGATGGATGGCCTCAGCGCTTGCGGTGGCTGCTGGTGCGCGCATGGTGGAGAAACATGTGAAGCTCGGAAACACGGAATGGGCACATTTCGATGCCGTCGCTGTGGACCTCAACAGCGATGATTTCACCGAGTACGTCGCCGCGATCCGCAAAGCCGAGGTGCTTGTGGGCTCCACCCAGAAACAAATCACGGACAGCGAGCACCACAAGTACCAGGTGCCTTCACCGCACTGACCCAGGACCGAAAAAGGGCTTTGATAGCCTGACGCTCGGTTGTCTTATCCTCACCACGCTCACGGGATCGCAGGTTTATGAAGTTCAAGATTGTCAATTACCAGGCCCATCGAATCAGCGGCTGGGTCTATGACCCCGAGACGGATCAGGGCAATGCGGTTCTGGACCTTGTGGTCAACGGAGAGGTGGTCTCTGCGCTGACCTGCAACATCTTCCGCGATGAGCTCTCGGCTGAAGAATTCAGCACCCGGAACGTGGGTTTCCTTGGCACGCTCCCGCCTCAGTTCTGGACCGGTGAAGGACACGATGTCGCCCTCGTCCACCGTGGCTCAGGGCAGGTGCTCACTGAGAAGCGGATGGACACGAACGACTCCCGGGTGGTCGGCGCAGACGACCTGAGCGCCGACTACAAAGTCACTGCAGAGGGGAAGGTCGCTGGGTGGGCCAGCGCCGAGAAGCAGCCGGCCTATGCACGCGTCACTGTGGATGGCACGGTCATCGATGAGGGACGGACTGATAGGCGAGAGCTCCCGTGGAAGCGTGGCTCCCTGAAATTTGATGCGCCGTTTGGGTTTATGCACGCCACCCAGATTCCTTCCACCTTCTTCGACAACCAGATGCACCGCGTGCAGGTCTTCGTTGGAAATGAGCCCCACGCGTTCGTGCCGGTTCTGGACTTCACGCTCGAACTTGGGGCAGAACATAGCGACGCCGCGGCTCGAGAGGCCCAGCGGCTCCAGCAAGACGCTCCCGACACATCTTCGACCTGGCTGAAGTCCCCCCGGGTTCGCGAAGAGATCCGCGTTGACCGCCTCGCGCTGACAGAGTGCTACGCGTCCATCACCTTGACGGGTGAGATCCAGCACCGGAGGCTTGTCCTGCGTTTGGGTGAGGCGGAAGTGATCCTGACATCCGTGACAGAGCCTCCCGAGGGGGATCCGGAAGCTGCGGGTACCCAACGGTACGCGGGTGAGATCCCCCTTGAAGGACGGTTCTCCGAGTCTGTTCCGCTGTTCACGCCAGGCGCGGATGTCGTCAGTACCTATGACGTCCGGTTGGGGGACACCACAGGCCGCCGGCCGGCGGGTCTCCCTGAGACTCTCGTGCAGGACACCAGAGGTGACTTCCTGCTCTCTGAGACCGTGCTCGATGGTGGGGTCTTCACCGGCTGGGCCTTCCACACGGCGGGACTTGATTTCCCCGTGGAACTGGTCCTCCGCGAGATCACCGATGCCGGGCAGACCGAGGTGCACCGCACGTCCGCCACGCTGAAGAACAAGCATGCAAAGCTGCAGCATGGGATTCGAGAGGCTGGCTACGCGTTGGCGCTGCCATCGTCGGTTCTAGTTCGGCGAAGTGCCCACCTGCAGCTCCTGGCGGTCCACGCCCGAGGCGAACGGGTCCTATGGGAAGACCGCGCCTTCTACGCCACTAACCATTTCTTGCTGGCTCAGGCCCTCCAGGCGTCCTCCTCTGCTCACGCCCTTGAGCTCCTGGGCAACGCCCGTAGGGCGGGACGTAAGAACTTCGTGGAATCATTCCTTGGAACCTATAAGCATTCTCGGGTCGATATCACCCTCGAACAGCTGGAGACGGCGATAGCGGAGCAGAAGCAGAGTGCCGGTGCGACGCTTGAACCAGCTCACGGCGCGATCTGGTATTGGGTCCATGAGCTTCGCACCAACCCAGGCCGACTCAAGTGGTTCACCACCAATGCCATCCGCAACCGCAATGGTGGCGCCCGAGACGTGCTTGCCTACGCAGCCTCCAAGGGCCGCTACGAGTTCGGCCAGCTTCATGGGATCCTCGAGTCCTACCGCGCCGGTCTCTTCAAGGATGCGGCTGGGCAGATGCTCGTTGACGAGCACTGGAAGTCGGGCATGTTGGCCATGGCCCAGTTCCTCTTCGCTGCTCCCCGAGACGAGACGGACCAGCTCGACGCGCTGACGCTCTACTCCATGATCGAGGAGTGGCGTGGAGTGGGAGATATCAAGGGCGCGGACCGCGCCTTCTATGGTGACCTGCTCCGCTGGCGCGGCGAATTCGAGGAATCGGCGCGAGTCCTCACCGCCGAAGACCGTGACACGCAACATGACTACTCCCAGAACCTCTTAGCTCTCAACGCGGTGAATCCGCACGTCACAGGAATTTCCAGCTACGCCGATGCCTGGCTGGCTGGCTTCAATGAGCTTCTGGAGGAGGACGGGGTCGCCCCGATCTCAATCCGGGACGACCACATCAGCTTCTACAACGTCGCCACCGATCTGCCACCGGCGCCCACGGGCGATGACGCGCCATTGGTCACCGTCATAATGCCGATCTACGAACCTAGCGCGGCCACCAACGTCGCCGTAGACTCCCTGCTGCGTCAGACCTGGCGAAACCTCGAGATCATCATGATCGACGATTGCTCCCCTGAGCAGGACGAACACGGCCGGCCCACGGCATACCGTCAGCAGCTGGAGGACCTCGCAGCCCGAGATCCCCGAATCCGACTGGTTCTCAATGATGTCAACCGCGGGTCCTACTCCGTTCGCAACGAAGCACTGGACCTCGCCACGGGCGATTTGATCACCGTGGCGGACAAGGACGACTGGCACCACCCGCAGCAGGTTGAGCTGCAGGTTCGAGACTTCCAGGCGTCCCCGGAGCGTGTGGCCAACATGACCAACTGGGTCCGGGTGGATGAACAGCTCAGCTTCGTGCTCCGTTCCGCGACGGGACGCGTGGTCTACCCCTCCATGGCCTCGCTGATGTTCCGACGCGACCCGGTGCTGGCCGACCTTGGCTACTGGGACACAGTTCGAAAGTCTGGGGACTCTGAGTTCAAGAGCCGCATCGAGAACTACTACGGAATCAACGTGGAGCCCATCACTAGGGCACCCCTGGCCTTCGCCTTAATGGACGGGGCAAACCTCACCCGAGATGACATGGGAGTCGGTTACCTCGCACCAGAACGCCGGGCGTACCTTCGTGGTTACAAGAGCTGGCATCGAGAGATCCGAGAGTCTGATGAGTCGCCCTACATGCCGAAGGCGCCCCAGGAGCGTCGCTTCGTCGCGCCTGCTCCGTATTTGCCGGGAACCCGGCGGGAAGGTCCGGCGGAGTACGATGTGGTCTTCGCTTCGGAGTTCGGCTTCCTCGCCGGAAACTCCACCTCTCTCTTCAATGAGATCTCGGTCTGTCTGAACGCGGGATTGCGGGTGGGCGTGATCCCGTTCCAGAACGGACTGATCCCCTCCGCGTCCAAGCGGCAGTTCAGCCGCAAAATCGACGACCTGATTCTCACCGGACAGGTGGAGCGACTGTCCCTGGACACTGCTGCTGAAGCTGACCTTCTTGTAGTGCGGTGGCCCACGGCTGTGCAGATGGTTCCCGATATGGTTGCCGGCCTCAAGCCCCAACGAGCGGTCATCGTGTCCAATCACCCGCCATTCGAGCCGAGCGGGGAACGGCGCAGCTACGACATCGGAGTCGTCACTCGAAATATCGAAAGGCTTTTCGGCGTGCGCCCTCTCTGGGCTCCGCAGAGCGAGCAGATTGGAGCCATGATCTCCCCGCTCATGCCCGCCTCAGATCTGACGAGCTTTTCCTGGAAGGGGATCATCGAGCTCAAAGAGCAGGCGACCCGCAACCGGTTCAGGGCAGGTCGGCCAACCATTGGGCGGCACGCACGCGACGACGCAGCGAAGTGGCCCTCGGATCGAAAAGTCTTCAAACAGGTGTACCCAGCCGATGGGTCAGCCAACGTCTGCATCCTCGGTGGTACCAAGGTGCCCGTGCAAAAGGGCTTCCTCTCAAAGAACCCGCCCTCCTGGGAGGTCTACGCGTTCAACGAGATCACCGTGGACGAGTACTTGGCGGAGAAGCTGGACTTCTTCGTGTACTTCCACAGTGACGGTTGGCTTGAGGCATTCGGCATGGCGATCCTGGAGGCGATGAGCTATGGCGTGGTCTGCGTGCTGCCACGGCACTTCGAACCAGTGTTCAAGGACGCGGCGGTCTACGCGGAACCAGACCAAGTCACTGACGTCATCAACGAGCTGTGGGACTCGCGGCGGTACGCAGAGCAGCAACAGCGCGCTGTGAGATTCATCGAGCAGGAATGTACTCCGGACGCCTACCTGCGACGGCTGTCCGGTCTAGGTGTAGAGGTGAAGAACCATGAAGGCTAAGAAGACGTCGATCAAGCATCTGGATAGCGTGCCGCGCCACACCTGGGGAGGACCTGGCGACCTCGACGTTCAGGAGCGAGGCCTGTACACACAGGACTTTGACGGTGAGCAGTACGATTTCATCTTTGCTCCGAAGCCTGAAACGGGCCGCCTCATTGTGTTCTTTTCAGGAGACGCTAGACGCAGCACTTTCCAGCCGCCGGTATTTCAGAGGTGGAGTTGGGCTTCCAAGTTCCCCGCCAGCTGCCTATACTTTTCTGATCCCGCGCTGTACCACCACAACAACCTCGGGCTCGCCTGGTACGCAGGAAACAGCCACGGAGACTACCTCGAGCACATCGCCCACATCGTGGGGTCGGTGGCGGAGACCATCGGTGCGGCTGAGGGTCAGGTCTTCTCCTACGGCTCAAGCGGAGGAGGGTTCGCGGCGCTGCGCTTCGCCCGATACTACGAAGGTCTTCACGTCATCGCCGTTAACCCACAAACTGACCTCTGGAAGTACCCAACCAAATGGACCGACCGCATGTCCAGGGTCTGCTATGGAGCGAAGGATCTCGAGGGAATCGCGAAGAGTCATCGCTACAAGTTCACCGGGCTCGATCCTGAAATCCTTTCGAAAGCACGGAGTTTCTTTTTGGCCCAAAACGTACAGGATACCGACCACTACCAGAATCACTTCACGCCTTTTGTAAAGTTCGTGGAATCAACTGGTCACGGCGACAAGCTGACTGTCCGTGAATTCTCAGACGGGTCGGGTCATGCGGGAGCCGAGAACCAAGAGACTTTTGACGAAATCCTTAGTTTCTTAGAGGAATAAATTCATGAGGAAACTAGGCGCGGCCTGTACTACTAGTAGATGGCTCAGTGAATGCGGGAGCACCGAAGTCCAGCTTCCTTAGGGACTGGGACGTAGAGTGTGACCACGGTTGATAGCGGAATCGCGCAGCTGCCGGTCTTGCTGATCCTGGGAATAGGCGTTCGAATGATAGCAAGGAGCAACGCGCGAGAATGAAGATGTTAGAGAATCTCCCCATCCCAGGCTTCGTTGCCGACCCTGAGTGGGGTAACCGGTGGAACATTGGGGACAACCAGGCGGTGACCGTCTACGTCGACGAGTCAGGGAACCTGTCCCTCACAAAGGCAGCAAAATTCACCTTGCATACCGTGTTGAACGCCGAGGGTTCGGATCTTGACAAACTCGCCCAGGGCCATGGGGTGCGCGTACCCAAAGGAGCGTCCTACACGGTTGCGTTGAACGCCGACAGCAAGGATCGCGTTCGAGCGCAGCTCGTCGTGAATGAGTTCGATGCTACGGGAGCAAAACTAGCGAGGTTAGTGATTGAAAACCTCGAACGCGTTCTCTACGTTCCAAGCCCAGGCACAAGTTCCCTTGTCATCTCCCTCAGGACAACGGGTCAGGGCTCAGTCACGGTGCGGGGACTCGAGTTTAATCCCGCATCGAGCGCTAAAGCGCCCCCAGGGGTCCACAAAAATGGAACGTTCGTTGAGCCTGGCACCAGACCGAAGGTTCCCGAACGTGACGTCTACGTGTGGCTACTGCCAGTGCGAAGGGCACTATATGACGGGACCCCGTTGCCTGTGCTTTTCAACCGCAAAGAGGCTCTAGGGGCAGTGGGACTTTTTCTTGAGGGCAGATTCATGTTGGAAGCCAAAGAGGTTGTCCGGCAGTTTGACCTCTATCCGGAGCTGACCACTTCACAGTTGAGACGAGTTTTCTGGCATGGGCGAAGAGCTGGCTACTTGCGTCACGCCCTTAGCGCCCAAGATGAAGTTGTGTTCCGGACAGGAAACGAAAAAGACATTGCTGCTCGGACGCTTTTGAACGCAGAGTATGAGTTCCATCGCGATCCTTGGGGAATGCTTCCAGAGCTTCCCCCGATTAATGTTTGCAACCCAGATGGCCCCGTTCTTCATTTCGTCGGGAAAGCGTTGCCTGAAAAGCAGACCGGATACACCGTTCGCACACGGTATACGACCGAGGCGCTGGCTACGGGTGGAACTGAGTGCGTGATTGCAGTGCAGGTGGGAGGAAACAGCGAAGAAGGTCTTGAACAGGCTGTAGAACACAACGTTGGTGGTATCCGCACGGTGCTCCTCCCCGGTCCGGTGAAGAGAGATGCTGTGCGTTCTGAGTGGATGCGGGGCAACGCGGAAGAGCTTTACGGTCTTGTTCAACAGTTGAATCCCAGTGCCATCCACGCACACTCGGACTTCACGAATGGAGCTCTGGCAACTCACGTAGGTGAAGCCACTGGTGTCCCAGTCGTCTATGAGTCGAGAGGGTTCTGGGAGGAGACGTGGCTGTCGAGGATCTCAAAGGCGCAGGGCTGGGAAGATGTCGAATTGCACATCCGGATGTACGGGGCCCCGGAACTCTATGATTTACGACGCCAAAGTGAGCGACGCGTCCGAGAACGAGCTGACCGAGTTGTCACCCTGGCGGAGACGATGAAGGACTTCATTCTGCAAGAGAGTCCTGATGGCGCTGTAGAGGCCAGCAATATTACTCTGGCTCGCAATGCTGTAGATCCAGAAGACTTCCCGTCGCTCACAGATCTTCCTTCAGCTCGCAGTGCGCTGGGAATCCCGGCTGATGAAGTCGTTGTAGGTTACATTTCATCAATTGTCGAGTATGAGGGAATCGATACGCTACTTGCCGGCTATCATGAGCTTTCGAAAAAGAGGGGAAACGTACACCTCCTAATCGTTGGAGACGGCCCCCATCTGAATCGACTTAAGACACAAGCTGAGCGAAGCAATATTGCGAACGTCATATTCACTGGGAGGGTTCCTCATGAGGACATACTTGCCTATTACCATGCAATCGATATCTTCGTAGTTCCTCGCAGGAAAACCCGTGTTACTGAACTGGTCACTCCGCTGAAGCCCTTTGAAGCGTTCTCCACAGGGAGAGCCGTCGTGATGTCTGATGTGGCTGCACTGGTTGAGATCGCGAATGACTCGGGTGGCGCGGCGCGCACATTCATAGCAGATGATGCAAGTTCCCTCGCAGTGGTGCTTGACGAATTAGTGAAAGATCCTGAGCAGAGAAAGAAGATGGGGGAATCCGGCGCAAAATGGGTTCGTAAGGAGCGCTCATGGTCGTCAAACGTTCCCGCTTACCAAAGGGTTTATCGAGAACTGGCGCAGGAGGTTAAAGCAAGAGTTGACAGGTGAACTAATAAGCATTACTTACCTTCCAGCTATATAACTTTGCCAAGAAAAACTCTAGGGGTCTTCTGACGTGGATAAAGACAGTCTTCGAGCGTTTATGGATAAGCGGCATACTGATTTATTCGATAAGATGGATCTTATTTCGGCCGTAGAGAGTGAACTGGAAGCTGAAGAAGCAGCATGGAGGGGCGCCACTGACGATTGCCCCGTACCCGCCTATTTAGCACACTTGGCAAACCCAGGCGCTTACCCTCTAGCTTCATGGCGAAGGCTCTTTAGACTTCTCAGAAGGTCAGGACACCTCGCAATGACAGAGGTTGTCATTTCCCAAATCCATGAACTGACGGAAAAGCAGTCTGACCTGTCTGTCCTAGAAGAAGTTCGCCAAGACATCTCGGTCCTTCGCGGAAGCCCGGGTGGAAACTTCCTTGAACTGGCCAAGGCTCGAGAGCCGCGCCTAAGCGCGCGAATTGTTCACATCCGCCAAAATGGCGAGCGCTTCGCTGATTCTGAAGGCTCCGATACACACACGGATGTGAGAGAGAAGCTCGGCTACTCGGTGGAGTACGTTTGGCTTAGCGACACTGGTGCTTTGAAACAGGGCTCGCTGAACGCTGCGGTACTGCCAGCGATAGATAGTTTCGACTCGGTAAGAGACGGGATCCCCGGCCTGTTCTCGGCAGCAGTGGAGTACCTGCAGGAGGTAAAGCCGCATCTTGTGGAGATAGAGACAGACATCTATTCCGCACACACGTTACTCAGAGCCGCCGCTTCTACTGGCACCAAAGCCCGGTGGATTGCGCGCGATACGGAGAAAGACTCTTGGTTGATTCGGGCTAGGTCGATGGTTGCGGTCGCGTGCCACCAACACTCTCCAGATCGAGCTGAGTGGGCGAGTGACGTTCTGTTGGAGAGCATTCAGCTCGCCGATCTAGTCTTGGCCCCTTCGAAGTCGTGGCTGGATGTCGCAGCCATTCCGCCCAGCGCCATGGAAAAAGTTGTACTGGCGTCCGACTTCTCAGTCCAGGGGGGGGAGGTCAGTCTGGGGTCGGCGGGCCTCGATGGGTTCTACGGAACACAGCTCACCCGCGTTAGTGACATACGAAAAAAGAGGAGATCTCAACACCCTTCGGTAACAAACGTCACCGGTGCCCAGGTGGAACACTGGACGGAGTGGCTCAAGGGGAACCCTGCTGAGGGCGTGGCGGAGTGGTTCTACACTAAAGGGCAGTCGGCCGAGGAGATCATCGACGTTGGATGGAAGTTCGAAGAGTTTCCTCCGATTCCTCTATCTTCGACGACGAGCTGGCTTGACGTAGCGGAGGCGAATCGAACTTGGTCATTTACACTCCACACGTGGGAGTTTATGGACCCGGTGGTTCGGGAGTACCTCAGCACTGGTGATGAGTCCTTGCTCAACTGGTTGCTCGAAGTTGCGATTTCCTGGAAGGCTGCAGCGACCTCTCCGGCCGCCGAAAAGTCCATGGCGTGGTATGACATGGCGCTCGCCCTGCGATCCCCCCGGCTTGTGGGCATTCTCCATCTGGCGGTACAGGCCGGGATTTCTCACGTACGTCTAAGGACCCTCCTGGAACTCATTCTGGCCCATCAAGATGCGCATGAGTCCGAAGAGTCGTTTGTATCTCGCAACAACCACGGTTTCTACGCGGCACTGGGTCAGATAGTCCTGGCACAATCCACTCAGTGTGTGCCAAACATGGACAGTCTTCTGGCGCAAGGCGAAAACCGTATGAGGTTTATGGCGGAACAGCAGTTCCACGACGACGGCGGCCACGTCGAACATTCTCCGGACTACCACCGGATGTTGCTTGGATCCTTTCAGCAGGCCATTACTCAAGGCGTGATCACGGACCCTGAGGTTCAGAAACGCATAGAAAAAGCGTCAGAGGCGTTGGGTTGGTTCGTACAGCCAAATGGCAACATGCTGCAGTTCGGCGACTCTCCTGGGAGGAATATGGTCCTTGGAAAGTCCAAAGCGCTAAACCCACTCACTCGTTTCATCACTACTGACGGTTCGCAAGGGGCGGCCAGTAGTGAAGAACTCTTCGTGCTGAAGAGCACAGGGTACGTCGTATGTCGGTCACCCTCGCCAAGAGAAAAGGGCGAGCTGGCGAGATCTTCCTACTTAGCTTTAGCCGCCGGTTTCCATTCCCGAGCTCACAAACACTGCGACGACCTTTCCTTGGTTTGGTGGGACCAAGGAGTGGAGATTCTCGTTGATGGAGGTCGGTACGGGTACGGCCCCCAGCTACCATCGGGATCACCATTGAGAGCGGAGGGCTTTTACTACGCGGACCCTGTACGCCAGTTTGTTGAATCGGTGTGGGCGCACAATACTGTCGCGATTGACGGTCGGAACCACGACCGCAGGAGAAAGCCGTACGGATCGGGAATTATTTCAGCGACCACCGACGGTAGTGGGTTCCTAATCAGTGGAATAAGTCCACATAATGGTTGGAGGCACACCCGCGAGTTGTTGTATACACCTGGAGAGGTCTTGACCGTGATCGATACAGTGGTAGCGGATGACGAGCAAGAGCACGAGTATTCAGTGCACTTCAACATCAACGGGTCCCTGGACCTTACCCGAGCTCCCAATAATTCGCTATGCATCTCTCTCGGGGACCAGCGTGCAGTTGGTCTAAGTAACAACCATGCGAACGCGAGCATCACCACCCTCAGAGGAAGCGAGACACCATTTAGAGGGTGGAGATCAATCGTGGACCGTAAGTTGGAACCGAGTTGGTTTGTTGGATTTCACGGGACATTCAGAGGCACCTTGCGCCATGAGAGCATATTTCAAATTACCGGCGAGGCCGGAGAGATCTAGCCGTCAGGCAACGAGACATTTAGTTGAAGACGGTCCTGACGTGATAGATGCGCAGCTGCCGCTGCCCTGCAGCGGTGGTTTGAATTCCAAGGCATGCAGTGTTTTGACCTTTTTACCCCGAGTTCTTTAGGTCGAGAAAAGTTTTATTTTAGCCTAAAAGACGTATAAATTAAATGGTGCTAGTTTAATGTTAAATTTAAGAGTCATCGCAGATGGCGGAAGTAAGGTTTTTTTAGAGTCTTTTTGTCCTGTGTTCTAGCGACATACCTGGACAAGGTTCGAAAACCCACAACATCCCCCAGGTGCCTAAACCTGCCATTGCTCGCAGCGGTGGAGCCGGTTGAAGCGCGCGGACTGTCGAAATGGGCGAAGAGGTGCGTCGCTCGGCGCGTTGACTCGATCAAGACTTCCACCCGTTTCCTGCCTTGGCGCCTGCAAGTGTTGCGGTAGATTGCGATGACTTCTTGATCGATTCTCAGGCCTGTTTGCACCTCATCGTGCTCATCGGGGCAGGCGTCTTGAGCCCTGTAAATTTGTCATGCCCACACACCTATCCCACCCCGTGAGACTTTGGTGTGGGCGTCGAAACAAGCATCAAAAACCTGCTTGATGCGGAGTTCGGCCATGTCCAGTAGGCGTTAGCGTCTGGTGTAGCCCGGATCTGGACCGGGTCGATGGCCACAGAGACGAAGTGGCTGCCGATGCCAGTTCTCATCGACCCCCAAGACTTCAAGCTCCGCGAAGTGGGCCGGGTCGTTGATCAGAAGTTGTCGGACCGTCACGGGGGCCTTGTCTAAGAGTAGGACAAGCAGTACGTAGCTTTGCGACGCTCCTGGGGGCTGACATGCGGTCGAGAACGAGGATAAAGCACCCAAAGATTGCCGCGTAGCGCTAAATTCTTGCTCGTGGTGCGTCGGCTCGATGATGCTCTGGGCGGTAAACCCGAGCAGAACCAGCACACTAGGAGCGGCAACCGCTATGCAAGGCATGGTCGGGCGCAATCCCAGCAGCACGTATGCGAGTTGGGGCACCGCGATACGGACGGGCACAGCTATCGGACAGCAGGTCTGGCGCCGCTATTCGTCTTCAATGTCGCGACGTTCGAATACAGTCTGGAGCGGTTCGAGGTGTTTTGGGGCTTCAGCAGTCCGAGCTGGCCGACCAGACGGACACCACAGACTTGGGGTGGTGAAGGTGGGCCTGGCCACGTCGAGGCCCTCTATATGGGCAGTGTGGCAACCCCCATCTTCGGAAGGCATCGACGCCTGTCTGGGCAAGCCCAGGCTGCTCCTGCCCTTCAGTCAATTGCACCCTCATCTGCGAACAGATCATCAACAGGCACACTTACGCCCACCTCCGGGAAAGACTCAACATGACGATAATCTGAGGCCACCGCTGCTCCGCGTTGACCTCTGATATTGGTTGGGCGTTGCTCACGCCATAAAGTTTCAGTTGTGCGCAAGCGGCTTCCATCTACCGCACACTTGTCCCAACTTGGCTAGGCACTCGAGAGTGCCGTTCTGACTTCGGTGGCGGCGGTAACGATATCTGCTTCGTAAGAGTCGAAGGTCGCATTCCACAGGAATCGATGGATCGCCACCTCGTGTCTCGACGACACCTCTCTCGTATCGTCGATGTCTCGGACTATAGAAGAAAGGCCGTCCGCACTGAAGGATTCGAGGCGGTCGGCGTTTTGCAAAATATAGCGACGAATTTGCATCCAATCAGGATTTTCCCACACCATTGGAAGTACTCGTTTTGAGGTCCCTGTCGCTTTATAGAAAGGAACATCCAACCAACTAGGCATTGCTTCTGAAAGAAATTTTTTATGCAACTCTCCGTCAGGGACTGGCGAACCAATGTTGCGGGCACCTAAAGACAATATACTGGATGCGAATAACGGGCAAACCTTATCTGTTTCGGCGAAAACATTAGACCAGTTGGGCATGCGGTCTGTATTGTAGAAAAGATCCAGTACTCCATTCGGCGTATCGATCCCCGAAGCCTCAGCGATAATAGCTGGATACTCGTGAGCGAAATCATTTACAGATTCAATGGCTTGCGTAGATACGCCGAGGCTTCCGTTAGAGACTAAGCTGGCTATACGGTCACCTGCGCGAGATAGGGGAGCTCCGTCTAACCTTTTACCCCAGGTTCCTCTTGTAAAGCTGCCACCGTTCATTACCTCCCCACCGAGCCCGTTGAATCGCGCTTGCTTGGGTGATTTGAACCCTGCGAATGCGGCTGCGTGGAAGGCGGTTGCAGGAAGATATCTACCTTCAAATGCCTCATGCTGCGTAGCTAGTCGATGAAACACGCCGTCACCCGCTACTGAGGACCTATTAGGCTTTTGGACAATCATGTGTTCAATGTCTGTATCGATGCTCGCCATCAGTGCCTGAGCGGTAGCAACTTCACCTGTGTCGTTGGCAATGGTTCTGACTGACTTGATGGACCTACTCAATATGCCAATGGCGGCTATGAGCCGGGAGTCTTTCCCGCCGCTAAGATCCGAGATTGCAGGTACGGGCCATCGCTTGGCGGTCGTCATGAGCTGTTCCATGTCTGAGACATTGGTGGCGGCCGAGGGCTCAGGGCCCGTTTTCGCGTCGTTGAGCCATTGGCCCAGTTCGTTCTGGGCGTCGACGATGGTGCCGTGCGCTCCGGTTCTAACGACCACTCGGGACGCCCCAGCGACCTGCCTCCCGGACCCAAGTTGGGTGGAGCCACCAGGAGCCCATCCAATGGTGGCCATGCCTTGCCAGGCTAGGGCGTTGCGCACGGGCGCTTCCCCCATGAACACATGGGCTAGGCCCATGCGGGTGGTCCACACATCACCGCTGTCGAAGGAATAATGAAACAGGCGGACCAGTCCCAGGACGTCATTGGCTATCTCCAGTTTTCCGGGTGACCAGCGGATGGCTGCAAACGGAGCGCCAAGTTCGCTGGCTTGGACGTCCCCCTCGAAGAGCCCCTTCGCCAGTGACCACTCGTCGGTTCCGCTATCCGAACTGCCCGCCAGGCTAGGAATATGCAACCAAGCCAACGCGCCATCTTCCCGGACGGAGAAGTGGTTCCAGTCCACACCTTCGTCGTCTGGGGTGAAACCCACGAACCCGCTGGACGTATCACCGGCCGCGGTTCTGCTGAGGGTGCTTTGGTACCGCCGACGCAAGTGTCGGTGAGCGTGCTCCATACGAAGCTCTGTTGCAGCGCGTGGTTCAGGTTTACGTAAGGCGTATGCAAGAAATGCGGTCGAACTGGACACGGTGTTGTACTTCCGTCCTCGAGTCATTTTTTTTCAGGCTACCGGAGTCCCACAGATCGGGTCTTGGCGCACAGAGGTGAGATGGCTAACCATCGAAGAGAACTGAATCGCTCACCTATGTAGCTTTGGTATGCTCTTGGGGGACAGTGTGGGTAGTAGGTTCCCAAAGTGTCCAATTGGCAGAGCTACTTAAGCTGGGGTCTTATGAGTGAAAATGCGCGGTCACCCTATCGTGGAAATGCAGAGAGAACCTATTGGAAGTCCGCGGTAACGGGTCGCGGCCCGGATCAGCTTGATGATCTGCATGTAGCCAAGTTCCCGATCACGCCGAGTACCAAGATTGCAACCGCGGGTAGTTGCTTCGCCCAGCACATAGCACGCAATCTCAGAAAGCACGGCTACTCGGTTCTTGACGTCGAGCCGGCTCCTCCCGGACTGGCCCAAGACCATGCTAGGCGCTACGGATATGAGACCTACTCGGCTAGGTACGGTAACTTGTATCACGTTCGGCAGTTGCTCCAGCTTGCCAAGGAAGCTTTTGAGGGGCGAGGCATAGCGGATGGAGTGTGGGAGAAGAACGGGCGGTATTACGATGCACTACGGCCCAGCGTGGAGCCTCTTGGACTCGCAAGTCCAGACCTGGTGCATTTGCATCGTGACCGACACGTAAAGAAGGTTGAGAAGCTTTTCCGTAGCTGCGATGTCCTGGTTTTCACCCTAGGGTTGACGGAAGCTTGGGTGAGCCGCGTGGATGGAACAGTATATCCAACGGCACCGGGGACTGTCGCAGGTGACTACGACCCGGAAAAGTATGAGTTCGTAAACTTTAAGCAGTCCAAGTTACTTGAAGACTTTCTAGAATTCCGTAAAATTGTTCGCCGGGTAAACCCTAGGATGAATTTCTTGCTCACGGTAAGCCCAGTAGCACTCGCTGCCACCGCGACAGGGGGACACGTACTAGTGGCGTCTTCATACTCTAAGGCAGTGCTCAGAAGTGTTGCTGGTGAGCTGGCCGACGAATTTGACGATATTGACTATTTTCCGTCATATGAGATCGTCACAGGTGTGGCCGCCGGCAATTCTTTTTTCGATTCAACTGGACGTGAAGTCACACAGGAAGGCGTAGATTGCGTAATGCGGCACTTCTTCGGTGAGTCAGCTAAAAACTCAACAGCGCAGGTACTCCCCTCGCAAGATCCGGTGATCGTAGGGGACGAAGAACCAGACGCCCTCGTATGCGAGGATGTCCTGCTCGAGGCATTCGGTCCATGAAAATTGCGGTTATTGGGAACTCTCACGCAGGGCCTATTTACACCGCGTGGAAGAAGTACCGAAAGGGTGGAGGACAGCTGGACGCATCGTTCTTTATAGAGCGAAGCGCGGGAACGGAGCCGTTGATACTCAGTTCCTCTGATGGAGTTATCACGGAATTTCCGGACATCAAGATCCTTCCCGACCCGGTGCTCAAAGTAGCCGACTTCGATGCTTTTGTCGTCGTGGGACTGGGCGTTGGATTTCATCCCGTTGCGAGCACTTACAGGCGTGTGAGGTCTGACCATCATTCGTTGAAAGACGATTGCTTCCTCGTGTCGGATTCTTGCTTCGAGCAGACAGTTAAAGACCTTCTGTATCAAACGAAAGCTGTCAGGGTCGCTCAAGCTTTGGAAGTCGCTACGGATGTACCCATTGCCCTGATTCCCCAGCCTCACTCAGCAGAGTGGATTCGTGAATACCACGATGAGTCCGGACAGCTTTATCGTGAAATCGAAAAAAATCGAGATGCCTTGACTCTCCTGAGGGATTACGAGAGGGCTCTGTGTGACATGGGTAATCGTATCGAGGTGCTTCCTGCGCCGAGTGAAACTGTCACGAACAGCATTTACACACTCACCGACTACACTCTTGGAAACCCTGATGATGTCACCGCTGGGTCAGCATACTCTAGAGGGGATTTTTATCACGGAAACCTCGCGTGGGGATCGGTAATTATTGGCCTGATACATGATTATTTTGGTCAAAATTAACTGCAGATTGCCTCGATAAACAAATGCTGTCTATTATCTTTGAGATTAAAGTAGCTTATTTTCGCGCTGTTCTTTTAATGCCGTTTCGCAAAGGATGTAATGTTGTCGACTGAATTCTCTACTGTTGGTGTCATCGGGCTCGGCTACATCGGACTGCCCACCGCGGCCATCCTGGCAGATCACGGCGTGAGAACCATCGGCATGGACGTCTCCGAACGCAACGTCGCTGCCGTGAACAACGGCGAGGTCCCCTTCGTGGAACCCGGACTGCGCGAAGTCCTCGAACGCGCCGTGAACAGCGGCACCCTCACCGCGACCACGCAGACCCCCACCGCCGACGCCTACATCGTCGCGGTCCCCACCCCCTTCACCGACACCCACTCGGCTGATCTGAGCTACATCGAGGCCGCCGCCGACGGGATCGCCGCGAAGCTCACCGGCGAGGAACTGATCATCCTGGAATCCACCTCTCCTCCAGGGGCCACCGAGCACATGGCCGCCCGCATCCTCAGCGCACGCCCGGACCTCACCGCCGAGGACATCCTGGTCGCCCACTGCCCCGAACGGGTGCTCCCGGGCAAGATCATGGAGGAGATGATCACCAACGACCGGATCATCGGCGGACTCACCCGGCGCGCCGCCGAGGCGGCCCGTGACCTCTATTCGGCGTTCTGCACCGGGGAGTTTCTGCTCACCGACGCGCGGACCGCGGAGATGGCCAAGCTCACCGAGAACAGCTTCCGCGATGTCAACATCGCCTTCGCCAACGAACTCTCCGTGATCAGCCACAAGCTGGGCATCGACGTGTGGGAGCTCATCGAGCTGGCCAATCACCACCCGCGGGTGAACATCCTGCAGCCAGGTCCCGGTGTGGGTGGGCACTGCATCGCGGTGGATCCCTGGTTCATCGTCGACGCCGCACCGGAGCAGGCCAATCTGAT
Organism: uncultured Nesterenkonia sp.; assembly: GCA_947494195.1. GTDB lineage: Bacteria > Actinomycetota > Actinomycetes > Actinomycetales > Micrococcaceae > Nesterenkonia. Next base: position 172,069 of record CANLUC010000001.1, on the reverse strand, counting down.
CCGCACCGCCCGGCAGACCAATGATGCCAAGCCCGAATGGGTGCTGGGCCGGATCGAACAGGCACTCGAGGCCGCCGGGGAGAACCCGAGGGTGGCGCTGCTGGGCCTGGCGTTCAAGGCCAACATCGATGACCTGCGTGAGTCGCCCTCGCTGCGCATCGCGGAGAAGCTCGCGCAGCGCGCTCCGGGTGCGGAGATCCTCGCGGTGGAGCCCCACGTCGAAGAGCTCCCTCGCGGCCTGCAAGGGGTCAGCAACGTCGCCCTGACCAGTCTGGACGCGGCCTTGGACCAGGCAGATGTGGTGGTGCTGCTGGTGGACCATGATGTGTTCAAAGCAGTTCCGTCCTCCCGGCTGGGCAGCGCAACCGTCATCGACACCCGAGGAATCTGGCGGTGACCGTCGGCTTTTCGGTTTAATCGCGAGCTAGCGCCTTGCTGCTTTCTAGGAAGGTTCTTCTCATCTTGTCGTAGCTTTGCGGATGCTCGTTTGCGGGAACACGGAGACACCCCTTCAGCGTCTTGTCCACTAGTGAGTCGGTGACTTCTTTAACCCTTCGGGCAATGCGCATGCTTTCGTAGGCGTTGTCATGCACTGCGCGGAGCTCCTTAAAGTGAGCGAGGTTCTCGTCAGCGTCGCGGGCAGCCAGCTTGAAGATCTTGAAACTCAACGTGGAAGTGCGTCGCGCATCAGCGTGCTTCTCGGCCATCAGCTGAAGCAACGTGAAAAGCCTGAGCGACAATGCGCCGTTGTAGGCAAGGTTGTAATAGGACTCGAAACTGTGATCCTTGAGTAGTCCTCTCAGCGCTTGCAACGTTCGGAGGAATTCCTCCGAATTCCCGCGTGCAAGATACACATGATAGAGCGCGCAGAGGACTGAGATATGGAGATGCTCGCGGTTGTTTCTGGTACTGCGTGCGAGTTTCACGCTGGGTATCGAGGACAGAGAGCCCACGAGCATGTTCTCTGCTTCAGCCAGGTATGAATCATCTAGTATCTCAATGGCTTTGTACGCTGCTGCCACCGCCGCAGAAATGCGATATCCTTCTTCACCGGCGAAGTGATTGAAGATCTGGCTGGCGACAAAGTAGTCGACATAGCGATCCCCGCTTCGATCTCGGTGAGATTTGAAATGAGTCTCGAACTCTTGATCAGTGGAGGGGAAAAGGTTCTGCGCCTCGAAAAGAACCTCGCCCCCACCCGACCGCGATAGGCGCAAGTTTCTAATTGGGCGTACCTGTGTCGCGATGTCTACGTGCACTGTGTTGTTCACGGCGCTCGTGAGGACCTGGTGGGGGACGTCCCGGGTGTCCGTGACTGTCACGTGGATTAGATCCTCACCGTGGAGACTGCCGACTACGTCGGGGTTGAACTCGATACGACCGTTCCTAAGATCGCAGATTTCTACGCCGCTTGATTGAATGCTCATACGTCTTCCTGTTGCCGGAGATTCGAGTCGTGATCACTCTACAGTCCGACGTGAACTGACCGTGGAGTAGTCACCGTGCTAGGTTCTGTACGGATCCCTGACGTTGATGAGTGGGCTGGAGACTTGCCGAAATGTTCCTCGACTGTACTTTTAGAGATGGCGGATACTACAACTCCTGGGACTTCTCCCGTGAGCTCATCCTGGACTATCTGAATGCGCTGCCCGCCGCAGGCGTGGATGTGCTGGAACTTGGATTCCGAACGCTTAAGGACTCTGGTTATCAGGGGCCCTGCGCGTTTACCACCGACGACTTCCTCCGCGGATTGCCCCTGCCCGACTCCGTCATGATCGGCGTCATGGTCAACGGAGGCGAGCTGACCGGCAAGACTATGCCCCAGGTAGAAGCGCTGGAACGGCTCTTCCCCGTATCCGCCGCAGACTCTCCGGTGGAGCTCGTTCGTGTGGCCTGCCACGTCCACGAGTTCGAAGCCGCCGTTCCCGCCACGAACTGGTTGAAAGAGCGCGGCTACAAAGTGGGCTTCAACCTCATGCAGGTCGCTGACCGCAGCGAAGACGACATCAAACGTCTCGCGCGCACCGCCGCTCAGTACCCGCTCGACGTCCTCTACTTCGCCGACAGCTTCGGTGGCATGTCCCCAGATCAGGCCGCCCAGATCATTCAGTGGATTCGCACCGAGTGGTCCGGTCCTATGGGCATCCACACCCACGACAACATGGGGCTCGCCCTGTCCAACTCGCTTCGAGCGATGGACGAGGGCGTCGAGTGGATCGATTCGACGGTCACCGGTATGGGCCGTGGCCCCGGCAATGCCCGCACCGAAGAGCTGGCCATCGAAATGGCCGCCCGCCGCGATAAGTCCGCCAACTTCGTGCCGCTGATGAACCTGCTGCGCAAGCACTTCAAGCCGATGCAGGCGCACTACGGCTGGGGAACCAACCCCTTCTATTATCTGGCCGGCAAGTACAGCATTCACCCGACCTACATCCAGTTCATGCTCAATGATGCCCGGTACGACGAGGAAGATGTCCTCTCCGTGATCGAGCACCTTCGCGTTGAAGGTGGAGCCAAGTTCGACGTCCAGACCATGGACGCAGCCAGGCAGTTCTACGGCGAGGACGCGCAGGGCAGCTGGAGCCCGCAGAGCCTCTTCAAGGATCGCGACGTCCTGCTGCTGGGAACCGGACCCGGCGTCGCTCACCACCAGCTTGCCCTCGAGTCCTTCATCAAAGAGCACAAGCCGCTCGTCGTCGCGCTGAACACGCAGACCTCAGTCTCGTCCGACCTCATCGATGTGCGAGTGGCCTCCCACCCCATCCGGCTGCTGGCTGACGCCGAGCAGCATGTGCGGCTGCCACAACCGCTCATTGCGCCGTATTCGATGTTGCCGCGGGATGCCAAGGACGCCCTGGGGGAGAAAGAAGTTTTGGACTTTGGACTTCGCGTACAGTCCGACACGTTTAGCTTCGGTGATACGCACTGCGTCGCACCGACATCGTTGGTGATGGCCTACGCCTTTGCCGTGATCGCAAGCGGCAAAGCGAAGGGCCTCTATCTCGCCGGATTCGACGGATACCCCGGGGAGGATGTCCGCAACGAGGAGATGAACCACGTGGTGCGCCGGTACACCGAGGAGGGAAGCGCAGTGCAGCTCACCTCGATCACCCCGACTAAGTACGACGTGGACGTCCAGAAGAGCGTCTACGGGATGATCTCATGAGCGAGCGCGTCACTGCGTTTCTCCCTTGCCGGGCCGGCAGCCAGCGGGTTCCGCGAAAGAACATCAAACCCTTCGCGGATGTGCAGCACGGGCTGATCGAGATCAAGCTGAAGCAGCTCTTTGCCAGCGAGGGTGTGGACGAGGTGGTTCTCTCCACCAACGACGAAGAGATACTCGACTACGCAGCCACCCTGGATGATCCCAAGCTCAGGGTGCACCGCCGTGCTGAGGAGCTCTCCTCCAGCGAGACCAGCACCGATCAGCTAGTGGCTCACGCCCTAGAGCTCATCGGGAAGGGTCATATTCTCTGGACGCACGTCACCAGCCCGTTCATCAGTGCGGCGCAGTACGACATGATCATCGCCGCATATCAAGAGCAGCTCATCGCCGGATACGACTCTTTGATGACCACCACAGAGATCCATGGCTTCCTCTGGCAGCACGAGCGTCCCATGAACTACGACAGAACAGTGGAGAAGTGGCCACGCACCCAGACACTGGAACCCGTCCACGAGGTCAACAGCGGAGTGTTCCTGGCGCCTGCCGAGGTGTACCGGGCCCTGGACGACCGCATCGGGGAGCGCCCCTACCTGTACCCCCTGGACAAGCTGGTCAGCCACGACATTGACTGGAACGAAGACTTCATTGTGGGGGAGACGCTCCTGCAAAAGGGCCTCGTGCAGCTGTGAGTGCGTCGACGGACTTCTCGCGATACCAGACGCTGGTCTTTGACTGCGATGGGGTCGTCCTCGACTCCAACCGGGTCAAGACGCGGGCCTTCTACGAGGCAGCGCTGCCCTACGGGGAAGCGGCAGCCCAGCGCCTGGTCGATTACCACGTGAGCCATGGTGGGATCTCGCGATACAAAAAGTTCGCGCTGTTTCTCGAGGAGATGGTGGACGGCACCGAAGGGCCCGGACTGGACTCCCTCCTCGCTGCCTACGCCACGCAAGTTCGAGCGGGCCTCATGGCCTGTGAGATCGCGCCTGGGCTGGATCAGCTGCGGCAGACCACTCAAGAGTCCCGGTGGCTGATCGTCTCTGGCGGTGACCAGCAGGAACTCCGGGAGATCTTCCACGCTCGAGGCATCAGCAGCCATTTCGACGGGGGGATCTTCGGCAGTCCCGATACCAAAGACGAGATCCTCGCTAGAGAGTTGGCGCGGACGAACATCTCTGGTTCCGCTCTGTTCCTGGGCGACAGCACCTATGATCACCAGGCCTCCACGCAGGCGGGCCTTGACTTCATCTTCGTTTCCGCGTGGACCGAGGTGCCGGGATGGGACACCTGGTGCCACCAACAAGGCATCGCCAACGTCGAGGATCTTCAGCAGCTTCTCTGACCCTGCGGCGCTGCCATTCTTCGGTGGCATACTTATCTCCGATTATGAACCCTGAACCCATAGCCGCCCCAGACCGTGGCGGAATCTCCGTCCCGGTGGTGCGAGTTGAATCCGCTGATGAGCTGGTGTTCAACCCCCAGCGCGGTGCTCTTCGGTACACCGTCCCCCTGGACGACCGCGGGAGCCTGGACGCGTTGATGCTCAACAAGGGCAGCCGCGCGCTCGTCGTCGTCTTTCACGGGGCGATGCTGAACGGACGCCATCACCTACCGCGTTTCGAGTGGCTCCGGACGCTGGATGAGCGAACTAGGTACTCGTGTCTCTTCTTGTCTGACCCCACTCTCAGCGTGGATTCCAAGTTGTTGCTCGGCTGGTATCTCGGGTGGGAGGGGGTGGAGCTGTATCCACTGTTGGGGGAGGTCATCACCAAGGCGGCGCGAGCAGTCGGTGCCGAACAGATCGTCTTGGTCGGATCCTCCGGAGGGGGCTTCGCAGCTCTTCAGGTAGCGCCCCATCTCCCCGGGAGTCTGGCGATCGCGTTCAACGCGCAGACTGCCCTGAACAGGTATCACTGGAAGGCGCAGGCCAGCTACATCCGGCGCATCATGCCGGCTCTCGAGGACAGAGGAAAGTCTCGCCGCAAGTGGCTTCCTGCGCTCGGCAGCCGGGTGTCCGCCGTCCAGACCTACTCTGGGCCGGTTCGGAACCATGCACTGGTCGTGCAGAATGTCCGCGACGAACACCATTACGCGAAGCACTACCTCCCCTTCAAAGACTCCGTCCAGGGTGGCCCCAACGCGCAGCGAGTCAGGTTCGAGGAGTACTCCGCTGCGCCGTTCCACGAGCCGCCCGGGCGGGGCCGTTTCGTGGAGACCATTGACCGAGGCCTCACGATGCTTGAGGACTGGACCGCGTAGAGTGCTGCGGGACGTCACGCAGCTGTAGGGGCAGCAGATGAGAGGGCACAGATGAGCAGCACCGAGGACCTGTGGCGCGCCGGCATGATCCAGGGATACATCTCTCGCGGAGCAGGGCGCATCGCAGAGCTGGAGAGCACCGCACTGCGCGGTGCCTCGGTGCACATGCGCGAGATCCTCGCCTCGGGCGCCTCTCACGGGACCCTGGGGTATGCGGAGATCGTCCGGAAGGTGCTCGACGGCTCTGTCTCCAGCTACTCGCTCAGCGTGGACTGGCTCGCCCGGCTTGCTGGTGTCTGCGCCCTGCAGAACACCGAGCACACCGATACAGAATTCGCGACGGCCGCGCTGCAGCTGATCAACCACCGGCCCAGGGACTGGCCGACCAACCGGCGGCAGCTGCTCAAGCTCGAGGCCGAGCTGCTCTTCGAACAGGAGCGCTTCGACGAGCTCGAGAGGCTGTTCGCTGATCACCCCGAGGTGCGGTCTTTCCATTTCGACTACCTGGTCACCGACTCCCGAAGCCCCTTCCTCCGAGGCAGTCACGGACTGCCGCTCCAGCGCTGGCTTGAACGGTTCAACCGGCAGTTCGACGACTATGACCTGGCTCCGGTCTCGCTGCGTCCCGGCGACGGGATCCCGTTCAACCGGCTCACCTCCGCCCCAGGGGCTGACGCGCACGGTGTGGGGGAGGAGCCCGGGGATCCTTTGGTCACCGTGATCATGACGGCCTTCCAGCCCGAGCGCGAGGATGTGCTCCAGTCAGCGCGGTCCATTCTGGAGCAGACCTGGCAGAACCTGGAGCTGCTCATCCTCGATGACGCCTCTCCTGCGGACTATGCGCCGATCCTTGATGAGCTTGAAACCCTGGATCAGCGGGTGCGCGTGATCCGGTTGGAGACCAACGGCGGGACCTATGCCGCGCGCAACATCGGGATCGCCCAGGCGCGGGGGGAGTACGTCACCGGCCAGGACGCCGATGACTGGTCCCACCCGCAGCGGATTGAAAAGCAGGTCTGGGACCTGTTGCGGCACCCGGACCAGCCCGGCAACCAGGTCTACACGGTGAACATGACCGAGGACCTGGTGCGCATCCGCCGCGGTTACCTGCCGTATATCCCCAGCGCCCCCACGCTCATGGCGCCCACCCGGCTGCTGCGCGAGCTTGGTGGATATCTGCCGGCCCGCAAGGCTGCTGATAACGAACTGCGCAACCGACTGGCGGCTTACGCCCGCAAGCCCGTGGGGCTGATCAAAGAGCCGCTCATCTTCATGCGGATCCTGCCTGACTCGCTCTCCCGCGCCGATTTCCGGCCCGGCTGGCAGCACCCCGCCCGGCGCGCGTTCTGGAGCGCCTATAAGACCTGGCATGCTCGGGCTACCCCCGAGCAGCTCCGGCTCACCGATGGGGACGCCGCACCCGTCCATGTCCCGCCGCGCTTCACCGAACCCCCGGCTCCCGGCCCGAGGCTGGACGTCGTGATCGCTGCGGATTGGTGTGAATACGGCCCCGAACAGATCAGCGCTCTGGAAGAGATCCATCAGCTGTTGCAGGCCGGTCAACGCGTGGGCGTGCTGCACCTGGACAACGCGCTGCATCTGGCTCGCTACGCCAGGACGCACTGCGCCCCGATTGAGGAGCTCATCTCCACCGGTCAGGTGCAGCTGGTGCTCGCCGACGAAGACTTCCACGAGGTGGGGTTGCTGCTGGTGCGCAATCCCGAGCTGCTCCAATTCATGCCCGCCGGATCCACAGCATTCATCCCTGACCAGGTAGCAGTCGCCGCGGAAGCGGCACCCCGCGACGCCGCATCCAAGGTCAAATACCTGCCGGGGGAGTGCGCCCGGCACGCCGAGGCCTATTTCGGACGCCGTGCCCAGTGGGTGCCGAGTACCGCCGGGGTCCGCAGCGCCTTGGAGCAGCTCCTGCCGGCTGAAGACATCAGCCCGCTCACCTACACCAGTCCCTTCATTCCAGGCGCCTCACGCCGGCGCCGCAGCCTGGCCTCCCGCGGTCCCGTCCTGGGCCGCTGGGCCGGAGTCACCCGCGAAGACTGGCCGACCCAGGCCGCAGAGACGCTCCTGCGCTGGCCCGCCGATGAAGCGACCGATGTTCGTCTTTACGGGGATCCGGCCGCCGCGCAACGTGCCCTGGGAGTGCGGCATCTGCCCGCAAACTGGGTGGTCTTCGAACCCGTGGACGCCTCCCGTTCAGGGTTCTACCGGGGAGTGGACTTCTTCCTGCACTACGCGCAGACGCCACCCAGCCAGCCCGAGCGGGCGGTCCTTGAAGCGATGGCGAGTGGCAGCGTAGCGATCCTCCCTCCGGCCTTTGAAACCGTCTATGGGAACGCCGCCCTCTACGCGGACGCAGATGCCGTGCAGCTGCTGATTCGGCGCTATAGCGCCGAGGAGGAGCTGTTCGCGGCGCAGGCCGCACGCGGGGTGGCGTTCGCCCAGCAGCACGCCTGGACCGCATACCCAGACCTCATCGGCCAGCTGGCCGGGCAGCCCAAGACCACTCTAGATCGGGAGACACTGGCCCTATGACTCGCGGACTCTCCAAAGAACAACTCGCCCTGATCGCGCTCTACGGCGTCTCTCTGCTGGTCACGGTGGTCGCGGTGCTCCTGCAGCTGTGGGTCTTCGCCGCCGTCGCAGCGATCGTGAGCTTCGGTCTCTTCTCTGCGCTGGTGATCCTGACCCTTGCCGCGATGACCCACGTTGCCTCCGGGATTCGCGGAAGACTCACGGACCTGGAAGCAAGCGTCAGGCCTGCGCGCACCACCGCCATGTTCAGGCGCATCGATGAGCGCACCATCCAGATCAATCGCACCCTCGACGCCACCGAGGCTCGGCTGCGCGCGAGCGAGGCACGCACTCTGGCGGGGTTCGAAGACCACCGTCAGCACCTCGAGGACGAGATCGCTCGGCTCCGGGCGGAGTCCGCCAGCGAGGATCGCAACCACCGATAAGGCGCGCCGGACTGGTCGCAGTAACAAGTCCTCTGCTCACAAGCGCTAGCTCGTCGCCCGGGCACTGCCGGCGCGAGTCGCCACCAGCACTCCGAGTACGACTACGAGCGCCCCGATGATCTTTGCGGCAGTGAGCTCCGCGCCCAGCCACAGGACGGCTCCCGCCATGGTCACCACCGGCAGAAAGTTCAGAAACACCGACGCTCGAGCGGCCCCCAGGCGCTGCACCGCACGGTTGTAGAACAACAGCGCCACCACGCTCGGGAACACCCCCAGGTAGAGCAGTCCCGGCACGTGCTCGACCAGCGTGAAGGTGGGCACGCCCAACGCCAACCACTCGATGGCGACCAATGGCGCCAGCACGAGAGCCCCAAGCCCTGTCATGACGAGGACGACGCTGAAGGTGGGGAACAGGTGCAGGTACCGCGTCACCGCGATGGAGTACACCGACCAGGAGATGATGGCCCCGACCATGATGCCGTCGCCCACGTTCCACGAGAGTTCAGCAAGCCGCAGGAGCTGGCCATCGGTGATGACCCAGAGAGCGCCGAAGAGGGACAGTGCGACTCCCCACCATTGGACAGAGTGCAGCCTTTCTCGGAGCAGCAGCGCGCTCAGCGCCAAGGTCAGTGCCGGAATCAGAGACTCTAGGACTGACACGTTGGTAGATGAGGTGAACTGCAGAGCACCATAGATGAACGTGTTGAAGAAGGCGACTCCGGTGAGCGTGAGCAGCAGCAAGGGTTTCCATTGGGCACGGAACACTTCCCGTGCCCGCCAGGCGGCCTTGCCCGCCAACGGCGCGAGGCAGAGGAAAGCGATGACCAAGCGGCAAAACGCGATGGTCAGCGGAGGGAGGTCATTGAGGGATTCCCCCACCAGGATGTTGCCGGCGTAGAAGACCACCACCAGCAGCATCATCAGGTACGGGAGCACGAGCGGTTCCTGTCCGAATCAGAGGGGCAGGGGTCAGGACGATCCACGGACGTCTGCGCGAACCTGCTCGGCTGCTGCGGTCACGGCTGCGCCACCGCCGGGACCGTCAGCCTCACGGAAGACCTCGAGCATCCGCCGGGCACCCTCGGCCAACCGCGCCCTGGAGGTCTCCGCCCCGTAGAGCTCGGCGATGCCCCGTGCCTGGTGAGCCAGTTCGACAATGGCGGCGTCGTCGTCGTTTTTGCGCAGCACCAGCATGGGCAGGTGCAGCTTCAGCAGGCGGTTCCAGTAATCGGCGCGCATCTTGCCGGCGCGGGTGCTGATCCGCCCGCCCTGACCACGCCCGAGCGCGAGGATGCCGAAGCAGTCGTGGAGGAACTGCAGCTGTCGCTTGGCGGGGATCTCGGCGCGCGAGACGTTTACCCGGCTCTTGGCTGCGGCGGTCCCAGCTTCGGACTCCAGCTCGGGCGCGTCCATGGTGAGGAAGTAGCAGTCCACGTCATAGACCATCGCGACGCTGCGGGCGTGCAGGAAGGCGCTGATCATGAAGGGATGGTCGCTGGCGTAGATCAGTGATTCGTTGAACCGATAGTCCAGTCCCCGGATGAAATCAGTCCGGAACAGCTTCTGCACATGCAGGCTATTCAGCCAGCCCGCGTGGTAATCCTTGCCGGGTTTGGCGTCGCGGGGTTCCAGCACATTGGGAGCCGAGCGGTTCACCCCGACGTAGCGGCCCACCACGATGTCCGCTCGCTTCTTCTTGGCTGCCTGGGTCATCGCGCGCAGAGCCTCGGGGCCCAGGTAGTCATCGGCGTCCACGAAGAACACGAACTCGCCGAGTGCCTGATCCATGATGATGTTCCGCCCCTTGGACGGACTGCCCGAGGCGCGGTGCCGCTGCACTGAGAAACATGCCCAGGAGGCGCTGTGCTCGTGGCGGCGGGCGATGGACGCGGTCTTGTCCGTCGAGCCATCGTCCACGACCAGCACCTCGATGTGCTCGGCACCCAGGGTCTGCGCGGCGATGCTCTCCAGGCAGCGAGAGATCTTCTCCGCGTCGTTGTAGCTGGTGATCCCGACCGTGACCAGCGGCCCGTTAGGATCGCGGGTGTACGCGGTGTACCGGGCAGGGTAGGGGCGAGGCCTTCTGAGCAGTCGTTTCACGTCTTACTTGTTCCTCTTCTTCAACGGCGGTACAGAGAGCTTCGGCATTTCCCTCAGGAGATACTGATCAAAGTGGGGCACCGTGAAGGCGGCATATCCATGATCGGGTGTGTAGAGGAGTCCCATATCGATCAGTTGAGCCCGTACCGGGGCGACATTCGCGCTGACTCTGCCCATGACCTCCGCAACGTCGGACGCGCGCTGAGGTTCCGGTCCAAGCTCTGCCATGGCGCGGAGGTAGGCCTTCTGAAGTTCCGTCGAGCGGTCGAACCGTACTCGGAAGAAAGAACTGTCCAGCTTCGCCTCGTAGTCAGCGACTGCGTCGACGACGTCAGTTTCGGTGATCAGTGGGCCCTCTGCCAGCTCCCAGACTGCATATCCAAGCTCTTGGATGAAATAGGGATAACCCGCAGTTATCTCGACAGCTCGCGAGAGCGCGGCCTCCTCAAATTCAGCATCCTCTTCTGCCGCTGGTTGGCTAAGGGCCACCCGGGCATCCTCAGGTGACAGATTCTGAATCCGGGGAAACTTGAACAGGCGCTCCGCGTAAGACTTGGCGTCACCGGCGAGCTCTGCGATCTGCGGTAGACCCGCTCCAACCATGGTGATGGGGAGCTTCCGCTGAATGGTCTTGTGGAGCGCTGCGATAAGTGCTTCCAGCGCACCCTGATTCAGAAACTGAACTTCGTCTACGAGAAGCACCAGCCCCCTCTCCCTGTCCGCAGCCGCTTCGCCTACCGCGATGAACAGATCCGTGAGGTCCAAGGTGAGGTCACCGTGGTCGGCATAACCTTCTGCAGCCTCGAGGTCGATGCCCGCTGTGACACGACCCTCAGGGTCTACGGCCAGGGTGAAAGACCGAAGGACTGATGCCGCATGCTTGAACTTGTCCGTCCAACGTGTCCGGGGTGAAAGTTCATGCAGAGCGGTTCTCAAGCGAGCTGCGATGAGTCGTCTGAACGTATTCTCATCGTGCTTGCTGATCTCTAGTTCCGCCACGACCCAATTTTTTGCCACCGCCTTTTCCCGGAACTGGTGCAGCAGCACGGTCTTTCCGACTCCGCGAAGCCCCGTAATGATCATTGATTGCTCTGTCCGACCTCTGGAAAGACGCGCCAACAGAATGTCGAAGGAGCGCAGCTCATCTGCACGGCCCACGATGGCCTGCGGTTCAGCGCCTGCGTTCGGGGTATACGGGTTACGCAGAGAATCCATGGCGGAAGTTTATCAAGTTTAGGTGAGTTTAGTCCTTGGAAGTAAACCTTCCTAAACTTAGTAAACCTCGACATCAGGTGGCCTCCAGGCCTGGACCTGAGAGTCCCCAGGTGGGGAGCGTGACAGCGTGACGAAACGTCGATCTGGGTAGACTCGACCGCTGTGAGCAGCTCAGAGAAGACCTCAGCAGAGACCCTCGACCCGATCACCGTGGTCATCCCCGCCCGTGCCGGCAGCGAACGGGTGCCGCAGAAGAACACCAAGCCCTTCGCGGAGATCCCCGGCGGGCTCCTGCAGCTGAAGCTGCAGCAGCTGGCCCAGGTGCAGGAGATCGACAAGATCATCGTCTCCTCGAATGATCCGCTGGTGCTCAGCGTGACCGAGGAGTTCGCCAAGACCGCTGGCGGCAGCCGATTCGTCCCGCTGGAGCGCCCGGATGAGCTGGGCCGCTCCTCCACGCCGATGAGCGAGTTCATCGACTACGTGGCCACCCTGGAGCCCACCGGGACCATGTGCATGACCCACGTGACCCACCCGTTCCTGCGGGCAGAGTACTTCCGGGAACTCATCCGTGCCTGGCGCGAGGCAGCCGACGCCGGCCACGACAGCCTGCTCACCGTCACCAAGCTGCAGACCTTCCTCTGGGATGAGAACGGGCCGTTCAACTATGACCCGACCGCGGAGAAATGGCCCCGCAGCCAGGACATCAAGCCGCTCTACGAGATCAACCACGGCGCCTACTTCATTCCCTTCGCGCGCATGCGAGAGGTCGGCGACCGCGTCGGGACGAACCCGAAGATGTACGAGCTCCCCGAGAACGCGGTGCTGGACATCGACTGGCCCGAGCAGTTCCAGCTGCTCGAGGACATGGCGCTGGCGCGGGTCCACCGCGGGGCGAGCCTGCTCTGAGGTTCTGAGCCTCGAGGCCTCTAGACCTCTGAGCCTCGAGGCCTCTAGACCTCTGAGCCTCTAGGCCTCGCTGGCTTCTGCACTGTTCTGTGCCCGTGCCTGCCGGAGCTTCCGGTACGCCTTGCGGCCGACTCTCAGCAGTGCTGGCGCCAGGGGAGCGGTCTTCGCCCTGGCCCGGCGTGCCGCCGCCAGGTGGGCTTGACGCAGGAACGTGGTGATGGCGTCTTCCTCCTCGCCGTCATCCCGGTTGTCGCGCAGCGCCTTCTGTGCCTCCGCCAACCGGGCTCCGCCGAGGCTGCCGCGGTTGTAGAGGAAGTGGGCGAAGCGCTGATACGCCGTCAGACCGATCAGCGGATAGGACGCCAGCTCCTCATCCTTGGTGTCCTGCAGAGCCTTGCTCCACCCCGTGAGCGGTTCGCTGTCCTCGCCGTTGAGCCGCTTCCGCGCTTCGATGAAGAGGTGATCGAACCGGGTGAGCATCTCCTCGCTGTAGGTGACGGTTCCGCGCACCTCGGCCCCGGAGGAGAAGGTGAACTCGCCGAAGTAGGGCCCGTCCACCGTGTCGTAGAGATCCACCCGGACGAAGGGCGCATCGGTCATCTTCGAGAGTTCGATGGCCCAGCGGGAGAGCATCACCGCGGAGCGCGGCACCACCGGCGCCCCGGGCTGAATGTCCTTGAGCCGGAGGAAGTAGTCGCGTCCCACGGTGAAGGGCTTCAGATCGCCGTCGAGCTTCACCATCCGCGGCGGTGACGTGTTCCTGTCGATCTGCGCGACCATCGCGATCTGACCCTGAAACACATAGAACTTGTAATCGAAGGGGACCGTCCCGGGCTGCGCCCCGTGGAGGAACTCCTCCACGATCCAGGCCGGGTCCTTGCGGCGGAACTTCGCGGCCACCGCCTCTTGCTTCTCCCGGATCTCCTCCAGGGTCCACTCGCGCAGTGCCATGTTGTCGAAGTACTGGTCCTCGCCGACCCGCTCGAGCAGCATGACCCCCTTGGCGGACCACCCGTGCGCAAACTTCAGCGCGACCCGGTCTCCGAGCACCTCGGCGGTGATCTCCTCGGTGGAATGCAGGACAGCGTGCTGGGTGGGCAGACCGAGCCGGGCTCCGCCCAGGGTCTTGTTCTCCAGCAGGCTGTGCACGTAGGTCTTATTCGACAGGTCCCGGCGGAGCTGCGTCCCGCGCCGCTGGTACTCGGCATTGGCGAATCTCAGAAACGGCGACTCACGGGCGGATTTCTCGAGTGTCATGGCGTCTTCCGGTCTTTCCACATCGTCATGAGTCAGCTCTGCGAGCTGGCGGGCAGGGGATCGGGAGCTGGCACCGGCGCTGGTGAGGACTCACCCCAGGTTACAGGGCTGACCTCCCACGCTGACCTCCCGTGTCGCCTCGCGTGGAAGCCTGTGCTGAGTAGACTCGCAAGTGATGCTGAAACCACTAGTCTTCGCCGCTGAGCTCGGCCGACGCACCGTCGGTGCCGCCACCGCCGTCCCCGGAGTTGACCTCGCGCTGGCCCGGGCGGTCCTTGCCACCTCCCGCCTCGGCCCCTCCCAGCTGGAGACGGCCATGACGGGGGAGCGCTCGGCGGTGGGCAGCTTCCAGGACAAGGCGGCCACCGTGCTGCTGGAGGCCAACCCGCGTGGAGCCTCGGCTCTGCTGGCCCGCCTGGACATCGACACCGCCCAGGACGCCGAGAAGCTCGAGCGGCTCGCCGGGCAATACTTCAAACTCAAGAAGTACGACGCCGCGCTCGCCATGCGCCAGCGGGCCGTGGAACTGGAGCCGCAGTCCTCGCTGCGCTGGGTCGCCCTGGCCCGCTCCCTGCTGCGCGCCACCGGCGGGCACATCGTCCATGACCCGGTGGCCGGTCTGGTCGAAGGACCCCTGCCGCGCACCGAGGAGGCCCGGGAGGCGCTGGCGCGCGCCGAGCAGCTGGACCCGGAGAACCCCTTCGTCCTGCATGAGCGCGGCGAGCTGGAGTTCGAGCACGGCGACGCCGCCGTCGGCCTGGACCTCATGGGGCGCGCGCTGGAGCGACAGAACCGCGCCACCTGGTGGACCGACCTGGGCTCGGCCTACCGCAAGCCGCACATCGCCGACTACGACCGCTCGCTGGACGCCTATGAGAAGGCGCTGAAGCTCAAACCCACCAGCCCCACCGCCTTCCGCGGCGTCATCATCATGGGCTGCCGCGCCGACCAGGACTGGCCGCGGCTCTGGCACAGCGCCGAACTCTTCGAATCCGCCCGCGGCCGCAACACCGCCGCGAAGCTGGACCTGGCACGCACTCTGCGCGAACTCTTCACTGCCGCCCCCGAAGAGCAGCAGATCGACGAGGCGCTCGCCGCGCTGGACGCCGCCCACGCCGTCGGACTGCGGCTCTCCTGGCCGACCACCTCACTGATCGTCTACCGGCTCCAGTTCCTGCAACGGATGCAAAGCTCCTTCGCGCTGCGCCGCGAGCTCGCCCAACGCAGCGTGACCTGGTTGGGGACCAGCTCCGCCGGACACAGCCGGCACCGGCAAAAGCTGCTCTCCGCGCTGATCTACCTCGGCCGCGAGGACGAGGCGCTGAAGCTCATCGACCCCATGCCCTGGACGCCCTACCAGGAGGTGGACCGCCAGCGGCTGGAGAAGATGGCCGCCGACACCCACCTGATCCGCGGCAACCTCACGCCCTACCAGGACTACTCCGCGCAGCGCCGCGCCGAGCTGCCCCTGCCGGGGGAGTCCCAGATGGAGACGCTCATCCGGGACAAGCGGATCGCCGTCGTCGGCCCCGCCGATACCGGTGACCGGCTCGGGGAGATGATCGACGGCTACGACATCATCATCCGGCCCCGGCTGATGACCGAGTTCGACGAGGAACAGCGCGCCCGGCTGGGCAGCCGCACCGACATCGCCTACTTCTCTGGACGCGACATCGACGACTTCCGCGACGAGGCCTCCGCCGCCGTGGACGCAGGCCGGCTGCAGATGGTGATCGGACGCGGGCTGAGCATGGCCTCGGCCGGGGAGGACCTGCCGGACTGGCTGCGCTTCTACAGCCACGACTACTCGCTGGGCTTCCACGGCCCGCCGATGGGGATCGGACGGATCCTCTACGACGTGCTGCAGTTCCACCCCGCGCAGGTCAGCCTGTTCAACATCGACTTCTTCAGCGGACAGAAGGCCTTCGGCAAGGGCTACCGCCCGGCGAAGGACCAGCAGATGGGACCGTACTCGATCGTCAACGAGGTGGTGCTCGCCCACGATCTCGCCTTCGAGCACCGGCTCACCAAGGCCATGGCCGCCAGCGGCGTGCTCGACGCGCAGGGTGTGGCCGGCGAGGTGCTCGGGCTGACCGAGGAGCAGTACATCCAGCGTTTGGAGACCTCCTCGGCGCTGACCACCCGGAGCGCGTGACCCCATGGCGCTGAGTCTGCATGGGCTGCGGGTGAAGATCGCCGCAGCCGCCGTGATCAAATACGGGGCGCGTCGGGTGTCCGAGCTGCCCGGTGGCCAGCGTGGCGTGCTGGGTGCCGCCGGCAGGATCCAGCCGAGCGCGCAGGATGAGGAGTCCGGCTCCTACCGCGGACTGCTGGCGCAGATGCTGCGCGAGTCCGTGAACACCGACGACGACGGCGCCGACCACGGGCTGGTCTATGACCCGATTGCGGGACTGATCTACGGGCCGGTCAGCTCGGCGGAGTCGCTGACGTCTGCTGAGCGCCGGCACGCTGCGGACCCCTCCGATCCCGCGGCCCAGTGGCGCCTGGGCCGGGCGCTGTTCGCCGCGGGGGAGACCACGCGCGGACTCGAGCTCATGGACGCCGCCGTGACCGCCGAGCCCACCGCTGCGAAGCTGGTCGCCCTGGCGGCCGCCTACCGCAAACCCTATGTGGCTCAGTTCGAGACGGCCCTGGGGCTGTACCAGCAGGCGCTGGAGCTGAACCCGCAGGACCTGCGCGCGGTGGAGGGCATCATCAACGCCGGGGCGCGCTCCACCTTCGACTGGCCGCTGATCTGGACCGGCGCCGCACAGCTGAAGCCCAGTCGCGGTCCACTCGCGGATGCTGCGTTCTGGGCGCGGGTGGAGCCACTGTTTGACCAGGAGCCTTCTGCGGAGAGCCTCGCCGAGGCCGAGGCTGCATTGGAGGCTGTCGCGGGGACGGCGCACCGGCTGCACCAACTGCTGCTGGAGGTGCTGATCGTCCGGCTGCAGTTCCTGCGCCGCTTCCGCGTGGCCGCAGCTTTGCGGGACGCCATGGCAAGGAACCGGATCAAAGAGCTCGGCGGCATCCCGCTGGAGTCACCGCTCTGGTTCAAGCACCTCCTGGGCGGCTACGCCCAGCTGGGAAAGCTGGGGAAGGCCAGCCGGGCCGCGGCCCGGCCTCCAGTGGACGCGGCCACAGACCTGAGCCGGCTCCAGCTCGCGAAGCTGCGCGCCGACGTCGCCCTCTTCACCGGTGACGCCGGCCCCTTGCAGGTCCATGCCGCCGCTCGCCGTGCCGAGTTCCCGCTGTCCGGGGATGACGCGATGCTGGGCTTGGTGCAGGGCAAGCGGGTCGCCGTGGTCGGACCCGCTGCCGCCGAGGAGCAGTTCGGCGAACTCATCGACACCTACGACGTCGTGGTGCGCACCCGCGCTCGCGGGGAAGTCTCCGAAGAGGAGGCCCGGCGGACCGGCACTCGCACCGACGTCGCCTATTACAACGGCCGCGATCTGGGGTCCATGTGGGCGGATGCGCCAGAGGCGGTGGCAGCAGGGTCACTGAAGCTCGCGGTAGCCCGGCCCTTCTACGCCACCCTGGTGGAGGAGCAGCCCGACTGGCTGCGCTTCACCCGCAGCGAGTTCGGGCTCTACTTCCGCGGGACCTCGCTGGGCCTGCAGCGGATGGTCTATGACCTGCTGCAGTTCGCGCCTGCCGAGATCGCGCTGTTCGGTGCAGACTTCTACGCGGGAGAGCGCAACTACCCGCCCGGGTACCGCACCCACAGTGGCTTCGGTCCGCATTCCCCGCTCAATGACATCGTCATGGTCCATGACCTGGTGTTCGAGCGCCGGCTGATGCAGGCGTTCTGCGCCACCGGGATTCTAAACCCACAGGGGGTTGTCGCCGAGGTGCTGAATCTCTCCGAGGCCGAGTACATTGACCGGTTGGAACACAGCTCCGGGCTGCGCTGACGAGCCCGAGGCTGCTTTGACCCTGTTTTATACCCTCTCACTGAAAGTGACACGACACTGTGATTCGAATCCTGCTGGTCCGCCACGGCGAGACGGAATGGAACAAGACCTACCGCATGCAGGGACAGTCTCAGGTCCAGCTTGCCGAGACAGGCCGAGCCCAGGCTCGGGCCGCTGGACGCTACGTCCGTTCGCAGAATCCGACTCAGGCATACGTCTCCACGCTGGAGCGGACCGCGCAGACGTTCGCCGAGTTCGGCCTGGACCTCACCCCTGAGACGCGCGAGGATTTCGCGGAGCAGCACCTGGGGGAGTGGGAAGGGATGAAGACAGCGCACGCCAAAGCCGAATACGTGGAGCTGTACAAAGCGTGGAAGTCCGGAGACGGAACACCGCCTGGCGGAGAAACACCTGAGGCCCTGGTGGAGCGGCTGACGGCAGGGTTCTTCCACGTGGTGCGTGCAGCCGCGGAAGCTCCAGCTACGCCTTCGGCCGATGAGAAGTACCCGCTGCGCACCGCCGTCGTCGTCTCCCATGGGACCTCGATCAAGGCACTGCTGGAAGCGTTGGGACTGATCGACCGCACCCGGGTGATCTCGGTGACCGCCGGGGCGATCAGCGTGATCGATGTGCCGCTGCATGGCGGGCCGCTGAGTAGCTCGCTTCCCAAGGGTGGGCAGGACGATTCGGAGTCACCGGAAGAAGCGACCGAGCGGATCCGATCGCTCACCGATGAGCAGATCCGGGCCTATGCGAAGCTGCGCATGTTCAACCTCTCCCCGGAGGTGCTCAGCAGCCTGGCGTAGCCCAGCCAGGCATCTCTTGGCTTAGCGCCGCTCAGTGCCGGCGTGGGGGCGGCGGGAAGTGGGGCTGATCGTCCCGGATGGGGGCGAACCGGGCGGTCTCCTGGCGCTTATGCCCCTGTTCCTCCGCCTCGGCCTCCGCCTTGTACTGGATCGCCTCGAAGAGCAGGTCGCGGCGGATCTGGCTGGTCGAGGTGCCCTCGGTGCGGGGGAGGTAGACCAGTTCGCAGTGATCGCGCAGGTGCTCGAAGCGGGGGGAGCCCTCCCAGTCGCTGCCCATCACGACGAGGTCGATGTCGAGGTCGTGGACGTCGTTGACCTTCTGGGACCAGCTGGTCTCGGGGACGACCATGTCCACGAAGCGAATGGATTCGAGCATCATCTTGCGGACTTCGTAGGAGTGGTAGCTGGGCTTCTTGCCGGGCTTGAGCTCGTTGAACTCATCGGTGCTCAGCGCCACGATCAGGTAGTCCCCGAGATCTTTGGCTCGCTGAAGCAGGCGAATATGGCCCCAGTGCAGAAGGTCATAGGTGCCGTAGGTCAGGACGCGGCGCATGGCTCAGCGGGCCTTCGCGGCGGGAAGGTGCACGATCAGAGCGAGACCATCTGGGAGTCCTCGACGACTGTGACCTCGGCGGGGCGGGCCACGGCGTCGACCAGGAGGTCGCGGCGGATCTGTGAGGTGGAGAAGCCCGGGGTCCGCGGCAGGAACTCCACATCGGCGAAGCGGCGCAGGTGCTCGAACCGCTCGGAGCCCTTCCAGTTGTCGCCCATGACGACGGTGTCGATGCGGAAGCGCCGGATGTCCTCGATCTTCTGCTCCCAGCTCTCTTCCGGGATGACCAGATCCACATAGCGGACGGCCTCGAGCATGGTCTTGCGGACCTCGAACTGGTGGTAGCTGGGCCGGCGTGCGCCCTTGGCGGTGTTGAACTCGTCGGTGCTGGCGCCGACGATCAGGTAGTCGCCCTGGGCTCGCGCGCGCTTGAGCAGGTTGATGTGACCCCAATGAAGCAGGTCAAAGGTGCCGTACGTGAGAATGCGCTTCATCTTCGCGTCACTTCTCCTAACCTCTCAGCGCGCCGCCGGACGAATGTGGTCCAGGGCTGTTATAACCATCCTGCGCATAGTAACAAGCTCAGGGAAACACCAGGTTTCAAGAAGCACTTGAGGATCTTCGCATGCAGGTCAGTGCGCTGGGCCGGTCCTCTGCCTTGGCTTGCAGGCCGAACCTCGACGTATGCTGGGGACGGTGAGCACCAACACCCCTGACCCAGATGATCTCGCAGCACTCGCCTCAGACCCCCGCACCGACTGGGAGATGCTGCACTGGATCGCCGAACACCATGCCCAGCTTCGCCCCGCCGTCGCGGCGAATCCGGGCGCTTATGCCGAGCTCGTCGAGGCGCTCGGCCAGCTCGGAGACCCTGCGATCGACGCCGCCATTGCGCAGCGTCCCGACGTCGCCGAGGGGCGCTTTACCGCTCACGTCGCCTCGCCCGCAGAGACGGATCCATTGCACCAGATGTGGGATCCCCACACCGATGACATCCCGGTGCATCAGGAGGAGACCGCGAACCTCCCGGCACAGCCGGAGCACGAATCAGGTGTCCCGCAGGAGCCCGTCGACTCGCAGGAGCCAGGGTCCCCCCAGGAGTCACAGACAGACCGCGGACCCGAGATCCTCGGGGTGCCCGCCGCTGCTTCCTCGGCCGCACCAGCGTCCGCACCCACGCCTGAACCCACGCCTGAACCGACGAGTGAGTCGGAGTCCTATGACTACCCGGTGAACCCTGCGCCCGCCGATCACCCCACTCCACCTCCGCTGGGAGAGTCCACGGAAGCCCAGGGATTCGAACCGTTGGGCAGACGTCCCGAGCCGGCCCCGGCGCCAGCATCCGCTCCTGCCTACGCTGCTGCTCCGGCCGACGCGGCTCCCGCGTATCCTGCAGCGCAGCCCGCCAGCCCCGAGGTCGGTTCAGGGTCCTACTCCGCCCCGCAGTACGGAGCGGCGCCGACGTCTCAGCCCCGGCCCAAACGAAAGGGTGCCGGGGCCAAGGTGCTGGCCGGCGTCGCGCTGGCGCTGGTCGCCATCCTCGGCATCGGCGCGCTGCTGTTCACCACCCTCGGCGGCGAGGAGGAGCCTGTGGCCGAGCCCGCCCCCGTCGCCTCCGAGGAGGCTCCGGAAGAGGACCCCTCGGAGGAGGCTTCCACCGAGGAGGAGCCCTCCGAGGAACCGACTGCGGAGCAGGGACCTTCAGAGGAAGCGCTCGCCGAAGCGCGGACCTCGGTGTCCACGCTCGCCGCAGACACCAGCTGCCAGTCGGAATCCGCCGATGCCTCCCGCGTGACCGATTTCCTCGCGCTGGGCGCCGAGGGTGATGCGCTCACCGGCGAGGACGCCGCGATGATGGAAGAGACCTTCGCGGACCTGCAGTCCGAATGCTCCCCGGTCTATGCCGCCACGGTGTTCCAGGGTGCGCGCAATGGAGCCGATGCCGGTGCGGCGACCGAGACCATGGACTCCGTGGGCACGGACTGGGTCAACCGCTCGATCTCGATCTCCGCTGCGACGACCATGTCCTCCTTCGTCACCCCGGATGGCAACATCGCCTGCGAGTTCGGCGACGGGCTGCGCTGCACCGCCTATGAGCACGAATACGTGGCCCCGGAGGGTTGCGATGATGGCACGACCTACCTGATGACTGTGGACGCCGCGGCGAACCTGGACTGCGGCAACCCGGTCGACGACGAGGGTAGCGAGACTCTCGGAGTCGACCAGGCCGCCACCGACGGATTCATGGCGTGCGTCTCCCTGGATGACCGCGTCTCCTGCTACAACGCGCTGACCGGGAACGGCTTCGAGATCTCCGAGCGCGGACACTACCCGACCACATAGTCGGATGACGGCTCCCAGGGTGAGAGCCGGCGCGGATCAGGGTTCGAAAGCCGTGGCCGGTGCCATCTGGCCCACGGCCAGCGTGATCTGCTCCGCGAGTTCGCGTACTTTCATGTTCCGGTTGTTCGAGGCGGATTTGAGGATCTGCACCGCCTCGTCCTGGCTGCACCGGTTCTGCGCCATGATGATGCCTACCGCGAGGTCGATCGTGGTGCGAGACTCCATCGCCACCCGGCGATCCTCGGCGTCCTCGGCGTAGCGGGCGATCCGCAGCGCGATGGCCACCATCTGGGAGGCGACCTCGGTGTAACGCTCCGCGATCTCGATCTCGGCGTCGGTGAACGCTCCGGTCTCCCGCGCGTAGAAGTTCATCGCCGCTGTCGAGGTGGTCCCCACGGTCAGCGGGACGGCGAGGATGCTGCGCAGTCCATGGTCACGGACCTCTTCCATGTACTGCGGCCAGCGCTGCTCGTAGCGGACATCGGGGACGCTGATCACGCTGTTGGTCTTCTGCGCCTCCAGGCAGGGGCCCTCATCGAATCCGGCCTGGTGCTCGTCCATGGCCTGCGCCTCGGCGGAACTGGTCGCCACGACGGTGTTGCGCTTGGCACGCTTGAGAATGATGCCGCAGAGGACGGTCCGATCACCGGAGAGCTGCTGGGCAGCCAGCTCGGCGATGGACTTCAGCACGGAGGGGACATCGTGGTCCTCGAGCAGGACCTGTGTCAGCTCCGCCGCAAGGTCATGAGACGCATGGGGGGAGTCCATCATGGGCTCCTTCCGTCGGTGGTCGGCGTCCAGTGGACGGGTCCGCGAAGCGGCCGTCCTCCACATCTCATTTTGTCATACGCCTGAAAACTCGGGGAGCCGCAGGGGGATCGCGAAGCTCGTTCCGGTGAGGTAGGGTCAGACCAGCTCCAGCCAAAGGGCTCTTGTTCTTCTCAACGCAAGGGATACCCATGGAGTCCATCTCACGCCACTTTGCCTCCTCAACCGTGCCCGCATCTCGTGGACGCGGCAGGCGCGCGGCCACGGCGACAGTTCGCGAACTGATGTCCCCGATTGAACGGGCCATCATGGTCACCCAGTCATTGGAAGAGGCCGAGGGCCTGGTCAGCGGCACCGAGGCCCCCGCCCTGCTGCTCGATCTCTCGCACAAGCCGGTGGGGCTGATCACCGAGTCCTCTCTGGCAGCGATGGCCGCCCAGGACCCGGAACGCTGGTCGCGGCGCCGCTGCGCCTGCCTGGTGCAGTCGCCAGCAGACTTCCTCACGCCCGAGGAGTCCATCGAGAGCATCCTCGGACGCTACCGCGACGGAGAGGTCAAGCCGCTGCTGGTCCTCAAAGGCGGCCAAGCAGTGGGGATCCTGCACCAGGATGACGTCTTCACCTGGTGCCTGGAGCAGCCCGTCTCCATCTTCGACGCGCTGGGCATCGTCAGCGGAGGGTCCTCCTCCACAGAACCGACCCGGTCCGACGTCCCGTCGGTCGACGCGAACTAAGAGGAGCCCCCGATGAGCCACCCAGAGAGATCCGCCGAACCCTCCCTCGCCGAGCTGATGACCCGTCTCTCGGAACAATCCTCGCGGCTGATCCGGGACGAGCTGAAGCTCGCCCAGGCCGAGCTCACCGCGAAGGCCAAACGGGGCGGCATCGGCGCCGGGTATTTCGGGGCTGGCGGCGTTCTCGCGTGGTTCGGCTTCGGGGCACTCGTCGCCACGGCGATCCTGGGGCTGGCAGTGGTGCTGCCGGCCTGGGCTGCGGGGCTGATCGTCACCGCAGTCCTGTTCCTCGGCGCAGGAATCGCGGCTCTTCTGGGCAAGAAGAAGGTCAAGGACCTCTCGCCCGCCCCTGAACGGACCCTCACCAATGTGAACCGAGACGTTGCCGAGCTGAAGGAGCATGCCCGCCATGACCACGCCTAACCCCGAAGACCCGCAGCTGCGACGAGCCGCCGGAGGTCCGCCCCGCCCGCGTGCGGCGAACAGCCCGACTCCGGCCCCGGTCCCGGCTCCGCCGGAACCCGGGAAGAACGCCTCCGTGGAGGAGCTCGAGGCTGACCTCGCGCGCACCCGCCATGAGCTCGGCGAGACCGTCGGCGCGCTCGCCGGAAAGCTCGACGTCAAAGCGCAGGCCCGTGAACAGGTGGAGGTCGCCAAGAGCCGCCTCGTGGAGCAGCGGGATGAGGCGCGCGAGCACGTCGCAACCTATCTCACCGAGGCCCGAGGGCGCGTCACGGACGAGCGGGGGAGGCCCACGAAGAACGCCTGGCTCGGTGTGACGGCGGCGGGCGCGGTGGCGACCGTCGTCGCGATCTGCTGGCCTCGCCGCTGATCCGTCTGCCTCGAGGTTGAGGGATGGCTGAAGCCAGGGCATCTCGACACGTGGTCCTCATTGTGGTTGAGCATGCGAACCATGGCAGACTCTCCGGGTGAGTCGCTCCAAGTCCCCCTCCGCCTCCCCAGAGCCCGGCGACGGTCCCGGCGGCTCACAGACCCTCTTCACCCGCAGCTTTCTGCTGGCCATCGGGATCAACCTGTGCTTCGGCATGGTCTTCTTCATGCTGGTCACCGGCATGGCGGTCTACGCAGCCAGCGAGTTCTCCGTCGGGCAGACCGCCGCAGGGTTCGCCGCCTCCGCGTTCGTGGTCGGGGCACTGGTCTCCCGCATCTTCGCCGGCAAGTACGTCGACTTCCTCGGCCGCCGTCGGACCGTGCTGGTCACCCTCGTCTTCTTCGTGCTGGCCTCGGTGGCCTACCTCGTGGTGGACGGCTACGCAGTGCTCATCCTGGTCCGGATGGTGCAGGGCGCGGCCTTCGGCTTCGGCCAGACGGCGCTGAACGCGGGCGTCTTCACGCTGATCCCACCCTCCCGTCGCGGGGAGGGGGCCGGCTACTACCTGGTGGCGAACTCCCTGCCGCAGGCCCTGGGACCGCTGCTGGGGATCCAGGTCAGCCAGTCCCTCGGCTTCCCCGCACTGTTCATCACCGCCACCGCGCTGGCAGCGCTGGCGCTGGTCCTCGCGCTGTGGATCCGGCTTCCAGAGGCGCCGGCCAACACCCAGAGCCTGCGACGGCGCCTGTTGCTCAAGCCCGGCGACATCTTCGAACGCCGAGCGATCCCGGTGGCGCTGGTCGGCATGATGCTCTCCGTGGGCTTCGCCTCCGTGATCACCTTCCTGGACAGCTTCACCCGCGGCGAGAACATGGACAATGTGGGGAGCCTGTACTTCGTCATCTTCGCCACGGTCGTGCTCATCACCCGGCTCTTCGTGGGACGCCTCCACGACTACTACGGGGACAACACCGTGATCTACCCGACGGTGGTGATGTTCTTCGGCGCCATGGCGCTGCTGGCCTGGTCTCCCAATGAGACCGTGGTGCTGCTCTCCGCAGTGCTGGCCGGATTCGGACACGGCTCCCTGCTGCCGGTGCTGCAGGCCACCATCGCCTCCGCCGTACCAGCCCACCGGGTCAGCATCGGGCTCTCCACGTTCCTGATCTTCATGGACTCAGGCGTCGGGCTCTCCCCGCTGCTGCTGGGCCCGCTGGCCGACCTCGGCGGCTACCGCTTCATGTACGGCGCCTGCGCGGGACTCATCCTCGCGGCGATGATCGTCTACTGGCTGCTCCACGGCCGCTACGACGTCCGGCAGGGGACGCCTCGGCGCCCACGGGAGTGAGCTGCTGGTCTCGGTGCCCTCGTGTGGCGCCTACTTGAGCTGCAGGGCGTCCACGATCCGGTCCGCGCAGCGCGGGTTCTCCTCCGGCAGCGACCCGTCCGGGTTGGTGACGAAGTCCAGGTGCCGGGAGCGGAACGCGTTGTAATCCGTGTCCTCCAGCTCCAGGGCCAGCGAGACCGCCTCCGCAGCGGAGGTGGCGATCGGTCCGGGGACCTCGGTGAAGTAGTCCAGCGCAAGCCCTCGGGCCTTGAGGTAGTAGTCCATGTCATAGGGCCAGAACACCAGCGGGATGTCGCGGAGTGTGGCCTCGTAGGTGATCGCTGAGTAGTCGGTGATGACCACATCGGCCACGCTGAGCCAGTCCAGGATCCCGAAGTCTCCGGTGCCGATGATGACCCCGTTGGACTCCGGCACGGGGGTCCGGTCCGCCGGGTGCGGCAGCATAACGAGGTTGCCGAGCTCGCCGTCGAACGCTTCGGCCAGCTTGAAGTATGCCACCTGCTGGCCGCGGCGGAAGGTGGGCACGTAGATCACGGTCTTGCCGTGGGCCAGCTGAGGATGGTGCTGCAGGATGCGAGCTCGGCGGACCGCGTTGCCGGCGTGGTCGAGCAGGTAGTCCACCCGCGGCATGCCCAGCGGCTGGACCATCTCGGCCGGGACGCCGAAGGCGGCGGCGTAGGTCGCGGCCGTATAGCTGCCGGAGGCGCAGATGAACGAGTAGTTCTCATGCATGCGGATGGAGTTCGCGACCCGCGGTGCCAGCCCCTCGCGGCGCCCCGACGCCAGGTGCCCGAACTTCTTGATGGCACCCAGCGCGTGCCAGATCTGGCCGATCTTCAGGTCTTTGCGGTGGTTGAGGATGCTCACCGGGATGATGTATCCATCCACCAGGCAGCCGTCGCAGGTGGCCAGGTGGTACATCTCGCGCAGCGCGCGGCCGATGTAGCTGGGGCTGAGTTTGTTGTGCTTGATCACGATCACCCGGTGCCCGGGGTGCTTGCGCTTCAGTGATTCCTGCAACAGCTCGAAGTCCGCCGAGATCTGCCGCGGCTCGCGGGTGATCAGCACGACTTTCTTCTGCACCGGCAGCAGCTTCATACCGGCGTAGATCGCCCGAGCGCCGAGCGTCAGGACGCTCAGCGCGTGGGGCAAGGCCGCTTTGATCACGCTGCTCCTCGAGGTGACGGGTTCGTCCGGAAGAAATGGGTGAACACGAATCAGTTTCCCCACCAAACATATCTCAGACGAGGGAAACCATAGCCTACCGCTCCCCATTGGAGTGCAATCTTGGCCTCTGTTGATCGGACCCCTGAGGGGATACGGTCATTGTGGAGACTTCCGCCAGCACGCGGGACAGTCGCGGGAGAGTCCGAGTCATGGGACGAGAGTGGAGGAATCCTTGCTGGGAATATCGAGAAATCAGGCGATCACCGTCCTGGTGGTGTTGGCGGCGACTTTGACCGTGCTCGCCCTGGCAGGCGCGGGCCCGGAGGCATGGGTTCCTGGAGCGGCCGTGCTCGGCGCAGTGGCCGCCCTGAGCGTGATGGTCCTTCGGGTGCAGAACGCACTGCTCCGGGAGATGCGGCGTCTGTCCATCACCAATAAGCGGGCCGATCAGCGCACCCAGGACCTCATGAACGCATCCGCGAAGAAGCACGAGGCCTCGGATGAAGCGCTGACCGCGGTGCAGAGACAGATCACGGACCTCCGATCCAGCACCAAGGCTTGGGCTGGTGCGGCAGCCCAGGACCGCGAGCATCTCCTGGCCCTGCGCAAGCGCATGGAGGAGGCCGAGCAGAAGATCCTCAGCAGCAACACCCGCGGGAACATCGATGTGGTGCGCCAGGTGGAATCGCTGCTGCAGCTCTATCCCCGCACCGTCTCCTCCGGCATCCCCATGCCGCCGACGGGAGGCTTTGCGCTCGATGCGCACTCCCTGCTGCATCTGCTGCATCTCGTCCGCTCCAAGCGCCCCACCCGCATAGTGGAGATCGGGAGCGGGACGTCCACGATCTGGGTGGGTCATCTCTGCCAGGAGCTGGGCATCGAGATGGTCTCGATCGACCACCTGGAGTCCTATGCGAAGAAGACGCGGGACGGATTGGAGCGACATGGTCTGAGCGGGACCGTCGACCTTCGGCTGGCGCCATTGCAGGCCCTCGAGGTGGAGGGCGAGACGTTCAACTGGTACGACATCGATGCCTTTTCGGACCTCCAGGATGTCGACCTGCTGCTCATCGATGGTCCGCCGAAGGCCACAGGTCCCCGGGCCAGGTTCCCCGCACTGCCCGTGCTGCGGGACCGGCTCTCGCCGGAGGCGACCATCATCCTCGATGACACCAACCGCAAGGACGAGGCCGACATCCTGGATTCCTGGCGGACGCACTTCCCGGAGTTCATCCCACGGGACCAGGGTCTCAGCCGGCTTGGGGTGCTGACCAGGGGCGCAGCGGGGCGGCCGGAGGTCTAGCGCTGGGCTCTCAGATGGTGACGCTGCCCTTGGGGCTCTCGAACGTCACCGACATGATGCCCGGTGTGCCGGAGGGGGCGATCCACTCCACATCGACATCTTCGAAGGGATCCACGTTGGGGCAGGCCAGCCACTCGGTGACCCGGTCCGGGGATCCGGCGATGCTGAGCTTGGTCAGTGCCGCCTCCGGGGGATAGGCCTGCGAGGGATGCAGGTCCCCGGTGCCCTCGTTCCAGCGCAGCAGGTAGGGCACCTGGGGATCAGCGATGAGCCCCTTGATCCCGATCTGCTGCCACGTCAGCTCCTGACCGTCGGGGAACTTGCGGTTGCCCGGCACAGCCTTGCGGCCCAGCCGTTCTTCGAAGGGGGAGAGGTCATCGACGCTCACGCACCAGCCCATCCAGCCGCCGCCCATCTGCGAACGGTTGCGGACTGCCTGGCCGAAGGGGGCCTTGTCGGCGCTGGGGTGGTCCAGCACCTCCACGATCTCCAGGTACTGGCGGTTCGCCAGCGGGATGATCGCGTTGCGGGTCCCGAACCGCGGATGCATGCCGCCACGGACGCGTTCCACGCCCAGAGCATCGGTGATTCGTTCCACCGTGGCTGTCATTCCATCGGGACCGACTGCATACGAGACGTGATCGAGGCGCATCATGGGGCAATCATGGCACCAGGTGCCGTTCAGAATTAAATCCGCAGAGAAAATGATACTTTTTCCGAATTTTTCTACCGATTGTAGAAATATCACGACGACGGCGCCCCCGCCCCCGTCACGGCGCGTATCCTTGGTGGGTGCTCAAGACCGCCATGCAGCCCAAATGGATCGGAACTCTAGTCCTCGCGCTGGTTCTGGCCTCCGTCTTCGTGGTGCTGAGTGCCTGGCAGTTCAGCCAGTCCGAGACCGAACCGGTCCCCGCTGAAGCCGTCACCGAGACCCCCGTTCCGCTCACCGAGGTCCACCAGCCCGAGCAGGCGATGACCGTGGCCGAGGCGGACCGGATCGTGGACTTCAGCGGCGAGTTCCTCCCCGGCACCCAGGTGCTCATCGATGAGCGGCTTCAGGACGGGGAGCTCGGCTACTGGGTGATCGCCGCCTTCCGTCCCGAGGACGCACCGGGGGACAACATCATCCCGGTGGTGCGCGGCTGGGTGGCCGATCCCGCGGACGCCGATGCCCTCCCCGCAGAGCAGGAACTCACCATCCAGGGCCGGCTGCTGCCGCCCGAGGCTCCGGGACCTGGTCCGCGAGAGTACGCCGCCGACGGCACCGAGATCTTCCCGACGCTGTCTCCGGCTGAGCTCATCAACGTCTGGGATCAGCCCGGGTATTCCGGCTTCGTGGTGGCCTTCGACATGCTCAATGCTGCCGGGGAGGAGGTGGGGGCGGCGTCGTCGTCCTCGGCTCTGGAACCGGTGGAGGTCGGACCGCAGCCCGAGGCCACGGGCTTCAACTGGCTGAACCTGTTCTACGGGGTGGAATGGGTGGTCTTCGCCGGATTCGCCTTCTACCTGTGGTGGCGCCTGGTCAAGGACGCTCACGAGAAGCAGCTGGAGGAAGAGCGGCTGGACCGCGAATGGCAGGAGCAGTGGCGGGCCGAACAGCTCGCGCTGCGCGAGCAGAACCAGACGAAAGACTGACGACACATGACTGATTCCTCGACGACCGGCTCCATCGGCTCTTCCGGCCCTGGCGCTACTGGCGCGCGCCCCGGCGGGGCGGCTGACGACATTCCGCCGGCGCCGCCGCGGCCCAAGCAGCGGCGCTTCGCCGGAACCGCCGCGCAGATCCAGGGTTCGCTGAGCTTCTACAAGTTCTTCGCCTTCGCCACCGGCATCATGCTGCTGATCCTGGTGGCCAAGATGATCATGGACTACGGCTTCGGCTACGAGCTCTACGCCGGCGGAACCACCGCAGCGGGGGCCGAGAACACGCTGGGCTTTTACCCGAAGGAATCCGTGGTCGACGGGACCGGGATCTCCTACTGGACCGCCGTGGTCCACGGCTGGATCTACGTAATCTACATCATCGCCGGATTCCGGCTCTGGTACCTGATGAACTGGAAGGTCGGCCGGCTGATCACGATCGTGCTCGGCGGCGTGGTGCCGTTCCTGAGCTTCGTGGTCGAGCGCAAGATCGCCCGAGAGGTCCGCCTGGACATGGAGTCCAACCCGGAGGCCGTCCGGCGGTACTGAGCCGGTTCTACCCGGCGGTTGTGAGTGTGCGGGTGCGACGCGCCCAGAACAGCACGGGCACCAGCAGCAGGGCGAGCAGCCCGCCGCCCAGCGACAGAGAGGCGAAGCTCGTCGCGGCCATCACCATCCCCGACATCGCGCCGCCGCCCGCCCCGGCCAGGGCGATCAGCACGTCGATCCCGCCCTGGGTGCGCGGACGGTTCTCCGGGACCGTGGCATCCACCACCAGCGCGGTGCCGGCGATCAGCCCCACGTTCCAGCCCACTCCGAGCAGGATCAGCGCGAGGATGAGCAGTCCCAGAGAGTCGCCCGGAGCGGCCGCACCGACCAGGCCTGCGGCGAGCAGGATCACGGCCGCCGCCACGCTCATCGGGATCCGCCCGAGCTTGTCCACCAGCACGCCGGTGACCAGCGAAGGCAGCCACATGGCGCCCACATGCAGCCCGATCACCAATCCGACCGAGCCGAGCCCGTGACCGTGCGCGAGCATGTGGATCGGGGTCATGGTCATGATCGCGACCATGGCGATCTGGGTCAGCACCATGACGGTCGCCCCGATATACGCGCCGTTTCCGGGCTTGGGGGCGGTCGCTGCAGCAGCGGTGGGTGTCGCCTCTGGTGAGGTGGTGTCGGCAGCCGGCCCTGCCTCTGGCGAGGACTCTGCCGCGGCGTCCGCAGCGGCGAGCTGCTTTGCGAGCAGAAACGGGTCGGGGCGCAGGAAGACGAAGAGGATCATTCCTGCTGCGAGATACGCCGCGGCGGCCAGCAGGAACGGCCCGGCGAGCGGGGGGATCCCCAGGCTCCGGGCCAGATCTCCGAGCGGCTCCACCAGATTCGGGCCCGCCACGGCGCCGATCGTGGTGGCGACCATGGCGATGCTGATCGCGGTGGCGCGGCGGGAATCCGGGGCCAGATCGGTGCCGGCATAGCGGGCCTGCAGGTTCGTGGCCGTCCCGGCGCCGTATATGAACAGCGCGAGGAAGAGCATCGGCACCTGATCTGCGACGGCGGCGGCCACCACCCCGAGTGCGCCGAGACCGCCCGCGCTGAACCCGATGCCCAGCCCGATCCGGCGGCCCCAGCGCTGGCTGAGTCGACCCACGGTGAACGCCGCCAGCGCGGATCCCAGGGTGAACAGCGCGATGGGCAGCCCGGCGAGGCTCGCCGAGCCCAGCATGTCCTGAGCCAGCAGCGCCCCCACGGTGACCCCCGCGGCGAGACCCGCCCCACCCAGGATCTGGCTGCAGACGACGACGACGAGCGTGCGCCACTGAACCTGCGCCCGTTGCAGCGCCCCCGCCTGAGTCATGCACGCATCATAGACCGGCCCCAGGCGCGCACCCCCACATCGATTGGGCGGAAATCGTCGGAATGAGCGTCTCCGGAGCGGGGCGGATTCAAGCAGTCGACGCAACAACAGGTGTTCTAACTGGTGGTGAGTAAGTCTCTCATCGCTTCTGCTGGGGTCCGCCAGTCCAAGGTCTTTCTGGGTCGTCCATTGAGAAGATCTGCCACGTGTTCGAGGTCCTCGGGCCCGTGCGTTGAGAGATCCGTGCCTTTCGGGAAGAACTGGCGCAGCAGCCCGTTGGTGTTCTCATTGGTCCCGCGCTGCCACGGGGACGCCGGGTCACAAAAGTAGATCGCAAGATCAGAGGCCACACTGATCCGTTGATGAGCCGCCATCTCAGAGCCCTGGTCCCAAGTCAGCGAACCCCGCAGATGACCGGGAAGAGACTTCATCCGCTCGGTCAGCGCGTCAGCGACCGGGCTCGCAGCATGACCCTGGGGCAAGTGACAGAGCATGGTGAACCTGGTGCTGCGCTCCACCAGAGTCGCGATCGCAGAACGATTCGAAGCACCCATGATCAGGTCACCCTCCCAATGACCAGGCACCGCCCGGTCCTCGATCTGGGCGGGCCGTTGCGAGATCATGATCATCTCCTCCCCAAGGATCCGGGGTCGGCGCTGCTCACCCTGGGGCCTGCGTCGGGCCCGGCCGGTGCGCAGCGCCGCCTGAACTTCTCGCTTCAGCCCACCGCGGGCCTGGAAATACAGGGCCTGGTAGATCGTCTCGTGGCTCACCCTCATCTCCTGATCCTGGGGGAAATCCTCCTCCAGTCTCTTACTGATCTGAGCAGGAGACCAACGCAGCGCCAGCTTCGCAGCCACCCACCGGCGCAGCCTGGTCTCGGCTGCGAGTTTGGGAACCTTCGGGCGGGCTCTGCGTTCAGAAGCCGCCCGGTGCGCCCCGTAGGGCAGGTACCGGTGATCCTGAGCGCGGTGCCGGGCCAGTTCCCGGGTGATCGTGGACCGGGCCCGACCCAGTTCCCGGGCGATCTGCGCAGCAGAGCACCCGTGGTTCAACAGGTCCAGGATCCTTTCACGCTCTCTCAGCGAGAGGAACCGGGCTGCGGTCTGCTCTTCTGGGACGAGGTCATCGGCGACTCTGCTCATGCTTCTGAAGCGTTGCGGGTCGGTGTTGTATTCACGATCCCATTTTCGGGCCGAAGACTCCGCGGCACCGGCAACGGCTGCCGCTTGAGCGATGCTCGCGCCGTGGAGTCGCTGCCGGTGGAACTCGTTCTTGCCTGGATGTTTAGGTCGTCCTGCTCGAGCTTGGCTGCGATTCATCCCGGCCGCCTTGGCCCACTGGCGCAGCATCTCGCGGCTGACACCGGCATCCCGTGCGACCTCGGAGAGGTTCGGATTCCGATTCAACTCGTCGAGGACCTGGTCCTTGAACCACGACGGGTATCCCTGGCCGCCGCGGCGCCGGGGTTCTGGTGGTGATGTCACTGCAACTCCTGAATCTCAGGTTGTTGCAACCACCACTAGAACCCGCACGGCGTATTCCGACGAAAAGTGCCCAATCGATGGTGGGTCTGCATCCCTGGGGCGGAAACGGGCATTATAGACGCCCCGGGCAGGGTTATTCCGCCCGTTCGCGCCCCAGGGATGTTGGGGAGCGGCGTCGTCGTCGTTCTCGGGCTGACAGTTCGTCCGCTGGGCGGTCCCCGTCAGTCGGCGGTGAAGAAGGCCCGGAGCACGGCGGAGAACACCTCGGGCTTCTCGGCGTGGACCCAGTGGCCGGCGTCCTTGATGGTCGTCTGGGTCACGCGGGGGAAGAGCTCTCGCATGGCGGAGTCGTGTTCGTCCTGCACGTAGCCGGAGTCTGCTCCCGCGATCCAGAGCACGGGGCCGTCGAACTGTTCGCCGTCGAACTCTGGGAAATCCCCGATCGCCGGCAGGGACTCATGGAGCAGATCCAGATTCACACGCCAGCGGAATCCGTCGTCAGACCGGACCAGGCTCTGTAGCAGGAACCCGCGGACCATCTTCTCCGGGATCGGCTCCTGCAAGAACTCATCAGCCTCCCCGCGGGAGGAGAGCCCATCCAGGTCCAGACGGCTCAGGCTGCTGATCAGGTGGTCAAAATCAGCCATGGACTCGTGAGCGACCGGGGAGATGTCGACGACGGCGAGGCGGCTGACCAGCTCCGGATGCCTCAACGCCAGCACCATCGCAACTTTGCCGCCCATCGAATGACCCAGCAGATGCACCGGACCGTCACTGGCCACAGTGCTCCGCAGGTGCTGCGCCACGATGTCTGCCTGCTCGACGTAGTCAAACGTCTCGGTCCACTCAGAGGCGCCGTGGTTGGGAAGATCGATCAGCACCGATTGCAGCTCGGGCGTGAGCGCCTTCGCGATCTGCGTGAAATTCTTGCCCTGCCCGAAGAGTCCGTGCAGAAACACCACGGTCTCACCTGTCTCACCGACGTGCTGGGCGTGGAGCGGAGCTGGGTCGGCAGTCATGATGAGTCTTTCCTGTCCTGCATGGGGCGCGTGTGGTCCCGTACATCCTAGGCGGGACCGCCGGGGCGGCGGGAATGTGTGGGGGAGGGGCTGAGAGGGGCTCCGGGAGGGAAACATCCTGAGGGAAGCGTGCCCTCGGGTACAGGTCCGCCCCACGCCGCCCACGCCGCGCACTCCGGGCTGGCCGCTAGGATGGGACGGTGACTTCTCAGCCTGATTCCGCAGACGCAGCCGTGCCCGCCGTGGAGCGCTCGAACTCCGAGGCGCAGACCGTGCTCGTGGTCGACTACGGGGCGCAGTACGCCCAGCTCATCGCCCGCCGGGTGCGTGAGGCCCGCGTGTATTCCGAGGTCGTCCCGCACACTCTCGCGGCCTCTGAGATCATCTCGCGCAAGCCCTCCGCGGTGATCCTCTCCGGGGGGCCGTCCTCGGTCTACGCCGAGGGCGCCCCCGAAGTCGAGACCGAGCTCTTCGAGGCCGGCATCCCGGTGATGGGCATCTGCTACGGATTCCAGGCCATGGCGCACAGCCTCGGCGGCGAGGTCGCCCGCACCGGCGATCGCGAGTACGGCAAGACCGAGGTGCGCAGCGTCAACGCCCCGCACTCCCTGCTCACCGGCACCGATCAGGTCCAGTCCACGTGGATGTCGCACAGCGACTCCGTGCAGAAGGCCCCCGAAGGCTTCCAGGTGCTGGCCTCCTCCGAGGGCGCCCCCGTCGCGGCCTTCGCCGATGAGGAGCGCAAGCTCTACGGCGTGCAATGGCACCCCGAGGTGCGCCACTCGCCCCAGGGCCAGATGGTCATCGAGAACTTCCTCTACAACGGCGCCGGCCTGACGCCCGAGTGGACCACCGGCAACATCGTCGAGGAGCAGGTCGCTGCGATCCGCGCCCAGGTCGGAGACGCCCGCGTGATCTGCGGCCTCTCCGGCGGCGTGGACTCCGCCGTGGCCGCCGCGCTGGTGCAGAAGGCCATCGGGGACCAGCTGACCTGCGTGTTCGTTGACCACGGGCTGCTGCGCGAAGGTGAAGCCGAGCAGGTGGAACGCGATTTCGTCGCCGCCACCGGTGCCAAGCTCTACGTGGCCGATGAGCGCGAACGCTTCCTCGCCGCACTCGAGGGCGTCACCGATCCCGAGACCAAGCGCAAGATCATCGGCCGCGAGTTCATCCGCGCCTTCGAGAGTGCCGAGAAGGCGGTCCTCGCCGAGGCAGCCTCCGACGGCGCCACGGTCGAGTTCCTGGTCCAGGGCACGCTCTACCCCGATGTGGTTGAATCCGGCGGCGGCGAGGGCGCGGCGAACATCAAGTCCCACCACAATGTCGGCGGTCTCCCCGAGGACATGGTCTTCAAGCTGGTCGAGCCGCTGCGTGCGCTGTTCAAGGACGAGGTCCGCGCCGTCGGCGCCGAGCTGGGCCTGCCCGCCGAGATCGTCCAGCGCCAGCCGTTCCCCGGCCCCGGCCTGGGCATCCGGATCATCGGCTCGGTCTCCGAGGACCGGCTGCGGATCCTGCGCAAGGCCGACGCGATCGCCCGCGAGGAGCTCACCGCCTCCGGCCTGGACCAGGAGGTCTGGCAGATGCCGGTCGTGCTGCTCGCCGACGTCCGCTCCGTGGGCGTGCAGGGCGACGGCCGCACCTACGGCCACCCGATCGTGCTGCGCCCGGTCTCCTCCGAGGACGCCATGACCGCTGACTGGTCGCGCCTGCCCTATGACCTGCTCGCGAAGATCTCCAACCGGATCACCAACGAGGTCGAAGAGGTCAACCGGGTCACCCTGGATGTCACCTCGAAGCCGCCAGGCACCATCGAATGGGAGTGAGTCGGAAGACTCATGCTCGATTCCGCCGCCGCTGAGGCGATCACCACCGTCATCGCCGGCGTGCTGCTGGTTCTCGGTGCGCTCGGCGTCGTGCTGCCGGTGCTGCCCGGGTCACTGCTGATCATCCTGATCCTGCCGGTCTGGGCGTTCCTGCTGGGCGGAACGGTGCCGTGGGTCGCCGCGGTGATCGGCATGATCCTGGCGATCGCCGGGTGGAGCGGCTCCGCAGTGCTCACCGGCCGGTCCCTGCACCGGCAACAGATTCCGCGCGGGCCCATCCTGATCGGGATCGCGGCCGCCGTCGTCGGCCTGTTCCTGCTCCCGCCGCTGGGGCTGTTCATCGGCTTCGCCGCGGGGCTCTTCGGCGCCGAGTACGTCCGGCGCGGCCGCGACTGGCGCGCGGCGGGGACCGCCAGTCTGCGTGCGATGCGGGCGATGGGCCTGGGGATCCTGCTGGAATTCCTGCTCGCCGGCCTGGCGATCTCCGCGTTCCTGCTCGGCACGCTGGTGTACTTCGTCTTCTGAGGGCGCGCGCGAAAGTGACGTTCTCAGAGTCTGCAGAGCACCGGCGCGACACGGCTTCAAGGTCAGGGTGAAACCTCTCGCTCCTTGTGCGCCCACGCTCATTAGACTTCACTGCATGTAATTATCGGCGACCCTCGAACCTCCCGACGGAGGCGAGGGGCCGGGCGCGAGCGCGAGTTCGTCCCGGAGTGGGGATTGTTGGAAGGTCGTCTGTGAGCAAAGAACCAGCCGCTGAGGAGTCGGGCCGCCCGCCCGAGAATGAGGCCGCGCACCCCGCGGCCGAGCAGCAGCGCCCGGACACCCCCGACGACGACGCCGCCCGCCCCGGTGCCGCAGAGCCTGCGGGAACCGAGGCCTTCAGTGAGGCCGATGGTGCGGCCCCGCGGGGTGGTGCTTCAGGTTCGGCCGACTCGACGGATTCGGCTGGTTCGGCTGGTTCGCCGGATTCTCCCGGTTCACCGGACTCACCGGATTCTCCCGGCTCGCCCGACTCACCCTCCTCAGCAGACTCCGCCGACTCAGCGCCCTCGGCAGCTTCTGCGGGCTCCCCGGACGGCGAGGACTCCAACATCGACGACGCAGGAGCCGGTGACGATGCACGAGTCGGCGACGCCGCCGTCACCACCTCCGATGGCCGCGACCCGGTCGCCGCCTGGCTGGAATCCGTGGGCTCCGGCACCGAGAACGACACCATGCTGCGCTTCGCTCCCAGCCAGCACAACGCCATCGACCTCACCGACGCCAACTCCTCCGGCATGATGCAGCTCATGGCGGGCCGCAAGACCCGGCTCTCCACCCTGCTCAACGACAATTCTGCGTTCACCGTGGGCAAGCAGGCTGCCCAGGGCATCCGCTCCAAGATCCGCGAGATGTCCGAGGAGCGCGGCATCGACGTCGGGTTCCTCGCAGCCGGCATCGCCAGCTGGACCGAGGACGCCGGCAGCGGACCCTCCGGGGAGCAGTTCACCGAAGACTTCACCGCACCGGTGATGCTGGTCCCGATCACGTTGCGACCCCGAGAAGAGGGCAGCGGAGACTTCGAGATCCAGTTCAGCGCCCCCGCGCGGCTGAACCCCGCGCTCATCCGGCACCTCGCCGCCCGGCACAGCACCCACCTGGACCCGGTGGAGTTCCACAACACCGGCTACGTGACCGCCCGCTTCGATCCCAACCGGCCCGCGGACATGCTCGCGCGCATCGCCGGCGAGGTCCCGTCCCTGGGCTCGGTGCAGGTGTGGCGTCAGCTCTACGTCTCCACCTTCGCCGATCTGACCTTCCTGGGCGACCCCACCGGGCTGGAGCTCGATCACCCGGTCATCCACGCCATGGCCTCAGGCACGCAGCTGGGCCAGACCCGCGCGGTGCGCACGCTCATGGACCTGCCACCGGTGGATGAGCGCGAACCCCGGGACGAGCGCCTGGTGGCTGACGCCGACCCGCACCAGCAGGCCGCCCTGGACGCGATCCTCGCCGGGCAGTCCGCCGTCGTCTCCGCCCCGGCCGGGACCGGGCAGACCCAGACCGCCATCAACGCCGCCGCCGGTCTCGCCTGGCAGGGCAAGCGGGTGCTGGTCCTGGCCGAGCGCACCGCCACCCTGGAGCAGTTCAAGGACCGCCTCTCCGAGGTCCACCTGGGCACCCTGGCCGGAAACATCTCCGCCGCCGCCACCCCGGAGGAGATCCGCGACCAGCTCATCCGCGCGATCCGCCGGGCTGAACGCGCCGAGCCCCCGCGGCTGACCGCGCTGCACACCCGGCTCAAGACCAGCCGACACCAGCTGGTGGATCACGTGAAGTCGCTGCACAACGTGCGCCGCCGCTGGGACTGCTCGCCCTACCAGGCCATGCAGGCCCTTGCCGCGCTGACCAGCCTGAACCCTGCGCCGTCGACCGCTGTCCGGCTCAAGCGCTCGGTGCTGGACAACACCGTGGACCGCACCCAGATCACCGTGAAGCTCAAGCGCGCCGCCGAGCTCGGCGCCTTCTCCGCCGAGACCCGGGACAGCCCCTGGTACAACGCCCGGCTGTCGAACCGGCAGGAGACCCGCGACGCAATGGTCCTGGTCAAGGAGCTGCGCGATGAGCTGCCGCAGCTGCGCCGGATGATGGTCTCGGCCTGCCAGGCGGCCGGCATCACCACCGGAGACACCTTCAGCGACTGGAACCGTCAGGTGCTGCTCTTCCAGCGCGTGCAGGAGTCGCTGGGCAAGTTCACCCACGACGTCTACGCCCGTGCGGTCGATGACCTGATCGCCGCCACCGCCCCGGGCTGGTGGCGCCGACAGAACAACGTGGAGATGACCTCGGTGACCCGCTCGCGGCTGCGCCGGGTGGCCAAGGAATACGTGCGCCCTTCCGTGGCCATCGGGGACCTGCATTCCTCACTCATCGAGGTGCAGAGCGAGCGTGAGGAGTGGTCCGAGTGGTCCATCTCCGGCTCCGCGCCCAAGGTGCCCCACCGAGTGGACCGGCTCACCAACACCTTCGGTGAGGTGCAGGGTCGGCTGCAGCGCCTCGACGAGGTGCTCGAGACCGGATCCCTGGCGGACATGCCGATCGAGAAGCTGCTCGAGACCGTGGAGACCCTCGCCGGGGATGAGAAGCCGCTGGAGACGCTGCCCGAGCGGACGCTGCTGGGCGAGCAGCTGCGCGAACAGGGCTTCCGCGATCTCATGGAGGACTTCTCCGCACGCGAGATCAGCGCGAATGTGGTCGCCGACGAGCTGGAGCTCTCCTGGTGGCAGTCCGCGCTGGAGGCGATGATCTCCGGGGACGACTATCTGGCGATGACCACCGGGGAGAATCTGCGCAGCATCGAGGAGACCTTCCGCGAGGCCGACGCCGGGCATATCGAGACCAGCGCGCACCGGCTGGGCCACGCCCTGTCCGTGCGCTGGAAGTCCGCTGTGGAGGCGCACCCCCAGGCCGCGAGCCGGCTGCGCGAGCTGCTGCGCAACGCCGCCCCCACCATCGAGGGCCTGGAAGCGATCAATCCCAAGCTGACCCAGCCGCTGGTGCCGATCTGGACGACCTCCCCGCTGGGTCTGGGGGAGCAGTTCCCGTCTGACTACAAGGCCGACGCCGTGATCCTGCTCGACGCCGAGTCCCTCGCCGTGCCCACGGCGCTGAACGCGATCACCCGTGCGGGCCAGGTGGTGGCCTTCGGCGATCCGGTGGCCGGTTCGCCGACTCCGTTCCATGTCTCCGCCGACCCTGTGGCGCGCGAGACCGAGCAGCACCGTCCGGCGTCGATCTACGCCGAGCTGGCCGCCGTGCTGCCGCTCTACGCGCTGCGCCAGGTCCACCGCGGGGTGGATCAGGAGCTCACCGGGCTGCTCTCCACCGCGCTGTACAACGGCGAACTCACCCGCCTGCCCGACGCCGCGCAGCTGACCGGGCAGAATCGCCGGTTCACCGTGGAGCACGTGGCCGGGGTGCCGGCCGGATATCGCGACGCCGTGGAATCGCCCACCGGGGAGGTCAACCGGGTGGTGGACATGGTCTTCGAACACGTCAGGTCCCGGCGCAGCTCCTCCTTGGCAGTGATCACCGGCTCGGAGTGGCATGCGCGGCGGGTCGCCGACGCGATCCGGCTGAACCTGGCGAACCACGCCTGGGCCAAGCCCTTCTTCGCCGACGGCGCCCACGGCGAGAGCTTCGTGGTGGCCCCCGTGGAGCGCGCCGCCGGCCTGGTCCGCGACGACGTGATCTTCAGCCTGGGCTTCGGCCGCTCCGTCAAGGGTGAGGCGGCGGCCCACTTCGGGGAGCTCTCCGAGCCGCGCGGTCGCGAGCACTTCGCCGTGGCGGTCACCCGGGCGCGGGAACATCTGCGCGTGATCACCTCGCTGAGCAGCGCGGACATGGACCGTCCGGCCCTCGCCGAGGGTGCGCGTGACGTCTATGACCTGATCAGGCTCGGCCTGGAGGGGGCGGGCAACCCCACGGCCTCGGCGCAGCTGACGGATCCGCTGGTGCTGGATCTGGTGGACCGGATCCGCGCTCGCGGCGGACGGGTGGAGGACGGGTTCCGCGGAACCCTGGACCTCGCCGCCTGCTCGCGCAAGGCCGCACCGGACACCCCGATGATCCCGGTGGCGATGGTCTCCGACGGCACCAAGAGCTATGGGGCCATGTCGGTGCGCGAGCGCTCGCGGCAGCGGCCGAAGGGTTTCGAGGAGCTGGGCTGGATCTACATGGTGCTCTGGACGATCGAGGTCTTCTCCAACCCGGTCCGCTGCACCGAAGCCATCGCCGAGCAGGTCGGCCTGGCCTCCGGCCCGGAGTTCGCTGAATCTGGTCGCATCACGGTGCACACCACCGGGATCACCCCGCGTGGGCGTCGCTCGCGGGAGAACGAGTCCCGCAGCGACGGCATCCGCTTCGGCGGGGCGGCTGACATTGAAGACGAGGATTCGCACCGCAAGTCCAAGAAGTGGCTCTCGCCGCGAGAGCGCGGGGCATGGAAGGAATAGCGGAGGGCCAGGGGACTGGGGGTGCCGGGGCCTCTGGGGGCAACAGGTCCTCTGGGGGTGCCGGGTCTCCAGGAGATGCCGGGTCCTCGGGAGATTCCGGAGTGAGGCGCAGAGGTCGACGCCGCGTGGTCGCCCCGCCCACCTCCGGACAGTCTCACGAGGTCGAGTCCAACTTCTCGGATCCGTTCCGCATCCAGGACCCCGACGCTGACTCCGCCGGATCGGGCGCCGGGTCTGCTCGCTATGGTTCGCGGGGTGGGACGACGGCGAAGCCGACCATCACGAGTGCCGGGAAGTCCGATGTGCAGAAGCCTGCGTTGAGTGCCCACGAACAGTGGATCCTCAGCCAGCGACCGCCGCACTGGTGATCATCGCGAGCGTCTGGGGACAGCCCCCGCTGCACTGGTGACAACCGGCGACCGTCCCGGGACTGCGCCCGCTGCCTGGTGCAGGCGCTGGCGTCTGGGGAGTCGATTTTTCCCCAGCGCCCTGTGCTCGGCGCAGAGGCTGGACTTCTCCACAGTGTCAGGCGCAACGGCCGCCCGGCGGCGGGATGCGGGCATCCTGGTCCCATGCCGACGCTTCCGTCCCTTGAGCAATCCTCCGGGCCGTTCCTCCCGCAACGCCCCCGCCGATCGCGGCGATCTCCGCCGGATTCGAGCAGTGCACGAGGCGCCTCGGCAGTGCCCAGCGGGACCTCCTCCCGAGAGCCCCGGCACCAGATGCAGAGGCAGGGCAGCCCCGCGCGGGAAGCAGCGCCGCGGCGTCGCCGAAGGACCAAGCCTCCGCGCGTCAGCCGCAGACTGCGTGGCTCCGCGCTGCCGCGGTTGTTCCAGCGGTTCCGCATACCCCTTGCGCTGGTCCTCGGCCTGGGCGCAGCGGCAGCCGCGCTGATCACCAGCGAGGAAGGCCAGCTGGAGACAGCCCTTGCTCTGCGTGTCAACGCCGATGTCGCCGCCGGAGAGCGACTGAGCTCCGCGGTGGTGGAAGAGGTCCCGGTCGATGCGGGGGCGGTCCCGCGTGGATACAGCGCAGACATCGACCAGGTGCTGGGGCAGCAGGTGGCCGTGCCGCTGCCGGCAGGGGCCTTGATTCATCCGAACCAGCTGGTCGGACCGGGGCTGCTCGCCGGTCAGGACCCTGGCACGGTGGCGGTGCCCGTGCGCCCGGCAGATCCGGCGATGATCGCCGTGCTCACGCCGGGTCAGCGCGTGGACGTTCTGGTCTCCTCCGACTCTCCGGAGCGGGGATCCTCCTCTGAGCCGGTGGCTACCGCGGCACCAGTGCTGTGGACCCCGAAGGATGAATCAGAGAACTGGCTGCCCGCCGGGGGAGAAGCCGGAAGCGTGGTGATTCTGGCGGTGGATCTCGCCACCGCCGAGTCGATCGCGCAGGCCACCCAGGAAGGCAGGCT
Organism: uncultured Nesterenkonia sp.; assembly: GCA_947494195.1. Classification (GTDB taxonomy): domain Bacteria; phylum Actinomycetota; class Actinomycetes; order Actinomycetales; family Micrococcaceae; genus Nesterenkonia. Next base: position 130,175 of record CANLUC010000001.1, on the reverse strand, counting down.
GCACCTGAGTCTGCGCAGTGCCCGAATGGACGGTGCAGAGGCCGGTGCTGCAGGGGCGGGTGCTCCCGAGTCAGGCGAAGCGTCAGCTGGAGGAGCCCGATGATCCGGAGGAACCTGAACCAGAAGCTCCGGAGCTCGCGGAACCCGCACCGGAGGTTGCCTTGCTCGGCGCAGTCGCGGGAGTCGAAGATCCCGAGGAGTCGGAGGAGCTGCTCGAGGACGAGGAGCCCTCCGACGTGGAGCTCTTGCTGGACTCTGCACCGGCTCCGGCTGCCGCGCGGGAATCGGTGCGGTAGAAGCCGGAGCCCTTGAAAGAGACGCCGACGGAGCCGAACTTCTTGCGCAGGGTGCCCTCGCACTCGGGGCACACGGTCAGCGAGTCCTCGCTGAACTTCTGCACGATGTCGAAGGCGTGGCCGCAGTCTTTGCAGGCGTAGGCGTAAGTGGGCATCGAGTTCCTCAGTGGGTGAAGGGTGTTGCCCGGTCGAATGGATCGCCGGGCACCATGCGTCATTGCTGCCAGTTGATTATAGGGGCCCCACGGTGATGGCACCGCGTTCGGTCACGATGGCGTCCACGCGAAGGTCGTGAGCCTCCACCGGAAACGAACCTGCGTCGAAGACCTCCTCGGCGTGGACCACCGCAAGGAAACGAATCGATGGGAGGTCGGCATGTCCCTCCGCGCGGGCCGAGCCCGCCGTCCCAGGTCCGAACGTCGAGTCATAGAAGCCGCCACCCTGACCCAGCCGAGCGCCGTCGTGGTCCACGGCGAGTCCCGGGACAAGGACCGTGAGCCCGTGAGGATGCAGACCTCGCAGCTCCGCGGTGCTGATCCGCTCCCCGAGGGGCTCTTCCATCGGCAGAGTCTCGTGTCGTTGCAGCGTGCTCTCCGCGGTCCAGCGGACCCACTGAAGCTCGCGCAGCCGAGGGTCCTGCTGCTGGGCCGGATCGACAACCGGCAGGAACACCGAACCGCCGCGGCGCAGATGCTGTCCGAGGAACGGCCGCACGTCGGGTTCGCCTGGAATAGGCAGGTAGCCCGCGACCGGAGAACCAACCGGGAGCTCGGCCGCGAGTACCTGGGCCAGGTCTTCGCCGCGGGCTGCAAGCTCCTGCGCATTCAGCTCGCGACGGCGGGCGCGCAGCCTCCGCCGCACAGCGGCCTTGGCGTCCTGGGCGGGTGGCGGTGCTGGGGTCACAGTGCGAGTCTCAGTGCGGCTGCCGGGCCTGGACGAGATCGGCGCGCAGGTGCTCTGCGGCGTCGGCCAGGCTGGGGGAGAAGGTGTACTGGCAGCTCAGGCGCAGCAGGGCGCTGTGCTCGTAGCTGGCCAGAGCACGGGTCGAGACTCCGTTCCGGTAGGCGGTGTCATTGAGCAGCTGGGTCACCACCGAGCGCTGTTGCGCGTCCCACAGGCCCCGGATCTCGTTCCATCGTGCGCAGGCGCGCAGCGAACCGAGGTCCAGCGCCGGGTCCGCCCATCCGGCGGAGGAGACCTTCAACAGGGCCGGACCGAGTTCTGCGGACCACAGCAGGTCTTCATCCCGCAGATGGCGGTGGGCGGGTATGAGGCGGCCCCGAGGAAGCTTCCGCAGCGCCTCGCAGGCGGCCTCCACTGCTTCCTGGAAGAGCTCGGCGCCCATGATGTAGGGCCGGGTCTTCTCCTCCCAGCGCTGGAGCCGGTTGATCTCTGCCGTGGCGTCGTGCACGGGCGTGCTCGCCGGAAGCTCACCGGGGTGCTGGATGGCGGTGGACCAGGCATCGAGTGCCTGGTCCCAGGCATCCTCCCACTGGCTGGGTCCGAAGCGCTCCGGACGGTGCAGCGAGACTCCCGGCAGCGCCTGGAACGTCACCGTGGAATCGTCTTCGGCGACCGTGCGTGGAAGCCGGAACGGTCCGGCGAACGCCTGCGCGTGCCCCATACCGGCACGCAGCGTGAGTGCCTGACCGGGAGGGAGCACCACAGTGTAGGTCTCATCTGCACTGTCCGCGCGGCCATTGCGTCTGCGGGTGCTGTGCCGGACGACCGCGCGCTGGCCCGGCTCGTGGGCGATCACGGTCCCACCCCGGGCGGCGTCCTGCAGGGCGGGAAGGCCTGGGTCAGTGCCTGCGGGAAAAAGCTCCACGTGCTCGGTCGGTCGTGCCAGATCCGCGCGGTCTTCTACCCAGAATCTGCCTGCACGCCGCGACCGGCGGGGCAGATGCGTCCCGGCGGAGGTTTCACTGGTCCGCGAGTCCGTGCCCGCGGCGACACCGGGGTCCTCGGGGTCCGCATCCGCGGTCCTCGCGTACTCCTCGGGAACAGCGGCCACCTCGACGAGGAGCATCTGAGGGTCGCCCTCCACCGGCCAGGCGCGCTCGACCGACCAATGGCGACCCTCCGCGGTGAGAGTCCGCGACGGCAGCGCAGAGACAGAGTGGGGCATGTTCGAAACATTCCTTTCCGACTGATTCGGATAGTTCCAGCTTATGCGCCGAGGTTCGCCTCGTCCCGCTGAACGGGCGGTCAGCTCCAGATCAGAGCCAGGACTCGATCCAGATCCGCATCCGCCACTGCTCGTAGGGGATCATCTCGGCGGTCCAGAGCGGCAGAAAGAACACTGAGACCGCCACACAGAGCAGCACGAAGCACAGCAGAATCACGGTATTGCGCTGCCGGGCAGCCACGATCGCCCCGGCGGCGCGCAGAGAGCCGTCGGCGCGCTGCGACCGGGTTCCGAGGCGCAGCACCAAGGCCGCCACGGCCGTGATCGCCAGGATCAGGAAGGGGTGGTAGCTGATCGTGTAGAAGAAGAACATGGTTCGGTCCGGGAACAGCAGCCACACCAGGAATCCCGCCACAAATCCCGAGAGGATCGCGCCATAGCGCCAATCACGCCGGCCCACCCACAGGGCCAGCACGATCACCACAGCGATCAGCCCGGCCCACCAGATCAGCGGATTGGCAAGATCCAGCACCGCGGAGGAGCACGTGGGCACTTGGCAGGTCTCCCCGGTCTGCGCATACACCTCGCCTTCAGCGACCGAGTCGTAGTGCATCGACACTGGGCGGCCCATGAACGGCCAGGTCCACGGAGAGGAGGCGTAGTCGTGCCCATTGCTGAGGCCCTGATGAAAATCGGTGGCCGAGACGTGGTAATTCCACAGGGAACGGATCGGTCCGGGAACCAACCCCGCGAGGCCCTCGGCGGGGTGACTCAGGTGCCACATCCGTCCCCACCCGTCGCGCGAGAAGAGCCAGCCCGACCAGCTGGTCAGATAGACGACGGCCGCCACCGGCAGCACGGTGAGAACCGCGGGGACCGCATCGCGGAGCAGTCCCACCCGGAGCCAGCGGTCCACGCCGGCGGCACGACGAGCCTGCAGGTCCCACAGGATCACCATCACGCCGAAGACCGCGAAGAACGCCAGTGCGGAAAGCTTCACCGCGACGGCGGCGCCGAGCAGCACGGCCGCGAGCAGACGCCAGGGGCGCAGCGCCAACCATGGGTCGGAGCCCCTGCGCCTCACCGCCCACTCGGCCAGCCGCCGTCGCCCGCTGTATCGGTCAGCCATCAGGGCGCCGAAGGCGGCCAGCACGAAGAACATCATGAAGATGTCCAGCAGCGCGACCCGGCTCATCACCAGGTGATGTCCCTCGATGGCCGTCAGCGTCCCGGCGAACGCACCCAGGAAGACCGAGCGGAACATCCGCTGGGCAATCACCGCGATCAGCAGCACCGCCAGCGTGCCCGCCACGGCGGCGGAGATCCGCCATCCCAGGGCGGAGTCATAGCCGAAGGTGCGCAGCCCGAGTGCGATCAGCCACTTGCCCAGCGGAGGATGCACCACATAGGACGCCTCATCGGAGGGCTGGGCGTTCCCGCTGAGCCATGCCTCGTCGGCGTCTTCGGGCCATTCCAGCTCGTAGCCCGCGGTCAGCAGCGCGAAGGCGTCCTTGGCGTAATAGGTCTCATCGAACATGAGCAGATGCGGGGTGGAGAGGTTGCGCAGCCGCAGGATGCCAGCGAAGACGGTGACCAGCAGCGGGAGGATCCAGCCCCAGATCCCGGGGCGGTAGGGCTCGGCCCCCAGCCGGCGCTGCATCCGGTCCAGCGCAGACTCGCCAGCGCCGGACTCGGCGGTCTCACCGGCGGGGGCCGGGATGCGGCGGGCAGGCTCGGCGGAGGTCACTATGGGTATGCTACTTGGCGCAAGCCGATCCCCAATCAGAGGCAGGCGTGTCATGGACTCAGGCGCAGCAGATGGATCCGATGACAGTCTCGAGACGCTCGGTGCCTCCACCTTGTGGGACACCCCGATCGTGCTGGCGGCGACGCCTATCGGCAACCTCGGAGACGCCACCGACCGGCTCAAGCGCCTGCTGGCCAGTGCGGAGATCATCGCCGCCGAGGACACCCGCACCGCCCGGCATCTGGCGCGAGCGCTGCAGGTGAGCACCCACGCCCGGCTCGTCAGCCTGCATGAACACAACGAGGCCTCGCGGTCCGAGGAGCTCGTGGCGCAGGCCGCGGACGGGACAAGGATCCTGGTGGTCTCCGACGCCGGGATGCCCTCGGTCTCCGATCCCGGATTCCGCCTGGTGGAGACGGCCATCGCCGCAGGGGTGGGAGTCACCGTCGCCCCCGGGGCCTCTGCGGTCACCACGGCCCTGGCGCTCTCCGGGCTGCCCACTGACCGCTTCACCTTCGCCGGGTTCGTCCCGCGCAAGGCGGGTGAGCGCAAGAAGCTGCTTGCCCGCCTCGCCGGTGAGGAATGGACGACGGTGCTCTTCGAGTCCCCGCATCGGGTGGCGGCGACGCTCACTGAGTTCGCCGCCGCGCTGGGCGAGGGCCGCCCGGCCGCGCTGGCCCGGGAGCTCACGAAACGCTATGAGGAGGTGCTGCGCGGCGGTCTCGGGGAACTCGCCGCGGCGGCCTCCGAACGCCATCTTCGCGGCGAGATGGTCCTGGTGATCGGGGGCGCGGTGGCCGGCGGGGCAGGGGCTGAAGCGCTGAGCCTTCCGGAGCTCGCCGACGTCGTGCTGCAGAAGGTGGAGGAGGGCACGAAGCTCAAGACCGCGGCCAAGGAAGTCGGTGCTGCGCATGCAGTTCCGGCCAGTGAGATCTATGACGCGGCGCTGGCCAGGAGGCGCGCGGAAAAGCCCCGTTGAACAGTAGAATGATCGACACAGCGGATGAGGGACTCCACCGCAGGGGAATCGATGAGCAGGCGGGGCCATGAGCGAGGACAGCAGGGGCGGCGAACAGCCGGCCCAGATCAGCACCACCAATCAGATCCGCGAGGCCGCGACCCAGCAGGTGGCGCAGCTGGATCCCCACTCGAACTCGACCGATGGGGTGCTTGAACTCCTGGCAGCTCGCCCCCAGCAGCCCGTCTACGCGGTGCCCAACGGCACCGGTGGCTGGGTGGACGTCTCGCTCACCAGTTTCGTGGACCAGGTCCGCGGCGTCGGCAAGGGGCTGATCGCGCTCGGGATCGAACCCGGGGACCGCGTGGCCGTGATGGCTCCGACCAGCTACAGCTGGGCCGTGGTGGATCAGGCCATCTGGTTCGCCGGCGCGATCTCTGTGCCGATCTACGAGACCAGCTCCCCGCACCAGGTGAGCGCCCTGCTCAAGGACGCCGAGACGAAGCTGGCGCTCGCCGGAAGCGCTGAGCTGCATGACCGCCTGCGCGCCGCCGGAGCCAAGCTCAACGGCGCCCGGCCCTCCGTGCTGCCGATCGGGGAGCTGCGCCAGCTCGACGACCTCGCCGCCGCCGGAGAGCACATCAGCGATGAGCAGCTCGAAGCCGCGCGCTCCCACGCCACCCTCGACGACGTCGCCACTCTGGTCTATACCTCCGGCACCACCGGAGAGCCCAAGGGCGCCCAGATCACCCACCGCAACCTCGCCGAGGGCGCGGCCAACATCCTGCCCTTCGCCGAGGAGATCCTCGGCGAGAACGAGTCCCGCACCCTGCTGTTCCTGCCGCTGGCCCATGTGCTCGCCCGCGCGGTGCAGCTGATGTGCCTGCACCGCGGCGTGCAGGTCGCGCACTCCTCCGATTCCTCGACCCTGCTCGACGATCTCGCCAGCTTCCGGCCCACGTGGCTGTTGGCGGTGCCTCGAGTGTTCGAGAAGGTCTACGCCGGGGCGGCGGCCAAGGCGCGCGAAGAGGGCAAGGGCAAGGTCTTCGAGACGGCCCGTCTCACGGCCATCGCCTATTCGCAGGCGCTGCAGGACGCGGAGACCGGGTCCGGCCCGGGTCCCTCGGTGCGGCTGCGCGCGCGGCGGGCGATGTTCTCCAGGCTGGTCTACTCCAAGCTGCACGCCCGGCTGGGCGGCAGCGTGCGCTACATGATCTCCGGGGCCTCGTCGCTGAACCCTGAGATCGCCCACTTCTTCACCGGCATCGGTGTGCCCGTCCAGGAGGGGTATGGGCTCACCGAGACCACCGCCCCGATCACGCTGAACATTCCCGGTGCCACCCGGATCGGCACCGTCGGCATCCCGGTGCCTGGCAGCACGGTGCGCATCGCCGAGGACGGGGAGATCCTGCTCAAGGGCCCGGTGGTGTTCTCCGGCTACCACGGCAACCCCGACGCCACTGCGGAGGCCTTCGACGCCGAAGGCTTCTTCCGCACCGGCGACCTCGGAGACTTGGACGAGGACGGCTTCCTCACGCTCACCGGCCGGAAGAAGGACCTGATCGTGACCGCCGGGGGCAAGAACGTCTACCCCATGCCCATGGAAGAGGTCATTCGCGCCCACCCGCTGGTGGCTCAAGTCATCGTGATCGGGGACAACCGGCCCTATGTGGCGGCGCTGATCACCCTCGACGCCGACGCCGTCTCCGACTGGTGCCGGACCAACGGGTTCCGGCAGCTCTCGCTGATCGATGCCGCGAAGCACCCCAAGGTCCGTCAGGAGATCGGGTTGTCCGTGGAGGCCGCCAACCGCCGGGTCTCCCGCGCAGAATCGATCCGGAAGTTCGAGCTGCTCGACGTCGAACTCTCCGAACACTCGGGGCACATGACCGCCTCGATGAAGCTGCAGCGGCACCGGGTGCTCGCGGACTTCGAAGGCGTGATCAACTCGGTCTACTCGACCTGATCGGGTCTGACCGGCTCCCTGGGGCGCCCGTCCCGCATACCCGGGGCGCCTCCGCGTACCCGAGGCGCCCGCCCCCATCCCTGGGGCGAAAACAGGCGAAATGACGCAGTTTTCGGCACCTATTCCGCCCGTTTTCGCCCCAGCGATGGTGAGTGTGGGTTGAGTGGGGCTGTCCCTGGGGAAAACGCCTAGGTGCGGCTCGATCTCGGGAAAAATGTCTCCCATGCGGCGTCCGCGTGAGCTCCCAGACGATCTGCGACAGCGAGCCTTCACTCGTGCGGACCTTCGCGCCCTCGACCTCGCCGAGGACCGAGTCCAGCGTCGCGATATCCGCACTGTGTCGCATGGGGTTTTTCTTTCCGAGGCCGTCGGGGGTGATTCCCTGGAGACAGCGGTTCAGCTTGCCCAGGTGTTGCCCGACTGCTGGATCTCGCACTTCACGGCCGCCCGCCTCTACGGGTGGGACCCGCCCCGGTGGATGGGAGAGGGCGACACCATTCACCTCTCACAGGCACGGGAGTCGCGGCGACGCATCCGCCGACCCGAGGTCACCAGCCACCGACAGACGATCCATCGCGATGATCTGCGCACGCTCAATGGTGTTCGACTCACCAGCCCCGCACGCACTTGGGTGGATCTCGCGTGCAGCCTCAGCGAGATGGAACTCGTCTGCTTCGGCGACCATCTGGTGCGTACTCCCTACTTCGGGTTCGAGGGCAGGTCCGAGCCATACGCCAGGCTGGGTGAGCTCCTCGAGACTGTGACGCGCGTGACGGGGGTGCCTGGGCGCCGTCGTGCGCTGGCTGCGTTGGAGCGAGTCCGCGTAGGAGCTGATTCGGGAGCCGAAACCCGGTTGCGCCTCGTCTTCGTGGATGGGGGTCTGCCTGAACCTGCCCTCCAGGTGCCGCTTCACCCGGAGGAGCGTCGGACGCGCTACGCGGACCTCGGCTACCCGGCCCTGAAGATCGCGATCCAATACGAGGGTCCTTCGCATTTCACGCCTGACCGGGCGAAGGCCGACCACCGCCGTGACAACGAGTTCCTGGCAGCCGGCTGGATCGTGCTCCGATTCAACGAGCGTGACCATGCCGAGGGCTTCCGCTCCGCCGTGCGGCAGGTCCGTGAGGCCATCGCGCGCCGTCAGAGCTGACCATCCCCGCATCCCTGGGGCACAAACGGGCGGTATACGCGCCGATTCGAGGATTATTCCGCCCGTTTTCGCCCCAAGGATGTGATCGGGATGTGATCGGGATGAGGGGAGGGGTCTGGAGGGAGCGTGAGCCGGGTGGGAGAGGGGTGCGCAGAGGGTGGGGCGATACAGTGGATCACCGTGAGTGAAGAGCAGCGAAACCGTGCAGATGCCGAGACCAGCTCCTCCGTGACGACGGGGGAGGTTCCGCGCGCCTACCGCCCTGCGCCCGCGAAGAACGACGACGACGCCAATTCGGCTCCCAGCGACGGGGCAACTCCGAACGACGACGCCGCCAATTCGGCTCGCAGCGGTGGCGGGCCCGCTCGCGCGAAGGCGGAGGAGAAGTCCGGGAAGAAGCGACGGTTGCAGTACCCGCCTGCCCCGGAGCCGCTGCCTGTGCCGGTCATCGACAACCACGCCCACCTCGATTTCCGGGATGGCGAGGTCAGCGTCACCGTGCGCGAGGCGCTCGACGCCGCTCAGGCCGTCGGCGTGGTGGGTGCGCTCTGCGTCGGCTACGACGTGGCCTCCTCAGAGTTCTCGGTGGACGCGGCCGGCAAGGACCCGCGGCTGAAGGCCGCCGTGGCGCTGCACCCCAATGACGCGCCAGAGCTCGCCGCCGAGGGCCACTATGAGACGGCCTTCGCGCGGATCACCGAGCTGGCCCGGCACGATCAGGTCGTCGCCATCGGGGAGACCGGCCTGGACTTCTACCGCACGGGCCAGGACGGGATCGCTGCACAGAAGCGCAGCTTCGAGGATCACATCGCGCTCGCCGTGGAGACCGGGATGGCGATGCAGATCCACGATCGTGAAGCCCACGCCGAGGTCGTCGAGGTGCTCCAGGACGCCCCCACCCTGCCCAGCGCCGTCGTCTTCCACTGCTTCTCCGGGGACGCCGAGCTCGCGCGCATCTGCAACGCCAACGGCTGGTACATGTCCTTCGCCGGCACCGTCACCTTCAAGAACGCCCGTGGCCTGCGGGAGGCCCTCGCGATCGCGGACCCGCAGCTGATCCTGGTGGAGACCGACACTCCCTTCCTGACGCCACATCCTTACCGCGGGCAGCCCAACGCGCCCTACCTGATCCCGCAGACCATGCGGTTCATGGCCGAGGTGCGCGATGCGAAGCTGGACTCGCTGTGCCAGCAGGTCATGTTCAACACCACGCAGGCCTATGGGAGCTGGACATGAGCGATCACCCCGCCATTCAGCCGCTGCTCTCCGCGACCCACGTCCGCGCCCTCGCGGAGCAGCTCGGTGTGCGCCCCACCAAGCAGTGGGGGCAGAACTTCGTGATCGACCCCAACACGATCCGGCGCATCGTCAGCCTCGCGGACCTCGACGGCAGCGAACACGTGCTCGAGGTCGGCCCGGGGCTGGGCTCCCTCACCCTGGGCCTGCTGGACGAGTCCGCACTGGTCAGCGCCGTGGAGATCGACCCGAAGCTCGCCGGGCAGCTCCCCGAGACGATCCAGCAGTTCCGCCCGGAACTCGCCGCGAACCTGCACGTGCTGCAGCAGGACGCGCTGAAGCTCACCCCTGAATCCTTCGCCGAGATCGGCGCAGGTCAGACCAAGGGCACCGGACCTGAGGTGCTGGTCGCGAACCTGCCTTATAACGTCGCCGTTCCCGTGGTGCTGCACCTGCTGCAGATTCTGCCCTCCCTCCGCAAAGGCCTGGTCATGGTCCAGGATGAGGTCGCGGACCGGCTCGTCGCGGGACCCGGCTCCAAGATCTACGGTGTGCCCAGTGTGAAGGCCGCCTGGGACACTCAGATGCGCAAGGCCGGAGTGGTCGGCAAGCGGGTCTTCTGGCCCGAGCCGCGAATCTCCTCCGGGCTCGTGCGCTTCGACCGGCGCGCCGTGGCCTCGGAGGAGGTCACCCGCGAGGAGGTCTTCGCGGTCATCGACGCCGCCTTCGCCCAGCGACGCAAGACTCTGCGCGCCTGCCTCGCCGGGATCGCGGGCTCCGCGAGCCACGCCGAGGCCGTGCTGCACGCCGCGGGTGTGGATCCCTCCGCCCGCGGAGAGACCCTGGACATCCACGCCTACACCGCGATCGCGATCGCGCTGCGGGGCACCCCCGCCTCGGAAGCGAACCTGGGTCCCGTTCAGGCCACCGGCCCGAGGCAAACCCCCGCTCACGGACTAGCCGACGATGAAGGCGCCGCCAGCTCCAGCCCAGCCGCTGCAGACCGGCGTGTCAGTGGCGAGCAGTAGGGTCGGGGTATGCGGGAGAGTGAATTCTACGGACATGTGACGGCCGTGGCGCCAGGCAAGATCAACGTCAGCCTGCGCGTCGGCCCGCTCCGTGAGGACGGCTACCACGAGGTCGCCACGCTGTATCTCGCCGTCTCCCTCTACGAGGAGGTCACGGCCGCTCCGCGCGAGGACAGTGCCATCACGGTGAGCCTGTGTGAGCGCTCGGCGTTCACCGAGGTGCAGACCCAGGACCCGGAGACCGGCGAGATCGTGGCCGCCGCCATCCCGCTGGATGAGCGCAACCTCGTGCACCAGGCTGCCTCCAAGCTCCGTGACCGGCTGGGCATCACCACCGGCGTGGACCTGACCATCACGAAGAATGTCCCGGTCGCGGGCGGCATGGGCGGAGGCTCGGCCGATGCCGCAGCCGCCCTGGTCGCCTGTTCGGCGCTGTGGGAGGCCGGACTCTCCAAGGAGCAGCTGGCTGAGATCGGCGCCGAACTCGGCGCAGACGTCCCGTTCGCCATGCTCGGCGGGGCCGCCGTCGGGCAGGGCGTCGGCGACGAGCTGTCGCCGCTGCTCACCCGCGGAGAGCTGCACGTGGTCATCGTTCCGGCCAGCACGGGCCTCTCCACGCCGAGCATCTACGCCACGCTTGATGAGATGCGCGCCCGGGAGAACATCACCGCCGACAAGCCGGACCTGGACCCGGACCTGGTGCGGGCGGTCTGCTCCGCCGACGCCGAGCTGGTCGCCTCCCTCATGGCCAACGACCTCCAGGCCCCCGCCGTGGCGCAGCTGCCCACGCTCGAGGACATGATGGACATCGGCATGATCGAGGGCGCCCTGCAGGGGATGGTCTCGGGCTCGGGGCCCACGGTCGTCTTCTTGGCCCGGGATGCGGAGTCGGCCCACCAGCTGGCCACCAGCCTCGAGGAGCGCACCGAGGTCTGGGCCATCCCGGTCACCGGACCCGCCCATGGAGCGCGCCTGGTCAACGGTCGAGAGAACGGTCGCGAGCAGCACTGAGGTTTTGACGCCCCAGCAGTCGGTCAGCTCACCTGCTCGTAGAGCTCCACCCAGCGCTCTTCGAGCTTCGCGTTGTCGCCCTGCAGACGCTGCACATCGGCGCTGAGCTTGCCCAGACCCTCGGAATCCGTCGGGTCATGATCGGCCATCTGCCGCTGCTTCTTCTCGATCTGCGTGGTCAGCTTCTGCATCTTGCGCTCCAGCGCGCCGACCTCCTTGCGCAGCTCGCGCTCCTCGGCGCTGGAGAGCCCCGAAGGCGTCGGGAACGCGGCCTTGGCGGCCGCAGCCGCTGACTTTCCGGCCTTGCCGCTCTTGGCGTTCTTGGACCCCTTGCCCTCGGCCGCGCCGGAGTCCCCGGCGGTGAGCCGCAGGTATTCCTCCACGCCGCCGGGCACATGGCGGAACTTGCCGTCGAGGATCGCGTACTGCTGATCGGTGACGCGCTCGAGCAGGTACCGGTCGTGGGAGACCACGATCAACGTGCCCGGCCAGGAGTCCAGCAGGTCCTCCATGGCGGCGAGCATGTCGATGTCCAGGTCGTTGGTGGGCTCATCGAGGATCATCACGTTGGGCTCGGTGAGCAGCACCATCAGCAGCTGCAGGCGGCGACGCTGACCACCAGAGAGCTCGCCGACTCGGGCTGAGAGGTGCGCGGTGGAGAAGCCGAGGCGCTCCAGCAGCTGCGCAGGCGTGTGCTCCTTGCCGTCCACCACGACCTGGGTCTTCTCGCGGGCCAGCACCTCGCGGACACGGTCGCCCTCGATATCGGCCAGCTGGGAGAACTGCTGGTCCAGAGTGGCCAGGCGCACCGTCTTGCCCTGCTTGACCTGGCCGGCGTCGGGCGTGAGCTTCCCGGCGATCAGGTTCAGCAGCGTGGACTTGCCGGCACCGTTGGCGCCGAGGATGCCGGTGCGCTCCCCGGGGCCGATGCGCCAGGTGACGTCGTCGAGGATCTGCTTCTCCCCGAAGGCGAGTGAGACGTCCAGGACGTCGACCACATCCTTGCCCAGCCGGGCGGTGGCCATCTTCTTGAGCTCCACGGTGTTGCGCGGGGGAGGCACATCGGCGATCAGCTCATTGGCCGCGTCGATGCGGAACTTCGGTTTGGTGCTGCGTGCCGGGGCGCCGCGGCGCAGCCAGGCCAGCTCCTTCTTCATCAGGTTCTGCCGCTTGGCCTCGACGGCCGCGGCCTGACGGTCGCGCTCCACGCGCTGAAGCACATAGGCCGCGTAGCCGCCGTCGAAGGGTTCCACCACCCGATCATGGACCTCCCAGGTGGTGGTGCTGATCTCGTCGAGGAACCAGCGATCGTGGGTGACCACCAGCAGTCCGCCGGAGGTGCGCGGCCACCGACGGTTCAGGTGATCCGCGAGCCAGGAGATGCCCTGGACGTCGAGGTGGTTCGTGGGCTCATCGAGGGCGATGATGTCCCATTCGCCGACCAGCAGCTTCGCCAGCGCCACGCGGCGGCGCTGCCCGCCGGAGAGGTCGGCGATGGTGGATTCCCAGGGGATGTCGGAGACCAGTCCGGCGATGACATCGCGGATCTTGGGGTCCGAGGCCCATTCGTGGTCGTCGGCGTCGCCGACGATCGAGAAGCCGACCGTGTGGTCAAGATCAAGGTCGTCGGACTGATCCAGCACGCCGAACTGCACGCCCTTGCGCCGAGTGACCTTGCCCGAGTCGGGCTCCAGGCGCCCGGTCAGCATGCCCAGCAGAGAGGATTTGCCGTCACCGTTGCGTCCGACGACGCCGACGCGGTCGCCTTCATTGACGCCGATCGTCACGGAATCAAAGACGGTGCGGGTAGGAAATTCGAGGTGTAGGGCTTCAGCCCCCAGAAGATGTGCCACCCATCCAGGGTAATGCCACGGTTCGGGCTGAAGTTTCACGCGGTTTCATCTCCCGCCGCGCCGCATGCGAAGATGGACCAGCGCGTGGCCGGGAACTGGTGTGCTTGGAAAGACAGAGCATCCATGCGCCCGACGTCGCACTCCGCCTTGGTGTAATGGCAGCACGCCAGCCTTTGGAGCTGTGCAGTCTAGGTTCGAATCCTAGAGGCGGAACGGCACTGAACTGTACAGCCGGGCCTATCTACACTGGAGGGGTCCAAGAACCGCCTCGAGGAGCAGCCTTCGTGACCACGCCCCAGCCAGCTCGCCCCACCGCCGTGATCGTGCTCGCGGCCGGAGCCGGGACCAGGATGAAGTCAGCCACTCCGAAGATCATGCATCCCATGGGTGGGGTCTCGATGATCGGGCATGCGCTGGCCGCCGCGAAGGGCCTGGACCCACAGCATCTGGTCGCCGTCGTCCGCCACCAGCGCGAGAAGGTCGCCGCGCACATCAGCCAGCTTCAGCCGCAGGCCGTCATCGCCGACCAGGACGAGGTCCCCGGCACCGGACGCGCCGTGCAGGCCGGCCTGCAGGCGCTCGACGCCGCGGGCGCACCCGCCGAGTCCGGCACCGTCGTCGTCACCTATGGTGATGTGCCGCTGCTGACCTCCGACATGCTCGCCGAGCTCGTCGCCACCCACGAGGCCAGTGAGAACGCGGTCACCGTGCTCTCCGCCGTGCTCGAGGACGCCGCGGGCTACGGGCGGATCCTGCGCAGCGAGGAGAACCCGCAGGACGTGCTCGGGATCGTGGAGCACAAGGACGCCACCGAGGCCCAGCGCAGCATCACCGAGATCAACTCCGGGATCTACGCCTTCGACGCCGCAGTGCTCAACCGCGCGCTGAGCCAGGTCACCACCGAGAACGCGCAGGGCGAGATGTACCTGACCGACGTGCTCTCCATCGCCCGCGCCGAGGGCGGCCGAGTCTCCGCCGTGGTCACCGCCGACCGCTGGCAGGTCGAGGGAGCCAACGACCGCGTGCAGCTGCAGGCGCTCGGCGCCGAGATGAATCGCCGCACCGTGGAGCGTGCCATGCGCGCCGGCACCACGGTCATCGACCCCGCCACCACCTGGATCGACTCCACGGTCACCCTGGAGGAGGACACCACGATCCTCCCTGGCACCCAGCTCCACGGCACCACCCACATCAGCCGCAACGCCGTCGTCGGACCCGACACCACGCTGACCGATGTGATCGTCGGCGAAGCCGCCACCGTCACCCGCGTGCACGGCTCAGGCGCGCAGATCGGCGCCGGCGCCAGCGCCGGACCGTTCACCTACCTGCGCCCCGGCACGGTGCTCGGTGAAGAGGGCAAGATCGGCGCCTTCTACGAGACCAAGAACGTGACGATCGGCCGCGGCAGCAAGCTCTCGCACCTGGGTTACGCCGGGGACGCGACGATCGGCGAGTTCACCAACATCGGCTGCGGCAACATCACCGCGAACTACGACGGCGAGAACAAGCACCGCACCGTCATCGGTTCGCATGTGCGCACCAGCTCCAACACCGTCTTCGTCGCCCCAGTGACCGTGGGCGACGGCGCGTACACCGGCGCCGGGGCAGTGGTGCGCAAGGACGTGCCGGCGGGGGCGCTCGCGCTCTCGGTGGCTCCGCAGCGCAACGCCGAAGGCTGGGTACAGTCCAAGCGGCCCGGTTCCGCAGCTGCCGACGCCGCGGACGACGCCGCACAGAACGGGCGCGCCCAGCAGAGCACCGAGCACACCGAGTAACGTTTCACCAGGCACCAACCCACTGCAACGCCGGCGAGAGGCAAGAACACCCATGGACGAGATCAGGCTGAGCGGGGAAAAGACCCTAGTACTGGCATCCGGGCGGGCACATCCGGAGCTGGCCCAGGAGATCGCCGAGGAGCTCGGCACCGAGCTGCTGCCGATGAGCGCCTATGACTTCGCCAACGGGGAGCTCTATGTCCGCTCCTCCGAGTCGGTCCGCGGCAAGGACATCTTCCTGCTGCAGTCCCATCCGGCGCCGCTGAACAACTGGCTCATGGAGCAGCTGATCATGGTGGACTCCATGAAGCGCGCCTCCGCCAAGCGGATCACCGTGGTCTCCCCGTTCTACCCCTACGCCCGCCAGGACAAGAAGGGCCGCGGCCGCGAGCCGATCTCCGCCCGCCTGGTGGCCGATCTCTACAAGGCCGCCGGCGCCGACCGGATCATGAGCGTGGACCTGCACACCGCGCAGATCCAGGGCTTCTTCGACGGCCCCGTGGACCACCTCTTCGCCGTCCCACTGCTGGCCGATCACATCCGCAGCCGCGTCACCGAAGACGAGGTCACCGTGGTCTCCCCGGACACCGGACGCGTCCGGGTCGCCGAGCAGTGGGCTGATCGCCTGGGTGGCGCGCCGCTGGCCTTCGTGCACAAGACCCGCGACGTCACCCAGCCGAACAAAGCAGCCTCCAAGCAGGTCGTCGGACAGGTCGAAGGGCGCACCTGTGTGCTCATCGACGACATGATCGACACCGGTGGAACCATCTCCGGCGCCGTGCGGGTCCTCAAGGACGCCGGCGCCAAGGACGTCATCATCGCAGCGACCCATGCCGTGCTCTCGGAGCCCGCCTCGGAGCGGCTGGCCAACTGCGGCGCCCGCGAGGTCGTGGTGACCAATACGCTGCCGATCCCCGAGGACAAGCGCTTCGAGGCGCTGACGGTGCTCTCCATCGCGCCTATCCTTGCCCGGGCCATCAAAGAGGTCTTCACCGACGGTTCGGTCACCTCCCTCTTCGACGGCGACGCCTGAGCCTCACCCTTCCCGTTGAGGGGCGGATTCTCCGAGCAGTTGAGGCCTCAGAAGGGCCCAGATACCCGGAGAATCCGCCCGTCAACGCATGATGGGGTCCGCCCGTCAACGCATGATGGGGTCCGCCCCTCAGCGCGTGAAGGGCGTCCGCTCCTCAGCGCGTGGGAGCGGTGGCCCAGGCGACGACGACGTCGCCGATCAAGCCCCGCATCCGGTCTTGGCGCGGCTGCGTGGTGAAGTCCGCGTCGAAGAGATAGCTGAACGTGTAGCGGTTGGCCACCTGGAAGACGCAGTACGAGCTGATCAACAGGTGCAGGTCCAGCGGGTTGACCTCCTCGTGGAAGGCGCCCTGCTTCTTGCCCTGGGTGATGATGCCGTCCAGGATCGTCACCGCGGGCTGGCCCAGATCGCTGAGTGATTCCAGCTTGCGGATGTACTTGCCGCGGTGGATGTTCTCGATGGAGACCAGCCGGATGAAGGCCGAATGGCGCAGGTGGTGCTCATAGGTCAGCTCCGCCAGCTCGCGCAGCGCGTCGACAGGGTTCATCTCGTCGACCTGCAGCGTCTGTTCGGCCTGTCGGATCCCGCGGTAGGCGTTGTCCAGGACCGCCAGGTACAGCTGTTCCTTGCCCCCGAAGTAGTAGTAGATCATCCGCTTGGTGGTGCGCGTGCGGCGCGCGATCTCATCGATCCGAGCACCTGAATAGCCATCATCGGCGAAGACCTCTGTGGCTATGGCAAGCACCTCGGCTCGAGTGCGTACGGCGTCGCGCTGGCGGGGCGGCGTCTCAGTCACAGTATTCTCCTCCTGGCTTCGCGGCGAGAGTATCAGATCACCTCTCGGCAGGGTCCTGCTGGCTTATGCCCCTGTCAGGAGGCGTCGGGGGTTTTCGACCAGGAGCTGCCGTTCGAGGGCGGCGTCGAGGCCTGACGTGCGCAGCCGCGGCAGGACGCGACGGTGCAGGTGGTCCATGCTCCACTGCGGCGCGTGCACAGCCCTCCAGGAGGGTGGGGTGATGCGGCTGAACATGGCGGCGTCGTGGGAGAGCAGCAGCTTCTCGGCGTACCCCAGCTCCAGCAGGGTCAGCAGCATCTGGATGCGGTCCTCATCGGAGCCGGTGTGACTCATCCCGAAGCGGTCGAAGCCGAGGAAGGATCCGGCGTCGGCGAGTTCGCGCAGGTAGTCCAGATCGGTGGAGTCGCCGCTGTGCCCGATGACGACCCGTTCCAGGTCCACCCCAAGGCTTCCCAGCAGGCGCTGCTGCTCCAGTCCTCCGCGTGAGGCGGGGTCCGAGTGTGTGGTGATGGGCACGCCGGTGTCGCGGTGCGCCTGGGCGGCGGCGGTGAAGACATGCGCCACGTCGTCGGTGATCCCGGCGCTGTCGGAGCAGACCTTGAGCATGGCCGCGCGCAGGTCCGTGCGGGAGATCCCCTGCTGGATGTCGCGCAGGAACAGCTCGATCAGCGGATCGGGGCCCTCCACCAGCCGGCCCGGCCCGTTGAGTCGGAAGAAGTGCGGCAGCACGTCGCTGGTGTACCAGCCGGTGGCCACCAGGATGCGGATCGAGGTGCGGCGGGCCAGCTCGGCGACCCGCCGCACGTCTCGTCCCAGACCGGGGACGGTGAGGTCCACGATCGTGTCTACGCCCAGCTCCGCCAGCGTCTGCAGCTGCGCCTCGGCCCGTGCCATGACTGCGGCCTCGTCCCACTCCGGGTGGGGGAGGTCGCGATCCAGCTGCGGGTCGCTGACGATCAGGTGCTCATGCACCAGAGTGGTGCCGAGGGAATCTCCGGGCACCTCTCCGGTGAGCGTGGGGACCATGCTGGACATAGGGTCAGATCACTCGCTCGTGGAGCGGATGGCTTCGAAGGTCGCCAGCGAGTCGCCCTCAAGGGCCTCCTCGAGGTTCGGGAGGGTCATCTCGCGGAACGCCTCGACGTCGACATCGTCGTTGACCTCCCACTCACCGCCGTCACGCCATTCGGCCAGCGTCTCTTCCTCATCCGTGGCCACGCATTCGGTCACCTCAGTGACGGCGGACTCCACCGCGCTGGTCAGCGCCTCCTGCTGCTCCTCGTTGAGGTCGTTCCACTTGTCGGACATGATCACCAGGTTGGTGTTCAGCTGGTGCGAGCTGAGGTTCAGGTAGTCCTGGACCTCATTGAGGTTTTCGGACTCGATGTTGGTGATCGGGTTCTCCTGACCGTCCACGGCGCCCTGCTGGAGCGACAGGTAGAGCTCCTCATAGGCGACCTCCACCGCGTTGGCACCCATGGCTTCGGCGTTCATCAGGAACTGCGGGGAGCCGGGGAAGCGGATCTGCATGCCTTCGAGGTCCTCGGGGGAGCTGATGGGCTCGTTGGAGGTGAAGTGGCGGGCGCCTGCCGACCATGCGCCCAAGGTCTGGATGCCGGCGGACTCGGCGAAGTCCTCCACGACCTGGGTTCCCTCTTCGCTCTCCATGAAGCGGGCGAGGTGATCGGCGTCGTCGAAGGCGTAGGCGGCGTCGAGCACGCTGATCGGTTCGTAGACGGCACCCAGCGCGGAGGCGCCCTGGATGTCGATGTCCACGTCCCCGGAGGCGACGGAGGCGATGCGGTCGGCGTCACCGCCGAGCTGGCTGGAGCCGAAGATCTCGATGGTGAGTCCGACGTCGGCGGCCTCGACCTCTTCCTTGATCACGTCGGCGCCGCAGCGGGCCTGGGGCTGGTCGTCGTTGTAGCTGTGCGCCAGGGTCAGCTCCATCGACTCACCGCTGCCTCCGCCGTCGCCGCTGGCTTCCCCGTCGCCTCCGCCGCAGGCAGTGAGACCGAGGATCGGCAGGGCGGCGATGACGGCGGCCTTGCTCAGGGTGTTGTATCGCTTGGACATGGTGGGTGTTCCTTTCATCGGTGCATCGTTGCACGAGGGTGTGGTGATTCGGCTTCGATCAGGGCATTGAGGTCATCGAGCATGGACACGCGGTCTGCGGTCTCCCCGGTGAAGATCTCGAACGCGTCGGCGGCCTGGTGCATGGCCATGCCGAGTCCCGAGACCGTCAGGCAGCCGCGTTCTTCGGCTGCGCGAAGCAGCACGGTGTCCACCGGCCGGTACACGACATCGGCCACCCAGTGCCGAGGCTGCAGCAGCTCGGTGTCGAAGGGTGATCCCGGGTGGTGGGCCATGCCGAAGGGGGTGGCGTTGACCACGCCGTCGGCACGCTGGAGAAGCTGAGGCAGGTGCTCGGGTTGAGCCCGCTCAGCGGTGAAGCCATGCGTGGTGTGCAGGCTGCGAGCCAGGGTGGCGCTCTTCTCGAGATCCACGTCCACAAGGCTCAGGCTTGAAACTCCGCGCATGACCAGCGCATGCGCCACCGCGGAGCCCGCGCCGCCGGATCCCACCAGCACCACGTGGCCGCAGGCGGTCTCGCCCAGGCCGTCGTCGATGCAGGCTCGGAAGCCGGTGACGTCGGTGTTGTGGCCGACCGCGGCGCCGTCGTCGGTGAAGACCACGGTGTTGACCGCGCCGATCATGGCGGCGGAGGGGCCGAGCTCATCGAGCAGCGGCACCACCGACTGCTTCGCGGGGAAGGTGATGTTCAGCCCGTTGAAACTCAGTCGCTGGGCCATCTGCAGCAGCCGGCCCAGCTCCCCCTGGGAGCCCTCGCCGCCGGCGAACTCGATGCTGCGGTAGATGTAGCGCATCCCGTGGCGCGAGCCCTCGAGCTCATGCATCGTGGGGGTCAGCGAGGGGCCGACGCCGTGGCCGATGAGGCCAGCCAGGATGCTGCGCCCCGTGTCGGTGCTTCTCGGCGTCTCGGTCACAGTCCGAGCACCTCCGGGAAGAACATCAGCGCGCCGGGGAAGAAGATGACCAGCAGCAGCACGATCACCGCGGGCATCGCGAAGGGCAGAGCGCCCTTGAAGACCTCACCCACGCGGGTGTCCGAGACCGAGGCGGTCACGAACAGCGCCGTGCCCACCGGGGGAGTCAGCAGCCCGATCATCAGCGAGATGATCAGCACCACGCCGAGCACGATCGGATCGATCTGATACTGCATGGAGATCGGCAGCAGGATCGGCACCACGAGCACCAGGATCGCGGTGGCGTCGATGACGGTGCCCAGAATCAGCATCAGCAGCGCGACCAGCAGCAGGAACACCGTAGGATTCTCGGTGATGCTCAGCAGCGTTTCGGTCAGCAGCTGCGGCAGACGCTCCAGCGCCATGATGTGACCGAGCAGCGCCGCGGAGGCGACGATCAGCATGATCGCACCCGTGGTCAGCGCGGTCTCACGGATGGCGGCAAGGAAGCCCTTGAAGGAGAGCGAGCGCTGGATCAGCGAGATCAGCAGGACCCAGAAGACGGCGACGGCGGCCGCCTCGGTCGGCGTGAACAGCCCGCCCAGGATGCCCCCGAGGATGATCACCGGCGTCACGGCGGGCAGCAGCACGCCCTTGGTGGAGCTGATCAGCTCCTGGCGGTCGAAGCGTCCGGCGGTGAGATTGGGGTTGCGCCGCACCAGGATCCAGACCACCACGCAGAGCCCGACGGCCATGAGCAGCGCGGGGACCACGGAGGCGGCGAAGAGCGCGCCGGTGGAGGCGGCGGCGAGCCCGGCGTAGATGACCGCTGGGATGCTCGGCGGCATGACCGGGGCGATCAGCGAGGAGGCGGCGGAGAGGCCCGTGGCGAACCGGCGGGTGTAGCCGTTGCGCAGCATGGCCGGGATCTGCACCTTGCCCAGCGCGGCCGCATCGGCCACGGCGGAGCCGCTCATCCAGGAGAAGCCCACACTGGCGCCGACGGTCACATAACCGAGGTTGCCGCGAATCCGGGCCAGGGCGGCCATCGCGAAGCGGAAGAGTCGATCCGCCAGGCCTGCGTGGTTGGCGAGGGTTCCGAGGAACACGAACAGCGGCACCGCCAGCAGCGGGAAGCTCTGGATCGCGTTGGTCACCTGGCGCAGGCTGGTGCCGGAGGACTGTCCGTCTAAGAGCATGTAGACCAGCGAGGGGCCGAGGAACGCAAAGGCGACCGGCACGCGCAGGATGAGCAGGAGGGCGATGGCAACGCCCAGAAGGATGAGTGTCACGAGTGGTCCTCCACGGTGTTGGTGCGCAGCTCCGCCGCGTCATGGTCAGCGGCCGGAAGGATCGGGCCGTGCTTGGCGATCATCCACGCGGCGACCAGTGAACGCAGGACGGTGCTGATCATCCCGGTGAGCACCGGGATGTAGACCACGGACATGGGCATGCGCAGCACGGGGGAGCTCAAGGCCCCTGGGTCTGGATCAGCCCCCAGGCCTCGTTGCTCAGGCCCAGTGCGATCAGCGCCACGAGGAGCAGCGAGCCGACCTGCACCACGCGGATGAGCCGCGGCGCGGGAAGCGTGTCGACCACTTCAAGCGCGATGTGTCCGCGCAGGGTGATGAGCACTCCGGCCACGGAGAAGGTCATCCAGGCCAGGCCGAAACGAGAGATCTCGCCGGTCCAGGCCAGGCCCTCGAACGGGGTGTAGCGCTGCGCGGCCTGGGTGAAGACCAGGACGAGGATCACAAGAAGCATGATGCCGGCGAAGCCGAGCTCGATGCGCGTGAGCACGTCCACCACTCGGCGGCTCAGGGGTTTCCTGGTGTGGGTCACGGGGTTCCTTTGATCACGATAAAAGTGGCGTGCGCCACAACGACTGGAATAAACGTACCGGTTCGTACATTAGGTGTCAAAGATCACCCTCAAGGGTCTCGCGGTCTCTGTTGATCGCGCTGTCGCGATGCCCGGGAAGCAATTGCGCGGTGGCTCACGTTGTACCCGGCAGGTCCACGTTTCTCACCTATTCACCAGGAGCAGCAATGGAATCTCAGACAGAAGCACCGGCCCAGAGCGCCGAGTTCGACGTCATTGTGATCGGCGGTGGAGCCGTGGGGGAGAACGCGGCCGACCGTGCGGTCCAGGGCGGGCTGAGCGTCGTCGTCGTCGAGGCCGAACTCGTGGGCGGTGAATGCTCCTACTGGGCCTGCATCCCCTCAAAGGCGCTGCTCCGATCCCCGCAGGCGCTGCGCTCCGCCCAGGCGGTGCCCGGCGCGGCCGAAGCGGTGACCGGGACCCTCGACGTCGAGGCCGTCCTGGCGCGCCGCGACTCCTTCACCAGCGGATGGAAGGACGACGGCCAGGCGAAGTGGCTCGACGGCGCCGGGATCAGCCTGATCCGCGGGCAGGGCCGGCTCACCGGGCCCAGGCAGGTCACCGTCACCGCCGAGGACGGATCGCAGACGCAGCTCACCGCGCGCCACGCAGTGACCCTCGCGACCGGGTCCGCGGCGGCCATCGCTCCCATCGAAGGACTGGCCGAGGCTCACCCCTGGACCAGCCGCGAAGCCACCAGCGCGCATGCCATCCCGAAGAGCCTCGCCATCATCGGCGGCGGCGTGGTCGCGGCCGAGATGGCCAGCGCCTACGCCTCCCTGGGGGCCGAGGTCACGGTCATCGCGCGCAGCGGGCTGCTCGGCGGGATGGAGCCCTTCGCCGGCGAGCTCGTCGGCAAGGCGTTGGAGGACCAAGGTGTCACGCTGCGCCTGAACACCACTCCCGAACGAGTCTCCCGCTCGGCCGAAGGCGTGCGGATCGAGGTCTCGGTGGGAGAGGATGTCTTGGCTCAGGAGGTGCTCGCCGCGACCGGGCGCTCGCCGCGCACCGCTGACCTGGGACTGGAGAGCATCGGGCTCGAGCCGGGGACCTGGATCGAGACCGACGACACCATGCAGGTGCCCGGCTTCGACTGGCTCTACGCGGTGGGCGATGTGACCCACCGGGCACTGCTGACCCACCAGGGCAAGTACCAGGCCCGTGCGGCGGGAGACGTGATCGTGGCACGCGCGAAGGGGGCTGCGGTGCAGGACCAGCCCTGGGGAGCTCATGTGGCCACCGCCGATCATGCGGCCGTCCCGCAGGTCACCTTCACCGAACCCGAGGTCGCGTCCGTGGGACTCACCTCCGCGGCGGCCCGCGAGGCCGGCTACACGGTTCGGGTGGTGGACTACGAGCTGGGCGACGTCGCCGGGACGGCGCTGAAGTCCCAGCCCCACCCGGGGACTGCGCGCATGGTGGTCGACGAGGACCGAAAGGTCATCCTCGGCATGACCTTCGTGGGATCCGAGGTCAGCGAGCTGCTGCAGGCCGCCACGATCGCGGTCACGGCCGAGGTCCCGCTGGACCGGCTCTGGCACGCGGTCCCGGCGTTCCCCACGGTCAACGAGGTCTGGCTGCGCCTGCTCGAGACCTACGGCCGCCCGGTGTGAGCAACCGCGTTGCGACGCCACACCACCCTGCGTTGAGGGGCGGAAAATCCGAGCAATTCAGGCCGAAAACCGCATGAATTAGTCGGAGAATCCGCCGCTCAACGCTGGGGTGGGGGGTGCTGGGGTGGGGGCCTCCCGTCTACGTGGGCTCATCGACCTTCGCGGGAGGCCCGGACCAGCGTCCTGAGCGCACTCCCTTGTAGTAGATCCTGCCGGCCACCAGCGAGGCAATGAACAGCACCGCCATGGGTATCAGCACGATGTACACGCTGCCGGTGGCGACCATCAGCGGGATCGACAGCGCGGTGATCAGTCCGCCGCCGAAGAACGGCTCGAAGAACAATTGCTTATAGCCGAAGGCCTCCAGAGCCGGGGACTCGTCGTCGGGGTCGGCGACGCGCAGCAGCGCCAGGCCGGTCGCCGTCACGCCCATCGACTGGCCGAAGTCGGCGATGCCGCGCTCGAGCCAGAACTCCGGGATGATCCGCGGGGTGAAGTACACCAGGATCGTGGCGCAGAAGAGGATTCCAGCGATCGAGAGGATCAAGAAGGTCTCCCAGTAGCTGGCGATGACATCCAGCGAGATCGTCGCCAGCGCGGCCACGATCAGGATGTCCAGCGACAGCCCCTGGATCCGCTTCATGGTCTCGTGGTCCAGCAGGCTGGTGTTCCCGGTGCGATCGAGGATCACCTGGATTATCACGCCACCGATCATCGCCAGTGGGAAGAGCGGCACGTAGCCGAGCAGCGTGAGGCCCTCCTCGGACCAGACCGATCCGGGCAGGCCCCACAGCTGATTCTCGACCCAGATCAGCCCCTCGAGGATGAGCCACCCGATGATGATCGCCAGGCCGACGACGGCGACGTGCAGCGTCAACGGTTCGATCGACCCGGGGCGTGAGGTCATCCGCCCGGTGGAGACGCGCTCGTCGTCGCTGTAGAGGCCGCGCAGCTCCGACTTCGACTGCTCGGACACGTTCTTGATGACGCGCGTGCGACCGGTGCGCACGCCCCAGTTGATCACCGCGATGCCGATGATGATTCCGGAGACCAGACCCACGGTGGCGATGGCCAGTGCGAGGTCGGTGGCCTCGGGGATGCCCATGTCCTCGAAGGCCGGCTGCATGCCCGCGGCCGTGCCGTGTCCGCCCTCGAAGGCGATCTCGATCAGCGCGCCGAATACGGGATCCACCCCGAGCAGCGGCGAGAGCACCAGCAGGCCCAGCAGGATGCCCACCACGTACTGGCCCGAGCCGTAGGCCACGCCGATCGACAGCTGCGGGCCGACCAGCTTGGCGACGCGGACGGGGGAGGGGATCCGCGATCCCAGGAACAGCGTGGCGAAGACGACCGAGATCAGCAGACCGGGCAGCTCCGCCCAGATGTCCACGATCCCGCTGGTGAGCAGCCCGCCATCTTCCAGCCAGGCCCAGCCGAGAGGTTCGCCGAGCCGGCCAATCACCTGCGGGCCGACGACGAGGCCGATGAACCCGGCGATGATGGCGCTGGGCAGGAGCAGCTTCTGGATGAATGGCACTTTGACGCGGACGTACTTGCCGAGCAGCATCACCGATGCCAGCAGCACGATCGCGAACCCGACTACCTCTGGACTCATCGGATGCCCCTCTCCGAAGTGGGCCGCGCCGGCGGCCCTGCATGTGGGGAGAATGAAACCACACTTCAGCCGCGGGTCACCAGGGTTGAGGGGCTCTGGAGGTCCGTGCGCCCCGAGCCGCCCCCGGCCTTGAGCGGCGGAATCTACGAGCACTTCGAGGCGAAAACCGCATGAAGTAGTCGGAGAATCCGCCGCTCAACGCAGAGGAGTTCAACGCATCGGGGGCTAGCGCAGGAGCTGGGGCTGGCGGCGCTGGGCGGCGAGGCGGACTGGGGCGTTGGCCGCCCCGTAGCCGTCGTAGGCGCCGACGCGCTGGACCATCTCCAGGAACAGTCCGCCAATGCTCGGCGTATAGAAGTGGATGAACTCGCCCTGCTCATCGCGGTCGTAGAGCAGGTTGAGCTCCTTGAGCCGTGCCAGATACTCAGCGTCCAGCCCGAAGCGGGCCTCGAGGTCGGCGTAATAGTTGTTCGGGATCTTGAGGAAATGCAGCCCTCGGTCATGTGCGTCCTGCGCGAGTCCGATGATATCGGTGCAGGTCACGGCGATATGCCGGGGCGGCAGGGGGGCGGTGGGAGGTGCAAGGTTCAGCGGCAGACGGACCGTGCCGTCCGCGGTGCGCATGACCTGGCTGCGCATCAGCCCCTGCGGGCTGGGCACGTTCTCCGGGGCCTGCGCCTCGAGCCCCAGCACGCTGTGGAAGAAGAGCACCGTCTCCTCAAACTCGTGCCAGCGATAGGAGAGGTTGATGTGGTCCACGGCGTGCGTGGAGTCCAGCGCTGGCTGCCCGCCGTGGAATTCGCTGACCCAGGTGTCCTCGGCTGGAGCGTCGTTCCAATAGATCACCGTGCCATCCGGGGCTCCCAGGGCCTTGAGCTCGTGGTCCCCGGCGTAGGTCCGGCGGAACACGACCGGGGCGCCCAGGGCGGCTCCGCGAGCAAGGGCCTGGCCGGCGTCGTCGACCAGCAGCCCGATCGCGGAGAGGTGAGGCTCGGGCTGCTGGCTCTGCTCGTTGAGGATGACCCGGGTCGAGCCCATGGTCCAGAGCCGGACCTGTTTGGTGCGGTGCTTGCCGCGGAAGCTGAAGCCGAGCTGGTTCAGGGTCTCGTCGGCCTGACCGAGGTCGCTGCCGGTGATCTCCACGAAGTCGACGCTGCGCGGGGCCTGCGCGGCGGGGAGGCGATCGTCGCTCCAGCCGTTGGCCTCCGAGGTGCGATCCGCCAGCCAGGTCAAGGACCGTCGGGCATGTGCGGCCGTACCGGTGACATCGGTCTGCCGGAAGGTGTCGTTGAAGACTTCCAGCGAGAGCGGTCCGGTGTATCCGGCCTTGAGCACATGGGTGAGGAAGCTGCTCAGGTCGAAGGAGCCTTCGCCGGGGAACAGGCGATGGTGCCGGCTCCAGGAAAGGACGTCCATGTCGAGCTGGGGCGCATCGGCAAGCTGGAGGAAGAAGATCTTCTCACCGTGGATGTCCTCGATCGCGGCGGGGTCGTGTCCGCGCGCCAGGATGTGGAAGCTGTCCAGGCAGGTGCCGAGATTCGCGCGGTCCGCCAGCTGCACCAGTCGCCACGCGTGCCGGTAGTCATTGACGTAGCGTCCCCAGGCCAGCGCCTCATAGGCGATGCGGATGCCATATCCGGCGGCAAGGTCCGCCAGGGCCCCGAGCTGGGCGGCGGCCACGTCGTCGTCGTCGATGGTCGCGGTCCCGGCGTTGCTGCAGACCAGGATGGTGTCGGCGCCCAGCCGGTTCATGAGCTGGAACTTGGCCTCGGCGCGACGCAGATTCTCGGCGAGCAGCTCCTCGGAGACCCCTTCGAAGTCTCGGAAGGGCTGGAAGAGGTCGATGCTCAGTCCCAGGCGCTGGCACAGGGCCCGGATCTCCTCGGGGGACTCGTAGGAGACGGTGAGGTCCGCATCCATGATCTCGACCCCGTCGAAGCCTGCATCGGCGCAGGCGTGGAGTTTGTCGGTGAGGCTTCCGGAGAGGCAGACAGTCGCGATAGAGGTGCGCATGCTCGCAATGTACCAAACATTACATTCCTGGCCCATGGCTGGTGCGCCTCGGCGACCCCCAGGCCCACCCTTAACGTTGAGCGGCGGAAATTCCGAGCAGTTGAGCCCGAAAACCGCGGCAGATGCTCGGAGAATCCGCCCCTCAACGGGGATGAGGTGAGCCACTCGGTAGGATCGGGCCATGGATCAGGACCAGCAGCAGGACTCTGTGCAGGCGACCGTGCCGGCCGCCACGCGCAACGAGTTTGTGCGCTCGCTGTCCACCGGGCTCAAGGTGCTGGAGTCCTTCTCCGCGGCCGAGCCGAAGCTCACGCTCTCCGAGGTGGCACGGCGCAGCGGCGTCAGTCGGGCCACCGCCCGGCGCATGCTGCTGACCCTGGTGCACGAGGGATACGCCTACACCGATGGCCGGGTCTTCGAGCTGACGCCGAAGGTGCTGGGCCTCGGGCAGGGATATTGGTCGGGGAGGGGCTGGCACGAGCTGCTGCAGCCCTCCCTCGGGGAGCTCTCGGTGCAGCTGGCCGAGTCGTGTTCCGCCGCGCTGCTGGTAGGGGATGAGGTGATGTACGTCTGCCGCGTGCACACTCGGCGCATCATGCGCATCGACCTCGCGCTGGGCACCAAGCTCCCCGCCTTCGTGACCTCCATGGGACGGGTGCTGCTGGCCGAGTTCGACGACGAGGCCCTGCGGCACCGGCTGCAGGCGATGCCGCGCACCGCATTCACCCGGCGCACGGTCACCGATCCGGAGCAGCTGCACGGCATCATCACCGGCGTCCGCGCGGACGGGTATGCGGTGGTGGATGAGGAGCTCGAGGAGGGCCTGCGCTCGGTGGCGGTGCCTGTGCGCGACACCCACGGCTCCATCCTGCTCTCGCTGAACACCTCGATCTCCGCCGGCCGGGAGTCCGCAGCGGAATCCGTGAAGCGCACGCTTCCGCACCTGCTGCGCTGCGCTGAGACGGTGGAGGACCTGATCCGGTCCCTGGGCGACGACGTCGGCCGGCTCACCGTGCCGCAGAGCCCCTAGTCACCCCAGCACCCCTGGAAAAACTCCTCCGCCGCGACTATGCTCAGTACACATAGCGCACAAGTGTTTGCATAGCGAACAAAAAAGCCCCAGTGGCAGAAGGTGCGCGCCCAGACTTCGCAGGCATCACACCACCAGCAGGGAGCTCACATGCAGGACGTCTTCGTCTACAGCGGCGTACGCACCCCCTTCGGCAAAGTCGGCGGAGCCCTCGCCGGTCAGCGCCCCGATGACCTGGCCGAACTGGTGATCTCCACGCTCGTGGAGCAGGCCCCAGGACTTGATCCCGAGAACGCCGGGGAGATCGTCGGCGAGGTCATCTTCGGCAACGCCAACGGCGCCGGTGAAGAGAACCGCAACGTGGCCCGCATGGCCTGGCTGCTGGCGAAGCTGCCGGTGAGCGTGCCCGCCACCACCATCAACCGGCTCTGTGGGTCCTCGCTGGACGCCGCGATCTCCGGCGCGCGGCAGATCGCGCTCGGCGAGACCGACGTCATCCTGGCCGGCGGGGTGGAATCCATGTCCCGCGCCCCGTGGGTGCTGCCCAAGACCGAGCGGCCCTTCCCGATGGCGAACCTGCAGCTCGCCAACACCACCCTGGGATGGCGGCTGATCAATGAGCGCATGCCCTCCGAATGGACCATCTCCCTGGGCGAGGCCACCGAGCAGCTGCGCGAGAAGTACGGCATCGACCGTGAACGGCAGGACGCCTTCGCCGCGCGCTCCCACGAGCTGGCGGCCCGGGCCTGGGATGACGGCCGCTTCGCCGACCTCACCGTGAGCGTGCCCGGGGTGGACCTGGACCGTGACGAGACCATCCGCGCCGGAGTCACCGAGGAGAAGCTCGCCGGTCTGCGCACCGTGTTCCGCGCGGAGAACGGGACCGTCACCGCAGGCAACGCCTCCCCGATGAACGACGGCGCCTCCGCCGTCTGGCTCGGCTCCGCCGCCGGCGGCGAGCAGCTCGGACTCACCCCGAAGGTGCGCATCGCAGGCTGGGCGGCCGCCGCGAATGAGCCGCAGTACTTCGGCTACGCCCCGGTGGAGGCCAGCAACAAGGCGCTCAAGCGCGCCGGCATCGGCTGGGGAGAGGTCGGCGCGGTGGAGCTCAACGAAGCCTTCGCCGCCCAGTCCCTGGCCTGCCTGGACGCCTGGGACATCGACCCCGAGATCGTCAACGCCTGGGGCGGTGCTATCGCGATCGGTCACCCGCTGGGCGCCTCCGGGACCCGCGTGCTGGCCACCCTCGCCCAGCGCATGGAAGCCAGCGGAGAACGCTGGGGCGTGGCCACGCTGTGCATCGGCGTGGGCCAGGGCCTCGCCGTCGTCCTGGAGAACGCCACAGCCCGGACAACACCGGCTACCCAGACCAGCTGAGAACCGAAGGATGAACCGATGACTGAATTTGTCGACACGGCCGCCGAGGCCGTCGCAAGAGTGCAGGACGGCTCCACCGTGCTGCTCGGCGGCTTCGGCAACGCCGGGCAGCCCATGGAGCTCATCGATGCGCTCCTGGAGTCCGGGACCACCGGGCTCACCGTGGTCAGCAACAACGCCGGACAGGGCGATCGCGGTCTCGCGCTGCTGATCAAGGAGCGCCGCGTGCGCAAGGTGATCTGCTCCTTCCCGCGGCAGTCGGACTCCTGGCATTTCGACGAGGCCTACCGCGCCGGGGACATCGAGCTCGAACTCGTCCCGCAGGGCAACCTCGCCGAACGGCTGCGCGCCGCCGGCGCCGGCATCGGAGCCTTCTTCACTCCCACGGGTTACGGCACCACCCTCGCCGAGGGCAAGGAGACCCGCGAGATCGACGGACGCCACTACGTGCTCGAGCATCCGATCCGCGGGGACGTGGCGCTGATCAAGGCGCACACCGCCGACGACGCCGGCAACCTCCTCTACCGCAAGACCGCCAGGAACTTCGGCCCGGTCATGGCCACCGCGGCCGCGCACACGGTCGTCCAGGTCCAGCAGCGTGTGCCCGTGGGATCGATCGACCCGGAACACGTGGTCACCCCCGGCATCTATGTCGACACGGTCACCGCGCTCGGCGCAGATCCCGCCCGGCCGGAAGGCCAGCCGGAGAACCATCCCCAGGAGGCCAAGCACGCATGAGCACCGAGAACAGCACCAGCACCCTCTCTCGCGAGGACCTCGCCCGGCTCGTCGCCGCTGACATCGCCCCCGGTTCCTATGTGAACCTCGGCATCGGACAGCCCACCAAGGTCTCGGACCACCTCCGCGCCGACCAGCAGGTCACCCTGCACACCGAGAACGGCATGCTGGGCATGGGCCCCGAAGCCCACGGCGAGGACATCGACGAGGAGCTGATCAACGCCGGGAAGATCCCGGTGACCGAGCGCCCCGGCGCCAGCTACTTCCACCAGGCCGACTCCTTCGCCATCATGCGCGGCGGACACCTCGACGTCTGCGTGCTCGGCGCCTTCCAGGTCTCTGCCGCAGGAGACCTCGCCAACTGGTCCACCGGGGCCCCGGATGCGATCCCCGCCGTGGGCGGAGCCATGGACCTGGCCATCGGCGCCAAGCAGGTCTTCGTGATGATGTCCCTCTTCGCCAAAGACGGAACGCCGAAGATCGTCGCCGACTGCACCTACCCGCTGACCGGGCTGGCCTGCGTGAGTCGGGTCTATACCGACCACGGGGTCTTTCTGGTCGACCATGGGGAGGACGGCCCGTCGGTCACCCTGCGTGAGGCCCACGGGATGAGCCCCCACGAGGTCGCGGATCGACTCGACTTTCCGCTCACCCTGCCCGCCGAGAACGGCTGATCATCTGCGCCCGCCCAGCAGGAGCGATTCTGCTGGTATAGTTGACAGCTGTGCCCAGGCGAGGGGGCGACGTCGGTGGAAACGCTTCCGATGATGTCAGCCCCGTGATCGACGAGGCGAACTGCAGGACTTCATACCCGCCGCTCAGCGCGCGGAGAGCCTGGACTTCACTTGTCGTTGGCCTGGATCAATACGCATCCAACCAACGAAGGACAAATACCATGGCTGACAAGATCGTCATTCCCGCGACCAAGCGCACCGAATTCGGCAAGGGCGCAGCCCGCAAGGCCCGTCGCGATGACCTCATCCCCGCAGTGGTCTACGGCCACGGCGAAGAGCCCATCCACGTGACGCTCCCGGGACACCAGACCCACCTCGCAGTGCGTAACCCCAACGCGCTGATCACCCTGGACATCGAAGGCACCGAGCAGCTGGTCATCCCCAAGGCCATCCAGCGTGCGATCATCAAGCGCAACATCGATCACATGGACCTGCTCACCGTGCGTCGTGGCGAGAAGGTCGTCGTCGACGTCTACGTCGAGGTCACCGGCGAGCCCGCCGTCGGCTTCGAGTGGATCCTGGAGCAGGCCACCGTCTCCGTCGAGGCCGAGGCGACCCACCTGCCCGAGCACGTGATCGTGGACATCACCGACCGTGACGAGAACGCCCTGCCGGAGCACATCCAGCTGCCCGACGGCGTGACTCTGGCGCTGTCCGACATGGAGTCCCCGATCGTCTCCATCCACGAGCCCACCGAGCAGGACCTGGGCGACGAGGAAGAGACCACCGAAGGTGAGGACGCCGAGGGCGAGTCCACCGAGGGTGAGTCCGAGGGTGAGTCGGAGGAGAACTCCGAGGGCAACGAGTCCTGATCGGCTCGTCGCACAACCTCCACTAGGCTCGGAGCATGGCTTCGCAGACGTGGATGATAGCGGGACTCGGCAACCCCGGGTCCCGCTATCGTCATACCCGGCACAATATCGGGCACATGGTGCTCGATGAACTCCTCGACCGAATGGACGCGAAGTACTCGCGCACCAAGCTCGGCGCCAAGGCCGTCGCGGCGCGGCTGGGCCCCGGCGGGCCGAAGGTCGTCTTCGCGATCTCCGAGGGATACATGAACGTCTCGGGCAAGCCCGTGCGCGGGCTGATGGACTACTTCTCGGTGCCCACCGAGAACCTGATCGTGGTCCACGACGAGGTCGACCTGGACTTCGGCCGTGCCAAGCTCAAGCGCGGCGGCTCCGAGGGCGGCCACAACGGGCTGAAGTCGATCACCACCCACCTGGGCGGAGACCGGGACTACCTGCGGGTCCGTGCAGGCGTCGGACGACCCCCCGGCCAGATGGACACCGCGGACTACGTGCTGCAGAAGTTCAGCGCCGCGGAGCAGAAGGAGCTTCCGCTGTTCATCTCACGGCTGGCAGATGCCGTGGAGACCCTCGTCGCCGACGGGCTCACCGCGGCCCAGAACGCGGTGCACTGAAGCAGCTGCCCGCGTCCTGGGCCGGCGGACCAGCCGTGCCCCAGCCGCATCAGCCGCGTCCCTGGCCAGCGGTGATCAGCCCCCGCTGGAGATCCAGGCGCTGACCTCGCGCGCCTGGAGATCCACGAACTTGCGCATGTACGGCTCGGCGGCCGCCTTGATCTTCTTGCCGATCAGCGGGATGTTCACATTGACCTCACCGCGGACGGTGGAGAGCGTCTCCTGCTCCCCGCGCGCATGCAGGTTCTGTGCCGAAGTCGCCGAGACCGGCGCCGAAGAGATCTTCACCTGGGTGTCCGCCCGGCGCGAGCCGCTCGCGTCCGGTGCGCCCCACGAGTGGGTCACGTGCACGCTGACCTCGCCCTTGATGACCTTCTTGGCGATGTCCGGCAGCTTGTCCGCCGACATCGACTGTTCCGTGACGACCTCGAAGGCGCCATCCAGCGGACCGTTGACCTCGAAGCTCAGCAGCTTCGCCCCGACCTTCTTGGACAGGTGCTCGTTGAAGTCGCGATCGGCATAGGCCTCGATGATGTCCTGCGCGCTGTGCGGGATCACGAGTTCGGTTTCAAGTGCCACGGGCAATCTCCTTCAGGTAGGTCAAGAGCTGTCTCGCGGCTCGTACCGCGAGATCAGCTGCGCAACGTTCCCATTGTAAAGTTGCCCCGGTGACCCTCATGACTGTTCTTCTGCTCCTCGGCGGGTTCGTCCTGCTCGTCGCCGGCGGCGAGGCGCTCGTCCGCGGCGCCTCCTCGCTCGGCAAGACCGTGGGGCTCTCCTCGCTCGTCATCGGACTCACGGTGGTCTCCTCGGCAACCTCGGCGCCCGAGCTGGCGGTCAGCGCCGGTGCCGCGCTGAGCGGCTCCCCGGGCCTGGCGGTGGGCAACGTCGTCGGCAGCAACATCGCCAACATCCTCTTCGTCATGGGCCTGACCGCCGTGTTCGGCGCATTGATGGTCAAGGTGCAGCTGGTCAAGATCGACATCCCGATCATGATCGGGCTCTCGGTCATCACGCTGCTGATGTGCCTGGACGGCACCATCAGCACGCTGGAAGGGTCCACGTTGGTCGGACTGCTCGTGGTCTACCTGGTGGTCACCATCGTCCTCGCGCGGCGGCAGACCCATCGGTCAAAGACCAAGACGACACCCGAGGACGACGCCGCCGCGCCTGCCGCTAGCGAGGGCGCCGGGGATTCGGTGAAGCCGACCCGGACGCTGCGCACCTCGAAGCGCCGCTCCACGCTCATCGACCTGGTGCTGCTCGTCGTCGGCATCGCGCTGCTGGTCGCAGGGGCGCAGATGCTGGTGAGCGCCTCCACCACCATCGCGCAGGCGCTGGGCGTCAGCGACCTGATCATCGGTCTGACCATCGTGGCCATCGGCACGTCGCTGCCGGAACTGGCCACCAGCGTCATCGCAGCCCTGCGCGGTGAGCGAGACATGGCGGTGGGAAACCTGGTCGGCAGCAACCTCTTCAACATCGGAGCCGTGCTCGGACTCACCGCGGTCATCGCGCCGGGAGGAATCGACGTAGACCCCGCGGCGGTGCACTTCGACCTGCCGGTCATGATCGCCACCGCACTGGTGCTGCTGCCGCTGGCCTTCACCGCCGCGGTGATCGGACGCTGGGAGGGCGTGCTGCTCGTGCTGCTCTATGGCTCCTACGTCACCTATCTGGTGCTCGACGCCGCCGGACACGATGCGCTGCAACCCTTCAACGCTGCGATGCTGTGGTTCGTGCTGCCGATCACCGCGCTCTGGATCGCAGCCCTGGTGGGGTACGAGGTCGGGGTGCTGCGCAGCCGCAGGGCCGCCCGCACCCAGAGGGGCAACACCGCCCGCACCTAGAGGAGCAACAACGAGTATCCTGTATGAGGCCGACTCTGCGGGCCCTCCCACCCCATACAAAACCTGCTCCTGCATCGATCTGTAGGCGAAACGAGGCGTCACTCTCCCATGGCTCTTTCCGGTCTGCGCACGGCACTGACGGCGAACCCCTCCTATAAGCGGGTGGCCTCCGCCGCCGCACACCCGGCAGCCGAGCGCACCGAGGAGCTGCAGATCTCCTCGACCACGGGGCTGCGTCCCGCGCTGATCGCCGAGATCGCCGCCAAGCTGCGCGGCACCAGTGACACCGGCACGCTGCTGGCCGTCACTGCAACCGACCGCGAGGCGGAGGAGCTGGCCACCTCGCTGGCCGCTTACGCTCCCGAGGCCGCCGTCGCGCATTTCCCGTCCTGGGAGACCCTGCCGCATGAACGGCTCTCGCCGCGCTCGGACACGGTCGGTCGGCGCCTCGGAGTGCTGCGCCGGCTCGCCCACCCGGAGCAGACCGGAGGAGCGCTCGACGTCGTCGTCGCCCCGGTCCGTGCCGTGGTGCAGCCGCTGGTCGCCGGGCTCGGCGAGCTGGCCCCGGTCCGGCTGAAGGTCGGGGAGTTCGCCGACTTCGATCAGACCGTGGCGGAGCTGGCCGACGCCGCCTACTCCCGGGTGGACATGGTCACCCGGCGCGGCGAGTTCGCCGTGCGCGGCGGAATCCTCGACGTGTTCGCACCCACAGATCCGCACCCCGTGCGCATCGAATTCTTCGGCGACGAGGTCGAGCAGATGCGCTGGTTCGCCGTGGCCGACCAGCGCTCCCTGGACACCGAGACCACCGAACACCCCGACGTCCTCGACGCCGCGCCCTGCCGGGAGCTGCTGATCACCGACGCCGTGAAGGTCCGCGCCAAGGAGCTCATCTCGCAGATGCCGCACGCCGCGGATCTGCTCACCAAGCTTGCTGAGGGCATCGCCGCCGAGGGCATGGAGTCCCTCGCGCCGGTGCTGGTCCCCGAGATGGTCAGCTTCGTCTCTCAGCTGCCCGCCGGCTCGCTGACCGTGGTGATCGAACCCGAGAAGACGCGTGGTCGCGCCCATGACCTGGCGGCCACCAATGAGGAGTTCCTGGCCGCCGCCTGGTCCGCAGCTCCCGACGGCGCGGCCGCACCGCTGGACGTCAGCGGTGCGCAGATCGGCAGCGAGCAGCAGGGCCTCTCCGCAGGTGCCTTCGCCAGCCTGGCCGAGACCCGCGAGGCCTCGATCGCCCATGGCGCCGGATGGTGGTCGATGACCTCGCTGGGCCTGGACGAGGAGCTCGAGCAGGACGCCGACATCGTCTCGATCGACTCCCGCGAGCCCATCGGCTACCGCGGCAGCGTCGAAGACGTGATGACCTTCCTCGCCGAGCGCGCGAAGGCGAACTGGACCGTGGTGGTCACCACCGCCGCGGCCGGCTCCGCCCAGCGCGTCTTCGAGCTGCTCACCGAACACGAGGTCCCCTGCGCCCGGGTCGACACCCTCGATGAGGCCCCGAGCTCGGGCCGGATCACGATCTCCACGGCGAATGTCTCCGAGGGCTTCGCCGTGGACCCGCTGCAGCTGGCGCTGCTGACCGAGTCCGAGATGCTCGGCCGGTCCATCCGCCAGGACTCCGGCTCCGCACGGAAGGTGCCTGCGCGGCGCCGTCGTCATGTCGTGGACCCGCTGGCGCTGAAGCCGGGGGACTACGTGGTCCACGAGCAGCACGGCATCGGGCAGTTCGTGGAGCTCATCCAGCGCAAGGTCGGCTCCCCGCAGGCGATCAAGGCAGGCACCGCCGGGATTCGCGAGTACCTGGTGCTCGAGTACGCCGCCTCCAAGCGCGGCGGCGCCAAGGATCGGCTCATGGTGCCCACCGACCAGCTCGACCAGGTCTCGCAGTACGTGGGCGGGGAGGCGCCGTCGCTGTCCAAGATGGGCGGCAGCGACTGGTCGCAGACCAAGCGCAAGGCGAAGAAGGCCGTCAAGGAGATCGCCGGTGAGCTGATCAGGCTCTACGCGGCACGCATGGCGTCCCGCGGACACGCCTTCGGCCCTGACACCCCCTGGCAGGGTGAGCTCGAGGATGCGTTCCCCTACGCCGAGACCCCGGATCAGCTCACCGCCAGCGACGAGGTCAAGGCGGACATGCAGCGCGAGATCCCGATGGACCGGCTGATCTCCGGCGATGTGGGCTACGGCAAGACCGAGATCGCGATCCGCGCCGCCTTCAAGGCGGTCCAGGACGGGAAGCAGGTCGCGGTGCTCGTGCCCACCACGCTGCTGGTCTCTCAGCACTACGAGACCTTCACCGAGCGCTACGCCGGGTTCCCGGTCCGGGTGGCGCCGCTGTCCCGATTCCAGACCGCCAAGGAGTCCAAGGAGAACCTCGCCGGGCTGCGCGAGGGCAGCATCGACATCGTCATCGGCACCCACCGGCTGCTCTCCAAGGAGGTGGAGTTCAAGGATCTGGGCCTGGTGATCATCGACGAGGAGCAGCGCTTCGGCGTCGAGCACAAGGAACAGCTCAAGAAGATGCGCACCAATGTGGACGTGCTGGCGATGTCCGCCACGCCCATCCCGCGCACCCTGGAGATGTCCATGGCCGGGATCCGGGAGACCTCCACGCTGGCCACCCCGCCCGAGGAGCGCCACCCGGTGCTCACCTACGTGGGGCCCTACACGGACAAGCAGGTCTCCGCCGCGATCCGCCGCGAGCTCATGCGCGAGGGTCAGGTGTTCTTCGTGCACAACCGGGTCTCCTCCATCGACGCCACCGCCGCCAGGGTTCGCGAGCTGGTCCCCGAGGCGCGCGTGGAGGTCGCCCACGGGCAGATGAGCGAGTCCCGGCTGGAGCAGATCATCCAAGACTTCTGGGAGAAGCGCTTTGACGTGCTGGTCTCCACCACGATCATCGAGACCGGCCTGGACATCTCCAACGCCAACACGCTCATCGTGGACCGGGCGTCGACCTACGGGCTCTCCCAGCTGCACCAGCTGCGCGGCCGCGTGGGCCGCTCCCGGGAACGCGCCTACGCGTACTTCCTCTACCCGGCCGAGAAGCCGCTGGGCGAGGTGGCGCTGGAACGGCTGCGCGCCGTGGCCGCGAACAACGAGCTCGGTGCCGGCCTGCAGCTGGCCATGAAGGACCTCGAGATCCGCGGCGCGGGCAACATGCTCGGCGGCGAGCAGTCGGGGCATATCGCCGGGGTCGGCTTCGACCTCTACCTGCGTCTGGTCGGAGAGGCGGTCGCGGACTACCGCGGCGACGAGGAGGAGACCTTCACCGAGGTCAAGATCGAGCTGCCCATCAATGCGCACCTGCCGCACGACTATGTGCCCGGCGAGCGGCTCCGCCTCGAGGGCTACCGCAAGCTGGCGGCTGCCGATGCTGAGGAGAAGATCGCCGAGGTCGTCACCGAGTGGCAGGACCGCTATGGGGATCTGCCGGATCCGGTGACCAACCTGATCGAGGTGGCCCGGTTCCGCAACCGCGCGCGGGCGGCCGGGATCCACGACGTCGGCACCCAGGGCAAGTTCATCCGTTTCGGTCCCGTGGCGGAGCTCGCCGAGTCCAAGACCATGCGCATGGAGCGGATGTATCCGGGCAGCCAGCACAAGGTCTCGATGAAGCAGGTGCTGATCCCGAAGCCCAAGACCAGCGGGATCACCGGGGTGGAGCTCACCGACGGAGAGCTGCTGGCCTGGTTGAATCAGGTCTTCGAGGCGATCTTCCCGCCAGTCTGAGGCGCTTTCTGGTGCCGGGGTGCCGCGAGTGCGAGCCCGTTGAGCGGGAGCTTCAGCGGCGTCCGGTTCACCAGCACGCCGATGCCCCAGCAGATCAGCAGCGCCGCCGCGGTGCGCAGCGGCGGGTTCTCCAGCTCGACCAGGCGCAGCAGCAGGTAGAGCACCAGGGCATGCAGGAAGACCACCAGGGTGGCCGTGCGCACCAGTTCCGAGATGACGACGCCGACGCCGCGCCCCCAACGGGAGGGTCCGGTGCGCCCCTGGCTCGCACCGCCGAGCAGGGCATGCACGGTGGTGGAGAAGATCAGCACCAGCCCGATGCTGATCAGCAGGGCCAGTGCGGGGGAGAGCAGGAAGGTGCCGAAGCCTGACCACTTGAAGTTCATGGTCTGCGCCCCGGCGACCACACCGCCGAAGCCCACCGCCGCGCAGACCAGCCCGATCCAGGGCTTCGCGGGCAGATGATGGCCGCGCGGCGTGCGCATGAAGCGGCCGAACCAGTGCCCGGCGAACATGAACGCCATACAGGCCGGCACCAGGCCGATGCCCAGCGGGGTGTAGGCCATCGCGGAGTCCGGCAGCTCGACCAGAGTCAGCCCGCCCAGGCCCACCAGCACGCCCACCCACCAGGGCGCCGCCAGCACCACGCGCAGCAGCAGCGCGGCGAAGAAGAGCACGGAGATGAACCAGAACGCCAGGAACGGCATATCGGTCTCGGCCCCGCCGATCAGCGCACCGGGGATCGTGCCGGGCTCGAAGGGCCACGGACTGTGCTCCATGGCGAGCACGGCGCCGCTGAGCAGCACCAGCCAGACCGCATAGGGCAGCGCGAGGGAGCGTCCTCGGACGCGGAGCTCAGCGCTGAAGCTCCGCGAGGTGGAGAAGAAGAATCCGGCGAGGAAGAAGAACAGCGGCATCCGGACGATCTGCAGGTAGGCCTCACCCGGCATCCCTGGCCAGGCGTGACCGATGACCACCGCGGCGACCGAGATCACCCGTAGCAGGTCTATGCCGAGATTCCGACTGCCGGAGACACGGGGAGCCGGAGAGGTCATGGCGGCAGGTCAGTCCCGCATGCTCAGCGGACGTGCGGCTCCGCAGCCGACTCACGCGAGGAGGTGGCGCGCGACTCCATGGCATCCAGCGGCTCGCCGTGCTCGCCGTGGAGGTCCTGCTGCTCCAGCGAGTCGGAGCGACCGATGACCTCCTTGGCGACGAAGAACGCACCGCCGTAGAGACCGATGAAGAACAGGCCGGGGATCCAGACCTGGTCCAGGTCCCAGAAGTTCAAGGCGACGATGGAGCCCACGAGCATCAAGAAGACGATGAGGAATCCTGCGAAGTTCCCTACGAAGTTGCCCTGGCCCGAGTAGGCCTTGACCTTGCCGTTGCTGATCATGTGCTCCCCTTAGGATGCGATGCGGACTGCGCCAGAGGTCTTCTCAGTAACTCTCGGCAGCACCGGATGTGCTGGAATCTCTGTGTCCCACGATATCAAGAGAGGAGCTCGCTCCGATCCGTGTGGCGCCGGCGGCGACCATGGCGGCGGCGTCGTCATAGCTGCGCACGCCGCCGGAGGCCTTGATGCCGAGCCGGCCACCGACGAGGGCATGCATCAGCTCGATGTCGACCAGTGTGGCTCCTCCGCCGGCGAACCCGGTGGAGGTCTTCACGAAATCGGCTCCGGCGGTCTCCGCAGCCTGGCAGACCAGTTCCTTGGCGGCCTCGGTGAGCAGCGCGGTCTCCAGGATCACCTTGAGGATGGCGCCGCCTGCATGGGCGGCATCGGCCAGGGCGCGGATCTGCGCCTCGACATACTCCTTGTCCCCGGCATTGGCGGCGGCGATGTCCACGACCATGTCGACCTCTTCGGCCCCGAGTTCCACGGCCTCCACAGTTTCGGCCAGCTTCGAGGCTGTGGTGGTGGCGCCCAGCGGGAACCCGACGACCGTGCAGGTCTTCACCGGGCTGCCGGCGAGCTCGGCGGCGACCACCGACACCCAGCGCGGGTTGATGCACACCGCGGCGAAGGAGTGTGTCTTGGCCTCGGTGATGATGCGGCGGATGGTGGCCTCATCGGTGTCCGGCTTCAGCGCCGTGTGATCGATCAGTGGTGCCATTTCGGCGGGGGAGGGGGTGTGGGTCATGGCGCTGTTCCTCAAAGTCAGGGGTCGGAGTCTCGGCCCGGAGTCTCGGCGCCGAATCTGCTCGGGGCACCGGGGGGAGCGTTGCGCTGAGCAGGTTCAGCTCAGCATGGCCTCCATGGCCTCGCGCAGCGCATCGAGGCGCTGCCCGGCCTTGGCGCGGGCCTCGGTGATCACCTCAGCCTCGGCGTCGACCCCGGGGGTCTCGGCCACGGCCTCGAGGTAGCACTTGACCTTGGGCTCGGTGCCGGAAGGGCGCACGATCACCCGATCCCCGGCTTCGGTGAGATAGATCAGCGCGTCGGTCGTGGTGGCCTCGTTCAGCTCGGAGCCTGGCAGCGGATCCCGCGTGAGGTCCAGCGACTCGACCACCGGGGAGCCTGCGATCTCGGTGGGCGCGTCGGCGCGCAGCGCGGAGGTGACCTTGCCGAGTTCGGAGAGGTCGCTGACCCGAATGGTGACCTGGCCGGTGACGAAGACGCCGGCTTCGGCAGCGATCTCATCGAGCGCATCGATCAGGCTGACGCCGCGGGACTTCAGTGAGGCGGCCATCTCGGCGAAGATCAGCGCCGCGGAGAGGCCGTCCTTGTCCTTGACATGGGCCGGGTCCACGTTGAACCCGATGGCCTCCTCATAGCCGAAGCTCATGTTCTGCACCCGCGCCAGCCACTTGAAGCCGGTCAGCGTGGCGGCATGTCCGACCCCGCGCACCTGGCACAGGCGTTCCAGGAGTCGGGAAGACACGATGGAGTTCGCCAGCACCGGCGCCGCGTCGGGAGTCTCGGTGCGCTCCGGTGTGGGGGAGTTCAGCACCTGCGGGCGCAGCGGGCCGCGCTCGAGCAGGTGGCGCCCCAGCAGGGCTCCGATCTCATCGCCGGAGAGCTGACGCCAGTTCTCCGTGCGCTCGTCATAGACGGCGGCGGAGAGACGGTCGGCGTCGGGGTCGTTGGCCAGGACGATGTCTGCGGCTTCGGACTCTGCAGTCTTCAGCGCCAGGTCCAGGGCGCCGGGCTCCTCGGGGTTGGGGAACGCGGCGGTGGGGAAGTCCGGGTCGGGCTTGTGCTGCTCGGCCACCGGAGTCAGTGTGAAGCCGGCCGCGCGGAGCAGGGAGGCCACCATCTCGCCACCCACGCCGTGCATCGCGGTGTAGACCACGTGCAGGTCACGCTGCGGGTAGTTCTCGGTGTCCAGCAGCTCCAGCGCTTCGGTCTCGTAGCTGCGGCGAGCCTCATCGGTGACCTGATGGACCCGTGCGGTCTGTGCCGCGGCGCCCTGATCGCCGCCCGCGGCGCCGTCGGAGGCCTCCGCGGAAGCGTCCTGTGCGGCGTCGGACTCCACCAGCTCGGCGATCCGCGCGGCGATCTCACGGTCCACCGGGGGGACGATCTGCGCGCCGACACCGAGGCCGTCGGGTTCCAGGAAGCGGGAGAGCTCGCCGCCGAGGTAGACCTTGTAGCCGTTGTCCTGCGGGGGATTGTGGCTGGCGGTGACCATGACGCCGATCTCGGCGTCGAGCACGAGCACCTGGCGGGCGAGCAGCGGGGTCGGACCGGGGCGATCGAAGAGATGAACCTCCCAGCCGGCGGCGGAGAAGATCTCGGCCGTGTCGGCCGCGAACTCATCGGACTGGTGGCGGGCGTCGAAGCCGATCACGATCCGGCGGGCGGTCTGCAGCGCGTCCTGCGGGTTGTCCACGTTCTTACGGGCCTCGGCGAGCTTCTCCTCGGCGTAGCTGAGCATCCCGGCCGCGGTCTGCCGGACCACGAGTCGGTTCATCCGCAGTGGTCCTGCCCCGAGCTCTGCGCGCAGTCCCGCGGTGCCGAAGGCCAGTCGGCCCGCGAAGCGACGCTCCAGCTCCTGGTGCGCGTCGGCGTCGGAGTTCTCGGCGCGCTGCAACAGGTCCTGCAGCGTGGCGCGGGTGGCGGCGTCGGGGTCGGCGTTGATCCAACGGCGAACTTCGCCGAACAGCTTCTCGGTCATGATGCTCTGCTCCATCTGAAGAGGTGGACTAGGTGGTTCCTGGTGGTGCTGGCGATCGGGGGCTGAGGGCCCGCGGCGATCAGGGGCTGAGAACCCGCGGTGATCAGGGGCTGAGAACCCGCCCTATGATCTTGGCGAGCAGGGAGGAGATCCGCGGGGCGGCTTCCCTGCCGGCCTCGAGCACCTCATGGTGACTCAGCGCCTCGGGGGAGATGCCTGCGGCCTGGTTGGTGACCAGCGAGATGCCGAAGACCTCCATGCCCGCGGCACGCGCCGCGATGGCCTCGAGTGCGGTGGACATGCCGACCAGGTCAGCTCCCATGGCGCCTGCCATCGCGACCTCGGCGGGAGTCTCATAGTGCGGGCCGGGGAACTGTGCGTAGACGCCCTGGGGAAGCTCCGGATCGATCTCCCGTGCGAGCCCGCGCAGGCGGGAGGAGTAGAGGTCCGTCATGTCCACGAAGTGCGCACCGCGCAGCGACGAGGTGCCGGTCAGGTTTAGATGATCGGCGATCAGCACCGGGGTGCCGGGGGCCCACTGCGGGTTCAGCCCGCCGCAGCCATTGGTGAGCACCATGGTCTTGGCGCCGGCGGCTGCCGCCGTGCGGACACCATGGGCCACGGCGTCGACGCCTCGACCCTCGTAGTAGTGGGTGCGTGCGCCGATGACGAGCACATGCGCTCCAGAGGCCGTGCGGATGACCTTGAGCGTGCCGCTGTGTCCCGAGACACCCGAGGAGTGGAAGCCGGGTACGTCCTGCGCGTCGACCTCGGCGACCAGCTCGCCGAGCTGGGCTGCGGCCTCGCCCCAGCCTGAACCCAGAGTGCAGGCCAGATCGATGGAGTCCACGCCCACCTGATTCAGCAGGGACCGGGCGGCTTCCTCTGCGAGGAGATTCGCCGGTGCCGTCGGGTCGTTCGTCGCGGTCAGTTCCGGGTGGGCGACCATATGCTCACCGGTCTGGGCAATGGGCTGGGTCTGGGATATGTCATCACTCACGGGAGCCAATCTACCGTCTGGACTGGACCGATGGGGTGGCTGGACTGGACGGATGGGCTGGCTGGACTGGACACGTGGGGCCTCCGGGTCGGACACGCGGGGCGGCTCGGCCGGCCGCCGACCCGCGCGGCGTATGACATTGCCGGGGGAACTCGGCAGAATGGGGGCCGTGACCCCAACTAACTCGCACAGCCGCTTCGCCCCTGACCGCATCGCCATTCTGGGCGGGGGGCCAGGCGGCTACGAGGCCGCCATGGT
This sequence comes from uncultured Nesterenkonia sp., assembly GCA_947494195.1. Lineage (GTDB taxonomy): Bacteria > Actinomycetota > Actinomycetes > Actinomycetales > Micrococcaceae > Nesterenkonia. The sequence goes on along the minus strand of CANLUC010000001.1, from coordinate 86,814 downwards.
CGCCGCAGACGCCGGTGCTGAGGTCACCATCGTGGAGGAGAAGGGGATGGGCGGCTCGGCCGTGCTCACCGACGTCGTCCCCTCGAAGACGCTGATCGCCACCGCGGACGCCATGCGACGGGTCAACCTCGCCACCGATTTCGGGGTGCGCTTCGGCCAGGGCAACGGGGATGAGAATCACGCCTGGGCTGACTTCTCCAAGGTCAACCAGCGTCTGCTCAAGCTCGCAAAGAGCCAGTCCCGAGATATCCACTCCACCCTCGAGTCCTACGGAGTGCGCGTGGTCATCGGACGCGGGAAGGTCATGCCTCCGCACAGCATCGAGGTCACCTCAGGCGCCCACGAGGGCCAGGTCATCGAGGCCGACGCGGTCATCGTCGCCACCGGGGCCCACCCGCGTGAGCTGCCCTCCGCCAAGCCGGACGGCGAACGAATCTTCAACTGGACCCAGGCGTACAACCTCATCGAGGTCCCGGAGCACATGATTGTGGTCGGTTCAGGAGTCACCGGCGCCGAGTTCGCCTCGGCGTACCGCCGCCTCGGCGCGGAGGTCACGCTGGTCTCCTCCCGCGAGCAGGTGCTGCCTGGAGAGGATTCCGACGCCGCCCAGGTCCTTGAGCATTCCTTCGAGCGCGTGGGCGTCCACGTCGCTTCGCTGACCCGTGCGGAATCGGTGCAGCGCACCGAGAACGGCGTGGAGGTCACGCTGACCAACGGCGAGGTGCTCGAAGGGTCGCACTGCCTGATGGCGGTCGGCGGCATCCCCAACACCGCCGGCATCGGGCTCGAAGACTGCGGCGTGGAGATCTCCGAGTCAGGGCATATCCAGGTGGACACCGTCTCGCGGACCACCGCCAACAACATCTACGCCGCCGGAGACTGCACCGGGGTGATGCCGCTGGCCTCGGTGGCCGCGATGCAGGGCCGGGTCGCCGTCGCCCATATGAAGGGCGAGAGCGTGAAGCCGCTGAAGCTGCACCAGGTCGCCTCGAACGTGTTCACCTCTCCGGAGATCGCCACCGTCGGCGTCACCCAGGACCAGGTGGATTCGGGCAAGTACCAGGCCGACGTGGTCAAGCTGAACCTCGCCACCAATGCCCGCGCGAAGATGATGAACATCCGCGAAGGCTTCGTGAAGATCTTCTCCCGCAAGGGCTCGGGCACGGTGATCGGCGCCGTAGTGGTCGCCCCGCGTGCCTCGGAGCTGATCTTCCCGCTGGCGCTCGCGGTCACCCATAAGCTGCACGTGGACGACGTGGCCACCACCTTCACGGTGTACCCCTCGCTGACCGGATCGATCTCCGAGGCCGCTCGCCGCCTCCATCTCCACGTCACTGACCCCGAGGACTGAACCCCGCATGAGCAGCCGCCCACCCGCCGGTCCAGAACGTTCCCCACGCACCGGCCAGGTGCGCATCCCGACAGCGGTGGACGCCTTCGCCGAGCAGTATTACGAGCGGCTGCTGGCGCTGAACCCGGAAGAGGCCACCGTGCTCGGTCGACCCGGGGTGGAGACGCAGTACGCGGACTACTCCCCGGCTGGCCGTGAGGCGATGGCCCAGATGCAGCGCGAAGCGCTGGCCCAGCTCAGCGAGCTGACGCCGGTGGATTCGATCGATGAGGTCACGCTGCATGCGATGGCTGAACGGATCGGCCTGGATGTCGCGCTGCACGAGACCGGTCGCACCGAGCTGAACAACCTGGCCTCTGCGCCTCAGGGCGTGCGGATGGTGCTGGAGCTCATGCCCGCCGAGACGGAGACCGACTTCGGGCACATCGCCGGACGGCTGAGCAACCTGCCCGCCGCGCTCGAGGGCTACTGGGAGTCGCTGCAGGAGTCCGCACGGCGCGCTCACGTCCCGGCCCGCCGTCAGGTCCAGGCCGTGGCCCAGCAGTGCAGGAGCTACTCCGAGTACGACGGCGCGCTCTCCGGCTACCTGAGAGACGCCCGGACCGCAGGGGTCAGTGCTGCGACGCAGGCGGCGACCGCCGCGGGCACCTCGGCCGCCCAGGAGGCCTATCGACTGCTCGCCGAGCGCCTGGAACGCGAGCTGCTCCCCAAAGCCCAGGAGACCGACGCCGTGGGCATCGAGCATTATCGACTCGCCAGCCAATACTTCACCGGCACCGAGCTCGATCTCGAAGAGACCTATCGCTGGGGTCTGCAGGAGCTGAACCGGCTCGTCGCGGCCCAGCAGGAGGTGGCGGGGGTCATCAAGCCGGGAGCCAGCATCGAGGAAGCCAAGGAGATCCTGAATGCGGATCCGGCCCGCCAGCTGATCGGGACCAAGGCGCTGCAGGAATGGATGCAGCGCCTCTCGGACGAGGCCGTCGCGGGGCTGAAGGATGTCCACTTCGACATCCCCGCGCCGATGGACGTCCTCGAGTGCCTGATCGCCCCGACCCAGGACGGAGGGGTCTACTACACCGGCCCCAGCGACGACTTCTCCCGACCCGGACGGATGTGGTGGTCGGTCCCGCCCGAGGACGAGAGCTTCAGCACCTGGACCGAGACCACCACGGTCTACCACGAGGGCGTCCCCGGCCATCACCTGCAGATCGCCACGGCCACTCTGGTGAAGGACCGGTTGAACTCCTGGCGCCGCCACGGCAGCTTCGTCTCCGGGTTCGCGGAAGGGTGGGCGCTCTACGCCGAGGAGCTCATGGCGGAGCTCGGCTACGTCACCGACCCCGGTGACCTGATGGGCATGTATGACATGCAGCGCATGCGTGCGGCACGTGTGATCTTCGACATCGGCGTGCACTGCGGATTCGACGCCCCGGATGCCTGGGGTGGCACGGCCTGGACCCCTGAGCTGGGGAAGGAGTTCCTGCGCGCCCACCTGCCGATCTCGGACGCGCAGCTGGACTTCGAGTTCACCCGCTACCTCGGCTGGCCGGGTCAGGCGCCGTCCTATAAGGTCGGTCAGCGCGTCTTCGGGCAGATCCGCGCGGAACGTGAAGAGGCAGCACGCGCCGCAGGCGAGCACTTCGATCTGCGCGCCTTTCACACGGAACTATTGGAGCTGGGAATGATCGGGTTGGACACACTGCGTTTCGCGATGCGGCCATGAGACTGTTCTCCGGCCGAAGCCGAGACTTCTCCGCACGCCCCTCCCTCGAAGTGGAGGGGGGCCGCCTTGAGCTGCGCCCGCTGCGCTTGGCAGACGAGCACCGCTTCATGGCGCTGCGCGTGATCAACACCGACTGGCTCGCCCCCTGGGATGCGACCACTCCGGAGAACCCGGCCCCGCGCAACTCCTCTGCGGGTTTCAAGGACATGGCGCGCACGCTCCTCCGCGGCGCCCAGACCGGCACGCACCTGCCCTGGCTCATCTGGTTCACCCCGGTCGGGGAGCAGCCGCTGCTGATCGGACAGCTCACGGTGGGCCCGATCATAGGCGGCTCCGCACGCACCACCTCGCTGGGCTATTGGCTGGACGAGCGCTACGCCGGACGCGGTCTGATGACCTTCGCCGTGGCTCTCGCGGCGGATCATCTGTTCTTCGAGCGCGGGCTGCACCGGGTGGAGATCACCGTGCGTCCCGAGAACATCGCCAGCCTGCGTGTGGTGGAGAAGCTCGGCTTCCGTGAGGAGGGGATGCGCCTGCGCTTCCTGCACATCGATGGCGACTGGCGCGATCATCGCAGCTTCGCGCTGACCCAGGAAGAGATAGGCGACGGACTCGTGGCGCGTTGCCGCGGATCACAATCCGGCATCGGATAAGCTCGCCCTGTACTTCACACAGGTCAGGGGGCTGGAGATGCTGGGCATTGCACACACCGAGAGTGCGTTCCTCGCTGCGGTGGAGAGCCTGCCCATCCCGTCCTCTGCGCTGATCGCGCTGATCGCTGTGCTCTTCCTCGGCACCCTGGTCCTGCGCGGACAGCGGCAGGACAGCAGCTACGCCGCCGCTGCGCAGGCCTCCTCCGAGGAGGCTCCGAGCACCGCAGCCCACCCCCACATCCACCGAGGGGCGAACATGTCCGCGAACACCGAATCTTCCCCCGTCACCGGTCGCACCGAGAGCGCCGCGAGTGCCGTGAACGAGAGCCCGAGCCCCGTCGCCGCCCCGAGCGCCCGGGCGGCCGACGAGTCCAAGGACCGTCCCAGCACCGGATTCCATCTGCACTGGGGCCGGATCACCGTCGCCCTGATGGGTGTGCTGGCCCTGATCTCCGCCGTCGTCACCGGGATTCTTGCGCCGCTGACCGCGCTGCCGGCGGCAGTGCCGCTCGCATCCGGCGGAGTCTTCCTGCTCTCGCTGGTGACCATGCGCACCATGGCCGTGGTGCGCCGACGCAAGAGCCGGCGTCGTCGGGTCCAGGCTGCCATCGACGAAGCCATGAACCCACCGCAGGCGCGGCCTGGGGAGTCCACCGCAGGCAAGGGTCTCTTCGATGCGCTGAGCGCCGATGAGCGCGGTGCCGGCGGGCCCAACTCCTTGCAGCAGATCGACGAGGACGGGCTCCCGGTGGGTCTGGAGCGGACCTTCAGCCCGGAACATGCAGATTCCGGCCCGGTGCTGGGCACAGCCGCAGAGCCGGTCGGACCCTGGCAGCCGCGCGCCGTGCCGCGTCCGAAGTACCTGGATCTGGACAAGGCCGAGCGGCTGGAGCCCACGCCGCTGCCGGTCGAGGACCCCATACCCACCAGTGATGCCAAGCTCACCCAGCGTCGATTCGTCGAGACCCCTCCCGCGGCGGAGGAGACGGCTCCGCAGGAGGATTCACTGAACCTGGACGAAGTGCTCAAGCGCCGGCGCGCCTGATGTCCCACGGCATGACCTCAGCGGAGCTGGAAGCCAAGCAGCTGGCCTTCATGGAGTCCTACGACGCCCATTCGCCGGTGGCCGAGGCCATCCAGCACACCGGGGTCTACGCCACCAGCGTGCACCTGGAATCCCTGCAGCACCGCCCCGGCGCAGGCGTCACCGGGATCTACCGTGTGGCCACCGGTCGTCCGGTCGTCCCGCGCGGAGGCCCCTCCGGGTCCTATACCGAGACCTCGGACCACGTGGACGAGCTCTACGTGGGCATGACCACGGAGCCCGTCTCCGCCGAGTCAGACGGCGTGGTCCATTCGCACAGCCCCTTCGGGCGGCTCTCCATCTGGCAGCACCCGCTGGACCCGGCGCTGCCCGGCCTGCGGGTGGCCACCGACCCTGAGTCGGTGCGCCGGGTCTGGGGAGACGGCCGGAAGCTGGTCAGTCTGGAGACCATCAGCTACCGTCCGCTGCGCCGTGCAGTGATCGCGGCCCAGTTCGATGACGGCGCCCGGCTGTTCCTGAAGGTGCTGCGCGCCAAGCGGGCGGATCAACTGCATACGCGTCACCGGCTGCTGCTCGACGCCGGGGTTCCCACCGCGGTGCCGGTGCGGGAGCCCGTCCAGGATGTGGTGGCCCTGCGCGAGGGGCCGGGAGAGTCCCTGGCCGAGTACTTCCTCGCCGATGGTGCCGCCACGACTTCTCCGGCACAGTTCATCGAGCTTCTCGACCAGCTCCCGGACAAGGTGATGACCCTGCCCGCCAGGGACGCCTGGACCGACCGACTCTCGGCCTACGCCACAGCGGCCAGCTCGGCCTTGCCGGAGGAGGCTGACCGGATCCGTGCCCTGGCCTCGCATATCGCCGCAGCGCTTCCCAAGACCGACCGGGGCCAGGTGGTCCCCACCCACGGCGACTTCTATGAGGCCAACCTGCTCATGCACGACGGGCAGGTCTCCGCGCTTCTCGATGTCGATTCACTGGGCCCCGGACACCGGGTGGACGACCTCGCCTGCTTCCTGGGCCACCTCGCGGTGCTGCCCGCAGTGGACACGCGATATGTGCACGTGCCTGCGGCCTTCCAGCGCTTCGCGACCGGGTTCGCCGCCACGGTGGACCCCCGGGCGCTGCGCGTGCGCACCGCCTCGGTGGCGCTGTCTCTGGTGGCCGGCGCCCGCGATGCCCGCGGGCAGTCCTGGCAGAAGCACGCGGAGCATCGGCTCGCCTGCGCCGAGGCCGTGGTGGGACTGCGTGTCCCCACCGTCGACCTACCGGCCTGGCCCGAGCTCTAGAGGGGGCTCTGTACCAGGTGCTGGCCTGAGCTCAAGCCCGCGCTCTAGACCAGGCTCAGCTGCGCATCCTGCGCTTCAGCCGAGTCAGCTTCCGGCGCAGGTCCGCAGCAGCCTCTGCCTTGCCCTGGCGCATGAGGGCCTCGATCTGCCCTTCGAGCGCATCGGCCATGAGCGAGGGGCTCGCCTCACGCTCGTCGGTGGACATCCGGAAGATGGTCTCCGCCTCATCGGCGCGTCCCATCTCCAGCAGCACCTTGGCGGCGAAGACCTCGGAGTCGCCGGCGGCGTCGTCATCCCCGGCTTCCACAAAGAGGTCTGCCGCCTCCAGGCCTGCCGCGACGGCCTTGGTGCCCTCGCCCAGGGCGGTCCACCCGCGGGCGAGTGAGTCGGTGATGTCGGCACGCTGCCACGTGGTGCCGTGCTCGGCGGCCAGGGCCAGTGCCCGGTCCAGGTGCGCGATGCCGGTCTGGTCCTCGGAGTGGGTCAGCAGGTGACCCAATGAATGCAGCGCCTGCAGGAGCACCAGCGGGTCGATGTCCTCGGTGCGCTCCACCAGCTTCAGCCCCTGCTCGTAGTGAGTGCGCGCCAGGTCCAGGCGCTCCAGCGAGGCGGCCAGCGCCCCGGCGGCCAGGTGCGCGCGGGCGGCCTCTTCAGATTCCTTCACCTCGAGGAACAGCTCGGCGGCCTCGTTCCAGTGCGACATCGCCTCGACGGGCCGGCGCAGCTGGGTGACCGCGTGGCCGAGTCCCATCAGCGCACGCGCTCGGGTGGAACGGTCCTCGTCGGTGCCGGCCAGGCGCACGGAGAGCGCGTCGAGCACCTTCTCGGCCTCCGCGTGGTCTTCCAGCTCCAGGAGCTGCTGCCCGAGCGCCAGGCTGAGCAGCCGGGATTCGCTGAACTCTCCGAGCTCCGCCTGCTGGACGGCGATCCGCCAGGCGAGAACTGAGGCCTCGCCGTCGTCCTCTTCGCTGGTGAGCCCGCCCAGCAGCGCGGCGGCAGAGGCGGCGCCCTTGCGCACCTGGGCGGCCGCGTAGAGCTCCACCGAGTTCAGCGCGGCGTCGATGGCCTGGTCGTTGCGGTCCTCATGGTGGTGGATGGTGGCCTGGAGCATCGCCATGGCGCCGCGGACTGCGCGGTTCGTGGGGGCGGCGAGCACCAGTTTCGCCGTGCTCAGCGACTCCTCGGGCTCGCCGCAGAGCAGCAGGGTATGCGCCAGGAACATCCGCGCGCCGGCCAGCGCCTCGGGGTGGTCCAGCTGCTCCAGGATGGTGCAGGTCTCGCGGACCAGCGGCAGCGTGGCCTCGGGGCCCTCGTCCTGGAGCCGGCGCACGGCCAGCGAGGAGAGCACATCGGCAAGCTCCACGGAGGCGGTTCCGGCGGCGTCGTCCTCGGCGCGCAGATCCTCGGCGACGCGGGCGAGGATCTCGCCTTCGACCCGGTCGGGCTCGCGCAGCAGCATCAGGCCGAGGTCCTCCTCGACCCGGGCCTGTCGGGACCGGCCCAGGCTGCGCAGAAGCTCGATGCGCCGCGCGCAGAAGGGGGCGGAGGCTTCGGAGTCACCGCGCATCTCATGGACGCCGGCGAGGATCCGCAGCAGCATCAGCTGATTCTCCGGGTCATCGCCGCCGGGGGAACGCAGCCCGGCCTCAGCGGCCTCGGCGGCTCCGCGGTACCGCTCGCCGTAGGCGCCCTCGTAGGCGAGGTCCAGCCACCCGCGGGCGTCGTGGGCGGGTACAGCTGTCCCCCCGGCGGCCTGGATCAGGGCCGTCAGACGCGGGAGCAGCGGACTCGTCATCTGCACCAGAGTATCCCCGATCCGGCGCCGCCGTAGAATGGCCGCTATGACTTTCAGCCCCCCTGCGCCTCGGCGTGTTCGCAGCGCTGCCGGGCTGACCTCCTTCGCCGCCGCCGGCGTGCTGCTGCTGAGCGGATGCTCCTCGCCGCCGCCGGCCGAGGAGCCCACCGGGAGCGCCGCCGAGCGGGCATGGACCATCGCCGTGGGGGAGCACGAGCTGGACCAGACCATCGCCAATGTCTACGCGCTGGCGCTGACCTCCCGGGAGTCCCCCACCGTGGTGGAGCCCCGAGAGCAGGCCACCGGCGCTCTGGTGACCGAGGGCGAGGCTGACCTGGTCATCGGACGAACCATGGCTCTGGCCCAGCAGCTGGACCAGGACGGCTGGGCTCGGCTGGACCAGCCCGGCTCCGCCGATCTGGTGGCACTCATCGAGGGTGGGCTGGACGATGAGGCCGAGCTCCTAGACCCCTCGGCGGCAGTGCTGGACAGCGCACTGGTCATCACCTCCATCACCGCCGAGGAGCGCGAGATCTCCACGGCCGGCGAGGTGACCGATCCGGAGTTCGCCGATGCCTGCGATGAGCTGCGCATCGGGGTGCGACCGGACCTGCCGGACCCGGCGCCGCTGCTGGCGGAGGTCTATGACTGCGAGCCCGCCGCGATCTCCGTGGCAGGCGAAGCTGATCTGGTCGAAGGTGTCATCACGGCACGCCTGGACGCCGCCATCCTCACTGCGTCACATCCCAGCATCGAGGAACAGGCGCTGGTGGCGCTCACCGATGCCGAGCGGGCCTTCCCGCAGGAGCAGTTCCTCCCGGTGGTCTCTGCCGAGGTCGCCGAGGAGGTGCCGGAGGTCACCGCAGAGCTGGCGCAGGCCCTCGACGACGACGCCCTGGTCACTCTGCGCCGCCTCACCGACGGTGATCAGGGGCTGAGCCCCCAGGAGGCTGCGGAGTACTGGCTGGTCCAGGAGGGGTTCATCGCCGAGCCCGAGGACTGGGGCTGACCGGCTGCGCGTCGCCGAGGAGACTTGCCGGTGGACGTCATGTCCCGCTTGAGGCCTGCGTATAGGGCACAATCTGTTCATGGAGGAATTCGAGGACTTCACTCAGGCTCAGAAGCTCCGCAACGTGCGTTACGACGTACGTGGCCCGATCGCTGTAGAAGCCGCGCGACTTGAACGTGCCGGGCATCGCATCACCAAGCTGAACATCGGCAATATGGCGCCCTTCGGCTTCGATGCACCGGACGCGATCCTGGTCGACATGATCAAGAATCTCCCCACGTCACAGGGGTATTCGGAGTCTCAGGGCATCTACTCGGCGCGCACCGCGGTGGCCCAGTACTACCAGTCCCGCGGCATGCGCGACGCCGAAGTCTCGGACGTGATCCTGGGCAACGGCGTCTCCGAGCTGATCACGATGGTCCTGCAGGCGATGATCAATCCCGGCGACGAGGTGCTCATCCCCGCCCCGGACTACCCGCTGTGGACCGGCATCACCACCCTGTGCGGCGGACGCGCCGTGCACTACATCTGTGATGAGGAGAACCACTGGTGGCCGGACCCCGAAGAGGTGGAGTCCAAGATCACCGACCGGACCAAGGCGCTGGTGCTGATCAACCCGAACAACCCCACCGGGGCGGTCTACCCGCGCGAGATCCTCGAAGCCATGGTGGACATCGCCCGGCGGCACAATCTGATGCTGCTCTCGGACGAGATCTACGAGAAGATCACCTTCGACGACGCGGAGATGATCAACGCCTGCACCCTCGCCGATGACGTCTTCACGATCACCTTCTCCGGGCTCTCCAAGACCTGGCGCGTGGCGGGGTTCCGCTCCGGCTGGCTCTACATGTCCGGACCCAAGCATCGGGCGAAGAACTACATCGAGGGCCTGAACCTGATGTCGAATCTTCGGATGTGTCCCAATGTTCCCGCCCAGCACGCCATTCAGACGGCGCTGGGCGGCTACCAGTCCGTGGAGGAGTTCATCCGGCCCGGCGGCAGGATCTACGAGCAGCGCAACGTCGCGCATCAGCTGCTCTCGGAGATCGAGGGTGTGGATGTGCACCAGGCCGACGGCGCGCTGTATCTGTTCCCACGGCTGGATCCGAAGATCTACCCGATCCAGAACGACGAGGCCTTCGTGATGGAGCTGCTGCGTCAGCAGAAGATCCTGGTCTCCCATGGACGTGCCTTCAACTGGATCGACGACAACCATTTCCGGCTGGTCTCGCTGCCCCCGGTGGAGGAGCTCGAGGAGGCCATCGCGGGCATCGCGGACTTCCTGGCCTCGTACCGGGACGCGTTCGCGCGTTCCTGACCCGGCCACCACGACCGGGTGCTGAACGCTGGTGTATGAGACGCTCAGCATAGGAAATCACAGGGGCTCTTCCACTCGGAAAGGTGCAGGATAGAACAGTGCGCAACCTCAGGATGCAGGAATTCGACGACTTCACCCAGTCGCCCAAGCTCCAAGACGTCAGGTACGACGTGCGTGGTCCGATCGCGCAGGAGGCCGCCAGGCTGGAGCGCGAAGGGCACGCGATCACGCGGCTGAACATCGGCAATCCCGCGCCCTTCGGCTTCGAAGCCCCGGACTCCATCCGGATGGCGATGATCAGCAATCTCCACGACGCCCAGGGGTATTCAGACTCGCAGGGCATCTACTCGGCGCGGATCGCGGTGGCGCAGTACTACCAGGCGCGCGGGATGACTGAAGCCGACCCGTCCGACATCTACCTGGGCAACGGGGTCTCCGAGCTGATCTCGATGGTGCTCCAGGCGATGCTCGCCCCCGGCGACGAGGTGCTGATCCCCGCCCCGGACTACCCGCTGTGGACCGGTGCCACCACCCTGGCCGGTGGGAAAGCGGTGCACTACATCTGCGACGAGGACAACAGCTGGTGGCCGGATCCTGAGGAGATCGAGTCCAAGGTCACCGACCGGACCAAGGCGCTGGTGATCATCAATCCGAACAACCCCACCGGGGCGGTCTACCCGCGGGAGATCCTCGAGGCGATGGTCGACATCTGCCGGCGGCACAATCTGATGCTGCTCTCGGACGAGATCTACGAGAACATCACCTTCGAAGGCGCCGAGATGGTCAACGCGTGCACACTCTCCGACGATGTCTTCACGATCACCTTCTCCGGGCTCTCCAAGACCTGGCGCGTGGCCGGGTTCCGCTCGGGCTGGATCTACGTCTCCGGACCGACCCACCGCGGCAAGAACTACCTCGAGGGCCTGACCCTGCTGATGAACATGCGCATGTGCGCCAATGTGCCGGCCCAGCATGCCATCCAGGCCGCACTCGGAGGACACCAGTCCATCGAGGACCTGATCGACCCGGGTGGGCGGCTGTTCGAACAGCGCGAGACCGCTTACCGACTCCTGCGCGAGATCGAAGGGGTGGAGGTCCACCAGGCCGACGGCGCGCTATACCTGTTCCCGCGGCTTGATCCGGAGATCTACCCGATCGAGAACGACGAGCAGTTCGTCATCGAGCTGCTGCGCCAGCAGAAGATCCTGGTCTCCCACGGCCGCGCGTTCAACTGGATCGACGACAACCATTTCCGGCTGGTGACGCTGCCTGCAGTCGAGGACCTCGAGCATGCCATCGCCGGGATCGCAGAGTTCCTCGCCGAGTACCGGGACGCGGCAGCCCGCGCCTGATCCGCGCTGGGTTCAGCTGCGCTCGCCTCAGCTGTCCTCGGTCAGCTCCGCGCGGACCTCTTCCAGGCGGGTACGTGCGCCGTCGAGCCAGCGTTCACAGCGGTCGGCCAGTGCCTCACCGCGCTGCCACAGAGCCAGTGACTCCTCCAACGGAGCACCGCCGGTCTCCAGCTTGGTGACCACGGCGACGAGTTCCTCGCGGGCTCGCTCGTAGCTCATGGACTCGATGTCCTGGGTCTGCGCCGCGGCAAACTCGCTCGCGGTGGAGCCGGTGCCGGCGGACTCTTCGGCGTGGGGTGCTTCGGTCACTGTGCTGCCTTTCGATTCTGGGGAGTGTTCTGGTCCTGGGGGTAGATCTCTTCGGCGCGGGCGGTGAGCTCCCCGGAGGCCACCATGATGCTGAGCTGATCGCCACGCGTCAGCGTCCCGGCCTCGCGCAGAACTTCCCAGCCGGCTTCCCGCTGGGCCTGGACGACCGCGTAGCCACGGTCCAGCGTGGACTGCGGAGACAGGGAACGGACCCGGGCGCGGGTATGGGCCACCCAGTCGGTGCCGCGGGCCAGCGCGGACTCCATGCCGAAGAGCGCGCGACGGCGCAGTCCCGCCAGCTCTTGGGAGCGTACGGAGAGCATGTCCTGAGGCTGGGCCAGCACCGGGCGCGAGCGCACGGCCTGCAGCCAGTCGGTCTCCCGGCGGAGCAGCCGCTCCACACCCGAGGACATCCGTTCCCGTGCCTGGCTGAGGTTCTCCCGCTCCTGGGCCTCATCGACCACGAGCAGCTTCGCCGCTCCGGTGGGGGTCGAAGCGCGCATATCGGCGACCTCGTCGAGCAGCGGCCGGTCCGCTTCGTGCCCGATGGCAGAGACCACCGGGGTGCGTGCTGCCGCCACGGCGCGGATCAGCCGCTCATCGGAGAAGGGCAGGACGACCTCCTCCAGGGCGCCTCCACCGCGGGCGATCACGATCACCTCCACGGACGTGTCGGCGTCGAGCTCTGCCAGGGCCGCGGCCACCTCCTGGGGAGCCGTGGGTCCCTGGGTCGCCACCTCGCGGATCTCGAACTCGGCGGCCGCCCAGCGGGCGTGGGTGTTCCGCAGGATGTCCTTCTTGGCGTCGGAATTGCGTCCCGTGATCAATCCGATGCGCAGCGGCAGCACCGGGAGTGGCTGCTTCAGCTCGGCCCGGAAGAGTCCTTCGGCGGCCAGCTTCTGTTTGAGCTGTTCGATCCGGGCCAGCAGGTCTCCGAGCCCCACGGGCTTCATCTGCTGGGCGACCAGCGAGAGCCGACCGGACTTCTCATAGAGGTTCGGCTTGACCAGGGCCACCACCCGCGACCCGGGGGAGACGGTCCCGTTGAGTCCGCCCGCCACGGTGCGCCACGCCACGGTGGAGAAGGAGACCTCCTGCTCCAGGTCTCGCAGGGTCATCCAGGCGTTGCCGTTGCGCAGGTTGAACTCGACCAGCTGCCCTTCGACCCAGGTGGGCGGGGCCATCTCGATATGGGCCTTGAGCTTGCTGGAATAGGTGCTCAGCGGCCACGGCGTCTCCGCGGAGGTGTCCTGGGCCTGTGCCGGCTGGCTCATGCGCTGCTCCTGCTCATCGAAGAATGCTTCCCCTCGACGGTCTCACCCGGAAGGTTCTGTAAGGTGCTCTACAGCCTATGCCACCTCTCTGACACGCCTGAAGGAGTTATCCCCATGCGTCAGGTCTTCAGCGTGATCGCCCTGCTGCTCGCCGCGGTGCTTGCCGCCGCCTCCCTGGCCGGGTTCCAGATCAACCAGCTGCTGCGCGAGGAGCAGCCCATCCGCGAGATCGCGGGCGACCTGCTCGAGCAGGAGGCGTTCAGCGAGATCATCTCTGCGGAGCTGCTGGAGCGGATGGACGCGGAGCTGCCCAGCATGGTCTCCACACTGGTCGGCGATCGCGCCGATGGACTGGTGGATGATCTCGTGGGATCGATGCTGGAGAACGAGCAGGTGTCCGTCGCCTGGGATGACACGCTGCAGCAGACCCGCAGCGACTACACCGCACAGCTGGAACGTGTCTTCTCAGAGGGAACCACGGGAGATGCCAGTGATCTTGATCTCGCGGTGGACCTGAGTCCGATGACCGAGGCGATGACGGAGCCGCTGCGCGAGGGCCTGGATTCGGCGCTGGGCTGGCTGCCCTTCCTGGACACCTCGAGCTTCGAGTTCCTCGCGCCCGAGGTGACGATCGATGTGGAGGCCACGCTCCAGGACGGTGCTGATCCCTACACCTGGGCGCTGCTCGCCGCCGCGAGCGAGCACTGGCTGGTCATCGCCATCGCGGCCGGGGTCGTGGCCCTGCTGGGCCTGCTGCTGGGCCCGGGGCGCAGCCGCTGGGTGGCACTGACCGTGGGCGGACTCCTCGCCCTGGGGCTCGGACTCTGGATCGCGCTGACCGTGGCCGCACCGGACTTCGGACCGCTTCCCGATGACGCCGCCCAGTCCCTGGTGGACCATGTCCAGGAGCGCTACACCGGGTGGGCTCAGCCGCCCTGGTGGATCTTCAGCGGCGCGGCGGGCGCCGTCGTCGTCGTGGGTCTGCTGGGCAGTCTCATGCCTCGCAGCAGACGGGCCTGACCGCCTTCCAGCGGAGCGTCGCTGCACGTTGCCACATACAGCGACGCAGTGTGACCCGGCCAAGCCCCCGCCGGTAGACTCTTGGCATGACTTCCACCGCCACCGCCCCCGACGCTCCGGCCCGGCGCCAGCACATCGCGGTCCCGATGCCGATGGTGCCCCGCAAGCGCCGCAGCCCCGAGGAGGTGGCCGCCGAGTCCACCTTCGAGGGCCCGCGCAAGGTCCTGCTGGCGGCCCCGCGCGGCTACTGCGCCGGAGTGGACCGCGCCGTGGTCGCAGTGGAGAAGGCGCTGGACACCTACGGCGCCCCGGTCTACGTGCGCAAGGAGATCGTGCACAACCGCCATGTGGTCGAGACGCTGCAGGAGAAGGGCGTCATCTTCGTGGAGGAAGCCGACGAGGTGCCCGAGGGCGCGCTGCTCGTCTTCTCCGCACACGGCGTCTCCCCGGCAGTCAAAGATCTGGCCGAGACGCGCAACCTGCAGACCATCGATGCGACCTGCCCGCTGGTGACCAAGGTGCACCGCGAGTCGGTGCGCTTCGCCAAGGACGACTACGAGATCCTGCTCATCGGCCACGAAGGCCATGAGGAGGTCGAAGGGACCTACGGCGAGGCGCCGGACAACACGACCATCGTCAACGGTCCCTGGGAGGTCGACGATCTCCAGGTGCGCAACCCCGACCGTCTGATCTGGCTCTCGCAGACCACGCTCTCGGTGGACGAGACCATGGAGACCGTGCAGAAGCTGCGGGAACGCTTCCCGAACCTGCAGGATCCGCCCTCGGATGACATCTGCTACGCCACCTCCAACCGACAGGCGGCCATCAAGAAGGTCGCGCCGGACTCGGACCTGGTGATCGTGGTGGGCTCCGAGAACTCCTCGAACTCCGTGCGGCTCAAAGAGGTCGCCAAGGAGTACGGTGCTGCCCGCGCCGAGCGGGTGGACTACGCCAATCAGGTCGATGAGGCCTGGTTCCAGGACGCGGCCACGATCGGTGTGACCTCGGGCGCCTCGGTCCCCGAGGTCCTCGTCGACGACGTGCTGCGCCTGCTCGCCGACTACGGCTACGGCCAGGTCGAAGAGGTCGTCACGGCGGAGGAGGACATCGTGTTCTCGCTCCCCAAGGAGATCCGCCAGGCGCTCACCCAGGCCGGACACGAGGACGTCGGCCGCGGCGGCCGCAAGCGCACCTGATCCCTCTCCGGACTGCCCCACGCGGCGAGCGGCCTCGCTGGCGTCTTCTTTTCCATGTGTCGCATCGCTGTGCCATGTCCCAGGGTTATATCCGTCCAAAGGGATGGGACATGGCACAGGCATGCGACAGCGCGTGAATCGCAGGCCCGAGGCTGGCATACGATGAACGCATGACGGTGCTGGGCATGACGGCGGTGATCGCCGCCGCGGTGCTGATCGGCACGATCCTTCAGCGCGTCTCCGGCACCGGGGTGGGCCTCGTGGTGGCCCCGGTGCTCTCGATCCTTCTGGGACCGGCCTTCGGCGTGCTGGTCACCAACATGACCACCTTCGTCTCCGGCTGCCTGATCATGATCGCGGTGTGGTCGCAGGTCAGCTGGCGTCACTTCTGGCTGATCATGCCCGCCGCGGTGATCGGAGCGTTCCCCGGCGCCTGGCTGGTGGGACAGCTCAGCGCTGGGTGGCTCTCGATCATCGTGGGCGCGATCGTGGTCTTCGCGCTGCTCGTGACCGTGACGCTGCCCCGGCTGCCCCATCTGCCCGGCCGCGGCGCCGGACTGGTGGCGGGCGTCCTCGGCGGGTTCTTCAACGCGGCCTCCGGCGTGGCCGCCCCGGTCATGGCCATCTACTCCCGGCTCTCGCGCTGGGACCAGCGCAGCTTCGCCGCCACGCTGCAGCCCATCTTCATGACCATGGGGGCAGTCTCCGTGCTGGCCAAGCTGCTGCTCGGCTCGGTGGACCTGGGCGGTCACTCGGGTCCCTCGCTGGGCTGGCTCTTCCCGGTCATCGTGGGGACCGTGGTGCTCGGAATCCTGATCGGCACCCAGCTGGCCAAACGCGTCTCCATCCCCGCCGCCCGAAAGCTGGCGATGACACTGGCTGGACTCGGTGGTGCGGGGGCGATCATCCGCGGCACCCTTGAGGTGCTCGCGTGACGCCACGCGGCCGGACCGGGCGCGACGGGCAGGACACCCCACACAGCCGACGCCTGCTGATCGCACTCTTCTTCATCGGCGTGGCCACCTTTGCGCAGCTCTACTCCCCGCAGGGGCTGCTCCCACTCATCGCCGCCGAGCAGCAGATCTCCGCGGATCGGGCGGCACTGATGATCTCCGCCGCCACGCTCGGCCTGGCCGTGGGCGTCATCCCGTGGTCCTATATCGGAGACGCGCACGGCCGGAAACCAGCCATGGTCTGGGCGATCAGCCTGGCCTGTCTCTTCGGCGGACTGGCTGTGCTGATGCCCGGAGTCTCAGCGGAGTTCGGCTTCGAGCTGGCCTTGGTGCTGCGGCTGATCGAGGGCTTCATGCTCGGCGGCGTGCCGGCGCTGGCCGTGGCCTACCTCAATGAAGAGGTCAGTCCGAAGATCGCTGTGGCCGCGGCGGGCACCTACATCTCGGGCACCTCACTGGGCGGGCTGACCGGGCGCATCGTGGCCGCGCCGGTGGGGGAGCAGCTGGGCTGGAAGATCGGGATGCTGCTCGTCACGGTGATCGCGGCAATCTGCGTGCTGGTCTTCCTGCGGCTGGCGCCAGCCGCGCAGAACTTCACACCTGCCCGGGTCCGGCCGGGGGAGGCTCTGCGCTCACTCACCGGGAACCTGGGTTCACCCACGCTGCGGGTCCTCTACCTCCAGGGTTTTCTGACCATGGGCGGCTTCGTCGCCATGTACAACTTCCTCGGCTTCCACCTCACCGCGCCCCCGTTCTCCATCCCGCTGGGAATCGCCTCCTTCGTCTTCCTCGCCTACCTCGCGGGCACCTGGTCCTCCCCACGCGCGGGCAGGCTGGCGGCGCGCTACTCCCGCAAGCCGGTGCTGCTGACGGGCAACCTGATCATGATGCTGGGGGTGGGGCTCACGCTGATCCCACATCTCTGGGTGGTCATCCTCGGCACCGTGGTGCTGACCGGGGGCTTCTTCGCCGCGCACGCGGTGGCCTCGGGGTGGGTGGGCGCCGCAGCCACGGCCGGCCGGGCGCAGTCGGCCTCGCTGTACAACCTGGGCTACTACGGCGGCTCCTCGCTCTTCGGCTACCTCGGCGGCACGGCGCTGCATCTGGCCGGCTGGCCGGGGACCGTGGCGATGGTGCTCGCGCTGGCGGGGCTGGCGACCCTGCTGGCAGCCATCGTGCTCCCGAGGAACTAGGCACCCCAAAGCCTTCCGGCCGGGGAGGCACCGAGCGTTCCGGACGCGCCGCATTGGCTCGTCAAGGCCGTTCCCAGTGGCAACCATCGCGCGGTCCGCGTAGACTCTGTGAGCCCTGTCACGAGATAGCGCACACCTGTCCAGCCACCAGCAGGAGTATCGGCAATGACGCCTCCGCGGTCCCGTGTATCGGGCGACCATCTGAAGAAATATGACCCCCGAACACAGTCGGAGGCCGAGGCCGAGGAACAGTCGGTCGGTGCTCGCGCTGAAGGGCTGGAGCGTCCGGCGCTGATCCGCCGGATGGTCGGCCTGGTGGGCGGAGTGGTCCTCGCGCTGCTGGTCTACCTGGTGATGCCGGGTGACCTCGAGGTCTGGCCCCGGCTGACCGCGGCCACCGCCGTTCTGATGGCCATCTGGTGGATGACCGAGGCGATCCCGATCCCGGCCACCGCGCTGCTCCCGCTGATCATCTTCCCGCTGCTGGTGCCCTCCGGTGACTTCGGCAGCGCCGAGGAGGCTGTGGGCGGAGTCTCCGTGGATGATGTGGGTGCCAGCTACGGCAACAACATCATCTTCCTGTTCATGGGCGGCTTCATGCTCGCCCTGGCGATGCAGCGCTGGAACCTGCACCGCCGGATCGCGCTGCTGACCCTGCGGGCCATGGGCTCCAAGCCGGCGAACCTGATCGCCGGATTCATGATCGCCACCGGCTTCCTGTCCATGTGGGTCTCCAACACCGCCACCGCCGTGATGATGCTGCCCATCGGCGTCTCGGTGCTGATGCTGGTGAACAAGATCATCAAGGGCGAGGATCCGGAGACCGCCAAGTCCGCCGGCGAGGACGAGACCAACAACGCGCTGAAATCCAACTTCGGGACCGCGCTGATGCTCGGCATCGCCTATGCGGCCTCGGTCGGTTCGCTGGGCACCATCATCGGCACCCCGCCGAATGCGCTGCTGGTCGGCCACATGTCCGAGAACCACGACGTCACCATCGGATTCGGTCAGTGGATGCTGGTCGGCGTGCCGATCTCCGTGGTCATGCTCATCATCACCTGGGTGCTGCTGACCAAGGTGCTCTTCAAGCCCGAGATCGACGACATCCCCGGCGGCAGCGACCTCATCCGCGACGAGCTGCGCAAGCTCGGCCCGATGGCCGCCGGTGAGACGCGCGTGCTGATCATCTTCATCCTCGCGGCACTGTCCTGGGTCTCGATCCCGCTGATCTCCACGAACCTGCTCGGCATGGAGGACCCCTTCATCTCCGACGCCGGCATCGCCATGGTGGTCGGACTGCTCCTGTTCCTGCTCCCCGGCGGCGCCGCCAAGGGCGTGCGCCTGCTGGACTGGGAATACGCCGCGAAGCTGCCCTGGGGCGTGCTGCTGCTCTTCGGCGGCGGCCTGGCGCTCTCCGGACAGTTCGGCGACTCGGGACTCTCCACCTGGCTCGGCGAGCAGGTCGAGGGACTCTCCGGCATCCCGGTCTGGGTGCTCGTGCTGGTCGCCACCGTGGGCATCCTGCTGCTCACCGAGATGACCTCCAACACGGCGACGGCGGCCACCTTCCTTCCGGTGGCCTCCGGTGTGGCATTGGGCACGGGCCTGGATCCGCTGATCCTCGCCGCGCCGGTGGCGCTGGCCGCGACCTGTGCGTTCATGCTGCCCGTCGCGACTCCGCCGAACGCCATCGCCTACGGGTCGGGATACGTAACGATCGGGCAGATGATCAAGGGCGGCATCTGGCTCAACGTGGCCGGGGTCATCTGCATCACGATCGTGTCCATGACCATCCTGGTCTGGGTCTTCGGGCTCAGCATCTAGCGCTCAGACCCGGAGGCAGCGCTCAGCCCCGGCCTCACTCCGAACTCGACCGTTCGGCCTCCAGCCGGGGGCCCAACGGATTGACCTCGGTGCTCACCGCCGTCGCGCTCAGCGTCTCGCCGAGGTCCTCCAGCAGGGGCTCGGCGGACGCTGACTCCGCGGAGGGTTCGCCCACTTCCAGCCGACTCATCGCCTCCACCTTCGGCAGCACCTGGCGTTCGATGTTGCCGATCAGCCCGTTGTACGCCGTGACCGCCTGGCGCAGCCGATCCCCGGTGCGCGCCAGGTGTTCGCTCATCTTGGCCAGGCGCCGGTAGAGATCCCGCGAGTGGTCCACCACCTCGCGGATGTTCTGCGCCAGCCGCTCCTGCCGCCAGGCGGCGGAGACTGCCTTCAGCGAGGCCAGCAGCGAAGCGGGTGAGACCAGTGTCACGCCCTTGGAGAGGGCGTCGTCGAGCAGGTTGGGGTCCGCCTCCATGGCGGCGGAGAGCAGCGATT
Organism: uncultured Nesterenkonia sp.; assembly: GCA_947494195.1. Classification (GTDB taxonomy): domain Bacteria; phylum Actinomycetota; class Actinomycetes; order Actinomycetales; family Micrococcaceae; genus Nesterenkonia. The sequence goes on along the minus strand of CANLUC010000001.1, from coordinate 67,015 downwards.
CCGCCGGCACGAAGCAGAACACCACATCGGGGGAGAGGTCCACCGCCTCCCAGTACCGCTTCTTGGCCAGCTCGTCCACGCGAGAGCGCAGCGCCTTGGCCTGCAGCGTGGGATTCGTGGCATTCAGCGGCGCCTTGGCATCGAGGACCAGCTGACGCCCGCCGGGGAGGTGCACCACCATGTCCGGGATGAGCAGCTGGCCGTCGGCGCCGCGGGAGCTGTGCTGTTCGGTGAAGTCCACATGCGGGATCATCCCGGCGGCCTCCACGACTCGGCGCAGCTGCACCTCGCCCCAGTGTCCGCGCGCGGAGTTCGAATGCAGGCTCCCGAGCAGCGCCTGGGTGGATTCCATGATCCGCGCATCGGTCTCCGCCGCGGCGGTCAGCTGCTGGCTCAGCCGGGAATGCTGGGCGGCCCGCTCGGTCTCCAACTCCTGGACCCGGCGCTGCATCTCGGTGACGCCCTGGCGCACCGGATGCAGCATCTCCACGAGGGTCTCGCGCTCCCGTGCGGCATCGGCGTCCTCCTCACGGCGTCGCTCCAGCTCCCACAGCCGACCCTTCGCCAGGCTGAGCTCCTGCTGGGTCCCGGCAAGCTCCGTCTGGGCGAGGCTCAGCTCGGTCTGCCTGCTCTCCAGCTGGCCACGGAGCTGACTGGCGTCATCGGTGCCGCGGCGCAACAGATACAGCACCAGCCAGCTGGCCAGCACGCCGAGGAGAAGTCCGCTGAGGAAGTACACGAGGGTCATGCCACCCAGCATGCCACCGGGGACTGACATGGAGTGTGACCTGAGGAGGGGGACATGGGGTCTGATCTGACGGGCGACCGTGCGGTGCCACGCAGGAGGGCATGCGCACCCCACGTGCCCGCTGGCATAGGCTTGCAGCAGAGAAGCCGCGCCACCCATGGCGCCGTCCGTCAGAACCCGAGGAGCCCCATGATTCGAATCCTGCTTGTCCGCCACGGCGAGACCGACTGGAACAAGACCCACCGCCTGCAAGGGCATTCAGACATCTCGCTGGCCGAATCAGGGAGGCTGCAGGCGCGCACCACGGGAGCCTTCGTGCGCGCGCAGAACCCGGCGAAGGCCTATGTCTCCAGCCTGGTGCGGACCCAGCAGACCTTCGCCGAGTTCGGGCTCGAGCTGCAGCCGCAGATCTGGGACGAGCTGCGCGAGCAGAGCCTCGGTGAATGGGAGGGCGCCTTCGCCGCGGAGATCCGCGACGCCGAGCCGGAGAACTTCGAGGGCTGGCGCGCCGGGAGCTACACCCCGGCCGGGGGAGAGTCGCATGCGGATCTGCAGGCCCGGATGACGCGCGCCTTCAGCGACATCGTGCGCTCCACCGCGGAGATCGCGCCCACCGCCTCAGCGGATCTCAGCTTCGAGGTGCGCACCGCCGTCGTCGTCTCTCATGGTGCTGCGCTGCGGGTGCTCTTCGAGGGGCTCGGGCTGCTGGATCGGCGCCAGTTCATCCCGCTCACCCCGGCCGCGGTCACGGTGCTCGACATCCCGCTGACCTCGGGCTCGGTCTCCTCCTCGCTGCCGAACGCCGGGCTGGACGAGGAGCACGACGACGACGCCGAGGCCCGTGCGATCCGCGAGCTCACCGATGCGCAGATCGCCGATCACGCGCGGCTGCGGCTGATCAACCTCTCCCCGGAGCTGCAGAACCCCGAGCTGAGCACCCCCGCCATCTGAGCGGTTTCCCTACAAACACACACGAGTGGGCGATTTTCGGGAGTTTCACACGCCGCAGGGGAGGAAAACTCACGAAAATCGCCCACTCGATGTGGGGCGGGGAGATCTAGGCGTGGTCCGCCTTGATCAGGTCCGCGCAGCGCTCACCGATCATCATGGTGGTGATGTTCGGGTTGACCGTGGTCAGCTCCGGCATCACCGAGGCGTCGGCCACGCGCAGACCCTTGACGCCCTTGACCCGCAGCTGGGAGTCCACCGGTGACATGGCATCGTCATCGGCGCCCATCCGCACGGAGCCTGCCGGGTGGTAGACGGTGTTGTGCGTGCGGGTGACGTAGTCCGCGAGCTCCTCATCGGACTGCGTGCCCTTGCCGGGGAAGAGCTCCTCGCCGGCCCATTCGGCCATGGCAGGCTGCGCGGCGATCTCGCGGGCGAGCTTGATGCCCTCCACCGCCACGCGCATGTCATGACCCTCCGGGTCGGTGAAGTACCGCGGATCGACCTTCGGCTTGTCCCGGTAGTCCTTGGAGCGGAGCCGCACGGTGCCGCGGGACTTCGCGTGGGTGACGTTGGGGGTCAGGCAGAAGGTGTTCTCCGAGGTGGGGTAGCCCTGACGCAGCGTGTGCATGTCGAAGGGCACCGAGCCGTAGTGCATCATCAGGTCCGGGCGGTCCAGTCCCTCGCGGGTGGCCGAGAAGATCCCGATCTCCCACCACTGGTAGGAGTCCTCCACCATGGGCTGCTTGGCGTCCCACGCGATGACCGCCTCCGGGTGGTCCTGCAGGTGCTCGCCCACGCCGGGGGAGTCCACGCGGGCCTCGATGCCGAACTCCGCCAGGTGCTCGGCCGGGCCGATCCCGGAGAGCATCAGCAGCTTCGGCGAGTCGATGGCTCCCGCGGAGAGCACGATCTCTTTCTTCGCGCTGATCCGCTGGGACCGGCCGAAGGCGTTGTTCACGCCGTCCACCGCCACCGCGCGGTCACCCTCGAAGACGATCTCGCGCACCCAGGTGTCGGTGAGGATCGTCAGGTTCGCCCGCTCCAGGATCGGGTGCAGATAGGACACTGAGGAGGAGGAGCGCGTCCCGTCCTCCCTGCGGTTGACCTGGAAGAAGTTCGCACCCTTCAGCACGGTCTCCCCGGTGTTGAACTGCACCCGGGGGATGCCCTGCTGCTCGCAGGCATCGAGCAGCGCCACGCCGCAGGGGTCCCGCGGCGGGATGGTCATCAGGTTCACCGGGCCGCTGCGGCCGTGGTGCTCGCCCGGGGCGTCGTTGGTCTCCAGCCGCTGGAACAGCGGATAGGTCGTCTCGGCGTTCCAGCCGACCGCACCCTGTGCCTCCCAGGAATCCATGTCCTCGCGCAGCGCCCAGAAGGCGATGCAGGAGTTGTGTGAGGAGCAGCCGCCGAGCACCTTGGCACGGGCGTGACGCATGAAGGAGTTGCCGTTCTCCTGGGGCTCGATGAGGTAGTCCCAGTCGTAGCCGGACTCCAGCAGCTCCATCCAGCGATTGAGCTGCAGCACCTCTGGCTTGTCGGCGTCGGTCGGGCCTGCCTCGAGCAGCGCCACGGTCACGTTCGGGTCCTCGGACAGGCGGGCGGCGACGGCGGCGCCGCCAGAGCCGCCGCCGATGACGACGTAGTCGAAACTGGTGTTCTCCACGGGGTCTCCTTATTTCTCCGGCATGCTGAACCAGCCGGTGACGGCGGGCTCCGTGTTCTCGTAGATGTGCTTGGACTCGCGGTACTCGTCCAGTCCCATATGGCCCAGCTCGCGTCCGACGCCGGACTGCTTGAAGCCGCCCCACTCGGCCTGCGGCACGTAGGGGTGGTAGTCGTTGATCCAGATGGTGCCGTGGCGCAACCGCGAGGAGACCCGGTGGGCGGTGCCGCGGTTGGAGGTCCACACGGCGCCGGCCAAGCCGTAGATCGTGTCATTGGCCGTCTCGATGGCCTCCGCCTCGGTGGTGAAGGTCTCCACGGTGATGACCGGGCCGAAGCCTTCCTCGACTACCACTGACATGCCGCGCTTGACGTCATCGAGCACGGTGGGCGCGTAGAAGTACCCGTTGCGGTGCTCCTCGCCGCCGAAGTGGTGCCCGGTCCGCAGGGTCGCGCCCTCCTCGATGCCGCGCTGGGTGTAGTCATACACCTTCTGGCGGTGCTCGGCCGAGATCAGCGGACCGGTCTCGGCGGACTCCTCGAAGGGTCCGCCCATCCGGATGTGCTCAGCGCGGCGGACCAGTTCGGTGACGAACTTCTCCTTGATGGACTCCTCGATGATCAGCCGGGTGCCTGCGGAGCAGACCAGCCCGGAGTCGACGAAGCCGGCGTTGAGCGCGTTGTCCACGGCGGCGTCGAAGTCGGCGTCGGCGAAGACCACATTGGGGTTCTTGCCGCCGAGCTCCAGCGCGACCTTCTTGACCGTCTCTGCCGCGGTGGCGGCAATCTTGCGCCCGGTGACCACGCCTCCGGTGAAGGAGACCATGTCCACATCGGGGTGCGAGGACAGCGGGGCGCCTGCCGTGGCGCCGGCGCCGGTGATCAGGTTCGCCACGCCCGCGGGAAGGCCCAGCGAGTCATAGACGTCCATGATCAGCATCCCGGTGTGCGGGGTCAGCTCGGCGGGCTTGAGGATGAAGCTGTTGCCTGCCGCCAGGGCAGGTGCCATCTTCCAGGCCGCCTGCAGCAGCGGGTAGTTCCACGGGGTGATCATCCCGACGACGCCGACCGGCTCGTACACGACGCGGGAGAGGACCGTGGGGTCCCCGGCGTCGATCAGGCGACCGGACTCGGCGTCGGCCAGCTTCCCGAAGTGCCGGTAGCAGGCGATGATGTCGTCCATGTCGATCTGCGCCTCGACGAACCGCTTGCCGGTGTCCAGGGCCTCGGCGCGGGCGAACTCGTCCTTGCGATCCTCGATGGCGTCAGCCACCGCGGTCACGAAGGCGCCGCGCTCGGCGGCAGGGGTGTCGGCCCAGACATGGGAGTCGAAGGCCTTGCGGGCGGCGGCGATGGCGGCAATGGTGTCCGCCTCGCCGGCCTCGGAGACCACATCGACTTCGGAGCCGTCTGCTGGGCAATAGATCGTGCGCGTCTCGCCGGACTGGGCTGGAACCCATTTACCGTCGATGAACAGCGTTGAGACCTGCTCTGCTGTGCTCATTCGTGCTCCTTATCCGTGCGTGCGGTCGTGATCCCAGTCATCCGGGATGTTGCTGTCGGTGTGCAGGGAGGCTGACTGGCCACCCTCTTCGCTCATGGTGAGGAACGTGAGGTGACGCTCGTAGGAGTCCAGGACATCGGCGATGACCTGTTCCCGGCTGTAGCCCATGAGGTCGTGTCCTCCGGAGCCTGTGGCCGAGAACGTCTCCACACGGTAGTAGGTCTCCTCGGTCGGGCGCATGTTGCGCGCGAAGCTCGGGACCGAGTACGCCACCGGGTAGACCTGGTACTTGAACTCGGTCTGCTCGCCGAAGTAGACGTGCAGATCGATGTGCGGGATATCCGTGTCGGGAACCACGCCGCGCTGACAGCTGACATCGGCACCCTGCTCGCGCAGCTCCGAGGCGACGTCTTCCACGGCCGGGGCGGCCACGGTCTCGACGAACTCGGTGGCCTGCTTGGCCGAGGGGAAGTGCATCCCGCGGGCCAGACGACGGCGCCAGCTGAGGTTTCCTCGTTCGCCCGGTTCACGGGTGCGCTCGGAGACCATCCACGGCAGGGTGGCCTCACGCGAGTCGCGGTTGTACCGCTCCATGCGCAATGCTCGCCAGACGCCGACCATGAGCAGATACATCACCACCGAGAACGGCAGCCCGATGATCACCGTGGCCATCTGCAAGGTGTAGACCCCGTCGAGCATGAGGACCGCGAGGGTGAGCGCGCCGGTGGCCAGCGCCCAGAAGACGCGAAGCCACGGGGCGCCGTCGTCGGAGGCACTGAGCGACTTGGAGGTGAAGTTCGCCATCACGAGTGCGCCGGAGTCGGCGGAGGTGATGTAGAAGAGCAGACCGGTGATGACCGAGAGGCCGATGGTGAAGGTGGCGCCGGGGTACTGCTCGAGCAGCAGGTAGTAGCTGGCCTCGGGGTTCTCCACGGCGGCGGTGATGAACTCAGTGTTCCCCTGCAGGAACTCCCAGATGGCGCCGTTCCCGAAGATCGAGATCCACAGCAGGATGAAGCCGAACGGGATGATCAGCGTGCCGGTGACGAACTGGCGCAGCGTGCGGCCGCGGGAGATGCGCGCGAGGAAGAGCCCGACGAAGGGCGCCCAGGCGATCCACCAGGCCCAGAAGAACAGCGTCCACCATTCCAGCCACTGGCCCTCAGGCGGGTTGTAGGCGAAGGTGTCGAACAGCATCGAGGGGAAGAAGGCGAAGAAGTCGCCGACGTTCTTCACCAGCCCGTTGAGCAGGTAGGTGGTCTCGCCGGCGATCAGCACGTAGAGCAGCAGGATCACGGCGAAGACCACGTTGAGCTCCGCCAGCCGACGAATGCCCTTGTCCACGCCGGAGACGGCGGAGAAGATGGTCACGACCACGGCCAGGCCGATCAGGCCAGCCTGCGCGCCGGTGCCCTGCGGGATGCCGAAGAGCCATTCCAGGCCGTAGTTCAGGAAGACCACGCCGATGCCGAGGCTGGTGGCGATGCCGAAGATGGTGCCGATGACGGCGGCGATCTCGATGCCGTCGCCGGTGGCGCCCTGGGCGCGCTTGCCGATGATCGGGTAGAGCGCGCTGCGGATGCTCAGCGGCAGGTGATAGCGGTAGGCGAAGAGGCCGAAGGCCATCCCCATCAGCGCGTACATGGCCCAGCCGGGGATCCCGTAGTGGAACAGCGTCCACAGGACTGCCATCTCGGTGGCCTCGGCCGATCCGGCTTCATTGCCCGGAGCGGTGGTGAGGTTCGTGGCGGGGCCGGAGATGGCGAAGAACATCAGGTCCACGCCGATGCCGGCGGCGAAGAGCATCGCCGTCCAGGTGAAGAGGTTGTACTTCGGCGTGGAGTGATCCGGCCCCATCTTGGTGCGGCCCACTCGAGAGAAGGCCACGACCAGGACGAAGACCACCACGATGCCGGCGGTGAGGATGTAGTACCAACCCAGGTTGGCGCCGATCCAGAGGAAGACTGATTCCAAGGTGGTGTAGGCCGTGTCTGGTGCAAGCCAGGCCCACAGAGTGAAGGCAATGATGATCGCCGCGGAGCCGATGAAGACCGGCAGATTGACCTTCGAGCGCGCAGGGGGCTTGGCGGAGCCGTTCCCCTGGGCCTCGCTCGGGACGTCGTTCGAGACGTCATGCGTGGCCGATGCCATGAAGTTGTGTTCCTTCCAGTGCTGCGTCAGTTCGCTTGTGTATCGGTGTTAATTCGGTGATGAACCTCAGGCATCTTAGACATGCGTGCGCAGTGTCCGGGACACAAGTGGCTGGAGAATGTGAGCCGAATCTTGTAGAACGGGGTGAGAAACGGCTCAGATCGTGAGCTGATTCTCAGTGTATGTGGAGGATTCAGGCACGGAAAGGGCAGGGCAGTCTCGCGCAGCCCCGGAAAGTCGCGGTCGAGCGGGTCCGCGCGGTAGGTTAGGTGACCGTGGCTTTGACTATCGGAATCGTGGGACTACCCAATGTGGGCAAGTCGACCCTCTTCAATGCGCTGACTCGTCAGTCGATCCTGGCGGCGAACTATCCGTTCGCCACGATCGAGCCGAACGTGGGCATCGTGAACCTCCCCGATGAGCGCCTGGACGCGCTCGCGAAGATCTTCGGTTCGCAGAAGATCCTCCCGGCCACGGTCTCCTTCGTGGACATCGCCGGCATCGTCAAGGGCGCCTCCGAGGGGGAGGGCCTGGGCAATCAGTTCCTGGCCACCATCCGCGAGGCCCATGCGATCGCCCAGGTGGTCCGCGTGTTCGAGGACGAGAACGTCATCCACGTGGACGGCAAGGTGGATCCCACCAGTGACATGGAGACCATCAACACCGAGCTGATCCTGGCCGATCTCCAGACCATGGAGAACGCGATCCCCAAGCTGGAGAAGCAGGTCAAGGGACGCAAGGCCGAGCAGGCCACGCTGGACGCCTACCTCAACGCGCAGAAGACGCTGGAGCGGGGCGACACGATCTTCAGCTCCATCACTAAGGACAAGCTGGACATGGAGCACCTCGGGCAGCTGAACCTGCTCACCGCGAAGCCCTTCATCTACGTGTTCAACGCCGATGAAGGTGTGCTGAACTCTCCCGAGAAGCAGGCCGAGCTCGCCGAGCTGGTCGCCCCGGCCGACGCCGTGTTCCTCGACGCCAAGCTCGAGGCGGACCTGGTGGAGCTCTCCGAAGAGGAGGCCCGCGAGATGCTCGAGCTCAACGGCCAGGAAGAGTCCGGCATGGACCAGCTGGCCCGCGTCGGCTTCTCCACGCTCGGGCTGCAGACTTACCTCACGGCGGGTCCCAAAGAGACCCGCGCCTGGACGGTCAACCAGGGTGCGACGGCGCCCGAGGCAGCCGGCGTGATCCACACCGATTTCCAGCGCGGCTTCATCAAGGCCGAGATCGTCAACTTCGATGATCTGCTGGCAGCGGGCTCGATGGCTGATGCCAAGGCTGCCGGCAAGGTGCGTATTGAGGGCAAGGAATACGTCATGAAGGACGGCGACGTGGTGGAGTTCCGCTTCAACGTCTAGTTCCCTGACATCTGAGACGGACTCAGCGAACCGCCTCGCGGCGCGCACTGCTGCATCTGTTCTAGGGTCTACCCATGAAGAATCTTCAGGGTGCAGTTGTTCTGGTGGTCGGCGCCACCGGTGGGCTCGGCTCGCGAATCGCAGATCAGCTGGAGAGACACGGCGCAATTGTTGCCCGGTCGTCGAGGTCTGAAGGGCGCGATCTGCGGGAACCCTCTGTGGTTCTTGAGGTGCTGGCCGACACGAATGCGCAGCACGGACGGCTCGACGGGCTCGTGATTGCGTCCGGGGTCGTCGCCTTTGGTGTCGCTTCCGAGCTCGAACCCGCCACGGTCGACGAGCTGTTCGCGGTGAACACCACCAGTCCGATCCAGCTGATCACTCAGAGCCATTCCTACCTCGCTGCTTCGGCGCAGGACGGTCGGGAGCCCTTCGTAGTGACAATCAGCGGGGTTGTCGCTGAGGCGCCGGTCGCAGGGCTGGCAGCATATTCCGCGTCAAAAGCTGGGCTCGCGGCCTTCGTCGTCGCGGCGGCGCGAGAGTATCGCCGCGCGGGCATCCGGCTCGTGGATGCTCGCCCTGGCCACACCGGCACTTCGTTGTCCGAGCACCCGATCGCTGGGTCAGCGCCGCGATTCGGAGCGGCGCTGGATCCCGACCAGGTTGCCGAGCGGATCGTCACGGCGATCGTTGATGACGAGAAGGATCTGCCCAGCACCGCCTTTTAGGTGCGGTGGAAAGCGGGTCGATGACTGCGGCATCAGGGTGTCAGGGTGGGGCGCGCGTACTATGGTCGGTATGGAAATACTCTTCAGATCCATCCGCAGCATCGGTTTTCGGCGTGGCCCTGGACGCGTCCTCGCAGGCATCGGGGGGAGCATTGCCGCGAAGTTCGGATTCAACGTGTGGCTGGTCCGCCTGGTGATCCTCTTGTCCTTCTTGCTTCCGGTGTTGGGCCTCGGCGCGTATCTCCTGGTGTGGGTTCTGACGCCTTGGCAGGACGGCCGCATCCCGTTGGAACGTGCCATAGAAGGCCGACGCTAGAGGTGACCTAACCCCACGGCAGTGAGAGATTCTCCGGTGTCGTCGCACGCTGATTGACTGCGGTTTGGTTGTGACGAAATCTGCGTGCTGGGCAAGCTGCACGAAACACCAGGGGGATCGAGCGCGGGTTAGCGAGTACCGGTCAGGATGAGCTCCGCCGCCTGGTGCGGCGCGTCCCATTGCGGGAAGTGTCCGCACCGGGGGAACCAGTGCAGGGTCGCATCGGGGAACGCCGCAACAGCCCGATGAGCTTGCCGCGGAACGGTGACGAGGTCGCGGCTTCCCCACCCGATGGTGACGCGACCGGGGACCGTGCCGAGCGGAGCGCCCTGCTGCTTTGGTCCTTTCGTGAGTGCGTCCATCGCCGCATCCGTCGCTGGGCTGTCGGCTAACCCGAGCAGGTCGGGCAGCACTGTTTCCTGCGTAAGAGACCACGGGTGGGCCGAGAACTGCGCGAGCAGCGCGGTCCGACTGAAGCGATTGCTCAACAGCCTCGGCAGGGCACCTCGCAAAGCACGCACCAGGGCGATTGAAGGCCGAAGTGTGTAGCTGAAGACCGCCAGCTCGCGATCGCTCCAGAAACCCCCAGGGTCCAGCGCCACGGTGTCACCACCGATCCCGCGTCTGGCGAGCTCAAGCACGATCCGCCCGCCCATCGACTGCCCGGCAATGGCGACGCGGTCCAGGCCCTGCTCGTCGATGAATTGCGCGACCGAATCGGCGAGTGTGGCGATCGACACTTCGCCAGGCATCGCGGGCGTCTGTCCGAATCCGGGCAGGTCGACCGCGATGACCTCCCGGTGCGCGGCCAATGCGTCGATGATCGGATCCCAGGAGCGCAGACCCGCTCCAAGGCCGTGGACCAAAAGAAGGGGGCTTCCCTCGCCTCGTCGGACATGATGGAGACTCATCAAGTCATTCTACGGCGGGGATTGGCGCCGAACCGTCCCAGCAGCCGGTCGGCCTACGAGAGCTAGTCGTGCCGGGTCGCCACTAGCCTCATTGACGGAACACGGTGCAGTTGAGGTCAAGGGTGACCTTTCGCCCGAGGTTCTTGGCTGAGACGATGAAATATGCGAACCCCGCGACTACTAGGCCTTGTGGTCGCCTCGCTCTTATTCGTGTCCTGCGCTGAAGGTGCCGAGCAATCTGGCATGCGAGCCGCGGATCTCGATGAGGACTTGCGCGAACGTATGGAGAAGGCATCAGCAGCTCTCGAGGAACAGGGTTTCGAAGCCTGGTATTCATATTCCGTCGACGGTTCAGCTCCTTCTACTGGGGACACAAGGTTGCCCCCAGACAGGGAAGCGGTTGCGTTTTCTGTGTGGTGCGAGGGGCAGATCATGGTCCGACGTTTTCCTGGATGGAGAGGAACGAGGGGTCATGCCTTGTTCGGAGGACGGGAAGATCTATGAGGTCGCGACGGACTATCCGTATGCAGCGGGACAGCTGGAGATCGAGACGGAGCGGGGCCCCCGTAGTGCACGTTGGGCCTTTGCGGTGGGCGTCACCCCGGAGGAGAACACGGGCGGTCGAGATGTGGGCGTTTCAGAAGATCAAGCTTCTGAAGAGACTGCCTTTAACGACCTCGTTCAGAAACTCGCCACGGAGTACCCAGATTATTATTCGGCAGCCGAATGGGATACGGATCAACAGGGTGCTGGTGAGATCGCATTTGCGGGAGAGCCACCTGCTGGAGCGATGGCGCTTATCGATGAAACTGGTGTAAACCCTGAGGTGATGACTGATGCGGTCGCAAGCGAAGCTGAAATCGTTGGACTGCAAGAAAAAGTCTATAGAGGTGTCATGGAGAATACCGACGTGAAAGCCATGTCGACAGTCGATGCGAAGAGGGGAGTCGTGGACCTTGTCATCGACGAAACCGCTCCGCTGTCCCTCGATGACGTTGAACGCACTCTGTCCAATGTGCTTCAGAGTGGCCCGGCGGTGATTCTCAACGATGAAGTGATCGGAGAACCAGTCGATCCTTCATCCCGAGGAGATGGCCCAGACCTTGAGATCTGTGTGTCCAAGGGAGAAGTCGAGGGTGGTCCCGAGGCCGACGGATGATTAGGGGAAGTCCAATACCCCCCAGATGAGCGATGCTGGTCGCGCCCCTAGGCCAGTCGGCTTGCGGGCATTCTTCGTCTAGTTGGGGGAGTTGCGCTGTATCAGGTACTCCGGACCAAAGAACTTTGGGCATTTCAAGTACCCCCTTGAGGCAATTGAACTTCTTTGCGTTCATACAGATTTTCTGGCGATCCGCACCACGTCAACTGTAGCACTCCGATGATACAGTTGTGTACCTTCTGGGTGACACAACAATGAAGGGCGTGGACATGGCGTGGCTGATACTTCGAGTCTTCGATTTTCTACTTGCGGGACTTGTTCTTGCTCTTGTCTGGTGGCTGTTCTCTGGCCGCAGGAAGAGCTTGCCGGACGGCTCGAACCGGGTGATCCCCGCACTCGTCGGAGTGCTCCTGATTCTCGGAGTGTCGGCGCAGCGCCTGGCTGGGGCGACCTTGATCCTGCCTTTCAAGGTACCGAGGGAGGTCACAGACTGGTACATGGATGACCGGTTCACCGGCCCGCTGGTGCTCGGGATACTCGGACTCGTGTTTCTGGCGTTCCCCACGAAGCCACGCGGCGGGCGGGGGGCCGCAACCCTCACTCCCAGGACACCCGTCAGCTTCGGGCGCTGGTGGTGGTTCGCCATTCCCGCCGTGGTGGTGGCATTCATCCTGCTGGCCACCATCATTGCCGGAATAGCCTCGAGCCCGGACGAGCGGACGGGTCGCTACACCATGTACATGGTTGAGATCGGTGGCCAACAGGGAATGGGCACCACCATCTACGGGTGGTATTACTCCTTACCGTGTTTGATCCTGCTGGCCATACTTCTCGCACTGGCGTACCTCGACCTGTTCCTCATTTCACGGCCCGCTCTGAGGCACGACCACATCCGTGACGCATACGCCAGGAAAGTGCGCACACGCAACGTCATGGCGGTCACCACAGGAGCGCTGCTGACTCATTTTGGGCTCATCCTCGAGTCCCTCGCAGGAACTTCCTCGCTGCGATCCTCGTTCACGGGTGCTGGGGGAACGGTGAACTCTTGGACGGCCTTCGCGGCGCTGGAGCCCGCCCTCTCCGGTGCCAGCTTCGTGGTGTTGACCCTCGGGGTCGCCCTCTGGGCCTCCGTGTTCCTGTCCGCGATGCTGGTGCCTCGAGGAGCTAAGGCGATGGCCTCGTCATGATGATCGCTCTGTCAGGATCCACGCCGCCCACGGAACAGGTTCGCGATCAGATCCGCGGCCTCATCTTGTCCGGACAGCTCGCGGCCGGTGAACGGCTGCCCTCGGTCCGTCAGCTCGCGAAGGATCTGGGCCTCGCCCCAGGCACCGTGGCGAAGGCATACAAATCATTGGAGAGCGAAGGCTTCCTGACTGCACGCACCGGGGGCACTCGTGTCAGTCATAGCGCCACGACCACAGCGCAGCCCGTGCTCGCCGCCGCCCGGCAACTCGCCGACACCAGCACCCGATCGGGCACGAACCTGGACGAGGCCATACGTATACTCCGCGCCGTCTGGCCCCGCCCAGGAATCAATTCCGGAGCTCCGGACACGCACGCCGATTCGGCCGGCGGAGATATCGACTAGGACTGGCTGGCACGGTTGCCAGCACGATGTCACCGAAGAACGCCAGTATCGTGAGAGAAGCTTTTCGACACAACTAGGGCGCGGGAGATGCAGATGGCGGATATGCCGAACGAATCGATACACGAGAGCAGCCGCCGCGGACGCTTCACTGTCGCGGGATTGTGGACCGATGTCATGGGCCGAGTGAGCGTTCGAGCGCTGCAGCTGCTGCTCATCGGCGCAGTGACAGGCCTGCTGGTATTCGCCATGTTGAATTTGACGGTGGTGGTCATTCCCGCCTTGCTGGCCCTCATTCTGGCGTGCGCGCTGTGGCCCCTTGTGCATCTCGCGCGACGGGTCATGCCCGCCGTACTCGCCGCCTGGGTGGTTCTGCTGGGTTCTCTGCTCGTGCTCGGCGGGGTGGGCACTGGCCTGTTCTTCTCGGTGCTCAATCAGTGGTCCACCTTGGTGGACCAGGCCGGCCAGGGGTTCACCGAATTGCGCAACGTGGTCAATGACCTCTTGAGCAACTTCGGCATCACCATTGACCAGGAGCAGATCGACGCCGGGATTGATTCGGTGTCGTCCTTCGTCACGAGTTCAGAGTTCGGGACGGGCGCGGTGAGCACTCTGGGCGCTGCGGGCAGCTTTGTCACCGGATTGATCCTGCTGCTTGTCATCCTTTTCTTCTTTCTCAAAGATGGCGATCGAATCTGGGCGTTCTTCATCTCCTGGACGCCGCAAGATTTCCGCGACAAGTGGATAGCGTCCGGCGATCGCGCGGTCCAGACCTTCGGCAGCTACATCCGAGGGACCGCCCTGATTGCGGCGATCGACGCCATCGGCATCACCGTCGCGATGCTCATCCTTCAGGTTCCGCTGGCGCTGCCCCTTGGCGTGGTCATCTTCCTCGGTGGCTTCATCCCGGTCATAGGTGCCACCGTCGCCGGGGCCTTGGCGACCCTGGTCGCCCTCGTCGCCAGTGGTCCGGTCACCGCGCTGATCCTTCTGGTCGTGGTCATCGTCATTCAGCAGCTGGACGGAAACCTGCTTCAGCCGTTGGTGATGGCCCAGGCGTTGAACCTCCACGCTCTGGTGATACTGATTGCCCTGACCGCTGGCACGGTATTGGCGGGTGTGATCGGTGCACTGTTGTCGGTCCCCCTGACGGCTGTCGCGTGGGACATCATCAAGGTCTGGACCGGGCGCGACCGCACGAAAGAGTTTGGCCCTGTTGCTGAAGCGAGGGAGCAGATCGACGCGGCACACCGGGGCCGCGACGACCATCGCGCCAACCACCACCCAGACTCCGACGGCGGCCTTGAGGACGGCGCGTCAGAGGACGAGCCGAGTCCGTCTCGTCCGTGAGTTCTCTCAAGAGGAAACCGCTACCGGTGCCAGGCGGGGCTGGGCTCTCGAAGGGTCTCTCCCGCGCGCGGCTTCGGATTAGAACAGCGGCCAGGGGACTGCTGGCATCTCACCCGCGGGAGCCGGAAACCGCCTGGTCAAGCGCAACCGTGCGCAACGAGCAGCCAGCGCTGCGACTTCCTGGGCGGTGAGCAGCTCCGCCAGCTCCCGGCCCAGGTCACTGTCCAGTCCCTCAGTGACGCGGTCGATGCCTTCGAGTTCGTCCTCGGTCAGAGCTTCTCCCAGCCATCCCCAGAGGACCGTGCGCAGCTTGTGCTCTTGATGGAAGGTGAGCCCGTGGTCCACGCCGTGGCGGTGGCCCTCCGGCATGGCGAGAACGTGGTCGCCCTTGCGGTCGGCGTTGTTGACGATCAGATCGAACACGGCCATGCGGCGCAGCGCGGGCGTGTCTTCGTGGATGAGGGCGACCATGCGTCCGCTCTGGTCCTGTCCTTCGAGGACCTGCTTCCAGCCGCTCACTGGCACCTCATCCGCCGCGACCAGGTCGACCGCGTCCTGCTCGGGGTCCTGCTCCTTCCAGAGCTGCACCATTCCTCCGCCCAGCGGGCCATCGCGCAGCCAGGTGTGCGGCACCACGTCCCAGCCGAGGGCCTGCGAGACCAGGTAGGCGGCCACCTCCCGGTGCGCCAGGGCGCCGTCTGGGAAGTCCCACAGCGGACTCTCGCCTGCCATCGGTTTATAGACGACCACCACCTCGCCGATGGTCCCCAGAAACGTCGCGTTGGACGCCGTCGTGATGCGGCCGGTGAGCGTCAACTCGGCGGTCACCAGGTCTGCGGCTGCCATCAGCCCTCGGGAAGAGTGCAGGTATGCCCGTCCGCATCCATGGGGTAACCGCAGAGGGGGCACGCCGGGCGCCCCGCGCCCACGACCTCGAGGGTGCGTTTGGCGAACGCACGTGCGGTGCCCACCGGGATCCGCACCAGCAGCATCTCGGTCTCCTCGGCGCTGTCCGCGTCCGGGGATTCGTAGTCCTCGTCGACATCACCCTCCGCGAGGGGGTGGGCCTCGATGATGACCTGGGCCGTGGTGGGATCCCATCCCAGGCTCATCACGCCGGTGCGGAAATCTTCCTCCACGGCGTCGAGGTCGTCATTGTCGACGAGCTCCGGGGGAGTGCCCGTGGGAACGCTGAAGGGGTTGCCCTCCACGGCGATGAGCTGGTCGAGGATCTCGTCGATCTTCTCCGCAAGCTGGGCCGACTGCTGCTTCTCCAGGGCGATGCTCACCACTCGGGTTCCCGCGCGCACCTGCAGGTAGAACGTGCGCGCCCCTGGGAGGCCGATGGTGCCGATGACTACCCGGTCAGGCCAGTCGAACTCGTGAACACGTGTAGGCATATCAATAGTCTAGGCGTTTGTGGTTCACGGTTTCTCGTGTCCCGCGCCGCCACCTACCGGTGCGTCGCCAGATCCGATGCCCTTGGACAGCCACGCAAGATCGCCCGCGTCGGTGTTGGTCGCGTAGACGCTCGGCCGGCCCGCGCCATAGCGCACGATCGAGACGGAGGCGGGCCCCACGTTGATGCGCTGGAACAAGTCCAGGTGCATGCCGAGCGCGTCGGCGAGGATCGACTTGATGACGTCACCATGACTGACCGCCACCCACACGGCCTCGGGCCCATGCTCAGCGTCGATGGCTGTATCGCGGCGGCGAATCGCTGCCACCGCCCGAGCCTGCATCGCGGCCATGGCTTCACCGTCGGGGAAGACGACGGCGGACGGTTGGGACTGCACCATCGGCCACAGGTCTTCGGTCGCGAGGTCAGCCAGTTTGCGGCCCTGCCACTGGCCGTAGTCGCATTCGGTGAGATCGTCGTCGACCGGGGCCTGGGGAGCGGCCGCCTGGCGGTCGAGGATGTGCTGCGCCGTCTGCTGGCAGCGCTCCAGCGGGCTGGACACCACCGCGGCGAGCCGAACGGTCGCGAGCCGGTCTGCGGTGCTGACAGCTTGGTCCCGTCCGGTCTCGTCCAGGCTGACGCCCTCGGCCCTGCCCGCGAGAAGTCCTGTCGCATTTGCTGTGGTGCGGCCGTGCCGCACGAGGATCACTGTGGCCATCCCGCCAGACTATCCACTCTGGCGATGGTGTCGGCATGGTGGTGTCCATCGACTCTTGTGCCACTGTGAGTAACCCGCGCGGAGTCATCACCAGAGACACTCGCCCGAGCAGCGAGAACCAAAACTACCAACGCTTGGAGTTGCTACCACTGCCAGATCGGATTAGAGCGGGATCTTGTGTCACGCGAATAGTCAGTAAAGCTATAGTTCATCAGGATTCAGGGTCGATCGACTGAGCTGCAACTCGATGATGTAATCTAGTCGAAGTTCCAGAGTATTGCACTATGTTTATATCTGAAACATTCTAAAAATTTGACCGCGGGTTCTCCCGGCACGACTGCGTAAGGATAAAAGTGAAGAATAAAGGATTAGGTCTAGCAATAGCGTCACTGCTCCTCCTTTCTGCCTGTGGCAGCGGAGAGGGTGACTCAGGCTCCGAGGCTGAGGGGGGCTCGCAGAATAACTCTAGCGCGGATTCTGAAGAGGCTCAGGGCGACAGCCCCGAGGCTGAGTCCACTCCAAAGGAGTCAGATGGAAGTGATGAGGCGTCTGGCGAGGCCAGCGCCGGTGGCGGATGGGATACGCAGGTCGGGGAGCAAGTTGAGAATGAAGGGGGCACGTTCACGCTTCATGCCCGCCAAGATGACATCGACACCATAGAGACCGGTCCGATCACACTGGATATCGAGCAGGTAAATGCCGCTTCAGGCGAACTCTCTGCCGAGATGCAAAGTATGATGGAAACTGAGAACATTGATTATGTACAGATCGATCTGAGTGTTGAAAATACTGGCGAAGATGACACGACTTTCTATGCATCTCAAGCCACAATCGCGACGAGTACGGGTGAGCAACTAGAGTCCGACCTTTGGCTGTCTGACCACATCGCCGGAGACTTGATGTCAGGTACTTCGCATAGCGGCAGTTTCTATTTTGTACTGGAGAACTCTAAGGCGGAGGACGTTGAGAGCGTTCGAGTCACATGGAGTGCTCCTGTGAACGCAAATTATGAAGAGGTCGGCGACGCGGTCGACATAGAGGTGGAGCTATAAAGAAGGCTCGGAGTGCAGCTTGGGAAGGCGGACTACGCGCCGCCGGCTAGAGGTATCGCTAGGTGGACGCAGCCCGATCGAAGTTCAGTGTTCAACGTCCGCGTGTCTTGGTTGTCGTCCTGCATTTACGCTACAAAGCAGACGGTCTAATTCTGAGTACAGGGTTCTAGGTCCATTACGAATGCATCCGAGCTCCTGTTTGACCTAGATGGCACACAGGATTTGGCATCGTGAGACTTCGTCGTATAACAGTGTCGCTAGTGCTGCTGGCCGGAATAAACCATAGGTGGGTGGTAAAAGTGGTGACTCTGGTTCCGGCTATGGCCTCTCTAGCCGGGCCGGACCACGACGAACTGGCGCTGGTGGGTCTGCCCCCACTCTGCGCCGGCCGTGAGGTCCGCCGATCCGCACTCCACGCCACAGCTCAGCGCAGCTGCTCGGAGTACTCCGCGAGCCGGGGGTAATAGTCCTCCCAATTCACCTCAGAGGCTTCCGCTCCTGCCAGTACGCTGGCCAGACGGTCGAGGTAGTACTCCCATCCGGGCCCCACGCTGCCCAGCGACTCGTCAGAGGCGCGCTGGGCGAAGACTAGTTCCGTGGTGTCCGCCTCCTGGCGCAGCTCAAAACGCAGAGGCCAGACATTGGAACAGACGCCGGTCTCTGCGGCGAAGCTGTGCGGCGGACGGCAGTCCCGGATGATGCACTCCGCCGGCGGCGCATCGTCACTCTCTGCGGTCATCAGGAACGTGACCTTCCCGGAGGCAGGGTCTCCCTCCCAGCGGCCGATCCATTCTTCGAGCTGCGCAGATTCCGTCATTGCGGCCCAGACCTCCTCGATAGACAACTGGAAGCCACGCTCCAGGCGAAGTTCCCGGCCCAGCGGGCCGTCCTGCAGCCGGCCCGTGGGTTCTGGCTGGGTGGGGCGTGGTGCAGCGGACTTTGATCCTGTGGGATCTGGTGTTGCGGATTCTGATGCGGTGCTCATCGAGGACCCCTCACTGCTGAGGCAGGAGGACGGTGAGGCAGTTCACCCTGAACGTGCTCTCAGGATAGCTAGACGGTGCGCCGGTGGGGGTAGACGGGCTCCCGGTCCTGGAAGTCCAGGATGCTGTGGTTCTGGATGACGCCGTCGTGGATCTCGATGGCGCGCGAGATCGTGAGGTTCTTTGCCCACGCGGCCGGTCCCTCCATGACGGTGCGCAGGAACGGAAGGATCGCCTCGCTGACCTCCCAGGTGGCTGAGTTCCAGAGGTAGGAGGGGGTGTGGTCCACGGCGTAGTAGTTCACGCCTTTGCCGACAGTGAACATGGGGTCATCGAAGGTAGTGGGCTTGGCCCATTCGAAACCCATACCGGCGTCGCAGGAGACATCGATGATCAGACTTCCCGGGGCAAAGAGATCCAGATCCTCGTTGCGCAGGTAGGTCAAGGGTGCCGCCACGTCCTGGAGCGTGCAGTTGACCACGATGTCGTGGGAGGCCAGAAACTCCGGAAGCAGCACGTCCCCGTCCTGGGTGGGGACCGTGCTGAGGTGGGTAGGTCCGCCGTCGGTCTTGAGCTGGGCGATGTGCGCGGAGTGGATGGGTGAGCCCACCGCCGTGGCTCCGCGCTGGGTGAGCACCTGGATGTCGTGGATGCCGTGCGCCTTCAGCGCGGTCACCGCTCCGCGGGCTGTCGCGCCGAAGCCGATGACCACGGCGCTCAGCCGCGGTCCGTAATCCCCGGTGGAGCCGATCAGGCTCGTGGCGTGGATGACGGAGCAGTATCCGGCCAGCTCGTTGTTCATGTGGAACACATGCAGACTGAAGTCGCCCCGGCGGGTCCAATGCTGCATCGCCTCAAAAGCGATCAGCGTCAGTCGTCCATCGATCGCGGTCTGTGTCATGGCGGCATCCTGCACGCAGTGCGGCCACCCCCACAGTACTCGGCCGGCGGGCATGGCTTCCACATCTTCGGCCTGCGGCTTGGGCAGCAGCAGCACATCGGCGGCGTCGATCACCTCGGCGCGTTCGCCCACTGTGCCGACGCGGGATTCGAGGTAGCCGGGTTCCAACTGGAAGTCGTCGCCATAGCCGCGCTCCACGATCATTCGCGCGCGAATGTCCGGGTCGATCCGATCCAGATGGTGGGGGTGGATCGGCAGCCGGCGCTCGTTCTCCATCGAGGAGTTCGCCAGCAGCCCGAGGCTGAGCAGCGGCTCAGGGGCAACAGGGGAGGTTGGCGCAGCAGGTGAGGCAGGGGTGAAGCCGGTCATCCAGAGTCCCGTCATGAGGGAGCCAAGGGCGGCTCCTTCCTTGACTGTACGCCGATCCGCTGCCGCTGCCGCAGACGCCGAGCGCAGACCGGCGACAAGAAGCGCGATTCGCCGTGGAGCCAGTCAGTCCACGCCAGGGCGACGCCGGTTCTGCTTCACCTCGGCCCGCTCGCGCTTGCCCTGGAGCCGCCGACGATGGGAGCCCCGGGTGCGCCGAGTGGGACGTCGAATGATCGGCGGGGCAACCGCCTCCCGGATGAGCTCGGCCAGACGCTGCCGTGCGGCGACCCTGTTGCGGTGCTGTGACCGGTGCTCCGCGGCGCTGATGGTCAGCACCGTGCCCGCCAACCGGGCGTCGAGCCGCTCCAGGGCGAGCCTGCGCTGGGACTCGGTGAGCGCCGTCGTCGTGCCCAGATCGAAGCTGAGCTGGACGCGGGAATCGGTGGTGTTGACGCCCTGGCCGCCCGGTCCCGAGGCGTGGGAGAACTGCTCGGACAGCTCCCCGGCAGGAACGATGAGGCCGTGCGGCGCTCCAGGCCCCGGCGGTATGCGCAGATTCTCCACCCGCACCAGTCTGCCCCACCGGACGGGTCAGAGGTTTTCGGCTCGGGGTCTCAGCTTCGGGTCGCAGCTCAGCCCAGCGCCTCGAGGACCTGCACGGCCGTGCCGGTCCCGTCCTCCTGGGCCATGCTCCGTGCGGCGGCTTCGACTGCTGGGCGGCACTCCTGCGCCGCCCCCAGGGCGCGGGTCAGCGTCTCAGCGGTGAGTCGCCGCTGGTGGATGGGCTGCGGCGAGAGGCCTTGTTCATGCAGACACCTGCCCCAGAAGGGCTGGTCGGCGATGAAAGGGACCGGGATGGAGACGGTCCCTGCGGCGGTCGCCGCGTGCACCGTCCCGATTCCGCCGTGATGCACTGCTGCCTGCACCTGGGGCAGGACCGCCTCGTGCGGGACCGAGGAGGTGACGAGCATGTCCTCCCCGGCCAGCGAAGGTGGCACCTGCATACCCCCGAGCCCGGTCGCGATCAGGCCACGGGCGCCGACGCTGCGGAGGCCGCGGACGACCTCACCGGCACGCGCCAGAGGATCACCGGCCGCCATCGAGCCGAAGCCTGCATAGACGACGTCTCCCTCCGCGAGGAACCTCGACACCTCGGCGGACACGGTCTCCGGAGCGTCATGTCTCCACGGGCCGGTGAGGTGCACGGAGTCATCCCAGTCCTCGGGACGGCGGAGCAGCACCGGACTGATCGGCATCAGCGTGGCCACCGGTGGCGCCGGTCTGCGGCGGAAGCTGCCGACCATCCGAGAGACGTCGCTGAGGTCCGCACGGAACATGGCCTCCCCGAGGCTGGAGAGCCGAAACGTGGACCGATTGAAGGGCCCCAGGTCCCAAGGGATGGTCCCGGCGGCGGGGAACGCGCGGGTGGGCGTCATGGCGGGCACGATCTCGACCAGCACATGCGGAATGGCAAGGGCATCGGCGGCAAGTCTGGCGGAGAGGATCTTCGGGTGCGCCACAAGAATGTCGGGCCGGTAGTCCATCGCGGCCCGGGCGGATTCCAGGAGCACCTGCCGCATGAGCGGCTTCACCACAGTGCGGTAGGACCGCATCGCGGCGCCGGCGGAGACCCCCTGCTGAGTGACCAGCGCCGTGTAGTCCACGCCGAGGCTCACGACGTCGAGCCCGGTCAGGTCCGCACCAGAGTTGTCCGGAACTGCCAGGCGCAGCTCGTGGCCGGCGCGGGCTGCACGGCGGGCAAGCGCCGCAAAGGGCTCCACATCCCCGCGAGAGCCTGCGGTGGCCAGAAGGATCCGCATGAGGTCACCACGCTCCCGTGGTGGACCGACCCACCTGGTTCTCCCGCTGCGGCGCGGCGAAGACGGTCGTGACCTCGCCCGCGTACAAGACCGAATCCGGCACACGGTCCGCGAGCCCCTCGAAACCAGCCGCGGCGAGCAGCCCATCCTCCAGGTGCAGCAGCTCGGCCCGCTGCAGCGGCCACGGCTCATGATGATTCCGGCAGTAGAGGGTGCGCCCCAGATGCCGTTCGTGGAAGCCCCACCGTGAGGTCAGGAACTGCGCCAGCGGGTCCTCCGCGAGAGCGGCATTCTGCGCGGCGTCTCCGCCGGGCCGCACGGTCATCGCCGAGGCGGCGGCGCGCTGGCCGTGCCGTCGGGTCCGGTAGCTGACCTCGCCGTCCCGGCGCTGCAGCGTCATCGAGGCCCACTGATACTTCAGCCCGAACGCCGCTCGCGCGACCAGCACCGGGATCAGATGCGAGGCTTCCAGGCTGAGGAACACCACCCCGCGGTGCCCCTTGGCGTCGATGGAGTACAGCCGAACATTGACCTCGGGGAAGTTCCCCAGCCACGGGATGCGCGGACTTCCGAAGAAGGAGCTGTTCGACATCTGGAAGCCGATGAGCCCCACCCAGGTGCTGCCGTCGATCACATCGGGAGAGCAGCCCGGCGGCATATACGGTTCGACGACGCTCGGGTCGACCCGCCAATGCAGAAAGGAGACGTCACTCCATCGTTGTCGAAGGACGGCGGCGCTGCCCAGCGGGGGAGCCTCGGTCATGGAGTATGTCCACCCTTTCAAGCGAAGCCGCGTCAGACCGCGTAGATTATCTAGCGGCGGAAGTGTCTGAGATCCCGCCGGATGACACGTGGCGGCGATGGCTGCAAGCTTAGAAGGGCCGGAGCCGGTTTGAGAACTGACGACGAAGGACGCGAGATGACTGGTCGCCCGAAGACGGTGTCGGTGGTCATCCCGGTCAAGGACGACAGCAGGGAACTCGCCGTCTGCCTGACCGCCCTGCAGAAGCAGACTCGACCGGCCGAAGAGATCATCGTCGTGGACAACGCCTCCTCCGATGACTCCGCCGCAACCGCCCGGGCGGCAGGCGCCACCGTCATCAGCTGCCCCGAGCCGGGGATCCCTGCGGCCAGTGCCGCTGGCTATGACGCCGCAGTCGGTGACGTGATCCTGCGACTGGACGCCGACTGCGTGCCTCCCGCCTCCTGGATCCAAGAAGTGGTCCGCGCGTTCGAGGACCAGCCCGGGGTGGCAGCCCTCACCGGCCCAGCCCGCTTCATCGATGGCCCTGCGCTGCTCCGACCTCCGCTCGTGGCGGTCTACCTCTTCGCCTACCGCTACTTCTCGCTGCCCGCGTTGGGGCATCTGCCGCTGTTCGGGTCCAACCTGGCGATGCGTCGTGAGGCGTGGCAGTCGGTGCGGCTCGGGGTCCACCGCGATGACCCCGAGATCCATGATGACCTCGACCTCTCGTTCCACCTCGGTGAATGCCATCGCCTCGGCCGCGTCCGGGGTGAGCCGATGGGCATCTCGATGCGACCTTTCCATGACGCCAGGTCCTTCCAGCGGCGGATGCGCCGAGGCCTGCGCACTGTGACGATCCACTGGCCTCACGACTTTCCTCCCTACCGGTGGCGGCGGACCCGGAGGCGCGTTCTCACCGGGTCCACAGTCCAGAAGGGGAGGGCGCATGGTCACCCATGAGCATGGCACTGCGCCTGAGTCTGAGCCCCGCCGCGAGGCCGGGGCGTCGGGCGCCGGCACGGCGGCCGGCAGCGCAGCCGACGACGACGGTGCCGCGGTGATCGGGCCGGTCGCGGCGCCGGGCCTGCACGTGATGAGCTGGAACATCCGCCGTCGTACCGGGCGGTTCCATCCGCGGGTCGCGGACCGCTGGCACCGGCGAGCGCCGGGTGTCCGTGCCCTGCTGCACGCGGAGCGGCCCACCCTGCTGGGGGCCCAGGAGGTCCTGGCGGACCAGTCGCATTTTCTGGCCGACTCGCTGGGAGGCGGCTACGGCGTCGTCGGTCACGGCCGCGGGCCCCGCGGCGGGGGAGAAGCTTCACCGATCTTCTATGACACCGACCGGCTGGAGCTGCTCGACTTCAAGCAGACGGCGCTCTCCGATGCGCCGCACCGGCCCGGCTCCACCTCCTGGGGCAACCTGATTCCGCGCGTCCTGGTCTCCGCGCGGTTCCGCGATCTCGCGACGACACACGAGTTCCTCGCCCTGAACACGCACCTCGACCACCTCTCCGCGCGGTCCCGGCTGCGTTCCGCCCGGGTGATCCGCGAGCACGTCCTGCGCCTCGGCCTGCCCACCGTGCTCACCGCAGACTTCAACGCCGGTGGAGCGAGTGCGCCGCTGGTGGAGCTGCTCCAGGACGCGGCGCTCGCCGAGACCTGGGAGTCGGCGGAGCACCACGACAGTCACGAATGGGGCACCTTCGCCAACTACCGGGCGCCGCGCCGCGACCGTTCCCGCATCGACTGGATCCTGGCCACCCCCGGCGTCCGGGTGCTCCGCGCCGCGATCAACGCTCAGCGCCATGGTGGCGTCTGGGCCTCCGACCACCTTCCGGTCCATGCCGTGGTGGTACTTCCCGAGGAGGGCGAGACTCCGTGATCGAGAACTTCCTGCGCCGCCCGCAGACCCCCGCCGAGCTGACGGCTGACCTCCTGCGTGCCTTCGGCGTGTTCAGCGTCCTTTTCGCCGCCGTGTTCTTCGACCCCACCGACGCCGGCATCCTCGCCTTCGTCCTGCCCGCCGTGTTCGCCCCGCGGTTCCTCGGAACCAGGGCCGGGGCCGACATCACCGTGTCGCTGACGGTGCTCATCGCGGCGTGGAGCAATGTCTGGGGGCTCTACGAGAGCGTCCCCGGATGGGACCTGGCGGTGCACTTCGTCTGTACCGGTGTCCTGGCCGCGAGCCTGTGCCTGCTGCTGGGCCGAGTGCAGACGCTGTCCGCCCCGCGCAGCGCGCTGGCGGTCACCGCCCTCGGCGTCACGCTGACCACCACCTTCGGGCTCGCACTGAGTGCCATCTGGGAGATGGTGGAATGGGTGGGCTTCACCTATGTCGCGCAGGGGATCAACGTGGAGTACACCGACACGATCGGTGACATGGCCGCCGGTGGTCTCGGCGCGCTCTGCGCCGGACTGTTCCTGATGTTCTTCGGCCGCTTCGACGGGGAGCGGGGCGCCCCTGTCCGGAGACCCCGCACCGGGCCCCGGGCCGCATCCACCTAGACTGACCACCACGCCACCGGAGGGAGCGTCATGGACGCCGACGTCATCGTGATCGGAGCCGGGCTCGCCGGCCTGCAGACAGCTCGACGCCTGCAACGCCTGGGCCACGCCGTCACGGTGCTCGAAGCCGGGGATGCCGTGGGTGGCCGGGTGCGCACCGACGTCGTGGACGGGTTCCGCTGCGACCGAGGCTTCCAGGTGCTGAACCCTGCCTACTCGGCGGTGCGGGAATGGATCGACGTCCCGGCGCTGGGACTGCAGCGATTCGGCGTCGGCGCGGTCATCCGGAACGGGCGGGGCACCACCACCCTGGCCCATCCGCTGCGCCACCCGCAGCACGCCTTGGCCACCCTGCGGAGCCGGCACACCCCGGCGACCGATCTGCTCGCCCTGGCACGCTGGATCGCCCCGGGCCTTCCCCGCCTCCCCGGTGTCGGCGGATCCTCGACCGAGGACCTGGACCAGACGCTCGATGCCTCGCTGGACGCGGTGGGCCTGACGGGCCGACTGCGCCGTGACGTGCTCGACACCTTCCTGGCCGGGGTCCTCGCCGACAGCACCGGAGAGAACTCCGCGGCCTACGTGCGCATGCTGGTCCGCTACTTCGCCCTGGGCACCCCCGGGCTGCCCCAGGAGGGCATGCAGGCGCTGCCCGAACAGATGGCCGGGTCGCTGGGGGACCCGGTGCGGCTGCGTACCGCCGCCAGGGACCTGCGGCACAGCGGCACCGGTGTCGAGGTCAGCACCGACAGCGGCACGCTGCGGGCGCGCGCCGCCGTCGTCGCGGTCGGGGTGGAGCAGCTGGGCGAACTGGGCGGCGACCTCGCCGACCATCCGGCCGGGGAGACCCATGGCCTGACCACCTGGTGGTTCCGCGCCCCAGAGCTGCCTCGGTCCGGGCCGTTCCTGATGCTCGACGCCTCGCGACCAGGCGGCGGACCCGCGGGACCGATCTGGAACACCGCCGTGGTCTCCCAGGCGGCGCCCTCCTACGCCCCGGCGGGACAGCACCTCATCCAGGCGACCACGCTGCTGGACCGTCCCGACGGGCTCGCGGAGGAGGGCGCTGTGCGCCGCGACCTCGAACGGCTCTACCAGACCTCCACCCGGGACTGGGAGATGCTCATCCATCACGTGGTCCCACACACGCTGCCCGCGATGCCGCCGCCGCTGGTGGACCAGGGGCCCGAACGCGTCGGCGCGCGCATCCTGGTGGCCGGAGATCACCGGAAGAACGGCTCCATCCAAGGGGCGATGGTCTCGGGCGACCGGGCCGCACGGACCGTGTCGAGGCTCCTCGCGGCGTGACGGGGCCTGAGCTGCGCCTGGTCCTGCCGCACCAGCTCTTCGCAGAGCATCGCCAGGCCCCGGCGGAGACCGTGTTCGTGCTGATCGAGCACGATCTGCTGTTCCGGCAATACCGCTTCCACGCGCAGAAGCTGGTGCTGCACCGGGCGTCGATGGCCCACTTCGCGCGCAGCCTGCGCCGGCGCGGGTTCGCGGTGAAGGACCTGGGCAGCGATGCCTCGCGCAGCTCGCACGAGCAGCTGGCCGCCCTGATCGCGGAGCGGCGTCCCGCGCGGGTGAGTCTCTTCGACGTGGTCGATGACTGGCTGGAGCAGCAGCTGTTCGCGGCGCTCGCGGAGGGTGGCTACCGGCTCCGCGACGAGGATGTGCTGGAGACGCCCAACTTCCTCACCAGCCGGGCGCAGATCAAGAAATGGTTCGCTGAGCACGACAGCCGCATGCACGAGTTCTACGTGTGGCAGCGCCGCCGGCTGAACCTGCTGCTGGACGCCGACGGGGAACCGGTGGGCGGTCGATGGTCCTTCGACGCCGAGAACCGCAAGAAGCTCCCGCGCGGCTACACCCCTGCTGTGGTGCGTCGCTTCGCGGACCACCCGGTGGTGCAGCGGGAGCCGATGTTCGACCTCGAAGCCCTCATGGGCCAGACCGAGAACAACGACGACGACGGCGCTGCCAGCGGCCAGGCGGCCGACGGTCCTGACGCCGGCCAGAGCGACGACGACGGCGCGGCGGAGGACGTCGCTGCCGCCATCACCTGGGTGACCGAGGAGTTCCCCGACGCCCCGGGCGACCCGACGCAGTTCGCCTGGCCGATCACCGCCGAGGACGCGCGTGCGCATCTGCAGGAGTTCGTCCGTGACCGGCTCGATGACTTCGGACCCTACGAGGACGCGATCTCCGCAGAGCACCCGTTCATCGCGCACGGTCTGCTGACCCCGCCGCTGAACATCGGGCTGCTGGACCCGCGGGAGGTGGTCCAGGCAGTGCTCGACGGCGCCCGCGAGGACACCCCGCTGGCTTCGGTGGAGGGCTTCCTGCGGCAGGTCATCGGCTGGCGCGAATACATGCGGGCCACCTACCGGGTCCGTGGCCGCGCAGTGCGAAGCGCCAATCGGCTCGGCCACCACAACGGTCTGGGGGAGGGGTGGTGGGACGCGAACACCGGCCTGGCGCCCGTAGACCTGGTGATCTCACGGGTGCTGGCCACCGGGTATGCCCACCACATCGAACGGCTCATGGTGCTCGGCAATGCGATGTCCCTGCTGCGGATCGATCCGGAGCAGGTCTACGAGTGGTTCATGGAGCTCTTCATCGACGCCTATGACTGGGTGATGGTCCCCAACGTCTACGCGATGAGCCAGTTCGCCGCCGGTGAGGCGATCACCACCAAACCCTATGTCTCCGGCAGCAACTACCTGCGCAAGATGTCAGACCTGCCCACCGGGGACTGGACCGCCGACTGGGACGGGCTCTATTGGACCTTCATCCGGGATCATGGCGAGGTCTTCGCAGCGAATCCCCGCGCGAAGATGGTCGTCTCCCTGCTGGAGAAGATGCAGCACGAGACGCGCGAGAACCACCACCGCCGCGCAGCCGACCTGTTGGAACCCTCCCAGCCGACCCGGCTGCTGCACCCCGCCCCTTAGTCCTGACCTCCCCGCGTCACCCCCGGGCCTGGTGCCGTACCCTCTCCCTCCTGCAGGGCTGCGCTCCAGCTGCCGTAGGTGTTGCGCAGACTGGGACCGGAGGGCAGATCGCTGCGACCCTGCTCCTGGCTGCGCTTCCGCCAGGCCAGATAGTTCTGATAGCTCGTGCTGGAGCCTTTTTGTGCGGCGGCACGCGTGAAATCGCGGACCGCGGCTCGGTACTGCTCGTCGGTGAACCGCGCTGCCCCGAAGCCGGAGGCCCGCTTCCTCGTGGAGGCGGACATCCCGGCCCGGCCCAGCGCGCTGCTCCACGAACCCCCAGCGCGTTTCAGGATCGTCGTGGAGCCCACCGGCCAGACGTTCCGCCCGGTGCCGGCCTCGGCGAGGAACTCGCGACGCAGCGTGTCGTAGCGCTGGGCCGAGATCGTCAGCGAGGCGTCAGCGCTGACGGCCTCGTAGCCCGCGCGCACAGCCTCCACGACTCGAGTCATCCGGTCCTCCGCGCCCTGGTCCTGCAACACCGCCGCGATGGTCTCCTGCATCTCGACGGAAAGCTCCGGGGCCTCGCTGCTCGGGGTCCTGCCGGAGCCCACGGCGTAGAGCAGGCTCGCGGTGATGGCGTTCTCGGAGGCGGCTGGTGCAGCCATGATCTTCATTCTCCAGTCTGGGGGAGGTCGGCAATGTCGTAGACGGGGTCAGGGGGTGAGTGAACCGGCCAGCGCGAACTCCACCGCGGATTCCTCCCCGCTGAACTGGAGGCCCTCGAGTCCTCGACGGCCCCACAGCAGCAGCGCCAGCTCTTGGGCCGGTCCCGTGACGAGGCCCGCCTCGGCGGTGCCGGTCTGACCGGGGATGACCCAGCGCCGGTCGGCATCCTCGGCGTGGAGCGCGAACCCCTGCGTGGGCGGCTCGGCGCGGCCCAGCCGGAGCTGGCGCGGGTGCATCACCTGCACCACCTCATCCACGCAGTCGGCCCAGGTCGCGGCCGACTCCGGCGGCGTCGCCGTTCCCACGGCCTGGCTGAGGTCCCACAGGTGGATGAGCGTCTCATGGGCCTGACGCCGGTGCCAGAACGACGCCGGCCCCTCCTCTTCGAAAGTCCGACACCGGTGATCGGGAGTCACCTCGCTGAAGGCAGACCGAAGCGCCTCCGCGCAGGCGGCGTAGCGCCAGACCAGAGCCTCGGACTCGGGGAGATCAGCGGGTGGGACGGGAGGATTCTGCTTCTCGCCGCGGACTCGGCCGGCTGCCCAGAGGTGCACCGACCCCAGATGTTCCGCGAGTTCACGGACGGTCCAGTCCCCGCACCACGGCACAGGCGCCGCGGGGTCGGTGGTGCTGAGAAGGTGCGCGAAGGCTTCCTGCAGCGTGCTCAGGCGAGCGCGGTGATCGGGCTCCTCGATATCGTCCATGCGCGGAGTCTATAGGCTGGCCCGATGGTCGAATTGGATGCGCTCAGCTGGATGCTGCTCGGGCTGGGTGCCCTCGTGGTGGGCCTGTCCAAGACGGCGCTGCCCGGAGGCGGCACCCTCGCCGTCGTCCTCTTCGCCATGGCGCTGCCGGCCAGGGAGTCCACGGCCGCGCTGCTGGTGCTGCTGCTGGTCGGAGACCTGTTCGCCGTCTGGATGTACCGGCGCACCGTGGACTGGGCGATCCTGCGGCGCTTGATCTGGCCGGTGCTCGTAGGCGTCGCCGTCGGCACGGTCTTTCTCGGTCTGGCCTCGGACGGGGCAGTGCGGCGGGTGATCGGCGCGATCCTGCTGGGACTGCTCCTGCTCACGCTGCTGCGCCGACGAGGGCAGTCGAAGGCCCATGCTCCGGCAACCGGCGAGGCCAGTGGCCCGGCGAAGCCTGGGCGGATCGCGGGTTACGGCTACGGCTGGCTCGGCGGGTTCACCACAATGGTGGCCAACGCCGGAGGCCCCGTGATGAGCATGTACATGCTGGCGATGCGACTGGAGGTGAAGACCTTCCTCGGCACGGCCGCCTACTTCTTCTTCGTGGTGAACCTGGTGAAGGTCCCCTTCCAGATCGGCCTCGGTCTGCTGGATTGGGACACGCTGAGGATCGTCGGGGTGTTGGTGCCCCTGGTGGTGCTGGCGGCCTTCATCGGACGGTGGGTGGCCGAGCGCATCTCGCAGACGCTCTTTGAACGCCTGGTCCTGGTGCTCACAGCCCTCGGCGCAGTGGACCTGCTGCTCTGACGCACGGCCAGCTGGGACGGGTGGCCGCATAGGATCGGAGCCATGACTTCTCTCACCGGCACCGACATCTTCGAACTCTGCCTGGGTGGAAACACCTTCGGCTGGACCAGCGACCGGGACGCCTCCTTCCAGGTGCTCGACTCCTTCACCGCCGCGGGCGGGAACTTCATCGACACCGCCGACAGCTATTCGGCCTGGGTCGAGGGCAACAGCGGGGGAGAGTCTGAGACCATCATCGGGCAGTGGCTGGCGGCCCGGGGCGGGCGGGACGACGTCGTCCTGGCCACCAAGGTCAGTCAGCATCCAGAGTTCAAAGGACTGTCGGGCTCAAACGTGAAGGCCGCCGCCGAGGCCTCGCTGCGCCGCCTGGGCACCGACCACATCGACCTGTACTACGCGCACTTCGACGACGCGGACACCCCGCTCGAGGAGACCGTCGGCGCCTTCGAGGAGCTCGTCGCGGCTGGCACGATCCGCGCCGTCGGAATCTCGAACTACAGCGCCGCGCGTGTACGTGAATGGTTCGAGATCGCGCGGCGGGAAGGCTTCACGCTGCCCGTGGCGCTGCAGCCGCACTACAACCTCGTGAACCGCAGTGACTATGAGTCTGAGCTGGACGCGGTGGCTCGCACCGAAGACCTGGCCGTGGTGCCGTACTTCTCCCTGGCAGCGGGCTTCCTGACCGGGAAGTACCGCACCCGAGAGGACCTGCAGGGTGCTGCCCGGGCAGGCATGGCGGGCAAGTACGTCTCTGCTGAAGGCATCGCCGTGCTGGAGACCCTGGACGAGATCGCCCAGCGCCACGATGCTGCGATCCCCACCGTCGCGCTGGCCTGGCTGCGTTCCCGCGACCAGATCGCAGCGCCCATCGCCAGCGCGCGCACGCCCGAGCAGCTCCCGGCCCTGCTGGCCGGCGCCCGGCTCGAGCTCTCAGCGGAGGACGCGGAGCAGCTCAGCAGAGTCTCTGCCGGCTTCTAGTCCTCTCCGACGTTCACCGGGGTCTTGTCGCTGACCTCGTGCGTCGCATACAGGGCTGCGGCGACGACATCATGGACGTCCCCGGCTTCGAGGTAGGCCTCGCGCTGGTGCTGCGCGCCGGTGCCGACGCGAAGGATCTCGGCGACCATGCCGGTGACCTGCTCGAGCTCCCCGTACTCGATGAGCACCGGGGTCACCATCTCCAGCAGCTCCGCGACCACCTCTGCGGCCGGCACGGGAAACCCGGTGTGGGGGCTCACCAGTGCGCTCCCCAGACCGCAGCGGCTGGCCCGCCACGTCCACGCGCGGAGCACGGCCGTCTCCACCTGCAGCGGCGGGACACCGGCCCTCCATTGGCGTGCGGCCGTCTCGACCAGAGCGCGGATCAGCGCGGCGAGCACCGCTGCGTGGGTCGCGTAGAGGCAGACGTCGGTGACGCGGATCTCCAGCGTGGAGTGCGGGTCGCTGAGCCGGGCGTCAGAGTAGAGCATCCCTTCGTCCAGCGGCACCCCGGATCTCAACAGCGACTCTCGCTGGCGGTCATAGCTCTCGATGCTGCCGAAGACATCCGGGGGGCCTGTGTTGGGCCACCTGCTCCAGAGCTGGTTGCGGTAGCTGTGGAAGGCGGTGTCGCTGCCGTTCCAGAAGGGGGAGTTGCTGCTCAGGGCGAGCAGCGTGGGCAGCCAGACACGAATGCGGTCCAACACCGCCACCGCTTCCGCGCGTGATGCCACATCCACATGGACATGCATCCCACCGGTGAGCTGCTGGACGGCGGTGATCCCCGTCCACTCTGCGATCCGTTGGAAGCGCGGGTTCGGGACCAGGTGGGGTGTCACGGCGCCCGGTGTCGTCGCGAGCGCCACAGCGCGCGCACCGAAGGCCGACGCCGCGTCATCGGCCCAGCTTCGTCCCACCCGGAGGCACTCGAGCTGATCATCCAAGGTGAACTGGGGAGGATAGACGATCTCGAGCTGCTCCTGCTGGAACTCGGCCGTCATCTCATGGCCGGTCTCGGGTCGCGGACCGTGACGCTGCGCCACCTTCCATCCCCATGGCACTGGTTCCAACTCGGAGGCATCCACCAGCAGCAGCTCTTCTTCAACGCCAAACATCCGCACGGGCTGTTCCTTCACCCTTGAAAGTGGTTCGATGCGCTGACTGTACTCCGGATCCCTGAGACGCAGAAGGGTCAGCCGCGGAAACTGTCCGGGTGCCCGCCGCGGCGTCCGTCCTCACCCTTGTCGAGGCTGGCGATTCCGGTCATATCCTGCGGGCTGAGCTCGAAGCTGTAGATCTCACGGTTGCTCGCGATCCGCTCCGGGGTGTTGCTCTTCGGGATCGCCACCACCCCGCGCTGCAGGTGCCAGCGCAGCATCACCTGTGCCGGGGTGACGCCGAGGCGCTCGGCGATCTCCGTCAGGATCGGTTCCCCGAACTGATCCGTGCGCGCCAGCGGGCTCCACGCCTGGACCGCGATCCCGTGATCCTGGCAGTACTGCAGGACCTCGTCATTGGGAAAGTAAGGGTGCATCTCGATCTGGTTGACCGCCGGCGCCACCCCGGTGGCGTCGATCAGGCGCTGCAGGTGCTCGGGCTGGAAGTTCGAGACGCCGACGGCGCGGGCCCGTCCCGACTCGGCCAGTTCCAGCATGGCCTTCCAGGTGTCCACGTAGTCGATCTCCAGCATGGGCATCGGCCAGTGGATGAGGAACAGATCCACGTAGTCGAAACCGAGGCGCTCCAGCGAGGCCGCGAAGGTCTCGTGCACGTCAGCGGGGGCATGATGGCCATTGTTGAGCTTGGTGGTCACGAAGACCTCCTCGCGGGGGACCTCCGAGAGCCTGACCGCTTCCCCGACCTCGGCCTCATTGCCGTACATCTGTGCGGTGTCCAGGAGCCGGTAGCCGGCCTGAAGGGCGTGCACCACGGCCTCGGTGCTGGTCTTGCCGGTGCCGAAACCGATCTCGGGCATCTGCGTTCCTGAGTTGAGCTGGATCATGCCGCGATCCTACGCGGATCGCCGAGCTGTGGAATAGATGATGCTCTTCTGGAGGTTGCCAGGAGTATGCGTGCAATGACTTATTCAGAATACGGCGAACCGAACACCCTTGAACTGAGCGAGCTTGATCTGCCGAAGGTGGGCCCCGGGGCCGTGCTGATCAAGATCGAGCGCGCCTCCGTGAACCCGGTGGACTGGAAGGTCATGTCCGGTGGCCTCGACGGACTCATGGACGTGGTCTTCCCCGCCATCCCCGGCTGGGACGTCTCCGGCGTGATCGAGCAGCTCGGCCCTGATGTGCCGGAGTTCTCGGTCGGCGACCGGGTGGCCTCCTACGCCCGCAAGGAATTCATCCATGGCGGCACCTACGCCGAGTACGTCGCCGTGCCGGCCGATTCGGTGGCCAAGATCCCTGATGGCGTGGACTTCGATTCCGCCGCGGGCCTGCCGCTGACGGGGCTGACCGCCCTGCGTGCGCTGGAGACCCTCGAGGTCACCTCGGCGGACACGCTGCTGATCCACGCTGCCTCCGGCGGCGTGGGCCACCTTGCGGCTCAGCTGGCCGTGGAGCGCGGAGCCACGGTCCTGGGCACCGCCTCAGAGAAGAACCACGCGAAGCTCCGCGAACTGGGCGTGACCCCGCTGACCTACGGCGAGGGCCTCACCGACCGGGTGCGCGAGGCGGCCCCGAACGGCGTCACCGCAGTGGCCGACTTCGTCGGCGGCGTGCTCGAGGACACGCTGGCGGTCCTCGACGACGGCGGCAGGCACGTCTCGGTCGCCGATCCCTCCGTGCTGGAGCACGGCGGCCAGTGGCTCTGGGTCCGCCCCGACAGGCCACGACTGCGCACCCTGCTCGAGAAGGTTGCGGCCGACACCCTCCGCGTGGACGTGGATCGCGTCTTCCCGCTCGAGGAGTCCGCCGCCGCGATGGAGGCCAACCAGTCCGGCTCCAACGGCAAGATCCTCATCGACACCACCCGCTGAGCATGAACATCCGGTGGACCACCTTGTGTGAACTACCGCTGAGACGCCAGCAGTACTAGCCTGACCACGTGAGGTCTCATCCCAGGGGGAGAGGACCAACCGGTTCTTCTGTGAGGCCAGCCATGGTCGCCAACCACAGAGAAGAGTTGCGATGAACGACATCCACATCCCAGGAGCACCCCAGGCCGAACCGCCGGCCGCCGAACAGCCGGTGAAGCCCCGTGGGCCGCTGCCTCCGAAGCAGGATCAGCGTGCTGCAGCACCGGTCAGCCCGACCGGCGCCGAGGTGCCCGGCAGCGACGCGGGCCGGGCCCAGCAGGGCGAGTACCTGACCACCGCCCAGGGTGCCCGAGTCCGCGACACCGACCACTCGCTCAAGGCCGGCAGCCGAGGCCCGGTCCTGCTGCAGGACCACCACCTCCGCGAGAAGATCATGCACTTCGATCACGAGCGCATCCCGGAGCGCGCGGTCCATGCCCGCGGTGCCGCGGCACATGGCATCTTCGAGTCCTACGGCACCGCAGGTCATCTCACCCAGGCCAAGTTCCTGGCAGAGAAGACCACCACCAAGGTGTTCACCCGGTTCTCCACGGTGCTGGGCAGCCGAGGCTCGGCCGACACCGCCCGGGACACCCGTGGCTTCTCGACCAAGTTCTACACCGAAGAGGGCAACTACGACCTCGTCGGCAACAACATCCCGGTGTTCTTCATCCAGGATGCGATCAAGTTTCCCGACGTCATCCATGCCGGCAAGCCGCATCCGGACCGGGAGATCCCGCAGGCCCAGAGCGCCCACGACACCTTCTGGGACTTCGTCTCGCTGCACACCGAAGCACAGCACCACACCATCTGGAACATGTCCGACCGCGGCATCCCGCGCTCGCTGCGCATGATGGAAGGCTTCGGCGTCCACACCTTCCGGCTGGTCAACGCCGAGGGCGGGTCCTCGCTGGTGAAGTTCCACTGGAAGCCCAAGCTCGGCGTGCACTCCATCACCTGGGAAGAGGCGCTGATGACCAACGGCGTGGACCCGGACTTCCACCGCCGGGACCTCGCCGACGCCATCGAGGCCGGAGCGTTCCCGGAATGGGAGCTCGGCGTGCAGGTCTTCCCGGACAGCGAAGATCAGATGTTCCACGGCATCGACCTGCTCGACCCCACCAAGTTCGTGCCCGAGGAGCTCGCCGAGGTGCAGATGCTCGGCAAGATGACCCTGAACGCCAATCCGCAGAACTACTTCGCGGAGACCGAGCAGGTGGCCTTCCACCCCGGCCACCTGGTTCCCGGCATCGAGGTCACCAACGATCCGCTGCTGCAGGGCCGGCTCTTCTCCTACCTGGACACGCAGATCACCCGTCTGGGCGGCCCGAACTTCGCCCAGATCCCGATCAACCGGCCGCACACACCGGTCAACGACATGCTCCGCGACGGCTACCACCAGACCGCGGACCATGCCGGCGTCGCGCCGTACCACCCGAACTCCTTCGACGGGGGCAACCCGTACCCGGTCAAGGACATCAAGGAGTCCGCGAGTGCACCCAGCGCGCTGATCGACTTCCCGGAGCCGGTGTCCGAGAGCGTGAAGATCCGCGAGAGCCCGCAGAGCTTCGATGACCACTACACCCAGGTCACGATGTTCTACCGCAGCCTCACACGCACCGAGCAGCGGCACGTGATCCAGGCGTACACCTTCGAGCTCGGCAAGTGCTACGAGCCGGTGATCAAGGAGCGCCAGCTGCAGCAGCTCACGCACATCGATGCAGACCTCGCGGCGGGCGTGGCCGAGGGTCTCGGGCTTCCCGTGCCGGAGCCGCTGAAGGCGCCGGTGGAGCCCGAGGTGCTCAGCCCCGTGCTCTCCCAGCTGGGTCAGACCTGGCCCATCGAGGGTCGGCTGGTGGGCGTCGTCGTCGATGAGTCCACCGACGTCGCGGCGGTCCAGAAGGTCCGCAAGGCCATTGACGGGCAGGACATGGTGCCGCTGGTGGTCGCCCCCACCGGTGCGCCGCTCTCCGACGGCACGCCGCCGCAGCGCACGTACCTGACCGCACGCTCGATCGAGTTCGACGCGATCGTGTTCCTCACCGCCTCTGCTGCCGGTGCCGCCGGGGACTCGCCCGACGGCGACCACAAGCTGGGCGATCCGACCGGAGATCCGCAGGTCGATCCGCGGCTGACCCTCATGGCGGCCGAGGCATACCGGCACGGCAAGGCAGCGGTCTTCCCAGAAGGCTCTCCGCTGCTGAGCGCCAGTGGCGTGTCCGCCAGCGCGCCGGGCGTGCTCGTGGGCACACCGGAGAAGCTCACGGATGAGCTGTTCACGCTCATGGGCGCGCACCGCGCCTGGGAGCGCTTCGCCGCCTGATCTGCGCTGGCTGAAGCGCATCGGCCCCTTCGCGAGACGCCCCCGGTGTCCTGCGGAGGGGCCGATCTGCGTGGCCACGGCAACGCCCGGTTCTGGCGGCAGCGAAGTATCCTGCTCAGATGAGAACACTCGAGCTGCCTGCCGCCGGACTGACCACCTCCCAGCTGGTGCTGGGGCTCATGCGGATCAACGACAAGACCGATGCCCAGATCCGTGAGCTCTACACCCGCGCCCGCGAAGCAGGTGTGGACCTGCTCGATCATGCCGACATCTACGGGGACGGCCCCCACCACTGCGAACGTCGCTTCGCCGAAGCCGTGCAGCTCACCAGCTCCGAGCGGGAGCAGGTGCTGATCCAGTCCAAGGTCGGCATCATCAAGGATGGCCCCAGCTACGACTTCTCCTACGAGCACATCATGACCGAGGTGGAGGAATCGCTGCGGGCGCTGCAGACCGACTACCTCGACATTCTGCTGCTGCACCGGCCTGATCCACTGGTCGAGCCCGAAGAGGTCGCCCGTGCGTTCGAGGAGCTCCATGCCGCCGGCAAAGTGCGTCACTTCGGCGTCTCGAACCACACGGTGGGGCAGATCGAGCTGCTCCGCACCGCCGTGCAGCAGCCGCTGGTGGCGAATCAGGTGCAGCTCTCCGTGGTGCATGCCCCGATCCTCACCGAGGGGATGCAGGCCAACACGCTGGCTCAGACCGAGCAGAGCACCCCTGCCGGGTCCGACATCGTGGAGTACTGCCGACGCAACGGCATCACCCTGCAGGCCTGGTCCCCGTATCAGTCACCCCACGGGGTCTTCATCGACAACCCCGCGTACCCCGAGCTCAACACCGTGCTCGCCCGGCTCGCGGAGAAGTACTCTGTGACGCCCACGGGCATCGCCACCGCATGGCTGACCCGTCACCCGGCCGGCATCCAGGTCGTGCTCGGCACCACGCAGGGCAGCCGGGTCGAGGAGGCCGCGGCCGGGGCCGAGCTCAGACTGACCCGTGCTGAGTGGCACGAGCTCCTCCGCGCGGCCGGGCACAAGCTGCCCTGACCCTGGGTGACCTGCTCAGGCGCGGTAGCGCTCCGGGCGGTGGTTCAGCGCCAGCACCAGGTTCAGCAGCACCGCACCCAGGGCGGAGTACAGCACGTTCAGCGGGGAGACCACCGTGAGAGCGAGCAGGATGACGACGACGTCGAGGCCCATCTGCACGTACCCCGCGCGCAGCCCGAGGCGCTCCTGCGCCACCAGAGCCACGATGTTGAACCCACCCAGGCTGGCGCCGTGGCGGAAGACCGCCAGCAGTCCCATGCCGACCAGGATGTTGCCCGCCGGGACGCCATAGAGCGGGTTGAGCTCAGGCAGCGAGAGCATCGGGCCGTGCAGCAGCGCGTAGCCGGAGACGATGGCCACCGCGGCCACCGTCTTCAACGTGAAGGTCCAGCCCTTCTTCCAGATCGCCAGCGCGAAGAACGGCAGGTTCACCAGCAGAAAGAGCCAGGAGAAGTTCAGTGGGGTCGCGTAGGTCAGCAGCAGCGCGAGTCCGGCGGTGCCTCCAGTCACGGCCTCGGACTGCTGGAGGACGTAGAGGCCCAGCGAGGCGAGAAACGTGCCGATCAGCACCCCGAAGACATCCTCGCCCGGAGAATGCGGAATGGTGGTGTCCTCGGGCCATGGGGGGATGTTCTCGGATCCGGACATGAGCGTCAGCCTATCGCCGCCTCACCTCGCGGCCTCCCCGTCCACCGCGAGAAGTGATGACTCTCACGCCACACTGAACTGGTCCTGACCCGACGCGTCGCTGCGCCGACATCCTGGACGCAACGCCACCTCTCCGGCGTAAGCTGAACCTCCCAGACGTCGAATCGAGGACAGCGCCATGTCTCCTATGCCTCCTGCCCATGCGGCTCAGTTCGGTGAGAACGGCGCCGAAGACCTCGCCTATGACCCCGAGCACTGTGGACGTGTGGTCTGCGCCCGAGATGTCATCCGGGCGATCCCCACGGTGGTCTTCGAGTTCCTCGCCGATCCGGCCCTGCAGGTCGAGTTCGACGGCAACGACAACCTCGCCGCGGCCGAGCAGGGGCAGCGTGTCCATGGCGTCGGGGACATCTTCCGGATGGAGCTCACCAATGGTCACGTGAGAGAGAACCATGTGGTGGAGTTTCAGGAGGGAGAGCTCATTGCGTGGAAACCCTCCGAGATCGACAAGGCTCCGGGTGGCCATCTTTGGCGCTGGTCGCTGGCGGCCATCGAGGACGGCGGTACCGAGGTCACTCACACCTATGACTGGTCCCAGCTGCAAGACGAGTCGAGGCTGCGGCGCGCCAAGGCCACCAGCTCAGCCATGCTGGCCCGCTCCGTCGCGCGCCTGAAGGCCGTGGTGGAGGCCTCCGCCTAAGCTTGGGCGCTATGGAGAGCCAGACCATCACCGAATTCACCAAGACCGTTGTGGCGGCCGCGCTGCTGCGCCGTCGTCCGGGACTCCAGGTCGAGCTCTTCATCGCACGCCGGACCTCCCCTGAGTCGGTAGCGGGGATGTGGGAGTTTCCGGGCGGCAAGCTCGAACCGGGGGAGACCCTGCATGAGGGGCTGCATCGTGAGCTCCTCGAGGAGCTGGGCGTGACGGTGGCCCTCCATGAAGAGGTCAGCGCCCCCGGTCACCCCGATTTCCATCCGGAGGCCGGGTGGCGGCTGAAGGAGACGACGGCGATGCGGCTGTTCCGTGGAGAGGTGCTCGAGGGCGAGCCGTTCCCGCTGCAGGACCATGATCGCGTGGACTGGGTGCCGGTGACGGAGCGTCTCCTGGACTACCCCTGGATTCCCGCTGATCGACCCATCGTGGAGCAGATTCTCCAGGACATTCCCGCCTGAGCTGAGATCTCAGCGGCCAGAGTGGGGGAGATGCGCGCAGAAGCAGTGAGGAGGGCCTCTGCGCGCATCGCGCTTCCCATCGCGCAAGGCCATTAGAACACCTATTCTACGGACCTGCAAGTGTCCAGACTTGTTTATCGAAGCTATGTTCTAGTACAGAATCCTGTGAGAAAACTGTCAGAACGCAGGTTCGATGGGGTCCTTCTGACCCCGGTTTCGGCCACCGCCCCGACCCGCTGTCCGCCCGTCCTGCGGCTCGTTCTTCGATCGCTCACTTGACCGCTCCTCACGCACGCGTCGCGCCCGCTGCAGCCGCGGAATCAGGCGCAGAGCGAGAATGATCGCACCCGGGAGCGTGGACGCCAGGGCCAGCAGTCCGTAGCTGATCGAGGCCGTGACGCCGAAGTGTGGCGCGAATCCAGCCATCGAGAAGGCCCACGCGGCGGCTGCCTCCCGAGGGCCCCAGCCGCCGAACCCCAGCGGAACCGACATGCCGGCGATCGCGACTGCGGCCAGGCCGGGAGCCCAGGCCAGCGGGATGCTCGGGGTCACGGCCTGAATCGTCGAGGCGAAGAGGGCGGCGAAGGCCGCCCAGCCGGTCGCCGAGAGCAGGATCACGCGGATCAGGTCACCGCGGGAGAGCGGCTTCAACCAGCGCCAGGCCACGACGACGGCGACGCCGGCGATGGCCAGGGAGGCCAGGCCGATCAGCGGGGCCAGCGTGAGCAAGGTCAGTCCGGCTGCGATGAACGCTACGGCGGTGCCCATGAGCCGTTCGGCCGCCATGGCGGCGAAGGCCCGCCGCAGGGCGCGACCACCACCGTCGACCTCTGCGTCGCTGCTGTCATCGGCTGCGCGCAGGGCGTCACCGGCGAGACCTCCGGGCAGCACGCCGTTGAGGAACGCTGCCTGCCAGCAGCGGGCCACTGCGGGACCGACGCCGATGCTGATCTGGTGATGCCGCGCGATCACCCGCCAGCGCAGCGCCTGTGTGAGCACCCCGATGCCACCGAGAAGCGCCGCAGCAGGGATGCTCCAGAACGGCAGCAGTCGGAAGGCGTCCATGAACGGGTTCATGCCCCACTGAGACACGAAGAAGCCGAAGATGCCCACCGTGATGGCGACCTGGAGTCCGGCGAAGAACAGGGTCTGGCCCCTTCGCGAGGACTCGGTGCGCTGGTCGATGCTCATGGCGTCACTCGGTCGGTGCGGCAGCGCTCGGCTCAGCCGTCTGGGCGTGCCTGCTCGAAGCGGCGGGCAGGGCGAGCAGGTCCATATGTCCCACGCTGACCCGCAGCTCACCGCGACTGAGCTGGTCCATGCGCGTGCTCAGCCAGCGAGCGGCCACACCGGAGAGCGTGGGGTCACTCTCGACCGCCACATCGGCGCGATCGCTGAGGTAGCGGGTGATGAGTGCGGCGTCGTCGTCGTCCAGCGTCCAGTCGGTCGGGCTCAGCTGCACCTCGGCTCGACGCTGACGCAGCAGGTCGGCCAGGATGCCCACGGCGTCCGGACCGAGGAGGTGGTCCCGGCGCTGGTGCGCGTCGAAGGCCTTGGAGATCGTGGCATCGTCCTCGTGCGCGGGGTGGATCTCCACGGCACCGGTGACGCTGAGGCTCAGCAGCGCGGCGACCCGGGCCCCTGCCTGCGGGCCTGCGATCGCCTCGGCAAGCGTCTCCGCCTCGGCCAGGGTGAGCAGGTCCAGCAGCGCCGAGCAGGTGACCAGCCGGACCTTCTGGCCTTCGGTCAGTTCCGGAAGGTCCTCGATGGTGCCCAGCACGCGGGTGGTCTCTTCGACCCCGGAGTCTGCAGGCGCCTGGGAGGCGACATCGAGCAGCGCCGCGTCGTGGTCCAACAGGGTCCAGCGCTGGGGCACGGCGAGGCGGGGGGCCAGCCAGGCCTGGTTCGATCCGGTGCCGGCGCCCACATCGATCACGCTGACGGCGTCGTCGTGCTCCGCAAGGAGATCGCGGAGCCGCCGTGTGAGCTGCTCGAGCAGCCCAGAGGCCTTTTCGCGCGCCAGATGGTCTGCTCGCCGGCGCTGTTCCAGCCAGTCGGCGGGCACCGGCCGAGTCACCAATGGATCGCCGTCCTGAGATCCTGCGCTGCGTCTGACCATGCTCGCATTCTAGCCCGGTGTGCCTGCGCGGCGGACTTCCAGCGGCGCCGCAGAGCGTCATCTTCGAGCCAGTGACGCAGCGTGCGTGCCCAGGCCTCGACGTCGTCAGGTTCCAATGCTGTCCCCGGGGTCTCCAGCGCGGCACGGTTTCCGTCCTGGGTCCCGTGCAGGGCTTCCTCGGCTCCGGTGCCTGCGCCGACCACTGCGGGGACGCCGTGGGCGAGTGCCTCGGTCACCACCATTCCGTAGGTCTCGGCCACCGAAGGCAGAACCAGCAGATCGCTGCTGCCCCAGAGTGTGTCCAGCTCCTGACCCGCGACAACCCCGGGGAAAGAGACGCGCCCGCTGGGCAGCTCGGCGGCGGCCCGGTGCAGCTGCTCGGCGTACCCCGGATCCTGTCCGTCCGGACCCGCGATGACGGCGTCCCAGGCGAGGTCCCCCAGCTCGGTCAGCGCCTGCAGAAGCAGCAAGGCGTTCTTCCGCGGGGTGAGGGCTCCGAGCATCAACAGCCGCGGAGGTGTGCTGCCCGCCGCCAGCTCTGCTGCGTCGGCTCCCGGCTCCGCCACGGCGACACCGCCGAGCTGATACCGGGCTTCCAAGTCATCCCGGGCCCAGGCACTGGTGGCGACGACGGCGTGCGCGGCCGCCAGGGCGGCGCGCTCGCTGACCGCGAGGCGGTCACGCTGCGCGGGGCTGAGGCCGGATTCGGCGGGGAGCGGCAGATGCACCAGCACCGCGATCTCCGTGCCCTCCGCGGCGGCCTGCGCCAGCTCGGTCGGTGCCGCCGAGGCGATGATGCCGTCGATGAGGACCCTCGGGCGCTGCCGCAGCGTCTCGCCCAGCGCCGATCGGTCCTCTTGGCTGGGATGTGGCCAGCTGCCCGGCACGCCTACCTCGGTGACTGTGAAGCCTCCGGAGTGCCAGGCTTCGAGGACCCGGGTGTTGTAGGTGGTGCCACCGCTGGGGCCCGGCAGATCGCGGGGCACGAGCATCGCCGGCGTGCCCGGGTGAGGCGCTGAGTTCACAGGACGAGCCACAGGCTCGGTGCCGTGGGCACATTCGACCACACTGCCTCCCCGCCGGAGTGCCCCAGCAGCACGGTGAACACGCAGGCGATGACTCCGCTGCCCAGGGCGAGGAGACCAAGCGTGGTGGTCGCGGTCCGGAGGCCGGACTGTGAGCGGCGGCCGGGGCGGCGCAGCAGCAGCCAGAGGAGGTACCAGATCGCCGTCAGAGAGCCGAAGATGATGGTCACCGCCAGTGCCGGGTCCGCCCAGCGCATGTGCTCATGCGGGACACCGACCAGTCCGGCCAGCTCGGTTCCGGAGCGATGCGCCAGCACAAAGGCCCCGATGCCCAGCAGTGCGAGCACCGCGGCGAGGGCGCCGATCTGATCGCGCAGGCGGGGGATGAAGACCGCCGGCGCCAGCAGGAGGGTCGCCAGCGGGACGAGCACCACCGCGAGGTGCACGATCAGCGGGTGCAGGGGCAGGTCCATGCGGCTCAGCTCTCCATCTGTTCGAGGGTCAGGGCGTCGCGGCCGAAGGAAGCCACCAGCAGGGTCAGCGCGATCGCGAGGATCACGGCGGAGAGCAGTGCCGGGACCACCGGCAGCAGCGCCAGGAAGAGGGCCACCGCCTGGGTCGCGGCCACGCTGCGGCGGAAGAGACTGTAATTGAGCTCGCCGCGCAGCGCGGGGCGCACCCAGCCGGCCGCCACGAAGAGGTAGCGCATCAGCCCGATCGCCACCGCCCACCAGCCCACAGTGGCCGCCGCGATCACCGAGACGATGAGCAGCGCGGCGGCATCGGCCTCCATATCGAGGCGAGCCCCGGCCGTGCTGGAGCTGCGGGTGTACCGAGCCACCGCGCCGTCGACGGCGTCCAGCACCAGGGCGAGCCCGATCACCACGGCGAGGGTCCAGTTCCTGGGCGGCAGCGCCTCGGCGTGGATGAGCACGGCTGTCGCGGCGAGCACCCCGGTCAGCGCGACGCGAAGGAGGGTGACCCGATCCGCCGTGGTCACTCGCCGGGGTCGGCGACGCAGCACCGAGACCGCCGCGATCGTGGGCGCCAGCATCGCAGCGGCGATGACGGTGACGGCCACCAGCGCGCTCGGGGCCGACGTCACGGCCAGGACGACGGCGATCACGCCGGGAATCAGCAGCAGCACCACGACATCGCGCCACACCGGACTCGTGGAGGCGGCGGGACGGCGGACAGACTCATACATGGCAGTCAATCTATCCGGGCTCCTATGGATCGTGCGGATCTGGTTCCACGCGGGGCCGGGGCGCATGGATAGTGGATGATCCTACCGTTCGAGTGCTCGGCAATGACCCTCCCAGCGCGGCTACGGCACGCGCGGGTGCCGCTGAGGAGCGGCACTATCGGGATCTTCGGCTTCCTGTAATCATGGAATGACTTCGTGGGCCCACGGTCCAATGCCCACCTCGGCGGCGTACCCAAGGTGTCGAGCATGGACAGAAGCGTCGAAAGGAAGATCCCGACTTGTCCTTCACCCCGTCAGCCGAAGCCCCCGCCGCGGCCACCGAGCTGGGCACCGATCCGCACTGGTGGCGCCAGGCCGCGGTCTATCAGATCTATCCCCGCTCCTTCGCGGACGCCGATGCGAACGGCATCGGTGACCTGCGCGGGATCACCTCACGCGTGCAGTACCTGCAGGACCTGGGGGTCGACGCCGTGTGGCTCAGCCCGTTCTACCCCTCGGCGCTCGCCGACGGCGGCTACGACGTCGACGACTACCGCGACGTGGACCCCAAGATCGGCACGCTGGAGGACTTCGACGCCATGATCGAGGCTCTGCACCGCGCGGGGATCCGACTGATCGTCGACATCGTGCCCAACCACACCTCCGACCGGCACGAATGGTTCCTTGAGGCCCTCGCATCGCCCAAGGGCTCCGCTGCACGGGATCGCTACATCTTCCGCGACGGCACCGGACCCGGGGGAGACCAGCCGCCATCGGACTGGACCTCGATCTTCGGCGGCCCCGCCTGGACCAGGATCACCGAGCCCGACGGCAGCCCGGGACAGTGGTTCCTGCAC
This sequence comes from uncultured Nesterenkonia sp., assembly GCA_947494195.1. Taxonomy (GTDB): domain Bacteria; phylum Actinomycetota; class Actinomycetes; order Actinomycetales; family Micrococcaceae; genus Nesterenkonia. The sequence goes on along the minus strand of CANLUC010000001.1, from coordinate 22,550 downwards.
AGCTTCGCCAAGGAGCAGCCGGATCTGAACTGGCACAACTCTGAGGTGCACGAGGACTTCCTGCACACGCTGCGCTTCTGGTCCGACCGCGGAGTGGACGGGTTCCGGGTCGACGTCGCCCATGGACTCTCCAAGGACCTGCCGCCGAATCTGCCGAGCCAGGCCGAGCTGGACGCCACACCGAAGGACGGGTCCCACCCGATCTGGGACCGGGATGAGGTCCATGAGATCTACCGGGAATGGCGCGGTGTCTTCAACGAATACGATCCGCCCAAGATCGGTGTGGCCGAAGCATGGGTGGACTCCTCGCGGCGCCCGAAGTACGCCTCCGCCGAGGGACTGGGTCAGGCTTTCAACTTCGACCTGCTCGAGGCCAGCTTCGACGCCGAACAGTTCCGGGAGACGGTGACCTTCAACCTCGAGCTTGCGGCACAGTCAGGGTCCTCGAGCACCTGGGTGCTCTCCAACCATGATGTGGTCCGCCACGCCACCCGCTACGGGCTCCCGCCCAAGGCCGACGGTGAGGACAAGGCCGGGACGCACTGGCTGCTCAGCGGCGGCAGCTCCCCGGAGCTGCAGGCCGAGGAGGGGCTGCGCCGGGCGCGCGCAGCGACCCTCTTCGAGCTGGCGCTGCCGGGCAGCGCCTACCTGTATCAGGGCGAGGAGCTGGGCCTGCATGAGGTCGCCGAGATCCCCGACGCCGACCGTCAGGACCCGACCTTCTTTCGCAGCCCCGGGTTCAGCGTCGGCCGCGACGGCTGCCGCGTTCCGCTGCCCTGGACCAGCACCGGTGCGGCGTTCGGCTTCGGCGACGGCGCGGCACACCTGCCGCAGCCCGAGTGGTTCGCGGACTACAGCGTGGAGGTCCAGGACGGTGCGGAAGATTCCACGCTGAATCTCTACCGGAGGGCACTGCAGCTGCGCCGTGAGCTGCAGGGGGAGGACACGCTGGAGTGGGTGGAGCCGCCCGGTGCCGGCAGTGACGTGCTGGCCTTTCGGCGTCCCGGCGGCTGGGTCTGCGTGACGAACTTCGGCCAGGCGGCGGTGGCGCTGCCCGCCGGTGAGGTGCTCGTCAGCTCACAGCCGCTGGGCACGGGGGAGCTCCCGGCCGAGACCACGGTCTGGCTGCGTCAGCACTGACCTGGTGCGGGTGAGGGCGGGGTGCTCTCCCGTCGGGGTGCTCTCTCTGCGCCTCGTCTTCTACGCGCCCCGTCCTCGCCGAGTCCCCCACCATCCGTCGCATGTCTATGCCATGTCCCATCGCTGTTTCCGTCCATAGCGATGGGACATGGCATAGGGGTGCGACACACTTGCCGAAGGCCCGCCGCACGGCACGCACGGCCCGCCGCACGGCGCGTACGGCACGCATGGCGGCGGCGCCCCCGAGTGCCGGTAGCGTGGTCTCCCATGAAGACCACAGCCGCCGCCGCCCCGAAGCTGCGCCCCGCGATCACGTTCAGCGCCCTGGCCCTCGCCCTGACCCTGACGTCCTGCGGGGCCGAGAACGACGACGACGCGGCCGGCGCCGGAGAGACCGCCGAGACCGCCGAGGGGTCAGTCGAGGACACGGCCACCGACGATTCGGAGGCTCCGGAGGAGGACGCCGGAGACGCCGAGACGGAGTCCGGAGAGGACCCTGACGAGGAGCAGGAGGCTGAAGCCGAGCCCGCCGAGCTTCCCGGCGGCGGACAGACGCTGTTCCCGGATCGGCGCTTCGTCGCCGCCTACGGCTCGCCCGGGATCCCCGGACTGGGGGTCCTCGGTGAGACCGAGGCGGAAGAGACCGCCGAGCGGGTCAAGTTCTACGCCGAGCAGTACCAGAAGCACTCGGAGGAGCCGGTGCAGCCGGCCTTCGAGATCATCACCTCCGTGGCGACCGGCGAGCCCGGTGCCGACGGCGACTACTCCAATGCCCTGGACCCCGAGGTCATCGAACCCTGGGTGGAGCTCGCCGCCGAAGAGGACATCTACGTGGTGCTGGACCTCCAGCCCGGACTCTCCACCTTCCTGGACCAGGCCAAGCTGTATGAGGACCTGCTGGCGCAGCCGCACGTCGGACTCGCGCTGGACTCGGAATGGCGGCTGCGCGAAGGCCAGCGACACATGCAGCAGATCGGCTCCGTCACCGCCGAGGAGATCAACGAGGTGTCCGACTGGCTGGCGCAGCTGACCGCGGACGAGGAGCTGCCGCAGAAGATGCTGATGCTGCACCAGTTCAAGCACACGATGATCCAGAACCGCGAAGCGGTGGACACCTCCCATGACGAGCTGGCGATCGTGCTGCACGCGGACGGGCACGGCACCCCGGACCTGAAGCTGGGCACCTACGACACCTTGCAGGACGGGCTCAGCGAGGACATCTGGCTCGGGTGGAAGAACTTCTACGACGAGGATTCCCCGACCTTCACCTCGGAGCAGACCTATGAGGTCGACCCGAAACCGTGGTTCGTCTCCTATCAGTGACCCGCATAAACTAACCGAGATTGTTCATACCCTTCTGACACGGGAGCAGCATGTCCACGCCCGAAACACCGCACCCCCTGGACGAGTCCGCCATCGAGCGCAGCGTCGAGGAGGCCATCGCGGCCTTCGCCGCGGCGGGGGATCTCGAAGAGCTCAAGGCCGCGCGCCTCGCCCACACCGGTGACAAGGCCCCGATCGTGCTGGCCAACCGCCAGATCGGCACCCTGGACAAGACCGAGAAGGCCGCCGCAGGCAAGCTGCTCGGCGGCGCTCGCGGGAAGATCCAGAAGGCACTGGCCGCCCGCACCGAGGTGCTCGAGGTGGAGCACGCCGAGCGGATCCTCGTGGAGGAGACCGTCGATGTCACCGCAGCGGGCCGGCGTCGTCCGCTCGGTGCCCGGCACCCGCTCTCCGTGCTGCAGGAACGGGTCTCCGACGTCTTCATCGCCATGGGCTGGGAGATCGCCGAGGGTCCCGAGATCGAGTCGGAATGGTTCAACTTCGACGCGCTGAACATCGCCCCGGACCACCCGTCACGGGAGATGCAGGACACCTTCTTCGTGGAGCCTCCCGAGGCGCACCTGGTGCTGCGCACCCATACCTCCCCGGTGCAGATCCGCTCGCTGCTCAGCCGCGAGCTGCCGGTCTATGTGCTCTGCCCGGGCAAGACCTTCCGCACCGATGAGCTCGACGCGACCCACACCCCGGTGTTCCACCAGTTCGAGGGCATCGCAGTGGACAAGGGCCTGACCATGGCCGACCTGAAGGGGACCCTGGAGCATTTCGCCCGGCGGATGCTCGGCGAGGACGCCGCCATCCGGCTGCGCCCGGCGTACTTCCCGTTCACCGAACCCTCCGCCGAACTCGACGTCTGGCACCCGGAGGCCAAGGGCGGCCCGCGCTGGATCGAGTGGGGCGGCTGCGGGATGATCAACCCCGCCGTGCTGCGCGCTGCCGGCGTGGATCCCGAGGAGTACACCGGCTTCGCCTTCGGCATGGGCATCGAGCGGACGCTGATGTTCCGCAACGGGGTCCCGGACATGCGCGACATGATCGAGGGCGACATCCGCTTCAGCCAGCACTTCGGAATGGAGGTCTGAGACATGCGCATTCCGCTTTCTTGGATTCGTGAGTACACCCAGTTCCCCGCCGAGGGCACCGCAGAAGATCTGATGGCCGAGCTGGTCAAGGTCGGGCTCGAGGAAGAGGACGTCCACCGTCCCACCGACGAGCTCAGCGGCCCCATCGTCGTCGGCGAGGTGCTGGAGAAGATCCCTGAGCCGCAGTCCAACGGCAAGACCATCAACTGGTGCCAGGTCCGAGTGGTGCCCGAGGGTTCCACGCAGACCCTGACCCAGGAGGGCATCGACCCCTCCGGCGTGCAGGGCATCGTCTGCGGCGCGCACAACTTCGAGGTCGGGGACAAGGTCGTGGTCACCCTCCCCGGCGCCGTGCTGCCCGGTGACTTCCGGATCGCCGCGCGCAAGACCTACGGACATGTCTCCGCCGGGATGATCGCCTCGGTGCGCGAGCTGGGCATCGGCGAGGACCATGACGGCATCCTGGTGCTCTCCACGCTGGGCCTCGACCCTGCGGTCGGTGCCGACGCCATGGAGCTGCTGGGTCTCTACGACTCCGCCGCCGAGATCAACGTGACCCCGGACCGCGGCTATGCGTTCTCGCTGCGCGGCGTGGCTCGCGAATACTCCCACGCCACCGGCACGCCGTTCATCGATCCTGCCGAGCAGATCACCACCGACGACGACGCCGCCCGGCCCGGTCTCGAGGTCAGCCTCAGTGATCAGGCCCCGATCTACGGGGTCGACGGCTGCAGCCGGTTCGTGACCCGCAAGGTCACCGGCATCGACCCGAAGGCGCCGACGCCGCCATGGATGGCCTCACGGCTGCGCCTGGCCGGCATGCGTTCGATCAGCATCGCGGTGGACGTGTCCAACTACGTGATGCTGGAACTGGGTCAGCCCAACCACTGCTATGACGCGGCCAAGCTCGACGGCGGCATTCAGGTCCGCCGGGCCGCGGCAGGGGAGAAGCTCATCACCCTGGACGAGAAGGAACGCAGTCTGCACGGCGAAGATCTGGTGATCGCCGATGCGCGTGGTGCCATCGGGATCGCCGGAGTCATGGGCGGTGCGCGCACCGAGGTGGATGACAGCACCTCTGCGGTGATCGTGGAGGCGGCGCATTTCGATCCGATCAGCGTCAGCCGCAGCAAGCGCCGGCACAAGCTCCCCTCCGAGGCCTCCAAGCGCTTCGAGCGCGGCGTGGACCCGCAGCTTGCCCCGCTCGCGGCACAGCGGGTCGTGGACCTGCTGATCCAGCTCGCGGGCGGCACCAACGCGGCTGAGCTCACCGACGCCGGCACCCCGGTCCTGCCCGAGCCGATTGCGCTGGACCCTGCTCTGCCGGAGAAGCTCACCGGCGTGGCGTACACGCAGGAGCAGATCCAGGCGACGCTGACCGCCATCGGGGCCGAGGTGACCCAGTCCGGAGACCAGCTGCTGGTCACCCCGCCCAGCTGGCGCCCCGACCTGAGCATCCCTGCCTCCTTGGTGGAAGAGATCGCGCGGCTCATCGGCTACGACCAGATCCCCTCGCGGCTTCCCGTGCCTCCAGCAGGCAGGGGACTGACCGTCTCACAGCAGCGCCGTCGCAGCGTCTACGCCGGGCTGGCCGCCGCCGGGTTCACCGAGGTGCTCAGCTACCCGTTCTACTCCGAGGCGGCGAACACACTGTTCGGCCGCGCGGAGGACACCGGCGAGCCGATGCCGATGCTCCGACTGGCCAACCCCATCGCGAGCCAGCATCCCGCTCTGCGGACCACGGTGCTTCCGGGTCTGCTGGAGGCCGTGCGACGCAATGTTTCACGCGGCTTCACCGATCTCGCGCTCTTCGAGGCTGGACTGGTCTTCCTGCCCAAGGCGCAGCTGGGATCCGCGACGATTCCCGCGCTCGGCGCCTACCCCGGCGAGGACGTGCTGGCGGACCTGGATGCAGGCATCCCGGAGCAGCCGCTGCACATCGCCGCGGTGGTCTCCGGCGCAGAACCGGCCGAGCTGCCAGGTGTGGCGGGCCGGCGTCGAGACTGGGCGGACGCCGTCGACGCCGCAGAAAAGGTCGCGGACCTGCTGCGGGTCCAGCTTGAGGTCACCCAGGGACGCCACCAGGCCTTCCACCCCGGACGGACCGCTGAACTGCGGCTGAACGGCATCAGGGTCGGCTACGCGGGCGAGCTGCACCCGAAGGTGATCGAGGATCAGGACCTCCCTGCCCGCACCTCGGTGATGGAGCTGGATCTCTCCGCCCTGATCGCCGCCGCACCCGAGCAGGTCAGCGCGGCATCGATCTCGACGTTCCCGCCCACCACGCAGGACGTCTCGCTGATCGTGGCGCAGACGCTGCCCGCGACGATCCTCGAATCCACGTTGGCCGAGGGTGCCGGGTCGCTGCTGGAGGACATCGAGCTCTTCGACGTCTACTCCGGGGAACACATCGGGGAGGGCAAGAAGTCGCTCGCCTACGGCCTGCGCTTCCGCGCCGAGGACCGGACGCTCACCGCGGAGGAGGCATCCGAAGCGCGGGCCTCAGCGGTCGCGCTGGCCGCAGAACGTCACGGCGCCGTCCAGCGCTGACGCAGCGCCGGCTCACGCCGCGCGAAAAAGACAGTCAGGACACAACTGGCCCCGACCCTCATCGCGAGGGTCGGGGCCAGTGTCATGGTGCTTCACCGTGCTCAGGGGACGAGCACCAGCTTTCCGGTGGTGCGGCGGTTCTCCAGATCATCGTGCGCCCGGCCGGCTTCCTCCAGCGGGTAGCTCGCACCGATGCTGAGCTTCAGGTCCCCGCTGGTCAGCGAGTCGAAGAGCTCGGCGTAGCGCCAGGACCGCTCCTCGGCGTTGCGCAGGTACCAGTGCGTCGCGGGGCGCGTGAGGTAGAGGCCGCCGCGGCGGTTGAGGTCCTGCGGATCCAGCGGGGGGACCTGGCCCGACGCGCCGCCGTAGAGCACGAAGGTGCCGCGCACCGCCAAGGACTCCAGCGAGCCGAGGTAGGTCTGCTTGCCCACGCCGTCGAACACGGCCGCGACGCCCTCACCCTTGGTGATCTCGTGAACCTTCTCGGCGAAGTTCTCGTAGCCGAGCACGTAGTCGGCTCCCGCTGCCTGGGCGATCTGGGCCTTCTCCTCCGTGGAGCAGGTGGTGATGACCCGGGCGCCCTTGGCTTTGAGCAGCTGGGTCAGGATCTGACCGACCCCGCCCGCTCCGGCGTGAGTCAGCACGGTCTGACCGGGGGCGACCCGGTAGGTGGAGTTCATCAGGTAATGGGCGGTGATGCCCTGCAGCGGCAGTGCGGCGGCCTGCTCATCGGTGACCTCGTCGGGCACCGCCACCGCCTTGGCGGCGTCGACCAGGAAATGCGAGGCGTACGTGCCAGTGGCAGCCTCCATCGTCGTCACGCGCTGGCCCGCCGAGAGGCTCTCCACGGACTCACCGACGGCAAGCACCGTGCCCATCGCCTCGGTGCCTGGAGTGAAGGGGTACTCCATCGGATAGACGCCGCTGCGCTGGTAGGTCTCGATGAAGTTCACGCCCACGGCGGCAGTCTCGACCAGGACCTGGTTCGGGCCGGGCTCGGGCAGAGCCACCTCCGCCGGGGTGAGCACCTCGGACCCCCCTGCCTGCGCGGCGTGCACCACTCGTGCTCTGTCCGGCAGATCCTCTGGGAAAACGCTCTGTTCATTCATGGCGGCAAGCGTACCCAACACTGCCCTGCAAGGACGAAGTTCCCTTGCCAGCACGGTGCATAAATATTGGATAAGACGCATATATCCGCTTAGACTGCTGAGCATGACCTATAAGATCGCCGTCTCCGGTGCCTCGGGCTATGCCGGGGGAGAAGTTCTGCGACTGCTGGCCGGCCACCCTGAGGTGGAGATCGGCGCCGTCACCGCACACTCCAGCGCCGGGGAACGACTGGGTGCGCTCCAGCCCCAGCTGCTCCCGCTGGCCGATCGAGTGCTGACCGACACGACTGCGGAGAACCTCGCCGGCCACGACGTCGTGTTCCTCGCGCTTCCGCACGGCGCCTCGGCCGAGATCGCGGCGCAGCTGGGCGAGGATACCATCGTCATCGATGCCGCCGCGGATCACCGCCTGGAGTCAGCCTCCGCCTGGGAGCAGTTCTACGGCTCGGCGCACCAGGGCACCTGGCCCTACGGGCTCCCCGAGCTGCCGGGTCAGCGGGCCAAGCTCACCGGTGCTCGGCGGATCGCCGTACCCGGCTGCTACCCGACCACGATCATGCTCGGGCTGGCCCCTGCGCTCGCAGAGGGACTAGTGCAGCCCACCGACATCGTCATCGTCGCCGCCACCGGCACCTCAGGAGCGGGCAAGTCGCTGAAGCCGCACCTGCTCAGCGCCGAGGTCATCGGAGGGATGAGTCCCTACGGGGTCGGGGGAGTGCACCGGCACACCCCTGAGATCGAACAAGGCCTTGGCCATGCCGCCGGGGTTCCGGTCCAGATCTCCTTCACCCCGACCCTGGCGCCGATGTCCCGCGGCATCCTCGCGACCTCCACGGCCAAGCTCGCCCCTGGTACCACCGAGGCACGCCTGCGCGCGGCCTACCACCAGCAGTACGACGCCGAGCCTTTCGTCCACCTGCTCCCCGAGGGTCAGTGGCCGGCCACCAAGCAGGTCATCGGGTCCAACCACGTAACCATGCAGCTGGCCGTCGACTTACACGCCGGGCGCGCCGTCATCGTCTCCGCCGCAGACAACCTGACCAAGGGCACGGCGGGCGGCGCCGTGCAATCGATGAACATCGCCCTGGGTCTCGAGGAGACCACCGGGCTCAACCTGTTGGGAGTCACCCCATGAGCGTCACCGCCGCCCGAGGATTCACCGCCGCCGGAGTCGCCGCCGGGCTCAAATCGTCCGCCGCCGACGGCACCGCGCCCCGCGACGTCGCGCTGGTGCGCAATGAGGGCCCCGATAAGCACGCGGCGGCCGTCTTCACCACCAATCGGGTCGCCGCGGCCCCGGTGCTGTGGTCCCAGCAGGCCATCGCCGACGGCCGTGCCGATGCCGTCGTGCTGAACTCTGGGGGCGCCAACGCATGCACCGGAGCGCCGGGGTTCGCCGACACGCATCAGACCGCCGAGGTGGTGGCGGAGAAGCTGCAGGCCGGCGGCGCAGACGTCTCCTCCGGGGACGTGCTCGTCTGCTCCACCGGGCTCATCGGCGAGCGGCTGGACATGCCCGCCCTGCTGAGCGGCATCGACTCCGCCGTGGCGCAGCTTGACCCCCACGAGACCGCGGGGCACCAGGCTGCCCAGGCGATCATGACCACGGACTCGGTCATGAAGGTCTCCACCGCCGACGGCGCCGGGTTCACCGTGGGCGGCATGGCCAAGGGGGCGGGGATGCTCGCCCCCGGCATGGCCACGATGCTCTCCGTGGTCACCACCGACGCGGTCATCTCCCAGCCGGACCTCGATGCCGCGCTGCGCGAAGCCGTGCGGCTCAGCTTCAACCGGGCAGACTCCGACGGCTGCATGTCCACCAACGACACCGTGATCGCCATGGCCTCCGGGGCGCACCCGGACGCCGACCCGTCCGGCGTGGACCTGCAGGAGTTTCAGACGGCGCTGAACCAGGTGTGCCAGGACCTCGCCTCCCAGCTCATCGCCGACGCGGAGGGCGCCCATCACGAGATCGCGATCTCCACGATCAACGCGGCCACCGAGGAGCAGGCTGAGACCGCAGGGCGCTCCGTGGCACGGTCGAATCTCTTCAAGACCGCGATCTTCGGGCAGGACCCGAACTGGGGCCGGATCCTCTCCGCGGTCGGCACCACCGACGTGGACTTCGACCCCAGCACCATCGACGTCGCCGTCAACGGCGTCTGGATCTGCCGGGCCGGCGGGATCGGAGACGATCGCTCCCTGGTGGACCTCAGCGGCCGCCACGTGAAGGTGGTCATCGACCTCAAGTCAGGAGACCGGGAGGCCACGATCCTGACCAATGACCTGACTCATGACTACGTCCATGAGAACTCCGCCTACTCCACCTGATCCCCTTCAGCTCAGCACGCAGAGGACCCGATGACATCCACCCTGAAACCCCGCGACGCCGGAAGCCTCAGCGCTGCCGGTGACAAGGCCGCCGTCCTGGTCGAGGCCCTGCCGTGGATCCAGAAGTTCGCCGGCGAGACCATCGTGATCAAATATGGCGGCAACGCCATGGTCAACGATGAGCTGCGCCGCGCCTTCGCAGAGGACGTGGTCTTCCTGCGCCACGTCGGCGTCAACCCTGTGGTCGTCCACGGGGGAGGACCGCAGATCAACGCGATGCTGCAGACCCTGGGCATCGAGTCCGAGTTCCGCGCCGGTCAGCGGGTGACCACCCCGGAGGCCATGGACGTGGTCCGCATGGTGCTCACCGGCCAGGTCGGACGCCAGCTCATCGGGCTGATCAACAGCCACGGACCCTACGCCGTGGGACTCTCCGGGGAGGACGCCGCACTGCTGCAGGCAGTGCGCACCAGCGTCGAAGTGGACGGGGAGACCGTCGACCTGGGCCTGGTCGGTGAGGTCACCGGCGTGAACCCGGATGCGATCAAGGACCTGCTGGCAGCCGGTCGCATCCCGGTCATCTCCACGATCGCCCCGGAGTTCGACTCGGACCTGCCGGAGGCTCAGCCCACCGGCGAGGTGCTCAACGTCAACGCAGACCTGGCCGCCGCCGCCGTCGCCTCCGCCCTGGGCGCCGCGAAGCTGGTGATGCTCACCGACGTGGAGGGCCTGTACGCGAACTGGCCCGATAAGTCCTCGCTGATCTCCTCGCTCAGCGCGAGCGACCTGCGCGCCATGCTGCCCAGCCTCGAGTCGGGCATGATCCCGAAGATGACGGCCGCGCTGAAGGCCGTGGAGTCCGGCGTGCCACGTGCTCACGTGGTGGACGGCCGCGAGCCGCATTCGATGCTGCTGGAGATCGTCACCACCGAGGGCGTCGGCACCCAGATCGTGCCCGATGAGGAGTCAGCATGAGCGACCACGGCGAAGAGCTGCTCAGCCGGTACACCGACTCCCTCCTTGGGGTCTTCGGCACCCCGCAGAAGGTGCTGGTCCGCGGCTCCGGGGTCGCCGTCTTCGACGCCGATGGACGCGAGTACCTGGACCTGCTGGCCGGCATCGCGGTCAACGCGCTGGGCCATGCGCACCCGACGCTCACCCGAGCCGTCTCAGAACAGCTGAACACGCTGGGGCATATCTCGAACTTCTTCACCAGCCCCAGCCAGATCGCGCTGGCCGAGAAGCTCCTGGAGCTGGCCCACGCGCCGTCGGGCTCCAAGGCCTTCTTCACCAACTCCGGCACCGAGGCCAACGAAGCCGCGTTCAAACTTGCGCGTCGTCACGGGGACGGATCCAGGCCGCGCATCATCGCGCTGGAACACGGCTTCCATGGACGTAGCATGGGTGCGCTGGCGATGACCCATAAGCCCAGTTACCGCGAGCCCTTCGAGCCGCTGCCCGGCGGAGTGGAATGGGTCCCGGCGGGAGATGCCGAGGCGCTGCGCGCCGCCGTGGATGAGACCGTGGCCGCCGTCATCATCGAACCCGTGCAGGGGGAGGCCGGAGTGCGCGGGCACCCGACCGGTTACCTGGAGCAGGCCCGGCAGATCACCCGGGCCGCCGGGGCGCTGCTGATCTTCGACGAGGTCCAGACCGGCATCGCCCGCACCGGCACCTGGTTCGCCTCCGCCCCGGAGCAGAGCGATCCGGTGCTCCCGGACGCGATGACCCTGGCCAAGGGGCTCGGCGGAGGATTCCCCATCGGCGCGATGCTGACCTTCGGCGAGCACGCCAGCTCTCTGCTGAACCCGGGGCAGCACGGAACCACCTTCGGCGGAAACCCTGCCGCCACCGCGGCTGCTCTGGCCACGCTGGAGGTGATCGAGTCTCAGGACCTGCTCACACACGTGCGCGAGGTCAGCACCTACGCCCAAGAACGGCTCGAGGCCCTGGACTTCGTCACCGAGGTCCGCGCCCACGGCCTGCTGATCGGCATCGAGATCGCCGCAGGATCAGCCAGCGCTCCGGCGCCTGCCGTGGTGGGCGCCGCCCTGGAGGCCGGATTCATCATCAACGCCACCGGCCCCACCACGCTGCGCCTGGCGCCTCCGCTGATCATCACCACCGAGCAGGTCCAGCGCTTCATCGACGCCCTTCCCGAGATCCACCGCAGGAGCACCTCATGACCATCCGCCATTTCCTCACCGATCTCGACCTCAGCCCGGCCGAGCTGGATCAGGTGCTCACCCTCGCCGCCACGATGAAGGCCGACCCCTACGCCATCACACCGCTGGCGGGACCGCAGACCGCTGCGGTGTTCTTCGACAAGACCTCCACGCGCACCCGGTTCTCCTTCGCTGCTGGCATTTCCGCCCTGGGCGGAGCTCCGCTGGTGGTCAATCCCGGAGAGTCCCAGCTCGGGCACAAGGAGACCATTGCCGACACCGCTCGGGTGCTGGACCGGATGGTCAGCCTGATCATCTGGCGCACCTACGCGCAATCCGGGCTCGAGGAGATGGCCGCCTACAGCAGCGTCCCGGTGATCAATGCGCTCTCGGACGACTACCACCCGTGCCAGCTGCTGGCTGATCTGCTCACCGTGCGGGAGCAGCTCGGTGCCACGCAGGGCCGCTCCCTGGCCTATCTGGGCGACGCCGCCAACAACATGGCCAACTCCTATCTGCTCGCCGGGGTCAACGCCGGGATGGATGTGCGCATCGCCGGACCGGAGGGCTATCTGCCCGAGGCGCGCATCATCGAAGCTGCCCGGGAGCGCGCCGCGCAGACCGGGGGCAGCGTGCTGATCACCAGCGACCCGGCCGAGGCGCTGCGCGGAGCCGATGTGGTCGCCACCGACACCTGGATCTCTATGGGCCAGGAACAGGAGAAGGAGGCCCGGCTGAGTCTCTTCGGCGAATACCGGGTGGATGCCGCCGCCATGGCACAGGCAGCACCCGGCGCCGTCGTCCTGCACTGTCTGCCCGCCTACCGCGGGGTCGAGATCAGCGCCGAGGTCCTCGACGGCCCGCAATCGGTGGTCTGGGACGAGGCCGAGAACCGGCTGCATGCGCAGAAGGCGCTGATGGCCTGGCTTCTGGTGGAGTCTGAGCTCGCCGACGCCGAGACCGAGCGGCTCGTCCGCGCGGCGGTGCGCTGAGATGACTCCGACCACTAAGACCGCGCGGCACGCCAAGATCCGCGAGCTGATCACTCGGTCCTCGGTGCGCTCTCAGGCCGAGCTCGCCCAGCGTCTCGCCGACGCCGGGGTCACAGTCACCCAGGGCACGCTCTCCCGGGACCTGGAGGAGATCGGCGCCGCGCGAGTCCGCGGGGCGCAGGGTTCGCTGATCTACGCGGTGCCCTCCGACGGGCATGACCGGGAGCTCCAGGCCGATCAGACCGAGGCGACGACGACGGCGCGGCTGATCGCGCTGTGCAAGGACCTGCTGGTCTCGGCCGAGCCCAGTGCGAACCTGGTCATCCTGCGGACCCCTCCCGGGGCCGCACAGTTCCTGGCCAGCGCCGTGGATCACGCCGGCCTGGCCGAGGTGCTCGGCTGCATCGCCGGGGACGACACGATCATGGTGGTCACCACCAGCCCGACCGGGGGAGCCGCCGTCGCCGACAGGTTCACCGGATTCGCCGAGGGCCGCAGCTAGTCCAGCCCTGGCGCGCGCCTCAGCCGGGTGCGCGACCCTATCCTGTGTGCGCGACCCTATCCTGTGTGCGCGGCTCAGCTCTGGTGTGCGTCGAGGACGGCGCGCATGGCATCAAGACCGAAGATCTCTGCCACGGCGTAGGCGCTCTGCCGCCCCAGGTGCGGATCGGAGCCGGCCTCCAGCAGCGCCTTCGTGGCTTCCTCGTTCTGCCGGAAGACAGCACAGCCCAGGGCCGTCTGCCCGCGATCATTGATCCGGTGCACATCGGCGCCGCGTGCGAGGAGACCCTTCGCGAGGTCCGTGTGGTCGTTGTAGACCGAGAGGATGAGCAGTGAATCGCCCTTGTCGTTGGTCAGATTCACCGGCAGGCCCCGATCGACGAGGTCCAGCAGCTCCTCGGACTTGCCCGAGCGCGCCACGTCGAACATCGAGGCAAGAAACTCCATCTGCTCCTCGGTCAGCTCAGGGGCGCCGCCGTCGATGGGCTGCTGGTTCTCCGGGGCATCGGCCGAGTGGTGGGAGTCTTGTGACATGGCCGCAAGTCTATCTGAGCCCGTGCCGGGGGCGCCGACGGGATCGTCATGGAACGGATAGCCTGGCAGCGAGTCCCGCTCACCGATCTTGAGTTTATGCAGACATGCGAATAATTATGTAGAGTGTTCCCGAGCCAAAATTCCGTTCTTCAAGGAGATCCGCTGTGACTGATCGTATTGTTCTCGCCTATTCCGGCGGCCTCGACACTTCTGTGGCCATCGGCTGGATCGCCGAAGCCACCGGCCAGGAGGTCGTCGCCGTCGCCGTTGACGTGGGACAGGGTGGCGAGTCCCTGGAGACCGTGCGTCAGCGCGCCCTGGACTGCGGCGCTGTCGAGGCCTATGTCGCCGACGCCCGTGACGAGTTCGCCGATCAGTACTGCATGCCCACGCTGAAGGCCAACGGCCTCTACATGGACTCCTACCCGCTGGTCTCCGCGATCTCGCGCCCGGTGATCACCAAGCACCTCGTCGCCGCCGCCCAGCAGTTCGGTGCCACCACCGTGGCCCACGGCTGCACGGGCAAGGGCAACGACCAGGTCCGCTTCGAGGTGGGCATCCAGACCCTGGGCCCCGAGCTCAAGTGCATCGCCCCGGTGCGCGACCTCGCGCTGACTCGTGAGCTGGCCATCGAATACGCCGAGAAGCACAACCTGCCGATCGAGACCACCAAGAAGAACCCCTTCTCCATCGACCAGAACGTCTGGGGTCGCGCGGTGGAGACCGGGTTCCTGGAAGACATCTGGAACGGCCCCACCAAGGACGTCTACGACTACACCGAGGATCCCTCCTTCCCGCCGGCGCCCGACGTCGTGAACATCACCTTTGACCAGGGCGTGCCCGTGGCGCTGGATGGTCAGACCGTCACCGCGCTGGAGGCCATCGAGCAGCTCAACCGCCGCGCCGGGGCCCAGGGCATCGGTCGGATCGACATCGTCGAGGACCGTCTGGTCGGCATCAAGTCTCGCGAGATCTATGAGGCTCCGGGCGCGATGGCGCTGATCGCCGCGCACCGCGAGCTGGAGAACATCACCCTGGAGCGCGAGCAGGCCCGGTTCAAGAAGACGGTGGACCAGCGCTGGACCGAGCTGGTCTACGACGGCCAGTGGTTCTCCCCGCTCAAGCGCAACCTCGACGCGTTCATCGACGAGACCCAGAAGTACGTCTCCGGTGAGATCCGCCTGGAGCTGCACGGCGGTCGCGCCACGGTGCAGGGCCGCCGCTCCGAGACCAGCCTGTACGACTTCAGCCTGGCCACCTATGACGCCGGCGATGCCTTCGATCAGTCCAGCGCCCGCGGATTCATCGACATCTTCGGACTCTCCTCCAAGGTGGCCTCCCAGCGCGAGCAGCGCATCCACGGCAAGCCGGACTTCTCCGGCCTCGGCAGCCTGGACCGCTGATGGCGCAGGACCCGGGAGCAGCCGCAGACAAGCACGGCACCAACGAGGGAGCACTCTGGGGCGGACGGTTCGCCACCGGCCCCGCCGATGCGCTGGCAGCGCTGAGCAAGTCCACGCACTTCGACTTCCGGCTGGCCCGCTATGACATCGCCGGGTCCCGCGCCCACGCCCGGGTGCTGCACCGCACCGGGCTGCTCACCGACCAGGAGCGAGACGGCATGCTGGCCGCCCTCGACCAGCTCGAGGCCGACGTGCTCTCCGGAGCCTTCGGACCGGCTGCCAGCGACGAGGACGTGCACGGGGCGCTGGAGCGCGGACTGCTGGCACGCGCTGGCGAGGACCTGGGCGGGAAGCTGCGCGCGGGTCGCTCACGCAATGACCAGATCGCCACCATGGGGCGGATGTTCCTGCGCGATCATGCCCGAGTCATCGGTGCCGGCGTGCTGGGGACCATCGAAGCGCTGATCGCCCAGGCGGAGACGCACCCCAACGCCCCCATGCCCGGACGCACCCACCTGCAGCACGCCCAGCCGGTGCTGCTGAGCCATCACCTGCTGGCCCACGCCTGGGCGCTGCTGCGAGACCTGCAGCGGATCCTGGACTGGGACCAGCGGGCCGCCACCTCGCCCTACGGATCCGGAGCCCTCGCGGGTTCCTCGCTGGGGCTGGATCCGCAGCACGTGGCGGAGGAGCTCGGCTTCCATCAGGCCGCCTGGAATTCCATCGACGGCACCGCCGCGCGCGATGTCTACGCGGAGTTCTCCTGGGTCAGCGCCATGATCGGGGTGGACCTCTCGCGGATCAGCGAGGAGATCATCTTCTGGGCGACCAAGGAGGCCAGCTTCGTCACACTCGACGACGCGTTCTCCACCGGCAGCTCGATCATGCCGCAGAAGAAGAACCCGGACGTTGCAGAGCTCGCCCGCGGAAAGTCCGGACGGCTCATCGGCGATCTGACCGGGCTGCTGGCGACGCTGAAGGGCCTGCCGCTGGCGTACAACCGTGACCTGCAGGAGGACAAGGAGCCGCTCTTCGACGCGGTGGACACTTTGGAGCTGCTGCTGCCCGCGGTCTCCGGCATGATCGCCACGCTGGAGTTCCACACCGAACGGATGGCCGAGCTCGCCCCGCGCGGGTTCGCGCTGGCCACCGACATCGCCGAATGGCTGGTCCGTCAGGGCGTGCCCTTCCGGGTCGCTCACGAGCTCTCGGGCGAGGCGGTGCGGATCGCTGAGTCCCGCGACGTCGAACTCTGGGACCTCACCGACGAGGAGCTGGCGGGGATCTCCCCGGAGCTGACTCCTGCGGTCCGTGAGGTGCTCACCACCTTCGGGTCGCTGAACTCCCGGTCCTCGCGCGGCGGCACGGCCCCCTCGGCGGTCACCGAGCAGCTGGCGGAGCTCAAGTCGCAGCTGCAGCCCATCGAGGAGTTCATCGCGTCCGCAGGCAGCAATGTCGGTCCGGACAGCGTCAGCTGAGCGATGAGTCCCCGCGCATGAGCGCGATCCGAACCGCCCTGGCCGTGTTGGCCGGGGCGGTTCTGCTCGTGAGCAGCGGCTGCGCGCAGCCCCGAGAGTCCCCAGCCCGGGGCTACCCGGACGCCCCGGATCAGCGCACCCCCGAACCGGCCGAGCCGGCGCAGGTTCCCGCACCGGGGCAACCGTGGGCCCCGATCGCCGAGCTCGCCGACGAGCAGTGGCTCGCCGCCGGCGCCGAGCGCACCGGGATCCCAGAGCGCGCCCTGGCCGCCTACAGCGGGGCGGCGCTGCTGGTGAGCCAGACGCGGCCGGATTGTGGGCTCGGCTGGAACACGCTCGCCGGCATCGGCCAGGTCGAGTCCCAGCACGGCACCTATGCGGACTCGCAGGTCCAGTCCGATGGGCAGGTTTCTCCGCGGATCATCGGCGTCGCGCTGGACGGGGGTCCCGGATTCGCGGAGATCCCCGACACCGACGGCGGCACCCTGGACGGGGACCCGGATTGGGACCGTGCGGTGGGGCCGATGCAGTTCATCCCGGTGACCTGGGGCCTCTACGCCCAGGACGGCGATCGCGACGGCCAGGCCGATCCGCACCAGGTCGACGACGCCGCGCTTACGGCCGCGGTCTATCTGTGCGAAAGCGGCGGGGAGCTGACCACTGATGACGGCTGGGTGGACGCCGTCGTCGCCTATAACCAGTCGGTGGAATACGTCAACGACGTCGCCGCCTACGCGCAGGACTACGTCACCCCCGAGGAGTCCTGAGGCGCGCCAGCCCCGCCGCCGGCTCTGCCATCATGGATGGATGGATTCTGCGCAGCTGAGCTCTCTGTTCGACGCCCACGCCACCGTGCTGGCGCCGGCGCTGCTGGGCTGCGAGCTCACCGTCACCACTGTTGACGGGACCGTTCGTGTACGGCTGACTGAGGTGGAGGCCTACGGGGACCAGGGCGAAGACCCGGGTGCGCACAGCTACAACGGCAAGACCGCCCGCAACGCGGCGCTGTTCGGGCCGCCGCGGCGCACCTACGTCTACCTCAACTATGGGATCCACCGCTGTCTGAACCTGGCGTGCAACAGCGAGGGGACCGCGGGCGGGGTCCTGCTGCGCGCCGGCGAGGTGCTGCAGGGCCGCGAGCTGGCCATCGAACGTCGGGGCGGCCGCGAGACCGGGGCGAAGCTGCTCTCGGGACCCGGGCGGCTGGGGCAGGGGCTCGGGATCACCCTGAGCATGGACGCCCGGGCCGTGAACATCCCGGGGACCGCGCACCTCGCGAATACCGCGCACCCCGAGAGCCCCACGCCGCCGTCGGCGCCGGGCAGTCTCGACCCAGCCCACTTCACGCTGCTTCCGCCCGCCGCCCCGGTGCAGGCGCAACAGATCCGCAGCGGGCCCCGGGTGGGAGTCTCCGGAGCCGGCGGCAGCACGCGCTACCCGTGGCGCTACTGGCTCGACGCCGATCCGACCGTCTCGGCCTACCGCCCCGGACGCAACGTTCCGGTGGAGATCAGCACCTAGCGGGGGACACCGGCTGACGACCGCTGAGAAGCGCGTCACCTCCAGTTCACCCGAATAGAGGTATGATCGATGGTCAGCAAATTCGCGACGGAGAGCTGCGCTGCTTGATGAGTGACTCACATTCCTCGACCACGGCCGAGATGATGCCCGAAGACAACGACATCCCTGTGCCCGGCCTCGAGGCCGGAGTGGAGGAAGAGCGGGAGTACGTCGGCCTGCTCTACTCCCGGCTCGATGAGCTGCGCGCAGAGAAAGAGGTCCAGCTCGCGAAGGTGCGCAGCGTGGGATCCAGCGGCACCATGCAGAACGCCTCCGAGCGTGACGCGTTCGCCGCGATGTATGAGGACCGCCTGGCCCAGCTCAATGCTGTGGATGATCGGCTGGTCTTTGGGCGGCTCGACCACGACTCCGGAGAGTGCCGGTACATCGGACGCATCGGCCTCACCGCCGCCAACCACCAGCGGCTCATGCTCGACTGGCGCGCCCCCGAGGCCGGCGTCTTCTACCAGGCCACCGCCTTCGAACGGCAGGGAGTCCGCCGTCGTCGTCATCTGCTGCTGAAGCGGCGCGAGGTCCACGGCGTGGAGGACGACGTGCTGGATGCCTCCATGCTGGAGGAGGACAGCCACAACCACGGCGACGGCGCGCTGCTCGCCGCGCTGACCGCCCGGCGCACCGGGCAGATGGGCGACATCGTCGCGACGATCCAGTCCGAGCAGGACCGAATCATCCGCGCCGACATGCCCGGAGTGATGGTGGTCCAGGGCGGGCCCGGCACCGGCAAGACCGCCGTGGCGCTGCACCGTGCCGCGTACCTGCTCTACAGCAACCGGGATCGGCTGAAGTCCGCCGGCGTGCTGATCGTGGGACCGAACTCCACCTTCATGTCCTACATCGACCGCGTCCTGCCCTCGCTGGGTGAGACCGGCGTGGTGCTCTCCTCCCTCTCCGAGCTCTTCCCCGGGGTGCGCGGCATCGAGGAGAAGGACCCGCGGGTCGAAGAGCTCAAGGGACGGCTCGACTGGGTGCAGATCATCGCCGCGGCGGTGCGGCACCGGCAGCGCACCATCCCCGAGGTCCGTGACGTCACCGTGGACGGCACCCGCGTGGGCGTCACCCCGAAGATGGTCCATCGGGCGCTGGAGCGCGCCCGCGCCACCGGCAAGCCCTATAACGAAGCACGCACCACCTTCGTCAAGGTCCTGGTCAAGGAGATCGCCGAGAAGCTCGAGCGCATCATCGAGAAGCGCTCCGAGGGCAACGAGGCCGACCGGTCCTACCTGACCGAGGACGTGCGCAGCGCCCGCGACGTGCGGGTGCTGCTGAACCTGTGCTGGATGCCCCGCAGCCCGCAGGGCCTCCTGGAGGACCTCTTCGCGAAGCCGGCCTACCTCGCCGATGTTGCCCCACAGCTCAGCCCGGCACAGCGGGAGCTGCTGCGGCGCGAGCCCGGCACCGAGTTCACCAGCGCCGATGTGCCGCTTTTGGACGAAGCAGCCGAACTCCTCGGTGCCCTGGACGTCACCGCAGGACGTGAGGCCGCGCGGCAGAAGGCCGCCCAGGCCCGCTCACTGGAGAACGCGCAGCGCGCGGTGGAGAACGCCACCCCGCAGCTGGAGGAGATGGGGATCGAGGGCTTCCTCGACGCCCAGGCCGTGGTGGACATGAACACCGAATCCGGGCCCCGGCTCACCGCGGCGGAACGGGCGCAGGTCGACCGCACCTGGACCTACGGCCATGTCGTGGTCGACGAGGCGCAGGAGCTTTCGCCGATGCAGTGGCACGTGCTGATGCGCCGCTGCCCGCTGAAGTCCTTCACCATCGTCGGGGACATCGCCCAGGGGTCCTCGCCGTCGGCGGCCTCGAGCTGGCAGGAAGCGATGGCGCCGTTCGTGGGGGAGCGGATGCGCGTGGAGGAGCTCACCGTCAACTACCGCACCCCCGGCACCATCGTGGAGCTCGCCGAGCGGGTGGCCGAGGCCAATGGGCTTTCCACCACCTCGCTGCGCACGGTCCGCGAAGGCGACTACCCGCCGGTCGTGGAGAAGGTGGAGACCGATCAGCTGATCTCCGCCGCGACCGCAGCAGTGGGCGCCGAGCACGAGCGGGTGGGGGAGGGGCTGGTCGCCGCGATCGTCCCGGAGCGTCTGCTCGGGGCGACCCGCCGCGCGCTGGTGAGCCAGTTCGGCTCTCGCGTGGGCCGGGGCGCCGGCTCCCTGACGGAGGACATCCTCACTCTCTCCGCCGATGAGGCCAAGGGCCTGGAGTTCGACGCCGTGGTGCTGGTCGAGCCCGCCGAGATCCTCGAGGAGACGGCCGGACGGGTCGGCAGCCTCTATGTCGCGCTCACCCGGCCAACTCACGCGCTGCACGTCGTCGCGGCGCGGGAACTTCCCGCCGGGTTCTAGCCCATCCCGGCCCGAGATGATTGGTAACGTACCTGCTGTGACCCAGACGAGCCTCGAATCCACGAACCCGGCGCTGGCCGACCAGCGCAACGATGCAAGCTTCGAGAATGTCTGGCAGGAGCTGACCTGGCGCGGCCTGGTCCAGGTCTCCACGGATGAAGAGGCTCTTGAGCGGGCCCTCTCGGGCGAGCCGATCGTGTACTACTGCGGCTTCGATCCCACGGCTGCCTCGCTGCACCTGGGTCACCTGGTGCAGCTGCTGACCATGCGCCGCATCCAGCTCGCCGGCCACCGGCCGCTGGCACTCGTCGGTGGATCCACCGGACTGATCGGGGATCCGCGACCCTCGAGCGAGCGCACCCTGAACACCCCGGAGGTCGTTGCTGAGTGGGTGGATTCGCTGCGCACGCAGATCAAGCACTACATCTCCTTCGACGGGGACAATGCAGCCACCATGGTCAACAACCTGGACTGGACCCAGGGCGTCACCGCCATTGAGTTCCTCCGCGACATCGGCAAGTACTTCCGGGTCGGCACGATGGTGAAGAAGGACAACGTGGCGAAGCGGCTGAACTCCGAGGAGGGCATCTCCTACACCGAGTTCAGCTACCAGATCCTGCAGGGCTTCGACTACCTGCAGCTGTACCGGCAGTACCGCTGCACGCTGCA
Organism: uncultured Nesterenkonia sp.; assembly: GCA_947494195.1. Classification (GTDB taxonomy): domain Bacteria; phylum Actinomycetota; class Actinomycetes; order Actinomycetales; family Micrococcaceae; genus Nesterenkonia. The sequence continues at coordinate 1,326 of CANLUC010000001.1, read as the reverse complement.
GTTCGGCGGATCGGATCAGTGGGGGAACCTGACCTCCGGCACCGAGCTGGTCCGCCGTGCAGAGAACGCGCAGGTCCATGCACTTGGCACCCCGCTGATCACCAACTCGGATGGAACCAAACTCGGCAAGTCCGAGGGCAACGCCATCTGGATCGACGCTGAGCTCTGCTCGCCGTATGCGTTCTACCAGTTCTGGCTCAACCAGTCCGATGCCGATGTCATCGACCGACTCAAGGTCTTCACCTTCCGCACCCGCGAGCAGATTGCGGAGCTCGAGCGGGCCGTGGAGCAGGAACCCTTCAAGCGCGAGGCCCAGCGTGCCCTGGCCTGGGACGTCACCTCACTGGTGCACGGGGAAGACGCCACGGCTAAAGTCATCGACGCCTCCGCGGCCATCTTCGGTCGCGGTGAGCTCAGCGACATCGATGAACCCACGCTGCATGCGGTCTCTGCGGAACTGCCCAGCGCGAGCGTGCCGGCAGACGAGGCCACTGCCGTGCGGCTGCTGGTCGACACCGGACTGGTGAAGTCCAATGGTGAAGCGCGCCGAGCCATCAAGGATGGCGGGGCCTACATCAACAACGAAAAGATCGATGACGGCGACGCCGTGCTGGATGCCTCACGCTGGTTGCACGGGAAATTCCTGCTGGTCCGCCGGGGCAAGAAGAACCTCGCGCTGGTCCACCGCCCCTGAGCGGCCGGACCTCAAAACCCCCAGGTCACAGGCATCCAGGCATGTGACGGAGGTCGCACCGGATTTGGTTTGCACGGCCCGAAGAGTCTGTGTAAAGTTCTATCTCGTGCTCAAGGGCGCAGCGGAAAAGCGTGAAGCGGACCGCAGCGGCCGAGCAGACATTGAAAACCATATAGCTTTCCTTCACCGATACTCTCGGGGAAGGGTTCAGAAACTCCGGTGAAACCGGTGTGGAACCTGGGTCAACCTCGAGTTGACTCAGCCAGACACCAGGACGTAGAGTTGAGAACCGCGCAGACGACGAGTTCAGCTTCGCTCCAGCAGCTCTTGCAGGAACGAAGAACAGGAACGGTCTGGCGTCAATCATCCTGATGTGAACATCGAGAAACTCGGTGTGAACATCGAATTGACGAAGCGAAAGCTTGTTGGTAAGCTTGAAAAGTTGCTTCGGAGCGATTCAGGAAAACATATTCTTCCTGATGGTGCCGGTAGCGGTTGTTGTTTGAGAACTCAATAGTGTGCCAAGTTTGTTGATACCAAATTATTTATTTGGTTATAACAGCGACATTACCACCCCCGTGGTGATGATCGCAAATTTAGCCAAGGATTCATTCCGGTGTCTGTGATCAATG